>CAWGFD010000002.1:0-3694445 GCA_963821825.1 uncultured Actinomycetota bacterium
GCGGTCAGCCGTCGGCCTCATTGGTGATGGCCAAGGTCGTCAACGGGGTGTTGACGGTGACGAACACGGCCAGCGCTTCGATCGATGTGCTGGTGGACGTACAGGGGTATTTCGCTGATGCCGGTGATGGCGGGGGGTTCACCCCGTTCGCGTTCCGGATCTTCGACACCGGGGACGGCGCGAAAATCCCGGCGGGTGGCAGTGTGCAGGTGCGGTTGCTGAACGCGGGTACCACCTCGGTGCTTATCCTGGCCAGCCGGGCGCTGGTCGGGGCGGTCGCGGTGGACCTGACCGTGGTGCCGGGCTCGGCTAACGGCCTGGTGCAGATGTGGCCCGTGGACCAGCCACCGACGACCAGTCACCCGGCGGTGTCGATGGTCAACTTCGTGGGCGGGGAGCAGGTCACCAACTCGGTGATCGCGCCGGTCAGTAAGGACCCGGCCGGTCTGAGCGACGGTGTCGTGGTGATCCACAACGACTCCAGTCAGCCGGTGCGGGTCCTGCTGGACTCCCAGGGGTGGTTCGCGCCGTACTACCAGCAGGCCGGGGCCAGCTTCCCTGGTGGCCCGGGGCAGCGGGAGGGGTTCTCCTTCACCACCGCGAAGCTGGATGAGGCCCAGCAGCTGGCGGTGAACAACGCCTCGGGTGGGGCGGTGTTCTCCTCTGCGGATGTGAACATCACCGGGCTGGGCCTGGATCTGGCGATCGGGCGGCACTACAACTCCCGGCGGCGGTAGAACCCAGCCCGGGACTCACGGTGACGGGTTCGGGCGCGCCGGTGGGGCGGTTCGGCCCGGGCTGGACCGCGGACATGGGCGCGGACATCAAGGTGATCGACGCCTCGACGATCACTGGGACCTCTGGTGCGCGGATCGTGCAGGGCCCCACCGGCTGGCAGGCGGTGTTCACGCCAAGCAGCGGCGGCAGTGCTGGCGGTGCTGGCGGTGGTGGCGGTAACGGGGAGTACGCGGATGCCTCGGGCCTGGGCGCGGACCTGACCGGGGTGTACGGCGGGGAAAAAAATCACCTTCCACAGCAGCGGGCAGGTGTGGACCTTCGACTCCGCAGGGCGGCTGAGCGCGCAGACCGACCGCAACGGCAATACCATCACCTATCACTACGGCGACGGCTACGCCTCGGCCGGGCAGCTGACCACGGTCACCGACACTCGGGGCCGGGACCTGACCCTCTCCGGGGTGTCGACCTCGGGTGGGCCGAGGGTGAGCGGGATCAGCGACTGGACGGGCCGGTCCTGGACGTAAGGGCCCAACGCCTCGGGGTGGTTGACCTCGGCGCAGCTGCCCGGGGTGAGCGCGGCCTCGACCTACGGCTACGGCGGCGCCGGCCGGTTGAGTCAGATCGCCAACCCGGCGGGCAGGTCACGGTGGTCGGCTACGACGCGCAGGGCCGGGTGACCTCCACGGTCCGTAACGCCGGCGGGGCCGGGGCGGGTGGCCCGCAGTACACCTACCGGTACTGGGACGGGCGGACCAAGGTCACCGACCCGCGGGGGAACGTGACCAGCCACATGTTCGATGACGCCTTCGCCACCGGCGGCCGGGTCCTGGCGGTGATCGATGCCGCCGGGCACGTCACCCAGTCCAGCTACAACGCCCATTCGGACCAGGTCAGCTACACCCCGAACGGGGCTGCGGTCGACGGGACGTCGGTGGTGACCACCTACAGCACCGATGGCTGGTACAACCCGGTCCAGTCCGTACCCCCCAGGGGAGGTGACCACCGCGGAGTACACCTCGGCGGAAACCCGTTCGCGCCCTCGAAGGTCACCACCCCGCAGGGAACGCGACCAGCTACAACTACGACGCCAACGGCAACCTGGCCGCCGTCACCGTGGCCGACTCCGGGGGCAGTGGGGGGACCTCGACGACGTCGGCGGCCAGGAACGGGGACGGGACGATCTCCTCGGTGACCAACGGGCGGGGCGTGGTGACCGGATACGGGTACGACGCCCGGGCCGGGCACGCCGGGGAGCTGACCGGGATCGACTACCCCGCCCCGCTCGGGGATGAGACGATCACCTATGACCAGTTGTCCCGGGTGGTCTCGGTCAGCGACGGCGCGGGGAAGAGGACGTCCTACGGCTATGACGGGCGGGACCGGCTGGTCTCGATCACGACCGGGGACGGCGCGGTGACGACCTACACCTATGACGGTGCGGGCAACCGGGTCCGGCAGGTCGACACCCCGCCCGGTGGCGCGGGGAAGGTCACGGTGACCACCTTCGACCTGCTGAACGAGGTCACCACGGAGGACCGGGCGGTGGGGGGGAGTGTGTCCTACACCTGGGACGCGGCGGGGAACCTGGCCTCGGTCAGCGACCCGGGGGGCAGCGTGGCCTACGCCTACACCCCGGTGAACCTGCTGTCGACCTTGACCGAGGTCAGTGGGACCGGTGCCGGTGGGACCGGTGCTGGCGGGGCGGTGACCTCCTTCGGGTACGACGGGGACAATCGGCGGACCAGTATCACCTGGCCGGGGGGTCTGCAGCAGGTGAGTAGCTTCGACAGTGACGGGCGGGTGCTCTCGATCACCGCCCACGCCGGGGGTTCCGGCGGCGCGGGTGGGGGCGGGAGCCTGTTGTCGGGGTTGACGTACACCTACCAGACCAACCCCAGCCGCCCGGCCGGGCAGCAGGCCACCGGCCTGCGGGCCTCGGTGACCGACACCGTGGCCGGGCAGAGGACCAGTTACAGCTATGACGCCCGGGACCGGCTGGCCGCCGCCAGTGTGACCAGCACCAGCGGTGGGGGTGTGCTGCATTCGTATGCCTACAGCTATGACACCGGGGACAACCGGACCCGGGCCACGGTCGATGGTGCCTCGGTCACCGCGGCGTACAACGCCGCTGACCAGGTCTGCTGGAGCGCGCCGGGGGTGTTGACCCCCAGCTGTGGGTCGACCCCGGCCGGGGGGACCAGCTACAGCTATGACGGCGCGGGTAACCAGACCCGTGCCGCGGTGAGCACCCCGGGGGCCTCCACCACGGGGTTGGCGACCGGGTTGAGCGCGGTGCTGGGGTACAACGGCGCGGACCAGACGGTCTCGATCACCCCGCCGAACGCCAGCGCCCGTCCGCAGACCTACCTGGGCACCACCCAGGGCGACCGGGTCACCACCAAGGACACCGCGGGCACGGCCAGCAACGTGGTGACGTATACGTTGACCAACGCGTTGACCGGGGTGACGGTGCGGTCCTCCACGGGTGGGGACGGGTCGGGGACCCCGACCGGGGTCGAGGCCGACATCCGGGACAACACCGGGCACCTGATCTCCCGGCGGACCACCACCGGGGTCCGGCAGGCCTACCTCAGCGACGCGCTGGGCAGCACCCTCGCGCTGGTCGACACCACGACCGCCGGCGGGTCGACCCTGACCGCAGGAACGCTCAACCGGCGCTACAGCTATGACCCCTACGGCACCACCGTGACCATCACCGGCCCCACCGGCGCCGTGATCGGCAGCGATGACAACCCCTACCGGTACGCCGGCGGCTACACCGACAACACCACCGGCCTGATCAAGTACGGCATCCGCTACTACCAGCCCACCCTGGGCACCTGGACCCAACCCGACCCCACCGGCCAAGACACCCACCCCTACACCTACGCCCGCTGCAACCCCACCAACAACACCGACCCCACCGGAGCACTCAGTGGATGCGATGTGGCTAGCGCACTACTCGGAGCGGATTTAGGCGTGGGCGTGGGTTCTGCGTTGGTTATTCTGGAAGTCGGCTTCGGTGTCGCCACTGGTGTTGGAGCGTTAGTAAGCGTTGGTGTCTCCCTTCTTGGTGCAGCAGTCTGTGAGTCGGCATGAGCGGGAACCAGCATACCTCTGGAGGAGGCGCTAAGCGTCGGTATATCCTAGGATATCTGTTTGCGATGAGCTTGTTTTTGGCCGCGGCGATCCTGGGTCTTGCATATCACTCCTCTCTCGTCGCCCGCGCAGGATTCACAGGCCTCGTGTTTTGGATTGCTTTCGTAGCAGTTCAGATGCACCTCCGGCGGGGTCGCCGTGAGGACTAGTCTTGACCTTTCATGGGGCTGGGGGTGGGGGTCTGGGCATGGCTCCCCCGGAGTAGTGACGCCGTTGGCGACCACGCTGTGCGCGGCGATGTCCGCGCCCTCTCGATCTAGCTGTCGGCGGTGGGGGAGGCGCGATCCTTGCAGGCGAGGCGGAGGCGGGGTTCTTGGGACTGTACACGTTAGGCGGTGAAATCGCACTCACCGCGGAGGCCATCGCTGGTTCGGTTGTCCTGGGTTCAGTCGTCGCCATAGCCGCGGCAGGAGTGCCCGTATATTGCCTTACCGGTTGAAATCTGGCCACTTCGTGTCGGCCTACGACTTCGAGACCACTCGCTCGGGCCCTGACTAGATGGAAGGCTTGAACATGTGCAGACGTAAGGCAAGCGACTCAGGTGGCAGCGATGACACGGTTCACTGGTTAGATAAAATCATCAAGAACACAGACACCTACAAGGTCTTGGACTACGGGATTCAGCAGCGAGCGATGGGGCCAGGCGCAGGGGAAGACCGCAAGGCGTGGGTCAGAGTCCGAGCAGAACGGCCATGAGTAGTATGCGAAAAGTGCTAGCTGCGATGCCGTGGGTCGCCGGATTCGCCTTCCTAGCCCGGGCGTTGCAGTAGCGAGTTGATCGAGGTGGCCCGACACGGGCCCAGATGCACGGAAGTGCCTGTCCCGCTTGAGATCCTGATCTTGCTGAGGGATCACGATCATCAAGTGGGAGAGGCACCCCGTTGGTGCAGGTTACAACGTCGCGTCCGCAGGTGCTGGTGACCGCCGATGGGGCCGGTGTCGTGTCGCATGCCGGGTCCCGGCTGCTGGCTGATGTTGCGGTGGTGACCGGGCTGGACGACGCGCTGTCCCGGGTCGCCGGCGTCGGCCGTCAGCGGCGCTCGGCGCACGACCCGGGCCGGGTGCTGACCGATCTGGCGGTGCTGCTGGCCGACGGCGGGGAGGCGATCAGCGACCTGGCGGTGCTGCGTGAGCAGCCGGCCCTGTTCGGGCCGGTGGCCTCCACCGCGACCGCGTGGCGCACCCTGCAGGCGGTCGCCGGCCGGCGCACCGCCGGCCTGGTCGACCTGCACCGGGCCCGGGCCGCCGCCCGGGAGCGGGCGTGGCTGGCCAGGGCCGACCTGGGCCGCACGGTCCCGGCCGTGCGCGCGGGCGGCCGGGTCTGGCGCGGCCTGGTGATCGACGTGGACGCGACCCTGGTCACCGCGCACAGTGACAAGGAACAGGCCGCCGCCACGTTCTCCTGTTGACTGAACTACGGGTTCGTTCCTGCAGGTCGCGGCGGTGATCGGCCTCTGGTCGTGGGTAGGGTCCGGGGCGTGGACGGCGTCGAGGGTGGGCAACGTGACTTGGTCACGCTCGTCGTGGACGGTGTCGGCGCCGTTGTGGACACCGACGTGATTTGGGAGCCCTACCGGCTGGTCGACGGCCGCGGGGAAGTCGTTGGGGCGGTGACGGGCTTCTTGCAGGAGCTGCAGGCGTCGGGCCGGACGGCGGCGACGCAGCGTTCGTATGCGCTGGATCTGTTGCGGTGGTTCCGGTTCTTGTGGGCCGTCGATGTGTCGTGGGACCGTGCGACCCGTTGTGAGGCGAGGGATTTCAGTCGGTGGCTGGCGCTGGTGGACAAGCCACGACGGCTCGGGGCAGCGACGCGACCGTCGGGGACCGCGAACCCGGTGACCGGGAAACGGACGCCGGGGGCCCAAGTACGCGGCCTCGACGTTGGCGCACAGCGAGACGGTGCTGCGTGGCTTCTACGCCTTCCATCTTGAGGCCGGCTCGGGTCCGATCATGAATCCGTTCCCGCTGGTCCGTGAGCGGTCCGGGGGCCGCGCGCATGCGCATCACAACCCGATGGAGCCGTTCGGGAAGGAACGCTCGGGGCGTTACCGTCCTCGGCTGGCGCAGCGGGTCCCGCGCCGGTTCCCGGACGAGCGGTTCAACCAGATCTTCGCGCAGCTGCGCTGCGACCGGGACCGGGCACTGGTCGCGTTCTGGGTGTCCACGGGCGCGCGGGCCGCGGAACTGCTCGGCGCGCGGGGTGGGGACGTCGACCCTGGGCAGCAGCTGATCAGCGTGGTCAGGAAAGGGTCACGGGCGGTGCAGCAGCTGCCGGCCTGCGCGGACGCGTTCGTGTGGTTACGGCTCTACCAGTCGCGTCTGGCCTCGGCGGTGCCTCAGGGCGGCGATGACCCGTTGTGGTGGACCGGCCGGGGAACGCCGCGTCCGTTGACGTATCACGCCGCGCGGGCGATGTTCGCCCGCGCGAACCAGGCGCTGGGCGCGAACTGGTCCCTGCACGACTTACGTCACACGGCGGCGTATCGGATGGCCCGCGACCCTGGGCTGCCGTTGTGCGACGTCCAGTGGATGTTGGGCCACGCGCACCTGTCCACGACACAGCTGTACTTGACGCCCGCACCGGCCGAGGTCATCACGGAGCCTGTCAACCTCGCTGGGTCAGTTCTTCGTTCGGGTTGTTGAGTCGGTTGGGTCTGGCTTGTTGATCCAAGCGGTGCCGGGCAGGTTTGGGGGTTCGGGGTGCTTGCGGACGAACCTCTCGGGGTTCGTCGCGTAGGCGACGCTGAGGGTCTTGGCGCGGGCCTCTCGGACGGTGCTGGCATGGCCGTGGTGGACGTCGAACGGGGTGTGCATCCCGATCCCGGAGTGGCGGTGGTCCTGGTTGTACCAGCGGTAGAAGATGCTGCAGAACGCTCGGGCGTCCTCGAGGGATCCGAAGGTCTCGGGGAAGTCGGGCCGGTACTTCAGGGTCTTGAAGTGCGACTCCGAGAACGGGTTGTCGTTGGAGCAGTGCGGACGCGAGTGAGACTTGGTGACGCCGAGGTCGGCGAGCAGAAACGCGACCGGTTTCGAGGCCATCGAGGAACCGCGGTCGGCGTGGATGGTCAGCTGGTGCCGCTCGACTTTCTGCTTGGCGATCGTGTCGCCCAGCAGCCGCTCGGCCAGCTCCTTGGACTCCTTCGTGGCGACCATCCAGCCCACGGTGTAGCGGGAGTAGATGTCGATGATCGAGTACAGGTAGTAGTAGGTCCACTTTGCCGGGCCGGTGAGCTTGGTGATGTCCCAGGACCAGCACTGGTTCGGGCCGTGCGCGACGAGCTCGGGCTTGACCCGCGGCGGGTGCACTGCCTGGCGGCGCCGTTCCCGCACGCCGCCGTGGGTCCGGCGCAGGAGTCGGTACATCGTGGACTCCGAGCACAGGTAGCGGCCTTCGTCGAGCAGGAGCGCGTACACCTCGCCCGGGGAGAGGTCGACGAACCGGGGCTCGTGGAGCACCGCGAGGACCTCGGTCCGCTCGGTAGCCGTCAGCGCCCGCGGCTGGGGTTGGGGCTCACGTGCCGCCTGGGCCGGGGGCGGGCTCTTGCGGTGCCACCGGTAGTGCGTCGCGCGGGGTCGCCCGACCGCGGCGCAGGCAGCCGCCACACCCACCAGGGGCTCGAGTTCGGTGATCGCCTCGTCGGTCATCGCTCGCTGTCGTTCCTGCTGCTGTCGGTCGCGAGGGTGTCCAACAGAGCCGAGAGTTTTCCCTGCACCTCGATCACGCGGCGTGCCGTGTCCAGCTCCGCGGCGAGGCGCTGGTTCTCCTTGCGCAGCCGGGCTGCCTCACGTTGGGCCGGGTCAGCCGGCGCCGCCCCGCCCGGCTTCCCGAGCGCCGCGAGGGCGCCCTTGTCGCGCTGCTCGCGCCAGGCGCTGATCAGCGAGGTGTACAGGCCCTCGCGGCGTAGCAGCGCTCCCTTGCCGGCCCGGTCGGCTGCCTCATACTCGGCGAGCACGTCACGCTTGTACGCCGCGGTGTAGGTCCGTCGGCGTGCCCGCTCGGGGACCTCGGGATCAGGAACATCACTCACCACTCCAGATTGCCTCGCCTCGCCCGGCTGCGGCACTGTCGTCGTCATCAGGGGAACTCCCTCCCCGCCCTCCAAGGCACTGATCAGGACGGTCCTGGTGCCTCACACAAGGCTGACAGAGAGGGTCACCGCGGTGCTGGCCCATCATCGACTTCGCCGCGACGACGAGTCGCCCAGCGAC
The DNA here is from genome assembly GCA_963821825.1 of uncultured Actinomycetota bacterium. GTDB lineage: Bacteria > Actinomycetota > Actinomycetes > Actinomycetales > Kineosporiaceae > CAWGFD01. The sequence goes on from CAWGFD010000002.1 coordinate 8,107, forward strand.
CTCACCGCGCCAGCCGACACGACTGGGAACGGGTATCGGCCCGAGTCGTTGGCTGCCCTGTTCAGCAGGCAGACACCGTGACCCTGACGCCCGCGCCGCTGACGGCCTCGACTAAGCCTGCGGTCACTGGCACCGCGACCAGGGCCTCGGCTGGATCGGGCCCGGCAGGCCCTGACATGGCGCGGCTGCACCTTCGCTATCCGCCGCGGACCGTCCCATCGACCTGGACGGTGACTCGGATGGGCCGCGATGGGCTGCTGGCGTTGCTGCTCGCGCCGCCGTTCACCGACCCGGCGATGAGGCAGCGACGAGCGCGCCGACTGGTGTCGGTGGTGGACTGGCTCGCCGACCAGCCCGGCGACACGTGGCAGGCCCGCTGGCAGGCCAGCGGCGCGGACGCTGGGGGCAACGCCGACTGGTGGCAACCCCATCTTGGCCAGCTCCAGTCCGGCAGCCAGCGCTACGGCGGGTCGGTATCGGTGACCAGCAACCTGCGGGTCAGCCTTCTCCTGCTGGTCGGCGCCGACGCGATCCGTCCGAGCCTGGGCTGGCTGCTGACCCCGTTCGCCCCGCACCACCTGGCCACCGACCTGGCCCGGGTCCGGGACCGGGAAGGATTCACTGAGCTCGCCTCCCGCTGCGCCGCTTCCGGCGCGGGATCAACGATGACCCGGTCGGCATTGCGGCGGGCGGCGACGATCGTCGCGGCCAAGGGCGGGCTGGTCGGCGACATCACCGTCGGGGACTGCCTGGAACTGGAGGAGCTGCAGAACGGCGGGATGCGGCGCACCAATCGCGGCGCCGGCCTCTACGGCGTCCTGCACGCGATGGGCGTCTTCGGCGCTGACGCGCCATCCACGTTGCGGGCGTTCGTCACCCAGGGCCAGCTCAGCCCCGGTCAGATGCTCGACCTCTACGACATCCAGTCCGCGCCCGTGCGGGCGGTCCTGCGCGACTACCTGCTCGAACGCGCCCCGTCGGTGGACCACACCACCCTGCGAGCCCTGGGCTACACCCTGGGCCGGTTGTTCTGGCGGGACCTGGAGCTGCACCACCCCGGGATCGGCTCCTTCCATCTGGCCCCGGACGTGGCCACGGCCTGGAAGCAGCGGGTCCTGGTCACGACCAGGATCACCCAGGACGGCGACGGACAGCCCGTGCAGACCCAACGGCTTCGGTCCGACGGCCGGTCCCAGCTCGGGCAGGTCCGCGCGTTCTACCTGGACATCGCGCAATGGGCGATGGAAGAACCCGCACGCTGGGGGCCGTGGGCCGCGCCATGTCCGATCCGGCGCGAGGACCTGGCCAGGACCAAGGAGACCCGCCGCCGCAAGTCCCGGATGGACCAGCGGACCCGCGAACGCCTGCCCGCGCTGCCCGCTCTGGTGGCGCGCGTCCACGCTCAGGCACGGGCCGCTGCCGAGCGGCTGAACGCCGCGAAAGCCGCCGGCCACGGCGAGCCGTTCACCGCCAGCGGTCAGGTCCTGCACCGCGCCCCAGCACGGTCGGGGTCAACGGCCAAGGTCTGGAGCGAGGACCCCGACACCGGAGCGCGCCGGGACCTGTCCGGGGAGGAAGACCGGGCGTTCTGGACGTGGGCGGCGATCGAGATGTTGCGGCACACCGGGATCCGGGTCGAAGAGCTGACCGAGCTCAGCCACCACAGCCTGGTCCAGTACACCCCACCGACCAGCGCGCCGGCAGCCCCGGAACTGATTCCGCTGCTGCAGATCGCCCCGTCCAAGACCGACACCGAACGGCTGCTGGTCGTCAGTCCCGAACTGGCCGACGTCCTGGCCGCCGTCATCCACCGCATCCGCCAACCTTCCGGATCGGTGGCCTGCGTGGCGTCCTACGACCCCCACGAACGGGTCTGGAACCCGCCCCTGCCGCTGCTGTTCCAACGCCAGATCGGCATGCACACCCGCGCGATCCCTTCCGCCACGATCCGGGACTGGATCTGCGCGTCTCTACCCGACGGCGGCGACAGCGAGAACCTCGTGACCAGCTCTGCGGGCCAGCCGCTGCGGTTCACCCCGCACGACTTCCGGCGCATCTTCATCACCGACGCCGTCCTGCACGGCATGCCACCCCACATCGCCCAACTCGTCGCCGGGCACCGCGACATCAACACCACCATGGGCTACAAGGCCGTCTATCCCGAAGAAGCGATCAACGGCCACCGCGCGTTCATCGCCCGACGACGCGCCCTACGGCCCAGCGAGGAATACCGCACCCCGACCGACACCGAATGGGCCGAGTTCCTCGGCCACTTCGAACACCGCAAGGTCTCCCTGGGCACCTGCGGCCGCTCCTACGCCACACCCTGCATCCACGAACACTCCTGCCTGCGCTGCCCACTCCTACGCCCCGACCCCGCTCAACGCCACCGCCTCATCGACGTCCGCGACAACCTGATCGCCCGCATCGACGAAGCCCGACACCACGGGTGGCTCGGCGAAGTCGAAGGGCTCCAGATCAGCCTCACCGGAGCCCGCGCCAAACTCGTCCAGCTCGACCAGATCGCCAACCCACGGACCCCCGTCGGACTCGGCCTACCGACCCGCACACGACCCTGAAGATCAAGTTCAGAGAACAAGCGGGGGTTCGGCTTTCATCCGTTGTGCGCGTTCCTCGACCATGATCGAGCAGCACGGCCCGGAGGGCACCGGGGAGCCGCTGGCGGTGCTGCCGCGGCCCGGCAACGCCGGCTCCAACACCGCCGCCGACCATCTGCAGGTCATCTCCCAGGCCTTGGCGCAGCTGCCTGGTCCGCGGCGCGGAAAGTCGGTCCTGGTCCGCATCGACGGGGCCGGCGGGTCGCACCAGGTCCTCCAGGCCCTGACCCGCCGACGGTTGGCCTACTCGGTGGGATTCACGTTGCCCGAGAACACCCCACAGCTGCTCAAGCTCATCCCGCAGGAGGTGTGGGCGCCGGCCTACGACGCGGACGACAAGGTCCGCGACGGCGCTTGGGTCGCTGAGCTGACCGGCCTGATGGACCTGACCTCCTGGCCCGCGGGGATGCGGGTGATCGTCCGCTCATCTTCGGGAAGGAACGTCCCCATCCCGGTGCGCAGCTGCGGTTCACCGACGTGGACGGGATGCGGGTCACCGCCTTCGTCACCAACACCACCAAGGGCCAGCTGGCCGACCTGGAACTGCGCCACCGTCGCCGGGCCCGCTGTGAGGACCGGATCCGCCTGGCCAAGGACACCGGCCTGGCCAACCTGCCGCTGCACTCCTTCGCCGCCAACCGCATCTGGTGCGCCACCGTCGCCCTGGCCGCCGAGATCACCGCCGAGATCACCGCCTGGATGCAGCTGCTGGCCCTTCCTGGACATCACACGGGCACCAGGCACGACGGTGGGAACCCAAGGCGCTGCGCTTCCGACTATTCACCATCCCCGCGACCCTGGCCCGCTCCGGCCGGCGGTTGCGCCTGCACCTGGCCGCCCGGGCACCCTTCGCCAGCCTGGCCCTACAAGGGCTGGAACGTCTGGCAGCCCTCGAGCCCGGTTGACCCCCGCCTCGACCGCCCCGACAACCCCTTGCACCACCCCCGGGCAGTGGACCCCGCGGCACCCGCACGACAGCGGTCCACCTGTCACACCCCGGGTGCAGAATCAGCGACGAACACGACCCACGAGCCGTGACCAGACCTCACACCTCAGCCCGATGAAAGATTGAGGCTAGTGTCCCCCGCCGGAAATTCGTTGAATATATCGCTTGAGGGAGTCGAGGATCTCTTCGGCGGTCTTGGTCCACACGAACGGCTTCGGGTCATCGTTCCAGCTGTGATCCAGGCGCGGAGGTCGGCTTCCAGGGACTGGACGCTCTTGTGGACGCCGCGGCGGATGAGCTGGTCGGTCAGGAAGGCCGAACCAGCGTTCGACCTGGTTGATCCAGCTGGAGCCGGTCGGGGTGAAGTGCAGGTGGAACGCGGGGATGGCTGGTCAGCCAGGCCTTGATCGCCGGCGTCTTGTGGGTGCCGTAGTTGTCGCAGACCACGTGGACGTCCAGGCCCTCGGGCACGGTCTTGTCGATGGTGGTGAGGAACTTCTTGAACTCCATCGCGCGGTGCTGGCGGTGCAGTCTCGCTGATGACCGTGCCGTCGGCGATGTTGAACGCGGCGAACAGGGTGGTGATGCCGTGGCGGACGTAGTCGTGGGTGCGCCGCTCGGGCATGCCGGGCATCATCGGCAGCACCGGCTGGGAGCGGTCCAGGGCCTGCATCTGGCACTTCTCGTCCACGCAGAGCACCACTGCCTTCTCCGGCGGATTGTGGTACAGCCCGACGACATCGACCACCTTCTCCACGAACTGCGGGTCGGTGGACAGCTTGAAGCTGTCGGCCGATGCGGCTTGAGGCCGAAGTCGCGCCAGATCCGGCCGATCGTGGACTGCGACAGCCCCGACTTGTCCGCCATCGAGGCCCGCGACCAGTGGGTGGCGTTCTTCGGGGTCTACTCCAGGGTGGCCACCACGACGTCTTCGACCTGGTCCAGAGTGATCGACGGCGGCCGACCTGGCCGGTCCTCGTCGACCAAGCCCTCCAGGCGCTTGTCGACGAACCGGTTCCGCCACTTGCCCACCGTCACCGGGTAGATCCCAATCTGGGCGGCCGGCGTATTGTTGTCGCCCCGTCCGCGCAGGCCAGCACGATCCTGGACAACGCAACGCCAACGCCTGCGACGACTTCGCCCGCCGAGACCACGAAACCAGTTGAGAACGCTCAGCATCGGTCAATGTCAGCTCGGCCTTGGGCCGCCCGGTCCTCGCCATGCCTGAGCCTACCAAATTATCTAGCGGATTTCCGGCGGGACACACTAGGTCCACGGAGCCGACCGGATCCTGGACGTCGGGGCGAACGGCTGGGACCATCTCGGGACGGCCCCAAACCCAGTACCAGACCAGGAGGTGAACGCCCGAATCGTGGTCGCGGATTGCTCACGGACGCATTCGCAGGCAGCAGCACACGGCGGCAGCAAACGTCACCACCAAGCAGCCCAGCCAGACCGCTGACCAGCGCAAACACCCTCAAACGTCAGCGGCGAGGAAGAACCCGACACCGCCCAGCGCCGCCTGAAAATCGGAAGGTCGGCGGTTCGACCCCGCCCCTGGCCACCTCGTGAGCATGGCTCTGACCTGCATGTTTCCCCATCCGCGGTTCTCAGCCGATACGCCGCGCGTGCCATCTTGTGCACGGTTTACTCGCGGCGTACCGACTCGTCCGTGAGCAATCTGCGCGCACAGTGGCCCAGAACGCGGCGAACAGCGCCAATCAACGCCGACACACCCAGCCTGAACCAGACCAAGCGACACCACCGGGCATCGTCCGGCACCCGCGGCATCCGATCCGGGGTCGGAAGCTGATCCGCCCTCGAGGGCGGCCGCTGCCATCGGCTCGCGACCGCAGTGGCGCCGCATCGACCAACAACCGGTTGGCAACGGCGCGGCGACCTCATGAGCGCAGACCTCGAGCTCGGGTTGGGCCGCCTGCGCCTGGGTCCACCTACGGCTCCTCGAGTCCACCTTTGCGGGGCGCAACGCCGTTCACCTCGTGGACGGGGAACCGGTCGCGGGACGATTTGAGCTTGCCGCGGGCGGCGTCTAGGAGATCGATGTGCAGGATGTCGGCGAGCCCGAGCAGGTAGATGAGGACGTCACTCATCTCCTCGCCGGCACGCTGCCGGGGTTCTCCTTCTCGGAAACGGGCCCCGGCCTCGTTGGCGGGGATCCACTGGAACAGCTCGGCCAGCTCGCCGACCTCACCGACCAGGGCGAGGATGAGCGACTTGGGGTCATGGAACTGGGCCCAGTCGCGCTCGTCGCGGAACTCGCGCAGCTCGCGTTGGAGGTCCTCGAGCCGGTAGGTCGGTCCCTGGTCGTACACGGGACACGATGCTAGGTCCTCCACGTGACGGTCCGCGCCCTCTCGTAGAGTCGGTGACGTTAGAGCGGATCGACGAGCTTCCCACGCCGGACATGCTCCCCCGCACGCCACGTCGTGCTGCCCGGGAGCCCACCGTTGTCTTCGCTGCTTCGCCACCCCGCGGCCGGCTTCTCGCTAATCGAGGCGCACTTGGCGGACCGGCTGGCCGAGCAGCTGGCCATCAGCGCGGGCCACCGGCCTTCTCCGGGGGAGCGACGGTCCTGGGAACGCAGTCTCCCCGTGCTCGCCGCCGACCTCAACGACGCCGGCCTCGGGGGTGTCGAGATGCTGGTCGAGTACCAGCTGCCGCTGACGAGCAAACGTGCCGACGTCGTGCTCGCCGGCACGTCCGCGCGGACCGGGAGCGCGGCATACCTCGTGGTCGAGCTGAAGCAGTGGACAGAGGCCGAGCGCTTCGAGGACAGCGACGTCCTGGTTTCGGTGCCCGGCTACGGCCGGCCGGTGACACATCCGCTGGACCAGGTGCGGGCATACTGCGAGTACCTCCAGGACTTCGCAGCTGTTCTTGCCGATAACCCCGGATCGGTGGCGGGCGTCGCGTATCTGCACAACGCCACCGACTTCGACGTCGCAGAACTGCTCGACCGGCCCCAGGACAGCCTCGGGCGGGTGTTCACCGGACAGCGCCGCGGCGAGTTCCGCGAGTTCCTCCGGTCGTTCTTCACACCGGCGAGCGGCGCGTGTGCCGCGGACGCGCTGCTGGGCAGCAAGATCGCCCCCTCCAAGCAGCTCATGACGCTGGCCGCCGAGGAGGTACAGCGACGGGAGATGTTCGTCCTGCTCGATGAGCAGCGGGACGCGTTCGAGTATGTGCGGCACGCGGTGGCCAGCGCCCGCCGGCAGAACACGAAGACGGCCGTTGTCGTGTCCGGCGGGCCGGGGTCGGGCAAGAGTGTCATCGCACTGTCGCTGATGGGCGAGCTGGCGCGTGAGGGACGCACGGTCGTGCACGCGACTGGGTCACAGTCGTTCACTCAGACGCTGCGCAAGGTCGCGGCGAAGGGGTCGCCGCGGGTGCGGAAGGCGTTCCAGTACTTCAACTCCTTCATGGCATCGGAGCCGAACGAGCTCGATGTGCTCATCCTCGACGAGGCGCACCGCATCCGTGAGACGTCCGTCAACCGGTACACCAAGGCTTCGCTGCGGACCGGGCGGCCACAGATCGACGAGCTGCTGGCGGCGGCGCGGTCCCAGTCTTCCTGCTCGACAGTTCCAGGTGGTGCGGCCCGGGGAGCTGGGGACCGTCGCAGACATCACCGCGGCCGCGAGCCGCACGGCATCGATGTCATGCACGTGACGCCTGGACGACCAGTTCCGCTGCGGCGGGTCGCTGGCCTATGTGCGCTGGGCCGAGCGGCTACTCGGCCTGGCTCCGGGCGGGCCGATCCCGTGGGAGGGCGATCACGGCTTCAGCGTCTCGGTGCTGGACTCTGCCCGCGAGCTCGAGGTCTGGCTCGCCGCACGCCTGGCCGACGGCTACGGCGCCCGGATGACCGCCGGCTACTGCTGGCCGTGGAGCGATCCGCGTACGGATGGCTCGCTCGTACCCGACGTCCAGATAGGTGACTGGTCGCGGCCGTGGAACCTCAAGGGCGAGCGGTCGGTCGGTGGCGCGCCACCGTCGCCGCTGTGGGCCACCGATCCGGCGGGGTTCGGCCAGGTGGGGTGCATCTACACCGCGCAGGGGTTCGAGTACGACTACGCCGGCGTCATCATCGGACCCGACCTCGTCTGGCGCGATCGCTGGGTCACCGTACGCCGGGCGAACCGCGACCCGTCACTTCGAGACTGCAAGCAGGTCGCGGATGCCGACTTCGACCGGCTCGTCCGGAATGTCTACAAGGTGCTCCTGACCCGCGGAATGCAGGGGGTAGGCCTCTACTCCTCCGACGCGCCCACCCTCGGATACCTCAGAACCATCATCTAAATCCACCAAGACAGATATCGCGGATCGACGGGCTTCCGAAAGCAGGACACGCCTCCCCGCCTCGTGGAGAGGCCAGGCATGCCCACCCGCATCATCGCCATCGACCCCGACCGATACACGCATTGGGAATACGCCAAGAAGAACGGGTTCTGGGACCTCCTCACGCGTTCCAATCTTCTGCATGCGGGAGATGACGTGCTGTTCTGGGTGACTGGCAGCCCCGGTCGCGTGGTAGGACGGGCCGTACTGGGCTCCGACCCAAGTCCGATCCCGGACGCGCCGCACGCCTGGAGCGACGACGACCCGCGCCGGGGCATGTACAACCACAGGGTCAAGCTCGAGGAACTCACCGACTTGGATCCAGTGGAAATCAGGTACAGCGAGGCTCGCATGGGGGCAGGGCTCGGCGGTCGCCTCAACCCGGTGACTCCGGTCCCCGATAGCGGCGTGAGCTGGTTGGAGCAACGCCTCGGGATCGCGCTCGACCCGTTCGACCGGGCCAGTCACTCGCTGGCGGCTGATTTCAGCTATTCGAGGGCGGCCGATATCGACGTGACCGTGTTCGACAGGGATACACGGCGACCGGTGCCTGTCTCGGTGATCCTTCGGCGGGGCCAAAGGCGCTTCCGGGCTGACTTGATGGCCGCGTACTCCGGCCGCTGCGCGATCACTGGGACGGCGTTGCCAGACGTCCTCGAGGCAGCGCACATCTCGCCATACCGAGGCGACCACACCAATGCGTCCGCCAATGGCATACTCCTGCGCGCGGATATCCATACGCTCTTCGACTTATACCTGCTGACGGTGACCTACGACGGCGATGACGCCTACGTCGTGCGCGTGGCTCCAGATGCAGTCGTCGAGCCGTACAGCTACCTGGATGGCAGACCCCTGCGGCAGCTACCGTCATCCCCGTGGAGCCCTCCCCAGCCGGAGCTTCTCAACCGGCATCACGGAGCGTGCCCATGGCTGATGAACGCCGGCGGTTCCGGGGACTCACCCCGGTGATCCGCTCCCGGAGGACCTGCGCACCGTTCAGTTCAGGGGATAGGACCGCGCCCTGGCACACCGTCTGGAGCGCGATCAAGCCGCTGCTGGAGGCGATGGCCCACGACGAGTCCCGCTTCGACGGCGTGCACACCCTGGGGTCGATGAGCACCTGTGGCACCACACCTCGACCAAGCCGCCCGAGCTGGGCGGCCGCGGTCCGAAGGAGTTGACCGGGATGGTCGACCTGACCCGCGACGAGCAAGGACGGACTCGGGCCCAGATGCTGGACCTGGTGCCCGGCCGGTCTGGGCCGGCGTACGCGGGCTGGCTCACCCAGCGAGCAGAGGCGTTCCGGGACAACGTGAAGGTCGCGACCTTGGACCCGTTCCACGGCTATAAGAACGCGGTCGACGCCCACCTCGGCGAGGCCGTCGCCGTGCTCGACGCCTTTCACGTCGTGGCCCTGGGTTCCAAGGCGCTGGAGGAGGTCCGCCGCCGCGTCCAGCAGGAGACCCTCGGACACCGCGGCCGCAAGGGCGACCCGCTGTACGGCATCCGCAACCTGCTGCGCACCGGCGCCGAGCACCTCACCGACCGCCAGCAGGACAAGATCGCTGCCGCCCTGGCCGCCCGCGAGGAGCACCTGGAGGTGCACGTCGCCTGGCAAGCCGCCCAGCAGCTGCGGTCGGTCTACCACCAGCCCACCCCCGCGGCCGGCCGCGCCGTCGCCGAGAAGGTTCTCGCCTCGTTCGCGTCCTGCCCGATCCCCGAGATCGCCCGGCTCGGCCGCACGTTGACGCAGTGGAAGGCCGCGTTCCTGGCCTACTTCGACACCGGCGGCGCCTCCAACGGCGGCACCGAAGCCGCGGGCGGACTGATCGAACTCCACCGCCGGATCGCCCGCGGGTTCCGCAACCGCGACAACTACCGGCTCCGGATGCTGCTCGTCGCCGGCGGCCTCCGCCACCCCAACCTCAGATAATCAAAGCGGCGTCCCCACTGCAGTTACGAAGAGCCCTTTACATAGCATATTCGAGAGCGAAGCATTTTCACTCTGCCGGACGCTTTCCATTGATTGAAAGGTCATCCCGCAGGCAATTCACCGATATCGACGCTAGCCTCTCACACCTGCCCTCACGGAGCGGATACCGGCGCGTCGCTATATACCGGGGTTCGTGCATTAAGAGGAAGGTGGTAAAGCGCCGTGGTCGCGCCTCGATCTTTAGGTAGATCGATTTCGATCTCGCGAAAAGATTCAAGAATCAGAGAATAGAGCCCAAGTTCTAGTAGCTCATTGTAAAGCGACGCGGACAAACTACCGCCGACGGGGTGGTGGGCACCAAGACGGCGTCGGCCCGTCATAGCGTCACTGCGGCGACGGTGCGGTCTTGGCGCAGGGCGTTCGAACTCGACGGCGCCATGACAACATTCTACGACCAGACGGACTACTTATTTGCGCGCCACACCACCAGAACGTGAAGTAGGCCGCACGGAGGAGTCCACCTAGACATGTGCCACTGCGCGGCGCCCATCCCGGGGACGCTCCAGTCAGTAGCGGTAGTAACCATGACCAACTATGTGGTACCCGAAGGGACATGTCGCTTTAGAGGGGAAGAATCCTCCGCTCATCCATGAACCCTCGCGATAGGCCGACCAGCCTAGCAAGTTCCGGCATGTGACCCACTCTTTGCCAGTCTCACCATGCGGGTAACCGCCGCAAACAACATATCCGGCCTGCTCATACCAGGCCACGGATTCTTGGCACCATCCGCCGCCAGGGTAACTGTGGCTACCCGTGTCGGCCAACGCCGCCACAGGGTGAGCCATCAGCAGACCCAGCGAGGCTAGGAGGGCCAAGGCCACGTAAGAAGACCTCGTCCTGAGAGGCATTTTCATGTCAACACGCCCCGTTCGCCTCAACTCCGCCGTCAGAGTCGCTAGAATCCAGGACGATAAGCGCAACTGGCCTCGCCCGCAAGAGGTCTCGCCAGATTCAAGACTTATCCGGCTCTTCGCGATCGGCTGAATCGCCCGGCGTGTCCGGAGGGACTGTCCGATCTTCGGTGTAACTGATCTTGCCTGACACGCCGAGCCTGGAGCTTGGCGGGGAGGAGGATCATGAGCGACACCATCGAGCCTATGCCCGCTGAGATCGATCAGCAGCAGCTTGGCGAGGAGCTCGTGGAGCAGGCCCGCGCCGAGGGGGTCGAACTGGTCGGGCCGGGCGGGCTGCTGACCGGGCTGACCAAGACGGTGCTGGAGACCGCGCTCGAGGTGGAGATGACCGAGCATCTGGGCTACGACAAGCACGACCCGGCCGGCCGCAACGGCGGCGAACTCCCGCAACGGCACCCGGACGAAGACGGTGCTGACCGAGATCGGGCCGGTCGAGATCGAGGTGCCCCGGGACCGGGACGGCACCTTCGAGCCGGTGATCGTGCCGCAAGCGGCAGCGCCGGCTGGACGGCGATCGACGAGATCGTGCTGTCGCTGACCGCCCGCGGGTCTGACCACCGGTGAGATCGCGGCGCACTTCGCCGAGGTCTACGGCGCGACGGTCAGCAAGGACACCATCAGCCGGATCACCGACAAGGTGCTCGAGGAGATGGCCGAGTGGCTGCACCGGCCGCTGGACCGCGGTCTACCCGGTGATCTTCATCGACGCGATCGTGGTCAAGGTCCGCGACGGGCAGGTCGCCAACCGGCCGTTCTACGTCGTCATCGGGGTCACCGTCGACCGGGGAGCGCGACATCCTCGGGCATCTGGGCCGGCGACGGCGGCGAGGGCGCGAAGTTCTGGCTGCAGGTGCTGACCGAGATCAAGAACCGCGGCGTCGAGGACGTGTGCATCGCGGTCTGCGACGGGCTGAAGGGCCTGCCGGAGGCGATCACCACGACCTGGCAGCATGACGCATGGTGCAGACCTGCGTCATCCACCTGATCCGCAACACCTTCCGCTACGCCGCCCGGCAGGACTGGGACGCAGATCGCCAAGCGACCTGCGGCCGGTCTACACCGCGGTCAACGTCCGAGGCCGCCGCCGGGACCGGTTCGTCGAGTTCGCCGACAAGTGGGGCGGCAAGTACCCGGCGATCGTCGCGCTGTGGGCGCACGGCCTGGGCCGAGTTCGTCGCCGTTCCTGGACTACGACGTCGAGATCCGCCGGGTCATCTGCACCACCAACGCGATCGAGTCGATCAACGCCCGCTACCGCCGCGCGGTCCGAGCCCGCGGCCACTTCCCCACCGAGCAGGCCGCGCTCAAGTGCCTCTACCTGGTCACCCGATCCCTGGACCCGACCGGCACGGGGCAGGGCACGATGGATGATCCGATGGAAGCCCGCACTGAACGCCTTCGCCATCACCTTCGAGGGCCGCATCAGCCCCCGAGCAACTACCAACCGACCAAGGTCAGTTACACCGAAGATCGGACAGTCCCAGCGGCTGGCGGTATCAGGACGCGGCCACACCCTCGCTCGTGGTGGGTTCGTCATCGGTTGGTCACGCAGCGAAGTTGTTGCGATGGTCCGGGGACTTCCCCTCCCGCGACGGGCGCGAACGGAGTACGTTTCAGCAAAATCGCGGATCAGCGCGGGAACGAGCAACGGCACGGGGAGATCTGGCCGGCCGCCGCGCTACACGGGAGAGGTCACGCGCATGGTTCAGACCGTCATGAACATATTGCTCAACGTCTTGCTGATCGGATCATTGCTGGGATTCCTGCTGGTCATCGTCGGAATGGCCAGGCAGGCCCCTACTAAACTTGAGACGGCGCTGCGGGTAGCGGCGATGTTCGCCGGGGCAATGGTGACCGTCGGCGCCAGTGCCGCCGGGGTGAACTACGCGGAGTTCACCGTCGACTCACTCGCCGGGGCCCGGCCCGCCTCCGCGGCCGCTCACCTGGCGGCCGCTGTCGTCCCGGCGCTTGCCGGCGCCGGACTCGGCTTCTACATGGTGCGCCGCATCCGGTCGCACTCACTCATGGCCATGCGCATTCTCGGCTTCGTGGGGATGCTCGCCACCACTGCGTTCATCCAAGTGTACGCCCTCGCTGCCGACACCAAGGGCATCGCCCTAGGCGCCACCGCCATCCCAAACATCGTGTTCACCGCGGGGGTTATCCTCGCGGTGACCTTCGGACTGAGGCCCGAGGACGAGGCCGCCGGGCAGACCGGCACCGCAGCCGCGCTGCTCCGCATGATCCAGATGCGCCGCGGCGGGCAGAGCGCCGCGGCGCAGGCCCTGACCCCGAGCGGCACCAGCGACCCGTTCCGAGGACTGTGATCAGGCAATGCCATTCTTCAAGCGGACCACCGCCGCCCTGTCGGACGCGCCAGCCACCGCCCGCATCTGCCCGTTCTGCCGCGCCCGGATCGACCTACTCGACTGCGACATTGTTGCGACGTTGAGCAAGCACGGAGCCTCCCCTGGCGCCCGCAGCGCCTTCGATGACCTCGACGAGCCCGGTGCCGGGATGGGGCCTGCCGGGGGTCTTGACAACCTCGGCGCCGCTGGCGAACTGCCCGCCCTGACAGGACCTGAGGCCGGGGTCGGAGGCCGTGGCGCTGACGTGCTGCTGCCGGCACCGCGCAAGGCGCTGCCCGACGTGTCCAAGCAGGGCGTGTTCGCCCAGCTCGCTGCCGCAGCGGCCCCCCAGGTGCAGCTGCAGTCCCGACCCAGCTCGCTGACCCCACCCGCGGCCCGCGAAGGCGCTGCTCGAACTGCAGGGAGCCCCTTCCGCTTGAGCTCGACACCTTCCCGCGCACCCGGCTGCTGTCGGTGATCGGGCTGAACCGGGCCGGGAAGAGCACCTACCTCGCGCAGGCCCTGAAGGAGGCAACCAGCCACCGCTCCCTGGCCCCCGTCGGGATCTCGCGGTTCGCCGCCACCCCGGAGACCGCCCCCGTCCTGCACAAGAACTACTTTCTGCGCTTTCACCGCCGGCGTGAGATCTTTGACCCGACAAACAAGGACGAAGCTCCGGCCCGACTGATGTTCACCCTGGCCACCGATAATACCAACAAGGGCACCCTGCTGGTCACCTACGACCTATCCGGGGAAGCCCTCATGGACCACAATCACCGAGTCGGGCAACTGCCGTTCATGCGCAAGTCCGACGCTCTCATCGTCCTGATCGATCCTACGGACTTCGACGCGGCACGCCCTCACCTGCCTCCACACCTGGTGGGTGCCGACCGCGACCTCGACCAGGCCTCCCTGATCCGCGGCTGCCTCGACGAGATCGAAGACCACCACGCCCGCCAGGTGCCTGTGGTGGTCGTCATCTCCAAGTCCGACCTGCTCGTGAAGTACCTCGGGTTGTCTGGTACGTGGGCGAAGCCGTCGACCGCGACTGACTTCGACGGGTGGCGTGCCGAGGCGCACGCGATCAGTGGCGAGATCAAGGAGCTGCTCGAGCAACTGGGGGAGACCCAAATCATCGACATCCTCGAGGACCTGCCGGTGTTTTACACCGCCGTATCCGCCCTCGGTGATGAACCAGCCCCCGGTGGCACCACCCGATCGGACGGGGCCACCAGCGGCGGTCTAGCTTCCTCCGGCTACCTCGCCGCGCCCTACGACGAGGAAGGGACAGATCCGGCGCGATACGGCGCGGCCACGGTGCCCGACGTCGAACCCCTTCGGTGCAGCGACCCTCTCGCGCTGGCCCTGTATGCGCTGACCCGGACGTGATAGATCAACTTCATTACACGTGGGCGACAGACGGTCTGGAAGGCGTCGGACGTTTTCAAGTCGCCGCGGCCTCGCCCGGGCTTGCCTCCCTGACCGGCCCCGTGTCGGCCTTGGCAAAGAAGTTGTGCGCCTACTCTCGCCACGAGCGGATGCCGATGTCGTGGGGTTGGATCGACGCTCGCGGGCTGCGGTTCGTATTCCGGCGCCTGCCCAACGGGCTTACCCCGGACGGGCGTCCCGGCAACTACGCCACCCACGTGATGGTCGGCCCAATCCCCGAACTTCCACTCACCTTGGTGCTCGCCCCAGCCCCCGCCGACACATGGTGGGACGGCACACCCACCAGCTCCACCACGCTGCCGCGGGTCGACCCAGTCGGGCTGCGGCCCGACACCGGAACCCCCCAGCAGCATCTCCAGGCTCTGGCTGTGCTGGTCGAGGCCAGCTTCGAGGGCGTGTCCCGCTGGACTGGCAGGAGGTCATCCCCGCCTTGGCACGCGCCGAAATGGTCTGGCCCGGCTGCCTGGATGGCCTCAGCGGATTCTCCTCCTGGGAGGGTGAGCAGTCCCGAGACTGGTTCCCGCTCGTAGCCACCGGCCAGCAGCCGGCGAGGCTGCGTCCGGCGTCCCTCGCGGCAGCCACCCTGGCCGCGGGCGAAGGACAGGACCCGGGCGTGCAACGGGTCGTGCGCGCCCTGGTGGCCGGTGCCGACACGAACTGGCGGCAACTCGCCGAGCTGTCCAAGGCGGTCGCGGCCCTCGCCAACGGGCAGCCGCCGAGCGACGCTGCGTTGGCAGCAGTCCTCACCCGGCCGCAGTCCTCCGAACGGCTGCTCGGCTGGTCGACCGGGTTCCAGGCGGTGGCCTCGGCTGTCGCTGCCGCTCGCCTCCCTATCGTTACCGCACTGCTCGGCTGCCCTCCCGACCTCGAGAAGCTACGGCACCTGGGCGCGATGGTGGCCGGGCACGCCGCACCCCTGACCGGCGCTTCGCCGGTCCTGAGGGTCGCCGAAGCGTTGGGACCGGCGTTCCTCGCCGGGTTCGTTGACGAGCTCCTGGCCAGCAACGGTCCGGACCTGTTGACCGCCTCGAGCCAATGGCCTGCGTATCTGATCGCGGAGGTGCTCGCCGCCCCCGCCCTGTCGCGGACCGACGCTCGGGCCCTCGCCGAGCGTGCCGGGCCGCAGCGGGACACCGTGGTGCGGGTGCTGCAGCGAAATGGCGTGCCCGACGAGGCGACCGCGATCGTGCTCGCCCACGGACTGCGGCGCGGTTTCGTCTCCTCCCTACTGGCCACCAAGGTTCTGCGGGCGAAGCCGTCCCTGCTGCGCCGCTGCCTGCCCTTGTGGCCAGACGACGTCACGCTCACGCGTCTGCTGGGCAGGACGCTCAGCTCAGAAGAGATCCTGACCGAGCTGGCGGCAGCCGCCCGAAACCTGCCGCCAGACCGAGTCGCTCGGTGGGCCTTGGAGTACTCGGGGTCGCTGCCGGCCTGGGAATGGCTAAGACATCTTGCGGCTCTGACGGCGGTCGCCCCTGACGAGCGGCTAGTGACGGGCCACCATCATGCGGTAGAGACCCTGCTCAACAGCCAGCTGCGCAGCCTTGGCCGGCGCGCCGACCCGCAAATCGTGTTGTCAGCACTGCCACCAGGGCACTTCGGGCAGCTGTGGCGGGCATGGCTTGCCCACCTCGACCGGATGGTCGCAGGCGGTGACGAGCGCGTTCTGCGATGGCTCATCGCCGCGGTGGAGGACCTCGAAGCCTCCGGGGTAGCCATACGTCGGTATACGACCCTGTCAGTCCTGGGCACGACCGAAGACTTTCGGGTGAGTCCCGATGCCATCCTCGCCATGTTTGGCCACCCGCCGGAGACGTGGGTGCCGCTGCTCGCCGAGACGATGAAGTGCTACGCCTACCACCGTCTCACCCCCGACCAGTTGTTGGCCATCTACGTCGCGAACGCGGGGGACAACACCCACGCGGAGATGTTTGCAGAACAGTTGCGGCTGCTCCCGCCTTCCGAGCGGGACTACTTCGACGCCTGGGCCGAGGAGGATAAGCATGTGCGACGGCGGATCAAGGGCCTTGAGGATATCTCTGGTCAGCGACGCAACTGGTCCTTCGGAAGGCGCTGAAGTTGTCCCTGTCTTCGGCCCAAGCCTGGCCTAAAACCGATTTGGTATAACGCCGGTGTTGTTGATGGTTGCCGGCGAGCCCAGCAGGTCGTGACGCTGAACGTGGTGTCGGCACGTGACTGAGCCTCGGGGCCCCTGCGCGGGGTCCGGGCGAAGGCGAGGTCGGGCTGCGTCTCGCTTCGGTCCGGGCAGGTCCGGGGCCACCTCATGGACAGCTTTGCCCCCTCCCGTTACCTTCCTAACCAGCCCCATGGACGGGTTGCAGGCCACTCTCCCGATCAGGTCCGGAGGAACTCGCCCCAGAGGGCGCGCTCCTTCCCGGGAATGGCACCGTCGCCTGTCTCGTCCATCCGGAACCGACGGCTGGGGATGACCCCGGCCTGCCCGGAGGGCAAGGCGCTCCAGGCGGTGCTGTCGGCGACGTGGTTGAGCCAGGTCTGGAACTTTCCCTCCGCGGTGCTGTTCACGAACGGAAGCGTCTCGGCCGCTTCGGCCCGGACCCGGTCGAGCCAGTGCTTGGCGTGCGGCTGGTACCCCCGCGGGTTCAAGGTCCGGTTGAGTTCAAGCCGGGGGACGGAGAGCGGTCTGGACTTGGCGTCAAAGCCGGCGAGGTGCCAAAGGTACTCCCACCGCTCCCATGCCTCCTCGAACACGATGCCGGGCAGTACCGCCGCCTCGCGGTTGACGTCCGCGAGGTAGGCGTGCAGCAGGGAGAAGACGTGTGAGAAGGGGCCACGGTCCCTGGTGAAGGAGGTGCTGCCGTCGGCGATCTGGTTCAGGTCGGGTCCGACGGCGAGCGGCTTGTGGGTGCCGTCGAGTAGTTCGACTTCCATGTCGGTGAGCAGCGTCGCGACGATGGGCCAGCGCTCCTCGGAGGTCGCGGCCAGCCCGGCCGCGGCCAGCAGGACGAGTCCGGGGAGTCGCCGCTGTTCGACGAGGACGGTTGAGCCCCCGCCCTCGGCTCGCTGGCCGACGTAGGCGATCTGGCGCTGCCACCGGCGGGCCTCGGTGTTTGGAGCGTAGGCGGCCAACGTCATCGTGAGCGCAGCGGCGGCCCGGGACGCGTCGAGGAGGTCGCGCCGCCGGGTGGCAGCGGTGTCCCCCGAGGAGGCCCGTTCGTCGTTGCCGGACATCTCGTCGAGGCGTTCCGCGATGAGGTCGACCTCCCGTCCGAGTTGGTCGAGCACCTCAAGCGGGCGCCTCCCGTCGGCGAGGCCGCGCTTGGCGCGGATGACGTCGACTGCGAGGTTGCCGACGCCGCGAGACGCCTGCTGATTCAGTGCGTCGAGGGTGGTGACGGTGCGCGCCAGGACTTCGGCCGCGGGTCCTTCCAGGACGACACCGGCGACGTCGACGAGGAGTTCACGGCCCGCCTCGGTCGGCTGGCTCAGGTCGAGCCAGAAGGTCGAGTATCGCCGGGTCCGGTGGGACTTGAGCGCCTCGCGCAGGCCGGGGTCGTACTTGCCGGACCAGCCCACGATGAGTTTGCCGCGCCCCTCGAGGACGCGCTGGAGGAGGTCGCGGAGCCACTGCGGGTACTCAGTCAGCTCCTCCACGGTGTTGCGCATGGTGTCGGGCCTCATCCAGTCGCCGTGGAGGTGGATGACGACCGCGGAGAGGCTGTCGATGGGCGGGTTGTCCCGCCAGTCGGCCTCAGTGGAGATGGTGACTGGGTTCGACCCAACCTGGCGGAGGGCATCCTCGAGCAGGGTGTCGAAGTTGGTGGTAACGAAGTACTTGACGAGGCCGCGCTGGGCGAGGGTCGCCAGCCCGAGGTGGCCGTCGTTGGGGTGCCGGATGGGCGGCTCATCGTCGGGCTTCCGCTCGAAGTACGGGCGGAGTATCCCTTGACGCTCCCCCGTGCTTGGCCCCAGCTCGGCGAGCAGGCCTTGGTAGGTCGGCGGCTTCCCGTGGGTGGCCTCGTACCAGGGCCAGGGATCCTTCGGTGGGGCCTGCTTCTCGTGCGCGGCGACCTGGTCGATGAGCAGGTCGACCACGCGGCCGGCGTGTGGGATGTCGCTGCCCGCGGAAAGCCCCGCGCCCACCACTGCCGTGTAGACGCCGGGGTTGTTCCTGAGCGAGAGGGCCAGCGGAAGGATCCGGTCCTCGCTATCGAAAGAAGAAGCCACTACCAGCCGTTTCTCGAGGGGTACGGACAGTGTATGAGCGATGCCTAGCCCGCGGCCGCCGGTCGTCCTCGCCAGCTCCTAGACCGAACGCGGTCATCACGTCGTCCTCGAGCAGGCGACCGCGGGGTCCACGGAGGAACTCCCGGATTCGTGGCGTCATGTCAGGGTCGCGCTGAGCGCTGCCGACGAGCCGGAACAGGACCCGCGGGTCGACGAGGAGCCCGTCGCCGTCGGCGAAGGCAGCGACGACTTCGTCCAGGTCGTGGAGCGGAACGGGACGGGTGGCAGGGTCCTCGCGGAGGAACTGATTGGCGATCTACCACTGAGCGTCCGGCATCGCGCGGTGGTCGCGGACGTAGTAGGTCACCCAGCGGTTGAGGCTCTGCGGGCCGGCCTCGCTGACGCCCTTGGTGAAGCCCTTTGTCTCCGCGATGGCGATCCAGCCCTCGGCGTCCGGGTCGGTGACGCGGAAGTCCTCACGCCAGCGTCGGCCGGCCACTTGTCGTCCATGACCCAGCCCTGGAACCCACAGGTCGAGGAGCGCGCGGGAGACGGCGCGCGGGGGTGTTCGCCGGTGCCGGTGAGGAGGGCCCGCGGGTAGTCGTCGCCAGCTGTCCGCTCGCGGTCGAGTCCTGCGCGCTCGGCCTCGTACGCCTCGGTGGCGGCGGCGTGGGCGGCGTCGAGCGAGGCGATCTCTGAGGACAGGGCGACCTCGACGAGCCTGGACCACTTGTCCTCGTGTAACCAGTCGGGGAGCCCTGGGAACCTCTCCCGGTAGCGCTCATGTCACTCGCAGAGCGCGGCGGCGACACCGGGCCGGCGGTGTGCTGGACGCCAGGGCGAACGGCTGGCACCATCTCGGGACGGCCTCAAACCCGCTTGCAGACCAGGAGGTGGGCGCCCGAATCGTGGTCGCGGATTGCTCACGGACGCGTATGCAGTCGGCCGCACACGGCGGCAGCAAGCGTCACCACCAGGCAGCCCAGACAGGCCGCTGACCAGCGCAACACCCTCAAACGTCAGCGGGGAGGAAGACCCCGACACCGCCCAACGCCGCCTGAAAATCGGAAGGTCGGCGGTTCGACCCCGCCCCTGGCCACGTCGCGATCATGCCTCTGACCTGCAGGTTTCCCCATCCGCGGTTCCCCACTGATCTGCCCTGCGTGCCATCTTGCGCACGGTTTGCTTGCGCCGTACCGGCTCGTCCGTGAGCAATCCGCGAGCACAGTGCCCATGACCGCGGCGAACAGCGCCAGTCAACGCCAACACACCGGGCCTGAACGAGACCAGACGGCACCATCCGGCACCGGACGGCACCTACAGCATCCGATCCCGGGTCGGAAGGTTGTAGTGGAGTGCGCCAGAGCGGTATATCCGTAGCCAGCCGACCACGCTCGTCGTGGACGGGCCGCGCAACTGTGAGAACGGGCCATACGGCAGGGGCCGGTCGGAACGTGTCAAGGAATTGAGGCCGGCGGGTGTTAGGCGATCTGCTGCTGGTCTTGGGGTTGCGGGTCGGGCTGGTTGATCCAGACCTGTTCGGGCAGGTGCAGGATCTTCGGTAGCTGGCTCGGGCTGGTGAACCGTTCGGGGTGGGCGTGGCGGGCGGCGGTCAGGGTGGCGTGGCGGCGGTCGCGTACGGCGAGGTGGCGACCGTGGTGGACGTCGGCGGGGGTGTACATCCCGATCCCGGAATGGCGGTGGCAGTGGTTGTACCAGCCCACGAAATCGGTCATGAACTGCCGGGCCTCGGCCAGGGAGGTGAACCGGTCGGGGAACACCGGGGCGTACTTGACGGTCTTGAAGAACGCCTCGCTGTAGGGGTTGTCGTTGCTGACCTTCGGGCGGCCGTGGGACCGGGTCACGTTCAGGTCCTCCAGCAGGTCCGCGACCGACTTGGAGGTCATCGCGGCGCCGCGGTCGGCGTGCACGACCTGCGGGATGCCGTTGACCCCGAACGCCTCCCGCATCATCTCGGTGGCCAGGGCGCCGTCCTCACGGGCGTGCACGCGCACCGCGACGATGTACCGGGAGTAGATGTCGATCATCACGTAGGCGTCGTAGTAGACGCCCTTGACCGGGCCCTTCACCTTGGTGATGTCCCACGAATAGACCTGCCCAGGCCCGGTGGCGTGCAGCTCGGGGCGGGTGCGGGCCGGGTGGCGGGCCAGGCGGCGACGTTCGCTGACCTGGGCGTGCTCACGCAGGATCCGGTACATCGTGGAGATCGACCCCACGTACACGCCCTGGTCCAGCAGAGCTGCGTACACCTGCGCCGGGGCGGCATCGACGAAATCCCCGCTGTCCAGCACCGCCAATACCCGGGCCCGCTCCTGGGCGGTCAGGGCGTTGGCCGGCGCCCGCCGCTGCGGTAGTAGCGGCGTCGGCCGCGCAGTGCTCGCCGCGGTGTCGCGGTCGATGCTGGCCCGCGCAATCCCGGTCAGCGCCGACGCCGCCCGGGTCGAGGTCCCGGCCGCGGTCAGCTGCCTGAAGGCGCCCATCAGGACCGTCCGCGCCTGAAGGTGTCCGGAATCTGCGCGACGTCCGGCTCGCTCTGGGAGATGTCCTCCAAGAGCTCGCGCGCTTTTCCCATGATCTCCAATGCCGTCTGCGTGCGGGCCAGCTTGGCGCGGGTCACCTCCAGCTCGCGCCTCAACCGGGCGACCTCGGCCTGCTCGGCGCTCGGGCGCCCGACCGACTCACCCGCGGCCTTACCGGCGAGCAGGCCCGCGTCGCGGGCCCGGCGCCACTCGCTGATCAGCGAGGAGTACAGGCCCTCCCGGCGCAGGAACCCACCGCCGTCACCGACCTCGACGGCCTGCTCGTAGCGAGTCAACAGGTCCAACTTCTGCGCCGGGGTGAACGACCGCCGCGCACGCGGTCCGTCCGACCGCGGGCCTGTCTTGCCACTCATGACCCCATCCTGAGGGGCCTGGACAACCGTGGGAATGCTCAACGTTCATCGGTCCTGATCTCGCCCTGTCAGTGGCGGTTGCAACGAGCCGCTGGCCTCAACTCACCCTGGCAGACAGAGCAGCGTGAATGAGTCGTCGTGCCAACTCGGCGTCGACGTCGCCACCGGTGGCCAGTCTCACGTAGCGCATGATCCACGTGTCAGGCTTGGCGTCCTGCCGACCCAGCAGCATGCCCAGGTAGGACCACATGACCGGACCACAGCCACCGGTACCCACGTAAGCGGCGCGCTGCGCCGATGAGCCATCGAAGTCGCCCGCCCTGCGCAGCCCGACCGAGGACAGCCGCTGGGCCGCGTCCACGACGACCTCCACCTTCGAGCGACCCGCAACCCTCCCGTCGTTGTGCAAGACCCGCCTCACCACCCCGACGGGAGTCTGTGCCAGCACGAGAAGACCATCCGCGGGCACCCCGCGGTGCGCTCGCCACCGACCCACCACCGCCCGGACCCCGACACCAGGCCCCTTGCCGTACCGGGCACGGATCGAGAACACCGCGTCGATCAGCGCAGACCCGACCTCACCGGGGTACCCACCCGGCCAGTCCGGCAGCCGTCCCGACGTCAACCCCGTCTCCCGCAGATGAGCTATGAGACGCACAAGGTCTGGATCTCCACCGTTCATACCGCCCACCATGGCCCATTCCAGGGCGACGTAGGAGCATCTGACCGAAAAGCACGACCGCCTCATCTGGGGTGCATGATGAGGCATGACGTAGGTCGTGGTGTCCGTGCACTCACCACGACCAGAACACCGAGAAGCCGTGCTGGACTCGATGCAGCGCTACAGCCGGGTCGCACGCGAGCAGGCCGGGCTGGTGTGGACCGGCGTGGTCGATGACCAAGGCGGTCGCCTGGTCGGTGTCGCGGTCTGGGAGTCGGTCGAGGCAGCTCAAACCGCCTCCGCGGCGCTGATGGCCGAGGTTGGGCAGGACCCATTCACCACGTGGGACCTGCGACCCATCGACGGCCTTCGAGGTCCAGTTCGCTAAGACCAGGCCCAACACATCAGTGGTGATCACGACGTGCCGCTGACCATTGCTGCGCGGGACGGGACCGGTCAATGGCCGACCAGGTAGCCGGCTCGAGCAACGCGCCAGCCGCCACAGGTCGACCGTGTCTGCCTCGACCGCATGCGCCCGGGACCAGCCGGCGCCGTGGCATCTCGGTCCGCGCCGACATCTGGTGCCGCCCCTGTCACGCTCATCGCTTTCCCCTCCCCTGCTGTCGGGAGTCGTTCCATCCCCTCGACGGGCCCCGTGCACCACGCGCCTCAGCTAGGAGAGGGCTCGGTGGATCTGCGCCATGATCGCTGGAACGTCCGTGACCAGGGTCCGGCGGATGATCGCGCCATCTACGAGCAGGTAGCCGTGGGCAATCCGGTTGCGCATCCCCCACATCAGGGGCCAGCTGTCCCCGAACAATCCCTCGCGTACGCCGGGGTCGAGCCGGTTCAACACCTCCACACCCGCGGACAGCCGCATGCAGACCGCGTCCAGAACCAGCTGATCCATCACATCGCTCATGACACCGCCCGTGTCATCGCCCGTGTCATCACCGCGAGCATGGTCCAGCATCAGCTCGAAGTGGGTCAGGGCCTCGCGCAGGACCTCCTGCTCCGAACGACTCACAGGACGAGGGCCTCTGCCAGCACCCGCTGCCTCAGGTCCGGGCGCAGCGCCACATCCGGGAGGAGGTCAACCGGGGCCCCGATCACCTCCACCAACCGCTGCTCCAGGCGCCCGAGCTCCATCAAGCTCAACGGCCGCCCCATGGTGAACAACAGATCCACATCCGAGTCCGGACGATCCTGACCGGTGGCCACCGACCCGAACACCCGCACCCGCCCACCACCGGCCTCGGCCACGATCTGCCGCACCCGCCTGGCATTGCCCCGCAGGCGCCGCCCCAGCGGGGACGTCCCGTGGAAGCGCAACAACCGGGACACCTCAGGCTGGCTACGACCGATCTGCCGGGCGATCTCGGTCTGGGTCACCCCCTCCGATGCCGCCCCCCGAACGGCCCGCACCAACTCAGCGCGCGCATGACGGGCTACCTCATCGGTACGACGCGCGACCTCAGCCAAGTCCTCCACCACGACCCCACTATAGCAACTACTATGCCTGCTGTGCCGCGTTGGATCCATGGTCCGACCCCACCGGCAGAAGCGGGGCTCAGGAAGTGGAGGTTCACCGTCCACCCAGCGCGCGAACCCGCGGCATTCAGCCTCGATCCCTGGGTGAGGCGCCCCAGCGCCCCGAGGCGCCCAGGTCGACGTCGGGACCACGGGCCCGCCGACCAGGTCCGCGACGTCGGCACATGGGGCTGGGAACATTCCGGGGACAGGGCCTGGACCAAGCTCCAGGACCAAAGGCCGTGCCAGAAAGGTGGTCGCCGATTGCTCACGGAGGCGCTCGCAGGAGGCGGCACAGCGCGGCAGAACCCATAACCACCAAGCAGCCCGGATGGGCCGCTGACCAGCGCAAACACCATCAGGCGTCAGCGCGAGGAGGAACCCGGCACTACCCAGCGCCCCCTGAAAATCGGAAGGTCGGCGGTTCGACCCCGCCCCTGGCCACCACCGTGAACCGCCTCTGACCTGGGCAGATGTCCAGTGACCAACGCGCCGAAGCTGTGGATCTTGCTCACATTCTGCTCACGGTTGCTTACCGTTGCTCACGGGGCCCATCGACGGGGGGCACCGGCGATCGCGGCGGCCGGTGGCGGGTGATCAGGTCGGTGGCGTGGTCGACCTGTTCGGTGGTGGGGTCGCGCAGGATGTGGGCGTAGACCCGTCGGGTCACGTTCGGCGAGGCGTGTCCAAGGATCATCTGGACGACCTCCAGCGGGACGCCACCGGCGAGCATCAGCGAACAGGCGCTGTGGCGCAGGTCGTGCAGCCGGATCAGCGGCAGCCCGCACGCCCTCACCAGCCGGGCGAACTCGGCACTGACCGCGTTGGGCCGCAACGGATCGCCATCCGGCGCGACGAACACCAGATCATGGTCCCGGTAGAACCCTCGACGCTTGGCTGCCTGCCTCAGGCGCTGTCCACGTACGGCGGTCTGCGCAGGCGCGGCGAGCGGCACCCACCGTCGACCGGCCCTCGACTTGGGCCCCTTGAAGACCCGGTCGACGTGCTCTCGGCCGCAGGCCACGCAGCGGCGCTGCTCGGGCGGGATCCGGTCGCGGGTGACCTCCACCAGGTTGTGCCGCACCCGCAGGCCCCGGCCGTCGGTGTCCAGGTCCGACCAGCGCAGACCGCACAGCTCCCCACGCCGAAGACCGGTGTACGCGGCCACCTCGAACAGGCCCGCCAGCGGCCCGCCCGCGTCGGTGACGTACTCCAGGAACGCCGCCGTCTGGGCCGGCTCCCACGCCCTCGCCTCGCCCGCACCCGTGGGATCCGGCCCATGCAGGCCGTCCATCGGTCCCATCGCCGGGTTCACCGTGATCAGCCCCCGGCGCTGCGCCGCCGACAACGCCGACCGCAACGTGCGGCGGTACCCCTCCACCGTGCTGACCGAGCGACGCTCGACCCGACGCCCGACATTGCCGCGCCCTTCACGGCGTGCGCGTAGTGGCCCGCACACTCCGCCTGAGCCGTCGCTGCCGCCGTCGTCAACCGGCTCGAGCGCTGTCAGCAGTACCTGCACCACGTCGGCCCGGCGCAGATCACGCAGGCGGGCCTGCCCCAGAGCGGGTGTCCAGACGTTGCGGACATGCCCGTGGTAGTTCGCCAGCGTCTTCACCGACCGCTCCGCCTCCACCTGCAGGCCCAACCAAGTTTGCAGCCACCAGCCGAGCGTCAGGTCCCGGTCGTCCACCCACACCCCCGTGGCCAGCCGCGACAGCTCACCAGCCAGCGCCTGCTCGGCCGCCTCCCTGCTCGCGAACCCCGACCGCACCACCTGCCGACGAGGCAGGCGGTGCCGACGGCGCTGGGGATGCTGCTGCTGCGGACCTGCCGCGCGAGGGCCGACGTCGAAGGTGTAGCACCACGACCCGTGCGGACGTCCGTAGTCCTTCACCCGTCGCCCGTCGCCGTCCCGACACTGGCACCGCTGACACACCGACCCTCGAATCACCGCGCACTCCCCTCGCCCAGCCTGGTCGACCGAGACGATTCGAGCAGCAGCCGCTGCAAGCAAGCGTGAACCGGTCTCCAGAGGTAGCCACAGCGCGCCGCCAGGACACCTCGGTGGGGGCAGCGAGTCGACTCGACGATGATCTGCTCCGCCTGCGCGACTGGCGCGGAATGAAACCCGCACCTCTCGTACCCCTTAGGGGTATGGTTTCATTCATGGCCACTCTGGCGGACCTGCCGGCGACGTTCACCACGTCGCAAGCCCGCGACGCCCGGGTGCAGTACCGCGACCTGTACGCCGCGCGGGACAGCGGCGAGGTGGTGGAGCTGTCGCGGGGGGTGTTCCGCAAGACCGACGCGCCTGCGCCGACCTACCCGGATCTGCTGGCTGTGGCGTACCGGGCACCGGACGCGGTGACATGTCTGGTGTCGGCGGCCGTGGTGCACGACCTGACGGACGAGGTGCCGCTGGCGGTTCAGATCGCGGTCGCGAAAGGCCGTTCACGTCCTCGGATCGTCTACCCGCCGGTCGAGGTGTTCGCCTGGAGCCCCGCCACGGCCGGGCTGGCCGTCCAGCCGGTCGAGGCCGCACCAGGCGAACCGGTGCGGGTCTACTCTGCCCCCCGGACCGTCGTGGACCTGCTGCGACTGCGGTCAAGGATCGGCGAACCGGTCGCGCTCGTCGCGCTGCGCCGCTATCTGGCCCGGCCCGACGCGCGCGTCGGGCACCTGCTCGATCTCGCCGAGGCCCTCGACGTGCTGGGCCCGGTCCGCTCCGCCGTGGAGGTCCTCACCGCATCATGACAACCCACATGAACGACGCACACAAACGACGACTCATGAACGGCGCCTCGTGAGCCGTCCGACCCGCGCCGACCCGGCCGGTCGCGCGTACCTGGACCTGCAGAACCTCGCCCGCCGGCAGGGGCGGCCCACCCAGGCCCTGCTGGTGATGTACGTCGTGGAACGCCTCCTGGCCCGGCTCGCCGCCGGCCCGTACGCGGACCACTTCGTCCTCAAGGGCGGGCTGCTCCTGGCCGTCTGGGACGCACGCCGCGCCACCGCCGACGCCGACCTGCTCGCCCGTGGCCTGACCCTTGACCCCGACCAGGTCCTGGCGACAGTCGTCCAGATCGCCACCTCCCGCGCTCCCGACGAGGACGGCGTCGTCTTCCTCACCGACACCGCGACAGCCACGGCGATCCGCGACGGCGACCAGTCCGGCGGCGTCCGCGTCACCATGCACACCCGGGTCGCCGCAGCCGACGTCAAGCTCCAGCTCGACGTCAGCACCGGCGGCCCCGTCACCCCCGCACCACAGCAGATCACCCTGCCGACGTTGCGCACCGGTCACCCCGACGTGCACCTGCTCGGCTACCCGATGGCGACGGTCCTGGCCGAGAAACTCTGCACCGCAGTCGATCTCGGCACGAGCAACTCCCGGGTGCGCGACTACGCCGACCTGTGGACCCTCACCGGAAACCACACCCTCGACGGCGACGACGTCCCTCGTCTCCTCGACGCCCTCACCGCGACCGCCCGGCACCGTGGGGTCACCCTGCGCCCGCTGTCCGAGGCCGTCCACCGCAGCACCGGCCCTGGCTATGCACAGTCCCGCCAGGGCACGTACACCGCCTACCGTCGCCGCCTCGGCCCCGACGCCGACCACGTCCCCGCCGACTTCGAGACCGTGATGAACGACGTGGTTGCCTTCGCCGACCCACTGCTGCGCACACCACAGGGGACCACGAGGCGCTGGGACGCCCCGACCCGAACGTGGCACTGAACCGAACCCCTCGCCGCGCCGAGCCACGAGGATCTGCAGGAAGGCCGATCCGGATGTCCACGAGTAGCACCGGGTGATGGCGGACATTCTCGCCCACGAGGCGCCCAGAAGGTCCGAACACGACGACAGCGACGGACATCACCGCAGGTCAAGCCCGGGTCCGGCTCACATAGATGATCATCCTGAAATCGGAAGGTCGGCGGTTCGACCCCGCCCCTGGCCACCTCGCGATCAAACCGCTGAAGTGTAGGTAGGTTCATCGGCAGCCCTCACTTGTGCCCCCCTTCCGTGCAGCCTTGCGCACGGTTTACTCGTGCCGTACCGAGCCACGACCGCGGTTCACGAGTGAATCGCACGAAGCAACAGCGAACGACTGCGCCAGCCAGGGTGACCTTCGTCCCCCGCACGCAGCGAACTGCCTACCTACCGTGCAGGTCATGACCATCGTTACCGGGCCCAGCGCCACCGCCCACTCCCGCAGCGTCCTCGAGGACTCCCTGCCCGTCTACGACATGGCGCTGACCGAGCACGTCGTCGTCGAGGCGACCGTCGATGGTCTGTTCGAAACGGCCCGGGACTTCGACTTCCTGACCGTCCGGTCGCCCCTGGTCACCGCCATGATGACGTTGCGGGCGCTGCCGACCCGCCTGCGAGGCAGGGCCCCCGCTGGGCCGACCAGCTTGCGCCTGGCCTCCGACCCAGGGGCACTGCCGGGCTGGCTGCTCCTGGGGCAGGTCCCCGGCCACGAGTTGGCCTTCGGCGCCGTGGGCCGGTTCTGGACCGCGGACATCGAGTGGCGACAGGTGGAGCCGCAGCAGTTCACCGACTTCGATGAGCCCGGGTGGGGCAAGATCGCCTGCCAGCTGCTGGTTCGCCCGGACGGCCCGGCCCGCAGCGTCCTGACCTACGAGTGCCGCACCGCCACCACCGACCTGGCGGCGCGGCGCGCGATGAAGCGGTACTGGTGGGCGATCCGTCCGTTCGTCGGATACGTCATGCGAGCGTCCCTGCGCACCATCGCCCACGACGCCGAAAGGTCTGCCTAGTGGTCTGCCGCTGAAATGACTTGGTGAAGTGTGGCGCGGCCGCGAGTGACCTTGTCGATGATCTGGTCGGCGGTGGCTTTCCAGACGAACGGCTTGGGGTCGGTGTTCCAGTGCTCGGCCCAGGTGGTGATCGCGTCGGTGAGGTCGGCGACGGAGGTGAACACCCCGCGGCGCAGGCGCTTGTCGGTGAGTTCTTTGAACCAGCGTTCGACCAGGTTCAGCCATGAGCTGGAGGTCGGGGTGAAGTGCAGGTGCCAGCGGCGGCGGTCCCTGTGGGACAGCCACTTCTTGATCTCGGGTGTGGAGTGGGCGGAGAGGTTGTCCAAGATGACGTGGACGGCCAGTCCGCGCGCAACGGTGGCGTCGATCTGCTTGAAGAAGGCCAAGACGTCCGCGCCGGTGTGGCCCTTGCGCAGGTCGGTGTGCACTTCGCCGGTGCCGATGTTCATCGCGGCGAACAGGTCGATGGTGCCGTGGCGTTTATAGTCGTGGGTCATTGTGCCGGCCCGCCCGCGGGTCATCGGCAGCGAGGGCTGGGTGCGGTCCAGGGCCTGGCAGGAGGTCTTCTCGTCGTAGGAGAACACCACCGCCCGGGCCGGTGGGTTCAGGTACAGACCGACGACATCGACCAGCTTCGCCTCGAAGTCCGGATCGTTGCTGATCTTGAAGGTGGTCACCCGCCACGGCTTGAGCCCGTGGTCCTTCCAGATCCGGCGCACCGTGTCGTCGCTGACCCCCACGACCGCCGCCAGCGAGCGGGTCGACCAGTGCGTGGCCCCGCCCGGCGGGGTCCCGGTCCGGGTCAGCTCCACCACCCGCGCCGTCGTGTCCGGCGGCAGCCACGACGTGCGGCCCCGGCCCTTGGCGACCTTCCCGACACCCTCGATCCCCATCGCGGCGAACCGCTTTCGCCACGCCCGCACGGTGTCCGGGACAACCCCCACCCGCCGGGCGATCTCCTCGTTCGCTACCCCGTCGGCAGCCAGCAACAACGCCCCCGCCTGCTGCACCTGCCGGTGCGGAATGGACGACGAGGCCGCCATTCGAGCCAGACCCGCACGCTGTTCATCGGTCACCGGCATCGCCGCAGCCACCATGGACCAAGCCTACCAAAACACCTAGCCATTTCGGCGGCAAACCACTAGCGGGGGGTCTCGACGTCGTTCGACGCCATCACCACCCCCGGACGATGGAGTGCGACGGACCGTCGCGTCGGCGCCTGGAGCTGTTACACCTTCGCGGTCGTGTCACTGGTGTACGTGCCGGTCCTCGTCGCCGGGCTCTACGCCGCCGCCCCCGGTGCCCCGGTTCCCGACCCCTACAACGCGGTGATGGAGCTGCTCATCATCCCCAGCTCCATCTCCTTGGTCGTCGCCTTCGTGGCGGTGCACCGATGGACCGCTCCCCAGGGGCAGCTGCTCAGCGGTAGCGCCGTCGTGTTCGTCGCCCTCACGGCAGGCATCACCATCTGTGTGCACGGCGTTCTGCTCACCGTGGGCCGCCAGGTCGACGCCGCGTCCCTGCCCGGCTATGCCCTGCTGCTCTCCTGGACCTGGCCCTCGGTGGTCTATGCCCTCGACATCGTCGCCTGGGACCTCTTCCTCGGAGTAGGGAGCCTCCTGGCGGCCTCGGTCCTGCAGGGGTGGCCGGCCCGGCTCCTGATCCTCAGCGGACTCATGTGTCTCGGGGGGATCACCGGCGCGGTGACCGGGGACATGAACGTGCGCGACATCGGGATCGTCGGCTACGCCGTGGTCCTCCCGGTCGCCCTCCTCCTCCAGGGCCGCTGGTTCACCCAGGGAACCTCGAGCCAACAGGGCTCCTCATGAGCGCCCAGCCGGCCGGAGCCGGGGCCGTCGGTGTTGTCGCCGCGCGCGACGCGTCTGGACGCGCCTTCCACAGGCAGCCGGGCTCCTGAGATGTCCTCCACCAGGTCTGTCCACGACCTCAGCAGCGAAGAGGCGCCCGGCCCCGGCGAGGTGCGGGCTCGCCTACCCCGGCTGTGGGCCGGGCTCATCGCGGCCACGGCGCTGCTGTCCGGCGCCGGGGCGGTCCTCGCCCTCCTCGCCCCCGAACGCGTCTACGCCGGCAACACCACCGCGCTCACCGACACCGCCACGGCCCAGGACATCGTCGGTCTCGCCCTCACCCCCGTCATGCTGCTCCTGGCGTACCGCGCCCACCGGGGTCACCTCCGGGCGTGGCTGGGAGTGCTCGGGTGCCTGGGCTTCACGGTCTACAACTACACGATCTACTGCTTCTCACTCGCCTTCGGGCCGCTCTTCCTGCTCTGGGTCACGGTCTGGGGCCTGTCGCTGCTGACCCTGCTCGGGTGCGCCTCGACGCTGCCGGTATCCGCTGTGCGCCGTCGCTTCACCGGGATCAAGGTCTGGGCTCCGGCCGGCGTGCTCATCGCGCTGGGGCTGGCCTTCGTCCTGTTGTGGTCGCGGGAGATCGCGCCGGACCTGCTGGCCGGCCGGCCGTCGACGAGCGCCGCCACCTGGCGGCTGCCGACCAACCCGGTCCACGTCATCGACCTCGGCGTGTTCCTGCCCGCCGCCGTCGGCGGCGGCGTTCTGCTCTGGCGTCGTCATCCGCTGGGTGAGGCGGCCGCGGTGGGTCTGCTGACGGTCATGGCCCTGACCTGTCTGCCGATCATGCTCACTCCCTTGGTGATGCAGGCCCGCGACCACGGCTCCGGCTGGTGGGTGCTGCCCCCCATCGGGGTCGTCCTCGTGCTCCTCACCCTCGTCCTGGCTCAACTCGTGCACGCCCTTCGGCCCTCCCGGGAGACCACGCCATGACCCCTCACCCCACCGCGACCCGTCTGACCACCCCACCCGCTGTAACGACTGGAGGCGAGGGCGACACGGTCGCCGAAGCGATCCAGCTCTCGCGGGTCTTCGGCAAGGACGAGACCGCCGTCCGCGCCCTCGACGACGTGAACGTCGCCTTCGGCCGCGGAAGACTGACCGCGATCATGGGCCCCTCCGGCTCAGGCAAGTCCACGCTGATGCACTGCATGGCCGGCCTCGACGCACCGACCTCGGGCCGGGTCCTCATCGAGGGCAACGACATCGGCACCCTCGACGACCGCCACCTCACGACCCTGCGGCGCGACCACCTCGGCTTCGTCTTCCAGGCCTACAACCTCGTCCCCACCCTCACCGCGCAGGAGAACATCACCCTCCCCCTCGACATCGCCGGCACCCACGTCGACCAGGTGTGGTTCGACCGCATCGTCGACACCCTCCAGCTGCGCGACCGGCTCACCCACCGCCCGAGTCAGCTCTCCGGCGGGCAGCAGCAGCGGGTGGCCTGCGCCCGCGCCCTCGTGAGCCGGCCCTCCCTCGTCTTCGCCGACGAACCCACCGGCAACCTCGACTCCAAGGCCAGCACCGACATCCTCGCGTTCCTGCGGCACAGCGTCGACGACTCCGGCCAGAGCATCGTCATGGTCACCCACGACCCTGGCGCGGCGTCCTACGCCGACCGGGTCCTCTTCCTGGAGGACGGCCGCATCGTCGACGAGATGCTCGAGCCGACCACGGCCAGGGTCCTGCAGCGCATGGGCACGTTCGAGCTCGCCCGGCGCTCCTGATGTGGCGTGTCACCCTCCGCGGGCTACAGGGCCACGCCCTGCGCTTCCTGCTCACGGCATCTGCCGTCATGCTCGGCGTCTCCTTCGTGGCCGGCACCTTCGTGCTGCGCGACAGCATCGACAACAGCCTCAGCAGCCTCTTCTCCCAGGCCTTCAAGGGCACCGACGTCGCGGTCCGTGGCGCCGCCGTGGGCGCCACCCTCACCGAAGGCATCGTCGTCGACCCCACCGGCGCCAGCAGCACCACCCGCCCGAGTGTCCCGCTCAGCCTCGAACGCACCCTCGCCTCCGTGCCCGGAGTCGCCCACGTCATCCCGAACCTGCAGGGCACGGCCGTCATCGCCGGCAAGAACGGTCTGCCCGTCCGCACCGGCGGCGCACCAGGACTCGGCTTCGCCTACGACGCCGCCGACCCCTCCTTCACCCTGGTCGACGGCACCGCCCCGACCGGGCCGAGCCAGGTCCTCGTCGAGAGCTCGACCCTGGCCAAGGCCGGGCTCAAGGTCGGCGACACGACGACCGCGATCATCGGCGACCAGACCCGGCCTGTCACGATCACCGGGGAGGTGAGGTTCGGGTCGCTGTTCGGCGCCACCGCGGTCCTCGTCGATGACGCGACCGCTCGCCGCGCCTTCGCCAAGGACGGCACCGTCGCGTCCATCTCGCTGACCGCAGCGACCGGCACGAGCCAGGAGGCCCTGCGGTCCGCGGTCGCCCGGGTGCTCCCGACATCCGCCGAGGCTGTCACCGGCGCCTCGCTGGAGAAGGACGGTCAGGCCTCCCTCCAGGCGGGCCTGGGATACTTCACCACCTTCATGCTCGCCTTCGCCGGGATCGCGCTGTTCGTCGGCTCATTCATCATCGTCAACACCTTCAGCATGGTCGTCGCCCAACGCACCCGCGAGCTCGCCCTGCTGCGGGCGATCGGCGCCTCCCGCCGGCAGGTCATGACGGTCGTGCTGGCCGAGGCCGCCGTCGTCGGCGTCGTGGGATCGCTCCTGGGCGTCGGGCTCGGCCTGCTCATCGCCGCCGGAGCGGAAGCACTCATCCGCACCCTCCTCGGGGCCGAGCTCGGCGCCGGGCTCCCGCTCGCCCTGCCCACTGTGCTGTGGAGCGTGGCCGTCGGCACCCTGGTGACCCTCGCCGCCGCCACCCTCCCCGCGCTCAAGGCCGCCCGCACCCCGCCGCTCGCGGCGATGTCTCTCGACGCGGGGATGGCGCCGCGCGGGCTGCGCCGGCGCGGACTGGGCGGAGCGGCCGCGCTGGCCGTCGGGGTCCTGATGGTCGTCCTGGCCGTCACCCGCACCGACGTGGCGTGGGGCCCCGCCGGCCTCGGCGCCGTCCTGTGCGTCGTCGGGGTGCTGGTCGCCGCCCCCGTCGCCGCCCGCCCCGTGGTCAGGGCGGTGACCTGGCCGTTCGAAACCCTCACCCACACCGTGGCCAAGCTGGCCCGCGAGAACACCCTGCGCGTCCCGCGGCGTACCGCGACCACGGCCAGCGCCCTGATGATCGGCCTCGCCCTCATCGCCGGCATCTCCGTGCTGGCCTCCAGCGCCAAGGCCAGCACCACCCGCGACATCGTCCAGCAGCTGTCCTCCGACTTCGTCCTCAGCGGCGGCGGCAGCCCCATCCCTGAGACCGTCGCCGCCCGGGCCGCGGCCCTGCCGCAGGTCAAGTCGGCCAGCGCCGTCAGCGCGGTCGACGTGCACACGGGCACCTTCTCGAGCATTGCCACCGCAACCACCGCCACCGGCCTGACCGACAACTTCGTGCTGTCCACCGTGGCCGGCAACCTCAGCTCCCTCGGGGGCCGCACCGTCCTCGTCGACGCCACCACCGCGACCGCCCGCTCGTGGAAGGTCGGCGACACCCTTGACGCCACCGTCGGCACCCTGGTCCACCAAGGGCTGACCGTCGGTGGGATCTTCACCGACAGCGCGGGCTTCAGCTCCCACCTCATCGTCGACCGCTCCCTGTACCTCGAGGCGGTCCCCGCCTCGAGCAGACGAGACGTCGGCGTCTACGTACGAACCGAGTCCGGCGCCGACCTCGCGTCGGTGCGCACTGGGCTGGTGAGCCTGGTCAAGCCCTATCTCGTCGTGTCCGTGCAGAACGGGACCGAGTACGCCGCCGCTCAGGGCGCCTCGCTCGACGTCCTCATCAACCTGCTGTACGTGCTCCTGCTCTTCAGCGTCGTCGTCGCCGTCCTCGGCATCGTCAACACCCTCGCCCTGTCCGTCTTCGAGCGCACCCGCGAGATCGGGCTGCTGCGGGCCATCGGGCTGCGCCGCCGCCAGCTCGCCTCAATGATCACCATCGAGGCCATCGCCACCGCCGTCTTCGGCGCCATCCTCGGCACCATCCTCGGCCTCGGCCTCGGCCTCGCCCTCCAGCATGGACTCGCCTCACAAGGCCTCGGCGTCCTCGCGATCCCCTGGAGCCTGATCGCCACCCTCATCGTGTCGTCCGCCGTCGTCGGCGTCGTGGCCGCGGTCCTGCCGTCGCTGCGCGCCGTCCGGCTCGGCGTCCTCGAGGCGATCGCCCACGGCTGACGGCGGTGGAACCGCTGACAGGGCACCCGCGAGCAAGTAGCCGTGGGCCCGGTGGCGCATCCCCCACATCAGGGCCAGGTGTCCCCGAACGACCCGTCACGGTAGACAACGACCCTGTAGCGCGGGCCCCGCCCTACGAGGTGGTGGACGGGGACAAAGTCTGCGCGGACCCCGGTCTTGCCAAACCATCGAGGGGGCCACCAGCCAGAATGAGGCATCCATGGAGTACCAGGCAGGGCGTTGTCCGCCGAGGTCACCGACGTCCCATCGACCGTGACCCGAGTACAGGTGGGTCCTTTGTCTGAGCCCGGATCCACGGTCGGGCCGGGCGTTCGGACGGCGCGGCAGAAAGATCAATGCCCACTGGACTGGAGGAATGTGTCTTGCGAGGGAGCACATCAACCAGGTCGAGAGGGCATCTGACGGCTGAGAGCATGTCATCACCTCAGCGGGCGTCTCCATGACCTTCGATATGAACACTCTGGTGCCGAACGCCGGGCCTTCTCCCGGCGGCGGTTGCGGGCCACTGGTACCGCCCGGGCGGCGGGACATTTCTCCCGGCGGATCCGGGACCGTGTCTCGTGACGCGGGAACGGGGGATGGCCACGCTGGCAGGTGTTGGCGGATGCGCCGCCCTGCGCTCAGGAGGTTGTCATGGCTGCTGTCTCACATGTGGGGTCCACGCGCACAGCGGGCTGGACCCGGTCCACGGGTCTAGTGCGGGCAGGCGGCGTGGCCGCGGTCCTTGCGGGGGTGGTCATGGGTGTGCACGAGTGGTGGGACGACCGGGTGCCGGGCATCCAGGAGGGTGTGGTGCCCTCGGCGCTGCATTCGACGTGGGTGGGACTGATGTTCGTGGGGTTTGTGGGTTTGAGCGCGCTGCAGCGGCATGCATTCGGCCGGTTCGGGCGGATCGCCTCAGGCGTGGCTGTCGTTGGTGCGGGGTCGTTGTTCGTGCTCGCACTGAACGAGACCTGGGGTTTCGCCCGCTCAGATGGATCGCCCCCCGCTGACCCGTCCCTCCCGATGCTGGTCCTCATGTTCGCGGTGTTCGGGTGCTACGTGACCGGGCTGTTGCTCTTCTCCCTGGCCACGATCCGTGCCGGGGTGCTCCCCCGTGCGGCAGGGATCTTCCTCTTGGTGAGCGTGCTGCTGAAGCTGTTCGCCTCCGGGGTGCTGCCGGGGACGCTCGCGCTGATGGGCGCGGCGTTCGCGACGACGGGCCTGACCGCGCTGCGGGCGGTTCGCTCGCAGCGCACCGCCCAGCCTGAGCCTTCCGGGTCCTCGTGGCCGCCGGCAACGGCGTAGGCGCAAGAGCCGGGGAAGGCGCAGACTGCAGTCGTGCTCGTCCCGCGTCGTGCCTGCGTGACACGTCCACACGGCGCCCCAAGGTGACCCTCTCGGGGCGCCGGCCCTCAGCATCGGCACTAGCGGCGACGGTACTGGTTGCGGTGACCGTTCTGGTCGCGGCGGCGGCCACTGTGATCATCGTCCGGGCGGGCATCTTCGGCTCGTCGTGGACGCTGCTCACCTCGACATCGGTGATCGCGGTGGTGGGGGGCTTGCTGGCTGGCCGGCGACCGCGTCATCCGGTCGGCTGGTTGCTGCTGGCGACAGGGTTGCCGTTCCTGGTCGGGCAGGGCGCGGAGGGGGTGGCTCGGGTGGGCCTGACCCACCCGCCGGCGGGCCCGGGCGCGCAAGCCGCGTTGTGGGTGGCGAACTGGGTCTACCCTCCGGCGTTGGTGCCGCTGTTCGTGCTGGTGGCCCTGACCTTTCCCGACGGCCACCTACCCTCCCGGCGGTGGCGCGCGTTGGCTGTTCTTGCGGCCGCTCTGGCGGTGGTCCTGGCGGTGTTCGGCGCCTTCGCCCAGTCGACCCTGGTGCTGGGCGAGACCAGGGTGCCCAACTCGCACGCGGTGGCCGCCCTCACTGCGGTCGGTCCCGTGGTGATGAACTCGGCCGGGCTGCTGCTTCTGGGGTGTTCGCTGGCCGCCACGCTCGGTCTGGTCTCACGTTGGCGGCGCGCGGCCCGGCAGGCGCAGCAGCAGATCATGTGGGTGGTCCTGGCCTTGATCGTGCTCGCCTCCGCCTTCGGTGTGGACGCTTCGGTCGCGCTCCTGGCACCCTCGCTGTATCCGGTGGTCTTCCCGCTCGTCCAGCTGGCGCCCGTGGTCGTGCCGCTGGCCATCGCGGTGGCGGTCCTGAAGCACCAACTGTTCGACATCGAGGCGCTGGTCAGCCGAGCCCTGGTGTATGTGATCCTGACGTTCCTACTCGTCGCGGGCTACGCGCTGGCTGCGACCTGGGCCGGCGCGGCCCTTCCCGGCTCGGCCGGGGCACTGGCCCGACTGTTGGCCACCGCCGCAGTCGCGGTGGCTTTCGCCCCCCTGCGTGATGGGCTGCAACGGATCATCGGCCGCCGGCTCTATGGAGACCGGGCCCGGCCCTATGCCGCCATGACCAGGCTTGCCCGCCAGCTGCAACAGCCGTCGGCACCCGAGCAGGTGCTGGCCACCGTGGTGACCTCCGCCGCCCGCGCGCTCCGCTGCCCGTACGCCGCCATCGACCTGCACGACCAGCCCGATCCGGCGGCCGAGCACGGCACCCGGCCGGTGGACGGCAGCCGCCTCGCATCGGTCGAGCTCACCCATGCTGGAGTTTCCCTGGGCCGGCTGGTGGTTGCCGGCCGAGGACGTGAGGCACTGGCCCCGGCGGACCTGCGACTTCTGGCCGACCTGGCCCTGCCCATCGGCGCCGCGGTGCACGCTCTGGGCCTGTCCGTGGACCTGCACCGCTCCCGCGAACAGATGGTCCTGTCCATGGAGGAGGAACGTCGACGGGTGGGCCGCGACCTGCACGACGACCTCGGGCCTCGACTGGCGGCCATCAGCATGCAGGTCGAGCTGGCCCGCGACCTCACCCTTGCCGATCCGGCCCGGGCACACGCGCTGCTGGGCGAGCTGCTGGATCAGACCGAGATCGCCGTGCAGGAGACCCGCCGCGTCGCGCACGAACACCGGCCGCCGGCCCTGGACACCCTGGGTCTGGTGCGGGCCCTGGAGTCCCATGTCGCCCATGTGGCAGCCGTTCCGGTGCGCTTCGAGGTCCCCCTTGCCCTTCCTGCCTTGCCGGCGGCGGTGGAGGTGGCGGCCTACCGCATCGCGCTGGAAGCGATCCAGAACGTCGCGGCCCATGCCCAGGCCCGGTCCTGCGTGCTGCACCTGGCCCACGACCGCCAGGGACTGACGATGGAGGTGGTGGATGACGGGCTAGGCATCCCGTCCAGTCATCCCGTCGGCCTCGGGCTACAGTCCATGAGCGAGCGGGCGACCGAGCTGGGCGGCATACTCACCGTGCAGCCCGGCCCGCACGGCCGGGGGACCCTGGTCCGGGCCGTGCTGCCCTGTCGAGCCAGCCAGGCGGGAAAGCCTGCCGACGCAGGCGCGAAGCCCGTGTCGCAGAGCCCGGGAGGAGGTCGCGGTGAACGCTCTCAACGTGCTGATATGCGATGACCACGCGGGCTTCAGAGCCAGCCTGTCGGCGCTCCTCAGTGCTAGCGAGGAGGTCGTGGTCGTCGGCGAGGTCGCCGACGGAGAACATGCGATCCGGGCGACGCTCGCCCTGCAGCCGGACGTGGTGCTGATGGACCTGGCCATGCCCGGCATGGGAGGCGTGGAGGCCACTCGGTCCATCGTCAACAGCGCACCCCACATCGGGGTGATCGTCCTGACCATGGTCGAGGATGACGACGCCGTGTTCGCCGCGATACGGGCCGGCGCCCGTGGCTACCTGCTCAAGGGCGCGCGCCGCGCCGAGATCGTCCGCGCGCTGCGCGCCGTAGCCGACGGCGACGCCGTGTTCGGCGGCGCGATCGCCGGCCGCCTCATCCGGTACTTCGACCCCCCAGCCGCGGTCTCACCATCGCGCAGCTTCCCCGACCTGACCCCCCGAGAGGTGCAGGTCCTGACCCTGATGGCCCACCACCTGGCCAACCCATCGATAGCCCACCAACTCGGAATCAGCGAGAAAACGGTGCGCAACAACGTCTCCGCCATCCTGGTCAAGCTGCGTGTCGCCGACCGGGCCCTAGCCATCCTGGCCGCCCACAATGCCGGCCTGGGGCCAGAAGAACACCAGCGCGAGCGAAGACGCTGACCCTCGATCCACGTGCGCCGTGTTCGCCGACAAGGGGATCGACGGAGTCGGGAAGGTCGCCGAGGGTCGTGGAGGCAAGCCGTGGCTGCCGCCGGACACCGTCGAGCGGCTCATGGAGCTGACCCGCACCGGGACCCCTCCGGGCGCAGCGACGCCCTGGTCCATCCGGTCTCTGGCCGCGGTGGCCGGCGTCAGCAAGGACACCGTCGGGCGGATCTGGGACCACGGACTCAAGCCATGGCGGACCGACACCTTCAAGGTCAGGCGGCCTGCGGTACATCGACGTCTGGGAGACCGAGGTGGACTGCGCCCGCGCGTTCCGCGAGCGCATCCACCCCGCGGTCGACTCCGCCTTCGGCGGCAACCGGCCGGCGCAGGAGCCGGAAGTGCACCACCTGGACGTCTTGCACGCGGGCGGGTCGCTCCTCGAACCTTCCGGGTCCTGACACGACCGCCGCTGGTCCTTCGAACCGGGTGCCCTGCACCCGCATGCCGCCAGGGCTGCCGCTCGATCCGTGCCGTCGCGGCTCCAGCATCTCGTGGACTCGAGAGCCGTCAGCGTCAGGCGGCAGCCGATTCCGAGCGGAGTGAGTCCGGCGTCCCGCGCACAGTCGCCGGGGCCGCCCTGAGGGCCTGTCCGGGACCCAGCGGCGCGGCACCAGGTCAGCCATCTCGTGGGCAGCGTCGCGCACCTCCCGACGTCCGCCCAGAAGACGCATCGCATCAGCCTCCCACCTGATACGCGCCGGACTGCGCAGAAGTACGTATGTCGGCGGACCGCCCCGCAGCCTGACCGTGGATCCCGTCCGGACCGGTCCGATCGGGGGGCAAGCAGATGGCGGGATTCATCGACCGAGTGCTCGTGCAGCTGCACGAGCCAACGGCTCTGGCCGCACTGCTGACCGGCGGCGGGGCACCGCCCTTCCCGCGCCTGGAGCGGCTGGTCACGGAGGTGTACGGCACGGACGGGGTGACGCTGGACCGGATCACCGCCGCCACCGTGCTTGCGGTGACCCCGATGCAGGCGCTGACCGGCGCCGACCGGGTGACGCTGAACTGGCAGCAGCATCAGCCCACGTACACCACGTCAGACCTGCGCGGGCTGGTCGAGCGCAGCGGCTGCGAGGTCTGGGCCGACCTGTACGCGACGGTCCGGCTGGACGCGGTCGCCGCCGTCGACCCCGGCGGCATCGAGTCCGCCGTCACCCGGGCGATCGACCACATCACCAGCCTGGAGGACTTCCGGTCGCGGTTCCGCTACCTCGACCTCGAGGAGTTCCTGGCCCGGCGCCAGATCTCGACCGTCGAGGAACTGCGCCGGTCGGCGGACTACGTGCTGGCCGAGGTGCGGCTGCACCCGGTGCCCCCGTTCGACCCACAGGACCCCGCTAACGTCCGCAGCGTCGGTCTCGACCTGGCTCTCGCCGTCCTCGGCGACCGTGACCTGAGCGCGGGGCTCCAGGCGGCGCGGCGGTTGCGAGCCGCGGGGGCGGCCGGCGCCCCCGGACCCGTGGACGCTGTGTTCGGCCGAGCCACTCGCCCGTTCGCCGTCGCCGTGGTGCTGCCCGCGGCCACCGGCGGGCAACCGGGGGACGACGCCGTCGACGCCCTGTTCGCCGCCGCCGGCGTCCTGCCGCTGACCGCGAGCCCGCCGTGATCGCGCTTCTGCCCCGGCGGCAGCACGTACGCAAGCACGTCCATCGCGAGCCCGCCGACACAGAACCCGCTTTCTCGGACCCACCACCCGCACCCCACGAAGGGACACGACCATGACCGTCCGGTACGTCCGGGTCAACCCGGTCTCCGACCTGTTCGCACCAGCGGTGCGGGCGTACGGCAACGTCGCGATCGTCGGCGGCGTCGCGCCGCCCGCGACTCCGCCCACCGACCTGCTCACCGTGGGGCAGGCGGTGGTGTTCACCGACCCGTCGGCGGCGTTGCGCCGGGCGCCGGGTGCCCTCGGCACCGCCATCGCCCTGGCCTTCCAGCAGACGCCCGGGCCCTCCCAGGTGACCGGCGTCCGGGTGGACGAGACCACCCCCGACTGGGAGGCCGGGCTGAACCAGCTCAGCACCCGCGATGTGCAGATCGTCGCGGTGGCCGGCGTCGCACTCGACAGCACGTCCGGCGCCACCGGCGGAGCGATCCGCGCCCTGGCCGACCACGTCATCGGGGTCTCGAACACCGGTGGGGACGGCATGGAGCGGATCGGCATCGCCATGCTGGCGAAGGCCGCCACCGACCCCACGGTGGTCACCGGCGCACTGGCCACCGAGCGCATGGTCTACGTCGCGCACAAGAGCGATGAGGACGTCGCCGCGGCCGTCGCCGGCACCATCGCGGGCTACGAGCCGCACATCTCGATGCTGCTGAAGTCGGTGAAGACCAGCAGCGAGCCCTTCACCGCGACGGAGATCGACCAGCTCAACGGATCCGAGACGTTCGACTCGGGGCCGGCCGGGCGCGGCGTGAACTGGCTCGTCGACCCGCCGCTGATCCCCGGCCAGGGCATCTACCTCGGCGAGGGCTACACCGGCGACCCGGGCGGCGGCAAGAAGTACATCGACGTCGTGCGCACCCTCGACAACGTCTCGTTCCTGCTCAAGGCCCGGCTGATCCGCTCGATCGGCAACATCCGGATCAGCCGCTCCGGGCTGCGCACGCTGACCGCCCAGCTCGAGGCCGTCCTCGACCCGCTGGTCCGCCAGGGGGTGATCGAGGGCTACGACATCGTCATCCCGGTGCTCAACCTGCTCGACAAGCCGGTCCGCACCGCCTCCGAGCAGGAACAGGTCGACAACGCGCAGGCCGAGCGGGTGGTCGAGATCCTCGTCGCCGCCGACTACGCAGGCGCCATCCACCGCGTCGCCCTCACGCTCAAGTTCGAATAGGAGAACCTGCCATGACCGACTGGAACACGCGCCTCGAGGTCAAGCTCGGGACCACGACGATCTCGCCGATCACCAGCCTCTCACCGACGTTCGCCGTCCCGCACACGGTGCTGCACAGCATCGAGGCGGACAACGTCGGGGTCATCCGACAGCCAGTGACGATCACCTTCACGATGGCCATCCCGGCGGTCGCCACCGCGGTCGCCGACCTGACCGAGTTCGCCCTGAAGGGAACCGAGTTCGAGATCGCCGTCAGCGAGAAGGATGGCAACGACTGGGCGTTCAAGGCGCTCAAGTTCAGCCGGTGCCTGGTCACCAGCGCAGCGCCGAGCAACATCGTGATCGACGGTGTGCCGCAGGCGAACTTCACCTGCATGGCGCTCAGTCTGAACATCGAGGCCTGAGATGGACCGCTTCGACGACCTCGGCGGCCCGGACGGCCCCGCCGGCCTGGACGCAGCCGACGTCACTCCCATCGACACCGACCAGCTCGCGCTCCTGCATGCCGGCGAGTTCGTGGTGGCCGCGCCGCACCCCGGTGCACCCGCGCGGCGGACGCGTCAGCGGGGTGAGACCACCGAGGTGCACTACTGGTTCCCGGTGCAGGTCGAGGTGGTCGGGCTGGACGACGCGACAGCCGCGCTGGTCGTCGCCCGGGTCTTCGACGAGCTCGGCCGCGAGCTGGAAGGTCAGGGGTGAGCACGTGAGCATCGTCGCCGGAAACCCGCCCGTGCTGATCGGCCCGGTGCCGTTGTTCGCGGTGCAGTCCCTGGTCCTGTCAGACGGCTACCGGATCGAGCGGGTGATGGGCAGCAGGTTCTCCCAGGCGGTGGCACCGACAGCCAAGACCATCACGGTCGAGGCGGTGCTCATCGGAGCGGGGCGGCTGCTGGTCAAGAAGGCTCTGGAGACGCTCGCGCTGGCCACGCGGTTCACCGCGGCGGCAGCAGCCCCGGCCCTCGCCCTGGCCGGGATCCCGGTGGTGGCGGGGATGACCGTGAGCACCGACATGCAGATCACCGACCTGAAGTTCACGCACAGCGTGAACAAGCGGGAGGCGCTCGACGTGAGCATCACGCTCGTCCACGTGCCACGCACGGTGATCGCCGAACTGGCCGGGGAGGCGCTGGATCTCGCCCTCGCCGTGTCCACGGCCGCGCTGCCCTCAGCGCCGCCGCCGAACCCGGTCACCCGGATCCCCAAGCCCCCGACGCCCCCCGGGCCCTGACCGCGGAGCAGTCCCTCACCGTTCAGTCCCCCCACCGCACAGTCCCGAACGCACAGTCCCTCACCGCACAGTCCCGAACCGCCCGGAAGGAGGCCCCCGTGACCGCACCCTCGCTCGCCGACCTGACCAGCACCGTCGGTCTGCTCGGCCTGCCCGTCGACCCGGATGAGGGCTTTCCGCAGTCCTTCCTGCTCGCCCTCGGCGGCACGACGTACCGCTTCGACCTGTACGTCGACGTGCCGGAACACGCGCTGCCGACCGACCGGAGCAGCACGGACCCACGTGACCAGCTCGACCTGATCGGCGCGGCGGACTCCCCCGCCCAGGGCCTGCTGGTCGCCGCCGTCGTCCGGCAGAACGCCGACGGCAGCACGACCACACTGCTGCGCCGCCGCCTGCTGCCCGGCCTGCTCTACCCCGCAGGCGAGCTTGTGCTGGTGGTCGACGCGTTGCGGATCGCGCGCGGCAACCTCAACGGGGCCGGCACCTGGGGTTCGGTCCTCACCGCTCGGGTGGGGCTGCGATGAACGGCTTCGTGCTCTGGCACAAGATCGTGATCAGCAAGCCAGGTGCCGGTGCCGGCGCCCTGGGCGCGATCGCCTCGGCCTTCGGCTTCGGTCTGCCGCTGACCATCAGCAACAGCGTCTACGCCCCGGGTCTGCTGCTGGACGTGGACGTGACCATCACCGCTCGTGAGGGCGCGAACGCCACCACGTTCTCGGTCACCGTGTACGACCTGCCCACCAAGGACGCCGACCTGCTCACGTCGGCCAACCACGACGACGCACTGCGGGTCGAGATCAGCCTGGGCTACCTCGACGACGTCCGGACCATCTTCGGCAACCACCCGGTGCTGCGCGGCCGGATCAAGGTGATCGAGGCCTCGGTCGGGGACGACGGTCGCACCAAGACCGTCATCACCGGCCAGGAGGAGACCGGCTACCTGCTGCTGCGGACCAGGGCGTCCGGCAGCCTCAAGGGCAAGGGTGACCTGGACGAGGTCGTCAAGAAGCTGGTCGGCCTGGTGAAGGACACCGGGGCCGACGGGAAGCCGGCGGTGCGCCTGGCCGACGGCTCCTCCCTGGGCACCAGGACGCGCGACTTCACGGTCCGCAGCGGGTCGGTGCTCTCGGCGCTGTCGCAGCTCACCGCGCGGGCCGAGAAGGCGCTGGTGGTGGGGGACGGCGTCGTGGCGATCGGCTCGGCCGTCGGCAAGGACAAGGCTCCGGTGGACGTGGCGGTCGCGGACAACGTCGTCCAGCTCGGCACCAAGCAGACCGACGACGCGGCTGCGGGAGGCAGCAACCGGGCCGGCCAGCCGGACGGCGGGAGCGGCGGCAAGAGCGAGGACCGCAGTGTCACCGACGGCCATGTCGTCACCGTGCTCGGCCACCCCGGGCTGCGGGTCGGGCAGCTGATCGGCACCAACGTGCCGGGTGCCTCCGGCACGCTGCGGATCGTCGCCGTGACCACGACCTACTCGACCAAGACCGGGTTCGTCAACGAGCTCGTCCTGGCCGACCTCAAGGAGGGCGCGCGCTCCCCCGCGGCGACCTCCGTCTCGAAGGTCGTGGACGAGTTCAACAAGGCGATCCTGGCGGCGCACCAGGACAAC
Source organism: uncultured Actinomycetota bacterium (assembly GCA_963821825.1). Lineage (GTDB taxonomy): Bacteria > Actinomycetota > Actinomycetes > Actinomycetales > Kineosporiaceae > CAWGFD01. The sequence goes on from CAWGFD010000002.1 coordinate 52,872, forward strand.
CCGGCGATCGACGTCGGCGAGGTCACCGCCTACCAGCAGGCGGACGGCGCGGCGCAGGGCGAGGCGCACCGGGTGACCATGAACTACGCGCAGGTGCCCGACAAGAAGGACACCGAGCCGAGCACCGACGCCCCGGTCTCCACCGAGGACGAGCTCTCCAGGAAGCCGATGTCCTCGGTGTTCGCCTTCGACAAGGTCGGCCTCGTGACGCCGGTCTACCCGGGCATGCGGGCGCTGCTCGCGCACAACCGGTCCCAGACCAGCGACGCCGTGGTCGCCGGGTGGCTGTGGCCGACCAAGCCCGCCCTGAGGCCACCGCCGAACAAGGTCGGCGACTGGTGGCTCGCGCTGCCCACCGAGCTCGGCTCCGACGGCCACCCGACGGGCAAGGGCGTGAACGACCTGACCGACGCCCGTGGAGCGCGCGTCGTCCAGGCCCGCGCCCTGCACGTCCTGGTCGGCAAGTCGGCGCTGCCCGACGTCGGCAAGCGCCCCGACGTGCCGGCCGACGACACGATCACGATCGAGCACAGCAGCGGAACGACGATCACCATCGACGCGCAGGGGGCCGTGACGGTGAGCACGGACAAGAAGGTCCTGTCGTTCAGCAACGGCCAGGTGACCCTGAAGCTGGACGGCGCGAAGGTGCAGGTGCAGTGATGAGCGCCGTCCTGACCACCGGATCGCAGCTGGCCTGTACGCACGGCGGCACGGTCACGCTCACCAACGGCCGCAGCGCTCTGACGGTGGACAGCAAGCCCGTGCTGGCCCGGGGCGACGTGGTCGGCGCGACCGTGAGCGGCTGCTCCACGCCCCAGTCCAACACCACCAAGCCCTGTCAGAGCGTGACCTCGCTGATCACCGGCGAGAGCACGGCCCTGACTGTGGGCGGCCAGAAGGTGCTGACCACGAACGCCCGCGGGCTGACCGACGGCCTCACCGCCGCCGGACCCGGCCAGTGGAGCGTCCGCTCGGCCGGCCAGACGAACCTGGAGGCGACGTGAGCCCCGACATGCCGACTGACACCCGGACGGCCCGGGAGCGCGCCACGTACGGGGTGGCGCTGCTGCTCGACGACGGCGACCTCGTGCTCGAGGACGGCCGGCTCGCCGAGATCGAGGGCTTGGCGAACCTGCGCCAGGGCCTTGCGCTGCGGCTGACGACGCCCTTGTCCGACGACCGGCTCGACGTGCGCTACGGCCTCGACGTGAGCGATGCGTTCACCGCGGCGCTGCCCCGGCCGATGGTCAAGGACGTGCTGCGGATGAGCATCATCCGCTCGCTGGCCAGCGACCCGCGGGTGGCGAGCGTCGAGAGCGTGCTGTTCGACGACGACCCGGAGTTCCTGGCGTCACATCCCGAGGCGGCCGATGCCGGGTCCGGACGGCGCAGCGCCCTGGTCGAGATCTCGGTCTCGCCGGTGCCGGTGGCGCCCGACCCGAGCGATCCCGCCCGCGGCGGCGTCCCGGCGGGCGCCGTGCTGGGGACCGACGCGACCGTTCAGGTCCTGGCTGACGTGAGTTGGTGATCGGGATGGCACAGAACGCAGTGACCTACGGGGTCACCCACGACGGCTACGTCGTGAAGGGACTGGACGTCGTCCTCGCCGAGGCGCTGGGGCGGGCGCGCGCCGCGTTCGGCCCGGACGTCGACCTGACCGCGACCAGCCCGTTGCGCAAGATCCTCGAGGTGACCGCCACGGAGGACGCCGAGCTGTGGAAGCGGCTGGAGACCGCGTACTACGCGGGCTTCGTCTCCACCGCGGACGGCGGGAGCCTGGACCTGCTCGGTGAGGACATCGGCGTCGACCGGCTCGAGCTGCACGCCACCGGATCGGTCACCCTCACCCTGACCGGCGGCGTCCCCGGCCGGGAGTACTTCGTCAACGAGGCGACCGTGCTCACCGCGAGTGCCGGTGGAGCGCTGTTCACCACCACCGCGGCGGTCACCCTCACCGCGGTGGTGCCGACGGCCACCGTGCCGGTGCTCGCGCTGCAGCGCGGGCCCGTCGGGGACGTGCCCGCCGCATCCATCGACGCGATCGAGCCGGCGCACGCCGCGGTCTACTTCGCCGACCTCGGTCCGGCCGCGATCACCGTGACCAACGCGGACGCCACCTCCGGCGGCTCCCTGCCCGAACCCGACGACTCCTACCGCGGCCGACTGGTCGGGACCGCCCGGACGCTGTGGACCGTCGAGGCCGTCCAGCAGGCCGTGCTCGCGGTGGACGGCGTGATCGACGCGCTGATCTCCGATCCGCTCGGCGGCGTGGACGTCTCGCAGTCCTACTTCGGGCTGTTCGACTTCGGGCGCCGGCTGTTCGCCGCCGAGCGCCGGTTCGGCGAGCCGTACCTCTTCGACGTCGTGGTGGCCCACGAGTTCCGCTGGCCGTGGCAGACCCAGGGACCGGTGCCCGGGGTGCTGGACCGGGTGAACGCGGCGATCGACCTGGTCCGGCCCCCCGGGGTGCACCCGAACATCATCGAGGCCGATCACATCGACGTCGGGGTCCGGGCGCGCGTGGTGATCCAGCCCGGCTACGACCGGGACGCGCTGCTGGCCCGCGTGGTGCAGCGGGTCGCCGACGGGACGGCGGCCCTGCGGCTGGGCAGCGACGTGCTGTTCGCGCAGGTGATGCGCGCGTTCACGAGCGACCCGGGTGTGCTCGACGTGCAGGCCATGCACCTGCGCCGTGGACCTGCCGTGTTCGGCCGGTTCAGCCTCGGCCCGGTCGACTACCGGTCCGTCGCCTACGAGGCCTCGGTCGGGGAGAACCTCGCGATGGGCCCGACCGAGCTGGCGGTCTTCCGGCCCGACTCAGGCCTGAACGACATCGAGGTGGTGCTGCCATGATCCCTTCGACGACGATCCCGGCCCTCGCGCCCCCACCCGCGCTGCACCTGATGCGTCAGCGCCTGACCCTGCCCTTCCAGCGCGGCGCCGACGCCGTCGACCTGGTGCTCACGCCGGGTGCCGCGCCGGTCGAGGCCATGGTCGCCAGCTACGGGTTCGCCGAGCACTCGGCCCGCTACGGAACCCCACCGGTGCCCACCTACGTGCTGCGCGCCGTCTCGACCGGCTCGTCGGCCGGCGGGCCGGGCGTCGCCGCCGGCACCACGGTCCGGGTCGACGGCACGGACCCCAGCGGCGCCGGGGCGTTCACGGTCGAGGTGGATGTCAGCGGTGCCGGGGACGGCGACAGCTTCGCTGTGCCGCTGCCCGCCTCCGCCTCGGCCCAGGCCAGGCTGGTCCGGCTGGTCGAGAAGGCCGCCCCGTCCGCGGGATCGCCGGCCGCGCCCACGGGATCGGCCGCGCAGCGCTGGGGTCTGACCGCGCTGCTCGGCACGACGGCGCGCCTGCTCTGGGTGCTCGGGGGCGAACGTGACCGGCTGACCCGGTTGGTCCGCGAGGTGCACGACCAGCGGGTCGTCGCCCGGACGCTCGGCGCCGGACTGGACCTGGTCGGCGCGGACCTCGCCGTCCCTCGGTTCCCGCCGACCCCCTACTCGGTGGACGCGGACACCGTCGCGCTGTACCACCTGGACGACCCAGCCGCGGCCGTGCCGCCGGTCACGGACGCTGCAGCGATCTTCCCGGGCCGCACGGCGCACCACGGAACTCTCAGCGGAGCAGCCGTTCCCGGCGCGTCCGGACGGTATGACTCCGGCGTTCGGTTCCAGCCCGGTCCCGCGGGGGGCGCCGTCACGATCGCCTCGCACGCCGACTTCGACATCGCCGCGGGCGGCGGCTTCACCATCGACCTGTTCGTCCAGCCGGACGCGGCCTCGACCCTCGGCACGGTAGCTCGCCGAGGACCGGCCGGGGCGCCGCTGTGGTCGCTCGAGGTCGGCGACCTGGGGCTCGGCGGCGCCCGGGCCGTGCGGGCGAGCGTGTCGGACGGCGCGGCCCGGCTGACCGCCTCGGCCGCCGTCGACCTGCCGACCGGGCGGTTCAGCCACGTCGCGGCCGTGCTCTCCAGGATCGACCCGATGACCGGGCCGGCCAGCAGGCTCGCCGTGCTGGTGGACGGCGTCGAGCGCGCCACGGCGTCCGGCGCGCTGGGTCCGGTCGTCGGTCCGCTCACCACCGCAGGCGACGTCGTCCTCGGCTCGGACCCGCCAGGCTTCCTCGGCACCCTCGACGAGGTCCGGATCAGCCGGGTCGCGCGGACCGGGTTCCACCCGGCGCTGGGCGAGTCCGACGAGAGCTACCGGGCCCGACTGGCCCTGTTCCGGCGCTGGGAGCTGCCCACGCCCTCCGGTCTGCAGGCAGTGCTGAACCGGCTGGTGCCGAGCATCGACGGGGTCACGGACCCGTTCGTGGTGGACGACACCGACGGCCCGGCGCACACCGGGGGCGTGGTGCTCCGCGTCTGGCCGGACGCCGTTGCGCCGATGGAGAGCCTGGACGGCGACGGCCGCCCGGGCGTGCACGCGGATGACCTGTGGCCACCGGTGGACGTCGCGGCCGATCCCGGCCTGCTCGGCCGCTGCATCGACCCGCGGATCTCGTTCGCGCCCGTCGTCCCCGACCCGACGCGGCCGCCCGGTCTGCCCGACCCCGACCCGAGGCTGGTCCGCCCGGCGGTCGGAGCGGCGCTGAGCCGGCTCGCGGACCTGTTCGACGACCAGGGCATGCCGAGCGCCGTCACCGTGCTCGCCGGCTGGGACGCCGCGGCCACCGACGCGCGGGCCGATGGCCGCGCTGTCCTGCTCGGCGCACCGATCGTGGGCCCGGGACGGCTGGCCGCGCTCGCCCACCGAGCGGGCTTCGACCTGGTCGAGCACCGGGCCGGTGGGGTCGTTCACGCGGCGTGCGCGCCTGGCCGGGCACTGCTGCTGGGGCCCTCAGGTGCCGGTCCGCTGCTGCAGGTGGGCCGCACGCCGCGGGTCGTCGCGGGTTCCCCGGCGGTGATCGAGCCGTCGCTGGGCACCGCGACCTTCACCGGCGCCGTCCTGCCTGCGGACGCCGAGGTGCGGTTCTGGCTGCTCGGCCGCCCGGACGGGGTGAGCCTCGTGCAGGCGTCCCCGGCGGACAGGACAGCCGTGCTCACCGCCACCGCCCCGGGCAGTCTGGCGCTCTCCGCGGACGTGCTCAGAGGCGGCCGGACGACGACCGCCACGGTCACCGTGCAGGTGCTGCCGCCCCCGTTGGCGGACGGCGCGAGCATCGCCCAGAACGGTGCCACCGGCGTCGGCGAGGACGTCAGCCGGCCCGCCGGACCCGGGCTTCGACCCCGCCTACCTGGGCGCGCTGGACGACGCGCGGCTGGTGCTCGGCCCGGCCCCGGAGGACCGGCTGGCTGACCGCAGCCTGATCGAGCGTCTGCTCGCCCTGCTCGACGCGCTCGACGCGGACGGGCAGCCGGGCAGCGTGTCGGTGACCAGGGCCTACCAGCCCGCTGCCCCAGCCGGGGATCTGGCCCGCGAGGGCAGGCGGCTGGAGCTGCAGCACAGTGTGCTCGGCGCGGACCGGCTGGCGGTCGCCGCGCACGCCGCCGGGTTCGGGTACGTCGCCCGCGCGGGCGCGACCGTGGTCGTCGCCGGACCACCGGGCGACCCGGTCGGCGTGGCCGGGCCGCTGGAGCTCGAGCTGGGCGAGCAGATCACGCTCACCGTCTCCCCGGACCCGGCGGCCGTCTCGGCGACCACCCGGCTCGGCTGGTCCAGCGCGCAGGTCGTGCCGACCACGCCCGACCGGCAGGGTGTGCAGCTGATGTCGACCACCGCGCCGTCCATCGCCGTGACCGGACGGGCACCGGGCCGCAGCTGGGTCCGTGCCGCGCTGCGCGAGGCCGGCGCGGCCGGCCCGTACACCTTCGAGGTGCGGCTGCGCCCCGAGCTCGCGACCGCCCGGATCTCCCGGGACCAGTACTACCTCGTGATGAACGCGCTCAACACCTTCCACCCGGTCGGGGTGGAGGTGCTCACCGAACAGCTGCGGTCCGCGGTGGTCGAGCTCAGCGCCTCGCCGGCCGGGCTCGACCCGAGCTTCACCTACCCGCCGTTCCGGGTGCACCGGCCCGTCCGGTCGCTCGCAACCCCTCAGAAAGGAGACATCCCATGGCTAACGTGAGCTTCACCCCGACGTTCAGCCACACCCCGTGGGTCGACAACCGCGACCGGGTCCAGGCCTCGGGACCGAACGGGTTCAATGTCCGGTTCACTGCCCTGCAGGCCGATCTCGGCGCGCTGGCCACGGTGGTCGGCCAGATCGACGGCGCTCTCGACGCGCTCGAGGCCGGCCCGGGGGCCCAGACCCGGGTGGTCACCCTGCCACCGATCCTGACCGTGACCTCCGGCAGCGGCGCGTGGGGGCTCGACGCCTCGGGCAACGCGGTCCGCCCGGCACCCCTCACCTCGCTGTCCGGTATCACCCCGGCGGTGCTGCCCCAGGGCGTCACGCTGTCCAGCCTGCGCGCCACCGGCCTGAACAGCGGCTCGGGGTCACTGCGGGTGAACCTGATGCGAGCCCGGCTGGTCGCCTCGGGGCAGACCCTCGAGCGGCTGGCCCGCGTCACCGGGGACGCCAACCCGTTCGACAACACCGTGGCCGTCGACCCGACGCTCGCCGTGGTCGACAACACGACGTTCCGCTACTTCGTCCTGGCGACGCTCGACAACGCCACCACCGCCGACAGCGTCAGCCTGGCCGGCTTCCAGATCAGCTATCTCGCGTGACCGGAGAAACATCATGAGCCTCTTCCTCAGCGTCGACTTCGGCATCGCCGGAGCGGTGGACACCGCCGGCACCCGCCCCTACACGGGCACCAACCCGCTCTGGAACAACGTGAGCATCTTCATGGAGGGCGGCCCCAGCCAGACCCAGACCCGGGTCGGCACCGACACCACGGTGAAGGTCCGGGTGTCGAACGCCGGCTCCTCGGCGATCGAGGACGTGCACGTCGACGCCTACGTGATGAACCCGTTCGTCGGGCCGTTCCAGCCGTTCAACGCCCGGCGCCATCTGTCCGGTTTCGCCGCCTCGCTCGCCCCGGGGTCCGGTTCGACCAGCGCGACGGACGGGCACGTCGTCACCTGCAAGATCCAGGACCCGAACCTCGGCCCGATCCCGTGGACGCCGACGGACGACGACATCAAGGACACCACCGACGGACACATGTGCCTGGTGGCGAACGCCTACTCGGTACCGGACGGCGGACCGGTGCCCGACACCACGACGTTCGACGTGGCGAACGACGCACACCAGGGGCAGCGGAACATTGCCGTCCTGCAGAGCCTGTCGCCGCACATCAAGTTCCAGGTGTTCGGGGCGGGCGAGGGGCAGGAGTTCGCCCTCGACATCCAGCAGCTGCACGCGAGCGATCTCGGCGCCGGGGAGCGCTGGCTGCTGCGCTCGCTGCGCAACGTGACCATCCCGGAGGGCTCGGGCGGACGGCTCGTGCTCGGCGGCACCAAGACCCTCGAGGCGACCCCCATCGCGTTCAGCCGCAAGGCGATCCGCGGCGTCCTCACCCTGGATGGCTTGGGTGAGCTTGATCTGCACGAGCTGGCCGGGGTCGGCAGGCGGGTGACCACAACGCACGCGCAACGCGACCCGGCCGGCAGGCGCCCCGCCCGCGAGGCCCTCGAGTGGGGCCCCGGCCGGCTGGTCACCTCGGTGGCCCCAGGCTCGTCGACGTTCGCGACGGTGGCACTGGACCGCAGCGACTCTCGCGGCTCGCTCCAGGCCCTGGACGTGGTGGCGCGGGATGCGGCCGGCCGGATCTTCGGCGGCCTGCGGGTCCTGTCGCTGCAGCACTGAGGTCGGCAACCGAACATCTGCGCCGAGCCGAACCGAGCTGACGGGAGCTGAACGGAGATGGCGCCGACGGTGCACTGCCACGTGCCGGTGACGGTCCGGGTCCACGGGTGCCCGGACGACGCCGCGCTCGCCGCGCTGGGCGAGACCGTCGCTCGTCAGGTCCGCCACCGGCTGGCCGAGGCCGAGCGAGTGCTCGCGGGCCACCGCGCGCGGATGCAGCCCGAACACGCCCGACCCGCGCGGTCCGGCCCGCTCGCCGAGGCGTACGACGAGTCCCGGGAGGGCCCAGGCTGGTATGCACTGCCGTCCTACAAGAGGCGCGGACGGCACGTGCCGATCCCGATCACCGGGCCGCCGCCGGGGCGGCCCTGGCGGGTGCTGCGCGCGCTGTACCTGCGGGCCCGGGTGGACGAGTTCGGCGACTACGTCGAGTCGGTGGCCGCGGGCGCCGAGGTGCCGGTCGGCAGCGAGCTGCCCGAACGTGCCCTGTTCGACCACCTGGGCGACCAGGAGCGCACGGTCACGGTGTGGCTGGTCGAGGTGCGGGCCGCCATGACGCTCGGCGAGCTGGCCCGGCTGGTCGACGCGCGCGCCACCGAACTGCTCGGTGGCGGTACCGGCAAGACCCTGATCTCGGCGAGTTCCCCGATGGACCGGGATCTCACCTCACTGGCACAGTTCGACCGCGACGGGCAGATCGCGAGAATGCCGGTGCTGCGCCGGACCAACGCGCGCCGGATATCGGGAACCAGGGGTGAGGCCCGGCTGCTGTTCGGCACGCGAGTGGTCTGGGCTGGGATGCAGCTGCCCGAGGTCACCCCGGCCACGCTGCTGGAAGCGGGACCGGCCAGCACCGTGCGGGTCCCCCTCGCTCAGCTCGCCGGCACGGTCGACGCGGCGGTCTTCGAGCAGCGCAACGGCTTCCCCTGGCAGGAGGTGATCGACGAGGCGGGCGGCCGTCCGGTGCGGGTGGACGTCCTGCCCCTGCGTGCGCGAAGGGCCCTGGGCGAACGAGCAGTCAGCTACGCGGGGCACGAACTGCTCCTGTCGGCGGGCTGGCCCACGGCGGAGCCGGGTGTGGTGGTGGACGACTGGGTGGCCGACGTGGGCAGCGACATCGTGCCGCAGGCCGTCCGGGACGTCGCGTACGCGTGGGGAGCTTCGCTGCCCGCCCTGCCCTCGGCGCCGCACGGCCGGGGTCAGGGTCAGGCGCCCCGCTCCGCTCCGCCTGCCCCGCGCCCCGCGCCGGACGTCGCCGCCGGGGTGATCGTCGTCTCCGTCGCCGTTCACCTGCCCTTCGACCCCGAGACGCTCGGCGCCGCCCGGTGGCGGCCGGTCGGCCGTCAGCTTGCGGCCCGGGTCCGCAAGCTGCTCTCCCAGGACACCGGCGACCTGCGCTGGAAGTACCCGGTCTACGAATGGATGTCCGGGCTGGGGCAGGCCCCGCAGGCGCGTCCGCCCGGAGGCACGCCCTGGGAGTACGCGCTGGAGGACCTGGACGCTACCGGGGACCTGGTCCGGTTCTTCGACGCGGTCGAGGGCGCTGACTGGGAGACGCTCACCCTGCGCCTGCTGTGGCACAGCACGGCGACTCGGTTCCGCACCCACCCGCGGGTCCAGGCGCTGTTCGAACGGACCCGCGTGCACTGGCTCGACGTCCGCAAGAACACCTACCGGCCCGCCACGACCGGCACGCCGGCCAGCGTGGAGATCGACCGCGAGGAGGATCAACGGATCACCGTGGGCATCCCCGGACGGGACGTGCTCGGCGACGTCAGCTCGGCGTTCATCCTGGAGCGCACGGTCAAGGAGATCCGCCCGGCGGCGGCCAACCGGGTGCGGGAAGCGCTGGAGATCGAACGGGTCGAGCTCACCCGGCGGATCGCCACCGGCGCGCAGACCCGAGAGATCAGCCAGGAGCAGTTCCTGCGCGAGGTGATGGCGAGTGCCGCCGAGCGGGCCCACCTGACCGATGACGACTGGGTCTCGGTGAAGATCGAGTCCAGCCTGCGTCTGCTCGACGTGCGCTGGACGCCGGTGCACGACCTGCCGTTCTGGACCGTCCAGCTGGTGCGAGTGGAGCGCCGCGAGGGCGCGAGGGGCTGGACGACGGTCGGAACCCCGTTCGAGCGCTCCTGTGACGACTTCGAGGCCGCGATCGTCTACGCCCGGCTCGGCAAGGCCGGTGAGTTCTACATGGCGCTCGGCATCGCCGTGTCGGTCATCGGGCTGGTCGCGGTGGCCTGGGAGGCCGGCATCATCGGCGCCCTGGTGGCGGCGGGCGGCGGAGCCAAGGCGATCCTGCTCTCGATCGCCATCAGCGAGCTGATCTACGTCGTGCGGGTGGTCTTCTTCGACGCCGAGCTCTCGCTCGAGGGCTTCCTGATGGCTGCCGTCGAGGGTTACCTCGGTGCGGTCGGGTTCCGCGCCGGGGCGATGGTCGCCGCCCCGCTGGCCAGGTCGATCGGGACGGCGACGGTGCGGCAGGTGTGGGCGGGGATCATCGTGGAGAAGCTCGCCGTGGGCATCGTCGGCGGGTCGGCCACCGCAGCGCTGTCCCGGTTCGCCCACGATGTGGTCGACATCGCCATCCACGACGGCCATCTCTCGAGCTGGCGGACCTACGTGCACGACATGGGGATAGGAGCCGCGTTCGGCGTGCTGGCCGAGTTCAGCCTCGCGCCGGTGATGCGCGCGATCGGCTCCGGCGGCCGGACGGCGCTCACCTCGGTCGGCGACCTGGTCGAGCAGCTGCGGGCGGACAAGTTCACCCTCGCGCAGTTCGGTGCGGCGACCACCGAGGCGCTGGCGAACCTGCGCGCCTCTGCCGCGATGTTCGCGCAGGACGTCGCGGTGAGCGGACTGGCCGGCGCCTTCGCCCAGCGGGCCGAGCAGATGTTCACCGCGTGGGCCGCCTCGGCCACGGCCCGCCGGGTGCTCGAACTCTCCGGCGCGACCTTCACCCGGCAGGCCACCCAGGGCCTCGAGCGGTTCCTTGCGGCCGCCGAGGACCCTGCCTCGGCCGAGGCCACCCGGCGGCTGGCGGCCACCTTCGCGAAGCAGCCCCAGGAGGCGGTCCGGCTGATGGAGGTACTCGCCTCGCTCGACGCGGCTCAGGCCCGGCACCTGATGACCGGGACCTTCAACGCCACCGGTGATCTGGCCGCGTTCCTCGGCCGGATCGCGCACTACACGCCCGACCAGCAGCGCGGCATCCTGGCGCTGCTCGCCGAGGCCGACCTGGTGACTCTGCCGCCCGGTGCGGGGAGCACCGCGCAGGAGATCGCGCAGCGACAGCTGGAGGGCGCCCTACGCGTGCAGGCCGAGGCCGCTCGCCGGCAGGGGGCCCAGCTGCGGCGGGAGGCACTGACCAGGTCGGCCAGGGCGGACGTGGCCCGTGCGTCGGGCAACCCCACCCGGGCGAGCACGCTGGATGCCGAGGCCAGGGCCCTCGAGGACCGGGCCGCCGACGCCGAGCGGGTCGCCTCGGATCTGGCGGCGCGGCGGGTCACCCCAGCGAGGCCGGGGACTTCCGGAACCCCCGGTACGCCAGGAAGCCCCGCCATGATCGGCGACCTTCCCCTCGACCTGCCCGGCGACAACCCCGCCGCCCTCGCCGACGAGCTCGACGCGGCGCTGGGCGCCCTTGAGTCGGGCACCGCCACGCAGCAGAACGGGATCTGGATCCAGCTCCCGGCCCGGATCCCCGGGCCGGAGCAGGCCAGGGCGTTGAGCCGGGTGATGTTCACCTCGCGCAGCGGCAACCCGGTCGTCTTCCGGGTGGAGGGCGGCACCGGGGGGCTGAGCGAGAGCAGCCGGGAGTTCGTCCACGTCGACCCGGCCACCGGCAACACCCGGATCCGGGTCCGGGAGCTGAAGCTCAACATCAACGTCGGCTCGTTCGAACGGGCGGTCGAGTTCATCCTGGAGGCACGGCCCGGCGCACGGCTGAAGATGTTCGAGATCGATGCCGGCTACCTGCGGAACCTGCGCTCGAACCTGGTACCGGAGCAGGGGGTACGCACCCTGCTGCACCCGGTGGACGCCGCCGGGAACCTGGTACCCGGTGCCGCGCAGCAGACCCCGGGACGCCTGTCCGACGTCCAGGGGGTGGGCCGGACCGTGGACACCCGCACCGCGGTGGACCAGCTTCAGCTCGACGCCTCGATCGCCGCCGAGCTGAACGACTTCATCGTTCCCGGCTCGGGTCGCGTGCTGGAGTTCACGCCGCGAGGCAGGACGGGCAAGTAGCGGCACGGACCGACAGGAGGACTGCGATGAACAAGGACGGCGCCGGGAACCTGGACGGTGCTCGGCGCGTGGTCGTACACGCGCCGACGCTGACCGCCGAGGGGGACGCAGCTCGCGAGGTCGGCGCGATGGTGCTCGGCGTCGTCCTTGAGCAGGTGCGGACGCTGGGCGAGGTGGCCCAGGGTGGGATGACCACGGGCGAGGTGACCGTCAGCCGGCCAGCAGCCCGCAGACGCGGGCCAGAAGCACGGCGCTGACCCGGTCGTGGCAGCCCAGCTTGCGATAGGCGTGCTCGAGGTGCTTGTGCACGGTCCGGCTACTGATCCCGCAGCGGCGGCCGATCGCCCACGCGGTCAGGCCCTGGCCGACGAGGGTGAGCACTTGAGACTCCCGGGCGGTGAGCAGCCCGGCTGGCACCTCACCGGGGCGTGGCTCCTCGCGGAGCATGGCGGGCTCGGCGAGCACGGGCACGATCCGGGCGGCGGAGGGCAGGTCATCCCGGGTGAACCCGCCGTCCACGGTGAGTTGCCAGCCGGCGAGGCCCTCGGACGGCGGCCGGACGGCGACCGCGATCGCGCGCGTGGCATCGAGCCGGGGCCGCAGCAGCGTGCCGCGGCGCAGTTCGGCGAGCAGCGTGGCGTCCACCACCCAGCCTTTCCCCGTGATCGTGCCCGCACCGTCCCACGAGGTGACCTGGAGATCGCCGCGGAGGCTCTGCGCCACCAGCGTGATCGCGACGCAGCCAAGCGCCCGCGCCACCAGACGCACGCCGACCGACCGGTAGTCCGCCACCCCCCACCCTCCATCGCCGCCCCCCACCCGGGGAGTCGCAGAGAGGAACGCCGGGACCGGCTCGGTCCGCAGGCACACATCACGGCAGTTCATCAGTTCCTCCCGGCGGGTAACGACGGGCGTCGAGGGACGTCTCGGTCAAGAGGCGCCCAGGGCGCCGCCAGATACCAGTGATCACTGCGAGCAGGTCGACTTCGGGGCTCGTAGCAGATATGAAAACGACTCGGGCGTACACGATGGGTGCGCGCGCGGATCGGGTGGAGCAGACCAGGCGACGGATCCTGCAGGCCGCCTTGACCCTGAGCGAGACGAAGATGACGATCGAGATCACCCTGGAGGACATGGCGGCCGCGGCCGGGGTCAGCGTCCCTACCACCTCCAGATCCTGACCGGGACCCGCTGACCCGTAACGGGCTCACGTACTGCCGCACCGCTGCGGACTCGCTGACGTCAGGCCCGACGATGGCGATCTGCACCCAAGGACGTCGTGCGGCGGCGGGCGCGCGCGATCGCCGCCGGCGCCGCGCTGGGGGAGCGCGATGACCGTTGAGGACGCGGGCGCGTCCACCACCACCGGCGACAGGAGAGTCAGCCCGCGGCGACCCGCGCTGGCGCACCCAGGCTGATCGGCTGCGGGCCGGCAGTGCCGCAGCAGCCCGCACCTGTGGACTCATCCGTGACGACGAAGATGCCGGCTCCACCGCAGACGCCGGTCTCGGGCAGCGTGAGCTCCACGTGCGCCGCGGCCTCCTGGTCACCGGCGATCACGGCGACGACCGAGCGCACCTGCTCGTACCCGGTCATCGCGAGGAACGTCGGGGCCCGGCCGTAGGACTTCATGCCCACCAGGAAGACGCCGGGCTCGCTGGAGTGGGCGAGCTCGGCTGCACCGTGGGGGTAGACCGTCCCGCACGAGTGCACGTTCGGGTCGATCAGCGGTGCCAGCCGGCGGGGCGCCTCGAGCCGGTCGTCCAGCTCCAGGCGCAGCTCCCTCATCATCGAGTGGTCCGGACGGAAGCCGGTCAGGCCGATGACCTGGTCGAGATGGTCAACCCGTCCTCCGTCCTGGCTGACGAGGGCCACGCCCGCATCCGTGGACTCCACCGTCGCGGTGCGAAAGCCGGTCACGACCGTGACGCGACCGTCCTCGACGGCTTGACGGGCCCGCTGGCCGAGCGCGCCTCGCGCCGGGAGCTGGTCGGCCACACCCCCTCCGAAGGCGTTCCCTGGGGTGCCTCTGCGCAGCACCCAGACGACGCGGGTGCCAGGCTGGGTCTGCGCCAGTGACGCCAGGCTCACCAAGGCCGTCAGCGCGGAGTGGCCCGCCCCGACCACCGCCGTGCGACGACCGGCGAACCGCACGAGGTCTGCGTCGTCGCTCACGTCCGGCACGCGGTAGGTGACCGTCGCGACGTCGGGGCCCTCACCGTGGGCCGGGTACCCGTCGCCGCCCAACGGGTTGGGATGACTGTAGGTGCCCGAGGCGTCGACGACCGCCCGGGCGAGCAACCGCGACGTCGAACCGTCGGCGTGGGTCAGGTGAATGGTGAACGGTTGTTCCTCCCGCCCGGCGTCCACGACGAGGTCACGGCCTGCCTTGGCGACCCCGGTCACGGTGACGTCGTAGTGCACGCTCTCGCCCAGGGCGTCGGCCAGGGGCTGGAGGTATTCCACCGCCCATTCCCGCCCCGTCGGGTAGGCGCCCGCGTCAGGCGCCGACCACGAGCCCGTGGTGAGCATGCGCCGAGCAGCCGGGTCGATGAGCTCGGACCACTGCGAGAAGAGCCGGACGTGGCCCCAGGCCCGCACCGAGGATGCAGCGTTGGGCCCGGCCTCGAGCACGACCACGCCGAGGCCGCGCTCTCGCAGGTGCGCTGCGGCCGCCAGGCCGATCGGTCCGGCGCCGATCACGGCAACGGGAAGGGTGAGGTCAGAGACCGGGTCCATGTCATCCTCCTGCTTCGACGTTTGTCGATACAGGATGTTGCCCTCTATATCGACATCCGTCAACATAGAGGTCATGAGCTCCGAACCGGCCGTGGCCGCACCCGCCACGGCGACCCCCTGCTGCGCACCGATCGGCACCACCGAGCTGTCGGTGGCCGAGGCTGAGCAGGCATCGGCGCTGTTCAAGGCCCTGGGCGACCCCGTCCGGCTACGGCTCCTGTCCAAGGTGTCCACCGCCCCGAGCGGCGAGGCATGCGTCTGCGACCTCCTCGACGTCGGGGTCTCCCAGCCGACGGTGTCCCACCACCTGAAGAAGCTCCGGGAGGCCGGTCTCCTGACGTCTCGCCGCGAGGGCACCTGGGTGTACTACCGCCTCGCCCCGGGCATCCTGGCCTCGATGGCCGCCATCCTCGCCCTGCCCAGCTGAGGTGAGCGTCCCCGGGCGCACGTGGCCCGTCGTCGTCATCGGCGCTGGTCAGGCAGGGCTGGCCACCGCCTTCCACCTGCGGCGCGCCGGCCTCGATCTCGCCACCGACGTGCTGCTGCTGGATGCCGAGCCCGAGCCCGGCGGGTCGTGGCAGCACATGTGGCGCACGCTGCGCCTGTTCTCCCCACCCGCCTACTCGTCCCTGCCCGGCTGGCCCATGCCCGCCAGTGCAGACCCCTGCCCGGATGCCCAGCACGTGGTGCGCTACCTCCGGCGGTATCAG
Source organism: uncultured Actinomycetota bacterium (assembly GCA_963821825.1). Lineage (GTDB taxonomy): Bacteria > Actinomycetota > Actinomycetes > Actinomycetales > Kineosporiaceae > CAWGFD01. Next base: position 68,336 of record CAWGFD010000002.1, read on the forward strand.
GCGCGGTACGAGATCGTGGTGCGCCAGGCGGCGCGCGTCACCGAGGTCCGCCGGGCCGGTGGTGACGAGGAGTTCGCGGTGCAGGCCACGTCACCCGTGGGCTCGCTGAGGCTGCGGGCGCGGCACGTGGTCAGCGCCACGGGGACCTGGACGCGCCCCTTCGTCCCCCTCGTCGACGGGCGAGAGCGCTTCGCCGGGCGCCAGCTGCACAGCTCGGCCTACCGCGACCCTGAGGAGTTCGCCGGCGCCCGGGTCGTGGTGGTCGGCGGCGGCAACACCGGGGCACAGCTGGTGGCCGAGCTCTCACTGGTGTCTCACACCACCTGGGCGACGCTCCGACCGCCGCGCTTCCTCCCCGACGACGTCGACGGCCGCCGGCTCTTCGAGATCGCGACCGCCAGACGGCGCGCGATCCAGGCCGGTGCCCCAGCTGACGGCGGCATCACCGGACTCGGCGACATCGTGGCCGTGGAGGCGGTGCGCCGCGCGCGCGAGCGCGGCGCGATGACGTCGGTCCCGATGTTCACGTCGATGACACGGGACGGAGTCGTGTGGCCCGACAGATCCCGGGCAGATGCGGATATCGTCCTGTGGTGCACCGGTTTTCGGCCAGAGCTGCGCCACCTCCGCACGCTCCCCCTCCACCGGGACGGCACCCATCCCGCGGTCGAGGGGACGACGAGCCTGGACATGCCGCGCCTGCACCTGGTCGGCTACGGCGACTGGACGGGGCCGGCCTCGGCGACGCTGATCGGCGTGGGCGGCGCGGCGAAGGCCGCAGCGGTGAGCATCGCGACCGAGCTCGGCGTCAGCGGGGATCGGCAGAGCTCCAGCTCCGCTCGATGAGCAGAGAGGAACAGCGCCGGGCGATGTCGTCGCGGATGAGACGCATACCCTCCACAGGGTCGATCCCCTGCTTGCAGGTTGCGTCGGCGAGCCAGTGTTCGGTCGCACCGCGCGCCACGAAGACGAGCGCACGCACCCGGACCTGCTGCGCCGAGGCCCAGACACCAGCCAAGGCAAGCGGCCGCCACCGCGCCGGTGAAGACCAGGGCCACGCAGGAGGCCGAGAAGTGCGCTTGCGCCACCCCGGCGATTGCTGGTCAACCTGAGCACCTCCTGGTTCACCGGTCAGCAGCAGACGCTGCAGGCGGACCTGCACGCCGTCACCGCCCTGGACGTCGACGCCATGGTGACCGCAGGCCCGACCCGTCGACCCGTCGACCCGACGGATGGGGGTCCGGCACCGCCATGCGCGCGCCCACCTTCGACCATCCACCCGTGGTCCAGCAGCGGCCAGGCCCTGACGGATCGGACGCAGCCGGAGACAGCGCGGCGTGACGAGGCTGCGGCGGTTGTGCTCCGGGCGGCGGGGCCCCCACGCTGGGACCCGGCAGCTGGACCGGGACGGAGGGCGCACCATGGACGCGGACGTGATCGTGGTGGGCGCCGGTCTGGCCGGGCTGGCGGCGGCCGCCGAGGCCGCGGAGGCCGGGCGGCGGGTGCTGCTGCTCGACCAGGAACCGGAGACGAACCTGGGTGGCCAGGCGTTCTGGTCCTTCGGCGGCCTCTTCCTCGTCGGTTCGCCGGAGCAGCGCCGGCTCGGCGTCCGGGACTCCGCCGAGCTGGCGTGGCAGGACTGGCTGGGCAGCGCCGGCTTCGACCGCGGCGTCGAGGACCCGGGCGGTGAGGACTTCTGGGGATACCGGTGGGCCCGCACGTACGTCGATTTCGCGGCCGGTGAGAAGCGGTCCTGGCTGCGGTCGATGGGGGTGCGCTTCTTCCCAGTCGTCGGCTGGGCCGAGCGCGGCGGCGGACTGGGCGGCGGGCACGGCAACTCGGTCCCGCGCTTCCACGTCACGTGGGGAACCGGGCCCGGGCTGGTCGAGCCGTTCGAGCGCCGGGTGCGGGCGGCCGCCGATGCCGGGCGGCTCACCTTCCTGTTCCGGCACCGCGTCGACGAGCTGGCCGTCACCGCCGGCACCGTGACCGGTGTGCGGGGCTGCGTCCTGGAGCCCAGTGCCGGCGCACGCGGCACCGCGAGCTCGCGCACCGTCGTCGGGGAGTTCGAGCTGAGCGCCCAGGCCGTCGTCGTCACCTCCGGCGGGATCGGGGCCGACCACGACCTGGTGCGCGCCAGCTGGCCGGCCCGGCTCGGCCGGCCGCCGCGCGAGATGCTCTCCGGCGTCCCCGAACACGTCGACGGCCGGATGCTGGCGATCAGCGAGTCGGCCGGTGCCCGGCTGGTGAACCGGGACCGGATGTGGCACTACACCGAGGGCCTGCGCAACTGGGACCCGATCTGGGCCCGGCACGGCATCCGGATCCTGCCCGGCCCGTCGTCGATGTGGCTGGACGCGACCGGACGGCGTTTCAGCGCCCCGAACTTCCCCGGCTACGACACCCTCGCCACGCTGGAGGCGATCGGCCGCAGCGGGTACGACCACTCCTGGTTCCTCACCACGACCCGGATCGCGGCCAAGGAGTTCGCCCTGTCCGGCTCGGAGCAGAACCCGGACCTGACCGGCAAGGACGTCCGGGGCGTTCTGGCCCGGGCCCGGGCCGGCACCCCTGCCCCGCTGCAGGCGTTCATCGACCACGGCACGGATTTCGTGGTGGCGCCGACGCTGCCCGAGCTGGTGGCCGGGATGAACCGGCTGGTCCCCGACCCTCAGCTGGACGTGGCCGCCGTCCGGTCCCAGGTGGTCGCCCGCGACCTGCAGCTCGCCAACCCGTTCAGCAAGGACCTGCAGGTGATCGGCATCCACCACGCGCGCCGGTACCGCGGCGACCGGCTGGTGCGGGCCGCCGCCCCGCACGCCCTGCTGGACCCCGAGGCGGGCCCGATGATCGCCGTCCGGCTGAACATCCTGACCCGCAAGACCCTCGGCGGCCTGCAGACCGACCTCTCCGGCCGGGTGCTCGCCGCCCCGGACAGCGGTGACGCTGCACGGGACCCCGCCCAGGTCGTGCCCGGCCTGTACGCGGCGGGCGAGGTCGCCGGGTTCGGCGGCGGTGGCGTGCACGGCTACCGATCCCTGGAGGGCACGTTCCTCGGCGGTTGCCTGTTCTCCGGTCGGCAGGCCGGACGGGCCGTCGCGCAGGCCACCGCGTGAACGCACGGCGGCCCCGTTGGCACGAAGGCCGCTCTTGGCCAACCACCTCCGCCGATGCAGACATGGCCGAAGCCGGGGCACAACAACAACGCGCTCACGGCGACCCTCGGTCAGGACGGTCAGTGCCCTACCGCCGTATCGCCCTGAATGTCAGCTGGTGCACGCCGCGGTTCGCCATCCTCGCTGCCGCGCAGGAGCTGGACAGCGCCCGTTCGCCAGCGGCCGGGTCTGACTGCCGACTGGCCGAATGGCCCGGTCGTCGCCGCCGCCGACACAGGGAGATGCGACCAGACGACCAGGCGCCTACTGCCGCCCACGTCGCTGAGAACGACAGTCGCCAGGCAGCCGACGCGCGTGTGCATCCGGCACCGGGCCACCAACGGCCTCGGCCAAGATCTGCCGCACCCGGCTGGCGATGCCACGCAGCCGCCGCTGCCCCCCGAGGTCGGAAGATCGCCCGCCGTCCCGGTCCTCGCCGATCCGGTGGCTAGGCTGATCTGGTGGCACGCGCCCACCGGTACCTGACCCCCGAGCAGGCGGCCTCGGTCTACGACCGGGTCGGCCGCTGGCAGGACACGCAGGGCTACGAGCGGCCAGCCGTCGATGCCCTGCTGCGGGACGGCGGGTTCGACCACGCGCACGACGTGCTGGAGGTCGGCTGCGGGACTGGCCTTCTCGCCGCGCGACTACTCACCGAGCGCTTGCCGCCCACCGCCCATTACGTGGCGCTCGAGGTCAGCCGGACGATGGTCGGCCTGGCCCGTGACCGGTTGCGGCCCTGGGCGGACCGCGTGCGCGTCGTGCAGGTCGACGGTCGCACCGCCTGGCCGGTGACCGACGCGGTCACGGACAGGGTGGTCGCCACCTACGTCCTGGACCTGCTCTCCCCCGAGGCGATCAGGTCGTTCTTCGCCGAGTCGGCGCGGGTACTGCGTCCCGGCGGGTTGGTGGCGACGGTCAGTCTGGCCGAGCGCCGAAGGGGCGCGCCAGGGCTGGTGTGCGCCGCGTGGTCCTCGCTGTGGCGGATCGACCCGCGGCTCACCGCCGGCTGCCGCCCGCTGGACACCGGCGCGCTGCTGCCGTCCGGCTGGCATGCCCGCACTCACCGCGCGCTAACTCGCTGGGGGATCTCCTCCACGGTGCTGATTGCCGAACCCCCCGCAGTCTGAGACCTCCGGCCGCGAGGAGGTCCACCGGGCGGCCTCACACCGGCACAGGAGCGCGACTGCTGGCGAGGCAGTCACCGCCGTCTACCCCTGGACCCGCTACGCGTCGCCGCGCAGTACGACCCGCTCACCGACGTCGACAACGTCGCCCCGGTGACGGCAGCCACAGTGAGGGGGGCTGGGATGGGTTCGTCGGCGGGACCGGCGAGCACTCGAGAGACTGGCGGGCGTCGGCTCCCGCGGCGACCCGCGCCGCCACCTGGTCCAGGCCCCCCTCGTACAGGAAGCCCTCGGCCGGGTTCTGCGGCTGCCAGCGGCTGACGGAAGTCACCCGGTGACCCCCGGCAGGCGCCTTGCCCGGGATGAACGGACCGTTCGTCACGTCCCAGCACGGCCAGCAGCGGACCGCGAGCGGGAGCGCCGGCCGAAATGCCTCCACGAGAGCGCGGCACCGGCCGAGGCGCCGATGATGAGCAGGGCCAGGTCGAGCACGGCCAGGACGGCCGAGTGGTCCCACACCTCCCGAGCGCCGCTGGCGTAGCCCTCGGGTAGCTCGAGCAGGATGTGCAGGTTGAGCACCGTGACGAGCGAGATGAGCAGCCCGGCGGCTCCGCCCGCGCCCGCCAGGGCCGCCCGCAGGAACAGATGGTGGCTGCGCCCACCCATGAGGACTCCTCAGCTCGTACCGACCGGTTGGTGTGCTCGTTGCCCGACCAGCACACCGCGCCGGGCCGGCCCTTGCCTGAGCCGAAGGTCTCGGGCCACCCTCACGGTGCTGCGCGCTCGCCTCGACGCACCGCGCCGCCATGGACGCCCGGCTCGTGCAGCCGTGGGGGATGTCCGCGGAGGCGGGGCGGCGCGGCACGGGGTCAGGGACGTCCAGCGGTGGGCAGACCGCGGGCCGAGCGATCCTGACCTACGGCACAGACTCGCGGCGTCGGTCGCCACCTCGACGGACGGCGTACGAGGGGGAGGTGCACGGCTCCTTAAGGTCCTAGGTTGGAGGCATGGCTGCTGCGTTGACCCTCCCGGACGAGCTGGTACTGATCGCCTACGACGACGGGGGCAAGCGGGCCGGCGGCCAGCTGGACCTGGCCGTCGCCGGCGCGGTGCTGGTGGAGCTGGCGCTCGCGCAGCGGGTGAACACCGACCACAAGCACCTGACCGTCGTGGACGCCGCGCCCACCGGGGACGCCCTGCTGGACCAGGCGCTGGCCCGGATGGCCGGTGACCGGCCCCGGTCGGCCAAGGACTGGGTGACCAGGCTGCAGAAGGGCACCCGGGAGCAGGTGCTGGACCGCCTGGTCACAGCCGGGCTGCTGCGCCGCCAGACCAACCGGGTGCTCGGCATCTTCCCGGTCACCCGCTTCCCCGACGCCGCGCCCGGGTCCTCGCTGAGCCCCGAGCACGAGCTGCGCCGCCGGCTGGAGGCCGTCGTGCTGCACGGGCAGCAGCCCACGGACCGCACCGCTGCCCTGATCGCGCTGCTGCACGCCGGAGGCCTGCGCGCCGCGGCCTTCCCGGACGCACCCCGCCGGCAGACCGAACGCCGCATGAAGGAGGTCTCCGAGGGCAGCTGGGCCGGGGAGGCGGTCCGCAAAGCGGTGCAGGAGGTGCAGGCCGGGATGACGGCGGCGATGGCCGCGGTGACCGCCGCGACCGCGGCCGCCACGATCACGAGCGGCTGAGTCGAGTCCTCCGTCGCCGGCCGACAACCCGGCTAACCCCGTTGCCAGCTCGGGACTGGGACCTGAGCACGTCCACTCGCAGCCGGACGCGGGACCCGCGATGTCACAACCGAGTTCTCACGCGCGCCGGGCGCGCCGGCCGAACTGGTCAGTGCACCAGGGCACGGATGTCCTCGGCCGAGAGCGCCCCGCTGGTCAGCGCGCCGTCGTCGACGACGGTGGCGAACAGCTGTCGTTTGCGCTCCTGCAAGGCAAGGACCTTCTCCTCGATGGTGTCGGCGGAGACCAGCCGGTAGACGTTGACCGGCTTGTCCTGCCCGATCCGGTGCGCACGGTCGACGGCCTGTGCCTCCACGGCCGGGTTCCACCACGGATCGAGCAGAAAGACGTAGTCCGCCTCGGTGAGAGTGAGTCCTGTGCCGCCGGCCTTGAGCGAGACCAGGAACACCGGGGCGTCGCCGGAGCGGAACGCCTCGACGGCCTCGGTCCGCTTGCGGGTGCGGCCGTCGAGGTAGGCATAACGGGTCCCGGTCTCCTCCAGCCGACGTCGGACCCGGGTCAGGAACGAGGTGAACTGGCTGAACACGATCGCCTGGTGCCCTTCGGTAACCACGGGCAGCAGCTGCTCCAGGAGGGTGTCGATCTTGGCGCAGGTGACGCCGTCGTCCGCCGCATCGACCAGGCCCGGGTGCAGGCTCAGCTGCCGCAGAACGGTCAGCGACCGGAAGATGGCGATCCGGTTGCGCGGGGCGTCCTCCAGCAGACCCAGAACCCGCTGGCGCTCCCGCGCCAGAGCCCGGTCGTAGATCTTGCGGTGCCGCGGCGGAAGGTCCACCCGGAGGACCTGTTCCTGCTTGGCGGGCAGCTCGGCGGCCACCTGCTGCTTCGTGCGCCGCAGCATCACCGGCCGGATCCGGCGGCGCAACGTGGCCAGGCGCTCCGGCTGGGTCCCCGACTCGATCGGGCGGCGGTAGTACTCGGTGAATCTCCTGGGGTTCGGGAACAGCCCGGGTGCGGTGATCGACAGCAACGACCACAGCTCCATCAGGTTGTTCTCCATCGGCGTCCCGGACACCGCGAACCGGCTTCCGGCGTCCAGGCGGCGGACACTCTGGTAGGTGACCGACTGGTGGTTCTTCACCTGTTGGGCCTCATCGAGCACCAGGCCGGCCCAGCGCACAGCACGGAAGGCGTCGGCGTCCAGCCGGAGCACCGCGTAGGAGGTGAGCACCAGGTCCGCCTCCGCGGCGAGCTCGCTGACCTCGACCCCACGCCGCGCCGTCGTCTCGCCGAGCACCCTGACCCGTAGCCCGGGCGCGAACCGGGTCGCCTCCCCGACCCACGCGCCGAGCACCGACGTCGGGGCGACCACGAGCCACGGCAGCCGCTGCCCGCCGTCCGCGATCGTCTCGTGCCGCTCCTGGAGCATCATCGCCAACACCTGCAGCGTCTTGCCGAGCCCCATGTCGTCGGCGAGGACGCCGCCGAGGCCGTGCCGTCGCAGGAAGGTCAGCCACTCGAAGCCCTCCTGCTGGTAGGGCCGCAGCTCAGCCTGCAGCCCCGCCGGCGGTGGCAGCGCCGCGGTCACGCCGCCGGTCAGTCCCTTGACCAGCCTCGACCACTGCTCGGCCTGCTGGTGGACGACGCCGAGGGCCTCCAGCTCGGCCCACAGGTCCGCCTGGTAGGGCGACAGCCGCAACGGGCCGTCCGGTACCTCCTGCAGCGCACGGGCCTCCTCCAGGAGTCGGCGCAGGTCCTCCAGCTCCGGGCGGTCGACCCGGAACCACGTGCCGGACGGCAGCACCAGGTGCTGCTCCCCCAGCGTGAGCGCCGTGACCAGCAGCCCCGTGGGTACCTGTTCGGCCCCCACCCTCACCTGCACCGACAGGTCGAACCAGTCGTGCCCCTCCGCCGACTCCGCCAGAGCGACGTGGACCTGCGGCGGTTCGGCGGCCTCGACGTACTCCACCGGCTCGCCCTGCACGACCACGTCGAGCCCGTCGAGGGCGGCGAGCCGGGGCAGCGTCCGGTCGAGGAACTCGACGACGGCGAAACCGGCCAGGACGGTGCTCACCGCAAGCCGGGGTGGCTGCCCGAGGACCTCCAGGACGGCGCCGGCCGGTGGTCCGGCGGCCACCACCGACTCCACCAGGGCCGCTTCCGCCGCGGCGTCACGGACGGCGGCTCGCACGCCCGCGTGGCCGGAGCCGTCGGCGGGGATGGTCGCGGTCCCGGTCCCGACCGCATAGGAGAACTCCCAGCCGAGCACCAGCCGGAGGCCCGGCTCGTGCCTCACCGTCAACCGGAGCCGGGGCGGCGACGGCTCGTCGATGGTCACGCTGCCGTCGGCGGAGGCGATGGCGAACCGCTTCGCCAGCGAGGGAACCGCCTCCACCAGGAACCGCTCGGCCTGGACAGCCGGCACGTGCAGCGGCCCGTGCTGGAGCAGCTGCCCGCTCGCCTGGTCGAGCGCCGGTTCGAACCCGGCCAGCAGCACATCCTTGCCCGCCCGGGCGACCACGCCGGTCGGTGGGCTGCCGACCAGCATCCACCCGCTCCCGCCGGCGGCTCGGGACTGCAGGTCGGTGGGCAGGCTCAGGCCCGGGGTCAGGACGAGCCCGTCGTCGGTCCGCACCAGATCGAAGGCCACCGCGGTCGGCGCCTCGGCCAGCACGACCTCGCCCCCGTCGCGCTGGGAGGCGAGCAGCGTGATGCCGGCCCGGCGGCACCGTCGCAGCAGTCCCATCCAGCCTTCCTCGAGGGTCGCCAGGTCGAGCCAGTCCGGCTCGGTGTAGTACCGGGAGGACGCCCCGCGGGCCTGCAGCAACCGCCGCAGGGCGGCCACCTGGGCAGGGTCCAACCGGGGTGAGCCGTACCGCGGGTACTCCAGCCCCGACCAGGACACCCCCGTCCTGACCCAGCCGGTCTTGCCCGTCGTGACCGGCCGCAGCCGGACCGTGGGGGCGACGGGGAGCCCGCGATCGCCAGAGCCGGCGCCGGCCGGGACCTCGCGCCGGCCGTCGACCCGGACCTCGAGGAGCAGGCCCAACGGCGCGCAGCCCGGCGCCTGATCGGCGGTGGACAGCACCGCACCGAGCACCTGCTCCCACTGCGGGGCGGCGGGCGCCTGCCGGACCAGCTCCAGCCGACCGCGCCGGGAGCCTGCAGCGTCATCCGGGCCGAGCCGGCGCGCCAGGCCGCGGCCGCCGAGCACGACGGCCACCACGTGCTTGCAGTCCAGCCCGACCGGGCAGGTGCACCCACCGCCGAGCACGCCGCCGTCCGGCGCGAGCTGGACGTCGGACCGGTAGGTCCCGGTCGCGCCGCGCACCGTCGCCGAGAGGGTCAGCGGGGGCTGGACCCGCCACCCCGTCACTCGCCCCTGCTGCGCGAACGCGTGCCCCCGGGTGAAGGAGCGTTCGCCCGCCAGCTCGCGGAGGTCCTGGTCGGTCACGCGCAGGAGGGCCGGAGCCAGTGAGGTGAGGTCCAGCTGCACGAGACCAGTGCAGCACATTGGCGGCGGGTCCCGTCGCCGCGGCAGAGCCGTGTCGCAGGTGAGGGGACGTCCGGCGCCGGGCCGCATCCGGCGGTCGCGGGAGGTCGCGGGACGTCGCGGCGGACAGCGACCTTGACTAAGTCAGACTAAGTCACTACCGTGCTGGCGTGGCGCACGAGGTGAACATCCACGAGGCGAAGACGCACCTGTCCCGCCTGCTGGCCGAGGTGGAGGGCGGTGGCGAGGTCGTGATCGGGCGCGCCGGTAGGCCTATCGCCCGCCTCGTCCCGTACCGCCCCGACGCCACGCCACGTACACCCGGTGCCTGGCGCGGGCGGCTGGAGATCGCCGAGGACTTCGACGACCTCCCGGACGACGTCTCCGCCGCCTTCCGCGGCGAACGGCCGTGAGGGTACTGCTCGACACCCACGTGCTGCTGTGGTGGCTGGCCGACGACGACCGGCTCCCGGCCGCGATCGCCGACGTGGTCCGGGACGGCACGGTCGATGTGGCCGTGTCCGCGGCGACGGTCTGGGAGATCAGCATCAAGCGCGCGCTCGGCAAGCTGCACGCTCCGGAGGATCTGCTGGAGCAGTTGATGGCACAACGCTTTCAACCTTGGCCCATCACCCTCGAGGACGCCGTCGCCGCTGGTGGTCTGCCTCGCCACCACGACGACCCGTTCGACCGGATGCTCATCGCGCAGGCCCAGCAGCGAGCCGCGTTGATCGCCACCGTCGACAGCCGCATCGCCGCCTACGAGGTGCCGGTGCTGAGCCGCTGATCCTTCTCGCGGTCGCCCGTCCGAGGCACCAGCCGGACGGCAGGACCACCGTGGGGAACACCTCACCCACCCGGAGGGTCGCGCAGTCCTGGTGGGCGACGACGACCTGGACCTCGTCCACCTCAGTCATGCTGCCGCAGGAGCCGCCCTGCTGCTCAGTGCTTCTCGGCCAGGCTCCACATCGTCCACAGCTCGGTGCGCATCCGCCGCGGCTGGGTCAACGTGTAGACCACCGCACCGGCGACGTCCGCCGGCTCCAGGAACGGTCCCTGGCTCGGATCGACGTCCCCGAAACGCCCGTCACCGGCCGCGAACGGCGTGTTCACCCCGGCCGGCGCGATCACGGTGGTCCGGATCCCCTCCTGCCGCAGCTCCCGGTCCAGCGCATAGCCGAGGTTCACCTGCGCCGCCTTGGTCGCCGCGTACACCGCCTCGGCCCCGCCACCGATCAGCAACCCGGCCACCGACCCCATGATGACGATGTCACCGCCGTCCCCCTGCGCCCGGAACCGGCGGACCGCTGCTCGCGCCAACCAGATGCTGCCCAGCACGTTCACCTCCAGCATCTGGCGGACCTGCTCGGCCGTGTGATCGTCCAGCCCACCGAAGAAGCCGACCCCGGCGTTGGCCACGACGCTGTCGATCCGCCCGAACGCCGTGGCACCGGCCTGCAGCAGCGCCTCAGAGGTGGGCTCCTGACCGATGTCACCGGTGGCGTACGCGACGCGGTCGGGCCCCCACTCCTCGCGCAACGCCAGCAGACCGGACTCCTTCACGTCCCCCAGGACGACCCGCGCTCCCGACTCCAGCGCCAGACGGGCGATCGCCGCACCGATCATCCCCCCGGCACCGGTCACGGCGATCACGGTGCCGGTCAGATCACGCGAGGGGGCTGGCATGTGGGCCCTCCCTTCGCTGGTTCCGGACGCCGAGCCAGTGCTGCTGCTCGGCAGCGGCACCTGACCGGCAGCCTAGGTCGCGACCACGCTGGTGACGATGCCGCTAACGTGGTCGGGTGCCGCCCGAGCGTGCCACCCCGAACACCGAGCACCTGCGTCCGCGGTACCACGTCCATCCTCTGCGGGGGTACCTGAACGACCCCAACGGGCCCGTCCAGCTCGACGGGCGGACCCACCTGTACTTCCAGTACCGGGCCGAGGTCGACCTGGCCGCCCCGGTGTCCTGGGGCCACGTGACGAGCACGGACCTGGTGCACTGGCAGAGTCACGAACCCGCCATCCGGCCGCACCCGGGCCTGCCGGACCGGGACGGGTGCTGGTCGGGCAACACCGTCCGGGCGCCCGACGGCACCCTCCGGGCGTTCTACTCCGGCTACTCCGAAGGGGCGCGACCACAGACGACGCTGTGTGCCGTCTCACGGGACGGCGGGTACTCCTACGATCCCCCCGTACCGGTGGTTCCCGATCCACCCCCCGGCGAGGAGATCCAGGAGATGCGCGACCCGTTCGTCTGGAGGCAGGGGTCGTCGTGGCGGATGGTGCTGGGGGCGGGGACGAGCGATGGCACCGCGATGGTGCGTCTGTACGGCTCCGACGATCTGCAGACCTGGGAGTACCTGGGTCCACTGGCCTCCTTGGCGCGGTCCCGGTCCGACGGCGCGGACACGGGGGAGCTGTGGGAATGCCCTCAACTGCTGACCGTCGCGGCGAGGTCGGTCGCGGTGGTCGGCGCGTGGACGGCAGCGGAGGGGATCGGCCAGGTGCTCTCGCTCGCCGTGCACGACCCTGAGCTACCGGCCGGGCCCCACCCGCTGGTCCCACGCCTGGTCGACCACGGCCCGAACTTCTACGCGGCGTCGGTGATGCGCGGCAGCCCGCACGGACCACTGATGTGGGGCTGGGCCACCGAAGGTCGTTCCTTCGAGTGGGCCCAGGACGACGCCTGGTCAGGGGTGCTCACCCTGCCTCGCGTCATCAGCCTGGCGCCGGGGGGCAGGCTGGCCAGCGCTCCGGTGCCCGAGCTGGTCCACCTGCGCCAGGACGGGACGGCGCGCGAGAGCGTGTCCGCGCTCGGCGGGCTGGGGGCGCAGCTGGAGTTCCACTGGACGTGCGAGCCGGGCGAGGGTGCTGCTCACGGCCTCCGGCTGCGCTTCGGGCAGGAGGAGTACCTGGAGATCCTGCTCGACCACGCCGTGGGTCGTCTGCGGGTGGACCGTGACCATGCCAGCCGCGACCCGAGAGCGCACCGCGGCGGCTTCGACATCGTGGACGCCACCCACCTTTCCGCCTGCCACCAGGGCATCCACGGCTTCGTGGACGGCTCGATCCTCGAGCTGTTCGCGCCCGGCGGGCGGGTGGCCACCGCGCGGTTCTACCCGAGCGCGGCGCCGCCGTGGCGCATCGAGCTGGTCGGCGCGGCCACGGCGCGGGTCAGGGTCTGGGAGCTCGCAGCTGCGGTTCGCTGACCGGTGCCTCGGCGGCCGGCCGGGAAGGGTGACCTGGTCGGGTGTAGGCGACGCCGAGCCGGAACACCGCCCACAGCACGCCGGTGACGGCGGTGGCGATCAGCAGCAGGGCCAGGTCCGGCTGGAACAGCCGCAGCGTGCCCAGCGGCGTGCCGCTGAGGGACGGCACCAGGTAGAGCACCACGAAGGCGGCGGCGAGCGTGGTGAGCAGCGGGAACCACAGGCTGAACAGTCCGGCCGCACCGGACTTCGCACGGATCGCGGCCCGCTGCCGCCAGGCCCAGACCATGCTGAGCAGGTACCCGATCGGCAGCAGCACCAGACCGATGAACAGGGCCTTCTGCGCCAGCCGTGACCCCTCGCCGTCGTAGTCCAGGCCCAGGGCCCTGGCGGTGATGCCATTGCGCAGTTCGGTGGTCTCCCCGAATCCGGTTCCGCTGCCAGCGTTGACCAGCACGACGACCGCCCTGCCGGCGTCGGGGTCCATGGTGGCCAGCGTCTCGAAACCCGGGCTGGTGCCGGAGTGCCAGACCGTCCCGTTGGCCGCGTCCACGAACCAGCCGAAGCCGTAGAACGAGGCGGCGCCGCCGACCGGGCGCATCATCAGCGCCTTCCCCTCGGCGCTCAGCACGTCGTCCTGACCGTTCATCATCACCTGCAGGTAGCGGGCCAGGTCGGTGGCGCTGGCCACCACCCCACCCTGCGGTGCCGTGCCGCGGTCGGTCCCGTTCGCGGACAGCGCCCGCTTGGTGCCGAACCACGGCCGGTGACCGGTCGCCATCGACTCGTGCACCTTGCCGTCGGCGACGAAGCTGTTCGACATGCCGACCGGCTGCAGGATGTGGTCGCTCACGTAGGCCTGGTAGTCCACCCCGGCCACGACCTCGACCACCCGGCCGAGGATCTGGTAGTTCAGGTTCGAGTACGCCCAGCTCCGGCCCGGCTGCTCGACCGGCGTGACCTCGGTGAGCGCCTCCACCCGGCGGGCCAGCTCGTCCGGCCCGCCGGAGACGTCGGTGTGCGAGGCGTTGCCCTGCAGGGTCGAGAAGCCGCTGGTGTGGCTGAGCAGCTGCCTGATGGTCACCTCACCCGCGGGCCGTCCGGCGAAACCCTCCAGGTAGCGGGAGAAGTCGGCGTCCAGGTCGACCCGGCCCGCCTCGACCAGCTGCATCACCGCCAGCGCCGTGAAGCTCTTGGTGATCGAACCGGTCAGGAAGGGCGTGTCCGGAGTGACCTTCGTGTCGCTGCCCTTCCTGACCACCCCCCGGGCGCCCGCCTCGGTGATCCCACCGTCGGCCACCACGGCGTAGGCCACCCCCGGGGCGCCGGCGGCGGGCAGCTCGCGGTCGATGAAGCCCTCGATCGAGCCGTCGGGCACGCTCGACGGGAAGGCAGCACCCAGGCCGAGTGCCACAACGGCCAAGAATCGTCGCATCTGGCGTCCTCCCGGCGTCATCGGCGGCAGACGGATGATCGACCCTAGACCGCCGCGGACCCTCCCGGCGAGGCCCTGGCCCGGCGGGAACCTCGTGGCCGGTCGCCGACCGGGGCCGCCGCGCCACCAGGAGGGGCCCGGCGCCGACAACCGGGGACGCGGGGGCGCTCGCTCCGGCGCCCCCGACATGCTGCCCTGCAGCGTCTACCGAGCGGCCAGACCGGCAGTGCCGATCGAGGTCGTCCCCCGGATGGTCCCGACGCCGGTGAGTGACCCGTCACGGGCGACGGAGAACTCGTCCACCAACCCGTCGCCGGTCCGCACGTACAGGTTGCGCCCGTCCTGGCTGGCGGCCAGGTCGGTCGGGCCCGCACCGGTGGTGGCGGCGACGGCCGCGAGCAGGGTCAGGGAGCCGTCCCGGCCGATGGCGAACGAGGAGATCGTGCTGCTGGCCGCGTTGGTGGTGTAGGCGACGCCGCCGACGATCTCGACCCAGCAGGCCGCGGCCTGGGAGTCCGGCACGGCCCCGGTGATCGCGGTCAGGCCGGCGCGGTCGAAGCGGTAGGAGGACAGCGACCCGCTGCCGGCCTCTGACACCACGACGTGGTTGCGGGCGTCGACGTCGAAGCCGAACGGCGTCGCGCCCTCGCTGGGCGTCACGGTGGGCGCGGCGAGCAGGCCGTGCTCGCGCACCGGGAAGGTGAGGAGCTGGTTGGTCGCCTTCTCGGTGACCACCACCCGGTCACCCCGGGCGTCGAACTGCACCTGGGCCGCACCGACGGCGGACCCGCCCAGCGCCCGGGTGCTGTCCGCAACCGTCCGCAGCGTGCCCGACTCGGTCAGCCGCAGCCCGGTCAGGGTGCCGCTGCCGGCGTTGAGGACGTAGACCAGGCCGTCGTGCTCAGCCACGCTGACCGGGAGCACGCCGCCGGTAGGCGGGACGTCCCGAAGGACGAGACGGCCGCCCGGATCAGGAAGGAGGAGAGCGTGTCGTCCCCCGCGTTGACCCACGAGCAGGACGTTGCCGTCCCGGACGGCGGCACCCTGCGAGCCCAGCGAGGTACCGGCTCCCAGACCACCGGTGGGGACCAGAGCGCCCACGGACAGGGAGCCGTCACGGGCCCGGTCGAAGACCTGGACGGCGTTGCCGGTGGCTGAGTTGGTGACCTCGTACACCTGGCCGGCGGCGGAGCCACCCCTGCCACCGCGGTCGGCCAGGGCCGGGGAGGTAGCGGCCAGGGAGAGGGTGACGCCCGAGGCGGCGGCCAGCAGGCCGGCGGCGAGGCGACGTGAGCGGTTCATGACGGGTCCTTCCGGAAGGTGGTCGTTGCGGCCGCGGTGCGGCCCACCGGTATGTCCCGGTGTGGGTCTTGCCCGTTACACCTGGCCCGACCCGGGTTCGGGTTCTGGTTCTGGTCCAGCGGAAGCGCTGCCGGCCCGTGGTTGACAGACTTCGCAGGTGGCGGCGGCGCAGGTGGCAGGCGAGGACGCCGAGCTCGTCCTGCGCCCGCACCAGGGGACGCCGACGCCTTCCGGAGCCTGGTCCAGCGCCTGAACGCCTCGGGGTTCCTGGACGGCACCCTGCCCCCGAGCCGGCGCCGGGCGGTCGAGCGTCACCTCACCACCTGCCCGAACTGCCCCAACTACGTGGAGCAGCTGCGGCTCACCGTCCGGTTGACCGGGCGGCTGTGCGCCGACGACGTCGCGCCCGAGCTGCTCGACGTCCTGACCCGCGCCTGGCAGGAGGAGCACCCCCAGACCTGACTGGCACCCGTTCGGCGGCCTCAGCCGGGCCCGCCGGATGCCGACACCACAGTCATGAACGTCTCCTCCCTCGGCCTGTCCGGCCCCGCCGCGCAGCTGATGATCCAGGCCGTGGCCGCGCAGCGCGCCGCCAGCCCGGCTGCCGCTAAGGCGGTCGCCGCCGCCGCGGCCACGGCCGCCGCCGCCGACGGCTCCTTCGACGTGACCGTCTGACCCGGGTCAGGACTGTTCGCCGCCCGTGAGGGCGGACCCAGCGACGACTGCCCGCCGCGCCGCACCCGGCATTGAGGTTAGGCTTACCTCATCGAGGCTGCGACGATGTGGAGGACGACGAGATGGGTCTGGGACCGACGCTGCTTCTGGGGCTGCTGGCAGGCGGGACCATCCTGCTCGGCCTGCCCGTCGGGCGACTGCGGCAGCCGGCACCGACACTGCGGACGCTGCTGAGCGCCACCGCCGTCGGCGTCCTGCTCTTCCTGTTCTGGGACGTGCTGAGCGCGGCGTGGGACCCCATCGACGGCGCCCTCGCGGACGGCGGCCGGACCGGGAGCGCCGTCGGGTACGGCGTCCTGTTCGCCGGCGGCCTCGCCGTCGGCTTGCTGGCCATGGTGTTCTACGAGCGTTGGATGGGCGCGCAGGCCCGGGCGGCCTCTGCCCGCACCGCCCACCGCTTCGGCCCGGGCGCCGCGCAGTCGGCCGAGCTGGCCCGCCCCCGCGGGCTGGCCACCTGGAGCTCCGCCCGGCGCCTGGCCCTGCTGATCGCGATCGGGATCGGGCTGCACAACTTCGCCGAGGGCCTGGCCATCGGGCAGTCGGCCGCGCAGGGCCAGATCGCCCTGGCCACCCTGCTGGTGGTCGGGTTCGCCCTGCACAACGCCACCGAGGGGTTCGGCATCACCGCTCCCCTGGCCGGCGACCTGGACGCCGACGGACGCGCCCGCCGGCCCTCCTGGGCGTTCCTACTCACCCTCGGACTGATCGGGGGTGGCCCGACCTTCGTCGGCACCGCCCTGGGCCACACCTTCACCAGCGAGCCGGTGAGCGTGCTGTTCCTCACCCTGGCCGCGGGGTCGATCCTCTACGTCGTCTGCCAGCTGCTCGGCGTGCTGGCGAAGGCCCGGCGCACCGACCTGCTCGCCTACGGGCTGCTGGTGGGCCTGTTCGCCGGCTTCTTCACCGACGCGATCGTCAGCGCCGCCGGCGTCTGACCCGAGGTGAACGTGTGACCCAGAGCGGGCCCTACCGACCTGCTCGAGGAACGCCCGCTGGTCAGCCCGTTCCACACCTTCTGCGACGGTGGTCAGCCCGAGCCGCTGGGCCATCTGGGCGATGGCCTCGACGAACGCGCTGTCAGGCCCCTGGCCGGGGACACCGGCGACCCCGGGCCGCAGGCCTGCTCCAGGACGGCGGCGGCGATCGCGTGGATGGCACCGGTCTGCTCGGCGCGGGCGCTGAACGCGGGGCCCGAGTCGGCCGCGGCTGGGGTGATCCCACCGGACCCGGGCCGCCAGGGCGACCCGCGCCTGGGCGGCGGCGTCCTGCTCATCGGCCGCCGGACGCCGGGTCTACCGGCAGGAAGACCCGCATCGGGCCACGCCCACGCAGACCCCACAGGTGCAACGGCACCAGGTCGAGCGAGACCTCCCGGCGCTCCAGAGCCGTCGACGCCCCGAACGGCCATCCCGGGCGCCCGCCGGACAGCACGCTGCCGCGCATCCGCAGCGAGACCGCCCCAGGATCGGCCCCCGG
The DNA here is from genome assembly GCA_963821825.1 of uncultured Actinomycetota bacterium. GTDB lineage: Bacteria > Actinomycetota > Actinomycetes > Actinomycetales > Kineosporiaceae > CAWGFD01. Next base: position 85,959 of record CAWGFD010000002.1, read on the forward strand.
CACCTCGCACGGCACCTCCTGGGCGCCGAGGTCACCACCTGGGCCTCTTGTCACCTGGAGCACCTCCTCGGCCTCGTCGCCGGGCCGCTCGGCGCAGTACACCAGCGGGCCGCGCTCGACGGCCAGGGTGCCGCGCAGGGCATCGACCCGCGGGTCGGCGACCGTGGCCCGGGCGCTCACCTCGAGCTCCAGCACGACCACGTCACCGACCGCCCATCGGCGCCGCACCTGGGCCGTACCCTGCCTGACCTCGGTGGGGCCGGCGGTCCGCTCGTCCGGGCGGCCGGTGACCACCTGGATCGTCGCGGACCCGGCCCAGCCCGGCACCCGCAGCGACAGGGTCCACGGCGCCGGGCCGCTCTCCAGCACCTCGACCTCGACCCGTCCCGTCCACGGGTAGTCGGTGCGCACCCGCAACCTCGTGAGCGCGTCGGCCACCACCGCCCGGATCGCGCCGGTGGCGTACTGGTGCAGCTGAAGCCCCTGGTCGTCGGTGGTCGCCACGTAGCCGCCCAGGCTGGCCAGCAGCCGGGCGACGTTGGTCGGGCAGCAGGCCACCCAGAACCACGGCGCCCTCGGGGTGTCCTTGCGGAACGGAGCCTCATCCTGCCCGGGCTCGGGCAGGCCGGCGCGGGACTGCAGCGGGTTGACGTACAGGAACCGCCGGCCACCGGGCGCCACGGAGGTGGCGACGACGTTGAACAGCGCCCGCTCGGCGTGGTCGGCGAACCGGGGTTCTCCGGTGGCCAGGGTCAGCCGCCAGGCGGCCATCACGCCCGCCACGGCGGTGCAGGTCTCGGCGTAGGCGCGATCCGGCGGGAGCTCGAAGTCCTCGCCGAAGGACTCCCCCAGGTGGCGTGAGCCCATCCCCCCGTGCAGGTGGGTGCGGCCGGCGATGGTCCCGTCCCACTGCTGCACGAGAGTGCCCAGCAGGGCGTCGTCGCCGGTCTCGACCGCGACGTCGACCGCCCCGGCGAGCAGGTAGAGGGCGCGGACGACGTGCCCCCGCAGCACCCTCGCCTGCCGCACCGGGACGTCGTCCAGGTAGTACTCCGGGCCGATCGCGTGCAGCGGGGTGCTGCGGTGGCCGCGGCTGTCCAGCATCCGGCAGGCCAGGTCCAGGTGGCGCTGCTCCCCGGTGGCCCGGGCCAGCTCGACCAGGGCCGCCTCCAGCGCCGGGTGACCGTCGAAGAGCGTCCGGGGGCCGCTGCCCAGCTGGGTGTGCAGGTGCTGCGCCGCGGCCAGGCCCGCGTCGATGAGGCCGGCCGGGCCATCGCGGCGCAGCGCGGCCACCGTCGCCTGCAGCAGGTGCCCGGTGCAGTACAGCTCGAACCCCTGCGCCGCATCGGTGTAGCGCTCGCTCTCGTGCCCGACGCCGTACCAGGTGTTCAGGTAGCCGTCGGGGCCCTGAGCCGAGCGGACGAGCCGGGCCAGGTCGGCGGCGGCCTCCTCGGTCGCCCCACTCGGGTCGGACCTGGACCACCAGACGTGCGCCTCGAGCAGCTTGTACACGTCGGCGTCGGTGAACAGCTTGCCGCGTCGGGGCCGGGAGTCCTGCCCGGCGGCGGCCGACCGGAAGGCGTCCAGCCACCCCAGCCGCTGCGTCCACTGCCTGGCGTGCGGCAGCAGGGCCTCGGTGAGCAGCTGTTGTCGCCGTCCCCAGAACCCGCCGCCGTCCAGGTCGACATCACCGGCCGGGACCGGGCGCAGTCGCCCACGGGTCGGCGCGACGGGCAGCCCCTGCTGGTCGACAGGTCGATCGACGCTCACGCACCGACCGTAGGGCGCGCACCTGCACGGTGCCGCACGACCCCACGCCCATGGGACAGCCCGCCGGCCGGGACCGCAGGCCGACCTTCCCTGAGCCGCCGTGGGAGGCGGAAGCGTCAAGCAGTACCCAAGGCGACGGTGCCACACCTAGTGTGGAACGGCCGGAGACCAACGCCGCGGGCGGGGAGGCGAGATGTGACGACCCTGCAATGGGCTCAAACCATACAGGCGGTCGTGACCGCTGCCGGGATCATTGTCGGCGGCATCTGGGCCTACTTCCGGTTCTTCAAGGGCAAGGTCTTCGCGGCGAGAGTGGCGTTGACCGTTGACGTGAGGCCCACGATGGTCGCAGGGTCGCCGTGCCTGGATACAACCGTGACTCTGCACAACATCGGCGCGAGCCGGATCAAGATGATCGAGGCCGGCACCCTGCTGACCTTCCGCCTCTGGGAACCGCCGACGACTCCGGGGCAGGTCGCGTGGGGGAAGCCGCGACCGGCCGACCTGTTCGTCGGAGAACTGTGGGTCGAGGCCGGTGAGAGCATCACCAACGGGACCCTGCTGCTCGTTCCCGAGGATCAGCAGGGTCAGGCCGTCCGCGTCGACGCCTGGGTGGGCGTGCGCCGCTCGTTGGCGCGGCGGGCCCACGCGCACTCGACCAGCATCGCCGTGTTACCGCCCCGGCGCAGACGCTGTGGGCTCACCGAGAGGAACCGGACATGGCTTGGAAGCCGTATGACCCCTGGGTAGTCGCGCTACGCGAGGACTGGGAGGCGGAGAAGCGTCGCGAGGAGAAGCGGAAGGCCGAGGCGGACGAGGCGGACCACAGGGCGAAGGACGACGCGAGCCAGGAGCCCCCGAAGGACTGACCGCGCACCGTGGTGGCGACGGTGACGCTCGTCCGACCCCTTCGGTGATCGATGGTCGGCCTGGGGATGCACCATGGGTGACCCGTTCAGGGCCAGCCCTGCTCATGAAGTCGCTCGAACCCCTCGAGCAGGACATCGAGGCCGAACTCGAACTCCAGCTGGTCGTCGCATCCAGGACCGTGTGGTGTGGCCCCCGGCGGTGTCGCGGCCAGCGCGACCTCGCTGATGTGCCGGTGGCGGGCGGCCCGTGGAAGGACGGCGGGGGGCTGCTGGTCGTCCAACGGGAGCGGCGCAGCCGGGAAGACCTCCAACGTGAACCCCCACATCCGGCTGCCGAGGGCGTGCATCACCTGGTGGGTGAGGGTGGGCGACAGGCCGCCAGCCAGGAAGGTCCCGATCAGGGAGTCCAGGTAGTCCAGCACCACTGGGGTGGCCTTGGTGCGCGACTTGATCAGCTGGGGCGCCCAGGGGTGACGGAGCACAGCCCGCCGGGCCGAGAGGATCCGCTGCCGGACCGCGGCCTTCCAGGCCAGGCCCGCCTCGCTCGGAGCGATCTCGGCCGCGAGGGCGTCGACCATGCCGTCCAGCAGCTCCTCCTTGTTCGCCACGTGCTTGTACAACGCCATCGGCACGACCCCCAGCTCGTGGGCCAGGTTGCGCATGCTGACCGACTCGATCCCCGCGCGGTCAGCCAACCCCACGGCCTCCTGCAGCACGACCTGTCTGCTCAGCGGCATCCGCCGGACCGGCGAGCGCGACTCCTCGAGCGGCATGGCAGGCCTTCCCTCCAGACCGGCGGAGTCCGCCTCTTGACGGGTATACACCGTACACGTACGCTCAGCCATCTCAGGTGTACGTTGTACACCCGGCTGAGGAGCCATCATGAGTCCCACTCGACGGACCGCGCTCGTCGCGGGCGTGTTCTACCTGATCAGCTTCGTCTCGATCCCCACCCTCTTCCTCTACGGCCCGGTCAAGAAGACCGACTTCATCACCGGCTCCGGATCAGACGCCGGCGTGCTGCTGGGGTGCTTCCTCGAGGTCATCGTCGGGCTCGCCGGCATCGGGACCGCCGTCACCCTCTTCCCCGTCGTCAAGCGGCAGAACGAGAGTCTGGCGCTCGGCTTCGTCGCCTCCCGGACGCTGGAAGCAGCCATGATCTTCACCGGGGTCGCGAGCCTGCTGTCGTTGGTGACCCTGCACCAGGACCTGGGCGCCGCCGTCGGCGCCGACCGCGCCTCGCTGGTCGCCGTCGGCGCGTCGCACATCGCCACCTACAACTGGGCGTTCACCCTCGGCCAGAGCCTGATGCCGGGCGTCAACGCGATCCTGCTGGGCACCCTGCTGTACCGGTCCGGCCTGGTGCCGCGCGCCCTCCCCGCCCTCGCGCTGGTCGGCGCGCCGATCCACCTCACCGCGGTCTTCCTGACCATGTTCGGGGTCATCGACCGGCTCGGTGCGGTCGCGGCGATCGCCGTGATCCCGGTCGCCCTCTGGGAGCTCTCGCTCGGCATCTACCTGGTGAGCCGAGGCTTCAAGCCCGCAGCCATCACGCGGGGCGGTGTCCCACCGCTCAGCCCGGCCGGTGCGGTGCCCGTCGCCTGAGCCGCCGGACGTCCGGCCGGGGCCACGGTCCCGGCCGGCCCAGCGTGGCCCGCGGGGCGCAGCTCACCGTCAGCCTGATCGTCGACGGTGCCGATCGAGGAGGAGACAGCCATGAAGGCGATGGTGCAGGACGCCTACGGTTCGTCCGACGTCCTGATGCTGCAGGACATCGACCAGCCGGCGGCCGGTAGGGACGAGGTGCTCGTCCGGGTCCGGGCCGCCGGCGTCAACCCGGCCGACTGGGCGGTGATGAGCGGGCTGCCCTACGTCGCCCGGCCGGTGTATGGGCTGCTCAGGCCCCGCCACCGGATCCGGGGCACCGACCTGGCGGGAGAGGTCGCCGCCGTGGGTCAGGGCGTCTCCCGGCTGCAGGTCGGCGATCCCGTCTTCGGCTGGTGCATCGGTGCTTTCGCCGAGTACGCCGCGGTGCCTGAGGGCTCCCTCGCGCCCATCCCGTCGAACCTGACCTTCGAGCAGGCGGCCAGCGTGCCCATGGCGGGTCTGGTGGCCCTTCAAGCGGTCCGCGACCACGGCCACGTCCACGCGGGAAGCTCCGTGCTGATCAACGGCGCGTCCGGCGGCATCGGCACCTTCGCCGTCCAGCTGGCGAAGTCGCTGGGCGCCGTGGTCACCGGCGTGTGCAGCACCGGCAACCTGGACCTGGTCCGGGGACTCGGCGCCGACCACGTCATCGACTACACCCTCGAGGACTTCACCCTCGGCGAGGAGCGCTACGACTTCATCCTGGACAACGTCGCCAACCACGGGCTGTCCGCCCTGCGCCGCGCGCTGACCCCGACCGGAGTGCTGGTGCCGAACGGTGGTGGGTTCGACAACCGCTGGTTCGCCAGCGGCGGTCGGGTGATCGCCGCGAACGTGCTGCGTCGCTCGACAGACCACAGGCTGCAGCCGTTCCTGCTCTCACCGAAGCTGGCGGATCTCCTGACGCTCAAGGACCTGCTCGAGGCCGGCACGATCCGCCCGGTGATGGACTGCACCTACCCCATCGGACAGACCCAGCAGGCGATCGGTCGGGTCGGCGGCGGGCACGCCCGGGGCAAGGTCGTCATCACCCTCTGAGGCACGTCCGCAGCGGCGGGGGTGCAGGCGTCACCAGCAATCGGAGCGAAGGCAACCATGTTGTCGCGCGGAGCCACTGGCGTTCTCACCTTCCGTTGCGGCGCCTCCCCGACGCAGGCGGACGCCGGACGGCGATGCGGCCTGGACCGCCGTGGCGCCCGAGCTCGCCGTCACCGGCGAGGGGCAGGTGCCGGCCTGCGTCGAACCGGATAGGTAGGCTCTGGTAACCATGAAGCCTTCCGAGGTTGTCTCGCTGGTCCGGGTGGCCCGGCCGCCGGCGCCGTACGGCGCCCGGAACCTGGCCCGCTGCTTCAGCATCGAGGACGTGGCCGCCGCCGCCCGCCGGCGCCTGCCGCTGGGCGCCCAGGCCTACCTGGACACCGGCGCGGAGGGCGAGTACACGTTGCGGCGCAACCGCTCGGCGTTCGAGGAGATCGAGCTGCGGCCGAAGGAGACCCGCGACATCCGGGACGTCGACACCAGCGTCACCGTGCTCGGCCGCAGGCAGCCGCTGCCGTTCGTCCTGGCCCCGATCGGTGCCCCGCGGATGTTCCACCACGAGGGCGAGCTGGCCGTGGCCCGCGCCGCCCGGCACGCCGGGATCCCCTACGCCCTCTCCACGCTGGCCACCACCTCGGTGGAGGACGTCGCCGCCCAGACCGACACCCCGCTGTGGCTGCAGACCTACCTGTGGGGGGACCGCGCGGACATCAGGCAGGCGGTGCTGCGGGCCCGGGCCGCCGGGTTCGGCGCGCTGCTGCTGACCACCGACACCAACGTGCGGTCCAAGCGGGAGCGGGAGAAGCACACCGGGCTTGAGCTGCCCCGGCCGGCCCTGACGCTGCGGACGTTCCTGGACGGCGCCCGGCGACCGAGCTGGTCCTACCGCTTCCTCACCTCGCGGGCGATGAGCTTCCCGAACATCGGCCCGGACGACACCCGCTCGCTGGAGAAGGTCAGCCGGATGTTCGACGGGACGCTCAGCCTGGAGGACCTGCACTGGATGCGCGAGGTGTGGGAGGGCCCGATCCTGGTCAAGGGCGTGATGTGCGCGCAGGAGGCTGTCGCCGCGGCCGACGCCGGCGCCGACGGGGTGATCGTCTCCAACCACGGCGGGCGCCAGCTCGACCACCTGCCGGCCACCATCGACGTGCTGCCCGAGGTGGTGCAGGCCGTCGGAGATCGGGTGGACGTCCTGGTCGACTCGGGCTTCCGCCGCGGCAGCGACGTGATGATCGCGCTGGCGCTGGGCGCCAAGGCGGTGCTGCTCGGCCGCGCCCACCTCTACGGTCTGGCCGCGGCCGGCGAGGCCGGCGTGCGGCACTGCCTGGACATCCTCACCGAGGAGCTGCGCCGCACGATGCAGATGTGCGGCGCCCGGACCGTGGCCGAGCTGGACCCCAGCTTCCTGCGTCGTAGGGGCTCCTGACCGCGACCGGCGGCTCGGCGCCCGCCCGGTTGCCTGGCCTACATGGCTTCCTTGATCCCCCGCTTGATCAGCCAGGCGTTCACGGGGTAGGCCGTCCCGAACCCGATGACCATGCCGATCTGCATGAGGAACCAGTACACCGGGCTGTCCGGGTGCAGGTGCGGGTCGGGGAAGAAGACGAAGGTCATCAGCGCCATCCAGCCGAACAGGCCGACCTCGAACGCCGACAGGGACAGGATGTCGGCCTTGGCCGCGGCGACGATGCCCTCGCGGAACCCCAGCCCGCGCATCGGGGCGATGGCGAAGTACTGGAAGACCAGACCGAGCGCCACCGCGGCGAGGTAGTCGCCGACGAACTCGGCGTACAGAGCCTCGCCGGCGATGGTCGCGCCCAGACCGAAGACGGCGAACTCGGCCACGATGTCACCCAGCGTGCAACCGGCGCCGCAGTGGCTCACCCCGACGGCGACCGTCGCGAACCGGCTCTTGCCCGGCGGTTCGTCCAGCCCCTGCTCCTCCAGCCAGCGGGGGCTCTTCTGCCGCCCCCAGGCGCGGTAGGCCCACACCGCGACCGGCCCGAAGTACAGGCCGGTCACCGGCCAGACCGCCTCCATCACCGGCATCATCTGCCGGTGACCGCGGCCGTAGATGTCGTACAGGATCACCCCGGTGCTGACGAACGCCACGGCGAGCGCCGCCCAGGCGAGCACGATCAGCCAGGTCGCTGGCACCTCTGCTCCTCACTGTCGGGGCCGGCGGCGCGAACACGGGTCTTCACTGCAGCCCGCCCGCGCACGTCCGACGATCGGTTCGTCTCCTGGCTGGGTACCCCGGCGGGGTATCGATAGACCCACTGGACCGGCTGGACACGGGTCGGCGCGCAGCAAGAACTGGACGCGGACGGCTCCCGGCTACCGCGAGGGCGCGTTGCGCCGCGCGATGTCGGCCGTCAGCCCGGCCGCGAACGTCGTCCACGCCGCGTACGGCGCCAGGGTCAGCGCCGGCCCCGTCCCGGCGGCTGAGGCGCGCCGAGTGAGGTCGATCGAGCTGGCCGCGAGCGCCACGGCCACCCCCACCGCGGCGCGCTGGTGGTGGCGGCCGAAGAACACCACGCTCCAGCCGGCGTTCAGGGCGAGGTTGAGCGCCAGTGCCCGGCGGAAGGCGCTCGCCTCCTCCTGCCGGCCGGAGGATCCCAGCCGGGTCAGCACCCGGGCCGAGGCGCCGGCGATCCCCGCGTACAGCGAGGTCCACACGATCGGGAAGGCTGCCCCCGGCGGCTGCCAGGACGGCTTGTCCAGACGGCGGTACCAGTCCGAGCCGGGGTCCGTGACGGCGGACCCGACCGCGGCGGCGCCGACGACCGCGGCGGTGGTCCCGGCCAGGGTGCGGGCGAAGCTGCTGGATCGGTTGGTCATGATCGGACAGTAGCGGGCCATCTCCTCGACGCCAGGTGGCGGAAGCCACGTCATGCAGGTGTGGGCAGACTGGGGCGGTGAGCTACCTCGCCACCGCGGACGTCGTCGCCGACCTGGTCGCTCGCCTGCGCGCGGAGGACTGGGAGCGGCCCGGTCTGGGCGAGTGGACGGTGCGGGACCTGGTCGGCCACACCAGCCGTTCGCTGGTGACCGTGATCGAGTACTTCGCCCGCCCGGTGCCGCACGAACAGCTCACCGACGCGGCCGACTACTACACGGCGATCGCCTCTATCCGGCTCGACCCCGGCGACGTCGTCGAGCGGGGCCGGCGCGCGGGTGCTGACCTGGGCGATAAGCCCGCCGCGCGGTTCGCCGACCTGGTGCAGCAGGCGGCGACCGCCGTGCAGCGCACCGACCCGCAGCTGGTGGTGCACACCATCGCGGGCGGCATGCGGGCCGCGGCGTACCTGCCGACCCGGACGTTCGAGCTCGTCGTGCACTCGCTGGACCTCAGCCGGGCGACCGGCCTGCCGGTGGACCTGCCGTCGCAGGCCGTGGAGGAGGCGGCCGTGCTGGCCGCACGGGTGGCCGCCCGGACCGGACGGGGCCCCGCCCTGCTGCTGGCCGCGACCGGGCGCGCGTCGCTGCCCGAGGGCTTCTCGGTGGTCTGAGCACCGGCCCTGGCCCGGCCGCTGGCGGCCGGACGGTCCGGACCGGCCACCGGCCGGCACCGGCGATAGGTTCGTCCCGAAGCCGGACCTGCCCCTGGAGGAGCCATGACCACCGACCAGCCCACCGGCGACGCACCGGTCGACCCGACGAGCACCGACGCCTGGCGGGCCCTGACCCAGGCCGCCGACGGCTTCACCCCCGACCTGCGGGGATGGTTCGAGACCGACCCGGGCCGGGCCACCGCGCTCACCTTCACGGCCGCCGACCTGACCGTGGACCTGTCCAAGAACCTGATCACCGACCAGGTCCTCGAGCACCTGCTGGACCTCGCCCGCGCCGTCGACGTCCCCGGCCGGTACCAGGCGATGATCAGCGGTGAGCGGATCAACGCCACCGAGGGCCGGTCGGTGCTGCACACCGCGCTGCGCCGCCCGGACGGCGCCGCCGACCTGGTCCCGCCCGCCCCGCTGACCGTCGACGGGCAGGACGTCGACCACGACGTGCACGAGGTGCTGGCCCGGATCGCCGAGTTCGCGGACGCCGTGCGCTCCGGCCGCTGGACCGGGGTCACCGGCAAGCGGGTCGCGACCGTGGTCAACATCGGGATAGGCGGCTCCGACCTGGGCCCGGTGATGGTCTACGAGGCGCTGAAGCCGTTCGTGCAGGACGGCTTGGAGTGCCGGTTCGTCTCCAACATCGACCCGGCCGACGTGGCCGAGAAGACCGCCGGCCTGGACCCGGAGACGACGCTGTTCATCGTGGCGTCCAAGACCTTCGGCACGCTGGAGACGCTGACCAACGCCCGGCTGGCCCGGCAGTGGCTGTGGGACAACCTGGTCGCCGCGGGCGCGATCGCCGACGACGACGCCGCCCGCAAGGACGCCGTCGGCAAGCACTTCGTCGCGGTCTCCACCGCGCTGGACAAGGTCGAGGCGTTCGGGATCGACCCGGCGAACGCGTTCGGCTTCTGGGACTGGGTGGGTGGCCGGTACTCGGTGGACTCCGCGATCGGCACCTCGGTGGCCATCGCGATCGGCCCGGACCGGTTCGGGGAGCTGCTGGCCGGCTTCCACGCGATGGACGAGCACATGCGCACCGCCGAGCCCGAGCGCAACGTGCCGCTGCTGATGGGGCTGCTCAACGTCTGGTACACCAACTTCCTCGGCGCCCAGACCCATGCGGTGCTGCCCTACGCCCAGGACCTGCACCGGTTCCCGGCCTACCTGCAGCAGCTGACCATGGAGTCCAACGGCAAGAGCGTGCGCTGGGACGGGACGCCGGTCACCTGCGACACCGGTGAGATCTTCTGGGGCGAGCCGGGCACCAATGGCCAGCACGCCTTCTACCAGCTGATCCACCAGGGCACCCGGCTGATCCCGGCCGACTTCATCGCCGTCGCCAACCCGGCGCACCCGCTGACCGACGCCACCGGTGACGGCGGCGCCGTCCAGCCCGGGGCCGACGTGCACGCCCTGTTCCTGGCGAACTTCTTCGCCCAGACCAAGGCGCTGGCCTTCGGCAAGAGCGCCGATGAGGTGCGCGCCGAGGGCACCACCGACGCGACGGTCGTCGCGGCCCGCACCTTCTCCGGCAACCGGCCCACCACCTCGATCCTCGCGCCGAGCCTGAGCCCCTCGGTGGTGGGCCAGCTGATCGCCCTGTACGAGCACATCGTGTTCACCCAGGGGGTGGTGTGGGGGATCGACTCCTTCGACCAGTGGGGGGTAGAGCTGGGCAAGAAGCTGGCCCTGGAGGTCGCCCCGGCGCTGGCCGGCGACGCCGATGCCCTGGCCGGGCAGGACCCCTCGACCCGCTCGCTGATCGCCCGCTACCTGGAGCTGCGCGGCTGACCCGGGGAGCGAGAGCGCCGCGGCGATGACGAGCCCGTCGTCCGTGGACGCCGCGCTGGCCGCCCTGACGGAGCTGGGCGACGCCGGGCGCGCCCGGGGTAGCGCGGCCTACCACAAGGCACCCCGCCGTTACCTGGGCGCCGCCGTCCCCGACGTCGACCGGTTGACCCGCCGGTGGCGGCGTGAGCTGGCGCCCGAGGCGACCCTGGAGCTGGCCCAGGGGCTGTGGCGCACCGATGTCCACGAGGCGCGGATCGCGGCGACGCGGCTGCTGACCGCCGCCCGGATCGAGCCGGAGCCGCAGGTCTGGCGCGCCGTCGCGGGGTGGGTACCGGACTTCGACACCTGGTCGATCGCGGACCACGCCTGCAAGGCAGGCGGTCTGCGGCTGCTTCAGCAGCCGGACCGGCTGGATGAGGTCGAGCGGTGGACCACCTGGGCGGACCGGTGGTCGCGGCGGGCCGCGCTGGTGGTCACCCTGCCGTTCAGCGGCAGTTGCCCGCTGCCGCAGACGCCGCAGGTCCGTGAGCGGGTGCTGGGGTGGGCCGCGGGGTACCTGGACGACCGGGACTGGTTCGTCCAGAAGGCCGTCGCCTGGTGGGTGCGGTCGCTGGGCGCCGCCGAACCTGACCGCGCGCGGCGGTTCGTCGCCGAGCACGGCGACCGGATGGCGCCCTTCGCCAGGCGCGAGGCCACCCGCCGGCTGTGACACCCCCGCGTCGGCGAGGTGCAGACGGCCGATGAGGACGTCGCGCCGCTCGCGCACCGGGCCACGTGCCCGGGCTGGGGCGGCTGCTGCGGGGTAGCGTCGAGACCATGAGCCTGCTGACCGACACCTTCACCATGACCGGTGGTGTGCAGATCCCGAAGATCGGGTTCGGCACCTGGCAGATCCCCGACGGCGCACCGGCCTACGACTCGGTGGCCTACGCGTTGAGCGCCGGCTACCGGCACATCGACACCGCCCTGGCCTACGGCAACGAGGAGAGCGTCGGCCGCGCCGTCCGGGACAGCGGCCTGGCCCGCGAGGAGGTCTTCGTGACCACCAAGCTGCCGGCCGAGGTGAAGGACCACGCCGGCGCCCGGGAGGCGTTCGAGACCTCGACCAAGAACCTCGACCTGGGGGTCATCGACCTGTGGCTGATCCACGCCCCGTGGCCGTGGAGCGACCGGGGCTCCGACCACCGGGCCGGGAACATCGAGGTCTGGAAGGTCTTCGAGGAGCTGCACGCGGCCGGCCGGGTGCGCTCGATCGGCGTCTCGAACTTCATGGTCGAGGACCTGGAGTCGCTGGCCTCCGGCACCGAGGTCACCCCGCACGCCAACCAGATCCGGTGGTGGCCGGGCAACTCCCAGCCGGAGACCACCGGCTACTGCCAGCAGCACGGGATCCTCGTCGAGGGCTACTCCCCGTTGGCCACCGGACGGCTGCTCGACGACGAGGGCCTGAGGGCACTGGCCGAGAAGTACGGCAAGAGCGTCGCGCAGCTGTCGCTCCGCTACCTGCTGGCCAAGGACGTGCTGCCGCTGCCGAAGTCGGTCACCCCGCAGCGGATCGCCGAGAACGCCGCGGTTGACTTCGACCTCGACCCCGACGACGTCGCCTACCTGGACGAGCTGTCCGACCCGGTCGACTGACCGCGCTCGTCTGCCGGTGGCGGCGACGATGACCGAGCCGGTCCGGGTGATGATCGAGCAGGGCAGGAAGCGGCGGTTGGTGGCCTGCGCGTTCGACTGGCCCGGGTGGGACCGTAGCGCCCGCACCGGGCACGACGTGCTCGCCGTCCTGGAGAGCTACCGACCCCGGTACGCGCCGGTCGCCGAGCTCGCCGGGTACGGGCCTCAGTTCGCCTCGACCGCCGGGCTGCAGGTCGTCGAGCGGCTGGAGGGGATCGGGATGACCGACTACTACGGCGTCTCCGGCCGGGCCGCCGGCCCCGAGCACGATCCCATGACCGACGTGGAGTGTGAGCGCAAGGTGGCTCTGCTGCAGGCGTCCTGGTCGGCCTTCGACGCCGCCGCGGCGCGGGTGACCGTCGAGCTGCGCAAGGGCCCACGGGGTGGCGGCCGCACGCTGGAGGAGATCGTCCGGCACGTCAACGGTGCCGAGATCGACGAGTTCGCCCCCAAGGTCGGCGTGAGGGTCGCCCTGGAGACCCGGGAGGACCCGCAGGCCCTGCGCGCCTACCGGCAGGCCTTCGTGCAGGGCATCCGCGAGCACCACGCCCGCGGCGAACCGGCCCGCTCCTGGGTGCTGCCGTTCCTGATCCGGCGCTGCGCCTGGCACATGCTGGACCACGCCTGGGAGCTGGAGGACCGCGACCCCGCAGCCACGGAGCGCGACGGCAGCTGAGTCGCCCGGCCGCCCGGGTCGGAGGTCCCGGCTCAGGTGGGTCGGGGGAGCGCATGCTGCAGGAGTGAACCCCATCGCCGTGACCGTGATCGTGATCGCTCTCGTCCTGCTCGTGCTGGCCGTCGCGTCGATCCGGATCGTCAAGCAGTACGAGGTCGGCGTGCTGTTCCGGCTGGGCAAGGTGGTCGGTGGTCGCCAGCCAGGGCTGCGGACGATAATCCCGTTCGTCGACGTGATGCACCGGGTCTCCCTGCGGATCGTGACGATGCCCATCCAGTCCCAGGGGATCATCACGCTCGACAACGTGAGCGTCGACGTCTCCGCCGTCGCTTACTTCAGGGTCGTGGACCCGATCAAGTCCGTGGTGGCCATCGAGAGCGTCTACGCCGCCATCGACCAGATCGCCCAGACCACCCTGCGCAAGGTCGTCGGGCAGCACACCCTGGACCAGACCCTCTCCGAGACAGACAAGATCAACCTGGACATCCGCAAGATCCTCGACGTGACCACGCTCGACTGGGGCGTCGAGGTCACCCTGGTGGAGCTGAAGGACATCCAGCTGCCGGACAGCATGAAGCGCGCCATGGCCCGTCAGGCCGAGGCGGAGCGGGAAAAGCGAGCCAAGATCATCAACGCCGAGGGCGAGTCGCTGGCGGCCGCCGCGCTGGGCGAGGCCTCGGACACGATGATGGCCCACCCGCTCGCGCTGCAGCTACGCAATCTGCAGAGCCTGGTCGAGATCGGCGTGGACAAGAACACCACGGTGGTCTTCCCCGCGCCGCTGATGAGCACCATCGCCGAGCTGGGGGCCTTCATGGCCCGCGAGAGCGCGGCGGCGCAGGAGCCGGCGCCGAGCCGCGCGGTGGTTCCGCCTCAGCCCTCCCCCAACGGCCATCTGACGGAGCAGCGGTGAGCGCCCCGGCAGCAACCCCGCGGACCGCGCGCGTCGTGGTGGGCGTGGACGGCTCGGAGCAGTCACGCACGGCGCTGGTCTGGGCGGCCTTCCTCGCCGGTTCCATGCAGGCGAGCCTGGAGGCGATCATCTGCTGGGACTTCGGAACGTTCCTCTACGAGTCCTACCCCCGTGACTGGGACCCAGCGACCGACGCCCGGACGGTCATCGACAAGACGCTGGATGAGGCCTTCGGCCAGCACGACCGCCCGAAGGACCTCACGGTGAGCGTGCGCCAGGGCACCGTGACCCGGACCCTGCTGCAGGCCAGCACCGACGCCGACCTGCTGGTGGTGGGCAGCCGCGGCCACGGCGGTTTCGCCGGCCTGCTGCTCGGTTCGGTCAGCGCCGCCTGCGCCGAGCACGCACGCTGCCCCGTCTTGGTCGTGCACGGCAGCACGGCGCCGCCGCCGACCGCGCCGTCGCCGACCGTCTCAGGCGCTGAGGTGTCGTGAGCCGGCCGGCGATGCCGCGCCGGCTGCCGATCCGCGACGATCGCTGCCGGGGGTGACCAGCCATGACCACCGACCTGCAGACGCTGCCGATGCCGGCCCTGGAGAGCGAGCTCGACACCTCCCCGGACGGGCTGAGCCAGGCTGAGGCCACCAGCCGGCTGGAGCGTTACGGCCCGAACGAGATCGCCGAGCACCAGCAGAACCAGCTGCTGAAGTTCCTGTCCTACTTCTGGGGTCCCATCCCGTGGATGATCGAGGTGGCCGTCGTCCTGTCCGGGGCCGTCGGTCACTGGGCGGACTTCTTCATCATCCTGGTCCTGCTGTGCGCCAACGCTCTGGTCGGGTACACCGAGGAGCGCCAGGCGGGAAGTGCCATCGAGGCCCTGAAGGCCGACCTCGCCGTCACCGTCCGGGTCAGGCGCGACGGACAGTGGATCACCCCTCCGGCTCGCGAGCTGGTACCCGGGGACGTGATCCGGCTGCGCCTGGGCGACATCGTGCCGGCCGACGCCCGGCTGCTGGACGGTGACGAGATCGAGGTCGACCAGTCCGCGCTCACCGGTGAGTCGCTGCCCGCCACGTGCGCCCCCGGGGCTGCGGTGTTCTCCGGCTCGATCGTCCGGCGCGGGGAGATCGGGGCCCTGGTCTACGCCACCGGTGGGCACACCTACTTCGGCCGGACCGCCCAGCTGGTCCAGGACGCGCACACCGTCAGCCACTTCCAGAAGGCCGTGCTCAAGATCGGCAACTACCTGATCCTGCTGGCCGCGGCGTTCGTGACCCTGATCGTCGTGGTCTCACTGCTGCGCGGTGACCCGCTGCTGACCACCTTGCAGTTCGCCCTGGTGCTGACCGTGGCCGCGATCCCGGTCGCGATGCCCACAGTTCTGTCGGTCACGATGGCGGTGGGCGCACGCCTGCTGGCCGCCAAGCAGGCGATCGTCAGCAAGCTCGTGGCCATCGAGGAGCTCGCCGGCGTCGACATCCTGTGTGCGGACAAGACCGGCACGCTGACCCAGAACTCCCTGACCCTCGGGGAGCCGTTCAGCGTCAGCGGGATCAGCCCGGCCGAGGTCGTGCTGGCCGGGGCGCTGGCCTCGCGGGCCGACAACGACGACCCCATCGACCGCGCCGTCCTCGGTGGTCTGGACGACGACGCGCTGAACGGCTACACGCTCACCCACTTCCAGCCCTTCGACCCGGTGCACAAACGCACCGAGGCCACCGTCACCGGCCCGGACGGCGTGAGCTTCACGGTCAGCAAGGGAGCTCCGCAGATCATCCTCGCGCTGGCGGCGCAGAGCACCCCGGACCGGGCTCGGGCCGAGACCGCGGTCGAGGACTTCGCCGGACACGGCTTCCGCTCCCTGGGCGTGGCCCGGACCGGCGTGGACGGCCGCTGGGCACTGCTCGGCGTGCTGCCCCTGTTCGACCCGCCGCGCGAGGACGCCCGGAGCACCGTCGCCACCGCCGGTGAGCTGGGCGTGTCGGTGAAGGTGGTCACCGGTGACGCGCTGGCCATCGCCCGGGAGACGGCCGCTGCGGTCGGGCTGGGCACCGACATCCTGGACGCCTCGGGGCTGGGCGATGCGGACCGGTCGGAGTCGGCCGCCGTCGGGGCGTCCATCGAGAAGGCTGACGGGTTCGCGCAGGTCTTCCCCGAGCACAAGTACCACATCGTCGACGTCCTGCAGCAGCGCGGTCACATCGTCGGGATGACCGGGGACGGCGTCAACGACGCCCCCGCCCTGAAGAAGGCCGACTGCGGGATCGCGGTCTCCGGCGCCACGGACGCGGCCCGCGCCGCCGCCGCGATCGTCCTGACCTCACCGGGCCTGTCGGTGATCATCGACGCGGTCAAGGAGAGCCGCCGGATCTTCCAGCGGATGAACAGCTACGCCATCTACCGGATCGCCGAGACGCTGCGCGTGCTGCTGTTCGTCACCCTGGCCATCCTGGTGTTCAACTTCTTCCCGGTGACCGCGATCATGATCGTGATGCTCGCCCTGCTCAACGACGGCGCGATCCTGTCCATCGCCTACGACAACGTCCGGTACCGGCACCAGCCGGAGGCGTGGAACATGCGCCTGGTGCTGGGCATCGCCACCGTGCTGGGCGTGGTCGGCCCGATCGCCGCGTTCGGCCTGTTCTACCTCGGTGACCGGGTGTTCGACCTCGGGCACCCGCGCCTGCAGACCATGATGTACCTGATGCTGTCCGTGGCCGGGCACCTGACGATCTTCCTGACCCGCACCCGCGGGCCGTTCTGGTCGATCCGCCCGGCCCGTATCCTGCTGGTCGCCGTCCTCGGCACCCAGGCCATCGCCACCCTGATCGCCGTCTACGGCCTGTTCATGACCCCGCTCGGCTGGGGCTGGGCCGCCTTCGTCTGGGGCTACGCGATCGTCTGGGCCCTGGCCAGCGACCGGATCAAGCTGGTGGCCTACCGGATCCTCGACCCCCGGCCCGCCACCTGAGGGCCAGCTCGTTCGCCCGCGCGCCGCTGATCGCGGTGGGATCGCTCGATCGGCCCACCCCGGTGGGCGGATCCGCTCATCTCGCCGCGATCTGTGGCGGCTCGACCTCCACGTGCGGGCGGGCCTGCCACAGCGCCCAGTCGGCGCTGACCGCGGCGGCCGTGGCCAGCAGCCGGGGCAGGTGCTGCTCGAGCAGTGTCTGCGTCGAGGTCTCGGCCGCGTGCACGGTCACGTTCATGGCCGCGCGGACCGTGCCGGCGCCGTCCCTGACCGGCACGGCGACCGAGCGGATCCCGGGGGCGAGCTCCTCGTCGGCCAGCGCCCATCCCCGGGCCCGCACCAGCATCAGCTCCTCGTCCAGCTGCTCCTGGGTGCGACCGATGAACGGCGGCAGCCCGGATCGGCTCGGCGTCCGGAGGGTGGCGGCCAGCTCCGGCCCGGTCAGCGCACCGAGCAGCACTTTGCCCTGGGAGGTCTGCGGGGCGGGGAACCGGGTGCCGATCTCCACCCGGAGCGCGATCAGCTTGGGCACCGACACCCTGGCCACGTAGACGATGTCCGAGCCGTCCAGCTGGGCCATCGAGGAGGACTCACCGGTCTGGGAGACCAGCGCCTGCAGGTGCGGGCGGGCGATCTCCCACAGCCCCTGCGAGGCCACGTAGGCCGTGCCCAGGGACAGCACCCGCGGCGTCAGCTCGAAGCCGGCCTCGCCCGAGCGCACGTACCCCAGCTCCTCCAGCGTGATCAGCAACCGCCGGGCGGTGGGCCGGGCCAGGCCGGTGGCGGTCGCGATCTCGCTGAGCGACATCCGTGGCCGACCGGGAGCGAAGCTGCCGAGCACATCGAGGCCGCGGGCCAGGGCCTCGACGAAGTCCGGTCCGCTGCCCCGTCCCGCCATGGGGTCAGTCTGCCTCAGCCGCGGTCAGGCCGAACACGCTGCCCCGGGCCTGGTGGGTGGAGCCGGAGCGGTAGTCGGTGTACTGGTAGGGGTTGTCCAGCATCTCCTCCCCCGGCCGGTCCGGGTCCATGCCCTGCGCCCAGGTCTGCTCACCCAGGCTCGAGCGCAGGTGCTCCACCGTCCGGTCGACCTCGCGGCGCACCGCGGCCAGGTCGGCGCCGACCAGCCGGTGCTGGTGCTTGACCACGCGGCCGTCCACCAGCACGGTGTGGACGTCGCCCCGCTGGGCCTGGAAGGCCACGTGGCCGTAGGGGTTCAGCAGGGGGAAGGACACCGGTGAGGCGTCGTTCTTGATCAGGACGACGTCCGCCTTCTTGCCGGCCTGCAGGCTGCCCAGGTCGTCCCGGCCGAGGGCGCGGGCGCCGCCGCGGGTGGCCCACTCCACCACGTGCTCGGCGCGCAGGTGCACGTTGGTCACCGTGTCGCCCTTCAGGTGCGCCTCGAGGTGCTCGCGGGCTCGGTCGGCGCCGAGCGTGGTCCGCATGGCGGAGAACAGGTCCCCGCTCCACCACACGCTGGTGTCCATCGACAGCGAGACCGGGATGTCGTGCCGGCGCACCTGCCAGGTGGGCGGGTAGCCCTGACCTGCGCTCTGCTCGGACTCGGTGGAGACCGAGATGCTGCCCCCGGTGGCAGCGATCCGGTGGTAGGAGTCCGAGGACAGGGTCGCGGCGTGCACGTAGACCTGTCGCTCGGTCATGAAACCGTTCTCGTGCATCAACCGGATGCCGTCGTCGTTGGTGGCGCCCCAGACGCCCGCGTGGGTGGTCACCGGCAGGCCCAGCTCGCGGGCCACCTCGAAGGCCGCGCGTTCGGGGAACGCGGGGTCGCCGGTGACGTCGAAGGCGAGCTGGAAGCCCAGCATGTCGTCCGCACCGGCCCGGTGCCGGCTCAGGAACGCCTGCACCGCAGGGTCGGCCGTCCACTCCCACGGCGCGGCCTGGATGTTGCCGTAGGCCAGCACGAACCGGCCCGGCACCGCGCGCAGCGCGCTGACCGCCGCCTCGGCGTGCTCGACGGTCTGCAGGCCGTGCGACCAGTCGACGGTGGTGGTGACACCGGCCTCCAACGACTCCCAGCCCGACAGCAGGTTCCCGGCGTGCACGTCCTGCGGGCGGAAGACCCGGCCGTGCTGGAGGTAGTACCAGACGAAGTACTGGGTCAGCGTCCAGTCCGCCCCGTAGCCGCGCATCGCGGTCTGCCACATGTGCCGGTGCGTGTCGATCATGCCCGGCATCACGATGCCGCCCGTCGCGTCGATCTCGAAGGCGCCGTCCGGGGCGACAAGACCTCGCCCGACCTCGGCGACCCGGTCGCCGACCACCAGGACGTCGGCCTCTGGCAGGACCGTCCGGGTGTCGTCCATGGTCAGCACCGTTCCACCGCGCAGCAGCACCGGACGGCCGGGTTCGGGCGGCAGCTGGCTCACCTGATCGGGCACGACATCCTCCGGCAACAGTGGCGGACAGATGTCCGTTTCGCGGACACCTACGGGTCGCCCTCACGATGATCCGCCCGACCGCCGGTGTCAAGGGGTGACCGCGAGGGCCAGCCGGGACTGATTCTGAGTTGTTGACAGCCTCTCGGCAGCGTCGCAGACTCGACCACGCCGGAGCGGACGATCGTCCGCTGGCGGAGCGCAGAGGAGGCACCGTGGCCGACCGAGCGGACGACGGCACTGCCCCGGCCGGGCCGCTGGCCGGCCTGCTGGTCGCCGACTTCTCCCGGATCCTGGCCGGCCCGTACGCCACGATGCTGCTGGCCGATCTCGGCGCGGACGTGGTCAAGGTCGAGGGCCCACGAGGTGATGACACCCGGACCTGGATGCCGCCGGTCCGGGACGGGGTGTCCACCTACTTCCTCGGCGTCAACCGCGGCAAGCGCTCGATCGCGCTGGACCTGCGCGACCCCGACGACGCCGCCGTGGCCCGCGAGCTGACCCGGCGCGCCGACGTGGTGGTGGAGAACTTCAAACCCGGCGGGCTGGCCCGGTTCGGCCTGGACTACCCACTCGTCCGGGCCGCCAACCCCGGCGTGGTCTACGCCTCGATCAGCGGGTTCGGCACCGCTCAGGGCCGGGACGTGCCCGGCTACGACCTGATGGTGCAGGCGATCAGCGGGCTGATGAGCCTGACCGGGGACCCCGACGGGCCGCCCTACCGGGCCGGCATCTCGGTCTTCGACGTGATGGCCGGCAACCACGCCGCGATCGGGATCCTGGCCGCCCTGCGGCACCGGGAGGCCACCGGGGTGGGCCAGCAGGTGGAGGTGAACCTGCTCTCCTCGGCGCTGACCGGCCTGGTCAACCACAGCTCGGCCTACGTGGCCGGCGGCGTCGTCCCCTTCCGGATGGGCAACGCCCACCCCAGCGTCTTCCCCTACGAGCCGCTGCCGACCGCCGACGACGACCTGATCGTGACCGCGGCCAACGACGCCCAGTTCCGCCGGCTGTGCCGGGTGCTGGGCGTCGAGGAGCTGGCCGACGACCCGCGCTACGCCCGCAACGAGGACCGCACGGCGAACCGGGAACAGCTGCGCCCGTTGCTGGTCGAGCGGCTGAAGAAGCGCGGGGCGGTGGAGTGGTTCGACCTGCTGGTGGAGGCCGGGGTGCCCAGCGGGCCGATCAACACCATCGACGGCGGTTTCGCAATGGCCGAGCGGTTCGGCCTCGAGCCGGTGGTCGAGGTCGGCGAGGGCGAGCGCGCGGTGCCCACCACCCGCCACCCGGTGCGGCTGTCCGCGACCCCGGCCGCCTACCGGCTGCCACCGCCGGAGCTGGACGAGCACGGCGAGGAGCTGCGCCGCTGGCTGCGGGTCGACCCTTCGAAGCGGGACGGCGATGCCTGAGTACCGGACGGCGCTGGGCGCGGCCAGCCGCGACACGATCACCCTGCTCGGCCAGGACCTGGCCCAGGACGTGATGGGCTCGGTCGGCTTCGGGGAGCTGGCCTTCTGGCTGGCCACCCAGCGCCGGCCCAGCCCCGGCCAGGTGCGGCTGTTCGAGGCCGTGCTGGCCGCGCTGGCCGACCACGGCTTCACCCCCACCGCGATCGTCACCCGGTTGACCTACCTGTCCGCCCCGGACTCGGTGCAGGGCGCCCTGGCCGCCGGGCTGCTCGGCGGCGGGTCCCGGTTCCTGGGCGTCACCGAGGACACCGGCGCGTTCCTGCACCAGGTGCTGCTGGACGCCGGCGGCGCGCTGCCCGAGGATGACGCCGGCTGGGACGCCCTGGCCCTGGCCGCCCTGCAGGCCCGCCGGCAGGCTGGGGCCCTGGTCCCCGGCCTGGGTCACCACGTGCACAAGGACGGCGACCCACGCACCCCCCGGCTGCTCGAGATCGCCCGCGAGGAGGGCCTGCTCGGCCCACACCTGGAGCTGTTCAGCGCGGTCGGCCGGGTGCACCCGCAGGTCCTGGGCCGCACCCTGCCGCTGAACGGGGCCGGCGTCTGCGGCGCGGCGCTGGCCGAGCTCGGCCTGCCGCTGCCGCTGCTGCGGGCGTTCGCCCTGCTGGCCCGCACCGCCGGCCTGATCGGCCAGCTGGCCGAGGAGCTGCGGCACCCGGTGGCGAACGAGGTGTTCCTGTCCGTGGACCTGAACAACGTGCCCGTGCCCCCCGAGCCGTACCCCGCCGACGACCTCAGCGCAGGAGGTGCCTGATGGCCGAGCTGGTCGCCGTCATCGCATCCACCCACCACCCGTTCTACCTGCGGGCCAGCACCGCCACCGGCGAGCAGCGGCCGCCGTTCGCCGACGAGTGGGTGCGCAAGGTGGAGGCTTTCCGGCAGACGCTGACCCGGGCCGAGCCCGACGTGCTGCTGATGGTCGGCTCGGACCACTTCCACCAGCTGTGGCTGGACAACATGCCGCAGTTCCTCATCGGCCACGCCGAGCAGTACGAGGCCAACTGGTACAACGAGGAACGCGAGTTCGGGCTGCCCCGGATGCATATGCAGGGCGACCGGGAGCTGTCCGGCTACCTGCTCCGCGCGGGGCTGGACGCCGGCTTCGACCTGGCCTTCAGCAACGAGCTGCGGATCGACCACAGCGTCACCTGCCCGATCATCACCCTGCGGCCGCAGAACGACCTGCCGATCGTCCCGGTGTACACCAACATCTTCGCGCCGCCTCTGCCGCAGCCCCAACGGTTCGTCCAGCTCGGCCAGGCGATCAGGTCGATGGTGGAGGCGTGGCCGAGCGACAAGCGGGTCGCGGTGATCGGCACCGGGCACCTGTCCCTGGAGCTCGGCGGCCCGCGCCAGTTCGGCCCGCACGGCCCGGACCCGGAGTTCGACGCCCGTGCGGTGGAGTGGATCGCCTCCGGGGACCTGGCGGGCTGCCTGTCCGAGGTCACCCTGGACAGCCTGCACGCCCCCGGCAACGCCACCCACGGGTTCATGGACTTCATGCTCATGATGGGCGTGGCCGGGGAGGGCAACAAGGCCGACTACGTGGACACCCTGGACCTGTTCCACACCATGGAGGCCTACTTCACCTGGTACCCGCAGGGAGCGCCGGCATGAGCAAGTACCTGGTCGACAAGTTCCTGTTCACCGTCGACCGCGACCCCGAGCTGGTCGAGCGGTACCGCACCGACCCCGGTGGCACGGTCACCTGGTGGGAGGCCGAGCGCGCCAACCAGCTGCTCAGCTGCACCGCCGGTGAGGCGTCCACCTGGCTGGCCTTCACCGAGGCCGAGCGGGCCGCGCTGGCCGCGCACGACCACGTCGCGCTGTTCCAGCTGGGCGCCCACCCGTTCCTGACCCTGACCCTGTTCATCGCCATGTTCGAACGCGACCACCCCGAGCCGCTGGGCTACCAGCTGGCCTACGCCCGGGCGCTGAGCCACCTCAGCCTGCCCTACGCCGACATCCAGACCTGAGGGCGCCGGCCGGCCCGGCCCGGGCCGCCGGCGCCGACGGCACCGGCATGATCACGCGGACGGGGGTCGAGGCCGTCGGTGTCCGAGGGTGCGGGCGGCCGTCAGTGGGTAGGCTGTGAGCAGTGCCTCGCTGCGACGGGATCGACGTCGCACGACCTCCATCGGCGTGGGCCGGGCACGATCCCGACCCGACGGCCACGGCCTCCGGTACGACCGGAGCCGACCGGGCCACGACCGAGACGACGGCTGATCCTGGATGACCACCCTCCGCCCCTGCCCGAGCCCCAGCGACGACGTGACCGCGCCCCAGCCGAGCGCCGCGCCGGTCGCGGCGTCCGGTTCGCCGGTCGACCTGATGAGCACCCCGGCCCGGGTGAAGCTGGTGGTCATCCTCGGCGCGCTGACCGCGCTGGGACCGCTGACCATCGACACCTACCTGCCTGCGCTGCCCAGCATCACCACCGACCTGCAGAGCACCGAGGCCGCCGTCGGGCTCACCCTGACCGGCACGCTGGTCGGCTTCGCGCTGGGCCAGCTGCTGGTCGGGCCGGTCTCGGACCGGTTCGGTCGCCGCCGGCCGCTGCTGGCCGGGGCGGCGCTGCACGTGCTGGCCTCCGTGCTCTGCGCGCTGGCGCCGAACCTGGCCACGCTGAGCGCGCTGCGGGTGCTGCAGGGGATCGCCGCGGCCGGGGCCGGCGTGGTGGCGCTGGCCATCGTCCGGGACGTGGCCAACGGGCATGCGTTCGTGGTGATGATGTCCCGCCTGCTGCTGGTGATGGGGGCGGCGCCGGTCCTGGCGCCGACCCTGGGCAGCCAGGTGCTGCGCTGGACGGAATGGCGCGGGGTGTTCGTCTTCCTGGCCTTCGTCGGCGCTCTGCTCCTGGTGATGGCCGCCGTCGGACTGCAGGAGACGCTGCCGCCGGCCGCCCGGCTGGCCGGCGGGGTGCGCTCCAACCTGCGCGCCTACGGGCGCCTGCTGCACGACCGGGCCTTCGTCGGGCTCGCCCTGGTCGCCGGGCTGAGCATGTCCGCGGTGTTCGGGTACGTCTCCGGGGCCTCGTTCGTCATGCAGGAGCAGTACGGCCTCAGCGTGCAGCAGTTCGGGCTGGTCTTCGGCGCCGGCTCCATCTTCCTGATCATCGGAACCCAGCTGAACCCGCGGCTGGTGGCCCGGTGGAGCTCGGCCCGGGTGCTGGGCGTCACGCTCGCGATCGGCGCGGCTGCGGCCGGGGTGATGGTGCTCGCGGCGGCCACCGGCACCGGCGGGCTGGTCGGGCTGCTGGTGCCGCTGTGGGTGGTGCTGGGCAGCGTCGGCGTGGCGCTGCCCAACGCACCCGCGCTGGCCCTGGCCCGGCACGGGGACACCGCCGGCACCGCGGCCGCGCTGCTCGGCGCCGCGCAGTTCGGCGTCGCCGGGCTGGTCGGGCCGGTGTTCGGCGTGCTGGGGATCAGCCCCACGACGATGGCCGCGGTCATCGCCTCCGGGCTGGCCCTCACCCTGGCCGTCTACCTGCTCGTCGTCCGGCCCTGGCAGCTCGAACCCGCCCCGGACGACGCGGTCATGGTCGCCGTGCACTGAACGCCGCCGCGCGCGGGTCGGCCGTCCGGGGTGGCCGTCCGGGGTGGCCGTCCGGGGTGCACCGGCCGCGAACGTGGTACGCCTAGACCATGAGCGAGCACCAGCACCCCACCCAGCAGCTGGACGACGACGCCGTGCTGAGCGAGCTGCGCCAGCTGTACCTGACCCGGGTCGAGACCTTGCGCCGGGGCTCGGACGCCGCGCTGGAGAACTCCGACCAGCGGATCGCCGAGCTCGAGGCGGAGTACCTGCGCCGGCACCCGCAGCGCGAGGTCTCGGCGCGCCGGCTCAGGCCGGACGACACCTCGCTGCGCGCCAACCCCTGACCCACGGCCCCGCCCGGCACTGGGCACCCTGGGCCCACGACCAGCACCCACCGCTCGGCTGACCCCTGCCCTGACCGCGATGCTCCCGCCGGCTACCGGGTCTGCGGCGCGAGACGGCGTGTCGCGGTGGCCAACGGGCGCACGGTGCCCCGGCCGCGCACGGTTAGGGCGCGGACGGCTTCACCGAGGGTGAGGCGTTGAAGGCCTGTGTCGGGGTCATCGCCACCCCGTTCACCACCACCGTGCGGTCCTGGCTGACCTGGGTGCAGCCGCCGGACTGTGAGGCGAGCAGCGCGTGCTCGGACGACGGGCTGGCCGCCGCCGAGGAGCCGGTCTCCCCGGGCGCCGGCCCGGACACCGAGGAACCGGCCGACCCGGACGCCGCGCCGGGCGGGCTGGTCGAGGCCGCCCGGCTGGCCGGCGCGGGGGTCAGCGCGTGGTCCTCGGCGATCTTGCTGAACAGCGCCTTCGCCTCGGCCGCCGGCACCACCCGGTTGGGGTTGGCGGGGTCCAGGGCG
Organism: uncultured Actinomycetota bacterium; assembly: GCA_963821825.1. Taxonomy (GTDB): domain Bacteria; phylum Actinomycetota; class Actinomycetes; order Actinomycetales; family Kineosporiaceae; genus CAWGFD01. The sequence goes on from CAWGFD010000002.1 coordinate 111,147, forward strand.
TTCGGCATCGTCACGAACGTGATCCGGTCGGCCGGGACCCGGTTCAGGTCGCGGGCCAGGGAGACGAGCTTGCTGATGCTGTCCAGGCCGGGGTCGACGGTGAGCGCCTGGGTGGCGGCCTGCGCGAGGGAGTAGAGCCGAGCGGGGTTGGCCAGGGTGCCGGCCGACCTCACGGTGCGCAGCAGGGAGCCCAGGAACTGGTGCTGGGCGTCGCTGCGTCCGAGGTCGCTGCCGTCGCCGAAGGCGTGCCGCGAGCGTAGGAACTCCAGGGCCGCCACCCCGGTCAGGGAGTGCGCTCCCTTGGTCAGCTTGAGGTGGGAGTAGGGGTCGTAGACGTCGGCGCTGACACACACCGGGACGCCGCCCACGGCGTCGGACATCGCCACCACACCGGCGAAGTCGACCACGGCGACGTGGTCGATCGGGATGCCGGTGAGCTGGTGCACCGCGGCGACCGTGCAGCCGGCCCCGAAGGTGAGGGTGGAGTTGATCTGGCCGACGTGCGCGGACATCGCGGCCCCGCTGGATCCGTGACAGGCCGGCAGCGCGGTCACCGTGTCCCGGGGGATGCTCATCACGGTGGCGTTGCTGCGGTCCGCGGCCACGTGCACGAGCAGCTCGACGTCGGCGTTGGCGCTCGGGCCGTTGCTGCAGTCCCCGCCCAGCGAGCAGTTCGCGGCACTCGCCCGGCTGTCCGACCCGATCACCAGCAGGTTGATCGCGGAGTCGCCGAAGGCGTCCACCGGCTCCTTGCCGGCGTTACCGGTGGCGCCGGCGAACAGCGGGGTGCTGGTGATGTTGGAGTTCAGCCGGTTGTAGGCGTAGGCAGCGGTGCCGACACCGGCGACCAGCAGGAGCGCCAGCACGCCGGCGAGCCGCCGGGACCGGCGACGTCGACGGGCACGCCGCACAGCCGTGGGTGGCGCCGCTGGGCCGGCAGAGGACGCGAGCGGCGACGGCACGGTGCGTCCCCGCTGGTGTTCGGATGCTGGGCGGGACAGATCGACTCCTGGTGTCCGGACGGGGGCGCGCCCGACCCCGGGGCCGGGCTGCTACCCGGCCCAGCCTGCCCCAGCTGGCTGGACCCGCCCTGGGTGCCGGCTGTGCCGCCGGTCAGTAGCTGAGGGCCCGGCCAGGATGCGGCCTCAGCCGCGCCGGGCCAGCACCCGCTCCAGCCAGTCGAGCAGGTCGCTGATCACCTCCTGCCGGTTGGTCTCGTTGAACACCTCGTGCCGGGCCTGTGGGTACACCCGCAGCACGACCTCGGTCAGCCCGGCGGTGCGGTACCGCTCGACCAGCGGGTGGACCAGCGCCAGGGAGGCGTTGACCGGGTCCTGGTCACCGACGGCGATGTAGACCGGCAGGTCCGCGCGCAGCCCGGCCAGCACCGCGGGGTCGGCCAGCCGGTGCGAGCCGCCGAACATCTGCCGCGAGCTCTCGGCGTCCAGGCCGAAGCCGCACCGCGGGTCGGCGACGTAGCGGTCCACCTGCTCGGTGTCCCGGCTGAGCCAGTCGTAGTCGGTGCGGGTGGGCTCGAAGGGGGCGTTGAACCCTGACAGGTCGACCGGGGCGTCCAGGTCCATCGACGGTTCCAGCAGGTCGATCGCCGCCGTGCCGGTCAGCACCACCGCGGCCAGGTCGCCGTCGTGGCCGGGCAGGTACTGCTGCACCGCGAAGGAACCCATGCTGTGCCCGAGCAGCACCACGGGCAGGCCCGGTCGCTCGGCCTGGGCCAGCTCCTGCAGACGGCCGATGTCGGCGACCAGCTCCCCCCAGCCGCCGGGCCCGAGCCGGCCGAAGGCCTGCGGTGAGGCCGCGGTCGCGCCGTGCCCGCGGTGGTCCTGGGCGTAGACCACGTACCCGGCCTGGTTCAGGCGCTCGGCCAGGTCGGCGTAGCGCAGCGCGTGCTCACCCATCCCGTGGGTGAGCTGGACGATCGCCGAGGGCTCGCCCGGAGGGTCCCACCGGTACACCGACAGCTCCACCCCGTCGGCGCTGTCCAGCCGTAGGCGCACAGGTTCTTTGCTCATCTGCACGTCTTAGGTCACCGACCGCGGCCGGTCAAGGGCAGATGACCGCCGGCCGGCGGGACCAACGGGACCCGTCGGCCGGTCAGCTCCAGGTCGCGGCCACGTACAGCACACCGAACGGGTCGTCGGCGTAGGCCACCCGGGCGACCGGCCGGGCCGGGCCGGGCAGCGCCGCCATCACCGCGAGCGCGGCCCGGCCGGCGAACCACAGCTGGTCGGCCAGGTCCGGTTCCAGGGCGGCGAGCGCGGCCCGGTCACCGGTGCGCACCCCGGTCAGGAAGCGGTCGTCGAAGGCCCTGGCCCGCGGGTCCAGATGGCCTGGCGCCTTCTCCGAGCGGCGCGCCGAGCCGTCCGCCATCACCAGCACCGCGCTGGAGCCGCCGGCCTGGGCCAGCCGGCCGGCGAGCAGCTCGGCGACCCGGGCGCACTCCCGCCCGGAGGCGCCCGGGGCAACCGGGGCCAGGGTCAGGGCGCCCGTGCGGCCGGCGTCGCCCAGCAGCCGGCGCGCCACCCGCAGGCCCAGCGGCGGCGCGCTGCTGGCGGGCTGGGTCGGCTCGGCGAACACCACGCCCAGGCTGTGCACGGCGCTGACCTGCGCGACGACGTGCCGGCAGGCGAGCAGCAGGTCGGCCGCGACGGGCCGCCGGCCGGCCAGCTCGGGCAGCAGCAGCGGCGGGTGCGGGCACAGCGCCACCACCGAGGGCACGGACGGCGCAGGCGGCTGGGATGCCGTCATGCCAGCCCCCGGACCAGCCGGGCCGGCCGCCGCTCGCCGCGGATGGAGCTGACCATGTCCAGCACCTCGCGGGCCTGGGCGACCTCGTGCACCCGGTGCACCAGGGCGCCGTGCCAGGCGCAGACCGCGGTGGCGGCCAGCGTCCCGGTCCGCCGCCGGTCCACCGGCCGGTCCAGCGTCTCACCGACGAAGTCCTTGTTGGACAGCGAGACGAGCACCGGCCAGCCGGTGGCGACCATCTCGTCCAGCCGGCGGGTGAGCTCCAGGGAGTGCCAGGTGTTCTTGCCGAAGTCGTGGGCGGGGTCGATCAGCACCTTCTCCCGCGGGACGCCCAGGGAAACGGCCCGCTCGGCCAGCGCGACGGTGTGGGAGATGGCGTCGGCCACCACGTCGTCGTACTCGACCCGGTGCGGCCGGGTCCGCGGGGCCAGCCCCCCGACGTGCGTGCAGACCACCCCGATCCCGAACTCGGCGGCCACCTCGGCCAGGGCAGGGTCGTGGCCTCCCCAGGCGTCGTTCAGCAGGTCGGCCCCGGCCTGGGCCACCTGCCGGCCGACCTCCGCGCGCCAGGTGTCCACGCTGATCACCAGGTCCGGGTGCTCGGCCCGCACCTCGGCCACGAAGTCGACCACCCGGCGCAGCTCCTCGGCCACGTCGACCTCGGCCCCCGGCGCGGCCTTGATGCCGCCGATGTCGACGATGTCGGCGCCCTCGGCGACCACCTGGCGGACCCGTTCCAGCGCGACGTCCAGCGCCCAGGTGGCGCCCCGGTCGTAGAAGGAGTCGGTGGTCCGGTTCACGATCGCCATCACCAGCATCCGGCCCGGCTCGGCCGGGCCGCGCCCCAGGGCCAGGGTCGGCAGGGAGCTCATCACCGGCCGCCCGGCCCGAGCTGGGTCTCCACCGGGCCGCCCGGGGCGCCCGCAGCAGGACGCCCAGCACGCCCTCGACGATGCCACCGATGGTCGCGGCCTCGTCGCGGGCCGGGATCACCACGCTCACCCACGCGCCGGCCTCAGCCTTGGCCCGGGCCAGCCGGGCCGCGTCCCAGTCCTGCCAGTGGGTGGGCGCCGGCGCGCCCGTGCGCCCGGTCAAGCCGGCAGTCTCGGCCCGAACACGACCGAGACCCCCGGGGAGAACAGCGCGCTGTCCGGCGGGCGGGCGGCCAGGTCGGCGAACCCGGCGGCGGCCAGCAGCTCGTCGTCCAGCTGCTCGACCTCGGCGGCGTGCAACGGCCAGGTCGGGTGGCTGTTGGGCCAGTAGTAGGTGTGCTCGGCGTGCCGGCGGCCCCAGCGCTGGCGCTGGTGCAGCCCCCAGCGCGCGGTCAGGAACTCCTCCAGAGGGCCGGCCGGCACCGGCTCCCCGACCCGGACGGCGACCGTGCTGCGCGCGCCGCGGGGCCCCGGCCAGCGACGCCGGCAGGTGTAGACCACCCGCCGTCCCTGCCGGCGGTAGGTCATCCGTGACCACAGGTAGGGAAGGCCCGGCCCGAGCCGGGCGGCCAGCACCGGCGCCAGCCGGGAGGCGTCCAGGCTGACGAAGACCACCCCGCGGCGGCCCTGCTGGTCCACCGAGTACAGCCGGACGTTGGTCTCGGCGAAGGAGCCGACGTAGGGCAGGCCCGGGCTGCCCCAGGCCCCGATGCCGCGCATCAGGAAGGGCACCAGGCCCACGTAGGAGACGCCGTCCAGCACATCGGGCCGGACTCCGGGCGGCAGGTAGGGCTCCAGCCGCGCCGGCGGCACCGCCCAGTGCAGGAAGGTCAGGTCCTTCCAGGTCTGGGTGAAGACCACCCGCCCGACCGGCCGGGGCGCGCTGGTCGTCACCGGCTCGGCATCCACGGCCTCGACAGTACGGCGGCCGCTGCGCCCGGGCCACAGCGGCGCCGACGGACCGTCACCGGCGGCCGGCGCGCCTGAGGTTCACCTGGCCGAACCACCCGGGCCCGGCTAGTTTTCCTGGGGCGGACGAGCATCTTCCGGCGGTCGCCCAGCCCTACGCCCCTGGGAGCGTCCGGATGGAAACGAAGTGGTGGACGCTGATCGCCGTGTGTCTGGGCGTCTTCATGCTGCTGCTCGACATCACGATCGTCAACGTGGCCCTGCCGGACATCCAGCAGGTGCTGACCGCCTCGCTGTCGGACCTGCAGTGGGTTATCGACGCCTACGCCCTCACCCTGGCCGCGCTCCAGCTCACCGCCGGTAGCCTGGCCGACCGCTACGGCCGCCGCCTGCTGTTCGCGATCGGCACCGGCATCTTCACCCTGGGCTCGCTGCTGTGCGGCCTGGCCCCGACGGTGCTGTTCCTGTCGCTGTCCCGGGCCGGGCAGGGGATCGGCGGGGCGATCATGTTCGCCACTGCGCTCGCCCTGCTCTCCGGTGCCTTCCACGGCGCCGAACGGGGCACCGCGTTCGGGGTGTTCGGGGCGGTCACCGGGGTGGCGGTGGCGGTCGGCCCGGTGCTCGGCGGGATCCTGGTCAGCGGCCTGTCCTGGCGGTGGATCTTCTTCGTCAACATCCCGATCTGCTTCTTCGCCATCGCGGTCACCCTGCTGAAGGTCAAGGAGGCGCGCGACCCCAACGCCGGCCGCCCGGACGTGATCGGCTTCCTGACCTTCAGCAGCGCGCTGGCGCTGCTGGTGCTGGGCCTGATCCGCGGCGGCAGCGACGGCTGGACCTCGGCCGTCGTGCTGGCCAGCCTGTCGACCAGCGCCGTCCTGCTGCTCGTCTTCCTGGCCTCCCAGCTGCTCCAGCGGCAGCCGATGTTCGACCTGACCCTGCTGCGCAAGCCCACCTTCGTCGGCGGTCTGATCGCCGCGTTCGGGATCTCGGCCTCGATCTTCTCGCTGCTCACCTATCTGGTGATCTACGTGCAGAACGTGCTGGGCTACTCCGCGGTCGGGGCCGGTGTGCGCTTCCTGTTCCTGTCCGGGACCTCCTTCGTCGCCGCCGCCGTCGCCGGCCGGCTGACCAGCAAGGTGCCGGCCAAGTGGCTGATCGGGCCCGGGTTCCTGGTGCTGACCGTGGGCCTGTTCCTGATGCTGGGGCTGTCCAGCTCCAGCCGCTGGACCCACCTGATCCCGGGCCTGCTGGTGGCCGGGGTGGGGATCGGGCTGATCAACGTGCCGCTGGCCTCCACCGCGGTGGGCGTCGTCCGCCGGGAGCGCTCCGGGATGGCCTCGGGGGTCAACTCCACCTTCCGGCAGGTCGGCATCGCCACCGGGATCGCCGCGCTCGGGTCGATCTTCAGCGGCCAGGTGTCCAGCGGGGTGCAGTCCGCGCTGGCCGGTACCCCGGCCGCCGGGCAGGCCGGTCAGATCGCGGCGGCCGTCACCGGTGGCCAGACCGCCAAGGTGATCGCGGCGGCGCCGGCCCAGGCCCGGCAGGCGATCGGCGAGGCGGCGACCACCGCTTTCGTGGACGCGCTGAACCACATCACCCTGATCGCCGCGCTGGTGGCGCTGGCCGCCGGGATCGCCTGCCTGGCCCTGATCCGGCAGCGGGACTTCGAGGACCAGGGTGGCGGCGCGCCTGCGCCGGTCCGCCGCGGGCCCCGGCACCGTCTCGAGGTCTGAGCCGGCCACATCCTTGCTGTGCTGCACATCACCGGGGTCTGCGGGCGCCAAGCGACCGATGCACCACGGGAAGGACCTCAGACCGAAGGTCCCCCTCAGGACGAGGACGCGGTGGGGCGGTCAGTCCTCGGAGGGCAGCACCAGCCACAGCACCAGGTAGATGAGGAACTGCGGGCCGGGCAGCACGCAGCTCAGCACGAAGATCAGCCGCACCACGGTGGGGCTGGTGTCGAAGCGCCGGGCCAGGCCGGCGCACACGCCGCCCAGCACCCGGGGGCGGGCACGGACCAGGGGTGCGCTCATCGTCTCTCCTCGCGTCGTCCGGTCGGGGCTTCACCCTGACCGGACGACGCCCCGCTCGCCACCCGGGAGCGGCGCGGGGTGTGGCGCAGCACGTGCTGGCGGAACAGCTCGGCCGCCGGCAGCAGCCGTCGGTCGGCCGACCAGGCCAGGCCGATCTGGCGGGCGGCGGCCGGGTCGTCCAGCGGCAGCAGGACCAGACCGTCGACCGGGTCGATCGGGGAGGTACCGTCCCGGGCCGGAACGACGGCCACGCCCAGCCCCGCCGCGACCAGGCCGCGGACCGTGGGCAGGTCGTCGGCCTCGAACGCGGTGGCCGGGCCGAACCCGGCCCGGGCGCACATCTCCGCCACCTGCCGGCGCAGCAACGAGGTCGGGCGCAGCGAGACGAAGGCCTGGCCGGCCAGCTCGTGCACCCCGACGTGCTGCCGGTCGGCCAGCGGGTGGCCGCGGGCCACGGCCAGCCGCAGCGGCTCGCTGAAGAGCGGCCGCCAGTGCACCTGCTCGGCCGTCGGGCGCACGGTGGTGATCTCCAGGTCCAGCCGGCCACCACCGAGCACTGCCGAGACCAGCTCGTCCCGGGCCTGCTCCAGCACGAACCCCACCCCCGGGTGCCGGGCCCGGAAGCCGGCCACCAGCTCGGGCACCAGCCAAGTGCCGAGGGAGACCTGGAAGGCCAAGGCGACGGTGCCGGTCTCGGGGTCGACCAGCTGCTCGACCGCGGCCAGGCCGTCGTCCAGGTCGTTGAGCATCGCGTCGACGTGCCGCTTGAACGCCGCGCCGGCCTGGGTCATCCGCAGCGTGCGCCCGGAGCGGCGCAGCAGCGGCACCCCGACCTCCTGCTCCAGCCGGGACAGCGCCCGGGACACCCCGGACTGGGTGACCCGGTAGATCGCCCCGACGTCAGTGACGCTCACGCCGTCGGCCACCTGCTGGAACCACCGCAAGCGCCTCCGTCTCCATTCGATGAGCATAGGTCATGGATGGTATGCAGAACTTTCATTGGACTCATGGGACGCCGCTGCCGACACTAGAACCATGAACACGACGACCACTCGGACCACCTCCCCCGCCACCCTGGTCAGCTCCGCCCGCGAGGGCCTGCGCCGCCGGCGCGCCGCCCAGGCCCAGCGCCGGCAGCTTCAGGCCGAGCTCGCCTCCTACCGGACCGAGGCCGAGCTCGCCGACCTCGAGGCCACCCTGGACCGCTACCCGGAGGCGGAGGTGGCCGAGCTGCGCAGCCTGCTGCACCGACCGCTGCTCGCGGCCTGAGCGGCTCCGCACCGACCCGCCGGCCCCTGGGCCGCACCCCGCCAACGGTGAGCCGGTCGCCGAGCGGGACAATCTGCCCATGACCGACCCGGAGCCGCCGACCTCCGAGCACGCCCGGCTGGCCGAGTCCCCGTCCTCGACCAGCCCCTGGCGGGAGTGGGGCCCCTACCTGGCCGGCCGGCAGTGGGGCACCGTCCGCGAGGACTACTCCGCCGACGGCGACGCCTGGACCTCCTTCCCGTTCGAGCACGCCCACGCCCGCGCCTACCGCTGGGGCGAGGACGGCCTGGGCGGCATCTGTGACCGGTACGGCTTCCTGAACTTCTCGGTGGCGATGTGGAACCGCCGCGACCCCATCCTCAAGGAGCGGCTGTTCGGCCTGACCAACGGTCAGGGCAACCACGGGGAGGACGCCAAGGAGTACTGGTGGGCGGTGGACGGCACGCCCACCCACAGCTGGATGCAGTGGCTCTACCGCTACCCGCAGGCCGAGTTCCCCTACGCCCGGCTGCGGGAGGAGAACGCCCGCCGGAGCAGGGACGAACGCGAGTTCGAGCTCGGCGACACCGGCGTGCTGGACCAGGACCGGTTCTTCGACGTCCTGGTCACCTACGCCAAGGCCGCCCCGGACGACCTGTGCGTGGTGGTCCGGGCCACCAACCACGGGCCCGACCCGGCCCCGCTGGACCTGCTGCCGCAGATGTGGTTCCGCAACACCTGGGCCTGGGGGCACGACCTGCGCCGCGGCCTGATGAACCAGCTGCTGCCGCCGAGCCTGGCCATCGGCGGGCTGGAGGCGGTCGAGGTCGAGCACGGCCAGCTCGGCCGGTACTACCTGGCGGCGGCCGGCGAGCCGGTGATGCTCTTCTGCGACAACGAGACCAACGCGGTGGACCTGTTCGGCGCACCGCGCAGCGCGAGCCGCTACCCCAAGGACGGGATCGGCCGACGGCTGGTCGAGGGCCGCCGCGACGCGGTGAACCCCTACGACCAGGGCACCAAGGTGGCCGCCTGGTACTCCTTCGACGAGGTGGCGCCCGGCCAGAGCGTCGAGGTGCGGCTGCGCCTGTCGGTGCACGCCCCGAGCGAGGACACCTTCGGCCCGGGCTTCGAGGCGGTGCTGCGCGACCGGCAGCGTGAGGCGGACGAGTTCTACGACCACGTCATCCACGGCGCGGTCACCGGCCCGGACCGGCACGTCGCGCGGCGCGCCTACGCGGGCCTGCTGTGGGGCAAGCAGCTCTACCGCTACGACGTCAAGCAGTGGCTGGAGGGCGATCCCGCGGTCGACCCCGCACCGCCGTCACGGGCGGCCCGCGGGCGGCGCAACACGGCCTGGTCGCACGTGGCCATGGCTGACGTCATCTCGATGCCCGACGAGTGGGAGTACCCCTGGTTCGCCGCCTGGGACCTGGCCTTCCACACCATCCCGCTGGCCCACGTGGACCCGACGTTCGCCAAGGAGCAGCTGGTGCTGATGTGCCGGGAGTGGGCGATGCACCCCAACGGCCAGCTCCCGGCGTACGAGTGGGAGTTCGGCGACGTCAACCCCCCGGTGCACGCCTGGGCCGCCTGGCACGTCTACCGGATCGACGGCTACCGCGACCGCGACTTCCTGATCCGGGTGTTCACCAAGCTGCTGCTCAACTTCTCCTGGTGGGTCAACCGCAAGGACCGCAACGGGTCCAACCTGTTCGAGGGCGGCTTCCTCGGGATGGACAACATCGCCCTGTTCGACCGCTCGGCCCCCCTGCCGCCGGGCTACCGGCTCGAGCAGTCCGACGCGACCAGCTGGATGGCCTTCTACTGCCAGCAGATGTTCAAGATCGCCCTGGAGCTGTCCCGGCACGACAAGGCGTGGGACGACACCGCGACCAAGTTCCTGGAGCACTTCCTGGCCATCGCGGCGTCGATGAGCTCCTTCGGCAGCCGGCAGGTCTCGCTCTGGCACGAGGAGGACGGCTTCTTCTACGACGTGCTGGTCAGCCCGGACGGCACGGCCCAGCAGATGCGGGTGCCCTCGATGGTCGGGCTGCTGCCCATCCTGGCCGCCACCGAGGTGCCCGCCTGGATCAGCCAGGAGTGCCCGGACGTCACCGCCCGGCTGCGCTGGCTCCAGCGCCGCCGCCCCGAGCTGGTCGGGCCGTTGCTGATCGCCAAGGGCAAGGGAGCCGGAGGGGAGCGGCGGATGCTGCTCTCCCTGCTGGACCCCGAACGTCTGCGCCGCATCCTGACGAAGATGTTCGACAGCGAGCAGTTCCTCTCCCCCTACGGGATCCGCTCGATGTCGGCCGCCGTCCGGCAGGGCCTGACCGCCGACGTCGGCGGCCGCTCGGCGTCCATCGAGTACGAGCCGGGAGAGTCGCGCACGGGCCTGTTCGGCGGCAACTCCAACTGGCGCGGGCCGGTCTGGTTCCCGGTGAACGTGCTGCTGGCCGACAAGCTGCGCACCTACGGTCGGCACTTCGGGGACTCCTTCCTGATCGAGATCCCGACCGGGTCGGGCAACCTGCGGAACCTGACCCAGGCCGCCGACCTGATCGACGGCGGGCTGACCGCCCTGTTCCGGCCGGTGGACGGACGCCGACCGGCCGACGGGATGCGGATCGAGGCCAGCCAGAGCCCGCTGTGGCGCGAGCACCCCACCTTCAGCGAGTTCTTCGACGGCGACACCGGCGAGGGGCTGGGGGCCACCCACCAGACCGGCTGGACGGCGCTGGTCGCCCACCTGCTCAACCCCCGGCTGCCCCCGGACCCGCGCCGGATCGGCTGGGGCTGACATCCACCTGAGAGGGCCGGTCGCCGAGAGGCGCAGCCGGTGCCTCCACCGTCACAATTGGGCCATGGCTACCGACACCACGGCACCCGTCACGACCGCCCGCGCCCGCCACCCGCTGTTCAGCGCCACCATCGGCCTGGCCGCGCTCGCCGTCCTGCTGCAGGGTTTGTGGGCGGGCCTCTTCCTGCCGGGCGGCAGCGGGACGTGGCAGGAGGTGCACGCGCGGGGCGCCGACGTGGCCATCTTCCTGGCGGCCCTGGCCACCGTCGCGGCCTTCGTGAAGATCCGCGAGCGTCGCGACCTGTGGCTGGGCAGCGGCGTCTTCACCCTGGTGCTGCTGCTGGAGGCCTGGCTGGGCGGCCTGGTCAGCGACGGCGCCACGTGGGTGACGGCGATCCACATCCCGCTGGCCATGCTGCTGATGGCGCTGGCCGTCTGGCTGCCGTTCCGGGCCACGGTGGCCCGGGTCCCCGGGGAGTCCAAGGCCTGACCGGCCGCCTGCGCCGTCCGTCCCCCGGTCCACGGCCGCGGCCGCCGAGCGGCGTCCTAGGCTGGCCGCCATGGCCCTGCTCGGTGCGCACGTCGACCCCGCCGACCCGCTGACCCACGCCGACCGGGTGGGGGCGCAGGCGCTGCAGCTGTTCCTGGCCGACCCGCAGAGCTGGAAGAAGCCGGTCGAGCACCCGTTGGCCGAGCAGCTGCGCAGCTGCGGCCGGGCCATCTACGTGCACGCGCCCTACCTGGTCAACGTGGCCAGCACGAACAACAGGATCCGGATCCCCAGCCGCAAGATCCTGGCCCAGCACGCGGCCGCGGCGGCCAGGATCGGTGCCCGCGGACTGGTCGTGCACGGCGGCCACGTCAGCGACCCCGACGACCCGCAGGTCGGTTTCGACAACTGGCGCAAGTTGTTCGAACGCACGCCGGAGGGCTTCGGCGTGCCGGTGCTGATCGAGAACACCGCCGGCGGGGAGAACGCGATGGCCCGCAGCTTCGAGCGGCTGGCCCGGCTCTGGGACGCCGTCGGCGACCTCGGGCCCGGCCTGGTCCTGGACACCTGCCACGCGCACGCCGCCGGGGAGGACCTGGTCGACATCGTGGCGCGGGTCCGGGCGATCACCGGACGGGTCGACCTGGTGCACGCCAACGGCTCCCGGGACGCGTTCGGCTCCGGCGCCGACCGGCACGCGAACTTCGCGGCCAGCACCTTCGACCCCGCCCTGATCGCCGCCGCCTGCCGGGACGCCGGCTGCGACGTGATCGTCGAGACCCCCCTCGAGGGCCAGGCCGAGGACCTGGACTACCTGCGCGACCAGCTCACCCGCTGAGCCCAGGGGCCACCGGCCCGCTCACAGCCCAGGCGAGGGGAGGAACGGCTCGCCGAGCACGTGCTGGGCGCAGAAGCCGAGCACCGTGTCGTACCAGACCTCGTGGTTGGCCGGGCTGAGCACCCAGTGGTTCTCCCCCAGCAGCTGCAGGAACCGGTGCGGCATCGTCTCCGGCTCCCCCGGCCAGCCGCTGACCAGGTCCCACCACAGCCGCAGCGCCTCGCTGACCGGCACCCGGTAGTCCCGGTTGCCGTGCACGACCAGCATCGGGGTGCGGACCTCCTGCGCCGCGGCGTCCGGGGAGTTGGCCGCGAACCAGTCCGGGTGCTCGGCCTCCTGACCGAAGATGCCCATCTTGTACGGCGCACCGTCGGTCGTCTTGTGCTGCTGGCCCAGCGACCACAGCCCGGCGTGGGTGACGATGGCCGCGAACCGGTCGCTGTGCCCGGCGATCCAGTTGGTCATGTAGCCGCCGAACGAGGCACCCAGGCAGGCCACCCGGGTGGCGTCCAGCGTGGGCTCGCGCAGCGCCTGGTCGAGCACCGTCTCGACATCGGCGAACACGTCCGCGGCCTGGTAGGGCCAGGCCCGCTCCAGCCAGCCCTGCCCGTAACCGGTGGACATCGCCGGGTCGGGCAGCACCACGGCCCAGCCGTGCGCGACCGCCACCCACGGGTTCCAGCGCCAGCTCCAGGCGTTCCAGGAGGTGAACGGACCGCCGTGGATCCACACCATCACCGGGGCGGGGTGCTCGGCGTCGGCGCCGTCCGGGGTGCACAGCCAGCCGTGCACGTCGGCGCCGTCCGGGCCCGGCACCTGCAGCTCCTGCAGCCGGCCGGGCAGCGGCGGCACCGGCGCGGGGCTGGGCAGCGCGACCGGGGTCTGGTCCTGCGCGGCGGTGTCCAGCAGCACGGGGCTGGGCGGGCTGTCGATGGTCGACCGCAACGCGTACAGCCGACTGCCGTCCGGGGCCGGGCACAGGGCGGAGTAGGAGGCGTCCCGGGCCAGCCAGGACCGGACCTGACCGGTGGCCGGGTCGAGGGCCGCGACGGCTCCGCGGCCGTGCAGGTCGCCACTGACGAACAGGGTGGACCCGTCGGGGGACCAGACCCAGCTCTGCGGGTACAGGTCGTCGAGGGCGGCCACCACCGGGTCACCGCTGCCGTCGGCCCGGACCAGCACCACCTCGACCACGGGCGGCCCGGCGAAGGTGGCCTGCCGCTCGCGCTGCACCGCGACCAGCCCGCCGTAGGGACTGATCACCGGTGAGCCGTACTGGGTGCGCTCGTCGTCGACCAGCAGGTCCCGCCGCTGCCCGGTGGCGGTCTCGATCACGGCGACGCCGTAGGGGAACCGCCCGCCGCGGCGCCGGCGTCGCCAGGTGGTCGCCACCCGCGAGCCGTCCGCGCTGATCGTCGCCTCCGCCTCGGTGAGCTCGACGCTCGCCTCGGGGGCCAGGTCCCGCAGCTGCCCGTCCGGGCTGCGCAGCAGCAGCCGGGGTGACTCGACGCCCAGCTCGTGGTCCCAGTACCGGATCGGCAGGCCGTCGTGCAGCACGGCGGTCACCTTGCGCCGGGCCCGGGTCAGGCGGCGCTGCTCGTCGTCGGTGTCGGTGCTGAAGGCCAGCCGGGCCCCGGTCAGCAGCAGGTGGCCGGAGTCGGTGGCCGACACCGGCGAGCCCAGCCCGCCCGGCCGGGTGAGCAGCCGTTCGGCCTCCCCGGCCGGTGGCAACGCCCACAGCGCGGCCTCCCCTGCCTCCGCCGTCCCGGACTCGCCGGGGATGCCCGGGGCCGGACGCGCGGACAGGAACCCCAGCCGTCCACCGGGCAGGAACACCGGGCTCTTCTCCCCGGCCTGCGACCGGGTCAGCCGCACCGGGTCACCGGTGCCCAGCGGCACCTCCCACAGGCTGGAGGCGTAGCCGGCCGCCTCGGCGTCCGGGGCCTGCACGGCGGCGACCAGGCGCTCACCGTCCGGGCTCAGCGCCAGTGCGGTGATCCGTGGGAGGGCGGTGTAGGCGGGCACGTCCTGAAAACCTGGCACCGATCGACCCTAACCCCGCCCGACACCCGCCGCGTGAGCACTCCGCGCCCTACCATCACGACATGGGTGCAGCCCAGGAGGACACCAACCGTCGGCTGCTGCGGGCCCGGGACGCCATCGACCTCGCCTTCGACCAGCCGCTCGACGTCGCCGCCCTGGCCCGGATCGCCTACCTGTCCCCGGCGCACTTCACCCGGTCGTTCCGGGCCGCGTTCGGGGAGACCCCGCACCGCTACCTGCAGCGCCGGCGGATCGAGCGGGCGATGCACCTGCTGGTGTCCAGCGGGCTGGGGGTGGGTGACGTGTGCACCACGGTCGGGTGGACCAGCTTCGCCACCTTCAGCCGGACCTTCCGCGAGGTGGTCGGTCAGTCACCAAGTGAGTACCGCGCGTCGCGGCCCAGCGGGGGACGCGCGCCCGTCCCGGCGCCCGGCCACCCGCTCGGCCAGGTGCCGACGTGCTTCCAGAAGGCCTGGTGCCGGCCGAGCGCGGCGAGCCGGGACGCGAACAGCAGTTTCGGACAAGCAGCGCCGGGCCAAGTCGCCTAGTTTCCTGGCCATGCCTCCCTCCTCCCCCGCCGGCCTCACCTCCACCCGGCTGTCCTCGTTGTTCGTCCTGGACCAGGACCAGGCCCTCGACTTCTACGTCGGCACGCTCGGCCTGAGCGTGCACTCCGACGTCGACCTGGGCTTCATGCGCTGGCTGACCGTCTGCGCGCCAGGCGAACGTGACCGGGAGATCCTGCTCGAGCGCCCCGGGCCACCCTCGATGGACGAGGCGACGGCCGAGCAGGTGCGGGCCCTGCTGACCAAGGGAGCGGCCGGCGGCTGGCTGGCCCTGACCACCGACGACGCCCGGGCGACCTACGACCGGCTCAAGCAGTCCGGCGTCGACTTCACCGACGAGCTGGCCGACCGCGGGTACGGTGTCGACTTCGGGATCCGCGACCCGTTCGGCAACCGGCTGCGGATCGGGCAGATGCGTCCCAGCTGAGAGCGGAGCACGCGATGGGCACGCTCGACCTCGCCACCACGCTGCACCGCCGCGGCCCCGCCGCGGCCATCGTGCTGAGCGATGAGCAGGCCGCGACGCTCGGCGAGGGCGCCAAGGCCTGCCCGGTGAGCATCACGATCGGCGGTCGCACCGTCGCCGGTCGCCTGGCCCGGATGGGCGGGGAGAACCTGGTCGGGCTGAGCCGGGCGCTGCGCGCCGAGCTCGGGGTCGAGGCCGGTGACCAGGTCGAGGTCCGGCTCACGCTGGACACCGCAGAGCGGACCGTGGAGGTGCCGCAGGACCTGGCCGCCGCCCTCGCCGAGCAGGGGCTGGTCGAGCGGTTCGCGGCCCTGGCCACCAGCCGCCGCAAGGAGCTGGTGCGCTGGGTTGGCGAGGCCAGGACCGCCCCGACCCGGGCCCGCCGGGTGGAGGGCGCCGTGCAGCGGGTGCGCGAGGGCCGGACGGTCGCTGACCCGACCCGGCGCGCCGATGGGCCACACTGGCCGGATGCTGTGGCACCTGCACCCCCTGACCTTCCTGGACGCCGAGCCGCTGGCGCTGCCGGCGGACGCGCCGGTGGTGCACCGGCTGCCGGCCCTGGTGCCGTGGCTGGACCACGTGGCCGACCTCGGGCTGGACGCGCTGCTGCTCGGCCCGGTGTTCGCCTCCAGCACGCACGGCTACGACACCGTCGACCACCGCCAGGTGGACCGCCGCCTGGGCGATGAGGCGGACCTGGCCGAGCTGGTCGCCCGGGCCGGCGAGCGGGGCATCGGCGTCGTGCTGGACGGGGTCTTCAACCACGTGGGGCGCGACCACTTCGCCTTCCGCGACGTGCTGGAGCACGGCGATGCCTCCGCCTACCGCTCGTGGTTCGTCCCGGACGGCTCCCCCGGCGGGTGGCGGTGCTTCGAGGGGCACCAGCACCTGGTCGAGCTGAACCACGACGAGCCCGCGGTGGCCGACCACGTCAGCCAGGTGATGGCGCACTGGCTGGACCGCGGCGTCGCCGGCTGGCGGCTGGACGCCGCCTACGCCGTCCCGATCCCGTTCTGGCGCAAGGTGTCCGACAGGGTCCGGGCCGAGCACCCGCGGGCCTGGCTGCTGGGCGAGGTGATCCACGGGGACTACGCCGCCTTCGTCACCGACGGCGGGCTGGACACCGTGACCCAGTACGAGCTGTGGAAGAGCATCTGGAGCTCGCTGAACGAGGGCAACTTCTTCGAGCTGGAGTGGACCCTGCGCCGGCACACCGAGCTGCTGGCGGTGATGTCGCCGCAGACCTTCGTCGGCAACCACGACGTGACCCGGATCGCCAGCCGGCTCACCGACGACCGGCTGCTGCCGCACGCGATCGCCGTGCTGATGACGGTCGGCGGCACGCCCTCGGTGTACGCCGGGGACGAGGTGGGGATGACCGGCGTCAAGGAGGACCGGACCGGCGGGGACGACGCGGTGCGGCCGGCCTTCCCCGCCTCGGGCCTCGACCTGCCCGGCGCGGGCGGCCCCGTGCACGAGCTGTACCGGGCCCTGATCAGGTTCCGGGCGGCGCGGCCGTGGCTGGCGCGGGCGGTCAGCACGGTGCACACCCTGACCAACACCACCCTGTGCTACTCCAGCACAGGGGAGGGCAGGCAGGTGGCGACCGCGCTGAGCAGCGGCCCGGCCCCGGTCACGCTGCCCGCCCCGGACGGTGCGTGGTCGGTCGTCGCCGGGCCGGGAGCACTGGTGGACGG
The DNA here is from genome assembly GCA_963821825.1 of uncultured Actinomycetota bacterium. Classification (GTDB taxonomy): domain Bacteria; phylum Actinomycetota; class Actinomycetes; order Actinomycetales; family Kineosporiaceae; genus CAWGFD01. The sequence goes on from CAWGFD010000002.1 coordinate 127,938, forward strand.
CGGCATCACGCTGCCCGCCCGCGGCTGGGCGTTGCTCGCCGAGGACGGCTGAGTCAGCGCCAGCCGTCGACCAGCTCGAGCACGTCACCGAGCCGGTGCGCGACGCCGTCCGGCTCCCCCTCGACGTGCCCGCGCTGGTGCGCCGGGATGTCGCTGTGCGGCACCCAGATGGACCTTCAGCCCGCGTTCACGCAGCGCCGTCATCAAGGCCGGCGCGTCCGGGTCGGTCAGGGTGTGCTGCTCCCACCAGTCGTAGTAGACCCGCTCCTGCTGCCCCAGCAGGGTGACCCCGGCGGCGTCCAGCACCTCGGCCAGGGTGCCGGACTCGCAGGTGTCCTTCACCCGCGTCCAGACCGCGGCCTCGGCGGCCTGCAGCCGCGCCGCGGCGTCGGCGTCGAACCCGCAGGCCAGCCAGCACTGCGCGAAGTCGATGGTGTGCCACGGGGTCAGCGTGCGCCCCGGTCGAAGATGACCGCCTGCATGCCGCCACCCTGGCACGGGGCTAGCGTGACCGGCGTGAGATACGCCATCAAGACCGCGCCGATGCACACCAGCTGGCAGGCCATGCTGGAGGTCTGGCAGGCCGCCGACGAGATCGAGCTGTTCGAGTCGGCCTGGAACTTCGACCACTTCTACCCCATCTTCTCCGACTCCACCGGGCCCTGCCTGGAGGCCTGGACGATGCTCGCCGCGATGGCCCAGGCCACCCGGCGGATCAGGGTCGGCTGCCAGGTGACCGGCATGATCTACCGGCACCCGGCCGTGCTGGCCAACATGGCCGCCACCGTGGACGTGATCTCCGGCGGCCGGCTCGAGCTGGGTCTGGGCGCCGGCTGGAACGAGGAGGAGTGCCGCGCCTACGGCATCGACCTGCCGCCGCTGAAGGAGCGCTTCGACCGTTTCGACGAGGGCGTGCAGGCGGTGCTGTCGCTGCTGAGCCAGGAGACGACGACGTTCGAGGGGCAGTACACCCGCCTGACCGACGCCCGGTGCGAGCCCAAGCCGGTGCAGCGCCCGCACCCGCCGCTGACCATCGGCGGCAACGGGCCGAACCGGACGCTGCGCAGCGTGGCCCGATGGGCGCAGCAGTGGAACTCCACGGTGCGCGACGTGCAGGAATGGTCGACGGTGCACGAGGTGCTGCTGCAGCGCTGCGCGGAGATCGGCCGGGACCCCGGCGAGATCACCTGCTCGGTCAACCTGCGGCTGGAGCCGGGCGGATCACTCGAGCAGGTCGCCGAGCAGGCCCGCGCCTTCGAGGCCGCCGGTGCCGACCTGGGCATCGTCTACCTGGCCACCCCCCACACCCCCGACGTCCTCACGCCGCTGGCCCGCGCCCTGGCCGAGTAACCCCTCCCGCCCCCCCTCCCGCCCCCCGTCCCCCCTCCCGCCTGTGCGGTGATCATGGGCTTGCGGTTGCCGTCGGCGCAGATGATCAACCCCTAGCCCATGATCAGCGCCCTTGAGGCGGGCCCCGGGCGGGGGGAGGATGGGCGGGTGGACGGTGAGGTGGTGCACGTGGGGCAGCACGTCGACTGCCCGGCCGAGCCGGTGTACGCCTTCGCCCGCGAGCCGGCGAACCTGTCCCGCTGGGCCGCCGGGCTGGCCGCCGTGCCCGGGCACCAGGAGGGCGGCAGCTGGGTGCTCGACACCCCCGCCGGACGGGTCGAGGTCGACTTCGAACCGGTCAACCCCTACGGCGTTCTCGACCACTGGGTACGGATGCCGGACGGCAGCCGGACCCGCAACCCGTTCCGGGTGCTGGCCGACGGCGACGGCTGCGACCTGGTCTTCACCCTGCGCCGCGCGGACGGCGTTCCGGAGCAGGCGTTCGAGGCGGACGTGACCGCGGTCCGCGCGGACCTGGCCCGGCTGGCCCGGATCTGCGAGGAAGGGGACGGCGTGCCCCCGGCCACCGGCTAGTCTCCGAGCACCGTCGCGGCCGGGGCGAGCGGACGCGGCAGGACGGCGGCACGGGGCCGGTGGACAGGGTGAGGTGGTCGGCGGTGGAGGAGGCGGTCGTGCACCCGGGCGGCAGTGCCCGCCCGGAGGTCGACCTGGCCGCCATCACCACGGCCGGTGAGCTGGCCGCCGAGCTGACCCGGCTGCGGACCAGCCGTGACCTGGCGGTCCGGGACGTCGCGCGGGCAGCGGGGCTGAGCCACTCCACGGCGGGTGGCTACTTCTCCGGTCGGCACCTGCCCGGGCCCGGATCGATGCCCGGCTTCCGCAGCCTGCTCACCGTCCTGGGCGTGGAGGATGTGCGGCAGCAGGCGTGGGTCGAGGCGGCCGTGCGGGTGCGCGGGACGGCCGTCCGGGCCCAGACCCGGGCCAGCCCCTACCCGGGACTGGCCGCCTACCGGCCGCAGGACGCCCGCTGGTTCCGCGGCCGGGACCGCGAGCTCACCGAGCTGCTGGAGCGACTCGAGCAGGCCCGCCAGCACCGGCACCCGGTGGCCCTGGTCGGCCCCTCCGGCGCGGGCAAGAGCTCGCTGCTGGGCGCCGGGCTCGTCGCCCGGCTGCGTGCCCGGTCCGAGCCGGACGCCGAGCAGGACGCCGAGCAGGACGCCGAGCAGGACGCCGAGCCGGACGCCGAGCCGGACCGCGAGCACCAGACCGAACCCCAGGCCGGTTCGGAACCGGTGGTGCTCCTGGCCCCCGGCGCGGACCCGCTGGCTGCCCTCGAGACGGCGACCGCCGGCTGGCCGGCCGGCCGCGGCGTGCTCGTCCTGGACCAGGCCGAGGAGCTGTTCGCGGCCCAGGTGCCGGCCGCCAACCGGGTGGCGGCCGCGGCGCTGCTGGCCGACCTCGCCGAAGCCGGCAGCGGGGTGGTGATCGGCCTGCGGTCGGACTTCTACGAGGCCGCGCTGGCCCTGACCCGGCTGCACCCGGCGTTCACCCGGGGCCAGCAGCTGCTCGGCCCGATGTCGCGGCCCGAGCTCGTCCGTGCCGTGCTGGAACCGGCGCAGGAGGCCGGCCTGGAGGTCGAGCCCGGCATGCTCGAGCTGGTGCTCGCCGACCTCGGTGACCCGGCCGCCGCCGTGGGCAGCCTGCCGCTGCTGGCGCACGCCCTGCAGGCCACCTGGCAGCGCCGACGACGCGCCACGCTGACGGTGGCCGGGTACGTGGCCGCCGGACGCCTGCACGGGGCCCTGGAGCGCAGCGCCGAGGCGGCCTGGTCGGAGCTGGACGAGGCGGGCCGCGCTGCCGCCCGCCTGCTGGTGATGCGCCTGACCGCAGTCGGTGAGCACACCTGGAGCACCCGCCGACGGCTGCCCGTGACCGACCTGGAGGACCTCGGCCCGGCCGGCCGGACGGCGCTGGAGACCCTGGTCAGCCACCGTCTGCTGACCGCCGGCCCGGACGGGGTCGAGATCACCCACGAGGTCATGCTGCGGTCCTGGCCTCGGCTGCAACGCTGGCTGGAGGAGGACCTCGACGGCCTGCGGTTGCGCCGCCAGGTCGCCGACTCAACCCGGATCTGGCTGGAGGCCGGGGCGACGACCGCGGCCCTGCCCAGTGCGGGCCAGCTGGCCGCGGCCCAGGAGTGGCTGGCCGCCGAGCCGCACCGGGCGGCGCTGCTGAGCCAGGACGAACAGGAGTGCCTGGCCGCGGTGGCCGGCCGCCAGGCCGAGCAGGCCGCCCACCGGGCCCGGCGCCAGCGCCGGCTGCGTCGCGCGCTGGCCGCCAGCACGGTCGCGGCCGTGGTAGCGCTCGGCACGACGGTGGCCGCCTGGCACTATCAGCGGCAGGCCGCGGGCGAGCGCGACCGGGCCCTGTCCCGCCAGGTCGCGATCGAGTCCGACCGGGTCGCCGTCACCGACACCACCGTCGCGGCCGGCCTGGCGCTGGCGGCCTACCGCCGGGCGGACACCCTGCTGGCCCGCTCGGCCCTGATCGGCACCACCTCGCGCCCGCTGGCCGCCCGGGTCGCCGCCGCCCCGACCCTGTACGGCGTGGCCGTCACCACCACCGGTGACCTGACCGTCACCAGCAGCGCGGACGGCGCGCTGCGGGTCTGGCAGCTGGGCGAGCGCACCGGCGCGCCCCAGCCGCTCGGCGCGCTCGGTCTGGGCGCCGGGGACGCCGTGTTCGCGCTGACCGCCGAGCCGGACCGGACCGGCGTGCTGGCCGGCGGCTCGGACGGCACCGTCCGCCGGATCGACCTGAGCCGGCCCACGACGCCGTCGGCCGGCCCGGCGCTGCTGCGCGGGATGGGCACCGTCTACTCGATCGCGGTCAGCGCCGACGAGCACCTGCTGGCCGCCTCGGACTCCGAGCAGCACGTGCACCTGGTGCGCCTGGACGGCGACGGGCGGCCGGTGGGCGCACCGGTGGTGCTGACCGCGCCGGGTGACCCGCTGGTCAGGGCCGTGACCCTGACCCCCGACGCCCGGACGGTGATCGCGGCCGACGACGGCGGACAGGTCGCCACCTGGTCGGTGGCGGAGGCCTTCGCCGGGCGGCGTACGCCCGGCTCGGTGCACCAGGTGAGCAGCGGCGCCGCGATCAGTCTGGCCGTCTCCCCCGACGGCCGGTGGCTGGTGGCCGGCTCGACCACCGGCGCGCTGACCCGGTGGCGGCTGGACGACACCGGCCGGCCGACCACCCTGGCCGGCGCGCCCACCGGGCCGGGCAGCTGGGTGAACAGCCTGACCTTCGACTCCACCGGGCAGCGGCTGGCCGCCGCGAGCTCGGACGGGCAGGCCTGGGTGTGGGACGTCAGCGGTGACCACCCCGCCCTGCTGCAGCGGCTGCCGCACCCCACGGCGGTGGACGCGGTCCGCTTCACCCGGGACGGACGCCGGCTGCTCACCGCGGCGCAGGACGGTTACCTGCGGGTGTGGCCGGCCGCCGCGACCGGACGGGTGGGGCTGGGCTCGGCCGTCTTCGTGATCGCCCAGAGCGCCTCCTCGCCCGACGTGTGGGTGGCCAGCAGCCGCGACGGCCTCGGCCGCTACCAGCTCCAGGACGGCCAGCTGGTCGCCCGCTCGGCGCCCTACCTGCTGCCCGGCGCGAGCGGCAACGCCCAGCTGGACGCCGCGATGGCGCTGCGCGCCGACGGCCGGCTGGTCGCGGTCGGCACCCGCAACGGCCTGGTCCGGCTGGTCGACGTCGCCGACCCCGCGCACCCGCGGCTGGCCGGCACCGCGGCCGACCCGGCCGTGGACCCGGCCGCTCCCTCGGCGCCGAGCGTGTACTGGACGGCGTTCAGCCCGGGCGGGCGGTTGCTGGCCGCCGGCGGCGACGACGGCAGGGTCCGGCTGTGGGACGTCTCGACGCCGTCCGCGCCCCGGCTGCTGACCACTGCCTTCCCGGGTACGCACGGCTACGTCAACGCGCTGGCCTTCTCACCGGACGGCTCCACCCTGGCGGTCGGCTGCCAGGACGGCCTCACCTACCTGTTCGACGTGCGGGAGCCGAGCCGGCCGGTGCCGGCCGGCGCCCCGCTGGGCCAGTCCGGGCAGGCGGTCCAGACGGTCACCTTCAGCCCCTCCGGCGCCCTGCTCGCCGTGGCCGGCTCGGGGGCCCGGGTGGCGCTGTACGACGTGTCCGGTCGCACCGCCGCCGGCGCACCGACCGGCGGCCGCTCGCTAGGCCCGGCGCTGACCGGGCCGACCAGCGACGTCTTCAACGCCGCCTTCTCCCCCGACGGCCGGACGCTGGCCGCCGGGAGCGTGGACGGCGCGGTCTACCTGTGGGACATGCACGACCCATCGGCACCCCGGGCGCAGGCTGCGCTGGCCGCCGGCAGCGCCGAGCAGGCGGTGTACGCGGTCGACTGGAGCGCTGACGGGCACACCCTGATGGCCGGCCTGGGCTCGGGGGCGCTGGTCAGCTGGACGCCGGACCCGCAGGCCGCGGAGCAGGCGATCTGCAGCCGGGCGGCCGGCCGGCTGACCGCGGAGGAGTGGCGGCGGTACGCCCCCGGGCTGGACCGTCCGGCGCCCTGCGGGTGAGCGGTGGGGCGGCTCAGGTGGCGACCGCCTGCTCCTCCTGCTCGGCCGCCGACTCGGCTCCGGTGGCCCGGGAGCCCCGGGCCAGTCGCTGCTGCACGAACATCGCCAGCCGGCCCAGGGAGTAGTTGACGAGGATGAACACCACGCCGACCACCACGTAGGTCTGGATCGGGTTGTTCAGGTTCTGGTAGACCACCTTGGCCTGGTTCAGGGCCTCGGCGAAGCCGGGCAGGATCAGCGCCGCCAGCGAGGTGTCCTTCAGGACCACGATGATCTGGCTGATCAGGGCGGGCAGCATCACCCGGAACGCTTGCGGCAGCAGGACGATCCGCATCGTCTGCCAGCGGGTCAGGCCGATCGAGAGGGCCGCCTCGTGCTGCCCGCGGGGCAGCGAGGCCACCCCGGCGCGCAGGATCTCGGCGAAGATGACCATGTTGTAGGCGACCAGCCCGACCACCAGGTACCAGATCACCGAGGTGTCCAGGCCGGCCTCCGGCAGCACCCGGGAGGCGAAGTAGATGGCGATCACGACGGGAAGACCGCGCAGCACCTCCAGGACGAACACGACCGGGTAGGCCGGGACGCCGCGCAGCTGCATCCGGGCGACGGCGAGCAGGGTGCCCAGGACCAGCGAGGCCACGATGGCCACTGCGGCCGCCTCGATGGTGTGGGCGAACCCGGTGCCCAGCAGCCGCCAGACGGCGGCGAAGTTCTCGTCGCCCGGGTTCAGCAGCGGAGACCACAGCGACCCGGCCAGCTGGCCCTGGTCGGCCAGCCGAGACACCGCCAGCACGGCCAGGGCGAGCAGCAGCAGGCCGGCGACCAGGCTGATCAGGCCGGCCCGGCGGCGGGCCCGGGGGCCAGGCACGTCGTAAAGGACGCTCATCGGGCGATCGCCACCTTCCGCTCCAGGCCGAGCAGGACGCCGCTGGCCGGCAGGGTGATGCACAGGTACCCGATGGCGACGCCGGTCAGCACCGGCAGCGCGGCGTACCCCTGCGCGCTGGTCAGCGTGTTGCCGACGCTGAACAGGTCTCGGCCGACCCCGAAGGCGCCGACCACCGCCGAGTTCTTGAACATCGCGATCATCACGCTGCCCAGCGGTGGCACCACCGTGCGCAGCGCCTGCGGCAGCACGACCTGGCCCAGCGACTGGGTGAAGGTCAGGCCGATCGCGCGGGCCGCCTCGGCCTGCCCGGCCGACACCGAGTTGATGCCCGATCGCACTGCCTCGCAGACGAAGGCCGAGGTGTAGAGCACCAGCCCGGCCACCCCGAAGGTGTAGTACTCGGCGTTCACCCCGAGCTCGGGCAGGCCGAAGGCGATGAAGAACAGGATGAGCGTCAGCGGTGTGTTGCGCAGCACCGTCACCCATGCGGTGCCGAACCAGCGCAGCGGCGCGACCGGGCACACCCGGCAGGCGGCGACCAGCGTGCCGAGCACCAGCGAGAGCACCAGCGCCCAGCAGATGATCCCCAGCGAGCGCCAGAACCCGCTGACGAACAGGTCGAGGTTGCGTGTGACGGCGTCCATGACCGGCTCAGCTGCAGGTGGCCAGCTCCGGCAGAGTGGGGGTCTGGGCACCCGCCACGTCACCGGCGGTGGAGGTCCAGGCCTTCTGGTAGGCGCCGGAGTCCGAGGCGGCCTTGAGGGTGTCGTTGATGAACTGGCAGAAGGCGGTGTCGCCCTTCTTGATGCCGATCCCGTACGGCTCCTGCGTGAAGGCCTTGCCGATCAGCTTGAAGGCGCCGTCGGACTGCGCGACCAGGCCGAGCAGGATCACGTTGTCCGTCGTGACTGCCTGCACCTGACCGGTTCTCAGCGCATCGGCGCACTTGGAGTAGACGTCGAACAGGACCAGCTGGTTCGGGTCGGCCAGATAGGTCTTGATCGTCTCGGCCGGCGTCGAGCCGGTCACCGAGCACACCTTGGCCTGCGGGTTGGTCTTCAGGCTGTCCGGCCCGGTGATGGTGGTGTCGTCCTTGGCCACCATGATGTCCTGCCCGGCGGTGTAGTACGGCCCGGCGAAGCTGATCCGCTCCTTGCGCTTGTCGTTGATCGTGTAGGTGGCCACCACGTAGTCGACCTTGCCCTGCTCGATCACCTCCTCGCGGACCGCCGACGGCGTCTCCACCCACTCGATGTTGGCCGCCGGGATGCCCATCCCGGCGGCGATCAGCTTGGCGATCTCCACGTCGAAGCCGTCCGGCGCGCCGGACAGTCCCTTCAGCCCGAAGCCGGGCTGGTCGAACTTCGTTCCGACGGTGACCTTCTTCGCGTCGGCCAGCTTGGCCATCGTGGTGCCGGCCTCGAAGCTGGCCGAGCTGGCCACGCTCGGCTCGGCCCCCGAGCCGGAGTCCGACCCGCCGCAGGCGGTCAGGGCGAGAGCGGCGGCCGCGAGGGCGGCCAGGGTGGCGGTACGGCGCCTGGTCATCACAGGTCGTCCTCTCCTGGTGGGCAGGTCATGGCGGGGAAGGCTCATCGCTCAGTGGCTGAGCAGCTTTGACAGGAAGTCCCGGGCCCGGTCGCTGCGCGGGTTGGTGAAGAACTCCTCGGGGTCGGCCTGCTCGACGATCTCGCCCTCGGCCATGAACACGACGCGGTCGCCCGCGCGCCGGGCGAAGCCCATCTCGTGGGTGACCACGACCATCGTCATGCCCTCCTTGGCCAGCGAGGTCATCACGTCCAGCACCTCGTTGATCATCTCCGGGTCAAGGGCCGAGGTGGGCTCGTCGAACAGCATCACCTTCGGTTGCATGGCCAGCGCGCGGGCGATCGCCACCCGCTGCTGCTGGCCGCCGGAGAGCTGGGCTGGGTACTTGTCCTTCTGGCTGGCCACCCCGACCCGCTCCAGCAGGACCATCGCCTTCTTCTCCGCCTCGGCCCGGCTGACCCCGCGCACCTTGGTCGGGCCGAGCGTGATGTTCTGCAGGATCGTCTTGTGCGCGAACAGGTTGAAGGACTGGAAGACCATCCCGACGTCGGACCGCAGCCGGGCCAGCTCACGCCCCTCGTCCGGCAGCGGCCGGCCGTCGATGGTGATCGTGCCGCTCTCGTAGGTCTCCAGCCGGTTGATCGTGCGGCACAGCGTCGACTTGCCCGAACCGGACGGCCCGATCACTACCACGACCTCGCCCTGGTCCACGGTCAGGTCGATGTCCTTGAGCACGTGCAGGGCACCGAAGTGCTTGTTGACCTTCTCCATCACGACCAACGGCTCGCCCATCGGGGTGCTGCCTCCGCTCTGTTCGGGCCGATCCCGGGCGCCTGGTCATGCTCGCGGGTCTGGGGCCGGGCCGGGGCGCCAGGTTAGGCTCGGACCCGGCGGACCGACCAGGACAGTTGAGCAAGCCTTGAGGTTCGCCGACCGGCGGACCGACGAGCCCGCCGCGGAGTGCGCCGGGGAGGTGCCTGCGATGCGACTGCTGCTGGTGGAGGACGACGACCGGGTGGCCAGCGCGATCGAGGACGTGCTGACCCGGCACGGCTACACGGTGGAGCGCGCCGGGGACGCGGCTGCGGCCCTGGTCCTGCTCGGCCCGCTGACCGACGTGGTGGTGCTCGACCTGACCCTTCCCGACTCCGACGGCTTCGACCTGTGCGCCCGGATCCGATCCGGGGCCGCCGGCTGCCCCCAGGTGCCGATCATCATGGCCACCGCCCGCGGCGACCTGGGGTCGCGGGTGCACGGCCTGCGGCTGGGCGCCGACGACTACCTGGTCAAACCGTTCGACCTGCGCGAGCTGATGGCCAGGGTGGAGGCGGTGGCCCGCCGGGCGCAGCGCGCCGACGGCCAGGACGCCGGGCCCGTGGCGGCCGGCCGCGCGCTGATCGACGTCCCCGCCCGCACGGTGCTGCTGGACGGCTCGGTGGTGCAGCTGACCCGCAAGGAGTTCGACCTGCTGGCGGTCCTGGCCCAGCAGCGCGGAGCGGTGGTCCGGCGGGAGGTGATCCTCGGCGCCGTGTGGCAGGTCCGGGACGCCGCGGCGGCCCGGACCCTGGAGGTGCACGTCGCCTCGATCCGGGCCAAGACCGCCGCCCCGGCGCTGATCGAGACGGTGCGCGGGGTCGGCTACCGACTCGGCGCGGCCTGAGCGGGCGCTGACGTGCGCGCCCGGCTGACCCTGCTGCTGCTGGCCCTGATGGCCGTGGTGCCGCTCGGCTTCGCCGTGCCGCTGGCCCACAGCACGGCCGCCGCCGCCGCCCGCGAGCTGTACCTTGATCGGCTGGCCGAGGTGACCCGGCTGGCCGGCCTGGCCGCGGTCGAGGCGGGCAACCTCGACCTGGCGGCCAGCGAGGTCGAGCTGGCCTCCTACCAGGCGGCCCGGATCCAGGTCGCCCTGGTGGGCCCGGCCCGAGCGGTGCTCACCGGCGAGCTGGACGTCGCCCGCCTGACCGACGGCCAGGGCGGGGCGGCCCTGACCTCGGCGCTGGCCGGCCGGCGCAGCGCCGCGCCCGCCGCGGTGCTGCCGTGGCGGACCTCTCCGCTGGTGGTGGCCGCCCCGGTGGTCCGCGACGGGCGGGTCCGCGCGGCGATGGTGAGCGTCTCGGACACCGGGGCGGCCCGTGGGCAGGTGCTGCGCGGCTGGGCCGTGCTGCTCACCGGGGAGGTCGTGCTGCTGCTGGCCGCCACGGTGCTGGCCCGCCGGCTCGCGCACTGGGTGCTCGCCCCGGTCGCGGCCCTGGACGCCGCCACCCAGCAGATCGCCGGCGGTGACCTGTCGGCGCAGGTGCCCTCGGCCGTCGGGCCGCCCGAGCTGCGCCGGCTCGGCGACTCCTTCAACGCGATGGCCCGCACCCTGCAGGAGTCGCTGGCCACCCAGCGGGCGTTCGTCGCCGATGCCGGCCACCAGCTCCGCAACCCGCTCGGCGCCCTGCTGGTCCGGATCGAGAGCCTGGCCCTGACCCTGCCCGCCGAGGACGCGACCGCCGCACGGCGGGCGCTGGCCGATGGCCGCCACCTGGCCGGCGCCCTGGACGCGATGCTGGAGCTGGCCCGGGCCGAGCACACCGGCTCCGCCGCCGTCGCCCTGGACGTCGCTCTGGTGGTCGACCAGCGGCTGGAGGCCTGGCGGATGCTGGCCGCCCGGCGCGGGGTGGCCCTCGTGCGCCACGGCGTCCTGCACGCCGCCGGCCGGCACGACCCGATGGCGGTCGCCGGCTCGTTGGACGCCGTGCTCGACAACGCCCTGAAGGTGTCCACCGAGGGTGGCCAGGTGAGCGTCGGGGTGCGGGCGGCGGCGGACGGCACCGCGGTGGTGGTGCGTGACCAGGGGCCGGGGCTGTCCGCCGAGGAGCTCACCCGGGTCACCGACCGGTTCTGGCGCAGCCGCCGGCACACCAACCTGCCCGGCAGCGGCCTGGGCATGTCCATCGCCCGGAGCCTGATGGAACGCCACCACGGGTCGCTGGAGGTCGCCGCCGACCCGGGCGGGGGGCTCGTGGTGACCCTGCACGTGCCGCGGCCGGCCGCCGGCGATGACTGAGGACCGCGGCCTGCGCCGCCCGCCCTGCCCGCGGCTTCGCCCCTACCTGGCCTCCCTCACCGGGTACCGGATGCCGCCGGTGCCGGGTGGACGCCACCGCGGCCTGCCCTCCCCGCACCTGACCGTGATCCTGGCTCTGGACGAGCCGATGGTGCTGCACGCGCACTCCGGCGATCACCCGGTGGGCCCACCGGGCCGGGGCCGTGACTACCCGGCCCTGCTGGCCGGGCTGCACACCAGCCCGACCGTGATCGGCCTGGACCGGGGCGGCTCGGGGATCCAGCTGGCCCTTCGGCCGGCCGGTGCGCGGGCGCTGTTCGGTCTGCCGGCCGCCGCGCTCGTCCAGGACGACGTGCCGCTGGAGGCGGTCGTCGGCGGCTGGGCCGAACGCCTTCGGCAGCAGGTCGCGGCCCAGCCCGGCTGGCCGGCCCGGCTGGACGTGCTGGAGGCCGAGCTGTGCCGCCGGCTGGACAGCGCGTCCTGCGCCGGGGCCGAGCTGCCGGCCACCGTGGCGACCGCGTGGCGACTGCTCACCCGGCAGCCGGGCACCCCGGTCGGGGCGCTGGCCGACGCGCTGGGCTGGAGCCCGCGGCACCTGCGCCAGGTGTTCCGGGCCGAGATCGGGCTGGGCCTGAAGGAGGCCGCCCGCCTGGTCCGGTTCGACCTGGCCCGCCGGGACCTGTTCGCCCGCGCCGCCGGGCCGGCCGACTGGTCGGTGGCGCAGGTGGCCGGCCGCTGGGGGTACGCCGACCAGGCCCACCTGGCCCGGGAGTTCCGGGCGCTGGCCGGGGCGGCGCCGACGGTGCTGCTGCGCGAGGAGCTCCGTTTCGTCCAAGCCCCGCCAACGGCACCCGGGCCACGATCGTGGCATGACTGAGACGCCGCCCACCCCCACGACCACCCGCCGGCCCGGGACGGGGGTGTGGCCCACGTTGCGGGCCAGCGACGCCCCGGCGCTGATCCGCACCCTGGTCGAGGCGTTCGGCTTCGAGGTGGTGGTCCGTTACGACGACCAGGCCGGCGGCGTCGCGCACGCCGAGCTGGCCTGGCCGGAGGGTGGCCGGCTGATGCTCGGCTCGGTCCGGGACGTGCCGCAGGACCCGTGGCCGATCCGTCCGGGCAGCGCGGGGGTGTACATCGCCTGCTCCGACCCGGAGGCCGTCCGGGACCGGGCGCAGGGCGCCGGGGTGCAGGTCGGGCCGCTGGAGCGGACCGACTACGACTCCACCGAGTTCACCGCCGTGGACACCGAGGGCAACCGCTGGCGGTTCGGCACCTACCACGGCGCGACCGGCTGAGCGCCGAGCGGGCGGCTCAGGTCGTCACCCAGCGACCCTCGCGGGCGGAGGTGACCATCGCGTCCAGCGCCCGGGCGCTGGCCACGGCGTCGGCCATCCCGGCCACCACGCTGCCCCGGCCGGCGACGGCGGCCACGAAGTGCGCCGCCTCGGCGACCTTGGTGTCGTCATAGCCCATCGCGTTACCCGACGCCGGCTGGAAGGCCGCGTAGTCGCCGTCGCCGGGACCGGCGAAGACGATCTGCGCCGCCTGGTTCTGGTAGTCCTGCCCGGTGGACAGCAGCAGCTCGTCGCTGCGCCGGAAGTCCCAGGCGAGCATGCCGCGACTGCCGTGCACCTCGACGGTGTACCGGTTCTGCTCGCCGGCGTCGGCCCGGCTCGCCTCGATCACCACCCGTGCCCCGGACCGGGCGCGGGCCAGGGCGGCGACGTAGTCCTCGTTCTCCACGACGCCGGTTCCGGTGCCGGCCTGCGGGGACACGATGTCGTAGTGCCGCCCGCCGGGCGGCGCCGTGGGGCGCTCGGTGATGAAGGTCGCGGTGTCGGCGACCAGCCGGTCCAGGTCACCGAGCAGGTAGCGGGCCAGGTCCACGCCGTGCGAGGCCAGGTCACCGAGCACGCCGTGCCCACCCTGGGCCAGGGTGAACCGCCAGGACAGAGCCCCGCGCGGGTGCGCGGCGTAGTCGGTGAACAGTGCGATCCGGGCGTGCGTCGGCGCGCCGATCCCGCCGTCCGCGACGACCGCCCGGGCCCGGGCCAGGGCGGGCACGGTGCGGTAGTTGAAACCCACGGCTGCGACCACGCCGGCCGCTGCGACGGCGTCCGCCACCGCCTGCGCGTCGGCGGCACCGAGCCCCACCGGTTTCTCGATCCACAGGTGCCGGCCGGCCTGCGCGACCGCGCAGCCGATCTGGCGGTGCAGCAGGTTCGGCGCGGTCACGCTGACCGCCTCGATCCGCGGGTCGGTGAGCAGCTCGCGCCAGTCCGTGGTGACCCGCTCCGGGGCGTACCGGGCCATGAAGTCCGCGCGGGCGCCGTCCACCGGGTCGGCCACCGCCACCAGCCGGGGCCGCACGCCCAGCTGCGGGTAGTGGTGCGCCAGGCGCGCGTAGGCCCGGGCGTGCACCTGCCCCATCCACCCGGCGCCGATCACGGCGACCCCCAACGACCGCTCGCCCCGGCTGCTCACCCGGTCAGGGTGCTGGCCGGCACCCCCCAGGTCAAACCGCTGCGCCCGCTCGGCCGTCCCGATGATCGCGGCGAGCCGGCCGCATCGGCCCGCTCAGCCGGGCGGATCGGCCGCTCTCACGCCGATCACCGCCGGCACGCCGCCGGACGCGGACGGCCCGGGCAGTCAGGCCAGTAGCTGTAGCCCCGGCCCAGCATCCGGGCACCGCCGTGGGCCTGCGGGGCGGCCAGTGCGATGTGCGCATCGGGGTCGATCACCCCTCGTCCAGCAGCTCCCTGGCCCCGTTGGCCATCGACGTCGCCGACAGCCGGGCCTGCCGGACCCGGCCGATGAAGGTCTGGTAGTCCGCCAGCAGCCGCTCGGCGACCGGGGCCAGGCCGGGTCGAGGTCCCCGAAGCTCTCCACCACCGGCTCGACACGCTCCCAGCCCTGGTGTGAGGCGGCGTACCCCGCCCGGGCGGCGGTCACGTCACCCTGGTCGACCGCCCGGACCAGCGCCTGCAGCGCCAGCAGCCCGGCCTGGGCCCCGGTGAGCACGTATCGCCGGCAGTCGGCGACCGCGGCGCTCAGCCGGGGGTCGGCCGCGGCGGCCGAGGGCGAGGCCGCAGACGCAGCCGCCACCTGCACCGCCTGCCGGATGCCCTCCCCTGCCCCACCTGGCACACAGGCCACGGTGTAGCGGCCGGGCTTCGCGGCCGACCGCGACGAAGCCGACCACGACGAGCGTGAGGCCTCCAGGCCGGGATCCCGACACTCCTGTGACCGCTGGTGAGCAGGCGTTGCCAGCACCTCCCGCACGCCGTTAGATGAAGGCATGTCGGGCGCCGGGGCTCATCAGGAGGCCGACCTCGCGTGGGAGGCGGTGCTGGCCTGCCGGACGCCGATGGCAGTGGCCGAGGGCCCCTGCCCCCTGGGGCGGCTGCTCTGGGTCAGCGCCGGCTACGCCGACCTGGTGGGGGTCAGCGCCGCAGAACTGCAGGGCGCGCCGTGCGGCATGCTGCACGACCTGCCGGCCGATCCGGGCGGCCTGACCCTCACCCCGCTGCCCTGCTCGAAGGGCCGCCCCGTACGGGTGGTGCACCAGCACCGCCACCCCGAGCTGCTGACCAGGACGCGCGTCCTGGCCCGGACGTCAGCGGCGCTGGGTCAGGCCGGTGGGGTGGGCGAGCTGCTCAGCCGGGTCACCGACGCCCTGGTGCCGCTGCTGGCCGACGTCGCCATGATCGACCTGCTCGACGACGGCGAGGCCGACGCACCGGCCGGGGTCTGGCGGCGCGCGGCGGTCAGCCACCGCGATCCCGACAAGCTGCCTGCGCTGTGGCGGATGGGCGAGCCCGGCCACCCGGCCGACGCCGCCGTGCCGGCCGTCCCGGCCGGCGGTGGCCCGCTGCTGGTGCCGGTACTGGACGGGCAGCACCAGGACGCGCAGGACCAGGACGCAGACGACGCCGGGCCCGGGCCGGCCGCACCCTCCGGCCTGGTGGACGGCGCCCGGCGGCTGGGCCTGCGCAGCCTGGCGGTGCTGCCGCTGCTCGCCCGTGGGCGGGTGATCGGGATGCTCACCCTGGCCAGCACGAGCCCGGCCCGGCTGGTCGGCCCGGAGGAGGTCACCCTCGCCGAGGAGCTGGCCACCCGTGCGGCGCTGGCGGTGGACAACGCCCGGCTGCTGGCCCAGCAGACCGCGCTGCGGCAACGGGCCGACGCCCTGACCCGGGCCGGCCTGCAGCTGACCGGCACCCTGCGCCGGTTCGACGTCAGCGAGATCCTGCTCAAGGTGGCCGTTCCGGAGCTGGCCGACTGGGCGGTCCTGCACCTGGACCCGGCGCTGTTCCCCGAGGCCGGGCGCCGCGGGGCCGGCAGCGAGGAGCCGTCCGGCCGGCGCCCGGACGAGGAGCCCGAGCTGGTGATGGACGGCGTCCGGCACGCCGACAGCGCGCTGGGTGACGCGCTCGCGGTGGTGGCGGCCGGCTGGACGGTCCGCGCGTCGGCGCTGGGGCCGGGTGCGGCGCTGGCCACCGGCCAGCCGCAGCTGCTGGCCGAGGTCGGCGACCGGGAGCTGGCCCTGCTCGCCCCCCACCCCGCGACCAGGGCCGGGCTGGCCGAGGCAGGTCTGTGCTCCCTGGTGGCGGTGCCGCTGGTGGCACGCTCGCGGACCCTGGGGGTGCTGACCCTGATCCGCACCGGAGGCCTGCCGTTCACCACGGCGGACGCCCACTTCGCCGCCGACCTGGCTCGGGCCGGTGGCCCGGCGCTGGACAACGCCCGGCTGTACCAGACCCAGCGCACCCTGGCCGGTCAGCTGCAACGGGCGCTGCTGCCCACCGAGCTGGCCCCGGTGCCCGGCCTGCAGGTCGCCGTCCGGTACCAGGCCAGCACGGCCGGTGCCGAGGTGGGCGGCGACTGGTACGACCTCATCCCGCTCAGCGGCGGCCGGACCGGTGTCGCGGTCGGTGACGTGATGGGCCACGGCACCGCCGCGGCGGCGGTGATGGGTCAGCTGCGGGCCGCGCTGCGCAGCTACGCCATCGAGGACCTCAGCCCGGAGCTGGTGCTCGCGCGGCTGTCGGACTTCGCCCAGTCCCTGGGCGGGGAGGACCTGGCCACCTGCCTGTACGGCGTCTACGACCCCGAGGCCCGGACCCTCGCCCTGTCCTCGGCCGGCCACCTGCCGCCCCTGCTGCTGCACGAGGGGGTCAGCCAGTTCCTCGGCGTGGACCCGGGTCTGCCGCTGGGTGTCGTCCCGGCGCCGGCCCGGCCCGGGCACTGGTCGACCACGGTCACCGAGCTGTCGCCCTGCTCGACCGTGCTGCTGTTCACCGACGGTCTCGTCGAGGGCCGGTCCACCCCGGTCGGGGAGGGCCTGGAGCGCCTGGAGCTCGGGCTGCAGGCCACCCAGGTCACCACGGCCGCCCAGGCCTGCGACCTGGCGCTGGCGGTGGCCGGCCGGGAGGCGCCGGGCGCCGAGGACGACGTGGCCGTCCTGGCCCTGCGAACCCTGCCCGGGGAGCAGGACGCCGACCCGGGGCCGGCCGGACAGCTGGAGGCGGTCCGGACCGCCCGGATCGAGCTCGGCGACGGGCTGGCCTCGGTCCGGCGGGCCCGGCACTGGCTGGTGCAGACCATGGAGGGGTGGCGGCTCGAGGCCGGTTCGGACGTCGCGGCGCTGGTGGCCACGGAGCTGGTCACCAACGCCATCCGGCACGGCGAGGGCGCCCGTCACCTCGAGCTCTCCCTGCAGGAGGACCTGCTGCGGCTCAGCGTCTCGGACCGCTCACCGCGCTCGCCGCGGCACGCGGTCCCCGACCGCCCCGGTACGGGCCTGTCCGAGGGGGGGCGGGGGCTGGTCCTCATCGAGGCACTCAGCGCCGGGTGGGGCTACCAGCCGTGCGCCGGGGGCAAGCAGGTCTGGTGCGAGCTGCGGGTGGTCGCCAGGCCGCAGCTGCCGGACCGCGGCTGAGGCGACCCGCCGGCGACGGGAAAGGCGCCGGCCACGGGGCGGCCGGCGCCTGCGCGCGTCGTCGGGCAGGGGCGCCGGACGCGGCGCCGCTGAGGGCTCAGCTGCGCTGCTGCGGCAGGCCGGACAGCAGGGCACGCACCTCGGACTCGCGGTAGCGGCGGTGGCCACCCAGGGTGCGGATCGAGGACAGCTTGCCCGCCTTGGCCCACCGGGTGACCGTCTTGGGGTCGACCCGGAACAACGAGGCGACCTCCGCCGGCGTGAGCAGGGCCTCTGCCTCTGGGGAACGTGTCATCATCTCAGTCCTCCGGAAACCAATGGGGCGAATGCCCCTGTCTGACGATCGTGACGTGCTCCCCCGAGGTCAGGGAACGAAACCGGCGCTCGTTCCCCCAACCGGCCGAGCCGGGTAGCACGGGAGGAAAACGGACGGTCACGACAACCCCGTCCACATCGTGGCACGGCGGAGCCCGGTCAGCGCGGCCCGCGGACAAGTCGGGCAGTCAACCCCAGCACATTCTCAGCCTCGTCGACCCGCCGGTGGGCCGATTGCCGCGGTCCGTCAGCAGGCGCTCACGAAGAGCGCTGGGCGAGGGTCATCCGGTCGGCCCGGCGCTTCATCCGACGCCAGGCCGCCGCCACCCCGCTGGCCTCCCCGGCGGCCAGGCTGTCCAACCCGAGCCGGACGTCGTCCAGCGCCTCGTCCACGCTGCCGCCGACCCGGGCGAACAGGGCTGCCGCGTCCAGCTCGACCCAGGAGCGGGGGTGGAAGTCCTCCAGCCAGCGGGCGAGCTCGACCAGCTCCTCACGCAGGGCGATCGGGACGTCGGCGTCCCGCATCGCCCGCAGCGCCCGGGCGGAGCGGGTTCGGGCCCGCGACATCGGGGTCCGGTGCAGCTCTCCGACGGCGTCCTGCGGCTGGAGCAGGATGTGCCAGGCCAGCGGCATCCCCCAGGGGTGGACCAGGGTGCGCAACCGATCGCCGTCGTCGTGGCCGGACCGGTGCCGGCCCGACGGACGCCGCTCGGCGCCGACCGCGTCCGGGCTGGCCGCCGGCAGCGCCACCGCCAGCACGATCTCGGGCAGCTCCCGCCGGGCCTGGTCGAGGGCCGCCCGGCACAGCTGCTGGGTCTGCAACGGGCAGACCAGCACGGTCTCCTCGTGCCGGAACCACCGCGCGGCGGCGCTCTCCACCCGCGGCAGCGCCGCCGCGGGTCCGCCGGCCAGCCGCCGCCAGGCCTGCGCCCGCTCCTCCCGCTCGACCAGCTGCCGGTCCTCACCGGCCGCCACCAGCAGCTCCCAGCGCCGCCGCTGCTCCTGGGGGAAGGCGGCCAGCGGCTCGTAGACCCGAAGCCGCGCCACCGGCGCCGGGGAGGTCGGCAGACGGCTCACCCCCCTATCGTCACATCCGCCGCGGCGCCGCCGCCGGGCACGCCGCGTACATTGCGCGGCATGACTTCGACTGCCCCCGGCGCCGGGCCCCTGGACGAGCTGCTGTTCACCGGCCACGAGCAGGTCAGCGTCTGCCACGACGAGGCGAGCGGCCTGCGGGCGATCATCGCCATCCACGACACCGCGCTGGGACCGGCGCTCGGTGGGACCCGGTTCCACCCCTACCCCGACGCGCCGGCCGCACTGGCCGACGCGCTGCGGCTGTCCCGGGCGATGGCCTACAAGAACGCGCTCGCCGGGCTCGACCACGGCGGCGGCAAGGCGGTCATCCTCGGTGATCCCCGGACGGACAAGTCCGAGGCGCTGCTGCGGGCCTACGGCCGGTTCGTCGCCTCGCTCGGCGGCCGGTACGTCACCGCCTGCGACGTCGGCACCTACGTCCAGGACATGGACGTGGTGCACCGGGAGTGCCGCTGGGTGACCGGTC
This sequence comes from uncultured Actinomycetota bacterium, assembly GCA_963821825.1. Lineage (GTDB taxonomy): Bacteria > Actinomycetota > Actinomycetes > Actinomycetales > Kineosporiaceae > CAWGFD01. Next base: position 147,207 of record CAWGFD010000002.1, read on the forward strand.
GAAGCGAGTCCGACGGTGGCGCCGGCGACTCCTCGGTGCTGACCGCGCTCGGGGTGTTCAGCGGGATGCGCGCCGCCGCCCAGGTCCGCTGGGGCCGCCCCACGCTGACCGGCCGGCTGGTCGGGATCAGCGGTGTCGGCAAGGTCGGCCGGCGGCTGGCCCCGCTGCTGCTGGCCGACGGCGCGCAGGTGGTGGTGCACGACGTGGACGAGGACGCGGTCCGCGGGCTGCTGGCCGCCCACCCTGACGTGCGCGCCGTGGCCGACCAGGCCGCCCTGCTCGCCGAGCCGCTGGACGTCTGGTCGCCGTGCGCGCTCGGTGGGGCACTGAGCCCCGCGGTGGTGGCCGGCCTGCGGGTGCCGGTGGTCTGCGGCGGCGCGAACAACCAGCTGGCCGAGCCGGGTCTGGCCCAGGTCCTGGCCGACCGGGAGGTGCTCTACTGCCCCGACTACTGCGTGAACGCCGGCGGGGTCATCCAGGTCGCCGACGAGCTGGCCGGCTTCAGCTTCGAGCGGGCCCGGGCGCGCACCGAGCGGATCTTCGACACGACGCTGTCGGTGCTGACCCGGGCCGCCGCCGAGTCGGTGACGCCGGTCCAGGCGGCGGACCGGATGGCCCAGGACCGGATGGCCGCGGTCGGCGGTCTGCGGCGGATCATGCTGCCGGGTTGAGCCGGGCGGAGAGTCCTGCGGCGCGGCGGGGGGACCGGGATGCCGGAACGCCCGGCGACCCTGTACCGTTTCGACCACGAGACAAGACTGACCGAACTCCGGGGCCCCGCTGCGCGCGCCAGCCCCGGATCGACGTATGAGGGGGTCGACGCCATGGGGCGCGGCCGTCAGAAGGCCAAGCAGACGAAGGTGGCCCGTCAGCTGAAGTACTTCAGCCCGGACACCGACTACACGGCCTTGGAGAGGGAGCTTGCGGGATCACCGCAGTCCGGGCAGACAGGCCTGGATGCTCCTGATGATCCGGACGACGAAGCCGACCGGTGGAACACCGACGACGACGAGGACGACGGCTGGTCCGCCACACGATAGGCAGCCCGGTCCGCGCCACCACGTCGGTGTCGCCACAGCGGTAGCTGGTAAGCGGTAGCACCCCACCTAAGTCGCTCAGACGCCGGTGGGGTGCTCTCCGTCGAGCCGCACCGCACCACCGGCGACCCCCTTGGTCCCGCTGACCAGACCAGGGGCATGATCGCCGTCCCAGACGGTCACCGACCCCACTACCCAGCTGGGCAGCCCGCGCGCCGCCAATCGGGCCTGCGCCCGGTCGGCTGCCCCAGGGTCCAGCACCGCGACCATGCCCACCCCCAGGTTGAGGGTCTGCTCCAGGTCCTCCCGCGGCACCGAGCCCAGCTCGGCGACCAGCGGGAAGACCGGCGGCGGCGTCCAGGTCGAGCGCTCCAGCACGGCCAGCAGGTCTGGCGGCAGCACCCGGGCGACGTTGGCCGCCAGCCCGCCGCCGGTGACGTGCGAGAGGGCGTGCAGCTGCGGCCCCAGCTCGGAGGCCAGGTCCAGGACGTCGACGGCGTAGACGCGGGTCGGCTCCAGCAGCTCCTCGCCGAGGGTGCGGCCCAGCTCGGGCACGTGCCGCTCGTAGGACCACCCGGCGTCCGCCAGCACCCGGCGGACCAGCGAGAAGCCGTTGCTGTGCAGGCCCGAGGAGGCCATCGCCAGGACGACGTCCCCGGCCCTGACCCGGTCCGGGCCGAGCACGTCGTCAGCCTCCACCACACCGGTCGCGGCGCCGGCGACGTCGTACTCCTGCGGGCCGAGCAGACCCGGGTGCTCGGCGGTCTCGCCGCCGACCAGCGCGCAGCCGGCCACCTCGCAGGCCCGGGCGATGCCGCCCACGATCGCGGCGATCCGCTCCGGCACGACCTGCCCGCAGGCGATGTAGTCGGTCATCATCAGCGGCCGGGCACCGCACACGACGATGTCGTCGACGACCATCCCGACCAGGTCGAAGCCGATCGTGTCGTGCTTGTCCAGCGCCTGCGCCACGGCGACCTTGGTGCCCACCCCGTCGGTGGAGGTGGCCAGCAGCGGGCGACGGTAGGCCAGCAGCTCCGAGGCGTCGTACAGGCCGGCGAACCCGCCGATCCCGCCCAGCACGGCGGATGAGTGGGTCCGGGTGACGGCGGCCCTCATCAGCCCCACCGCCCGGTCGCCGGCCTCGACGTCGACCCCGGCCCGCGCGTACGTCGAGGCCGGCGGCCGCGACTGGCCGCTCACGGCCGGGTCAGCGCGTCGGCCGCGCCGGCGCCGACCCCGGTGCCCACCCCGTCGACGTCCCGGCCGGCCGGTTCGGGGTCCGGGCTGGTGTCGAAGGGCAGCTGGGGCTGCTCCAGGTTGTGCTTGCCGAGCCGGGTCTCGTCGCTCAACGGGATCGGGTACTGCCCGGTGAAGCAGGCCGTGCACAGCCGGGACGGGGGCTGCCGGGTGGCGGCGACCATGCCCTCCAACGAGATGTAGCCCAGGCTGTCCGCGCCGATGCTGGCCCGGACGTCCTCCACCGCCAGACCGGTGGCGATCAGCTCGGCGCGGGTGGCGAAGTCGATCCCGTAGAAGCACGGCCAGGTGACCGGGGCGGAGGAGATCCGCACGTGCACCTCCGCCGCGCCGGCCTCGCGCAGCATCCGGATCAGGGCCCGCTGGGTGTTGCCGCGCACGATCGAGTCGTCGACGACGACCAGGCGCTGGCCTCGGATGACGTTGCGCAACGGGTTCAGCTTGAGCCTGATACCGAGCTGGCGGATGGTCTGGCTGGGCTGGATGAAGGTCCGGCCCACGTAGGCGTTCTTGACCAGGCCCTGGCCGTAGGGGATGCCCGAGGCCTGGGCGTAACCGACCGCGGCCGGGGTACCCGACTCCGGCACGGGGATGACCAGGTCGGCCTCCACCGGGTGCTCGGCGGCCAGCGCACGGCCCATCGCGACCCTGGTCTCGTGCACCGCCTGCCCGGAGATGGTGGTGTCCGGGCGGGCGAGGTAGACGTACTCGAAGACGCAGCCGTGCGGCTCGGCGACCGCGAAACGGTGCGAGCGCAGCCCGTCGGCGTCGATCGCCACCATCTCGCCCGGCTCCACCTCGCGGATCACGCTGGCCCCGACGATGTCCAGGGCCGCCGTCTCGCTGGCCACCACCCAGCCGCGGTCCAGCCGGCCCAGGACCAGCGGCCGGACGCCGTGCCGGTCGCGGGCCGCGTACAGCGTGTGCTCGTCCATGAAGACCAGGCTGAACGCGCCCTCCAGTAGGGGCAGAATCTGCAGGGCGGTGGCCTCCAGGGTGCGGTCGGGGTCACCGGCCAGCATCGCGGTGATCAGGGCGGTGTCGGTGGTGTTGCCGCGCTGCCACTCCGCGCGCCGCGCGGCGTCCGGCTGCCCGTGCTCGATCAGCCACCGGCGCAGGTCCAGCGCGTTGGTCAGGTTGCCGTTGTGCCCGAGGGCGACGGTGCCGGCGGCGGTGTCACCGATCGTGGGCTGGGCGTTCTCCCAGTGCCCGCCCCCGGTGGTGCTGTACCGACAGTGACCGACGGCGATGTGCCCGCGCAAGGCGGCCAGGCTGTTCTCGTCGAAGACCTGGGAGACCAGCCCGACGTCCTTGTAGACCAGGATCTGCTCACCGTTGCTGACCGCGATCCCGGCCGCCTCCTGACCGCGGTGCTGCAGGGCGTACAGGCCGTAGTAGGTGAGCTTGGAGACCTCCTCGCCCGGCGCCCAGACGCCGAACACCCCGCAGGCGTCCTGCGGGCCCTTCTCGCCGGGAAGAAGATCATGGGAGAGACGACCGTCACCACGAGCCACCTGCTGAGTGTGTCACAGCCCGGCGCCGGGCCCGACTCAGCTGCGGCGCTCGACCAGCACGGCCGCGGCCAGGCCGACCAGTCCCCCGACCAGCCCGGCGACGGCGCCGAAGTAGGCGACCACGGTGGCGGTGGAGTACCCGCCCGGGTCGGGGCCGACCCAGCCCAGCACGACCCCGACCAGCACCCCGACCAGCACGCCGGTGGTGGCGAACGCGCGGTAGCGGGGGGCGCGCCGGAAACGGCCCGAGCGGACCACCGGCTCCGGCTGCGGCTCCGGCCCCGACTCCGGCCGTGGGTCCGGCTGGGGGCCTGGCGGCTGCTCCTGCACGCTGCGACGGTACCGCCGGCCGGGCGCCGTCCTCACCCCAGCGGCAGGAACCGGCTCAGGTCGCTGCGTTCCCCGCTGGCCCGCAGCGCACCGGTCGCGTGGGCCTGGGCCCAGGTCAGCCGTCCGGCGGCCAGAGCGAGCCAGGTCTGCGGGTCGGTCTCGACCACGTTCGGCGGCGTCCCGCGGGTGTGCAGCGGGCCGTCCTGGCACTGGACGGCCGCGAAGGGCGGCACCCGGACCTCGGTGGTCCGCCCGGGCGCCCGGGCGGCCAGCTCCTCCAGCGACCAGCGCACGGCGGTCGCCAGCACCGGACGCGGCAGGTCCGCGGGGTCGGCCTGCCATCGCGCGAAGGCGGCGCGGCCGGTGGTCGGGTCGGTCCGTCGGCGGGGTGGCACCCCGTCATCGTGCCCCGCGACCACCCGCGGCGCGGCCGGCCCGGCCCCGGGTGAAGGATCGGGGCATGCAGAGCACCCGGATCGTCCTGGCCTCCCGTCCGCACGGAGAGCCGACCGAGCAGAACTTCCGCACCGAGACGGTGGAGCTGCCCGACCCCGGCCCGGGTCAGGTCCAGCTCGCCACCCTGTACCTCTCCCTCGACCCGTACATGCGTGGCCGGATGAGCGACGCGCCGTCCTACGCCCCGCCGGTGGAGCTGGGCGCGCCGATGGTCGGCGGCACCGTCTCCCGGGTGCTCGCCTCGGCCGACGAGCGGTTCAGCCCCGGCGACGTCGTGCTGGGCTACGCGGGCTGGCAGACGCACTCGGTGGAGCCGGCCGACCGGCTGGTCCGGCTCGACCCGGCCCGCGCACCGCTGACCACCGCGCTGGGGGTGCTGGGCATGCCCGGGTTCACCGCCTGGGCGGGGCTGGAGAACATCGGCCGGCCCCAGCCGGGCGAGACCCTGGTGGTCGCCGCCGCCGCCGGGCCGGTCGGTTCGGCCGTCGCCCAGATCGCCCGGCTGCGCGGGGCACGGGCGGTCGGCGTCGCCGGCGGACCGGACAAGGTCGCCTACCTGCGCGAGGAGCTCGGCCTGGATGCCGCCCTCGACCACCGCGCACCCGACTTCGCCGACCAGCTCGCCCGGGCCACCCCGGACGGCATCGACGTCTACTTCGAGAACGTCGGCGGTGCGGTCTGGGAGGCGGTCCTGCCCCGGCTGAACACCTACGCCCGGGTCCCGGTCTGCGGGCTGGTGGCCGGCTACAACGCCACCGACCTGCCGGCCGGCCCGGACCGCAGCGGCGCCCTGATGGGGCAGGTGCTGACCCGCAGCCTGACCATCCGCGGCTTCATCCAGGCCGAGTTCTCCGGTCAGCTGGCCCAGTTCACCGCCGAGATGGCGCCCTGGGTGGCCTCGGGCCGAGTGAGGTACCGGGAGGACGTGGTCGAGGGTCTGGATCGGGCACCCGAGGCGTTCCGCGGCATGCTGGTCGGCCGCAACTTCGGCAAGCTCGTCGTCAAGGTCGCCACCGACGAGGTCGACTGACTCGCTCAGCCGGTCGGCTGCCGGACCTGCCCGGTCGGCGTCGGCGGCGCGCTCGTCCGGTCCGCGGCCACCGGACCTGACCCGGCCGCCCGCTGCAGCCAGGCGACATGGGCGCGGAACGCGCGCAGCCCGCTCGGGGTGAGCCGGAACCAGGTGCGCGGTCGTCGCCCGACGGCACCCTTCCTCACCTGGAGGTAGCCCTGCTCCTCCAGGAGCCGGGACTGCTTGGACAGCACGGAGTCGCTGACGCCCACGGCGTCCCGCAGAACAGCGAACTCGACCCAGTCCGGGCCGCTGGCGAGCAGGCCGCAGATCGACAGCCGGGTGATCGGGTGGATGAGCGGGTCCAGCCGCGCCTCGACCTCGACCTCCCTCGTCACAGCGCTCCCCTACCCGCTCCGAGGTCTCGGCGGATGCTCCTCAGGCGACCCAGCCAGCAGCCCGTCCCGGCGCCGGCGGCGAGGACGCCGACCAGGACTGCGGCGGTGAGCAGGCCGCGGTCCAGCAGCAGCGTCTCGCCCTCGCAGGCCGCGACGATGATGACGACGATCGCCACGGTCCAGACCCGGCCCGAGGGGTAGCGCCAGGTCCGGACGCCGACCTCCACGCCGTTCACCTGGGCCAGCGCGTACTGGGCCAGGAGCAGCACCGCGATGGCCAGCACCGCACAACCCGCGCCCCCGCCGACCACGTAACGGGACCCGAACGGCATCGCGGCGGCGATGGCCCAGGAGAGGGCCGTGGCGCTGACGTACCACCAGGGTGTGCTGATCACGCTCGCCAACCGGGCCCGCTGCGCTCGCAGCAGCTCCAGCTGCTCCGTCGTCCGGGGGTCATCGCTCATCGCGGTTACCTTCTCTCGATCACGTACTTTCTACCATGGAAAGTAGGTGACCGGGGCGCCGGGCCCTGGGTTCGAGGTGCGGACCGACGCGAACAGGCGGCGGCGTCCCGGTCGGGACGCCGCCGCCTGCCGTTGGTGGGCGGGGCGGCCTCAGCTCAGCGCGGGTCGGCCGCGGCCTCCTGGCGGCCGTGCTGGTCCTCTGCCCGGGGTTCGAGCTTGGCCGCCCCGGTCATGATCGCCACCGCCTCGGCCGGGGTGTGGCTCTTCGGGGTGACCACGCCCAGCCCACGACCCAGCCGCTGGATGTGGATCCGGTCGGCGGTCTCGAACACGTTGGGCATGTTGTGGCTGATCAGGATGACGCCCAGCCCGCGCTCGCGCAGGTCGCGGACCAGCCGCAGCACCTGCCCGGTCTCCCGGACCCCCAGGGCAGCGGTGGGCTCGTCGAGGATGACCACCTTGCCGCCGAACGCCGCGGCCCGGGCGACGGCCACCGCCTGACGCTGGCCACCGGACAGGGTCTCGACCGACTGGTTGATGTTCTGCAGGGTGGTGATGCCCAGGTCGTCGATCTGGCGCTGGGCCTCCTTGCGCATCCCGCCGGTGTCGAGCATCCGGAACACCGAGCCGAGGATGCCGGGCCGGCGCTTCTCCCGGGCCAGGAACAGGTTGCTGGCGATGTCCAGCGCCGGGGCCACAGCCAGCGTCTGGTACACCGTCTCGATCCCGGCGTCCCTGGCCTCCTGGGTGCTGCGGAAGTGCACCGGCTTGCCCTCGATGAACAGCTCGCCGGAGTCCGGGGCCATCGCGCCGGACAGGCACTTGATCAGGGTGGACTTCCCGGCGCCGTTGTCGCCGATCACGGCCAGCACCTCACCCGCGTACAGGTCGAGGTCCACCTCTTCCAGACCGATGACGCGACCGAAGGTCTTGTGCAGACCGCGGGCCTTCAGCACGGGCTCGGTCATGACTTCACGCTCCTGATCCACTGGTCGGCGGTCACTGCGACGATCACCAGGACGCCGATGGCGAGCACCTGGTAGTTGGGGTCCACCCCGGCCAGCGCGAGCCCGTTGGTGAAGAACTGGACGATCAGAGCACCGATCAGGGAGCCGACGACGGCGCCCCGGCCGCCGAACAGGCTGGTGCCGCCGATGACCACGGCGGTGATGCTCTGCAGGTTGAGGTTCAGCCCCGCGTTCGGGTCGGCCCCGTTGATCCGGCCGACCAGCACCCAGGCCGCGATCCCGAAGACCAGCCCGGCGACCACGTAGGCGGACAGCAGCACCCGGTTGGTCTGGATGCCGGCCAGCCGTGCCGCCTCCACGTCGTCCCCGGTCGCGTACAGGTGCTTGCCCCAGGCGGTGGAGCGCAGGGCATAGGCGAACACCACGTACAGGACCAGCATGATCAGCACCCCGACGGTCAGGTGGAAGCTGCCGATCGGGACGTCCGTGCCGGTCCAGGTCAGCAGGCCGCCGGTGGTCAGCGAGATCGTCTGACCCTGGGCGTAGATCAGGGTGATGGCGGTGAAGATGCTCAGCGTGCCCAGCGTGACGATGAACGGAGGCAGCCGGAACCGGGTGACCAGGATGCCGTTGACGAAGGCCGCCAGGACGGCGACCGCGATGCCGATCAGCAGGGCCACGATGCCCGGGAACCCGCTGCTGCTGGCCAGCTTGGCCATCACCAGGCTGGCCAGCACCATCACGGCCCCGACCGACAGGTCGATGCCCGCGGTCAGGATGATCAACGTCTGGCCGACCGCCAGCACCCCGACGTAGCCGACCTGCTGGAAGACGATGGACAGGTTCGCCGGGGCCAGGAACCGGTTGTTGGCGAACCCGAAGACGATGCAGGCCAGGACCAGCACGATCAACGGGCTCAGGGCCGGGTACCGGTGCAGCAGGTCATGGATACGCCGCCCGGCGCCTCTGCTCTCGGGGAAGGCAGTGCCGACGCCCTCGGTTGCCTGGGTCTGGGTCATGACGACGTACCTTTCTGGCTGCGTTCCGGGGCGGACGGGGTGGATGCGCCCGGCCGGTCCTGCGGACCGGGCCGGTGCCGTGCGTCAGTGGTCGAGGCATCAGTGGTCGAGCAGGACCCGCCGGACGAGGGGGACACGATCAGCCCCAGCAGTCCTGGGCCGCGGTCTCGGGGGTCTCGCTCTTGACCCCGCTGATCGGGTTGGCCGTGGTCAGCGCCGTGCCGGTGTCGATGAAGTCCTGGCCGGCGGGCAGGGTCGGCTTGGCCCCGCCGCGGGCCAGCTTGGCGATCGCGGTCACGCCGTCGCTGGCCATCTTGCCCGGGTACTGCACGGCGTCGGCGTTGATCTTGCCCTGCTTGACCAGACCGTTGATGTAGTTGCAGCTGCCGTCGATGGTCACGACGGTGACGTCCGTCTTGCCTGCCGCAGCCAGGGCCTGCAGGGCGCCGTCGGCGGCCGGTTCGTTGATCGTGTACACCACGTTGATGTTCCCGTTGGCGGACAGGCAGTTCTCCATCGCCGTCTTGCCACCGGGGACGGCGCCGGTGGTGGGCTGGTGGCAGACCACCTGGTAGTCCCCGCCCTTGCCGCCGGTGTACTTGCCGCTCTTGGCCTCCTGGCCGTTCTGGCTGGTGCTGCCCGGGTCGATGCCCATGCCCTCCAGGAAGCCGTGGTCACGCTGGATGTCCACCGAGACGACCTGGTTGTTGAACAGGTCGAGCATCGCGATCACGGCCGGCTTGCCGTCCAGCTTCGCGGCCGCGTACTGGCCGATCAGCTTGCCGGCCTGCTCGTTGTCGGTGGCGTAGGTGATGTCGACCGTGCTCGGCGGGGTCGGCACGGTGTCCAGCGCGATGACGAACAGCCCGGCCTGCTTGGCCTTGGCCAGCTCGGCGTTCACCGCGTCGCCGTTGGTGGTGATCAGGATGCCCTTGTCGCCGCGGGCGATCGCGGTGTCGATGGCCTGGATCTGGGTCTGGGTGTCGCCGTCGGACTTGCCGGCCGCCACGGTGAGGTTGACGTTGTCCTTCTTGGCCTGGTCCTTGGCCGCGTTCTGCATCGAGACGAAGTAGGGGTTGGTCAGCGTCTTGAGGATCAGCGACACCCCGACCGCCTCCGAACCGCCGCTGGAGCTTCCGCTGCCGGAGCCCGAGGAGCCCGACGAGCACGCCGCCAGACCGAGGGCGGCCGTGGTGAGGGTGGCGGCCACCATGACCGACCGGCGACGCCGGGTGCTGCGCGACATCACACGTCCTACGGGAACGTTCATCTGTCAGATCCTCTCCGGGGGGCGCGCTGCTGCGCGCGGATGATCGGGCCGACCAGGGGTGGGCCGTCGATGCCGGCCACAGCTGCTGAGTGCTGGCCGGTGCTGCTGCTGGTGGAGCTGCTGGAGCAGCCGCCGCCCGAGCGGGCGGGGCCGGTGCTGGCGAGCGATGGGCCGGGGCGGGGCCGTGGCTGCTGACCGCCAGCCAGTGGCCATCTGCGACCTCCTCCGCGAAGCCGACCGGCTCGCTCGACAACGTTGTCGGGGCCACTCTGGCCCCGTGACCCGCATCACCACAAGCCCTTTTCGGGACTGATCTCATAACGAGTTCGTAACGTGACGGACATCGGTTGACAACCTTGTCAGCACGTGACCACTATCGATCACACCGGAACGGGGTCCAGGCCTCGGCGCGGCGCAGGTCCAGGGCGGACGTTCTCGGTCAGGAGGCATCGTGGGCGGGACGGCGCGAAGACCCCCGGCGGTGGGTGGCCGCCGACCGACCATGCGCGACGTCGCGGCCGCGGCCGGGGTCAGCCTGAAGACGGTCTCCCGGGTGGTGAACGCCGAGCCGGGGGTCAGCCCCGAGCTCGTGCAGCGGGTCGGCCGCGCCGTGGAGGCGCTGGACTTCCGGCCGAACCTCGGGGCGAGCAACCTGCGCCGGGCCGACGGCAAGACCTCGACCGTGGCGCTGCTGCTGGAGAACGTGGCCAACCCTTACTCCTCGGTCCTGCACCGGGCGGTCGAGGACGTCGCCATGTCGCGCGGCGTGGTGGTGTTCAGCGCCAGCCTGGACGAGGACCCGGCCCGCGAGCGGGAGCTGGTGCGGATCTTCTCGGCACGGCGGGCGGACGGCCTGATCCTGGCCCCGGCCGGCACCGACCAGTCCTACCTGGCCAAGGAGGTCGCCGGCGGGATGCCGATCGTCTGCGTGGACCGCGAACCCCGCGGCATCGCGCTGGACTCGGTGACCACGACCAACACCACCGGCGCCGCTGAGGCGGTGCGCCACCTGGTGCGCCACGGGCACCGGCGGATCGCCTTCCTGGGTGACGCCCGGCGGATCGTCACCGCCCAGGAGCGGTTCCAGGGCTACCTGGACGCGCTGAGCGGGATGCGGCTGCCGCACCTGCCGGGGCTGGTCGTGCACGACGTCGGGGACAGCGCGCTGGCCGACGGAGCCGCGAGCACGCTGCTCACCCGCCCGGAACCGCCGACGGCGATCTTCGCCGCCCAGAACCTGGTCACCATCGGGGTGATCCGGGCCCTGCGCCGGCTGGGCCTGGAGCGCTCGGTGGCGCTGGTCGGCTTCGATGACTTCCCGCTGGCCGACCTGACCAGCCCGGGCATCACCGTCGTCGCCCAGGACCCGATCGGCATCGGCCGGACCGCAGCCTCCCTGCTGTTCAGTCGGCTGGCCGGGGACACCAGCCCTCCCGGGGCGCACGTGGTACCGACCACGCTGATCCGGCGCGGGTCGGGCGAGATCGCCCCTGCGCTGCCCTGAGCCGGCCCGCTCCCCGGCCGGCCGGCCGGGGAGGGTCAGCCCGCCGCGCCCACCGCGGCCCGGTAGAGCTGCCCGGTCCCGGTGACCTGAGGCGGCGGACAGGAGGCCGGCAGGAACGCCGAGTCGCCGCCGCGCAGCGGCAGCACCGCGCCGTCGGCGTGCAGCTGGACCTGCCCGGACAGGCACAGCACGATCTGCGGCCCAGGCAGCTGCGCGAGCCGGACCGGCTGGCCGGTCAGGGTCACGGTGCTCAGCTGGAACTCCGCGACCCCGGGTCGCCAGACCTGTTCGCCGGAGCCGAGCAGCTGCGCGCCCACGCCGATCACCGGTGCGGCGACCGGGTCGACCGTGCGCAGCAGCTCGGCCAGGTCGATCCGCTTACTGGTCAGGCCGGCCCGCAGCACGTTGTCCGAGGAGGCCATGATCTCCACGCCGACCCCCCGCAGGTAGGCGTGCGGGACGCCGTCCGGCACGAAGACGGCCTGCCCCGCGGCGAGCTCGTGCAGGTCCAGCAGCAGCGGGGCGACGACCAGCGGGTCGGCCGGGTGCTGCTCGGCCAGCCGCAGCACCCAGCGCAGGGCGGGCCCGGCCTCGTGGTCGGCCGCCACCGCGGGCCGGTCCAGCCCGCGGGCGGCGTGGTCGGCCACCTCCCGGACGAAGGCCGCGCGCTCACCGGCCGGCCACTGGGCCAGCAGGGCCAGCGCCCGCACGGTGCCGGCGCACTCCCGGGCGTCGAGCGCCAGCTCGGGCAGCAGGCCGGCGGCCGTCCGGGCCGCAGAGGACCCGGGGGTGATCGCGGAGCGGACGCCGTCCAGCCGGGGGGCCGCGAGCAGGTCGAGCAGGCGCCCGGCGCGCTCGCCGGTACGCAGCCCGATCATCGCCTCGAAGGGCGTGATCGCGACCAGCATCTCCGGTTTGGCGAACGGGTCGACGTAGGTCCTGGCCGCCTCCGGCAGCCCGGCGGCGACCTCCCGGGCGTAGACCTCGGCCGCGGCCCGCGGCGAGGGGTGCACCTGGATGGACAGGGCACGCTCGACGGCCAGGACCTTGAGCAGGAAGGGCAGCCGGTCACCGAACCGGCGCCGGCAGCCGGGACCGAGCGCGGCGTGCGGGTCGGCCAGGATCGCCGCGTCCAGCGGTTCGGGGTGGCTGTCGGGGTGCAGCAACCTGGAGGGCGCGGCCGGATGGGCACCCATCCACAGCTCCGCCTCCGGCTGCGGGCCCGGCACCCGGCCCTGGAGCAGAGCCAAGGAGGTGCGCGAGCCCCAGTCGTAGTGGCGAACCTCGTTGGCCATCAGTCGCGCCGCGATCATCGCCGCCGGACCGCTCTGCCCCTCGGGCAGCGACCGGTCACGCGCCTGCAGGTCGGCATCTGTGGACGTGGACACCGTAGAAGTGTGACGGCTGCGCCCGGGCCAGGTGGCGACATGCGGGAACAATCACACCATCGGCCGGGCCCGGGTCGGGGGTTCGGCTCAGTGCCCGAGCACGCGGGGCAGCGTGGCCCGGTGCGCGGCGTCCAGCTCCTCCAGCGGCACCTCGAACAGGTCCTGGACGACCAGGGCGCCGCCCTGCCCGGCGCCGTCGTCGACCACCCCGATCCGCAGGTGCGGGAACCGGCGGGCCGAGCACATGTCGGTGAACCGGACCTCCTCGCTGCGCGGCACGGCGACCAGGGCCCGGGCCGTCGACTCGCTGAACAGCACGGTGAACGGGTCCAGGCCGCTGCGCTCGCACAGCTCCTCCAGCACGATCCGGGCGCCGACGCCGTAGCGCAGGCAGGACTCGACCAGGGCCTGGGCCAGGCCGCCGTCGGACAGGTCGTGCGCGGCGTCCACCAGACCGTCCCGGGAGGCGTTGACCAGGATCTCGGCCAGCGCCCGCTCGAGGCCGAGGTCGCAGGCCGGCGGGGTGCCCCCCAGGTGGGCGTGCTCGGCCCAGGCCCACTCCGAGCCGGCCAGCTCCGCCCGCGTGCTGCCCAGCAGGTAGATCGCCTGGCCCGGCGTCCGCCACCCCGAAGGGGTGCGGCGGGCGACGTCGTCCAGCAGGCCGAGCACCCCGACCACCGGGGTGGGGTGGATCGGCACGTCGCCGGTCTGGTTGTAGAAGGAGACGTTCCCGCCGGTGACCGGGATCCCCAGTTCCGCACAGCCGTCCGCGAGGCCGGTGACCGCGCGCTCGAACTGCCACATCACGGACGGGTCCTCCGGGGAGCCGAAGTTCAGGCAGTCGGTGACCGCCAGCGGCCGGGCCCCGACCGTGGCCACGTTCCGGTAGGCCTCGGCCAGCGCCAGCCGGGCGCCCTGGTAGGGGTCCAGCGCGGCGAACCGGCCGTTGCCGTCGGTGGCCACCGCCACCCCCAGCCCGCTGGTCTCGTCGACCCGGACCACCCCGGCGTCGTCCGGCATGGCCAGCGCGGTGTTGCCCATCACGTAACGGTCGTACTGGTCGCTCACCCAGGCCCGGCTGCACAGGTTCGGCGAGGCGGTCATCCGCAGCAGCAGCTCGCGCAGTTGCGGACCGGTCCGCGGCCGTGGCAGCCGGTCAGGGGTGTCGGCCTGCCGGGCGTCCAGCCAGTCCGGCCGGGCCAGGGGCCGGTGATAGACCGGGCCCTCGTGCGCCACGGTACGCGGCGGGACGTCGACGATGGTCTGACCGTGCCAGGTCACCACCAGCCGACCGGTGCCGGTCACCTCCCCGAGCACGGTGGCCTCGACGTCCCAGCGGCCGGTGATGGCCAGGAACGCCTCCAGGTCGGCCGGCCGAACGACGGCCATCATCCGTTCCTGGGACTCGCTCATCAGGATCTCGCCGGGGGTCAGCGAGGGATCACGCAGCGGGACGTCGTCCAGCGTGACGGCCATCCCGCCGTCCCCGTTGGAGGCCAGCTCGCTGAACGCGCAGGACAGACCGGCCGCGCCCAGGTCCTGGATCCCGGTGACCACCCGCGCGGCGAACAGCTCCAGGCAGCACTCGATCAGGACCTTCTCCTGGAAGGGGTCACCGACCTGCACCGCCGGCCGCTTGGTCGGGCCGCCCTCGGTGAAGGTGTCGCTGGCCAGGATCGAGGCGCCGCCGATGCCGTCCCCGCCGGTCCGGGCGCCGAACAGCACGATCAGGTTGCCGGGGCCGGAGGCGTTGGCCAGGTGGATGTCCTCGTGCCGCAGCACGCCGACGCACAGCGCGTTGACCAGCGGGTTGCCCTGGTAGCAGGGGTCGAAGACGACCTCCCCGCCGATGTTCGGCAGGCCCAGGCAGTTGCCGTACCCGCCGACCCCGGCGACGATCCCGGGCAGCACCCGGGCGGTGTCCGGGTGGTCCAGCGCGCCGAACCGCAGCGGGTCCATCACGGCGACCGGCCGGGCGCCCATCGAGATGATGTCCCGGACGATGCCGCCGACACCGGTCGCGGCGCCCTGGTAGGGCTCGACGAAGCTGGGGTGGTTGTGCGACTCCACCTTGAAGGTGACCGCCCAGCCGTCGCCGATGTCGACGACGCCGGCGTTCTCCCCGATGCCCACCAGCAGCCTGGCCTTCATCTGCTCGGTCAGCTTCTCGCCGAACTGGCGCAGGTGGACCTTGGAGCTCTTGTAGGAGCAGTGCTCGCTCCACATCACCGAGTACATCGCCAGCTCGGCGGCGGTCGGCCGGCGGCCGAGGATGGCCACGATCTGCCGGTACTCCTCCTCGCGCAGGCCCAGCTCGCGGTAGGGCAGGACGAGGTCCGGGGTGGCGACGGCGTGCTCGACGGTGTCCAGCACGGCGGCCGGCGTGGTGGCGCTCACGCGGCCAGCACCCCCCGCAGCACGGAGGTGAAGAAGCCCAGGCCGTCGGTGCCGGACCAGCCGCCCGACCCGTCCCGGGCCGGGCCGTAGCCCGGCTCGACGGCGTGCTCGGGGTGCGGCATCAGGCCGACCACGGTGCCGGAGGCGTTGGCCACCCCGGCGATGTCGCGGTGCGAGCCGTTCGGGTTGACCTCCAGGTAGCGCAGTGCCACCCGGCCCTCGGCCTCCAGCGCGTCCAGGGTGCACGGCGCGGCCACGTAGCCGCCCTCGCCGTTCTTCAGCGGCACGACGATCTCCTGGCCGGTGGTGTAGGCGGACGTCCAGCTGGTGCTGGTCCGCTCCACCCGCAGCCGTTGGTCGCGGCAGACGAAGGTGCGGTGGTCGTTGCGGATCAGCGCGCCGGGCAGCAGGTGGGACTCGCACAGCACCTGGAACCCGTTGCAGATGCCGAGCACCGGCAGCCCCGGGTCGCGCCGGTCGGGCGGCCCGGCCAGCCGGACGATCTCCTGCATGACCGGCGCGAACCGGGCGATGGCACCGGCCCGCAGGTAGTCCCCGTAGGAGAAGCCGCCGGGTAGCACGACCGCGTCCACGGCGTGCAGGTCGGCGTCTGCGTGCCAGAGGGTGACGGGTTCACCACCGGCCAGCCGCACCGCGCGAGCGGCGTCCCGGTCGTCCAGGGAGCCGGGGAAGGTGACCACACCGATTCTCACGGCGGTCAGCCTATCCGTGCTCCCGGCGGCCCCGGCTCAGCGCTCCCGGGCCGCCCAGACCAGGCTCGCCCGGGCGGCGGCCGCCTGGGGGGCGCCGTCCGCGAGCCGCCAGCTGAGCCGGTAGCTGCGCACCGCGGGCCCGGCCGGCGCCCAGCCGGCCAGCCCGCCGGCCCAGTCCGGGCGGTGCGCGGCCAGCTCGGCCAGCGGGACGTCCTCGGCCAGCACCCGCGCCGCCCGGAACCCCGAGCAGGAGCCGGCCCGGCCGCCGGTGCCCTCGGTGACGCTCAGCCGCAGCCAGGGCGTCAGGGCGCCGTCGGCGAGCGGCACGGTGAGCCGGACGTCGGCGGGCAGGTCACCGGTGTAGGCGACCTGCAGGCAGCGCTCGCCGGTGGCGCCGGGCACCAGCCGGCCGGCCCGGAACAGCGCGGCACCGGGGGCGTCGTCGGCGAGCTGCACCGAGCCGCTCAGCCAGGCGTTCAGGCCGGTGCTGGAGGCAGGCGAGGTGGCTGCCAGGGAGGCCTGCCGGACCAGCAGCGAGCTGGCGGCCAGGGCCGTCGCAACCGCCAGCACCGAGACCAGCCGGTGCCACCGGGTGGGCGGCGCGGCGGTGGGCCGGCTCATCCGACGTCCGCCGGGTCGACCCGGTGTGCGCCGCGACCGGCCGGCCCGCGGGGGTGTGGAAGCGGTCCGGCGCCGGCCGCCGGTGGGGGGCCGGCCTGCAGGTCGAGCACGACCCGGTCGCGGCCGGTCTGCTTGGCCCGCAGCAGCGCG
The DNA here is from genome assembly GCA_963821825.1 of uncultured Actinomycetota bacterium. Classification (GTDB taxonomy): domain Bacteria; phylum Actinomycetota; class Actinomycetes; order Actinomycetales; family Kineosporiaceae; genus CAWGFD01. The sequence continues at coordinate 163,708 of CAWGFD010000002.1, forward strand.
GCGTCGGCCCGGGCCAGCAGCCCGGCCGCGTCCTCGCCGGGACCGGCGCCCGTCGCGGCCACCCCGAAGCTGGCGGTCACCGGCACCGGGCCCCGCGCGGCGGCGACCAGCTGCCGGGCCCGTTCGGCCAGCGCCACCGCCGCCGCGGCGTCCAGACCGGGGCAGAGCAGGGCGAACTCCTCCCCGCCGAAGCGGGCCAGGAACACCGGCGGGTCGGCGGCCGCGGCCAGGGCGGCCGCCACCACCTGCAGGACCTGGTCGCCGGCCTGGTGCCCGTGCACGTCGTTGACCTGCTTGAAGCGGTCGACATCGACCATCACCACGGCGTACCCGGCCCGGGGCCGGGCGTCCAGGTCGGCCAGCGCGGCGTCCAGGGAACGCCGGTTCGCCACCCCGGTGAGCGCGTCGACGGCGGCCGCCCGCCGGGCCCGGTCCAGCAGCTCGGCCCGGGACCAGGCCAGGGCGGTGGTGGCGGCGGCCTGGGCGGCGGTGGTCAGCACCCGCCGCTCGAGCCGGACGCCGCGGCCCCGGCCCTGTTCGAAGACCAGGAAGGTGCCGCCCTGCTCGCCCGCCTCGAGGCGGACCGCGACCAGGCGCGCCGCCTGCGGCAGCAGCGCGTCCAGGTCCGGGTCGGCGGCCGGGTCGAGCCGGCCGGCCAGCACCGGCGCCGCGCTGCGGGAGCAGGCGTCCAGCAGGGCGGAGGCCGTCGCCGGCCGCGGGGCCAGGGCCGCCCCGGCGATCACGTCGAGCGCGCCGTCCTGGCGGCGCAGGATGAGCCCACGCGCGGCGTCCAGCTCCTGCACCACGTAGTCGAGCAGCAGCTCGGCGACCTGCTCGACCTGGTCGGCCCGGTGCAGGCAGGACGCGAACCGCTGCATCGCCTCGGCGTCGTAGCGGCGTCGGCGCAGCTCGCGCTCGTTGATCGCGGCGAAGCTGGAGGTGGTCAGCACGAGCACCCAGACCCAGATCAGCTGGGTCCAGAACTGGTCGCCCTGGGAGCCGGCGGCCGCGCCGTGCAGCAGGCCCGCCCGCGCGGCCTGGACGTGCAGCAGCCGCAGCAGGGAGTACCAGAGGGCCACCTTCAGGCCGGTCCGGAAGGAGGCGAGCAGGCAGACCGAGACCAGGAAGGCGGCCACCGCCAGCTGCACGCCCAGGGCCTGGCCGAACCGGTGCTGCTGGACGACCAGCCAGCCGCTGTCCACCAGCAGGCCCACCCCGAAGGCCCGGACCGCCAGGCCCCGGTTCCGGGTCAGGACGAGCGCGCTCAATCCCGCGGTCAGGCCCAGGTAGGTCAGCGTGACCGGCACGTCCAGGGTGACCCGCAGGACGCCGGTCAGCCCCGCCAGGCCGAGCAGCGCCCCGGCCACCACCAGCCGGAACAGCATCATCGCCTGCACCCGTGCGCTCAGCGGCACCGTCTCGGGGGCGCCGGGACGCCGGCTCACCGGCGTGCCCCGACCGGCCGGACGGCGTCGGGGAAGACCAGCTCGGTGTCCCGGCTGCTGAGCAGGGCCTCGTCGAGCTTGGGGTCGCGGCCGTCGATGCGGTGCTGGACCAGCAGGAACAGCACCGCGGCCGAGCCCATCCCGAGCGGGTACTGGGGGCTGGCCACGACGTTGGCCACCGTCTGGCCGACCTGCTGGGCGGTCAGCACACCCAGGAACGGCGCGAGGGTGGACGACACGGTGTCGCCGGCCAGGCGGGCCAGTGCCGAGCCCACCGTGCGACCGGGGCGGGTCAGCACGACCCGGGCAGCGCCCGCTGATGCGGGTGGCGGGGTGTGTCCGGACGGCCGGGGCATCGCCCGGCTCGGGGTCGGGGTCGGTGCCACCGCCGGCGTCGTGCTCGGTGCCACCGCCGGCGTCGTGCTCGGTGCCACCGCCGGCGTCGTGGTGGTTGCCGTCGTCGGGGTCACCGTCGTCGGGGTCACCGTCGTCGGGGGGGAGGTCGTCGGGGCCGGGGGCAGGCCGGGGCCGGGCACCAGGCGCCAGGCGATCCGCGCGGCCGCGCGCGCCTGCTGGGCGGCACCGGCGGCGGCGACCGCCGTGAACCGGAAGGTGCGCGACGGCGAGGCCGCCGGATCCCAGCCGACCGGCACCGGGCCGGCGCCCAGCTGGGTCAACGAGCCGTGGAACACCTCGGTACCGGAGAAGCCGGTACATCCGTCGGGGCCGGGCTGCCCGCTGCCGCCGGTCCCGACCTCGACGCTCAGCAGCAGGTCCGCCGCCAGGCTGCCCTCGACGCCGGTCGCGGTCACGGTGACCCGGTCGCCGGCCTGGGCGCCACTGGTGGCCACCACGACGCAGGCCTGCACCGGGTGGCGGGTGCCGATCGGCTGTCCGGCCTCGAACAGGGACCGTCCGGCGGCGGTCGAGGTCAGGTCCAGGTCGGCCCGGGCGTCGCTGCCCCGGGCCGGCGCGGACCAGCTGCCGGCCAGCCCGAGCAGCAGCACCGCACCGGCCAGGCGTGCGCCACGGCCGCGGCCCAGCCTCGCCCAGCTCGCCACCGTCCAGCCTCCCGCGTCGACCCGTCCCTGATCACCAGGGTCGTCCGGAGCGGCCGGGGGTTGAGCAGGCCGGGCGGATCGCTGCCCGGCGGTCGCCCGTGTGGGTCAGCCGTCGGCGGGCTGCACCGCGGTGACCGCAACGACGTCCTCGATCACCGGGTTGGACAGCAGGGTGCCCGCGGCCTGCCGGGCGCGGGCCAGCTGCTCCTGCGTCACCTCGCCGTCCACCTCCAGCTCGAAGCGCTTGCCCTGACGGGCCCCGACGAACTCGGTGAACCCGAGCCGGCCCAGGGCGCCGAGCACCGCCTTGCCCTGCGGGTCGAGGATCTCCGGCTTCGGCATCACGTCGACGACGATGCGTCCCATGGGTGAGGGGCTCCCGGTCCTGTGGTGGTGGCGTCCGGCGGTGCTTGGGGCGGGCGCCACCCTACCGGCCGGCCCCGGGTCGGGCTCCGGGGAACGGGGTCCGGTGACGCGCGCCGGACCCGGTGGCAGGGTGGAGGCATGCAGATCACGCACCTGGGACACTCCTGCCTGTTCGTGCAGACCGCCGGCGCGCGGGTGCTCATCGACCCGGGCACGTTCAGCCACGGCTGGGAGGAGCTGTCCGGCCTGGACGCCGTCCTGGTCACCCACTCCCACCCCGACCACATCGACGGCGAGCGGCTGCCGGTGCTGCTGGAGGCGAACGACGGCGCCGTGCTGGTCACCGAGCCGTCGCTGGCCGCCGACCTGGGCCGGGAGGGCCTGACCGCCCGCGGGCTGCACGCCGGCGAGTCGCTGACCGTGGCCGGGCTCGACGTCCGCGCGGTGGGCGGCGAGCACGCGGTGATCCACCGCGACATCCCCCGGATCGGCAACATCGGCCTGGTGCTGGCCGGTGAGGGCGAGCCCACCCTGTTCCACCCCGGCGACATGATCGACACGGTGCCGGACGGCACGGCGGCCCCGAACGGGGTCGACGTGCTGGCGCTGCCGATCTGCGCGCCGTGGAGCGCGCTGAAGGAGACCGTGGACTTCGCCCGCGCGGTGCAGGCCCCGACGGTGGTACCGATCCACGACGGGCTGCTGTCCGCGGTGGGCCGGGGCACCTTCCTGCGGGTCGCCGGTGGCCTGCTGCCGGAGGCCAGCACGCTGCGGGACCTGGCCGGGCAGGGCGCACAGTCGCTGTGATCCCCGGTCAGGCCCAGCGGCGGCCGGTGATCCGTTCGTAGGCCTCGAGGTAGCGCTCGCGGGTTCGGTCGACCACGTGGGCGGGCAGCGCCGGGGGCGGGTGCGGGCCGGTGCGGTCCCAGCCGGACTCCGGGCCGGTCAGCCAGTCCCGGACGAACTGCTTGTCGAAGCTGGGCTGCGGGCGGCCGGGCGCCCACCGGTCGGCCGGCCAGAACCGGGAGCTGTCCGGGGTCAGCACCTCATCGCCGAGCACCAGGCCGGCGTCCGGCCCCTGCCCGGGGACCCGGCCGAACTCCAGCTTGGTGTCGGCCAGCAGGATCCCGCGCTCGGCGGCGACCTGTGCGGCCCGGCGGTAGACGTCCAGGGTGAGCCGGCGGACCCGCTCGGCGTCGTGCTCACCGAGCACCGCGACCACGTCGTCGAAGGTCACGTTCTCGTCGTGCTCGCCCAGCTCCGCCTTGGTCGCCGGGGTGAAGATCGGCTCGGGCAGCCGGGAGCCGTCGACCAGTCCGGCGGGCAGCCGGACGCCGCAGACCGACCCGACCGCCCGGTACTCGGCCAGGCCGGACCCGGTCAGGTAGCCGCGGGCCACGCACTCCACCGGCGCCATCTCCAGCCGCCGGCAGACCATTGCCCGGCCGGCGACCGGGGCGGGCACGTCCAGGCTGAGCAGGTGGCCGGCCACCAGGTCGGCGAGCCGTTCGAACCACCAGACCGACAGCGCGGTGAGGATCCTGCCCTTGTCGGGCACCGGGGTGGCCAGCACGTGGTCGTAGGCGGAGATCCGGTCGCTGGCCACCACCAGCACGCGGTCCTGGGCGCCGACCTCGGGCAGGTACAGGTCGCGGACCTTGCCGGAGTAGATGTGCCGCCAGCCGGGCAGCGCCACCGGCGCGCCGGCGCTCACGCGTGCACCTGGCCGGCGGCCGCCCGGGCAGCGATGTCGCGTCGGAAGTGCCCACCGCGCAGGCCGATCCGGGCCAGCGCGGCGTAGGCCTGGTCGCGGGCGGCGGCCAGGTCCCGCCCGGTGCCGACCACCGAGAGCACCCGCCCGCCCGCCGAGCGCAGCACGCCGTCCGGGCCGGTGGCCGTGCCGGCGTGCAGCACCCAGGACTGCGGGCCCTCGGCGTCCTGCACGCCGGTGATCTCGTCGCCGGTCACCGGGGTCGCCGGGTAGTCCTCGGCGGCCAGCACCACCGTGACCGCGGCCTGGTCGCTCCAGCGCAACGGGGGCAGCTCGTCCAGGTGTCCGGTGGCGGCGGCGTGCAGCAGCCCGCCGAGCCCGCTGACCAGCCGGGCCAGGACGACCTGGGTCTCCGGGTCCCCGAACCGGGCGTTGAACTCGATCACCCGCACGCCTCGCGAGGTCAGCGCCAGGCCGGCGTAGAGCAGACCGACGAAGGGCGTGCCGCGCCGGGCGAGCTCGTCGACGGTGGGCTGGGCGACCCGGCCGACCACCTCCTGGACCAGGCCGGCCGGGGCCCAGTCCAGCGGGGAGTAGGCGCCCATCCCCCCGGTGTTCGGCCCGGTGTCCTGCTCCCCGGCCCGCTTGAAGTCCTGCGCGGGCGCCAGCGGGACCACGGTGCGGCCGTCGGTGACGCAGAAGAGCGACACCTCGGGGCCGTCCAGGAACTCCTCCACGACCACCTCGCTGCCCGGCCGGGTCAGGCAGGCCCGGGCGTGCTCGAGGGCGGCCTCGCGGTCGGTGGTGACCACCACGCCCTTGCCGGCCGCCAGCCCGTCGTCCTTGACCACGTAGGGCGGGCCGAAGGCGTCCATCGCGGCGCTGACCTCCTCGGCCGTGGTGCACAGGTGCGCCATCGCGGTGGGCACGCCGGCCGCGGCCATCACCTCCTTCGCGAAGGCCTTGCTGCCCTCCAGGCGGGCGGCCTGCGCACCGGGCCCGAAGCAGGCCACCCCGACCGCCCGGACGGCGTCGGCCACCCCCGCGACCAGCGGCACCTCCGACCCGATGACGACCAGGTCGACGCGCTCGCCGACCGCCAGGTCGGCCACCGCCCGGGCGTCGGTGGCCAGCACCGGCCGGCAGGCGACGTCCCGGGCCATCCCGGCGTTGCCCGGCGCGGCCAGCACCCCGGTCACCGCCGGGTCGGCCAGCAGGGCACGGACCAGGGCATGTTCACGGGCACCGGACCCGACCACGAGGACCTTCACGGGGCCACAGCGTAGGGGTTCGGCTCGGCCTACAGACCCGCGGCGACCTCGGCGAGCGCATCCTCCAGCAGGGCCAGGCCGTAGCGCGCCTCCTCGTCGGTGATGGTCAGCGGCGGGACGACGTGGGTCCGGCTGCCGTTGACGAACGGCAGCAGGCCGCGGCTCAGGCAGGCCCGGGTCAGGGCGGCCATCGGCGCGTTGGCCTCGCCGCCGGCGTTCGCGGGCACCAGCGGCTCGCGGGTGGCGCGGTCGCGGACCAGCTCCAGGGCCCAGAACGCGCCGGTGCCGCGCACCTCGCCGATCAGCGGCTGGCGCTCGGCCAGGTCGGCCAGCCCTGGGCCGAGCACCTGACGGCCGAGCCGGTCGGCGCCCTCGACCAGCCGCTCGTCGGTCATCGCCTGGATGGTGGCCACCGCCGCGGCGCAGGCCAGCGGGTGCCCGCTGTAGGTCAGCCCACCGGGGAACGGCCGGTCGGCGAAGGTCCGGTACACCGGCTCGGAGACGATCACCCCGCCGAGCGGCACGTAACCGGAGTTCACCCCCTTGGCGAAGGTGATCAGGTCAGGCACGGCCGGCCGCTGCGGGCTGGAGCCCAGCTCGCAGGCGAACCAGCGGCCGGCCCGGCCGAAGCCGCTCATCACCTCGTCGGCGATCCAGACGATGCCGTACCGGTCGCAGATCTCCCGCACCCCGGCCAGGTAGCCCGGGGGCGGCACCATGATGCCGGCGGTCCCGGGGATGGACTCCAGGACGATCGCGGCGATCGTGCCCGGGCCCTCCAGCAGCACGGTCTGCTCCAGGTGCTCCAGCGCCCGCTCGCACTCCTGCTCGGGGCTGGTGGCGTGGAACGGCGAGCGGTACAGGTAGGGCCCGAAGACGTGCACAACGCCCTCGGCGCCGTAGTCGTTCGGCCAGCGGCGCGGGTCGCCGGTCAGGTTGATCGCGGTCGTGGTGTTGCCGTGGTAGCTGCGGTAGCGCGCGATCACCTTGCGCCGTCCGGTGTGCAGCCGGGCCATCCGGACCGCATTCTCGATCGCGTCCGCGCCGCCGCCCGTGAAGAACACGTGGCTGAAGTGCTCGCCGGGCGCGCGTTCGACGATCAGCCGGGCCGCCTCCGAACGGGCCGCGTTGGCGTGCTGCGGGGCGATCGTGGCCAGCGTGGCGGCCTGGTCCTGGATGGCCCGGACCACGCCCGGGTGCCCGAAGCCGATGTTGGTGAAGACCAGCTGGCTGGAGAAGTCCAGGTAGGGCCGGCCCTCGCCGTCCCAGCACCAGGAGCCCTGCGCGCCGGCCACCACCATCGGCTGCAGCGGTGCCTGCGCCGACCAGGAGTGGAACACGTGCGCCCGGTCCAGCTCGTAGGTGCGCTGGGCGGCCTCCCGGTCCGGCTGGGGGGTGGGTGCCGTCGCCGGCAGCGGGGGGATCGTCGGCAGCACGCTCATGGGCTCAGCCTAGGACCGGCCGCGAGGCGCGCCCGCGCCCTGCGCCCGCTCCCCCGGCAGAGCCTGGTAGGAGCGGATGTCGGTGAGGAAGACGACCCACCGGTCGGTCTCGCGCAGCTGCGCGCAGACGTGCCGGTGCGGCACGTCGACCTGAAGGTGGTGTGAGCGGTGCACGGGCCCTCCGGTTCTGGTCGCCACGCGGGCCGGCGCGGCCGTGGCCGGCCGGGCCATGGTGGCCCCTGGGCCCACCGTGATTGCCCACCGTGGTTGTCGACCGACGCGGGGCCCGGCCTTGAGCCGCCGTCCCGGTGGTCGTGTCTCCCCCGGGTGGCCCAGCCCGGCGACGCTCAGCCGGGAAGCCGCGGGCCGGGCTCGGCGAGCCCGGCCAGCAGGTCGCCGTCGGTGGCCAGCCGGTCCATCACCTGGTGCAGGTCCAGCTGCACCGGCCCGGCCTCCACCTCGGCCCAGGTCAGCGGCGCAGCGGCGGTCGGCCGCTCCCGGCCGCGCAGCGAGTAGGGGCAGATCGTCGTCTTGGCCGCGGTGTTCTGGCTCCAGTCGATCAGCACCTTGCCCGGCCGCAGCGCCTTGGTCATCCGGGAGACGACGAGGTCGGGCAGCTCCCGCTCCAGGCGCCGGGCCACCCGCTGGGCGTAGCCCCGGACCAGCTCGGCGTCCTGCTCCCCGGAGACCGCTGCGTACAGCTGCATGCCCTTGCTGCCGCTGGTCACCGGGAAGGCCGCCAGGCCGTCCTCGGCCAGCACGCAGCGGACCGCGAGGGCCACCCTGGCGCACTCCGGCAGCCCGGCGCCCTCACCCGGGTCCAGGTCCACCACCAGCCGGTCCGGCGGCCGGACGGCGCCCCGCGGGCCGACCGTCCACTGGGGCACGTGCAGCTCCAGCGCGGCCAGGTTGGTGACCCAGACCAGGGCGGCCAGGTCACCCAGCAGCGGGTAGGTGATCAGCTCGCGGTCCTTGGTGCTGCCCGGCGCGGGGAGCCGCACCCTGTCCAGCCACTCCGGCGCGCCGCGGGGCAGGTTCTTCTCGAAGAACGAGGGCCCGAGCACGCCGTCCACCCACCGCTTGCGGGTCACCGGCCGGTGCGCCAGCTGGCCGAGCAGGGCCGGTGCCACGGTGCTGACGTAGGACAGCACCTCTGCCTTGGTGGTACCGGTCGCCGGGTAGAGCACCTTGTCCAGGTTGCGCAGCACCAGTCGCCGGCCCTCGACCTCGACCCGCTGCTCGCTGTCCGCCACGGCCCCAGCCTGCCGTGCCCCCGGCGTCACCGCGCCGCGTGCCGGCACCGGTCACGCTCGTCGTCACGGTCGTCGTCACGGTCGTCGTCACGGTCGTCGTCACGGTCGTCGTCACGGTCGTCGTCACGGGCGGGACCGGCGCGCTGGCGCGGCCCGGCACCCGCGCGGGATGCTGGGGCCCGACGACCGGCGCCGCGTGGTCCCCCTGGCGGCGCTGGCCCACGAGAGGAGAGCGGCTGTGCGGGCGATCTGGAAGGGTGCGGTGTCTTTCGGCCTGGTCAACGTGCCGATCCGGCTGTACACCGCCACGCAGGAGCACGACATCCGCTTCCACCAGGTGCACGCTGAGGACGGCGGCCGGATCCGGATGAAGCGGGTCTGCTCGGTGGACGGGGAGGAGGTGCCCTACTCCGAGATCGCGAAGGGGTATGAGTCCCCGGACGGCCGGCTGGTGGTGCTCACCGACGAGGACCTCTCGGAGCTGCCGGTCTCCAGCAGCCGGGAGATCGACGTCCTGGAGTTCGTCCCCGAGAGCCAGGTCGACCCGATCATGATGGGCAAGACCTACTACCTCGAGCCGGAGTCCCGCGCCCTCAAGCCGTACGTGCTGCTGCGGGACGCGCTGGAGTCCACCGAGCGGATGGCGGTGGTCAAGGTGGCGCTGCGCCAGCGCGAGTCGCTGGCCGTGCTCCGGGTCCGGGAGGGCGTCATCGTGCTGCAGAGCCTGCTGTGGCCCGACGAGGTGCGCGCCCCGGAGTTCGACATCCTGAACGAGGACGTCGAGCTGCGGCCGGCGGAGCAGAAGATGGCCGCCTCCCTGGTGGAGAGCCTGGCCGGCGACTTCGCCCCCGAGGAGTTCGAGGACGCCTACGCCAAAGCGGTCTCCGACCTGGTCGAGGCCAAGCTGGAGGGCGCCGAGCCCGCGCCCGCGGCGGAGACCCCGGAGTCCGGCGACGCCGAGGTGGTCGACCTGCTGACCGCGCTGCAGCGCAGCGTGGACCGGGCCCGGGCCAGCCGCGGCGAGTCCGCCCCCGCCGACCCCGAGCCCGACGCCAAGCCCGACGCCGAGCGCAACAGCGAGGACGAGCCGGACACCGACCCCGCCCCCCAGCCCGCGAAGAAGACCACCGCGAAGAAGACGACGAGGAAGAAGTCCGCCTGACCGCATGATGCTCCCGTTAGCCACCGTCATCGGGTGGGATCCGGGCGCGAAGCGGTAGCCAACGGGAGCACCGTCCGATGCGGCCCGCCCACAGCCGTACGCCGTCGGGGTGCGGCGCGCGGGGGCGATGCACAGGCGCTCGGCGTCGTCCGGCGGCGGCCCGTCGCGCTGCGGCAGCCTGCCCGGGTGAGCCTTCCCCCACCGAGTCCCGGGACGCCGATGACGCGCGTGGACCTGCGTGCGCTCGGTCTGACCGACCGCATGATCGACCGGAGGCTCGGCGCCGGCCGGCTGGTCGCGGTGCGGCGCGGGGTGCTGGTGGCTGCGCCCTCGCTGTCCACCGAGCGCGGCGCCGTCCTGGCCCGGGTGGCGGCGGCCCTGCGCAGCCACACCCGCCGAGACCCGGTGGCGAGCCACCTGAGCGCCGCCGCCCGGTACGACCTGCCGCGTCCGCTGGACGGGTGGGGCCCGGTCACCCTGACGGTCGCTGCCGGGCCCACCCGGCGACGCGCGGGCCTGGTCGTGCACCGGTGCGAGCTGGCGGCCGGGGAGGTGCTGAGCGGCCCCCATGGTCTGGCCACCACCTCACCCGCCCGCACCGTCCTGGACTGCCTGCGCAGCACGAGCCCGCGGGACGGGCTGGCCATCGCCGACGCGGCGCTGCACCGTCGGCCGGTGCGGTGGCCGGAGCTGGTGGCGTCGTTGGAGGCTGCGCAGGGTCTGCCCGGCGTGGTCCGGGCGCGCACCGTCCTGGCGGTGGCCGACGAGCGCCGGGAGTCACCCCTGGAGTCCTGGTCGGCCTGGGGCTTCCACACGCGCAACGTCCCCGCCCCGACCTGGCAGGTGGACGTGCCGGACGTGGCGGGAGCGTTCGTGGCCCGGGTCGACGGGTGGTGGGCCTGCGGCCTGGTGGGCGAGGCGGACGGGCGCGCGAAGTACACCCTGGCCGCCGCCGAGCGCGGTGGCGCGGACGCCGCGGGCCTGAGCGATGTCCTGGACCGTGAGCGGCGGCGCGAGCAACGACTCCGGCGGCTGGGCGCCGAGGTGGTGCGCTGGCAGGCCCGCGACGTGCTCGACGAGCACCGCGCGGGCGAGCTGGCCGCGCACCTGGTCAGCCGGCTGGCGCGTCGCAGGGTCGAGGACTTCGGCGGCCGGTGGCGGGTGTCCTGAGCCCGTCAGCCGTCAGCCGTCAGCCGTCAGCCGTCAGCCGTCAGCCGAGCATGGTGTGCCGGACGATGGCGGCCTCGCGGTCCGGGCCCACCCCGACCACCGAGATCCGGGCGCCGGACAGCTCCTCCAGCGCGAGCACGTAGCGCTGGGCGTTCTTCGGCAGGTCCTCCAGCGTGCGGGCAGCGCTGATGTCCTCGCTCCACCCCTCGAAGAACTCGTACACCGGGCGGGCGTGGTGGAAGTCGCTCTGGGTCATCGGCATCTCCTCGACCCGCTGCCCGTCCACCTCGTAGGCCACGCAGACCGGCAGCCGCTCGAACCCGGACAGCACGTCCAGCTTGGTCAGCACCAGGTCGGTGACGCCGTTCACCCGGGAGGCGTACCGCGCCACCGGGGCGTCGTACCATCCGCACCGGCGCGGCCGGCCGGTGGTGGTGCCGTACTCCCCGCCGACCCGGCGCAGCTGCTCGCCGTCGGCGTCGAACAGCTCGGTCGGGAACGGGCCCTCACCGACCCGGGTGGCGTACGCCTTGGCGACCGCGATCACCCGGTCGATCCGGGTGGGCGGCACCCCGGACCCGGTGCAGGCCCCACCCGCGGTGGCGCTGGAGGAGGTGACGAACGGGTAGGTGCCGTGGTCGACGTCCAGCAGGGTGGCCTGGCCAGCCTCGAACAGCACCGTCCTGCCCTGGTCCAGCGCGGTGTTCAGCTCCAGCGCGGTGTCCCCGACGTGCGGGCGCAGCCGGTCGGCGTAGGACAGCAGCTCCTCCACCGTCTCCTCGACGGTGATGGCCCTGCGGTTGTAGAGCTTGACCAGCAGCTGGTTCTTCTGGTCCAGGGCGCCCTCGACCTTCTGCTGAAGGATCTTCTCGTCGAACAGGTCCTGCACCCGGATGCCGATCCGGTTCATCTTGTCCGCGTAGGTCGGGCCGATCCCGCGCCCGGTCGTGCCGATCCGGCGCTTGCCCAGGAACCTCTCGGTGACCTTGTCCAGGGTGCAGTTGTACGGGGCGATGAGGTGCGCGTTGGCCGACACCCGCAGCCGTGAGCAGTCGATCCCCCGGGCCTGTAGCGCGTCGATCTCACCGAAGAGCACCGACAGGTCGATCACCACGCCGTTGCCGATCACCGGGATGCAACCGGGGGTCAGGATGCCGGAGGGCAGCAGGTGCAGGGCGTACTTCTCCTGGCCGATCACCACGGTGTGCCCGGCGTTGTTGCCGCCGTTGAACTTGACCACGTAGTCGACCTGGGCGCCCAGGGAGTCGGTGGCCCGACCCTTGCCCTCGTCGCCCCACTGGGCTCCGACGATCACGATCGCGGGCATGAGGCGGGTCCCCCCGGGTGTCGACTGGTGTTCAGGACAGGGCGTGCGTGCCTCGCGAGAGGGTACTCCGTCCTGGCGGCTGCCTCAGCCGAGCCGCTCGACCAGGTCGGCGCCGAGCTGGTCGCCGGAGCGCCACGCCTGCTGGATCCGCGGCTTGTCGCCCCACCCGTCGCCGCAGCACCCGACGATCCCGCCCGTGTCGTCGACGTACAGCCCGAACGGCTGGTCGTGCGGGTCTCGGGGGCGGGACAGCGACCAGCGGTGGGCGCCGGCCCACAGCGGCTCCTCGGCCGGCGCGGCTTGCCGGCCGGATTCGGTGAGCAGCCGGGGCAGGGCCTCCAGCACCGGGGCGACCACCGCTCCGGGGGCGTCCAGGTTGGCCGCCGCCAACGGCTCGGCGACGTGCGCGACCAGGACAGCCGCGTCGTCCCCGCGCCGGCGCCCGTCGTCGGCGACGAAGGTCACGGTGGCCGAGTCGGAGACGAAGACCCCGTCGAGGTCGGGCCACCAGCGCCGCCCCCACACCGACCAGACCGCGACGCTGGGCACCCAGTCGCTGTGCCCGCCCAGGTCCAGGGCGTCCGAGACCGGCTGCGGCAGCAGGTCGGCCGCCTGCGGGTCCGGCATGGCCAGGACCACCGCGCGGGCCGGCTCGCCGTCCACCTCGACCTGACCCTCGCCCAGGTCGACCTCGGCGACCTCGTGCGCCACGGTGACGTCGAGCCCGGCGGCCAGGTCCTCGACCAGCGAGCGCAGGCCGCCCGGGCTGGCCCACCGCATCGGGCCGGACCGGGTGCCGGTCAGACCCTGGTCGCCACCCAGGTGCAGGGTGTCGGTCCAGGGCCGGGCCAGGCCACGTTCGGCCCAGGAGGCGACGACCTTCTCGAACCCGGGGTCGGAGACGGTCAGGTAGCTGGCGCCGACGTCGATCGGGTGCCGGCGGCCATCGATCTGCTCGGTGCGGACGGCCATCCGGCCCCCGCCCCGGTGCCCGCGGTCGAGCACCCGGACGCCGATCCCGGCGTCGGCCAGGCGACGTGCGCAGGCGATCCCGGAGATCCCGGCGCCGACGACCAGGACGGGCGGCCGGCTCACTCGTCCAGGTCCAGCGCGTTGTACGCGGACGGGTCGCAGTCCACCACCAGCTGGGTGCACCGCTCCTGCTCGCGCTGCTCACCGATCCGCCCCGCCGCCCGGGCCAGCGCCGCGACCGCGCGCAGGAAACCGCGGTTGGGCTGGTGGCTCCACGGCACCGGCCCGGTGCCCCGCCAGCCGTTGGCGCGCAGCGCGTCCAGGCCCCGGTGGTAGCCGACCCGGGCGTAGGCGTAGCCCTCGATGGTGCGGCCCGCCGCCAGCGCCTGCTCGGCCAGCACCGCCCAGGGCAGGGAGGACGCCGGGTGCGCGGCGGCCACCTCGACGGCCGGCGTGCCCGCCGCCAGGGCGGCGTCCACCTCGGGGTCGGCGGGCAGCTCGGTGGCGGGCACCCCGCCACCGAGCAGGTTGGGTCGAAGGCTCACCGGTCAGCCGATCCGGGTTCCGGCCGAGCGCAGGTTCTGGCAGGCCTCGACCACCCGGGCCGCCAGGCCCGCCTCGGCCGCCTTGCCCCAGGCCCGCGGGTCGTAGGCCTTCTTGTTGCCGACCTCGCCGTCGATCTTCAGCACGCCGTCGTAGTTCTTGAACATGTGCTCGACCACCGGCCGGGTGAAGGCGTACTGGGTGTCGGTGTCGATGTTCATCTTGACCACGCCGTAGTCCACCGCGTCGGAGATCTCCGAGGGCAGGGAGCCGGAGCCGCCGTGGAAGACCAGGTTGAACGGCTTCTCGGTGCCGTACTTGGCCCCGACGGCGTCCTGGATCTCCTTGAGGATCTCCGGGCGCAGCTTGACGTTGCCCGGCTTGTACACCCCGTGCACGTTGCCGAAGGTCAGCGCGGCCATGTAGATGCCCTTCTCGCCCAGGCCCAGGGCCTGCGCGGTGGCCATCGCGTCGTCCACCGTGGTGTACAGCTTGTCGTTGATCTCGTTGGCGACGCCGTCCTCCTCGCCGCCGACCACGCCGATCTCGACCTCGAGCACGATCTTGGCCGCGGCCGTCCGGGCCAGCAGCTCCTCGGCGATCTCCAGGTTCTCCTTCAGCGGCACCGCCGAGCCGTCCCACATGTGGGACTGGAACAGCGGGTTCTCCCCGCGGGCGACCCGCTCGGCGCTGATCTCCAGCAGCGGGCGGACGAAGCCGTCCAGCTTGTCCTGGGGGCAGTGGTCGGTGTGCAGCGCGATGTTCACGTCGTAGCCCTTGGCCACCTCGTGGGCGTACGCGGCCAGCGCGACCGCCCCGGTGACCATGTTCTTGACCGTCGGCCCGGACAGGTACTCCCCGCCGCCGGTGGAGACCTGCACGATGCCGTCGCTGCCCGCCTCGGCGAAGCCGCGGATCGCTGCGTTCAGGGTCTGGGAGGAGGTCACGTTGATCGCCGGGTAGGCGAACGCGCCGGCCTTGGCGCGGGACAGCATCTCGGCGTAGACCTCGGGGGTGGCGATGGGCATCGGCTGCTCCTGTGCTCGGGGGTTCGTCTGCCCGGCCCTGCGGTCGGACGTCGGGTCGTCCTGGCGCCGTCACGACGACGCCGCCCGCCGCGGCTCTGCGACGGGTCTTTGACCCCGATCCTTCCACGTCCGGTCGGTGACCGGGCAGGCCCGGGGCCCCGAGCCTGCACTAGCGTCGAGGAGGCGGCGCCGCGGTGGTGACGCCTCGACCGGCAGGACGGACGGCGATGGACGACCCGCGCGAGATCGAGTGCTGGCTGACCGACATGGACGGCGTGCTGGTGCACGAGGGCCAGGCGCTGCCCGGGGCCAAGGAGTTCCTGGACCGGCTCCGGGACCGCGGTCGCCGCTTCCTGGTCCTGACCAACAACTCGATCTACACCGCACGAGACCTCCGGGCCCGGCTGTACGCCTCCGGCCTGGACGTGCCGGAGGAGGCGATCTGGACCTCGGCGCTGGCCACCGCCCGGTTCCTGGCCGACCAGCAGCCCAGCGGGTCGGCGTACTGCATCGGGGAGGCCGGCCTGACCACCGCCCTGCACGAGGTCGGCTACGTGCTGACCGACACCGCCCCGGACTACGTGGTGCTCGGCGAGACCCGCACCTACTCCTTCGAGGCGATCACCAAGGCGATCCGGCTGATCGACGGCGGGGCCCGGTTCATCGCCACCAACCCCGACCCGACCGGCCCCTCGGCGGAGGGACCCCTGCCGGCCTGCGGCGCGGTCGCCGCCCTGATCACCCGGGCCACCCGCAAGGACCCGTACGTGGTGGGCAAGCCGAACCCGATGATGTTCCGCTCGGCGATGAACCGGATCGAGGCGCACAGCGAGAGCACCGCGATGATCGGGGACCGGATGGACACCGACGTGGTGGCCGGCATGGAGGCCGGGCTGGAGACCTTCCTGGTGCTCACCGGCTCGACCCGCCGGGCCGACGTCGAGCGCTACCCGTTCCGGCCGTCGGCGATCGTGGACTCGATCGCTGACCTGCTGGACCGGGTCTGACCGGTGGCCGACAGCTCCCTGGCCGCTGCCGGCCGGCTGCTGGCCCGGGCCGCGGCCGCCGGGCTGCGCGCCGCGCTGCGGCGCAGCGGCGCAGCGGCGCCGGGCCGCCCGCCCCGGCCCCAGGCCGACGCGGGCGCCGCCACGCAGGGACGGCGCCGCCGCCGGCCGAGGCCCGCGGCTACCGGGGCGATTTCACCGGGCGGGTCCCGATCAGCTACGCGCCGGTCGCCGACGGCCGGCCGGATCCCGGGGAGGTGGTCTGGGCGTGGGTGCCCTACGAGGAGGACCACACCCGGGGCAAGGACCGGCCGGTGCTGGTCCTGGGTCGCCACCCGGGCGGTCTGGTGGCCCTGATGCTGACCAGCAAGGACCACGACCGGGACGCCGCGCAGGAGGCCAGGCACGGCCGGGTCTGGATGGACGTCGGGTCCGGCGACTGGGACCGGTCCGGGCGCCCGAGCGAGGTCCGGCTGGACCGGGTGCTGGACCTGGACCCGGACGCCGTGCGGCGGGAGGGCGCGGCGCTGGACCGCGAACGCTTCGAGCAGGTGGCGCGCCGGGCCCGGGCGGTGCTGGGCCGGTAGGGCCGCTCAGCCTGGCGCCGGCAGCTGCAGCCGGACGACCGCGCGGGTGTCGGCGGTCCGCCCGACCTCGCTGAACCCGGCGGCCAGGAAGGTGGACAGCACGCCCGGGTACAGGTCGGCGGCCGCACGCCGGGCGGACAGGTTCATGTCGATCGGGTAGGCCTCGACGGTGTGCGCCCCGTGCCGCCCGGCCAGCGCGACCGCCGCCGTCAGCAGCCGGGTGGTCAGCCCGCCCCCGCGGTAGGCGGGCCGGACCACGAAGCAGGTCAGGGACCACACGCCCGCGTCCTCCAGGTCGTCGGCGACGCCGGCCGCCCGCAGCCGGCTGCCCCAGGTCAGCCGGCGATAGCCGGCTCGGGGGCCGACCGCCGTCCAGCCCGCGGGCTCCCCGTCCACCAGCGCGACCACGCCGGGGGCCGGCCGCCCGTCCTGCGGGTCGCGGCTGGAACGCTCGACCGAGGCGCGCAGCGCCTCCTGGCGCTGCGGCGGGCGGGACGCGCGCCACTGCGGGCCGGGCTGGTGGAACCACTGGCAGTGGCAGCGGGAGGGGCCGCCGCGACCGGCGAAGACCTCGCGCAGGCTCCCCCACTGCTCGCCGCCCGCCTCGACCAGCTCGATGACCTGAAGCGGGCCACCACTGCGCGGCGACGGCGCGGGCGGTCTCCCGGTCGCCCCCGGCATGCCGGCCGGTGGCGTGGTCCGGGTCGTGGAGGACGGCATCCGGTCACCTCCGGTGGCAGGGGAGAGCATCAGTGTGACCGATCCGCACGGTGGGCGACACCCCTGACCGCGCGCCGTACCCGGGCCGGATCACCTCGGGTCGGCTCGGGTGAGGCAGGATCGGTCGGTGCCCGCCGACCCGTCGCCAGCCCCCGACCCGGACGCCGTCCCGGAGGTCGGCGTCGGGCCCTGGCCGGGCCCGTGGCCGGAGGCCGAGGTGTACGACCCGGACCTGCTGCGCGAGGGCGACCGGCGCAACGTGCTGGACCGGTACCGGTACTGGAGCGTGCCGGCCATCCGGGCTGACCTGGACACCCGCCGCCATCCCTTCCACGTGGCGGTCGAGAACTGGCAGCACGACCTGAACATCGGCTCGGTGGTGCGCTCGGCCAACGCGTTCAACGCCGCGGGGGTGCACGTGGTCGGCCGGCGGCGCTGGAACCGGCGCGGGGCGATGGTGACCGACGCCTACCTGCACGTGCACCACCACCCCGACGGCGCCGCGCTGGCGGAGTGGGCCCGCGGCCGCGGCCTGCCGCTGGTCGGGATCGACAACCGCCCCGGGGCGGTGCCGCTGGAGGGTCATCGGCTGCCCCGCGCATGCGTGCTGGTCTTCGGCCAGGAGCGGGCCGGCCTCGGCCAGGACGTGGCCGGCGCCTGCGAGGTGGTGCTCTCGATCACCCAGTACGGCTCCACCCGCTCGATCAACGCCGGCGCCGCCGCAGCCATCGCGATGCACACCTGGGTGGTGCAGCACGCCGCCGGCGGCTCCGCGCCCGCTGGTGCCGATGGGTGAGGCGGCGACCACCTTCCGTCCGGTTCACAGCGGAGGCTCAGTCCTGACCCCTACCCTGGGCAGGTGAGCGGAACCTTTCTCGCCCTCGGCCCCTCGTGGCTGGACCCGCAGACGATCCTGGACGCCCTGGGCCACTGGGCCCTGTGGGGCGCGGCCGCGATCATCTTCGCCGAGTGCGGCCTGCTCCTGGGGTTCTTCCTGCCCGGTGACTCGTTGCTGTTCACGGTCGGCCTGCTCTCCCGGGACGGGTTCATCACCTCGCCGCTGTGGCTGTGCTGCCTGGTGCTGAGCGTGGCGGCGGTGATCGGCAACGTCACCGGTTACGAGATCGGCCGGGCGGTCGGTCCCAAGATCTTCCACCGCGGGGGCAGCAGCCGGCTGTTCAAGCAGGAGTACGTGGACCGGACGGCGGAGTTCTTCGACACCTACGGCCACCGGGCGATCCTGCTCGGCCGTTTCGTGCCGATCGTCCGGACCTTCATCACGGTCACCGCGGGCGTCGCCCACATGGACCGCCGGCGCTACCTGCTGTGGTCCAGCCTGGGCGGGGTCATCTGGGGCACCGGGGTCACCCTGCTCGGCAGTCTGCTGGGCCAGGTGTCCTGGATCCGCGGCAACATCGAGGTGATGCTGCTGGCCATCGTCCTGATCTCCGTGGTGCCGGTCGGGGTGGAGCTGCTCCGGGCCCGGCTGACCAGCAGCCGCCGCCGGCGCACGGCCGACGAGCCGGACCGGCGCGCCGCCGCCCGGCAGGACGAGCCGCTCGGCTGAGCCGCGGGCCGGCCGCCCGGCCGGGGCCGCGCGGTCGAACGCTCAGGCCAGGCCGAGGTCGGCGAGGGTGTACGCGTACCGGTACTCCAGGCCCTGCGCCTCGACCGCCTCCCGCGCGCCGGTGCCCCGGTCGACGATCACCGCGACGCCGGCCACCTGTGCCCCGGCCTCCCGGATCGCCGCCACCGCGGTCAGCACCGAGCCGCCGGTGGTCGAGGTGTCCTCGACGGCGACCACCCGCCGGCCCGCGAGGTCCGGGCCCTCGATCCGGCGCTGCAGGCCGTGCGCCTTGCCCTCCTTGCGGACGACGAACGCGTCCAGCGGGTCGGGCGTCCCGGCGGCCGCGTGCATGATCGCGGTGGCCACCGGGTCCGCGCCCAGGGTCAGGCCGCCGACCGCGGCGGCCGACCAGCCGTCGATCAGGTCCAGCATCACCCGCCCGACGATCGGGGCGGCCCGGTGGTCGAGGGTGATCCGGCGCAGGTCGACGTAGTAGTCGGCCTGCCGGCCGCTGGAGAGGGTGACCTTGCCGTGCACCACGGCCAGGTCCTCGATCAGCTGCCTGAGGTCCTCACGATCAGTCACCGCGCCACCCTAGCCGCCGCCCCTGCCCCGGCTCCGGACGCCGACCGGGCGTCCAACAACTCGGCCAGGTGCACGCCCCCGGCCGGCGCGAGCTGCTCCAGCTGGGTGCGGCAGGAGAAGCCGTCGGCCAGCACGACCGTGCCCGCGCCGCTCTGCCGCACGGCCGGCAGCAGCTCGCGCTCGGCGATCGCCACCGAGACGTCGTGGTGACCCTGCTCGACGCCCCAGTTACCGGCCAGGCCGCAGCAGCCCGAGACCCGGCGCAGCTGCGCGCC
Organism: uncultured Actinomycetota bacterium; assembly: GCA_963821825.1. Taxonomy (GTDB): domain Bacteria; phylum Actinomycetota; class Actinomycetes; order Actinomycetales; family Kineosporiaceae; genus CAWGFD01. The sequence goes on from CAWGFD010000002.1 coordinate 183,197, forward strand.
AGCCCCGCGCAGCAGCTGCTCGTCGGCCTGCCAGCCCATCACCGCGTGGTGGTGGCAGTGCGGCTGGGCGAGGACCTGGGTGCCGGTCAGGTCCGGCGGCCGCCAGCCGGGGGTCGCGGTGAGCAGCTCGGCCAGCGTCCGGACCCCCGCCGAGACGAGCTCGGCGGGCTCACCGGGCAGCAGGTCCAGCACGTCCCGGCGCAGCACCGCGGTGCAGCTGGGTTCCAGGCCCACCACCGGGACGCCGGCCCGGACCAGCGGGATCAGCAGCTGCACGGTCCCGGCCAGCCGGCGCCGGGCCTGGTCCAGCTGACCGGTGCTGATCCAGGTCAGCCCGCAGCAGGCCTGCTCGTCGACCACCTCGACGGCGTACCCGGCCCGGCCCAGCACCCGCACCGCGGCGTGCGCGACCTGCGGGGCGAAGTGGTCGGTGAAGGAGTCCACGAACAGCGCGACCCGGCCGTGCACCGCAGACCCGGCGGCACCGTCCTGGCCCACCTCCCGGCCCGCCCCCTGACCCGCCTTCCAGGTCTGCTGGAAGGTGCGCGGCGCGAAGCGCGGCAGCGACCTGCGCTGGTCCACCCCGGCCAGCGCCCGCCCGACCCGGGCGCCGAGCGGGCTGGCGGTCACCCGGTTGGCCAGCCGCGGAGCCCGCGCGGCCAGGTCGGCCCACATCGGCAGCCGGCCGAGCACGTAGTGCGAGCGGGGCCGGCGCCTGCCCCGGTAGGACTGGTGCAGCACCTCGGCCTTGTAGGCGGCCATGTCCACCCCGGTCGGGCAGTCGCTGGCGCAGGCCTTGCAGGACAGGCACAGGTCCAGCGCCTCGTGCACGGCCGGGGAGCGCCAGTCCGGCGCGCCGCCCGGGCCGACCATCAGCTCCTGCAGCGCCCGGGCCCGGCCCCGGGTGGAGTCCTTCTCCTCCCGGGTGGCCAGGTAGGAGGGGCACATGAAGCCGCCGGTGGCGCTGTTGTCGGCCCGGCACTTGCCGACCCCGGTGCAGCGGTGCACCGCCCGGGACAGGTCCCCGGCGTCATGCGGGTAGGCCAGCGCGAGCCGCTCGCGCACCGGTCGGGCCAGCGCCGGGCGCAGGTCGGCGGCCAGGTCGGCGGGCGCCACGATGACACCGGGGTTGAGCACGCCGTCCGGGTCCAGGGCCGCCTTCACCTGGCCGAAGATCTCGATCGCGGACGCCGAGTACATGCGGGGCAGCAGCTCGCTGCGGGCGCGTCCGTCACCGTGCTCCCCGGACAGGGAGCCGCCGTAGCGCGCCACCAGGTCGGCCGCCTGCAGCAGGAAGGCGCGGAAGGCGCCCGCGCCGGCGTCGTCGCTGGGCCGGGCCGGGCCGGCGAAGGGGAAGTCCAGCCGGATGTGCACGCAGCCCTCGCCGAAGTGGCCGTAGGGCACCCCGGTCAGCCGGTGGGCGGTCAGCAGCTCCTCGAACTCCCGCAGGTAGGCCCCGAGCCGCGCCGGGGGCACCGCGCTGTCCTCCCAGCCGGCGTGCGCGGGAGCGCCGTCCACGGTCCGGCCGGCCAGCCCGGCGCCGTCCTCACGGATCCGCCACAGCGCGGCGGCGTGCGCCGGGTCGGCCGCCACCAGGGAGTCGGCGCAGCCGCTGTCCCGGACGATGGCGGCGGCGCTCGCGGTCACCTCGGCGGCGCTGCTGCCGGTCACCTCCACCATCAGCCAGCCCTGGCCCTGCGGCAGCTCGGGCACGGTGTGCGCGGGCAGCGCGCGGAGCCGGTCGATCAGCCGGGCGTCCAGGCCCTCGCAGGCGGTCGGTGCGTGCGGCAGGACCGCGGGCACGGCGTCGGCGGCCTCGGCCATCCCGGGGTAGCCGAGCACGACCAGTGCGCGGTGGGCGGGCTCGTCGACCAGCCGCACGACGGCGCCGGTGGTCAGGGCCAGGCTGCCCTCGGTGCCGACCAGGAAGCGGGCCACGTCGAAGCCGCGCTCGGGCAGCAGGTGCTCCAGCGAGTAGCCCGACACCTGACGCCCGAAGGTGCCGAACTCGGTGCGGATGGTGGCCAGGCCGGCCCCGGCCACCTGCTGCAGGGTGGCCAGCTCCGGGACGCCGGACGGGGTCGAGGCCGGCCGGCCCGAGCGGGCGGCCACCGCGGTCAGATGGGTACCGGCCCCGGTCAGGACGTCCAGCTCCAGGACGTTGTCCACCGTCCGGCCGTAGCCCAGGGCGCGGGAGCCGCAGGCGTTGTTCCCGATCATGCCGCCGATCGTGCAGCGCGAGTGGGTGCTCGGGTCCGGCCCGAAGCGCAGCCCGTGCGCAGCCGCCCGGGCCTGCAGGGCGGCGTGCACCACCCCCGGCTCCACCCGGGCGCAACGCGCCTGCGGGTCCAGCTCCAGCACCCGCCCCAGGTGCCGGCTGGTGTCCAGCACCACCCCGGGCCCGACCGCGTTGCCGGCGATCGAGGTGCCCGCCCCGCGCATGGTCAGCGGGACGTCCAGCGCCCGGCAGGTGCTCAGCACCGCCTCGATCTCCTCGACGTGGCGCGGCCGGACCACCGCCGCCGGCGGCACCCGGTACAGCGAGGCGTCGGTGGAGTACATCCCCCGGGTCAGCGGGTCGCTCGCCACCTCGGCCACCCCGGCCCGGCGCAGCTCGGCGGTCAGCTGCCGGGCCGCCGAGCCGGTCGAGCGCGCAGAGAAGGGCAGCATCACCCGGGCGAGAGCAGGGCTCACGAGGGTCCTCCTGACGTGCGCGGCTCGCGGGCCGCACGTTCACCGGATCAGCAGGAGGAACGCTACCGGGACGTCAGGCGGCGGCGGACCGCGCGGGCCCGGCCCCAGGGCCGGGCGCACCCCGCCTGGGGAATGCCAGACCGCATGGGCGCGCTGGCCCCCTCGAGCGCTCGGTACGGAAACGGGAGTTTCGCGGTCGCGAAGATGACAGCGCGTGAGGTTTCACTACTGAATGCGGCTGGCTGACTGCCGACTGAGTCACACGGTGGCTCGTTCCGGGCCCAACGCATGCCGCACGACGTAACCTCGAATCAGGAGTTCGCGGGATGTCCCGCGACCGACTCACCGGAAGACGCTGACGTTGCCGCGCCCCGGCTGACCAACCCCCCAACGCGGAGGCCATCGCCCATGTATCCCCACGCACCCGCACCCGAGTCTCAAGAGGCATCGGGCGCCACGGTCTCGGTCGTCGTCCCGGCCTACAACGAAGCCCGCAACCTGCCCATCGTCCTGTCAGCTCTGCCCGAGGGGCTGCACGAGGTCATCCTGGTGGACGGCGGCTCGTCGGACGACACCGTGGCGGTGGCGCAGCGGCTGCGCCCGGACATCGTGGTGGTCCAGCAGTCCCGGCGCGGCAAGGGCAACGCGCTCGCGGCGGGCTTCTCCGCGAGCACCGGGGAGTACATCGTCATGATCGACGCCGACGGTTCGATGGACCCGCAGGAGATCACGGCGTTCGTGGCGGCCCTGGACTCCGGCGCGGACTACGCCAAGGGCACCCGATTCACCGCCGGCGGGGGCAGCGACGACATCAGCTGGTTGCGCGACATGGGCAACAAGGGACTCAACGCGTTGACCAACGTTCTGTTCGGGACCCGGTTCACCGACCTGTGCTACGGCTACAACGCCTTCCGTCGTCAGGCCCTGCAGGCCATGTTCCTGCCCGACCCGCACGACACGACGGTGCCGGCCCTGTGGGGCGACGGGTTCGAGATCGAGACCCTGATGAACGTACGGGTGGCTGTGGCCGGCCTGGCGATCACCGAGGTGCCCAGCTTCGAGCGCTGCCGGGTGCACGGCGAGAGCAACCTGCGCACCTTCCGTGACGGGACCAGGGTGCTGGCCACCATCGTCCGGGAGCGCGTCGGGCTGCGCCGCGGCCGGACCGCCACGACGGTGATCGACCTGCGGGACGGACGGCCCGCGGTGGCGGTGAGGGTCGACCGGCCGGAGGTCAGCGCCCGGCAGCTTCGTCCTTCCGCGCTGGAGCAGGAGATCGGCCGGCCGGCGGTCGGCCGGTGACCGCGGCCTCTCGCAGCGGCTCCGAGCTGTCCGTCTCGGTGGTGGTCTGTGCCTACACCATGAGACGTTGGCAGGACCTGCGGGACGCCTATGAGTCGCTGCTGAGCCAGACCAGGGCACCGCAGGAGATCGTCGTGGTCATCGACCACAACCCTGAGCTCCTGGACCGCGCCCGTGACGAGCTGACCTCGGCCCAGGTGCTGCCCAATCACGGGGTGCAGGGACTGTCCGACGCGCGGAACACCGGGGTCAGCGCCTGCTCCGCAGACGTGGTCCTCTTCCTGGACGACGACGCGGTGGCGGCAGCCGACTGGGTGGAGCAGCTGTCGGCGCCGTTCAGCGATCCGCAGGTGGTCGGGGTGGGGGGTTGGGCCGACCCCGGCTGGGACGAGCCCGGACGGCCGCCGTGGTTCCCCGACACCTTCCTGTGGGTGGTCGGGTGCAGCTACGAAGGCCTTCCCCGCGAGATCGCCGAGATCCGTAACCCCATCGGGTGCGCCATGGGCTTCCGCCGCTCGGCGCTGCTGGCCGTGGGCGGCTTCTCCTCGGCTGTCGGGCGGGTCGGCACCCTGCCGGTCGGCTGCGAGGAGACCGAGCTGTCGATCCGGATCCGGCAGACCCGACCAGGCGCTCGCATACTGCAGGTCCCGGCGGCGGTCGTCCAGCACCGGGTCACCGCCGATCGGCGTCAGCTGCGCTACTTCCTTCGTCGTTGCTACTTCGAGGGCCTGTCCAAGGCTGCGGTGTCGGCCCGCGTCGGTCGCCGCGACAGCCTGTCCTCGGAGAGCAGCTACGCGAGCCGTGTCCTGCCCCGGGCGGTCGCCCAGGCCCTGGGCGACCTGCGTCAGGGCGACCGCTGGGGGCTGGCCCGGGCCAGCGCCATCGTCATCGGCCTGGCGGTCACCGTGGCCGGCTACCTGGTGGGGCGCAGCCGTACTCGTGGCGCCGCCGAGGCAGTCGTCGACGCCGACCGGCCGCCTCTGCCCAGCTACGTCCCGGTCTGGTGCACCCAGCTCGAGCTGGCCTCCGCGCTCCCGCCCCTGCTGCGAGCACCGGACCTGGCCTACGGCCGGGCCCGGGTGCTGTTGCGCCTGCACGGCGACCCGGTCGGCTTCGTCCATCTGCCGCTGACCGGAGGGACGGCCGCGATCGGCGACGTCATGCAGATGGTGTCCGGCGAGGTGTGGGACGCCGCGCGGGCCCACCTGGCCGGGGAGGACCTGGAGGCACCCGCCCTGGAGGACCTGACCGAGGCCCGGTCCTGGCCCCAACCCACCACGCTGTGCCGGACGAGGCCCCGGACCGGGCCGTCGATCACGGTGGTGGTCTGTACTCGCAACCGGCCCGAGCAGCTGTCGCACTGCCTCGCCGGGCTGGGCGCCCTCACCTACGGCGACCTTGAGGTGGTGGTCGTCGACAACGCGCCGAGCGACGACGCGACGCACAGCGTCTTCCAGGAGGCCGTCGGGCAGGACTCCAGGTTCCGCTACGTGATCGAGCCCCGACCGGGGCTCTCCTGCGCGCGCAACCGAGGCCTCGAAGCGGCCCTCGGTGAGTTCATCGCGTACACCGACGACGACGTGAGCGTCGACGAGGTCTGGGTGGACGGGTTGGTGAGAGGGTTCGCCCGCCGCAGCGACGTCGACTGCGTCACCGGCCTGGTCTGCACGAAGTCCCTGGACAGCGCAGCGGAGAGCTACTTCGACGCGCGCGTCACCTGGGGCGGAAGCTGCAGCGCGCGAATCTTCGACATGCGTGACTCCGCGGGCGACGCCCTGTTCCCCTACTCACCCGGGATCTTCGGCACCGGTGCCAACATGGCGTTCCGGTCATCCACGCTGCGTGCGCTCGGCGGGTTCGACGAGGCCCTCGGTGCTGGTACTCGCACCGGTGGCGGCGAGGACCTCGACATCTTCGTCCGCCTGCTCCAGTCGGGCGCCGCGCTGGCCTACGAGCCCTCAGCCGTGGTCTGGCATGCCCACCGGGCCGACTACGCGGCTCTGGGCCGGCAGATGTGGGCCTACGGGACGGGCCTGTCCGCCTTCCTGACCAAGCACCTGCTCGACACCCGCACCCGTTCAGCCGTTCTGCGGCGCATCCCCGGCGGGGTCTCCCGGCTGCTGCACGTGCCCGGCGCGACCAAGCACTCGCTCGGGCCGGCCACCGTGCCGCCCTCCCGGTCGCTGCTGCTCCGGGAGCTCGGCGGGTTCTCCGTCGGGCCGCTGGCCTATGTGCAGGCGCGTCGGTCGGCCCTGCCCGGCCCCGCCCCGAGGTGAGCATGGGCGGGACGGCGAAGGCGTCGGCCAAGGGAGCCGGAGCGGGCCTGATGGCGGCCGACCCAGCCGGTCCGGGCCCGGCCCCGGATCCGACCCTCCCGGCTCCGCCGCCCTCGCCACGACAGCGACTGGCCTCTCTGCGCCACAACCGTGGGCTCGAGCTCGGCGCTCTGGCGCTCATGCTCACCACGGCTCTGACGTCAGGGATGGGCGTCATCTTCTGGGGCGTGGCCCCCCACCTGTACTCGGCCAACGATCTCGGCCGGGCCTCCGCCGCGCTGTCGACCGCCACCCTGCTCTCGGCGCTGGCCGGCGTGAACATGGGCAACCTCTACGCGCGCTACCTGCCGGTGGTCACGATCCACCGGCGACGCATGGTCCTGGCCGGCTACGGCGCGGTCTCACTGCTGGCCATCCTGCTCGGCGTGGGCTTCCTGTTCCTGGGCCCGGCCACCCATGTGCTGTCCGGTTCGGTGGAACGGACACTGTTCCCCCTGTCGGTCGCTGTGCTGACCCTTTTCAGCGTCCAGGATGCCGTGCTGGTCGGCCTGCGGAAGACGGCGTGGGTCCCGATCGAGAACGCCGTGTTCGCCGCGGCCAAGCTGGTGCTGCTCTTCCTCCTGGCCCGCGGACTGCCTCAGCAGGGGATCGCAGCGGCCTGGATGGCCCCGGCGGTCCTGGCCGTCCTCGTGGTCAGCGGCATCGTCATGGTCCGCGGGCTTCGACCGATCCGCGACGACCGGCCGGTCGTCCTGCCGCCCGGGCGCCGCGCCCTGGGCTCGGTGGCCGGGGCCGAGTACGTGATCGGGGCGGTGACGATCGCCGTGCCGCAGTCGCTCCCGCTCCTGGTGATCTCCCGGCTGGGCGCCGAGCAGAACGCCTACTTCTACTTCCCCTGGATGTTCGCCAGCATGCTGGGCGTGCTGGTCTGGCAGGCGGCCGGCCCGCTGCTGGTCGAAGCGTCCAGCCATCGCGAGCAGGCCCCGGTGCTGGTCCGGCGAGCCCTTCGCCTGGCCCTCATGGTGGGCGGCGCCGGCACGGCGGCCACGTTGCTCCTCGGCCCGTTCATCCTCAGCCTGTCCGGCAGCCAGTACGCGACGGCGGGCACGACCTTGATGCGGGTCGCCGTGCTCGCCATCCCGTTCGTGGCGATCAACATGGCGTGGGCCACCGCGACCCGGATCGTCGGCCGGATGAGGCGCCTGGTGGTCGTGGAGCTCGCGAGCGGCTCGGCGGTGCTGGCCCTCAGCTGGGCGTTGCTGCCCCACCTGGGCATCGTCGCGGTCGGGGTGGCGTACGCCTCGACCCAGGCGGTGCTGAGCGTGGCCGTCTCACCCTGGCTGTACCGCTTCCTGCGGACCCAGCCGGGTACCGGCACGACCAGCCGCTGAGGGCGCTCTCACCGCCTCGGCGATCGGCGCTTATCGGTCGGCTGCTGACTCCTCCGCTACTTCCGCTCACGTCCCGTTGTCGTGTACGTTCCTCCGCGGTCACCCGCGTCCACCGAACGGGTGACCACCCACCCGGCCAAACGTTGGGGTGGCCCACGCGGACCCGAAGGATGCACCGATGCCCGTGACCAAACCCCTCCTGCTGCGCGCCCTGGCCGCGGCCACAGCCACCCTCGCGTGTGTGGCGATGACGGACCTGTCAACGTCGACGACCGCGGTCCGGGCCGCCACCCCGCTCGCCGGCTCCGGGGCCTCGGCGCCGGCCACTGACCCGCCCGGCTGGACTCGAGTGGTGACCGAACGCTTCAACGGCGCCACCCTCCCCAGCGGCTGGCACTCCTACGACGGGCACCCGGGTGGCAACCCGGACAGCCGATGGGTGTCCTCGCACGCCGTGGTCGCCGACGGGATGCTCACCCTGAAGGGCAACTGGGTCGGCGGGAAGTGGACGACGGCGGGGGTCGGTTACTGGCCCGACAAGCCGATGACCTACGGCAAGTACCAGGTCAGGTTCCGGATGGATCCCGGCCACGGAACCGGTTACGCGATCCTGCTCTGGCCGGACAGCGAGCGCTGGCCCGCCGACGGCGAGATCGACTTCGCCGAGGACGGCGCTCGGGACGGCTTCTGGGGCAATGTGCATTACGGCGCGTCGGACCACGTCATCCACAACCACCTGGCCGGCATCGACCTGACCCAGTGGCACACCCTCGGCGTCGAGTGGACCAAGGGGCGGGTCGCCCTCACGATCGACGGGCGGACCTGGGCCACGGTCCTGGACCCGAACGTCCCGTCCTCCCCCATGCACCTGGCCATCCAGGCCGCCGGCGGGATCTGCGGCGACCAGTGGCTGCCGTGCGCCGACTCCCGCACGCCCCCCGAGGTCGACGCGCAGATCGCCTGGGTGACGATCTCCCGAGCGGGCTGACCGCCGCCGGGGCGCCAGGGCGCCCGGGCGGGCCGGCCACCGCGGCGCTCAGCCCGCCGCGGTGGCCAGCACCAGGGCCTCCCAGGGCCGCAGCTCCTGCGGGTCGGGCTCGGCCAGGTTGCCCAGCACCAGCTGCGGGAAGCCGGCCCGATCCGGCAGCTCGCCGTCCAGCTCCGACCAGGGCACCGGCGACCCGCCGACGTTGCACACCACCAGGAGCTCCGTGCCCGGCCAGGAGCGGGTGAACGCGTACACCCGCGGGTGCTCGGGCAGCAGCATGTGGAAGTCGCCGCGGGCCACCACCGGCATGGTGTGCCGCAGCTCGATCAGCCGGCGGTAGTGGGCCAGCACCGATCGCGGGTCCTGCCGCTGGGCCTCGGCGTTCCAGTCCCGGTGGTCGGGGTTCACCCCGATCCACGGTGTGCCGGTGGTGAAACCGGCGTGTGGGCCGTCGTCCCACTGCATCGGCGTGCGGCCGTTGTCCCGGCTGGTGCGCCGGACCCCGGCCAGCACCTCGGCGGCGTCCCGGCCGGCCGCGCGCTGCTCGGCGAGGTGGTTGAGCGACTCGATGTCGCGCAGCTGCGACACCTCGGTGAAGGGGTAGTTGGCCATCGCGATCTCCTCGCCCTGGTACACGTAGGGCGTGCCACGGTGCAGGTGCAGCAGGGTGGCCAGGCAGGTCGCGGAGTCACGGCGGGCCGCCGGGGAGTCGTCACCGAACCGGGACACCACCCGCGGCTGGTCGTGGTTGTTCCAGTACAAGCTGTTCCAGCCCGTCGCGGCCAGGCCGGCCTGCCAGCGACCGAAGGAGGCCTTCAGGTCCAGCAGGTCCAGCGGCCGGGGGTCGAACTTGCCGCCGGGCCCGTGGTCGAGGTTGACGTGCTCGAACTGGAACACCATGTCGACCTCGGCCCGCGCCGGGTCGGTGAACAGCTGGGCCTGCGCCACGGTGACGCCGGGCATCTCCCCGACGGTCAGCACCTGGGGCTCGCGGCCGGCGAGCACCTCCCGGTGCAGCTCGGCCAGGAACTCGTGGATCCGGGGGCCGCACACGTAGGAGGCGGTGCCGTCGCCCAGCGCCGAGCCCGGCAGCGCCGGCCCGTCGGCCAGCTCACCGTCCGGCCCGACGTCCTTGGAGATGAAGTTGATGACGTCCATCCGGAAGCCGTCCACGCCGCGGTCCAGCCACCAGCGCATCATCGTGTACACCGCCTGGCGCACCTGCGGGTTCTCCCAGTTCAGGTCCGGCTGCTTGGCCGAGAACAGGTGCAGGTAGTACTCCTCGCCGTCCAGCTGCCAGGCCGGGCCGGAGAAGGAGCTGCGCCAGTTGGTCGGCTCGGCGCCCGGCGCGCCGGGCTCCATCCCCGGCCGGGCCGGCCGCCACCAGTACCAGTCGCGCCGGGCCGATCCCGGCCCGGACCGGGACTCCACGAACCACGGGTGCTCGTCGGAGGTGTGGTTGACCACCAGGTCCATCACCAGCTTCATGCCCCGCTCGTGCAGCCCAGCCACCAGCTCCTCCAGCACCTGCAGGGAGCCGAAGACCGGGTCGATGTCGGTGTAGTCGCTGATGTCGTAGCCGTTGTCGTCCTGCGGCGAGGGGTAGACCGGCGACAGCCAGACCACGTCCACGCCCAGGTCGGACAGGTGGTCCAGGTGGGCGATCAGGCCGGCCAGGTCGCCCACGCCGTCGCCGTCGGAGTCGGCGAATGATCGCGGGTACACCTGGTAGACCACCGCGTCCAGCCACCAGGGCGGCTGGTTCGGCGGGGTGGCGGACGGGTCCTGGCTCACGGGTCCTCCCGGCGGCGGCAGCACAGACCGGGCCATCCTGCCCGAGCCGTGCCCGAGCACGGCACCCGGCAGGTCTTGCCAATCGCTGATTACTCAGTAACACTCCTAACATGAACAACATTGCTAACGATGACAGCGACCCGTCGGTCGGCATCCGCGCCTGGCTCACCGCCCGGCTGCCCGAGGAGTGGACCGGCGAGGGTCCGGCGATCACCGTGGACCGAGAGGAGATCACGGTCGTGGTGAGCCTGCCCGGGAGCCCGCAGGCCGCCGAGCTCGGCGAGGCCGAGCGCAGCCAGGCCGCCTCGGGAGCGGCGGCCCGGTTCCGCGAGCAGACCCGTGAGCAGCGGGTGCGGATCGCCCGTGAGGCCGAGCACCGGTTCGGGCGCAAGGTGGCCTGGGGGGTCGCGGTGGGCACCCACCACGAGCTGTTCACCCACCTCGCCGTGCCGGTGATGGCCCGGCTGCGCCAACCCGAACGCCTGGTGCTCGACACCCTGGTGGACGCCGGCGTCGCCCGCTCCCGGGCGGACGCGGTCGCCTGGAGCGTGCGGCTGGTCGGCCGGAACACCGAGCAGTGGCTGGCCGAGCTGCGGTCGGCCATGGAGCAGGTGCAGCGGGTACGGGCGGCCGGGCCGCAGTAGGGATCATCTCATCTGGCGGACCGTGATCTCACTATTCGAACATCCAGGCGGCAGTCGACCGCGGCCCGGCACGATGTCGGCATGCCGGACGCTGGCCCTGACCGCGCCACCTACACCCACGGGCACCACGAGTCGGTGCTCCGCTCGCACCGCTGGCGCACGGCGGCCAACTCCGCCGGGTACCTGCTGGAGGCGTTGCGGCCGGGGATGAGCCTGCTGGACGTCGGCTGCGGGCCGGGCACGATCACCCTCGACCTGGCCGGCCGGCTGGGGGACGGGCGGGTGGTGGGGATCGACCCGGCGCCGGCCGCCATCGAGCAGGCGCGGGCCGCCGCCGCGGCGGTCGGCCGTCCGCTGGACCTGCGGGTGGCCACCGTGGCGGACCTGCCTGCCGGCCTGACCTTCGACGTCGTGCACGCCCACCAGGTGCTCCAGCACGTCGCCGACCCGGTGGCGCTGCTGGCGGCGATGGCCGCCCGGTGCCGGCCCGGCGGTCTGCTCGCCGCCCGGGACAGCGACTACGCCGCGATGGCCTGGTACCCCCGGCTGCCCGAGCTCGACCGGTGGCTGGAGCTGTACCAGCGGGCGGCCCGGGCCAACCGGGGCGAGCCGGACGCCGGGCGGCACTACCGGGCCTGGGCCCGCGCCGCCGGACTGACCCAGGCCCGGTTGACCGCCTCCACCTGGTGCCTGGCCGGGGAGCAGGACACCGCCTGGTGGGGCGGGATGTGGGCGGACCGGATCGTCGGCTCCGCGCTGGCCGACCAGCTGCTCGACTCCGGGCTCAGCGACCGACAGGAGCTGGCCGAGCTGGCCCAGGCCTGGCGGCGGTGGGCGGGCGACCCGGACGCCGTCTTCACCATCACCCACGTGGAGCTGCTCGCGGTCCTGCCCTGAGCACGCAACCGCCCGGCGAAGGTGACCACCGCGCCCGGGCGAGGGATGATGGCCGCTCCCGGACCTGAAGGAGTGACTGCCGTGTGGGCCGAGCTGGCCCTGGTGCTCGTCTTCATCCTGCTCGGCGGCTTCTTCGCCGCCGCGGAGATGGCGCTGGTCTCCCTGCGTCCCACCCAGGTGGCCCGGCTGCGTGGCAGCGGCCGCCGGGGCCGGGCCGTGGCCCGGCTGACCGCCGACCCCAACCGGTTCCTGTCCGCGGTGCAGATCGGCGTCACCCTGGCCGGGCTGTTCTCCTCGGCGGTCGGTGCGGTCACCCTGGCCGGTCCGGTGGCCGGTGGCCTGGAGGCCGCCGGGGTCAACCCGGGGGTGGCCGGGTCGCTGTCGGTGGTGCTGGTCACCGTGCTGATCGGCTACGTCACCCTGGTCTTCGGCGAGCTCGCCCCCAAGCGCCTGGCCCTGCAGCGCACCGAGGGCATCTCGCTGGTCGCCGCGCCCGTCCTGGAGGGTCTGGCCCGCGTGGTCCGGCCGGTGATCTGGCTGCTCGGCCGCAGCGCCGACGTCGCCGTCCGGCTCGCCGGCGGTGACCCGGCGGCCGGCCGCGACACGATGACCGAGCAGGAGCTGCGGGAGCTGGTCGCGGCCAACGAGGACCTCTCCAGCGACGAGCGCCGGCTGATCGCCGAGGTGCTGGACGCCGGCGACCGACCGCTGCGCGAGATCATGACCCCTCGGGTCGACGTCGCCGGTCTGCAGCTGGAGCTGACCATCGCCCAGGCCCGGCAGGCGGTGGCCGGGCTGCCGTACTCCCGCTACCCGGTGATGGACGGCGGCCTGGACGACGTCCTGGGCTTCGTGCACCTGCGCGACGTGCTCCTGGCCGACGACCCGGGCATCGGCCTTCGCGACATCACCCGGCCGGTGATGCGCATCCCGGACAGCCGCCGGGCCCTGCCGGCGATGGCCGAGCTGCGTCGGGAGGGGATCCACCTGGCGGTGGTGGTCGACGAGTACGGCGGGACGGCCGGCATCGTCACCCTGGAGGACCTGATCGAGGAGCTGGTCGGCGATATCACCGACGAGTTCGACCTGCCCGCCGGCCGCTCGGAACGGGAGACGGAGCGCGACCGGGCGCCCGAGCTGCCGGTCGAGCCGGTCGACGCCCAGCTGCGGATCGACGAGTTCGCCGAGCGCACCGGGCTGCAGCTGCCCGAGGGGCCCTACGACACCGCGGCGGGCTGGCTGGTGCACCAGCTGGGCCGGATCCCGGCGGTCGGCGACCGGGCGGTGGTGGCCGACCCGCGACGGGGCCGCACCGAGCTGACCGTGCACCAGATGCGCGGCCGGCGGGTCGAGCAGGTGCGGCTGGCGGTGCTGCCAAAGCCCCCGAGCCGGACCGACGTCGACGCCGGGGCGGGTGGCGAGGGGCAGGTCGGGGAAGAGGCACCGCCGGCCGGCGAGCAGGCCGGCCGGCCCGCCGCCGAGCACGCTCCCTCCTACCCCGGTGGCTAGGCTGCCCGGGTGCGGCTGGCCACCTGGAACGTGAACTCGATCCGTAGCCGTCTGGACCGGGTGCTGGCCTGGCTGCGGGACAGCGACGTGGATGTGCTGGCGCTGCAGGAGACCAAGTGCCGCGACGACCAGTTCCCGGCGCTGCCGTTCGAGGCCGCTGGGTATGAGGTGGCGCACGTGGGGCACTCGCAGTGGAACGGGGTGGCGGTGCTCAGCCGGGTCGGGCTGCAGGACGTCGAGGTGGGCTTCCCCGGCATGCCGTCGTGGGGCGAGCCCCCGGCCGCCGAGGCCCGCGCGCTGGGCGTGACCTGCGCCGGCGTACGGGTCTGGAGCCTGTACGTCCCCAACGGCCGCGCCCTGGGCGACCCGCACCTGGACTACAAGCTGGCCTGGCTGGAGGGCCTGCGCCGAGCGGGTGCGGACTGGCTGGCCCGCGACCCGCAGGCCCAGGTGGCCCTGGTCGGGGACTGGAACGTCGCCCCGCGGGAGGAGGACGTGTGGGACATGGCCGCCTTCACCGGCTCCACCCACGTCTCGGCCGCCGAGCGACAGGCCTTCGAGGCCGTCCTGGGCGCCGGGTTCGCCGACCTGGTCCGGCCCTTCGCACCCGGGCCGGGTGTCTTCACCTACTGGGACTACACCCAGCTGCGCTTCCCCCGCCGGGAGGGCATGCGGATCGACTTCGTGCTCGGCTCGGCGGCGCTGCAGGCCCGCACCACCGGGGCGCTGATCGACCGGCAGGCCCGCAAGGGCAAGGGCGCCAGCGACCACGCCCCGGTCCTGGTCGAGCTGGCCGACTGAGCCGGACCGGACCGGACCGAGGACTGCTAGAGCTCGATCCGTCGCCCGCGTCGCAGCTCGCGGGCCTGCCGCGCCCGGCGCAGCCGGCGCCGAAGGCCGCTGACCCTGCGCCGGAGCGGACCGGCCGGGCGCACCCGGACCAGCGCCGAGGTGACCCGCGGCCCGCCGTCGCCGTCCACCCCGAGCCGGGCCAGCGCCGCCAGGTACTCCTCGGGCGACCCGCCCCGGTCCGGGTGCAGCTCGCGGGCGACGGCGCGCAGCCGTCGCCGGCGCTCGGCCTCCTCCAGCTCAGACCACCCGGGCCGGGGCCGACGGGTGCCGCGCCACGGTCAGCCGGGTGCGCGAGGTGAGGTCCGGCCGGCCGGTGGACCGCCGGACGTAGCCGACCACCTCGTCGCAGGCCCCGGCCACCGACGCCAGGTCGGCCTCAGGCCGGACCTGGGCCCGCAGGTCCAGGACCATCCGTCCGCGCTGGTCGAGCAGGCGCCCGCTGGCGGAGACGACATCCGGGCAGCGCTCGACCAGCGCCTGCGCACAGCCGTCCGCCAGGGCGCCGTCCCGAACCAGGAGCCGTCCGCCGGAGCCGTCACCGGCCAGCGGCAGCACCGGCACCCGAGAGGAGCGGAAGTGCCGAAGGAACCACAGCAGGCCGACCAGGACCAGCAGCAGGCCGACGCCGAGCACCGCCCACGGCCACCAGGCCGCTGCCGTCCAGGCGGTCGGCAGCCCCAGCGAGAAGGTCGACGTGCTCCACCAGCCGGCCGGCAGCCGGCCGCTGGACCAGGCCACCACCCAGGCCCCGCCGGCCAGCAGCACCAGCCCCAGGACGAGCACGAGCACCCGGTCGAGCGCGACCGTGGCCCGGCTCATCGGGCGACCTGCGCGTCCTGGCCGGCGTCGGTGCCGGCCGGCTGCGCCCGCACCGCGACCTTCACCGGCTTCTCGGTGCGCGACAGGCTCTCCTGCACCACCCGCTGCAGGGCCGGAGCGACGTCGGGGCCGGTCACCCGAGCCTGCACCCGGACCCGGCGGCCCGAGGCCTGCGCCTGCGCCTCGAGCACGCCGTCGCAGCGCCGGGCGGCCTGGGTCGCCAGCCGGCCGAGGTCACGGTGGGCCAGCCAGACGCCGGAGGCGGACGTCAGCCGGACGCCGCGGGAGGATGAGGGCCGCAGGGCGAGCAGGACCATCAGCAGACCGGCCACCGCGACCAGCACGGCGATCGCCGTGGCCGCACCGGAGGGCAACAGGTGCGCCCGGCCGGTCAGGACCGGCTCCACCCAGGTCGGGCCACCGAAGGCGCCGACCCCGCGCAGCCCGTCATGCACCAGGACCACCCCGGCCGCGAGCACGGCCAGGGACAGCAGCAACCCGGTCACGGCGACCGGGGTCGACGTGCGCGGCACCGGCGCGGTGGCCTCCTTGCCTGCCGGGCCGGCGCTCACTGCACCCTCGCCACGGACTGCTCGACCCTGGGCACCAGGGCCGCGACCATGACGTCCGCCCGGTCCACCGGGCAGCCGGACAGCTCTGCGACCCGGCTGCGGACCTGACCCCGGACCTGCTCGGCCACCTCCTGGACGGGGGCGTCCCACAGCACGGCCAGGTCCAGACCGAACCGGACCCGCCCGCCGGACTGCTCCACCTGCACCCCGGGGTAGCCGCTGATCACTCCGGAGAGCACGTGCGGGCCGCGACCCTGACGCACCACCCCCGGCACGTCCAGGGCGACCGCGCGGGCCAGCCGGCCCAGCGCCCGGTCGGAGATCTGCAGCCGACCGCGACCCCCCGGGTCGCCACCCTGCTCGGCCGCCACAGCGGCACCATGGTCAGCCACGACGACCACGCAGCAGCTCGGGCAGGTCGACCTCCCCCTCGAGCTGGGCGCCGAGCGCCAGCCCGACCAGGCCCAGGACGAGGGTGAGCAGGAAGGCCCAGAACCCGCCCACGGCCGCCGCGACCCCCAGCAACAGGCCCGCGATCAGGCCCAGCGCACTCTTGCTCAACGTGACTCCTCGCTCGGTGACGCCGGCGCAGGTTCAGCCAGCACGACGTCGTCAATGGTGATCTCGGGGTTGGTGATGTCCAGGGCGGCCAGCGCCGCGCGCACCTCGGCCTCGGCCTCACCCACCGTGGCCGGCCAGACCAGGGCGAGGGCCACGTGCACCGACTCGCCCTGCAGCCGCACGCCGGGCACCGTGCGGCCCGGCAGGTGGGTGGTCACCCGTGACCCGGCGTGCCGGCGCACGGTCCGCAGCCCGGTGAGCGCGGCGGCGACGGCGTCCGCCCGGCTCGCAGGGTCGGGCGCGCTCACTGCACCCGGGGCCGCTCGTCCGCGGGGTCCTCGGAGTCCTCACCGGGGATGTTGATGTCGTCCACGGCCACGTTGACCTCGGTCACCTGCAGGCCGGTCATCCGCTCGATCGAGCCGATCACGTTGCGCCGGATGCCCTCGGCGACGTCGGAGATGCTCACCCCGTACTCCACCACGACGTCGACGTCGATCGCGGCCTGACGTTCGCCGACCTCGACGGCCACCCCCTGGGAGTGGGTACGAGCCCCGATCCGCTCCCGCACCGCACCCATCGCCCGAGCCGCGCCGCCGCCGAGGGCGTAGACGCCGCTCACCTCGCGGGCCGCGATCCCGGCGATCTTGGACACCACGCCGTCGGCGATCGTGGTCCGCCCGTGGTCGGTGACGAGCTCGCTGGAGCGCTGCTCCCCGCCGCTGCGGGCCGGCGCCTTGCTGGTGGTCTCTGTCATACCGCTCTCCTCGAGCCGGGTCACCCGGGGTTGATCCCAGGCGACCGTTCGTTGTGTCAGGCGCGACCTTACGGAGTAAGCCCAGGACCGCCAGCCGAGACGCGGACCGGCCGCCGGCGCCGCTGAGCGCCCACTCAGGGCCCTCGCGGGACACTGGGCCGCCTGAGCCAGCCCGACCGGGCGGCGGATGCATCGGCGCATGGATCGCGCCAGGATGGGTGGGTGCCCGAGGCCAATGCGGACGTCCGACCCCCTCGTGGAGCCCTGTCCCGGCAGGGTGTCGTGCTGGCCGCGATCGAGGCGGTGGACGAGGCCGGCCTGTCCGCGCTGAGCATGCGCCGGCTCGGGGAACGGCTCGACGTCGAGGCGATGTCGCTCTACCACTACGTCAACGGCCGCGAGGACCTGCTGGAGGCCATGGTCGCCCACCTGGTCGACCAGCTCCGGCTGGACCCCGAGCGCTCCTTCCCGCCCAGCAACGGCTGGCAGGCCTACCTGCAGTGGCTCGCACACGCCGTCCGGGCGGTCGCCCTGGACCACCCGCTGGTCTTCCCGCTGATCGCCACCCGGCACCCGGCCGCGCCGTGGCTGCGGCCACCGCTGCGCAGCCTGGACGTGGTCGAGGACTTCCTGACCGCGCTGCTCTCCCGCGGCTTCACCGACGACGCGGTGGTCGCCGCGTACCGGATCTTCAGCAGCTTCCTGCTCGGCCACCTGCTGCTCGAGGTGGCCGCGCTGGGCGCCGAGACCTCCCCGGACGACCAGCCGATGGACGAGGGCAGGGCGGAGGTGGACGGCCGGGACGCCGAGCTGACCGCCCACCCCCAGACCCGCCGGCTCAAGGCCAGGCTGGTCCAGCACGACGCCGACGCCGAGTTCGAGCAAGGGCTGGAGCACGTGCTGGACCGGCTGGACTTCCTGCTGCGGGACTGACCCGACCTCAGGAGGCGACCGCCTCGGCGGGGCTGGCCGCCCCACCGGCATCGGCCGGGTCCGCCTTGGCCAGCACGAGCCCGTCCTCGGCCACCGACCCGCCCGGCCCCTCCAGGGCCAGCGGCCGGTCGACCAGCACGGTGTCGCCGTCCTGCACCTGGCCGGACAGCAGCGCCCGGGCCAGCTTGTCGCCGATCTCGCGCTGCACCAGCCGGCGCAGCGGCCGGGCCCCGTAGGCCGGGTCGTACCCGGTCAGAGCCAGCCACTCGCGGGCCGCCGGGGTGACCTCCAGGGTCAGCCGGCGGTCGGTCAGCCGCTTGGCCAGCAACGCGACCTGCAGCTCGACGATGTGCGAGAGCTCCTCGGTACCGAGCGCGTCGAAGACGACCACGTCGTCCAGCCGGTTCAGGAACTCCGGCTTGAACGCCGACCGGACGGTGTCCAGCACGGCCTGCCGCTTGACCTCCTCGGTCAGCGTGGGGTCGACCAGGAACTGAGAGCCCAGGTTGGAGGTGAGCACCAGGATCGTGGACCGGAAGTCCACCGTGCGGCCCTGGCCGTCGGTCAGCCGCCCGTCGTCGAGCACCTGGAGCAGCACGTCGAACACCTCGGGGTGGGCCTTCTCCACCTCGTCCAGCAGCACCACGCTGTAGGGCCGGCGGCGGACCGCCTCGGTGAGCTGGCCGCCCTCCTCGTAGCCGATGTAGCCGGGGGGCGCCCCGACCAGCCGGGCGACGGAGTGCTTCTCGCCGTACTCGGACATGTCGATCCGCACCATGGCGCGCTCGTCGTCGAACAGGAAGTCGGCCAGCGCCTTGGCCAGCTCGGTCTTGCCGACCCCGGTCGGGCCCAGGAACAGGAAGGAGCCGGTCGGCCGGTCCGGGTCGGAGACCCCGGCCCGGGCCCGGCGGACCGCGTCGGAGACGGCGCGCACCGCGATCTGCTGACCGACCAGACGCCGGCCCAGCACCTCCTCCATCGACAGCAGCTTCTCGGTCTCGCCCTGCAGCAGCCGCCCCGCCGGGATGCCGGTCCACATCGCCACGACGTCGGCCACGTCGTTCGGGCCGACCTCCTCGGAGACCATCGGGGGCATCCCGGCACCGGCGTCGCCGGCGCTCTCGGCGGCCTGGGCGGCGGCCAGCTCGCGCTCGATCGCGGGGATCTCCCCGTACAGCAGCCGGGAGGCCTGCTCCAGGTCACCCTCCCGCTGCAGTCGCTCGGCCTGCCCGCGCAACGCGTCGACCCGTTCCTTCAGCTCACCGACCCGGTTCAGGCCGGCCTTCTCCTGCTCCCAGCGGGCGGTCAGGCCGGCCAGCTGCTCGGTCCGGTCGGCCAGGTCGGCGCGCAGCTTGTCCAGCCGGGCCAGGGAGGCCGGGTCGTCCTCGCGGGCCAGCGCCATCTCCTCCATCCGGAGCCGGTCGACCTGGCGGCGCAGCGCGTCGATCTCCTCGGGCGAGGAGTCGATCTCCATCCTCAGCCGCGAGGCCGCCTCGTCGACCAGGTCGATCGCCTTGTCCGGGAGCTGACGCCCGGTGATGTACCGGTGGGAGAGGGTCGCCGCGGCGACCAGGGCGGCGTCGGCGATGGCCACCTTGTGGTGCGCCTCGTAGCGCTCCTTGAGCCCGCGCAGGATGCCGATCGTGTCCTCCACGCTCGGCTCGCCGACGTAGACCTGCTGGAACCGCCGCTCCAGGGCGGCGTCCTTCTCGATGTGCTCGCGGTACTCATCCAGCGTGGTGGCGCCCACCATCCGCAGCTCACCGCGGGCCAGCATCGGCTTGAGCATGTTCCCGGCGTCCATCGCGCCGTCGCTGCCTGCTCCGGCGCCCACCACGGTGTGCAGCTCGTCGATGAAGGTGACCACCCGGCCCTCGGCGCCCCGGATCTCCTCCAGGACGGCCTTCAGCCGCTCCTCGAACTCGCCCCGGTACTTCGCCCCGGCCACCATGGCGCCCAGGTCGAGCGCGATCAGGGTCTTGCCCCGCAGCGACTCCGGCACGTCGCCGGCCACGATCCGCTGGGCCAGCCCCTCGACCACCGCGGTCTTGCCGACCCCGGGCTCACCGATCAGGACGGGGTTGTTCTTGGTCCGCCGGGACAGCACCTGGACCACCCGGCGGATCTCGGCGTCGCGGCCGATCACCGGGTCCAGCCGGCCCTCCCGGGCGGCCGCGGTCAGGTCGGTGCCGTACTTCTGCAGCGCCTGGTAGGTGCCCTCCGGGTCCGGGCTGGTCACCTTGGCGCCCCCGCGGACCTGCGGCAGCGCCTCCAGCAGGGACTGCCGGTCGGCGCCGGCGCCCAGCAGCGCCCGGCCGGCCGGGTCGCCGTCCTCCAGACCGGCCAGGCCGATCAGCAGGTGCTCGGTGGACACGTACTCGTCGCCCAGCTCACGGGCCACCTCGCCGGCCGTGGACATCGTCCGGTAGGTCGCCCGGGCCAGGCCGGGCTGGCCGACGGCGGCACCGGAGGCGGTGGGCATCCCGGCCAGCGCCGCCCCGGTGGCCCGGCGGACGGCCTCGACGTCGGCCCCGACGGCGGTCAGCAGCACCTGGGCGACGCCCTCGGGCTGAGCGAGCAGCGCGTCCAGCAGGTGCACCGGCTCGACCTGGGCGTGGCCATCGGTCGAGGCGCGACGGACAGCAGCGGCCAGTGCCTCCTGGCTGCGGGTGGTGAGCTTGAGATCCATGGTGCCGGGCCTCCGTGGGGTGGTTCCAGTGACGTCTGCCCGGGTCAACGCGACCAGGGTTGAGTCTGTTCCGCTCAACTCTAGGCCATCCGGTGGCTGGGTCGGCCGTACGTCGGTCCCGCCGTTATGACCCCACGGCGCCGGGAGCCCCCCTTAGGCTGCACGCACCGTCGGCTCGAGCCGGTGGGCCGGGCTGCCGCCAAACCCGGCGGACCCGCCCGAGACGGATCCGCTGGACGAGGATCGGCTCAACGAGGTCGGCACCGATGCCGATGAGGGGGCGTGAGGAGTATCCGGACCTCCACGTCCCGGGCCGGGGAGCGCCCCGCGCCGGGCCCCGGGGCCAGGCGCGGCCGCCGACCGGCGCGCCGCCTGGCGCGCCGGCTGCTGCTGGCCGGCCTGGTGCTGGCCGTGCTCGGGGTGCTGCTCGTGCTGGCCGGCGCAGGATTGGCCGCCCGGCAGGCCAAGCAGGCGGTGGACCACCTGGTCAGCGCCGGCCATGCGCTGTCGGCCGGTGACCGGGCGGCGGCCCGGCGGGAAGGGGACCAGGCCCGGGACGAGCTGGCGCAGGCGCGCCGGCTGTCGGCGCCGCTGCGCGCCGGCCGCACGCTGGGGCTGACACCGGCCCAGGACGCCGACCACCTGCTGGTCACCGCCGAACGGGTGAGCGACGCGCTGGAGGAGGCGGTGACGCTCACCGACCCGGCCAACCTCTCGCTGTTCGCCGCCGGCCGGGTCGACCTGGTCCGGCTCGGCGCGGCCACCTCCGGCCTCAGCCGGATCCGCGCCGACCTGGACACCGCCGTCGTCCAGGCCCAGGCCGTCCGGGGCGGGGTGACCTCTCCGTTCACCCGGCAGCTGGCCCAGCGTGCGCTGCCTGCGCTGCAGCGGGCCCGCGACCTGGTCGACACCGCCGACTCGGTGGGTGCCCGGCTCGCCCCCGCGCTCGGTTCACAGGGGCCACGCAGCTACGCGGTCACCCTGCTGAACTACGCCGAGCTGAACCCCGGCGGCGGGGCTCCGCTCAGCGTCCTGCTGGTCCGCGCCGACCAGGGCCGGATCAGCGTGCTGCAGAGCGGTCAGAGCAGCGACCTGACCGGCAACGAGCCTCTGACCTGGCCGTTCCTGCCGGGCGACCCCTGGCAGCAGCAGCGGACCGTGCACCGGTTCGTGACCAGCAACCTCTCCCCGGACTTCCCGACCAGCGGCGAGGAGCTGCTGCGGGCCTATGCGGCCTCGTTCGGCACCCACCCGGACGGCGTGGTCGCCGTGAACAGCACCGCGATAGCCGACCTGCTGGCCGTCACCGGGCCGGTGACGGTACCCGGCCAGGGCACGGTCAGCTCTGCGAACCTGGTCGCCCGCACCCTGCTGGACGCCTACCAGGGGCTGACCGACAAGGCGAGCAACACCGCCCGGCACCAGGCCAACGACCAGATCATGGCCCGGATGACGGCGGCGCTGCTGAGCCACCCGCCGGCCCTGACCCGGCTGACGCCGCTGCTGACCAGCGCCCGGAACGGCAACATCCGCCTGTACCTGCGCGACCCGGTGCTGGAGGAGGGCGTGCTCGCGGCCGGGCTCGGCCACCAGCTGCCGCTGACCGCCGGTGACCAGCTCGGCGTCTACACCCAGAACTCCAACGCCAACAAGCTGGACGTCTGGCAGCACCGCACGATCACCCAGGAGGTCACCCTGGGCAGCGACGGCGCGGCGGCGGTGCACCGCAGCGTGGTGGTCGTCAACCGCCCGCCGGACATCTGCCCCGCGCACGACCCCGGCACCGGCTACCGGACCTGCCTGGCCAAGCCGTCCTTCGCGCTCTACCTGCCGGGACGGGCCACCGGCGTCCGGGTGCAGGTCGACGGCCGCACGGTCCAGCCGCTGCACCACTTCACCGAGCGCGGCCGGCAGGTGGTGCAGCTGTCCCCGTTCAGCCTCCGGCGCAACCAGCCCGCCCAGATCGACCTGTGGTACGACCTCGCCTCCCCCGGCGGCGGAACCGCCGCCTACGACCTGCGCTACGACTGCCAGGCGATGCTGCACCCCGCCCAGCTGACGGTGAAGGTGCGCCGGGCCGACGGCGGCCCGCTGACCCCAGCCGGCAGCAACCAGGCGGCCTGGCGTCTGGACGAGGGCTGGATGGTGGCCACCCGCTCGATGCTGGCCGGCGCCGACCTGCAGCTCATCCGCTGAGCACCACGGCCCGATGGCGTGATCATGGGCTCCCGCCACGACGCGGGGACGGTCAGCGGACCAGGCGCAGACGGTCTGGGCCCTCGGCGTCCTCGGGCAGCCGGCGCGAGCGGGACGCCCGCTCGGCCACCGGTCCGCGCCGCTCGGTCCGGGCCCACAGCTGCGACCAGGCCGGCAGCGCCTCGGCCGGCATCGGCTCGGCGTACAGGAAACCCTGCACCAGCCCGCAGCCCAGCTCGGCCACCGCCGCGGCGGTCACGGCGTCGCCGACGCCCTCGGCCACCACCTCCGCCCCGAGGTGGTGCCCGAGGTCGACGATCGAGCGGACCATCGCGGCCTGCTGGCCGTACCGGTCCAGCCCCTGCACGAGGCCCTTGTCGATCTTGACCTGGTCGGGGCCCAGCCAGCCCACGTAGGTCATCGAGGACGACCCGGCACCGAAGTCGTCCAGGCAGACGCCGACCCCGAGGTCGCGCAGACCCTCCAGCACCCGACGCGCCCGTTCCGGGTGCTGCACGGCGCCGGCCTCGTTGACCTCGACCATGAGCAGCTCACCCGGCACCCCGTGCTCGGCCAGCGCCCGGTGCACGCGGTCCGGCAGCCCGGCATCCTCCAGCGCCCGGGCCGAGAGGTTGACCGTGACCGGGACGTGCAGGCCCGCCGCCTGCCAGTCCCGGCAGGCCCGCAGCGCGGCGTCAAGGACGACCGCGGCCAGCGGGACGCTCAGCCCGTTGCGCTCGGCCACCGCGACGAACGAGGTCGGCTCGACACTGCCCAGCGCGGGGTGCCGCCAGCGGGCCAACACCTCCGCCGAGTGCACCCGGCCCTCGCGCAGGTCCAGCACCGGCTGGACCGCGACGGTCACCTCCCCACGGGCCAGGGCCTGCCGCAGGTCCGCGGCCAGCACCCCGGGGTCATCGATCGGGTGGACGACGTCCCGGCCGAACAGCAGCACCCCGCTGCTGGCCCGCTTGGCCGCGTACATCGCCAGGTCGGCGCAGCGCAGCAGGTGGTCCCCCCCGGCGGCGTCCCGGGGCGCCAGCGCCATCCCGACCGAGGCGGAGACGGCGACCGGGGCGCCGTCGACCAGCATGGTCGCCGACACCTCGGCGAGCACGCGGGAACCGACGGCCAGGGCGTCCGCCTCGCTGCCGACCTGCTCCGCGAGCACCACGAACTCGTCGCCGCCCAGCCGGTACAGGCTGGTCCGCGGACCGGCCAGGGACGCCATCCGGTGGCCCACCTCGGCGATCACCTGGTCCCCGGCCAGGTGCCCCAGGGAGTCGTTCAGCGCCTTGAACCCGTCCAGGTCGACGACGCCGACCGCGACCGTCTGCTGACCGCCGGCCCGGGCCAGGGCCAGGTCGGCCGCGCGCCGGAAG
Organism: uncultured Actinomycetota bacterium; assembly: GCA_963821825.1. Lineage (GTDB taxonomy): Bacteria > Actinomycetota > Actinomycetes > Actinomycetales > Kineosporiaceae > CAWGFD01. The sequence goes on from CAWGFD010000002.1 coordinate 207,453, forward strand.
GCCGTCCGGTTCGGCAGCCCGGTCAGCCCGTCGTGCAGCACCTCGTGCTCCAGCTGCTGCACCGCCCGGGCGTGCCGCAGGGCCAGGCTCACCTGGTTGGCCAGGGTCTCGGCCAGCCGCAGGTCGTGCCGGCGGTACCAGCGCGCCTGCCCAGGCCGCTGCGCGACCAGCAGCACGGCGCGGGCGCCGTCCGGCAGCGACAGCGGTACCACGATCAGCTCCCCGATGCCCCTCTCGCGCATCAGCAGGGCGACCGCGGCCGGGGCGCTGGAGACCCGGTGGTGACGCACCCGGGCGGCGCCCAGCAGAGGCTCCAGGGCGGCCGGCTCGCCGGCCTCCAGGGGCCGGGACACCGGCGCCGGGGCCGGCCCGTCGCCGTCCTGGCCCACCGGAACCGCCCGCCAGCTGAGCGCGGCCCGACCCGGCTCGGTGAGCACCAGCTCGGCGCTGCGGCCGCGCAGCAGCCCGATGGCCCGGCGGGTGGTCACGCCGGCGATGTCGGCCACCGAGGTGCTCGCCGACAGGTCCTCACTGAGCGCGAACAACCGTTCCAGGGCGGCGTGCCGGTCGCGCAGCCCCGCGTGCTGGCGGTAGGCGGCGATCACCACGGCGAAGGCCATCACCAGCGGGAGCACGGCGGCCGGGCCCAGGCTGAGGGCCAGCGAGGCGATCACCCCGGCCACCGCGGCCTGAGCGGGCAGCACGACGCCGCCGAGCAGCTCCCGGCGCACGGTGGCCAGCGGTGGCCAGCCGTCCCAGCCGGCGATCACCGCCAGCAGGACGATCGACTCCAGCAGCCCGGCCGCCGCGCAGGCCGCCACCGCGGCCAGCCAGCCGCGCGGCTCCAGCGCGCTCGCCGGGCCGGCCACCAGGTGGAAGACCACGATCGCGGTGGCCGTCGCCGAGCCGAGCAGCGCGATGTTCAGCACGCTCTTCAGCGCCGTCGTGCGGTGGTGCAGCAGGAACACCGACCCCGAGCCGAGCATCCGGGCCAGCATCAGCGAACTCGGCGCGAGCGCGAACAGCCCGATGACCAGCGGCAGCTCGCTGATCGAGACGGACTGCTCCTCCCGCCCGACCCGGACGTGGAAGACCATCAGCTCGGCCGCCGCGAGCATCACTGCGACCAGCCACCAGGGCACCGCCACGCCAGGGGCCGGCAGCTGACCGCCGGTGCCCACCAGCGGCAGCACCGCCCAGGTCAGGTACAGCAGGCCCGAGATCAGCAGCACCCGCCCGGTGGGCGAACTCAGCCGCGCCACGGCGGTCGACCCCATCTGACCCTCCGCTCGACGGCCGGACCCCTGCCCCCATCGCCGCGCACCCGGGTGAGACCCCCACAGAGGCCGACCCTGCGTGACTGAAGGTGAGCACGCGACCACTGAGCAATAGCCTAGCCACACCCACCGACAACCGGACAGGCTTTGCCGCCGGATGCGCCCGGCCCACCTGGTCCGGGGCTCAGCCGCGTGGGCGGGGTCGCCAGACCACCAGGGCGGTGCCGGCGCCGGGCCGGCGGACCGGCCGACGCCCGTGCGGCATGGCCACGATGTCGCCGGCCGGCCCGGCCGCGAACACCCGGCTGGCCCGCCCGACCAGGGCCAGCGCCTCGTCCCGCTCGGCGCGCAGCCGGCTGACCTGCTCGGCGAGCTCGGCGACCTCGAGCTCGAGCTCGAGGATCCGCTTGATCCCGGCCAGGCTGACGCCCTCCTCCTGGGAGAGCCGCTGCACCTGGCGCAGCACCGCGACGTCGCGGTGGCTGTACCGCCGGCCCCGGCCGGCCGTCCGGTCCGGGGAGACCAGACCGAGCCGGTCGTACTGGCGCAGCGTCTGGGGATGCATCCCGGCCAGCTCGGCCGCCACCGAGATGACGAACACCGGGGTCCGCTCGTCCATCTCGAACCTGACCCCGTCGGCCTGCTCAGACACGGCTGGCTCCCTCCCCCTGCGCCGCCTGCGCGGCGGCCAGCAGGTCCGCACGGGGATCGGTGCCGGCGGTGGCCGCCGCGAAGTCCTCCAGCGCCTGCCGGGCCGCACCGTCCAGCCGCTGCGGCACCGCGACCTGGACGGTGACCAGCAGGTCACCGGTCCGGCGGCTGGAGCGCAGCCCACGACCCTTGACCCGCAGCGTGCGCCCGGACGGCGTGCCCGCCGGCACCTTCAGGGTGACCGTCCCGCCGTCGGGGGCCGGTACCTCCACCCGCGCCCCGAGGGCGGCCTCGGTGATCGTCACCGGCACGTTCACCCGCACGTCCTCGCCCTCGGAGGTGAACACCGGGTGCGGCTCGACGTGGACGGTGACCAGCAGGTCGCCGGGCTCACCGCCCGGCGCCGGCCGGCCCTTGCCCTTCAGCCGCACCTTCTGCCCGTCCCGGACGCCACCGGGGATCCGGGCCCTGACCGTCCGGGTGCCGGCGCCCGGCTCCTCCACGGTCAGGCTCAGCAGCGCCCCCTCGGCGGCCTGCCGGAAGGTGAGCCGGGCCTGCGCCGCCAGGTCCTGCCCGCGGCGGGGCGCGCGCGGGGCACGGAAGCCGGTGAACGGGTCCGAGGGCTGCGCTCCCGGGCCGGAGGCGGCCCCGAACATGCCGAGCAGGTCCTCGAAGGACGTCCCACCAGCCCCCTGCCCGGGCCCGAAGCGCACGTTCTGGGGGCCACCCCCTCCGTTGAACAGGGTGGAGAAGACGTCCTCGAAGCCGGCCGAGCCGGCGCCGGCCGGTCCACCGGGGCCCGAGCTGAACCGGGCCCCGCCGCGGGCCATCGCCCGGACGGCGTCGTACTGCTGGCGCTGCTCGGGGTCCGAGAGCACGGAGTAGGCCTCGCCGACCTCCTTGAAGCGCCGCTCGGAGACGCTGTCACCGGCGTTGGCGTCCGGGTGGTGCTGGCGAGCCAGCTTCCGGTACGCCTTCTTGATCGCGTCCGCGGAGGCATCCTGGGCTACACCGAGGACCGCGTAGAAGTCCTTCTCGAACCAGTCCTGGCTCGCCACCTGGGGGCCTCCTCGTCTCTTCCTGCTCGTTTCGTCCAGCTGTGGTTCGGGTCGGGCGCGCCCCGCCCCGGGCGGGGCGGGCCGGGCCCGTGGTGGTCAGCCTGGCGCCGGCCCACTCATCGCGGGTCCGCCACGGCCACCCTGGCCGCGCGCAGCACCCGCTCACCGGCCAGGTAGCCAGGCTGCAGGACCTGCACGACGGTCGTCACGCTGGTGCCCTCGGCCAGCTCGGCCTCGGTGTGGATCAGCGCCTCGTGCACCGTCGGGTCGAACGCCTCACCAGGCTCTCCGTACCGGCTCAGACCGTGCCGCTCGAGGATCATCTCCAGCTTCTCGGCGATCGCCGAGAACGGGCCACCCTCCAGGTCGCCGTGCGTGCGGGCGAGGTGGACGTCGTCCAGCACCGGCAGCAACGCCTCGAACAGCGCCGCCTTGGCCTGCTCGCGCGCCACGTCCCGGTCGCGCTCGACGCGGCGCCGGTAGTTGACGTACTCGGCCTGCAGCCGCTGCAGGTCCGCCAACCGCTCCTCGGCCTGCCGGCGGGCCTGCTCCAGCTCACCGGAGGCTGCCGCCGGCACCGGCTGCGGGGTCGCGCCAGAGGACGGCGCCGGCTCCGGGGAGGCGGCGGCCTCGGGGGCGGCGGGCGCCGCCGTCGGGGCCGTGGCTCCGGCGGCGACGTCCGGCACGCCCTCGTAGCCGGCGCGCACCTTCCCGGTCTCGGGGTCCAGCCGGCGTCGGTCCCGGATCACCGGCCCGCTCTGCTCGGTCGCCTCGGCGCCGGCCTGCTCCCGTGGGGAGTCGGCCATCACTTCTCCTCGTCGACGATCTCGGCGTCCACCACGTCCTCGTCGGAGGTCGCCCCGGCCCCGGCGCCCGCCTCCGGACCGGCACCCTGACCGGCGCCCGGACCGGCCTGCTGACCGGCCTCCTGACCGGCCTGGGCGTACATCGCCGAGCCCAGCTCCTGGCTGGCCTTGGCCAGAGCCTCGTGCTTGGCCTTGATGTCGGCCAGGTCGCTGCCCTCCAGCGCCTTCTTCAGGTCGGCGACCGAACCGGCGACCGTCGCCTTGCCCTCCGCGGGCAGCTTCTCGTCGTTGTCGGCGAGGAACTTCTCGGTGGAGTACACCAGCTGCTCGGCGGAGTTGCGGGTCTCGGCCTCCTCCCGACGCTTGCGGTCCTCGTCGGCGTGCGCCTCGGCCTCGCGCACCATCCGGTCGATCTCCTCCTTGGGCAGCGCGCTGCCGCCGGAGATCGTCATCGACTGCTCCTTGCCCGTGCCCCGGTCCTTGGCCGAGACGTGCACGATGCCGTTGGCGTCGATGTCGAAGGTGACCTCGATCTGCGGCACCCCGCGCGGCGCCGGCGCGATGCCGGTCAGCTCGAAGGTGCCCAGCGGCTTGTTGTCCCGGGCCAGCTCACGCTCACCCTGGAACACCTGGATCAGCACCGAGGGCTGGTTGTCGTCGGCGGTGGTGAAGACCTCGGAGGCCTTCGTCGGGATCGCGGCGTTGCGCTGGATCAGCTTGGTCATGATCCCGCCCTTGGTCTCGATGCCCAGCGAGAGCGGGGTGACGTCGATCAGCAGGACGTCCTTGCGCTCCCCCTTCAGCACCCCGGCCTGCAGCGCGGCACCGACCGCGACCACCTCGTCGGGGTTGACGCCCTTGTTCGGCTCCTTGCCGTTCGTCAGCTCCTTGACCACCTCGCTGACGGCGGGCATCCGGGTGGAGCCACCGACCAGCACGATGTGGTCGATGTCGCCGACGGAGATCCCGGCGTCCTTGATCACCGCACGGAACGGCGCCTTGGTGCGCTCGAGCAGGTCGGCGGTCATCTGCTGGAACTGGGCGCGGGTGAGCTTCTCGTCCAGGTGCACCGGCCCGTTCTCGGTCATCGACAGGTACTGCAGCGAGATCGAGGTCGAGGTGGCGCTGGACAGCTCCTTCTTGGCCTGCTCGGCGGCGTCCCGCAGCCGCTGCACGGCGATCTTGTCCTTGGCCAGGTCCACGCCGGTGTTCATCTTGACCGTGTTGACCAGGTGGTCGACGATCCGCTGGTCCCAGTCGTCGCCGCCCAGGTGGTTGTCACCGGAGGTGGCCCGCACCTGGATGGTGGAGAAGTTGTCCTCGTCCTTGCCGACCTCCAGCAGGGAGACGTCGAACGTGCCGCCGCCGAGGTCGAAGACGAGGATCAGCTCGTCCTCCTTGCCCTTGTCCAGGCCGTAGGCCAGGGCCGCCGCGGTCGGCTCGTTGATGATCCGGAGCACGTTCATGCCCGCGATCTCACCGGCCTCCTTGGTGGCCTGCCGCTGGGCGTCGTTGAAGTAGGCCGGGACGGTGATCACCGCGTCGGTGACCTTCTCGCCCAGGTACTCCTCGGCGTCGCGCTTCAGCTTCTGCAGCACCCGGGCCGAGATCTCCTGCGGCCCGTAGCTCTTGCCGTCGATGTCGACGCTCCAGTCGGTGCCCATGTGGCGCTTCACCGAACGGATCGTGCGGTCGACGTTGGTGACCGCCTGGCGCTTGGCGACCTCGCCGACCAGCGGCTCGCCGGACTTGGCGAAGGCGACCACGGACGGCGTGGTCCGGCCGCCCTCGGCGTTGGCGATGACGGTGGGCTCGCCACCCTCGAGAACGGAGACGACGGAGTTCGTCGTACCCAGGTCGATACCGACCGCGCGTGCCATCTCGTATGTCCCTTTCGTCAGGCTTCTTCAGGCTCCGGACGGGCCGACGGCCCGTCTGCTGCTCTCACGTTCGGGCCATCCCCATCCATTGTCAAGCCAGGACTGACCAAAGGTGAGTCTGCTCGGCTCAACCTTGTGGGGCCTGAGGATGTTCCCGCACCTGCGGTCAGTCGTCGGGGTCGCCGTGGTCCGGCTCGCCGTCGTTGAGCTGGAAGGAGGGCCCGGAGCCGGCGCACCGGACCTGGATGGTCAGCAGCCGGGCGCCGGAGAAGAGCACGGTGAACGGGCCCTCGTCCTGACCCAGCCGCCAGGACCAGCCCTGCGCCGGGGTGACCGCGTAGTCCCGGACCGCCCCGCCCTGACAGGTCGCCGTCACCTCACCGCCTGCGGTCAGCACCGAGTCGGTGAGCGCGCCCGACCCGGACCTGCCCCGCCCGCCCCGGTTCGGGGAGGACGACCCGGAGCCGCGCGACCCCGCCTCGCCCGCCCCGGAGGCCGGAGAACTGCCGGCGGCGCGGCCACCGGGGTCCCGGCCTGCGGGGCTGCCCGTCGGGCCGGCGCTGCTGGTCGGCGGCGCCCCGGCCGAGGGCGGCGCGCTGGTCAGCGGGTTCCGCGTCCCACCGCCGCCGGAGAAGATGCCCGAGGAGACGCCCGAGGGGCCGGCCGAGGAGCCGGCGGCGGCGGTCGCCGGGGTCGCCGCCGACGAACCGGCCGAGGCGGCACTCGAGGGTCCGCCGGTCGGCGCCGAGGTCGACGAGCCGGGCGCCGCCCGCGGACCGTCACCGTCCGGCAGCCGCGGCGCTGAGGAACCGCTGAGCTGCCGGCCGGCCGAGTCGACCGCCAACCACACCCCGCCGCCGGTCAGCGCCACGGCCACCAACCAGGCCGCCACCAGCGCAGACACCGAACGGGCAGGCCGATCGTGCGCGATCCTGCGGGTCATCGCTCCCCCTGCCGGGCACCGCTGTCCTGAACACCGCTGCGGCTCACGACGGTACCGTCCACGCCATGGCCGTGATCCTGCTGATCGAGGACGACGCCGGCATCCGGTCCGCCCTCGTCCGGGCGCTGGACGAACGCGGGCACGCCGTCACCTGGGAGCCGGCCGGGATGCCGGGGCTGAGCCGGATGATCGAGCTCGGCCCGGACGTGGTGCTGCTGGACCTCGGCCTGCCCGACGTGGACGGCCTGTCGCTGCTGGCCATGGTCCGCGCGGTGAGCGCCGTCCCGGTGATCGTGGTCACCGCCCGGGACGACGACACCGACGCCATCCGCGCGCTGGACGCCGGCGCGGACGACCTGGTGGTCAAGCCGTTCGGCGCCGACCACCTCGACGCCCGGATCCGGGCCGTGCTGCGCCGCTCCGGGCAGGTGCGGCCCACCGAGCCGATCGAGGTGGGAGGCCTGGTGATCGACGCGGCCAGCCGGGAGGTGACCCTGGACGGACGGGGTCTCGACCTGTCCCGCAAGGAGTTCGACGTGCTGCTGGTGCTGGCCCAGCGGGCCGGGCAGGTGGTCAGCAAGCGAGAGCTGCTGGCCGAGGTGTGGCGCCAGCCGTACGGCGGCGGCGAACGAACGGTGGACGTCCACCTGTCCTGGCTGCGCCGCAAGCTGGGTGAGACGGCCAGCGAGCCGCGGTACCTGCACTCCACCCGGGGCGTCGGGGTGCGGCTGGTGGCGCCGGCCCCGCCGCAGGAGGACGAGCCGGCGTGCGACGGCGACTGACGGTCCTGGTCGCCGTCACCACCTCGGCGGTGGTGCTGGCCTTCCTGGTGCCGCTGCTGCTGCTGCTTCGAGTGCTGGCCGAGGACCGGGCACTGGCTGCGGCGTCCTCGGAGGCCCGTGGGCTGGTCTCGGCGATCACCCTGCACGTGCAGGACGAGCAGCTGAAGGCCTACGTGGCTGACCTGCAGCGCCGCTCGGTGGACGAGGTCACGCTGATGGTGCCCAACGGCACGGTGATCGGGGTCGCCCCGCCCCGCAGCGCGCAGGCCAACCTGGACCGCGCCCGGCGGGCCGCCTTCACCGCCCACGAGGGCGGCTCGCAGGTGCTGTACCTGCCGACCTCCACCGCGGAGGGGCTCTACCTGGTCCGGATCGCGGTGCCCGGCCCGGCCCTGCACGCGGGCGTGCTGCGGGCCTCGGCGATCATCTCCGCCCTCGGCGCCGGCCTGCTGCTGCTGGCCTGCGCGGTGGCGTTCGTGGTCGGCACCAGGGTCAGCGCCCCGGTCCGGCACCTGGCGGTGGTGGCGGACACCATGCGCGAGGGCCACCTGCAGGTCCGTGCCCCCGAGCGCGGGACCAGCGAGACGGTCGCCCTGGCCCGTGCGCTGAACCGGCTCGCCGCCCGGGTCGTCGAGCTGCTGGCCACCGAGCGGGACGCGGTGGCCGACCTGTCGCACCGGCTCCGCACCCCGGTCACCGCGCTGCGGCTGGATACCGACGGCGTCCGCGACCCGGTCGTCGCCCAGCGGCTGCGTGAGCACGTCGCGCACCTGGAGCGCACCGTCGACGCCATCGTGCACGACGCCCGCCGCCCCATCCGCTCCGACGTCGACCTGGCCTGCGACGCGCGCGCGGTGGTGGCCGAGCGGGTCGCCTTCTGGTCCGCGCTGGCCGAGGACCAGGGCCGGCTGCTCGGCGCCGACCTGCCGGCCGGGGCGCTGAACGTCCCGGTCGACCGGGCCGAGCTGATGGCGGTGGTGGACGTCCTGCTGGACAACGTGTTCGCGCACACCCCGGACGGCACGAGCGCGCGGGTCCGGCTGCGCCGGCGGCCCGGCGGCGACGTCGAGCTGGTGGTCGAGGACGCCGGGCCCGGGCTGCCCGACCACGACGTGGTCGGCCGCGGCCGCTCCACCGCCGGGTCCACCGGCCTGGGGCTGGACATCGTGCGGCGCGCGGCCCTGGCCAGCGGCGGGCACCTGGAGCTGGACCGGTCCCCGCTGGGCGGCGCCCGGGTCAGCGTGCTGCTCGGCCGGGGCGGTCGCCGGTTCGAGTGACCCGGGCCGCCGGGCCGGTCGCCGGTGACCGGACCTGCCGGCCCTCGGCATCTCAGTCGTCGTCCGGCTCGCGCTGCTGGCCGGGCCGGGCGGGCTCGTGCCGCTCACCCTCCGAGGTGGCCCCGCGCGATCCGCCGGCCCGCGCGGTGGCCGGGTCCTCGCCCGCTCGCGTGGCCGGGTCCTCGGCCGCTCGCGTGGCCGGTCGCGTGGCCGGTGCGACCCGGGCCGAGCCGGTGGCAGCGGCACTACCCGCCGACGCCGAGCGCCGGACCGGCGCAGGGGCAGCAGGACGGGCGGAAGGCTGGCCGGCGGGCGCGGCGGTGGAGGAGGTGGTGGTGGTGGTGGACGGCCGGCCGGTCAGCAGGTCGGCCATCGGGTCGTTCGGTGCGGTCGGCGGGACCGAGGCCGCCGGTTGCTCGCCGCCCAGCACCACCTGGTCGGGCACCGGCTGGACGATGAGGGCGTAGGCCACCGCGGCCAGCACCAGGCCGGCCAGGACGGAGCTGAGGGTGATGAGCACCCGGGACACCAGGACCTCCTTGCCCGGCCGGCGCCGGGAGCTGGGGACGTGCGTACGCAGGGCCGGTGACGATCGTCCGGGCCTACCTGAGCCTGCGCTCAGCGGCGTCATCTGTGGGTCGTGGCAGCGTCAAGTCGCCGCTAAACCCGGTCGACGTCAGGGCTGGGCACGCACCGCGACCTGTGTTGAGCCGTCCTTGACCTGCGGCTGAGGACGCCTTCACGCCAGGTCATGGAGGGTTGACCCTGCCTGCCGTTGGACTGCGCTGCACCAGCCGCGCGGACGGCCAGGCGGATGAGGAGGAGCGATGACCTCGCCGTACGTCCCGCAGCGGGCCCGTCGCGACCGGGACCGCGCGCTGCGGGTGGTCTCGGTGGCCACCGGCTGCCTGACCGTCGGGGCGCTGGCCGCCACCGGCACCGCCACCGCGCTGGCGGCGCAGGCCACCCACACCCAGGACGCCGCCAAGGCCGCGGCGCGGGCGACGGCTCGGGCTGCGGCGACCGCCGCAGCCGCGGCCACGTCCGGCTCGAGCACGCACGTCTACACCTCACCCAACCCTTCCTCCTCCTCGTCCTCCTCCTCGTCCTCGTCGCCGTCCTCGTCGCCGTCCAGCTCAGCCAGCCGGTCCGCCCGGACGGCGTCCGGGACCACCTCGGGCACCACCTCGAGCCGGCCCTCGACCAGGACCTCGACCAGCCGGTCGACCGGCAGCGCCACGACGGCCAGGAAGACCACCAAGAAGCCGGCCAGGAAGCCGAGCAGGAGCTCGACCAGCACCCGGAGCAGCACCCCGAGGCCGACCGCGACCAGCCGGCCGGCTCCCCCGCCGCCGCCGGTCAGCTCGACCGGGTCATGAGCGCGCGGGTCATGGGCACGGCGGCCGTGGCGCCCACCCGCACGACGCACCCCCCGGCGCACCCGGCACCGCCGCCGCAGGGCGCCTACGGGCAGAGCAGCTGGCGGGCCCTGGGCAGCTACGTGCAGCTGGTGGTGGCCGGCCGGCACCGGCTGGCCGCCGCCGAGCAGCACTGCCGGCGCGTGCTGGACCGTGTCGACCTGGCCTGCAGCCGCTTCCGTGACGACTCCGACCTGACCCGGGCCAACCGGAACGCCGGTGCCTGGACCGGCGTCGACCCGCTGCTGGTGCGCGCGGTACACGTCGCGCTGCAGGCCGCCCGGTTCTCCGACGGGCTGGTCGACCCCTGCCTGGGACGGGTGAGCGCCGGCTGGGGGTACGACCGGGACCTGGCCGCGGTCCGCGCCCGGCCCGCCGACCCCACCTGCCTGACGGTCCCCGAACCGGTGCCGTCCCGGGCGTGGCAGCTGGTCGAGCTCGACCCGGACGGCGCCCTGCGGGTGCCGGAGGGCGTGGCGCTGGACCTGGGCGCGACCGGCAAGGCGTTCGCCGCGGACCTGCTCGTGGCCGGCCTGGGCGACCTGGGCATCGCGGCCGTGGTCAGCCTTGGCGGCGACGTCGCGGTGACCGGGCCGGTCAGCCCCGACCCGCTGGTGCGCTGGCCGGTGCAGGTCGCCGAGACCCCCGAGCAGGTCGCCGCCGGCGGTGGTGAGCCGGTCGCGCTGGCCGCCGGCGGACTGGCCACCTCGACCACCGTGCGGCGACGGTGGCGGCACGCCGGCCAGGTCGTGCACCACCTGCTGGACCCGCGCACCGGCGCACCGACCGCCGAGGTGTGGCGCACGGTCAGCGTGCACGCGCGCTCCTGCGCCCGCGCGAACGCGGCCAGCACCGCCGCCGTCGTGCTGGGCGCCCGCGCCGTCCCGTGGCTGACCGAGCGCGCGCTCGGCGCCCGGCTGGTCGCCGAGGACGCAGCGGTGACGCGGTTGCCCGGCTGGCCCGGCGCCGCCGGCGAGCTCGTCCACCCCGTCGACACCGAGGAGCCCGCGGGCGTCGGCGACCCCCCGGCGCCCGCCCCTGTCCCGCACCACCCGGCGGGCCGGCGGCCGGCCGGCGCACCCGACCCCTGGGGAGATGACTGGTGAGCGACCTGCGAGCTCTCTTCGCGGACGACCGTTGGCTGTGGTTCCTGATGCGAGGCACGGGTGAGGTGGTGATCCTGCTGCTGTCCGCGGCCACCGCCCTGGGCGTGCTGGCCACCGTCCGGGCCGGCAGCCGCTGGTGGCCCCGGTGGGCCACCCAGCACCTGCACCGGCAGCTGTCGCTGCTGGCGCTGGCCCTGCTCACCGCTCACGTCGCGACCGCCGTGGCGCACCAGTGGATCGACGTCCGCTGGTTCGACGTGCTGGTGCCGTTCAGCTCGCCCTACCGCACGCTGTGGACCGGCCTCGGCGCGATCGCCGTCGACCTGCTGATGCTCATCGCCGCGACCGGGCTGGCCCGGCGCCGGATGCGGCACCGGACCTGGCGCGGCATCCACCTGCTGGCCTACCTGAGCTGGGCCGTCGGCCTGGCCCACGGCATCGGCATCGGGACCGACACCGCGACCGGCTGGGGGATCGCCACCACCGCCGGCTGCGTCGGGCTGGTGGCCGCCGCCGGCGTCCTGCGACTGGCCGTCCTGCGGCACGAGCGGGCGCTGGCCGCCGGCTTGCCGCCCAGGATCAGCGCAGCCCCGCGACTGTCCGCGCGGGCCACCCGCCCGGTGCCCGGCCCGGGGCTCATGCCCCGGCCCGCCGCCGGGCCCGTCGCCTCGGCCGCCGACCACGTGCAGGCGCAGCGGTGAGCCGGGAGCTACGCGTGCCGGCCGCCGCCGGCCACGACCTGCGGGTGCTGCCCGGCCCGCGCCTGCTGGCCGGGGTCGGCGAGCCGGTGGGCCTGGAGCACCACCGCTACACCTGGGCGCCGCCGCCCGCGATGACCGCCGATGAGCTGGCGCAGCTGACCAGCGCAAGCCGGTTGCGCGGCCGGGGCGGCGCTGCGTTCCCGTTCGCCCGCAAGGTGTCCACCGCGCACGCCGCCGGACGGCGCCGGGTGGTCGTGGTCAACGCGGCCGAGGGCGAGCCGGCCAGCAGCAAGGACTCGGCGCTGATCCTGACCGCCGCGCACCTGGTCCTGGACGGCGCCGAGCTCACCGCCCGGGCGCTGGGCACCCGGACCGTGCACGTCATGCTGCCCGCGGAGCGTCCGGCGGTGGAGCAGGCGGCCCGCCGGGCCATCGCGGAGCGGACGTCGTTGCGCTGGCGGGTGCACCTGACCGGCGGCACGTTCGTCGGCGGCCAGTCCAGCGCCGTCCTGGAGGCGATGGCCGGCCGGGAGAACCTGCCGGTGACGTCCTGGGCGCCGGCCGCGGTCACCGGTCACCGGGACCGGCCTACGCTGCTGTCCAACGCCGAGACCTACGCCCAGGTGGCGGTGGCCGCGGCGCTCGGCGGCCCGGACCCGTTGGGCACCGCCGAGGAGCCGGGCAGCACCCTGCTGACGGTGGCCGGTGACCGGCCGGACGGCTGCGTCCTGGAGGTGCCGATCGGGACGCCGCTGAGCAGCGCGCTGCACCAGGCCGGCTTCTCCGCCCAGCACCCCCTGCTGGTCGGCGGCTACCACGGCATGTGGGTGGCCCCCTCGCGGGTGGCCGCCCTGGACGTCAGCCGGTCGGCGATGGCCGCCGCGGGCTACGCGCTGGGCGCCGGCGTCCTGCTGCCGGTGCCCCGGGACCGCTGCCCGGTGGAGGTGACCGCCGAGATCGTGGCCTACCTGGCCGGGCAGAGCGCCGGTCGGTGCGGGCCCTGCCGGTTCGGTCTGCCGGCGCTGTCCGAGGCGGTGGACGCGCTGGCCGTGGCCGGGCCATCGGCCGGTGCCGCCTCGCCGGTGCACCGGATCACCCAGCTCATCGGGCAGGTGGACGGCCGCGGCGCCTGCGCGCACCCGGACGGCACGGCCCGGCTGGTCCGCAGCCTGCTGACCGCCTTCCCCGACGAGGTGGCCGCGCACGAGCACGGCGGCTGCCTGGCCCTGGCGCCGCTGCGATGAGCGCCTCGCCCGCTCGGCCGGCCGGGACGCGGCTGGTGGTGGACTGGCCCTCGTGCCAGGCCCACGGCCTGTGCGCCCAGCTGCTGCCGGAGCAGATCACCCTGGACGAGTGGGGGTTCCCGATCGTGGACGGCGTCCCGGTCCCGTCCGGTCTGCTGGCCGCGGCGCGCCGGGCGGCAGCCGCCTGCCCCACCCTGGCGCTGCGGATGGTCCACGGGTCCTGAACGCGGCGGATGGTCAGACCGGGAGGGCGGGTAGCAGCTGCTTGGCGACGGCCTTGGCGCCGGCGACCAGGTCGTGGAAGTCGTAGGCGACGTGCACCGTGGTCGGGCTGCCCTGGAAGACCACGTCGGCGTCCAGCGCGACCGAGCCGCCCGAGGTCGCGGACAGGGCGCCGGCGAAGGACGCCGATCGGACGTCGATCAGGGCGTCCAGACCATGGGCGGCGACGTAGGCGCTGACCGCGGCGACGTCACCGATGGTCTGGCTCAGGTGGGTCAGCGCGGTGTTCGCCGTGGCCAGCACCGCGTTCGCGCCACCCAGCTGCTGCTGGAAGGCCGCGACGGACTGGCCGGCCACCGAGATGGCGACCGCGGCGGTCTGCTGTGCGCTGCTCAACGTGCTCTGCGCGGCACCCAACGCGAGCTGCGCCGCGGACCGCCCACCCTGCAGGCCCAGGATCCGCGGGTCCTGGTCCACCGGGTAGCTCGCCTGCGCGGCCAGCGCCGCGTTCACCGCCTGCTGGGCTGCCTGCAGGGCTCCGTTGGCGGCGAGCAGCGAGCCACGCAGGCCACCGATCGAGACGGTCAACCCGGCGACCTGGGTGCCGCGCCAGCCCACCTCGGCCCCGAGCTGGGCCCAGCCCCACGTCTTGTCGTACCAGGCGAGGTTGTTGTACCAGTTGTTCCACCAGGCGATGTCGCTGTTCAGCTGGTTGATCTGGGCCTGCTGGGCGGCGACCTGGGCGTTCAGGGAGTCCGCCACGCCCTTCGCCGCCGCCAGCCTCGCCTGAAGGTCGCGAAGGCTGGCGGCTGCGGCGTCCCGCTGGCTGGTGATCTGCGAGCGGACGGTCTGGATCTGGGCGTTGACGGTGTCCAGGCTCTGCTGTGCCTGGGTGACCGCCTGCGACAGCATGCCCAGCGTCGCCTGCGCATCGGACTGCGCGGCGGCCAGGTCGGCCTGCGCACCACTCAGCGAGGCGGTGAAGCGGCTGACGTCGGCCTGCGCGCCGGCCACACCCTGCTCGGCCAGGCTGATCTGGGCCTGCGCGTCGGCTCCGGCCTGCTGCAGCAGCGCCGCCGCTCGCCGGGCGAGGTCGGACAGGAAGTCCTGCGACAGGGCCGCGCGCACCATGAAGCCCGCCCCGGAGGACAGGGTGCCGCCCTGGGCGTGCACGTCGGCGCTGAACAGACCGAACACGTTTCCCTGGCAGGTGAAGTCGAACCCGGAGTCCGACAGGGACACCGAGGCGCCTGCGGTCAGGCCGAGCAGGGCGACCCGGCCGTCGAGGGCCACCTTGGGCACCGCCGAGGTGGTGATCGCGATGTCCAGGTCCGGGCCGGCCGGGGCGGGGCCGGTGGCCGGGTCGGGGCCGGTCAGCGAGAAGACGTCCGCGATGACCACCGGGCTCAGCGAGCCGCTGACCCTGATCCCCTCGCTCTGGTCGATCTCGACGTCCGCCTGGGCGGTGAACCCGGCGACGTGCAGGGTGCCGCCGACCCGCAGGCCCTGCTTGTAGCTCAGCGCCCCGATCGAGGTGTCCTGCGGCACGACGTACAGGTCGACGTCCTGCAGGGAGATGCCGGCCAGGGTGCCGGTGACGTCGGCCGGGATGTCGGCGGTGGCCGCGGGCGGGCAGAAGGTGGCGACGACGTCCATCAGGGACAGGTGGTTGAACGCCACGATCAGCACGCTCTGGCTGGGCAGCTGGGAGTTGAACGAGACGGCCGCGTTGCCGGTGAAGGCGCCGATGGTGAGGCCGCCGGCGATCCCGATCGAGGGGATCCCCTCGAAGTCCGAGCCGATCTGCAAGGAGACGTCGCGCAGCGCGATGCCCGCGGCGCCGAACGGGTCCTGCCAGGTGCCTAGCATGGTCGCGAAGAAGGAGATGCCGTTGGGCACCACGGTGACCCCGCCGGTGAACTGCAGGGGGCTGGAGTCGATCGTGACGTCGACGGCGCCGGACACCGACACCGAGACGTTCTCCGGGTCCGGGCGCAGGGTGAACTCGGCGTCCTTGAGCACGACGCCGTCGGTGATCAGGACGTCGCCGACCCCGGCGTCCAGTTCCAGGTCGGCCAGCGAGGCACCGATCCGTGCCTTGACGTCCAGGTGTGCCCGGCCGAGGAACGTGTCCGCGCCCAGCCCGGACAGGTCCAGCTGGCCGTCGAGGAGGACGCCCTTGCTGACCCCCGTGCCGGCGACCGGCTGCAGCTCCTCGAAGGTGAAGCTGGTGTCGTCGAAGGAGGAGATGACGATCAGGGCGTGCGGCAGGCGCACCGCGTCCAGGCCCGCCAGTGCCGGGGACAGGGTGGAGAACCGGTAGCTGTCGTCGAGCTCGATGCCCACGGCGAAGCCCCAGTCGGTGGCCTTGCGGACGACGGCCTGCACCCTCTTGAACCCCGGCCCGCCGGCCGCGAAGGACAGCTCGCCGGCCTCGACGTCGAGCGCCAGCACGACATCGCTCAGGGCCAGCGTCAGCAGCTCCGGCGGGAGGGTCAGCGCACCCACCGAGGCTGCGCCGACGACGTCCTGGATCAGGGCGAACGGTGCCACCGAGGCCACGCCGGCGTGCAGGGTGAGCCCACCGGGCACGGCGTAGGTCACCGGGACGTCGACCCCGGCCAGGTGCACGACGCCGGCGATGGAGCCGGTGCTGCTACCGGCGCCGTCAGGGGTGTGCTGCCGGGTGAAGGTGAGGGCGAGCTGGCCCAGACCCAGGCCGCTGGGGCCGAACGGGAGGGTCCACCCGGTCGGGGAGGTGGCCGCGAAGGTGACCGCGGAACCGTCGAGGACGGCGTCCAGCGTGCAGCCGGACAGGGCCAGCTCGGGCACGCCGGCGGGCAGGGCGAGTCCGAAGGCGGTGGCCACGGCCGCCACGCTCAGCGTCGCACCGTCGGCCAGACCGGCGTGCAACGACCAGGCCGCCGCCCCGGCAGAGACCGGATCACGGCCGAGGGTGATCACGAATTCGGCGCCGGCGAAGGTGGCGGCGGCGCTGGCCTGCACGCTCGGCCCGGTCGCGGTGGCGGCGAAGGCGAGGCGGAACGAGGGGTCGTCCAGCTGGACGCTGCCGGCCATCAGCGACCAGGACGCGACGGCGCCCACCTGCAGGTCGAAGCCGACCAGCCGGTGGGCAGCCAGGTCGAGACTGACCCCGACCGAGGTGATCGCCACCGGCGCCAGGGTCTGGGCGAGGGCCGGCGGCAGCACCGTGAGCGGGTCGACCGATCCTGTGGTCAGGGCCGCCTGGGAGATCGTGGCCAGGGTGACCTGGCTCAGGTCGGCCTGCACCCGTACCGGGGCGCCGTCGGCCAGCTTCGACACGGCGACGGGGACGACGACGCCGCCGACGTCGATGGTGGCGGAGCTGCCCCCCACCTGCACCGACAGCCAGGAGACACCCGGCAGGGAGTAGACGGTGCGCTCCGCGGCAGGAGCCGGCGAGGGAGCGGGCACCACGGGCGGGGTGGTCACCGGGGCGTTCGGCGCCGCAGTCACAGGTGCCGGCTCATTCACCACGGGCGTGGAGTCGGTGGCGGTCATCGGTGAATTCCATTCCTTCGGGTGCACCCTGCCGGGCTGGCGAAGATGGCGGAATTCACGATCCGGCCTTCACCGGCCGGATCCGATGGTGCCCGCACGCCGGTTCCCGCCCTCCTGCCGGCACCCCCGGACGGTGGTGCCGGCACCCCCCGCCAACCACTGCCGAAGGGGCCCCCGGACGGCTATCGTCGAGGCCGTGGCGTCGTCCCGGGACCGGGTTCGCTTCCGGGTCCTGCTCCTGCCCTACGCGCTGGGGCTGGTGGTCTGGCTGGTGCTGGGCATCCTGCCGACCCTGATCGCCGACGTCCCGGACCTTCACCAGCAGCTCCTGCTCTGGGCCGGGCACGACGGGTTCAGCCTGCTGAACCTGGCCCTCGGGATTCTGCTGGTGGTGCGCCGGGCCGACGAAAGGGTTCCCCGGCTGCTCACCTTCGCGTTGCTCGCCGCGGCGGCCACGTTCAACATGCCCAGCCACCGCGCCTTCTCCATCACCGGCGCGCCATGGCCGATCGAAGTGATCGACTTCTCCTTCCCCATCGTCTCGGGGGTCACCTACCTGTGGGCGGTGGTCCTCTTCCCGTCCGGGCGGTTGCCGCGACGCACCCAGCTGGCCGGACCCGCGCTGTGGGCCCTCGTCGCCGGCCCCACCGCGCTGATGGCGTTCATCGGCTGGCGTGGGGGCCTCGTCGCCCACCCGCAGTTCTTCGTCGTCCTCTTCGGGATCCTCGTCCCGGCGGCCGGGCTGGCCTCCCAGGGTCTGCGGCTGACCGATCCACAGACCGCAGGGGATGAGCGCCGGGTGGCACGGCTGCTGGTCGCGGCCCTGCTGCCGGCTCTCGGGGCCGGGGCGGCCTGGCTGGCCGGCGTCCTGGCGGGTGGTCAGTGGTCGCCCGCCGCCCCCTTCGCCGCGCGGGTGGCGACCTGGTTCCCGGCGGCGTTCGCGCTGGTGCCTGTGGTGCTGTTCACGTGCCACCTGCGGTACCGGTCGTGGGACGTCGACCGGGGCCTCGTGGCCATCGAGCCGTTGCGGGCCCGCGCGCAGCGCTGGGCCGACCGGGTGGTCTACGGCCAGGACCAGTCCCCGATGCGGGCACTGCGATCGCTGGTCGGCGGCCTGGAACGGCTCGGCGCGGCCGGCGAGATCGACCAGCTCACCGAGGTCGCTGTGCGCGCTACCCGAGCGTCCGCAGCCGCGCTGTGGCTGCTGGACGGCGCGGACTGGACCATCGCCTCGGTCTATCCCAGCGGCGCGGTCGCGCCCGGCCGGGAAGGGTCCTGGCCGGTCAGCTACCGGGGCGACCTGCTGGGCGCGGTCAGTGCCCGAGGAGATCTGGCCGCGACCGATGCGGCGCTGCTGTCGGACCTGTCCGGCCATGCCGGGCTGGTCGTGCACAACGCCCTGCTCACGGTCCAGCTGGCCCGCCAGGTGGCCGTGCTGAGCGATCGGACCGCCGAGCTGAGGCAGGTCCGGCGCCGGTTGGTGGAGGCCGCAGACAGCGAGCGGCGGCGGTTGGAGCGCAACCTGCACGACGGCGCGCAGCAGCAGCTGGTGGCCACCATCGCCTTCATCGCCGCCCTCGCCACGACCGGGGCGGGCGAGCCGGAACTGGCCAGGCACCGGGCGGAGCTGCGCCGGATGCTCACCGACGCCCGGGCATCGGTGCTGCAGCTGTGCGGCGACGGCCGCCCGCCGATCCTGGAGGAGCTGGGGCTCCCCGCGGCGCTGCACCACTCAGTCGGGCTCGCCTGCGCTTCCGGCGTCCGGACCGCCATCCAGATCAGCGCTGTCGAGCTGCCGGCTGAGGTCGAGGCCGCGGCGTACTTCTGCTGCTGTGAAGCGCTGACCAACGTGGCGAAGTACGCCGGGGCCCGGACGGCGACCGTCTCGCTGCAGATGGCGGGGCCGGACCTGGAGCTGACCGTCGTCGACGACGGGCGTGGCTTCGACCCGTCGGCCGCGGTCGGCGCCGGCGGCCTGTCCGCACTGACCGACCGGCTGGCACCGGTCGGTGGACGGCTGTGCGTGCGGTCCGCCGCTGGACTGGGAACCACTCTGCGAGCAGACATCCCGGTACCGGCATGAACGCCGACGCCTACCGGGCACCGGCCGTTGCCGCGATCCGACTGGTGATCGCTGCGACAACCCTGGTGGCGCTCAGCCCGTGGGCCGGCCGCGACCTGGTGCAGCACCTCGCCATGCGGTTGCCGCTCCGCTCCCGCGCGCAGTCCTGCCAGGACGTGCTCGCCCTGCTGCGGCAGATGTCCGCCACCCTCGCCGTGGACGACGTCGCCCCCCGGCTGGCCGGCCAGCCAGGCGTGGCGCTGCCCACCGGGCGGCTCACCCATGAGCTGCGCCGGCAACGGGCCGAGCTCGCGGCCCTCGAGCGGGCCCTGGCGGCGTCCCGGGACCGGCTGCTGACCGTTCGCCGGGACGAGCAGCGCAGGGTTCGCGCAGAGGTCGACGACCAGGTGGTGCGTCACCTCGACCGCGCGCTGACCCAGGTGGAGGGCGCCGATCTGGTCGCCGCGTCTCGGGCCAGCATGCAGGCCCTGGACGCGCTGCGGGCGATCGCCCGCGGCATCTACCCGCCACGGCTGGCGGGCTCCGGGCTCGCCGCGGCCCTGGACGGCTGGTTGGAGAGCGCCGATCTGTACGCGCAGCTCGAGGTCGACGACGCCGTGCCGACCGAATCGGCCACGATCTGCCTGTACTTCTGCTCGGTCACCGCGCTGGACGCGCTCGCCTCGGCCGGGGCGCGGTCGTTGCGGGTGCGCCTGCAGGTGGATCAGCAGGCCGTGCTGACCGTGTCCGGGTCCGGTGCCGCCGCCGGGCTGCAGCCGCTTCCGCAGACCGTCCGGACCGTGATCCGTGACCGGGTGGAGGCCTACGGCGGCTGGGCCGCCTTCGACGCCGGCGCCGTCCGGGTCGCCGTGCCGCTGTCGGAGGAACGATGATCACCCTGGTGCTGGCCGAGGACAGCTTCCTGGTCCGGGAGGGCGTGCGGCGGATGATCGAGACGACCGACGACATCCAGGTGCTCGCCGCGTGCGCGGACCTGGACGACGCGCTGGACACCATCGACAAGCTGGTCCCCCAGGTGGTCCTGACCGACATCCGGATGCCGCCGAGGCACAGCGACGAGGGCGTCCGGATCGCCCAGCACTGCCGCGACGCGCACCCGGGGATGGGTGTGCTGCTGCTCAGCCAGTACACCGAGGCCGGCTACGTGAAACAGCTGCTGACCCAGGGCACCGAGGGCCGCGGGTACCTGCTCAAGCAACGGGTCGGGGACCTGCACGACCTGACCGGGGCGATCCGCGCGGTCGCCGCCGGCCGGTCCGCGATCGACCCGAAGGTGGTCGAGTCCCTGGTCCGGGGCAGGGCACGGGCCGGGGACCCGAGCATCGCCCGGCTCAGCCCCCGCGAGCGTGAGGTGCTGGCCGGGGTCGCCGAGGGCCGGACCAACGCCGCGATCGCGGCGGACCTGGTGATCAGCCAGCACTCGGTGGAGAAGCACATCAACTCCATCTTCAGCAAGCTCGAGCTGGCCGGTGACCAGCACGCCCACCCCCGGGTCCGGGCGGCCCTGCTCTACCTGGCCGAGGGACGGTACTGAGCGGGATCCCATGGGCTACCGGGCGGCGTGTACACCGAGCGGGCGGCCGGCTCGGCCAGCGGTGCGACCGGCTTCACCGCCTACCGGACGTGCTTGAGCCAGCACGGCGTCACCCTGCCCTCCGCGCCGCCGACCAGGTGCTGGTGCCCACCCGTGGCCCCGGTCCCCCTCCGGGTCCACGCCCGGGGGGACCGCCTCACCCACCAGCTGAGCGATCGGCGCGGCGGGCACCGGGTGGGATCCGGGCACCGCGTGGGATCCGGGCACCGGGTGGGATCCGAGCACCGGGTGGGATCCGGGCCCGCCCACGCGCCGGCTCCCACCCGTTGACGGCACGTGTTCGTCCACAGGGTCACGGCCGCCTCGCCAGCGCCGTCCACAGCGGGTCGGCGGGACACGGCCTCCGCTGGTCGTCCTGGTGCAGGCTCCTCCGGTGGCCGGGCAGCGCGTGGGATGCACTCCCGCGGTCCGGCGGCTGGCCGACGCCCAGGACGGCGTGGTCGCCCGCGGCCAGCTGCTGGCGCTCGGTCTGACGGAGAGCCTGGCCCGGCAGGACGTGCGCAGCGGCCGGTGGCGCCGCCTGCTGCCCGGGGTCTACGCCACCTTCACCGGTCCGGTGCCGGAACGGGCCCTGGCCTGGGCGGCCGTGCTGTACGCCGGCGAGGGCGCGATGCTCGCCGGCGACGCCGCCCTCTGGCTGGCCGGCCTGTCCGAGCGCCTGCGCCGTCCGGTGCCCGTGCTGGTGCCGCACCGGCGCACGGTGGCCAGCCGGCCGGAGGTCGCGATCCGGCGCCGCCGCGACCTGGCCGGTGACCTGCAGCCGGGCAGCCGTCCGCCGCGGCAGCGCCTCGAACCGGCGCTGCTGGCCGCCCTGGACGACTGCGGCGACGCCGGCGCCGTCGTCGGCCGGCTGCTGACCGCCTGCCAGCGCCGGCTGACCACCCCGGACCGGCTGCGGGCCGAGCTGGCTGGCCGCTCCCGTCACCGCTGGCGCACCCTGGTCCAGGAGCTCGCGGCCGAGACCGACGACGGCGTCGCCTCGCCGCTGGAACGGCGGTACCTGCACGGGGTGGAGCGCGCCCATCAGCTGCCGGTCGGCCGGCGCAACCAGCGCTCGCGGCTGCCCGGGCCCGGCGGCGGCAGCCGGTACGACGACATCACGCACGAGGAGTACGCCACCCTGGTCGAGCTCGGCGGCCGGGCCGCGCACCCGGACGAGCTGCGGCACCGTGACCAGCGCCGGGACAACGCCTCGGTGGCTGCCGGGCTCGCCGTGCTGCGCTACGGGTGGGCGGCGGTGGTCGGCGACCCGTGCGCCGTCGCGGCTGAGGTCGCCGCCGTGCTGCGCAGCCGGGCCTGGAACGGCCTGCCTCGCCCCTGCGGCCCGGCCTGCGGACTCAACCGCCCCGGCCCGCCCACGGGCTGACCAACGGGTGGGATCCGGGCAACGGGTGGGATCCGGGCCTCCTGGCGCACCGGATCCCACCCGGTGACCGGATCCCACCCAATGACCGGCCGGCCCGTGACCAGCCGCGCCCGGGCGCACCGATCCGACGGGTCTGGCAGGCTTGCCTGCCATGTGCGGACTGGCTGGGGAAGTCCGGCTCGACGGCGCCCGCGCGGACGTCGTCGCAGTCGAGTCGATGGCAGCGACGATGGCCGACCGCGGCCCGGACGACTCCGGAGCCTGGTCGGCCGGCCGCACGGCGCTGGCGCACCGTCGACTGAAGATCATCGACCTGTCGGCCGCCAGCGGCCAGCCGATCGTCGACTCCGGCTCCGGGGTCAGCGGCGTCTTCAACGGCTGCATCTACAACTACCAGGACCTGCGCCGTAAGCTGCAGGACAGGGGCCACCGGTTCTTCTCCCACGGCGACAGCGAGGTCGTCATGAAGGCCTACGTGGAGTGGGGCGAGGACTTCGTCGACCACCTGGTCGGCATGTTCGCCGTCGCGCTGGTCGAGCGGGACACCGGCCGGGTGGTGCTGGCCCGGGACCGGCTGGGGATCAAGCCGCTGTACCTGTCCGAGACCGCCGAGCGGGTGCGGTTCGCCAGCACGCTGCCGGCCCTGCTGGCCGGGGGCGGGGTGGACACCACGATCGACCGGGTCGCGCTGGCCCACTACATGAGCTTCCACAGCGTCGTCCCGGCCCCCCGCACCCTGCTCGAGGGCGTCAGGAAGCTGCCGCCGGCGACCGTCAAGGTCTACGAGGCCGACGGCAGCAGCCGGGAACGCGTCTACTGGAACCCCTCCTTCGAGCGGGCCGCCGAGCGTGCGGACTGGTCGCAGACCGACTGGCAGGACGCGCTGCTGGCCTCCCTGACCACCGCGGTCAAGCGCCGGATGGTGGCCGACGTGCCGGTCGGTGTGCTGCTGTCCGGCGGGCTGGACTCCTCCCTGGTGGTGGCCCTGCTGGCCGGGGAGGGCCAGAGCGGGCTGTCCACCTTCTCGATCGGCTTCGAGTCGGTCGGCGGCCGGGAGGGCGATGAGTTCCGCTACTCCGACCTGGTGGCCCAGCGCTTCGGCACCGACCACCACCAGATCCAGATCCCGGCGGCGGACCTGCTGCCGCCGCTGGAGGCCGCGGTCGGGGCCATGTCCGAGCCGATGGTCAGCCACGACTGCGTGGCGTTCTACCTGCTCAGCCAGGCGGTGGCCGAGCACCTGAAGGTGGTGCAGTCCGGCCAGGGCGCCGATGAGATCCTCGGCGGCTACCACTGGTACCCGCCGCTGGCCGGGATCGGCCGGGAGCAGGCGGTGGACAGCTACGCCCGTGCCTTCTTCGACCGGGACGCCTCCGGCCTGGCCCAGGTGCTGGACCCGGCCTACCTGCCGGAGGGTGACCCGGCCCGGGAGTTCGTCACCGCGCACCTGACCGCGCCGGGCGCGCAGACCGCGGTGGACGCCGGGCTGCGGATCGACACCCAGGTGATGCTGGTCGACGACCCGGTCAAGCGGGTGGACAACATGACCATGGCGCACGGCCTGGAGGCCCGGGTGCCCTTCCTGGACCACGACTTCGTCGAGCTGGCCGCGACCTGCCCGCCGGAGCTGAAGCTGGCCCAGGGCGGCAAGGGCGTGCTGAAGGAGATCGGACGGCGGGTGCTGCCCTGGGAGGTCATCGACCGGCCCAAGGGCTACTTCCCGGTGCCCGGCATCACCCACCTGGAGGGCAAGGTGCTGGACCGGGTGAAGGACTGCCTGGCCGCTCCCGCCGCCCGGACCCGCCACCTGTACCGCCCGGAGTACGTGAGCGCGCTGCTGGCCGACCCGAACAGCGAGCTGACCCCGCTGCGCGGGAACAAGCTGTGGCAGCTCGGCCTGCTGGAGATGTGGCTGCAGACGCACGGCATCTCCTGACCCCGGCCTGACCGCCGGCGGCCGCCCCCCGTGCCCACTGCACCGCCGGGCCCGGTCTGGAAGCATCGGGGGGCATGGGCGGACCTTCGGGGCAGGACCACGACAGCCGGCCGCGGACCCGGGAGGACGTGGGGCCGGGGGGTGACCCGGTCACGGCGGCCTCCGCCGAGCTGCCTGGGCAGGCCGGCACTGGGGTGGTGCTGGACTGCGGCTGGGGACGGCTGGTCTTCGGGCAGACCTTCGAGGCGCCCGAGCACGCGGCGGACGTGCTGCGCGCCGAGGTGGCCGGCTCCCGGGACATCTGCATCTACCTGCCCGAGGCGCACGTGCTGGTCGCCCGGCGCCCCGACGAGCTGTTCATCGACCCCTCGCTGACCTACCGGCTGCACCTGCCGCTGCGTCCGGAGGTGCTGACCGACCGGCGGACGCCGGGGGTGGCGGTGCACCCGCTGCACCACCTGGCCGAGGCGGACACGGTGAACGCCATCTACGCCCGCAACCAGATGCTCACCGCGCCGGCCGAGGTGCTGGTCGAGAACGCCGGCCGGCGGCACTTCGTGCACCTGGTCGCCGAGCTGGCCAGCGGGGAGCTGGTCGGCACCATCACCGGCGTGGACCACGTGGAGCTGTTCGGCGACCCGGAGAACGGCTCCAGCCTGTGGTGCCTGACCGTGGACCCCTCGCTCGCCCCACCCGGCACCGGGCAGGCGCTGCTGCGGGCGCTGGCCGAGGAGCTGACCGCGCGCGGGCGGGCCTACGTCGACCTGTCGGTGCTGGCCGACAACCAGGGCGCGATCCGGCTGTACGAGCGGCTCGGCTTCCAGCGGGTGCCGCACCTGGCGGTGAAGCGGAAGAACCCGATCAACGAGCGGCTGTTCCGGGCCGCCGCCCCGGAGGGCTACGACCGGCTGAATCCCTACGCCACCATCGTGGCCGACGAGGCGATGCGGCGCGGGATCCGGGTGCAGGTGCTGGACGGGCCATGGGGGGAGCTGCGGCTGACCCACGGCGCCCGCACGCTGGTCACCCGGGAGTCGCTGTCGGAGCTGACCAGCGCGGTGGCGATGAGCCGGTGCGACGACAAGCGGGTGACCCGCCGGATCCTGGTCGAGGCCGGGCTCGCGGTGCCCGACGGGCGCCAGGCGGACGGCAGCGAGGCCGACCGGGCCTTCCTGGCCCGGCACGAGCGGATCGTGGTCAAGCCGGCCCGCGGCGAGCAGGGCCGGGGCATCACCGTCGGCGTGCGCACCGAGCAGGCGCTGACCGAGGCCGTCGAGCTGGCCCGCAGCCACTGCCCGGACGTGCTGCTGGAGGAGGTGGCGACCGGCGCCGACCTACGGGTCATCGTGATCGACCAGCAGGTGGTGGCCGCCGCCGTCCGGCGCCCGGCCACGGTGGTCGGCGACGGGGTGCACACCGTGGCCGACCTGATCGAGCGGCAGAGCCGGCGCCGGGCGGCCGCCACCGCCGGGGAGTCCACCATCCCGGTCGACGCCGGCACGCTGGACACCGTGCAGCAGGCCGGCTGGTCGATGCAGGACGTGCTGCCCGAGGGCGAGCAGCTCGCCGTGCGGCGGACGGCGAACCTGCACACCGGAGGCACCATCCACGACGTCACCGCGCAGCTGCACCCGGTGCTGGCCGACGCCTGCGTGCGGGCCGCCCGCGCCCTGTCCATCCCGGTCACCGGCCTGGACCTGCTGGTGCCGGACCCGGCCGGGCCGGAGTACGTCTTCATCGAGGCCAACGAGCGCCCGGGCCTGGCCAACCACGAGCCGCAGCCGACCGCGGAACGCTTCGTCGACCTACTCTTCCCCGGCACCAGCGCCCCGCCGCGGCTGTGGGTGCCCGGGGCCGCACGCTAGCGTGCTGGGGTGCGCAACCCCGCCCCCCTGAAGCTGGACCTGGACTACCTGCAGCAGGTGCTGCTGGAGCTGCTGGAGATCCCGAGCCCCTCGGGCCGCACCGACCACGTGCAGCAGTACGTCGGCGAGCGGCTGCACGCCCTCGGCGTCCCGTTCGTCATCACCCGGCGGGGGACGATCAACGCGACGCTGACCGGCTCCAGCAGCCACCACGCCGACCGGGCGGTGGCCGTGCACACCGACACGATCGGGTGCATGGTCCGCCGGCTGAAGACCAACGGCCGGCTGGAGCTCAAGCCGGTGGGCACGCACAGCTCGCGGTTCTCCGAGGGGGCCATGGTGTGGGTGTTCCCGGACAACCTCGACCGGGTCTACACCGGCCAGGTGCTGCCGCTGAAGGCGAGCGGGCACCGCTGGGACACCGAGGTGGACAGCCAGGGCGTGTCCTGGGAGCAGGTGGAGGTCCGGCTCGACGAACCGGTCCGGGACGTCGCGGGCCTGCGGGCGCTGGGCATCGACGTCGGCGACTTCGTGGCCCAGCTGGCCGGGCCGGTGATCACCCCGTCGGGCTTCGTCCGTTCCCGGCACCTGGACGACAAGGCGGGCGTGGCGTCGGTGCTGACCGCCGTCAAGGCGATCCGGGACGCCGAGGTGGAGCTGCCGGTCACCGCCCACCTGCTGATCACCTGCACCGAGGAGGTCGGGCACGGGGCCAGCCACGGCCTGGACCAGGACGTCGCCGAGATGGTCTCCGTGGACGCCGCGGTGGTCGCCCCGGACCAGCAGTCCCGCGAGGACGCGGTCACCGTGGCGATGGCCGACGGTGTCGGCCCCTTCGACTACCACCTGACCCGCAAGCTGGCCACCCTGGCCCGCGAGCACGGCCTGGACGTCGTCCGGGACACCTTCGCGCACTACCGTTCGGACGCCGCCGCGGCGATCGAGGCCGGCGCGCACGCCCGGGTGGCCCTGCTCGGGTTCGGGGTGGACGCCACGCACGGCCACGAGCGCACCCACGTCGCCAGCCTGGAGAACCTGACCCAGCTGCTGGCCCTGTACCTGCAGAGCGACCTGGTCTTCCCCGAGTGGGACGTCGCGCGGGAGGGCGACCTGGTCGACTTCCCCTCCCTCGCCGTGCAGCCGGCGCACGAGGACGGGCCGCAGCAGGGCCCGATCGGGGTGGGCTGAGCGGGCGTCAGCCCAGCACGAACGACCAGGTGCCGGCGGCCAGGCCCGCCCCGGTGGCCGCCACCGCCAGCAGCACGCCACCGGCCATCATGGCCAGGTCCCCGCGGTCGAGCAGGCTCGGCCGGGCCCAGGTGCGCTCGGGCCGGACACCGAACCCCCTGGCCTCCATCGCGGTCGCCATCGTGGTCGCCCGGCGCAGGGCCAGGACCAGCAGGGCGAAGGTCTGCCCGCCGACCGTGCCGAGCTGGGCCAGCCGGCCGTGCCCGCCCAGCCCGCGGGCCCGGCGGGCCAGGGTCAGCATCTCCCACTCCTGGGCCAGCACCCCGAACAGGCGCATCCCGGCCAGGGCCGAGAGCACCGGGGCGGCCGGCAGGTGCAGCCGCTGGGCGAGCGCGTCGGCCAGGTCGGTCGGGTCGGTGGTCGCCAGCAGCACCACCCCGGGCACCCCGATGGCCAGCACCCGCAGCCCGATCCCGACGCCGGCCAGCAGCGAACCCTGGCTGACGGTGACCGGCCCGAGGTCGACCAGCGTCGGCCCGGAGTCCACCCCCAGCCAGGCGGTGGACACCGCAGCGCCGGACGCCGCCAGCAGCACCGCCCAGCCGCGGCGGGCCAGGGCCCGCGGTCCCAGGCCCGCGAACGGCAGCGCGGCCAGCTCCAGGGCCAGCGCCGTCGCCGCGGTGACCGCGTCGATGGTCAGCAGCAGCGCCACGGAGACGGCGAGCGCCGCGGACAGCTTGGCCAGCGGGTTGCGCCGGGCCAGGGGGGCGCGCAGGTCCACCCCGACCGGGCCGTCGAGCAGCTCGCTCACCGGTCCACCCGGGCCTGCACCCGGCCGCCGTCCAGGGTCAGCACCTGCGCGCCGAGCGCCTCGACCAGCTCCTGGTCGTGAGTCAGGGTGACCAGGCCGGCGCCGTCCCGGACCAGCTCGCCCAGCAGGTCGACCAGCTCGGCCCAGGTCCGCGCGTCCTGGCCGAAGGTCGGCTCGTCGAGCACCAGCAGCCGGGGGCCGGTGGCCAGCACGGTGGCCACCGACAGCCGGCGCTGCTCCCCGCCGGAGAGGGTGAACGGGTTGGCCCGGGCCAGGTGGGCCAGTCGCAGCCGGTCCAGCAGCTCGCCGACGCGGGCCCGCGTCCCGGCCTCGGGCAGGCCGAGACGGCGGGGTCCCAGGGTCAGCTCCTGCTCCACGCTGGAGGTCAGGAACTGGTGCTGCGGCTCCTGGAACACCGTGCCTATCCGGGCGGCGAGCTGCCGGGGACGCCAGCGCCAGGGTCGCGGGCCGGCGTCCTGACCCTCCCGCTCGGACAGCGCCGGGGTGGCCCGGACCTCGCCCTGCTGGGGCCGGGTCAGCCCGGCCAGCAGCAGCCCGAGCGTGGACTTGCCGGCCCCGTTCGGGCCGACCACGGCCAGCGGGCGGCCGGCCCGGACGTCGACGTCCACCTCGGACAGTGCCGGCCGAGGCGCCCCGGGCCGGTGCGCGCCCAGGGCCCGGCCGGTCAGCAGGAGCTCTCCGCCGCCCGCGGGCGCCGCCCCAGCCGGCCCGGTGGGCGAACCGACCGGCGCTCGGGCCGGGCTGCGGCCCGGCACCCAGACGCCGCGGGCGGCCAACCGCTCACCCTGCTCGGCCAGCACCCGCTGCGGGTCACCGTCGGCCACCACGCCGCCGCCTGGCTCCAGGACCACCACCCGGTCGACCAGCGGCAGCCACGCCGCCACCCGGTGCTCGACCAGCACGCAGGTCGCGCCGCTGCCGGCCAGCAGGCCGCTGACCACCGCGCGCAGGCCGGCCGCCGCCGGCGGGTCCAGCATCGCCGTCGGCTCGTCGAGCAGCAGCAGGCCCGGTCGCAGGGCCAGCACCCCGGCGGCGGCCAGCCGCTGCCGCTGGCCGCCGGACAGCCTGGAGGTCAGGTGCCCGGGCGGGTAGGGGAAGTCGACCGCACGCAGCGCCTCGTGCACCCGGGGCCAGATCCGCTCCGCGGGCACGGCGTGGTTCTCCAGGCCGAAGGCGACATCGTCGCCGCACCGGGCCAGCACGGTCTGGGCCAGCGGGTCCTGCAGCAGCAGCCCGGCCCGGGCCTGCCCGCTGCGCACGCCCTGGCTGCGGGCCAGCCGGGCCGGCACGCCGTCCAGCAGCAGCTGGCCCTCCTGCTGACCGGCACCGTCCTGACCGGCACCGTCCTGACCGGCACCGTCCTGACCGGCACCGTCCTGACCGGCACCGTCCTGACCGGCACCGTCCTGCTCGGCACCGTCCGTGCCGGGCTCCAGCAGCCCGGCCAGGCCGGCCAGCAGCGTGGACTTGCCGCCCCCGCTGGGACCCAGCAGCAGCACCCGCTCCCCGGGCTGGACGACCAGGTCGAGCCCGCGCAGCGCCCAGGCCCGGCGCCCGGGGTGCCGCCAGCCCCAGCCGCGGGCGCGCAGGCCGACCCCGTACCCGGCCGGCCGCTGGTCGGCGGACACCTAGACCCGCGTCGCGGCGCGGCCGGAGGCCAGCGGTGCGAGGGCCCCGGTCGCCGCCAGCGAACGGGTCAGGGCCCAGCTGCCCGCGCCGGCGATCACCGCACCGGACAGCACGGCCAGCACCAGGTAGGCGACCCGGTAGGGCGCGGAGAACGCGGGGTAGTACAGCGTGAGGTCCAACGCGGCCAGGGCCAGGCCGGACCCGGCGCCGGCGCCCAGCGCGGTGGGCAGCCCGAACCGCCGGTACAGCAGCAGAGCCAGCACCATCTCCGCGCCCAGACCCTCGACCAGGCCGTAGGGGACGGTGGCGAAGCCCCAGGCGTTGCCCAGCAGCGCCTCGATCACCGCGGCCACCAGCTCGGCGAAGACCGCCGCCCCTGGGCGCCGGACGACCAGACCGGCCAGCACCCCGGGCACCAGCCACAGCCCGGACAGCACGGCGGAGGCGGGCGGGAAGACGGCCAACGGTGCGGTCATCCCGTTCCACAGCACGGCCACCCCCCACAGGAAGAAGCCGCCGACGACGCCCAGCACACTGGACACCACGAGGTCCACGACCCGGGTCCGGGCCCGGGCCCGGGCGGCCGCGGCCCCGCCCAGACACAGCCCGCCGAAGACCAGCAGGAGGGCGAGGTAGACGCCCAGGCTGGTGCGGCCGCCGTCGCCCGGGCCGCGGGCCAGCACGACCCCGCCGAGCAGCAGCCCGGCCAGCACGCAGCCGGCCGAGGCCAGCCACAGCCGGCGCTGGCCGCCGGACCGGAGGTCGGCGTCGGCCGCTGCCGCGCCGTCGTGGCGGGTGGTGCTCATCATGGCCTCCCGATGGCTCAGGAGGGGGACGACCCGGCTGCGGCCGGGCGGTCGAGACTCGACTCCCTGCGCCGGCATGACCCGGATCAGGTTCGAGGGTCTGCGGGCCCTGCCCGCACTCTCAGCGCTCGCGGCGCTCCCCTGTCGTTGCCGTGACCGTACACCCGCGACACCGGTGGGTCCGGTGCAGGTGTGCCGGGAGCCGAGCTGGGCCACGATGGTGGCGATCTTGATGACAGCGAGAGCAGGGTGGTGGCAGGCGTGGGCAGTCTGGGCTGGAAGATCCTCGGCGGCGGCGGGGCGGTGCTAGCCGGGCTGGCGGCCCGCAAGGCGCTGACCACCGTGTGGAAGACGGCGACCGGCAACGAGCCGCCGACCGTGCCGGAGGATCCGGACACCGAGTGGCACGAGGCCGTGCTGTGGGCGCTGGCCTCCGGGGCCGCGGTCGGCCTGGCGCGGTTGTTCGCCACCCGGCAGGCGGCCGGCTACTACCGGCGCTCGACCGGCAAGCTGCCCAAGGCGCTCGACCGGGACTGAGCCGCACCGGCCGGGCCACCGCGATGCCCCTCCCACCGTCCGCGACGTCGTCCCCGGCCGGGTCACCGGCCGGGTCGCTGTCGAGCGCGCTGGCCGCCGGTCCAGTCATCCTGGACGGCGGCCTGTCGACCCTGCTGGAGGACCGCGGCGAGGACATCTCCGGGGCGTTGTGGTCGGCTCGGCTGCTGCGCGACGCGCCCGAGGCGCTGCTGGCCGCGCACCGCGCGTTCTTCGCCGCCGGCGCGCAGGTCGCCACCACGGCCGGCTACCAGGCCAGTTACCCCGGCTTCGCCCAGGCCGGCCTGGACCGGGCGCAGGCCGGTGCGCTGCTGACCCGCAGCGTCCAGCTGGCCCGGCAGGCCCAGCAGGAGGTCGCCGGACCGAGCTGGGTGGCGGCCTCGGTCGGACCGTACGGCGCCTACCTGGCCGGCGGCCAGGAGTACACCGGGGACTACGGCGACGCCGCGCCCGCCGACCTGGTCGGGCAGCTGGTGGCCTTCCACCGGCCGCGCCTGGAGACGCTGGCCGCGGCTGAGCCCGACGTGCTGGCCCTGGAGACGGTGCCCTGCCTGGCCGAGGTGGAGGCACTGCTGCTGGCACTGGAGGGGCTGGGCGTGCCGGCCTGGCTGTCGCTGACCACGGTGACCGGGCCCGACGGCACCGTCCGGACCCGGCGCGGGGAGCCCGCCGGGGAGGCGTTCAGGATGGCCGCCGACCACCCGGCGGTGATCGCCGTGGGCGTGAACTGCACCGCTCCGGACGGCGTCGCCGCTGCGGTGCGGACCGCGGCCGCGGCCGGGCGGCCGGTGGTCGCCTACCCCAACAGCGGTGAGCGGTACGACGCGGCCACCGGTCGCTGGTCCGGCCCGGCCGGGCTGCGGGGCCAGGACGTGCGGACCTGGGTGGCAGCCGGGGCGCGGCTGGTCGGCGGCTGCTGCCGGGTCACCCCGGCGGACATCGCCCGGCTCGGGCACGCGGTGCACGAACCGGCGTAGGCCGGTCTCGGCGTCAGGCTCGGGGTCCGGCTCGGCCTTGGGGTCGGCCTAGGCCCAGGCGGCCAGCACCGCGGCCCGCAGCAGCTCCCCGACGTCGCCCAGCCGGGCGTGCCGACCGTCGCGGGCGACGACCCGGCCGCCGACCACGACCGTGGCGACGTCGCCGACGGTGGCCGCCTGCGCCAGGTGCAGCAGTGGGACGCCCGCGGTGCGCTGGCTGTCCACCCGCAGCGCGACCAGGTCGGCCGGTGCACCGACGGCGATCCGGCCCGCCTCCGGCCAGCCCAGGGCGGCGTGCCCGGCGCCGGCCATCGCGGCGACCAGCTCGGCGGGGGCGAACCGGCCACGCCGCCCGGACAGCAGTCGCTCGTGCATCTCCATCCCCCGGGCCTCGATGAACATGTCGACACTGGCGTGCTGGTCGGTGCCCAGGGCGACCGGTGAACCGGCGTCGGCCAGCGCCCGGACCGGGCCGATGCCGTCCCCCAGGTCGCGCTCGGTGGTCGGGCACACGCACACCGTGGTCCGGTGGGATCCCAGCAGGGTGACGTCCTTGTCCTCCAGGTGGATCGCGTGCACCGCGGTGGTGTCCGGACCGAGCGCGCCCCGGTCGGCCAGCAACTCGGTCGGGGTGGCCCCGTAGGCGGCCCGGCACGCCTCGTTCTCGGCCGGCTGCTCGGACAGGTGGACGTGCAGCGGGCAGGCGCCTCCGTCGTCGCGCTGCGCGGCGGTGACCACGTCGGGCACCTGGTCCGCCGGCACCCCGCGCACCGAGTGGATGGCCGCGCCCACCCGGAACCGGTCGTCCTCGGCCAGCCGGCTCACCCGTGAGGCCCAGCCCTCGGCGTCGCCGTCGTCGAACCTGCGCTGCACCCCCTGCAGGGGCACCCCGATCCCGTTGGTCAGGTAGCAGCAGTCCAGCAGGGTCAGCCGGATGCCCGCCCGGCGGGCGGCCTCCTTCAGGGCCAGCCCCATCTCGTTGGGGTCCTCGTACCGGGCGCCGCCCACCGCGTGGTGCAGGTAGTGGAACTCCCCGACGCAGCTGATCCCGGACAGCGCCATCTCCGCGTAGACGGCGGTGGCCAGCTGCAGGTAGGTGTCCGGGTCCAGGCGGGCGGCCAGCGCGTACATCCGCTCCCGCCAGGACCAGAAGGTGCCGCCGAGCTCCTGGGCCCGCCCCCGCAGGGCTCGGTGGAAGGCGTGCGAGTGCGTGTTGGCGAACCCGGGCAGGACGAGCCCGGGCAGCAGCTGGTCCGGCGCCTCGGCGCCGACCCCCGCCTGCACCGAGGTGATCCGGCCCCGGTCGTCGGCCAGCACCCGGACCGCGGGGACGACACCGTCCGCGACCCAGGCGTGCTCGCACCACCAGCTGGTCATCGTCTTGATCCTGCCGCCGCGTGGTGCCGGAGTCGACCGCAGAACGGGTGGTCCTGGGCCACCGGTCGGGCCGCGATCAACGCCTTTCCGGCGCGAATCCACCGTGCTAGCGTTTCTCGTGGTTGCAGGTGCAGTTCCTCGTACGTAGCTACAGGCGCCCGGCGGAGTGCTCCGACGGGCGTTTCGTGTCACTGGGGTTCTTCTGACCCAGAAGGTCCTCCGTGCGGGAAAGGCAGCTCCGCAGCAGCCCGGGGCCGGTACAGGGCCGTCCCCGTCCCGCACGATCGAGGAGAACGGGTTCATGGCAGAAGGCGTTGTCAAGTGGTTCAACTCCGAGAAGGGGTACGGCTTCATCACCCCGGACGGAGGCGGCGCCGATGTGTTCGTGCATTACAGCGCTATCCAGTCCCAGGGGTACCGATCCCTCGAGGAGGACCAGCGGGTCAGCTTCGAGATCACCCAGGGCCAGAAGGGGCCGCAGGCCGCGGACGTGCGTCCGGCCTGAGCGCCTCATCGCCCGACCCCCGTCCCGCCGCCCGGGACGGGGGTCGTGCACGTCAGCCCACCAGCGCCGACGGCCGGTTCAGCGGCCGGCGACCACCAGGTCGAGCAGGCTGTTCACCGTGGCCGCCCCGGTCTCGGCGTCCCGGACGGTGACCACGAACCGCGACCGGTCGCCCAGCTCAAGCTCGAGGGCGGTACCGGCGCGCAGCACCAGCCCTCGCCGGCCGCCGCGACCGACCCGATAGCCCCAGCCACCGAACTCCGCGATCGGGCTGACCTGCACGACCCGCGCGCCGCGCACGTGCACCAGCGGCCAGACCGCCCGTGGCCGGGGCAGGGCGCCGGTCACCACCACCCCGTCCCGGTCGACCCGCACCCGGGCCGCGGTCAGCATCACGGCCACCGGGAACAGCACCAGGGCGACCAGGACGGCGACCACCAGCAGGCCGGCGGAGGAGGTCAGGACGGCGGCCAGGACCAGCAGCAGGACCAGCGCCGTCGAGGCGAGCAGGCCCAGCGGCTGGCGGTACTGCCCCTCCCAGACCAGGTCCGCGGTGGCCGGACCGGGAAGTCGCGGCAGGTCGGCGTCCGGTGGGGAGGACGTACGGGCCGGCGCCGGCGGGCCGACAGCGACGGCACCGGCGGCCACCGCGGCCGCCACCGCGACCGCCACGGCCAGCAGGATCCAGGCCGGGCCCATCCGCAGCTGGGCGGCGGCCGCCGGCCGGGCGGCGGCCCGGACCAGCAGGACGAGCTGCACGGTGGCGACCAGGGCCGGCACCCCGGCGGCCAGCGCGAGCAGCAGGCGGCGGGCGAACAGGTCCCGTACGGTACGCAGCACCACCAGCACCGCGACCACGGCCAGCACGCTGGTCACCGCCTGCACCACGGTGCCTTCCCAGGCCGGCCCCGACTGGTCCGGCGCGCCGGTCAGCGACCAGTGCGTGGGCAACCGGTCGGGCAACCGGCCGAGCAGCGCCAGCGTGCACGCCGCGGTCACCACCAGACTCAGCACCGGTACCGCGAGGCCGCCCACCAGCTCCCTGCCTCGCGCCGCCATGCCCGTCCCCTTCTGCCTTCCCACCGACCGCGCCGGCGAGCGCCGGGCGGGCCCTCACGCTAGCGCGGATCACCCGGGTGGCGGCTGCGGCGGGTGGGGACGGCTGCCGATGTGGACGGCAAGGACCCGAGCACCCACCGCCGCCGAGGAGGGCCCGGCCCGGAGGGTGGTCTGGACCTGTACGCCTGAGGGCAGGGGCCCGGGGCCACACCCGTCCGTCGACCGCGCCGCGCGGGCTCGACAGCGGTGGCCGCCGGCATCACCGACCGGGCCAGCGCAGCCGCGACCGCCGCGCCCGGGGCAGGAGATGTGGCCGCGACGCTCGCGGTTGATACTGGATGGCCGCCGTTTGGCCGCCGAACCGCCGTTCACCCGTCCCCGCGCGGACCGTCGAGAGGTATCTCCTGGGCACCGACGACACCGACCTCAGCAAGGACCCTGCCTGCGACCCGGCCGCGCGGCCGGGCGTCGATCCTGCGTCGGAGCCGGCCGCGGAGCTGGCCGCGGAGCTGGAGTACGAGCAGCGGCACCTGACCCGGCTGTACCACCAGCTGGACGTGCTCCGGGAACGGGCCGCCGCCGACCTGGAGCGCACCCGCCGCGCACCGCTGGTGCCCACCCCGGCCGGCCGGGCCGAGCGGGACGCCTTCGACGCCTGGCACAGCGAGCGGCTGGGCCGGCTCAGCGCCGTCGAGGAGCGGCTCGCCTTCGGCCGGCTGGACCTGCTCGGCGGCGAGGCCCGCTACGTCGGCCGGATCGGGATGTCCGACGACCAGCGCACCCAGCTGCTGCTGGACTGGCGGGCACCGGCCGCGGCCGCGTTCTACCAGGCCACCCCGGCCAGCCCGGAGGGCGTGGTGCGACGCCGGCACCTGGCCTCCCGGGCGCGCCGGATCACCGGGCTGGACGACGAGATCCTGGACGTGGACGGCGCGGCCGCGCTGGCCGAGCAGGGCCGACCGGTACGGGCGGTGGCCGGGGAGGGTGCGCTGATGTCGGCGCTGACCGCCCAGCGCACCGGGCGGATGCGGGACATCGTGGCCACCCTGCAGGCCGAGCAGGACGCGGTGGTCCGGGCACCGCTGGCCGGGGTGCTGGTGGTGCAGGGCGGCCCCGGGACCGGCAAGACCGCGGTCGCGCTGCACCGGGCCGCCTACCTGCTGTACACGCACCGGGAGCGGATCGCCCGCAGCGGGGTGCTGGTGATCGGCCCGTCACCGGCGTTCATCCGCTACATCGAGCAGGTGCTGCCCGCGCTGGGTGAGACCGGGGTGGTGCTCTCCGGCCTCGGCGACCTGGTGCCCGGGGTCCTCGCCCGCGCCGTGGACGACGAGCGGGCGGCGCTGGTCAAGGGCGACCTGCGGATGGTCCCGGTGCTCCGGGAGGCGGTGCGGGCCCGGCAGCGGGTGCCGCGCTCGGCGGTCCGGATCGTGCTGGATGGCGACCCGGTGGAGCTGCGGCCCCGGGTGGTCGCCGACGCCCGGGCCCGGGCCCGGCAGACCGGACGCCCGCACAACGAGGCCCGGGTCACCTTCGTGGAGCACCTGCTGCGTGACCTGACCCGGCAGCTGGCCCTGGCCCGCCGGCTGCCGACCGACGACGAGAGCGTGCTCGCCGAGCTGGCCGGGGAGCTGCGGGACAGCAAGGACGTGCGCCGCGAGATCAACCTGTGCTGGATGCCGCTGACCGCCACCGGTGTGGTGGCCCGGATCCTCACCCGCCCGCAGGCCCTGGCCGAGGCCGCCGGCGAGCAGCTCACCGCCCAGGAGCAGCAGGCGCTGCTCCGGCCGGCGGATTCGCCGTGGACGCTGGGTGACGTGCCGCTGCTGGACGAGGCGGCGGACCTGATCGGTCCCGAGCCGAGCCGGATGGCCGCCGACGCCCGCCGGAACGCCGAGCGCGCCCAGACCCTGGAGCACGCGCGTGCGGTGCTGGACAACTCCGGTGACGCCGCCGCGATGTTGACCGCCGAGATGCTGGCCGACCGGTTCGAGGCCGCCGACCCGGTGCTGACCCTGGCCGAGCGGGCCGGGCAGGACCGCAGCTGGGCCTACGGGCACGTGGTGGTCGACGAGGCGCAGGAGCTCTCGCCGATGCAGTGGCGGCTGGTCGGCCGCCGGGTGCCGTCCCGGTCGATGACGGTGGTCGGCGACGTCGCCCAGACCGGCTCGGCGGCCGGCACCAGCTCCTGGGAGCAGGCGCTGGCCGAGGTCAGCCGCGGCCGCTGGCAGGTACGCGAGCTGACCGTCAACTACCGGACGCCGGCCCGGGTGATGACGGTGGCGACCGCCGTCCTGCACGCGGCCGGGATCGAGGTCGCGGCACCGAACGCGGCCCGCGAGGGCGACGCGGACCCGCGCGGGGTGCGGCTGGAGCCGGGCCGGTGGACCGACCCGCAGGTCCTGGCCGGGGTGGTGGCGGCGGAGCTGGCCGAGGAGGACGCCGCGCTGGGCGGGGGCCAGCTGGCCGTGGTGCTGCCCCGCAGCGGCGCCGCCGAGCGGGCGCAGGCGATCAGCGCGGCGCTGCCGCCGGGGCTGGCCGGCCGGGTGCAGGTGCTGACCTGCGACGAGGTGAAGGGGCTGGAGTTCGACGTCGTCCTGGTGCTGGACCCCCAGCAGATCGTCCAGGAGTCCGCGCGCGGGGTGAACGACCTGTACGTGGCCCTGACCCGCCCCACCCAGCGCCTGGTCCTGCTGCACCCCGGGCTGCTGCCGCCAGGACTGCAGCAGCTGACCGGCGACTGCTGACCGGCGGCTGCTGACCAGGGTGCCGGAGCGGCCTGGGAGGATGGGCCGGTGCTCGACGACCGGCCGGGGTGGGCCCGCGGGCCGGGGTGGAGCTCTCGTCGGCGCGCCCTGGTCGCGGGCCTGCTCGCCGTCCTCGTCCTGGTGCTGGCGGCCACCCTGGTCACCAGCCACGGCCCGGTCCGGCCGCCCTCGGCGGGCAGCCCGGGCTCGGCCGGCTCCTCGACCACCGGACCGGTCCAGCCGGTGCCGCCCCGGCCGCCCAGCCTGAGTGCGAGCGGGGTCCGGTCGGTGCTCTTCGGCGCCTCGGCGGACACCCGCGCCGAGATCGAGCTGCAGGAGCAGCAGCTCGGTCGCCGGCTCGGCGGGGTACGGATCTTCCGGCGCTGGGGCGAGCCGATGCTGGACGCGGACTCCCGGTGGGCGGCGCAGGGCGGCCGGACGCTGGTGCTGTCGGTCCGCAGCATCACCGCCGCCGGCCAGGTGATCACCTTCGCGCAGGTCGCCGCCGCCCGCCCCGGGAGCCCGCAGTACCAGCAGATGGTCGAGCAGGCCGACCAGCTGCGGTCCCTGGACCGCGACGTCTGGGTCTCCTTCGACCATGAGCCGGACGCCAACCCCCAGCTCGGCACCGCCCGCCAGTTCGGGGCGGCCTGGCGCACCTGGGCCCAGGTGATGCGGGAGCGGGCCGGGCCCCGGGTGCACCTGCTGTGGATCACCACCGGCTTCGGGTACACCCGCGAGGACGCCCGCCGAGCCCCGACCTACTGGCCCGGTGACCGCTGGGTGGACGCGATCGGCGTCGACGTCTACAACTTCGCCGGCTGCGCCTCCCCAGCCGGTACCGCCGCCTCGGACAGCTGGCAGAGCATGGCCGACCTCCTCGCCCCGGCGTTGCGCTTCACCCGGCAGCGGCCGCAGCTGCCGGTGATGGTCGCCGAGTACTCCTCGGTGGAGGACCCGCAGGACCCGACGGCCAAGGCGCGCTGGGTGCAGCAGGCCGCCGAGCTGGTCGCCACACCCGGCTACGCACAGGTGGTGGCCATGCTGCAGTGGAGCGGACGCCAGCGTGGTGAGCAGTTCCGCCAGTCCGGCGGCTGCAACCTGGACCTGGCCTCCTCGCCCGCGGCGCTGCGGGCGTTCCGGGCGATGGGCGCGATGCCGGCCTACCAGGCCCGGGCGATGCCCACCGTGGTCCCGGGTGCGCAGGCCGACCCGGCTGGGTAGGTTCGCGCGGTGCCGCCCAGCAGCCCGGTCGACCACCAGCCGGTGGACCTGCAGCTGGCCGTCCTGGGCCCGCCCCGGCACGGCGTCACCGCGCTGGCCCTGCGCCTGGGCCACGCCATCCACCGGGCCCGGCCCGGAGCCCGGCTGGTCCGGCTGCCCGAGCCCGGCTGGGCCGCCGGGACGGCGCTGCGCGGCGGCCTGCCCACCCACCTGCACGTCACCGACCACCTGCTCGGGGCCGGCCCGGAGCAGGCCGCCGACCGGTTGGCGCAGCTGGCCGAGCGAGTACCGCTGACCCTGACCCTGCACGACCTGCCGCAGGCCTCGGACGGTCCGCAGCGGCTGGCCCGGCGTGCCGCCGGCTACCGGCGGATGGTGGACCGCGCGGCGGCGGTGGTGGTCAGCAGCCGGCACGAGGCCGCGTTGCTGGGCGACCTGGGCGACCTGGGTGACCTGGGTGACCTGGATGAGCTGGGTGAGCTGGGTGACCCGGGTGACCTGGCCGGCCCGGGCGGTCGGTGGCCAGGGCCGGTCCGGGTGGTGCCGCTGCCGGTCGACCCCTGGCCACAGCCGGCCACCGAGCAGGACCGGGCCGCCGCCGCCAGCCGGCACTCTCGCCGCCTGGGCCTGCTCGGCTACCTGTACCCGGGCAAGGGTCACCTGGAGGCGGTCGAGGTGCTGGCCGACCTGCCGCCGGACCTGGCCGTGGTCAACCTCGGGGCCTGCTCACCGGGCCACGAGGGCCTGGCGGCCGACCTGCAGGCGCGGGCCGCCCGGCTCGGCCGACACCTGGAGGTCACCGGCTACCTGGAGGAGGAGGAGCTGGTGCGTCGTTGCCGCCGGGTCAGCGTGCCGCTGGCCGCGCACGCGCACGTCTCGGCCTCCGGCTCGATCAACAGCTGGCTGGCCGCCGGGCGGCGTCCGCTGGTCCGCCGCGGCCGGTACACCCAGGAGCTGGCCGCCCGGCTGCCCGGCGCGCTCACCCTCTACGACGGCACACCGCAGGGCCTGCGGCAGGCCGTGCTGCGGGCCCTGGAGGAGCCCGGCTCGACGTGGCTGGCACCGGGCACCGACCTGGGCCCGGGCACCGCAGCCGTCGCCGGCCGGTACCTGAGCGAGCTGGCCCCGTGGTGGTGAGCCCGTCCGGGCGGCCCGCCGGCCGCCGGTTCGCCGTCGTGGTGCCCCACTTCCGGCAGCCGGAGCAGCTGGCGCGGCTGCTGACCGCGCTGGAGCTGCAGACGGTGCCGGCCGGACGGCTGGCCGTGGCCGTCGCCGACGACGGCTCGCCGGAACCACTGCGGCCCGGCCCCCGGCCCTACCCGGTGCGGGTGGTGCGCCAGCCCGACCTGGGCTTCCGGGCCGCCGCCGCGCGCAACCTGGGCGCCCGGGCGGTGCCGGGTGACCTGGTGGTCTTCCTGGACGCGGACATGGTGCCCGAGCCCGGCTTCCTCGCCGCGCTGGCCGCGGCCGATGACCGGTCCGGCCCCGGGCCGGGGAGGTTGCTGGTCGGACGCCGCCGGCACGCCCGGCTCACCGGCTGGGACGCCGCCGCCGTCCGCGCCTGGCTGACCGGCGGGCCGGGGCCGGCGCCGCTGCCCGAACCGGAGTGGCTGGCCGGCGCCTACCGGCGCAGCCGGGACCTCGCGGACGCCGACGACCGCTCCTACCGCTTCCTGATCAGTGCGCTGATGGCCATGCCGCGCAGGCTGTTCGAGCAGCTGGGCGGGTTCGAGGAGCGGTTCGTCGGGTACGGCGGGGAGGACTGGGAGCTGGCCAACCGGGCCTGGCTGGCCGGAGCGGACTTCCGGCACGTGCCCGACGCCGTCGCCTGGCACGACGGCCCGGACCTGGCCGGCCGGCTCGACCCGGACGCCGGGCCGGACCAGCAGCGGCGGTTCTGGGCGGCCCGCAACCGGGAGAGCGCCGACCTGGCCGCCCTGGTCACCGAGCCGGGCGCCCGGGGCCGGGGCCTGGTCTGGGACCAGCCGGACGTGCTGGTCGAGGTGGACGACCGCGGCGCCGAGGTGGCCCAGGTGCTGCTGTGCTGCGCCGGCCTGCTGGAGGACTCCGACGCCCAGGTCTGGCTGCGCAGCGGGCGCCGGGTCGGCCAGGATCCCCGGATCCGGGCCGGCCGGCCCGACGCCGCCACCCGGGCCCGGGCCCGTTACCTGGTCCAGCTGTCCGCCCCGGTGGAGCTGGGGCCCGGCGGCGTCCGCGCGCTGTGCGAACGGGCGCCGGTCCGGCTCGGCGCGGCGGTGCTGGCCCGCCGCACCCGTGACCTGGCGCGCGGGATGACGGAGGCGCCCTGGTCGCCCGGGCCGGGGGTGCCGCCGCCACCGGCCCGGCTGGAACCGGTCTGGAACCGCCGCCACGGCTGAGCCGGCCGCCGGCCGGTGGCCCGCCCAGGCTTCGACGCGCGCGCCGTCGCGCCGCTCGGTAGCGTCATCCCACCTCGCGTTCGACACCACGGCCGGGGCTCCGACGTGACGACGGCGTGCGTGCCCACCATGGCCCTGGACGAGTGAGGAGACCGCATGCCGGCAGTGGTTTGTCCACGTCTGCGGGTGGCCCTGATTGCTGGACTGAAACACCCGATCGCCCAGCCGTTCCCGGGCGGCATGGAGGCCCACACCTGGCTGCTGGCCCGGGAGCTGGAGCGGCTGGGCCATCAGGTCACCCTGTTCGCCGGTCCCGGCTCCGACCCCTCGGCGGCGACCCGGCTGCACACCGTGGACCTGGCCGGGTTCCGGCCCACCGCGGCGGCCGAGCGGGACGTCTCGATGACCTCGCTGCAGGTCGTCGCCGAGCACCACGCCTACCTGTCGGTGATGATGGAGGTGCTGCGCCGCAACACCTTCGATGTCGTGCACATCAACGCCTACCACTACCTGCCGGTCAGCCTGGCCGACCTGCTGCCGCGCCCGCCGGTGCTCACCCTGCACACGCCCCCGACGCCCTGGTTGGAGTCGGCCATGCTGCTGGCCGGCCGGGTGCACGCGGTGGCCGTCTCCCAGGTCACCCGCGCGGCCTGGGCGCACGCGCCCTGGCCGGTCCGGCTGATCCGCAACGGGATCGACCTGCAGCGCTTCCGGCCCGGCCCCGGTGGCCGGCACGCGGTGTGGACCGGGCGGCTGGTGCCGGAGAAGGGCGCGCACC
Organism: uncultured Actinomycetota bacterium; assembly: GCA_963821825.1. Taxonomy (GTDB): domain Bacteria; phylum Actinomycetota; class Actinomycetes; order Actinomycetales; family Kineosporiaceae; genus CAWGFD01. The sequence goes on from CAWGFD010000002.1 coordinate 249,260, forward strand.
TGGCCATCGACGCGGCGCGGCTGGCGGGGGTGCCGATCGTGCTGGCCGGGCCGGCCGCCGACCCGCGTTACGTGGCCGAGCAGATCACCCCACGGCTGGGACCAGGGGTCACCTGGGCCGGCCACCTGCCGCACGATGAGCTGGCCGAGCTGGTCGGGTCCGCGGCCGCCTGCCTGGTCACCCCGCGCTGGGACGAGCCGTTCGGCCTGGTGGTGGCCGAGGCGCTGGCCTGCGGCACCCCGGTCGCCGCCTTCGCCCGGGGCGCCCTGCCGGAGGTGACCGACCCCGGGTGCGCCGCGCTGGCCGCGCCCGACGACGTCCCTGCGCTGGCCGACGCGCTGGTCCAGGCCATCGGCCTGGACCGCAGGCTGGCCCGCCGGCACGCCGAGGCCACCTTCGACGGGACCGAGATGGCCCGCCGGTACGTCCAGACCTACCGGCGCAGCCTGGTCGCCGAGCAGGACGTGCTGGCCCCGGTGCCCGAGCTGGCCTCGTGACCCGGGTCACCGGCGGCAGGGCCGGACGGTGATCCTCTACTACGTCCACCACCAGGGCGTCGGGCACCTGCACCGGGCCGCGGCGGTGGCGGCCCAGCTGCCCGGCGCGCTGACCGTGCTGACCTCACGCACCGACGCCGCCGCGGCGCTGCCGCCGGGCACCCCGGTCCTGACCCTGCCGCGCGACGACGACCCGGGCACCGCGCAGGCCGACCCCAGCGCCGACGGCTCCCTGCACTGGGCCCCGGTCGGGGACCCCGGCACCCGGGCGCGGATGCTGCAGGTGGCCGACGCGGTCGGTGGGCTGTCGGCCGACCTGCTGGTCAGCGACGTGTCGATGGAGGTGCTGCTGCTCGGCCGGCTGCTGTCGGTGCCGACCGCCGCGGTGCTGCAGCGGGGCCGGCGCGCCGATGGCGTGCACCGGCTCGGGTACGCCGGCGCCCGGGTGCTGCTGGCGCCCTGGCCGCGTGCCACCCAGCACCCGGTACCGGACGCCTGGCGGGCCAAGACGGTGTGGACCGGTGCGATCAGCCGGTTCGACGGCCGGGAGCGAGTCACCGGCCGGTGCCCGCGGCCCGGTCGGTGCGTGCTGGTCGTGACCGGCGCCGGCGGCCACCGGCTCCGGGCCGAGGACGTCGTCCGGGCCGCCGCCACCACCGGCGACAGCCACTGGCACGTCCTGGGTGAGCTGGCCGGGCCCGGCCCGGGCCCCGTCCAGGTGCACGGCTGGCTGCCCGACCCGTGGCCGCTGCTGTGCCGCGCGGACGTCGTGGTCGGCACCTGCGGGGCGAACCTGGTGGCCGACGTGGCCGCCGCCGGGACCGCGCTGGTCGCCCTGCCCCAGCCCAGGCCGTTCGGGGAGCAGGTGGAGCACGCCCGGGTGCTGGCCGAGCACGGGCTGGCCGTCCGGGTCGGGCGCTGGCCGGCCGCCGGGCGCTGGCCGGGCCTGCTGGCGCAGGCGACGGCCCTGGACCCCTCCCGCTGGCAGGGGTACTGCGACGGCAAGGGCGGCTGGCGGCTCGCGCAGGCGCTGCTGGCCACGGCCCGGTGAACGGCCCGGTGAACGGCCCGGTGAACGGCCCGGTGCCGGTGGTGACGATCGTGCACGGCCGCGCTGAGCACCTGCGCCGGATGCGTGCGGGCCTGGCCCGTCAGGATCTCCCGGTGACCCACGTGCTGGTCCGGATGGGCGAGCCGCCGGTCCCGGCGCCGGTCCCGGCGTTGAGCACCGTGCAGCTGGCCGTCCCGCTGCCGGCCGGCGGCCGGCTGCCGCTGGCCGCGGCCCGCAACGCCGGCCTGCGGGCCGCGGCGGCGCTGGGCGGCGACGTCGTGGTGTTCCTGGACGTGGACTGCATCCCCGGTCGCGGGCTGGTCCGTCGCTACCGCGACGCCGCAGCGGCGGGGCCGGCGCTGTACGCCGGACCGGTGGCCTACCTGCCGCCGGACGCGCTGGCCGAGGAGCCGGCCGCCGGCGACGAGGACGGCTGGCACCGGCTGCTCGCCACCCACCCCGCGCACCCGGCCAGGCCGGACCCACCGGCCGGTCAGGTGCTGCAGGCCGAGCGTCACGAGCTGTTCTGGTCGCTGAGCTTCGCCGCCCCGGCCGAGGCACTGACCGGGCTCGGCGGCTTCTGCGAGGCCTACGACGGCTACGGCGCCGAGGACACCGACCTGGCCTTCGCCGCCCGGGCCGCCGGCCTGCCGCTGCGCTGGGTGGGCGGCGCCACGGCCTACCACCAGTGGCACCCCACCAGCTCCCCGCCGGTCCAGCACCTGGCCGACATCGTCCGCAACGCCCGCACCTTTCACGCCCGGTGGGGCGAGTGGCCGATGCCGGGCTGGCTGGCCGCCTTCGCCGAGCAGGGCCTGGTCCGGTGGGACCCCGACGGCGCGACGCTGGAGCTGCGCCCCGGCGCCGCGCCCGGGCCCGGTTAGCTGTCGGTTAGCTGTCGGTCAGCTGGTGAGCCCGGCCGACTGCACGGTCACCGCGCCGGAGGCGTCGGCGACCGCGTAGTCCACGGTCAGGTCGTGGGAGTTGGTGCCCGTGTACAGGCCCCGGACGGTGCCCGGCATCGTCGTCCCGGAGCTGAACACCACGGTTCCGGTCAGGGTGTAGGGCACGGCGATCGTGGACAGCGTCGCGGCGATGACGACCGAGGCGTTACCGCCCGGCGGCACCGCCACCGGCGTCGACCAGGACCACTCCTTGTGCGTGGTGATCGACCCGTTCCAGGTGTAGGTGTTGTTCGCCTCGACCGAGACGTCCACCTTGCCCTCGGCGACCAGCGGCACGCCGCACTCGAAGGAGGTGGAGACGCCGACCGTGATCCCGAGCGAGTCCGACCAGCCCTTGGTCTCCTCGACCGACTCCGAACCGGCGATCGTGCTCTCCTGCGCGCTGGGGGTGGAGTTGCGCACCGTCTGCCGGTACAGCTGGGCCGGGCCGGACTTGAGCACCTGCGCCTGGGCGACGTCGTAGTCGATCCGGTTGATCCGGAAGTCCTTCACCGGGTCGGTGTGCATCGTGCACCAGACCCCGCCCCGGTTGTCGCTGAGACCGCCGCCCCGGTAGACGCAGAAGTTGCCGTCGTCCTGGATGACGGCGAAGTAGCTGCCCTCACCGGGGTGCTGGTCGGAGCACCAGACCCCTCCGTGGTTGTCGGCCGGCCCGCTGCCCCGGTAGACGCAGAAGTTGCCGTCGCTCTGCTGGATCGCGAAGTACTGGCCCTCGCCGGGGTGGTGGTCGGAGCACCAGAGGCCGCCGTGGTTGTCGGAGGGGCCACTGCCCCGGTAGACGCAGAAGTTGCCGTCACTCTGCTGGATCGCGAAGAAGAGCCGCTGCGGTGAGGTGACCCAGTCGTTCACCGCGAGGAACTGACCTACCGGCAGGACCGAACCTGGCTTCTCGGCCATCGCTTGCTCCTTGTGTCCACCGCCGCCGCCCGGGCGGCGCAGCCGACCGGGCTGAACCACCCGACCGGTCCGGGACCCTACTCGCCGTCACGCTCGATGCACAGGCCTGCGCAGCCGCCGGTACTCAGCCGCGTGCCAGGCACTGACCTCCCGACGTTGCCGGGCGCGCTCGAGCCAGGGCAGCGGCCCCGGACCCTCGGCCAGCAGAGCGGCCAGCGGCACCTCCAGGGAGCGGGGCCGCCCGGGGTCGAAGACGGCCACCCGCGGGCTGTCGGGGTGCTGCTCGGCCCAGTGCCCCAGGGCCGGGCCCAGCACCGGGGTGCCCAGGTCCCAGCAGGCCTCCAGCCAGCCGGAGTGCGTGCCGTGCCGGTAGGGCAGCACGGCCACGTCCAGCCCGCGCACGTACTGCCACAGCTGCGCGTCGTCCATCCTCGGCACGGTCATCAGCCGGCCGTGACCGGCCCGGCGCAGACCGTCGAGGACCGCGGTCAGCACCGGGGCGTGCGGCGGGACCTCGTCGTTGACGTGCACCAGCAGCTGCGCGCCCAGGTCGGCGCAGGCCCGGGCCAGCTCGACCAGCCAGCCGGTGGGGTCGATGCTGGGCCGCAGCGCCCGCAGGTGCAGGCCCACCACGGGTGCGCTCCCGGCCGGCCGGGCGGGGCGCGGCGGCGTGCTGGCCATCGTGCCGAGGCCGACCACGTGCGGGTGCGGCACGACCTGCACCGGCGCGCCGGCCGGCAGCGGCCACCCGCTGGTCAGCTCCCGCGCCGCGCCGGGGGTCAGGGTGAGCACCGAGGCCGCGCCGGCCAGCAGCACCGCCAGCCGTTCCCGGTGCGGCCCGGGGTCCTGCTCGTGCGGGTTGCACAGGTCGTGCACGGTGACCACGAGCGGCTTGCCGGCCCGGTCCAGCTCCTCCACCACCGCGGCCAGCTGGTCCGGGGTGCAGGACTCGAACCCGAAGTGCACGTGCATCACGTCGAAGCGGTGCCGGTTGTCCCGCACCCACTGCGGGCTGAGCATCAGCGGTGGCCACCAGACCCCGGGCGGGCGACGGGCACCCGGGGGCTGCGGATCCTCCAGCACGCGCACGGCCCGCCGGCCTCGGCGGTCGGGAGACAGCAGGGCGTGCCGGACGTAGACGTGGCCGGCGGGTACCGAGGCGACCCGGACCGGGCGGTCCGTCTCGGCGGTCACCGCCGGGCGGCCGGCACACGCGGGGTGGCCGTCGGGCGGCGGCCGATCCAGCGCAGCCGCCTCTCGATCACGGCCTGGACGTGCGCGGCCAGCCACCAGCAGATCGCGGCCAACGGCAGCTCGACCAGGACGGCCATCGTCACCGCCTCCCAGCGGTCCGAGCCGGGCGCCGCGGTGACCACGTCGAACCAGGCGTCCACCAGAAGCAGGGTGCCCGCCGCCGAGGCCAGCGGACCGGTCCGCGCCGAGCCCCGGTGCACCAGCACGCCGACCGCCAGCAGCGCGGCCGTCAGCGCCGCGTCGAACCCGACCCAGGCCAAGTCGTAGTGGTGGGCCAGGGTGTGCGTCGGCAGCTCCAGGGCCAGGTAGATGCTCCACGGCACCAGCAGCGCGGCCAGCACCACGAACCCGATGCCCAGCCACTGCATGCCTCGACCCAGAACAGGACGCACCTGACCACTGTGACGACCCGGGCGTCCAGCCGCCATCCGGCTGCCGGCTGCCGGCTCAGCCGTGGGCGACGTCGACGACGATCCGCTCGGGGTCGCTCAGCTGCTGCACCCGCAGCGGGTGACGGCCGGCCACGCCGGCGCCCACCCCCAGCACCGCCTCGAAGTCCCCGGCCAGCGCGACCTGCCGCAGCACCGGCAGGTCGGGGCTGACCCGCCGGGCCCCGGCGTACCGGCGGGGCGCAGCGCTGGTGTCGAAGGCGTTGTCGGTGGTCGCGCCCTGGACCACGACCTGGAGGAAGGCCGAGCCGGCCAGCGGCACCGGCTGCCCGCCGGGCTCGGCGCTGACGGAGTCGACGTAGCGCACGGTGTAGCCCGACACCGGGCCGTCGAACTCCAGCACGAGCCGGTCGAAGCCGTCGTGCGTGCCGGCCCGCAGCGCAGTCAGCACGGCCGCCGACGGCTGCGGGTCACCGGCCCAGGTGGCCTCCCGCACGTCGCCGGTGACCGGCGCCTCGGGTCCGGAGGACAGGCTCGGCGTGCCGCCGGGCGTGGTGCCGCCGGAGGCGCCGGCGCCGGGGTCGCTGCCGGGGCTGCCGGTCAGCGGGCCGGTCAGCGGACCGCGGCTGGCCACCGGGGTGGCCCGGCCGGACGGCGCGGGCGCTCCGAGCAGCCCACAGCCGGACAGCAGCGGCGTGCCGGCCAGCAGCAGCGTGCCGGCCAGCAGTGCGGCGGCGGCCGGGTGGCGGGCGGTGATGACGGTGCTCATGACGCTCTCCTTGGCTGGCGGGTGGTCCTGCTGCTCAGACGGACCCTGGTTGTGGGGGGTTGTCCGGCTTCGTCGGGTACCACCCGTTCGGCGCAGCGGTCGCCCGGCCCGGGGTTACCGGCGGGTAGGCTTGGCCCGCGAGCGAGGACGCCCGGACGCTGCGGACGTGCCGCTCCCCCGACTAGGCAGGAGCCGTCCGCATGCAGCTGTCCGCCGTCCAGGTCGTCGCCGCCGTCCTGGTCCTGGTCGTCACGGTGACCGGCATCGCCCTGGTCGCCCGCACCGTGGGGCACCTGGTGAACGTGTTCCGGCTCGGCCGGCCGGACCCGGGCCGTTCCGGCCAGGCCGGCGCCCGGGCCTGGTCGGTGCTGGCCGAGACGCTCGGGCACGCCCGGATGGCGCAGTGGCCGCTGGTCGCCGTCCTGCACTGGTTCGTCTTCGTCGGCTTCGGCGCCCTGTTCTTCACCCTGGTCACCGCCTACGGGCAGGTCTTCGACCCGACCTGGGCGATCCCGTTCCTCGGGCACTGGGTGGTGTACGAGTGGCTCAGCGAGCTGATCGCCTGGGCCACCGGCATCTCCATCGTGGCGCTGATGGTGATCCGGCAGCGCCAGCACCCCCGGTCGGCGGCCCGCGACGGGCGTGCGTCCCGGTTCTACGGCTCCAGCTTCTGGCAGGCCTACTACGTCGAGCTGACCATCGTCGGGATCATCGTCTGCGTCCTGCTGCTGCGCGGGGCCGAGCAGGCGCTGGCGTCCAGGCTGGGTGAGGGCGGCGCCGGCCTGGCCCACTTCCCCACCACGGCGTGGATCGGGGCGCTGTTCGGCTCGGCCTCGGTGCCCACCCTGAAGACCGTGGTCGTGGTGGTCGCCGCCGCCAAGATCCTCATCTCGATGGCCTGGTTCGTCACCATCGCCCTGCAGCCCACGATGGGCGTGGCCTGGCACCGGTTCCTGGCCTTCGTCAACATCTGGTTCAAGCGGCACCCGGCCAAGGACCCCGAGCGGGGCCTGGTGCCCTCGCTCGGCCCGTTGCAGCCGATCGTGGTCGACGGCGTCCCGCTGGACTTCGAGAACCTCGAGGAGCTCGACGAGGACGCCGCGCTGGGTGTCGGCAAGGTCGAGGACTTCACCTGGAAGGGCCTGCTGGACTTCACCACCTGCACCGAGTGCGGCCGGTGCCAGTCCCAGTGCCCGGCCTGGAACACCGACAAGCCGCTGTCGCCCAAGCTGCTGATCCTGAACCTGCGCGACCACGCGCACGGCAAGGCGCCGTGGCTGCTGGCCGGCGAGACCGGTCACGCGGACCTGCGCGAGCAGGCCGGCGAGGGCTCGATGGCGGCGGTCGACGTGCTCGCCCAGGCCGAGCGCAGCCTGGTCGCCCCGGTCGACGCCGACAACCCGCTGGCCGGCGGCGTGATCGACCCCGACGTGCTGTGGTCGTGCGTGACCTGCGGCGCGTGCGTGCAGCAGTGCCCGGTGGACATCGAGCACGTCGACCACATCGTCGACATGCGCCGCTACCAGGTGCTGATCGAGTCCGCGTTCCCGAACGAGCTGAACGGGCTGTTCAAGAACCTGGAGAAGAACGCCAACCCCTGGGGCGTCTCGCCCCGCCAGCGTCTGGAGTGGGCCAAGGGTCTGGACTTCCCGGTGCCCCAGGTCGGCGTCGACGTCGAGGACGCCGCCGGCGTGGACTACCTGTTCTGGGTGGGCTGCGCCGGGGCGTATGAGGACCGGCAGAAGAAGACCTCCCAGGCGGTGGCCGAGCTGCTGCACACTGCCGGGGTCTCCTTCGCCGTGCTCGGCGACGGGGAGGCCTGCACCGGGGACCCGGCCCGCCGCTCGGGCAACGAGTTCCTCTTCCAGCAGCTGGCCATGCAGAACGTGGAGACCCTGAAGGAGTCCGGGGCGAAGCGGATCGTGGTCACCTGCGCGCACTGCTTCAACACCCTGAAGAACGAGTACCCCCAGCTGGGGGGCCACTACGAGGTGGTGCACCACACCCAGCTGCTGAACCGGCTGGTCCGGGAGGGACGGCTCACCCCGGTCAGCGCGCCGTCCGGACCGGCGCGGAGCGTGACCTACCACGACCCGTGCTACATCGGCCGGCACAACGGGGTGTACGCCCCGCCCCGGGAGCTGATCGAGGCCCTGCCCGGGGTGGAGCTGACGGAGATGCCGCGCAACCGGGAGACCTCGTTCTGCTGCGGCGCCGGCGGGGCCCGGATGTGGATGGAGGAGAAGATCGGCACCCGGATCAACGCGACCCGGACCGCCGAGGCGGTCGGCACCGGCGCCGGCACGATCGCGGTGGCCTGCCCGTTCTGCCGGGTGATGCTGTCCGACGGCCTGACCTCCGCCCAGGCGCAGGGCTCGGCGGAGCCGGACGTGCAGGTGCTCGACGTCGCCCAGCTGCTGCTCGAGGCCGTCCGCCGCGGCGGTGGAAGCGGCCCGGAACCGGCCTCCGGCGCCACCGCCGCCGCGTCCTGAGCCGGCTCAGCGCTGGTCGACCGGCGCCGGCCGGCCTTCCGGGGACCGGCGCGGGGTGACCAGGGCGTGCACCGCGGCGGCGGACGGCCGGCCGCCCCAGACGTCCAGCACGGCCCGGGCGCTGGCCAGCGCGGCCGCCACCGCCTGGTCCATGTTCAGGTAGCGGTACTGCGCCAGCCGGCCGACGAAACTGACCGCCGGCAGCCGGGACGCCGCCTGCTCGTAGCGGTGGTACAGCTCGCGACTGGCCGGCATCGGCACCGGGTAGTACGGGTCGCCCTGCTCGCAGGGGTACTCCCGGACCAGCGAGCTGCCGGTGTGCTGCTGCCCGGTCAGGTGCCGGAACTCCGTTGTCCGGGTGTGCGCGGGCGCGCCCGGACCGTGGCCCGGCACGTTGATCGTGCCGACCGGCTGGAGCAGCCCGCGGCCGGGCACGTGCTCGTGCTCGAACCGCAGCGACCGGTAGGGCAGCGCCCCGAAGGCGTACCCGAAGTACTCATCGACCGGCCCGGTCCAGACCAGGTGGTCCACCCCGCCCGGCAGCCGGCCGGGATGCACGCCCCGGCCCGGTTCGACCACGATCGCCGGGTGGTCCAGCATCCGGGTGACCATCGCGGTGTACCCGTGCGCCGGCATCGCCTGGTGCACGTCGGTGAAGTACCGGTCGTCGTCGTTGGTCCGGACCGGGATCCGGGCGGCGACCCCGGGGCCGAGCTCGGACAGGTCACGCCCCCACTGCTTGCGGGTGTAACCGCGGAAGAATCTCTCGCACAGGTCGTGCCCGACCTGGGCGAGCACCACGTCCTCGCTGGTCCGGCGCGACCCGCGGACCACCTGGACGCCGCGCAGGTACTCGGCCACACCGGCCTCGTCCAGCTCCAGGCCGTAGAGCTGGTTGATCGTGGTCCGGTTGATCGGGATCGGGTAGCGCCGGCCCTCGACCTCGGCCAGCACCCGGTGCTCGTAGGGGCGCCAGGCGGTGAACCTGGACAGCCACTGCCAGACCAGGTCGCTGTTGGTGTGGAAGATGTGCGGGCCGTACCGGTGGACCAGCAGCCCGTGCCGGTCGGTCTCGTCGAAGGCGTTCCCGGCCACGTGCTCGCGCCGTTCGCGGACCAGGACGTCGTGACCGGCCTCGGCCAGCACCCGGGCGACCGTGCTGCCGGCCAGGCCCGCCCCGGCGACCAGGACGCGCATCTCAGACCCCCACCGTTCGCGGCGCGGGCAGCGCCGGGGTGGGCACCGCCAGGTCGTCCGGGACGCAGAAGTCGTCCCGGCCGGCCCGGACCTGGGCCGCCTGGGTACCGGTGGCCGGCACCTGCCGCAGCACGGTCCGGGTGGAGACCGCCTGGTCGTCCGGGCAGGGGAAGCCCTCGGCGTCCAGGCCGCCCTCGTGCTCCAGCTCCCACCGCCACTCGGGTCGGCCGAGCAGGTGCGCGCGGGCCAGCATGGCCAGCCACTCCGTCGGCCCCTGCGCGGCGCTGGCCTCCAGCACCACCACGCCGCCGGGGGCCAGCAGCGCGCCGGCCTCGGCCAGCAGGGCCGCCGTCGTGTCCTGGCTGACGTCGACCCGGCCCAGGTGCACGCACCGCAGGGACCCGGCCACCTCCAGCCGCCCCCAGCGCTGCGTGCTGGTCCGCGGCCCGGGCAGCCGGCCGGAGCTCTCCCCGGCCGAGAAGTCGGCCGGCCCCACGCCCGGCCCGTTCAGCCAGCCGGGCCGGTACCCGGTCCGCAGGGCGTCCAGGTTGAGCAGCCGTGGTGGCGCCGCCGGCCCAGGCCGCAGGTCGGACAGAGCCTGCCAGAGCCGGCCGACCTCGCTGCGGCCGTCGTGGCGGCGGAACCGGGCCAGGGCCTGCTCGGCGGTCTGCGCGAAGTCCGGGCCGGTCAGCCGGTCGCCGAGCACCCCGGCCGGCGCGGCCGGGTCGAAGAGGATCACGCTGTCCGGGTAGGGCTCGGGCACCGGGCCCGGTCGGCGCTCGGTGACCAGCGGGGTCCCGCAGGACAGCACGATGCTGGCCCGCACCTGCTCGAACCGGGCCGCGTCGTAGCTGGCCACGTTCAGCACGCATCGCGCGCTGCGGATCAGCCGGTCCCGTTCAGGCCCGTACAGCGGGCGGTCCAGCACGGTCAGCGACACCCCGCAGGCCTGCACCGCCGCCAGCACCTGTCGACGGCGCGGGGTGATGCTGCCGAAGAAGAGCACGTCCGGGCCGCGGTCACCGCCGGTGCCGGTGTCCAGCGCCGGGTCCAGGGTCGGGTCGACCGCCGGGTCCAGGTAGGGCGCGTAGCCGATGGTCAGCATCGGGACGTCGGCGGCGGACCGGCCGTAGACGGCGCAGTTGTCGGGGTGGTAGTCCACCACCGGGGCCGCGGCGAGCAGCTCCAGGTACGCCGGCGGCAGCGAGGCACCGCCCTCCCCGAGCTGCTCGAGGTTGACCAGGACGCAGGCGAACTCGCTCAGCCACGCCCGGTCGAAGCCCAGGTGCGCCCCGAAGACCAGGTTGACTGCGTCCCGGCGGAGCCGGTTGCGACCCAGGGTCACCTCGATCCCGTTGCGGCGCAGCTGGTAGCGCAGGTAGCGGGCCGGGTCGAGCAGGCCCAGGGCGTGCACGTGGCCGGGTGGGCTGACGATGCACAGGTGCGCGCGGTTCATGCGGTCGACTCCTTCACAGACCGGTCAGCACGCTGTGTCGCCGGCGGGCCTCGAGCCCGCCGGCCAGCATGAAGACCTCGTTGCGGAAGCTGTCCTGCTGGCCGAGGACCCAGGTCCGGTAGGCCGCGAAGTCCGCTCGCCGGCGCTCGTACTCGGCGACCGCGGTGGAGACCACGGCCAGCGCCCGCCGGACGGCCCCGGCCCCGCCGGTGTCGACCTTGTACTGCTCGTCGATCGGCACGTCGACCGGGTTCCCGGCACTGCCGGCCCGGCCGGTGACCACCAGGGCGCCGGCCAGCGCCGCCTCGCGGGGGATGCGGTCGCGCCCCGGGTGGTTGCCGAAGTCCACGTAGACCTTCGCCGACCCGAGCACCTGGACCAGCTCGGCCGGCGACAGGCCCTGCAACGGCACCCAGGTCAGGCCGCGGGGTGAGGCCCGGACCAGCTGCCGGGTGAACTCCAGGCCCTTGCTCGGGTTGTAGGCGACCACGTCACCGCGGGTCCGCCCGGCCAGGCCCGCGGCCAGCTCGACGACCTCGGGCCGCAGGTAGTCGGTGAGCATCACCGGGCTGACGCCCCGCCCGCGCAGGTGCACTCGCGCGTACTCGGACTGCGCCGCGTGCAGCAGCCCCAGGTCGGGCCGGTAGACCGCGTCCAGCGGCGAGACCGCGGCCTTGTGCGCCCGGCGCACCAGCTCGGCGCGGGAGGTGAAGTTGTCGACGCTGAGCCACCACAGCACCTTGGTCGCCAGGTGGTGGCCGACCAGCCGGTGCACCTCGGTCTCCGGGCAGACCACCACGCAGTCCGGGGCGTCGTCCACCCAGCGGGCCACCGGGGTGCGGTAGCAGTCGTACAGGGCCGGCTTGGGCCGGTCGGGCAGCGGGGCGGCGCCGGGCGGGTAGTAGACGATCCGGGCGTCGAAGCCGAGCCGGACGGCGGCGTCCACCAGCTGGTGCAGCGCCTCGGGGCCCCCGGTGGTCACCTGGGCCGGGCACAGGACGTACAGACGCATACGGGCTCCCGGATCAGGTCGCGACGGAGGGCAGGCTCACCTGCCCGTCATCGACCCGGTACGCCCGGGGCTTGAGCCGAACGGGCGCCGGGCGCCGGCGAATCTGCCCGGCTCAGGCCGGGTCGTCCGGCGCGGGTTCTGAGGGCGCTGGTGGCGACGACGGCGCGGACCGGGGCGGCCGGGGGCCGGCCGCGGCGGAGCGGGCGATCTGCTGCAGCCGGGAGGCCACCGTGGTCAGGTCGGTGGCGGCCGGGGTGGCCGCGGCCGCGTTGGCCTCCTGCACCTCGGCGAACACCTCGGCCCGGTGCACCTTGACGCTGCGCGGAGCATCGATCCCGAGCCGGACGGTGTCGCCCCGGACGTCCAGGACGACGACCCGGACCTCGTCACCGATCATGATGCTCTCGCCGGCTCTGCGGGTCAGGACCAGCATTCGGGCTCCTTCCGTGGACTCCCGCGGGACCTCTCGCCCGCCTGCCCAGCCCGGTCGCCCTGGCGGACGGTTGCCGGACCGACTCCGACAGGCTAGCCCGGCGGGCGGCCGGTAACCTGCCCTCCGGCTCCCAGGCGCGTCCCGCGCGGCGAGCACCCAGGAGGAGACCGCGCGTGAGCGAGCAGTCCGACCGGCCGGAGCCGGAGGTCGAGGACGCCTTCGACCGCCTGGTCAGCGAGGGGGCCGACCGGCTCAGCCGGCCGCTGGTCGCCCAGCTGACCACCGCGCTGCTGGGCGGCATCGACATCGGCACCGGGGTGCTGGCCTACCTGCTGGTCCGGCAGCGGACCGGTGAGGTGCTGCTGGCCGGGCTGGCCTTCTCGATCGGCTTCGTCGCGCTGCTGCTGGCCCGCAGCGAGCTGTTCACCGAGAACTTCCTGGTGCCGGTCACCGCGGTGGTGGCCAAGGAGGGCAGCTTCGGCCAGCTGTTCCGGCTCTGGGGCATCTCCCTGGCGGCCAACCTGGCCGGTGGCTGGCTGATGATGTGGCTGCTGATGACCGCCCTGCCCGGGCTGCACGACACCGCGGTGGAGGCGGGCCGGCACTACGCCGAGCTGGGCGTCTCGCTGCGCAGCTTCTGCCTGGCCGTGCTGGCCGGCGCGGTGATCACCCTGATGACCCGGATGCAGCACTCCACCGAGAGCCTGGGGGTCAAGCTGGTGCCGGCCTTCCTGTTCGGCGCGCTGCTCGCCTCCGGGGAGCTGTTCCACTCCATCCTGGACTCGCTGCTGATGTTCGCGGCGCTGATCTCCGGCGCGCCGTTCGGCTACGCCACCTGGCTGACGGCGATGGCCTGGGCGGCGCTGGGGAACCTCGTCGGCGGGGTGGGCCTGGTCACCGCGATCCGGCTGCTGCGGGTGCCGCGCCGGATCGAGGAGCAGCGGCAGGGCCGGCCGCGACCGCAGGAGGGCTGAGGACCAGGCGGCGAGCGAGCGGGTCAGGCGTCCGCGACCCCGGCCAGCATCGAGGCCTCCAGGGCCCGGGCCCGCTCCAGGAGCGCGAACGCGTCGGCCTCGGCGGTCAGGCGCGCGCGCAGGCCCTCCAGGCTGCTGGCCCGGTACCGGCGTTCGATGAAGTCCACCAGCTCCTCCACGTGCTCCAGCTCGGCCAGCGCGGCGGTCGCGTCACCCAGCTTGGCCAGCGCGTTGGCGCGCAGCCAGTGCGTCCAGGACGCCGGCGCACCGTCGGCCTCCAGCGACTGGCACAGCACCAGCACCGGAGCGGGCATGCCGGCGTCCAGCAGCACCCGGGCCAGGCACTCGGTGCCGAGCCGGAAGAGGGGACCAGAGGGAACCAGCTCGCGCAGGGTCTCCAGCGCGTCGACCGCGCCCTGGGGGTCCGCGGCCACCGACAGGCTGCGCCCCAGGTCGAGCAGGGTGACGCCGATCGCCGCGACATCACCGCCGCGGCGCAGCTGGTCCAGCTGGCGGCGGGCCAGCTCGGCGTTGCGCAGGCCCTTCTCCCGTCCCAGCAGTGGATCGGCGTAGCCGGAGTGCTCCAGCTCGATCACCTCGCTCGGCAGCAGGCTGCCGACCAGGGTCTGCCCGCCGCGGCCGGTCGGACGCTCGTGCACCCGTCCCACCCACGTGCTGCCGGCGGGCACGACCCGAGTGACCCGGTGGATGCTGCCCGTCTCGCCGTCCTCGGCACTGTTCCGGATGCTTACCTGGTAGCTGGGTTCCCGTGACCCCTCCAGCAGCGAGCGCAGCGCCTCCCGGTCGGCCACCACCACCTCGTCGGCGTCCACCGCGAGGTACCAGCGACCGTTGGCGGCCTGCGTGGCTGCGGTCCTGGCCCGGCCGAAGTCGTCGTCCCAGTAACCCTGCACCACCCGTGCACCCAGCTCCTGGGCGACCTGCTGGCTGCCGTCGGTGGAACCGGTGTCGTAGACCACGACCTCGTCGGCCAGCTCCAGCGCCGCCGGGATGCTGGTTCGAAGGTTCTCCCGTTCGTCCTTGACGATCATCACCGCGCTGAGCAGCGGCGCGTCCGCGGGCCGGCGCGGAGCGGGCAGCTGCGGCCTCGTCCGGAGCGGCCGACCGCCCCGCTTCACCTTCTTCGCCACCGTCGTTACTCCTCGCGTGCTCGTAGGGTCGGGTTGGTCATCGAGACGGGCCGGCGCCGACTTGAGCCGGCGGCGTTCAGCGAGAGGCGACCGCGCCGGTCAGCCGGCGGACCAGCGAACGGACCTGGTCCAGCTGCTCGCGGTCGTAGTGCCGGCCGGCGGTGTCGACCAGGGCGCGGACGCCGGCCAGCTGCCGCCAGGCCTCCTCCGGGCGGCCGAGCTGGGCCAGGGCCTGACCGCGCAGCCACCGGCACCAGTCCCGCGGCGCACCGGCCTGCTCCAGCTCGTCGGCCAGGTGCACCACGACCTCGTCCATCCCGGCCGCCAGCAGTACCCGGGCCAGGTGGTCGGTGGCCTGCTGGTGCAGCGGGCCGGCGGCGGGGGCCAGCTCGCGCAGCAGCTCCAGGGCGTCCACCGCGCCCTGCCGGTCGCCGGCACCGATCAGGCTACGGCCCAGACCGAGCAGCGTCCCCCCGATCTCGTCGAGGTCACCGCCCTCCCGGACGGCGTCCAGCTCGGCCAGGGCCAGCTCGGCGTTGCGCCGGCCCTTGACCACCAGCGCCGCCTCATCGGCGTAGCCGTGGTGGTCCAGCCGCAGCAGGCCCTCGGGCATCTGCCGGCCGGCCGCCGGGACCCCTGCGGGCGGCACCGGCCGCTCGTGCACCCGGCCGACCCAGCGGGTGCCGGCCGGGACCAGCCGGCTGGCGCGGTGGGCGTACCAGCCGCCGGTGGCGGTCGCGTTGCGAATGCTGACGTCCCAGCTCGTCCCCGGTCCGCTCGCCTGCAGCCGGGCGCGCAGGGCGGCCGGGTCGCCGGCGGCCACCTCGTCGGCGTCCACCACCAGCCACCAGGGGCCGGCGGCCGGCTCCGCGGCGGCGTTGCGGGCGCGGGCGAAGTCGCCGTCCCAGTGACCCTGGGTGACCCGGGCGCCGAGCTCACGGGCCAGCGCCTGGGTGCCGTCCACCGACCCGGTGTCGTGCACCAGCAACTCGTCGCAGAACGGGCGCAACGACTCCAGGCAGCGGGCCAGGTCCTCGATCTCGTCCCGGACGATCAGGACGGCGCTGAGCAGCACGGCAGGGCTCTCCTCGGGGGGCGGGGGCGGTGGCCGGGCCTCAGCCCAGCTCGGCGCGCACCGGCCAGTCACCGGCCAGGATCACCTGGCTGGCCACGCTGGACCGGCCGTTGATCACCACCGGCGCGAGCAGGTTGGCAGTCGGCCGGCCACCCTCGCCGGCCAGGGTGAGCAGGACCAGCGTCAGCGCGTCGGTGGCCTGGGTCAGGCCCAGCTCGCCGACCGTCTCCTCGTCCAGCTCCACCTGGTAGTCGGGGAAGAACGGGCCGGGCACCGCGCTCACGAACCGGACCTCGGGGCGCTCCAGGCTGACCAGCTCGAACAGCACCGGCTCCGCGCCGGCCGCCGGGTCCACCACCTGAACCAGGGCGAACCGGGTCAGGCCCGGGAACCCCGGCAGGGCGCGGACGAACCTGATCTCGGGCAGGTCCTCGGTCACGTGGGGCTCCTCGACGGCTCCGGGGCAGGCCAGGTCTGCCTGCACGGTAGCCGCTGCCGACCGGGTCGGGCCGCAGCAGGGCGGCGCGGCGAGGATCACTTGAGGAAGTCCACGAGCGAGGTCTGCATGATCTTGCTGGCCGCGCCGAGCGCGGCCTGGTAGCTGGCCTGCTGGGCCGACATGTTCATGATCGCCTCCGGCAGGTCGACGTCCTCGTTCTGGCTGATCCGCGAGGTGAATGCCAGCTGCTCGCTGCTGACCTGCTGCTGCACCTGCTGCAGCCGGTTGGCCCGGGCGCCGACGTCGCCGAGCGAGGTGAGCACCTGCTGCAGGGCGCCGTCCAGGGCGTCCAGGTCCCCGCCGAGCGCGGACTGGTTGGACTGCACGTCCGCCGACGCCTTGGTCAGCGCCGCCGGCAGCGTGCTGGCCCCCGCGCTGGAGCCGGGCACGTCCAGGCGCAGGACGGTGTCCCGCGAGATCCGGGTGGTGACCGGCTGGTCGTTGCCCACGTAGCTGCCGGTGGAGTCGATCGCCTGGTTGCCCGCCACCGTGCCGCCGAACACCGGTCGGCCCAGGTAGGTGGTGTTGTACAACGACTGTACGTCGGTGTTGATCTGGGCCAGCTCGGCGGCCACCGCCTGCCGGCCGCCGGCGTCGATCGCGCCGCTGTTGGCCTGCACGACGAGGTCGCGCGCCCGCTGGATGCGGGCGCTGAGCGACTGCAGCGCGGTGTCCGCGGTGTCCAGCCGGGCGGTGGCGAAGTTGGCGTTGCGCTGGTACTGCACGTCCATCTGCTTCTGCGAGCGCAGCGCCATCGCGGCCGAGGCGGCCGAGGGGTCGTCGCTCGGTGTGGACACCCGCTTGCCGCTGGACAGCTGCTGCTGCAGCTGCTGGTTGCGGGTCAGGTTCTTCTGCAGCCCGATCAGCGCCGAGGTGCTGATCGAGCGCTGGGTCACCCGGTAGGTCACGACATCACACTCCGGTCCGGTTGATCAGGGTGTCGAGCATGCTGTCCACGGTGCTGATCACCCGGGCGGAGGCCTGGTAGGCCCGTTGGTACAGCAGCATGTTGCTCATCTCCTCGTCCAGGCTGACCCCGGAGTCGGACTCGGCCGCGGCGTCCGCGGTCTGCGCCACCGCCTGCTGGTTGGCCGACGAGCGCTGCAGGCTGGCCACCTTGACCCCGAGCCCGGCGGACAGGTCGCGCCACTGCTCGGAGGCACCGGGGCCGGAGAGCACCGAGCGGGCGGTGTTGTCGTCGGCCAGGTCCCCGATCGCCGTGGCGTTGGCGCCGTCGTGGACCCCGGCGGCGGCGGCCACCGCGAGCTGGTCGGTGCTGGTCGGCACCACGGCCAGGTCCTGGGCGGAGGTACCGGAGAAGAAGGCGGTGCCGGTGGCCCCGGCCAGGGTGTACCCCGCCGAGTGCACCGAGTTCACCGAGTCCCGGACGGCGAGGGCCACCTGGTCCAGCTGGGCCGACAGCCCCGGCAGGTCGGTGCGCAGCACGCCGAGCTGCCCGGCCAGGGTGCCGGAGTCGACCGGTACGGCCAGACCGTTCCAGCGCAGCGTCGGCGGGTTGCCCGCGGCGTCCGGCAGCTGACCGGCACCGTCGAGGGTGAGCTGCTGGGCGACCCCGCCGGCGACCACCGAGATGCCGCCGATGCTGACGTTCACCTGGCCGTCGGACTGCACGGCAGTGACCGCACCGGACAGCTCAGCCAGCTTGCGGGTCAGCTGGTCACGCTGGTCCAGCAGCTCGTTCACCGGGTGCTGGGCGATCACCCCGTCCCGGATGGTGGAGTTCAGCGAGGCCAGGTCCTTCACGTCCTGGTTCACCTCGGCCAGCGTCGAGCGCATGGTGGCCAGCCCGTTCTGCCACTGGTCGGACAGGCCGTTGGAGGTGGCCCGGAGCTGGTCGGCGACCGCCTGGCCGTCGTTTAGCACCACCGCCCCCGCGGCGGCGTCGTCGGGGGTCGTGGACAGGTCGTGCCAGGAGCTGTAGAAGCTGTCCAGCACCGACTGCAGGCCGTTGTCGCCCGGCTCGGTCAGCAGCCCCTCGGCCGCCGACATCGCGTCCGCCTGGGCGGTCAGCATGCCGTTGCGCCCCCCCGCCGCCGCGCGGGTGGCCTCCAGGAAGGCGTCGTGCACCCGGCTGACGTGACCGGAGTCCACCCCGCCGACGATCTGGTTGGGGTTGTAGGTCTGCAAGCTGGCCGCGGCCGGCGCACCGACCGCGGTCAGGTCCACCCGCTGCCGGGAGTACCCGGTCGAGTTGGCGTTGATCACGTTCTGGCCGGTGATGTCCATCGCCCGCTGCGCGGCCAGCAGTCCGCTGACCCCGAAGCTGAGCCCGGAGAAGGTGCTCATCTGGCTCTCCCTCGTCCTCGTCCGCTCTTCGCCCGCGTCACAGGGCCTGGTCCACGACGGCGGTGAACCCCTTGCCCTCGAACCGCCGGCCCCGGGCGTCGTAGCCGTCGTCACGGGGTGCGGCGTCCCGCAGGCCGAGGTTGGCCAGGGTGGCCTCCACCGCCGCCAGTCCGGCGCCCATCAGGTGCTTGTTGGTCTCGGCCAGCGCCGCCAGCTCACCGGTCAGGGTGAGCAGGGCATGCCGGTGGTCGACCAGCACGCCGGTCCACGGCGGCTGCGCGCCGGCGGCCAGCTCCTCCAGCGACGAGCCGGGCCGCAGGCCGAGCTCGCGGGCCACGGCATCGGCGGCAGCGGCCCGCTGCAGCTCCACCAGCCGCAGCTCCTCCAGCATCGACTCCACCTCGGTGGTGGCCAGCGCCAGCCACTTGCTGCGGCCGGCGGCCAGCAGCAGCTGCTCGCACTCCAACCGGTAGGCGAGCTTCTCGAGCAGCTCGCGCTGCCGCCACAGCAGGGCGGCGAGGTCGGGCAGGCTCACGGGGCAGCTCCTCAGGCAGTCAGGGCCTTCGTGCCCTGGTTCGTCGTCGACCTGCCCTGTCGGCGGTGCCGGCCCGCTCCTGAGCCGTTCGGAGGAACCTCCCGCCCCGAGGTTCAGGCCCGGACCCCCGCGCTGCCCACCGCGGTGCTCCCGCCCCC
The DNA here is from genome assembly GCA_963821825.1 of uncultured Actinomycetota bacterium. GTDB lineage: Bacteria > Actinomycetota > Actinomycetes > Actinomycetales > Kineosporiaceae > CAWGFD01. The sequence continues at coordinate 268,371 of CAWGFD010000002.1, forward strand.
GATGGCGGGCCGTCAGACGTGCGTCGGGACGGACTCACAGCCGATTCCGAGCCAGTTTCCTTGTACAGCGCGTGACCTGCGCCTTCACCCCTTAGGCCAGCCGGGTGATTCACCCGGTCGGACCCGTGCTGACCGGCCCCCAGAGATCGAGCCGCGGCGATGCCCGGCCGAAGAGCCTGTCGTGACAGCACCGTCGACCACCGCGCCCAGCCTCGCCACCACCCCCGCCAGCCCGGCTCGCACGCCGCGGCCGGAGGTGGAGGTCGAGCGGCTCATCACCAGCAACCTGGTTCTGGTGGGCCACATCGCCCGGGAGACCGCCGCCCGGCTCCCCCGCCATCTCGGCACCGACGACCTGACCGGTGCCGGCGCCGTCGCCCTGGTCCAGGCCGCCCGGGCCTTCGACCCGGGTCTGGGCGTCCCGTTCGCCCGCTTCGCCTCGGTCCGGATCCGCGGAGCCATGATCGACTTCATGCGCTCCCGGGACTGGGCGACGCGCTCCCTGCGCTCGCGGGCCCGTGCCCTGGAGGAGGTCCGAGAGGAGCTGACCAAGACCCTGCACCGGGAGCCCAGCGACGTCGAGCTGGCCGGGGTCAGCGGGCTGTCCGAGGCCGACGTGCGCGAGATCCGGTCAGGCACCGACCGCGCCGTGCTGCTCTCCCTGGACCCGGCCAACCCTGACGAGTCGGGGATCGGGGCGATGCTGGAGGACGCCGCGCCGCGCCCGGAGGACGCGCTGCTGGCCGCCGAGCGGATGGGGTACCTGAGGGACGCGATCGCCGAGCTGCCCGAGCGCACTCGGCGGGTGGTCAGCGCCTACTACCTCGACGGCATCCCGCTCACCGAGATCGCCGAGGAGCTGGGCGTCACCCAGTCCCGCTGCTCCCAGCTGCGGGCCGAGGGGCTGGACCTGCTCAAGGAGGCGCTCACCATCCTGCTGCACCCCGAGGCCAGGGCAGCCCGCCCGGCCGCGGACACCGACGCCGGCGTCCGCGCCCGCCGTCGAGCCTCCTACGTGCAGCGGGTCGCCCAGCGCACCCCCGTGCACCGCCGGGCCGACGTCTCCGCCTACCTGGCCGGCGCCACCCTGGGCCGGGGCTGACCCCGACCCCACGCACGTGCGGGGCGGGATCACCCGAACGGAGCAGGCCGCAGGCCTCAACCCCGACCCCACCCCGCCGATGGATACACCGAGGCCGAACCACGGATGGATCGGCTACTGACCCTCACCAAGGAGGACACCATGGGTCTTCAGATCAACAACAACGTCGCGGCGTTCAACGCCTACCGCAACCTGTCCATCACCCAGGGGCAGATGAGCAAGTCGCTGGAGAAGCTGTCCAGCGGGCTGCGCATCAACCGCGCCGCCGACGACGCCGCCGGGCTGTCGGTGTCGGAGGGCCTGCGCTCGCAGATCGGTGGCCTGAAGGTCGCCGTCCGCAACGCCCAGGACGGCGTCAGCGTCGCCCAGACCGCTGAAGGTGCCCTGAACGAGACCACCTCGATCCTGCAGCGCATGCGGGACCTGGCCGTCCAGGCTGCCAACGGTGGCTCGCAGGACACCAACGCCAAGGCCGCGGCGAACACCGAGTTCGGCCAGCTCAACTCCGAGCTGGACCGGATCGCCAACACCACGTCCTTCGGCAGCCAGAAGCTGCTGGACGGCAGCTACAACGGCACCTTCCAGGTCGGCGCCAACAACAGCACCGACGACCGCATCAACCTGGACCTCAGCTCGGGCGGTGCGGCGCTGGCCAGCTCGGGCATCACGGGTCTGGACTCGACCGGGCTGGGCCTGAACAGCTCGGACCTGACCAGCACGACCAACGCCCAGGCTGCGATCGACGCCCTGGACACCGCCATCACCGGCGTCTCCACCGTCCGGGGCAACATCGGTGCGGTCCAGAACCGCTTCGAGCACACCATCAACAACCTCAACGTCGCCGTCGAGAACGTGACGGCCTCCGAGAGCCGCATCCGCGACACCGACATGGCCTCGGAGATGGTGAACTTCACCCGCTCCCAGATCCTGTCCCAGGCCGGCACCGCGATGCTGGCCCAGGCCAACCAGGCCCCGCAGGGCGTCCTGAAGCTCCTGGGCTGAGTCCTGGCCCGGGTCCGGCGTAGCAGCCTGCGCCGGCCCCGGACGGGCAGCACCCCCGTACCACCCAGCAGACACCGACGGCCGAGGCGACCCCTCGGCCGTCGGTGTCTGGACCCCAGCCGACCGGGCAGGTCGGCCACCGAGGAGGCGGAACGACCATGTCGATGAACGTCAGCGGGCTGGTCTCAGGGATCGACACCAGCACCATGATCACCCAGCTGATGGCGGTGGAGCAGCAGCAGCAGCAGGCCCTGATCAACCGCAAGACCGCCACCCAGAAGGCGGCCGACGCCTACACCAACCTGATCACCGCCCTGAACGACCTGTCCACCGCGGCAACGGCGTTGACCGACCCGACCAAGTGGAAGGGCACCACTGCCACCTCCAGCTCCAGCTCGGTCAGCGTCACCTCCAGCGGCACCGACACCGCCTCCTTCACCTTCGACGTGAACTCCCTGGCCGCCGCGCACAGCATGGTCTCCGGCGCCTCGGTGTCCGGCACGACCACGGTGGTGGCCGGCAGCCAGATCTCGCTGACCAGCGCTGGCGGCACGAGCACCACCCTGGACGTCGGCGCCGGCACGCTGAGCGAGGTCGTCGGCGCCATCAACAACGCCGACGCCGGGGTGCGGGCCGCCTCGGTGCAGACCGCACCCGGCCAGTACCGGCTGCAGCTCACCGCCACCACCACCGGCGCCGGCTCGGCGTTCACCGTGAGCGGCGTGACGGGCATGGGGTCGATGAACGTCCTCACCCAGGGCTCGGACGCCACCATCACGATCGGCACCGACCCGGCCACCCAGTACACCGCGACGTCCTCCTCCAACACCTTCGACGCCCTGGTGCCCGGTCTGTCCTTCACTGTCGGCGCCGTGCAGAGCGGGGTGACGGTGAGCACCAGCCTGGACTCCACCAGCATCGCCGCCGGCATCCAGTCCTTCGTGGACAAGGCGAACGGCATCATGGGGGGCATCTCCGGTCAGTCCACCTGGGACGCGACCAACAAGGTCGGTGGCGTGCTGTTCGGGGACAGCACGGTGGCCAGCCTCAGCCAGCGGATCCTCGCCATGGCCAGCGGCAGCGGGGTGCCCGGCCTCGGGGTGTCCAAGGACGGCTCGATCAGCTTCGACTCCACCGCCTTCAAGACCGCCTACACCGCCAACCCGGCCGCGGTGGCCAAGAGCCTGGCCGGGGACGCCACCACCGGCGCCCAGGGCTTCGCCCAGAAGTACGTCAGGCTGGCCGACCAGATGACGCACTACGGCACCGGCGCCCTGCAGCTGGGTCAGCAGGGCAAGACCAGCACGATGACCGACCTGCAGAACCAGATCGACTCCTGGGACATCCGGCTGGCACTGCGCAAGACCACGCTGACCACCCAGTTCACCGCCATGGAGACGGCGCTGTCCGGCCTGCAGTCCCAGAGCAGCTTCGTCTCCGGGCTGAGCACCAACATGCTGAACGGGATCAAGTACAGCTGACCCGTGCACCGCTCGTGACGTCCGCCCGCCACCGATGACCAGAACGGCAGAGGGATGACCTACCTGACCGCAGCACGGGCCCGCTACGCCGGGGACGCCGCCGCCACCGCCTCACCGGCACGGCTGCTGACCATGCTCTACGACCGGCTGGTGCTGGACCTGAACCGGGCCGAGCAGGCACTGCGCGAGGGCGACGTGCCCGGCGCCGGGGAGCAGATCAGCCATGCCCAGGACATCGTCCTGGAGCTGCACGCCACCCTGGACACCAAGGCCTGGCCCGGTGGGGAGGCCCTGGCCCGGCTCTACCTGTGGATGGTCTCCGAGCTGCTGCAGGCCGGCCTGAAGCAGGACCCCGACCGGGTGGCGGCCGTCCGCCAGCTGATCGAGCCGCTGCGCGAGGCGTGGCGGCAGGCGGCGGTGAGCACCACGGCCGCCGCCGGACCGGCGTCGGCGTGAGCGCGCCCGACCGGTCCGACCTGGGCCACCTGGCCGACCTGGACCACCTGGCCGACCTGGACCACCTGGCCGTCTGGAACGAGTGGTTCGACGCCATCGACCAGGGCGTCACCGACCTGATGGACGCCGTCGCGGACGGGCAGCCGCCGTGCTGGCAGCTGCTGTCACCGCCGGACGGTGAGCTGCCGACCGAGCTGGTCCCCCGTCAGCAGGCCACGCTGGCCCGTCTGGCCGCGCCGATCGCCGCCGTCCGGGACTGCCGGGACGCCGTGCTGGCCGAGCTGCACCGCCTGCCGGCCCGCAAGGGGCTGATGTCCGGCCGGGACATCCTGACCGGCACCGCCTTCGACGTCACCGGTTGAGCCGCAGACTGTTCCGGCTCGCATCTTCGTGCGGGCCGGACTGTCGGTGGTCGTGGCTAGCGTCCTTGCATGGTCACCAGCACCGGCACCCGGATCGACCCGCTGCCGCCGCGGGAGCTGCTCGGTGAGCTCGCCCAGCAGCGCCTTCAGGAGCACCTGGCCGGCGCGGAGCAGCTCCGACTGGCCGCCGAGTGGGCCCGGGGCCACCAGCCCGGCGGCGCCTACCTGGCCGGCCGCGGCGCCCCACCGTTCCCGCTGACCACCCGGGACGGCATCATCACCGACGGCCGCGAGGAGTTCATCGAGCTCGCGGCCGACGGCATCCCACCCGTCGCCGAGTTCGCCGTCCTGGAGCTGTCCGCCGCACTGGGTCTGTCCAGCCTGGCCGGCCGCTGCCTGGTCGGTGAGGCGCTGGAGCTGACCGAACGCCTGCCCCAGGTCTGGTCCCGGGTGCGCGGTGGCCAGCTGCCCCCCTGGCGGGCGCGGCGGATCGCCCAGCGGACCGTCGTCGAGAGCGCCGAGGTGGCCGCGGCGGTCGATGCGGCCGTCGCGGGCCGGGCGCACCAGATCGGCACCACCGCGCTGGACCGGCTGGTCGAGCCCATTCTGGCCCGGCTGGACCCCGAGGCGGCCGCCGAACGGGCGGCCACGGCCGCCGACCGACGCCGGGTGGCGGTCGCCCCGACCCAGCCGGACGGCACCGCCGAGGTGTTCATGCTGCTCGACGGGCCGGACGCCCACGCTCTGGATGCCACCATCGGCCGGATCGCCGAGCGGCTGGCCGCCGGTGGCGACGCCCGACCTCTCGGCCAGCGCCGCGCCCGCGCGGTCGGGGTGCTGGCCGACCCGCAGGCCGCGCTGGACCTGCTCACCGCCTCGCCCGGTGGCCACCCGCTGCCGCCGACACGGGCCGAGCTTGCCCTCTACGTGCACCTGCGCGCCGGTGCGGCCGGCCTGGAGGGGCTGGCCGAGGTCGAGGGCGTCGGCACCCTGGCCCTGCAGACCGTCCGTTCCTGGGTGGGATCCGCCCACCGGGTCAGCGTCCGGCCGGTGCTCGACCTGGCCGAGCCGATCAGCGAGCAGCAGTACCGACCCTCGCGGCGGCTGGCCGAGCAGGTGGTGCTGGCGCACGCCCGCTGCGTGTTCCCCTTCTGTACTCGCCGCTCCCGGGCCTGCGAGCTGGACCACAACCCCGAGTACCAGACCGCCTATCACCAGAGCACCTATTACCAGAGCACCTATTACCAGAGCACCTATTACCAGAGCGCCGAGCAGCCGGGCGCCGAGCAGCCGGAACCTCCCCCACCGACCGCGACCCGCGGCCGGACCAGCAGCGACACGCTGGCGCCGCTGTGCCGTCACCATCACCGGGCGCGCACCCACGCGCGCTGGCGGTACCGGCGTGATGCCGGTGGCTGCTACGCGTGGACCTCCCCGCTGGGGCTGCACTACGCCGTCGACGAGGACGGCACCATCCCGCTCGACTGACCGCACCCGGCGGGGGCGCGGCGGCGCCGGCCACAACGGGTGCTCACCCGTGCGCGCCCACCAACGGTGGATACCAACGGAGGATCCCGTCCGGTTCCCGCCCCGCTGGGCGGCCGGTCTTTCACTGACCGTGAGCAGCTGGCGCAGCACTGCTCCGTTCGGGTCATCCCACCACCGCGGCCTCCCGTTCCCTCAAGCCGGGCGGCCGGCCAGACGAAGCGACACTCAGAGCACGGACCGCTCACCTCGGCCACGGATCGGCCAGCCCCACGAAACGCCCAGCCATACAGGCGCGTCCCCGCGCCTGACGACGCGGTGAGGTCCCTGATGCTTCCGGATGTCTCGATCGATGCCCTGCACTCCGCCCTGGACGGGCTCTCGATGCGCCAGCAGGCGATCTCGAACGACATCGCCAACGTGAACACGCCGGGCTACACCGCCCGCGGCGTGGCCTTCGAGGGCAACCTCCGGCAGGCGGTGCAGGACGGCACAGACCCGATGGCCGCCGGCCCGCAGGTGCAGTACAGCACCGCGCCGGCCGGCCTGAACGGCAACAACGTCGACCTCAACGCCGAGGTGGTCCAGGGCAACCAGACCGAGATGGCCTACGAGCTGGCTCTGCGGGCCGTCGGCGACCGGTTCTCGCTGCTGCGCACCGCCGCCCAGGGAGGCTGATCACGATGTTCGACAGCATGGCCATCAGCGGCTCCGCGATGGGCGTCCACCAGGTCTGGATGGACGCGATCTCGGACAACATCGCCAACGTCAACACCGTCCGACGGACCAGCGAGAGCGCCTTCCAGGCCCGCTACGTCGACGCCCAGGCGCTGGAGAACGGGTCGACCGGCGCCGGCGTCGGCGTCCGCGGCATCGCACTGTCCAGTGCCGCCGGCCGGCTGGCCTACGACCCGTCCAACCCGCTGGCCGACGCCAACGGGATGGTCCGGATGCCCGACGTCGACCTGGGTGAGCAGATGACCACCATGATCATGGCCCAGCGGGGCTACCAGGCCAACATCTCCCAGCTCGAGCGGGTGAAGGCCTCCTACGAGGCCGCGATCCAGATGGGTAAGTCCTGATGACCGAGGCGATCGGCGCGCTGAGCGGCCTACCCGCCGTCCCGGCCGGCGGCGGGGTGGACCTGTCCGCGCTGGCCGACCTGTACCGCAGCCAGGTCAGCGGCGGCCTGCTCGACGCGATCGGCAGCAGCGGCACGCCGTCCGTCGCGGACCCGACCGCGGCCACGATGACCGGCGCCGCGGCGTCCGCCCAGAGCGCCCGCGGAGCCGACTTCGCCTCCGCGCTCGGCCGGGGGATCAGCGAGCTGGGCAACCTGGACGCGGTCGCCCAGACCAAGGCCACCGCAGCCGCCACCGGCGACCTGACCAACGTCCACGACTACGTGATCGCCGCGACCCAGGCGCAGGTGGCCACCGAGCTCACCACCACGATCCGTAACAAGGCCCTGGACGCCTTCAGCGAGGTCATGAGGATGCCGCTGTGAGCGCCCGGAGCGCCGCCCTGACCAAGGCGAGGACCATCCTCACCGGGTTCACCGCCGGCCAGCGCGCCGTCACCGCGATCGGGGCCCTGGCCCTGGTGCTGGGCGCGTTCGCGCTCACCCAGTGGGCCGCCCAGCCCAGCTGGGCGCCGCTGTACGGCAACCTGTCCGGCACCGACGCGAGCGCGATCACCGACGCGCTGACCGCGCAGGGCGTGCAGTACAAGCTGTCCGACGGCGGCAACACGGTGCTGGTCCCGCAGGACCAGGTCTACCAGCTGAGGGTCACGATGGCCGGTAAGGGCTTGCCCAGCAGCGACTCCCAAGGCGGCTGGTCGCTGCTGGACTCCCAGGGCATCACCGCCACCGACTTCCAGCAGAACATCGCCTACCGGCGCGCCCTGGAGGGCGAGCTGGCCAAGACGCTGGAGGCGATGGACGGCGTCAACACCGCCATCGTTCACCTGGCCATCCCGCAGAAGACGGTCTTCACCACCACGGCCGACAAGCCCACCGCGAGCGTGCTGCTCTCGCTGCGGCCGGGCGCCACCATCCAGCGCACCCAGGTGCAGTCGATCACCCGGCTGGTGGCCGGCAGCGTCGAGGGCCTGGACCCCGCGCAGGTGACCGTGACCGACCAGAGCGGCAACCAGCTCTCGGTGCCCGACGACGCCACCGCGGCGGCCGCGGCGGCGGCCAGCGAGGCCGACGCCCAGACCGCGACCTTCGAGGACCGCCAGGCCAGCAAGCTGCAGGACATGCTGGACCAGGTGCTCGGCACGGGTCGGGCCGTCGTCCGGGTCAACGCCCAGCTCAACTTCGACAGCCAGGACGCGACCAGCCAGCAGTACCTGTCCCCCAGCCCGGTCGCCCCGCTCGCCGAGTCCACGGTGACCGAGACCTACTCCGGCTCCGGCGCCGGGGCGGGCGGCATCCTGGGCCAGCTGAACCCCACCGCGGCCGCCACCGCCGGCGGCGGCGGCTCCTACGCCCGCGACCAGCAGACCCGCAACAACGCCCTGGGCACGGTCGTCACCCGCAAGGTCGCCGCGCCGGGTGCCGTGCAGAAGCTCTCCGTGGCCGTCTTCCTGGACGCCACCACGGCCGGCGGGGTCAACCCGACGGTGATCCAGGGCATGGTCGCCAACGCGGTCGGCCTGAACTCCGGCCGCGGGGACACGGTGCAGGTCAGCTCCATCCCGTTCGACACCACCGCGGCCAAGACCGCGCAGAGCGAGCTGGCCGCCGCCGCGGCGGCCCAGCAGAAGCAGAGCTACATCGACCTGGGCACCAAGGCCGGCATCGGCCTGGTCGCGCTGATCGTGCTGCTGCTGTGGAGCCGCAAGCGCAAGAAGGCGGCCCGGATCACCGCCACGGCCAGCGACCTGCCGGCCCAGACCCAGTCGGCGCTGGCCTCGATCCCGATCCAGGCCCAGCCCGGCGGACTGCCTGCCCTGCCCGGCGCGGCCGACGACAGCGAGCTGGAGCGCGACCGGATGCGTGAGGAGCTGTCCGCCTTCGTGGAGAACCAGACCGACGACGTGGCCCGGATGCTGCAGAGCTGGCTGTCCGAAGGGAAGGGCTGAGGATGCCCGCCGCCATCGCCGGACCGATGACCGGGCTACGCCGCGCCGCCATCCTGCTGATCCAGCTCGGGCGGGAACGCGCCGCCCGGGTGCTGTCCAAGCTGCCCGAGAAGCTGGTCGAGGAGATCACCGCCGAGATCGTCCGGATCCAGGACATCTCCTCCGCCGACGCCGACGACGTGCTGAAGATGGCCCACGGCGAGCTGGTCTCCAGCAGCGTGGTCGGCCGGGGCGGTTTCGACCTGGCCCGCGAGTTCCTGGCCCAGGGCCTCGGCGACGAGCGGGCCTCGGAGATCATGGAACGGCTGGGGGCCACCCTGGCCGAGCTGCCGTTCGAGTCGATCCGGCACGCTGACCCCCGGCAGCTGCTGACCTTCCTGGCCGATGAGCACCCGCAGACCATCGCCCTGGTGCTGGCCCACCTGTCCCCCCAGCAGTCCGCCATCGTGCTGTCCGGGCTGGACGCCGGCCTGCAGGCGCAGGTCGCCTACCGGATCGCCTCGATGGAGCGGGCCAGCCCGGACGTCATCCGCACCGTCGAGCGCGAGCTGGACCGGCGGATGTCGACCGTCCTCGGACCGCAGGAGATGTCCTCGGTCGGCGGCGTCGCCCCGCTGATCGCGATCATCAACCGCGCCGACCGCAGCACCGAGCGGATGATCCTGGAGGGGCTGGAGACCGTCGACGCCAAGCTGGCGGAGGAGGTCCGGGCCCAGATGTTCATCTTCGAGGACATCATCTCCCTGGACGACAAGGCGATCCAGCTCGTGCTGCGCAGCGTCGAGGCCGCCGACCTGGCCCTGGCCCTCAAGGGGGTCAGCGAGCCGGTCCGGGAGAAGGTGCTGCGCAACCTGTCCACCCGGGCGGCCGAGAACCTCGTCGAGGAGATCGAGCTGATGGGTGCCGTCCGGATCACCCAGGTCGAGGAGGCCCAGGCCAAGGTGGTCGCCGAGATCCGCTCGCTGGAGCAGTCCGGCCAGATCATGATCGCCCGTGGTGGCGAGGACGAGTTCGTGAGCTGAGATGACCACCCGATCCCGGCAGCCGATGCTGCCTCGTCCGCGCAGCGCGGTCCCGGCCCCACCGCCCGCCAACGGCGCCGCGCCGGCGACACCTCAGGTCCGTCCAGCCCGGATCGACCTGCCGCTGCGCGGCGGCGGTCGCCCGGACCCGCTGGAGGCCGATCCGCTGCTCGCGGCCCGGTTCGCCGCCGCCCGGGAGAAGGCCCGCAGCCAGGCCCAGGCGCAGGGTTATGCCGCGGGCTGGGCCCAGGGCCGCCGCGCGGCGGCCGAGCAGGCCGAGCAGGACCGGGCGCAGGCCCAGGCCGAGCAGCAGGCCCAGCTCGCCGCCCTCACCCAGCGTGCCTCCAGCGCCCTGGCGGCCCTCGCCGCGGCCGCGCAGGCGGTCCGCTCGGCCGCCGAGCCGACCTGGGAGCAGCTCGGCGACGCCCTGGTCGACACCGCCCTGCAGCTCACCGAGCAGCTGCTGGACCGGGAGCTGGCCGCCGTCGACTCACCGTGCGCGGAGGCCGTCCGCCGGGCCGTGCGCCAGCTCGGCGAACCCGGGCCGGTGCAGGTCCGGGTCAACCCGGGCGACCTGCCCGCCCTGCGGGCGCTGCCGGGGCTGCAGAGCGGCCAGCTGGTGCTGTCCGCCGACCCGCAGGTGCCGGCCGGCGGCGCCGTCGCCACCGGCAACGACCGGGAGCTGCTCGCCCACCTGCCCACCGCGCTGGCCGCTGCCCGTCAGGTGCTCGGCCGGTGAGCGCCGCCGTCGCCGCCGCGCTGCGCGAACGGCTCGCCCTCGCCGGCGAGCTGGCCCGGCCGGTGCCCAGCGGCCAGGTCAGCCAGGTCGTCGGCCTGGGCGTCGTGGTCCGCGGGCTGCGCCCCGCGGTGGGTGAGCTGGTCAGCATCCGCACCGGCTCCGGGCAGGTGCCGGCGCAGGTGGTGGGGGTCAGCCCGAGCGGTGCGACCGCGATGGCCCTGGGGGCGGTGCACGGCATCGCGGCGGGTGACCCGGTCACCAGGTCCGGGTCCACCCTCACCGTGCCGGCCGGCGCCGGCCTGCTCGGCCGGGTCATCGACCCGCTGGGCCGACCTCTGGACGGTGCCGGACCGCTGACCGGCGTGCAGCCGGTCGAGCTGGAGAACAGTGCGCCCAACCCGTTGCTGCGCCGCCGGGTCAGCCAGGTCCTGACCACCGGCGTCCGGGCCCTGGACACCCTGGTGCCGGTCGGCAACGGCCAGCGGGTCGGCATCATGGCCGGTTCCGGGGTGGGCAAGTCCACCCTGCTGGGGATGACCGTGCGCGGCACGTCCGCTCCGGTCCGGGTGGTGGCCCTCGTCGGCGAGCGCGGACGGGAGGTCCGGGAGTTCCTGGAGGACACCCTGGACGCCGCGGCCCGGGCCCGCACCGTGGTCGTGGTCGCCACCGGCGACGACCCTCCCCTGCTCCGGCTGACCGCCGCGTTCGCCGCCACCCGGATCGCGGAGTGGTTCCGCGACGCCGGTCAGGACGTCCTCCTGGTCGTCGACTCGATCACCCGCACGGCGCTGGCCCAGCGGGAGGTCGCGCTGGCGGCCGGTGAGCTGCCGGCCACCCGCGGCTACCCGGCCAGCGTGTTCGCGATGCTCCCCCGGCTGCTGGAGCGCACCGGACCCGGGCCGACCGCGAACATCACCGCCCTGTACACCGTGCTGGTCGAGGGCGACGACCTGCAGGACCCGGTGGGCGACACGGTGCGGGGCATCCTGGACGGCCACGTGGTGCTCAGCCGCCGGCTGGCCACCTCGGGGCACTTCCCGAGCATCGACGTGCTGGAGTCGGTCTCCCGGGTCGAGCGGGCCGTGCTGCCCGCAGCCCAGGTGGCCCTGGCCGCGCGGGCCCGGCAGCTGATGGCGGCCTGGCGGGAGGTCCGTGAGCTCGTCGAGGTCGGCGCCTACACTCCCGGCGCAGACCCGGACACGGACGCGGCGATCGCCGTCCGGCCTGCCCTGGACCTGTTCCTGCGTCAGCCCCCGGACGCCTGCGAGCCGGCCGCCCGGTCCTGGGCGGCGCTGGCCGCGATCGTCGACGCCGCCGGGGACCGGCGATGAGCCGGCGGTTCGCCCTGGCCACCGTGGAACGGATTCGCGCGCAACGGGTCGAGCAGCGGGTGCAGAACCTGTCCCGCGCCGACCGCGCGCTGACCGCCGCCCGGCTGCGCTGCCGCGACCTGCGGCAGGAGCTGGCCGGCTGCTCCACCGCCGCGGCCACCACCTCGGACCAGGCGAACCTGCTCGACCGCCGGGCGTGGTTCCTGCGCGAGGCGCTCCAGGTGGCCGACCAGGAGCTGGCCGCCGCGGACCACGGTCGGCGCGCGGCCCAGGACGCCTGGTCCCGCGCCCGCGCGGAGCATGAAGCAGTGATCACGTTGCACCGCAACCACGATGAGCGGTGGCGGCTGGAGGACCAGCGACGGGAGCAGAAGATGGTCGACGACCTGGCCGGCGCCCGACCGGGAGGCGCCCGATGATGGGCTCGCTGTCGGACGTCAGCACCCGGATCAACCAGCTCGAGCGGCTGGTCAACCCGGCTGCCGTGCCGGTCGAGAGCGGCGGGCTGGTCTCCGGCTACGGCGGCACCGGAGCCCTGACCGCCGACCCGGTCACCTCCACCGCCGGCTTCACCGGTGCGCTCAGCCAGGCCGGCGCCGAGCAGGCACTGGCCGTCAGCAACGCCTGGGGCCAGAGCCTGTCCGGTGCCCTACCCACCTCCGGCGCCGGCACCTCCACCGGCACCTCCACCGGCGGCGCCGACGCGGTCGCGGTGGCCAAGAAGTACCTGGGCATCCCCTACCTGTGGGGTGGCACCGACCCCTCGAAGGGGCTGGACTGCTCAGGCCTGACCCAGCTGGTCTACCGCCAGCTCGGTGTGTCCCTGCCGCGGGTGGCGGCCGACCAGGCGCGGGCCGGCAGCCCGGTCGCCTCGCTGTCCCAGGCCCGGCCCGGTGACCTGCTGTTCTTCGGCTCCCCGGTCGACCACGTCGGCATCTATCTGGGCGGCAACAAGGTGCTGCACGCGCCCAGGACCGGCGACGTGGTCCGGGTCAGCACGGTGTGGGAGAAGCCCAGCGCGATCCGCCGGCTGCTGCCGTCCGGCACCGGCGCCTCGGCCGGCGTCGGCACCGGCGCGCTGAGCGGACCGTACGCCGACCTGTTCACCGCGGCCGGACGCCGCTACGGCGTGGACCCAGCGCTGCTGTCGGCGGTCGCCAAGGCCGAGAGCGGGTACCACCCCGAGGCGACCTCCCCCGCAGGTGCCATCGGCCTCATGCAGCTGATGCCCTCGACAGCGCGGGGACTGGGGGTCGACCCCGCCCAGCCGGCCCAAGCCGTGGACGGCGCGGCACGGCTGCTGTCCGGCTACCTCAAGAAGTACCACGGGGACGTCGACGTCACTCTTGCGGCCTACAACGCCGGGCCGGGCGCCGTCCAGCGCTACGGCGGGGTGCCGCCGTACGGGGAGACCCAGACCTACGTGGACCGGGTCACCCGCTACTGGGAGGAGCTGCGATGACCTCGAGCATCCGCACCGCCACGCCCGACCTGGTCGCCCGGTTCGGTGCCACCGCCTCCGACGCGCAGCCCGACCCATCCACCGGTCCGGCGTTCGCCGCCCTGCTGGCCCAGCAGACCCAGCCGGTCAAGCCGCAGGACCACCGCGACGTCTCGAACCACGACGTCTCGAACCACGACGTCTCGAACCACGACGTCTCGAACCACGACGTCTCGAACCGCGAGCTGCCCGGCCGTGCGGCGCGCAGCCGCAACCTGCAGGGCCAGCACCGGCACGGTGCGGACCTGCGCAGCCACCCCGGCCACGGTCCCGTCCTGCCGGGCCACGGCGGACCCGACCCGGTGCACCGGCACCACCCGGCACGCCCCCGCAGCGCCGAGTCGGACGACGTCCCGACCGACGCCGCCGGGCCGGACCCGGCCGGCCAGAACCCAGCCGTCCAGAACCCAGCCGTCCAGAACCCAGCCGTCCATACTTCAGCCGGCCTTACCTCAGCCGTCCAGAGCTCAGGTGTCCAGTCCCCAGCCGGCCAGAGCTCAGCCGGCCATACCTCAGCCGGCCTTACCTCAGCCGGCCAGGAGTCTGCCGCGGGCCGGGCCGTCGTGCGGGCGTCCGGGCCGGCCCCGAGCACCGCAGGTCAGGGCGAGCCGGCCCATCCCGTTCCGGCCGACGTCCCGGCGGCCGCCACGACTGCCGGCTCCGACGGTCCGCAGGGGGCGACCAGCGACGCCGGGTCGACGCCGGGCGCGCCCGGTGCGGCCTCCGCCGCCCCCGCCGCCGCACCCGCCGCCGGCTCCGGTCCCACCGGGCCGGCGCCGGACAGGACGGGCGACCCTGCCGCACCCACCCCGGCCGCCCTTCCCGGCCAGGTACCGGCCCCCGGAGCGGCGGCACCGTCCGCCGTGGCCCACCTCGCCTCCCTGGCCACCCCGGCGGCGGCCGACCCCCGCGTGCACCCCACCGGCCCGTTCACCGGCTCCGCCAGCGGCCCGGGCCCGGGCGCGGCGGCCGGCCTCCCGACCGCCCCGGCCGCGACCGGAGCATCGCCGGCGGCGCCCACCCCCACGGGACCTTCAGTGCCGACCCCGCCGAGCCTGGCTCCGATCGGGCCCACGCCCCTGGCCCCGGCCGCCCTCGCGTCCGCCGGTCCTGCCCCGTGGGTCCCGGTCGCCGCTACCGCCGGCGCCGATCCCGTCGGACCGTCGGCCGTCGGCGCGGGCGCCGCGCCTGCCCCGGCCACCGGCCCCTCCCCGGTGCTCGTCTCCGGTCCCGCGCAGGCTGCGGCTCCCGTGCCGCAGGCCGACCCGGTCGCCGGTGGCGTGGCCGCGGCACTGAGCGTCCAGACACTCGCCCCGACCCTGCTCGGCACGCTGCCGGGCCGCGGCGGGCGGTTCGCCGCCGACGTTGCCGGGCCGGCCACCACCCGGCCCGCCGCGGCCGGCATCGCCGCGGCCGGCCTCGCCGAGAGCGCCGCAGCCGCCGCCCTCGGCGCCGCGTCCAGCGCCTCGGACCCGACCGGGATCCCCACCCCCACCGGCCCGGCACCGGCCGGGCCCGGCGCCGACGACCCGGTCACCCGTCAGGTGATGGACCACCTGGTGGCCAACCGGGCCCTGCGGCACAGCGGCACCAGCACCGTGCTGCACCTGCGTCCGGAGTCGCTCGGGAAGGTCACGGTCGGGGTCAGCGTGAGCGGCGGCGCCGTCAGCATGCAGCTCAGCGGCAGCGACGCCGCGCTCGCCGCGCTCCGGCACGGGCTGGCCGACCTGCGCCACGAGCTGGCCCGGACCGGGTTGGACCTGGCCCAGGTCAGCTACCGTCCGGACGGCTCGGACGCCCCGGCGGATCAGCCGAAGGACGGCAGCCCGGACGGCAGCCGGCCCGGGGACGGCAGCCGGCAGCCCGACGGCGGCCGGCCGGGCACGGCCGACGCCGGTGACCCGGGCGGCCGGGGCACCGGAACCTCAGGGGCCGGAACCTCAGGGGCCGGAACCTCAGGGGCCGGAACCTCAGGGGCCGGGACCGCCGACGGCGGCTCGCGCGCCGGTCGACCGGCCCGGGACCACCTACCTGCTCACCCGCAGAAGGTGACGGGTCGCCGTCTGCCCGGCGCCGGTCTCGGCGTCGACCTGCTGGCCTGACCCGCCGGCCCCACGAACCCCTTCAGGAGGAAGACGATGACCTCAGCGATCAGCGCCACCAGCGCGTGGCTGCCCAGCCAGGCGGCGGCCGGGGCCGGCGCCGCCGGGCCGGTCGGCAGCTTCGCCGGCCCCGGGTCGACGGCCAGCACCGGCGCGAGCGACGGCACCGGCGCCCCCGCCAACGGCTCGAGCAGCTCCTCCGCCGGGATCGGCGCGACCAGCCTGGGCAAGGACGCCTTCCTCAAGCTGCTCGTCGCCCAGCTGAAGTACCAGGACCCGTCCAACCCGACGGACGCCACCCAGTTCCTCTCCCAGAGTGCGCAGTTCACCCTGGTGGAGAAGTTCGACTCCCTGGCCGCCGCGACGACCAACCTGGTCTCCGCGGTCCAGACCCAGGGAGCCATGTCCCTCGTCGGGCGCCAGATCAGCTGGTCCGACGTGGGCGGCCTCACCCAGTCCGGTGTCGTCACCTCGGTGTCGGTCTCCGGTGGTCAGCCGACCCTCAAGGTCGGCAGCACGTCGGTAGCGATGGACACGCTCACCTCGGTCGAGGCAGCACCGTCCGCGACCACCGCCTGACCAGCACCCCACCCCGCTCACCGCAACCAGGAGGAACCTGTGCTCCGCTCGCTCTTCTCCGGCATCTCCGGACTGCGTCAGCACCAGACGATGATGGACGTCGTCGGGAACAACATCGCCAACGTGAACACCGTCGGCTACAAGTCCAGCAGCACGGTGTTCGAGGACACCCTCAGCCAGATGGTCCGGGCAGCCGGCGGGTCCAGCCAGGGCCAGGGCGGGGTCAACCCGGCCCAGATCGGCCTGGGGGTCCAGATGGGCGCGATCGGCACGAACTTCGGCCAGGGGTCGGCCCAGAACACCGGCAAGGCCACCGACCTGATGATCCAGGGCGACGGGTTCTTCGTGGTCAAGAACGGCCAGGAGGCCCAGTACACCCGGGCCGGGGACTTCAACTTCGACAGTGACGGCTCGCTGGTCAACAGCGCGGGCCTGAAGGTGCAGGGCTGGCCGGCCACCAACGGGGCAGTGAACAGCAACGGCCCGATCCAGGACATCGTGATCCCGACCGGGACGCTGATCAGCCCGGTCGCCTCGACCAAGATGACCCTCGGCGGCAACATCCCGACCTCGGCCGCCACCGGCGACGTGGTCACCTTCGGGGCGACCACCTACGACGTCAAGGGCGACAGCCACGACCTGACCGTCACGATGACCAAGACCGGGGCCAACGCCTGGGACGTCAGCGTCGCCGACGCCTCCGACCCGTCCTCGACTGCGACCACCGGGTCGGTGACCTTCGACAACACCGGAGCGGTCACCGTGAACACGCCGCCCGGCGTCACCTTCGCCGACGGCACCTCGATCGGCCTGGACCTGAGCGGGCTGACCCAGTACGGCGGTCCGAAGTCGGCCACCGTGACGGCCGTGGACGGCGCCGCGGCGGGCACCCTGCAGCAGTTCCAGATCACCCCGGACGGCACCGTGATGGGCATGTTCAGCAACGGTCAGCGGCTCCCGCTGGCCACCATCGCGCTGGCCAACTTCAACAACCCGAACGGGTTGGAGAAGCTGGGCGGCTCCACCTACCGGTCCAGCGCGAACTCCGGCCTGCCGCAGGTCGGCACCCCCTCCAGCGGCAGCCGCGGCTCGCTGGTCGGGGGGTCGCTGGAGATGAGCAACGTGGACCTGGCCCAGGAGTTCACCAACCTGATCATCGCCCAGCGCGGCTTCCAGGCGAACTCCAAGGTGATCACCACCAGCGACCAGATGCTGCAGGACCTGGTGAACCTCAAGCAGTAACCGCGCACCACCTCCGCACCGCGATGACGGGCGTCGCCGACCAGACGGCGGCGCCCGTCTCGCGGTCGGGGCCCACCCGGTGGACCGCTCATGACCCTTCCGCAGCGGCCGACCAGAGATGGGAGACCACGGATCGGTCTCCCCTGATCCCCCAGGACGGACTCGTGATCATCCTCACCCGGCTCGGCGGCCGAGAGCTCGCCGTCAACCCTGACCTCATCGAACGTGCCGAACCCACCCCGGACACGGTCCTCACGCTGACCGACGGCCGCAAGCTGGTGGTCTGCGAGTCGGTCACCGAGCTGGTCGACCTGGTCCGCAGCTGGCGCGCCGGTGTGCTGCAGGAGGCGCTCGGCGGCGTGCGCGCGGCGCTGCCCGCGCCGCGCGGCCACCACGACCACGACCCCGAGCCGCACTGGCTGGACGAGCCGGCCCTGGGTCAGGCCGTGCAGGACGTGTGCACCGGTGTCGCCGAGAACCCGAGCCTGGCCCGGGTGCTGCGACTGACCCGTCGGGAGGAGTGAACCGTGGACCCCGCAGGCATCATCGGTCTGGTGGTCGCGTTCGGCGCGATCATCGGCTCCATGATCATGGAGGGCGGGAACCCGATGGCGATCATCGCGCCACCGGCCCTCGTCCTGATCTTCGTCGGCACGATGGGCGCCGTGATGGCCGGGAACACCATCGCCAGCACCATCGGCGGCATCAAGTGGCTGATCTACGGCCTGCTGGCCAAGAAGGTGGACCCGGAGTCGATCGTCGAGCCGCTGGTCACGATGGCCGAGAAGGCCCGCCGGGAGGGTCTGCTGGCCCTGGAGTCGGAGATGGACTCGGTGCAGGACCCCTTCATGAAGAAGGGCCTGCAGATGGCCGTGGACGGGACCGACCCCGACGACCTCTACGAGATCCTGACCGGTGAGATCAGGGCCAAGAAGGCCTCAGCCGCCCTCGGCGCGGGCTTCTGGACCGACGCCGGCGGCTACTCGCCCACGATCGGCATCATCGGCACCGTGCTGGGCCTGATCCACGTGCTGGAGAACCTCTCCCAGCCCGACAAGCTCGGCCACCTGATCGCCGGCGCCTTCGTCGCCACCCTGTGGGGCGTGCTGTCAGCCAACGTCATGTTCCTGCCCTGGGGCAAGCGGATCAAGTACGTCGCCGCCCTGGAGACGACCAAGATGGAGCTCGTCATCGAGGGCGTGCTGGCCATCCAGGCCGGCTCCAACCCGCGGGTGGTGGCCACCAAGCTGCGCTCGAAGATGGCGCCGCCCGGGCCGCCGCAGGCCGCCAAGGAGGCGGCGTGAGCGGCGGCGGCGGCGGCCACAAGCGCCGCCACCAGGAGGAGGAGCACGAGGAGCACGAGAACCACGAGCGGTGGCTGGTCTCCTACGCCGACATGATGACCCTGCTGATGGTGCTGTTCATCGTGATGTTCGCGATCAGCCAGGTCGACTCCAAGAAGTTCATGGCCCTCAAGACCGGCCTGACCTCAGGGTTCGGTGCCCCGGTGGCGATGCTGTCCGGCGCGAACGCGCTGCTGGACGTCGGCGGCTCGGTCGCCCCGGACAGCGTGAACCTGGCCGGCTCGGCCGGCCAGGCCCAGACCCAGATCGACCCCAGCCAGTCCCTGGACCCCAGCAGGAGCATCAACCCGGCCAAGGTCGCCCAGCTGGCCACCGCCCAGCAGCAGGCCGCGGTCAGCGCCCAGGTCACCGCCCTGAAGGCGGCCCGCAAGCAGCTGCAGGCGGCGCTGACCAAGGCCGGCATGCCGAACGGGGCGACCTTCCGGTTCGACGAGCGGGGGCTGGTCGTCACGATCGCCACGGACAAGGTCCTCTTCCCCAGCGCCTCGGCCACCCTGCAGCCGGGAGGCCGCAGGATCCTGGCCGCCCTGGCGCCGACCCTGCGCAAGCTGCCGAACCGGATCAACGTGGACGGGCACACCAACCAGCTGAAGCTGCTGCCCGGCACCCAGTGGCCCTCGGACTGGGAGCTGTCCGGCGCCCGGGCCACCGGCGTGCTGCGCTACCTGGTCGCCCGCGGCATCCCGCCGACCCGGATGGCCGCCACGGCCTTCTCCGACACCGAGCCCCTGCTGGACCCCAAGGACCCCCGGTCGGTGGTGGTCAACCGCCGGGTCGAGATCGTCGTGCTGGCCCAGCTGGACGACTCCGCGGGCCGCGCGCTGGCCACCCTGGGCAACAAGTGAACCCCCGCATCCCCTCGCACCCGACCCACTGGAAGGACGGCCCGCCATGGCCAGCAAGACCGACACCAAGGACGCGGCCGAGGAGACCGGCAAGAAGAAGGGCAGCCCGCTGAAGCTGGTGCTGCTCGTGCTGCCGACCGTGCTGCTGATCGCCGTCGTCGTCTACTTCCTCGTGTTCGCCGGCAAGGCCGGGGCCTCCACCGCCGGCGCCACCCCGACCCACACCCCGGTGCCCGGGCCGGTGGTGGCGATCGACCCGATCACCATCAACCTGGCCGGTGGGCACTACCTGAAGCTGGGGATGGGCCTGCAGCCGGACACCTCGGTGGGCAGCGGCGAGACGGTGACCGGGGAGAAGGCCCTGGACCTGGCCATCGGCCTGTTCAGCGGCAAGAGCATCGACGATCTGTCCAGCACCAAGGGCCGTGAGGAGGCCAAGGCCAAGCTGACCGAGGCGGTGGCCAAGGCCTACGACGAGGAGGTGTACAAGGTCTACTTCACCGAGTTCGTCATGCAGTGACCGGGCGGGCCGGGGCGAACCCTCAAGGAGCACCCACCGGCCACCGATGCCCTGATCGTGGCGTACTCCGATCAGGCGACCGCACCCGGCGGTCCCCCGGGCTCCCCCGCGCGGCGGCGGCGCGGTGAGCCCCGTGTCTACGACTTCCGCCGTCCGGTCCGGCTGGCGCGCGAGCACGCGCACCTGCTGAAGGTGGCGATGGAGACCTTCGGCCGGCAGACCACCACGGTGCTGACCACCTCGCTTCGCACCGTGTGCCAGGTCAGCGACGCCCGGCTGGAGGAGCTCAGCTACGACGAGTACCTGAACTCGGTCGGCCCGGGCAAGGTCAGCGCGGTGCTGACCCTGGACCCGCTGCCCGGCAAGGCCCTGCTCGCGCTGGACCAGGCGGCGCTGCTCACGATGCTCGACCACCAGCTCGGCGGCCCCGGCGGGGACGGCCAGCCGACCCGCGGTCTGACCGACATCGAGCAGGCGCTGGTCCGCCAGCTGCTGAACCGCTTCCTGCGCGAGCTGACCTACGCCCTGGAGTCGATCGCCCGGGTCAAGCCGCACCTGCTGACCCTGGAGGACAACGCGCAGTTCGTGCAGGCCGCGGCCCCGACCGACCCGGTCGTGGTGGCCCACCTGGACGTGCTGGTCGGCAACAGCATCAGCGTGCTGTCCCTGTGCCTGCCGTACGCGATGCTCGAGCCGGCCCTCGCCGAGATCGACCGGACCCGCGACGACGTGGACCGGGTTCGGGCCCGGGCCGCGGCCAGCAAGCTGACCGGCCGCCGGCTGGAGGACGTCGAGGTGGAGGTCGGCGTCCGCTTCGACGCCTTCACCATGGCCTCCGGGGCGCTGGCCGACCTCGTGGTGGGCGACGTGATCAGCCTCCAGCACCGGACCACCGCGCCGCTGTCGATCACCTCGGCCGCCTCCACGTTCGCGCACGGGATCCCCGGCAGCGCCGGCGCGAAGCTGGCCGTCCTCGTCGTGCCCCCCAGCTGACCGCGGCCACCCGCCGACCTGCCGATCTCACCCCCGCACGCCCCCGCTCCCGGAAGGACCCACGATGTCGTTCTCCGCCTCCCCCATGGTGCCCGGCCAGGCCGGCCCCGGTACCGACGACTGGAGCGCGGCCGCCACCCTGGTGCTCGAGGCGGTCACCGAGGCCCTGAGCCAGGTGCCCGCCTCCCAGCCGCTGCGGGTCGGTCAGCCGTCCGGCGACCTCGAGGCGACCGCGCTTCCGGCCGGGGCCGGGGTGGCCGTGACCGGCTACCTGGGCGGGGCCGTCGAGGGGAAGGTGCTGCTGGTCGTCGGCGCCGAGGTCGGGGACGCCCTGACCGGCACCCCGTTCGGGGACCTGGAGCCGGCCGCGGCGCTGCGGCCCGCCCTGGAGACGGTCGCCGACCGGCTCGGCGGCCGGCTCGCCGGTGACCCCGCCTCGGTCGACGTCCAGGACTGCCTGTCGCTGCTCGCCGCCGGCGGCGGGGCTGGTGGCGGCGGGGCTGGTGGCGGCGGGGCGACGGTGCTGGTGCCGCTGCTGGCCGGTGACACGGTCGCGGCCCTGCTCGGGGTCACCCTCACCGTCGCTCCCGACCCCGGTGGCGCCCGCGCCGCCGCGACCGCGACGGCGCCCGCCCGCGCGGGCTGGGGCCTGGACGCGCTGCGCGACGTCGAGATGGAGGTCACCTGCGAGCTCGGCCGGACCCGGATGACGGTCCGCCAGCTGCTGGCCCTGGCCCCCGGGGACGTCGTCGAGCTGGACCGGCTCGCCGGCGCCCCGGCGGACCTGCTGGTCAACGGCACCCTGCTGGCCCGCGGCGAGGTGGTGGTGGTGGACGAGTCCTTCGGCCTGCGGATCACCGAGATCGTCACCCGGGACGCCACGTGAGCGGTGCCGGTGACCTGCTGACGCTGGCCCGGGTGGCCGGCTCGCTGGTCGTCGTCCTGGTCGTCGCCGCGCTGGTGGCGCGGATGGCGAGGCGGGCCACCGGCGGCCGCGGCAGCGGACTGACCGTCCTGCACCGTCAGGGCCTGTCCCGGGACGCCTCGGTCAGCGTGGTCCAGCTCGGCGAGAAGGTCCTGGTGCTGGGCGTGACCGCCAGCCAGGTCAGCCTGCTCAGCGAGCTGGACGGGGACGCCGCCCAGGCGCTGGCCCCGGCCGCGCCGACCGGGCGGTCGGGCCGGGCCCAGGAGATCAGCACGGCGCCGTCGATGATCTCCGGGCCGACCGGCCGGCCCGTCCAGGCGCAGGGGTCGGTGCTCAGCCCGCGCACCTGGCGACAGGGCCTGGACGCCGTCCGCGACCTCACGGTGCGCCGCGGATGAGCCCGCTGGCCGCCGCCGCGCCGATGCTGGCCCCGCTCGCCGCCGGTGACGTCACCCTGTCCCTGCCGCAGCACCCCAGCCAGGTCGTCTCGGTCATCCTGCTGGTCACCATCCTCGGCGTTGCGCCGGCCATCCTGCTGATGTGCACCGCCTTCACCAAGATCGTCGTGGTGCTGTCGCTGACCCGCACCGCGCTCGGCACCCCCAGCGTGCCGCCGAACCAGGTACTCATCGGCCTGGCGCTGTTCCTGTCCCTGTTCGTGATGGGCCCGACGGTGGACGGCATCAACGCCCAGGGCGTGCAGCCCTACCTCAAGGGTCAGAAGTCGATCAGCCAGGCCTACACCGACGGCGTCGTCCCGCTGCGCGAGTTCATGCTCAAGCACACCCGGGACGAGGAGCTGGCCCTGATGACCAAGGCCGCCGCCGAGCCGCTGCCCAAGACCCGGGACTCCGTCACGCTCCGGACCCTGATCCCGGCCTTCGTGCTCAGCGAGCTGCGCGGCGCGTTCATCATCGGCTTCGTCATCTTCGTCCCCTTCCTGGTGGTCGACGTCGTGGTCAGCGCGATCCTGATGAGCCTGGGCATGGTGATGCTGCCCCCCTCCCTGATCTCGTTGCCGTTCAAGCTGTTGCTGTTCGTCCTGGTCGACGGCTGGTCGCTGATCGTGACCACCCTGATCGGCACCTACCGCTAGGAGCAGGCTATGGAGAACACCGTCATCCAGATGGTCGCCGGTGGGCTGCTGACCGCGACCAAGGTGGCCGGTCCGGTCCTGATCACCACCCTGGCCATCGGCCTGGTGCTGTCGGTCTTCCAGTCCGCGACCCAGATCCAGGAGTCGACCCTCACCTTCCTGCCCAAGCTCGGCGCCGCGGCGGTGGTCCTGGTGCTGACCGGCGCCTGGTCGCTGCGGGTGCTGGAGGGGTTCACCCGGGAGCTGTTCGCCTCGCTGCCGGACCTGCTGAACTCGTGAGCCCCGCCCGGCCGGTGAGCGCGCACCCCGGGGCGGTGGACCGCCGGTGAGCGGCGCCGAGCTCGCGGTCGGCGAGCAGCTGGTCGGCGGCTACCTGCTGGCCGTCGCCCGGGTGGCCGGGTTCGTGCTGGTCGCCCCTCCGTTCGCGACCCGCTCGATCCCCGCCCAGGCCCGCGCCGCGGTCGCCCTGGCCATGGGCCTGCCGCTGGCCGCCGTGCTCGCCGCGCCCGGCCGTGACCTGGTCTCGCTCAGCGCTCCCGAGGTCGCCATGCAGGGGGTGCTGCAGGTCCTGACCGGCGTCCTGCTCGGCTTCTTCGTGCTGGTGGCCGTCTCGACCGTGCAGGCCGTCGGGGACTACCTGGACGTGATGGGCGGCTTCAGCATCAGCGCCGCCCTGGACCCGCTGATGATGACCCAGACCTCGGTGATGGGGCGCCTGCACGGGCTGGTCGCGGCCACCCTGCTGTTCGTCGGGGACGGTCACCTGTGGGTGCTGCAGGGGCTGTCCCGCAGCCTGCAGGAGATGCCCGACCCCAGGATCGACCTCGCCGCCACCGCCGCGGCGCTCACCGACGACGTCGTGCACCTGGTGGTCGCCGCGCTGCAGATCGCCGGCCCGGTGCTGGCCGCGCTGATGCTGGCCGACGTCGCCCTCGGCCTGCTCACCCGGGCCGCCCCGGCGCTGAACGCCTTCGCCCTGGCCTACCCGCTGAAGATCCTGCTCACCCTGCTTCTGGTCGGCCTGATCCTGGTCCAGCTGCCGGCCGCGCTGCGGGTGCTGGTGCAGGACGCCGCCGCCTCCATGCTGCAGCTCACCGGCGTGGGCTGACCGGTGGCCGAGGACGGCAAGACCGAGCAGCCGAGCGCCCGCAAGCTGCGCAAGGCACGCAAGGACGGCCAGTTCGCCCGCACCCCGGACGCCGCCTCCTGGGTCGCGGTCGCCTGCGCGGCAGCCATGCTCCCGCAGACCGCCGCCCGAGTGCAGCAGACCTTCGTCGAGACGGTCGGGCACCTGCAGCTGGTGGCCGGGGACCCGACGCCGGAACGCGCGCTGGCCGTGCTGGGCACGGTGCCCGGCGCCGTCCTGGGTTGCGTGCTGCCGATCGGGGCGACGGCGGTGGGCGGCGCGCTGCTGGCCACCGCGGCCCAGGGCGTGCACGTGTCCAGCAAGGCGATGGCTCCCAAGTTCAGCAAGCTCAACCCGCTCAAGGGGGTGAAGCGGATGTTCGGGCCGAAGGCGCTGTGGGAGGCGGCCAAGTCGGTGATGAAGGTGGCGGTGATCGGGCTGGTGGTGTTCAGCCTCGGCCGGCGGATGCTGCCGGACATGCTGCGCGGGCCCCAGCCGCTCAGCACCACCCTGGCCCAGGCCTCCTCCGCCCTGACCGGGGTCCTGTTCACCGCCGCCCTGGCCGGGTTGGCGCTGGCCGTGGCGGACTACGCCTACCAGCGTCGCTCGGTGATGAAGCAGCTGAAGATGACCACCCGGGAGGTCAAGGACGAGGCCAAGCAGACCGAGGGCGACCCGCAGGTCAAGGCGGCGATCCGCGGCCGGCAGCTGGCCGCCAGCCGGAACCGGATGCTCGCCGAGGTGGCCAAGGCGGACGTCGTGATGGTCAACCCGACGCACATCGCGGTGGCGCTGAAGTACACCGCGGGCCGGGGCGCGCCGCGCGTGGTGGCCAAGGGCGCCGGGGCGATGGCCCTGAAGATCAGGGAGCAGGCCCGGCAGGCGCGGGTACCGGTGGTGGAGGACAAGCCGCTGGCCCGGGCCCTGCACCGGATCTGCGAGGTGGGTGAGGAGATCCCCGCCGAGCTGTACCTGGCCGTCGCCCGGATCCTGGCCTACGTGATGGCCACCGGACGGCCGACCCGGACGGCCCGCCCGCAGCGCCGCCCGGCCAGCCGGCTGCCCGAGCTGCCCAGCCGCGCCGGGCTGCGGGTGCGCCGTCGCTCGGAGCTGCGCCAGGCGCGATCCGTCCGCACCTGAGGCTCACCTGAGCTGAGCTGAGCTGAGTTGAGCTGAGCTGAGCGAGCTGACGCGAGCGGCGCCGGCCGCCCCCACCACCCCTCCGGCTGGTCACCCGTCCGGGTCGGGGCGGTCCTGACGACGCAGCAGCACGACGAGGGCGCCGAACACGGCCGCCAGGCATCCGGCCAGCGGCAGCCAGGCGCCCTGGCGCGCCCACAGCGCCGGCAGGCCGACCAGCGGCACCACCAGCCGGGCGCGACCCAGGACCTGGCCGGCGGCCACGTGCGGGAGGTCCTCGCCGGGGTTGGCGTCGCCCTTGGTCACCAGCAGGCCGGCGTCGTCGTAGCGCACCGCCCGGTGCAGGTAGGAGCCGCTGGTCAGCTGCCGGTCCCGGACCTGGACGATGCCCCCCGGCTGCACCTGCTGACCGTTCAGCGGGCTGACGAGCACGACCGAGCCCGGCGGCGCGCTGTGCCCCATCGACCCGGTCAGCACCAGCAGCGGGTGCCAGCCGACCAGGACCGGCGCCAGGGACCACCACAGCAGCCCCGCGGCGCAGGTCAGCAGGGCCAGCGCCGCGGTCGTCGCCGCGAGCCCGAGGCCCTCCCGCAGCGACCTCACGTGCTCTGGGCCACCCAGGTCAGCGCCAGTCCCGCGGTCTGGCCCTGGGTGCTGTCCGGGGCCGAGGCCTTCAGCGACACCGTGACCCGGTAGGTCGCGCTGTCGCCGTGGTCGACGACCGGCCACGACCCGACCGCGTGGGCCGGGTCGGCGTGCTGGGCGGCGAAGTCGCCCAGGCTGAGGCTGTCGGTGTCGCTGGAGGCGTAGAGGGTGGCCGCGCTGACGAAGCCGGTGCAGCTGCCGAAGCCACCGCCGCTGCCGCGCTCCAGGGTCAGGTTCAGGTCCTGGGCCAGGGCGCCGCTGTCGGTCAGCGGGCCGGCGAACAGCCGCACCGTGGCCGAGACGTCACCGGTGTAGGTGACCGTGATGCAGCGCTGCAGCGCCGCCGACCCGGGGTAGAGCCTGCTGTCGGCGGTGCTGAACAGCGCCGTCCCGGAGCTGTCGTCGGCCAGCGTGACTGAGCCGGTGGTCCAGGAGCTGGAGCCGTTGCTCGTCGAGCCGGAGAAGGCGGCCTGGGTGCCCTGCCAGACCACGACGCCGCTGCCCAGCAGACCGGCCAGGGTGCCCGCGGCCACCACGACCGCCCGGCGGTCACTCACCCGGCGGGGTGGGTCGACCAGCCGGTGCCGGCGGCGCGGCGGCGGCACGGCGGCGCGATGCTCGGCCACGGTCTCCTCCTGGGCTCTGGCGGCCTCGCTCCGGCTACGGGCCCCTGTGTTCCTGATCGGCAGCCGGCCGCCCCGGTCAAGGACTCCGGCGCCCGCACCGGCCCAGGCTCAAGCCGGTCCGCCGACCCGCCGAGAACAGGCAAGCCACGGACGGCACCAGCAGCACCGCGCACGGACCCCCCGCGCACCCCACGACCGAAGGACCCAAGGCCTGATGTCGTCGAACCGGCTGGTACGCCTCGCCGTCCCGATCCTGGTGGTCGTGGTCGTCGTGATGATGGTCGTGCCGCTGCCCGCGATGCTGCTGGACCTGCTGATCGCCGCCAACATGGCCGGCGCGCTGCTGGTCCTGCTGGTGGCCATGCAGGTCCGCAAGCCGCTGGAGTTCGCGGTCTTCCCGACCCTGGTGCTGGTCGGCACCATCCTGCGGCTGGCGCTGAACGTCTCCTCCACCCGGCTGGTGCTGCGCGACGGCTACGCCGGGCACGTGATCGACGCCTTCGGCCACATCGTGATCGGCGGCTCGATCGTCATCGGCCTGGTGATCTTCGCGATCCTGGTCATCATCCAGCTGACCGTGGTGACCAACGGCGCCGCCCGGGTCGCCGAGGTCGGCGCCCGGTTCACCCTGGACGCCATGCCGGGCAAGCAGATGGCGATCGACGCCGACCTGAACTCCGGCCTGATCGACGAGGACGAGGCGCGTCGGCGGCGCAAGGAGGTCGGCGCCGAGGCCGACTTCTACGGCGCGATGGACGGTGGCACCAAGTTCGTCAAGGGCGACGCCATCGCCGCCATCATCATCACCCTGGTCAACCTGGTCGGCGGGTTCGCGGTGGGCATGATCCAGCGCGGGATGTCCCCCGGCGAGGCGATGAACACCTACAGCCTGCTGTCCGTGGGCGACGGCCTGGTCTCCCAGATCCCCGCGCTGCTGATGTCGGTGGCCACCGGTGTGATCGTCACCCGGTCCACCTCCGAGGGCGACGTCGGAGCCGACCTGGTCCGCCAGTTCGGCCGGCACACCGACGCGCTGCGGATCGCCGGTGGCGCCCTGATCCTGCTCTGCCTGATCCCGGGGATGCCCAAGCTGCCCTTCCTGCTGACCGGCGGCGGCCTGCTGGCGGCCTCGGCCCGGGCCGGCCGCCAGGACGGCGCGGGCGAGGAGCTGGCGCTGCCCGCCACCGCCGCGGTGGAGGGCACGCCGACGCCCGCCCAGGGCGAGCCGGTCAGCGAGTCGCTGAAGGTGGACCCGCTGGAGCTGCTGCTGGCCGCCGACCTGGTCGACCTGGTCGACAGCTCGCGCGGCGGTGACCTGCTGGACCGGGTGAAGGCGCTGCGCCGCAAGACGGCGATGGACCTGGGGCTGGTGATGCCTCCGGTCCGCACCCGGGACGGTGCGCACCTGACCCCCGGCAGCTACGAGATCCGGATCGGCGGGATCAGCGTGGCCAGCGGCGAGGCGCCGGCCGGCTACCTGCTGGCGATCGGCGACGCCCCCGACGTGCTGCCGGGCCGGCGGACCACCGAACCGGTCTTCGGGCTGGCCGCGGTGTGGGTGCCGGTCGAGCACCGGCACACCGCGGAGATGGTGGGCGCCACCCTGGTGGAGCGACCGGCCGTGGTCACCACCCACCTGGCCGAGATGGTCCGCCAGCACGCCTCCCGGCTGCTGTCCCTGGACGACGTCCGGGAGCTGCTCGACGTGCTGAAGGAGGAGCGGCCCGCAGCGGTGGAGGAGCTGGTGCCCACGCTGCTGCCGCTGTCGGCGGTGCAGCGGGTGCTGCAGGGCCTGCTGGAGGAGCAGGTCTCCATCCGCGACCTCGGCCGGGTGCTGGAGGGCCTGGGCCAACGGGCCCGGCAGACCACCGACCCGGACATGCTGCTCGAGGCCGCCCGGGCCTCCCTCGGCCCGGCCCTGGCCGCGCCCTACACCCAGGACGGCGTGCTGTACGCGCTGACCCTGGACCCCATGCTGGAGACCGACCTGGCCGAGACCCTTCGCGGGTCCGAGCACGGTGCCGTCCTGGCCGTCGACCCGGTGACGGCGCAGCGGATGGTCTCCGACCTGGCCCGCCAGTCCCAGACGGCGGAGTCCCGCGGGCAGACCCCGGTCCTGCTCGTCTCCGGCCCGATCCGGCTCGCGCTGCGGCGCCTGCTGCGCTCGAGCCTGCCCCAGCTGCCGGTGATCGCGTTCACCGAGACCACCGGCATCCACCAGATCGAGAGCGTCGGACAGGTGACCCGTGGCCACGAATTTGCTGCTGGAAGGTGACGACCTGGAGGGCCTGCTCTCCCGGGCCCGTCAGGAAGGTGGCCCCCGGGCCAGGATCGTGCGCGCCGAGAAGGTCCGCCGCGGCGGGATGCTGGGCTTCTTCGCCCGCGAGGGCTTCGAGGTCGCCGTCGAGATCCCGGACGGCCTGCCGGAGGAGGAGGACGTGTTCACCGCGGTCAGCCGCGCCCTGGCGGACGAGCTGGCCGCCGAGCACACCGCCGGCCGCTCGCCCGGCCTGCCGCCCCTGCTGCCCGCGCCGGCTCCGGCCCCCGAGCAGTCCGAGGACCCCTTCGGTCTGTTCTCCCCGGCCTCGGTGGGCGCCCGAGCCGACGGGGTGCGCGCGGTGGCCGAGCGGGTCGAGGCGGCCCGGATGGCCGCGGCCGAGCACGTCGCGGCGCAGGACGCCGCCGCCCGACAGCAGCCGGCCACCGCCGGGGCGCTGGCCCGGGTGGCCGCCCACCGGTTCGGCGTGCCGGCCGGGAACCCGGCGACCACCCTGCTGGACCGCCTCGGGTCGCAGGAGGAGGCCGGCCTGAGCGCCGAAGCGCCGGCGGAGCCCGTGCCGGCGCCGCCGACCGAGCCGCAGGAGCAGTCGGCGACCTCCTTCAGCGCGCTGCTGCAGGAGCTGCGGGCCGGCACCCGGCCGGCTCGGCTGCACGTGCTGGCTCCGGTGCCCAGCGACCAGGAGCAGCCGGTCGCCGAGTTCGTGCCGGCGGTGCTGGCCTCGGTCCCGGCCGCGACCGCCGCCCCGAGCGAGCCGCTGGCCATCGACGTCCGGCCGCCGGTCGAGAAGCCCGCGCCGGCCATCGAGCCGGCGGCCCCGCAACGGCCTCAGCGGGCGGCGCGCGTCGCCCGTCGCACCGATCCGGCCCTGGCGGCCGACCGGCGGGCGCTGCGCGCGGCCGGCCTGCCGGCGGCCTGGGCCCGGCGGCTGCGGTCCGGGGACACCTTCTCGGCCGTGCTGGCCGTGCTGGCCCGGATGCCCGAGGCGCAGATCGACCCGGACGCCGAGGTGGTCGTGGTCACCGGTCACCCGCAGACCGTGCTGCTGGAGGCGCACCGGATCGCCGTCGACCTGGCCGACGGCCGCCGGCCGCGCCCGGTCGTGGTGGTTCCGGAGACGGACGGGCCGCAGCGCGAGGCCGCCCTGAGGCTGGCCCGGCGGCCCGGCCGGGTCGTCGTGGCCGTGGAGGCGGCCCGCCCGGACGGGCCGGCCGCCGCCCGGGCCCGGGAGGTGCTGGGCGAGGTCCGGCCCGGCGTCGTGGTGTGCGCCCTGGAGGCCAGCGACGGGCTGGCCGCGCACAAGCAGTGGGTGCAGGACCTGGGCCGGGTCGACGCGGTCACCGTGGAGGGCGCGACCGGTGGCCCGGCCCCGGCGGCCAGCCTGCAGCTCGGCGTCCCGGTCGTGCGGCTGGACGGCGTGCCCCTGGACCGCTACACGTGGACCGCGCTGCTGTGCGCCCAGCTCCTCGCGGGACGCGAGCAGCGGCACCGATGACACCGCTGAGGGTGGGGCTGCTGCTGGCGGCGCTGGTCGCCGGGCCCTCGCTCTGGTCGCTCGTGCACTCCGGCACCCTCGGCCAGAGCGACGCGCTGCTGCGCGGGAGCGTGGTCGCCGTGCTGTGCGTGGTCGGTGCCGGCTGGCTGCTGCAGCTGGTCGAGGAGTACGCCGAGCAGGCCGCCCAGCGGGAGCGGGTCGATCAGCTGCTGGCAGCGATCGAGGCCGCGGAGGCGGAGAAGGAGGAGCAGGACAGGGCCCGTACGGGCGAGGGCGAGTGAGCAGCGCAGGACGGCCGCCGCCGCCGCGACCGGCCCGATCTCACCACCGCGTCGGCGTACCGACGGGTAACCGGTTGACTGTCGGTGCAACGGTCACCGACGGCACGCCGCCCGTCCGGGCCCGGGCGCCCCGCACCGTGCGGGGCCGATCGCCGGTGCCTAGGGTGGGCCTCCCAGTCGTGTGACCCAGGTCATACCCAGGAGGCGCCGTCCATGTTCTCCCGCATCGCCATCGTCAACCGGGGCGAGGCCGCCATGCGGCTGATCCACGCCGTCCGTGAGATGAACGCCCGCACCGGCTCGCAGGTGGTCACCATCGCCCTGCATACCGACGGTGAGCGCGCGGCGATGTTCGCCCGGGAGGCCGACGAGAGCTACCCGCTGGGTCCGGCCGCCGACCGGCCCTACCTCGACCACACCGTCCTCGAACGGGCCCTGCGGGAGACCAAGGCGGAGGCCGCCTGGGTCGGCTGGGGGTTCGTGGCCGAGGACCCGGCCTTCGCCGACCTGTGCGCCCGGCTGGGGGTGACCTTCGTGGGCCCGAGCGGGCAGGCCATGCGCGACCTCGGCGACAAGATCGGGGCCAAGCTGATCGCCGAACGGGCCGGGGTGCCGGTGGCGCCGTGGAGCGGGGGCGCCGTCCAGGACGTCGCGCAGGCCACGGCCCAGGCGCGGGCGATCGGCTACCCCCTGATGCTCAAGGCCGCGGCCGGCGGTGGAGGCCGCGGCATCCGGGTGGTGACCAGCGACGAGGACCTGTCCGCCGTCTTCGACCGGACCGCCGAGGAGGCGCAGCGGGCCTTCGGCAACGGCACCCTGTTCCTGGAGCGGCTGATCACCGGGGCCCGGCACGTGGAGGTCCAGCTGATCGCCGACGGCGACGGCGCCTGGGCCCTGGGCGTGCGGGACTGCTCCGTGCAGCGGCGGAACCAGAAGCTGCTGGAGGAGTCGACCTCACCGGTCCTGCCCGAGGCGCGCAGCCGTGAGCTGAAGGCCTCGGCCGAGCGGCTGGCGGTGGCCGTCGGCTACCGCGGCGCGGCCACCGTGGAGTTCCTCTACCACCCCGGGGAGGACACCCTGGCCTTCCTGGAGGTCAACACCCGCTTGCAGGTCGAGCACCCGGTGACCGAGCTGACCACCGGGGCCGACCTGGTCGCGCTGCAGCTGCACGTGGCCGCCGGGGGTGCCCTGGACGGTCCGCGACCGGTGGAGTCCGGGCACGCCATCGAGGCCCGGCTGAACGCCGAGGACCCCGACCGGGACTTCGCGCCCGCGCCCGGCCGGATCGCCCGGCTGCGGCTGCCGACCGGCCCGGGCGTGCGGGTGGACACCGGGGTGGCCGAGGGCGACACGATCCCGCCGGACTTCGACTCGATGATCGCGAAGATCATCGCCCACGGCCGGACCCGCGAGGAGGCCCTCGGCCGGCTGCAGCGCGCGCTGGAGGACACCACGGTGGTCGTCGAGGGCGGCACCACCAACAAGTCCTTCCTGCTCGACCTGCTGGCCGCCGGCCCGGTCCGGGACGGCAGCGCCGACACGGGCTGGATCGACCGGGTGCGCACCACCGGGGGGCTGGTCAACCGGCGGCACTCCGGGGTCGCCCTGCTGGCCGCGGCGATCGCGGCCTACGAGGAGGAGGAGCAGGCCGAGCGACGCAACTTCCTGGTCACCGCCCAGGGTGGGCGCCCGCAGGCCCGGCACGAGGTGGGCCGCCCGCTGGACCTGCAGCTGCGCGGGACGGCGCACCGGGTGCTGGTCGCCCAGATCGGGCCGTCCCGCTACCGGATGGTGGTCGACCACGGCTCGGACATCGCCAGCACCCACGACGTCCTGCTCGAGCGGCTGGACACCTACAACCAGCGGCTGACCGTCGCCGGGCGCACCGCCCGGGTGGTGCTGGCCGCGCACGGCGTGGACCACCAGGTGGAGGTGGACGGCGTGCAGCACCGGGTGACCCGGGACGAGGGCGGCGTGATGCGCTCCCCCGCCCCAGCCCTGGTGGTCGCCACCCCGGTCGCGGTGGGCCAGCAGGTGGCGGCCGGCGCCCCGGTGGTGGTGCTGGAGTCGATGAAGATGGAGACGGTGGTCAGCGCGCCGTTCCCGGCCCGGGTGCGCGAGCTGCTGGTCTCCACCGGCGGCCAGGTGGGGGCGGGCGCGGCGCTGGTCCGGCTGGAGCCGCTGGTCGAGGGCGGTCCGGTGGCCGCCGTCGACAGCGAACCGCTGGACCTGCCCGACGAGGACGACGCGGAGAGCACCAGCCCCGGTCGCTGCCTTGAGGACGTGCGCAGCCTGCTGCTGGGCTACGACCTGACCCCCGAGCAGGCCCGCAGCCGGCTGGAGACCTACCGGCGGCTGCGCTCGGCCCCCGACCCGCTGGCCGAGGAGATCGACGTCCTGACCGCGTTCGCCGACCTGTGCGAGCTGACCCGCAACAAGCCGGCCGAGCAGGACTCCCAGGACGAGCGGGTGCACAGCCCCCGGGAGTTCTTCCAGGCCTACCTGGCCAGCCTGGACGTGGACCGCGAACGGCTGCCGGAGGACTTCCGGGCCCGCCTGGGCCGGGTGCTGGCGTACTACGGCGTGCACGAGCTGGACCGCTGCCCCCCGCTGGAGGAGGCCGTCTACCGGATCTTCCTGGCCCAGCAGCGGGTCCGCTCCCACCTGGGCCTGGTCACCTCCATGCTGCAGGAGTGGCTGGCCGCCGACCCGCCCCAGGACGGGCTGACCGACACCGCGCGGGACTGCCTGGACCGGCTGGTGCTGGCCACCCAGCTGCGCTTCCCGGTGGTCGGCGACCTGGCCCGCAGCGTCCGCTTCCAGTGGTTCGACCGGCCGATGGTCGAGGCACTGCGCGAGCAGGCCTACGCCGGCGTCCGGCAGCAGCTGGCCTACCTGGGCGAGAACCCGGACGCGGCCGACTACGAGCAGCGGATCGACCAGCTGACCGCCAGCCCCGAGCCGCTGGTCCGGTTCCTGGCCGAGCGGATCGTCACCGGCGCCGGGCCGCACGAGCCGATGCTGGAGGTGCTGGCCCGCCGGCACTACCGAGACCACACCCTGACCGACGTCCGCTACCAGCGCGGCACCTCCGGCGCCGGCCCGACGGTGACCGCGCGCTACACCATGGACGGGCGGCACATCGAGCTGTTCAGCACGGTCGGCACGGTGGCGACCATGGAACGGCTGGCCCCCCAGGTCGAGCAGTTCCTGGCCGGCGTACCGGAGGGCAGCGACGCGGTCGTCGACCTCTACCTCGGCTGGCCGCAGGCCCCGCAGGCGCACGACGCGGCGGCGGCCGAGCTGGCCGAGCAGCTGTCCGAGCTGCCCTTCGCGCACCGGGTCCGGCGGATCGCGGTGGCGGCCGCCGGCCCCGCCGGGCGGTTGCTGCAGTACACCTTCCGGCCGGCCGGCCGGACGGTCGCCGAGGACGAGCTGGTCCGCGGTCTGCACCCGATGGTCGCCCGCCGGCTGGACCTGTGGCGGCTGAGGGACTTCACCATCACCCGGCTGCCGGCCGCCGATGACGTGCTGCTGTACAAGTGCGTGGCGCCCAGCAACCCCTCCGACCAGCGGCTGGTGGCCCTGGCCCAGGTCCGGGAGCTGGCCGTGGTGCGCGACGCCGCGGGCCGGGTGGTCTCCCTGCCCCAGGTCGAGCGGCTGATCTCCAGCTGCCTGGACAGCATCCGCCGGGCCCGGGCCGCGATGGGCTCGCGGGCCCGGCTGGACATGAACCACGTCTTCCTCTACGTCTGGCCGGTGGTCGACGCGCCGCTGGAGGAGCTGACCTCCCTGCAGCGCTCGATCGCCCCGCTGACCGGTGGGGCCGGGCTGACCGAGACGGTGGTGCAGGGCCGGGTGCCGGTCCCCGGCCGCGGGGAGGTGCCGGTCGCGGTGCGCTTCTCCCGCCAGCCCGGTTCGGGGGTGCAGGCCAGCGTCGGACCGCCGCCGACCACCCGGCTGGCGCCGCTGGACGACTACGCCCAGAAGGTGCTGCGCAGCCGTCAGCGCGGCACGGTCTACCCCTACGAGCTGCTGCCCCAGCTGGCCCGCGAGGGCGGCTCGTTCCTCGAGCACGACCTGGACGAGGCGGGCCGGCTGGTGCCGGTGCAGCGGGAGCCGGGCGGCAACCGGTGCGGGATGGTGGTCGGGGTGGCCACCACCCCGACCGAGCGCTACCCCGAGGGCATCCGCCGGGTGGTCCTGCTCGGCGACCCGACCCGCGCGCTGGGCGCCGTCGCCGAGCCCGAGTGCGCCCGGGTCTGTGCGGCGCTGGACCTGGCCCAGGAGCAGGGGCTGCCGGTGGAGTGGTTCGCGCTGTCCGCCGGGGCCCGGATCTCGATGGACTCCGGCACCGAGAACATGGACTGGGTGGCCCGGGCGCTGCGCCGGATCATCGGCTTCACCCAGGCCGGTGGTGAGATCAACGTGGTGGTGGCCGGCATCAACGTGGGCGCCCAGCCGTACTGGAACGCCGAGGCGACGATGCTGATGCACACCAAGGGCATCCTGGTGATGACCCCGGACTCGGCGATGGTGCTCACCGGCAAGACCTCGCTGGACTACTCCGGCGGGGTCAGCGCCGAGGACAACTTCGGGATCGGCGGCTACGACCGGGTGATGGGCCCCAACGGCCAGGCCCAGTACTGGGCCCCCGACCTCGGCTCGGCGGTGGACGTGCTGTTCGCGCACTACGAGCACGCCTACCGCGCCCCCGGGGAGCGGGTGCCGCGGCCGGCCCCGACCAGCGACCCGCGCGGGCGGGACGTGCGCGAGTACCCCCACCAGGTCGCCGACTCCGACTTCACCACCGTCGGCGACATCTTCTCCGCCACCCGCAACCCCGAGCGCAAGAAGGCCTTCGACATCCGCACGGTGATGCGCGCGGTCGCCGACGCCGACCACCCGGTGCTGGAGCGCTGGGCCGGGATGGCCGAGGCGGAGACCTCCGTGGTGCTCGACGCCCACCTCGGTGGGTACCCGGTCGCCCTGCTGGGGATCGAGTCCCGGCAGATCGCGCGGCGCGGTTTCCCGCCCAGCGACGGCCCCGACACCTGGACCGCCGGCACCCTGTTCCCGCGCTCGTCGAAGAAGACCGCCCGGGCGATCAACGCGGCCAGCGGCAGCCGGCCGCTGGTGGTGCTGGCCAACCTGTCCGGCTTCGACGGCTCCCCGGAGTCGATGCGCCAGTTGCAGCTGGAGTACGGCGCCGAGATCGGGCGGGCGGTGGTGAACTTCGAGGGTCCGGTGGTGTTCTGCGTCGTCTCCCGCTACCACGGCGGAGCCTTCGTGGTGTTCTCCAAGACGCTGCACGACAACATGACGGTGCTGGCGGTGGAGGGCTCGTTCGCCTCGGTCATCGGTGGTGCCCCGGCGGCCGGGGTGGTGTTCACCGGCGAGGTGGACGCCCGGACCTCCCACGACCCCCGGGTGGTGGCCGTGGAGCAGCAGGTGGCGGCCGCCCGGGACGGCCTGGAGCGGGCCCGGCGGCGCACCGACCTGGCCGAGCTGCGGGCCGCCGTCCGGTCCGAGAAGCTCTCGGAGGTGGCGGCCGAGTTCGACTCCGTGCACTCCATCCAGCGCGCCGTCCAGGTGGGGTCGGTGGACGCCGTGATCCCGGCGGCGCAGCTGCGGCCGCGGCTGATCGAGGCGGTCGAGGCGGGCCTGGCCCGGCACCTGGAGGGCTGACCGGCGCCGGGGTCGGGACTGTCAGCGCCCTGGCCTAGCGTGCAGACATGGGCGGGGACTGGACGAGCGCGGTAGCTGCGCTGCTGGCTGCCCCGGCCCCGGCGGGGACGCCGCGGCGGGCGCTGCTGCAGCCCGGCCTGCAGCTGGACCTGCTGACCGCCGACGGTGACCGGCCGCCGGTGCTGCGGGCCCGGCCGGTGGTGCCGGGCCCGGCGGGCGGCTGGCGGTCCGGGGCGACGTCCTGGTCGGTGATCGGCTACGCCCAGCAGGGCGACCTGCCGCGCACCCGGCGCCAGCGCGCGCTGCTCACCGAGCTGCTCGCCCTCTC
This sequence comes from uncultured Actinomycetota bacterium, assembly GCA_963821825.1. Taxonomy (GTDB): domain Bacteria; phylum Actinomycetota; class Actinomycetes; order Actinomycetales; family Kineosporiaceae; genus CAWGFD01. The sequence goes on from CAWGFD010000002.1 coordinate 305,215, forward strand.
CCGAGGCGACCATGCCTTCGCCCCGTCGGCCACCTGGCTCGACCTGACCGACATCGACAGCCGCCGGGTGTGGGACCTGCTGTGCGAGCTGCGGGACGCCGGGCTGCCGTTCCTGGCCGCCGGCCGGCCGGCCGGCCAGGCCCTGGTCGAGGACCCGGTCACCGCCCGCCTGCAGGTGAGCCCGGACGGCGAGGGGCTGCTGGTCGGCTGCGGGCTGCTGACCGCCGCCGGGCCGCCGGTGCCGGCCTCCGCGGTGGCCCTGGGCCGGGACGCGGCCCTGGCCTGGTGGGCGGAGGACGAACGGCCGGACGGGCGCGCCGGCCGGTGCCTGCACCTCGCGCCGGTGCCGGCCGGCCTGGCTGAGCACCTGGCCGCGGTCCGCGGGTTCGTGCCGGTGGCGGTGCCCGCCGCGGACGTGCCCCGGTTCCTGACCGACTACCTGCCCCGGGTGCCGCCCGCGGTCCGCGTCGAGGCCCCGCCGCAGCTGCGCCCCCGCCCCGCCACGACGCTGCGGGTCCGCCTCACCCCGCTGGACGACTTCTCGCTGGACGTGCGCTGGGCCTGGGACCGGGGCCCGACCCGGGAGCGGGACGCCGAGCGGGAGAACCAGATCATCGACGCCGTCCGGGCCGTGCTGCCGGACGGCCTGCTGCCGGCCGGCGCCCGCCCGGGCGACGTGCCCTCCTTCACCAGCCTGCCGGCGCCGGCCCGGCTGAGCGGAGCCGCGCCGGTCGCCTTCACGCAGGTCGCGCTGCCGGCACTGAGCCGGGTGCCGGGTGTGCTGGTCGAGGTGGACGGCACCCTGCCGGACTACCGGAGGCCGGCCTCGGCACCCGAGATCACCTTCGACGCGCTGCGCCCGACCGACCGCGACTGGTACGACCTGACCGTCTCGGTCCGGGTGGACGGCGAAGGCATCCCCTTCGGCACCCTGTTCACCGCGCTGGTCAGGGGACGCAGCCACCTGATCCTGCCCAGCGGGCTCACCCTGCCGCTGCGCGAGGGCCGGTTCGCCGAGCTGATCGAGCTGATCGAGCAGGGCCGCGCCATCCTGGAGGGCCCCGAGGGCACGCTGCGGGTCTCCCGGTACGACGCCGAGCTGTGGCCCGCGCTGGCCGGCACCGGCAGCCTGCAGGGCCAGGCGCAGGACTGGCGGGCCCGGGCCGCGGCGGTCACCCAGGTACCCCGGCCGGGCAGCCGCCGCCCGCCGACCGGGCTGGCCGCGAGCCTGCGGCCCTACCAGCAGGCCGGGTTCGGCTGGCTGGTCACCCTGCACGAGAACGGTGTGGGCGCCGTCCTGGCCGACGACATGGGGCTGGGCAAGACCCTGCAGGCCCTGGCCCTGGTCCAGCACGTGCACGAGCAGGCCGGCCCCGGCGTCGGCCCGCGGCGCCCGTTCCTGGTCCTGGCCCCGACCAGCGTGGTCTCCACCTGGGCGAGCGAGGCGGCCCGGTTCACCCCGGGTCTGCGGGTGGCGGTGGTCACCGGCACCCAGCGCCGGCGCGGAGGGCCCACGGTCGCCGACCTGGCGCTGGACGCCGACCTGGTCCTGACCTCCTACGCGCTGTTCCGCCTGGAGTTCGGGCAGTACCAGGCGGTGGCCTGGGCGGGCCTGCTGCTGGACGAGGCGCAGAACGTGAAGAACCACCGGTCGGTCCTGCACCGCTGCGCGCGCGAGCTCGGCGCCCCGTGGACCCTGGCCATCACCGGCACCCCGATGGAGAACTCGCTGCTGGAGCTGTGGGCGCTGATGTCGCTGGTCGCGCCCGGGCTGCTGCCGCTGGAGGCGCAGGTCTTCGACGACCTGTACCGGCTGCCGGTCGAGCGCGCGCGCGACGGCGCCCGGCTGGCCGCGCTGCAGCGCCGGATCGGCCCGCTGCTGCTGCGCCGCACCAAGGAGCAGGTGGCCGCCGACCTGCCCGCCAAGACCGAGCAGGTGCTGTCGGTGGAGCTGGCCCCGGCGCACCGGCGGGCCTACCAGGCGCTGCTGGCGCGGGAGCGGACGAAGGTGCTCCGGCTCGCCGACGACGTGCCGCGCAACAAGTTCCGGATCTTCACCTCGCTGACCCGGTTGCGCCAGGCGGCCCTGGACATGGCGCTGGTCGACCCCGACGCGACCGGCCTGCCGGCCACCAAGCTCGACGTGCTCACGGAGCTGGTGGACGACGTGGTCGCCGAGGGCCACCGGGTGCTGGTGTTCAGCCAGTTCACCCGCTTCCTGCAGGCCGCCCGCCAGCGGCTGACCGCGGCCGGTCACGAGGTCTGCTACCTGGACGGCGGCACCCGCAACCGGGAGCAGGTGCTCACCCGCTTCCGGTCCGGCGCAGCGCCGGTGTTCCTGATCAGCCTCAAGGCCGGCGGCACCGGACTCACCCTGACCGAGGCGGACTACTGCATCGTGCTGGACCCGTGGTGGAACCCGGCCACCGAGGCCCAGGCGGTGGACCGCACGCACCGGATCGGCCAGCAGCGTCCGGTGATGGTCTACCGGCTGGTGGCCCGGGGCACCATCGAGGAGAAGGTGATGGAGCTCAAGCAGGCCAAGGCCGGCCTGACCGCGGCCACCCTGGACGGTGCCGACCTGGACTCCGCCGAGCTGACCGCAGCGGACCTGCGGCGGCTGGTCGGCTGACCTCGGGCCGGCTCAGGCGGGAGCACCCATCAGGTCGTGCACCAGCTCCAGGGACGCCGACAGCGACTCCAGGTAGGCCCGGGAGACGTCGAACGGCAGCAGCCCGGCGGCGGCCACCCCCTCGGCGTCCTCGTGCTCGTGCGCCAGCACCGCGGCCAGGGCGTGCCCGGCGGCGCCCTGGTGCCCGACCAGGGCCGCCTTGGCGACCTCGCGCAGCCCGGCGCCGTCCGCGACCGACTCCTCGGTCGCGCCCAGCATCTCAGCCGCCCCGGAGAGCAGGCCGACGGTGAAGGCCAGGTCGCCCTCGGCGTCGGCCAGCCGCTCGCAGGCGAAGGCACGGGCCAGCACCCGCCACAGGTCGTCCGAGGCCGACCCGAGCGCCGACCCCTCCAGCAGGGTCAGCACCACCCAGGACCGCAGCCGCCGCGGGCCGAGCAGCACCAGCGCCTGACGCAGCGAGGTCACCTCGTGGTTGGGCGCCGCGGCGCCGGAGTTGGCCGAGCGGAGCAGCCGCAGGGTCAGCCCCGGGTCCGAGCCGACCAGCCGCTCGATCGTCGAGGTGGGGGTGTCGGCGTCCGACAGCGCGCTCAGCAGGCGCAGCCCGACCAGCTGGGAGGGGGTCAGGGTGCGCCGCTGGAGCAGGTTGGGCCGCTGCAGGAACCCGCCCTGGAACAGGTCGAAGCCGAGGTCGACGGCGAAGTCGAACAGCGCCTGGTCCTCCAGGGTGGCCGCGATCAGCGTCGAGCCCAGCTGCCGGCAGGTGCGCACCAGCCCCGGCAGCCGGCCCGGGGAGACCCGGGAGACGTCGATCCGGACGAAGTCGGCCACCTCCAGCAGCGGGCTGCGGTCGGCCTGGCCGACCCCGTCGTGCAGGGCGATGCGGTAGCCGGCCTCCCGCAGCGAGCTGAGCCCGAGCAGCAGCTCCCGGTCCGCCGACACCTGCTCGGCGACCTCGAGGACCACCTTGTCCGGCCCCACCGGCATCGCCAGCATGCCGGTCAGGAACGCCCGGGTGAAGTTCACGAAGGCGGGCCGGCCGTCGGCGATCGAGTCGAGGCCGAAGGTGCCCAAGGTGGAGGCGATCACCTGGGTGGTCGCCTGCTCCCCCTCCCCCACCGGCCCGCCCCGCGCACCGTCCTGGCCGCGGAACATCAGCTGGTAGGCGACCACCTGACGACGGGCGTCGTGCACCGCCTGGCGGGCGACCCAGACCTGACGGACCAGCTCGGCGCGGGCGGCCGGGCCGGCCGATGCCGGGGCCGGGGGCCGCCCGAGCGGCACGGCCGGGGAAGCAGCGGGGCTCATCTGGTGCTCCTGGCGAGAGGGGGTGAGGGGGGGATGGGGTGGGAGCAGGCGTGGCTCGGTCAGCGCACGACGACGGACAGGTTGCCGGCCCCGTAGCCGGCGACCGACATCATGACGTCCTCACGGGAGCCCAACGAGGCGGCCAGCGAGGCGATGTCGGCCGGCACCGTCTCACCGGGGCCGAACAGCTGGTAGAGCCGGACGTGCGGCGCGCCGCCCACGTTGAACGCCGCGGCGAACACGTTGAGCACCTCGTAGACGCAGTCCCGCACCAGCTCCGGCAGCTCCTTGTCCTTGATCGCGTCGTCGATGCCGCCCTTGGGCAGCAGGCCCAGCGCACCGCCGAGCCGGGCCGCCGCGGCCAGGTCGCAGACCACCACGGCCGAGACGGCCAGCTTGTCGTTGACGTAGACCGCGATCACGTTCGTCGGGGCGGTCTTGATCGGCGTGCCGTCCTTCAGGTCGACGTCGCGCCCGACCAGGTCGCCGACCAGGTTGCGGATCGCCAGCCGGCTCGGCAGCGGGGAGGACTCCAGGACAGCGGACATCAGGCCACCACCGCGCCGAGCACGTCGGCGAAGTGGTCGGCGGTGAACGGCTTGGCGATCACGCCGAGCGCACCCCCCGCGGCGGCCAGCTCGCGCATCTCCTCCGAGCCCTCGGAGGTGACGAAGCAGAACGGGATGCTCGAGCCGCTGGCCCGCAGCGCCCGCAGGAGCTCGATCCCGGTCATCTCCGGCATGTTCCAGTCCGACAGGATCAGGTCCGGTTCGAGGCTCGGGACCAGCGCGAGGGCCTGCCGACCGTTCTCGGCCTCGGTGATCTCGTGGCCCCCGAGTCCGGCCTGCCGCAGCGTGCGCACCACGATCATGCGCATCGCCCGGCTGTCGTCGGCGACGAGGATCTTCATCAGTTACTCTCCAGGGCAGTCGTTTCGGTGGAGACGGGCGGCCAGCGGTAGCCGTCCGGGACAGCGTCGAGGGTGACGGCGAGCTCGACCACGTGGCCGAGCACCGCGGCGTGCACCCGGATCCCGACCAGGTCCGGCTCCGGACCCGGGTCGGTCACCTCAGCGTCCGGCAGGGACAGCCGGGCGCTGCGGTAGAGCATGGTCTTGACGTTCCCGCCGGCGATGTTGCCGAGCTCGCCGACGGCGTCCAGCAGGTCCTCCGGCGCCGGGTCGGCCAGGAAGAGCATCCGGCTGGCCAGCAGCCGGGCCAGGCCGGCGCCGGCCCGGACCATCACCCCGGTCACCGCGCCGCTGTCCTCGTCGTGGATGGCCAGCCGGGCCACGGCCAGCGGCCCGGGCGGCAGCTCACCGTCCCAGACCGGGACGGCCTCCTCGTTGAACACGGTGCCCAGCACGTCCAGGACGACCGCCTCCAGGTCGGCCCGGCACTCCTCCAGCTCCTCGATGGTGCTCACGGGTGACCTCCTGTGTGACGGAAGACGACGGCCTTGCCCAGCTCGACCCGCTGGAAGGAACCGTCCAGGTTGAGGGTGCTCTCGGCGCCGCCCAGGACCAGGAAGCCGCCGGGGCGCAGCACCTTGCGGACGTTGCCCAGCACCTGGCGCTTGGTGGCCAGGTCGAAGTAGATGAGGACGTTGCGCAGGAAGACCACGTCGCAGGTGGGCATGCCGACCGAGGGGTGGGCCAGGTTGCCCTGCTCGAAGCGGCACATCGAGCGCACCTGCTCGGTCAGCAGCCACTCCCGGCCCTGCTGCTGGAAGTACTTGACCATGTACGGCGCACGCAGCCCACGGTTGACCTCCAGCTGGGAGTACCGCCCGGCCCGGGCCCGCTCGACCATCGTCGCCGAGATGTCGGTGCCGATCAGCCGGGCGGTGTGACCGGGGTTGCGCGGCAACCAGTCCAGCAGCAGCATGGCCAGGCTGTAGGCCTCCTGACCGCTGGAGCAGGCGGCCGACCAGATGGTCAGTGCCCGGGTGGCGGAGGAGCGGGCCACCTCCGGCAGCAGGTGGGCGGCGAAGGCGTCGAAGGGGTGGGCGTCCCGGAACCAGGAGGTCTCGTTGGTGGTCAGGGCGTCCACCACCGCATCGCTCAGCCGCCCGTCACCGCGCCGCAGCCGCGCGACCACCCCGGAGATGTCCTTCTCGCCCAGGGTGCGCACGATCGGGGCCAGCCGGGACTCGACCAGGTACTCCTTGCCCGGCTGGAGGTCGATCGCGCTGCGCTGCCGGACGAGCTGGGTGACGAACTGGAAGTCGGCGCTCTGCAGCGTCATCGGGCACCCCCGATGAGGGCCGGCGCGGAGGAGACGACGGCGGCCGACCGGCTGAGCAGGGTGACCAGCTCCGGGCCGACGGCCGGCAGCGGGAGCACCCGGTCGGCCTGGCCGGCCCCGGCCACGGCGCCGGGCATGCCCCAGACGACGCTGGTCGCCTCGTCCTGGGCGACGACCTCGCCACCGGCCGCCCGGATGATCCGGGCCCCCTTCTCCCCGTCCCGGCCCATGCCGGTCAGCACCGCGGCCAGCGTGCGGTCGCCGAACACCGCGCTGACCGAACGGAACAGCACGTCCACGGCCGGGCGGCAGTAGTTCTCCGGCGGGTCCTCGGTGAGCCGGGTGACCACGCCGGCGCCGCGGCGGACCACCTCCAGGTGGTAGCCGCCGGGGGCGATCAGCACCTGGCCGGGCAGCACCGGCTGGCCGTCGGCGGCCTCGCTGACCTTCAGCGGGCACAGGCCGTCCAGCCGCTCGGCCAGCAGCCGGGTGAACAGCGGCGGCATGTGCTGCACGATGACCACCGGCACGCCGAGGCCGGCGGGCAGGCTGGGCAGCAGGGTGGCCAGCGCGTCCGGGCCGCCGGTGGAGCACCCGATGGCCAGCACCCCGAACGGCTGCGAGCGGGCCTTGCGCGCGGCGGCCGGCGGGGGCAGCGGCTGCGGCTGCGGACGTCCGACCACCCGACGGGCCCCGGCCAGCGCCTTGATCTTGGGGATCAGCTGGTCACGGATGCTCTGCTGGCTCTCGGCGATGCTACCCACGTTGGCCGGTTTGCAGACGTAGTCGCTGGCGCCGGCGGCGAGCGCGTCCAGGGTCGCGGCCCCGCCCCGCTCGGTCAGCGTGGAGAACATGATGACGGGCATCCGGGCATGCCGGCGGCGCAGCGCGCGGACCGCCTCGATGCCGTTCATCAGCGGCATCTCGACGTCCATGGTCACCGCGTCCGGGCGCAGCTCGTCGACCTTGGTCTGGGCGACCTGCCCGTTCTGGGCGAAGCCGACGACCTCGATCTGCGGGTCCGAGCTCAGCACGTCGATGACCATCCGGCGGATGACCACCGAGTCGTCGACGACCAGCACCCGGATCCGGGGGGCGGCAGCCATCAGGCGTTCACCAGGCCCAGCAGGGCCAGCTTCTCGGTGATGACCTCGGCGGTGAACGGCTTGAGCACGTACTCGTGCGCCCCGGCGGCCAGCGCGCGCACGATCTGGGACTGCTCGCTCTCGGTGGTCACCATCATGAGCGAGATGTCGCGCAGCTCCTCCCGCGCCCGCACCGCCTTGATGAACGTCAGGCCGTCCATCACCGGCATGTTCCAGTCCACCAGCACGACCTGCGGGATGGTGCCGGCCTCGATCACCGCCAGGGCCTCGGCGCCGTCGCCGGCCTGGGCCACGTCGAACCCCAGCCCGGTCAGCATCCGGGTCAGGATGGCCCGCATCGCGCGGGAGTCGTCCACGACGAGCGCCTGCATGTGTCTACCTCTCGGTTCAGGCTGCCGGTGCGGCGGGCCAGGGTTCAACGTCTGCTGTATCGGCCGGTGGGTGCCCCGGCGGGAGGTGAGCCGGTCAGGGGCGGCCCGGCCGTGCTCAGGCGGCGCGGGACTCCACCACGTCGACCACCCGACGCGCGTTGAGCGCCAGCAGCAGCCGGTCCGGCAGGGTGAAGGCGCCGACCAACAGGTCGCGCACCTTGGGGTCGACGGTGCTCGGCGTGGCCTCGAACGGCACCTGGCTGGTCTCCAGGACGCCGCCGATCTCGTCCACCAGCAGGCTGACCGGCTCGTCGTCGACCCGGATCACCACGTTGATCCGCTCCTTGCCGCCCTCGGCCCGGGGCAGGCCGAGCCGGGCCCGCAGGTCGATCGCGGTGAGCACCTCCCCGCGCAGGTTGATCAGCCCGGCGATCTCCGGACGGGCCAGCGGCACGGGGGTGATCTGCTGCAGCCGGACGATCTCCTGGACCAGCCCGACGTCGACCCCGAACAGGTACTTGCCGACGTGGAAGGTGGACAGCTGGTTCATGCCAGGACCTCCTGGTAGGACGACGCGTCCTGGGCCAGGGCGTCGTAGAAGTGCGGGTCCGCAGCCAGCACGGCCCCCTGGACGTCGAGCAGCTCGACCACCTTGTCGCCGACCACGACGCTGCCCAGCAGGGCGTGGTCGTCGATGTCGCTGCGGGTGCCGGCCCGCTCGGTGGCGATGTCGAGGATCCGCTCCACCACGAAGCCCACGCTGCGCTGGCCCCGGGTGTAGACCACGATCTGCACGCCGGCGTCGTCGGCGGCCGGCTCGGCGTAGACGCCGAGCAGGGTGGAGAGCCGGACCAGCGGCATGATGTGCCCGCGGTACTGCACGACCTCCCGGCCGCCGACGTGCTCCACCGAGCGGGCGGGGATCTCCTCCAGCCGGGTCACCATGTCCAGCGGGATCGCGGCCCGCCGGTCGGCGGCCACCTCGACGACCAGGACGGGGTCGATCGCCTCGGTGCGGGCGGCGACGTCCTGCTGGGCCAGCCCGGCCGCGCCGGAGAGCACGTTGGAGCGCCGGGCCAAGGTGGCGGCGTCCAGGATCAGGACCACCGACCCGTCGCCGAGGATGGTCGCCCCGGCGTACACCGGGATGCCCTTCAGGTGCCGGCCGAGCGGCTTGACCACGATCTCCTGGGTGTCCAGGACGTCGTCCACGACCAGGCCGAAGCGCTGCTGCTCGGCGTGCAGGACGACGATGAAGCCGCCCCGGTCGTCCAGCTCGCCGGCCTCGTGCGCTCCGACCGGGACCAGGCCGAGCTGCTCGTCCAGGCGGACCAGCGGCAGCAGCAGGTCGCGCAGCCGGTACACCGGCGCACCGGAGATCAGCTCGATGCCGCCCCGGGCGTGCTCGCCGGAGAGCCGGACCAGCTCCAGCACGCTGACCTGCGGGACGGCGTACCGCCGGCCGGCGCAGCCGATGGTCAGCGCGGGGATGATGGCCAGGGTGAGCGGGATGGTCAGCCGCAGCGTGGTGCCCCTGCCCGGCTTGCTGGTCACGTCGACCGAGCCGCCGATGCCCTCGATCCGGGTCTTCACCACGTCCATCCCGACCCCCCGGCCGGAGACGTTGGTGACCTGGGCGGCGGTCGAGAAGCCCGGGGCGAAGATCAGCCCGAGAACGTCCCGCTCGGACATCGAGGCCGCCTGCGGCCCGCTGATCAGCCCGCGCTCGACCGCCTTGGCCGCGATCTTCTGCGGGTCGATCCCGGCGCCGTCGTCGATGATCTCCAGGTGGACCTGGCCGGCCTCGTGGTAGGCCCGCAGCCGCAGCACGCCCTCGGCCGGCTTGCCGGCCGCCACCCGCACCTGCGGGGGCTCGATGCCGTGGTCGACGGAGTTGCGCACCAGGTGGGTCAGCGGGTCGCGGATCGCCTCGAGCACCGAGCGGTCGAGCTCGGTCTCCCGGCCCTCCATCTCCAGCTTGACCTGGCGTCCGCACTGCTTGGCCAGGTCCCGCACGATCCGGGGCATCTTCGACCAGACGGCGTCCACCGGCTGCATCCGGGTCTTCATCACCTGCTCCTGCAGCTCGCTGGTGACCAGCGACAGGCGCTGGGCCGAGCGGCCGAGGAGGGCGTCGTTGCTGGTGTCCTTGCTGTCGTCGAGCAGCGAGACCAGCTGGTTGCGGGCCAGCACGAGCTCCCCGACCATCCGCATCAGGGAGTCCAGCAGCTCCACGTCCACCCGGACGGAGGACTCCTGCACCGACCGGCGCCCGTCCTGGTTCTCCAGGGCGGTCTCCACGGCCGCCGGCGTTGCGGCGCCGTGCTCGACCAGGATGGTGCCGAGCCGGCGCTCGTCGCCGAGGTCCTGCTCGATCCGGGCCAGGGCGACGGCGTCCGGGGTGGTCGCTCCCTGACCGACCAGGATCTCCCCGATCGGTGCGGCCGCGCTCACCTCGGCGTGCTCGGCGCCGTGCTCGTCGGCAGCCTCGCCGGTCGGCTGTTCGGCCGGCTGGGCCACCGCGGCGGGGGCGGGCGGCGCGGGTGCGGGTGCGGGTGCGGCGGTGCCGTCCTCCAGCAGCCGGCCCAGGGTGGCGATCAGCGCGGTGTTGTCCGCCTCGCCCTCCACCCCGTTCTGCTCGATCTGGGTGAGCAGCGCCCGGACGGCGTCGACCATCTTCAGCAGCGAGCTGGCCCGCTCCTCGGTCAGCTGGATCTTGCCGTCCCGCAAGCGTGACAGCAGGCTCTCGCCGACGTGGGTGAGCTGCTCCAGCTTGTTGAAGGCCAGGAACCCGCTCGTGCCCTTGATCGTGTGGATGGTCCGGAACACGCTCGCCAACAGGTTGCGAGAGGTCGGGTTCTGCTCCAGGGCCAACAGGTCCCGGTCAAGCTGGTCGAGGTTCTCGTAGCTCTCTACGAGGAACTCGGCGACGATCTCGTCGATCGCGTCCATGCGGGTTGCCCCTCTGTGCGGGGATCGGTCTCGGACTTCTCATCGGCCCGCACCGGGAGGACTTGAGAGCCGGGTGGGCGAGCGACCCGCCCGGTTCGCACGGGTCGCGCCGGGGTCCACCGGACGGTTCAGGGCCGCCGGCGCAGACCGTCCGCGTCGACCACCTCGGCCACCCCCAGCACCTCGACCAGGGTGCGCGCCAGGGCCAGCAGGACCTTCGCCCCCCGGGCCCGGGCCGCGGAGCCGGCCTGCGTCGGGCCCTGCTCCCCGGCTGGGCTCCAGCGCAGCTGGTAGCCCAGGAACGGACGGGCGGCCCAGTCCTGGCCGGCCAGCGCGGGCACCTCGGTGTCCGGCACCTGGGCCACCACCTCGACGAGGCCGTCGCTGCCACAAGGGCCCAGCTCGCCGGCCACCGCGTAGGCGTCGAGCTCGTCCGGGGCCTGCAACGCCGCCCGGTCCGCGCGGTCCGCCCGCTCGTGCAGCGCGGCCAGCGCATCGTCGGTCGGCGCGTCGTCGGTCGGCGCATCGTCGGTCGGCGCGTCGTCGGTCGGCGCGTCGTCGGTCGGCGCGTCGGGGCCGGCCCAGTCCTGCCCGGCGGTCGCCGCCCAGGCGGTGGGCAGCACCCGCCGCACCACCTCCAGCAGCCGGTCCACGTCCAGGGCGTAGGGCGAGTACACGGTCAGGTCGACCAGGGTGTCGGGCTCGGGGGTGAGCCGGTACCCGGAGGCCGTGAGCACCGAACCGCCGAAGCGACGGGCCAGAGCCAGCCCCAGGTCCAGGACGTGGCCCTCCTCCTGCCACGGCAGGCCCTCGGGGAAGGCCCGGTGCAGGCCGTCGGGGTCCGCGGCGCCCGGCGCGGGCGGGTCCTCGCGCTGCACCGGGGCAACCAGGGCGTAGACCACCGCGCGGCGGTGGCCCGCCTGCCGGGCCCGGGCAGCGTCGGCCCGGCCGAGCGGGCCGATCACCGCGCTGCCCCGGCCCACCGCAGCCCGGCCGTGGCCGGCCAGGTCGGCCTCCGGCACCCGGTCCCGCAGCCGGGCCGCGACCTGCTGCGGGTCGGTGCCGGCGGGCAGCACCAGCAGGTGCCGGTCCCCGACCCCCGCCGGCTCCGGCTGCTCGGCCCGTGGGCCGGTCACCGGCTCACAGCGGCGACCGGTGGAAGGCGCGGAAGCTGCGGCTGGCGGTGGGGCCGCGCTGCCCCTGGTAGCGCGAACCCGAACCGTCGGCACCGTAGGGCCGCTCGGCCGGGCTGGAGAGCCGGAAGAAGCACAGCTGGCCGATCTTCATCCCGGGCCAGAGCATGATCGGCAGCGTGGCGACGTTGCTCAGCTCCAGGGTGACGTGCCCGGAGAAGCCCGGGTCGATGAAGCCGGCGGTGGAGTGGGTCAGCAGGCCCAGCCGGCCCAGGCTGGACTTGCCCTCCAGCCGGGCCGCGACGTCGTCGGGCAGGCTGACGACCTCGAAGGTGGAGGCCAGCACGAACTCCCCCGGGTGCAGCACGAACGCCTCGGCCGGGCCGACCTCGACCAGCCGGGTCAGCTCCGGCTGCTCCTGGGCCGGGTCGATGACCGGGTACTTGTGGTTGTCGAACAGCCGGAAGTAGCGGTCGATGCAGACGTCGATGCTGGAGGGCTGGACCATCGCCGGGTCGTACGGCTCCAACCGCACCCGGCCACCGTCGATCTCAGCCCGGATGTCTCGATCGGAGAGCAGCACGCCGTCACGCTAGCCGACGCCCCGACCCTGCGGCGTCCCGGCGTCGGGGCCCTACCTCGGCGAACATCGCCTGCTGCTCGGCCCACAGCTGGTCCGACAACCGACCCGCCGGCAGCTCGACGTCCGCGAAGCCGATCGCGGCGTCCTGGGCGACGTCGCGCACCAGCCGGGCGCCCTCGCTCAACCCGATCGGCAGCAACCCGCCCTCCCGGGCCCGGTCGGCGTTCTCCAGGTCGCCGTAGCAGGTGAACCCGCCGATCCCGTCCAGCACCTGACCCGCCCGCAGGTCCTGCTTGGCCAGGGTCACCACCTCGCACACCGGGGCCCCGAGCGGGGTCACCGCCGGGTCACCGAACAGCGCCGCCCGGGCGATGGTCAGCGGCGTCTCCAGCGGGGAGAGGTGGTAGGGCCGGTAGAAGGTGTAGACCGGCCCGTCGCCCATCTTGTAGATCTTCATGTAGCGCTGGTGGAACCAGCTGTCGCTGTAAGCCAGGACGAAGACGCCGAAGCTCGGTTCGGCCCCGATCACGTAGTCGACCAGGCCGCTGCCGTCGTGGTACAGCTTCTCGACCGGGAACAGCGTGTGCGCCTCCTCCACCCGGCCGGCCGCCGGCCCCTGCATCCCGCGTACCGAGACGCCGAACCCGGTGGCGTTGGCCACGCAGGCCATCTCGGCCGCGATCTTCGTACCGTCCGCGAACGACGTGATCATCCTGGGTCGCTGGAACACCCTGGTGGCGAACGCCTCCTGGGTCTGGGGTGTCCGGCGATGATCCAGCAGCGACTTGATGTTGCCGTAGACCACCGGCTCGAAACCCAGCATCCGGGCCTCTCGGGCCAGGTTGCACAGCACCCCCGGCTGGTCGCCGTCGGCGTCGGTGAAGACCACCCCGGCGGCGTCCGCCCTGGCCTTCAGCACCGGGCCGAGGGTGGCGTCCAGCTCGGCGTTCAGCAGCACCAGGTGCTTGCCGGCCTCGATCGCGCCGACCGCGACGCCGGCGCCGAACTCCACCTCCCCGGTGGCCTCCACCACGACGTCCACGGCGTCGCTGCCGTAGACCAGGGCGGGGTCGTCGGTGACGGCCGGGTTGCCGTGGGCGGCCGCGCGGGACACCTGCGCCGCCGAGCCGGCCCGGACGAAGGTGACGACGCCGACGTCGGTGAACGCCCGCTCGGCCTCGCTCACCGTGCGGTTGGCCACCGCGGTGACCACCATCCCGGGGGTCGCACCGAGGATCTGGTGGACCAGGCCGCGGCCGGCGAACCCGGCACCGACCACCCCGACCCGGACCGGGCGCCCGTCCCGGGCCCGCTGGGCGAGTGCGGCGTCGACGACGATCACGGCAGTCCTGCCTGTCCTGAGGTGGGGCCCACCGTGCCCGCCGGGACGCGGAGGCGCCCGGGGACGGCGGCCGGTGGGGTGGTGGGGTCGACCAGCGGCCAGCTGGAGTCCTTGGCCGAGACCAGCGCCCGGTCGGCCAGCGGCCAATCGATGCCCAGCAGCGGGTCGTCCCAGCGCAGGCCGCCCTCGGCCGCGGGCGCATAGGGCCGGGAGGCGCTGTAGAGCACGGCCGCGCCGTCCTCCAGGGCCTGGTAGCCGGCCGCCGTGCCGGCCGGCAGGTAGACCGCGGCGTACCCGGTCGCGTCCAGCTCGACCCCGCACCAGGTCAGGTACGTCGGGGAGGCCGGGCGCAGGTCGACCATGACGTGGTAGGTCCGGCCGGCGATGCACCGGAACAGCTTCGCCTCGGCGTCAGCGCCGCGCTGGTAGTGCAGTCCGCGCAGCGTGCCGGCGGCCACGTTGCTGGACAGGTTCATCTGGGCCAGGGCCGGGTCCAGACCGTGCTCGGCCAGCTCGGCGGCGCACCAGACCCGGGCGAAGCTGCCGCGCTCGTCGGTCCGGGGCTCCGGCTCGATCAGCGCCGAGCCGGGCACCGCCAGGGGGGAGAACCTCACCGGGCCGTCCAGAACAGGTCCTCATCCACCTGACCGGTCCGACTCAGGTGCAGGATCTGCTTCAGCCGGGTGTGCCCCGGGGACTGGAACACCGCCTCGGTCATCGCCACCCGCTCGAAGATCTGCAGGAGGTCGGCCGCGCCCCGCTCGGCGTCCCAGTCGCAGGAGAACCCCGGCAGCGAGGTGTTGATCTTGGTGAAGTCGGCTCGGTAGTTCCGCTTGTCGTTGCTGGAGTCGCCGATCTGCAGCTCACAGCCCGGCACCAGGGCGCTGATGATCTCGGCGATCGAGCGGATCTGGTAGTTCTGCGCGTTGTCGCCGACGTTGAAGACCTGGTTGTGCACCACGTCCCGGTCGGCCTCCAGGACACAGGCGGCGGCCTTGGAGATGTCCAGCACGTGCACGAAGGGGCGCCACGGCGTGCCGTCGCTCTCCATCCGGATCTCCTTGTACAGGAACGCCGTGGCGGCCAGGAAGTTCACCACCAGGTCGAACCGCTGCCGGGGCGAGGCACCGAAGGCGGTGGCGTTGCGCATGAAGGTCGGGGAGAAGTGGTCGTCGGCCAGCGGGGCGACGTCCTGCTCGACCAGCAGCTTGCACTCGGCGTAGGCGGTGAGCGGCTCGGTGGGGTCGCCCTCCTTGCTGGCGCTGTTCCCCGAGGCGCCGTAGACGCTGCACGAGGACATGTGCACGAACCGCTGCACCCCGGCCTGCTTGGCCAGCCGGGCCAGCCGCACGGTGCCCTGGTGGTTGACCTTGTAGGTCACCTCCGGGTTCAGCTGGCCGACCGGGTCGTTGCTGATCTCGGCGCAGTGCACCAGGGCGTCGAAGCCGCGCAGCAGCTCGACGTCCACCTCGCGGGTGTCGCCGGTGAGCATCGCCGGCCGGGGCTCGGCGCCGTTGTACAGCCAGCCGTTGCGGTGGAAGCCGGTGTCCAGGCCGACCACGTCGTGGCCGCGGGCCAGCAGCACCCCGCCCATCCGGACGCCGATGTAGCCGTCGGCACCGGTCAGCAGAACTCTCATGTCCATCCTTCGTC
This sequence comes from uncultured Actinomycetota bacterium, assembly GCA_963821825.1. Lineage (GTDB taxonomy): Bacteria > Actinomycetota > Actinomycetes > Actinomycetales > Kineosporiaceae > CAWGFD01. Next base: position 320,538 of record CAWGFD010000002.1, read on the forward strand.
GGGGGCGGGCAACACGCGGCTACTTCCAGGTCCGCCAGGGCGGGTCCCCCGCCGTCCAGCGCGCCTCGAGGTACTTGCGGTCGCGCAGGGTGTCCATGCACTGCCAGAAGCCGTCGTGCCGGTAGGCCATCAGCTCGCCGGCGGCGGCCACGCTCTCCAGCGGCGCCTTGGACCAGTCGCAGTCGGAGCGGATGTGGTCGAGGGCGTCGGGGTGCACGACGAAGAACCCGCCGTTGATCCAGCCCTGGTCCATCTGCGGCTTCTCGTCGAACCGCTCGACCTTGTCCCCGGCCAGCTCCATGTGGCCGAACCGGGCCAGCGGGCGGACCGCGGTGACCGTGACCAGCCGGCCGTGGCGGCGGTGGAAGTCGACCTCGGCCGCCAGGTCGATGTCGCTGACGCCGTCGCCGTAGGTCAGCAGGAACGGCTCACCGGGGGTCAGGTGGTCCCGGATCCGCAGCAGCCGGCCCCCGGTCTGGGTGCGCTCGCCGGTGTCGACCAGGGTGACCGTCCAGTCGTCGTCCGGGCTGCTGTGCGTCTGGACGTTGCCGGAGGAGAAGTCGAAGGTCAGGTCCGCGGCCAGGGCCAGCTGGTCGGCGAAGTACCGCTTGACCATCGAGCCCTTGTAGCCCAGGCAGATGACGAAGTCCTTGTACCCGTGGTGGGCGTAGTGCTTCATGATGTGCCACAGGATGGGCCGGCCACCGATCTCGACCATCGGCTTGGGCTTGCTCTCGGTCTCCTCCGACAGCCGGCTGCCCACCCCGCCGGCCAGGATCACCACCTTCACGCCGCGCCTGCCCCGCTCGCGCCGTCCCGGACGAGGTCCGGGACGTCGTCGGGCAGCTGCTGCTGGCGCAGCGTCTCCCAGGTCGGGAACGCCTGCCCGGAGCGGCGCAGCCGCGCCTTGTACCGGCGCACACCCAGCTCCCGGCGCGCCTTGGCCGTGTCGTAGGCCAGCGTGCACAGCACCCGCTCAACCACCGGCAGCGGCGCCGCGGCGATCGCCACGTGGGTGTCCCACCACACGCGCACCGAGGGGCTGATCCGGGGCGCCATCCGGCTGGGGTCGAACCACTGGGCGACCTCGTCCTTGGTCAGCTCGCCCAGCCCGCAGGACCGGGCGGCGAACCGGCGCAGGAACATCCGCTCCGGCATCTCGTGGAACTGGCCGAGCATCACCAGCTGGGCCAGCAGCGTCACGTCCGAGGAGACCTTGGGGGTCAGCAGGGTGGTGGACAGCAGCGGTTCGGTGCGGATCAGACCGAACAGCGGGTTGCACAGCCAGCGCCGCATCACCATGGCGTGCATCCGTCGCCAGGACTGCTCCTGGCGCAGGTGCAGCCGGTCCTCGTGGTTGCGCCAGAAGGCGCCGTCCTCATCGATCATGGTGGTCTTGCCGTAGGCCAGGACGACGTCGGGGGCGGCGTCCAGCACCTGGACCGCCCGGCCGATCATCTGCGGGGTGAGCAGGTCGTCCCCGGACTGCCACTTGAAGTACTCGCCGGTGGCCAGCGGCGGCAGGCAGCTGAAGTTCGCCGACCCACCCCGGTTCTGCTCGTGGAGCACCAGCCGCACCCGTGGGTCGGCGGCGGCATACTCGCGCAGGATGTCCGGGGTCGCGTCGGTGGAGCCGTTGTCGGAGATGATCAGCTCGAGGTCGCGGTAGTCCTGGCCGAGGATGCACTCGATGGACGACCGGACCGTCTGCTCCGCGTTCCACACGGGCATCCCTACCGTGACACGCGCCATGATCTCTCGACCTCCTGAGCCGACGCCGCCCTGGGCGTCCTCCGCCGCGCGCCGGTCTGCGGGCCGTGCCGGGCCTCATCGACCAGCTGCGCGGTGACTGTCGGCGCCACTGTAGGGAAGAGCGGTGGTTCCTGTGAGCCGAACGAGTGACATCGTCCTGAGGTTGCGGCATGCCCAACTTCCTTCACTCACAGTAGTGAGAGCGATTGGGGGCAACGCGTCACCGGGGCCACCGGGTATCCCTACGATGCGGACGGTGAGCCACGAGAGCCCTCCCCCGCCCCTGCTGCCCGGACCGGGCGCCAGCAGCGACCCCGGGCTGGACGTCGCCGACCAGGAGGTCGGGCGGCGGGCCATCGGGTCCGGACAGCTCGGGCGTACCGCGCGCTCGGGCGTGCTGTGGACGATGGGCGGCCAGTGGTCGGGCTACATGCTGCAGATCGTCACCACCATCGTGCTGTCCCGGTTGCTCACCCCCTTCCAGGTCGGCCTGTTCGGCCTGGCGCTGACCATGACCGTGTTCGCCCAGCAGTTCGGCAACCTCGGCCTGAGCCAGGCGGTGATCCAGCGGGAGACGATCACCCAGCGGCAGCTCAACGCGCTGTTCTGGGTCAACGCCGGGGCCGGGGTGGTGCTCGCCGTCGTGGTCGCCGCGCTGGCTCCGGTACTGGCCTGGTTCTACGGCGAGCCGCTGCTGACCCCGATCACCGCAGGGCTCGCGGTGACCTACCTGATCACCGGCCTGGCGGTCCAGCCCAGTGCGCTGCTGGCCCGCCAGCTCAGCTTCAAGGCGCTGGCGCTGCGGACCAGCGTCGCCCGCTTCGTCGCCGCGGTGGCCGCGATCGTCGCCGCCGTCGCCGGGGCGGGGGCCTGGTCCCTGGTCGTGCAGCAGATCGCGCTGGCCGCTGCGACCTGCGTGATGGTGTGGATCGCGGTGGACTGGCGGCCGAGCCGCCCCGGCGGTCTGCGTGAGGCCCTGCCGCTGATCCGGTTCGGCGCCGGCTTCACCACCGGGGAGATCCTCAACACTCTGTCCCGCAATGCCGACAACATCCTGATCGGCCGCTTCGTGGGCGCCGCCGCGCTGGGCTTCTACACCCGCGCCTACGCCCTGCTGATGTTGCCCGTGCGTCAGCTGAAGACGCCGTTGGGCACCGCGCTGCAGCCGATGCTGGCCGCGCTGCGCACCGAGCCGGTCCGTTACCGCCGGCTGTACTGCGGGGCGATCAGCGGCCTGTGCCACCTGGGCATGCCGGCCCTGGCCCTGCTCGCGGTACCGGCCTACCAGCTGATCCACACGCTGCTCGGGGCCCGCTGGGTGCCGGCGGCCGGGATCTTCCAGTTCCTGGCCGTGGCCGGCATCGTGCAGATGGTCTCCAGCACGGCCGGCTGGCTGCTGGTCACCATGGGTGACGCAGGGCGGTACGCGAAGATGTCGCTGTGGGGCGGGGTGGCCACCGTGGCCAGCTTCCTGGTCGGGCTGCCCTGGCAGGCGCAGGGGGTCGCGGCCGCGTACGCGGTGGGTCAGGTGCTGATGACCCCGGTGTTGTTCTGGTACTGCTGCCGCCACTCCCCGGTCTCCACCGGAGACGTGGCCCGCGCCATGTGGCGGCCGCTGGTGGTCACCGCCGTGGTGGCGCTGGTCGGCTGGGCGACCCTGCGGCTGACCGACCACGGCGTGCTGGCGTACTGGGGTCAGCTGATCGCCGTGTGGTTGGTGGCCGGCTCCCTGTGGCTGGCCAGCCTGTGGTTCTGGCGGTCGGCCCGCCAGGAGGTGCTGCTGCTAGTGAACGGCATGCGCGGACGCCGGTCCCGGCCGCCGAAGGCCGCCGTCTGACCCGCCGCCGTCTGACCCGCCGCCGGCTGACCCGCCGCCGGCTGAGCGGCCGCCACCGGCGGCCGCCCGGGGCGCGACCGGGGCAGTGACGTCCGCGTCCTTGGCGTGCCGCCAGGCGGTGCCGGCCAGGCCGAGCAGCACGGCCAGCACCATCCGGGCCTGCTGGAAGCTCCAGGCGTCAAAGGTCGCCGCGGCCAGCGCCAGCGCGGCGATCGCCGCCGTCAACGACATGGCGAGCGAGCGCGAGGCGGGGTCGACCGCCAGGCGGGAGGCCCGCCCGGCGCACAGCAGGCCGGTGCCCAGCACCAGCACGAAGGCGCCCAGCAGCAGCAGGCCCCCCTGGATCAGGAAGCCGAGGTACTGGTCGTCGAGGAAGAAGTACACCTCGGGGACGAACGTGCCCAGCCCTCGGCCGAGCAGCGGTCGCTGGTTGAAGAAGTCGTTCACCGCCGCGAAGTCCTTGGTCCGCCCGGAGATCGAGGGGTCGCTCCCGACCAGCAGGAACAGGTCCCCGAGCGCGGTCAGCACCCGCGGCACCAGCGCCTGGAAGGCGAGCACGCCCAGGCCGAGGACCACCAGCACGTTGATCCGCCGTCGCCAGCTCCACGAGCCGGCCAGCACCAGACCCCCGACCGCCAGGCTGAGCAGGGCGCCGCGGGACAGCGCCATGGGCAGCACCCCGACCAGCACCAGCAGGGCGAGCCGGGCCACCAGCCGGCGACGGGAGGGCGCGGCGGCGGTGGCGAAGTGCAGGGCGAGCAGGATGAGCATGGCCGCGGTGACGCCGAACTCGATCGGGTGGCTGCTGGTGCCGGCCACCCGGCGCAGCCCGGCGCGCTGGGAGTCGTCCAGCAGGTTGCCGTTCGCGACCAGCAGGCCGGCCGGGAACAGCTGCGGGTAGCTGAAGGAGGGCACGAAGAACTGCAGGGCGCCGACCACCGAGCTGAACGTGCCGAGCACGACGGTGCGGAAGGCCAGGGTCTGCATCCGCGGCGGCCGGTCGACGCCGTCGGCCACGAACAGCGCGACACCGCAGAACGCCAGCACCTCGATCACCGCGCGGGTCGTCCCGCTGGCCTCCGCGGGCAGCAGGCCCCGCCGGTAGCCGGCCAGCACGGCGACCCCGGAGGCGAGCAGGAACACCACCAGCGCCCCGCGCACCGGCTGCCAGCCGCGCAGCCTCGGGGCCCGCGGCAGCGTGCGGTACAGCAGCCACAGGAACAGCATGCCCAGGCCGATGAGCAGGGCGGGGGACCCGTTGGAGCGCAGCGGACCCGGGGGGACCAGTCGGGCCGGGACGACGAACAGCGCACCGAGCATGAGCGTCGCCCAGGTGGTGGCGTCCCCGGTCAGGCCGACCATGAAGCCCAGCAGCAGCACCAGCGCGGCGAGCAGCGCGAGCACCGGGACGGGCGCGGTGAAGCCGGCCGCCAGCGCCAGCCCGGCCCCGACGGCCAGCAGGGCGCCCGCCCACACCCGGCGCCCGACCAGCACCCGACGGCCGACCGGCCAGGCGCCGGCGCGACCGCGGCCCGACAGGGGGCTCACGGCTGCCGTCCGGTGGGGACGTACTCACCCCCGAGCCGTAGCGGGACGCCAACGGCCCCCGCGGCCGGCGTCGACGCCTCGCCGTCCTGCTCGGCCGACGACCCGGCTGCCCGGTCCTCCCGGCGCCGGTCGCGCCGGCCCGCCCAGTTCCGGCGCAGGGCGATGGCCTCGGTCACCACCGCCGCGCTGATCGCCACCAGCAGCCCCACCAGCACTACCACGACGACCAGGATCAAGGTGTTGGAGGAGACCCGCTGCGGCTGACCGTCCTGTAGCGGAAGGGTCTGCAGGAGCTGGTCGGCCGGTGCGTTCGCGGACAGCTGCAGCCGCTTGGAGATGGCCTGCGCCTGCACCACCACCTGCTGCACGGTGGCCGGCGGCAGGGCGCGGTCGGGGTTCTTGACCGTGACGTCGAAGGTGGGCGTGACCGGGTTGGCCGTCACCGTGTAGTCGCTCGCCCCACCCTTGGCCGCCACCTCGGCGCGGACCGCGGCGGTGTCGAGCTGGTCGGCCACTGCGGTGGCCAGCACCAGCGCGCCGGAGGAGACCCGGGCGAAGGGGTTGGTCCGGGCCGCGGTCCCGTCGGCCGGCGGGGCGGGCTGGGTCGCGTTGGCCAGCACCACCACGGTGGTGCCGGCCTGGTAGACGGCGACCTGGGAGCGGCTGATCGAGACGGCGGCGACCGCGGTCAGGAGCAGCACCGGGAGCACCACGAACCACCGGCGCAGACAGACCGCGGCCAGCATCAACGTGTCCACGAACAGCCTCTCCTCGCGCGGTCCACCAGCGGCCACAGCCTAAGGCTCGACCCGGCCCGGCCGGGCTGGATCGCGGAGTTCGAGCGTCATGACAGACGGTGACTCTATAGCCCGTATGGGTGACGGACAGCGACGGCGGATCCATCGCCCGGCCGACGGCCCCGACATCTCCTGAGCGACCACCTCGGCCGAACGCCCGATCCCCCGACCCTCTCCGGGAGACCTGCTCATGCGCAGCACCAGACTCGCCTCCGCCATCCTGACCGTCGCCGCCGGCCTGTCCGGCCTGGCCGGCGCCGTCCTGGGGCCGTCCCAGCCGGCCTCCGCCGCCTCGTCGGTGCTGTACGTGACGCCCGGCGGGTCGGGCGACTGCAGCACCACGGCGGCGGCCTGCGGCAGCGTCGACGCGGCGCTGGCCCACGCCGGCGCCGGCAGCACCGTCCTGGTGGCCGCGGGCAGCTACGGCCTGCAGACCCTGCACGCGCGCAGCGCCACCGTCGGCCTGTCCGCCAACGTGGTGGTCCGGCCGGCCGCCGGTGGCGTGACGTTCGCCGGGGTCGACGTCTACGCCCAGCACGTCACCGTCCGGGGGGTGACCGTGAACGGCAGCGCCTACCTGCGACCGGGAAGCAATTACAGCGGCCTGGACCAGGTGACCGTGAACGGGCCGAGCTACCTGGCCGGGGCCGACTTCGCCTTCATCACCCGTTCCGCGCTGCGGCCGAGCACCGACCACGACGGCCTGCAGGTCAAGAGCGGCGGCCCGGTCAGCCCACGCGGGGTCCTGATCAGCCAGAACGTGATCGGACCGACGGTCCGGGGGCCGAAGCGGGCGCACGTGGACTGCATCCAGGTGATGGCCGGCAGCGACCTGACGATCAGCCGCAACGTCATGTTCCGCTGCGCCAGCCAGGGCATCCTGGTCAAGTCCGACGCGGGCGGCACGGTCGGGACCGGGGTGCTGGTCGAGCGCAACGCGATCCAGCTCTGCCCGACCCGGTCCACCGCCTGCGACGGCTACGACGCGGTCAACCTGCTGAACGGGCCCGGCGCGCGGATCGTGCACAACACCGTGGTCGACGGCCGGCTGCGGATCCAGCGCTCCGACGTCCTGGTCGCCGCCAACGTGGTCGACCAGCTCGGGCCCTGCCCGTCCTCGACCCCGCTGATCGTCTCCAACCTCTACGCCTCCACCTCCTGCAAGCTCGGTCCGAGCAACCGCTCCGGTCACCCGGCGTTCGCGGCCCGGACGGCCTCCCCGCCCAACCTGCGGCTGCTGTCCGGTAGCCCGGGCCTGGCGGCGGGCTCCTCCTGGGTGGGCGGCGCCTTCTCCACGGTGGCCCTGGACGGCACCGCGGTGGACCGGGGCACCGCCGACCTGGGCGCCTACCAGCTGCGGGCCGGCGCTCCCGCCACCTCACCACCGGCCCCGGCGCCCGCCCCAAAGCCGTCGCCGTCCCCGTCGCCGTCCCCGTCGCCGTCCCCGTCGCCGTCCCCGTCGCCGTCCCCGTCGCCGACCGTCGGCGCACCGGTCACCCGGCTCGTGGCCTGGTCCGGCGGGCTGCACTCCGGCCGGCCGGCCGTCACCCGCTCGGTGACCGCCGCCACCCGGGGCACGCTGAGGGTGACAGTACTGTTCAACCGGGCGCCCGGGGTGCGCTCCAGCGGCCTGGCCGTGAGCGTGCGGGACTCCGGCGGCCGTCTGCTGGCCTCGGCCAGGGGTGAGGCGTCGGCCGCGCTGAGCGTGCCGATCACGGCCGGCACCTACCGCGTCATGATCAGCTCCCGGCCGGGCAAGTTCCAGGCGCTGGCCCTGCTCCTGGCCTGAGAATCGGACGATCCCCCGCCAGCCGCCCATGCCCTCTCCTACGATGACCCCGGGGCGGATCGTCCCGGGCACCGGAGAGCGAGCAGCGGGAGACGCGTGGGTTCCAGGCACACGGCACCGCCCCGTCGGCGGTACGCCCGGCGCTGGGTGGCGGTGCTGACCGCAGGCCTCGCCCTGGCCGGCTGCAGCCCGGCCGGGCCCGCGCCCTCCCCGGCGACCAGCACGGCGGGGACGCTGCCGGCCCCCACCCAGTTCTCCGGCTTCGGCCCGAGCGGGAGCGCCGGCCCGGCCAGGCTGCCGGCCGGGCCCTGGCGGACGACGCTGGTCGCCTCACCCAGCGGTTCCGGGTCGGTCTGCTCCCGGTCGGCGTCGTGCGCCGTGACCGATGCCCTGGCCCGCGCCGACACCATCACCGGCGGGCCGGTCCGGGTCCTGCTGCTACCCGGCCGGTACCCGGCGCTGACCGTGCCGCAGGCCACCGCCGGCAGTGCGGCGCCGCCGCTGACCATCGCCGGCAGCGATCCGGCCACGGTCAGCCTGGAGGGCATCGACGTCTCCCGGGCCCACACCTACGTGGACAGCCTCAGCCTGCACGGAGCCGGCTACCTGCACAGCAGCGCGACCGGCAGCGGTCTGTCCCGGGTGAAGGTGGAGCAGGGCACCGTCTACCTGACGGCCCCGGACTCCTACCTCACGGCCAGCAGCGTCACCCCCGCGGTGGACGCCGACGGCGTGCAGATCAAGGCCAACGACGGCGTCTCCCCCGACGGCGTCCTGGTCCAGAACACCAGCATCGGCCCCACGAGTCGGGGCCCCAAACGGGCCCACGTGGACTGCATCCAGGTGATGGCGGGCACCGGGGTGCAGATCCTGAACAGCATGCTCTTCCGCTGCGCCAGCCAGGGCGTCCTGGTCAAGTCCGACGCCGGCGGCACGGTGGGGCCAGGTCTGGTCCTGAGGAACAACGTGATCCAGCTGTGCCCCGAGCGCAGCGACGCCTGCGACGGGGTCAGCGCGGTGCGGATCAACGAACCCGGCGTCACGGTGAGCAACAACACCATCCTGGACGGCGGGCTGGCCTTCGCCGACCCCTCGACCCAGGTGGTCGGTAACGCCATCGCCTACCTCAGCGACTGCGGACCGGCGGTCACCGACAACCTGATCGGGGACTCCGGCTGCACCCCCTCGGCCAGCAACACCATCGGGCAGGTGAAGGTGGCCGACGCGCTGTCCGAGCCGCCGGACGCACGACTGCTGACCTCCCACGGCTCGGTGGGGGCGTCCATCTCGTGACCGGGCCGGCGTCCCGGACCATCGCTCTGACCCTGTTCAGCGAGACCTGGCCGGTGCTGGTCCGGCGCCAGTTCATGCGGCCGGTGGACCGACTGGCCCAGTACCTGATGCAGGACCCCGAGGTCGGTCAGCTGTACCTGTGCGAACCGTGGCGCAGTGCACCGGTCCGCTGGGTGCGGCGCGCCCTGGAGCGCAGTCCCGAGCCGGCGCCGCAGCCCCGCCCGGGGGGGCCGACGGTCCGGCTGGTCTCCCCGACCCGGCTGCGCCGCCGCGACCCACGCGGACCGGCCGCGCTCGGGCGCAGCTACCGCGCTTACGGACGAGCCGTCCGCCGGGCGGCCGGCGGTTCCCCGCTGGACGCGGTGATCACCTGCAACCCGCTGGTGGCCGCCTTCTCCGGGCTGCACGAGGTCGCCCCGCTGACCTACTACGCCCGCGACGACTTCGCCGAGCACCCGCGCTACCAGGCCTCCTGGCCGGCGTTCCGGCAGGCCTACCGGCAACTGCGGGACAACGGCACCAGGGTCGTCGCGGTGTCCGCCCCGCTGCTGGAGGCCATCGCCCCGACCGGGCCGGGCCTGGTGCTGCCGAACGGGATCGAACCCGGCGAGTGGACCGGCCCGGCGCCCGATCCGCCCGGCTGGCTCGCCGCCCTGCCGAGGCCGTGGCTGCTGTACACCGGCAGCCTGGACGAGCGGCTGTCCGCGCCGTTGGTCCGGCGCGCGGCCGAGGCCGCGGAGGGCGGCACCGTCGTGCTGCTCGGCCCGACCATCCTGCCCGCGCACGTCGCCGAGCTGACCCGGGCACCGAACGTGGTCAGCCACCCCTCGGTCGGGCGGCAGGAGCTGGTGCGGTGCGTCCGGTCGGCGGACGTGTGCCTGCTGCCGCACACGGACAACGGCCTGACCCGGGCGATGAGCCCGCTGAAGCTGTACGAGTACCTGGCCGCCGGGGCGCCGGTGGCCTCGGTCGACCTGCCCCCGGTCCATGGCTTGCACCCCCGGGTCCGGATCTGTGCGCCGGGCCAGGACTACGCGCAGGTCGTCCGGGCCGCCCTGGAGGACGGCGCGCTGCCCGAACCCGAGCGGCTGGCCTTCGTGGCCGAGAACTCCTGGCCGCACCGGTTCAGGTCGCTGCTGTCCTTCGCCCTCTCCTGACCCACCGGGCCGCCGGCGGCCGGTGGGTCAGCCACGGGCCGGGCGCAGCAGCGAGATCAGGTCCTGGGCGACGTAGCTGTAGCGGACGGCCAGGAACGCCGCCGTGTACCGGACCCGCTCGGAGGCGAGGTCGAGCTCGGGGTCGGTGAGCCCGCGGGCCACCGCGCGGACCGGGGGCAGCAGCCGCCGGGCGACCCGCCCCGCAGGCACGCCTCGACCCTGGCGGCGCAGCAGCTCCAGGTCGCCGGTGTGGGTTCGGGCGATCTTGCTCCGGATCTCGGTCAGGGTGCGACGGGCCGGGTGCTGAACGACGACGTCCTCGGCGTAGCGAACCAGGTAGCCCGCCCGCCCCACCCGGGTTCCCCACTCGCGGTCACCGCCGGACTGCAGCCCGGCGTCGAACGGCCCGACCGCGTCGACGACGTCCCGGCGGGTGATGACGTTGGCGGTCGCCCCGAAACCCGTCGTCCGCACGTAGAGGGCCTGCGGGAAGGCGTGCCGCAGGTCGTACAGCTCGGCGCCGGTCCGGACGCCCGGTGCTCGGGTGGTGACCGCGATCCGGCCCGCGACCAGGCCGACCCGGGGGTCGGCCACCGCCTGCACGCCGCGGGCCAGCCAGTCCGGCGCCGGCCGGCAGTCGGCGTCGGTGAAGGCGATCACCCGGCCCCGGGCCGCGGCCAGAGCGGTGTTGCGGGCGTGGTAGGACCCAGGCCTCGGCTCCTGCAGCAGCCGCCGGGCGGCCAGCCGGCTCGGGCCGTCGCCCAGCGTGGCCCGTCTTCCGGGCGCCGACCCGTTGTCGACCACGATCACCTCGGCCCGGCCGGCCAGGGTCTGCGCCTCGAGAGCGGCCAGGCAGGCCGCCAGGCCCTGCGGGTCGTCCTTGACCGGCACGATGACCGAGACGTCCACCTCGGCCTCCGATGGATCCCCCTCCGTCACCGGCGGATCAGCTTCGGGCACCCGGGGAGGATGTCACAGCCCGAGGCCGGGCCGCAGGATCATCACTCTCTCGGCGGATTGCCAGGAACCTGACACCTGGCTGTGTCGCTTCTGCCAGGCTTCAGCCGTCGAGCCTGCTGGAGGGTCTGTGCCGAGCCCGAAGATCCTGATCATCGTCCAGAACCTGCCGGTCCCGATGGACCGCCGGGTGTGGATGGAGTGCCTTGCCCTCAAGGCGGCCGGATACCAGGTGAGCGTCATCTGCCCGAAGGGCCCGAGCAGCTCCGGCCAGGAGGAGCTCGAGGGCGTGCACATCTACCGGTACCGTCCCGCCCCGCAGGCCGAGGGGGTGGCCGGGTACCTGTTCGAGTTCGTGTACTGCTGGCTGCGCACCGCCTGGCTGAGCCTGAAGGTGCACCGGGAGCGGGGCTTCCAGGTGCTGCAGGCCTGCAACCCGCCGGACACCTACTGGGCGCTGGCGGCGCTGTGGCGGCTGCGCGGCGTCCGGTTCGTCTACGACCAGCACGACCTGAACCCTGAGCTGTACCTGTCCCGGTTCGGGCCGCCGACCGGTGCCCGCACGACCGTGCAGTACCGGGGTCTGCTCCTGCTGGAGCGGATGACCTACCGGCTCGCGCACCGGGTGGTGGTCACCAACGCCTCCTACCAAGCGGTGGCGATCCGGCGCGGACGCCGCCCGGAGACCGAGGTGACGATCGTTCGCAGCGGTCCGGACACCGCCCAGATGCGCCCGGTCCAGCCGTACTCGGAGCTGCTGGACCGGGCCCCCTACCTGCTCGCCTACCTCGGCATCATGGGCCCGCAGGACGGTATCGACGTCCTGCTGGAGTCGCTGGCCGAGCTCGTCCACCGCCGGGGCCGGCGGGACGTGCACGCCGTCCTGATGGGTTTCGGTGACTGCCTGGAGCCCTCCAAACGGCTCGCCCGGCGGCTGGGCCTGGAGCCGTACGTGACCTTCACCGGCCGGGTCGGGCCGGAGGAGATCGCGCGTCACCTGTCCAGCGCCACGCTGGGGCTCTGCCCCGACCTGCAGACCCCGCTGAACGACGTCTCCACCATGAACAAGACCATGGAGTACATGGCGTACGGGCTGCCCTCGGTCTCCTTCGACCTGCAGGAGACCAGGATCACGGCCGGTGACTGCGCGCTGTACGCCCCCTCCGGCGACGTGCCGGCCTTCGCCCGGGCCGTGGAGCAGCTGCTGGACGACGAGGCGCTGCGGCGGCGGATGAGCGTGGCCGCCCGCCGGCGGTGCGTCCGTCAGCTGGACTGGGCGGCGCAGGCCCGCGCCTACGTCTCGGTCTTCGACGACCTCACCGGTCATCGGCGGGTCAGCGTGCCGTCGCCGGCCGACCGGCGCCGCGACCGGACGGAGCTGCCCACGGTGGACGGTGTGCCGGTGGTGGACCTGCGCGACCCGGACGCCTTCGAGGCCTACCTGGAAGCCAAGACCCCGGTGGCCCGGCCGCGCCGGCCCGGCGGGCCGGCCGCCGAGCGGTCGCCCGCCGGCCAGCAGTGAACCCGGTGACGTCCCCGTACCGGGCCAGGGGGTCGGCCGCCGCCCGGGCCCGGCAGGCCGCGGGCCGCTACCTGGATCCCCGGGTCTGGGTGCACCTGGCCAAGGTCATCAACTTCTACGCCTACGCGCACGTGGAGCAGCGGGCCCGGCTCAGTGCCGGGCCCGGCCTGCGGCTGTCCCCCTCGGTGAGCCTGCGCAATGGGGAGCGGATCAGCCTGGGCGCCGGCGTCCATATCGGCGAGCGGAGCTGCCTGTGGGCCGGGGACCGGCACGGCCGCATCGTGCTGGGCGACAAGGTGCTGCTCGGTCCGGAGGTGTACATCACGGCCAGCAACTACGGGACGGTCTGGGGCGAGCCGGTGATGGACCAGCAGAGCGTGGAGGCCGACGTGCGGATCGGGGACGGCGCCTGGCTGGGCGTCCGGGTCACCGTGCTGCCCGGCGTCAGCATCGGCGACGGCGCGGTGGTCGGGGCAGGCGCGGTGGTCACCGCCGATGTACCGGCCGGGGCGATCGCGGTCGGGGTGCCGGCCCGGGTCGTGGGCTGGCGCGCAGGCTACCCGGGCCCCGACCCGGAAGGCGCCGCCCCTGCCGGAGCCGGGACGTGAGCGCCCCCGACGTCTCGGTGGTGGTGGTCAGCTACAACGCCGCCGACTGGCTGCCCCGGGCGCTGGCCTCGGTGGCCGCGGTCCGGGCGCTGGCCGTCGAGACGGTGGTGGTGGACAACGCCTCCGAGCAGGCGGTGCGCTCCTACCTGGCCCGGCTGCCGGAGGGCATCCGGCTGGTGCAGCTGGCGGCCAACGTCGGCTTCGGCCGGGCGGTGAACGTGGGCGTGGCGCGCAGCACCGGCCGGTACGTGATGCTGCTCAACCCCGACGCCGAGCTGCGCCCCGGCGCCCTGGAGGCACTCGTCGACTTCCTGCGTCAGGACCCCCGGCGCGGGATCGTCGGCGGGCGCACCGTGCGCCCCGGCGACGGCGAGGACGTCGTGGACCCCAGCTCCTGCTGGGGCCGGCCGACGCTGTGGTCGTGGTTCTGCTCGGCCACCGGACTGACGGCGCTGGCCCGGCGCTCGCCGCTGCTGGACCCGGAGAGCCTGGGGCACTGGCAGCGCGACACCGTGCGTGAGGTGGACATCGTCACCGGCTGTCTGCTGCTGACCGAACGCAGCACCTGGGAGGCGCTGGGCGGGTTCGACGAGCGGTTCTTCATGTACGGGGAGGACGCCGACCTGTGCCTGCGTGCCCACGACGCCGGCTGGCGACCAGCGATCACCCCGGCCGCGGTCGCCGTGCACGCGGTCGGCGCCTCCTCGGCCAGCCGGCTCGGCAAGCAGCGGCTCCTGCTGCAGGGCAAGGCCACGCTGGCCCGCACCCGATGGGGTCCGGCCCGGGCCCGGCTGGGGATCGGCCTGCTGGCCGCCGGTGTCGGGCTGCGGGCGCTGGCCGAACGCTGCGGTCTGGCCGCCGGGGACCGGTACCGCGAGCTGTGGCGAACCCGGGCGCAGTGGCTGGCCGGCTACCCGCCGGCGACCGAGCCGCCCACGGTGCTCTTCGAGTCCGTCACCGCCTGAGCACGCTCGCTCAAGCCGGGTCGCGGCTGTCGTCGCGGTACCAGACCTGCGACGTGCCGCGGCGCTGACGCCACAGCGTCAGCAGACGCGCCCATACCGTGATCAGGACGTGGGCGGGTAGGTGCACGGCCAGCGCCGGCTGCGCCCTCACCACCCCCAGCGCCGCACCGAGCCCGCCGCCAGGATGTTTGGGCCGCAGGCCCGCTCGCTGCACATCGAGGTTGCCTTGCTGGATCCGCGCCTTGCGGCTGACGCAGCTCCACACCCCGGCCGGCGCCGGCCGCAGCACGCGGGCCCTCGCGACCCGACGCTTCTCCTGGGGGCCGAACAGCCCGTCGAGGAAGTAGTCGTCGCCGATCAGGGCCGGCCAGCGGTCGAACCGCTGCCGACCCTGGCGGCTGACCACCATGAGGTTCGTCCCGGCCAGGCCGGTGCCGTTGGCCGGCAACCGGGTCCAGATCGCATAGTGCGAGCGGACCAGCGCTCCTGAGCGGGTCAGGTCGTACTCGGGGGTCGCGGCCACCGCCGGCAGCTGCGGACCGACGGCGTCGAACAGCAGCTGCAGGGAACCGGCCTGCACCACTACGTCGGCGTCCAGGTAGGCGCGCGGGAAGCTGGTGGCCGCGTCATCGCCGGCCTGCAGGGCCGCCGGCTTGCCCGCCGTCGGCAGGTCCAGCACCGTCGCCCAGCCGGCAGCGGCCCGGGCCAGGCCGGCCGTGCCGTCGGTGCAGCCGTTGCAGACCACCACGACCTCGGTCCCGGCCTGCGCCAGCGGCTGCAACGCGCGTAGCAGCCCACCGATCCGGGCGGCCTCGTCATGGGCGGGGATCACGATGCTGGGCACACGGGTCCTTCGTCGCGGCGGCAGGGGGGCACATCCTCGCACCGGGTGATCGGTCGGCGACGCTGTTTGATCGTCAACCGAACGGGGAACCTGAGAGCCAGGCGCGACACTGGGTCGCGCAGCAGTCTGAAGGAGTACCCCGTGACCATCACCGGCATCATCATGGCCATCATCGTCGGCCTCATCATCGGTGCCCTCGGCCGTCTGGTCGTGCCAGGCAAGCAGAACATCCCGATCTGGCTGACCATCGTGATCGGCATCGTCGCCGCCCTGATCGGCAGCGCGATCGTCGGCCCGATGCGCGACACCAGCGGCGTGGACTGGATCGAGCTCATCGTCCAGGTCGTGCTCGCCGCGATCGGCGTCGCCATCGTCTCCGGCATGCGGGGACGCAACGCCGTCAACCGCTGATCACCGGAACCTCGGTGTGATCGTGAGGGCCCGCCCTGCCGGGGGCGGGCCCTCACGCTGTCCCTCAGCACCCTGTTCCCGGGTGCCCCGGCCGTGTTGGTAGCATTGACGACGCACCGTCGGGTGCGCGCGGGTGTAGTTCAATGGCAGAACATCAGCTTCCCAAGCTGACAGTGCGAGTTCGATTCTCGTCACCCGCTCCAGTAGCTCCCCAGGTCAGACCGATTTCGAGGCTCTGTCAGACCTCCCTGAGACCCTCGTGGGGGTCGGTGCCATACCGCGCCATAGGGGTGAGGTCCTGCTCGGACCCGCTTGGACCACCTCCCGCCGACACCGCCGCGCGTCCGGGGCTGGCGCAAGTTGCCCTCCGGACGGCGGCAGGCCCGCGACACCGGTATCGATAACCACTAACCAAGAGGCAGTAGTGGACGACCGGAACCCACGCCGCCCGGGCGGTGTGGGTGACCGAGTCGTGGGGCGGCCTCGGGGACTACCTGGGCGGCCGCCCTGGTGACCGGGGCCAGCACCACCATTCGTTCGGCGCTCCCGGCCACGTCGACGTTGGCGGGCGAGCGGACTCCGCCGTCGATGTACCGGCGTCCGTGGATCGGCACCAGCGGCCACACGAAGGGGACGGCGGAGCTGGCCATTACCGCGTCCACCAGATCGACCCCGCTGTCAGCGTCGAACACCCGCAGCTGCCCGGAGTCGGCGTCCACGGCGGTGATTCGCAGCCTGGGCCGCTGGGGCCACTGCGCGCTCGCGAGTCGGGACTCGATGATGGCCCGCCGTTCGTCCACACCGACCGTCCGCGCGCGGGTGGCCATGCGTCCCAGCCGGGACAGCGCAACCCGCTCCTTGCGCGACGACAGCCCCGCCGCCCCCAGCCGCAGCACGGCCGTCGCCGAGATCCTTGCCGCCCGTTCACCAGCCGGGGCATCCAGCTGGGCGGCGTACAGCTGGGCGCCCGCGGCTCCTCACCGCGGAACGGTCGCTCGTCCCGCGCGCAGCGGCATGACCGTTCACGCGGTCAGGTCGCCTCGAAGACGGAGGCGAAGGCGGAGCGGGTCCATGCTGGCATCGGCGACCTCCAGCGGCCGCGCGTACTCCGAGGCGAGCAAGGTCACCTGGACTGATCGCCTGGGCGGGAGGCCCGGCCAGCTCGGCTCGCACCCGGTCGGGATCGGCGAGGTACCACGCGCTCGAGCACCGTAGCCGGGCGATGAAGGCCAGTCAGGGGACGGACACTCGGAAGGCTCCTGCCGCGGCCGTGTGGCGCTTCTGGCTCAGGCAGGCAGGAGTCCGTGGCGCGCTCGGCGAAGCAGCACCTCGTGCAGTCCGGTGGTGACCACCCACACCACGAACAGCCACGCCAGTGCCTGGCCGCCGAGGTCGAAGCGCCTGTCCACCAGCAGCACTGCGCCAGTGAAGACTGCCGTGATGAACAGGTAGCTGGCCACGGCCAGCCGCTCCTGGCGCTTCCTGACCGTGGAGTTCTTGTCGAACTCCGCATCGAGGTCGGCGGGAGCCCCGAAGGATCCCAACGCCGAGGCGAAGGCGTCGGCGACGGCAGCACCCGCATCGATGCGATCGTGCGCGCTGGAGCGCACGTGGTCCGCAAGCTCTTCCAGGTGGGGGGCGAGCTCGGGGTGGGTGGCGCGCAGCTGGTCGCTCCACTGGTTGATGAGTGCGTCAAGCGATGGCACGGGTTGCTCCTGTGTCCGGGCCGCGCAGAGCGGCGAGGGTTGATGAGATCAGGTCGAAGTCACGCGACTGGACGTCCAGGTGGTCGCCTCCCGCGGTCAGCAGGCGGTAGTACTTCCTGACTCGCCCGGCGTCCGACGTTGCTTGGTAGCTCTCGATGTACTTGCGAGACTCGAGGCGATGCAGCAGCGGGTAGAGCATCCCCTCGGTCCACTCGAGCCGTCCGCCCGATGCAGCCTTGATGTCCTGCAAGATGGCGTAGCCATAGCTGTCGCCCCGGCGAAGGACGGCGAGGACGAGTGGCGTGGCCGAGGCGGCCACGAGGTCCTTGGCAAGTTTCACGTGCTCACCCTGTCGATGTCGGATACCTAGAACAAATAGGTACTATACCCAACAGTGCCAGGTATGCAAGACCCTTCGAAGCGGGGCACGGATGGTGGGGCGTGGTCTGCCGGCCCATCGGCATGACTCGGATGGATTCCTCGTCCCCCGACCCGCGCGGCCGACGAACCGCGGACGGCCTCGGCAAACCCGAGATCATCCCGCTGCCTGAAGCGGCACATCGCTCGCGAGGTCTATCAGGTCCTCCGCCAGATCGGCAGGCCACCCTCGACAGCCCACACGATCAAGGTTGACAAGCCATAGGAGCATCCCTGCCCGGTTCCTACACGAGCAGCTGACCCAGGCCTGCCCGGACCTGATGCGTGCTTGCTGTCCACGTTCATCGACGCGCTGCCGTCGGCGGAGGCCGACGCGGTCTGCCCGGCCGGGTGGGGTCAGTCGTCGTCCCCGGAACGGGTCACCCGGCGCAACGGCTACCGTCACCGCGACCTGGACACCCGGGTCGGGACGATCGAACACCACGCCGGGGCCGAAGGCCGCCGCTACCTCGGCCTCGAGGCCCTCGCCAGGGCCCGCCTCGCCCTCGTCCCCGACGAGGACGAGGTGAGCGACCCGCCCCTGGCACTGACTGCTTGACCAACCCGAAGGCCACGCCGAACCGCTACACCACTCCCGGCACACGCTGACAGTGCGAGTTCGATTCTCCTCACCCGCTCCGTCTGCCTGGGCCCCCGATCGGGCGGCACCTGTGATCAGTTCCGTTCTCCGGGGCCCCCGCCGGCCCGCCCGGAACCCGCGGTAGCGCGGTCACAGCCATCGGCCGGTCCACGGTGGGACAAGCAGTGGTGGCTGGTCACGTGGTCCTGTCGGTGAGGATCCGGCTGACGGCGGCCGGGTCGTCCGGGGTAATGGTCGGGCGCACATGACCTCCGACGTCGAGCACCAGTGCGGTCGCCTTGCTCGGGCGCTGCGCGTCGAGATTCCACCAGTGGATGAAGTCTCCCGAACCCCAGATCCGCCACCGGCGCACCCGGTTGGCGCCGGTCAGGGGCAAGATGGAAACACTCCTGACCGCGGGGTACCGGATGCGCTTGGCCCCCCAGGGGTAGTAGCGGCGGATGGTGAGCCCCTGATCGTCGCAGAGGATCCTGCCATCGTCGTAGGCTACTGAGTTCATGGTTCTCCACACCTCCTGATGTCGAGCGAACGGGTTTGCGCAGCGCCGGTTCAGGGCGTCTCGGGGGCGAGGATGAACAGTCCGGCGACCTGCTCGCCCGCGTCGAAGGCGACCCTCGCCTTCATGTCCCCTGCCTCGTACCGCAGGGGGATGTCGACGACCGTGTGGTCGCCGATGCGTCGAACGAACGGCTCGCCCTCGCCGAAGCCCTCGAACGAGCCGACCAGCCCGGCGACCGTCGCCAGCCCGTCGGCGCGGGCCTGGTCGGTGAAGGCCTGCAGGACCTGTGCGTTGAAGGACTGCCTGGCCTCGTCCATGCGGCCGTCGAGGACGGCGGCGGCGATCGCGGTCGCGCGCTGCGCGGCGTCGGCCATGCGGACGGTCTTGTCCATGGGTTCTCCCGTTCGGGGATCGAGTGGTCTACCGAACCGCTGGAAGGCGGCCTGGCGGGTGACGCCCAGCAGCCCGCCGAGCTCCTGCCACGTGTGGCCGGCGTCCCGGGACTGCTGCACGCATAGCTTGAGCACCTGCTCGGCCAGGGCCCCGACGTCGCGAGCCTGACCGACCGTGTCCAGGTAGGCGGGGGCTGCCAACGGGTGGCCCAGCGCCCGGGCGAGGCCGGCGGCCTGCTCGGCCAGCACGCGACTCAGCTCGGCGAGCGACTGAGGGGTATCGGGCACACGTAAAGGATATCTTGACAGTGAGCCCTGTCAAGGATGGCTTTACGCCCCTCCCCCGGGGTCAGCGGCGCAGCAGGCTGGCCGGCGCCAGGTACCCGTTCGGGTCGATCGTCACGTCCTGCTCGCGGGCAGCGGCCACCACGTCCTGGTCCCACTCCGGCCTGACCCGGCCGTCCCCTCCGGTGATGGTCACGAACAGCGCCGGTTGCTCCCCGACGCTCTCGAACCGTCGCCAGGCGCCCGGGGGGACCGAGAACGTGTCGTAGGGCCCCAGCTCGACGCTGACCGGCTGCCGGCGGTTGAGGGTGACCCGGAGCCGTCCCTCCTTGACGATCAGCACCTGGGACTGCTCGAACCGGTGCCGGTTCATCCCCTGACCGGGCGCCGCCCTCAACCAGCCCAGGGCCAGGCCGTGCGGGTCAGCCAGCCGGGGATGCTGGCGCCGGTCCTCGGTGAGCCCGTACCCGACGACGAGCGCCAGCTCAGCACCGCCGCCCGGCAGCCGGGAGTCCAGGAACGGCTCCTGGCTCCATACCAGGTCACCGGGCTGGGCCAGCCGGGCCCGCATCTGCTCGCTGCTCACCTGGTCCAGGCCGGCCAGCTGGTCCTCGGTCAGCGGCTCGACCAGCTCGACGCCCTCGGGCACCGCACCGGGCTCGGTCTTGATGATCCGGCCGTCCACAGACAGGTGGTTGCCGTACCGGGCGGCCTTCGCGATCACCGACGGCGCCCAGATCAGGCCACCGCTGTGGTCGCGGCCGAGGGCGGTGTAGAGCCAGGCGTCGTCGGTGCGGCTGGTGAACCCGCGGAAGATCCAGGTCGGGATGGAGATGACGTCACCGTCGGCCACCACTGCGGCGCCGTCCCGGCCCTCGACGCCCCAGCGGAAGTCCCACTCCCCGGCGAAGCAGACGAACACCTCGGCGGTGAAGTGCAGGTGCAGGTTGTTGACCACGCCGGCCGGCATCACCGCCCCGCCCAGGTTGAAGCCGTGCGGCTCGGTGACCGGCACCACCTGGTCGGCGTTCTCCGAGACGCCCGGGCCGATCAGCGGGTAGTTGATCTTGGCCTCGGAACCGGGGATGGTGGTGTCCAGGAAGGCGGCCCGGTCCTCCTTCAGGTCACGGCGCGCGATCGTGCGGTGCGCGAGCTCCTCGGCGGTGACGACGACTTCGACAGGCATGGCGCAGGTCCGATCACGGTGCTGGACGCGGGTATGAATACGTATGTATGTTGGGCTGGAGGAGTCCGGTTGTCAATCACGGGCTGACCGACCTGGATCGACCTGGAGGGACCCGATGCGGACCAACGCCCTGCGCACCGCGCTGGAGGCCGACGAGGTCGCCGTTTCCGGCTGGCTGTCCAGCGACAGCCTCTACCTCGCCGAAGTCGTCTCGCACAGCGGTTTCGACACGGTGACGGTGGACCTGCAGCACGGCATGCTCGGCCTGGGCCGCGCCGTGTCCCTGCTGCAGGCGGTCAGCGGCGGCCCGGCGGTGCCGATGGCCAGGGTGTCCGCGCTCGCGCCCGAGGTGATCGGCAAGCTGCTGGACGCCGGGGCCTACGGGATCATCTGCCCGGCCGTGGACACCGCCGAGCAGGCGACGGCCTTCGTCCGCGCGATGCGTTACCCGCCCGCGGGTGAGCGCAGCTACGGGCCCTCGCGGGGTCTGCTGTACGGCGGCCCGGACTACGCCGAGCACGCCGACGCGACGGTCCTGTCCTGGGCGATGATCGAGTCAGCCACGGCGCTGGCCAACCTGGAGGCCATCCTGGCCGTGCCCGGCCTGGACGGGGTGTTCGTCGGCCCGAACGACCTGGCCCTGTCCCTGGGCGAACGGCCGGGGCAGCTGCGCCCGCCGCCGGACACCTGGGCGGCGCTGGGCGCCGTGGCCGACGCCGCCCGCGCGGCAGGCCGGTTCGCCGGGGTGTTCAGCCTGGACGCCGCGGTCGGCGCCGAGCTCGCCGGGCTGGGCTACCGCCTGATCGCCCCGGGCAGCGACGTCGGCATCCTGGGTGCCGCCGCCGCCGACCGGGTGGCCACCGTCCGCGCCGGCCTGGCCCGACCGAGCTGACCCCGGCCGGGTCAGCCGGCTCGCGCCCAGGTCCGTAGCCGCGCAGCGAGCTCGCCGGGCGCCTCCAGCGGGAGCATGTGCCCGGCGCCCTCGACGGTCTCCAGCCACGCGCGCGGGCAGTGGTCGACCAGCTCCTGCTGCAACGCCGGCGGGCAGACCTGGTCCAGGGCCCCGGCCACCACCAGGACCGGGACGTCGATCTCGGCGAGCCGGTCCAGGCTCTGCGGGCGGGTGCTCTGGGCGGCGAGCTGGCGCAGGAAGCCCTCTCCCCCGACCCGGGCGGCCATCCGTTCCCCGGCCGCCACCAGCTCGGCGTCGCCACGACGGGAGGCCGGCAGGGTGAGCCGGGCCAGCTCCGCGGCGACGGCGTCGAACTCCCCGGCCCGGGTCCGCCCCCGCCAGCCTGCCCAGGTGGCCAGCTGCTCCGGGGAGGCACCCCGCCCGCTGGCGTTCACCAGGGCCACCCGGCTGACCCGGCGCGGCGCGGTGCGGACGATCTCCAGGGCGACGATCGCCCCCAGCGAGTGCCCGACCAGCGCGAACCGCGCGGGCGCCTCGGCGAGCACGGCCTGCGCGGCCTCCTCGACGCTGTCCTCCAGGTCGATCCTGGCCGGCCACGGCTGCACCAGGTCGGCCAGCTGCTCGGCGACGGCGTCCCACACCGTGCTGTCGCCCAGCATCCCGGGCAGCATCACCAGCGGCTCGCGCACCCCCGGCCCGGGCGCCGGCGCCAGGTCAGCGAGCGGCGTGAACAGGTCCTGCACCATCGCGGCGACGTCGTAGAGCACCAGCCGCCGGCCTGCCGCGAGCGCGGCTGCGGCCTGCTGCCGGGAGGTGACCAGCACGGCTCCGGACGGCGGGCCGTCACCGGTGTCCAGGACCACCGCCGCCAGCCCCGGAATCGGCTCGGAGGTCAGCAGCCGGGCCCAGGGGCCCGGCCGCACCCAGGCACCGAGCAGCGGCTGCTGACCCGCACCGCCGACCGGGTCGCTCACCGGGCGACCATGCCGGCCGACAGGTCGATGTCGGCGCAGTGCAGCCCGGACATCGACAGCATCGCCACCACCGCCTGACCCACCTCGCTCTCCTCCACCAGACGGCCCAGGGCCGCCCGGCCGGCGAAGGCCCGCTCGGCCTGCTCGGGGGTGATGCCCAGCCGGTCGGACTCCAGTCGGAAGTTGCGCGCCATCCGTTCACCGCGCACCGGCCCCGGGGAGAGGCTGTTCACCCGCACGCCCGCGGGCCCGACCTCGGCGCCGAGCGTGGTGGTCAGCCCGATCACCGCCAGCTTGGACGCCGCGTACGGGGTGCGCAGCGCCAGCGGCCGTTTCCCGCTCACCGAGGCCAGGTTGATCACGTCGCCGTCGCCCCGGGCGATCATCGGCGGCAGGAAGGCGCGGCACATCAGGTACATGCCCCGCACGTTCACCGCGAAGACCTCATCCCACTCCTGCGGCTCGATCTCCACCAGCGGCTTGACCGGCCCGGCCACCCCGGCGTTGTTGACCAGCACCGACACCGCCTCGTCGGCCAGCTCGCTGGCCAGGGCCTGCACCGAGGCGGGGTCGGCCACGTCGACCAGGGCCAGCCGGCAGGCGCCGCCGAGCAACGCGGCCGTCTCCTGCAGCGGCTCGCGACGCCGGCCGCACAGCACCACCCGCGCGCCGGCCCCGGACAGCGCCACGGCGATGGCCCGGCCCAGGCCGTTGCCGGCGCCGGTGACCAGGGCGGTACGGCCGGCGACCGAGTCGGTCGTCGTCATCCCTGCCGGGCCGCGGCGGCCCAGGCGTGCTCGCTCCAGGTGAGCGCGTCCCCGCCGTACTTGGCCGCCCGGACGTCGCCGGAGCGGGCGTGACCCTCGAACAGCTCGACCCGGGCCGCCCGCCCGCACAGCCGGCCGAGCTCGGCGCTGGAGGCGGTGTCGGTGACCTCCTGGTAGGTCACGGTCTTGAGGTACTTGCCCACCCACAACCCACCGGTGTAGCGAGCGGCGCCCCGGGTCGGCAGCACGTGGTTGGTGCCGATCACCTTGTCCCCGTACGAGACGCAGGTTCCCTCGCCCAGGAACAGGGCCCCGAAGTCGTGCATCAGCTCCAGCGCCCGGCGCGGCTGCTCGGTCAGCACCTGCACGTGCTCGAAGGCGAAGCCGTCGGCCACCGCGAAGGCCTCCTCGACGGTGGAGGTGACGATCACCTGGCCGTGGTCGCGCCAGGCCGGCCCGGCCATGTCGCGGGTCGGCATGTCCACCAGCAGCGCCTCGACGTGCGCCATGGCCTCGTGGGCCACCCGCTCGCTGCTGGTGACCAGGACGGCCGGGGAGTCCGGGCCGTGCTCGGCCTGGCTGAGCAGGTCCACCGCGACCACGAACGGGTCGGCGCTCTCGTCGGCGATCACCAGGATCTCGGTCGGCCCGGCGAACAGGTCGATCCCGACCTCACCGAACAGCTGGCGCTTGGCCTCGGCCACGTAGGCGTTCCCCGGCCCGGCCAGCAGGTCCACCCGCCCGATCGTCTCGGTGCCCAGCGCCATCGCGGCCAGCGCCTGCACCCCGCCGAGCAGGTAGATCTCGTCGGCGCCGGCCAGCGACATCGCCGCGATCGTCGCGGCCGGGACCTCACCGCGGATCGGTGGCGTGCAGGCGGCCACCCGGGCCACGCCGGCCACCTTGGCGGTCACGATGGTCATGTGCGCCGAGGCGGTCAGCGGGTAGCGGCCACCGGGCACGTAGGCGCCCACAGCCGAGACCGGAAGGTTCCGCTGCCCCAGCCGGACGCCGGGCAGGGTCTCCACCTCGAAGTCGGTCAGCGAGTCCCGCTGGGCCTGAGCGAAGCGCCGGACCTGGGCCTGGACGTACCGGATGTCGTCCAGAACCTGCTGGGGCACAGCGGAAACGATCTGCTCGATCTGCTCCGGCCCGAGCCGGAAGGACTCCGGGCTCCAGTGGTCGAACCGTTCGGAGTAGCGCCGGACGGCCTCGTCGCCGTGCTCGCGGACATCCGCCAGGACCTCCCGCACGGTGGCGCTGACCTCGGCCCGCCCCCCACTCATCGCCTGGGTGGTGACGGCCTGCTTCAGGTAGCTGCTCATGACGCCTTCCGGTCGTGGGTGGTCTCGAATGTATACGTATGCATCTGGCGGGTCAAGGGCAGGTCACCGCTTGAGATGGCTCTCCCGCAGCACCATCCGCACTCCGAAGACCTGCACCCCGACCTCGCTGCGGTCACCGCCCAGCCGGGCCACCAGCCGGTCGGCGGCGGCCACCGCCATCGCCTCGAGCTCGACGTGCACGGTGGTCAGCCGGAACTGCGGCCAGGCGGCGATGGCCAGGTCGTCGAAGCCGACCACCGCGACGTCATCGGGCACCGACAGGCCCGCGGCGAGCGCGCCGTTGACCGCTCCGACGGCGACGGAGTCCCCGCCGGCGCAGAACACCGCCGTCGGTGGGTGCCGGCCGGTCATCAGGGCGGCCAGGCCCCGCTCGCCGTCGGCGTAGGAGAACCAGCCCCGCGCGGTCCGGGCCGGCGGCAGGGCGATGCCGGCCTCGGCCAGCCCGGCCCGGAAGCCGCGCTCCCGGTCGCTGACCGAGCTGGTGACCCCGGTGCCCAGAATCGCGGCGATCCGCCGGTGCCCGGCCTGCACCAGGACCCGGGCGCACTCCCGGCCACCGGCGACGTTGTCCGCGCTGACGCCGTCGGCGGCCAGCCCCGACAGCCGGTTCAGCTCGACGAACGGCATCCTGCGGCGGGCCAGCTCGGCAGACACCGAGGAGCCCAGCAGGGTGGTGGTGAGCACCACCCCGTCGACCGAGCGGTCCAGCAGCCGCTCGTAGCTGGCCCGCTCGTCGCCGCGCTCGGCCAGCAGCACCATCCGCAGGCCGTGCTCGGCGAAGCGGTCGTGCAGCGGTCCGACCAGCGTCGGGTAGAGGGCGTTGTCCAGGTCGGCCACCATGGCGATCTGCCGGGTGGTCCGGGTGGCCAGGCTGCGGCCCAGGTCGCTGGCCACGTAGCCGAGCTCCTCGGCCGCCTGACGCACCCGCTCCCGGGTCGCGGCCGCCACCCGGGCGTCGCCGCGCAGGGCCCGGGAGACGGTGGGCTGGGAGACCCCGGCCCGGCGGGCGACGTCGTGGCTGGTCACGCTCACGGCTCAACCGTAGAGGTCGGGCCGCCGGTCGCCCTGCACGTCGTTGCGCCCGGAGATGGCCTTGTCCCGCGACTGACGCAGGTCCAGGTCGGCCACCGCGAGGGCGTCCGGGCCGGGGGTCGCCACCGGCCAGCCGTCGGCCGCGACGATCGTCGTGCCCTGGGTCCAGCGTTCGCCGGCGTCACTGCCCCGGCGGTCGCAGCAGGCGATCGCCATCCGGTTCACCCGGGCGGCGGCCATCGCGATGACCACCTCGGCGGCCGGGTGCCCGGCCGGCCGGTCGCCCCAGGGCCAGTTGGTCGGCACCGTCAGCAGCTCGGCCCCGCGCAGTGCCACCGAGCGGGTCATCTCGGGGAACTCCAGGTCATAGCAGACCATCACCGCGATCCGCCCGACCCGGGTGTCCAGCACCGGTGGGAGCCGGTCGCCGGGCTCGAAGAAGTCCGGCTCGGCGTCCCACAGGTGCACCTTGCGGTAGGTCGCCCGCACCCCCGACCCGTCCACCAGCACCGCGCTGTTGTGCAGCACGCCGCCCGGGCCGGCCTCGGCGAACCCGCCGACGACGACCGCACCGCCCGCGGCCTGCTGCCAACGGGCGAACACCGGGTGCTCGGTGGTGATCGCCACCGAGCGCGCCTGCTCGACGCCGGTGAAGCAGTAGCCGCTGGTGGCCAGCTCGGGCAGCACCACCACGTCGGCCCCGGCCGCCACCGCCGCCGCCACCGCGGCGACCGAGCGCTCGACGTTGCCCTGGAGGTCGGCCAGCACCGGCGCCAGCTCGGCGCACACCACCCGCACCACGGTGCCTCAGCCGACCATCGGGGCGGGCTGGTCGCTGAGGAGCTGGGCCAGCACGTCGAACTCGTTGAACAGCGACCAGGCCGAGGTGATCGACCCGTTGCCGATGTACAGCTGGTCGATCCCCCACAGGTGCACCCGGCGCCCGGTCGGGACCCCGTACAGGGCGTACCCGCGGTGGGTGCCGGCCGCACTCCAGCGGACCGACACCCGGAAGCCCTCGGTCTCGTTGCCCATCCAGTACACCTCGTCCACGGCCATCCCCAGGTCGGGGAAGGTGGCCAGCAGCGCGCGGGCCATCCCGCGCACGTCGCCCCGGCCGTGGCCGACCCGGTTGGAGGTGCCCCGCCAGCGCACCGCCGCCGAGTAGGCGCGGTCCACCGCGGACAGGTCCCGCCGGTTGTACAGGTTGTGCCACAGCGCCCGGACGAAGTGCTCGACATCGAAGCCGGGGCCGGACGGCGTGCCCGGGTAGTACTCCGGCTGCCGGCCACCGACCAGCCGCTGCACCTCGGGGAGGTGCCGGTCGGCCTTCGTGCGGTTCAGCTCGTTGCCGTACTCCCTGGCCGCCGAGGCGACGTCGATCCCGAGCTGCATCAGGCGTGAGCCGGTGTTGTAGAGCACCCACTCCTCGAAGATCTCGTTC
Organism: uncultured Actinomycetota bacterium; assembly: GCA_963821825.1. Classification (GTDB taxonomy): domain Bacteria; phylum Actinomycetota; class Actinomycetes; order Actinomycetales; family Kineosporiaceae; genus CAWGFD01. The sequence goes on from CAWGFD010000002.1 coordinate 347,580, forward strand.
TCCCGGACCACGCAGTTCGCGATGCCCCACAGGTTGACCTTGCGGCCGGTCGCCGGACCCCAGCGCCACGGCGCGAGGTGGTGACCGGAGGTGATGTAGCGGTGCGAGGTGACGAAGCCCTGCTGGTCGTCGCCGGCCCAGATGATCTCGTCGGCCCACGACCGGGTGTCCGGGAAGGCGTGCAGCGAGGCGACGGTCGCCTCGACGACCCGCTCGACGCCGTACCAGGCTGCGGTGTCGTCGTTGACCAGGCACCCGGGGGCGTAGGTGTCGTAGATGTAGCCGGCGTCCTGGTCCTCCCAGATCCGGTGGGTGATCCGGACGATGTAGTCGACGATGTCGGTGTAGGTGTCCTCGAACCCCCGCATCGGCTGCCGGCGCTCGCCCCGCTCGCGGCCGGCCCGGGCGGTGTCGCACCCGCTCCCCGGCCGCACCGCGATGGTGAAGTCGGCGGGCATCCGGCGCCCGGAGGGGCCCTCGGTCAGCACGCCGTCCTGGATCGGGTGGCTCATCGCTCCATCCTGCTCGGTCGTGCCCGGGGTGGCGAGCGGCTGTGCGCCGCTCACCCGGTGCAGTTCACGTCGTAGATGTACTGCTTGGCCTGGGCGGAGTCCACCGTGGCCGGGGTCACGAAGACCGAGTCGGCCGACTGCTGGCGGGGAACGCTCTTGCCCTGCATGGCGTCGACGGCGGACTGAACCCCCTGCATGCCCTCGCCCCGCGGGTACTGGACCACGGTTCCGGTCAGCGTGCCGTCCTTCAGCGCGGCCACGATCGGGTCGGAGGTGTCGAAGCCGACGACCTTGACCGTGCTGGTCTTGCCCGCCTCCCGGACCCCGGTCAGCGCGCCCTGGGTGTTGTTGGTCTCGGCACCGAACACCCCGACCAGGTCGGGGTTGTTGGTCGCGGCGGCCGAGGTGACCGAGGCGGCCTTGCTGACGTCGTTGGCGGAGTACTGGATGCCGAGGAACTTCATGTTCGGGTACTTGGCGATCGCCTTGGCGAAACCGTCGGTGCGGGCCTTGGACACGATCGAGCCGGTGGCGTTGTCGATGGCCAGCACCGAGCCCTTCTCGCCCACCGCCTTGGCCAGCGCGTCCCCGGCCAGCTCGCCGCCCTTCTCCCCGTCGGCCTGGATGTTGGTGGTCATCACGCTGGCGTCAGCCAGGTCGCCGTCGATGCCGATGATCTTGATGCCCTCCCGTTGCGCGATCTTCAGGGGAGCGATCATGGCGTTCGGGTCGGTGATCGAGATCATGATGGCCCCCGGCTTGGTCGCCACCACCGCATTGACGATCTTCGTCTGCTCGGCGACGTCGAAGGTGGAGGAGCCCTGGTAGGAGTAGTCCACCCCGAGCTTCTTCGCCTCGGTCTGCGCACCGCAGGACACCGTGTTGTAGAACGGGTTCCCGGTCAGGCCGGGGATGTAGACCACCTTGCCGAGGCTGCCCGAGCTGCTACCGGAGCTGCTGGAGCCGGTGGTGGTGCCGCCGGCCGAGCTGCTCGAGCCGCAGGCGGTGAGCAGACCGGCGACCGCGACGGCGGTGGCGCCGGCGAACAGGCTGGACTTGTTGATCATGATGACCTTTCGGGCCGGGGGACGTGTGGCAGGGGGTGGTGGAGGTGGAGGTGGAGGTGGACCGTCAGGCCCGGTCGCGCGAGCGGCGCTTGAGCTGGTCGAGGAAGACGGCGGCGATGAGGATGAAGCCGATCGCCACGTTCTGCCAGAACGGCTGGACGTTCTGCACCACGAAGCCGTTCTGCAGCACGGTGGGGATGAAGATCCCGATCACGGTGCCGATCACGGTGCCGGCTCCGCCGTACAGGCTGGTGCCGCCCAGGATCACCCCGGTGATCACGGTCAGCGCGTCCTGGCTGTGCCCACCGATGGTGGTGGTGGAGAACCGGACCAGGGACATCATCCCGGCCAGGCCGGCCAGCAGGCCGCTGATCGCGTAGAGCTTGACCAGGTGCGCATCGACGTTGATCCCGGCCCGCCGGGCGGCCTCGTCGTTGGAGCCGACGATGTAGGTGTGCCGACCGAACCTGGTGAAGTGCAGCACCGCCCCGCCGACCACGACCACGACCAGGGCCAGCCAGACGATCCAGGGCAGCCCCAGGACGTAGTCGATCTGGATGTCGATCAGGATCGAGGGCACGGTGGCGACGTCGTTGCCGTTGGTCATCAGGTTGGCCACGCCGAGCGCCGCACCGAGCGTGCCCAGGGTGGTGATCAGCGCCGGCACCCGTAGCCGGGTCACGCAGAACCCGTTGAACAGGCCCCAGACCAGGCCGCCGACCAGTGCCGCGGCCAGTCCGGCGAGCGCCGTCCAGGCACCCTGGCCACCGACCCAGCTCATCGTCTTGCTGGCACAGATGCCGCCGAAGACCAGGACCGAGCCGATCGACAGGTCCAGGCCGGCCGCGACCATCACGAAGGTCATCCCGGTGGCCATCACCAGGAAGACGGAGGTGTCCACGACCAGGTTGCGGACGTTGCCCTGGGTCGGGAAGGTGCCGGGCGCCAGCGCCGAGAAGACCAGGAACATCGCGGCCAGGACCAGCAGCATGTACGTCGGGGAGGCCCCGGCCAGCCGGCGCACGGTCCGCCGCCAGGGCGGTACGCCGCTGCTGGCCACGCCGTCCTGGTCGGCACCGGCCGCCCCGGCGGGGCCGGTGAGCACCGACGCCGCCGGGGACGCCGCGGGGTTCGGCCGGCGGTCGGGGGACACGTTCGGGTCCGGGTCCAGGACGCTCACGAGGTCACCTCCAGCGAGCCGGTCATCGCACCGACCAGGTCATCCACGCTGGCCCCGCGGCCGAACTCGGCGACCCGGCGGCCCAGCCGCAGGACCTGGACGGAGTCCGACACCTGCAGCACCTCGGGCATGTTGTGGCTGATCAGCACCACCGCGACCCCGCTCTGCGCGACCCGGGTGATCAGGTCGAGCACCCGGCGGGTCTGGCGGACCCCGAGCGCGGCCGTCGGCTCGTCCATGAACACCAGGCCCTTGGCCCACATCACCGAGCGGCAGATGGCCACGCTCTGCTTCTGGCCGCCGGACAGCGCGGCCACCGGGGCGTCCATGTCCTTGACGTCGGTGCCCAGGGAGGTGAAGGTGGCGAACGCCTCGCGTCGCATCCGTCTCTTGTCCAGCACCCCCAGCCGGCCGAGCAGGCCGGGGCGCAGCAGCTCCCGGCCGATGTAGGCGTTCTCGGCCGGGCCCAGGTCCGGGGCCAGGGCCAGGTCCTGGTAGACGGTCTCGATGCCCGCCTCGCGGGCCTGCTCGGGGGAGGAGAACTGGACCGGCTCACCGCGCAGCAGGATCTGCCCGCCCTGCGCCGGCATCACCCCCGAGAGCACCTTGACCAGCGTGCTCTTGCCCGCCCCGTTGTCCCCGATCAGGGCGGTGACCTTACCCGCCTCGACATGGAAGTCGGTCTCCCGCAGCACCTCGACGTGCCCGTAGCTCTTGACCAGGGCACGTGCCTCGAGCAGGTAGGTCATCTCGCCTCACTCGGTCGGTGGGTCGGTCGGGGCCGGTCGTGATCAGCGGGTCAGCGGGTCAGGCGGGCGGTGCGCAGCGTGGCGGTCGCGCGGTGCGCCGCCATCCCCTCCGAGGCCGAGATGGTCTCGACGGCGTCGGCCAGCAGCGGCGTGGCCTCCCGGCAGACGCGCTGGTAGGTCAGCGGCTTGACGAACCTGGCCACCGACAGGCCGGCGCTGTGCTTGGCCCCGCCCGCCGTCGGCAGCACGTGGTTGGTTCCGGCCATCCCCTTGTCGGAGTACGCCACGGTGCTCCAAGAGCCGATGAACAGCGACCCGTAGTTGCGCAGGTGGTCGTGGTACCAGTCGTCGTCCGCCGTCTGCAGCTCCAGGTGCTCGGGGGCGAGGTCGTCCATCAGGGCGGCCGCCACCTCCCGGTCCTGTGCCACCGTGATCGAGCCGTGGTCGCGCCAGGCCGGCCCGCAGATGGCGTTGGTGGACAGTGTGGGCAGCTGCCGCTCGACCTCGGCCAGCACGGCGCGGCCCAGGGCGGCGTCGGTGGTGACCAGCGCGGCCGGGGAGTCCGGGCCGTGCTCGGCCTGGCCGAGCAGGTCGGCGGCGACCAGCTCGGGGTCGGCCGTCCCGTCGGCGATCACCGCGACCTCGGAGGGCCCGGCCAGCAGGTCGATCGCCACCGTGCCGAACAGCTGGCGCTTGGCCTCGGCGACATAGGCGTTGCCGGCGCCGACGATCATGTCCACCGGCTCCTCACCGAGCAGGCCGAAGGCCATCGCGGCGAGCGCCTGCACCCCGCCGAGCAGGAACGCGCGGTCGATCCCGGACACGTGCGCGGCGTACAGCACCGCGGCGTTGGGTCCGCCGTCGGGCTGCGGCGGGGTGCAGCCGATCACGGTCGGTACCCCGGCCACCTTCGCGACGTTGACCGTCATGAACGCACTGGCGGTCAGCGGGAACCGGCCGGCGGGCAGGTAGGCCCCGACCCGGCCGACCGGCACGTAGCGGTGCCCGGTGACCAGGCCCGGCTGCAGCTCGGTCTCGAAGTCGGTGAGCCGTTCCCGCTGGGCGCGGGCGAAGGCGGCGGTGCGCTCGGCCCCCAGCTCGATCGCCGCCCGCAGCTCGGGATCCAGCCGGTCGCCGCTGGCGGCGACCGCGGCGCGGTCCAGCTCCACGCTGCCGGGCACGGTGTGGTCCAGCAGCTCGGCGTACTTCAGCACCGCCGGCAGCCCGCCGGCCTGGATGGTGCTCAGCATCTCCGACACGGTGGCCACCACCGCCGGGTCGCGCTGGGCGGCCGGACCGGACCGGGCCGGTGCCTTGACCACCGAGAACCGGCCCTGGAACTTCTCGAGAACGCTGGGGGTGAACTGCATGGCCCGATCGTATGAATACGCATGCACCCGGGACAACCCGTTACAACCTTGTGCCTTCCACAGGATGGCCCTATGGCAGCCTGGTCGGGTGCGTACCCGGAGTCCGGCGTGACCATCAGCCAGCTGCGCGCCTTCCTGGAGGCGGCCCGACAGCAGTCGTTCACCGCGGCGGCGGCCGTGCTGGGCGTCTCCCAGGCATCGGTCTCCGAGCTCATCCGCCGCCTGGAGGACGAGCACGACGTGCAGCTGTTCGTCCGCGGTCGCCAGCTCGTGCTGACCACCGCCGGACGCGACCTGCTGGTGCACGCCGAGCAGGTGGTGGCCGCGGTCGACAACGCCGCCCGGGCGATGGACTCCCTGCGTACCCTGGCCGGCGGGGTGGCCACCTTCGGCGTGCTGCGCAACGCGGAGTACTACCTGCTCTCCGGCCTGGTGCAGCGGTTCACCGAGATGCACCCGTCGGTCCGGGTCCGGGTGACAGGGCTGAACTCGGTCGACGTCGCCGCCGCGGTCGCGCAGGGGTCACTGGAGGCCGGGCTGGTCGTGCTGCCCATCGACGCCGAGGGGCTGACGGTCGAGCCGTGGACGCGCGACGAGGTGGTCTACGTCAGCGCCGACCCCGCCCGGGCCGCCGGGCCGGTGCGCGCCGAGACGCTGGCCGGCGCCCGGCTCATCCTCTACGACGCGCACGCCGGCTGGCGCGACCCCACTCGCCGCCAGCTCGCCGCCCGGGCGCTGGAGGCGGGCGTCCGGCTCGACCCGTGGATCGAGGTCGAGCACGTCGAGACGGCGTTGAACCTGGCCGCCCGCGGGGTGGGCGACACGATCGCCTCGCGGGCGGTGGTGGCCGGCCCCGGCTGCCCACCTGGGCTGACCGTGGCGCCGTTCGACCCGCCGCTGTACGACGTGATCGCCTTCGTCCGCCGGGAGTCCATGCCTCTGTCGCCGGCCACCCGGGAGATCGCCCGGCTGGCCCGGGGCATGCTGGGCCCGGCCCCGCGCGCGCCGGGCCCGTCCGGCGCTCCGTGAGCCGGCGCCCGCGCGGGAGCCGCCCGGGGTCAGCGGTTGAGTCGGCGGGAGGCCGCGACGATCACCCGATGCGGCAGTCCGCCCAGCCGGGCCCCGTGCAGCGCGGCCCGGGCCGCGACCGCCCCGCCCGCACCGTGCACGCCGCCTCCGGGCGAGATCGCCGCCGAGGCCAGGAACAGACCTTCGACGGGGGTCTCCGGCCGGCCCAGCCCGGCGGTGGGCCGGAAGAGAAGCTGCTGGAAGATCTGCGCGGTGCCGCCGTTGATCGTCCCGCCGACCAGGTTGGCGTCGGCGTCCTGCAGGTCCTGCGGCAGCTCGGCCCAGCGGTCCACCACCAGGTCCTGGAAGCCGGGCGCGTGGGCGACCAGGCCGGCGTGCATCCGCTCGGCGAGCCGGCGCGCGGCGCCGGGGTCGGAGCAGCCCCGCGGCAGGTGGCTGTAGGCCCACAGGCTCTCCGCACCGGCCGGGGCGCGGGAGGCGTCCGCGGTGGCCAGCTGACCGACCAGCTGGAAGACCTCAGCGGCCGGCTGCGCGGTGGACAGCGCTGCCGACCACCGGGCCAGGCCGTCCAGGTCGGCGCCCAGGTGCACGGTGCCGGCGCCGGCCGCGGCCCTCGCCCGCCAGGGCACCGGGCCGGACAGCGCCCAGTTCAGCTTCACGGTCGGCAGGTCCCACTCGAAGCACCGCTCGATCTCGGCCAGCAGCCGGGGCGGCAGCTCGGCCGGGTCGAGCAGGTGCTGGTACAGGTTCGGCGCGCCGACGTCGGCCAGCACCGCCCGCCGCGCCCTGACCCGCCGACCACCGGCCGTCACCACCGCGACGGCGCGTCCCCCGGCGACCTCCACCCGCTCCACCCGTGAGCCGGTGTGCACCCGTGCGCCCGCCGCCCTCGCCCGGTCGGCCAGTGCGCCGGCCAGGAACGCGGCCCCGCCCTCGGGCACCGGGAACCCGACGTCCTGGCCGAGCATGGTCATGATCCAGCCGAACGCGCCGCTGCCCGGGGCCACCGAGGGCACGTCGGCGTGCATGGCGTTCCCGGCGAACAGCAGCGGGCCGTGCGAGCCGCGGAACAGCTCGCGGCCCATCCGGTGCACCGGCAGCACGAAGGTCCGGGCCAGCCGCAGCGACTGGGCGGTGCCCAACCGGGCCAGCAGCCGGACGACGCCGCGCGCCGGCGGGAAGGGGGTGAACAGGCATTCCAGCACCGGGTCGCGCACCGCGCGCCACTCGGCCAGCAGGTCCAGCCAGGCCTGGCCGTCGCCGGGTGCGTCGGCGTCCAGCGCGGCGGCGGTGCGCTCGGGGTCGTGGTGCAGCACCGCCGCCTCGTCCCGGTCGGCGGACGGGATGTGCGCCACCACCGACGGCGCGTGCCGCCAGCGCAGGCCATGCGCCGGCAGGTCGAGCGCCTGGATCGCCGGGGAGGCCGCGGCCAGCGGGTAGAAGGCGCTGAACCGGTCGCTGACGTAGCCGGGGGTGTGCTCGACCGAGGCCACCGCCCCGCCGAGCACGTCCTGCGCCTCCAGCAGCACGACGTCCCAGCCGGCGTCGGCCAGCAGGCTGGCGGCGACCAGCCCGTTCGGCCCGGCCCCGACCACCACGGCGTCGGCGGTCAGGTCCTCGGTCAGCGGCGTCGCCCCGGTCGCCGGGGCCAGCACGGTCATGGTCATCACCTACCCATCCGGTGGTGTCCCCAAGCAGGGCCCGGCCGGGCACCGACCTGAGCGGCGCTCTCAGTCTGTTCATGGTTCCTTGACGGAGCGCTGTCACACTCCCGTCCGTGACTCTCCCACCGCTGAGCCGGCGCCTGAGCCCCGTCCTTGACCACCCCGCCCTGACCCGCCGGGTGCTGGTCAAGGTCCCCCAGGTCACCGCCATGTTCTGGGTCGTCAAGGTGCTGACCACCGGGATGGGCGAGACCGCCTCGGACTTCCTGGTGCACACCATCAACCCCTTCGCCGCGGTCGGGCTGGGCTTCCTGGCCCTGGTCGGGTCGCTCGCCCTGCAGCTGGTCGCCCGGCGCTACCTGCCATGGGTGTACTGGCTGGCCGTGGCCATGGTCAGCGTGTTCGGGACCATGGCCGCGGACGTGCTGCACATCGGCCTCGGGGTGCCCTACCTGGTCTCCTGCGCCGGCTTCGCGCTGGTCCTGGCCGGCGTGTTCGCGCTCTGGTACTCCGTCGAGCGGACGCTGTCCATCCACAGCATCGCCACCACCCGGCGCGAGCTCTTCTACTGGGCCACGGTGCTGACCACGTTCGCGCTCGGCACGGCCACCGGCGACCTGACCGCCACCACCCTGCACCTGGGCTACCTGGCCTCCGGGCTGCTGTTCGCGGTGGCCATCGTCGTGCCGGCCCTGGCCCGGGCCCGGCTCGGGCTGGGCGCGGTGCCGGCCTTCTGGGCCGCGTACGTGCTGACCCGACCGCTCGGCGCCTCCTTCGCCGACTGGGCCGGGGTCTCGGCCGCACGTGGCGGCCTGGCCCTGGGCACCGGCCCGGTCACCCTGGTGCTGGCCGCACTGATCGTGGTGGCGGTGGGCTACCTGAGCAGCCGTGAGCCGCAGCCGCAGACCGCGGCGGTGCACCTCGACCGCGCCCTGGACGCCGAGGCGGACGCCTGAGCCGCCGTCGCCGGTCTCAATTCGGTAACAGCATCACCGGCTCGTCCCCCGGCCGCCGCACGCCGCAGCGGCGCACCGGATCCCCGGAACCGGCTGCGGCGGTAGCCCGTTCGGGCCCGAGCCGAGCGCGAGGTGGAGGGCCTGACCATCACCCGCACGGGACGGCGCGTCGCGGTGCGTGCCCGCGCCCGGTTTGTCGGCAATGTTGGGTTCATCCACCCGGGTCTAGGGTCTATGGGTCGCTGACCAGATGGCCCGGGAGGTCGAGCATCACCATGAGGGCACTACGCCTGCTGCCAGCCGTGTTGACCGCCGCGCTCGTCCTGGGTGCCTGCAGCGCTGGGTCGGGGGTGAACACCGGGAACAGCCCCAGCTCCTCGACCTCCGGCTCCGCCGCCGGCGGCGGCCAGGTGCTGAACGCCGCGATCGCCGGTGAGCCGGACCAGCTTGACCCGCAGAGCACGACGTCCTACTTCAGCTTCGAGGTGCTGGAGAACGTCTTCGACACCCTGGTCGAGCCGGACGCCAAGCTGGCCATGCAGCCCGCCCTGGCCACCTCCTGGACCACCGCGAAGGACCAGCTGTCCTGGACTTTCACGCTGCGCCAGGGGGTGAAGTTCCACGACGGCACGCCGTTCACGGCCGACGACGTCGTGTACTCCTACCACCGGATCATCAACCAGAAGCTGGCCAACGCCTACCGGTTCGACGCGGTCAAGGACGTGGTCAAGGTCGACGACCACACCGTCCGGCTGGACCTGTCCCGGCCCACGCCCAACCTGCTGGCGAACATCGGGTCCTTCAAGGGCATGGCGATCGTCGAGAAGGCGAACGTGGACAGCGGCAAGATCAAGGACGACCCGATCGGCACCGGGCCGTTCTCCTTCGAGTCCTACCAGCGCGGCACGTCCATCACCCTCAAGGCCAACCCCGACTACTGGGGCGGCGCGCCGAAGGTGTCGGAGGTCAAGTACACCTTCGTGCCCGAGCCGAGCACGGCGCTGGCCAACCTCAAGGGTGGCCAGGTGCAGTGGACCGACAACATCCCGCCCCAGCAGGTGCAGAGCCTGTCCGGCAGCAGCGACATCCACCTGGCCAACGTGCCCAGCAACGACTACTGGTACTTCGCGCTGAACGAGGCCAAGAAGCCGTTCGACGACCCGCGGGTGCGTCAGGCCTTCGCCTGGGCCATCGACCGCAAGGCGATCGCCGAGGCGGCCAAGTACGGCGCGGCCCAGGTCAACGAGACAGCCATCCCGCAGACCAGCCAGTGGTACTACGACTACTCCCCCTACAGCCAGGACCCGGCCAAGGCCAAGGCGCTGCTGGCCCAGGCCGGGGTGAGCAACCTGTCGGTCGACTTCATGGTCACCAGCGAGTACCCCGAGACCGTGCAGGTCGCGCAGGTGATGAAGGACGAGCTGAAGAACGTCGGGATCACCCTGAACATCCGCACCGAGGACTTCGCCACCTGGCTCTCGGACGAGGCGGCCGGCAAGTTCGACGGCTTCATGCTCGGCTGGCTGGGCAACATCGACCCGGACGGCTTCTACTACAACCAGCACCACACCGGCGCCAGCAGCAACTTCCAGAAGTTCTCCAACGCCCAGGTGGACAAGCTGCTCGACCAGGGCCGTCAGACCACCGACATGACCGCCCGGAAGAAGCTCTACGACCAGGCCGCGAAGATCATCGTCGACCAGGCCAGCTACGTCTACCTGTACAACCCGAACGTGGTGCAGGCGTGGTCGCCGAAGCTGACCGGCTACCAGGCCCGGCCGGACCGGGCCATCCGGTTCCGGGACGCCGCGCTCGGCGGCTGAGATGACCCGGTACGTCCTGCGCCGGGTCGGCCAGGCCGCGCTGGTGCTGCTCGGGGTGAGCCTGATCGTGTTCACCCTGCTCCAGCTCGTGCCTGGCGACCCGGTGCGGGTGGCCCTGGGCACCCGGTTCAACCAGGAGACCTACGACGCGCTGCGGGCCCGCTCCGGCCTGGACCGGCCGCTGGTCGAGCAGTACCTGACCTACCTCGGCCACGCCGTGACCGGAGACCTCGGGGTCAGCTTCCGGACCGGGCAGCCGGTCACCACGCTGCTGCTGGACCGGGTGCCGGCCACGGCGTCGCTGGCCGGCACCGCGCTGGTCATCGCGCTGCTGATCGCGCTGCCGCTGGGCATCCTGGCCGGGGTGCGGGCTGGCTCGGTGTGGGACTACGCCGCCACCGGGATCAGCCAGATCGGCGTCTCGCTGCCCGACTTCTGGACCGGCATCCTGCTGATCCTGGTCTTCGCCTCCACCTTCGGGCTCTTCCCGCCCTCCGGGTACACCTCGCTGACCACGGACCCGGTCAGCTGGCTGCAGCACGTCATCCTGCCGGCGGCCAGCGTCGGGGTGGTCTCGGGAGCGATCCTGACCCGGTTCGTGCGCGGTGCGGTGCTGGAGTCCATGGGGCGGGACTACACCCGCACGGCCCGCAGCAAGGGGATCAGCGAGGGACGGGTGGTCCGCCGGCACGTCCTGCGCGGCGCCCTGGTGCCGATCGTGACCGTGACCGGCCTGCAGCTGGCCACCCTGCTCGGCGGGGTGATCGTGATCGAGATCGTGTTCGCCTGGCCGGGGCTGGGGCAGCTGACCCTGACCGCCGTCCAGCAGCGCGACTACCCCGTGGTGCAGGGCGCCGTCCTGCTCCTGGCCGCGACCTTCCTGGTGGTGAACCTGCTCGTGGACCTGCTGTACGCCGTCCTCGACCCGCGGATCCGGTACTCGTGAGCGCGCCGGAGCCGACCGCGGAGCAGGCGCCGGCCGCCCCGCCGCGCTCCCAGGCCCGGGAGACGCTGCGTGCGCTGCTGGCGCACCGGCTGGCCGTGGTGTGCCTGGTCATCCTGGCCCTGGTCGTGCTGGCCGGGCTGTTCGGCCGCTTCCTCGCCCCGTACGGGGTGAACTCGATCAGCATCCCCGACCGGCTGCAGGCCCCCAGCGGCGGGCACTGGTTCGGCACCGACGAGCTGGGCCGGGACATCTTCAGCCGGGTGCTGGTCGCCGCCTCCGTCTCGTTGCGGGTGGGAGCCATCGCGGTCGGCATCTCGCTGGTCGCCGGGGTGACGATCGGCCTGGCCGCCGGCTACTACGGCAGGTTCATCGACGACGCCCTGATGCGGGTGATGGACATGCTGTTCGCCTTTCCGGCGGTGCTGCTGGCGATCGCCATCCTGGCCGTGCTCGGGCCGGGCATCACCAACGCCATGATCGCCATCGGCGTGGTCTACACGCCGATCTTCGCCCGGGTCACCCGGGCCGGGGTGCTGGCCGTCCGCGAGGAGGTCTTCGTCCGGGCCGCGCGCTCGGTCGGCGCCGGTGACCTGCGGATCATGTTCAGCCACATCCTGCCCAACGTGGCCGGCCCAATCATCGTGCAGACCTCGCTCAGCCTGGCCTTCGCCATCCTGTCCGAGGCGGCGCTGTCCTTCCTCGGCCTGGGTGTGCAGCCGCCCGCGCCGTCCTGGGGGCGGATGCTCTACGACGGCCGGGACTTCATCCAGAACGCCTGGTGGATGGGCCTGTTCCCGGGCCTGGCGATCTTCGTCACCGTGCTGTCGTTCAACATCGTGGGCGACGCCCTGCGCGACGCCCTGGACCCGGCGCAGCGCTCCGCGATCGAGGCCAGGAGGAACGCGTGAGCGAGGCGCTGCTGAGGGTTGACGGGCTGTCGGTGTCCTTCCCCACCCGGGACGGCCTGTCCGTCGTGGTGGACGAGGTGTCCTGGCAGGTCGAGCGCGGCGAGACGCTCGCCGTGGTCGGGGAGTCCGGCAGCGGCAAGAGCGTGTCGATGCTGGCCCTGACCGGCCTGCTGCCCTCCCCACCGGCCCGGATCAGCGGGCAGGCCACGTTCGACGGCACCCCGCTGGTGGGAGCCGGGGAAGCGACGCTGCGCGGGCTGCGGGGCAGCCGGATCGGGATGGTCTTCCAGGACCCGATGACCTCACTGAACCCCTACCTGAAGATCGGTGAGCAGGTGGTGGAGGGGGCCGTTGCGCACCAGCACCTGTCCGGCAGGGCGGCCCGGTCCCGTGCCGTCGAGCTGCTGGAGCTGGTCGGCATCCCGGAACCGGCCAGCCGGGTGGACGCCTACCCGCACGAGTTCAGCGGCGGGATGCGGCAGCGGGTGATGATCGCCACCGCGCTGGCCGCCGACCCCGACCTGCTGGTGGCGGACGAGGCGACCACCGCGCTGGACGTGACCAGCCAGGCCCAGATCGTCGAGCTGGTGGCCAAGCTGCAGGCCGAGCTCGGGATGGCCGTGGTCTGGATCAGCCACGACCTGGGCGTGGTGGCCCGGATCGCCCACCGGGTGATGGTGATGTACGCCGGGCAGGTGGTCGAGCAGGCCAAGGTGGACGACCTGTACGCCGACACCCGCCACCCGTACACCTCCGGGCTGCTGCGCGCGCTGCCGATCCTGGACGACGCCGGGCTCGACGGCGGCGGTGCCGAGGGCCAGCGGCGCGACCTGGCCACCATCGACGGCCTGCCCCCCGACCCCCGCAACCGGCCCCCGGGGTGCCTGTTCCACCCGCGCTGCCCGCACCGGCTGGACGAACGCTGCGCCACGCAGCGTCCGCCGTTGCGCGAGGTGGCACCCGGGCACACCGTCCGCAGCTTCTACGACGACCCGAGCAAGTCCCCGGTCACCGAGGCGCTCACCGATGGAGGCAGCGGTGGCTGATCACCTGCTCGAGGTGGAGGACCTCAAGGTCTGGTTCCCGGTGCGTGGCGGCGGGCTGCGCTCGGCCACCCGGCACGTGCGCGCGGTGGACGGCGTCAGCCTGCACGTCGACCGCGGCCAGACCCTCGGCCTGGTCGGGGAGTCCGGCTGCGGCAAGTCCACCACCGGTCTGGCCCTGATGCGGCTGATCGAGCCGACCTCCGGCGTGGTGCGCTTCGACGGCACCGACGTCACGGGGCTGCGCCGCGGGGAGCTGCGCCGGCTGCGACGCCGGATCACCATGGTCTTCCAGGACCCGATGGCCTCCCTGGACCCGCGGCACACCGTGGGCCACTCGGTGGCCGAGCCGCTGCGGGTGCACCGCCTGCACCCCGGCGCCGAACGCAACCGGCGGCTGGCCGAGCTGTTCCGCCTGGTCGGGCTCAGCCCGGAGATGCTGGAACGGCACCCGCACGAGCTGTCCGGCGGTCAGCGGCAGCGGGTCGGGATCGCCCGGGCGCTGGCCGTCGAGCCGGACCTGCTGGTGCTGGACGAGCCGATCGCCTCACTCGACGTCTCGGTGCAGGCCCAGGTGATGAACCTGCTGATGCGCCTGCAGCGCGAGCTCGGCCTGACCTACCTGTTCATCGCCCATGACCTGGCCGCGGTGCAGCACGTCAGCGACCGGGTGGCGGTGATGTACCTGGGTCGGGTCGTGGAGGAGGGGCCGGCCCCGGTGATGTACCGCGAGCCCCGGCACCCCTACACGAGGGCCCTGCTGTCCGCCGTGCCCATCCCCGACCCGCCCCGGGAACGGGCCCGGGAGAGGATCGTGCTGACCGGCGACGTGCCCTCCCCGATCAACCCGCCCAGCGGCTGCTCCTTCCACACCCGCTGCCCGCAGCGCTTCGAGCCGTGCGACAGCGCCGACCCGCAGCTGCTGCCCTCGGGCCCGGTGCGGGTGGCCTGCCACCTGCACCACGACCCGGCCACCTCCCGGACCCGACCGGCCGAGTCGGGGGTTGCGTAAGTTACCCACGGGTAGCACCATGGGGTTACCGGTGGGTAACCGGTGCACCTCGGGCCGCGGCGCAGCGCCGGCCGGCCCTGTGCGGGCGTCAGGGCCAGGGCGAAGGGATCGGCGTGATGAGCCACTACAAGGCCAACGTGCGGGACATCGAGTTCATGCTGTTCGACGTGCTGGGGCGCGGTGACCTGCTCGGCCGTGGGCCGTTCGAGGAGGTGGACGCCGACACGGCGCGCGAGATGCTCGCCGAGGTGGCCCGGCTGGCCACCGAGGAGCTGGCGCCCTCGCTGCTGGACTCCGACCGGAACCCGCCGGTGTTCGACCCGCAGACCCACTCGGTGCGGATGCCCGCCAGCTTCACCAGGAGCTACCAGGCCTACCTGGACGCCGAGTGGTGGCGCACCGACATCCCGGCCGAGCTCGGCGGCACGGTCATCCCCCGCTCGCTGCGCTGGGCGCTGGCCGAGATGATCCTGGGCTCCAACCCCGCGGTGCACATGTTCTCCGCCGGGTTCGCCTTCGCCCAGGTGCTGTACCGGCTGGGCACCCCGGAGCAGAAGCAGCTCGCCCAGCACATCGTGGACCGCCGCTGGGGCGCCACCATGGTGCTGACCGAGCCGGACGCCGGCTCCGACGTCGGCGCCGGGCGGACCAAGGCCGTCCAGCAGCCCGACGGCAGCTGGCACCTGACCGGCGTCAAGCGCTTCATCACCTCCGCCGAGGCCGACTTCTTCGACAACGTGGTGCACTTCGTGCTGGCCCGCCCGCAGGGCGCCGGCCCGGGCACCAAGGGGCTGTCGCTGTTCATCGTGCCCAAGTTCCACCTCGACCCGGTGACCGGCGAGCTCGGCGAGCGCAACGGCGCGTTCGTCACCAACGTCGAGCACAAGATGGGCCTGAAGGTCTCCACCACCTGCGAGCTGCGGTTCGGCGAGGTGGACGGCATCCCCGCCGTCGGCACCCTGCTCGGCGGCGTGCACGAGGGCATCGCCCAGATGTTCGAGATCATCGAGTTCGCCCGGATGATGGTGGGCACCAAGGCGATCGCGACGCTGTCCACCGGCTACCTG
The DNA here is from genome assembly GCA_963821825.1 of uncultured Actinomycetota bacterium. Lineage (GTDB taxonomy): Bacteria > Actinomycetota > Actinomycetes > Actinomycetales > Kineosporiaceae > CAWGFD01. The sequence goes on from CAWGFD010000002.1 coordinate 362,906, forward strand.
AACGCCCTGGAGTACGCCAAGGAGCGGGTGCAGGGCGCGGACCTGACCGAGATGGCGGACAAGACGGCGCCGCGGGTGACGATCACCCACCACCCGGACGTGCGCCGCTCGCTGATGACCCAGAAGGCCTACGCCGAGGGCCTGCGCGCGGTGATGCTGTACACCGCCAGCTTCCAGGACGCCGTGCAGGTCGCCGAGTCCCAGGGCCGGCGGGACGACCTGGCCGAGCGGGTCAACGACCTGCTGCTGCCGATCGTCAAGGGCGTCGGCTCCGAGCGGTCCTGGGTGCTGCTGGGCACCGAGACGCTGCAGACCTTCGGCGGCTCGGGCTTCCTGCAGGACTACCCGATCGAGCAGTACGTGCGGGACGCCAAGATCGACACCCTGTACGAGGGCACCACCGCCATCCAGGGCATGGACTTCTTCTTCCGCAAGATCGTGCGGGACAAGGGCAAGGCGCTGAGCTACCTGGCCGGGCAGATCACCGAGTTCGCCAAGGCGGACCCCGGCGACGGCTCGCTGTCGGTCGAGCGCGAGCTGCTGGCCACCGCGCTGGACGACGTGCAGGGCATCGTCGGGTTCATGGTGACCCAGTCGATGACGGCCGACCCGAGGGTCGGCGGCGACGTCGACAACCTGTACAAGGTCGGCCAGAACACCACCCGGCTGCTGCTGGCCGCCGGTGACCTGCTGATCGGCTGGTTGCTGCTGCGCCAGGCCGAGATCGCCCTGGCCCGGCTGGCCGCCGGAGCCCCGGCCAAGGACAAGGCGTTCTTCGAGGGCAAGGTCGCCGCGGCCCGGTTCTTCGCCCGGCAGGTGCTGCCGCGGCTGAGCGCCGAGCGCGCGATGGCCGAGGCCACCGACAACGGCCTGATGGACGTCGACGAGGCCGCCTTCTGACTCAGCGGCCGTAGGGGTCCTGGCGCTCGTCCTGCACGTACTCCTCGCGGGTGGTGCGGGTCGGCCGGGACGGGCCCTCGCGGCGCTCGATGACCTCACGGTGGCTGGTCCGCGACCGCTGCTGGCCGGAGATCAGGCTGAGGATCACGGCCAGCGCCCCCGCGGCCATGCAGATGTAGCCGACCATCACCAGGTCGATCCCGTTCACGGTGGTCGTGACCGCGAACGACAGGATCGCGCCGACCACGATCAGGAAGATGCCTCCACCGATTCCCACAGCTGCTCCTTCACCTCGACGGCGACGCCGCTGCGGCGACGCCGTGATCTTCGAGTGTCGTCCGGGCCGTGCGTGCCCGCATCCTCAGCGCGGGTCAGCGCACCCCGCGCAGGTCCAGCACCAGCTCGGCCGGGGCGTCGTCGGCGAACCGCAGCGGGACCCCCCAGTCCTGCTGGAAGAGGTGGCAGGCGGCAAACTCCGGAACCTCGCCGGTCACCGGGTCGCCGTCGCAGGTCGCGGCCTGGACCGCCACGTGCAGGACCACCTCACCGCCCTCAGCCGGCGGTCGCAGCAGCAGGCTCCGCTCCAGTCCCTCCCCTGTGCCACCGCCCTCGGCCAGCACCTGTGCCGGGCTGGTGGAGACCGACAGCCGGGTCGGGTCGCCGTAGCGCCGGTCCAGCTTCTGACCGGCCGGCGGCTCGAACGGCACGCTCAGCCGGACCCGCCCGGACCGCACCACGGTCGGCGGTCGTGCCACCCGGCGCGCGGGGCCCTGGTGGCTGCGGGCGTCGGCCGGCACCGGCACCCGGACCAGCCGGTGCGCGGCGGACTCGACCACCACCAGCAGGCCGTCCTCCTCCAGCAGCAGGTCGCTGGGCTCGGCCAGGGCGTCGGCGATGGTGCTGACCGTGCCGCAGGGGTCGATCCGGCGCACCGCGCCGTTGTAGGTGTCGGCCACCGCGATGCTGCCGTCGGCCAGCGTGATCATCCCCAGCGGGTGCTGCAGCAGGGCCTGGCCGGCCGGCCCGTCCCGGTGGCCGAAGTCGAACAGACCCCGGCCGACCACGGTGGCGACCTGGAGGCCGCCGTCCGGCAGCGGGGTCACCCGGCGCACGGCCGAGGTCTCGGCGTCCGCGACCAGCAGGTCGCGGCCGGCCACCGCCAGCCCTGAGGGCTGGGCGAACCAGCAGCTGGCTGCGTCCCCGTCCACCAGCCCTTCGTTGGTGCTGCCGGCCAGGACCCGGACGGTCCCGGCCGCGGGGTCGAAGGCCCACAGCTGGTGCAGCCCGGCCATCGCGACGACGGCCTCGCCGCGCCACCAGGTGAGGTCCCACGGGCTGCTCAGGTCCTGCTCGAGCGCGGCGGCGAGCGTCCCGGCCGCGACCCGCTGCCGCAGCGGGCGGCCGGTGCCGGCCACGGTCAGGACGTGGCCGTCGCGCAGGCTGACCCCGCGCAGCGCGTGGTTGACGGTGTCGGCCACCAGCAGGTGGTAGCCCACCTGCTCGGCGACCTCCGGGGGCAGGGCGAGCACCCCCTGCGGCTCCTGCAGGCGGGCTGCGCCCGGCGCGCCGTCCTTCAGGCCCCTTGCGCCCGAACCGATCCGCCGGCGCTCGGTGACCAGGTCCGGTTCCAGCTCGACGAGCTGGTGGTGGGCGGTGTCACTGACCCACAACCCGGCCGGCCCACCCTCCCAGGCCGGCACCGCGGCCACCTTGCCGGGGAAGCGCAACGCGGTGCCCGGCGGCTCGGGCGGCACGTACGGGTCGGCACCCAGCCGCAGCGTGCCCGCCGCCCGGTGCTCGGCGATCACCTGCTCGAGCAGGATGGCCAGCCCGTCGGCGTGCCCCTCACCGGCCATCTGGGCCACCACGTACCCGGCCGGGTCGATCAGCACCAGGGTCGGCCAGGCCTTGGCGGTGTAGGCGTTCCACATCGCCAGGTCACCGTCGTCCAGCACCGGGTGGTGCACGCCGTACCGTTCGACGGCGTCGGCCAGCGCCGCCGGGTCGCCCTCGTGCTCGAACTTCGGGGAGTGGACGCCGATCACCACCAGCTCCTCGGCGAACCGGTCGGCCAGCGGGCGGAGCTCGTCCAGCACGTGCAGGCAGTTCACGCAGCAGAACGTCCAGAAGTCCAGCACGATGCAGCGACCACGCAGCTCGGCCAGCGACAGCGGACGGCCCCCGGTGTTCAGCCAGCCCCGGCCGCGCAGCTGCGGGGCGCGGACCCGGGCGCGCGCAGGAGGGGCCACCGGCTCAGGCTAGGCCGCGCCCCGGGCGACCACCTAAGGGGTCGGCACCAAGGCCTGCGTGGTCGCCCCATCCGTGGCCGGGGGCCTTAGGCGAACAGTGGTCTCATCGCGAGGGGAAGCGCCTCGCGGGAGAGGACCGAACGAGATGAACACCTGGACCCTGCTGATGGACGGGCGCACCCTGGCCCGCCAGAGCGACGCCCGCGGCGCCGAGCTCGCCGCCTCCTGGGCGCGCCGGCCGCGACCGGCGTCCGGCCCGACCGACCTGAGCCCCGGGCCCGAGGGATGCGAGCATGGGCGCCGTGGCCTCCCCCAGCGCAGGCTCGACCTTCGTCGGGCGTGAGCCCGAGCTCACCCGGCTGACCCGCCTGCTCGACCTGGCCGCGGACGGCTCCGCCGCGGCGGTGATGCTCGGCGGGGACGCCGGGGTGGGCAAGACCCGGGTGGTCGGGGAGCTGGTCGAGCGGCTGTCCGGGCCCGGCCGGTCCGGCAGCTGCGCGGTGGGCCGGTGCATCGACATCGGCGCCGGGGGGCTGCCCTACCTGCCCTTCGTGGAGGCCTTCACGATGCTCGCCGGCCACCCGCAGGCCGGACCGGCGCTGCGCCGGGTGATCGCTGAGCGACCCGCGCTCAACCGGTTGACCGGAGCCGCGGACGAGGCGGTGACCAGCGACGACGCGCTGCACCGGCTGCCGCTGTACGAGGCGGTGGCCGAGGCCCTTCGCGCGGTGGGGGACCACGCCGGCCCCCTGCTGCTGGTCCTGGAGGACCTGCACTGGGCCGACGCCTCGACCCGCGACCTGCTCCGGTTCCTGCTCGCCCGCCTGGCCCAGGACCGGGTGCTGGTGCTGGCCACCTTCCGCTCTGACGAGCTGCACCGCCGGCACCCGTTGCGCAGCCTGCTCGCCGAGCTGGTCCGCCTGCCCCGGGTGGAGCGGCTGGAGCTGCGCCCCTTCGACGACCGCGAGCTGCGCGCCTTCCTGGCTGCGCTGCGCGGGGACAGCCTCCCGGAGGGCAGGGTCCGCGACATCGCCGCCCGCTCGGAGGGCAACGCCTTCTTCGCCGCCGAGCTGCTGGTCGCCGCCGAGCCCGACCCGGCCGACCCGCTTCCGGGGTCCGGCCCGCTGCCCAGCGGCCTGTCCGACGTGCTGCTGGCCCGGCTCGACCGGATGCCCGAGCCCGTGCAGCACGTCGCCCGGGTGGCGGCCGTCGCCGGGCGGCGCGTGTCGGACCCGCTGCTGCGGATGGCCTGCCAGCTGCCGGACACGGCGGTCGACCAGGCGCTGCGGGACGCCGTCGCGCACCAGGTGCTGGTCGGTGAGACCGGCGACCGGTTCGCCTTCCGGCACGCCCTGGTCCAGGAGGCGGTCTACGCCGACCTGCTGCCCGGCGAACGGGTCGCGCTGCACGCCCGCTACGCGGCCCTGCTCGCCGCGGCGGACGACACCGACGACCTCACGGTGCACGGCACCGACCTGGCCCGCCACCACCTGGAGGCCCACCAGTACGGGGCCGCGCTAGGCGCCTACCTGCGGGCCGCCCAGTCCGCCGACCAGCGGATGGCCCCGGCCGAGGCGCTGTCCTGCTACGAGCAGGTGCTGCAGCTGTGGGACGTGGTGCCGGCGCCGGAGCGACCCGAAGGTGAGAGCGCGGTCAGCCTCAGCCTGTCCGCCGCGGGGGCGGCCAGCCAGGCCGGGGACAGCCGGCGGGCGGCGCGGCTGGCGGCGGCCGCGGCGCGGACCGCCCGGTCCGCCGACCAGCCCGAGGCCGAGGCCGAGGCCCGGCACCGGCTGGCCTCCTACCTGTACGCCACCGACCGGCATGCGGAGGCGCTGGAGGAGGTCGCCCGCGTCCGCGAGCTGCTGGCCGGCAGCGGTCCGTCGCCGGCGCGGGTCTGGGCGGCCGGGGTGGAGGCCAAGATCAGGGGCGGCTCGGAGGACGCCTGGGAGGCGCGCCGCGAACAGCTGCTGGCCACCCGGGCCCTGGTGGAGTCGGCGCGGGCGGAGGCCCGCACCCTGGGCATGGTGACCGCCGAGGCCGACCTGATGGTCACGCTGGCCGCGACCGACGGCATCCTGCACGGGTTCGAGGCCGCCGCCAGGCGGCTGGCCGAGGCGGCCCGGCTGGGTGCCCGCTCCCGCGACCCCGGGCTGGCGCTGCGGATCGCCTTCAACACCGGGGTGAACGAGCTGGACGTCGGCCGGCTGGCCGCGGCCCGCCGGACGTTGACCGCCGGCCTGGCCGCGGCCGAGCGGGCCGGGCTGGCGGGCAGCCTGTACGCCGTGCAGTGCCGCCTGGTCCTGGCCCAGGTGCTGGTGGTGGCCGGCGACTGGGACGACGCCGTCCGCTGCGTCACCCAGGACCGGCCGCCGCTGCCCGAGCAGGAGGTGGCGAACCTGCTCGCGGCCGTGCTGCCGGTGCACGGCGCGCGCGACCCCGAACGCCTGCTGGCCCTGCTGGACCACCCGGCCCCGGGCTCGCCGTCGGTGCAGACGCACGCGGTGGCCGGGCCGCTGGTCGATGCGCTGACCTGGCTGCAGCGCACGCAGGAGGCGGCGGCCGGCGCGGAGCGGACGCTGGCCCGGTTCGCCGACCTGGACACACCGCTCAGCATGGGCGGGCTACTGATGGGCGCGCTGGGCCTGAGCGCCCTGGCCGATGCCGCGGGCGAGCCGGCCCGGACCGCCACCACCAGCTCTGCTCCGCTGCGGGCCCGCGGCACCGCGCTGCTGGACCTGGCCCGCACCATCGCGGCGTCCGGCCCCACCAGGCTGGCCGACCTCGGCCCCGAGGGCCGCGCCTGGCTGGCCCGGGCGGAGGCCGAGGCCACCAGGCTGGCCGGCCGCCCGGACCTGGACGCCTTCCGGGCCACCCTTGTCGCGTTCGAGGGGTACGGCCACCGCTACGAGACCGCCCGCAGCCGGGCCCAGCTGGCCCGGACCCTGCTGGTCACCCGTCGTCCCCCGGGCGGTGCCGGACCGGCCCGACGGGAGGCGGCCGAGCTGCTGGTGGCCGCGCGGGACAGCGCCGCCGGACTCGGAGCCGCGCCGCTGGTCGAGGCCGTCCGGGCCATGGCCCTGCGGCACCGGGTCGACATCGGCTCCGGTACCGGCACGCCGACCCTGCTCACCCCCCGCGAGGAGGAGGTGATGCGGCTGGTCGCCCAGGGCCTGACCAACCGGGCGATCGGCGCCGCGCTGTTCATCAGCGAGAAGACGGCCAGCGTGCACGTGTCCAACGTGATCGCCAAGCTGGGCGCCTCCGGCCGGACCGAGGCCGTCGCCCTGGCCCACCGCCGAGGTCTGTTCGCCGACCCCGCGCCGTCCCGGTGATCAGGCGGTCCCCGTCGCCCGGGGCCCAGGCGACCCGCCGCCCCCGCCGGCCCGCAACAGCTCGGCCATCTGCGTGAGCTCGAAGAACTCCGCCAGCTGCTCGGCCGATCGGGGCCCGTGCGCGGGGTCGGCACCGGCGGCGAGCAGGGCCTGGACCGACTCGGGCGACTGCCGGAAGACCGCTGCCCCCAGCGCGGTCTGCCCCCGGTCGTTCACCCGGTTCGGGTCGGCACCCAGCTCCAGCAGCCGGCGCACCGTGTCCGGATGGCTGTGGTAGGCCGCCAGGATCAGCAGCGAGTCGCCCGAGGCGCTGGTCAGGTTGACCGGCACGCCGCGCTGCACCAGCTCGGCGAGCTCGGCGGTCCGGCCCTGCCGGGCCAGGTCCAGGACGCCGGCCAGGAAGTCCAGCTCCTCCTCGGTGAGCGGCTCAGGCCCCGCCGCCGGGTCGGACCGGGGGCGGCTCGGCTGGTCGTCGTCCACCCCGCGACGGTACGACCTGGTGCCGCCGCCCGCTCGGGCAGCGGCGCCGGGCGCGGCACGGCTGCGATGGCGCTGCGCCGTCGCCGGGGTGAGCCTGGAAGAGCTCCTGCATCACAGACGGGGGCGGGCAGTCGGGGCTGACGGACGTCGGGCCCCGTGCGAAGGACGGCCGGCACGCTGCCGGCACCCCAGCGAATCGAGGCGACGTGACGCAGCAAGAGGACCTTCAGAAGGTGCAGTACGGGGAGCAGACGGTCGGCCGGGCGGCCGGCGGCGAGACCCACCAGAGCGCGGGAGACGGTCGCCCGGTGCTCACCACCCAGCAGGGCGTGCCGGTGTCCGACGACCAGAACACCCTCAAGGTCGGTGACCGCGGGCCGCAGCTGCTGGAGGACTTCCACTTCCGGGAGAAGATGTTCCACTTCGACCACGAGCGGATCCCCGAGCGGGTGGTGCACGCCCGTGGCTACGGCGCCCACGGGTACTTCGAGAACTACGACTCGCTGGGTGACCTGACCCGGGCCGACCTGTTCTCCGAGGCCGGCCGGCGGACCGAGGTCTTCGTCCGGTTCTCCACCGTGGCCGGCAACAAGGGTTCACCCGACCTGGCCCGCGACGTCCGCGGCTTCGCGGTGAAGTTCTACACCCGCGAGGGGAACTGGGACCTGGTCGGCAACAACATGCCGATCTTCTTCATCCAGGACGCGATCAAGTTCCCGGACCTGATCCACGCGGCCAAGGCGGAGCCGGACCGCGGCTTTCCCCAGGCGCAGACCGCGCACGACAACTTCTGGGACTTCGCCTCGCTGTCCCCCGAGTCGGTCGCCATGCTGATGTGGATCATGTCCGACCGGGCCATCCCGCGGTCCTTCCGGTTCATGGAGGGCTTCGGCATCCACACCTTCCGGCTGGTGGACGCCGCAGGCCGGTCCACGTTCGTGAAGTTCCACTGGAAGCCCAAGCAGGGTCTGCAGTCGGTGGTCTGGAACGAGGCGCTCAAGATCAACGGGGCGGACCCGGACTTCCACCGGCGCGACCTGTGGGACGCCATCACCCAGGGCGACTTCCCCGAGTGGGAGCTGGGGCTGCAGGTCTTCGACGAGGAGTTCGCCGACTCCTTCGACTTCGACGTGCTCGACCCGACGAAGATCATCCCGGAGGAGGTGCTGCCGGTCCGCCCGATCGGCCGGATGGTGCTCGACCGGGTGGTCGACAACTTCTTCGCCGAGACCGAACAGGCCGCCTTCTGCACCCAGAACGTGGTGCCCGGCATCGACTTCACCAACGACCCGCTGCTGCAGGGGCGCAACTTCTCCTACCTGGACACCCAGCTGAAGCGGCTGGGCAGCCCGAACTTCACCCACATCCCGGTGAACGCCCCGCGGACCGAGGTGGCCAACTTCCAGCAGGACGGCCACATGGCGATGCGCAACCCGAGCACCAGGGCCAACTACGAGCCCAACTCCTGGTCGGCGCAGATCGGCGGGCCGCGGGAGGACCCGGCCGGCGGCTACCACAGCTACCCCGCCGAGGAGGCCGGCGCGAAGCGCCGGCTGCGGCCGGAGAGCTTCGCCGACCACTACAGCCAGGCGCGGCAGTTCTACGTCAGCCAGACCGAGGTGGAGCGCCAGCACATCGCCGCGGCGTTCACCTTCGAGCTCAGCAAGTGCGACGAGGAGAAGATCCGGCTGCGGATGGTGTCCCACCTGCGCAACGTGGACGAGGACCTGGCCGCGACGGTGGCCAAGGGCCTGGGCGTGCAGACGCTGCCCGACCCGGCCCCGGCGGCACGCGCTCCGATCACCGACCTGGCGCCCTCGCCGAAGCTGTCCATCGTGGCCAACGGCCCGGACAGCTTCGCCGGGCGCAAGCTGGGCATCCTGGTCAGCGACGGCGTCTCCAGCGACCTGCTGGAGGCGGTGCGGCAGGCGGCGACCAAGCACGGCGTCAACGTCGAGCTGATCGCGCCGGCCGTCGGGTCGGTCACCACCAGCGACGGCAGCACGCTGTCGGCGGACCAGAAGATCGACGGTGGCCCGTCGGTGCTCTACGACGCCGTGGCACTGCTGCCGGGCAGCCAGAGCGTGGCCGAGCTGGCCAAGCTGCCGCCGGCCCGCGACTTCGTCTCGGACGCGTTCGCGCACTGCAAGTTCATCGCCTACGACGAGCCGGGCAGCATGCTCTTCGAGGCGGTGAACCTCAAGGACATGCTGGACGAGGGCTGCTTCGCCCTGCGCAGCGACGGCGCGGACGCCGGCATCGAGCAGTTCTTCGACGCCTGCGTCAAGCTCCGGCACTGGGCCCGGGAGTCCGCGCTCTCAGCCTGAGCTGCAGCGGTTCCGCCCTGACGGGACGCCACAACGGCCGCGCCGGGTCGCCTCCTTGGAGGTGACCCGGCGCGGCCGCTGTCCGTCAGGTCAGCGCAGCAGGTCCGGGGTCTGCCACTCCTCACCGTGCACGGTGTGGCGCAGGAACGCGAAGACCGTGGCGTACCAGAGCTTCGCGTGCTGGGGGCTGAGGATCCAGTGGTTCTCGTCCGGGAAGTACAGGAACCGGTGCGGCATCGTGCCGTCCTCGGCGCCCCGCTCGGCCAGCTCGGCCCACAGCCGCAGGCCGTCACCGATCGGCACCCGGTAGTCCTTGTCGCCGTGGATGACCAGCATCGGGGTGACGATCTTGTCGACGTTCAGGTGCGGGCTGTTGTCCAGCGCCATCTGCGGGGTCATCTCCCGGCGCCAGTAGTAGTAGGCGTCGGTGGTCGGCCCGAACTGGTCCAGCGCCCACAGGCTGGCGTGGGTGACGATGCCGCGGAACCGGTCCGTCTGGCCGGCCACCCAGTTGGCCATGTAGCCGCCGAAGGAGCCGCCCATGGCCGCCGTCCGGTCCTCGTCCAGGTCCTCGCGCTCGAGCGCCTGGTCGGTGATGGTCATCAGGTCGGTGAACGGCGCCGCGCCCCACGCACCCCAGCCGCGGGCGATGAACCGCTCGCCGTACCCGGTGGACAGCGCCGGGTCCGGCAGCAGCACCGCGTAGCCCTGGGCCACCGCCAGCCACGGGTTCCAGCGCCAGGACCAGGAGTTCCAGGAGCCCAGCGGGCCACCGTGGATCCACAGCAGCAGCGGCGCCGGGTGCTGGGCGTGCCCGCCGTCCGGCAGGCACAGCCAGGCCCGCAGCGGCGTGCCGTCCGCCGCGGTGGCCCCGACCTCGGTGAGCCGGCCGGGCAGGGCCGGTGAGGGCACCGGGGAGGGCAGCCGCACCGGCTGCTGGTCGGCCCGCGCCGGGTCCAGGCGTACCGGTGCCGGTGGGCTGTCCACCGCGGCCCTCAGCGCGAACAGCGCCGACCCGTCCCGGGCCACCACCAGGTCGCTGTAGGCACCGTCGTCGCCGGTCAGCCGGACCGGCACCGAGCCGTCGAGCGGCACCCGGAACACCGGCGCGCGACCGTGGAAGTCGGCGGTCAGCAGCAGGGCGGAGCCGTCGGCGGACCAGCGCGGCGCGGACGGCGTGCCGTCCCAGCCGGGGGCCAGCACGCTGAGCTCGCCGGAGGCCAGGTCCAGAACCGCCGGTGAGACCAGCGTCGGCTGCGTGGCCGAAGACCGGCGCTCGACCAGCAGGGCCAGCCGCCGGCCGTCCGGGCTGAAGGACGGCGCCGAGTACTCGTGCTCGGCGTCCTGCAGGAGCATCCGCCGCTGCCCGGTGGCCACGTCGAGCAGCGCCAGGGCGACCCGGCGGCCGCCCCGCTCGGGCACCTGCCAGGTGGTGGCCAGCTGGGTGCCGTCCGGCGACAGGGCGACCGAGCACTGGTCCAGGGCCCGGCCGGGCGCCGGGGTGAGGTCACGCAGCGCGCCGCGGACGGCCTGAGCAGGGTCCCCGGGGGCCCCTACCGGCGGCTCGGCAGCCGGCTGCGCGGACGGCTGCGCGGACGGGTCGTCCTGCAGCACCAGCAGCCGGGGTGCGTCCGGGCCGAGGTCGGCGTCCCAGTACCGGACCGGGTAGGCCTCGTGCAGGATCGCTGAGACCTTGGCCTCCTTGCGGGCCTTGCGCCGGACGGCGTCGTCCTGGCCGGTCACCGCGGCGGGCAGGGTGGGGCTGGTCACGACCACGGTGCCGGCGTCCCGGGCGACCTGGACGCCGGTGATGCCACCCGCCCGGGCAGCCACCACCCGGGCCTCGCCGCGGCTCGGCAGCAGCCACAGCGCCGCCGGTGGCTCCGCCTCCTCGGGCCGCTGCGGGTCCGGCCGGGCCGAGGTGAACAGCAGGTCACCCGAGGGCAGGAAGGCGGCGATCTTCTCGTCCTTGGCGCTGCGGGTCAGCCTCCGGGCGGGCCGCCGGCCGGCCGGGTCGACCTCCCACAACGCCGAGACGTACCGGACGCCCTGGGGGTCCAGGCCGGCCACGCTGGTGACCAGCCGGTCGCCGTCCGGGGACAGGGCCAGGCCGGCCAGCCGGGGCAGGGCCAGGTAGGCGTCGAGGTCGTGGAAGGGGGTCGGGCCAACGCCTTCTGCGTCCGCCTGGGGTTCGCTCACGCCTTAGTGCTATCACGCGACCCGCCAGCGCTCTGCATCCTGCGCCCGCAGCTCCATCCCGTGGCCGGGCCCCTCGGGCACCGTCATGACGCCCTGGCTGACCTCCGGCCAACCCTGCAGGACCAGCCTCTCGATCCGCTCGTGGTCGCGGAACCACTCGACGTGGCGCAGGTTCACCGTGGCCGCCGCGACCGGCGCGTGCAGGGCCGGCGCGCAGTGCGCCGAGACGTCCAGCCCGTGCGCCTGCGCGAGGACGGCGATCCGGGCGAACTCCGTCCAGCCGCCGCACCGGGTGGCGTCCACCTGCAGGCAGTCGACCACCGGCTGGCCGTCGGGCCCGCCGCAGCACAGCAGCCGGGCGTCGGCCAGCCGCCAGGCGTACTCGCCCGCGGCGACGTCGAGGTCCAGCCCGGCCCGCAGCCGAGCCAGTCCGGACAGGTCGTCGGAGCTGACCGGCTCCTCGAACCAGGTCACCCCCTGCTCCTGCAGGGCCCGGCCCACCCGCAGCGCGGGGCCCACCCGGTAGCCGCCGTTGGCGTCCACGAACACCTCGACGTCGGGCCCGGCGGTGCGCCGGGCGACCTCTACCCGTTCCAGGTCGCGCCCGATCCGGGACCCCCAGGACTGACCGATCTTCAGCTTGACCCGGCCGATCCCGTGCCCGTGCACCCAGCGCTCCACCTCGGCCCGCAGCTGCGCCTCGTCCTCGTTCACGAACCCCCCGCTGCCGTAGACCGGCACCCGGTCGCGGACCTGCCCGAGCAGCCGGACCACGGGCAGCTCGAGCACCCGCGCCCACAGGTCCCACAGCGCGACGTCCACCGCGGAGATCGCCGCCCCGGCCAGCCCGGGCCGGCCGGCGTTGCGGACCGAGTCCACCATCGCCTGCCAGCTGCCGTGCACGTCCCCCACCGGGCGGCCGACCACCTGGCCGGCCAGCTTCCCGCTCACCACCTGCGCGGCGGCGGCCGGGGCGTAGGTCCACCCGGTGCCCTGGCGGCCACCGCCGGTGGCGTGCACCACCACCATCGTGGTGGAGTCCCAGGTCAGCGTGCCGTCGGCCTCCGGGTGCTCGGTCGGGATGGTGTAGGCCGCGACCTGCAGGTCGCTGACCTGCGGGTCGCGGCCGCCGGCTTGCCCGGCCACCGCTCAGTCCTTGCCGCGGTGCGGCAGGAACTCCTGCACCTTGGTCTTCAGGCCCTGGACCACCACGTGCCGGGCGTCCTCGTCGCCGCCGATCATCGCCTCGGCGGTGGACTTGGCCTGCTCGAAGGTGGCGTGCGGCGGGATCGGCGGCACGCTCGGGTCACAGCGGACGTCCAGCAGGGCGGGACGGTCGGCGGACAGCGCCCGCTGCCAGGCCCCGGCCAAGTCCTTGCCCTTGTCCACCTGGATGGCCACCATCCCCAGCCCGGCGGCGAACGCGGCGTAGTCGACGTCCGGCAGGCTCTGGGACTCGGTGAACTTCGGCGAGCCCTGCATCGCCCGCATCTCCCAGGTGACCTGGTTCAGGTCGTCGTTGTGCAGCACGCACACCACCAGCCTGGGATCGGACCACTGCTGCCAGTAGTGCTTGATCGTGATCAGCTCGGCCAGGCCGTTCATCTGCATCGCGCCGTCACCCTCGAAGGCGATCACCGGTCGGTCCGGGTGGGCGAACTTCGCTCCGATCGCGTACGGCACCGCCGGCCCCATGGTGGCCAGGTTGCCCGACAGCGACCCGCGCATCCCCGGCCGGAACTTCAGGTTCCGGGCGTACCAGTTGGCCGCCGAGCCGGAGTCGCTGGTGACGATCACGTCGTCGGGGAGCTGCTTGGAGGCCTCGTGGAAGATCCGCAGCGGGTTGACCGGGTCGGCGTCGACCATCGCCTCCATCTCCATGGTCTGCCACCAGCGGGACATCTTGTCCTCGATCGACTCCCGCCAGGAGCGGTCGGACTTGCGGCGCAGGTGCGGGATCAGGGCCCGCAGCGTCGAGGCGGCGTCCCCGACCAGGTTGACCTCGTAGGGGTAGCGCATCCCGATCAGCCGGGCGTCGACGTCGATCTGCACCGCGCGGGCCTGGTCGAGCTCGGGGAAGAACTGCGTGTACGGGAAGCTGGAGCCGATGGTCAGCAGCGTGTCGCAGTCCATCATCATCTCGTAGCTGGGCCGGCTGCCGAGCAGGCCCACCGAGCCGGTCACCCAGGGCAGCTCGTCGGAGAGCACGTCCTTGCCCAGCAGGGCCTTGGCCGCCCCGGCCCCGAGCAGGTCGGCGACCTGCTCGATCTCGGGCACCGCGTCGCGGGCGCCCTGACCGACCAGCAGCGCGACCTTCTGGCCCGCGTTCAGCACCTCGGCGGCCGCCATGATGCCGGCGTCCTGCGGCATCGTCCTCGGGTAGTGCACGCCGAGGCTGGAGGGCACCTCCTTGAAGGCGTGGCCGGGCGCGGTGTACTCCAGGGTCTGCACGTCCGAGGGCAGGATCAGGGCGGTCGGGGCGCTCTGCGACACCGCGGTGCGGATCGCCCGGTCCAGGCAGTTCGGCAGCTGCTCGGGGACGGTGACCATCTGCACGTAATCGCTGGCCACGTCCTTGAACAGGCTGAGCAGGTCCACCTCCTGCTGGTAGGAGCCACCCATCGCGCTGCGCTCGGTCTGGCCGACGATGGCCACCACCGGCACGTGGTCGAGCTTGGCGTCGTAGAGCCCGTTCAGCAGGTGGATGGCGCCGGGCCCTGAGGTCGCGGTGCAGACCGCGACCCTGCCCGAGAACTTGGCGTAGCCGACCGCCTCGAACGCGGCCATCTCCTCGTGCCGGGCCTGGATGAACTGCGGCGGGTCCTCCGCCCCGGCCCAGGCCGCCAGCAGCCCGTTGATCCCGTCCCCCGGGTAGCCGAAGACCCGGTCCACCCCCCAGGCCTTCAGCCTGGACAGCAGGAAGTCGGCGACGGTGGTGCTCATCGTGTGCTCCTCTCAGCGGGGCTCGGATCAGTGGGGCTCGGTTCAGTGGGGCTCGGACCGGCGGGACAACGGGGCCAGCCCCTCGGCCAGCACCTGGGCCAGGTGGACCGGCGACCGGCCGGCACCGGCGTCGCTCTGCTGCACCTGGGTGCGGCAGCTGAAACCGTCGGCGACGACCAGGGTGTCGGCGTCGGCGGCGCGGACGGCGGGCAGCAGCCCCTCCTCCGCGCAGGCCATCGAGACCTCGTAGTGGCCCTTCTCGAAGCCGAAGTTGCCGGCCAGGCCGCAGCAGCCGGAGTCCAGCACCTGGGCGTCCACCCCGGCCCGCTTCATCATCTCCACGTCGCTCTCCTGGCCCAGGACGGCGTGCTGGTGGCAGTGCATCTGGACGATCGCCGAGCGCTCGCGCCGGGGCGGGGACCAGTCCGCGGCCCGCTGCAGCAGCAGCTCGGCCAAGGTGAGGGTGGCGTCCTTGAGCCGTTCGGCGTCCCGGTCGTGCGGCAGCAGCTCGGTTGCGTCGGCCCGGAACACCGCGGTGCAGGAGGGTTCCAGCCCGACCACCGGCATGCCGGCGGCCAGCGCCGGGGAGAGGGTGCGCAGCGTGCGCTGCAGCACCTTGCGGGCCACCCCGAGCTGGCCGGTGGAGATCCAGGTCAGCCCGCAGCAGACCTGCCCCTCGGGGATCCGGACGGTGAACCCGGCGTCCTCCATCACCCGGAAGGCGGCCACCGCGATCTGCGGGGACAGGAAGTTGGTGAAGGTGTCCGGCCAGAGCATCACCTCCCCGCGGTGACCGTCGCCGCGCGGCAGCTGCCCGCGGGCCTCCAGCCGGCGCATCCAGGTGGTGAACGGCATGGCGGCGAACTGCGGCACCTGACGTTCCTGGGCGATGCCACCGGCCGCTTTGACCAACGTGGACAGCCCCGGCGCCGAGCTCAGCGCGTTCACCGCCCGCGGGGCCAGCGCGGCGACTCGGGACAGCACGGGCAGCCAGCCCATCGAGTAGTGCGCCAGCGGCCGCAGCCGGCCGGCGTAGTGATGGTGCAGGAACTCCGCCTTGTAGCTGGCCATGTCCACGTGCATCGGGCAGTCGCTCAGGCAGCCCTTGCAGGACAGGCACAGATCGAGGGCGTCCTTGACCGCCTCGGAGCGCCAGGCGTCCTTCAGCACCCCGTCGGCGTGCCCGTCCAGCATCTCGAACAGCAGCCGGGACCGGCCGCGGGTGGAGTGCTCCTCGGCCCGGGTGGCCCGGTAGCTGGGGCACATCACCTTGCCGTCCGGCTCCGGGGAGTGGCACTTGCCGACCCCGACGCAGCGCAGCACGGCGCGCTGGAAGCTGCCGTCGTCGCGGGGGTAGGCGAAGGCGGTGGACTGCGGGTCGTCCGGGGTCCAGGTCGGGCCCAGACGCAGGTTCTGCACCGGGCTGGCCGGCCGGACCACCTTGCCCGGGTTCATCATCGCGTCCGGGTCCCAGATCGAGCGAAACGTCTCGAACGCCGCCACGATCTGCGGGCCGAACATCTTCTCCAGCAGGGCGCCTCGGGCCTGGCCGTCACCGTGCTCGCCGGACAGCGAGCCGCCGTAGGAGACGACGAGGTCTGCGGCGTCGTCCAGGAAGGCCCGGAAGGTGTCCACCCCTGGCTTGGTGACCAGGTCGAAGGGGATCCGGCAGTGCACGCAGCCGTGGCCGAAGTGCCCGTACAGGGAGACGTCCTGGTAGTCGTAGCGTTCCAGCAGGCTGGCGAAGTCACGCAGGTAGTCGGCGAGCCGGTCGGGGTCGACCGCGGCGTCCTCCCAGCCCGGCCAGCAGTCCGGGCTGGTCTCGGCCGGCCCGCCGGGCCGGGCCGTGGCGCCCAGGCCGGCCTCCCGCACAGACCACAGCGCCTCCTCCTGTTCCGGGTCCTCAATGATCTTGTGCGGCGGGCAACCGTGCTCGGACAGGTCCTCCAACAGCTCTTGCGCGGCGTCGTCGGCGGCCTGCTGGTCGTCACCCACCATGCTGACCATCAACCAGGAGCGGCCCTCGGGCAGCTCCCCGATGGCCCCCGGCCGCATGCTCTTGCTCTGCTCGAGCTCGACCAGCCGGTGGTCCACGCCCTCGAGCTTGTGCGGGTGGTGCGCAGCGATCACCGGCACCGAGCGGGCCGACTCGACGACGTCGGCGTAGCCGAGCACGACCATGGTGCGGGCGCCGGGTAGCGGCACCAGCTTCAGCTCCGCCCGCAGTACGGTGACGCAGGTGGCCTCGCTGCCGGTCAGGGCGCGGGCGACGTTGAACGACCCGCCCGGCAACAGCTCGTCCAGGTTGTAGCCCGAGACCCGGCGGGGGATGTCGGGGTAGTTCTGGCGGATCTGGTCGGCGTGCCGCTCGCCCAGCTCACGCAGCTCACGGTAGATCCGGGCGCGGCGTCCGCCGGCCTGCATGACGGCGTCCCAGGACAGCTCCGGGTGGCGCGGGTCGTCGGTCGCGCCGACCCAGAACCGCTCGCCGTCGTAGGTGAGCACCTCCATCGCGACCAGGTTGTCGACCACTTTGCCGTAGGCCTGGGCGGTGGCCCCGCAGGAGTTGTTGCCAATCATCCCGCCGATGGTGCAGTTCGGGTGGGTCGAGGGTTCAGGCCCGAACCGCAGCCCGTGCTCGCTCAGCCGGCCGTTCAGCACGTCCAGCACCAGCCCGGGCTGCACGACGCAGGTCCGCTCGTCCACGTCCAGGGACTCCAGCCGGTCGCAGTGGGCCGACCAGTCCATCACCACGGCGGTGTTGGTGCACTCCCCGGCCAGGCTCGTGCCACCGCCCCGGGACAGCAGCGGTGCCCGGTAGCGCGCGCAGATCCGGGTGACCGCCACCGCGTCCTCGGGCCGGGACAGGACGACCACCCCGATCGGCACCTGCCGGTAGTTCGAGGCGTCGGTGGAGTAGGCGGACCGCGCCGTGTCGTCGAACCTGACCTCTCCGCAGCCGGCCGCCCGCAGGTCGGCCTCCAGGGCGTCGACGTCGATGCCCAGGGGGGTGAGCCGGGCCGAACCCGACACGGTGTTCATGGCCATGATCGGGGGATACCCAGCGCACGACCGCTCTAACGTGCTGCCACCTGTGGATCCGGGACCGGCCCGGCTCGGAGCCGGTGGTCCAGCCAGCCGACCGCCACCAGGTGCGGGAAGGTCAGGGCCAGCACCGTGCTGAGCTCGGCGGCCAGCAACGTCGTCGAGGCCAGCCGCCACATGGTGGCCAGCAGGACGACCGCGACCAGGGTGGGGGCCAGAGCCTGGGCGGCGAACCGGCGGCCGGCGGCCCGCAGACACCAGGTGGGGCCCGGATCGGCCAGGGCCAGCAGCCGCGCGGTGTGCCGTAGGGAGTGCCACAGACCGAAGTAGACGCCGAAGGCGGCCATCGGCGGCACGACCCAGAACAAGGCGGCCAGCACGGCCAGCTCACCGAGCTCGGCGAACCGCCCGCGGCGCAGCTGCTCCACCGCGGCGCCGGCCACCAGCAGCACGGTCGCCACCAGCAGGCCGCGCAGGGCCGCCGCCGGCGGATGGGCCAGCGCGGGCGCGAGCAGCCCGAGCACCGGCAGGCTGACCTGCGGCCACAGGGCGACCGGGAGCCCGACCACGACCGCGCCGTGGGCCAGTGCCCGCAGCGCCGCACGCCGGGCGGGGGGCAGCGCGCGGCCGGCCGCCTGCTCCGCCCAGCCGGTCTCGCCGAACCCGAAGTGCAGCGCGGAGGCGAGCAGGAAGATCAGCACAGCCGCCGTCGGGGCCAGGACCAGGACGAGCCCGGCCGCGCCGGCCACGCCGAGGTACCCGCCGAGCACCAGCAGCAGGGTCCGGTGCTCTCCCCGGCCGACCGGACCCGGGCGACCGGCCAGCCAGAACGGGGTGAGGTGGTCGACCGCTCCGTGCGGCAGGCCGACCAGCAGACCGGCGACGGCCAGCCACGGCGCCAGCAGGGCCAGCGTGGCCGGAGCGAGCAGCTGGGTCGCCAGCAGCACCAGGGCCGATCCGATCCCGGCCCAGCGGGCTCCGGCCAGGAGGCCGGCGGCGGCCTGTCCCGGTCCGGCGAGCGGGGGACGGGCGAACAGCGCCCGTCCCCCCTGCCCTACCCCGGTCGGCCTGACAAGAGCGGACATCGCCGGACGCCGATCGGCTCAGGCGACCTGCGCCGGGATCCGCGGGGTCGGCGCGCCGTGGTCGTCGTCGTAGGCGGAGTCCTCGAGCCGGCTCTTCACCCGGGCGATCTTGTAGATGGCGAGCCCGTAGGCGGCCTTGGCCAGGATGTCGGCGATCGAGTACCCGCCCTGGCGGAGCACGAAGCCGCTCGGGCCGCCGAAGAAGTCGCCACCGATCATCGGGAACAGGTAGGCGATCGGGTAGACGCCCCACAGCCCGACCAGGGAGATCCGCAGCATCTTGATCGTGTGCACCACCTCGGCCGGTTGACGGCCCAGGGACTTGGACAGCTCGACGAAGAGCACGTAGAGCAGGTAGATGAACGGCAGGGTGGACAGGAAGCCCCAGATGGCCCGGGTCGTGACATCCGCGCTGATCTCTCCCGGGTAGCCCAGGGCGATCATCAGGGCCGAGGCCGGGACCAGGCGGTAGAGCAGGCGGCGCTGCTCGTCACGGCCGAGGGCCATCACCGCAACCGTCTCGATCAGCAGCAGCGGGACGGTCAGGAACCAGTCGACGTAGCGGTAGGCCTCGTTGAACTCCACGGCCGAGGCGACGTGCGCGGCGGCGGCGTCGGCACCGGCCGGGAAGCTGGCCTTCAGGTTGTCGAAGATCCTGAAGTAGTGGTAAGCGGCGATACCGCAGACCACGGCCGAGACGACCAGCGCGTTGCGGTAGCGGGGCGCCACCCGGGACTGGCTGGCCAGCAGGTAGATCGCGGTGAAGAGCATGCTGGCGATCACCAGCGAGAACAAGTTGTACACGGTTGAGAACTGTGTCGCGCTGAGTTGCGGCACGGCCTCGGCGGCGGCGAGCGGCATCATCGACTGCTCCTATGGCGCTGTGACAGTTCGCCGCACAGCCCCGTGCGGCGGCAGGACCCGCACCGGGCCCATGTCTGACAGGTTTAGGACCTAGGCACCGCTCATGCAACTTGAACAAGTTTGACGTCAGGTGATCGGAGGGTCGGCGACGGGTCGGCCGGTGGCCGTGGCGGTCAGCTCGCGCACCGCCTCGGCCAGGTCGCCGGCCGCGCGCCACCCGGTCGGCAGCTCCAGGCCCGACCAGCCCGGTCCACCACAGACCACGCTCACCGGTGGGCGCAGGGCCGGGAAGGTGCGCTGCAGCTCCCGGACGGGCGCGGGCCCGCGGGCCGCCCACAGGAACAACGCCGCCGGCCGCAGCCGACGGACGGCGGCGGCCAGCGCCGGGACCGGCACCCGCGGGCCGAGGATCCGGCTGCGCACGCCGACCTCGGCCAGCGCGGCGGCCAGCACGTCCAGGGGTAGCCAGTGCTGCTCCCCCGGCGTGCAGGCCAGCAGGACCTGCTCACCGGTGCCGGCAGCCGCCCACGACCCGGCACCCGGCGACGTCCCGGCCACCGGATCCTCGGGCCGCCGCCGGGGGGCCAGCAGGCTGCGCCGGTGCTGACGCAGCGCCTCGTGGGTGGCCTGGCTGAGCACGTGCTCGATCTCGATGCCCTCACCGGTGCGGGCCCAGTGCTCCCCGGCGGCGACCAGGACCGGCAGCACCAGGTGCTCCCAGGTCCGGGCGACGCCGTGCCGCAGCAGGCCGGCCTCGATGATCGAGCAGGCGGCCTCGACGTCCAGCGCGGTGCCCGCCCGCGCCAGCCCACGCGCCTGCGGCCGGCCGCGGGGTACGGCCAGCACCCGCCCGCCGGGGCCTCCCGGACGGCGTCGGCCGGAGCCACCGACGGCGGGGGTCTCGACGGCTCCTTGCTCCCCCGTCGGCCGGTCGGGCCGGTCCGGCTGTGCCGCGGCCGGGTCCGGCGCCGACCGGGCCCAGGTCGCCGCCGCGGCGGGTGAGCGGCCGGCCAGCAGCCCGGCCCGCATCCGGCGCAGCAGGTCCAGGTCCGCGAGGGTGTACCGGCGGTGCCCGCCGGTGGTCCGGGCGCTCGGCGAGAGCCCGTAGCGCCGGTCCCAGCCGCGAAGCGTGGAGGCGGACACCCCGAGCCGAGCCGCTGCGTCACCGACGCCGAGCAGCTCCGGCTTCCCAGGCTCCGGCTTCCCAGGCTCCGGCTTCCCAGGCTCCGGCCTGCCAGACGGGCCCACCCGGGCCGGGCTCAACCGCCGGAGCGGGCCCGACCGGCCCGCGCGTCCGGCGGGCCGGCAGGCCCGGGCCGCTGCGCGGGCCCGGACAGCCGGCCCAGCATGGCGTTGTAGGCGTTGAGCTCGGCGTCGCCGTCCCGGTCGGCCTGGCGGTCGGTCCGCCGCGCCTCACGCTCGTCCGAGCGGGACCACTGCACGGCCAGGACGAGGGCCAGAGCCAGGGTGGGAAGCTCCCCCATGCCCCAGGTGAGGCCGCCGCCGAGGTGCTGGTCGGCCAGCAGCGGGTCACCGAAGGGGCCCACGCCGGGGTGCCCGCTCAGCGCGGAGAACCAGCCGGCCGCCAGCGGTTGGGTCGAGGTCATCAGGGCGACGGCGAAGAAGGCGTGGAAGCCCAGGGTGGCCAGCAGCAGGACCAGCCGCAACGGGTAGGTGGGACGATGCGGCCCGGGGTCGACGCCGACCAGCACCCAGGCGAACAGGTAGCCGGCGAGCAGGAAGTGCACCTGCATCAGCTCGTGCCCGACGTGGGTGCTGAGCGCCAGCGGCAGCAACGGGGAGAAGTAGAAGACGACCAGCGAACCGGCGAACAGGAAGGCCGCCACCGGCGGCAGGCTGAGCACCCGCAGGAACCGGGAGCCGATCAGGGCGGTCAGCCACTCCCGCGCCCCGCGGCTGCCGTCGGTGCGGGCCGGCAGCACGCGCAGCGCCAGGGTCACCGGAGCGGCCGTCACCAGCAGGATCGGGGCGGCCATGCTGAGCGTCATGTGGCCGAGCATGTGGGCGCTGAACATCAGCCGGCCGTAGGCGGCCGGAGCGCCGCAGGTCACGTAGACCACCACGGCCAGGCCGGCGAACCAGGCGGCGGTGCGCGGCCAGGGCCAGCCGTCCCCCCGCCGGCGCAGCCGCCGGACGCCGACCAGGTAGCCCAGCCCGCCCGCACCGCAGAGGAGGACCCACATCAGGTCCGGCTGCCAGACGGTCAGCCAGACCGACGCCGACGGGGCCGGCGGCAGCGAGTAGCCGGTGATCGACTCGACCAGGGTGGGTAGCGCCACCGGCCCGACCGGCGGGGCACTGCGGGCCAGGGCCGCGGCCACCCCCACGGTTGCCGCCATCACCACCACCTCGACGACCGCCAGCCGCAGGAAGGCGTACCGGCGACCCTGGGCGAGCGCCGGCAGGGTTCGGGTGCGGTGCCACCAGCCGAAGCCGCCCAGCACGACCAGGGCGAGGGCCTTGGTCACGACCAGCCGGCCGTACCCGCTGGCCACCAGGTCGCCCGCGGCCGGCAGCCGCAGCCAGGCGTTGACGACCCCGGAGAACCCGACCGCCAGCAGGGCGACCAGCGCCAGCCGGGAGTAGCGGGCCGTGACCACCGGCAGCTGGTCACCCAGCCGGCCGGCGGTCAGCACCAGGGTGAGCAGGCCGCCGACCCACACCGCCGCGCCCACCAGGTGCAGACCGAGCGCGGTGACGGCGGTCTCGTGCCCGGTGACCAGCGCCGAGTGCCCGGCCAGGGCGGCGGGCACGACCGCGACCAGCGCGGTCAGCATCAGCAGGGCCGCGGTACGCAGCGTGCTGGCGGCAGCGGCGACCAACCCGATCACGGCGGCCAGCACGCCGGCGACCACCGGTTGGCGACCCTGGTCCAGGCCGTGGGCGTAGGCGAGCAGCTCCGACCCGAAGCCGGGCGACTGCAACGGACGGCCGGAGACGTCGGCGTAGCCCAGCACCAGCAGGGCGAGCTCGCCGGCCGCCCAGACCGTGGCCGCGGCCGCGACCAGCACCATCACCGGCGCGGGCACCACCGGCTGCTCCCGACCGGGCCGGCCGGAGCGGGGGGCGGGCAGCACGAAGGTGGCCATCACCAGGCCGCCGAGGGTGGCGGCGGTGGCCAGGTCGACCACGACCTTGGCCAGCGGCAGGCCCCAGCGGACCAGCGCCCCGGTCGGCACCAGCGGGGACTGCGCGGTGGCGCCGGTGACCAGCAGGCCGGCGGTCAGGGCCAGGACGCCGGCCAGCGGGGCGAGCGGCAGCCACCACTGCGGCGAGGGCCGGGCCGGGCCGCCCGGCGCGGGTCGCGCGCTCACCGCTCCACGACAGGCCCACCGAGCTGGGCCTGGATCCGCGCCACCACGTCCGGGCGCTGGTCCTGCTGGGCGCGCGCCAGGGCCTGCTGCAGCAGCTCGGCCGGCACCTGGTGACCGTAGGGCCCGGTCAGCAGGGCGCCCACCTGGTCCCACTCGTGACGCTGCAGGTGCACCAGGAAGAGGAGCTGGACCGGCAGCGCCTCACCAGGGCGCCGACCCACCTCCTGCAGCAGCAGGGCCCGGCCCTGCTCCGGCTGTCCGGTCAGGGACAGCACCGCGCCGTCCACGGCCAGGTCCCGGTAGGCCGCGGGCGGCAACGCGGCCAGCGCGTCCCGGGCCTGCCCGGGGCGGCCGTCGACCAGCAGCCCGATCACCTGGTTGAGCGGCGCGACGTCGGGCGCCGGCGCTGCGGCCGGGGCCCGCAGCGAGGCCAGGTTGTTCATCACCAGCAGCGCGGCGAACACCGCCCCGAAGATGTAGTCGAGCCTGAGCACGCAGTAGACGCCGAGGGCGCCCGCGACCAGGACGGACACCATCGCCGCCCGGCGCAGCCGCTGCGCCGGTGCGCCGGGCAGCAGCTCGGCCAGGGTCTGGCCGCCGTCCAGCGGCAGGATCGGGAGCAGGTTGAGCACGCTCCAGACCAGGGTCGTGAAGATGGCCGCCCAGCTGATCGCCTCCCACCAGGTGCCCGGGTAGGGCAGGAAGGTCAACCTGAGGTAGAGGAAGGCCAGGCCGACGGCGATGCCGACCGCCGGGCCGGCGAGCGAGATCCCGATCGAGCGCAGCCGGGACAGCGGCGCGGGCGGCACGAAGCTGGTCACCCCACCCAGCCCGGCCAGTGCGATGCTGGGGCTGGCCCCGGCCAGCCGCGCGGTGAGGGCGTGCCCGAGCTCGTGCACCAGCACCGCGAGCGGGGCGACCACCAGCCAGGCCACGAAGCCACGCCAGCCGATCCCCGGCGCGATGCCGAGCACCGCGATGACGACGAGGAAGGACAGGTCGACATGCACCGGGAAGCCGAGGACGCGGAACCGGGCCAACGGACGGCCGCCCTCGACGAGTGTGCTCACGCCTCCACGGTAACCGGCCCGGCTGAAGGTGTCCGCTCCCCCGCAAGGGCGGGCAGCCGGCGGTCGGCGAGCACCGGGAAGGCCTCTCGGGCGCGGCCCACGTCGGAGGGGTCCAGCTCCACGGTCAGCACCTGCTCACCCTCGCCCGCCTCGGCCAGCACCACGCCCCAGGGGTCGACCACCTGGCTCCGGCCGCCCATCCTCGTCCCGGCGTGCGTACCGGCCGTGTTGCAGGCGAGCACGAAGCACTGGTTCTCGACCGCCCGGGCCCGGCCCAGCAGCGACCAGGCCGCCACCCGCGGCGCCGGCCAGGCAGCGGGCACGACGAAGATCTGCGCGCCCTGGTCCAGCAGCGCCCGGAACAGCTCGGGGAAGCGCAGGTCGTAGCAGGTGGCCAGGCCGAGCACGGCAGGCAGCGGAGGCCGGCCGGCCAGCTCCGGGCCCGCGATGACCAGCTCCTCGCCCGCCTCCAGCAGCCGAGGTTCGCCCACCCCGAAACCGAACCGGTGGATCTTGCGGTAGCTGCGCACCAGCTCACCCTGGGGGGACAGCAGCGCCGAGGTGTTCCAGCGCCCGCGCCCGTCCGGCCCGGGGTCGGCGCCGGGGGCGGCCCGCTCGATCACCGAACCCGCGTGCACCCAGGCGCCCGCCGTCCGGGCGGCCAGTGCGATCGCGGTCAGCACCGGGCCGTCCAGCAGCTCCTCGCGCGCGGCCCAGTCCCGGTAGGCGAACCCGCCGGGCGCCCACAGCTCGGGCAGCACGACCAGGTCGTCCCCCCGGCGTCCGGCGACCAGCTCGGCCACCCGGGCCACCCGGTCCGTCACGCTCTCCTGGTCGCCGTAGCCGACCTGCAGCAGGCTGACCCTCATCCTCGACCAGCTCCCGTCGCACCGGCCACCGCGGCGCCGGCTCTCCGCACGCTCATCGCGTCTTCACCCTCAGGACATCACAGCGCGCCGACGGCACGCACGTCCAGGTGGTGGCGGCCGCGTGTGACGAGCACCCCTCACCCAGGCAGAGTAGTTGCGTGTGACGGCCAACTAGTTGTGTGGTACACCTAAGGGTGTGTCCGAGATCCCCGACAGCGCTCTGAGCGAGCTGGGTCAGGAGATGGTGCGCCACGCCCGCCTCCTGCACCGGGTCCGCTCGACGATGACCCTGTGGGCCCCGCCCGGGCTGGACGGCGCCGCTTTCGCCGTCCTGGTCCACCTGGTCAAGGGCGGCGCCCAGCGCCAGCAGTGCGTGGCCGCCTCCGCGATGCTCGACCCCTCCACCACCAGCCGGCACGTCGCCCAGCTGGTGAACCAGGGGCTGGCCGAGCGTCGTCCCGACCCGGCGGACGGTCGTGCCGTCCTGCTCGCCGCCACCCAGCGCGGCGAGAGCGTCTTCGCCGACGTCATGCAGCACCGCCACGCCCTGTTCGCCGAGGTGCTCTCCGGCTGGCGCCCGGAGGACCTGACCACGCTGACCCGCCTGCTGGGCCGGCTGAACGACGACTTCGAGGGCTGCCACCTCGAGGACGTCGCGCACCGCCTGGTCGCTGCCCCCGTGCCACCGGCGCCGCCCGCGGCCGAGCCGGCCACCGATCCCGTCCCTGCCTCGGCACTACCGACGTCCCGCACCAGCAAGGAGTGAGATGAGTACCACCGCCCCGACCCAGCACGATGGGACGTTCACCCACCGTCAGATCGTCGCGATCCTGCTCGGCCTGATGTCCGGGATGTTCCTGGCCGCACTGGACCAGACCATCATCGCGACCTCGATCCGCACCATCGCCGACGACCTGTCCGGCCTGAGCCTGCAGGCCTGGGCCACCACGGCCTACCTGATCACCTCCACCATCTCCACCCCCCTGTACGGGAAGCTGTCCGACCTGTACGGCCGGCGCCCGTTCTTCCTGCTGGCCATCTCGATCTTCATCGTCGGCTCGGTGATGAGCAGCCTGTCCCAGTCGATGTACGAGCTGGCCGCCTTCCGTGGCGTGCAGGGCCTGGGCGCCGGCGGTCTGTTCTCCCTCGCCCTGGCCATCATCGGCGACATCGTCCCGCCCCGGGAACGGGCCAAGTACCAGGGCTACTTCCTGGCCGTGTTCGGTACCTCCAGCGTGCTGGGGCCGGTGGTCGGCGGCTTCCTGGCCGGCCAGAGCACCCTGCTGGGCATCACCGGATGGCGCTGGGTCTTCCTGATCAACGTGCCGATCGGCTTCTTCGCCCTGGCCGTGGTGGCCCGCGTGCTGCACCTGCCGCACCACCGCCGTGAGCACAAGATCGACTACCCGGGTGCGGCCAGCCTGATCGTCGCCCTGGTCCCGCTGCTGCTGGTGGCCGAGCAGGGCCGGGAATGGGGCTGGGCCTCCTTCGCCGCCTTCGGCTGCTACATCGTCGGGGCGATCGGGATCGTGGCGTTCCTGGCCTCCGAGCGCCGCTACGGCGACGACGCCCTTCTCCCGCTGAGGCTGTTCGGCGGGCGGACCTTCGCCGTCGGCTCGATCCTGAACTTCCTGGTCGGGATGGGCATGTTCGGTGGGTTGGCGGCCCTCCCGCTCTACATGCAGATCGTCAAGGGCTACAGCCCGACCGCGGCCGGTCTGCTGCTGATCCCCATGGTCGGTGGGATCATGACCGGCTCGATCATCTCCGGCCAGGTCACCTCCCGGACCGGGCGCTACCGGGCCTTCCCGATCATCGGCGTGGCCCTGCTGGTCTCCGGCATGCTGCTGCTCAGCCGGGTCGCGGTGGACACCGCGATCGTCGAGGTGGACATCTACGCGGCCATCTTCGGCCTCGGCCTGGGCTTCAACATGCAGACCCTGGTGCTGGCCATCCAGAACGCCGTCCCGCCCCGAGACATGGGCGTGGCCACCTCCTCGGCCACCTTCTTCCGGCAGATGGGCGGCACGCTGGGCACCGCGGTCTTCCTGTCCGTGCTGTTCAACCGGGTGCCGAGCACGATCGGCACCGCCTTCTCCGCCGCGGTCAAGAACCCGAGCTTCCAGGCCCTGCTGAACGACCCGTCGGTCAAGGCCAACCCGGTCAACGCGCCGGTGTTCAAGCTACTGGCCAACGGCGGCACCCCGGGCGGGTCCTCCTCCTCGGTGGTGAACGACTCCTCGTTCCTGTCCACCCTGGACCCGAGGCTGGCCCGGCCGTTCCTGATCGGGTTCGCCAACGCGATGGACACCGTCTTCCTGCTCGGTGCCTGCGTGCTGGCGGTCGCCTTCCTGGTGGTCTGGTTCCTGCCCGAGGAGAAGCTGCGCGACCAGTCCGGCATCGCGGCCGCCAACAGCGACCGCAACGGCACCAAGCCCGAGCTGGAGCCCGCGGTCGCCGGTGCGGCCGCCACCTCCGGCACGGCGGTCCCGGCCGGGCGCCCGCGCCAGCGCGGACGGCACAAGGTGGGCGTCCCGATCCAGAGCAGCGCCGAGACGGCGTGAGCACCGGGGCGGCGGGCCGGTACCACCCGTTCGCCGCCCCCTGATCGGCCCAGCCGGCCCGAACCGGCGACCCGGCGCCGGCCCCCGACCTGGGGGCCGGCGCCGTTCTGCTGTGCCGGCCGCGGCGCCCCACCCCGGCGGCCCACTGCTCCGAACGAGCCGCGCAGGCCACCAAGAGTGACGTCGGATCGGCGCTCTGTTGCTGAGGGTCAACAGTGGTCATAGTTGAAGACAGGACGAACGGACCGGACCAGCCGGACCCGACCTGATCGAGGAGACAACGATGAACCGCTACACCCTCACCCGCGTGGTCCTGGCCCTGGGCGCCATCGTCGCCCTGACCTCCACCTCCGGCGCCTACGCGAAGTGGTGGTGAGCGCCATGGCCGGGAAGAAGTGGGGCTGAAGCAGACGCCGCCAGGGCCGGCACCCATCAGGGTGCCGGCCCTGGCGCCTGTCACCGGCCGCCGGGCCAGCCGGGTGGACCGGTCGGCAACGGCTCAACCGCCCTGCGAGGCCACCGATGAAGAACCGGACGAGATCAGCGACCGAAGGACGACACCGTGCAGAGCTGGAGCGGGAGATGACCGCGACCGTGCAGCTCGCCGTCTCCTCCGTACGGGCCCGCACCCGGGTCGGCCTGCCGGTGCGGGTGTACGCCTACGTCGGCACGCTGAGCGTGCTGGCCGTTCTCGCCGTTGTGCCACCTCTCCTGCAGCAGCTGGGGTCGGTGCCCTGGCTGTCCTGGCACCTCGTCTCCGCCTACGCCTTCGCGGTCATGCTGTTCGCCGGGGAGCTGCGGCCCCTGTTCATCGCCCGGTTCGACGGCGAGACCGACCAGGTGTCGGTGTCCGCGACGTTCGCCGTCGCCCTGGTCCTGACCGGCCCGCTGGTGCTGGCCCTGGCCGTCCAGCTCGCGGCCTCGGCCACCGACGACCTGATCCGTCGCCGCCGGCCGGCCACCCTGGTCTTCAACGCCGCCCAGTACGTGCTCACCCTGGCGGCCACCCGGCTGGTCTTCACCGCCGTCTCCGGGCACGCCTACCTGGCGCCGATCAGCCACCTGAAGCCGGCCGACATCCCGGCGGCCCTGCTGGCCGGGCTGGTCTACTTCGCCGTGAACAACGCGGCAGTGGGCGGGATCCGGGCGCTGGCCACCCGGGTGTCCCTGCTGGACGTGCTGCGCGAGGACGTCCGCGTCCAGGGCCTGCCCTCCTCCACCCTGCTCGGCCTGGCCCCGGTCGCCGCCGTGCTGATCGACTTCTCCCCGTTGATGCTGCCGCTGCTGGTCATCCCGCTGATCGGGGTGCAGCGCAACGCCTGGATCGCCGCCAAGCGCCAGCACGAGGCGCTGCACGACGGCCTGACCGGGCTGCCCAACCGGACGTTGTTCTCGCTGCGCGCCACCCGGGCGGTGGAGGAGCGGCAGGGCGAGCGCCTGGTCGCCGTCATGCTGCTGGACCTGGACCACTTCAAGGAGGTCAACGACACCCTGGGCCACCAGGCGGGCGACGACCTGCTGCGCGAGGTCGCCCGGCGGCTGACCTCGGCGCTGCCGCCCGAGGTCACCGTGGCCCGCCTGGGTGGGGACGAGTTCGCGGTGCTGGTCGCCGATGCGGACAGCGTCGAGACGGTGGTGGCCCACGCCGAGGCGATCGCGGAGAACCTGCGCGCGCCGGTGCTGGCCGAGGGCGTCCGGCTGTCGGTACAGGGCAGCATCGGGATCGCCCTGTGCCCGCTGCACGCGGACTCGGTGCACTCGCTGCTGCAGCGGGCCGACATCGCCCTGTACCGGGCCAAGGCCAACCGGGGCGACATCAAGGTCTACCACCCGGCCTCGGACGAGCACACCGTGCACCGTCTGGCTCTGCTCGGGGACCTGCACGCCGCTGTGGTCAACGACGAGATGAGCCTGGTCTTCCAGCCCCAGGTGGACGCCACGAACGGTCAGGTGGTGGCGGTCGAGGCACTCATGCGCTGGAGCCACCCGGTGCACGGCACGATCGCGCCGGACGTGTTCATCCCGCTGGCCGAGAACTCCGGGCTGATCGCCCCGATGTCCCGCACGGCCGTGGCCCTGGCGCTGGCCACCCTGGCGGCGCTGCGCGCCGGCGGGCTGGAGCTGGAGATGGCGGTCAACATCTCCGCCCGCCAGCTGTCCGACCTGCACCTGCCGCAGTGGATCGGGGAGCTGCTGATGGCCTCCGGGGTTCCGGCCCCCGCGCTGACCATCGAGGTGACCGAGGGCACCATCGCCGCGGATCCGCAGCGGGCGATGCAGGTGCTGAACGACCTGCGCACGCTCGGGGTGCGGCTGTCCATCGACGACTTCGGCA
Organism: uncultured Actinomycetota bacterium; assembly: GCA_963821825.1. Classification (GTDB taxonomy): domain Bacteria; phylum Actinomycetota; class Actinomycetes; order Actinomycetales; family Kineosporiaceae; genus CAWGFD01. The sequence goes on from CAWGFD010000002.1 coordinate 392,503, forward strand.
CCGGGTACTCCTCGCTGTCCTACCTGCAGCGGCTGCAGCCGGACGAGCTGAAGGTGGACAAGTCCTTCGTGCTGGGCATGGGCACCGACGAGAACAACCGGGTGATCGTCAGCTCGACGGTCGAGCTGGCCCACGCCCTCGGGCTGTCCGTGGTGGCCGAGGGCGTCGAGGACGCCGCCACCTACGCCGCGTTGCGGGGCCTGGGCTGCGACCGGCTGCAGGGCTTCCACATCGCCCGGCCGATGAGCGCGGCCGCGCTGACCATGTGGCTGGCGACCAGGACCGACGGGAAGGTACCGGCATGATCATCGCGGCCACGGGGGCGCTGCTCCTGCTCGCTCCCGTCCTGGTCGGCGGCCGGCTGTCCCGGCTCGGCGGCGTCCGGTTCCGGGCGGGGTGGACCGTGGTGGCGGCCATCCTGCTGCAGGTCCTGGTGATCGAGCTGCTCACCGGCCCGCGGCGGCTGCTGGACGCCGGGCACATCGTCAGCTACCTGCTCGCCGGGGCCTTCGTGCTGGCCAACCGCCGGATCCCCGGACTGCTGCTGATCGGCGCCGGCTGCGCCAGCAACGGCATCACGATCACCGTCAACGGCGGCACCCTGCCCGCCTCGGCGTGGGCGATGCGCACCGCCGGCATCGCCCCGACCAGCGACTTCGTGAACACCGGGCTGGTGGCCCACCCGAGGCTGGCGCTGCTCGGGGACGTGCTGGCCATCCCGGCGCCGCTGCCGTTCGCGAACACCTTCTCGGTCGGCGACCTGCTGATCATGGTCGGCGCGACCTACGCGGCGTTCCGGATCTGCGGCACCCGGTGGACCGCGGCCTGGGCGCCGGCCGGGCGCGGGCACGGCTACCCGCGGCACCGGGCCGACGGGCCGGGCCTGGTCCGCGTTGCCCTGCCGGGGAACGTGTCCCGCACTTCTTGACCCGAGTACCGGTGCAACCTAGGGTTCACCCGGCAGGAAACTGACGGTAGCCCACCGGTTACGGTGGCCTTCGGGGAGGTCCACGATGACGGGATCGGACAGCACGACCGGACGAGACGGCGCACCCGCCGGCCGCTCTGCTCGGAGGAGGCGGGGAGGCCCCTCGCGCCGGACGGTCCTCAGCGGCGGCGCCGCCACCCTGGCCGGTGTCCCGCTGGCCCTGGCCGCCGGCGCGGCACCGGCCGCGGCGCGACCGGCAGAACACGACCCGGACCGGCTGTCGCCGTTCGGACCGGTCACCCTGTACGCCCCACCACCGGACCGCCCGGCGCCCGGCACGCTCTACGCGCGCGCGGTGCAGCTGACCCACCGCCCGGCTGGGCACCCCGACCAGCAGGCCCCCGAGGCTCAGCCCGACCGACACGGTCGGCACGGGGGCACGGAGTGCGGGCCGGTCATGCTGGCGACCTTCGAGCAGTACGTGGCGCACGACCCGGTCTTCCCGATCTTCCGCAGCCAGGACTACGGCCGGACCTGGCGCCAGATCGCCAGCGTGCACGACACCGTGAACGGCTGGGGGCTGCGCTACCAGCCGTTCCTGTACGAGCTGCCCCGGCCGTTCGCAGGGCTGCCGCGTGGAACCGTGCTGTGCGCGGGCAACTCCATCCCCGACGACCTCTCCCAGACCAAGATCGACCTGTACGCCAGCACCGACCAGGGACGGAGCTGGCGCTTCCTGAGCTCGATCGCCCGGGGCGGGCGCGCGGTGCCCAACAACGGGGAGACCCCGGTCTGGGAGCCGTTCCTGCTGCTTCACGGCGACCGCCTGATCTGCTACTACTCCGACCAGCGCGACCCCCGCTACGGCCAGAAGCTCGTGCACCAGACGAGCAGGGACCTGCGCTCGTGGGGCCCCGTCGTCGACGACGTCACCGACCCGGAGTACCTCCAGCGACCCGGGATGCCCACCGTGGCCGCGCTCCCGGACGGTCAGTGGATCATGACGTACGAGGGTGGCGTGCGGACCGGGGACGGGTTGCCGTTCTTTGCCGTGCACTACAAGATCGCCCACGACCCGCTGTCCTTCGGCGAGGCCGACCAGGTGCTGTTGCGTGACCAGAGCGGCTACGTGCCCACCTCCAGCCCCACGGTGTCCTGGTCGCCGTACGGCGGCCACCACGGCACGATCATCGTCAGCGCCAACAGCGACCAGGACCTGTTCGTCAACCGCGCGCTGGGGGCGCCGCAGGCCTGGACCCGGGTGCCGAGCGTCGTGCCCGCGGGCTACACCCGCTACACGATCCCCCTGGAGCGCGGGCTCGTCTTCACCATCTGCGGCGGCACGATCGGCAATCAGGGCCTGAACACGGTGGTGGACGGCGTCGATCGGCTGTCGGGCGACCGGCACTAGCCGCGCCCACCCTCGACCACGTGGGCAAGGCCCCCGCCCGGACCGGGCGGGGGCCTTGCCCAGGTCGGCTCACGGCCGCGGGACGAGGCTCAGGAGTGCTGCTCGACGAACTTCTGCGGGTCCTTGTCGGAGCTGTCGATGCCGCCGGAGTGCCGGGACTCATAGACCAGGAACTCCAGACCGACCCGGTGCCGGGTGGCCAGGTCGGCGTGCTGGCGGAAGTCGGCCAGCGCCTCACGCTCCTCCTCGGCCATGTGGTCGCTGTTGGCCTCCCGAGCGGCCAGGACGCCCTTCCACCACTGCTCGCTGCCGACCTCGGCCTGCTCGGCGGCGTCCACGCCGTCCCGGATCTCGTTGTGGTCCCCGATGGCGTCCTCGGTCTCGTCCTGCGGGCCGTCCGCGCTCCCGGCGCCCCTGCCCTTGTTCAGCAACAAGGGGTAGAAGAGCTTCTCCTCGGCCGCGGCGTGCACCTCGAGCAGCACCTTGAGCCGGCCCCAGATCGCGGCGAGGCTCTCGGTGTCCTTGCGGTCGATCTCGTCCAGCAGGCCGAACATCCGGCGCTGCTCCCGATGGTCCTCCAGGATGATCTCGGTGATGTCCATCAGCGGTCCTTCCGTGTCATGGCAGGCGTCGTATGCGCGGTGGCAAGAAAAACCCTGCCCTCCCGGCCCCGGGTGCGCACCCCGGAGCCGGTCCGGTCCCGGCCGCTGCTCAGCGGACCGTCACCGGACCGCTCCCGCCGATGTCACCGTCAGGAGATAACCCATGACCAGCGGTAGGTGCCGGGGCCGAGCAGGTACTCGGGCAGGGTGTCCGGCCCGCAGGAGGCCGTTCCGACGCCGCGGTGCGCGGCGTCCAGGTGCAGGACGGCGCCGGCACGCGGCTGCAGGTCCTCCTGGTGCGTCGCGGCGTCCAGCTCGAGGGCGCTGGAACGACCCAGGCTGACCTGACGGGGGGAGTCCAGGACCAGGCCGAGCCGGCCGCCCGGCCCGGTCAGCTCCAGGGCCCGCACCCCGGCGCGGCCGCCCGACTCCTGCGGCCTCAGGTAGGGCGTCGCCCAGGCCGAGACGTCGAGCTGGTGCCGGTCGACGGTGCCGCCGAGCCGGCGGTCGGGGTAGGTCTCCCCCGGGCCGAGGCCGAACCAGGTGGCCCGGTCCAGCTCCGGGGCCAGCTCCAGCACTGTGCCCACCCGCGGCAGGTCGCCGACCTCCGGCGGCACGACCGCCTGCTCGGCGACCAGGGTCGCCCCGCCCGGCAGCGGGGTGAGGACCAGCTCGTGCTGGACGACCGGCCCGGCCGGCAGGGTGTAGCGGGACAGCACGCTCGTCCGCCCCTCCTCCCGGCGGACCTCGACCACGCTCCGCAGCGGGCGGTCGAGGCCGAGCTCGGCCCAGCCGGCGGCCATCCCACCGATCCGGTCGTTGTCGGTCGGGGCCCGGAACAGCGCCAGCCGGACCGGCCCCGCCAGCAGCGGGTGGTGCAGCTCGCCGTCGTCGTCGACCAGCACCGGCTCCCGCGCCGCAGCGCTGTCACCGGCCAGGTCGCCGACCCGGCTCGGCAGCTCGCGGGTCTCCGGACGCAGCTGCACCTGGACGTCGGCCACCGGCTGCCCCGGGACGGCCCACTCCGGCTCCTGCCGGTGGGTCACGTCCAGCGCCAGCCAGACCTCGCCGTCCGGCAGGTCGGCCAGCAGGTCGGCCGGCACCGCCAGCTCGGCCTGCTGCCCGGCGGCCAGGTCGGGCAGCTCGGCCGGTGCCGTGCGGGGCGTGGCCCAGCTCGGCGCGCTCAGCCGCCACTGCGCACTGAAGACGCCCAGGTCCAGCACCTGCTGGTGGTTGCGGATGCTCACCGACGCGCTCGGCTCCTGCCCCAGATCGGCCCGGAGCAGGCTCATCCGGACCGGGGCCGCGATGCTGGCGTGCTCCCGCATCGCCGGCTTGGGCGCGCCGTCGGGGAAGAGCATCCCGTCGCAGACGAACGTGCCGTCGTTGGGCGTGTCGCCGAAGTCGCCGCCGTAGGCCCACCGGGTCACCGAGCTGCCGTCGGGGCGGGTGACCTGCTGCTCCAGGCCGTGGTCGCGGAACTCCCAGATGAAACCACCCTGCAGGCCCGGGGTGCTCTCAATCGCCTCCCAGTACTCGGCCAGGGTGCCGTTGCTGTTGCCCATGGCGTGGCTGTACTCGCACATGATCAGCGGCCGGGTCTGCCGGCCGGAGGTGGCGTGCGCGATGATCGCCTCGATCGGCGGGTACATCGGGCAGACCACGTCGGTGACCCGTTCGCCGGCGAACCAGTCGAACATGATCACGCCCTCGTAGTGCAGCGGCCGGGAGGGGTCGTAGCCGCGGACCCAGCCCGCGGCGGCCTCGTGGTTGTCGCCGTAGCCGCTCTCGTTGCCCAGCGACCAGAGCAGGATGCTCGGGTGGTTCTTGTCCCGCTGCACCATCCGGGCCACCCGTTCCACGAACGCCTGCCGGTAGCGCGGGTCGTGCGCCAGGTCGGCGGCGAAGGCGTGGCACTCGATGTCCGCCTCGTCGATCACGAACACGCCGAGCTCGTCGGCCAGGTCGTAGAGCACCGGGTCGTTCGGGTAGTGCGAGGTGCGTACCGCGTTGAAGCCGAACCGCTTCATCCGCAGCAGGTCGGCGCGCAGCGTCTGCGGGGTGACCACCCGGCCGGTGTGCGGGTCGTGGTCGTGCCGGTTGACCCCGCGCAGGAACCAGCGGACGCCGTTGACCAGCAGGTCACGGCCGACCACCTCGACCCGCCGGAAGCCGACCCGGTGCGAGCTGGTCTCCAGCGGCCCGTCGGGGCCGTCCAGGGTGATGGTCAGCTCGTGCAGCACGGGCGTCTCGGCCGACCACGCAGTGACCCCCGGCACCTGCGCGGTGAGCACCACCCGGCCGCCACCGGCGTGCCGACGCGACTGGCGCACCTGCTCGACCGTCTCGGTGTCCGCCTCGCTCAGCGGGCTGCCGGCGGCCGCGTGGTACACCAGCCCGCCGAGCCGCGCCCGGGCGCTGCGCGGCACCGGGGACCCGTCGTCGCCCGGCCCGTCGACCGGGCCGTAGGCCCGCACCCGGCCGGTCAGCTCCACCGGGCCCTGCGGCCCCTGCAGCACGGCGCGCACCGACGTGCCGGCCGCGAGGTCCTGCGCGCCGCCGACGTCCACGGTCAGCCGGAGCCGGCCGGTTCCGGTGGAGGTGGCCGAGGTCTGCTCACCCTCCCAGCCGGCCTCCACCCGGACGTCGGCCAGGTGCACCGGGGAGGTGGCGTAGACGAACACCGACCGGCTGATCCCGCCGTGCCACCACTGGTCCTGGTCCTCGATGAAGCTGGCGTCGGACCACTTGACGACGGTCAGCCGCAACCGGTTCCGGCCACCCGGGGTGAGCACGCCGGTCAGGTCGAACTCCGCGGCCAGGTGGCTGTCCTTGCTCATCCCGACGTCCACGCCGTCCACGCTGACCAGCAGCACGCTCTCCGCCGCCCCGACGTGCAGCACGACCCGCCGGCCCTGCCAGTCGGCAGGCACCTCGACGTCGCGCTCGTAGATCCCGGTCGGGTTCTCCCGCGGGGGCAGCGGCGGCAGGTCCGGCCAGGGCATCTGCACGTTCGTGTAGTGCGGCAGGTCACCGAAGTGGTGGCCGTCCTCGTCGGTCTGCATCGTCCACAGCCCCGGCACGGCGACCTCGTGCCAGGTCCCGCCCGGGGCGGCGTCCGGGCGGGGCACGAGCTGGAAACGCCAGGTACCGTCCAGCTCCACCCGTGGGCAGCTGTCGGGGGCGTGGCGCACGGCGTGCATGGGCAGCCGGCGCCAGGACTGCATCTCGGGGGCGGCCCAGGGCTGAAGGTCGAGCAGAGTCATGACCTTCATCCTGCACCCCGGGCATGAACGCTGCCACGGTGCCCGGCCGGGGCTCAGTTCACCTGGCGGTCGCGGCCCTGCCAGTACGGTGCCCGGAGCTTGTACTTCTGGAGCTTGCCGGTGGCGGTGCGGGTCAACGACGGCCGGATCTCCACACTGGTCGGGCACTTGTAGTGGGCCAACCTCTCCCGGGTCCAGGCGATCAGCTCCGGCTCGGTGGCCCGGGCTCCCGGCGCCAGCACCACCAGAGCCTTGACCGTCTCCCCCCAGCGGTCGTCCGGCACCCCGATCACCGCGACCTCCACCACGTCCGGGTGGCTGAACAGCGCGTCCTCGACCTCGATCGAGGAGACGTTCTCCCCGCCGGTGATGATGACGTCCTTCTTCCGGTCGGAGATGGTCAGGTACCCCTCCTCGTCCAGGGTGCCGCCGTCACCGGTGTGGAACCAGCCGCCGCCCAGGGCCGCCGCACTGGCCTCGGGCTGGCGCCAGTAGCCCTCCAGCACGTTGTTGCTGCGGGCCAGCACCTCTGCGTCCGGCGCCAGGTCCAGCCGCACGCCCAGCGCCGGCGCACCGGCCCGAGCCAGCCGGGCGGCGAGCTGCCCGCCGGGCAGGTCCTCCTCCTCCTGGCGGGCGCGGTTGACGGTCAGCAGCGGCGAGGTCTCGGTGAGGCCGTAGATCTGGATGAACTCCCAGCCGAGCTCGGAGCGCACCTGGTCCACCGTGCGCGACGGCGGCGGCGCGCCGGCGCAGACCACCCGCACCCGGTCCCGGCCGGGCACCGGACCGGCCCAGCTCGGGGCGGCCGCCAGCACGGCGTTCACCACCGCGGGCGCCGCGCACATCAGGCTCACCCCGTGCTGCTCGACGCGGCGCAGGATCTCGGCGCCGTCCACCTTGCGCAGCACCACCTGCGGCACACCCAGACCGGTGGTCGCGAACGGCATCCCCCAGCCGTTGGCGTGGAACATCGGCAACGTGTGCAGGTAGACGTCGCGGTCGCTGAGCCCCACGTGCAGGGCGAAGGTGACGGCGTTCAGCCACAGGCTGCGATGGGTCAGCTGGACGCCCTTGGGCCGGGCGGTGGTGCCGCTGGTGTAGTTGATCGTCGCGGTCGCGCCCTCATCCGCCGCCCAGGGCCGCGGCTGCACCGCGTACTGGAGCAGCTCGGCGTCGGCCGCCTCGCCCAGCACGTAGCGGTGGGCGGCACCGATCCCGGCCAGTGCGTCGTCCAGCTCGGGGTCGACCAGCAGTACCGAGGCCCCGCTGTGCTCGACGATGTAGGCGACCTCGTCGGCCGAGAGCCGGAAGTTGACCGGGACCAGGACCCGGCCGGAGCCGGCCACCCCGAAGAAGGCGGCCAGCAACCGGGCACTGTTGTGCGAGACCACGGCGACCCGCTCGCCGACGCCCACGCCGAGCCGGTCCAGGCCCGCGGCCAGCGCCCGCGCGCGAGTGGCCAGCTCGGCGTACGTCAGCCGCCCCCAGCTGGCGGCCGGCTGGTCCGGCTCGTCGACGACCCCGGTGCGGGCGCCGTAGACCGCCTCGGCCCGATCGATGAAGTCGGCCAGGGTGAGCGGGACGAACATGACATCTCCTTCGACGTCGGGACATTGCCGCACCGAGCGGGCACCGGCGGACGGCGCTCAGCCGGAGGCCGCCTGCATCGGGTCCGTCCAGCTGGGGTAGAAGCGCCGGTACACCGGTTCGGTGATCGTACGCACCCGGTCCTGGTCGGCGGCCGTCATCTGCTCGGTCCACAGCATGGCCAGGCGCCGGCTGTCCCGGCGGCGGTCGTCGTGCACCACGCCGACCCGCGGCTGCACGGTGCCGGCCCGGGTGTACCGCTCGGCCAGCTCGGGCAGCGGCACGGCCGGTAGCAGGGCGCACCGGCGGAACAGCCGGCCGAGCTCGGACGCCGGGTCGGCGGCCAGCCGTTCCATGGCGACCACCTGCACGCCGCGGGTGGACCCGAGCTGATGCTCCACCATCCGGTACAGGACGGCCCACAGCAGCGCGCCGCCGGTCACCGGGTCGCGGTGCTCCTGCCGCGCGGCCGACGGACCCTGCTCCGCCCACCGCGGCAGGATGTCGGCCACCGCGTCCCGCACGCCCGGTTGGGCCAGCAGCGAGGCCAGCACGCGGCCGGCGGACCAGCCGACCCTGGCCAGGCTGCCCACCCAGGAGCAGGGGTGGCGGACGGTCAGGACGACGTGCGCGGCGCCCTCACCCTCCGGCTGCGCCTCCCCGCCCCGGCCGGGGCCCGAGGCGGGCGGCGCCCCGGCGACGTCCCGCACGAAGCCGCCGAGCGCCAGCAGCAGGAATGGGTCCTTGACCAGCACGGTGCTCGCCTGCCGGACCGTTCGCTGCCAGCGCCAGCGGCTCTGCGCCGTCCGGGCCAGGTCCAGTACGGGCGAGGGCAGCCGGCGCGAGCCCGGCCGGGCGCTCCAGAGACCGAGCCCGGAGTCGAGGTAGCGGCGCAGGTACAGCAGCCGGGCGTCCGGCGCGCCGTCCGCCGGCAGGAAGGGGTACGGGTCGCGGACCGGACGAAGACCCCACACCGGGTTGAACGGTTCCCAGACCTGCGCGACGCCCTCGGAGTGCTCCAGGATCTCGCCCAGGACGGAGGTTCCGGAGCGGTGAGCGCCGGTCACCAGCATCACCCGGCGGGCCGTGGGTGCTTGGTGGGAAGCGGTGGCTGTGCGGGTCACGCCGCCCCCAGCTGTTCGGCGGTCAGAGGTGGCAGGAGCCTACACAACCCGCGCACAGCTCGGTCAGAGCGCGCTGGCCGGTCAGCTGACCAGCAGCGACCGCCCGGGGTCGTGCATGGTGGCCGCCACCTCGGCCAGGAAGCGGCTGCCGAGCTCGCCGTCGACCAGCCGATGGTCGAAGCTCACGCTGATCGTCATCACCTTGCGCGGCACGACGCGCCCGCGGTGCACCCACGGCAGGTCACGGATCTGGCCCATCGCCACGATCATCGCCTCGCCCGGATTGAGGATCGGCGTCCCGCCGTCCACGCCGAACACCCCGACGTTGGTGATGGTCAGCGTGCCACCGCTCATCCGGCCCGGCTGGGTCCGGCCCTCTCGCGCCTGCGTGACCAGCTCGGAGAGCTGGCGGGCCAGCTCGGCCACCGGCAGCCGGTCGGCGGCCGGGATGTTCGGCACCAGCAGGCCGCGCGGGGCGGCGACCGCGAACCCGAGGTTCACCGCGGGGTGCAGGACGATCTCGCCGGCCGGTTCGTCCCAGGAGGCGTTGACCCCCGGGTGCCGGACCGCGGCCTGCAGGACTGCCCGCGCGAACAGCAGCAGCGGGCCTGGCCGCAGAGCGGCCAGTACCGGGTCCTGCCGGAGCCGGGCCAGCAACTTGACGCTGCGCGTGACGTCGACCTGGACCCACTCGCTGACGTGCGGCGCGGTGAACGCGCTGGCCACCATCGCCCGGGCGGTGGCCCGTCGCACCCCCCGGACGGGCACCCGGGTGCCCGCCGCCGGCCTGGCGGCCACCTCGCTCGCGGACTGGCCCGAGGACTGGCCCGAGCTCTGGCTCTCCGCTGCGGACCGCACGTCGTCGGCGGTGACCAGCCCCTGCGCTCCGCTGCCGGCCACGGCGCTGAGGTCGACGCCGAGCTCCTTGGCCAGGGCCCGGACCGCCGGCTTGGCCCGGGCGCCGGCACCGGCCGCGCCGGCGGGCGAGGTGGGTGACTCGGTGGGCGCGGGCGCGGCGCCCAGGTGCCGGCGCCGGGCCGGCGAGGAGACCCGTGGCCCGTAGCCGACCAGCACGGACTGACGGGCCGGCTCTGGTTCCGGCTCCGGCGCGGGCAGCGCGTCGGCGACCGCCTGCCGCGGGGCCGCGGCCCGGGCGTGCTCGACCAGCGGCTCGACCAGCTCCTGCTCGGCGTCGTCCTGGCCGGCGTCGCCCTGGCCGGCGTCGCCCTGGCCGGCGTCGCCCTGGCCGGCGTCGCCCCCGCCGGCCGCCGTCTCCTGCTCGCCGACCCGGACCGAGATGATCGGCTCGCCGACCTCGACGGTGCTCCCGGGCTGTGCCAGCAGCTCCTCCACGACACCCTCGAACGGGCTGGGCAGCTCGACCAGCGACTTCGCCGTCTCGATCTCCACGATGACGTCGTTGACCTCGACCCGGTCGCCGGGCCCGACCCGCCAGCTGACGATCTCGGCCTCGGTGAGTCCCTCACCGGCGTCGGGCATCCGGAAGGTGGCGACCTGGCTCATCTGTCCTCCTCGGTGCTGCACGGGTGGTGCACGGGTGGTGCACGGGTGCGCCGCGGGTGACGCCCGGACCGCGGCGCCTGCGCTCAGTACCGCAGCGCCTGGTCCACGGTGTCCAGCACCCGGTCGACGTCGGGCAGGTAGGTGTCCTCGAGCCGGCTCGGCGGGTAGGGCGTGTGGTAGCCGCCGACCCGTAGCACGGGCGACTGCAGCCGGTAGAAGCAGCGCTGGGTGATGCCGGCCGCCAGCTCGGCTCCGACGCCCAGGAACGTCGGCGCCTCGTGCACCACGACGAGCCGGCCGGTGCGGTCCACGCTCTGCGCCACGGTGTCGACGTCCATCGGCGACAGGCTGCGCAGGTCCAGGACCTCCAGCTGGACGCCGTCCTCGGCCGCGGCCACCGCCGCCTCCAGGCAGGTCCGCACCGTGGGGCCGTAGCCGACCAGGGTCAGCGCGTCACCCTCGCGCAGCCGGCGGGCGCGGTGCAGCGGGGCCGGCGCGGCGTCCCGGTCCACCTGCCCCTTCTCCCAGTACCGGCGCTTGGGCTCCATCAGCATCACCGGGTCGGGGGAGGCGATCGCCTGCCGGAGCATCCAGTACGCGTCCTGCGGTGAACCGGCCACCACCACCTTCAGCCCCGCCGTGTGGGCGAAGTAGGCCTCCGGAGACTCGCTGTGGTGCTCCACCGCGCCGATGCCGCCGCCGAACGGCACCCGGAGCACGACCGGCACACTGATCAGGCCGGCGGAACGGTAGCTGAGCTTGGCCAGCTGGGAGACGATCTGGTTGAAGGCCGGGTAGATGAAGCCGTCGAACTGGATCTCGCAGACCGGTCGGTAGCCGCGCAGTGCGAGCCCGATCGCCGTGCCCACGATGCCGCTCTCGGCCAGCGGGGTGTCGAACACCCGCTCGTCCCCGAAGTCCTTCTGCAGCCCGTCGGTGACCCGGAACACCCCGCCCAGCCGGCCGACGTCCTCCCCCATCACCAGCACCTGCGGGTCGTCCTCGAGCGCCTGCCGGAGCGCGGCGTTCAGGGCGCCGGCCATGGTGATCGGCTTGGCCGGTGAGCCCGGCTCCGACCGTTGCGTGCCCCCGCTCACCGGAGCGCCCCTTCCGCCGCGTTCAGCCGGTGCCGGTAGGCCGCGAACTCCGCCCGCTCCTGCTCCAGCTGAGCATGCCCGTCGTGGTGGACGTGGTCGAACAGGGTGGCCGGGTCCGGGTCGGGCATCGCTCGGCACGCGGCCCGCAGGTCGGCAGCCAGCGCCTTGGCCTCGGCCTCCACCTGGGCGAAGAACTCCTCATCGGCGTGGCCCTCGCGCTCGAGCAGGGTCCGCAGCCGGGAGATCGGGTCCTTGGCCCGCCACTCCTCCACCTCGGCGGAGGCCCGGTACCGGGTCGGGTCGTCGGAGGTGGTGTGGGCGCCCATCCGGTAGGTCCAGGCCTCGATCAGGGTCGGGCCCTCCCCGGCCCGCGCCCGGTCCAGGGCCGCCCTGGTCACCGCGTGCACGGCCAGCACGTCGTTGCCGTCCACCCTCAGCCCCGGGAACCCGAACCCGCTGGCCCTGCGGTACAGCGGCACCCGGGTCTGCCGCTCGTTGCCCTCGCTGATCGCGAACTGGTTGTTCTGGCAGAAGAAGACGACCGGCGCGTTGGCCACCGCGGCGAAGTTGAACGCCTCGCTGACGTCACCCTGGGAGGTCGCGCCGTCGCCCAGGAAGGCCAGCACGGCGGTGTCGCGCCGGCTGTCCCCGGTGCCGACCGCGCCGTCCCGCTGCACGCCCATCGCGTAGCCGGTGGCGTGCAGGGTCTGCGCCCCGATCACCACGGTGTACAGGTGGAACCCGTGCTCGGCCGGGTCCCAGCCGCCGTGGGAGGTGCCGCGGAACATCCCCAGCACGGTGGCCGGCGCCACCCCTCGGCACCAGGCGACGCCATGCTCCCGGTAGGTCGGGAAGGCATGGTCCTGCGGCCTCATGGCGCGCGCCGCGCCGACCTGGGCGGCCTCCTGACCGAGCAGGCTGGCCCACAGGCCGAGCTCGCCCTGACGTTGCAGGGCCGTCGCCTCGGTGTCCACCCGGCGGACCAGGACCATGTCGCGGTAGAACCCGCGCAGCTGCTCGGCGGGCAGGTCGTGGTCGTGACCGGGGCGCCAGACCCGGCGACCCTGGGGGTTCAGCAGCCGCACCATCGATTCCCGAGCCGGCCCGGACTCCTCCATCAGGGACTCGCTCACCAGACCTCCTCTGGTCGAACCGGGGGCCGGGATCGCCGCCCACCCGGAACCGCCGGCGCCCTGGCCGGCCGTGGTGGGGCCGGCGTGACGGCTGCTGTCGTGGTCGTCACAGCAGCGAGGTCAACATACCTCCGAACCGGCTCGGAGGTCATGGACGAGCCGGGCGCTCCCGGGCGGCACCGCGGCGGGCGGCCGGGGCAGCCGGGTCGGGCACCGGCTCGCTGGCCGGCGCGCCGGTCGGGGCCACCGCAGGAGCGGACGTCGGCTTGCTACTCGGCGCCACGGTCGGCGCCACGGTCGGCGCCACGGTGGGCGCCACGGTGGGCGCCACGGTCGGGCGCCACGGTCGGCGCCACGGTCGGCGTCACGGTCGGCGTCACGGCGGGGCCACGGTCGGCGAGGCACTCGGCTCGACGGCCGGGTCGCTCGTCAGCTCGACGCTCGGCTCGACGCTCGGCCCGACGCTCGGCTCGACGCTCGGCTCGACGCTCGGCTCGACGCTCGGCTCGACGGTCGGGGCGACGGTCGGCTCGTCCGTCGGCTCGTCCGTCGGCTCGTCCGTCGGGTCGCTGGTCGGCGACGCACTCGGCTCGACGGCCGGCGGGGTGGTCGGGTCCGCCGGGCGGCCGGTCGGCACCACAGGTCCCTCGACGACGGCCCGGGGAGCCGGTCGGCCGCTGCGTCCCTGAGCAGCGCGCGGGGGCTCGGTGGCCGGGCGACGGCCCACGCCCGAGGTGCCCGACCCGCAGTCCTGGCCATCCGAGACGGGTTGTGCCGCAGCCGTCGTCGGGCAGGACCGGGTGTCCGCGGCCAGGCTGGATCGAACGCTCTGGCCGGCTTGCGGCGCCAGGATGACGACGGCACCGGGCGACGGCGTCCTCGCCGGGGCTGCCGAGGAGGACGCTGCGCCATCCCCCGCACCGGTCCCGACGGCGGGCGGGCGGGTGGCCGGAGGCGGACCGGCCTGCGCTACCTGCCGCGTAGCCACCTGCCGCGTAGCCACCTGCCGCGCGCCGACCGCCGCGGTGGCGTCGGGCGGGCGAACCCGGGGCGTCGTCGTGGGCCAGGCGGTCACGGCCGGGTCCCGCGGCATCGAGACGGTCGCGGACGGCTCGTGCTGCACTGCCGCCGGTTCGCCGGGCGAGTCGGCCAGGCCGACGGCCGACAGCACCGAGGACGGCCGCTGCACGGTCATCGACGGCACCAGGCCCACCGGGGCCGCGGTCAGGAACATGCCGCCGGTCACCGAGACGGTGGCCACCCCCGCTCCGCAGAGCAGCGCGGCAGCCAGGGTGGGGGCCACGATGCCGGTCGTGGCGGCCCTGGAGGACGTGACTGCTCGCGTGTGCTGCGCGCTGCCACGACGGTGCTTGCTCACCCCGAACCCTCCGTGCTCACTCTGGCCGTCCGCGACTGCGGCGGGCTGGTGCCTGATACGTCTGTCTGGGTGTTCTCGGACTGCTCCGGACGGGACTTGAGGCGTCCCGCAGACGGCCCTGAGAACCCGATCTGCCACTACAGACGGTAGTAGGCCAGGCACCATCCGTACCTGATGGGAGCAGGCATTCGCCCGTCCGGCGCAACCCTGCGAGGATCGGGCGGGTGCAGAACTTCCTGATCAAGGTGGGCGTGAACGCCGTCGCGATCTGGGTCGCCACGCTGGTCGTCCCCGGCGTCACCGTGACCTCCGACGGTGCGGCCCGCACCGTGTTCACCCTGCTCGTCCTCGGCCTGCTGTTCGGGCTGGTGAACGCCGTGATCAAACCGGTGGTCAAGCTGCTCGCCCTGCCGCTCTACGTGCTCACCCTGGGCCTGATCGCCTTCGTCGTGAACGCGTTGATGCTCCAGATCCTGGAGTGGCTGTCCGGGCCGCTGGGGATCGGCTTCGCGATCGACCACTTCTTCTGGTCAGCGGTGGCCGCCGCCATCGTGGTGACGTTCGTGTCCCTGGTGCTGAACCTGGCTCTGCGCGACCGCGACTGACGGGGCAGTCCCCGGCGCCCAGACCGCCAGCGCCGCCGCGGCCACCTCGTCGATCTCGGCCTGCCGGCTGCGGTACCACCGCAGCGTGCGGGCCGACCTCTCCCGCGCGTGCCGAGCCACCCAGTGCTCCGCGAACGCCTCGTGCCCGGCCCGGGCCTCCTCCTCCACGATGGTGTACGCCCAGCGGTGGGAGGCCAGCACCGCCTCGGCGAACCCGTCGACCTCGGAGCCGACTGACGCCGTAAGCGGCGAGCATCAGCTGCAGCCGCTCGCGCCACCGGTCGGCCCGGGAGTCCTCGACGTCACCGGCCGCCCGCAGGGGCACCCAGAGCCGGGCCGCGGTGGCCAGGTCCCAGCGGCGCGAGCTGGGGGCGGCCAGGTCGAAGTCGATCAGGGCGACCGCCACCCCGTCCCGGAACACGATGTTGTCCAGGTTGGGGTCGTTGTGCCCGACCAGCGGGTTGCCGGCCAGCTCACCGACCTCGCGCTGCCAGGCCAGGGCGGCGCCGTCGAAACCGGCCACCGCGTCGTGGAAACGGCGCAGCAGCCGAGCGACCGAGGCCAGCGCGTCGTCGGTCAGCGCCCAGGCCGGGTAGGGCCGGGTGGGCGCCGTCCCGGGCACATAGCTCAGCACCTCCCGGCCCCGGCGGTCCACACCGAGGAACCGCGGCGCGCCCTCGAAGCCCTGCCGCTCCAGGTGGCCGAGCAGGGCGTGCACCGAACCGCTGGCCGGTCGCAGCGGGCGGCGCACCGTGGCGCCGACCCGGACGACCAGACCGCGGTTCGCGGTGCCGCCGACCAGGACCGTCTCGGAGTCCTCGCCGGACCCCGGCTGCGCCGGCGGCTCAGCCATCGACCGCCCCGCCGCCGGCGGCCAGCCGCCCCGAGCGCAGCGCCGGGGAGCCCAGCAGGGCGCGCGCCATCTCGGCGTGGGTGACCAACCCGGAGACCAGACCGCCGGTCAGGGCCGCCCGCACCGCCTCCACCTTCTCCACCCCGTAGGCGATCGCCACCACCACCGGGATCGCGGCCAGCTGCTCGGCGTCCAGCCCGATCACCCGCTGGGACACCGCCGAGGCGACCGGCCGCCCGTCCCGGTCGATGGGAACCCCGGAGATCTCGGCGAAGACACCGTCCCGGCGCAGCTGCTGCCTGGCCGCCGGGTCGAGGGCGTCCAGCACAGTGGAGGACTGCGGCTCCAGGGAGCCGATGCCCACGAAGGCGATCGTCACGTCCGGCACCCGGGCCAGGGCCCGGGCCACCTCGGGCTGGTGCCGGAGGGCCTCGGCGGTCACCGGGTTGGCCACGATCATCGGGGCGTAGTAGTAGAACGCCGCACCACCCCCGATCCGGGCCACCTCCCGGACCAGGTCGATGGAGCTGTCGGAGACGTCGGGGCGTTGCAGCGCACCGGTCAGCTGGACGACCTCCACAGCCGGCAGGTGCTCGATCGAGTCGGCCATCGCCGACAGGGAGCGCGCCCAGGCCAGGCCGAGCACGTCCTTGGCGGTGAGGATCTCGGTCAGCAACCCGGCCCCGACCCGCCCCAGCCTGCTCCGCAGGGCGGTCAGCGGCTCCTCCGGCGCGGCGGCGACCAGGCAGTGCCGCAGACCGAAGGCCTCCTGCAGCCGGCTGGACAGCTCGCCGTCGATGCCACCCTGAGGGACGATCTCGATCCGCACCAGCCCGGTGGCCAGAGCCTTCTCCAGCAGCCGGGCGACCTTGAACCGACTGACGCCCAGCTGGTCGGCGATCTCGATCTTCGATCGCCCCTCCAGGTAGTACCGGCGAGCCACGGCCGTCATCAGCACCGTCTCGCTGAGCCCGGCCTGCGCCTCACTGCCCACCATGACCTCCTTGGCCCGCCCAACGTCCCCGGTCACCTCCATGATGCCCGCTCAGATGAGCAAGCAAGGTCTCATTCTTGCAACGAGCATTGACGTGACCCAGGTCTCAGGACAGTCTGTGATTGCCTCATCTGAGGCTAAGGGTGCTCAGATGAGCGCCCGGCTCAACGGTGTGCTAGTCGGAGGACATTCCATGAGCAAGACCTGGCGGGCGCGCAGCGCCACCACGGCGCTGGTCCTGGCCAGCGCCCTCGTGGCGACCGGATGTGCCGGGGCCGGCGGTGGCAGCAGCAGTGGTGGCGGGACCTCGGGGGGCAGCGGCACCTCGATCAACGTGCTGATGGTCGGCAACCCGCAGATGGAGGACCTGGACAAGCTCAAGAGCGAGTTCACCAAGCAGACCGGGATCACGGTCAACACGACGATCCTCCCCGAGAACGAGCTGCGGGACAAGGTCACCCAGGACATCGCCACCCAGGCCGGCCAGTACGACGTGGCCAGCATCGGCGCCTACGAGGCACCGATCTGGGCCAAGAACGGCTGGCTGCACGAGCTGGACAGCTACGCCAACGCGGACCCCAACTTCGACAAGGCCGACCTGCTCAAGCCGATGGTGCAGTCGCTGTCGGGCCAGGACGGCAAGCTGTACGCGATGCCGTTCTACGGCGAGTCCTCCTTCCTGATGTACCGCAAGGACGTCCTGGCCGCCAAGGGCCTGACCATGCCTGAGCACCCGACCTGGCAGCAGGTCGCCGACATGGCCGCCAAGCTGGACGGCGCGCAGCCCGGCATGAAGGGCATCTGCCTGCGCGGCCTGCCCGGCTGGGGCGAGCTGTTCGCCCCGCTGACCACCGTGGTCAACACCTGGGGCGGGACCTGGTTCACCAAGGACTGGCAGGCCCAGGTCGACTCCCCGGCCTTCACCCAGGCCACCAAGTTCTACGTCGACCTGGTCAAGGCGCACGGCGAGGCCGGCGCCGCGCAGGCGGGCTTCACCGAGTGCCTGAACGCGATGAGCCAGGGCAAGGTGGCCATGTGGTACGACGCCACCTCGGCCGCCGGCTCGCTGGAGGACCCGAGCGTGTCCAAGGTCGCCGGCAAGGTCGGCTACGCCTACGCCCCTGTGGTCAAGACCCAGAACAGCGGCTGGCTGTGGGCGTGGGCCTGGGCGATGCCCAAGACCACCAAGAAGGCCGACGCTGCAGCGAAGTTCATCCTCTGGGCCTCCAGCAAGGACTACGAGAAGCTGGTCGGTCAGAAGCTCGGCTGGGCCCGGGTGCCCTCGGGCAAGCGGGCCTCGACCTACCAGATCCCGGAGTACATGAAGGCTGCCTCCGCCTTCGGTGACATCACCTTGAAGTCGATCGAGGCGGCCGACCCGACCAACCCGGGCACCCAGCCCCGGCCGACGGTCGGCGTGCAGTTCGTCGCCATCCCCGAGTTCGCCGACCTGGGCACCAAGGTCTCCCAGGAGATCAGTGCCGCGATCGCCGGGCAGGGCACGGTCGACCAGGCCCTGAAGGACGGTCAGTCGCTGGCCGCCGCGGTGGCCGCCAAGTACAAGAGCTGATCCCAGCCCAGGGGCCGGGCTGCTGCCCGGCCCCTGGGCGCTGCTGCCCGCCGCACGCCCCGCGGCCGCCACCCCGGCCCCGAGCCCCGTCTTCGTCCTGCCCGCTGCAAGGAGACCTGATGACCACTCTCGCCGAGGGCGCCACCGACACCCAGGTCGCCGCGGTGTCGCACACCAGATCCGCGGCACGCTGGGCCCGTCGGGCACCGCTGCTGCCCGCGCTGGTCTTCACGATCGTGATCACCCAGCTGCCCTTCCTGGTGACGATAGCGATCTCGTTCGTGACCTGGACCCCGCTGACCCCGGGCACCAAGAACTTCCTGGGCCTGGGCACCTTCAACAGCTTCGCCGGCTTCCACAACTACGTCACCGTCTTCACCGACCGCCGGCTGCGGGCCGCGGTGATCAACACCGTTACCCTGACCGTCTCGGTGGTCCTGATCTCCCTGGTCCTGGGACTGGTCCTGGCCGTCCTGCTGGACCGCAAGTTCCTCGGCCGAGGCCTGGCCCGCACCCTGCTGATCGCCCCGTTCCTGGTCATGCCGGTGGCCAGCGCCCTGCTGTGGAAGCACGCGCTCTACAACCCCGACTACGGCCTGTTCAACGGCGTGCTGAACTGGGTGTGGCACCTGTTCGGCGCCGACTCCGGACCGGTGATCGCCTGGATCTCCCGCTTCCCGATGCCTTCGGTGGTGGCCGCCCTGGTCTGGCAGTGGACGCCGTTCATGATGCTGATCCTGCTGGCCGGCCTGCAGTCCCAGCCCGGTGACATCATCGAGGCCGCCCGGGTGGACGGCGCCTCGCAGGTGCAGATGTTCCGCTGGATGACCCTGCCGCACCTGCGCCAGTACATCGAGCTGTCGGTGCTGCTCGGCGCGATCTACGTGGTCCAGACCTTCGACGCGATCGTCACCATCACCGCCGGCGGTCCCGGCACCGCCACCACCAACCTGCCGTACGAGATCTACCTGACCATGTTCAGCAAGTACTCCTACGGCGAGGCCGCCGCCGCAGGGGTCGTGGTGGTGATCGGCACGATCATCATCGCCACCTTCGCCCTGCGGACCATCTCCTCGCTGTTCAACGAAGAGGTCGGCAAATGAGCACCCAGACCAGCACCGGCACCGCAGGCGCCACGGCGGGCACCCAGACCCCGACCGCCCGGGCGCTGCGCAAGCAGGCCAGGAAGTACGACAACGCGACCGGCGAGCGCGCCTCGGTGGGCTGGGCGGTGATCGCCTGGGTGATCACCCTGATCTTCTTCGCCCCGGTGGCGTGGATGGTGCTGACCTCCTTCCACTCCGAGGCCAACGCCGCCACCAACCCGCCCAGCATCTTCGCCCCGCTCACGCTGTCGGCCTACCGCACGGTGTTCGCCGGCGGGATCAGCCCCTTCCTGATCAACTCGGCGATGGCCAGCGTGCTGTCCACCCTGCTCGTCCTGGCCCTGGCCATCCCCGCGGCCTACGCGCTGTCCATCAAGCCGGTCGAGAAGTGGACCGACGTGATGTTCTTCTTCCTGTCCACCAAGTTCCTGCCGCCGATCGCCGCGCTGCTGCCGGTGTACCTGATCGTCAAGCGGATCGGGATGCTGGACAACGTCTGGACCCTGATCGTGCTGTACACGGCGATGAACCTGCCGATCGCGATCTGGATGATGCGCTCGTTCCTGGCCGAGGTGCCCCGGGAGATCCTGGAGGCCGCCCAGGTGGACGGCGCCGGGCTGCCCCGGCTGCTGATCAACATCATCGCCCCGATCGCCGTGCCCGGGATCGTGGCCACCTCGCTGATCTGCTTCATCTTCTCCTGGAACGAGTTCATGTTCGCCCTGAACCTGACCTCGACGGTGGCCAAGACGTCACCGATCTTCCTGGTCGGGTTCATCACCAACGAGGGCCTGTTCCTGGCCCGGCTGTGCGCCGCCGCGGTGCTGGTCTCGCTGCCGGTGCTGATCGCCGGCTTCGCGGCGCAGGACAAGCTGGTTCGCGGACTGTCGCTGGGCGCGGTCAAGTAGGACCAGCACCAGCACGGGTCGCCCACAGACCGGCCACCCGTACGCCCATCACACCCACGCCACCACAGCTGGAGTCGAACATGAGAGCCGCCGTCATCACCTCCCCCGGCGAGGTCGAGGTCACCACCGTCGACGACCCCACCCCGGGCCGACGTGACGTCGTGGTCAAGGTCGCCGGGTGCGGCATCTGCGGCACCGACCTGCACATCCTGGAGGGTGAGTTCGCCCCCACCCTGCCGATCGTGCCCGGGCACGAGTTCGCCGGCGAGGTGGTCGCCGTCGGCGCCGACGTCACCGAGGTCGCCGTCGGCGACCAGGTGGCGGTCGACCCGTCGCTGTACTGCTTCGAGTGCTACTACTGCCGCCGTGGCCGGAACAACCTGTGCGAGAACTGGAACGCGATCGGCGTCAGCGTGCCGGGCGGCGCGGCCGAGCTGGTCCGGGCGCCGGTCGCGAACTGCGTCAGGCTGCCCGAGGGGTTCCGGACGGCGGACGCGGCGCTGATCGAGCCGCTGTCCTGCGCGGTGCGCGGGTACGACGTGCTGAAGGCCTCGCTGGCCGACAGCTACCTGATCTACGGGGCCGGCACGATGGGCCTGATGATGATGGAGCTGGCCAAGCGCGCCGGGGCGGCCACGGTGGACGTGGTCGACCTCAACCCCAGGCGGTTGGAGACCGCGAAGTCGCTGGGCTGCACCAGCACCGTCACCAACGCCGACGAGCTGACCGCCCCTCGCGGGTGGGACGTGGTGATCGACTGCACCGGGGTGGTGGCCGCCATCGAGGACGGGTTGAAGCGGGTCGGTAAGGGTGGCACCTTCCTGCAGTTCGGCGTCTCGGCCGAGAAGGCCGTGGCCCGCTGGTCCCCCTACACGATCTACAACCAGGAGATCACCATCACCGGCTCGATGGCGGTGCTGCACTCCTACGAACGCGCGGCGCAGCTGTTCCTGGACGGCGTGCTGGACCCGGAGGTCTTCATCAGCGACCGGTTCGCCCTGGAGGACTACCCCCAGGCGCTGGAGCAGTTCAAGAACGGGGTGGGCCGCAAGATCCAGGTACTGCCCTGACCCCTCCCGCGCTCTGAACCAAGATCGGGCGGGGCTCGCCGACACACGTCGGCGGGCCCCGTCCGCTGTTCCTCGTCGCCCACCCACCGGTGCCGGTCGCTTCGGCGTGCTCACCGGCGGTGCCCTGGGGCTTCGTCCTGATCCTGGCCGCCGGCGGCCACGTGCTGTTCCGCAGGTCCTGACCTTCCGGCCGCGGCCGGCCCGTCCGCGGGCTGCGCCCGGGTCAGCCGCACGTCCTGGGCGGTGGCCGTGCGGGCGGTCAGGAAGGCGGCCGCCCCGGCGCGCCAGCTGGTCAGCTGCGGAGCGTCCATCCCGTCCAGCACCTCAGCCGAACGCCGGTAGCCGACCAGCTGGTGCGGGTCGGGGACCGGCGCCGGCAGCCGGGCGGTCAGCCACTGCGCTGCGGCCGGGTTGGCCGCCCCGTCCAGCGTCGGCACCAGGTCCTCCTCGTGCTCCAGGCTGAGCAGCTGCACGTGCGGCGGTGGGGGGATGCCGGCCACCGGGGAGCCGACCGTGACCACGTGCGTGATGGTCAGCTGGGAGGCCGGGACGTCCCGCGCCAACCGGGCCGCGACCAGCCCACCCTGGCTGTGACCGACGAGCATCACCGGTTCCCCTGGCCGCACCCCCGCCTGCCGCAGCGCCACCAGCACCCCGCTCTCCACGGCGCTGGGCCGCCCGGCGACCGTCTGCAGGTTGGTGGTCAGGTCGTACGGATCGGCGCCGGGCTGCCGCTGCCAGGTCCGGGTACCGGGGATGCCCACCACCCAGCTGGGCCCCTCCGGGCCCGTCAGGCGCTCGACCCGGACCAGCCGCTGCCCGTCCCCGCCGCCGTCGGCCAGCGCCAGCAGGTCGGCCAGCCCGCGCGGTGGGCTGCCGGGGCGCGGCGCACCGACCGGCACGGCCTGCACCGGCCCGGGCTCGCGGAACACCGGCGAGATCAGCGCGGCGACCAGGGCCAGCCGAGCGACGTCGGCGCTGTCCCGGGGCGGCCAGCCGGAACCACCGGCCCCGGCCCAGGACGGTTGGACGACGCCCGGGCCCTGCGGACCGGCGAGCAGCCCGGGCACCCCAGCGACCAGGTGCTGGGCCAGGCGGGCACCGCCGGGCGAGCGCAGCAGCCGCAGGAGGACCGTGCCGGCCGAGGTGCCGGGCACGGCCCGAGCCGCGGGCGGCCGGTGGAGGGAGGGAGCCGCCGTGGACCGGTCACCGACCGCAGCCCAGATCGCCGCAGCGGTCACCACTGGCAGCAGGGCGGGGCCGAAGACCGTCCCGAGCGCCCGGCCCACGGTCAGGTCCACCGCCCCGGTGAGCTCCCGGCCGGCCTCGTCGGCGTGGACGTACCCGGCCGCCACCGTGGCCAGGGCCAGCGCCAGGCCCTCCAGCTCACCGGCAGGAACGGCGAGCGCGCCGGCGGCCAGCAGCTCGCGCTCGGCCCTGACCGCGGTCAGTGGGGCGAGCGGCACCGACACGATCAGGGCCGGCGAGCGGGCCGCGTCCAGCGCGGCGGCGCAGGCGGCCAGCACCGCGGTCGCCAACCGGTCCACCCGCCCGGCAAGCTCGGTGAGCTCCTCGGTCGCCACCACGGTGAGGCCACGGCCACCGGACAGCTGGAGGGCGGGACGGGTGGGCCGGCTCAGCACCTGGCCTCCGGCTCAGCCAGGCCGAGCAGTTCGGCGACTGTCACGGCCAGCTCGTCGGCGAGCGCCGGCAACGCCCTGTCATCGGGCGGCACGGGCGCGCCGTCGGGCTGGACCTGCCACCAGCCGGTGGTGGTGACCTGGAAGGTGCGGCTGAGCAGCACCGGACCCGGCCGGCCGGCCGCGGCCAGCAGCTGCAGCCCGCACCCGGGCGGGGTGGACCCGGCCTCCTCGGCCGGCTCCGGAGCCCAGCCGCCGACCTCGGCGGGCGCGTGCCCGCGGGGCAGCAGACCGACCAGCACCTCGGCGTCCGGCTGGTCCTGGCGCGCCAGCGATGCGGCCAGGTCACCGAGCACACCCAGGACGGCCACCGTCGCGGGCCCTGGCCCCCAGGTGCGGACCGTCACCACCAGGTCGGCACCGCCCAGGACGGCGAGCGCCGCGGCCGCCATCGGCGGCGGCGGGCCGGCCTCGACGCCCGGCGGAGGTGGGGCGACGTCGAACTCCGGGGGCAGGCCGCGACCGGGCCGGTCGGACAGCCAGCCGGCGAACAGGGTGACGCCGGCCCGCAGCCGGACCGCGTGCGCCACCTCCTCGGCCGGACTCACCACGGCAGGCCGGGCCCGGGCAGTGCCCCGAGCTCCTCCACCGCCCGGGCGTGGGCGCGCAGCGCGAGCGCGGACTGGTCCAGCTGGAGCCGCGCGCGGTCGACCCGGTGCTGGGCCTCGGCCAGGCGGGCGGCGAAGAGCCGGGCCGCCCGCGAGCACCACACCTGGGGCCCGGGGGGCACCACGGCCGGCACCGCCGCCAGCTCCTGCCCGGCCGCCTCCACCCGCCGGGCCAGCTCCCAGATCCCGCTCGCGTCCACCGTTCCTCCGTCCTGGCCGGCACCGTGCCGGCCGCCTGCCGACGCCCGGAACGCTAGGCCGCAACGCGCCGCGGGCGGCCCGCCCGGCACCGGCGCTGTGGACATCGGCCACCCGGCGCCCGCCGGCGCCGACCCGGTGTGGACAGCCGGTCAGGACAGCCGGTCAGGACAGCCGGTCAGGACGTGGCAGCCACCGGCAGGCGCGCCGTCCGCCACCGGGACTGCGCGGTGAAGGCGAGGGTGGCCCCCACGGTGATCGCCAGACAGGCGCCGAGGAAGGAGTTCGAGGGCCCCCCGGCGTCGATCAGCAGCCCGGCGACGGCGGTGCCGGCCGCCCCCCCGGTGGTGTAGGTCATGTTCAGCCAGGCCTGGGCCTCGCTGAGCCTGTCCCGGGGAGCCAGCCGGTCCATCAGGTTGGCCTGGATGATCAGGGCCGGGGCGATCAGCAGTCCGGTGACGGCGAGCACCGGCAGGGCGAGCGCCAACGCGGGGTGCGCCGAGTCGCGGGCCACCAGGCTCAGCCCGCCGGCGCCCAGCGCGAAGCCGACCAGGACGACCGGCAGCCGCGCCCGTTCGGGCCCGGACCAGGCCCGCGAGCCGTAGAAGAGCCCGCCGCTGGCGCTGCCCCCGGCGATCGCCGCGAACAGCACCCCGACCCGGTCGGTGCTGCCGAAGATGGCCGCGGACAGCGCGGCGATGCTTACGTCGAGCTGGCCGAACCCGACCGCCATCGCGATGCTGGCGATGAGCAGTGCCAGCACCCCCCGCGAGCGCAGCGGCGACCGGCCGGCCGCCCCGCCGACCTCCTGGCTCGCCTCGGGGGTCCAGCTGCGGGCGGCCGGGGTGGCTGCGAACGCCGTGCCGCCGGCGGCCATCAGGGCGGCGGTGACCAGCAGCGGGACCACCCGCGGCGCCAGCAGCAGCATGCCGCTGAGCAGCAGCGGCCCGGCGACGAAGATCGTCTCCACGGCCACCGCGTCGAGCGCGAACCCGGCCCGCCGGTCCAGCTCCTCGGGCAGCGCCACCCGCCAGGCGGCGCGCATCGCCGGGCTGACCGGGGGGAAGGTCAGCCCGACCCCGACGGCGAGCACCACCAGCACGAGGTCGGCGGCCGACCGGGCGGCCGCCACCGCCAGCGCGGACAGCAGCAGGGACGAGGCGCACGCCGTCCCGGCGATGATCCGCGGCAGGCCGAACCGGTCGAGCAGCCGGCCCCACCACGGCGTGGCCAACCCGGTGGCCAGCGCGAAGCTGGCCGTCACCACCCCGGCGACCGAGTAGCTCCCCCTGACCTCCTGCACGAGCAGCACCAGCCCGAGCGGGACCATGCTGATCGGCAGCCGGGCCACCACCGAGGCGATGAACGGGTCACGGGCCGAGGCGATGCGCAGGATGCGGAGGTACCGGGACACCCGGGCAGGTTCTCACCTGCCCGGAACCGGCGGGAAACCGGTTCCCGGGCCTGACGGCGGGGGCGGCGGTCGCGCCGTCAGAGCGCCTTGACCGCCGCCAGCACCTTGCCCAGGGACTCCTTGGCGTCGCCGAACAGCAGCGAGGTCTCCGGCTCGTACAGCAGCTCGTTCTCGATCCCGGCGAAACCCGGGCGCATCGACCGCTTCAGGAAGATCACCTGCTGGGCCTGGGAGACCTCCAGGATGGGCATCCCGTAGATCGGCGCCCCGGGGCTGGTCTTGGCCGCCGGGTTCACCACGTCGTTGGCGCCGACCACGAGCACCACGTCAGTGTTCTTGAACTGCGGGTTGACCTCGTCCATCTCCTGCAGCGCCTCGTACGGCACCCCGGCCTCGGCGAGCAGCACGTTCATGTGGCCGGGCATCCGGCCGGCGACCGGGTGGATGCCGTAGACGACCTCGATGCCCCGGGCCTCCAGCACCTCGGCCAGCTCCCGGATGGTGTGCTGCGCCTGGGCCACCGCCAGCCCGTAGCCGGGGACGACGACCACCTTGCGGGCGTAGCTGAGCAGGATCGCCACGTCGTCCGGCTGCACCGTGCGGACCGGGCGCTGGCTGAGCGCGGCGCACCGGCGGTGGACCCGCCGCGCAGGGCGCCGAACAGCACCCCGGCCACCGAGCGGCCCATCGCCGCGGCCATCAGCCGGGTCAGGATCGTGCCGGAGGCGCCGACCAGGGTGCCGGCGACCAGCAGCAGCGTGTTGTGCAGCACGAAGCCGCCGGCGGCGACGGTCAGCCCGGTGAAGGCGTTCAGCAGCGAGATGACGATCGGCACGTCCGCGCCGCCGACCGGCAGCACCAGCATCACGCCCAGGGCCAGGCCGATGCACGGCCAGCAGCAGCCCGGCCCACAGCCGGCCGGAGGCCAAGGCGGCGCCGGCGGCCAGCAGGCCGGCGCCAGCCCGCCGATCAGCAGCGGCCGGGCGGCCGGCATCACCACCGGGCGGGTGGTCATCAGCTCCTGAAGCTTGGCGAAGGTGACCACCGACCCGGCGAAGGAGACCGAGCCGACCAGGACGGTGAACGCGATCGCCGCCAGGTTGCCGGCCGAGGTCGCGGCGAGCGCCTCCTGCACCCTGGGGGTGGTTCCCGGAGGAGAGGAACCAGCCGCCGCCGATGTTCCACACCCACCACCCGGTGGCGGACATGAACCAGCTGATCGTGGTCAGCTCCAGCAGCGCGACCAGGGCCGCGGCGCCGCCGCCGACGCCGTTGAACAGGGCGACCAGCTGCGGCATCTGGGTCATCTGCACCCGGCGAGCGGCCGGGACGGCCAGCACGGCGCCGACCGCCATCGCGATCAGGATGGCGGCCAGGTGGTTCAGGTCGGTGGACAGGAACACGGTGACCAGCGCGAGGGCGGCGCCGGCCGCCCCGATCAGGTTGCCGCGCCGGGCGCTGCGGGGTGAGGACAACCCCTTCAGGGCCAGGATGAAGCAGAGCGCCGCGACCAGGTACAGGACCTCGGTGGCGTTGCCGGAGAGCACCTTCACCGGGTGCCTCCTGGCCGGCCCTTGAACATCTCCAGCATCCGGTCGGTGACCAGGAAGCCGCCGAGCAGGTTGACCGTGGCCAGCACCACCGCGACCAGGCCGACGACCAGGGCCAGGGTGGAGTCGGCCTGCCCGGTGACCACCACCGCGCCGACCAGGATGATGCCGTGGATCGCGTTCGCCCCCGACATCAGCGGGGTGTGCAAGGTGGTGGACACCTTGGAGACCACCTCGAAGCCGATCACGACGGCCAGCACGAAGATCGTCAGCAGCGCGACGCCGGTCATGCGGTGCTCCCCTCCCCTGGGCCGGCTGGTCCTTCTCCTGTCGGCGGATCGCCTGCGCCCGCCAGCAGCTCGGCCGTGGGTCCGTGCCGTACCAGGCCGTCATGGGTCAGGCAGGCGCCAGCCAGCACCTCGTCGTCCAGGTCGGGGGCGACGACCCCGTCGCGTCACCATCAGCGCCAGCAGGTTCACCACGTTGCGCGCGTACAGCCGGGAGGCGTCCACCGGCAGGGCGGAGGCGGCGTCCTTCATGCCGACCAGCCGCACCGTGCCCCCGGCCACCTGGACCAGCTTGTCCTGCCCCGGGCTGGAGCCCTCCACGTTGCCGCCGGTCTCGGCGGCCAGGTCCACCAGGACCGACCCGGGCTTCATCCCCGCCATCATCTCGGCGGTCACCAGCAGCGGCGCCGGCCGGCCCGGCACCGCCGCGGTGGTGATCACGACGTCGGAGGCGGCCAGGAAGGGGGCCAGCGCCGCCTGCTGGCGGGCGGCCCGCTCCGCGCTCTGCTCGGCGGCGTACCCGCCGCTGCCCTCGACCGTCTCCAGCCCCAGGTCCACGAACGTGGCACCCATCGAGGCGACCTCGTCGGCCGAGGCCGGCCGGACGTCGTAGGCGGAGACCACGGCGCCCAGCCGCTTGGCCGTGGCCAGGGCCTGCAAGCCGGCGACCCCGGCGCCCAGCACCAGCACCCGGGCCGGGGGCACCGTGCCGGCGGCAGTCATGAACAGCGGGAAGAACCGCGGCAGCCGCATCGCGGCCTCCAGCACGCAGCGGTAGCCGGCGACCAGGGCCTGGGAGGTCAGCGCGTCCATCGACTGCGCGCGGGAGATCCGGGGCACCAGCTCCATCGCGAAGGCGGTGATCCCGCAGTCGCGCAGCGCCCTGACCGTCGCCGTCTCGGCGGCCGGCGAGCACAGGCCGATGGTCACGCTGCCTCGGCGCAGCTTGGCCGGCACCCCCGGGTGCAGCGGGCGCACGTGCAGCAGGACGTCGACCTGGTCGGCGTCGATGCTGTCCACCACGGTCGCGCCGGCCGCGGTGTAGGCCTCGTCGGTGGCCAGCGCGTGCCGGCCGGCGCCGGTCTGCACCACCACGTCGAGCCCGGCACGGGTCAGCAGCGGGACGACGTCGGGCACCAGCGCCACCCGTCGTTCCCCCGGGATGGTCTCGGCGGGCACGGCCACTCTCACGGGCTGAACCTACGCGAGGAACCCCCCGCGCCGGTGTGACCCACGCCACTGGATCGCCACCGATGATCGGCGAGCTGGTCGGCCGAGCTGTTCGGGGGAGGCCGGCAGGAGATGATCGCGGGGTGGTGGAGTGCGAGGTGGTGGCCCTGGTGATCTCTGCGGGGCACAGCTACTGGTTCCACTCCCACGACCCCCGGGACGGGGTCGGGCCCCACCCCAGCCGGCTGCCGGCGGCCGTCGAGCTGGTCCAGGACCAGGGCATCGTGGGCGACCGCTTCTTCGGCCGGACCTCGGGCCTGGCCAGCGCGGTGTCCTTCCTGGCCGTGGAAGCGGTGGACGAGGTGGCGGCCCTGCTCGGCCGCCCGGCCTGGCCGGCACCCGGATCGCTGGACCCGCGCCTGCTGCGCCGCAACGTCGTCGTCCGCGGGGTCGACCTGAACGCCCTGCGGCACGAGAGGTTCACCCTCGCCGCGGGCTGCGCGCCGGTCGGCTTCGAGGCCGCCGGACAGACCGCGCCGTGCGCCTGGATGGACGCCGTGCTGGCCCCCGGCGCCCGGTCGGCGCTGCGCGGCCGGGGTGGGCTGCGGGCCCGGCCGACCTGCTCCGGCCGGCTGGTGGTCGGCCCGGCCACCCTGGACGCCGGGCCCGTGGTGCTGGCCGGACTCGACCCGGCCCGCGCCGGTGCGCCGGCCGCCCGACGCCGCCGGTTGCCCTGAGCCGCCGGTTGCCCTGAGCCGCCGGTTGCCCTGAGCCGCCGAGGCCGGGGCGCCGGCCGTGATGGAGTACCCCCATGGCCGAGTGGTTCGCGCAGCTCCTGCACCCCGACCTCGCCACCCTGACCGCGGGTGGCGTCTACGCCGTGCTGTTCACCCTGGTGTTCGTGGAGTCCGGCCTGCTGGTCGGCTTCTTCCTGCCCGGTGACACGGTGCTGTTCGCCGCCGGCCTGCTCAGCGCCGAGCAGGGCTCGCCGCTGTCGTTCCCGGTGCTGGCCGTCGGTGCCGCGCTGGCCGCGGTCACCGGCGACGCCGTCGGCTACTGGACCGGCCGCCGGTTCGGCCGGCCCTGGGTGCAGCGACGGGCCGGCCGGCTCGCCGCGCACCTGCCGCGGGCCGAGGCCTTCTACCAGCGGTGGGGGGTGGCCGCTGTGGTGGTGGCCCGGTTCATCCCCTGGGTGCGCACCTTCACCCCGATCGTCGCCGGCACGGCCCGGATGCCCTACCCGGTGTTCCTGGCCGCGAACCTGGTCGGGGCCCTGGTCTGGGGCAGCGGCATGATCACGATCGGGCACATCGCCGCGACCGTGCCGTGGGTGAAGAACCTGGCCTACGTGGTCGCCGCGGTCGCCGTGCTGGCCAGCGTGGTCGGCCCGGTGCTGATGCGGGTGCGCGCCCGGCGCCCGGCCACGCCCGGCCAACCCCCGGGTCCCCGCCGCTGAGCTCAACCGCAGCGGCGGGGAGACCGGGTCAACACCGGGTTCACACCGGGTTCACACCGGGTTCACACCGGGTTCAGACCGGGTCCAGACCGGGTCCAGAGCCGGTCTGCAGCGCGGCGCGCAGCACGTGCGAGCCCGCCGTCACCTCCTGGTCGCCCGCCCCGGGCAGTCGGACGAGCGCTGACGCGCCGTCCGGCACGTCGACCTCCAGCTGCAGCTGCTCCCCGTCCACCTCCCAGCGGACCGACCACCGGCCGTGCGGGCTGTCCAGGGAGGTGCGTGCCCAGCGCAGCCCCCCGCCCGGTCTGGGCGCCACCAGAGCCCGCGCGTAGCCGGGCTCGAGCGGCGCCAGACCGGCGACCGTGCGGTGCATCCAGTCGGCGACCGCACCGAGGGCGTAGTGGTTGAAGCTGGTCATCTGCCCGGGGTTGATGCTGCCGTCCGGCAGCATCGAGTCCCAGCGTTCCCACACCGTGGTCGCACCCATCGTCACCGGGTACAGCCAGGAGGGGCAGCCCTCCTCCAGCAGCAGACGGTAGGCGTCCTCGAGGTGGCCGGTGTCGGCCAGGGCGTCGGTCACGTACGGGGTGCCGGCGAAACCGGTGGAGACCCGGTACCCGGCCTTGGCCACCAGCTCGGCCAGCCGCTCCCCGGCCAGCGCCCGCAGGCGTTCCTCCTGCTCGGTCTCCCCGTCCAGGAGGCCGAACCGCAACGCCAGGGCGTAGGCCGTCGCGCAGTCGCTGGTCACCTTGCCGTCGGGGGAGACGTAGGCCGAGCGGAAGCCCTCCCGCACCCGGTCGGCCAGCGCGGTGAACCGGGCGGCGTCCTCGTCGCGGCCCAGCACCTGCGCCGCCCTCGCCACCGTCCGGGCGCTGCGGTGGGCACAGGCCGTGGCGACCACGCCCTTGTCGGCCTTCGCGTCGCCGGGGCGGTCCGGCGGGGCGTCCGGGTCCAGCCAGTCCGCGAACTGGAAGCCGGTGTCCCACAGGTTCTGCGGCGACAGCTTGGCCTCGACCCGGGCGACGTGGGCCACCATCGAGGGGTACGCCTCGGCCAGCGCGTCACGGTCGCCGTAGGCCAGCCACATGTCCCACGGCAACCAGGCCGCGACGTCCGACCACACCGCGGTGGTGTCGATCGGACCACGCTCGGCCCGTTCGGGCCAGTACTTCATCACGTCGGGCACCACGTAGGGCACCAACCCGTCGTGGTGGGACTGCTCGGCGTCCAGGTCGCGCAGCCAGTCCTGGAGGAAGTCCCGGGTGTCGAACAGGTACACCGCGGTCGGCCCGAAGGCGGCCAGGTCGCCGGTCCAGCCCAGTCGCTCGTCGCGCTGCGGGCAGTCGGTGGGTACGTCGACGAAGTTCCCGCGCTGCCCCCAGACGACGTTGCGGTGCAGCTGGTTGAGCAGCTCGTGGGAACACTCGAACTCACCGGTGCGCCTCAGCTGCGAGCCGATCACCACCGCCTGGAGATCCTCCGGGGCCGGGTCCTCGCCCGGCCAGCCCTCGATCTCCACGTAGCGGAACCCGTGGAAGGTGAAGGTGGGCTCGAACACGTCCTGCCCGCCGGAGAGCACGAACCGGTCGGTCGCCTTGGCCGTCCGCAGCGGCCGCACCCCCAGCTCGCCGTCCTCCAGGACCTCGGCGTGCCGGACGGTGACGGTACTGCCGGCCTCTGCCTGGACCCGCAGCCGCAGCCAGCCGACGAGGTTCTGGCCGAAGTCGGCCAGCAGGCGCCCGGACGGCGAGCGCCAGACCCGGCGCGCGGCGATCGACTCCTGCCGTCGCACCGGCGGCCCGAGGTGCTCGACCAGCCGGGCGGGGTCGAGGTCGACGACGTGCACCCCGCCCCAGCCCTCCTGCTGACCGAGGCCGTCCGCCGTGGCCCAGGCCGGGTCGAGCAGTCGGGCATCGATGGTCTGACCGTCGTAGAGGTCGTCGGCGAGCACCGCGGAGGAGTGTGCCTGCCAGCTGCCGTCGGTGACCACGACCTGCTGGTGCCCATCGGCGTAGGTCAGCTCCAGCTGAGCCAGCGCGGCCGGCTCGCGGCTGTAGTAGTGCCCGCCGTCGCCCCAGCCCAGCCGGCCGTTGGCCCAGCCGTTGCCCAGCGCCAGGCCGAGCACGTGCTGCCCGCCGCCGTCCTCACCCTCGCCCGCCAGCGCAGCGGTGACGTCGTGGCTGCGGTAGCGCAGGCGCCACTCATAGCTGCTCCAGCCGGGGGTGAGCAGGTCCTCCCCCACCGGCGAGCCGTCGAGCACCGGCTCGACCACGCCGAGCGCCGTGACGTGCAGGGTCGCCGACCGCAGGCCGCCGTGCCCGGCCAGCAGCGCGAACGCTGTGCGCAGCAGGGGCGCCTGCGGCTGCTGGTCGGCGGCGATCAGGTCGGCCTGCCAGGTGATGGGCATGCGGGTCCTCCAGGATGGGGTGGCGGCGGTTCGGTGGCTCCGTCGAACAACTGGCGCAGGGGTGCTGCGGCTCAGCCCTTGACGGCGCCGGCGGTCATCCCGGAGACGATCTGCCGGTTGAAGAACATGTACAGCAGCAGCGGCGGGATGGCGATCAGCAGGATGTCCATGAACAGCAGGTTGTAGGAGGTGTTGGACTGGCTCTGGAAGTTGAACAGGGTCAGCTGCACCGTGGCGTTCTGGTCACCGGGCAGGAAGTACAGCGGGTTGGTGAAGTCGTTGAAGATGTTCACCGACTGGACGACGACCACGGTCACGGTGACCGGACGCAGCAGCGGCATCACGACGCGGAAGAACAGTCGCAGCGGTCCGGCACCGTCGATGATCGCGGCCTCGTCCAGCTCCTTGGGGATGGTGGAGATGAAGGCCCGGAAGAGCAGCACGGTGAAGGAGAGCCCGAAGGCGATCTCCACCAGGATGAGGCCGGGCATCGTGGCGAACAGGCCGAACTTCTGCAGCACCCAGATGGTGGGGACCACGGCGGGCGGCATGATCAGGCCGGTCAGCACCGCGAAGTTGATCAGCGGCGACCACCGGCTCGGCCGGCGCTGCAGCACGAACGCCACCATCGCGCCGAGCACCACGAGCCCGGTGACGCTGACCACGGTGAGGATCGTGGAGTTGATGAAGGCGATGATCAGGATGTAGTCGCGGGCCTGCAGCACCTCCACCAGGTTCTGCGCGAAGCGGAAGCTGTGCGGCCAGGTGAAGCCGAGCAGGGCCGCCTGCTGGGCGTCCTTCACCGCGGTCAGGATGATGAAGGCGAACGGCACCAGGAAGACGACGACGCTGAGCACGACGGCGACGCTGCCGACCCCCCACCGGAACATGGTGCGCCGGTTCACAGGTCCACGTCCTTGCGGGCCAGCAACCGGGTGAGCGGGATGACGATCGCCATCACGGCGAAGAACAGGATGACGTTGCCCGCCGTCGACAGACCGTAGAAGCCAGCCTGGTACTGCTTGTAGATCACCGAGGCGATGACGTCTGAGGTGAAGCCCGGCCCTCCGCGGGTCATCGCCCAGATGAGCTCGAACGAGCGCAGCCCTCCGATCAGCGACAGGGTGATCACGGTGGAGGTGGCTGGCCAGGACAGCGGCAGGATGATGCTGCGGAACATCCGCCAGGGCCCGGCGCCGTCCACCCGCGCCGCCTCCAGGTAGTCCTTGGGGATCGAGACGATCCCGGCCATGTAGATCACCGTGGCCAGGCCGACCCCTTTCCAGATGTCGACCAGGGCGACCGAGTAGAGGGCCAGCGACGGGTCGACCAGCCAGCGAGGGCCGTGGATCCCGATCGTGGCCAGAGCGACGTTGATGACCCCGCGGCTGGGGTTCATCAGGGCGGTGAAGGTGATGCCGACGCCGACGGTGCTGACCAGCACCGGGAAGAAGATCACCGACCGCAGGTAACCGCGGCCCACGATGGAGGAGGTCAGCAGCAGCCCCAGACCCATCCCCAGCACCACCTTCGCGCCCGAGGTCACCACGGCGTAGATGAAGGTGTTGATGAAGCCCTTGGTCAGCGCGGGCTCCTGGAAGAACTGCTGGTAGTTGTCCAGGCCTGTGAACTCGCTGCTGAAGATGCTCCAGCGGGTGAGGCTGAAGTAGAAGGCGGCGATGGTGGGCACCAGGAACAGCACCGCGTAGATCACCGCGGCGGGCAGGTAGAACCAGCCCGGGTAGGGGCTCCGACGCCGCCGGCGGCGGCCGTGGCCGCCGGCGGCGTCGGGAGCGACCCCGCCGCGGGTGCTTCGGGTCAGCGTCGACACTGCTGCACTCCTTCGGCGGTCTCACCCAGCGCAGGGCTCGACCTGATCAGGGTCGGTGGAGGGGCGGGGCGCTGCGCTCACCATCCCGGCAGGTTCAGCTGCTTGGCCTGCTTGGCCACGTCCTGGTCGTAGAGCGCGGCGCCCTTCTGCGCCGACGCGATGCCGGAGCCGACCTCGACGGTGATCTGCTCCAGGTTCGGACCCTTGACCGGGGACAGGAACTCCAGAGCAGGCGACTGGTTGCCGTTGTCGAAGAACGTCTGCACGTCCTGGGTCACCTGCGGGACGTCGCTGGGCAGGGAGCAGCCGTCGACCAGGTAGGGGCCGGTCGGGGCGCTGGCTGAGGTGAGCGCCTCGCAGCCGGACTTGCTGGCCACGAAGGCCAGCAGCTTCTTCACCGCGTCCAGCTTGGCGCCGGTGGTGGTGGCCGGGACGTACATCCCGTTGGGGTACCAGGCGGTCAACCCGTAGGTGGCGGCGTCCTTCCCGGGGATCGCGAAGAACCCGATCTTGCTGCTGGAGTCCGGGGCCTGGACCAGCAGCGCGGGTATCGCGTTGGACAGGATCGGGTACATCGCCCCCTCGCCGTCGGCCAGCTTCTTGAGGGCCTGGTCATAGGTCGTGGAGGCGTAGTCGGTGTTCTCGAGCTTCTTGTCGTGGATCTCCTGCAGGTGCTTGAAGCCCTCCAGGGCGGGCGGGTTGGCGTACTTCGCCTGGTTCTTGGTGTACTTCTCGGCCCAGTGCGGGTCCACAGCCTGCACGTTGTGGAAGTCACCGAGGACCAGCAGCTGGGAGGTCCAGGTGTCCTGGTAGCTCTGCAGGACGGGCGCCGTCCCGGAGGCCTTGATCTTCTGGGCGTCGGAGACCAGCTCGTCCCACGTCTTCGGGACCTGC
The DNA here is from genome assembly GCA_963821825.1 of uncultured Actinomycetota bacterium. Lineage (GTDB taxonomy): Bacteria > Actinomycetota > Actinomycetes > Actinomycetales > Kineosporiaceae > CAWGFD01. Next base: position 427,174 of record CAWGFD010000002.1, read on the forward strand.
AGGCCGGCCTTGGCGAAGACGTCCTTGTTGTACATGATCCCGCCGCCGAAGGCCGTGCCGTAGGGCACCCCGTAGACCTTGCCGTTGGCCGTGACCTGCGGCTTGAAGCTGTCCTGCACCGAGGTCAGCACGGTGCCGTCCAGCGGGGTCAGGTTCTTCTCCGGGGCGATCTGCTGGAACAGCGACCCGGAGTTGTAGTCGAAGACGTCGTCCATGCTGCCGGTCTGCAGCCGGGTCTTGACCAGGTTGTCGCCGTCGGACCCGCCCGGGCGGGCGTCGATGTTCACCTTGATGGTCGGGTTGGCCTTCTCGAAGGCGTCCACCACGGCCTTGGCGTTGGCCTGCGCCGCCTGTTCACTGGTCGTCAGCCAGGTGATGGTGGTGCCGCCGGAGCCACCTCCGGAGGACGAGCCGAGGCTCCCGGCGCTGCAGCCGGCCAGCACCACGACGGAGACGGCGGTGCCGAGGGCAAGAAGGCGGGGAAAGCGGTGACGATTGGTCACGGGGTCTCCTCGTCGAGACGTCGGAACAATGTCTTATAACGATTCAGCAACCAAGCGGACCAGCTGCTCCGGTGCCGGAGGCGCCAGCATGGCATGGCCCCTGTCACGTGACAAGACCCTCCCGCCGGTCAGGAAGGACGGCTCGGAAACCCCGACCGTCCACCGGATCAAAGGATTCAACCGGGAAGCCGCGCACGACCCGAGGATCGGCGCGGTGCGCCGGGTGCGGTCGGCGGCGTCCGCAGATCGACTCGCCGGGGCCCAGGTGGCCCCCGACCATGAGGACATGGCGAGAATCGGTTACACCCTGATGTGCGAGCAGAGCGACCCCCGCGACCTGGTGAGGAACGCTGCGACAGCGGAGCAGAGCGGCTTCGACTTCGCCGTGATCAGCGACCACTACTTCCCCTGGCTGGACTCCATGGGCCACGCCGGGTACGCCTGGAGCATCCTGGGCGCGATCAGCCAGGTCACCAGCCGGATGGACCTGATGACCTACGTGACCGCCCCGATCATCCGCTACCACCCGGCGCTGGTCGCCCAGAAGGCCGCCACCGTGGGCCTGCTGTCCGACAACCGGTTCACCCTGGGCCTGGGTGCCGGGGAGAGCCTGAACGAGCACGTGGTGGGCCAGGGCTGGCCGCCGGTGAACGTCCGGCACGAGATGCTCGGCGAGGCGCTGGACATCATCAACGCCCTGTTCGACGGCGGCTACGTCAGCTACGCCGGCGAGCACTTCCGGGTCGACTCGGCCAAGCTGTGGGACCTGCCCGACCGCCGGGTGCCGATCGGGGTGGCTGTCTCCGGGGAGCAGGGCATCGAGCGCCTGGCCCCCAAGGCCGACGTGATGATCTCCACCGAGCCCGACCCGTCGCTGGCCCCGGCCTGGGACGGCGCCGTCCGTGGCGGCTCCCCCAGCCGCAAGGTCGGCCAGCTGCCGATCTCCTGGGGCACCGACAAGGACGCCTGCATCCAGCGCGCGCACGAGACGTTCCGCTGGTTCGCCGGCGGCTGGAAGGTCAACGCCGAGCTGCCCGGCACCGCCGCGTTCGCCGCCGCCACCCAGTTCGTCCGGCCCGAGGACGTCGCCCAGCAGATCCCCTGCGGTTCGGACCTGGAGCCGATCATCGAGGCGGTCAAGGGCTTCACCGACGCCGGGTTCACCGACGTCGCGCTGGTCCAGATCGGCGGCGACCAGCAGGACGCGTTCTGCGGCCAGGCCGAGAAGGAGCTCCTGCCCGCGTTGCGTGAGGCGCTGGGCTGAGCCCACCGCCAGGCTGAGCCCCCCAGGCTGAGCCGGCAGGCTCGGGGCGGTGCCGCCGCCGTGGGACCATGAGGCCCGTGACCCAGGCGAGCACCGGCACCGTCCCCGAACCCCTGGCCCCTTCACCCGGGCTGGGCGAGGTCCCGCTCGGCAGTCTGGACGGCCGCTACCGCCCGGTGGTGGCCGCGCTGGCCGAGCACCTGTCGGAGGCGGCCCTGAACCGCGAACGGGTGCGGGTGGAGGTCGAGTGGCTGATCCACCTCTCCGCCACCGGCGCGGTGCCCGGCCTGCGGGCCCTGACCGAGGCCGAGACCCGCTACCTGCGGTCGGTGCCCGAGGCCTTCGGGCCGGAGTCAGTGGCCGAGATCGCGCAGACCGAGCGGGTCACGCTGCACGACGTCAAGGCCGTGGAGTACTACGTCAAGAAGCGGATGGCCGGCACCTGCCTGGAGGACGTGCTGGAGTCCGTGCACCTGTTCTGCACCAGCGAGGACGTCAACAACCTGGCCTACGCGCTGATGGTCCGCGGCGCCGTCCACTCGGTCTGGGCACCGGCGGCCCGCGCGCTGACCGAGGAGGTCGCCGCCCTCGCCCGCCAGCACCGGGACCTGCCGATGCTGGCCCGTACCCACGGCCAGCCCGCCACCCCCACCACGGTCGGCAAGGAGCTGGCGGTGCTCGCGCATCGGCTGGGCCGCCAGCTGCGCCGGGTGGAGGCCGCGGAGTACCTGGGCAAGGCCAATGGCGCCACCGGGACGTTCTCCGCGCACCAGGTCGGGGCGCCGCAGACCGACTGGCTGGCGGTCTCGCGCAGCTTCGTGCAGGGCCTGGGGCTGACCTGGAACCCGCTCACCACCCAGATCGAGAGCCACGACTGGCAGGCCGAGCTGTACGCCGACGTCGCCCGGTTCAACCGGGTGCTGCACAACCTGTGCACCGACGTGTGGACCTACATCTCCCTCGGCTACTTCGTTCAGGTCCGCGGCCAGGGCACGGTGGGCTCGTCCACCATGCCGCACAAGGTGAACCCGATCCGGTTCGAGAACGCCGAGGCCAACCTCGAGGTCTCCTGCGCGCTGCTCGACGTGCTCGGCCAGACCCTGGTCACCTCGCGCCTGCAGCGGGACCTCACCGACTCCTCCATGCAGCGCAACATCGGGACGGCGTTCGGGCACTCGCTGCTGGCCCTCGACAACGTCCGACGCGGGCTGGCCGGGCTGGACGTGGACCCGGGCGCGCTGGCCGCGGACCTGGACGGCACCTGGGAGGTGCTCGGCGAGGCGGTGCAGTCGGTGATGCGGGTGCACGGCCTGGACCAGCCCTACGAGCGACTGAAGGAGCTCACCCGGGGCCGACGGGTGGACGGCGAGACGATGCGGGTGTTCGTCGCCGGCCTCGGCCTGCCCGCCCCCGTGCAGCAGCGACTGCTCGAGCTCACCCCCGGCAGCTACACCGGGCTGGCCGCGACGCTGGTCGACCAGCTCGAGCTCTGAGGCCGGCGGGGAGGGTGAGTTAGATCACCGGCGCAGCCCTGGCGCCGGCTTCGACAGCCGCCCTCGAGCGCCGGGCGTTCGGGGTGCTGAGCCGGTCCGACTGCCCGCGCGCTGCCGGCCGGAAGTCGTCTGACCGTCGTTGTCACAACGGATTCCGTCGGGTCGCGCCCCTGACCGGCCGATGATCACGGGCTCCCCCGCGATCGGCCACGGTCGGGATCGACCGCCGTCGACCTGCCACGGCCGGGCACCGTCCGCGGCCGAGCGCAGACCCACCGGCGCAGACCCAGCGGCCCGGGCGGCACGCGGCGCTCACGCACTGGCCGGTCCGGGTGATGCCAGTCACGAAGGCTTCGAACTGACCTGGGAAACGGCTTAGATGGAGTCACGGTGAACGCCGGGTGACCGGTGCACCGACCACAGCCGCCCGGGGGGCCAGCCGGCGCCCTGATCACCAGCAACCGGAGGTTGCCATGGACGACCGCACGCTCCTGGAGTGCATCCGCGCCACCGCCGCCGAGGCCAATCGGCTGCGGACCCAGCTCGGCGCCGGCCACGACGCCTCACCCGAGGCGGTGGCCCGGCTCCGCGAGCTCGACGGCACCCAGTCCGAGATGTGGGCGATGCTGCGCGCCGCTCGCCTGGAGGCGGCCGAGGGCGAGCGGACCGACGCGAGCCCCACCGTCCCGGCTCGGGCGGCCGTCTGACCACAGCCCACCGGGGCCACGGGTGGTCATACCAAGGGGGGGTATCGTGCCGGGGTGGCTGGCTACAGCGGGAGCAGACAGGACTACCTCAACCGTCTGCGGCGGATCGAGGGACAGATCCGTGGCCTGCACCGGATGGTGGAGGACGACACCTACTGCATCGACGTGCTCACCCAGGTCGCAGCGGTGACCAAGGCCCTGCAGGCCGTGAGCCTGGGGCTGCTGGAGGACCACATCGGGCACTGCGTGGTCGAGGCCGCCCGGACCTCCGACGAGCAGGCGCAGGCCAAGGTCCGCGAGGCCAGCGAGGCGATCGCCCGCCTCGTCCGCAGCTGAGCCCCTGGTCGAACGCTGGTCCGGGGCCCCGTCCAGCGGCCGCCCGCCGTGCACGCGCAACAATGGTCGGGTGAGCGCGAAGACGATCCTCAAGGTGGACGGGATGACCTGCGAGCACTGCGTGCGCGCGGTGACCAGCGAGCTGAGCGAGCTGGACGGCGTCCGGTCGGTGCAGGTCGAGCTGGTCGCGGGCGGCACCTCGACGGTCACCGTGACCAGCGAGGCCATCCTGCCCGACGCCGACGTCGCGGCTGCCGTCGAGGAGGCCGGGTACGAGCTGGCCGACCACTGAGTCGATCCGTTCAGACGGTGACCGTGCGGCCGTCGGTCTCGAACGTGACCGACAGGATGCCCGGGGTGCCGTGCGGGGCGACCCACTCCACGGCCACCTCCTCCAGCGGGGTGCCCACCGGCTCGCCGAGCCAGTCGGCGACCCGGCCCGGGTCCCCGGCGATGGTCAGCGCGGCCAGCCGGCAGGTGGACGGCGCGTGCGCCGCCGGGTGCAGGTCGGGGTCGATCTCCCAGCGCGTGAAGAAGGGCAGCTGCGGGTCGGTGATCAGTCCGCTGGTCCCGATCTGGTGCCAGCGCAGCTCCACCCCGTCCGGCCGGTGCCGGTTGCCCGGCATCGCGGCCCGCCCCAGCCGCGCCTCGAACGGGGTCAGGTCCTCCACCCGCACGGCCCAGCCCATCCAGCCGCCACCGGCCTCGGACCGGGCGCGGACCGCCCGGCCGTAGGGCGCCTTGTCCGCCGCGGGGTGGTCCAGCACCTCCACCACCTCCACGTACTGGCAGCCGGCCAGCGGGAAGATCAGGTTGCGGGTGCCGAACCGGGGGTGCAGGCCACCGTCGACCGGCTGGATCCCGATCGCCGCCGCCAGCCGCTGCGCGGTCGCCCGGTACCCATCGGGCTCGGCGGCGTACGACACATGATCCAGTCGCATGACCCGATCGTGGCACACAGCCCGCCGGCCCCGGCGACCGCCCTCCCCCTGCCCGTGATCAGGCGATCCGGCGCGGCCGGCCGCCACCCGGGATCCGGTTGGCCAGCCGGGCCGCGGCGTCCTGCACGGCGGCGACCGCCATCGTCCGGGCCGGCGCGCTGGCCATCAGGGCGAGCTCCTCGGCCGGGCTGGTGACGCCGTCCAGGAAGCGGAGCACCCGTTCGGCGCCCTGCCGGGCGAACAGGTCGGCGAACAGGTCCGCCCCCCGCGCCCCCGGGGTGTCCAGCACCCGCAGCAGCACGGCGTCCATCCACCGGTGCCGGGCCGCCCACGGCGTCGGCGGCACCGGCTCACGTCCGGCCAGCAGGGCCTGCGCCACCGCCGCCGCCTGCCGCTGCATGGTGGCGAAGGTGTACCCGGAGGAGGGGCGGGTCGCCCCACCGGCGGTGCCCATCCGGTACCAGCCGGGCCCGGCCCGGGTGCGGTGCACCGCGTCGGTCATCGGGATCGCGCCGTCCTCGCTCTCCTCCACCCGCGCCCGGTCCGCGGCGGCCCCGAACAGGGTGCTCAGGTAGGCCGACAGCCGGTCCCGGTAGCCGGCGTCGTCCAGCCGGTGCCGGGAGAACTCGGTGTACTCGACCAGGGCCCGGTCCGCGGCCAGCGGGAGCACGTACCCGAAGGAGACCCCGCGGCTGGGCTGCGGGGTGCGGAAGTCCATCAGGAGCGGGGTCGAGGGGTCGACCAGGGGCCGGTCGAAGGTCAGCACCTGGCCCCGGAAGTGCTGCAGCAGAGCGGTTCTGGCCGGCCGAGCCGGCGCCGCGGGCCGGGAGTCGAACACCCAGCGGGCGCGCAGCAGCCCCTGTCCGGTGAGCACGTCCACGCCGCCGCCGCGCGGACGCACCGAGGTCACCGCCGAGGTGACCCGGCGGGCGGCCAGCGCGTCGGCGGCCGCCCCGGCGGCGGCGTAGACGTCGGCCGAACGCAGCATCACGTACTGCAGGGCGCCCAGGTCCAGGGTCAACGCCGGCCCCCGCCGGGGCACGACCTGGGCCCGGCGCCAGCTGCGGTGCACGAGCGGGCCGCTCGGCGTCGAGGCGTCCTGCCACAGGCACCAGGTCCGGTCCTGCCCGCAGCGGTGCACCGGGTCGACGACGGCGATGCTCGGCGATGGCCGACCCGCGAAGGCCTCCTGCAGGGCCAGCAGCAGCGTGCTGCCGGCGCCTCCGGCGCCCAGGATGGCGACGTCCACCTCGATCGGGACCGGGTCGCCGGCGGGCTGGGCTGGGTGCACCCGACCAGTGCACACGATCAGGCGGTCTCGCGCCTGCTCCGGTGCCGTCCGCGGGCGGCGTGCACGCGCAGCAGCTGCAGGTCCACCGTGTCGGCGAACGGCGCCGCGACCTGCTCCAGCTCGGCCAGCATCGCCTGCTGCGGCCCCGGGGACCGTCCGGCCCGGCCGTTCTGGCCGCGCTTGTCGGTGAACATCGCCGCGTCGGCCCGGCGCAGGAGCGCCCGGGCGTCCTCCCCCGGCCGGCTCAGGACGCTGCCCACGCTCATCCGCACCCGCAGGCTGAGCTCGCCGACCTGCACCGGCGGCTCCAGCACGGCGCTGACCCGGCGGACCAGCTCGGCCAGCGCCGCTTCGTCGCGCACCATCCGGGCCAGCACCACGAACTCATCGCCCCCGATCCGGATGGCGGTGTCGCTGACCCGCAGCGCCGCGCTCAGCCGATCGGCGACCGCCACCAGCACGGCGTCCCCGACCTCGTGACCCAGGGCGTCGTTGATCTCCTTGAACCCGTCGAGGTCGCAGAACAGCAGCCCGACCCGCAGGTGCGCCGCCACGCTGACGTCGGTGGCCAGCTGCTCCTGCAGCAGCGTCCGGTTGCCCAGCCCGGTCAACGGGTCGTGGGTGGCCATCCGGGTCAGCCGCTCGTGCTCCTGCCGGCGCGCCGTCACGTCCTGGACGCTGACCACGGTGCCGCTCGTCCCGTCCGGCAGGCCGGTCCGGGACAGGCTCACCGACAGCCACCCCTGACCCAGCGCCAGCTCGTGGCCGCCGACCTCGGCGTGCTCCCGGACCGCCCGCCACAGCTGTTCGGGCGAGGCCCGGACGGCGCTCAGGATCCCGGCCAGGGCGGGGTTGAGCAGCAGCGGCGGGCCGTCGGCGGGCAACAGCGCGACCCCCACCGGCGCGTCCTGCAGCACCGTCCAGGCCAGCGCCTGCCCCGACGCCGCGCCGTCCTGCCCGGTCATCGACCCGCCATCCTCCCTGTCGTCCGTCCGCCTCCGCGGCCCTTGCGCACAGTCATCACCCTAAGACCCTGTGTGTGCGAAACCGCTCTGTGCCGCCTGTCAGCGCGCCCAGAACCCCCACCGCTCAGTACTCGGTCCGCACCGGGTGCGCCGCCCAGGCCGTGAACGGGGCGACCCGCTCGTGCAGCGCCACCTGGAGCACCTCCATCGGCCACTGCGAGCGGGGATGGTTGAACATGTCGTAGAAGGCCAGGTCGTCGAAGCCGGCCTGGGCGGCCTCGACCCGGTCGGCCGCGTAGACCACCCGGTCCAGCCGCGCCCACATCGCCGCCGCCATGCACATCGGGCAGGGCTCGCACGAGGCCAGCAGGACGCAGCCGGCCAGGGAGAAGGAGCCCAGCTGACGGCAGGCCGTCCGGATCGCGGCCACCTCGGCATGCGCCGTCGGGTCCAGGTCGGCCGTCACCCGGTTCACCCCGGTGGCCACCACCGTCCCCCCGCGGACCACGAGCGCGCCGAACGGTCCGCCGTCGTCCGCGACGTTGTCACACGCCCGCCGCACCGCCTCGGCGAGCCACTCGCGTTCGGCGCCGGAGACGACCGGGCCGCCTGGTCCCCGTCCCGGTCCCGCCGTCTCGTTCATGTCTCGTCCACTTCTCTCACCGTGCCTGCGGCCCGCTGCGAGCCCTCCGGCTGGGTCGCGCCTGTGCCCATCCTGGCCCGGGGCCGGTCACCGGCGGCCAGGACGCGCCAGAGCCGGTCGGCCCGCAGTGGCAGCTGCGCGACCCGGACCCCGGTCGCGTCCCGGACGGCGTTGGTCAGGGCGGCGGCCACCGGGTTGAACGGCGCCTCGCTCATCGACTTGGCGCCCAGCGGGCCGTGCGGGTCCCGGGTGTCGGCGAACATCACCCGGGTCGGCGGGGCGTCGACGATGGTGGGCAGCCGGTACTCCCGCAGCGTCCGGGTGCTGACCCGGCCCGCGTCGTCCAGCAGGACGGCCTCCGAGGTCGCCGCGCCGAGCGCCTGGACGACCCCGCCGGCCACCTGCCCTGCGCACTGCCGGCGGTTGAGCACCACCCCGGCGTCGGCGGCGTGCACGCTGCGCAGCACCCGCAGGTGACCGGTCTGCGGGCAGACCGCCACCCGCAGCCCCTGCACGTTGAACGCCACCGACCGCGGCGTCCCGTCGTGGCTGGCCTCGGCCAGGGTCGGTCGGCCGGCGGCGCGCAGCGCCCGGGCGGCCCCCGCCGGGTCGCCGGGGTCGGCGCCGAGGCGCCGGATCGCCGCGGCCAGCGCACCGGCCGCGCGGTGCACCGCCAGACCGGCGACCACGGTGCCGGTGGAGCCGTAGGCCCCGGTGTCGTGCGGCACGAGGTCGGTGTCGGACTGCTCGAGCCGGACCAGTCCCACCCCCACCCCGAGCGCGTCCGCCGCGAGCTGCACGTGCACCGTGCTGGTGCCGTTGCCGAACTCCGCGGTGCCGACCCGGACCAGGTAGCCGCGCTCGTCCACCTGCACGGCGGCGTGCGCCAGGTGACCGCGGGGCGGCACCGTCGCGATCATCGACAGCGCGACCCCGTCGCCGACCAGCCAGCCGGACGGCGCCTCCGGCTCACCGGGACGGCGAGGCTCGGCCAGGGCCTGCTGGACCAGGTCCAGGCACTGGTCCAGGCCGTAGCTGGCCAGCTCGAGGTCGGCGTGCGGCCCGAACACCGGTTGCACGCTGTCACCGGGACGGACCACGTTGCGCCGGCGCAGCTGCACCGGGTCCAGCCCGGCCGTCCGGGCCAGCTCGTCCAGCGCGGACTCCACCGCGAAGACCACCTGGCTGAGGCCGTACCCGCGGAACGCCCCGGACGGGACCGTGTTGGTGTGCACCGCGTACCCGTCGATGCTCACGTTGGGGCACCGGTAGACCGAGACCGACTCGCCCAGGCCGTGGAAGAGCACACCGGGCCCGTGGTTGGCGTAGGCGCCGGTGTCGGAGACGGCGTGCACCCGCAGCGCGGTCAGCGTTCCGGCGGCATCCACGCCGGCCTCCACCCGCACGCTCATCGGGTGCCGGCCCGGGGTCGCGGCCATCACCTCCTCCCGGGTCAGCTCGACCTGCGCCGGCCGGCCGGTGCGCAGCAGCGCCAGCACGGCCAGGTCCTCGACCAGGAGCTCCTGCTTGCCGCCGAACCCGCCGCCGACCCGGCCGGCCACCACCTTGACCTCGGCCCGGTCCAGCTCGAAGAGCCGGCACAGGGCGTCCCGGGTCAGGAACGGCACCTGGGTGCTGGAGCGGACCACGACCCGGCTGCCGCCCTGCGCGGTGGGCTCCCGCCAGGCCCGGCAGGCGTGGGTCTCCAGGGCGGCGTGGTGCAGGCGCTGGCTGCGGTAGGTGCCCTCGTGGGTGAACGCCGCAGCGGCCAGTGCGGCGACGACGTCACCGCGGGTGGCGTGCACCTGGGCGCAGATGTTGTCCGGGGCCAGGTCGGGGTGCACCGCCGGGGCGTCCGGACCGGTGGCGGCCTGCGGGTCCAGCACCGCCGGGAGCAGCTCGTAGTCCACCCGCACCAGCGCGACCGCCCGCCGGGCGGCGGCCGGGGTCTCGGCGACCACCGCGGCCACCCGCTGACCGGCGAACCGGACCACCTCGTCCAGCACCCGGGTGTCGGCCGGGTCGTCGTCGGGGTCCTCGTGCCGCGCCGTGCTGAACCGCCGCTGCGGTGCGTCCGCCGCGGTCAGCACGGCCAGCACCCCCGGCTCCTCGAGCGCCCGTCGCGCGTCGACGGCCAGCACCCGGGCGTGCGCGTGCGGCGAGCGGACGGCGACCACGTGCACCATCCCGGCCGGCTCGGGCAGGTCCAGGGTGTAGTCGGCCCGCCCGGTGACCACCTCGAGCGTGGCCGGTGCCTGCACCCCGCCCTCGGTGATCAGGCGATCCTCGTCGGCCTCACCCGGCGCGCCCGCTCGACCCGCGAGCAGCTCGGCGAGCGCCGCGCGGATCGGTCCGTAGCCGGTGCACCGGCAGAGGTTCCCCTTCAGCCGTCGCTCGGCCTCGGCCAGGTTCTCCACGTCCAGGCTCTCGAGGTCGTCCAGGGCGGCGGCGCCCATCAGGAACCCGGCCGTGCAGAAGCCGCACTGGAACGCCTGCTGCCGGGCGAACGCCCGCTGGGCCGGGTGCAGGGCGGAACCCTCCCGCACCGGCCCGCTGACCTCCCCAGGTGGAACGGCACATGCCTGATCACCGGGGGTGGCCAGGCCCTCGACAGTGGTGACGGCGCGGCCCACGGCCCGGTGCGCCGGGAACAGGCAGCTGCGCACCGGGGCGCCGTCCACGTGCACCGTGCACGCCCCGCAGTCACCGGTGTCGCAGCCCTTCTTCACCCCGGCCCAGCCCTGCTCGCGCAGGAACGTGCGCAGGCACTGGCCCGGCCACGGAGCGCCGTCGACCTGCTGCCCGTTGACCCTCACCTGCGGTCCCGACCGGTCTGGTCGCCGAGCAGCTCGGCCCGGACCTGCCCGAGCAGCCGGCCGGTCAGGTGCGCCCGCCAGTCGGCGTCACCGTGCACGTCCTGCTGCCACCCGTCCGGGCCGACCTCGGACTCCAGCTGCTGCACCAGCTCCCGCTCCGGGCGGTCGGCCGCCACCTTCAGCACGTGCGGACGCGTGGTGGCCGCGGTGACGACGAGGACCAGCTCCTGGCCGGCCAGCCGGCCGGCGACCAGCGCGGCGCTGCGGCCCTGCCGGTGCAGCGAGGCCCGGCGCAGGGCCGCGCGGCCGGCCAGGGCGAAGGCGGGCAGGTGCACCGAGCGCAGCACGTCCCCCGGGCCGAGACTGTTCCGACCGTCGCCGATCACCAGCTCGCGCACCGGCAGCCACCGCGCCGGACCGCCGTCGGCGGGCCAGACCTCGCAGCGCCCGTCCAGCACGGCGACCAGCGCGGCCATCGGCCCGGCCGGCAGCGCCGCGCACAGGTTGCCACCCACGGTGGCGGCGTTCCACACCGCCTGGGCGGACAGGAAGCAGCGGCAGGCCCGCTCGGCCAGAGCCAGCGCCGGCCAGGCGGCGGTGGCCCGCAGCGCGGCCAGCTCGGCGATCGTGCAGGTGGCGGAGATCTCCAGCCCGCCGGCACCCCAGGTCAGGGCGGGCCAGCCCAGGGTGGTCAGGTCCAGCAGCCGGCGCACCGCGGGCTGCTCGGTGCTGAACAGCGCCGTGCCGCCGGCCAGCCAGGCGTCCCCGTCGGCGAACATCGGACCCGGGCGCGCCGGCAGCTGCGGGGCACACACCACACCGCTCACCCAGGGCAGGTCCACCGCGCTCGTCCCTCCTTCGCTCCCGGGTCCTCGACGTCCGACCTCCTGGTGCCGGCGGGTCGCCCACCGTAGGCGGGCTACGTTTCCGGCGAAGGTCACCTCATGGTCGCCGATGTTGCCCGACGTGGTGCGTCAGGGCCGACGGTAGGTCAGCAGGTAGTCGGGCACCGGACGGCCGGCGGTCAGGTCGGCCGCGTCCCGGGCCGGTCCGACCTGCACGCGCACCGGCAGCAGCCCGGCCCAGTGACCCAGGGTCAGGTCCTCGGGGTCGTCGGCCACGTCCCCGCTCCGGGCCTTCAGGCAGACCTGCTCGATCGGCACCACGAGCACCGTGGTGGCGGCCAGCTCCCGCTCGTCGGCCGGCCGGGAGTCACCGGCCCGGCCGGCAGCGACGTGCTCGACGACGGCGCGCAGCGCTCGATCCTTCTCGGCCGGGTCCTGCACGACGCGGGCCCGGCCCCGGACCACCACGCTGCGGTAGTTCATCGAGTGGTGGAACTGGCTGCGGGCCAGCACCAGGTCGTCCACGACGGTGACGGTGACGCAGACCGGCAGCCCACCGGGGTCCGCGGCCGCCCGCCGGGCCATCCGCGCGCCGCTCGAGCCGTGCAGGTAGAGCAGGTCGCCGACCCGGGCGTGGATGGTCGGCAGCACCAGCGGCTCGCCGTCCTCGTCGACGGTGCCGACGTGGCAGATCAACGCCTCGTCCAGGACGGCGTGCACGGCCTGGGCGTCGTAGCCGGCCCGCTCCCGGTGCCGGGTCGGGACGGTCCGGGCGCTCACCGGGTAGGAGGCTGGGGGCTGGCCTGTGGTCATGCCGACTACTGTCCCGCACCCGCCGATGGCAGGCTGGCAGACCTATGGACCTCACCGAGCTCACCCCGCCCGCCCTGCCGGACCTGGAGACCTCCCCGCCGCTGCGCTGGGGCGTGGTCGGCACCGGCGGGATCGCCGCCTCCTTCACCCGGGACACCGCTCAGCTGCCCGGCGGCGGCCGGGTGGTCGCCGTCGCCTCCCGGGATGCCGGCCGAGGCGGGACGTTCGCCGACCAGCACGCGATCGGCACGGTGCACGTCGGCGCCGCCGAGCTGGCCTCGGACCCGCAGGTGGACGTCGTCTACGTCGCCTCCCCCCACCCCTGGCACGCCGAGCACGCCCTGGCCGCGATCGCCGCTGGCAAGCACGTGCTGGTGGAGAAGCCGTTCACCATGAACGGTCAGGAGGCGCGCGACGTCGCCTCAGCCGCCGGGGCCGCCGGGGTGTTCGCGATGGAGGCGATGTGGACCCGCTTCCTGCCGCACATCCACCAGCTGCGGGCCTGGGTGGACTCAGGCGCTATCGGCACGGTCCGGACCGTGATGGCCGACCACGGGCAGTGGTTCGCCTTCGACCCCCGGCACCGGCTGTTCGCTCCCGATCTGGGCGGAGGCGCTCTGCTGGACCTGGGGATCTACCCGCTGTCCTTCGCCTCCATGCTGCTCGGCACGCCGTCGGCGGTCAGTGCCACGGCGGACCCGACCCAGACCGGGGTGGACGCCCAGACCTCGATCCTGCTGCAGCACAATGGGGGCGCGCACGCCGTCCTGTCCTGCACCCTGGAGTCGGCGACCCCCTGCCAGGCCTTCGTCTCGGGCACCGAGGGCCGGGTCACCATCGACCGGACCTTCTACGCCCCGACCACGATGAGGCTGACCCGCCGGGACGGCCAGAGCCTGGACTACGACGGGACCGGCGTGGTCCGCCCCGGGGGCAAGGGTCTGCGGCTGCAGGCGGCCGAGCTGGAGCGCTGCGTGGCCGCCGGGCTCACCGAGAGCCCGCTGCTCACCCTGGCCGAGTCGGTGTCGGTGATGGAGACGGTGGACCGGGTGGTGCAGCAGACCGGGTTCTGACCCGGGCCGGCTCACTCCGGCCAGTGGCTGCGCGGTGGCCGGCTGCGGCCGTACCCGTCGTGACGGATCTCGTGCACGGTCCAGGCCGCGACGCCGCCGACCAGGGCCAGGATGAGGATCAGGGCTGCCATGGCGGCAACTGTGCCCCCGATGAATTTCCGCCACGAGTGGCAGCCGTGCCAGGTATCGCCGATATGCTGCCAACCGCCGGCGGGGTCGCCGGCCCACCAGCGGTGGCGAGCGCAGGAGGCGGCCGGTGCGCGACGTCGTCACCCTCGTCTGGGACGGCCTGTCGCCGTTCGAGTTCGGCGTGGCCTGCGAGGTGTTCGGGGTGGACCGCAGCGACGACGGCGGGCCCGTGTTCGACTTCGCCGTGGCCGCCGTCCGCCCCGGGCCGGTGAGTACCGACCTCGGGTTCGAGGTCGGCGTCCGGCACGGTCTGGACCGGGCGGCCAGCGCCGACCTGCTGATCGTGACCGCCCACACCGAGCACCAGAGCTTCCCGGCCCCGGTGCTGGCGGCGTTGCGGGCCGCCGTCGACCGCGGCGCGCGGGTGCTGTCGCTGTGCAGCGGCGCGTTCGCCCTGGGCGAGGCCGGGTTGCTGGACGGGCGCCGCTGCACCACCCACTGGCGCTATGCCGCCGAGCTGCAGCGCCGGTTCCCGGCCGCAACCGTCGACCCCGACGTCCTGTACGTGGACGAGGACCCGGTGATCACCAGCGCCGGCACCGCTGCGGGATTGGATGCCTGTCTCCACCTGCTGCGCAAGGAGTTCGGCGCTCAGACCGCAGCGCGGGTGGCCAGGCGAATGGTCGTGGCGCCGCACCGGGACGGCGGCCAGGCGCAGTTCGTCCGGACTCCGGTGCCGCAGGTCGCCGCCCAGACCCTGGCCCCGCTGATCGCCTGGGCCCGCCAGCACCTGGCGGAGGACCTGTCGGTGCCGGTGCTCTCCCGGCAGGCCACGATGTCGGCCCGCACCTTCGCCCGCCGGTTCCGGGAGGAGACCGGGACCACCCCGCACCACTGGGTGCTCACCGAGCGGCTGCGCCTGGCCGAGCACCTGCTGGAGACCACCGACGCGGCTGTCGAGGAGGTGGCCGCCCGGAGCGGCTTCGGCACCGCCTCGGTGCTGCGGCACCACTTCGTGCGGGCGCGGCGGACGACGCCCAGCGCCTACCGCGCCCGGTTCCGGGGCGCGACCCACCCGGACGCCGTCCCGGCCCTCGAGCCGGTGGCAGGGTCGACATGAGACGGAGGCCGGCATGAGCGAGGCCGTGGACCTGGCCCTGGGCCGTACCCCTGGGAACCAGGCGCCGCCGCTGGTCGGGCACCAGGTGCTGCTCGGTGACCCGGCGCTGACCGGCGCGCTCGGCTCGCTCGCCGGCGACGGCGCGCCGGCCCTGCTCGACGCGCTGACCCCGCTCGGTCTGCTCGCCGGCGACGCCGAGGCGCGCGAGCACGCACACCGGGCCAACGAGAACCCGCCCCGGCTGCGGACCGCCGACCGGTACGGCCACCGGCTGGACGAGGTCGACCTCGACCCGTCCTGGCACTGGTTGATGAGCCAGGCGATCGGGGCGGGCCTGGGCGGCGCGGCGTGGTCCTCCGGGCAGCCGTCGGCGCACCTGCGGCGGGCGGCGGCCTACCTGGTCTGGTCCCAGGTGGAGCAGGGTCACCTGTGCCCGGTGACCATGACCTACGCGGCCGTGCCGGCGCTGGCGGCCGACCCGGGGCTGGCGGCCCGGTGGACGCCGGGGTTGACCGCCACCGCCTACGACCCCGGCCTGCGCCCGCCCCAGGACAAGGCCGGCCTGCTGGCCGGGATGGCGATGACCGAGAAGCAGGGTGGCTCGGACCTGCGCGGCACGGTGACCACCGCGGTGGCGCAGGGCCAGACCTTCCGGCTCACCGGGCACAAGTGGTTCACCTCCGCGCCGATGGACGACGTGTTCTTGACCCTGGCCCGGACGCCGGAGGGCGTGACGTGCTTCGTGCTGCCCCGGGTGCTGCCCGACGGCAGCCGCAACGGACTGCAGATCGTGCGACTGAAGGACAAGCTGGGCAACCGGTCGAACGCCTCGGCCGAGATCGAGCTGCACGGCGCCACCGCCTGGCGGCTCGGGCCGCCCGGTCAGGGCATCCGGACGATCATCGAGATGGTGGCCGCGACCCGGATGGACTGCATCCTCGGCTCCGCCGCGATCACCCGCCGCGCCCTGTCCGAGGCGGCCTGGCACGCCGCGCACCGGTCGGCGTTCGGGGCCACGTTGATCGACCAGCCCGCGATGACCAACGTGCTCGCCGACCTGACCCTGGAGTCGGAGGCGGCGACCGTGCTCGGGCTGCGGCTGGCCGCCGCGGTCGATCGCGGCGCGGACGCCCACGAGCAGGCGCTGCGCCGGATCGGCCTTCCGCTGGGCAAGTTCTGGGTCTGCAAGCGCACCCCCGCGGTGGTCGCCGAAGCGCTGGAGTGCCTGGGCGGCAACGGGTACGTCGAGGAGTCGGGGCTGCCGCTGCTGTACCGGGAGGCACCGTTGAACTCGGTCTGGGAGGGCAGCGGCACGGTGAACGCACTGGACGTGCTGCGCGCGCTGGAGCGCGAGCCGGCCACGCTGGCCGCCTGGCGAGAGGAGGTGCAGGGCGCCGACCGGCGGATCGACCAGTACGCGGAGGCGGTGCTGGACGACCTCGGCGACGGCCCGCTGGGCCCCGGCCGGGCCCGCCAGGTCGCCGCCCGGATGGCGCTCTGCCTGCAGGCCGCCCTGCTGCGCCGGCACGGCGACCAGCTGGTCGCTGACGCCTTCGTCGTCTCCCGCCTGGAGACCGGTCCGGGCGGCGTCCTGGGCACCTTGGAGCCGTTCCTGCCGGTGCGCCGGATCGCCGCCCGCGCCGTCCACGAGCCGGCGTCGGCCCGCTGGGCCCCAGCCGCCGCGGTGGCGGCGCAGACTGACCGGGTGCTCGCTGCCACACTGCCCGGCCAGGAGGACCGGTGAGCGCCTTCGTCTACGACGCCGTCCGGACGCCGTTCGGCCGCTTCGACGGCGGTCTGGCCGAGGTCCGGCCGGACGACCTGGCCGCCCTGGTGCTGGCCGCGATGCGCGAACGCACCCTCGGCCTGGACCCGGACGAGGTGCTGCTCGGCAACGCCAACGGGGCCGGGGAGGACAACCGCAACGTGGCCCGGATGGCCACCCTGCTGGCCGGGTTCGACGTCCACGTGCCGGCCGGCACCCTCAACCGGCTGTGCGGGTCCTCCCTGGACGCGGCGATGGCCGCCTCCCGCAGCATCGAGACCGGCGACGCCGACGTCGTCCTGACCGGCGGGGTGGAGTCGATGACCCGCGCTCCCTGGGTGCTGCCCAAGCCCGGCCGGGCCTACCCGGCCGGCGACGCGACCGCCTTCTCCACCACGCTGGGCTGGCGGATGGTCAACCCCGCGATGCCGTCGGAGTGGACCGTCTCGCTCGGTGAGTGCAACGAGCAGCTGGCGGCCGAGTTCGGCATCTCCCGGCAGCGCCAGGACGAGTTCGCCGTCCGCTCCCACCGGCTCGCGCACCGCGCCTGGCAGGACGGGTGCTACGACGACCTGGTGGTGCCGGCCGGGGAGCTGACCCGCGACGAGGGCCTCCGCCCGGACTCCAGCGCGGAGGTGCTGGCCGGGTTGAGACCGGCGTTCCGGCCGGACGGCACGATCACCGCCGGGAACGCCTCCCCGCTCAGTGACGGCGCCAGCGCGGTGCTGCTGGGCAGCGAGGCAGCCGCCGCTCGGCTCGGCCGGGACCCCCTCGCCCGGGTGGCCGGTCGCGCCGCCACCGCGCTGGCGCCCCACCGGTTCGGCTACGCGCCGGTCGAGGCCGCCAACCGGGCGCTGCAGCGGGCGGGGATCGGCTGGGCGGACGTGGGTGCGGTCGAGCTGAACGAGGCCTTCGCGGTGCAGTCCCTGGTCTGCCTGGACGCCTGGCCGGTCGACCCGCAGATCGTCAACACCTGGGGCGGGGCGATCGCGCTGGGTCACCCGCTGGGGGCCTCCGGCGGCCGGGTGCTGGGCACCCTGGCCGCAGTACTGCGGGCCGGCGGTCACCGCTGGGGCGTGGCGGCGATCTGCATCGGGGTCGGGCAGGGCCTGGCCGTCGTGCTGGAGAACGTCACCTGAGGCAGGCCGCCGGCCATCGCTTGCCTACCCGAGGACGTGGAACGGGGCGGAGACCAGGTCGGTGGCGCACTGCACGGTGAACTCGGAGGTCTTGGCGCCGTTGGCGGCGGCCACGTCGGCGGCGGTGACGGTGTAGGTCGCGGTCAGGCTCTGGCCCACCAGCACCGAGGGGATGACCCGGACGGGCTGCGACCTCAGGCTCTCGGCCGAGGCGTTCGGGGTGAAGCTGACCGCGTGGTTCTGGCCGTCCGCGTCGGCGCAGCGGGTGCCGGTGATGGTCACCGTGGTGCCTGCTCCCCCGGTGGTCGGGCTCAGGCTCACCTGCAGCAGCCCGCTGCCCGGCTCGACCGTCTTGGACGCGAACGGCGAGGACAGCGAGGACGCCGGGCTGGGGCTCGCCGCCGGACCGCTCGGGCTGGCCGCAGAGGGCGACGTCGCAGAGGGGGAGGTGGACGCCGCGCTCGCGGGCGCCGCCGGTTGCCCACCACCGAGGGTCAGGTAGCCCGTCACCCCCAGCACGGCGACGACAGCGGCTGCCGCGGCGGCCGGGACCCAGGCCCGCCGGCGCTGACGCCGGGCCGCCGGGTCCGGGCCGGCCGGGACGGGCCGCAGCACGGCGGGCGCCTGGTCGGCGGCCTCCCGCAGCGCGGGCCCGGACAGGGCGCGCGGCGGTTCGGGGGCGAGCTCGTCGAGCAGCTGGTTCAGCCGCTGGTCGGGGCTGGTCATCGGGGGGCTCCTTCGTACAGCGCGTCCGCGATGGACGGGGAGCGGCGCAGGGTCTCCAGCGCCGCGTTGACATGGCTCTTCACGGTGCCGACCCGGCAGCCCATGATCTCGGCGGTGTCCTTCTCGGACAGGTCGCAGAAGTGCCGCAGCACGACGGCGGCCCGCTGCCGGGGCGGCAGCGCGGCCAGCGCGCGGGTGAGCGCCGCTCGGCGCTCGACCTGGGTGTACGGCCGGCCGTGCTCGGCGGACGACGGCTCGGGTACCACCTCCACCGGGGACTCCGCCGTGCGTGCGGCCCGCCGGCTGCGCAGGTGGTCGGTGAACATCACCCGGCGCACGTAACCGAGGGCGGCCTCCCGGTCGCGCAGGCTGCCCCAGTGCCGCCAGGTGGTGGTCAGCGCGCCCTGCGCGAGGTCCTCCGCCTCGCCCCAGCTACCGCACAGCAGCCACGCCGAGCGCAGCACCTCCCGCTGCCGGGCCCGGACGAACGCGTCGAACTCCTGCTCCGCGCTCACGTCCTGGCCGCCCACCACGATGCGTCACCGGTCCGGCTCATACAGGTAAGGAGTACCACCGACCCCGGAAAGGTTCAGTCCCCCGCCCCCCGGCGGGCTCAGCCCTCGCGGGGCAGGTGACCGGAGCGGACCAGGCAGCCCAGGGTGTCGCAGATGACCCGGGTGGACAGCAGCGAGGTGATCTCGGCGTTGTCGTAGGGCGGGGAGCACTCCACCACCTCGATCCCGGCCAGCGGGCCGGAGTCGGCGATGATCTGGATGAACTTCAGCACCTCCCGGGGCAGGAACCCGCCGGGCTCGGGCCACCCGGTGCCGGGCACGAAGGCGGCGTCCAGGCAGTCCACGTCGAAGGACAGCCAGACCGCCTCGGCGCCGTCCCAGGCCACCTCCAGCGCTCGCTCGGCCGCCTCCTGGATGCCCATCTCCACCGCGTCGGTGACGGTCATGATCGTGGTGCCGCGCTCCCGGCCGACCTTCACCCCGGGCCGTGGCGCCTGCCAGCCGCCGATCCCGATCTGCACCAGGTTCTTCGGCGGCACGTTCGGCAGGTCGGTGGCATGGAACCACGGCGTGGTGTGCATCCGCTCGTCCAGGTCGGTCTCCTGGGTGTCCACGTGCCGGTCGAAGTGGATGATCCCCAGGTTGCCGTTCAGGTGCTCGGCCACCCCCCGGGTGGTCGGGTAGCCGATCGAGTGGTCGCCGCCGAGGACGACCGGAAACGCCCCGGAGGCGAACACGTGCCCGACACCCTTGCTGATCTGGTCGAAGGCCTTCTCGATGTTGCCCGGGATGACGAACACGTCGCCGACGTCGCACATCGTGATCGACTCCCGCAGGTCGACCCCCAGCTCGAAGCTGTACGGCCCGTACAGCGCGGAGATCTTGCGGATGCCCTGCGGGCCGAACCGGGTGCCCGAGCGGTAGGTCGTGCCGCCGTCGAACGGCACGCCGACGACGGCGACGTCGTAGTCCCCGCAGGTGCGCACGTCCTCCACGTAGGGCGCCTTGAGGAAGGTGTTGATCCCGGCGAAGTGCGGCAGCTCCCCGCGGCTGAAGGTCGGGATGGTGCGATCGACGATCGAGTCGGCACCTTGCAGACCCAGCTCCAGGCCCCGGGCGATCTCCCGTTCGTGCATGGTGGTCGGCAGCTCGGCCTCACGCTCAACGGCGTGCCGGGCCTCCGGGCCGTAGTCCGGGCTCCCCTCGGGGCGCTCGCCGGAGGGCTCCCAGCGGCGTGGGGGGTGCGGGTGGTGGTGACCGAAACCCATGATGCACAGCACCTTTCGATGGAAAGGACAACGGTGGACGCCGCCGCGCCGACCTGCCGGGGCACGCTAGCACGCGCCGGCGCGAGGAGGCGGTCGGCGGCCGCCAAGAGCAGGTGGCAATCAGGCCTCGGCGGGCTCGGCCTGCGGACGGCGCTGGGCCGGCAACGCCCGCCGGGTGGCGTTCTCGGCGCGGGCGGCGAGCTCGTCGTCCCGCACGTCGACCACGGTGCGCGGGCCGGGGGCCAGGTAGGCCACTGCGACCATGGCCAGCACGGACGCGGCCAGTCCGATGAAGGTCGGCCAGCCGTCGAAGCCGGCCCCGACCACGCTGTTGTGGACATACAGCAGGGTGTTCTGCGCGCCGAAGATGGTCGGGGTCACCGCGAACAGCCCGAGCCGCACCACGAAACCGACGACGATGGCGGCCATCGCCGCGCGTGGGGTGACCCGGTGCCAGAAGTGCGCGGCGATGAACGGCGCGACCAGGCAGGCCAGCATGACGTCGAAGGCCAGGGTGAGCAGGATGCCGGTCTGCGGCACCCGCAGGGCGAAGAAGATCGCCACCCCGACCACCGGCAGCATGGCGATCCGGACGACGCGCAGCAGCGGGTCGTGCCCGTCCAGGGCGACGTCCCGGCGGAAACCGGCCACGTTGCGGACGGCGACCGCGGCGGTGCCCAGGATCGCGCCGTTGGCGGTGGAGCAGGACGCGGCCACGATGCCGGACAGCACCAGCACGGCCAGCCCGGTCGGCGCGTAGCCGGAGAGCAGGTCGAACAGCACCCCGGAGGCCGGCAGGTTGTCGCCCAGCACGGAGGAGGCGGACAGCGCGATCAGGGCGTACGGGACGCCGACGATCGCGGTGCCGGCCGCGCCGACGAAGCAGGCCCGGCGGGCGGTGTCCGGGGACCTGGCCGAGAAGATCCGCTGCATGAAGTCGATCGCGACGATGTCGCCGATCCCCAGGGCGGCCAGCGTGCCCCAGTTGATCACCGCGCCCTGGGCGGGGTCGGAGAGCTGACCGAGGTCGAAGGGGCCCATCCCGTCCGGGATCGAGAGCCCGTAGGTGGAGGCGAACCAGACCAGCAGGGACAGCGAGGCGACCAGGGTGATGCACATCTGGATGAAGGCGGTGTAGGCGTCGCTGAACATCCCGCCGGTGATCGTGTAGGTCAGCACGATGGCCACGATCAGCAGGATCCCGACGGTGTAGCTGGTGTGCAGGAAGCGCTCGAAGAGCAGGCCGCCGGCGACCAGGTTGCCGGCCAGCAGGATGCAGAAGGAGAAGATCATCAGGACCGAGGAGATGATCTCGATGGTGCGCCCGTAGCTGACCCGGTAGAAGTCCGGCAGCGTGGTCAGGTGCATCGCGTTCATCCGGCGGGCGAAGAACAGCCCGGTGAACAGCAGGCAGATGCCCAGGCCGAGCGGCAGCGAGGCGCCGGCCCAGAACCCGAACGCACTCGACAGGTCGGTGTTGCCCAGGGTCGCGTTGGAGTCGACCGCCTGGCCCATCAGCCCGGCCGCGGACAACGGCAGCGCCAGCGAGCGGCCGGCGACCAGGAAGTTGGTGGAGTCGCCGTCCACCTTGCGGGCGACCAGCAGGCCGACCACGAGGACGGCGACGACGCTGATCGCGACGCCTGTGATGATCATGAGCGGGACCTCCGGAGACGGGCACCGACGCGAGGTGCGGACGGGTGCTTCATCTCCCGGGCTTTTCTCCCGCCGTGGAACGCCGGCCGCGCCGGCGCCTCGTCTCTCGGACCAGCCCGCCTGACGGCGGCGGAACCCTAGACGCGCCTCACTCTCGTGAGTCACGCCGATCCCAGCGTGGGCGTGTTTCGGGCCGCGTCGGCCGGTGTTAAACCTGCGTGACCTCCCGCGGTGCCGCGCCGCCCGGCCGACCCGTCGATGGCCGGGTCGACTGGTCACCGCCCCGATCGCGTGTTCTGGTGGAAGGAACCCACCTGCCGCCCGCGGCTGTCGCACGCCGCCGACGCGCCTGGGAGCGACGACGAGGAAAGACGACGAAGAGGAGGGTGACGTGCACGACCGCAAGGACATCGACAGCTCGCTGCGCGAGGTGCTGAACGGTACCGACGGACTGGAGAAGCTGCTCGAGCGCTCCCTGGGGACGGCTGCCGACCGCGCCCCTCGCGAGCTCGACGACTCCCTGGTGCAGGCGCTGGCCTGGCCGCGCAGCACTGAGGAGTACGTGGACTACCTGACCGAGTTCGCCCGCTGGGTGCCGCGGCAGTCCAAGGCCGCGGCGTGGACCGGCGGCAGCGCCCACCAGCAGAACGCCGATGAGGTCAGCGAGCGGCTCTCGCACTTCTTCTGGCTGATCGACCAGAAGGTGCGCGACGACGGCAGCGGCGTGGTCGAGGGCTCGCCGGAGCTGCGCTCCTGGCTGACCCGCTTCGCCCAGTCCTGGGGCAGCTTCCTGGACACCCCGCAGTCCTTCGACCAGGACGTGCTGGACTCCTTCGTGCAGGACGCACCGCAGTACACGGTGCAGGAGTCGCTGGTCGGCGGCCGGCCGAACAGCCCGAGCGGCTGGCAGACCTTCAACCAGTTCTTCGCCCGCGAGCTGAACCCCGGCCGACGCCCGATCACCGAGCCCGCCAGCAACCTGGTGGTCTCCTGCCCGGCGGACTGCAGCTACGAGCAGACCTTCGGGATCGGTGCCGACTCCGCGATCCCGGCCACCCGGATCAAGGCGACCGCCACCTACGGCGCCATCCCCGACCTGCTGACCGACAGCCCCTACGCCGAGCAGTTCGCCGGCGGCACCTTCGTGCACTACATGCTGCCGCCCTCGGCCTACCACCGGTTCCACACCCCGGTCGCCGGCCGGGTCGCGGAGTCCCGGGTGGTCAACGGGCAGGTGTACATGCAGGTCCAGGTCAGCCAGGGCCGCTTCGACTCCACCGACCGGACGCGGTCCGGCTACGAGTTCTTCCAGACCCGCGGGGTGTTCGTGCTGGACACCGCCGACAGCCCGGGGGGTGACGTCGGTCTGGTCGGGGTCGTGCCGGTCGGCATGTCGCACGTGGCCTCGGTCGCGCTGACCGCCACCGAGGGCACCGACCTGGCCAAGGGCGATGAGTTCGGCTACTTCCAGTTCGGCGGCTCGGACATCATCCTGCTCTTCCAGGAGGGCGTGCAGGTGGACGTCGACACCTCGGGCGACTTCCGGCACGTCGGGACGCCGGCCGCCCGGCTTCAGCGCGCCGGCTGACCCGAACGCCGGGGCCCGCGCGAGGATGTGCTCAGGGCCGGCGGCACCGCGGGACCAGGCGGCTACGACCCAGGTCGCCACCGGTGCCCATGTCGCAGGACGACGACCGCGGCAACCGCCGAGACGACGAACCCCACCAGCACACAGCACCCTGCGGCGCTCACCGCCAGGGTGCTGGAGGGCGTCATCGGGTTGGACCCGGTGGTCAGCGCCGTGGGCAGGATCAGGTACATCGTCGCCGCGGCGACCCCGGCCACCGACAGTGGTAACCCCGCCCGGATCCACGACGCGAGCAGCAGCCAACGCCGGCGACCGGACAACAGGAGCAGGGAGGCGGTGTCCCGGCCCGAGGTGATCGCGTCGGCGGCCAGGGCGGCGCCCGCGGCCACCGTGAGGACCGCGATCCCGAACAACCCCAGGACGATGGTCCAGTGGGAACGGTTGATCAGGATGGTGGCCTCGGTCACCCAGCCCTGCCCAGGAGGCTGCAGAGCCAACAGGCCGGGCACCAGGTCGTGGCCCAGACCCTGGATCCTCGCCACCGGCAGCGGCGAACCGGTCGTGGACATCACCACCAGCTGTGCGTCACTACGTCTCAGCGCACCAAGGTCGTCACTGGCAGAGGCCACAACCTTGGTCGGCGCTCCGGCCGTCGTCCACCGCGCGACCGCGTCGAAGTCAGGCGACCGTCCGGGTCGGGACGGGACCGGGCTGGTGGAACAGGGCTGGCGCATCCTGGCCAATGCCTGACACGGGCCGCTGATCACCGGACTGTCGGAATACCCATTCTCGGTCCAGACCGCGGCGGTACCGGCCGGTAGCCGGCTGAGGAACTCTCGCATGCCATTGCCGTAGCTGGAGTAGCTGGCCACGAGCACCCGCTGCCCGGCGGTGGCCCTGGTCGCCAATGCCTCCTGGTACTGCGAACCCAACAGGCTCTGCCACAGCTGCAGCTGCCCTACCAGCAGGACGGCGAAGATCACCCCGAGCAGCAACCTGGCCACCCGCAGGGGGTAGGCCTCCAGTCGGCGCCCACCCACGATCGACCCCACCGACCCCCACCACATCCCCACCGCCGCCAGGGCCTGACCCAGCCCGGAGACGCACACGCCGACCAGAGCAGGCAAGGTCAGCGCCACCACCAGCACCCCACCGCTGTAGCTGAGGGTGCGCAGCGGACCCGCCGCCAGCTGGACGGGTAGCCAGACGGTTCCCAGCGCAGCCAGCACGCACACCGCGGCCCTGGTCATCGGCCGGCCCTGGGTCGGAGCCCACACCCCCCGGCCCAGCCGGCCCCGGGGTCGCTGGCGAACGGCTAGGGCAGTCAGCAGGGCGATCACCGGTGCCGCGATCACTGCCCCGAGCAACGACCCGAGGGCGCCGCGTGCGTCCGAGGCCAGCAGGACGGCGTCCAGGGCCGGGATCGGCACGTCCGTCAGGCACAGCACGGCCGCCAGGACGGCACCGAGGCCCGCGCCCAAGGCGACGGCTCGGCCAGCCTCGCAGACATCGACGACCGCCAGCTGGATCCGGGAGGCGCCGAGCACGGCGAGGAGTCGGTGGCGCCGCACCCGGGCCTCACCGTCCAGGCCGGCCGTCAACGCGCACGCCGCCAGCGCCGGCAGCACCAAAACGCCGATCAGCAGCAGGTACAGCAAGACCGGGTCGGTGGCGTTCAGGACGCCGGTGCCCAAACTCCATGCCGTGACGAGGCGTGCGCCGGTGTGAGCGGAACCAAAGCCGACGGCTGGCTTCATCGCCGCAGGATCGAGGGTGTCGACCGTCGGGCGCAGGTAGGCCCGCCGTTCTCGAGGAACCTCCAACCCGGCCATGGAGATCACGCCGTCCACCGGACCGAACACGGCCGACCCCGTAGACCTGAGATCCTCGGCGAGCGCCGGCGACACCACGCTGTGGCCCGGGCGCGGCCAGCTGGAGACCCCCGGTGGGAGCGGGGCATCCGGGCGCAGCGGCCAGAGCAGGTACACCGCCACCGGATGGTCCTGGACGGCGGTGAAGCCGCCGAAGCCGACCAGCAGTGAGCCGCTCTGGCCAGGTGCAGGAGCCATCGCATCCAGCTGCCCGGCCCGCAGGTGTCGCTGCTGCCCGTATGAACCGGCCAGCACCACCGCGATCAGGCTGGCGGCCAAGGCGCCGGTGGCCAGGGCCAGGGCAGTAGTCCTGAGCTTGGCGAGCGCGCCCCGCCGGGCCATCACCCGACCGATGGCGCTCAGCAGACCGGCAGCTGCCAGAGGCGCCCGTCGGCCGCGTCGCATCCGCGAACCGGGAGGCAGCAGAACCACCGTCTCATCTGACCGCATCGGTCAGCCGTCCGTCGCGCAACAGGTAACGGCGATCGGCCCGGGCGGCCACACCGTGGTCATGAGTGACGACCAGGAGAGCGCACCCGAAGCGCTGTGGCAAACCGAACAGCAGGTCAGCCACCTGGTCGCGGGTCTCGTCGTCCAACGAAGCCGTCGGCTCATCGGCCAGGATGAGCCTGGGGCTGTTGATCAGCGCACGCGCCAACGCCAAGCGCTGCCGCTCTCCGCCGGACAGCTCGCTCGTCGTAGCGGCGGCCGAGTCGATCCCCAGCGCAGCGAACAGTTCTTCGGCCCGAGTGCGGCAGTCCCCCGCCGACCTCCCGGCCAGGAGCCCGGCGATCACGACATTCTCCATCGGGGTCAGCTCGGGTAGCAGTTCCCCCGTCTGAAAAACCATCCCGATACCCTCACGTCGCAGCCTTGTCACCTGCCTTCTGCCACGCCTGAGTGCCGTAATCCCTTCAACTGCCACAATTCCTGACTGCGGCCTCACCACGCCCAGAACGCAGGACAGCAGACTGCTCTTGCCGCACCCGCTGGGGCCCATGACGGAGGCCGACTCCGAACGACCCAGCTGGAGGTTCAGCCCGTCCAGTATTCGTCGCTGGCCCAGGGTCAGCGACAGTTCCTCGATGCGCAGGATCACGCCCTGCGATTCGGTCGTCACGCCGATGGTGATCGTGAGCTCCTCGTCCAAACATCCTCAAGAGCCCAGTCCTGGGCGTTTGTCGACTACTCCCAGTTTGCTGCAGGAGTCTGGCGCGAAATCGTAGCTGCAGCAACGGGCCGCTGTAGTAGCCGAAGGCGTAGTCCCCATCGCACTTGTTGTCCTTGACCCGAAGGCTGAGGTTTCCCGTCCCGTGGCCGCCACTGAGCCGTCGTCCGCGGAGTGGACGGACTTTGCCAGCGCCGGAGAAGCCCCTAACGCTGTCACTCCGGCCACCATCAGCACAGTCAGGTATCTCCTGATCAACATGCTATGTCGCCCTCGGTTCGGCGATTTCGGTCGACGCTAACCCCCCCCCCCAGGCCAAGTCAAGCTCCTTGTCGAGAATGGCGCCATGAGAATGGACTATCCCGACTGGCTCGCCAGCACATTATTCTGCGTCTCTCATACTGCGCCATCCATGATCGCCGGTGTGTCGCGGCAGAGTCCTGCCTATCGACGTCGGCGCCGGGCGATCACCTGCCGGATCGGTGGCACGACGGTGCCCTGCTCGGCCATCCGGGCCCGGGCCTTGCGGCGGGCCAGCACGATCCCGACCAGCCCGGCCGCCCAGAACAGGTACTGCACGCACAGCGCCACCTTGAAGTCGGCCAGGCCGTAGGTCGGCGCCCCACCGGTGCGGGCGTCGAGCACGACCCCGACCAGGAGGATGGTCAGCAAGGAGGCCACGAAGCCGCCCACGTTGACGATCCCGGTGGCGGTGCCCAGCCGGTTCGGCGGGTTGAAGGTGCGGGCGAAGTCGAACCCGATCATCGAGCCCGGCCCGCCGGAGGCCATGCAGACCAGCAGCAGGACGATCACCGCCAGCGGCGCCGGGCCCGGCCAGAGCAGGACGAGGGTCCAGCCGCCGGCGTTCAGCCCGATCACGCCGAGCACCAGCCAGGAGCGGCGCAGCGGGTGACGCTGCACCATCACCCCGGTCAGCGGCCCGGCCACGATGCCGGCCAGCACGTAGAACGACAGCAGCAGCCCGGCCGCCGCCGAGGACAGGCCCTCGCCCGAGACCAGGAACGGGTACCCCCAGGTCAGCGCGAACACCGTGCCCGGGAACTGGGTGGTGAAGTGGCTCCACAGCCCGAGCCGGGTGCCGGGGTGGAGCCAGGCGCTGACCAGGTCCGCCCAGACCTCGCGGAAGCCGGCTGCGGCCGGGTGCGCCGTGCGCGCGCCGGGACGGTCGTGGATCACGACCAGCGCGAGGACGGCGACCAGCAGCCCGGTGGCGGCCGCGGCGACGAAGGCCGGCGCCCAGCCCCGGGCGTGCAGCAGGGCCAGGAACGGCACGGCGGAACCGATCTGCCCCAGCTGACCGGCCAGGCCGGTGACCTGGGTCAGCACCGGGACGCGCCGGGCCGGGAACCAGTTCGGCACCAGCCGCAGCACGCTGATGAAGGTGGCGGCGTCGCCGGTGCCGACCAGGGCCCGGCCCAGGTAGGCCGCCCCGACGCCGTGGGTCAGGGCGAGCAGCAGCTGACCGGCGGCCATCGTCAGCCCACCGGCCACGATCAGCCGGCGGCTGCCGAACCGGTCCAGGGCCACCCCGACCGGCACCTGCAGCCCGGCGTACATCACCAGCTGCAGCACGGTGAAGGAGGCGAGCACGCCGGCCGAGACGGTGTACCGGTCGGTGGCCTGGATCCCGGAGACCCCGAACGTGGTGCGCTGCAGGACGGCGACCACGTAGGCCAGCACGCCGACGCTCCAGATCACCCAGGCGCGGGTGGGGGCGCCGGCCCGCGCGGGGGCGGGCTGGGCGGCAGAGGGTGTCATCGCGCCGTCCATCATCGCGCACCGCAGGGTGTGGCCGGCGTCACCGTCGGCGACCCGACCTCTCGAGCGGTTAGCCTGGCCTGTGCCCGAACCGACCTCCGCCGACGCGCCGCCGTCCGGGCTGCGCGCCCGGCTCGCCCCCCTGGCGGCCGCCGTCGACCCGTTCATCCTGGCCCTGCTCGGCACGGTCGCCCTGGCCTCGCTGCTGCCGGTCCGCGGTCAGGCCGCGCCGGTTGCCGCCGTCGTCACCGACGTCGCGATCGGGCTGCTCTTCTTCCTCTACGGCGCGCGGCTGGAGACCCGGACGGCGCTGCGGGCGATGACCGACTGGCGGCTGCACCTGGCCGTTCTCGCCATGACCTTCGTGCTCTACCCGCTCGCCGCCTGGGGCCTGGCCACCGGCCTGCACGCGGCCCTGGGCACCTCGCTGGCGATGGGCGTGATCTACCTCGGCATCCTGCCCTCGACGGTGAACTCGTCGGTCGCCTTCACCTCGATCGCCGGCGGGAACGTGGCCGCGGCGATCTGCGCGGCCTCGCTCAGCAGCCTGCTCGGGGTCGTGGTGACCCCCCTGCTCGCGGCCGGACTGCTGGGCTCCAGCGTGCACCTGAGCACCACCACGGTGGGCACCATCGCGCTGCAGATCTTCGCCCCGTTCGTGCTCGGCCAGCTGCTGCGGCCGCTGATCGGCTCCTTGGTCACCGCCCACCCCAAGGTGACCAAGGCCACCGACCGGGGCGCGATCCTGCTGGTCGTCTACACCGCGTTCAGCGCCGGGGTCGTGGAAGGGATCTGGCACCGAGTCGGGGTGGGCTCGCTGCTGCTGGTCGCCGGCTGCTGCCTGGTGCTGCTGGCCCTCGGCCTGAGCCTGACCCTGCTGGCCGGTCGCTGGCTGGGCTTCAGCTTCGCCAACCGCGCCGTCCTGCTGTTCGCCGGGTCGAAGAAGTCGCTGGCCACCGGCGTGCCGATGGCCACGGTGCTGCTGCCCGCCTCGGTGGTCGGCGTCGCCATCCTGCCGATCATGGTCTTCCACCAGGTGCAGCTGATCGTCTGCGCCGTGATCGCCCGGTCCTGGGCCGGCCGGCCACAGCCGGCCGACCCCTCACCGGCCGGAGCTCAGAGCACGTCGGTCAGCTCGGCGTAGACCACGACGTTGTCCTCGTAGTGCCCGGTGCGGTGGTCGAAGGTGCCGCCGCAGGTGATCAGCCGCAGCCCCGCGTAGGGCAGGTTGGCGAACACGGCCGCGGACGGGAAGGCGTCCTTGGGGTACTCCTGGACGGCGGTCACCGTGAACCGGGCGACCTTGCCGTCCGCGCGGGTGACGTCGACACGCTGGCCGGGCCTCATCCGGCCGAGCCGGTAGAAGGGTCCTGCCTTGCCGCCGTAGTCCACGTGCGCGGCCAGCACCGCCGGGCCCTTCGCACCCGGCGTCGGTGACCCGGTGAACCACCCCACGCCGGTGGCGTCCTTCGGTACCTGCATGGCGCCGGAGGAGTCCAGACCGAGCCGGGTCAGGGCGTGGTCCAGCCCGAGGGCGGGCACCGCGACCCGGGTCGGCGCGGAGGCCGGCAGCGGGGCCACGGCAACGGCGTGGTCCGGTTGCCGGACCGCCAGCGCCGACCCGTCCGCGGCCGCTTCGTTGGTCGGCGCGTCCTTCGCCTCGGCCTCCTGGGTCGGGGCGGACTGGGTCGGGGCGGACTGGGTCGGGGCGGACTGGGCCGGGGCCGGGGCGGGGGCCGTGACCGGGGCGGCACTGAGCACCGCGGCGGGCGGCGGGCCGACCGGCCGGTGGGTCACACCCCACCCGGCCAGGCCGGCTCCACCCACCGCCAGCGCCACCGCAGCCGCCACCAGCGGCCTCGGCGCCGTCAGGCGGGCCATGCCTCAGCTCCCCTGGGACCCACCAGCGGTGCGCCGGCGCCGGGCCGCCACCACGCCGGTCGCGCCGGCGCCGGCCAGCGCCGCACCCCCGAGCACGATCGCGGCCGAGGACGGCATCGGGTCGGCCGGGCCGATCCCGGTCTGGACGCCGCCGTTGGGGGTCATCGACATCTGGCTGACCTCGATCGCGCCGCAGTCGGCCGGGTCGGTGGCCTCAGCCGGCAGCGAGGGGTCCAGGTCGCTCTTGGCGGCGCCGTCGTAAGTGCCGTTACCGTTGTAGTCCACCCCGTGCTGCACGATGTGCAGGTTGGTCAGGTCCTTGGCCACCTTCGGGTCCAGCGTGATGGTGCGCTCGTAGTGCAGGTTCCCCTGCGCGTCGGCGACCGGGAACCGGCTGACGGCCAGCCCGCTCTTCATGCTGGTGTCGCCCGTGGTGGTCAGGGAGATCATCACCGGGCCGTAGAAGCTGCCGGCCTCGGTGGTGCTCAGGTGCCCGTCGTGGTTGGTGTCGGCGGCGGCCACCTGGGCGGTGGTCGGGCAGGTGAAGTTCTTGCCCGAGGTGTCGCCGTGCAGGTGCTGGGCGTGCGGGGCGTTCGGGACCAGCCCGGTGGAGTCGATGACCACCTTCAGCTGGTCCCCGTGCAGGGTGAGGATCGCGGTGCCGGTCGCGCCCGAGCCGTTCAGCGAGGTGTTCAGCGGGACGGTGTACGTGCCGTCCTGGGCCGCTGAGGCGGCCGGCGCGAAGGCCAGCGGCAGGGCCGCCAGTGCGGGCAGCGCGAGCAGTGCGTGACGGATCTTCAAGGGAGCCTCCCGATCGACGGCGCCGCCGGTACCGGCGGCGATCTCACGGGAGGTTCGGGGCGGCCCGCCGGCCGGATTGGTGCGGCCGGACTGGTGTCGACCGGGAGGGCCCGGATCCGGCCGTGGCGCCAGGCCTCAGGCGGCCAGCCGCTCCAGCGCGGCCCGGTGCGCCGGGTTGCGCCGCACCGCCCCGGGCAGGCCGAACAGCGCGGTGCGGACCAGGCGGGCGCTGATCGCGGCCTGCAGGTCGGTGGTGGGCAGCCCGGGCAACCCGTACATCCGCCGGGCCCACCGCGGCAGCAGGCCGCATGCGGTGGCGACCAGTGCGGTCCACGCCGGCCGGGCGGGGGTGGCCAGCTGGACCCAGGTCGGCATCGCCGGGGCGGCCCCGTACAGCATCGCCGCCCTCGCGGCCCGGGTGGCCCGCAGCTGCGGGCGGATGTCGTGCAGGTAGTCGGCGAGGTCGGCCTCGCTGTGCGGGACGGTGGCCGGGTCCAGGCCGACCAGCCGCGCCGAGGCCGTCATCTCCTCGACGTACCGGTCGGCGTCGCCCCGCTCCAGCCGCCCGCCGGAGCGCCGGTAGGTGGACAGGAAGGAGTCGACCTCGGTGGCGTGCACCCACGCCAGCAGGTCGGGGTCGTCCACCCGGTACGGCTGCCCGGACTCCGGCTCGACGCCCGGGGGCAGGCTGGCGTGCACCGAGCGGAGCACCGCACCGGCCTGCTCGGCCTGCTCGGTGGTGCCGAACGTCACGGTGGCGATCCACTCCCCGGTCCGGGCCAGCCGACCCCACGGGTCCTCCCGGTAGTTGGAGTGGGCAGCCACCCCGGCCATCGCCAGCGGGTGCAGGGCCTGGATCCACAGCGCCCGCAGGCCGCCGAGAACCATCGAGGGGTCGCCGTGGATCCGCCAGGTCACCGAGTCGGGTCCGAACAGGCCGTGGTCGGCGGCAACGTCGTGCATGTCTCCACCCTGCGGCCGCGCCTGGCGACCCGCCACCGCTGGCCCGGGTGGCCGTCCCTGGCAGCGGGTCAGCGGCGCAGGGGGCGGACGGTCAGGACCTGCTCGGCCCGGCCCACCGGGCCGTGCACGTCGTGCAGCACCGAGGAGGTCAGCCCGAGACCGTCGGGGCCGAAGGTGACCGTGGTGTCCAGGCCGACCGGCAGGCCCATCGGTGCCCGGTGCAGGTGCACGCCCAGGTCCACGTTGGGAAACATCCACTCCCGCGGGTCCTGCCGGACGGCGATCCCGTTGGCGGTGTCCACCAGGCCGACGAACGCGGCGGTCGCGGAGAACGGCTCGTCCACCAACGCCGCCCGGCTGCCCAGCCAGACCCGTCCCCGGCCGGGGCCCGAGGCGGCGTCCCGGTGGGCGACCAGGGAGCGGATGTAGCCGCCGGGCCAGGTGCCGGAGCCGTCCCAGTCCGGCAGCTGCTCGGGCCCGGGCATCGGCTCGGGTGCCCCGCCGCTGACCGCCGTGGTGTCCTGCCGGCTGAGCCGCCAGGCCCTGGCCCGGACGACGGTGCGCCCGCCGACCACCATGCTCGCCTCGACCAGCTCGATGGTCCGGCCGGGCCGGACGGTGCTCACCTCGACGAGGCTGTCGGCCAACGGGATCATGCCGAGGATGTCGAAGGAGATCCGGCCCAGCTGCAGCTCGGGGCGGGGGTCGTGGCGCTCGATGGCGTGCACGATCAGTCCCGACACCGGGGCCATGTGCTGCTCGGCGTCGTTCCAGGCGCCCTCCACGTGCTCGGTCGGCCGGTAACGGCCCCCGCCCAGCGCCTCGTAGTAGACCGCCTCACCCATTCCCCGGAGCCTAGCCGGGGCGGTGGGCGCCGATACGCTGAGCACCCGAGGGACGCCGAGCCGGCGGCCCCGGCGGCCTGGCGGGAGGGATCAGCAGGGTGAGCGAGGACGAGGCCGTCGCCCGGCTGGGCGAGCTGCGGCACAGCATCGACAACCTGGACGCCGCGATCGTGCACCTGCTGGCGGAGCGGTTCAAGTGCACCCAGCAGGTGGGTGCCCTCAAGGCCGCGCACGCCATGGCGGCCTCCGACCCGGCCCGGGAGGCCGTCCAGATCGAGCGGCTGCGGCGGCTGGCGGCCGAGGCCGACCTCGACCCCGTCTTCGCCGAACGGTTCCTGAACTTCATCATCGACGAGGTGATCCGCCACCACCGGGCGATCGCGGCCCGGGCCGAGCGCTGACCTCGGAGCTTCCGGCCCGACGGTGCCACCAGCGCCGGCGCGGGGCGGCCGGGGCCACCGGCGGGGCCGGGTCCGGCGCCAGCACGGGCGGCCGGGACGCCGCCCAGCCGGCGAGGACCGCCTCGACGTCGAGCTGGCGGGCCGGCAGCGGTGGTGTCGGGCCCGTCTTGGGCCGCACCCAGTCCTGCCGGACCCGGGCGTTGAAGTCCTCCACCACCTCTCGGACCGCCCTCTCGTCCGGCAGGGCGAGCACCTCCTCGGGCAGCCGCTCGGCCTCCCGGCGCAGGGCCAGGGTGGGGTGCAGCACCGCCGAGAGGTCGATGCCCTCGCGGCGGGTGAAGCGCTTGAGCCACCAGTCCTGGTCGTCCGGGTCGCCCAGGTCCAGCGGACGCCCGGCCCCGGGCAGGTGGTCGAAGTCGCCGCGGCGCTGCGCCTCCCGGATCTGCCGCTCGACGTTGGGGCCCCACATCACCGGACCAGTCTCGCCCCGGCCTGCCGCCCGCGGCCAGCGCACCGGCGCACGGGGACAGCCCCGGCGTCAGGGCCGGCCGTAGCCCTCCAGCAGCCGCAGCCAGACCTCGCTGATCGTCGGGTAGGCCGGCACCGCGTGCCAGAGCCGGGCGATCGGCACCTGACCGGCCACCGCGACCGTCGCGGACTGCAGCAGCTCGGCGACGTCCTGCCCGACGAAGGTGACCCCGACGACGACGCCGCGGTCCTCGTCGACCACCATCCGCGCCTTCCCGGTGTACCCGACCGCGTGCACGCTGGAGCCGGCGATGTTGGCCAGGTCGTAGTCCACGACCCGGGTGCGCAGGCCGGCGCGCTCGGCCTGCGCGGCGGTCAGCCCGACCGCGGCGGCCTCGGGGTCGCTGAACACCACCTGCGGCACGGCGTCGTGGTCGGCGGTGGCCACGTGGGTGCCCCACGGCGCGTCGTCCACCGGCGTGCCGGCGGCGCGGGCCACGATCACGTCACCGGCGGCCCGGGCCTGGTACTTGCCCTGGTGGGTGAGCAGCGCGCGGTGGTTCACGTCGCCGACGGCGTACAGCCAGCCGCCGTCCACCGGCTCGCCGTCCGGGCCGAGCACCCGCAGCGTGTCGTCCACCCGCAGCCAGTCGCCGTCCGCCAGGCCGACGGCCTCCAGGCCCAGCCCCTGGGTGCGCGGCGCGCGGCCGGTGGCGACCAGCAGCTCATCGACCTCCAGGTCGCCGCCGTCGTCCAGGGTCAGGGACAGGGTGCCGTCCTCGTGGCGCTCGACCTGCTCGATGGTCGCCGACAGCAGCACGGCCACCCCGTCGTCCTGCAGGGCCTGGCCGACCAGCTCACCGGCGAACGGCTCCATCCGGGTCAGCAGACCGTCCCGGACCACCATGGTGACCTCGCTGCCCATCCGGGCGAAGGCGGTGGCCATCTCGACGGCGACCACGCCGCCGCCGAGGATGCCCAGCCGGGCGGGTACGTCCTGGGCGCTGGTGGCGTCCCGACTGGTCCACGGGTCGCTCTCCGTCAGCCCCGGGATGTCCGGCACCAGCGCCGAGCTGCCGGTGCAGACCGCGACCGCGTGCCGGGCGGTGAGCTCGAGGCTGGACCCGCCGGGCTGGGCGACCCGGACCAGCCGCGGGCCGGCCAGCGCGCCCCGGCCGCGGACCAGGGCGATCCCGGCCCCCTCCAGCCAGGAGACCTGCCCGGCGTCGTCCCAGTGCGAGGCGACCTCGTCGCGGCGTCGCAGGACGGCGCCGACGTCGATCCTCCCGCTGACCGCCTCGGCGGCGCCCGGGGCGCGGCGGGCGGCCGCCACCACGGCCAGCGGCCGCAGCAGAGCCTTGGAGGGCATGCAGGCCCAGTAGGAGCACTCACCCCCGACCAGCTCGGACTCCACGACGGCCACGCTGAGGCCACCCTGGACGGCACGGTCGGCGACGTTCTCCCCGACGGGGCCAGCGCCGATCACGATCAGGTCGTAGGTCTGCTGCACAGCGGTCTGCTCCACAGTGGGTCATCCTCCCCGTCGCCGTGCGTGCCGCCAACCCCCGGCCGCCGGACGAGGACGCCGGCCACCGGCTGGCCGTCGGCTGTTCCGGTCGTGGCCGCGGCCTGGTCACGGGCTGGCCGATCGCCGGGCTCGGCGCCAGGCTGGGCCGATGAGCCGGACCGCAGGCCAGGAGCCGCCGCCAGCCGAGCACCTGCGCGAGTTCCACGAGCTGACCCCGGGCTCGACCCCGCCGCTGGGCTTCGTGTGGGGCAACTGCCAGGCGGAGTCGTTGCGCCGGATGATCGCCCCGGCGGCGGCCGAGCACGGCGTCCGGATGGTCCGGATCCCGCCGGTGCACGAGATCACCGAGCGCCAGCGGGACCACCTGCTGATGCTGCTGCCCTCGGTCGCCACCCTGGTCGCCCAGCCGGTGGGGAGCACCTTCCGCGGCGGCGGGTTCGCCACCGACGAGCTGGTCGCCGGCCTGGACGGCTCGGCCCGGGTGCTCCGGCTGCCCAACCTGCACTTCGAGGGCATCCACCCCTACCAGGTCTACGGCCACGGCGCGGACGGCGCCCGGGTGGACGCCCCGCTCACCGCCTACCACGACGTCCGGGTGGCCCGGGCCGCCGTCGACGGCCTCGACGTCGAGGCCGCGGTGGGCACGCTGACGAGCGGTCAGGTCCGGGACGAGGACGTCGAGCAGGTGCGGCGGGTGGGCCAGGAGTCGCTGGCCGAGCTGGACCGGCGCGAGCAGGGCCTGGACGTGTTGGCCGGGCCGGTGCTGCGAGCCGCGCTGGCCGACCCGCAGCAGGTCGTGATGCACACCGTCAACCACCCGGCCAACGCCGTCCTGTCCGGCTGGGGCCAGACCCTGCTGAGCGCTCTGGGCTGGGACGGCGGGCCGGCCGTGCCGGAGCACGAGATGCTCGGGAGCACGGCCAGCCCGGTCGAACCCGCGGTGCTGCGGGCCTGGGGCAAGGACGAGCGCTGCGCGACCGGGGCCTGGGTGCTGGGCGGCACCCCCACCCCGTGGGAGCAGGTCGTGGCGGCGCACCTGGGCCTGTACCGGGAGCGGCCGGACGTGGCCCGCGACGTCGCGGACCGGTACGCCGACCGGCTCCCGGGCTGACCCGGCGCCCCGCGAGGAAGGGGGACCCTCAGGCGTCGGTGCGGACCATCCGGACGGCGGCCCCGACCACGAAGACCGCCACCCAGCCGGCCAGGACGGCCAGCCCGATCCACGGGCTGAGCTGGTCGGCGGCGGGGGTGACCGAGGTGAACGCCGCCCGGGCCGCGGACGGCAGCACCTTGATCACGTCGTTCTGCCAGCTGCTGGGCAGCAGCAGCGCGGCCAGGCCGGGCAGCAGCAGCAGCACGCCGAGCAGGCTGGAGATCGCACCGGCGGTGCTGCGCAGCAGGGCGCCGAAGGCGACGCCGAGCGCGGCGACCAGGGCGAGGGTGACGCCGGTGCCCAGCACTGCGCGCAGCACGCCCGGGTCACCCAGGGCCGCGGTGTGGTGGCCGCCGGCCGAGAGCACCGCCTGCCCGCCGAGGAAGGCGACCACGGCCGCCACCTCCCCGACCACCAGGGTGACCACCGCGGTGACGACGAGCTTGGCCCACAGCACCGGCAGCCGGCGGGGTACCGCCGCGAAGGTGGCCCGGATCATCCCGCTGGAGTACTCCGAGGTGATCACCAGCACGCCGAGCACGGCCACGATGATCTGCACCAGGTCGGCGCCGCCGAGCGAGATCGAGGTCGGGTCGGCCGCCGCCAGCCGGCCACCGCCACCGCCGCCCGGACCGCCGCCACGGGGGGTGACGTCGCCGGAGGCGATCGCGCTGGCCAGCAGGCCGATGCCGATCATCGCGACCGCGGACAGCCCCAGCGTGATGGTGGTCGAGCGCAGCGAGCGCACCTTGATCCACTCGCTGCGCAGCACCCGGAGCTGGGTGACCCCGGTCCGGGTCGACGGCTGGGCGCGGTGCCGCCGGGTCTGGCTGCTCGCGGCGGGCGGCAGCCCGGTCGAGGTGGTCATCAGGCGGCCTTCCGGTCGGGGGTCGGTGAGGAGGTCGGGGTGGAGGTCTGGGTGGGGGCGGTCGTGCTGCCGTGGTACTCCACGGACTCCCCGGTCATCGACATGAAGGCCTCCTCCAGGGAGGCCGACTGCGGTTCGAGCCGGTGCAGCACCACCCCGGCCGAGAAGGCGCGCTCACCGATCTCGACGGCGCTCAGCCCGGTCACCACCAGGTCCTGACCGGCCCCGCTCAGGCTCACCTGCGGGCCGGTGAGCACCTCGCGCAGGGTGCCGGTCTGCGGCGAGCTGACCAGCACGCTGTCGCGGGAGGCGCCGGCGATGAAGTCGGCGACCGAGGTGTCGGCCAGCAGCCGGCCGCGGCCGACCACCACCAGGTGGTCGGCGGTCTGGGCCATCTCGCTCATCAGGTGCGAGGAGACCAGCACCGTGCGGCCCTCGGCGGCCAGCGACCGGAGCAGGGTGCGCACCCACAGCACGCCCTCGGGGTCCAGCCCGTTCACCGGCTCGTCGAGGATGACCACCGCCGGGTCGCCGAGCAGCGCGGTGGCGATCCCCAGCCGCTGCCCCATGCCGAGGCTGAACTGGCCGGCCCGCTGCCGGGCGACGTCCTCCAGGCCGACCAGCGCCAGCGCCTCCTGCACCCGCGGCCGGCCGATCCCGTTGGTGGCCGCGATGGCCAGCAGGTGCTGGTACGCCGAGCGGCCGGGGTGGATCGCCTTGGCCTCCAGCAGCGCCCCGATCTCGTGCAGCGGCGCCGGGCTGTCCACGTAACGACGCCCGTCGATGCTCACCTCGCCGCTGGTCGGGGCGTCCAGGCCCATGATCATCCGCATCGTGGTGGACTTGCCGGCGCCGTTCGGGCCGAGGAAGCCGGTGACGATGCCGGGCCGGACGTCGAAGCTGAGGTCGTCGACAGCCGTCTTGGCGCCGTAGCGCTTGGTCAGGTTCCTGACCTCGATCATCTGTTCTCTCCTGGGTCGGGGTGGGGCGTACCCGTCATCGGTTCCAGGCTCGCGCACCGGGCCCGGCCCGTCGTCGTCCAGGCGCGGCGTCGGCGCTGCTGCGGTTGCGGTAGCCGGGCTCGCCGGGATGCGCTCGGCCTACTGCGGCCGGAGCAGCCCGTGGGTGTAGGCGTAGACCACCAGCTGCGCCCGGTCCCGGGCGGCGAGCTTGCTCATCGCCCGGTTCACGTGCGTCTTGGCGGTCAGCGGGGAGACGAACAGCCGCCGGCCGATGTCCTCGTTGGACAGCCCCTGGGCGACCAGCACGACGACCTCCCGCTCCCGGTCGGTCAGGAGGTCCAGGGCCGGGCCGGGCGCCGGGGCCGGCGGCCCGGTGCCGGGCTGCTGGCGGAAGTGGCCGATCAGCGCCCGGGTCGCGGCCGGGGAGAGCAGCGACTCACCGGCCGCCACCGTCCGCACCGCCGCCACCAGCTCGGCCGGTTCGATGCCCTTGCTGACGAAGCCGCTGGCCCCGGCCCGAAGGGCACGCAGCACGTACTCGTCCAGCTCGAAGGTGGTCACCACCAGCACCCGGACGGCGGCCAGCGCCGGGTCGGCGGCGATCTGCCGGGTGGCCTCGATGCCGTCCAGCTCGGGCATCCGCACGTCCATCAGGACGACGTCGGGCACCAGCCGGCGGACCGCCTGCACGGCCTCGGTACCGGTCCGGGCCTCGCCCACGATCGCCAGGTCGGCGGCCGAGCCGAGGATCGCCGAGAACCCGGCGCGGATCAGCGGCTGGTCATCGGCCAGCAGCACCCGCAGCGGCGCGCTCACCGGTGCCCACCCAGCGGCAGGTCGGCCACCACCGCGAAGGTGGCGCCCGGCCGCGGGCCGGCCCGCAGCGTGCCGCCGACCGCGTGCGCGCGTTCGCGCATGCCCAGCAGGCCGTGCCCGCCGGCGGTGGCGGCCGGCGGGCCGCCGTCCGGCAGCGGGTTGGTCATCTCCACCCGCAGCGTGTCGGGGGCCCAGACCAGGTTCAGCCGGGCGGTGCCCGCGCCGTGCTTGTGGGCGTTGGTCAGGCCCTCCTGCACGATCCGGTAGGCGGTCAGGTCGACCGCGCTGCCGACCGGGCCGGGCACCCCGGTGTGCCCCCACCGCACGTCCAGCCCGGCGGCGGCGAACGAGCCGACCAGGGCCTCCAGCCGGTCCAGCCCCGGCGCCGGCTCGTCCACCGGCTCGCCGTCCTCGCCGCCACGCAGCACCGACAGCAGCGCCCCGAGCTCCTCCAGCACCGAGCGGCTGGACTGCCGGACGTGGGCCAGCGCCGCGGCCGCGCCGTCGGGGTCGGTGCGCAGCAGCAGGTCGGCCACCCCG
The DNA here is from genome assembly GCA_963821825.1 of uncultured Actinomycetota bacterium. Lineage (GTDB taxonomy): Bacteria > Actinomycetota > Actinomycetes > Actinomycetales > Kineosporiaceae > CAWGFD01. Next base: position 466,814 of record CAWGFD010000002.1, read on the forward strand.
GCCTGCACGTTGGCCACCGAGATGTGGTGCGCGACGACGTCGTGCAGCTCGCGGGCGATCCGCAGCCGCTCTTCCGCCACCCGCCGGCGGGTCTCCTCCTCCCGGCTGGCCTCGGCGCGCTCGGCGCGCTCGATGATCGCGGCCACGTAGGCGCGCCGGACCCGCAGCGCGTCACCGACCGCGACCGACATGCCGATCCAGGCCAGCAGCCCCAGGTACTCGGGCCGGAACACCGACCCGGCCCCGGCCAGCGCGCCGACCAGGCCCAGCAGCAGCCCGGCGGGGACGGCGGCCAGCACGGCGGTCCGCCGGTCGGTGCGCAGCGAGACCAGGAAGGCCGAGGCGCAGACGGCCACCGCCAGCGGCCCGATCCCGCCGGTCAGCACCAGGGCCAGCAGGCCGAGCGCCGTCGTCACCGCCAGCGACGCCACGCTGCGCCACCGGGCCAGCACCAGCGCGGCCACCGCCGCGGCGACCAGGCCGAGGAACAGCGGCCGGTGGCCGGGGTCCGCCGCGGCGCGGCCGCCACCCGGCGGGGAGATCAGGACGGCGACCACCATCAGGGCGGTCACCGCCACCAGCAGGACCAGGGCCCGGTGCCCGCGCGGCGACCGGGCGCCGGCCGAGGCTGTCCCTGGGGTTGCCGCCCGCACCCGGCGACCCTAGCCCGCCGCCGCGCCGGGCGACGTCATCCCGGCGCAGCAGGCGGCTGCCGCGGGCGCGGTACACCGACCCGGCGGGCCTGCGGTCACCCGGGCCGGGCACGAGGGTGCACAGTGGGCCGGTGCAGGACACCGAGGACGTCACCCGCCGGCTGACCCGAACGCTGACCCGGTGGGGGGCGGTCAGTGTGCTGCTCGGCGCGGCCGCGGCCCGGCATCCCTCCCCCGCCGTGCGGGCCTTCGGCGGCCAGAGCGCCGCCTGGGGCGGGGTGGACCTGGCCATCGCCGCGGTCGGCGCGGCCCGCGGCGACCGGCCGACGACCCGGCTGCGGCTGCGCCGGATCCTGCTGGTCAACGCCGTGCTGGACGTCGGGTACGCGGCAACCGGGGCGGCGCTGGTGCTCCGCGCGCCGTCCGTCCGCGGCCGGCTGACCCGCGCCCAGGCCCGTGGGCACGGTGCGGCGGTGGTGGTCCAGGGCGCCGCGCTGGCCCTGATCGACCTGACCGCCGTCGGGCGGCTGTAGCCGACCGCATTGATCGCGGCGAGATCACAGGATCCACCCCTTCTGCTGGGCCGATCTGTCGGTCTCACGGTGATCCTCGCGGCGCGGGGGGACGGGGATCGCCTGATCACGCCCGAAAGGGGGTCCTAGACTCACCGCTCGTGCCCGCCTCGACGTCGACCGTGCTGTTCATCAGCTCGAACGGGACCGGGATGGGCCACCTGGCCCGGCTGACCGCGATGGCCCGCCGGGCCGGGGAGCGGGTCCGGCCGACGTTCCTGTCCATGTCCCGCGCGGTGCCGGTGGTGGCCGGGGAGGGGTTCGGCTGGGAGTACGTGCCCTCCCGGGCCGACCTGGACGTCGGGCCCCGGCGCTGGAACCGGCAGTTCGAGCGTCGCCTGGACGACGTGCTGCGGCGGGACCGGCCGGCCGCCGTCGTCTTCGACGGCACCTTCCCCTACGACGGCCTGCTGGCCGGGGTGGACCGGGCGCGGCGGCGCGGGGTGGACGTGCGCTCGGTGTGGTCCCGGCGCGGCATGTGGCGCCGCGGTGAGGACAGCGGCCAGCTGGAACGTTCACGCCGGTTCGACCTGGTGATCGCGCCCGGGGAGCTGGCCGACAGCGTCGACGCCGGGGCCACGGCCCACCGCACCGACGGCGTGCGGGTGGGGCCGATCACCCTGCTGGACATCGAGGAGCTGGTGCCCCGGGAGGAAGCGGCCCGGGCCTTCGGGCTGGACCCGGACCGGCCGGCGGCGCTGCTCACCCTGGGCGCGGGCAACATCCGGGACCTGTCCGGGGACCGCGCGCTGTTCCTGGAACGGCTGCTGCGCGAACCGGGCCTGCAGGTGGTGGTGACCCACGCCCTGATCGCGGCCGAGCAGCCGCTGAGCACCGACCGGGTCAGGTCCACCTCGGTGTTCCCGCTCAGCCGCTACTTCCGGGCCTTCGACTTCGCCGTCTCGGCGGCCGGCTACAACTCCTTCCACGAGCTGGTCGGGTTCGGGGTGCCGACCGCGTTCGTGCCCAACCCCTCGATGCCGCTGGACGACCAGCCGGCCCGGGCCCGCTGGGCCGCCGACCAGGGCGCCGCGCTGACCCTGCCGGCGCCCGACGCCGCCTCCGTCGACCAGGCGGTCGGCCGGCTCACCGACCCCGTGGCCCGGGCGCAGCTGGCCGGACGCTGCCGGGCGCTGGCCCGGCCCAACGGCGCCGGCCCGGCGATGGCGGCGATCGAGGCCATGCTCGGGCTGCCCCCGGCGGTGGCCTCGTGAAGGCGGTGCTCTCCCGGCTGCGCTGGCTGGCCCGGCAGGTGGTCGGCACCTTCTTCGAGGCGGCCGGCGGGCCGCTGCCCGGCCTGGTGGCCGGCGCCGGGAGCCGCTACGACGACCGGCCGGTGGCCGTGGTGCTGCTGCTCGGCCAGGACGGCGGGGTGGTGGCCGACACCGCCGCCCGGCTGGCGCAGGCGCTGCGGGACGGAGGCCCGCGCAGCGTGCTGGTGCTGGACGGCCCGCACTTCGCCCAGGCCCGCCGGGCCGGGATCGCCTGCGACCACGTGCTCTCCCGGGCCGCCTACGCCGAGCGGGTGCCGGAGGGCTCCTGGGAGGACTATCTGCGTGCCCAGACCGCCCGGCTGCGCCGGGACTACCGCACCCGGTGCGTGGTCCGGCTCCCGGACGGCGGCGCCGCCGCGCTGCCCGCGGGCGGCTTGCCGGAGCTGCTGGCCCAGGCCCAGCGGCAACGTCCGGCACGGCACCGGGGCCGCTACGGCCGGGCGCTGGTCCGGCTCGAGCGGCGGCTGGACCGGCCCAGCTGACGGGCCGGCTGACCGGCGAGCCGACCGGTCGCGTCGGCCGACGGCACCCCTGCGCCGTCGGCTGCAGGCAGGGTCTGCCCGGCCGGAGCAAGTATCGTCGTCCCAGCACCGTCGGCTCCCGGGCGCCCGCCCGGCCACTCCGGCGGCGCCGACCGTGACCCCACGCCGCAGGAAGGCGGAGACCGTGACCACTGCCCGGGCCCTGGCCGGAACGAGGCCCGCGCCGCAGCCGCGGGGTCGTCAGGCATGAGCACCCAGCAGGCGACCACCGCCCCCCGCGAGCGGGAGGGTCTGGCCCGGATCGGCGGCCGGCCCCCGGTCGGGGCGTACCTGGCCAAGCTGTGGAGCCGGCGGCACTTCGCCACCCAGCTGGCCTACTCCCGGTTCCGCGCCCGCAACGAGGAGGACCGGCTCGGGATCGGCTGGACCGTGCTCGGCCCGCTGCTGAACGCGGCCGTGTACGGGGTGATCTTCGGCCTGCTGCTGGCCGGCAACCGGCCCAAGCACTTCGTGCCCTATCTGGTCACCGGCGTCTTCGTCTTCCAGTACTTCGCCGCCTGCTTCGCCGAGGGTGCTCGCTCGATCCTGGGCAACATGGGCTTGATCCGCAGCCTGCACTTCCCCCGGGCCCTGCTGCCGGTGGCGCTGGTGCTGCAGCAGTTGTTCGCCCTGATCCCGATGATGGCTGTGCTGTTCATCCTGGTGCTGCTGCAGGGCGAGCAGCTCGGGGTGGACTGGCTGCTGATCCCGCTGGCGCTGGGCCTGATGACCCTGTTCAACCTCGGGGTCGCGTTCATCGTGGCCCGGCTGACCGTGCACATCAGCGACATCGCCCAGCTGATCCCCTTCGTCAGCCGGCTGCTGTTCTACACCAGCGGCATCTTCTTCTCCCCGGTGCAGACCTTCGGCGGGTCCGGGAAGGCCGCCGTCCGGCTGGTCGGGACGGTGATGGAGCACAACCCGATCTATGAGTACATCTCGCTGATCCGGGAGAGCCTGATCCAGCGCGGCCCGGGCGTGGCGCCGTACGCGACCGGCACCATGTGGATCCAGGCCGCCGCCTGGGCGGTGATCTCGGTCACGGTTGGCTTCTTCTTCTTCTACCGGGCAGAGGAGCTCTACGGTCGTGAGTGAGCGCACACGCCGGCCGACAGTGATCGCCGACGACCTGCACGTCACCTACCGGGTCTTTGCCTCCGGCCGCCGAGTCAGCGGCAAGGGCGGCCAGAGCCTGCTCAAGCGCGGCACCGGGATGCGCCGGGTGCACGAGGTGCACGCCCTGAAGGGGATCACCTTCACCGCCACCGAGGGTGAGGCGATCGGGGTGATCGGCAGCAACGGCTCGGGCAAGTCGACCCTGCTGCGGGCCATTGCCGGCCTCACCCCGGCCACCGCGGGCGCCGTCTACGCCGAGACCGACCCCACCCTGCTCGGGGTGAACGCGGCCCTGGTGAACGAGCTGTCCGGGGAGCGCAACGTCGTCCTGGGGGCGCTGGCCCTGGGGATGAGCATGGAGCAGGTGCGCAAGAACTTCGACTCCATCGTCGAGTTCTCCGGCGTGGGCGACTTCATCGAGCTGCCGATGCGCACCTACTCCAGCGGCATGCAGGCCCGGCTGAGGTTTGCGATCGCCGCCGCCGTCTCGCACCGGGTGCTGCTGATCGACGAGGCGCTGGCCGTCGGCGACGCCGCCTTCCAGGCGCGCAGCGAGGCCCGGATCCAGGAGCTGCGCGGTGAGGCCGGCACCGTGTTCCTGGTCAGCCACTCCCTGCCCTCGGTGGTCGACACCTGCGACCGGTGCCTGTGGATCGAGAAGGGCGTCCTGGTCATGGACGGCAAGACCCAGGAGGTCGTCGACGCCTACACCGACTCGGTCGGCGCCGACGCGGTGGCCGCCCGGCAGGAGGCCGAGCTGCGGGCCATCGTGCCCAAGCCCGCCGTCTAGCCCCCAGCCGACCCCTCAAGACGCGGCCCCGCACGACACGGCCCCCTCAAGATCGCTTCGATTCGCGCGAATCCAACGCCCGGCCGTCGGATTCGCGCGAATCCTGCTGATCTCGGGGCGGGGCGGGGCGGGGCGGGGCGCAGCGCGGCGGGTCAGTCGCGGTGCTCGAGCACGGCCTCCAGCAGCTGCCGGGCCCGGGCGTCGAAGCTGTGCTCGCGGGCCACCGTCTCGGCTGCCGCCAGCCGCTCCGCCCGGCCCGGGAACGTCTCCTGCACCGGCCGGGTGAGCACCTCCTGCAGCTCCTCCGGGCTCAGCCAGGTCCGCACTACGTCGCCGAACAGCTCCTTCAGGCCGGCCACCTCGTCGCTGACCAGCCGGCCACCGGTGGCCACGACGTCGAAGACCCGGTTGGAGATGAACCCCTCGTGCCGCATGTCGTCCCAGTGGTCGTTGAGCACCACCCCGGCGCCGGCGTAGGCGGCGGCGACCTGCTCGTTGGCCAGCGAGGGCGCCCGCACCACGGCCGCGGGCAGGAACTGCTCCCAGCCCCCGCCGTAGACGTGCAGGTCGGCCCCGGCCTCCATCGCCGCCCGCACGCTGGGCCGGTACACCCCGCGGGAGTTGCCGACGAACAGCACCGGCGCGCCGCTGTCCGGCTCGGCCGCCGAGGGGGTGAACCGGGAGGCGTCGGTGCACTGCAGCAGCGGACGCACCGGCCGGCCCCAGGCGCCGCCGGCCGAGGCCGCCCAGGAGGTGCTGGCCGCGAACACGGCGTCGTAGCCGTCCAGCTCGGCCTCGACCACGGCGTCGGGGTGGCTGATCACCCACATCAGGTTGGTCCGGCCCTCCTCCGGGTCGACCCGGTCCAGACCGCGCAGCACCAGGTTGACGTCGTCCAGGTAGGCCGAGCTGCGGTGGGTGGACTCCCGGGTGTCGACCACCACGTCCTGGCCGAGCCGGCGCAGCGCCACCGCCAGGGACTGCGCGAAGTGCCAGTCGCCCCAGCCGCGGCCCTTCGGTCCGGCCGGCACCGCGGTCTTGATCGCCCAGCGCAGTGACGGTGCCCCGGCCATCGGGCCGTCCGGCACCGTGCGCGGGGCCCGGACCACCACCGGCAGCAGCCGTCGGGTTCCCAGCTCCTCGTCCCGGACCACCCGGTGGTGCACGACGGCGAACCCGGCCCGCTCCCACAGCTGCAGCCCGGCCACCGGCACCTTCCCCCGCCACCGGCTGCGGAAGACGGCGTCGTCGGTGGTCGGCCGGCGCTCCCCAGCCGGGCTGACCTGATCCAGCACGCTGCCGGTGACCAGCACCGAGCGTCCGCGCTCGCGCAGCCGCAGCGACAGGTCGGTCTCCAGCCAGTCCCGCACGAACAGGGCGTCAGGGCCGCGGACGGCGACCAGGTCGGCGGTGCGGACCGCCCAGGCGGCGCCGTGCAGGGCGGGGACCTCGGCCACCTCGCCCAGCGCCAGCGCGTCGGACTCCGGGTAGCCGTCCAGCAGCGGCGAGGGCAGGCCGCCCTCGGCGGTGAAGGTCGCGCCGGCGCCGAGCACGGTGGAGTCCAGGTGCACCAGCAGCGGCTGGGCGGCGGCGACGCCCGGGTCGGCCAGGGCCCGCAGCAACGGGGCCAGCCAGCCCGGGCGGGGGATGCAGTCGGTGTCCATCACCACGACGTGCTCGCCGGTCAGGGTGGGCAGCACGGTGTCCACGGCCAGCGCCGTGCCGACGTCGGTGACGGTGCGCACCACCCGCACCCGCGGGTCGGCCAGCGCCAGCGCGGCCAGGCTCAGACCGTTGGCCAGCGTGGTGCCCCGGTCGACCACGACCACCTCGAGGTCGGCGGGCGGGTCCTGCGGGCCGGCACCGGCGCCCAGCGGGTCGGTGAGCAAGGCAGCCAGGCACCGGACCGTGTCATGGCCGTTGTCACCCACCGGCAGCACCACGCTGGTCCGGCCCGGCACCCGGGTGGCGGCGTCCGCGGCGGCCCAGTCCACCGTGTGCCGGGAGCGCACCACGTAGTCCCAGGACAGCGGCTCCCGGACGCTGATCCGGTCGGCGTCGGACTCCTCGTCGGTGTACACCGCGCCGATGAACGGCAGCAGGGTCAGCTCGTGCCGCTCACTGATCTTCAGCACCAGGTCGTAGTCGACGGTGCGGCGCAGGTCGGTGGAGAACCCGCCGATCTCGCGCAGCACCTCGGTGCGCACCACGAGCACGTTCAGGTCGATGTGGTTGGCCACCAGCAGGTGCTCGCGGGTGCCCTGGAAGGCCCGGTAGCGCACCCGGTCACCGCGCCGGATCTCGATCGCGGCGAACGCGGCGTCCAGCCCGCGGCCGGCGGCCGCCCGCAGCGCCAGCTCCAGGAAGTCGCTCTGCCAGGTGTTGTCGGAGTCCAGGAAGGCCACGTAGGGCGCCCGTGCGGCGGCGATCCCGGTGTTGCGGGCGGCGCTGACCCCCGAGCGCGGCTCGCGGCGGACGACGATCCGCGGGTCGAAGGCGGCCAGCCCCTCCAGCACGAACGGGGTGTCGTCGGTGGAGCCGTCGTCGACGACGATCAGCTCCCAGTCGGCCAGCGTCTGCGCCTGCACCGAGGCCACGGCGCGCCGGACCTGGGCCGAGCGGTTCCAGACCGGCAGCACGATCGAGACCGCCGGGGTGTCCCCCGGCGCGGCGGGCGCGGGCAGCTGGGCCGTCCGGCGCCGGAACGCCGCCTCGGCCTCCCGGTCGAAGCCGTCCTCGATCCGCCGCGCGGTGCGCAGCGCCTCCTGCTCCCGCCACTTGGCCACGGTCGCCCGGCCGGCCTCCTGCAGCCGCGCCCAGGTCACCGGCCGGGTGGACGGCCCGAGGATCTGCGGTGCGCTGGGCAGCGGGGTGTCCGGGCCAGCGTGCGAGGCCCAGTGGCCGGGCGGTCCACCCGGGTGCCGGGCGGCCTCGGGGTGCGCGGCCAGGTAGCCGATCGGGTCGAACAGGGCGCTGGGCGCGCGGCGGGCGCGTTCCTTGGGCCGGCTGAGGTAGTGCAGCAGCGGGTCCAGCGGCCGACGACGCCAGCCCTTGCGGTCATACCAGCTGGGCACGAACAGGATCGAGGGCGTCAGGCCCGCGCGCCGACCCCGGGCCAGGTAGTGCGCCAGAGCCTCCTGGGTCGAGTCGAACGTGGTGCCGGTCTGCTGCTGGTACCAGTCGGCGTCGAACAGCTCGGCCCCCCGCAACCGGCGGCCGGCCCGCTGGGTGCGCGCCCGATTCAGAGCCACCCGGCCGGCCGGCACCCGGCCGGCCAGCCCGACCAGCTGGGAGCGAACCCGGCTCACCGGGCGTACCCGATCGTCCGGCGCACCGGCCAGGGCGGCACGGTCGGCCCCGGCGACTCCCCGGTCCGGCTGGTGTACTGGGCCGAGGTCGCCTCGAGGTAGCCCCGCACCCCGGCGAACTCCTGCGGGTAGCGCCGTTCGCACTCGGCCAGCAGCCGCTTCGAGCCGAGCTGGTAGGGGTCGTAGCGCAGGGTGTCGATCTTCACCAGCGGCATCCGGCCATCCTGCAGGGCGCGGTCGGCCAGCGCCGCGTTGGGGTTCCAGGCCTCGAACGGCAGCACTCGCCAGGCCCGGGGACGGCGGTGCTTGGGCAGCCGCTGGATCTGGTGCAGCGCCCACCACAGGTGCCGCGCGCGGGCCAGCCGGCGATCCTGCTCGTCCTCCACGAAGTAGGCGCCGGCCTCGAAGCCGGCCTCCAGCAGGCAGCCGCTCAGCCCGAGCTCGTAGCGCTGGATCACCTTGGCCCGGTCCGACTCCGGGGTCATCGTGCCCCAGAACCGGGTGAAGGCCGGGGAGCGCACCACCCAGGACCGGAAGGCGACGAAGTAGCTCTGCACGTGCCGGGCCCGGCGCCAGGTCTGGGTCAGGCCCCAGAAGTCGACCGGCCGGCGGCTCATCTCGGCGATGATCTCCTGGTAGGGCACCAGCGGGCCGACGTAGCTGTCGTTGCAGACGATGACGGTGTCGTAGCCGGCCAGGTCACCGGCCAGGTCCAGCCCGGTCTTGTAGCTGTAGAAGTCGTAGCCGGAGTTCGGCCGGCGGACCAGCTCGGCGTGCGCGGTGATCGCGCTCACCTGCTCAGGGTCGGTCAGCGTCGCGGTCGAGACGACCAGGAACCGGTCGGCCACCTTGGCCAGAGCCTCGATCTGGCGGCGGGCGTGCGGGGCGACCTGGCCCCGGGCGTCGTAGTGGGCCATCACGACCAGCGTGCTCACGAGCGGCCGAACCCCTTCCGTGACGTCTCGACGACCGGCCGGCTGCCCCCGACGGGCGCCTGACCTGGCCGCGATTCTCGCACGCACCCGGCTGGGCGCCCGGAGAGCGCGCACTAGGGTGGCGCCGTGCGTGAGCTGGCTGCCGTCCGAGCCGCCGCCGCCCGGTCCGCCCTGCTGCGGGGACCGCTGCAGGTCGCCGAGACCGCCTTCTCCTGGCTGGTGATCCGGGCCTCCGGCTGTTTCGACGCCGGCTGGTACCGCGCTCAGTACCCGGGCTCGGCGCTGCCCGCCCGGCTGCCCGGTCACAGCCTGCCGTTGGCGCACTACGTGGCGCGCGGGCGGCGGGCCGGGTTCAGCCCGCACCCGCTGATGGAGCCCAGCTTCTACGCGCCGACCAGCTGGCGCAGCGACCCGGCCGACCCGTTCGCCCGGCTGCTGCTGCGCGGCCGGGTCCGCAGGGCGGCGCCGCACCCGCTGTTCGACCCGGCCGGCTGGGTGGCCACCCGGCCGCAGGCCGCCAGGCACCGATGGGGGCCGTTCGGTGACTTCTGCGCGGTGGCCGTGGACCGTACCCGGCTGCCGGTGGTGTCGCCGCCCGGCGTCGAGCCGCCCGCCGCAGTTCTCACCTGGGGCCAGGCCAGGCAGGCGCTGCTGGCGGCCATGCGCAGCCGGGTCGCCGACGAGCTGCGCCGGCGCGCCGTGCGGCCCCGCACCGACCTGGACGCCGACCTGGCCCGGCGGACCGCCAGCCGGTTCGCCGACTCCGCCGTGTCCGTCGGTTCCGCCGGCTCTGGCGCCGGTCTCGGCGCCGGTGAACCCCTGGTGTCGGTGGTGATGCCGGTCCGCAACCGCGCCACCACGGTGGGCGCAGCCATCGCCTCGGTGCGGGCGCAGCGGCTGACCTCCTGGGAGCTGTTGGTCGTGGACGACGGATCGACCGACGGCTCTGCCTCGGTGGCCGAGCAGGCCGCGGCCGGCGATCCCCGGGTCCGGGTGCTGCGCGGGCCGGCCGCGGGGGTCAGCGCGGCCCGCAACACCGGCGCCGCCGCGGCGAGGGGTGAGTACCTGGCCTGGCTGGACTCGGACAATACCTGGACGCCCGAGCACCTGGCCGCGGTGGTCGGCACGCTGCGCGAGACCGGGGCGGCCGCGGGCTTCTCCATCGTCCGGCGCCGGCACGGCACCCCGCCCTACCGCTGGGTGGACCCGGCGGGCTCGCGGGAGCGGCTGCGCGAGCTGCTCGAGGTGTCCAACGTGATCGACCTGAACGTGCTGGTCGTCCGGCGCGCCCTGGTCGAGCAGGTCGGCGGGTTCGAGGAGTCGCTGCGCCGCACCGTGGACTACGACCTGGTGCTCCGGCTGCTGCCGCACGCCGTCCCGGTGCTGGTGCCGGTGGTCGGGGTGGACTACGCCGACGACGCCGACGACGCCGGCCGGATCACCGTGGCGCAGTCCCCGGCCTGGCGGGAGGTGGTCAAGAACCGGCACCTGGTCGACTGGTCGCCGACCCCGCGCACACCCGGCCGGCTCAGTGTGCTGGTCGCCGCCACCACCGGGTTCGCCGGCGCCTGGCGCAGCGTGCCGATGGTCTGCGCGGCCGCCGCCGAGGAGGGCCTGGACGTGGAGGTGGTGCTGGTCGAGGACGCCCAGCCGCGGGCGACCACCGCCGTGCTGGCCTGCCTGCCGCTGCTGGACGCCCGGGTACGGCTGGTTCGGCTGGCCCGCGCCGCCGGCCGGGCGGTGGCCACCAACCGGGCGTTCGCGGCGTCCACCGGCGAGCTGGTGCTGCCGCTGGTGGAGGGCACCGCGCTGTGGCCGGGGTCCCTGACGCCGCTGCAGCAGGCCCTGGGTGAGGGCGCCGCCGCCGCGCAGCCGCTGCTGGTGGACGCCGACGGCACGGTCGCCGCGGCCGGCGTCCAGGGCCCGTGGCCGGGCACCGGTGTGCTGGCCGGGCTGCCGGTCGCCGACCCGCAGCGGGCGGGGGCGGTGCTGGACGTGCCGGCCGCGGCGGAGGGCGCCGTCCTGGTCCGGGCGCCGGACTACCGCGCGGCGCGCGGGCTGGACCCGCTGCTGGTCCGCGGCCACCAGCTCACCGACCTGTCGCTGCGAGTGCGCTCGCCCGAGCGCCGGGTCGTTTTGGCCACCGCCGCCCTGGCCGGCGCACCGGGCGACCTCGCCGGCCCGAGCGACCCCGCGGGCGCCGCCGAGGTGGCGGCCCGCTGGCCCGACCTGCCCGCCGCGGACGACGTACTGACCGCCGCCGGCCTGGCCCGCAGCGGCCCGTCCGGCTACCGGCGGCTGCCGGACGGCTCCGGCCAGCCAGCCGGCGACGTCCCGGCGCTGCGCTGGGCGATCAAGATCGCCGCGCCCGTCGGGCCGGCCTCCCGGCGCTGGGGTGACCTGCACTTCGCGCAGGCTGTGGCCGGGGCGCTGCACCGGCTCGGTCAGCAGGTGGTGATCGACCACCGCCCGGCGGCCCAGCGCGCCGACCACGGCCTGGACGACGTCGTCCTGGTGATCCGCGGCCTGCAGGAGGTCACCCCCGCCCCCCGCGCGGCGTCCCTGCTCTGGGTGATCAGCCACCCGGACCTGGTCACCGAGGCCGAGGCCCGCCGCTTCGACCGGGTGCTGGCCGCCGGCAGCACCTGGGCGGGCGAGTTCACCGACCGGACCGGCGTCCCGGTGGACGTGCTGCTGCAGGCCACCGACCCCTCCCTGTTCCACCCGGGCGTGCCGGCCTCGCCCGAGCGGGAGGACGTGCTGATGGTGGCCAACTCGCGCAGCGTGTTCCGGCCCATCGTCCGCGACCTGGTACAGGCCGGGATCGACGTCGCCCTGTACGGCAACGGCTGGGAGGCGTTCGTCGACCCGCGCCTGGTCCGGGCCCGGCTGCTGCCGAACGCCGAGCTGGCCCGGCACTACCGCAGCGCCGGGGTGGTGCTGAACGACCACTGGGAGCAGATGCGGCTCGGCGGGTTCGTCAGCAACCGGCTGTTCGACGCCGTCGCCTGCGGCGCCCGGGTGGTCAGCGACCGGGTGGCCGGCGCGCAGGAGCTGTTCGGCGGCTCGGTGCAGACCTTCGAGACCGCCGAGCAGCTGGTGGACCTGGTCCGCCGCGGCCCGGACGCCTTCCCGGACGCCGCCACCCGTGACGCCACCGCCGCGCGGGTCGCCGCCGAGCACTCCTTCGACGCCCGGGCGGCCACCCTGCTGGCGGCGGCGCTGGAGATCCGCGGCCGATCGTAGGGTGGGCCGGTGAGCGCGACGACCCCCGCCGAGGTCCTGCAGCAGGTCTTCGGCTACCCCAGCTTCCGCGGCGAGCAGGCCGCCGTCGTCGAGCACGTGGTGGCCGGCGGGGACGCGGTCGTGCTGATGCCCACCGGCGGCGGGAAGTCGCTGTGCTACCAGGTGCCGGCTCTGGTCCGGCCGGGCACCGGGGTGGTGGTCTCGCCGCTGATCGCGCTGATGCAGGACCAGGTGGACGCGCTGGAGGCGCTCGGCGTCCGGGCCGCCTACCTGAACTCCAGCCAGGACGGCGGCCAGCGCCGGGAGGTGGAGCGGGCGCTGCTGGCCGGCGAGCTCGACCTGCTCTACCTGGCCCCGGAACGACTGAACCTGGCCGCCACCCTCGCCCTGCTGGACCGGGTCGACCTCGCCCTGTTCGCGATCGACGAGGCGCACTGCGTCTCCCAGTGGGGGCACGACTTCCGGCCCGACTACCTGCAGCTGTCGATCCTGCACCAACGCTGGCCGCAGGTGCCCCGGGTGGCGCTGACCGCGACGGCGACCGCGGCCACCCGAGCCGAGATCGTCAGCCGGCTGGACCTGGGCGGCGCCCGGCAGTTCGTGGCCAGCTTCGACCGGCCGAACATCCAGTACCGGATCGAGCCGAAGAGCTCCCCGGCGCAGCAGCTGCTGCGGCTGCTGCGCGAGGAGCACCCCGGCGACGCCGGGATCGTGTACTGCCTGTCCCGCAACAGCGTCGAGCGCACCGCCGGGCAGCTCGCCGCGCAGGGCATCACCGCGCTGCCCTACCACGCGGGCCTGGACCACCAGGTGCGCGCCCGGCACCAGGCCCGGTTCCTGCGCGAGGACGGCGTGGTGATGGTGGCGACCATCGCGTTCGGGATGGGCGTGGACAAGCCCGACGTCCGGTTCGTGGCCCACCTGGACCTGCCCAAGAGCGTGGAGGGCTACTACCAGGAGACCGGCCGGGCCGGTCGGGACGGCCTGCCGTCCACCGCCTGGCTGGCCTACGGGCTGGCCGACGTCGTGCAGCAGCGCCGGATGATCACCGACGGCGAGGGCGACGCCGCGCACAAGCGCCGGCTCTCAGCGCACCTGGACGCGATGCTGGCGCTGTGCGAGACGGTGGAGTGCCGCCGGGTGCAGCTGCTGAACTACTTCGGCGAGGCGGCCGCACCGTGCGGCAACTGCGACACCTGCCTGGCCCCGCCGCAGTCCTGGGACGGCACGGTGCCGGCGCAGAAGCTGCTCTCGACGGTCTGGCGGTTGCGCAAGGAGCGCAACCAGTCCTTCGGGGCCGGCGCCAGCCTCGACATCCTGCTCGGCCGCAGCACCGAGCGGACCCGCCGGTTCGACCACGAGAGCCTGTCCACGTTCGGGATCGGCACCGACCTGTCGGAGACGGAGTGGCGGGGCGTGGTCCGCCAGCTGCTGGCCCAGGGCGTGCTGGAGGTGACCGGGGAGTACGGCACCCTGGGCCTGAACGAGGCCTCCGGGCAGGTACTCTCCGGCGCCCGGCCGGTGCGCCTGCGCCGGGAGGCCGCGCGGCCCGCCGGGCGGGCCCGGGGCGCCCGGAGGGTCTCGGCGGCCGCCGACCTGTCCGGCGCCGACGCCGGGCTCTTCGAGCGGCTGCGGACGTGGCGGGCCGGGCAGGCCCGGCAGACGGGTGTGCCGGCCTACGTGGTGTTCTCCGACGCCACGCTGCGGGCGATCGCCACCGACCGGCCGCGCGACCTGGCCGCGCTGTCGGCGGTCAGCGGCGTCGGGGCGAAGAAGCTGGACAGCTACGGCGAGGCCGTGCTCGAGGTGGTGGGGCATGATCCCCGCGACGGGACGTGAACGGTCGTTCCGGCGACCGTTCGGGTCCCGTTCCGCAGATCATCGCCGCCGCAGCGGCCGTCCGGCGGGCCGCACAACACCCCTCGTGAGGGGCGCTCAGGCCCTCCCGGGCACGACCGACCGCGGCGCCCCCATCCCGGGGTCGATCTGGAGCGGTCCGGCCGGGCCCGGCCGGACGTCGAAGTCGAAGATGGCCGTCGGCAGGTAGACCGTGGCGCAGGAGTTCGGGATGTCCACCACCCCGGACAGCCGGCCCTCGATCGGCGCCGCGCCGAGGAGCAGGTAGGCCTGCTCCGGGCTGTAGCCGAACCGGGTCAGGTAGTCGATCGCGTGCAGGCAGGCCCGTTGGTAGGACAGATGGGAGTCCAGGTAGCGCTGCTCGCCGTCCAGGGTCACCGAGACCCCGGAGAAGGCCAGCCACTCGCTGTACTGCGGGTCGGTGTTGCCGGGCATGAAGATGGCGTTCTCGCCCACCCCGTAGGTGGTCATCCCGTCCTTGATCAGGTCGACGTGCAGGTCGATGAACCCGCCCATCTCGATCGCCCCGCAGAAGGTGATCTCCCCGTCGCCCTGGGAGAAGTGCAGGTCGCCCATCGACAGGTTCGCGCCCGGCACGTACACCGGGTAGAAGACCCGCGAGCCCTTGGTCAGGTTCTTGATGTCCTGGTTGCCGCCGTTCTCCCGGGGCGGGGCGGTGCGCGCGGCCTGCCCGGCAGCCGCGGTGAACGCCTCCCCGCTCAGCCCACCCAGGATCGCCTCGGACGGCTCGGGCAGCAGCGCCAGCGGCGGCACCCGGGTCGGGTCGGTGGCCCGCAGCGCACCCTCCCGGGCGTTCCAGCGGGCCAGCAGCTCGGCCGACGGCGCGGTGCCCATCAGGCCGGGGTGCACGATCCCGGTGAAGGCGACGTGCGGCACGTGCCGGGAGGTCGCCCGCTGGCCCTGGAAGTCCCAGATCGCCTTGTAGGCGTCCGGGAACTGCTCGGTGAGGAACCCGCCGCCGTTGCCGGTCGGGAAGATCCCGGTGTAGCCCCAGCCCTGCCCGGCCAGCGGGCCGGAGTCCTCCTGCGGGATCGGGCCGACGTCCAGGATGTCGACGATCAGCAGGTCGCCGGGCTCGGCGCCCTCGATCGCGAACGGACCGGACAGCACGTGCACCGAGTTCAGCGGGGCGTCCCGGATGTCGTCGGCGCTGTCGTCGTTGACGATCGCGCCGTCGAACCACTCCCGGCAGTGCACCCGGAAGGAGTCGCCGGGCCGCAGGGTGACCACTGGCGGGATGTCGGGGTGCCACCGGTTGTGGCCCAGGTACTTCTGGTCGGTGAACGGGCGGGCGGAGTCCAGCGGGAAGACGAGCTCGGGCATGACGCTCCTCGTGGTCGGTGACGGGGCGAGGCTCAGGGCCGGGGCAGGCCGGCGGTTCGTGGGTGCGCCGCCGGGCGCGGCCGGCCGGGCCGGCGGGGCGGCTGAGCCACCACCGCCGGCCGCTCGGCGCTGCGTCCCGCCTCGTCCAGGGCCCGGGTCAGGGCCGAGGGCGCCCGCCCCAGGTGCGGTGCGGTGAAGACCCGGACGGCGGGCCGGCCGCACCCCGGGCAGGCGGCCCGGGCCGGTGCCTGACCCACCGGCAGCCGGACGACGAACCCGGCGTGCTCGGCGCAGCGGTACTCGTAGCTGGCCATGGCCTCAGGCCGGGTCCAGGTCCCGCTGCGCGGACGGCGCCCGGCCGATCTCCACGAACGCCTTGACGGTGCCGTTGCCGCCCCGGCCGGAGGTCTTGCACATGTCGTGGCAGTTCTTGTCCAGGCTGCAGCACAACGAGCAGACCGACCCGGCGTGGAACGGGCAGGCCACGATGTCCGGGCGCTCGAAGTCGGTGACGCAGACCGCGCAGGTGTGCGTGGTGGCCGAGTACTGCCCGTCGGTGACCAGCGGGTCGGGATGGTCGTCCGCCCGGGCGATGTAGTACCGGCCCTTGGTGGCCACGGCGAACACCGGGGCGAGCGCGAAGGCCAGGGCCAGGGCCAGGAACGGCGAGAACGCCTGCAGCATCTCACCGAACGCCCCGAAGAAGGCCGCGATCGAGACCGCGGAGGCGATCAGCATGGAGCCGAACCCGACCGGGTTGAAGTTGTACAGGTGGGCGCGGCGGAACTCCACCAGCTTGGGGCTGAGCCCCAGCGGCTTGTTGATGCACAGGTCGGCGACCAGCGCACCGATCCAGGCGATGGCCACGTTGGAGTAGAAGCCGAGCACCGTGTTCAGGAAGCTGAACACGTTGCCCTCCATCAGAGCCAGCGAGATGGCGACGTTGAAGAAGATCCAGACCACCCGGCCCGGGTGGTAGTGCAGCACCCGGGAGAAGAAGTTGGACCAGGACAGCGAGCCGGAGTAGGCGTTGACCACGTTGATCTTGATCTGGGACAGGATGACGAAGAAGACCGAGATGGCCGTGGCAGCTGCGGCCATGTAGAAGGTGTTGGTGGTCAGGTACTGCTGGATCGGCTCGTCGGCCACCACCAGCGTGGCACCCCCGCTGACCGCCACGAAGGCCAGCAGCGCCCCACCGAGCTGCTTGAGCGCGCCCAGCACGACCCAGCCGGGGCCGGCGACGACGACCGCCGTCCACCACTTCCTGGCGTTGGCCGCCGTCTTGTCGGGCATGAAGCGCAGGTAGTCCACCTGCTCGCCGATCTGGGCGATGAGGGAGAGCGCGACGCCCATGCCCAGGCCGAAGCCGAGCGGGCTGAACCCTGCCCCACCGGCGCCGCCGTCGCTGCCGGCCGGCACCCAGCTGGTGAAGTCGGTGTAGGCGGCCGGCTTGGCGATCAGCAGGTAGACGAAGGGCAGGAACATCAGGGTCAGCCAGATCGGCTGAGTCCAGACCTGCAGCTTGGACAGTGCGGTCATCCCGAAGATGACCAGCGGGATCACGATCAGCGAGGACACGATGTAGCCGGCCCACAGCGGTAGGCCGACGGCCAGCTGGAAGGCCTGGGCCATGATCGAGCCCTCGAGGGCGAAGAAGATGAAGGTGAAGCTGGCGTACACGATCGAGGTGATGGTGGACCCGAGGTAGCCGAAGCCGGCGGCCCGGGTCAGCAGGTCCATGTCGATGTTGTAGCGGGCCGAGAAGTAGGCGATCGGCAGGCCGGTCAGGAAGATCACGACGGCCGCGACCAGGATCGAGGCGATCGCGTTGACCGGGCCGTGCGCGATGGCGATCGCGCCGCCGATCGAGAAGTCGGCCAGGTAGGCGATCCCGCCGATCGCGGTGTTGGCGACCGTCCACTCCGACCACTTGCGGAACGAACGGGGGGCGTAGCGCAGCGAGTAGTCCTCCAGGGTCTCATTGCTGACCGCGGCGTTGTAGCTGCGCGCCGTGGTGGTGGCTGAGCTCATCGATGTCTCCGGGGGGTCGGGGGCCAGAGGTGGGGCGGACGAGCCGATCAGTCGTGCGGCAGACCCACGATCGGCGCCTGCGCGGTGCCGACCGTGGTGCGGGTGATGGACTCGATCTGCTTCTGGGCCAGTGCAGGATCGTTGACCCAGGTCTTGTAGAAGTCGAACGGGCACTCGGCGACCCCCTTGTCGCCCTCGCCGGACTGCAGCACCCCGGTGTAGCCGCGGTGCAGCAGCTTGAACAGCTGGTTCTGGGACTGCCAGTTCGCCCGGGCGTCGCGGATCTGGCTGATCGACAGCTCGGCGTACTGCACCCCCATCTCCTCGGTGCCGCACTCGCCGAGCGTGCGGCCGTCGAAGCCGACCAGCGCGCTGTGCCCGAAGTAGGAGTAGACGCCGTCGAAGCCGGTCGCGTTGGCCACCGCCACGTAGACGTTGTTCATCCACGCCATCGCCTTGGCCACCAGGACCTGCTGCTCCTTGGCCGGGTACATGTACCCCTGGCAGCGGACGACCAGCTCGGCGCCCTTGGTCGCGCAGTCCCGCCAGATCGATCTGCCGGTCCAGGCCACGACGGGCGAAGGCCCGGTTGAAGGCCACCAGGTCGGCGCCGATCAGCAGCAGCAGCACCGAGTCCGCGCCGGAGACCTGCACGAGATCCAGGACCTCCTCGAACCGGCTGCTGCCCAGGGGGACGAAGCTCTCACCGACGATCTGGGCGCCGAGGCCGGCCGCGGAGCCGCGGACCGCCGCCGCGCTGCGCCGGGGCCAGACGTAGTCGTTGCCGACCACGAACCAGCCCCGTGAGCCGAGCTCCTCACCCAGCCACCGGATGCCCGGCAGCAGCTGGCTGGCCGGGGTCTCACCGGTGAGGAAGACGTCCGGGGAGTGCTCGCCGCCCTCGTACAGGGCGGTGTAGACGTAGGGCAGGCGGCCGCGCAGCCGTTCGACGACGGCCTCCCGGACCGCGGAGATGTGCCAGCCGACCACCGCGTCGATCTGGCCCCCGGTGGCCAGCGCGTCGATCTGGGCGGCCACCACGGCCGGCGCCTGTCCGCCGTCGACCTCGCGCAGGACCACGCGCCGGCCCCCGATCCCCGCCCCCTCGTTCAGCTCCTCCACGGCCAGCTCGGCCGAGACCTGGCAGGAGGGGCCGTAGAGGCCGGCTGGCCCGCGGAACGGCAGCACCGAGGCGACCACGAGATCCTCGCGGCGTCGCGGCGCCGGCAGCCGCGCGGCGGCGCCGGCCCCGCTGGACCGGTAGGACGTCATCTGGTCACCTCGGCGACATGTCTGCCATGGGCAACATCTTCACCTGGAAGCGTTACTGTGGTGTTTCACCGGCGTTCCGGGAAGAGGGTGGCAGGAGATGGCCGTCAGGACGGACCGGCCCACCGGTGCGGCGGTCAGCACGGTGGGCCTGCGCCGGCTGTTGCGCGAGCTGGAGCAGCAGGTCGCCGGCGCCATGCGCGCCAGCCTCGAGCCGGCCGGGCTGACCGTCGAGGAGTGGGCGGTGATCAGCCTGCTGGCCGACGGGCTCGGTCACCCGATGGGCGACGTCGGAGCGGCCGCCGGAGTGCCGGCACCGACCGCCACCCGGCTGGTGGACCGGCTGGTCAGCTCGGCCCTGCTGCACCGCGGCGTCGACCCCGCCGACCGGCGCCGGGTCCTGGTGCTGCTGGCCCCCCGCGGCCGCGAGCTGCACGCCCGGCTGGCCCCCGGCCAGGACCAGCTCGCCGCGCTCTGGGCCGAGCGGGTCGGGGAGGGCGAGCTCACGCAGCTGGCCGACCGGCTGCGCGCGGCGTCCACAGCGCTCGACCCGGACGGTCAGCCGACGTCCGGCTGACCATCGTCCGGCTGACCAACGTCCGGCTGACCATCGTCCGGCTCACCATGGGGCAGAGGTGTCAGCCAGACCCGGACGGTGCCTGGCGAGCGCCAGGTCAGGTACAGCCGCTCACCGGCCAGCGCGTCGCTGCCGCCGACGAAGGTATAGGCCTCACCCGGGTCGTAGCCGGCCGCGATGCCGGCCTCGGCCGGAGCGCTGGTCCGGACCAGCAGCCCGCCGCCGGGCCCCAGGCAGACCGCGCGGCGGCCGGCCAGCCGGTACCGGTCCTGCCCCAGCGGCACGGCGCCCTGCTCAGGCCGTAGACCCGGGGTCAGCGCCAGCTCCAGCACGTGCTCGGTGGCCGGACCCTGCGTGCTGATCTCCAGCTCCACCCGGCCCGGGGCGGGGCTGACCCGCACGGCCGTGGCCAGCCGGCAGTCATCGCGCCGACGCCGGGAGAAGGCCATGCCGGCCGAGAACCGGCCGTCGTGCTCCAGCGGGTACCTGCCCCCCGGGTCGCGGTGCTGCGCGGCCAGCGGCTGGTAGTAGCCGGTGACCACCTCCTCGGTCAGCACCAGGGGGTCGGCGTCCGGACCGGTCAGCCTGGTGGCCCGGAACGGCCCCATCCCGAAGAAGTTCCTGGACAGCCGCACCGAGCGGACGCCGGCGCCGCAGAACAGCGCCCGCAGGAAGGTGGGGTTGCAGGCCAGCCCCGACCCGACCCGGCCGGCGGCCGGCACGTCCGAGCCGGCGTACACCGTGACGTCGGTGCCCTCCGGCCAGGTGCGGCGCAGCAGCCGGGCCGAGCCGAACCAGGCGCTGGCCCGACCGTCCGCCGAGGGCGGGGCGGGGTCGGGTCGCGGGCCCAGCGGGTCGGCGTCCTCGGCCACGGCCGGACCGGCCAGGCCGGGTAGCTCACCGGCCAGCCACCGGGCCAGCACGTCGGGCGCGTCGACACCGGGCGCGTCCAGGGCGATCCGCGCCGCCCCGGCGCAGCGCGCGCAGCCCAGCTCGTGCCCGGCCCACAGCAGCGGGCCGAGGAAGGGGCCCAGCGGGAAAGCGGGCCCCTTCTGGTCCTGGCGGCGGGAGTGCACGGTCTCCACCCGCCCGGCCGGGTCGGTGAGGTCGAGCTGGGCGTGCAGGCCGGCGTGCACGCCCTCGTGTAGGTGGTGCCGGCCGGGCCGGCGGCCGAGCACGATCAGGCTGGGCGCGCTGACGTGGGCGGCGTAGTTCGGGCTGCGCTCGCTGTACAGCCCGTCGGCGTCCAGGTCGACGCCCTCGGCCAGCCACTGCTCGACCCGGTCCGCGGCCGGCTGCTCGCCCAGGAGGGCGGCGGCCCGGGTGAGCGCCGCCGACAGCTCCCAGCGGTGGTTGGGCGTGTGCAGACCCCCGGCCACCAGGGCGGGCAGGGCCCGGACCAGGACGGCGCGCAGCCGGTCACCCACCGCTGAGACATCCGCCTCCACCGCGTCGCCCGGCCCTGGGTCGCCCGGCCCTGGGTCGCCCGTCCCTGGGTCGCCCGTCCCTGGGTCGCCCGGCGCGGGGCGGGCGGCCAGCACGGCCAGGGTCAGGCCCAGGTCGGCGATGGTGAAGCTGGTGTCGGGCGGGGAGAGCAGGTTGTCCCCGCCGGCGAACAGGCCGCACTCGGCCTGCAGCTCCTCGAGCCGCGCGACGCCCCGCTGGGCCAGCTGCAGGGCGGCCTGCCGCGGGCCGGGCGCGCAGGGGCCACCCGGGTCACGCAGCACCGCAACGGCGGCCTTGACCTGCCGCATCGCCGCGCGGTGCTGCTGGTCGTCGGGCGGGCCGCCGGCGGCCTCGGTCAGCCACTGCTGGGCCTGGCCCCGGATCCGGTTCAGCACGGCGCCCTCCGGGCGCGGGTCGGCCCGCCTCACTCCTTCAGCCCGGAGTTGATGTCGGCGTTGACGATCTGCCGCTGGAAGACGGCGAACAGCACGACCATCGGCAGCAGCGAGATGACCGAGGCCGACAGCAGCACCGACCAGTCGATGTTGTCCGCCCCGACGATCGAGCGCAGGGCGACCTGCAGGGTGTACCGGCTCGGGTCGCGCAGCACGATCAGCGGCCAGATGTAGTCGTTCCAGCGCCATTGGAAGGAGAAGATGGCCAGCACCACCGCGATCGGCCGGGCCAGCGGCAGCATGATCCGCCAGAAGATCATCCACTCGCCCACCCCGTCGATGCGGGCCGCCTCCATGAGCTCGTCCGGGATGGTGGAGAAGTACTGCCGGAACATGAAGATGCCGGTCGCGGTGACCACCGAGGGCATGATGATGCCGAGCAGACTGTCGTACAGGCCCAGCTCCCGGACGACGGCGAAGGCCGAGGGCATGATGACCTCGGTCGGCAGCATGGTCGTGATCAGGATGCAGACGAAGAAGATCCGCAGCCACCAGGAGGAGAACTTCGCGAACGCGTAGCCGGTGATCGCCGAGACCAGCACGGTGACCGTGGTGGTCACCATCGCCACGATCGTGGTGTTCAGGAAGTACCGGGCGAAGTCGAACCGGGTCCAGGCCGCGACGTAGCCGGAGACGGTCCAGTGCTGCGGGATGATGTGCAGCGGCGTGGTGAACAGCTCTGAGCCCGGCTTGAACGAGCTGAGCAGGAACCACGCCATCGGGAACAGGAAGATGAAGGCGGTCGCCCACAGGACGATCGTGCTGGGCACCCAGCGCAGGGTCCTCATGCCAGGGCACTCCGTCGGTCGAACCGCATCTGGATCAAGGTGATGGCCACCAGGATCAGCATCAGCACCATGGAGGCCGAGCTGGCGTAGCCGATGTGCGCCCGTTCGAAGCCGGTCCGGTAGATGTACTGCACGATCAGCTGGTTGCTGGTGCCCGGCCCGCCCCCGTTCAGGGTCTGGATCAGGGCGAACTCCTTCATCGACCCGATGGTCGAGAGCAGGACCACCATGAAGGAGGTGGGGGCCAGCAGCGGCAGCTGGATCCGCCAGAAGCGGGTCCAGGCGCCGGCCCCGTCGATGGCTGCCGCCTCCAGGTAGGAGGTCGGGATGTTGCGCAGCGCCGCCACGAACAGCAGCAGGTTGAAAGCGGTTCCGCCCCAGGTGCTCGCGATGACGATCAGCCCCAGGGCCAGTGTGCTGCCGGTCTGCCAGTGCAGGGCCGGGACGCCGAGCAGGCCGAGCACGTAGTTGACGAAGCCGAAGTTCTCACCGAACAGCCAGCGCCAGATCACCCCGGCGACGATCGAGGAGACCAGCCAGGGCAGGAAGAAGACGACCTTGGCCACCGCCTTGCCCTTGGCCTGGCCGACCAGCAGCATCGCGATGCCCAACCCGACGATGTAGTGCGCCGGCACGGCGATCGCGGTGAACAGCAGGGTGCGGCTGATGGCCGAGTAGAACTCGCCGTCCCCGAACAGCTGCTGGTAGTTCGACAGCCCGATGAAGCTGGGCGAGCCGACCCCGGAGTAGCGGGTGAAGGAGTAGGCCAGCCCGAGCGTGGCCGGCCAGACGAAGAAGACGCAGAACAGGATGAACGTCGGGGTGATGAAGCTCAACGGCACCAGGGTGCGCGACCAGCTCCGGTTGCCCCGCGGGCGGGTCGGAGCCGGCGCGGTCATCCCGACGTCGGGCCCGGTGGGGGACATCGGTGCTGCGGTCATGACACAGCCTCCAGGGGGGCGCGAGGGACCGGCGCGGTTCACCGGCCCCCCGACGGCGAGGGCGAAGGGTCAGGTCAGAGCAGCTTGCCCAGCTGGTTGGACAGCTGGCTGCAGATGTTGGCGATCGTGGTGTCCACGTCCTGCTCGCCGTTGAGGTACTTCACGGTCTCGTCCCGGGCCGGGTCACCCTCGGTGGCCTTCCCTGCGACCTCGTACTGCAGCTCCATCTGCTTGATCTTGCCGGCGATCGGCGCGCACTTGGCGATCTCGGCGTTGTAGAGCGCGAACGCGTCGGAGTCGGTCTTGTAGGTGATGTCCAGACCCTTGACCGCCGGCAGGAAGCCCGAGGTCTGGGCCAGCTCGGTGTAGTTCTCCGGGGAGTAGAGCCACTTGAGGAACGCGATCGCGGCATCCTCCTGGCCGGTGCCCTGGAAGACCGAGATGGAGGCAGCGTTGCCGTAGTTGGTCGCCCGGACCGGCTGCTTCGGCAGCAGCACGGACTGCCACGCGAACGCCTTGATGTTCTGGGCGAAGTCGGCGATCTGCCAGGAGCCGGACATGTAGGCCGCGACGTCGCCGCTCTTGAACAGGGCGTTCGGGTCGCCGTCGGACAGCCAGACCGACCTCGGCATGAACGTGTCGTCGTTGAGCTTGGCGAAGTACTCCAACGCGGTCTTGGTGGCGGCGTTGGTGGAGAACGTGCCGGCGGCGTTCGGCTGGAACCAGGTGGAGCCGAACTCGTACACGAACGCCTTCAGCCGGTGGGAGGAACGGTCCATCACCAGGCCGTACTTCGCCCCGGCCTTCTGCTGCACCTCCTTGGCGCCGGCGACGAACTCGTCCCAGGTCCACGGCTGGTCACCCATGCCCGGGTAGGACACGCCCGCCTTGTCGTACAGCGTCTTGTTGACGAACATCCCGACCGCGGTGATGTCGCTGGGGATGGCCATCACCTTGCCGTCGTGGTCGACGGTGGCCAGGTCCATGTCCACCTTGGTGGCCTCGGTGACCGGGCTCAGGTCGACGGTGATGTCCTTCCAGACCGGGTCCACCCCGCCGGCGCGGGCCAGGGCCGGCATGTCGTTGGCCTGCGCTGCGTTGGTCAGCTTGGTGGGCAGGTCGGCGTAGGCGATGTCGACGATCTGCACCTCGATCCCGGTCGCCTGCTTGTACTTGGCCGCCATGTGGGCGTAGCCGCCGCCCTGGTTGGCGTCACCGGAGAGGAAGAACTGCAGCTTCTTGGGGCTCGAGCCCGCGCCGGAGGAGCCGCCTCCGCAGGCGGCCAGCAGTCCGGCGGAGCCGCCGGCCGCCACCAGACCGAGGAAGCCGCGGCGGGAGGGACGAAGGAGGGAGGACGAGTCGTTCACGGGATCTCCTTGAGCGCTCGGCGCACGTGGAGGGGCGTCGGCAGCCGAGCGTCTCGGTCGGTGGGCAACTGCGACGACGCTACTGGCAAGCGCTATCCCAAGACAAGTCTTGTCCGCACGTTTGTTGTCAATATGTTATGACCTGTCCGTCGACGCAGACCGGTCCCCTCCCCAGCCGAGCCCCAGCTCGGCCAGCAGCCGGCCCTCGCGGGCGACCCGGCCCAGCGTGTCCTGGACGTCGGCGACCAGCGGGTGACGCCCGGCGCCCTCGCCGTGCCAGGTGACCAGGCCGGTCGGCACATCGCGCACGTCGGCGCGGCCCACGGCGTCCATCACCCGCATGAAGGCGCCGGTCGAGGCCAGCGGCACCAGCAGCTGCGCCGACCCCTGCCGGGCGGCGAGCAGGTTCTCCACCAGCCCGGTCCGTGAGTAGCTGCCGGACAGCCGTTCTGCGCTACCCCGGCCGACGACCCGGTCCTCGGTGTAGTACAGGTCCAGCGAGCCGCGGTCCCCGTGCAGGGTCACGACGGGAGGGTCGTTGGACTGTGCAGCCAGGGTGAAGGCCGCCATCACGGTCAGCCCGGAGGTCGTCCAGATCCGCACCGAGGAGGTGTCGTCCATCTCGATCGGGTTGCAGTGGTAGAGGTCCACCTCGACGCCGGCGACGTCATCGCCTCCGGTGGCGCCGACCACGGACAGCGCGGTCGCCGTGGCGTGTGCGAACGGGTTGGTCACCGCGCCGTCCACCACCCAGGCCCCGTCGTCCATCCGGCGCCGGCCGGCCCAGGACGAGCGCTGCCAGTAGGCCTGCTCGCGACGCCAGCAGCCCAGCGCCGACACCTGCTGCAGCCGGCCCAGGACTCCCTCCTGGACGGCCTGGCGGACGGCGTCGACGGCTTGGGAGCCCAGGCTCTGGAAGCCGACCTGCACCAGCCGGCCGGCCCGGTCGGCGGCGTCCACCAGTGCCTGGAAGTCCTGCACCAACGTCACCGGCGGCTTCTCCAGCAGGACGTCGGCGCCGCGACCCAGCGCGGCCAGGGTCAGCGGGTAGTGGGTCTGCAACGGGGTCGCGATCACCACGACGTCGGCCTCGACGCCGTCCAGCGCGCTGTCCAGGTCGGGGAACAGCGGTGCCAGCGACTCCGCCGGCACGTCCGGGCTGCCCTGGCGGCGGACGGTGCCGCCGCGCGGGTCGACCAGCGCGGCGAGCCGGGCTCGGCCCTGCTCGGCCAGCGAGAGCACGGTCTGCAGGTGCTGGCCGCCGTAGCCGTGGATGCCGGCGACGACCACGGCGGGGACGGCGTGGTCAGTGCTTGTGCGGGGGCCCGTCTGCGCGTTCACCGGACCACCCCCGGCCCGACGGCGCAGACGGCGCAGACGTGACAGCAGCAGCTCATGAGTCCTCACCTGGTAGGGGAAAGCGCTATCCGCCAGCCAACCACCACAACTGCCCCCGAAGCAACGGGCGCAGCCGCCCCTTGCCGCGACCACCGCGCGCCAGGTCCGCCGAACGACAGTAGGCACCCATCCCCGGTGCGCGCACGCGGCGCCGTGCGCAGCCCGGTGGCGGTCGGTGTCGCGCGCTCGAAGAAGGGGGCGACAGACGGATGCCCGCAGTGCAACACTTTGCCCCCGAAGGGGGTGATGGGGGATGCGGGACCTCCCGGGTGGAACGCCGAACAGGGCGCAGACCTCTTTGTTGTGGCCAACGGTCATTGTCGTGGCGATGCTGGCGATGGCGGGGGGGCTTTTCTACGTCCGCCATTCCGCTGATCAAAGGATTTCTGCGCTCGAACGGCGGGTCGCGCAGCAGGACGCCGCTCAGCAGCAGGCCGCGGTCAAGCTCGGGCAAGAGCAGTCGGCCCAGCAGAACCGGATCGCGACGCTCGAGGCGGCCAACGGCAGCGTGAACGCCAAGGTCGACGCCGCGCAGCAGAAGATCGATGCGCAGGCCAAGGCGCTTGCTGCCACGTTGGACAAGCTGCCGGCAGACTGGCAGGACATCGTGAGAACGAGCCTCTCGTCGGTGGTGAACGTCACCTGTACCCCTGAGGGCGGCGACCCGGGTAGCGTCGGCACCGGGTTCGCGATCCACCTCAGCACTCCCGCGCCGTCCGGCTACATCACCCCGGTGCTGACGAACCAGCACGTCGTCGCCGGATGCCGCCAGGGAGGCAGCGGAGAGGTGCAGATCACCAAGGGTGAACAGTCCTGGCCGGCCGAGCTGGTGGGCAGCAGCGTCGATCACTCGACGGCGACCGACGTCGCCCTGCTGTACGTCCCGGTCGCACTGCCGGCGCTGAGTCCCGGGCCGATCCCGGCCGAGGGCGCTCAGGTGGGGGCGCTGGGTAACCCCCTCAACTACTCGGACGTCTTCACCGCCGGAGAGGTGTCCAAGGTGTGGCCTCAGGGGTGGATCCAGCACACCGCCGCCCTCAATCATGGGAACTCGGGTGGACCTCTGCTGGATGCGCGAGGGCGCGTCGTCGGCATCAACACACTGATGGCGACCGGGACGCTGGACGGCACGCCGATCAACGGCCAGTTCTTTGCCGAGCCGTTGTCGGGCGCCTGTGCTGTGATCGTGACGGACTGCCCGTTCCAGTGACGGACCCGCGCGTCAGCCCCCGGAGATCGAGAAGGAGCGGGTGGCGCTGAGCAGCGCGGCCAGCAGGTCCGCGTCGGCGGCCGCCGGGAAACGTTCGGCCGGCCCGGACAGCGACACCGCGGCGACCACCGTGCCGCGGTCGAACAGGGGCACCGCCACGCAGCGCACCCCGGTCTCCTGCTCCTGCTCGTCGGCGGCCCAGCCCCGCTCGGCCACCTGGTCCAGCTCGGCCTCCAGAGCAGCGAGCTCGGTGATGGTGCTCGGGGTCCGGGCCGGCAGCCCGGTCACCCGGAGCACCTCCAGGGCCGCCTCCCGCGGCAGCGCGGCCAGCAGCACCTTGCCGACCGCGGTGGAGTGTGGTGGCACGTGCCGGCCCACCTCGGCGAACATCCGCAGCGTGTGCGGGGAGGAGACCTGGGCGAGGTAGACCGCATCGACGCCCTCGAGCACCGCGAGGTTGGCCGTCTCCCCGGACAGCTCGACCAGCCGGGCGAGCATCGGCCGGACGCCGCGCGCCAGCGCGCGCTGCGCGGCGTCGGCCAGCCGCAGCGCGCTGCTGCCGACCGAGTACTTGCGCGCGGCGTCGTGCCGGACGTAGCCCCGGGACTGCAGCCCGGCCAGCAGCCGGTGCGTGGTGCCGACCGGCAGCCCGGTGCGGGCGGCCAGCTGGGCCACCCCGAGCGGTCCGTCGGCCTGGGCGAGGGCCTCCAGGACGGTCAGCGCCCGGTCCACCGACTGCACAGCCGCCGGACGGGTTGGTGCCGTCGCCGGCCGGGTGTCACCCTCGTGCGCCGGTCCCGTCATCACCGCCTCCCGACCGCCCTGCTCATCCCTCGCCGGCCGCACCGGTCAGGGCACCATCCAGCTCAGCACGGGCGTGGACTGCAGCCCGACCAGGATGCAGACCAGCACCAGCAGCAGCAGGCTCCAGCCGATCACCTTCCGGAAGATCTCGCCCTCCCGGCCGGCCATCCCCACCGCGGCGGCCGCGATGGCCAGGTTCTGCGGGCTGATCATCTTGCCCATCACGCCGCCGGAGGAGTTGGCCGAGGCCATCAGCAGCGGGTCCAGCCCGGCCTTGGTCGCCGTCTGCACCTGCAGCGCACCGAACAACGCGTTGGCCGAGGTGTCCGAGCCGGTGACGCCGACCCCGATCCAGCCCAGCACCGGGGACAGGATGGCGAACGCCGCGCCGGCCCCGGCCAGCCAGGCGCCGAGCGAGCTGGTCTGCCCGGACAGGTTCATCACGTAGGCCAGGGCCAGCACCGCCATCACGGTCAGGATGGCCCAGCGCAGCTCGTAGTACGTGCGGCGGTAGGTCTGCCACATCTGGGCGAGCCCGATCCGCAGGATCACAGCGGTGATCAGCCCAGCGATGATCATCAGAGTGCCGGCGGCGCCCAGCCAGTTCAGCTTGAAGATCATCGTGCTGGACGGCTTGCCGCCCAGGGTCAGCACGTCCAGGCCGGGCCAGGAGAAGGAGTAGCTCCACGGCGCCGCACCCAGCCCGTCCTTGATCGCTGGGATGTTGGTGACCGAGAACAGGGCGATGATCACGAGGTAGGGCAGGTAGGCCTTGGTGACCTCGCTGCCGCTGTCGCTGACCCGGCCCTCCCCGCCGACGGCGCCCGTCCCGCCGGTGGCGGTCGGCATGCCGGCCGAGGAGGCCATCCGGCCCATCCCGGCACCCGCGCCGACCGGTGTGGGCGCCGGAGCCCGCTCACCGACCGCAGCCGCACCGGCGCCCGCCGCGCCGACCGTCTCGGTCTGCGGGGTGAGCAGCTGCGAGGGCTGCCAGACCCGGGTGAGCGCCACCACGGCCAGCGTGGCGACCAGGGAGGCGATGATGTCGGCCAGCTGCACCGAGATGTAGTTGGCGGCCACGAACTGGGCCAGCCCGAAGGCCAGGCCGGCGGTCAGCGCCGCCGGCCAGGTCTGGCGCGCCCCCCGGCGCCCGTCGACGGCGATGACCAGGAACAGCGGCACCACGACGGCGAGGATCGGCGTCTGCCGGCCGATCATCGCCCCCAGGTTGTCCACGGTCAGCCGAGGGTCGCTGCTGACGCCGGAGGCGACGGCGCCCAGGGTGACCACCGGGGTGGCCAGCGCGCCGAAGGCGACCGGCGCGGTGTTGGCCAGCAGCGCCACCGTGGCCGCCTTGACCGGCTTGAAGCCCAGCGACATCAGCATCACCACGGTGATCGCGACCGGCGTCCCGAACCCGGCCAGCGCCTCCAGCAGTGCCCCGAAGCAGAACGCGATGATGATCGCCTGCACCCGCTGGTCGGCGCTGATCCGCTCGAAGGAGCGGCGCAGCACGTCGAAGTGCCCGGTGGCGACCGTCAGGTTGTAGACCCAGATCGCGTTGAGCACGATCCACATGATCGGGAAGAAGCCGAACGCGGCGCCCTCGGTGCCGGACAGCAGAGCCTGCCCGACCGGCATGTTGAACAAGGTGGTGGCGACCACCACGGCGGCGACCAGGGACAGCACGCCGGCCAGCCACGCCTTCATCCGCAGCCCGCCGAGCAGCACGAACAACAGCACCAGGGGAACGGCCGCGGCCAGCGCGGACAGGAACAGCGAGCCCCCGACGGGGTCCAGGGTGGGTCTGAACATGGGTGGTGCCCTCTTCCTCGAGGTGGCGCGCGGGGTGGGTCGGGCGGGCTGGGTCAGGCGGGCGGGCTCAGGCGGGCTGGGTCAGCAGGGTCTGCGGGTCCAGCCCGCGGATCGAGGCGTCCAGCACCTCGATGGTGTGCGCCATGCCCATCGGGTGGCCGGAGCGCTCGATGGCCGAGGCCACCTGCATCAGGCAGCCCGGGTTGGCGGTGACCAGCAGCTGGGCACCGGTGGCGACGATGTTCTTGGCCTTCCGGTCGCCGAGCTCGGCGGCCGGGCCGGGGTTGACGATGTTGTAGATGCCGGCGGACCCGCAGCACAGGTCGGCCTCGGCGATCTCCCGCACGGAGATCCCCGGGATGTCGCCGAGCAGCTCGCGCGGCTGGCTGCGGATGCCTTGGGCGTGCCCGAGGTGGCAGGCGTCGTGGTAGGCCACCGACAGCGGCAGCGGATGCCGCGGCGCCACCGGCCCGAGCTCGACCAGGAACTCGCTGATGTCGCGGACCCTCGCAGCGAAGGCGGCGGCCCGGTCGGCGTAGTCGGCGTCGTCGGCCAGCAGGTCGGCGTACTCCTTCATGGTCGAGCCGCAGCCCGCGGCGTTGACCACCACGTGCTCCACCCCGGCCCGCTCGAAGGTGTCCACCACGGCCCGGGCGAAACGCTGCGCCTCGGCCTCACGACCGTTGTGGGTGGACAACGCTCCGCAGCAGCCCTGGCCGGACGGCACGACGACCTCGCAGCCCTCGGCGGCCAGCACCCGGGCGGTGGCCGCGTTCACCCCCGGGAAGAACGCGCCCTGCACGCAGCCGGTCAGCAGTCCCACGGTGGCCCGCCGGGTCCCGACCGCCGGCACCCGGTCCGGCAGCGACTCCACCTGCCCGAGCCGGGGGGCCAGGGACTGCATCGCGGCCAGCGAGGGCGAGAGCCGCGCCAGCAGCCCGCTCCGGCGCAGGGCGCCGTCCAGACCCGTGCGCTGCAGCACCTTCAGCGGGCCGCGCAGGGCGCGCAGCCGCCTGGGGTAGGGGAAGAGGCTGAAGATCAGCGAGCGCAGCGCCCGGTCCTGAGCCGGGCGCTCGTGGTGGCGTTCGACCTGCGCGCGGGTCGCCTCGATCAGCCGGTCGTACTGCACCCCGGACGGGCAGGCGGTCACGCAGGCCATGCAGCCGAGGCAGGCGTCGAAGTGCTCGACCATGGCGTCGGTCATCGGCTCGCCCTCGAGCCCGGACTTCATCAGGTAGATCCGGCCCCGGGGGGAGTCCATCTCCTCCCCCCACAGCACGTAGGTGGGACAGGTGGGCAGGCAGAACCCGCAGTGCACGCAGTCCCCGACCAGGGCCGCGTCCGGCGGGCGGTGGTCGTCGAAGGCGCCCTGGCGTCGCTCCTGCGCGGACTGCTCACCGGGCTCGAGCACCCCACCCATCTCGCCCAGCCCGGTCCCTGATGCCGTCATCTAGATGCCTCCCACGAAGCGGCCCGGCGACAGCCGCCGGCCGGGGTCGAACTCGTCCTTGACCCGGCGCATCAGGTCGATCCCGGGCACCGGGCCCCAGGTGTCCAGGGCCGCCACCAGCTCGGCCGGGCCGTCCAGCACCACGACGCTGCCGTGGTGGCGGGCGGCGACCGCGCGCAGTCGCTGCAGGGTCTGCGCCGCGCGGTGCGCACCCCGGCCGGGCAGGTCCTGCGGGTCGGCCAGCGGCAGGCTGGCGTGCACCACCCCGGCGCCGGCCGACCCCCGGACCGAGGCGCCGACGTCGTCCAGGGCGGCCAGCAGGTCGCCCACCCCGCTCAGCACGACCGCGGCCTTCAGCAGCAGGGCCGGCCCGGAGCCGTTGCGCGGCAGCACCCCCCAGCCCGGCGGCGGCTGGTCGGCAACCGTGACCTGACCGCTGCCCTGGCCGCTGCCCTGCCCGCTCGACTGGACGGCCAGCAGCTCGGCCAGCTGGTCGGCGCGTTGCTCGACCGCGCCGGACCGTCCGGCGAGCAGCACGCTGACCGCGCCGGTCTCACCCGGCGCCCGGTCGACCTCCACCGCGGTCGGCACCAGCTGGCTGTGCACCGCCGCGTGCACGGCCCGGTGCGCCTGCCCGGCGTCGGCGACGCGCACGCTGACCCAGCGCCGGGCCTCGGGCAGCGGGTGCAGGCGGAAGAAGGCCCGGGTGGCCACGGCCAGGGTGCCGAACGAGCCGATCAGGAGCTTGCCCAGGTCGTAGCCGGCCACGTTCTTGACCACCCGGCCGCCCGCCTTGGCCACCACGCCGTCGGCGCGCACCACGGTGATCCCGATCAGCAGGTCGCGCGCGGTCCCGGCCAGCAGCCGCTGCGGCCCGGAGGCGTTGGTGGCGAGCGTGCCGCCCACCCCGGCGCCCGGCACGGTCTCGTCCAGGGCCAGGTGCTGGCCGTTCTCGGCGAGCACCTTCTGCAGGTCGGCGAGCCGGACGCCGGTCTCGGTCTCCACGATCAGGTCCCCGGCGGCGTGCTCGATCACCCGGTCCAGGCCCGAGGTGTCCAGGACGACGTCGGCCCGCTCGGGCGCCCGGCCCCAGGACAGCTTGGTACCCGAGCCGCGGGGCACGACGGTCAGCCGGTGCGCGGTCGCGGCCCGCAGCACCTCGGCGACCTGCTCGGTGCTGGTCACCGAGGCGACCAGGCCCACCGGCACGCCGCCCACCGCGTCCTGCGGGTCGCCCTCGCGCACCCGCTCGGCCGCGGACGCGACGGCCGACCGGGCCGCGTCCTGGATGTCCGCCCCGCTCACGTTCAGAACACCTCCGTGACGCCGGCCTGCGTCAGCTCGTGCGCGCCGCGGTGCCGGCCGGGTCGCTCCCCGCACAGCCGCGGGGTCGGGAACACCTTGCCCGGGTTGGAGATCCCGTCCGGGTCGAACGCGCAGCGGACCATCTGCATGGTCTCCAGGTCCTCCGGCTCGAACATCCGCGGCATGTACTTGGCCTTGTCGGCGCCCACCCCGTGCTCGCCGGTGATCGAGCCGCCGTGGCTGATGCACAGGTCCAGGATCGCCCCGCTGACCTGCTCGGCGGCCTCGCCGGCGCCCGGCACGGAGTCGTCGAAGAGCACCAGCGGGTGCAGGTTCCCGTCCCCGGCGTGGAACACGTTGGCCACCCGGACCCCGGAGGAGCCGGACAGCTCGGCGATCGCCGAGAGCACCTCGGGCAGCGCGGTCCTGGGGATCACGCCGTCCTGCACGATGTAGTCCGGGCTGATCCGCCCGACCGCGGCGAAGGCGGACTTGCGGCCCTTCCAGATCAGCGCGCGCTCGACCGGGTCGGTGGCCAGCCGCTGCTCGGTCGAGCCGTTGTCGGCGCACAACCGTTGCACGTCGGCCAGCTCGGCCGTGACCTCGGCGGACGGCCCGTCCAGCTCGATGACCAGCACCGCCCCGGCGCCCTCGGGGTAGTTGCAGTGCACGGCGGCCTCGGCCGCCTCGATGGCCAGCGCGTCCATCATCTCGATCGCCGCGGGCAGGATGCCGGCCGCGATGATCGCCGATACCGCCGCGCCGGCGTGGTCGGTGGAGGCGAAGCCGACCAGCACGGTCACCACGTGCTGCGGCAGCCGGACCAGCCGGACGGTCACCTCGGTGACGACCCCGAGGGTGCCCTCGGAGCCGACGACGGTGCCGAGCAGGTCATAGCCCGGTGCATCCGGCGCCATCGAGCCCAGCCGCACCTGCTCACCCTGGGGCGTGACCAGCTGCACGGCCAGCACGTGGTTGGTGGTGAACCCGTACTTGAGGCAGTGCGCGCCGCCGCTGTTCTCGGCCACGTTGCCGCCCACCGAGCAGATCTGCTGGCTGCTGGGGTCGGGCGCGAAGTAGTAGCCGTGCGGGGTCGCGGCCCGGGTGACGTCGAGGTTGATCACCCCGGGCTGCAGCACCGCGCGCTGGTCGGCCGGCCGCACCTCCAGGATGGCCCGCATCTGCGAGGTGACGATGAGCACGCCCTCGCTGTGCGGCAGCGCACCGCCGGACAGCCCGGTGCCCGAGCCCCGGGCCACGAACGGCACCCGGTTCTCGGCGCAGCAGCGGACGACCGCGGCGAGCTGGTCGCTGTCCTGCGGGATCACCACCAGCCCGGGCGTCACCCGGTAGTGCGCCAGGCCGTCGCACTCGTAGGTGCGCAGCCGGGTGTGGTCGGTGATCACCGCCTCGGACGGCAGCAGCCGGGCCGCCCGCTCGGCGACCCGCTGCAGCCCGCTGACCGGCGCCGTTGCCGGGGCCGTCATCAGGGCATCCGCTCGTAGGCGGGCAGGGTGAGGAAGTCGGCGTAGTCCTCCGAGAGCGCCATCTCGGTGTAGAGCGAGCGTGCGTCCTGCCAGCGGCCCTGGGCGAACGCCTCGGCGCCGAGCTCGGCCTCCGCCCGCTCCATCTCCTCGGCGATCATGCCCTCCACCAGCGCCTTGTCGACCTTCTTGCCGCCGGCCAGGGTGACGTCGTTGTGCAGCCACTGCCAGACCTGGCTGCGCGAGATCTCCGCCGTCGCGGCGTCCTCCATCAGGCCGAAGATGCCGACCGCACCGTTGCCCCGCAGCCAGGACTCGATGTACCGGATGCCCACCGCGACGTTGTTGCGCAGGCCCTGCTCGGTGATCTCGCCCGGGGTGGAGGCGACGTCGAGCAGCTCGGCCGCCGTCACGTGCACGTCCTCCCGGAGCCGGTCGAGCTGGTTGGGACGCTCACCCAGCACCTTGTCGAAGGCCTCGCGGCAGGCCTGGACCATGCCGGGGTGGGCCACCCAGGAGCCGTCGAAGCCGTCGCCGGCCTCGCGGGTCTTGTCCTGGGTGAGCTTGTCGAAGGCGACCTTGTTGGCCTCGGGGTCCTTGCTCGGGATGAACGCGGCCATCCCGCCGATCGCGTGCGCGCCGCGCTTGTGGCAGGTGCGCACCAGCAGCTCGGTGTAGGCCCGCATGAACGGCACCGTCATGGTCACCGAGTTGCGGTCCGGAAGCATGAAGTCCCGGCCGCGGGTCCGGAAGGACTTGATCACCGAGAACATGTAGTCCCAGCGGCCGGCGTTCAGTCCGGCGGAGTGCTCGCGCAGCTCGTAGAGGATCTCCTCCATCTCGAACGCAGCCGGGTAGGTCTCGATCAGGCAGGTGGCGCGGATCGTGCCGCGCGGGATCCCGAGGAACTCCTGGGCGAGCACGAAGGCGTCGTTCCACATCCGCGCCTCGAGGTGGGACTCCATCTTGGGCAGGTAGAAGTAGGGGCCCTTGCCGGCGTCCAGCTGCTTGCGCCCGCTGGCGGTCAGGTAGAGCGCGAAGTCGACCAGCCCGCCGGAGGTCGGCCGGCCGTCGACCAGGATGTGCTTCTCCGGCAGGTGCCAGCCGCGGGGCCGCACGACGATCGTGGCCAGCTCCTCGGCCGGCTTCAGGGCGTACTTCTTGCCGTCCGGGTTGGTGAACGACAGGGTGCCGTCGATGGCGTCCATCAGGTTCAGCTGACCCTGGATGACGTTCTCCCACAACGGGGTGTTGGCGTCCTCGTGGTCGGCCAGCCACACCTTGGCGCCGGAGTTGAGGGCGTTGATGGTCATCTTGGCCTCGGTGGGGCCGGTGATCTCGACCCGGCGGTCGACCAGGCCGGGCGCCGGCGGCGCGACCCGCCAGGAGTCGTCCTCGCGGATGTCGCTGGTCTCCTCCAGGAAGTCCAGCGTGCCGCCGTCGGCCAGCTGCTGGACCCGTTCCCCGCGGCGGGCGAGCAGCTCGGCGCGGCGATCGCCGAGGGCCCGGTGCAGCAGGCCGATCAGCTCCAGCGCCGGCCGGCTGAGGATCTCCTCGTACCGGTCGTGCAGCGGTCCGGTGACCTCGATGCCTTCTGGGGTGTCCATGAACTCAGGCCTTTCCATGATACGGAAACAACGTTTCGCTCGGCGGAAGGCTATCGGCTGGGTAGCAGTCCGGCAACGGACCGTCCTGTTCCTCTCGCCGTCCAGTCCTCCTGTGGCCGGGCCGGGCTGGTCGTGGCAGCGTGACGGCATGCCCGAGCTGCCCGAGGTCGAGCGTGCTCGCGAGGTGATCGAACGCTCCGGGCTGGGCCGCACCATCACCGACGTCGACGACGCCGACAGCTACGTCTGCCGCCCGCACGAGCCCGGTCAGCTCCGGCGCGCACTGCTCGGCCGCTCGCTGACCGCCGCCCACCGGCGCGGGAAGACGATGTGGTGCCCGACCTCAGCGGCCGAGGGTGGGTCCACGCCGGGCCCGCTGCTCGGCATCCACCTGGGAATGGCCGGCCGGATCGTGGTCACCGACGGCGCGGACGGCGTCGACGAGGGCGGGGACCGGGTCCGCGGGTCGGCGCACAAACCGGAGTGGGACCGATTCACCCTCACCTTCGACGACGGCGGGACGTTGCGGCTGTTCGACAAGCGGCGGCTGGGCCGGATCCGGCTGGACCCCGACCTGGAGGCACTGGGCCCGGACGCCGGGGAGATCACGGCTCGCGCAGTTCCGCGACCGGGTGGGCCGGGGCGGCGCCCCGCTGAAGGCGCGGCTGCTGGACCAGTCGGTGCTGGCCGGGGTCGGCAACCTGCTGGCCGACCAGGTGCTGTGGCAGGCCCGGCAGGACCCGCGCCGTCCGGCCGGGGAGCTCAGCCGCGAGGAGCTGACCGGCCTGCACCGGGAGCTGCGGCGCGGCATCCGCAACGCCGTCCGGCGCGGCGGCGTGCACACCGGCGAGGTGATCGAGCACCGCACCCGGGGCGGGCACTGCCCGCGCTGCGGGGCCGAGATGACCCGCGGCACGGTCGGCGGCCGCACGACCTGGTGGTGCACTCAGGAGCAGTCCGCCTGAGCCGGCCCGCCCCCGCCCTCATCGCATGGTCACGGGGAGGGGCGGGGGTGGGGGATCCAGCGCCAGAGCGCGGCGGCGGCGGCGAAACCCAGCCCACCGCACACCGTGACGGCGACCGGCAGGCCGGCCACGGCGGTGGTCGCCGACAGCAGCAACGGGCCCAGGCCGCTGCCGGCGTCGGCGACCTCCCGCCACAGACCGAGGAACGTCGGCCGGCCCAGGGTGGGCGAGACGTCAGCGCCCAGGGTCATCACGATCCCGGACCCGATCCCGTTGCCCAGGCCCATCGCGACCGCGGCCACCGCCAGCGTGACCGCCCCGTGGGTGAAGGCCATCGCCACGAAGCTGGCCCCCATCACCAGGGTCGAGGGCACCGCGACGGCGCGCCGTCCCCAGCGGTCCATGGCCAGCCCGGCGGGGTAGAACGTGGCGGCGTCCACCGCCCCGGAGATGCCGTAGATCAGCGAGATGGTGGCCGCGTCCAGCCCGATGTGGTGCGCCCAGAGCGGCACCACGACCTGCCGGCTGGCCCGGATGCCGGACAGCAGCAGCACCCCGACCCCGACCGTGGCGAAGGTCCGCCGGTGCCGGCGCAGCATCTGCCTCGTGCTGAGCGGCGCCTGGCCGGTGCCGGCGCCCAGGGCCTGCCGGTCGATGTCCCGCACGGTCAGCGCGATCAACCCGGCGGCCACGATCGCGGCGACCGCGACCAGGTAGGCCGCGCGGGTGCCCCACACCCGGATCAGGGCCGAGGCCAGGAACGGCCCGACGAACATCCCGATCCGCTGCGAGCCGCCGAGGGTGGACAGCGCGCGGGCACGCATCCCGGCCGGGACGGCGTCGGTCAGGTAGGCCTGCCGGGCCAGGGTGAACACCGAGCTGGCCACCCCGGCCAGCAGCACCCCGGCCGCGAACGGCCACAGCCCGACGTCGGCCAGGGCCGGCAGCAGGGCCAGCGCGGTCAGCGCGGCGGCGAAGACCATCGACCGGCGCTCACCGAACCGGGTGGTGGCCACCCCGGCCGGGATGTTGGACAGCAGCGAGCCGATCCCGACCAGGGCGGCGACCAGCGAGGCCAGTGCCACCGAGGCGCCACGGTCCAGCGCGGTGACCGCGATCACCGGCAGCATCGCGCCCTGGGAGAGGCCGAACAGGACCGACGGCCCGTACGCCGACACCGCGATGCTGCGCAGCCGGAACGGCTGGTCCGTGGCTGCGGGCGCGGCCGCGGCGGGCGTCTTCATCGGAGGCAGATTATCTCGACGTCGAGAGGTTCACCCGGGCGAACGGCATCGGGTGGGATCCGGTCACCGGGTGGGATCCGGTTCCTGTACAGCACCGGAAGCCACCCAATGACTGGATCCCACCCGATCGTGGACCAGTCCCGGATCGCCGAGCCGGGACGGGCGCACCGCTCAGCCCAGGTACCGGTCGAACCACTCGTGCACGATGTCGAAGCGCTGCACGCGGTGCGAGGGCCGCCCGGAGCGGCTGAGCTCGTGGTTGCCGCCGGGGAAGCGGACCAGCTCGCTGGCCACCCCGTGGTAGCGCAGCACGGTGAACAGCTGCTCGGCCTGCTCCGGCGGGCAGCGCCAGTCCTCCTCGCTGTGCACGATCAGGGTGGGCGTGCGGATCTGGCCGGCGTAGGTCAGCGGCGACTGACGGCGCAGCGCATCGGGGTCGTCCTGGGTGGTGGCGCCGGTGTACCGACGGACGAAGTGCGCGCCGATGTCGCTGGTGCCCTGGAAGGACTCCCAGCTGATCACGCACCGCTCGACCAGCGCGGCCGCGAACCGCTGGTCGTGCCCGATCGCCCAGGTGGTCATGAACCCGCCGTAGGACCCGCCGCCGATCCCCAGCCGGCCGGCGTCGACGTCCTGCAGTCCGGCCAGGTGGTCGGCCAGCGAGCGGACGTCGTCCCAGTCCTTCTCGCCCATCGCGCCGACGATCACCGACCCGTGCTCGGCGCCGTAGCCGTCGGAGCCGCGCGGGTTGCCGGCCATCACCACGTAGCCGCGGGCGGCGGCGAGCTGGAACTCGTCGAAGAAGTCCAGGGAGTACTGCGCGTGCGGGCCGCCGTGGATGTACAGCAGGCCCGGCCGCGCGCCGTCGGCGGTCGGGGCGGACGCCGGCGGCCGGACGACGAAGGCGTGCACCGGGTAGCCGTCCGCCGAGGGCACCTGCACCTCCTGCGGCTCGGCCAGGTCCACCTCGGCGCAGAACGCGTCGTTCCACCCGGTCAGCCGTTCCGCGGACGCCCCCTGGGCGGGGTCCAGGAGGTACAGCTCGGCGGGCCGGGTGGCGCGGCCGGCGGTGAAGAAGACCCGGCCGGCGTCGTCCACGGCCAGGTCGTGCACCACGCAGGCCTCGTCCAGCACGACGGACGGCGCGGCGCCCGGGTCCAGCCCGGCGCGGTCGATGCCGACCCGGCCGCGGCGCACGGTGGCGACCAGCACGGCGTCCTTGGTCGGCACGGCGGCCGCCACCGAGGTCTGCGGGTCACCGAGCACGGTCACGGTGCCGGTGCTCAGGTCGAGCCGGTGCGCCGGGGACGGCCGCACGACGTTGCGCCCCAGCGCGCCGACGACCACGGCGGCCGAGGCGTCCGGCCCGGTGACCAGGTCGGACCACTGGCCCTCCTGGGTGGTGACCTGGGAGGTGTCGCCGCCGTCCAGCGGCACCGACCAGACGTCGTTGCCCCCGGTCAGGGACCGGTCGGCGTGCCGGCCGGACAGGAACAGCACGCGGGC
Organism: uncultured Actinomycetota bacterium; assembly: GCA_963821825.1. Classification (GTDB taxonomy): domain Bacteria; phylum Actinomycetota; class Actinomycetes; order Actinomycetales; family Kineosporiaceae; genus CAWGFD01. Next base: position 506,095 of record CAWGFD010000002.1, read on the forward strand.
GCCGTCGGCGGTCACCGCCGGGCTCTCGTCGTCCCACGGCCCGTCGGTCAGCTGGGTGCCGGCCGCCGCGGCGGTGGGCGCGGCGTCCAGGGCGGGCACCGGGAAGCGGAACAGGTGCCGGCGGCGGTCGTGGGTCCAGCCGCGGCCGTTGAACCGGTACTCCTCGTCGGTGATCCGGCGGACCCGGGTGGCCAGCGCCTTCTCGTCCAGGTCGACCTGGTCGGCAGGGCGGACCGGCGCCGAGACGACGACGGAGGCCGAGTCCGGGGCCCAGGCCGGCCGGCCCACCACCCCGTCGGGCCGGTCGCTGACCTGAACGGGGCCGCCGGCGGCGAGCGGGGCCAGCCACAGCTGCGCCGGCTCCCCCGAACGCGCCGAGGCGGTGTACGCGACCCACCGGCCGTCGGGAGAGATGACCGGGGAGGCGGCCTGGTGGTGGGTGGTCAACGGGCGGTCCCCCGCCTCGTCCCGGATCCGCAGCACCGCGCGGTTGCTGTCGCTGTCCTCGTCGGGCCAGCTCAGGGCGTAGACGACGGTTCCGTCACCGGTCACGTCCAGGGCGCCGGCCGTGCGGAGGCGGTACAGGTCCTGGGGGTTCATCACTCTCACCGCTCGAGCCTAGGCAGCGGCCGGGCGGACGGCGCGGGCAGCCGTGACCGCCGGTGGGCGCCCCTGGATTTGCGGGCCGGGCGCAGGGGTCCAGACTCCCCGTCAGGCAACACCGGTACCGATCTGGAGCCCTGATGACACAACCCGTGACCGCCCCACCCCGCACCCTGCCGCAGGACCGGACGGCGGTGGTGACCGGCGCCGGCGGACCGGCCGGCATCGGCCGGGTGACCGCGCGGGTGCTGGCCGAGCAGGGCTGGCAGGTGGCCGTCGTCGACATCGAGCCCACCGGCCTGGCCGCGGTGGAGGCCGAGCTGCGCGAGGCCGGCCACCAGGTCCGCGCCGTGCAGGCCGACGTGGCCAGCGAGCAGTCGGTGGCCGACGCGTTCGAAGCGATCGAGGAGGCCGGGATGGCGCCGGTCGCCGGCCTGGTCAACCTCGCCGGCATCTCCTGCCCGGTGCCGCTGCACGAGTGTGACCTCGAGCTGTTCCAGCGGGTGATGGCGGTGAACGTCACCGGGTCGTTCCTGATGTACCGGGCTGCGGTGCAGCGGATGATCCCGCTCGGGGTCGGCCGGGTGGTGCACACCTCCTCGATCACCGCACTGGACGGCGGTGGCACGTTCTCCAAGGGCGTCTACGCCACCGCCAAGGCCGCGCTGCTGGGCATGTGCCGGGGCGGGGCGCGGGAGGTCGGCCCGCACGGGATCACCGTGAACGTGATCGCGCCCGGCCCGGTCGACACCGAGATCATGGGCGGCCGGCTGACCGACGAGCGCAAGGCCGGCATGTCCGCCGGCATCCCACTGGGCCGGGTCGGCCAGCCCGAGGAGATCGCCGCCACGATCGCCTTCCTGCTCTCCGACGGCGCGTCGTACGTCACCGGGTCAACCGTGCAGATCGACGGCGGCAAGCACATGCACTGACCAGCGATCAGCACCGTCTGGCGGCAGCACTGCACAGCGACCGGGCAGCCAGCTGGCGCCCGGGGGGTGAGACCGAGGGGGACGACGATGTCCGGCAACACCACCGCATCAGCCACTGCCCGCCGTCTGGCGTTGAGCGAGCAGGCCACCTCGCACGTGTTCCGGCGGCTGGTGCCGTTCCTGCTGCTGATGTACGTGATCGCGTTCCTGGACCGCAGCAACGTCTCCTTCGCCCAGCAGGAGTGGGAGGCCAACCTGGGGATCAGCGCGGCCGCCTACGCCTTCGGCGCCGGCCTGTTCTTCGTCGGCTACGCCATCTTCGAGGTGCCCAGCAACCTCCTGCTGCACAAGGTCGGGGCCCGCTGGTGGCTGGCCCGGATCATGGTCACCTGGGGCATCGTGTCGACCTGCTTCATGTTCGTTCAGGGCCCGGCCAGCTTCTACGCCCTGCGGTTCCTGCTCGGCATCACCGAGGCCGGCTTCTTCCCCGGCGTCATCCTGTACCTCACCTACTGGGTGCCGGCCCGGCACCTGAGCCGGGCCCGGGGCTACTTCTACATGGGCATCCCGTTGTCCGGGATCCTCGGTAACCCGTTGTCGGGCAGTCTGCTCCAGCTGGACGGCACCGCCGGCCTGCGCGGCACGCAGTGGATGTTCCTGGTCGAGGGGGCGCTGGCGCTGGCGGTCGGGGTGTGGTCGTTCTTCTACCTGACCGACCGGCCCGAGCACGCCGACTGGCTGCCGGACGACCAGCGCGGCGCCCTGACCGAGGTCCTGAACGCCGAGGACCACGCCAAGAGCACCGGGCACGGCCCGCGCAAGGTGCTGGCTGCGCTGTCCAGCTGGCGGGTGTGGTACTTCGCTCTGATCTACTTCTCCATCCAGATCGCGGTGTACGGCATGACGTTCTTCCTGCCCACCCAGGTCACCGCGATCACGGGGCAGAAGCTGGGCTTCAACGCCGCGCTGGTGACCGCGATCCCCTGGGTGTTCGGCCTGGCCTCGGTGGCCTTCTTCCCCGGCCTGGCCGACCGCACCCGGCGGCACCGGCCGATCGGGGTCACGTTGCTGCTGGTCACCGCGATCGGGATCGCGATGTCCGGGGCGCTGAGCGGCACACCCGCGCTGGCCGTCGCCGGCCTGTCGCTGGCCGCGATCGGGTTCGTCGCCGTCCAGCCGATCTTCTGGACGCTGCCGACGGAGTACATGACCGGGTACGCGGCCGCCGCCGGGATCGGACTGATCAACTCCCTGGGCAACCTCGGCGGCTTCCTCGCGCCCAACATGCGGGACGCCTTCGACCGGGCGGTGGGCGGCAACGCCGGCCTGTACTCGCTGGCCACCGGCGCGGTGCTGGGCGCCGTCCTGCTGGGCGGCACGGCACTGTTCCCGCGCGCCAACGAGATCGAGTCCGGGCACCTGGAGCGCGTGGACGCGGCCCGATGAGCGCGACGACCAGGACGCTGGCCCAGCTGCTGGCCGGCTACCCGGACTCACCTCCGGTGGCCGCCGAGCAGGTGGCCCAGCGGGTCGCCGGCTCGGGCCGGGTGCTGGTCGTCCTGGACGACGACCCGACCGGCACCCAGTCGGTGGCCGACCTGCCGGTGCTGATGACCTGGACGCAGGACTCCTTCGGCTGGGCGTTCGAGCAGGGCACCGGCGCGGTGTACGTGATGACCAACAGCCGCAGCCTGTCCCCGGAGGACGCCGCGACGCGCAACCGCGAGGCCGCGCGCAACGCCCTGGCCGCCGCGCAGGCGGCTGACCTGGAGGTCTCCTTCGTCTCCCGGTCGGACTCCACGCTGCGCGGGCACTTCCCCCTGGAGACCGACGTGCTGGCGCAGGAGGTGGCGGCCGCCACCGGCGAGCCGGTGGACGGCGTCCTGATCGTGCCCGCGTTCGGTGATGCCGGCCGGGTCACGGTCGGCGGCGTGCACTGGTCCGGCTCCGACGACAGCTACGTCCCGGTCGGGGACAGCGAGTTCGCCCGGGACGCGACCTTCGGCTACGCCAGCTCCGACCTTCGGGACTGGGTGGCCGAGAAGTCCGGCGGCCGGATCCCCGCCGAGCGGGTGGGCCTGGTGGAGCTGCGCACCCTGCGCACCGACCACGCCGCGGTGGTGGCGCAGCTGCGCGGCTGCTCCGACGGGCAGCCGGTGGCGGTCGACATCGTGGAGGAGAACGACCTGCGGCTGCTCGCCCTGGCCGTGCTCGAGGCGCAGCAGGCCGGCGCCCGGCTGCTGTTCCGGGTCGGCCCGCCGTTCGCCCGGGCGATGATCGGCCAGCCGCCGCGGCCACCGCTGCAGGCGGCCGAGCTGGACCGGATCCGGGCCGGCGGGCTGGCCCAGGACGCCGTCGGCGGCCTGGTCGTGGTCGGCTCGCACGTCGACCTGACCAGCCGGCAGCTGGCACGGCTGCGGGAGCGACGCGACCCGACCTACCTGGAGCTGGACGTGCCGCGGGTCCTGGACGGCAGCGACCCCGAGCACCTGCCCGCGCTGGTCGGGCAGGCGGTGGACGCGCTGGCCGAGGGGGACGTGGTGCTGGCCACCAGCCGCGCCCTGGTCACCGGCGCCGACGGGCACGCCTCCCTGGACGTGGCCCGGCGGGTGTCGACGGCGGTCACCGACGTCGTCCGGGCCGTGCTGACCGAGCGTCCGCCGCGGTTCGTGGTGGCCAAGGGCGGGATCACCTCCTCCGACGTGGCCGCCCGCGGGCTGGGCATCCAGCGGGCGATGGTCCGCGGGCCGATGCTGCCGGGCATCGTGTCGTTGTGGGAGCCGGTGGACGGACCGGCCCGCGGCATCCCCTACGTGGTGTTCGCCGGGAACGTCGGCGGCGTCGACAGTCTGGCCGAGGTGGTCGCCGCACTCTCAGCCATCCCCGCCACCTGAGGCGGACGCCTCGGCGCCGGGCTGGGTAGGTTGTCGGTGTGCAGCCTCGCTTCCACCTGCCGGCCACCCCGCACGCCAACCCCGAGGCGGTGCTGACCGGGCCGCACTGGCGGGTCACCGTGCTGACCGACGGCCTGCTCCGGCTGGAGTGGTCGAACGACGGCGGCTTCGAGGACCGCGCCTCGACCTTCGCCTGGCACCGCGACCTGCCGGTGCCGCCGTTCCAGGTGATCGACGGCGAGGACCACCTGGAGGTGCTGACCGAACGGCTTCACCTGCGTTATGACCGCGGGCCGTTCTCCGCCTCCGGGCTGTCGGTGCAGGCCCGCGGCCGGATCAGCAACCACCGCAGCACCTGGCGGTACGGCACCACGCCGCGGGCGCTGGGTGGCACCGCCCGGACCCTGGACGACGTCGACGGCCGGATCGCGCTGGAGCCGGGCATCACCTCCCGGGACGGCGTGGGCGTGCTGGACGACTCCCGCTCGTTCCTGTTCACCGACGACGGCTGGATCGCCCCGCGGGAGGGCGAGGACCGCCTCGACCTGTACGTGTTCGCCTACGGTCACGACTACACCGCTGCGCTGCAGGCGTTCTACGCCGTCTCCGGGCCGCAGCCGGTGCTGCCGCGCTGGGCCCTGGGCAACTGGTGGAGCCGCTACCACCGGTACAGCGCGGAGAGCTACCTGGCCCTGCTGGACCGGTTCGAGGACGAGCAGCTGCCGTTCTCGGTCGCCGTGCTGGACATGGACTGGCACAAGGTGGACTCCGTCCCGGAGCGGTACGGCACCGGGTGGACGGGCTACACCTGGGAGCCGGAGCTGTTCGCCGACCCGCCCGCCTTCCTGGCCGAGCTGCACCGGCGCGGGCTGCGGGCCACGCTCAACCTGCACCCGCACGAGGGCGTGCAGCCCTTCGAGGACGTCTACCCGGCCATGGCCCGGGCGCTGGGTGTGGACCCGGACAGCGACCTGGGCATCCCGTTCGACGTCACCGACCCGGACTTCATGACCGCCTACTTCGAGGTCCTGCACCACGGCCTGGAGGAGCAGGGGGTCGACTTCTGGTGGATCGACTGGCAGCAGGGCACGCACTCGCGCATCCCCGGGGTCGACCCGCTGTGGATGCTGAACCACTTCCACTTCCTGGACTCCGGCCGCCAGGACCGCCGCCCGCTGACCTTCACCCGGTACGCCGGGCCGGGCAGCCACCGCTACCCGGTCGGCTTCTCCGGGGACACGATCATCAGCTGGGCGTCGCTGGACTTCCAGCCCGAGTTCACCGCGGCGGCCAGCGACCTCGGGTTCGGCTGGTGGAGCCACGACATCGGCGGTCACCTGGCCGGGGTGCGGGACGACGACCTGGCCACCCGCTGGGCGCAGTACGGCGTGTTCTCCCCGATCAACCGGCTGCACTCCTCCTCCAACCCGTTCCTGGTCAAGGAGCCGTGGATGTACCCGGGCCAGGCCCGCGCGGCGATGTCCGCGGCGCTGCGGCTGCGGCACCGGCTGGTGCCCTACCTGCACACCATGAACCACCGGTCGGCCACCCAGGGTCTACCGCTGGTGCGCCCGATGTACCACCTGCACCCCGGCGACCCGCGGGCCTACACGGTGCCCAACCAGTACGCCTTCGGCGACCAGCTGCTGGTCGCCCCGATCACCAGCCCGCGCGACCCGGTGACCCTGACCGGCTCGGTCCGGGCCTGGCTGCCCGAGGGCGTGTGGGGCGACATCTTCACCGGCCACGTCTACGACGGCGACCGGGAGCTGACCCTGCACCGGGACGAGGACTCCATCCCGGTGCTGCTGCCGGCCGGCGGGATGCTGGTGCTGGCCGGGCCGGCCGAGCTGGACGCCGCGAAGAACCCCGACCACCTCGAAGTGCTGCTGCTGCCCGGCGCAGACGGCCGGGCCGAGCTGGTGGAGGACGACGGCACCGGCACCACGCCGGAGACGATCCCGGCCGCCCGCACGCCGCTGACCTGGAACCAGGACGAGGGCCGGCTGGTCGTCGGGCCGGCGTCCGGGCCGGCGGGTGTGCTGCCGGAGGAACGGTCCTGGACGGTCACCGTGCTCGGCCTTCCCGAGCCGCCGGAGGTGCTCCTGGACGGCCGCGGCCTGCCGGTGACCTCACAGGGCGCGCGGCACAGCGTCACGGTGACCGGGGTGCGCGCCGACGCCGAGCTGGTGCTGCAGCTGCCGGGTGGGCTGCAGCCGGCCACCGACCAGCTGCCCGACCGGCTGTTCGGTGTGCTGAACGCCGCCCAGCTGGAGCACCAGGCCAAGCTGACCGCCTGGCAGACGCTCTGCTCGGACCTGCCCGACCACCGCCCAGCTGGCCGAGCTGCAGGCCCAGCGTCTGCCCTCCACGCTGCGCAGCGCCCTGACCGAGCTGCTGACCGCCCGGGTCTGAACGGACGCTCGGGGTATGCGGCTTCGCTCTTGCCGACGCTGCAAGCAAGGCAATTCGCAAGTCTCCCCTGAAAGTCGGCAGTCGCGAACGGCGGAGATTCTTGCCGACCCCGAGTTCGGCGTCCCAGGCCAAGAAGGCGACCTCATGCGCCGATACGCAGAAGTCAGCGTGACCTCCGGACAATCCGCACTGTCGACATCCGCAAGTTCGCTCGGCCGAGAACCGACGGCGACGTTCGCTCCACGAGCAACAGGAAGTCGAACGTCAAGCGTTTGGCAGAATCGGACTATCTTCGCCATCACCTACGTCAAGATTTCGACGTAGGTCAACTATGATTACTCTGGGAGTACTGTGACCTGCCGATCCAATTGGACTTTGGATCGTCCATTTCAGCCAACAGCTACCGGAGCTCAGGGTCTCCGAGTCGATGGAGACGGCAAGATCACTCGGATATGGACGGTGTAGGACAATGTTGGCTGTCAACGCAGCCGAGGTCGGGCTGCTCGCCTTTTGGCTGCTGGGAGTGGTCGCCGTTCTCGCAGCAGGCGCCAGGCAGGGGTTTGGTCTCCGCACGTGGCTGGCTCTGATCTTGGCGGCGACCGTGCCGGTCATGGGTTCACTGCTCGGGTTGGCGTTCGCCCTTCTGCAGGTCCTCCGTGATCGACGAAGGGTGTCGGCAGCTGTGTCATAGCTGCCCTGGCTTGGCTCAGGGAGTCGATCAGGTCGGTCCAAGCACGATGTGCCGCGCGCGGGCGGCGGCCGCCAGTCGCTCGTCGAAGGTGGCGAGCGAGGACTGAGAGGTCAGAGCCGTGTCCAGGGCGCAGCAGTCGGGAAGCTTGAGCCCGGTCTCCACGCGCAGAGCGGCCAGCCTCAACGGCTCACCATCGAGCCTGCCCGCAGTCCGAAGGCCGATGGCGTGCAGGTCGTCCAGCAGCTCCTGCCCACGGCCGACCCGGACGCCACCGACGAGCACCTCGGCGAGGTTGAGCGGGTGGATGAGCAGTGGCTCGTCGGCATGCTCGCGCAGGTAGTCCGTCGCTGTGCGGTGGTGGAGGTCACCTGGGTTGAGGTGCGCGATCACGACACTGGCGTCCAGCGTGATCATTCAGGCCAGTCCTGGCGGAGCTCGTCGAGATAGCCGTCGCCGAACGCCTCGTCGTACTTGCCACAGGTGGCGTCGATCGCTGCGCGCCGGCGCAGGATCTCCTCGGCGCGTCCTTGTTCGAGCGCGTGGCTCCCCTCCTGGACCAGGCGCAACAACAGCTTGCTGCGGGGCTCGCCGGGCCAGCGCTGCGCCGCGAGGTCGAGGGCGCGGGACACGTCGGGGGTCTCGGTGACCTGGTGGCGCGGCCGCGTCGTCGGCATGGCGCGAGTGTACCACCGAGTCTGCGGTGACACACCGCTCGGCCTTGCTGGTGGCCGCAACGCGCGGCCGAGCGGACCGCGGTGACCGGCCCGACCCGGTCACCGCGGTCGGGACACGCGGCGGGTCGCGGGGGCGGTCAGGGGGTCCGGCGGCCAGGGGTGCTTGGGGTAGCGCCCGCGCAGCTCGGCCCGGACAGCGGGATAGCCGTTCCGCCAGAACGAGTCCAGGTCCCGGGTGACCGCCACCGGCCGACCGGCCGGGGAGAGCAGGTGCACCAGCACCGGTCGCCCGGCCACCACCGGCGCGGCCCGGCACCCGAACAGCTCCTGCAGCCTCACGGCCAGCACCGGCTCGGCGGGCTCGCTGTAGTCGACCCGGACCTGCGAGCCGCTGGGCACCCCCACCCGCTCCGGCACCGCCTCGTCAAGGGAGCCCGCGACCTGCCACGGCAGCATCGAGCGCAGCGCCTGCACCAGGTCCACCCGGCGCAGGTCGGCCCGGCTGTGGGCGCCGCCCAGCTCCAGCCGGGCCATCAGGTCCTCGTCGTCCACCGCCGGCCACGGCTCGCCCAGACCGGCGTGCGCGGCGGCCATCCGCTGCCGCAGCGCGGTCGCGGCACCCGTCCACCTCAGCAGGGACAAGCCCTCCCGGCGCAGACCCTCGGCCACCGCGGCCCGGACGGCGCCCGGGTCGGGGCTGGTCAGCGGCTGCTGGTCCAGCACGATCGCGCCGAGCCGCTGCCGGCGCCAGGCCCGTACGTCGCCCTCGGCCCAGGTGACCTCCTCGTCCTCGGCCAGCAACCCGAGGCCGACCTCCCGGGCGGTGCCCTCGTCGGTGGCCACCGCGCAGCGGATCCGGGCGTTGCTGCGCCCGGGCGCCCGGTCGGCCACCGCGACCGCCAGCCAGGGCGCCCCGGTCAGCGGCGAGCCCTGGTCCAGCTGGGCGGCGGTGCCCGAGGCCATCAGGTACGTGCTGCCCCCGGCTCGGCGCAGCCGGGCCAGCCGCTCGGGGTAGGCCAGACCGACCACGGTCGCCGCGCACACGTCGTCGCTCAGCCGGGCCGGACCGGCGGTCTCGGAACCACGACCGGGGACGGCGCGCCGCAACCGACCTGTCTCGGCCCGCCAGCGAGCGGCCGCCGGGTCTCCCGGCCCGGACCGGGACAGCCTGCGCCACAGCGCGACCAGGTCCTGCCCGGCCAGGACGTCCTCGGACAGGAGGGCCACCACCTCCGCCGCCCGCCGGGCGCCGACCAGGGCGGCGCCGTCCAGCACCGCGCGGGCCAGCCGGGGGTGCGCGCCGACCGCAAGGAGCGCCCGGCCCCGGCCGGTGGCGGTGCCGTCGGCGGCCAGCGCGCCCAGGTCGTGCAGCGTGCGGGTGGCCAGCTCCAGCGCGGCGCCCTCCGGCGGGTCGGGCAGGGCCAGCCCGCGCCCGCCGGGCGCGCCCCAGCAGGCCAGCTGCAGCGCGAACCCGGTCAGGTCCGCGGTGGCCACCTCCGGCTGCGGGTAGGCCGGACGCCGCTCGTCCTCGGCCTGCGGCCAGCACCGGTACACCCGGCCCGGGCCCTCCCGCCCGGCCCGGCCGGCCCGCTGTGCCGCCGACGCCCGCGAGGCGGTGGTGGTGACCAGTGCGCCCAGCCCTCGGGACAGGTCCAGCCGCGGCACCCGGGACAGGCCGGCGTCCACCACGGCCCGCACGCCCGGCACGGTCAGGCTGGACTCCGCGACGGCGGTGGCCAGCACCACCCGGCGACGCCCCGGTGCCGGGCGCAGCACGGCGTCCTGCGCCTCGGCCGGCAGCCGGCCGTGCAGCGGCAGCACCGCCACCCCGGCCAGGTCGCGCAGCCGGGCCTGCACCGCGGCGATCTCGCCGGCGCCGGGAAGGAAGACCAGGACGTCGCCCTCGGTCTCGGCCACCGCCCGGCGGACCACCAAGGCCACGTGGTCCAGCAGTCTCGGGTCCACCCACAGCCCGTGCGCCGGCCGGGTGCCGGCCGGCGGCGGGCACCAGGTGTGCTGCACCGGGTGCAGCACGTCCTGCGCGCTGACGACCGGCGCGGGCACGCCGCCGCCCAGCACCTGGGCGATCCGGTCGGCCTGCAGCGTGGCGGAGGTCGCCAGCACCGGCAGGTCGGGCCGCAACCCGGCCCGGACGTCGACGGCGAAGGCCAGCGCCAGGTCGACCTCGAGCTGGCGCTCGTGGCACTCGTCCAGCATCAGCGCGGCAACGCCGGGCAGCTCCGGGTCGTGCTGCATCCGCTGCACCAGCAGGCCGGTGGTGACCACCTCGACCTGGGTGCGCGGGCCGGTCCGGGAGTCCCCGCGCACGCTGTAGCCGACCCGCTCACCGACCCGCTCGCCGAGCAGCTCGGCCATCCGGGACGCCGCCGCCCGAGCGGCCAGCCGCCGGGGCGCGGCGACCACCACCCGTCCGCCCGGCCCGGCGCCACCGGGACCCAGGCCGACGTCGGGCCCCAGCGCGCCGATCAGGGCGAGCGGCACGACGGTGGTCTTGCCGGTGCCCGGCGGCGCGATCAGGACGGCGGTGCCCGAGGCGGTCAGGGCGTCCGCGAGCTCGGGCAGCACCGCCTCGATCGGCAGTCCGGTGACGATCGGCACCGGCCCAGTCTGCGACCTGGCCGGGCACCGACCGCCGCTGGGTCAGGTGCTGACCTGACCGGCGGCCGGCGCCCGGTTGCCGGCGGCGTCGACGGCCAGCACCTGCACGCCGGGTGACGGCGGACGCGACCGCGGGTGCGCAGAACGGACCTCCACGAGCAGCGGACGGGGTGGGTGCTCACAGGTCCTCGACAGGCCTGGGCGGCAGCCGTAGCCGCAACCGCCGGCACCGACACGCCGTCCGGTCAGCCAAGGTCAGCGCCGGGCCACCGGTTCACTCCGGCCGCGGGCCGGCACAGGTCGAGGGGAAGCCGCCTGCGGCCTCTCCTAGGCTCGCCGGCATGGAATACCGACAGCTGGGAAGGTCAGGGCTGCGCGTGTCCACCCTGACGATGGGAACGATGACCTTCGGCGGCGGCGGCAACTTCGCCAACGTCGGGTCCACGCAGGTCGAGGAGGCCAGACGGCAGATCGACCAGTGCCTGGACGCCGGGGTCAACCTGGTCGACACCGCCGACGTGTACTCCGACGGCCTGTCCGAGGAGATCGTCGGTGAGGTGCTGAAGGGCCGGCGGGCCGACGTGCTGCTGGCCACCAAGGTGCGCTTCCCGATGGGCGAGGGACCGAACGACGCCGGCCTGTCCCGGCACCACATCGTGCGCGGCTGCGAGGCCAGCCTGCGCCGGCTGGGCACCGACCACATCGACCTCTACCAGGTGCACGAGTGGGACGGCGTGACGCCGCTGGAGGAGACCCTGGCCGCCCTGGACACCCTCGTCCGGGACGGCAAGGTGCGCTATGTCGGCTGCTCCAACTACTCCGCCTGGCACCTGATGAAGGCGCTGGGGGTGGCCGAACTGCGCGGCCTGCCGCGGTTCGTCAGCCAGCAGATCCACTACACGCTGCAGGCCCGGGAGGCGGAGTACGAGCTGGTCCCGGCCGCCCTCGACCAGGGTCTCGGCATCCTGGTCTGGAGCCCGCTGGCCGGCGGCCTGCTGTCCGGCAAGTACCGGCGCGACGCCCAGCCGGAGGGCCAGGCCCGGCACCTGGGGCCCTGGGGCGAGCCGCCGGTGCACGACCAGGAGGCGCTCTGGGCGATCGTCGACGTGCTGGTCGAGGTCGCCCAGGCGCACGAGGTGTCCGCCGCCCAGGTCGCTCTGGCCTGGTTGCTGGGCCGGCCCGCGGTCACCTCGCTGGTGATCGGCGCCCGCACCGAGCAGCAGCTCGCGGACAACCTGGCCGCAGCGGACCTGGTGCTGACCGAGCAGGAACGCCGCCGGCTGGACGCGGTGAGCCGGCTGCGGCTGCTCTACCCGTACTGGCACCAGAAGAACACCGCAGCCGAGCGGTTGTCCCCGGCGGACGACTCCCTGCTCGGCCAGTTCGACGACGACTGAGGCGAAGGACGGGCGCTTCGCGGCAGCCGAAAGCGCGCTCAGACGACGGACGGCCGGCCGGGAGATCCCGGCCGGCCGTCCACTCTGAGGTTCACCATCTCGGTGGGCTCAGGGCGTCGGCATGCCGCCGTTGACGTTGAGGGTCTCACCGCTGACGTAACTGGACTCTCCGGAGGCCAGGAAGACGTAGGCCGGGGCGAGCTCGGCCGGCTGCCCGGCGCGACCCAGCGGGGTCTGCCCCCCGAAGTCGGGGATCTTCTCCTCCGGCTGACCACCGGAGGGCTGCAACGGCGTCCAGATCGGCCCGGGTGCCACCGCGTTGACCCGGATGCCCTTGGCCGCCAGCTGCTGGGCCAGACCCTTGGCGAAGGTGTTGATCGCGGCCTTGGTCGGCGCGTAGTCCAGCAGGCCCGGGGAGGGCTGGTAGGCCTGGATCGAGGTGCTGCCGATGATCGCGGCCCCCGGTCGCATGTGCGGCACGCAGGCCTTGGCCAGCCAGAAGAAGGCGAAGACGTTGGTGGCGAAGGTGGCCTCGAACTGCTCGGTGCTCAGGTCGGCGATGTCCTCGACGTAGACCTGCTTGCCGGCGTTGGAGACCAGCACGTCGACCCGGCCGAACCGGTCCACGGTGCGCTGCACCAGGTCCAGGCAGGCCGCCTCGGTGGACAGGTCGCCGGGCACGGCGAGCGCCTCCCGGCCGGCCTTCTCGACCAGCTCGACGACCTCGTCGGCGTCCTTCTGCTCGGCGGGCAGGTAGGACAGGACGACGTCGGCGCCCTCCCGGGCGTAGGCGATGGCCACGGCCCGCCCGATGCCGGAGTCCGCCCCGGTGACGATGGCCACCCGGTCGGTCAGCCGGCCGGACCCGCGGTAGGTGTCCTCACCGTGGTCGGGGCGCGGGGACATCTGCGAGGTGAGCCCAGGCGCCTCGAAGGACTGGTCCGGCTGCTGCGGCTGCGGGTACTGGGTGGTCGGGTCCTGGAAGGTGTACTGGTCACTCATATCGGTAGGTTTCCCGGTCCACCGGGGGGCTCAAACCGGACCGGCGGCCCTGACCGCCAGCGCCCTCAGCCATTGTCCCGGAACCCCGGGTACAGGGTCATCCCGCCGTCGACGTACAGGGTGGTCCCGGTCACGTAGTCCGCGGCGTCGCTGGACAGCCACACGGCGGCGTCCCCGATGTCCTCGCTGACCCCGACCCGGCCGTAGGGGATCAGGGCGAGCAGCTGCTGCTCGGCCTCGGGGCTGCTCCAGGCGTCCTCGTTGATCGGGGTCTTGATCGCGCCGGGGGCGATGGCGTTGACCCGGATGTGCCGGCCGGCCAGCTCCTGGGCGAGCGTCTTCATCATCAGGTCGATGCCGCCCTTGGACGCGGCGTAGTTCACGTGCCCGGCCCACGGGATGACGTCGTGCACCGAGGACATGCACAGGATCGACCCGACGGCCCGCCCGGGTGCGCCCTCCCGGCCCTGCTCCACCATCTGCCGGGCCACCTCCCGGCAGCACAGGAACTGGCCGGTCAGGTTGACGTCGATCACCGCGCGCCAGTCCGCGGCACTCATCTCCAGCAAGGGAGCGTCCTTCTGCATGCCGGCGTTGGCGACCAGGACGTCGATCCGGCCGAACTCGCCCAGGGTCGCCGCGACCAGTGAGCGGACGTCGTCCTCGTCGCTGACGTCGGCCTGCACGGCGAACGCGGTGCCGCCGGCCTTCTCGATCGACTCCACCGTGTGCTGGGCGCCGTCGGCGTCGGAGTGGTAGTTGACGGCCACGTGCGCGCCGGCGGCCCCGAAGGCGATGGCGACGCCCTGACCGATGCCGCTGCTGGCCCCGGTGACCAGGGTGGCGTACCCCTCGAGCGGGCGGCTGCTGGTGTTCCTCGTCATGGCACCACCGTGCCGTCCATCGAGACCACGTGCCCGTCGGCGTGACCAGCCCCGCGGTGGGCTCAGAGCGCGGCGGCCAGGTCCGCGGTGACTCCGGTCGGCAGCACGTCCGCGGCCGGCCGGATGTTCATGCTGCGCGGCTCGACCCGCCTGGTCAGCACCGAGGCCACCACCGCGGCCCGGGCCACCGACTCGGCGGTGACCGGCAGCCGGAACATCGACACCTCGCCGGACACCATCAGCTCACCACCGCGGACCACCTCGGACAGGTGGGCGACGACGGCCCGGTGCTGGTCCCCGGGGGTGTCCACAGCAATCTCGACGATGAACTGGCGCACGATGGTCCTTCTGTCCGCGGCCGCCGCTGCTTCACGTGGCCGACCTGTCCGGGTTCGCCTGGTACCCAGGCGGTGTGATCAGGATCGGCAGCCGCCGGCGTGAACTTCACCTGGGCCCGAAGCATCTCACGCGGGTAGCGCCGCTGACGGGCCGAACGGGTGAACTCCTCGCGGCGACACCCCCGGCCCGACGGCGGGCTGACCGGTCAACGGTCGGGGCGGGCGAAACAGTTCCACGTCCGCCGGCAACGTCTGAGCAACGAGCCCCTCCTATCCTCGGGGCACCCGCCCGGCTGCAGGAGGTCCCGTGCCGCTCATCGACCTGACCACCGAGGACGACGGGCGCGCGCAGCGGTGGCGGCGCAGCGGCCCTCGGCCGTTCGTGCTGGACACCGACATCGGCTCCGACGTCGACGACGCCCTCGCCCTGGCCGTGCTCCTGGGCAGCCCGGAGGTCGAGCTGCTGGGGGTGAGCACGGTGTACGGGGACGTCGGCCTTCGGGCCCGGATCGCGGCGCGGCTGGCTGGCCTGGCCGGTCGCCAGCTGGTCTGCGCGCCGGGTCTGGCGCAGCCGATGTCCGGGCGGGCGGTGTGGATGAGCGGGCGGGAGGGCGCGCTGCTGCCCGGGGTGGACCGGGACCGGCTGGAGCCGGCCGGGATCGGCCCGGCGTGGCTGGTGGAGCAGGCCCGGGCCCATCCGGGGGCGCTCGAGGTGGCCGCCGTCGGCCCGTTGACCAACCTGGCCGCGGCCCTGGAGCTGGAGCCCGGCCTGCCCGGCCTGCTCCGGGGCGTCTGGGTGATGGGCGGCCGGTTCGGGGTCAGCGCGGTCGGCGCCGGCCCCGAGCACAACCTGGCCTGCGACGCGGTCGCCGCCGACCGCGTGCTGGGCTCCGAGCTGCCGGTCACCGTGGTGGGGCTGGAGATCACCCGGCAGGTCACGCTGCGGCCGGCCGACGTGGACCTGGTCGAGGGCTGGGGGCCGCTGGGCCGCCAGCTGGCCCGGGAGGTCCGCGACTGGACCGAGCTGGTCGGCGGCCCGCAGGACGTCCCGCACGACGCGACCTGCGTGCTGCGGGCCCTGGAGCCGCTGCTCTTCCAGGGGCGGCGGGCCCGGCTGCGGGTCACCGCGAGCGGCGCCGAGCAGGGCTGCGTGCGTGAGGAGGACGGCCCGCCCCGGACCGAGGTGGCGACCGCGGTGGACGCCGGCGCCGCCCGGGAGGAAATCCTGCAGCGGATCGGCACCGCATGCGGGGCGTTCAGCGGCGCGCCGACCGACCGCTGAGCCTCAGGCGCTACTGTCCGCGACGTGTCCTCGCCCGAGCCGCCCGGCAGCGAGCCGGAGCACGACCGCGCGGCCATCCGGGCTCTGCTGGCCGACCTGGCCGTCCCCGGCCTGGCCGACGTGCACGTGCACTTCCTGCCCGAGCGGATGCTGACCAAGGTGTGGGCGGTCTTCGACCAGGCCGAGAGCCGCTACGGCCAGCCCTGGCCGATCCGGTACCGGCTGCCCGAGGCCGAGCGGCTGGCGCTGCTGCGCGGCTGGCAGGTCCGCCGCTTCACCAGCCTGGCCTACCCGCACAAGGCGGGGATGGCCGAGTGGCTCAACGGGTGGACGCTGGACTTCGCCGCGCGCACCCCCGGCTGTGCGCCGTCCGCGACCTTCTTCCCCGAGCCGGAGGCGAGCCGGTACGTCGCCGCGGCGATCGAGCGCGGCGCCCGGGTCTTCAAGCTGCACCTGGAGGTCGGCGGGTACGACCCCCGGGACCCGTTGCTGGAGCCGGCCTGGGGGCTGTGCGCGGACGCCCGGCTGCCGCTGGTCGTGCACTGCGGGTCCGGCCCGGGGCCCGGGCCCCACACCGGGCCCGGACCGATCGGCGAGGTGCTGGCCCGGCACCCCACGCTGCGGGTCGTGGTCGCGCACCTGGGCCTGCCGGAGTACGCGGACTTCCTCGCCCTGGCCGAGCGCTTCCCCGGCGTCTGCCTGGACACCACGATGGCCGGCACCGACTTCATCGAACGGGTGGCGCCCTTCCCGCGGGCCCTGCGCGGCCGGCTGGCCGACCTGGCCCGGGCCGGGAAGGTGGTGCTCGGTTCGGACTTCCCGAACATCCCCTACCCCTACCTGCACCAGCTCCAGGTGCTGCCCCGGCTCGGCCTGGACGACGCCGAGCTGCTCGCACGCGTGCTGTGGCACAACGGTGACGCGGTGCTGGGCGACTGAGTCGAGCGGCCCGCCGTCACTGACGGCGACCATCGAGACCGGTTGCGCAGCAGCCACTGCGGGCTGCCTGTGGACAACTCCGGTCCGGGGGCTCGTGACCCCTAACGTCCTGCCATGCCCATCGCACCGGTCGCCGACGTCGACCAGCAGGCCGCCACCGCGGTGGGCGCCCGGTGGGCCTCGGTCGCCGCCGCGCTCGTCGACGCCGCCGACACCGTCGAGCAGGCCACCGCGGCCACTGCCCCGGGCTGGACCGGCGCCAGCTCCGACCGGGCCGCCCGCGCCTGCTCGGCGGTGGCCCAGCGCGCTCGCTCGCTGGCCGGCTGCATCGACGAGGCGCGCGCCGGCCTGCAGGCCTGGCTGCCGGCCGCGGTGGAGGCGGTCGCGCTGCTGCACCGGGCCGAGCACCTCGAGCAGCTGGCCGGCACGGCCTCGCCCTACGGCCTGGACCTCGGGCCGCTGACCGCCGAGCAGGTGCAGGCGCAGCGGCTGCGGACCGACGGCCAGATCAGCCTCGACCTGGCCTCGGGGCGGCTGAACCACACCCTGAGCGACCTCCGGCTCGGCCTGCCGCACCGGCTGCTGTCGGTCGGCGACCAGCTGGACGCCGCCCTGGTCACGGTGTGGGACAACGGTGTCGCGGCCCCGGCGCAGGCGGGCTGGGCGCTGACCGGGGGCCTGGTGCAGGACCCGGGCGCCTGGTGGCGTGGGGTGAGCGGGCTGCCGGCCCAGCTGTGGGCGCAGGCCAGGCATCCGGTGCAGACGGCCAAGGACGGCATCGCCTGGGACGCCTGGGCGGACGGCCGGTGGGGCGAGGGCGGCGCCACCGTGGCGCTCGACCTGGTCCCGCTCGGCCGGCTGACCGGCCGGGCCAGGCGGCTGACCTCCCTGGAGGTCCTGCCCGCCCGCCGCGACCTGGACTTCTCCCGGCACGTCGCCGACCCGGCCGCGCCGCTGCCGCTGCGGCAGTCGGTGGGTCAGCTGCTGGTCGCCGTCGACCTGCTCGCCCACGAGCACGCCCTGCTCGGCCACACGATCCGACGGCACGTCGGGGTCAGCGACGAGTACCTGTGGGACAGGCTGACCAACGGCACCATGCTCGACGACGGCACCCGCAGCGCGCACCCGCCGCCGGCCGCCTCGACCTTCCCGGACCTGCAGACCGCCCAGCAGGCGGTGGACGCCGCCCTGGCGACCAGCGCCGAGCAGGTGCTCGCCTTCAGCACCGGCCCGTGGACCCAGATGCGGCTGACCTGGCGCGGCCCACCGCAGGACATCGTCGGGGTCGTGATGACCAAGCTGGGCTCCCACCCGCGCTGGACGCACAGCCCGACGGTGAGCGTGGTCCTGCGCAAGGACCAGGACGGCCGGCTGTTCGTGCTGACCGCCTACCCCGACTTCCCCTCCGCCAAGGAGGGGATCGTCTACAGCCGCCCCGCCGGCACCCGCCGGCGCCACCCAGAGATGAGTCATCGTTGAACGAGCAGCCGACCACCGAACCCGGGCCGGACACCGAGCCCACCACCCTCCTGCGCAGCCTGTTCTCCGGTTTCGGCCAGGAGCTGGAGTACATGCACATCGACCCCGACGCGGCCATCGTGTTCGGCTACCTGTGGCGAGGGGAGTCGGTCAGCGCCCAGGACGTCCTGGACGCGCTGGACGCCGCGCTGGACGCCCGGGACGGCGACGGTGACCTGCTGGACGGGCAGAGCCTGAAGGCCCTGGTCGGCTGCGAGGCCTGGCTGCCCTACGGCAACTCCTGGCGGGGCATGCTGCGCGACGTGCGGGCGCTGGTCGCCGACGTGGCCGCGCAGGGGCCGGACTACCCCTTGGACGAGTCGTTGCCCCGGCCGGTGCGCTCCTCCCGCTGGCGCGACCAGCCGACCGCCGAACGGGCGACCCGCACGGTGCTGCGCCGGCACGAGCAGCGGCTGCTCCGGTGGGTGGGCGACCCGGGCCGGGACTGGCAGCGGCTGACGCTGTACGCCGACCTGGGCCGGCGCCTGCGGGGCGAGCAGCGGCTCGGACCGCTCGGCGAGGTGGCCCTCCCCGGGACGAAGACACTGCACGAGGCAGCTGGCTGCACGGTGGTGCTGTCGCGCACCAGCAAGCCGGGCCTGCCCTACGTGGTGGCCACCACGTTCCCGGAGATCGCCTGGCGGGCAGAGGCGGTGGCGCTGCGCGAGCGGTGGCCGGCCCTGGCCCAGCTGCTCGGTGGCTGGTTCGGGCCCGACTTCCCCGACCTGGACGGCGGCCCGGTCGACTGCGAGCGCCGCGTGCACGAGCAGAACCCCGCCGAGCGGGTGGCCCGGGCCGTCGCCGAGCTGAGGGAGGCGCTCGAGCTGCCCGACGACCCCGCGTACCAGATGTCCGTCGTCCCGGTGACCGGCCCGGTCACCCTGCCCGAGGCGCTGCACGCTCTCGGCCTGGGGCTGCAGATGGTCGACCACCGGCGCTGGGCCCGGGGGTTCGTGCGCCGGGCGAGCGAGGTGGACTGGTCCGGCGAGCACGAGGACGCGGAGCCGATGCGGCGGTGGAACCAGTGGTGGCAGGACAATCCCGGCGCGCTGGAGGCGATCCGGAACGGGGAGTGGACCGAGGGTGAGTACCAGCCACGCGGCTGACGGTCCCAGCAGGCGCGGAATGCTCGGGGCGGTTGAGCGGTTGGCGCCGGCATGACGATCCAGGGAACCTATGTGCCCAGCAGCGCCGAGTGGGTGCGCGACCAGGTGGAGACGATCGAGAAGACCGGCACCACCCGCTCGGTCTCGATCATGGACCGGCCGGTGGTCATGCTGACCATGCTGGGACGCAAGTCCGGCAGCGTGCGCAAGGTGCCGTTGATGCGCGTGGAGCACGAGGGCGTCTACGCGGCGGTGGCCAGCAAGGGCGGGGCGCCTGAGCACCCGGCCTGGTACGGCAACCTGCTGGACAACCCCGACATCGACCTGATGGACGACACCCGGACCTGGCCGGCCCGGGCGCGCGTGGTCGAGGGCGCCGAGCGGGAGCAGTGGTGGGAGCGCGCCGTCGCCGCCTACCCGCCGTACGCGGAGTACCAGACCAAGACCGACCGGCTGATCCCGGTGTTCGTCCTCGAGCCGCGCTGACCCGGCCGCCGGTCAGGAGAGCTGCTCGACCAGGCCGGCCAGGAACTGCCGCAGCTCGACTGGGCCGGTGAACACGTGGCCGTCCATCCCCACCGATCGGGCGGCTCTCACGTTCTCCGGCTTGTTGTCGACGAACACGATGCGGGCCGGGTCCAGGCCGAGCAGCTCGGCGCAGCGCAGGAAGATCTGCGGGTCGGGCTTGAGCAGGCGCAGCTCGGCGCTGAGGAAAGCCTGCTCGAAGAACCGGCAGATCGGTGAGTGCCGGAACGCGCTGGCGTAGTCGAGGCCGGCGTTGGACAGCAGCGCCATCCGCGTTCCGGCCTCGGCGAGCTCGGACAGCACGGCCACCGTGCCCTGCTCCACCCGCATCCAGCCGCTGAAGTCGATCGACCACAGGGTCTGCAGCCGCGGCGCCTCCCACCGCCGGCCGTTCGCCTCACCGATCTGCAACCAGTACTCCTCGGTGGTCAGCCGGCCCTGGTCCAGCTCCTCGCGCAGGCCCCAGTAGGTGCGCCAGAAGGTGTCAGGTTCGGCCCCCGGGCCGGCCGCCGCCAGCAGCGCCGCCCGGGTCGCCTCGTCCATCGACGCCGAGATGACGTCCCCGTAGTCGAACAGGACGAGGCGACCGGGCAGGTTCAGGGCCGGCTGGCCCGGGCTCAACGCGCCGGGGCGCGGCGGCCGGCGCCGCGCGCCCGCCCCCGCCGGGTGGCCCGCTGCCCGAGCGACCCGAGCCCGACGAGGGCCTTGGACACCGTCGTCGGCCCCCCGGCTCGCTGCTCCAGGGCGCGGCCGGCCGAGGTCGCCCCCCGCGCCGCCAGCGGCAGCAGCACCGCCAGCAGCACCCACTCGCGGATCCTGCGGGTGAGGAACACCCACATGTCAGTCCCCTCTCGTCCGTCCTACGTCGATCATCATCGGTGGTCAGGGGCCGGGCGCCCGCCGGGATCCACACCCGCGCCCCGGCCCGCGCCGTCGGCGGGCCGTCGGGCTGCGCTCAGCGGTAGACCACGTCCACGTTCCGGAAGGCGCCCAGCGCGTGGTCGGCCTTGAAGAACTCGTGGTCAGCCTCGACCCGGTCGGCCGCCTCCTCGGCGAAGGCCACGACGTCCTGCACGAACAGCTCCCGCGGTCCGATCGCGGACAGCACCGCCGGCTCGATGTCGTGGTCCACGACGCCGGCCTCGTCGGACAGCGCGTGCGCCTGGGCCAGCGTCCGGCCGCAGATCCGGGCGTACTCCGGCCACTGGGAGCTGGACAGGTCATCGGCGTCGATGCTGTCCCGGTAGGGGGCCCGCTCCCGGACCATCATGCTCAGCCCGTCCAGCTGGGCCGAGCCGTAGAAGACGTCGGCGCGCACCAGCTGGACGCCCTGCGCATGCCGGATCCGGTCCGCCTCGCCGTCCACCTCATACCCCGAGGGCGGCACCAGGCCGGCCAGGGCCGAGCGGCGGGCCTGCTTGGCCTCCAGGATCAGGTCGTCGCTGCCGTCCTGCAGCGGGCCCTCGATCATCAGGTAGTACCGGGCCAGGCCCAGCGAGGCGGTGCCCTGACCCTTGCGGATGCACACGTCCTTCACCCGCATCCGGCCGGCCCGGGCCGGGACGGCGATCTTGTTGTCGCTCACGTACTGGTCGATCATCGCCTGGAACTCCTCCCGGCGGCTGCTGATCGGGACCAGCTCGTCGTCCGCCCGGAACCCGGAGGCGTACTCGTTGTGGTACTTGCGCTGCAGCCAGGCCGAGCGGTCCTCCAGCGCGTTCTCGATCAGCTTGGCCACCAGCTTGGGGGCGTTGTCCTGGCGCAGCTGCAGCTCCTGCTCCTGGCCGCCGGCGGCGTAGTCGGCCATCGCATCGATGTAGCCGGTGACGAACTCCCGGGCCACCTTGATCCGCTTCTTGCGGCCCAGGCCACCCTCCGTCTTGGCTGCGATCATGAACCCGGTGGCGCCTCGCTTGAGGTCCCAGCTGAACGGGGCGTAATAGGCCTCGTCGAAGTCGTTCACCCCGAAGATGGGCACGTCGTCCTCGCTCGGCATCACCCCGAAGTTCTCCGGGTGCACGTCGCCGAGGGTCAGCACGGTGGGCATCCAGGCGTCCTCCCCGGCCAGGTCCCGGTAGAACAGCAGGCTGGTGCCACGGAAGAAGGAGAACAGCGACCGGGCCAGCTCGTCGAACTTCTCCTTGGCCTCGTCGTCCTGCTGGGCGATCCGGTGCTGGTGGTCCTCGCGCAGGGTCTGCCGCACGTGCTGACGCCGGTCGTGACCGGTGAGCATCCTCGGCAGCACGACCATCTCCCCGCGCGCTCGGGCCAGGGCCAGCTGGTGGAAGGCCTCGTCGCGGGAGGCGACCTTGGGCTGGCCGTCCCCCGTCGTCTCCTGCATGTCCGCCCCCTGCTGGTCCTCCCGCCCCCGGCCGGCCGCCTCCTGCAGCGCGGCCACCAGCTGCTCCTTGGTCATCGACGTCCGGCCGGGCACCTCGTGCTCACGGGCCAGGCGTTGCAGCTCGGCCTTGCTGGTGCGGCGTAGCTGGGCGGGCGGGGGCAGGGAGTCGGCCATGCCCCATCACATACCCGCCGACGACGCCCAGCACACCTGCCGACCGCACCGATCCTGGCCCGCCCTCAGGGGGCACGGCGAGGGGGCGCCCCGCGGGTGCCCACCCGGCCCACCTCTGCTTCTATGTGGCCCAAGGCTCGCATGGAACCGTGCATGCGACCCGCCGCTCGGACCTGGAGGCTCGGATGCAGCACAGCCCGCTCTCGGAGGACGCCGCCGCCGTCCCCGCTCCCGCGATCACCGTGGTGGTGAACGGTGAGCAGGTGCCCGCCCGGGAGGGCAGGCCGCTGGTCGAGGCGCTGGCCGCCGACTCCGAGAACGACCCGGGACTGCCCGCGGTCTGCTACCACGAGAAGCTGGGCCCGATCCAGACCTGCGACACCTGCATGGTGGAGATCGACGGCGAGGTCGTGCGGGCCTGCGCGACGCCGGCCACCGACGGGCTGCAGGTCAGCACCACCGGGCGGTCGGCCGCGGCGCGCGAGCAGGCCGCTCAGCGCCTGATCCGCAAGCACACCCTCTACTGCACGATCTGCGACAACAACAACGGTGACTGCACCCTCAAGCGGGGGGTGGAGCTGTCCGGGGTCACCCACGAGACGATCGGGTTCGAGCCCAAGCCGTACGAGGTGGACGAGTCCAACCCCTTCTACCGCTACGACCCCGACCAGTGCATCCTGTGCGGGCGCTGCGTCGAGGCCTGCCAGACCGTGCAGGTCCAGGAGACCCTCTCGATCGGCTGGGACCTGGAGCAACCTCGGGTGCTCTGGGACGGCGGCAAGTCGATCGCCGACTCCTCGTGCGTCTCCTGCGGGCACTGCGTCACCGTCTGCCCCTGTAACGCGCTGATGGAGAAGACCGCTCTGGGCCGGACCGGACTGGCGACCGGCTGGCCCGAGGACGTCCGGCAGCCCTCGATCGACCTGGTCAAGGACGTCGAGCCGACCACCGGCTACCTGCCCCTGTACGCGCTGTCCAAGGCCGAGGCGGCCGCCCGGGTCGAGGTCACCAACGTGACCAAGACGGTGTGCACCTACTGCGGCGTCGGGTGCTCCTTCGACGTGCACTCCCGGGGCCGGGAGATCCTCAAGATCCAGCCCCAGACCGAGGGCCCGGCGAACTCGATCTCGACCTGTGTCAAGGGCAAGTTCGGCTGGGACCACATCAACGCCCAGGACCGGCTGACCAAGCCGCTGATCCGCGACGGCGCCCGGTTCCGGGAGGCCAGCTGGGAGGAGGCGCTGGACCTGATCGCCACCAAGCTGCAGTCGGTGATCAACTCCCACGGCCCGAACGCGGTCTCGGTGGTCGGCTCCTCCAAGGCCACCAACGAGGAGTCCTACCTGACCCAGAAGCTGGCCCGGCAGGTGATCGGCACCCACAACACCGACAACTGCTCGCGCTACTGCCAGGCCCCCGCCACCCAGGGGCTGTGGCGGACGGTCGGGTACGGCGGTGACGCCGGCTCGATCAGCGACATGGAGCGGGCCGAGGTGGTGCTGATCGTCGGCTCGAACACCGCCGACTCCCACCCGGTGATCGCGGCCCGGCTCAAGCGGGCCCAGAAGCTCAACGGCCACCAGCTGATCGTGGCCGACCTGCGCCGGCACGAGATGGCCCAGCGGGCCGACGTCTTCCTGCGCCCCAACCCCAGCACGGACCTGGTCTGGCTGTCCGCGGTCACCAAGCACATCCTGGACTCCGGCTGGGCCGCCCAGGAGTTCCTGGACCAGAAGGTCAACGGCCTGCAGGAGTACCGCGACTCCCTGGAGCCGTTCACCCTGGAGTACGCCGAGCAGCGCACCGGCATCCCGGCCGACCAGCTGATCGACGTCGCCCGCCGGGTCTCCCACGCGAAGTCCGCGGTCGGGCTGTGGGCGATGGGCGTCACGCAGCACTCGATGGGCTCCGACACCTCCACCGCGATGTCGAACCTGATGCTGGTCTGCGGCCACTACGGCCGCCCGGGCACCGGCTGCTACCCGCTGCGCGGGCACAACAACGTCCAGGGCTGCAGCGACTTCGGCACCATCAACTCCTACTACGTCGGCTACCAGCCGGTCTCCGACCCGGCGATGCAGGCCAAGTTCGCGCAGGCCTACGGCCGGGAGCTGCCGCTGGAGGCGGGCCTGAACAACCACGGCATGATCGACGCCATCTACGACGGCTCGCTGCACGCCATGGTCGTGATCGGCGAGGAGATGTCGCTGGTCGACGCCAACGTCAACTACGTCCAGGAGGCGCTGTCCCGGCTGGACTTCTTCGTCGTCTCCGAGCTGTTCTTCTCCCGGACCTGCGAGTTCGCCGACGTCGTGCTGCCGGCGGCCGCCTCGCTGGAGAAGGACGGCACGTTCACCAACACCGAGCGGCGCATCCAGCGGCTGTACAAGGCGATGGAACCGATCGGCCAGGCGCGTCCGGACTGGCGGATCCTGACCGGGATCGCCGCCCACATGGGCTACGACTGGGGCTACACCCACCCCTCCGAGATCATGGCCGAGATCGCCAAGTTCGCCCCGCTGTTCGCGGGCGTCTCCTACGACCGGCTCGAGGGCTACGCCTCCCAGCAGTGGCCGGTCGAGGCGGACGGGGAGGGGACGCCGCTGCTGTACACCGAGAAGTTCCACTTCGAGGACGGCAAGGCCCGGCTCTACCCGCTGGAGTTCAGGGAGCCCACCGACCAGACCGACGCCGAGTACCCGCTGCACGTCAACAACGGCCGGGTGCTGGAGCACTTCCACGAGGGCAACCTGACCCTGCGCTCGACCGGGCTGTCCGACCTGGTGCCTGACACCTACGTGGAGATGACCTGGCAGACGGCGGCCGACAACGGGGGGCTGGTCAGCGGTGACTGGGTCAAGCTCACCTCGCGGCGGGGCACCTTCACCGCCCGGGTGCTGCTGTCCGACGAGGTCCGCGACGGTGAGCTGTACGTGCCGATGCAGGCCGCCGAGGTCAACCTGCTCACCTCCAACGACACCGACCCGGACTCCCACACCCCCGCGTACAAGGAGCTCTCGGCGCGGATGGAACGGGTGGACGGGCCCCAGGAGCAGCGCGGCGGCTGGCGTCGCGGTCCGGACCGGGGCCGCCAGGGCGCCCGGGACGGCGAGGGCTACCCCACCGGGGACCCGCTGCCCAAGAACCACCACCGCTACGGCCACCCGACCCCGCAGCCGGGCGTGGAGGTGGAGCGCAAGTGGGCCCGCAAGGACTACGTGCCACCGACCCAGCCCGAGCCCAAGGGCGCCAAGGCCTGACCCCCCACCCCCGTGATCATGCAATCCCCGCCTAGGAGACCGTGATGGCCAAGCCGTTGACCTACACCCCGCCGTCGATCCCCGACACCGCGGCGTCCGACGAGGTCACCGACCTGGTCGCGGCCCTGCACCAGTCGGGCCTGATGCGGGCGCTGACCGGGGTGATCCGGGCCTACCCGCAGCTGCTCAAGATGGGGCTGGAACGGACCGACCCGGACGCGCTGCGGTCGGTGTACGCGCTGGGCGGGGCGTTGAAGGACCTCGACCCGCAGATGGCCCAGCGGCTGGCCACCGGCCTGCTGCAGGCCCGCAAGGACGCCGAGGCGGCCGCCGCCGGGGCGCCGGAGGGTCCGCTGGCGCTGCTCAAGCGGCTGCGCGACCCCAACACCCGGCGCGGGCTGACGGCGGGGCTGGCCGCGCTGGCCGCGATCGGCCGGGCCCTGCGCTGAGCCCCACCTGCCCGCCGGCACGAGCCGGCGGGCAGGTGGCCCCCAACGTGGGGCGCCCAGGTCAGTGCAGCAGGCCCATGGCGGCCTTCAGCTTGAGCACCCGCAGCGCCGAGGCGTCCACCTGCTTGGCGAAGCTGGGCCGGGTCTGGGCCAGCGAGACCAGCTTGGACGTCATCGGCGCGACGGTCGCCGGGTCGACGGTGAGCACCAGGTCGCCACCGTTGAGGATGAACGAACCGGCCCGGTCACCCGGCGGCACGGCCGAGACCGCCTTGGCCTGGCCGAGGTCGTCACTGACCACGACGCCGGTGAAGAACTCCTGGTGCCGGAGCATGTCGGTCAGCACCACCGGGGAGAACGCGGCGACGTGCCCCGGGTCGATCCGCTGGTAGATGGCGCTGGAGACCATCACGATCGGGAACCCGTAGTCGTAGGTGGCCATCGTGAACGGCGCCACGTAGGGGCCTGAGCGGGTGGTCGTGAAGTCGGTGACCCCGGCGGTGGTGTCGGTGTTGCCCGTCACCCGGCCCAGGCCCGGGAAGTGCTTGATCGTCGGGTAGACACCGGCGTCCAGCAGGCCCTGGCCGAAGGCGATCCCCTTCTGGGTCACCACACCCGGGTCGTGGCTGTACTCGCGGTCCAGGTCACCGATCGGCGGGTTGTGGGTGTCGCCCGGCGGGACGGTGTCCAGCACCGGGGCCAGGTCCACGTTGATCCCGGCCGCCTTCAGCTGGTGGCCCCAGATCTTGGCCGCTGCCCGCAGCCGGGCGGTGTCCCAGGTGCCCTGGGTCAGCGCCGAGGGGATGTCGGAGAAGTCCTGGCCCCGCATCCGCTGCACCAGGCCGCCCTCCTGGTCGGTGGAGATCAGGAGCTTGACCCCGGAGGGGGCCAGGGCCTGCAGCCGGTCGGTGATCGCCCGGGTACCGGTCCGGCTGACCGTGGAGTTGCCGTCCAGGATGATCGAGCCGACGTGCTGGTCCCGGATGGCCCGCTCGGCGGCGGTGGAGACCCCGGTGCTGGGGCAGTCGACCATCATCAGCTGACCGACCCTCTGCTGGAGGGTCATCGCGTCCAGGGCGTGGTGGGCCAGGGTGGCGATCTGCAGCGGGCTCAGCCCGGAGGGGTTGGCCAGCGGGACGCCGGGGGGCCGGATGTTGGCCGGGACGGCGGCGGACGGCGCGGCAGACCGAGGGACGGCGGACGGCGCGGGTACGGCCTGGGCGGCCTGGGCGCCGACCAGGCCGGCACCGGCCACGACCGCGGCGGTCAGCGTTGCGCCCATGCTGCGTGAGACCTTCATGCTGCTTTACCTCCTGCGCTCCGGCGTGCGTACTGGGGCGTGTGCGCCCGTGCTGTGACGGCTCGCGGCGCCGGCCGGTTGTCCTGGCCGCGCCGCGGCCACGGGGCCATGATGGCCGGGTGCACGACGTGGGCATCTCCGCCGCAGGGACGATCCGGCTCGGCCAGCTGCTCAAGCTGGCCGACGTCGTCCAGACCGGCGCCGACGTCAAGGAGCTGCTGGCCGGTGCGGACGTGCAGGTGAACGGCGAGGTGGAGACCCGCCGCGGCCGGCAGCTGCGGGTCGGGGACACCGTCACGGTGGCCGGCCGGCAGCTGCGGCTGATCGCCGAGGAGCTGGACGCCACCCCTGGGCCGACACCGGAGCACCGATGACCAGCGACCCCCAGCGCGACCTCCAGCGCGACCCCGGCGCCCACGCCCCCGCGAGCACCGGCGCGGGCCCGGCCGCCACCTGCCGGCTGGTCCGGGACGAGGAGCTCGCGCCGGCCGACCCGACTCCCGGCATGTCCCGCCGGCTGGCCTTCACCTCGGCCGGCATGTGGAGCGGCACGGTGGACACCGAGGCCGGTGCGGTCTCCGGCTGGCACCACCACGGTGAGCACGAGACGACGCTGTACGTCGTCGCCGGGGTGATGCGCCTGGAGTTCGGCCCGGACGGCACGCGTAGCGCGGACGCCGGGCCCGGGGACTTCCTGCACGTGCCGGCCGGCGTCGTTCACCGTGAGTCGAACCCCGGGCCGACCACCTCGCGGGCCGTGGTGGTGCGCTGCGGCTCCGGCGAACCGACCACCAACGTGGCCGGCCCCGGCTGACCGGGCGTCCGCTGACCGGGCGCTCCGCTGACCGGGCGCTCCTGCTGACCGGGCGCCCTGCTCACCGGGCGCCCTGCTGACCGGGCGCCCTGATGAACGGTGGCCGGGCGACTCCCAGCCAGGCGCGCGTGGCACTGTTCCTGAACGAAACTTTCGGATACGCTTCGGGCATGCCCGTCGGCAAGGAGCGTCTGACCATCGCGGATGTCGCGCGGTCCGCGGGGGTCTCGGTGCCCACCGTCTCGAAAGTTCTCAACGGGCGTTCGGACGTCTCCACGGCCACCCGGGACCGGGTGCAGCAGGCGCTGTCCACCAGCGGGTACCGGCGCCGGGGCAGCAGCGAACGGGCCCGCTCGGGCCTGATCGACCTGGTCATCACCAGCCTGGACACGCCCTACGCCACCGAGCTGCTGGTCGGCGCGGAGGCGGCGGCGGCCCGGGCCGGGGTCGGGCTGGTGGTCAGCGCCCTGAACTCGCCCGAGGCGGCGGACCGGCGGTGGCTGAACCGGCTCGCCGCCCGCCGCTCCGGCGGCCTGATCTTCGTCGTCTCCCGGCCGGCGCCGACGATCCTGGAGCACCTGGCCCAGCTCGGCACCCCGATGGTGCTGCTGGACCCGGTCGGCGGCAGCGACCCCTCGCTGCCCACCGTGGGGGCGACCAACTTCGCCGGCGGGGTGGCCGCCACCGAGCACCTGATCGGCCTGGGTCACCGCCGGATCGCGTGCATCACCGGCCTGCCCTACCTGATCTGCAGCCAGGAGCGCCTGGAGGGCTGGCGGGCCGCGCTGCACCGGGCCGGGATGACCGCTGACGAGGGCCTGGTCCGGCACGGGGACTTCACCCCCTCCGGCGGTCAGCAGGCCGCGATGGAGCTGCTCAGCCTCACCGACCGACCGACGGCCATCTTCGCCGGCTCGGACATGCAGGCCAGCGGGGTCTACCACGCCGCGCGCAGCCTGGCCCTCAGCGTGCCCGACGACGTCTCCGTGGTCGGCTTCGACGACCTGTCGGTGTGCCGGTACATGTCACCGCGGCTGACCACCATCCGGCAGCCGTTGTCGGACATGGCGACCGAGGCGGTCCGGATGGTCCTGGAGCTGGCCGAGGACGGCAGCGACCGGATCCCCCCGCACCTGCAGCTGGCCACCAGCCTGGTGGTCCGGGAGAGCACCGGGCCGGTGCACCGCTGAGCCGGTGGACTGACCGCGCCGGTCAGCCCCGGGCCGCCGCCGGCGCCAGGCCCACCGGGTGGGTGCTGACGGCGGCCGAGGCGGGCCCGCGGCCGGCCGCGTTGGCCGCCTGCACGCTCACCGCGTAGCTCAGCCCGTTGGTCAGCGGCGTCAGGGTGCAGCTGGCCGCCGGGCCGCTGGAGCAGGTGACCGGCGCGGAGCCGTCCGAGGGCACCGCGGTCACCAGGTAGCCGGTGACCGGCGAGCCGCCGTCCTGGGCCGGCGCCGTCCAGGACACCACCGAGGAGGCGTCGGCGTCGGTGGCGGCCACGCCGGTCGGAGCGCCGGGCACCGTGCGCGGGGTCACCGCGGCCGACGGCGCGGACGGGGCCGAGTCCCCGACGGCGTTGGCCGCGGTGACCGTGAAGGTGTACGCGCTGCCGTTGGTCAGCCCGGTGATGGTGCAGGTGGTCGTGCCCGTGCAGGTCGCTCCGCCGGGTGAGGCGGTCACCCTCGACCCGGTGACCGGCGACCCGCCCGACCAGGCCGGGGCGCTCCAGGTCAGCACCGCCTGCCCGGCGCCGGCCGTGGCGCTCAGCCGGGTCGGCGCGTCGGGGGTGATCGGCCCGCCCCACTTGCGCGCCAGGTAGGCCTCCATCCGACGCCGCTCGGCGTCGGTGAGGCCACCGCTGAAGACCACCACCTCGGCCGCCGTGCCGGTCCAGAACGAGGACGGCGCCCCCAGGCCCCCGGCGCCGACCCGGAGCACGCCCGACCCGGTGGACCAGGCCCCCGCCGCCCCGGCCGGCGCGCTGCCCCGGGCCCACACGCGCAGCTCTGAGCCGGCCGCGAACTCCCCGACCACCACGCCCTGCCCGCCGCCGCCGGGCCAGCCGGTGGCCGAGACCGCCGACGGTGCGCCCGCGACGTCCACCGCGGCGGCGCCGGCACTGGTCACCCGTCGCTGGCCGCCGGACGTGGCGCCGCCGTAGGCCAGCACCGCGTTGCCGGCGCCGGCGCCCGCCGGGTCCACCGACCCGGCCACCAGGACGGCGCCGGTCGAGGTGCCGGCCGGCAGCCCGGCGCCGCTACCGCTGAGCACGTCGTCGACGCCGTCGAAGGAGGGCACCGACCGGCCGCTCACCGACACCAGCGCGGGCGCGCTCGACCCGCTGGCCGTCACGTCGTCCCCGTGGCCGGACTTGTCCTTCCAGCAGCCCAGGGTCAGCGTGGCCGCCGCCCCCGAGCAGGCCGCCGAGACCAGCCGGACGCTCGGGTCGGCGCCGTCCAGCCACAACGCGAGGCGGGACGGCGTCATCAGGTCGGCGGGGTAGGCGACCAGGTCGGTGGCCGCGGTGGTGGCCGGGCCGGTGCCGCGCGCGTTCACCGCCGCCACGCTGACGGTGTAGGAGGCGCCGTCCACCAGCCCGGTCAGCGGGCACGGCGAGGACGCGCAGCCGCCGGCGGTGACGGTGGCCAGGGACGGGTCGGCCGGCCTGGCCCAGACCGTGTAGGAGGTCACCGGCGACCCGCCGTCCCAGACCGGCGGGGCGAGCGTGACCGACGCCGAGCCGTCGGCGGCGACCGCCACGGCGCCGGCCGAGGCCGGGGCCTGCGGGGTGATCGGGGTGGCCCACTTGCGGGCCAGGTACTCCTCCACCTGGCGGGCCTGCGCGGAGGTCAGCGTGCTGTTCAGCGCGATCGCCTCCGGGATCGGCCCCTGCCACCAGTAACCCAGCCCGGGCACGCCGCCGAGCGCGACCAGTCCGGCGGCGTCGGTGCTGACCAGCGGGGCGCTGGTGGCGCCGGGCCGGTTGCCGTTGGTGGCGATCGCGGCGTACCCGGCCCCGAACTGGGCCGCGGACAGGAACGGAGTGCCGGCTGCGGGGTAGCCGTCCAGCACCGAGGAGCCGCTGTAGTAGGTGTCGGCGACCACCCCGCCGGTCTCGAACAGGTAGAACGCCCGGGCCCGGGTGGGGCTGGCCCCACCCCAGGACAGCAGGTCCCGGTTGGTGACCGAGCCGGCCCGCGTCGCGGCCACCACGGTGGTGCTCGGGTTCGCCCCGGTCGGCAGGTCCGCCGTGCTGTACCGGGTCAGCGCGTCGTCGACGCCGTCGAAGGTGGGCACCGAACGGCCGGCGTCCGGCCCGAGGACCGGTGCAGCAGAGGGGGTTGCCGCGGTCAGGGTGTTCCGGTGGCTGGCCGACTTGTCCTTCCAGCAGCCGACCGTGCTGGTGGCCGGGGCACCGGTGCAGCTGCTGGATGCGTACATCGTGGTGGGGTCCGCGCCGTCCAGCCACAGCACCAACCGGCTCGGGCTCATCACGGTGCTGGGGTAGGGCACGGTGGTGATGGCGGCCGAGGCAGGCCCGGCACCGACGCTGTTGGCGGCCACCGCGCTGACCGTGTAGGTGAGCCCGTTGGTCAGGCCGCCCACCGTGCACGGCGACCCGGCGCAGGCCAGCCGCACGGTCGGGAAGGACGGGTCGGAGGGCACCGCGGTGACGGTGGTGCCGGTGACCGGGGCGCCGCCGTCCCAGTCAGGCGCGGTCCAGGCGATGGTGGCCTGCCCGTCCGCGGGCGTGGCGACCAGGGTGGTGGGGGCCTGCGGGGTGATCACCGAGGACCACTTGCGGGCCAGGTACTCCTCCACCGCGCGGCGCTGCGCCCCGGTCAGCGCCACGTTCAGCAGCACCACCTCGGCGACGTCGAGGTCGGAGCTGGTGACGGCGACGGCGTGCCGGCCGACGGCGGCCCCGTGCTGGGTCACCGGCCCGGCCAGCACCGCCGAGCCGGCGGCGGCCCCGCGGACCGCCAGGTCGTCGCCGGTGCCCGAGCGGGTACCGGCCAGCACGTCGGCCCGGCCGGCCGCGGGGGCCACCCCCGAGCTGGGCTCGGACAACGTGCTGCGGGTGTCGTCGCGGGCCTGCAGCGACCAGTCGCCGTCCGCGCCGACCTTGAGGCCGAACAGCCCGTCGCCGTCCGTCGCGCGGTCGAGCACGAAGCTGCCCTCGATCCCGGCCCCCGGCTGCACGGTGCGCGGGCGGGCGACGGCGACCAGGGTGCGGTCACCGGTGATCCCGTACGGGGAGTCGGCGGCATCTCGCAGCACGGTGGCGCCGTCGAAGGTGACCACCGGGTGCCCGCCCAGGGTCCGGCTGCCGGTCGCCGGCCGGGAGGCGTCGTCCGGCGCGCTGACGTCGTGGGCCTGCCCGGACTTGTCCCGCCAGCACCCGACCCGGGCCTGGGCGGCACCGCCCGCGCAGGAGGGCGAGTCCAGCGTGGTGGCGGGGTCAGCGGCGTCCAGCCACAGTCGCATCCGGGCTGCGGTCATCACGCTGGCCGGGTAGGGGATGGCCGAACCGGTCGCCGCCGGCCCGGTGCCCACCGAGGAGGTCGCGGTGACCGACACGGTGTAGGTGATGCCGTTGGTCAGGCCGGGCAGGGTGCAGGAGGTGGCCGGGGCGGTCGCGGTGCAGGCCGCGCCGCCGGGGCTGGCCGACGCGCTGTAGGAGGTGACCGGTGCGCCGTTGCCGGCCGCGGCCGACCAGCCCGCGGTGACCGACTGCTCGCCGGGCGCCAGGGTCAGGCCGGTGGGGGCCGAGGGGTAGCCGGGGCAGGGGGTGGAGGCGGCCGAGGACGAGCGCCAGGCGCCGAGCCGGCCGTCCACGGTGGGCATGGTCTGCCCGGCCGGAACGGTGATGGACACCGGGCCGGCGCCCACCCCCGAAGCGGCCATGGCGCCGGTACCGTCCCTGACGTCGTAGACCAGCCCGGGCGGCGCCGAGCCGGAGACGGTCCAGCTCACCCGGCAGGTGGTCGGGTCGGTCCGGGTGGAGCTGACCGCGGTCGGCAGGTAGGCGTCCAGGTCGTCGGTGGCCACCAGCAGTGGCTGGCCGCCGGTGCTGCCCTGGTAATACGCCGAGGCGCCGCCGAGGCCCAGCGGGAGCACGACCAGGCAGAGCATCCCGGCGGTGGCACCCAGCACCTGACGGCGACCCTCGCGCCGCCACCAGGCGCCGACCGCCCGCCGCAGCGACGGCGCCGGGCCCGCCCGACGTCGTCCCCGGGCAGGCCGGACCGCGGCGCGGCGACCCGGGCGCCGGGCGGCCGCGCACGGGTCCTGACGGGAACGGGGCACACGGGTACGTTCGGCCCGGCGTGCGCCCCGCTTGAGCGACCCGCACGTCAGTCCCGGAGGGTCACCACCGCCTTGCCGACCAGTCGACGGTCGGCCAGCTGCGCCAGCAGCTGCGGCACCTGCGACAGCGTGTGCCGGCCGGTGGACGGCGGCCGCAGCGCGCCGGAGCGGATGTGGGGCAGCAGGTGCTCCCACTGCGCGGCGGCCATGCCCGGCTCGGGAAAGGCGCCCCAGCCCACCCCGACCACGTCGATGTTGTTCAGCAGCAGGCGGTTCACCTTCACCGTGGGGATCTGCCCGGCGGTGAAGCCGACCACCAGCAGCCGGCCCAGCGGGGCCAGCGAGCGCAGCGAGTCGGTGAACCGGTCACCGCCGACCGGGTCGAGCACCAGGTCGACGCCGCGGCCCGCGGTCAGCTCACGGACCGCCTCCCGGAACCCTTCGGCCGGCACCGTCCACCGGGCACCGGTGGCCCGGGCCAGCTCGGCCCGCTCCGGGCTGGAGGTGACCGCGATGACCTCGCCACCCAGCGCGCGGGCGACCTGGACGGCGGCGGTGCCGACGCCGCCGGCGGCGCCGTGCACCAGCACCGTCTCCCCCGGCGTCAGCCGGCCGCGGCGGCGCAGCGCGAAGTCGGCGGTGAGGTAGTTCATCGGCAGGCCGGCCCCGACCGGGAAGGGCACCTGCTCGGGCAGCGGGAAGACGTGCGGGCGGTCGACCGCGACCAGCTCGGCCAGCCCGGACAGGCCGGGGAAGGCGGCCACCCGGTCGCCGGGGGCCAGCCCGCTGCCCTCGGGCGCGGAGCGGACCACCCCGGCCACCTCCGAGCCGATCACGAACGGCGGGTCCGGCCGCAGCTGGTACTCCCCCCGGGTCAGCAGCAGGTCCGGGAAGCACAGGCCGGCCGCGTGCACCTCGACCAGCACCTGGCCCGGGCCGGGCCTGGGGTCGGCCACCTCGCCGACCCGGACCGCCTGCGGGCCCTCGAGAGTGAGCACCTGTGCCGCCTGCATACGTCCTCCTGGACCTCGGGCGCGTCCGGTGCTCGGTCGGCCCTGTGCCGTGTGCACGAGTGGCCCCGGTGGCCGGTTCCGCTGGACCGCGCCGCCGGACTCTGGCACCGTCGTGGTCGATGTTAGGCCTTCCGGACGCTGTCACCGCCCTGCTGCTGGACCTGGACGGTGTGCTCACCGACACCGCGTCGGTGCACACCCGAGCCTGGAAGCGGATGTTCGACGCCTACCTGGAGGAGCGCGCCGAACGCACCGGCCAGGCGCAGGACCCCTTCGACCCCGACCGGGACTACCCGACGTATGTCGACGGCAAGCCCCGCACGGACGGCGTCCGCGACTTCCTGGCCTCCCGCGGCATCGCGCTGCCCGAGGGCGACCAGCAGGACGGTCCGGACGCCGAGACCGTGCACGGCCTGGGCAACCGCAAGAACGCCCTGTTCACCACCGTGCTGCACGAGGACGGGGTGACTGTCTTCGAGGGGTCGCGGCACTACCTGGAGGCAGCCCGCGCGGCCGGGCTGCGGCGGGCGGTGGTCTCCTCCAGCGCGAACACCAAGGAGGTGCTGGAGCTGACCGGGCTGGACGCCCTGGTCGAGGTCCGGGTGGACGGGGTGACCATCCGGGAGGACCACCTGGCCGGCAAGCCGGCGCCGGACACCTTCCTGCTGGCCGCCCGGCTGCTGGGCGTGCCCCCCTCGGCCTGCGCGGTGTTCGAGGACGCCGTCTCCGGGGTGCAGGCCGGCGCCGCCGGGCGGTTCGGGGCGGTGGTCGGCGTGGACCGGATCGGGCACGCCGAGGCGCTGCGCGAGGCGGGCGCCACGCTCGTCGTCGAGGACCTCTCGGAGCTGGCGTGATGGACCGCACGGTGTACCCGGTGGAGCCCTGGACGGTCCGCGAGCGGGGGCTGGACAACGAGCGGCTGGCGCACACCGAGTCGGTGTTCGCGCTGGGCAACGGCCACATCGGGATGCGGGGCAACCTGGACGAGGGTGAGCCGTACGGGATGCCCGGCACCTACCTGAACTCCTTCTACGAGGTGCGCCCGCTGCCCTACGCCGAGGCCGGGTACGGCTACCCGGAGTCCGGTCAGACCGTGGTCGACGTGACCGACGGGAAGATCATGCGGCTGCTGGTGGACGACGAGCCGTTCGACGTCCGGTACGGCATGGTGCACGACCACGAGCGGGTGCTGGACCTGCGTCAGGGCACGCTGCGCCGCAGCACCGAGTGGACCTCCCCGGCCGGGCAGCGGGTGCGGATCGTCTCCACCCGGCTGGTCTCCTTCACCCACCGCAGCATCGCCGCCATGTGCTACGAGGTGGAGGCGGTCCAGCAGCCGGTCCGGATCATCGTGCAGTCCGAGCTGGTGGCCAACGAGGAGCAGCCGCGTCGGGTCGGCGACCCGCGGCTGGCCGCCGTGCTGGAGCACCCGCTGGTCGCCGTGGAGGCCGAGCACGACACGACCAGCGCGATGCTGGTGCACCGCACCCGGGGCAGCGACCTGGTGGTGGCGGCCGGGATGGAGCACCTGGTCGACGCTCCCGGCCGGGTCGAGGTCAGCAGCGACAGCCGGGCGGACTGGGCGCGCACCACGGTGGTCTGCCGGCTGGAGCCCGGCCAGCGGTTGCGGGTGGTCAAGCTGCTCGGCTACGGGTGGTCCGGGCAGCGGTCCGTGCCCGCCGTCCGCGACCAGGTCAGCGGAGCGATCACGGGCGCCGTCTACACCGGCTGGGAGGGCCTGCTCAGCGATCAGCGCAGCTACCTGGACGCGTTCTGGCACAGCGCCGACGTCGAGGTGGACGGTGACGCCGACCTGCAGCAGGCGGTGCGCTTCGCGCTCTTCCACATCCTGCAGGCCGGCTCGCGGGCCGAGCGCCGGGCGATCCCCAGCAAGGGGCTGACCGGGCCCGGCTACGACGGGCACGCGTTCTGGGACACCGAGGGCTTCGTGCTGCCGGTGCTGACCTACACCATGCCCTCGGCCGCCGCGGACGCCCTGCGCTGGCGGCACGCCACCTTGGACCTGGCCCGCGACCGGGCGGTCACCCTGGGCCTGGAGGGGGCGGCCTTCCCGTGGCGGACCATCCGCGGGCAGGAGTGCTCGGGCTACTGGCCGGCCGGCACCGCGGCCTTCCACATCAACGCCGACATCGCCGACGCCATCGAGCGGTACCGGGTGGCCACCGGCGACACCACCCTGGAGCGGGAGGCCGGCCTGGAGGTGCTGATCGACACCGCCCGGCTATGGATATCCCTCGGCCACCACGACGTCGACTCCCGCTGGCACATCATGGGCGTGACCGGCCCGGACGAGTACAGCGCGCTGGCCGACGACAACGTCTTCACCAACCTGATGGCGGCCCGCAACCTGCGCGCGGCGGCCGGTGCCTGCATGCGCAACGTGCAGCTGGCGGCCGACCTCGGGGTCAGCTCCGAGGAGGTGGCCGGCTGGCGGCACGCGGCCGACGCCGTGCACGTGCCCTACGACGAGCGGTTCGGGGTGCACCCGCAGGCGCAGGGCTTCACCGGACTGCCAGCCTGGGACTTCGAGGACACCCAGGACGAGTACCCGCTGCTGCTGCACCAGCCCTACGTGCAGCTGTACCGCAAGCAGGTGGTCAAGCAGGCCGACCTGGTGCTGGCCATGCACTGGTGCGGCGACGCCTTCACCGAGGACGAGAAGGCGCGCAACGTGGACTACTACGAGCGCCGCACCGTGCGTGACTCCTCGCTGTCAGCCACCACGCAGGCGGTGATGTGCGCGGAGGTCGGCCACCTGGACCTCGCCCTGGACTACGCCTACGAGGCCGCCCTGGTCGACCTGCACGACCTGCACGGCAACACCGGTGATGGCCTGCACCTGGCCTCGCTGGCCGGGTCCTGGATCTCCCTGGTCGCCGGCTTCGGCGGGCTGCGCGAGCACCAGGGCTACCTGTCGCTGTCCCCCCAGCTGCCGCCCGGCCTGACCCGGCTGTGCTTCCGGATGATGTGGCACGGCATGCGGCTGAAGGTCGAGATGACCCGGGACGGGGTGACCTACACGCTGCAGGACGGCGAGCAGACCTCGCTGTCCTTCCGGCACGACGGCAAGCAGGTCACCGTCTCGGTCGGGCAGCCGCTGACCCTTCCCCTGGTGCAGCGCACCCCGCTGCTGCCCCGGCCGGTGCAGCCGGTCGGGCGGGCCCCGGCGCCCCGCCACCCCCGCCCGCAGGACGCCGGCTGAGCTGCGGGCCGGCCAGGACGTTGGCCCCGGTCCGGCCGCGGTGGGCCCAGGCACGCTGATCGGGTCAGCTCCCTGATCCCGGCGGAGGCCCCGATGTCCCTCAGCGCCCAGCCCCTTCCCGTCCCCCTGCCCCGGTTGCACCGGCTGCCGCGGCTGACCGTGGCCTGGAGCAGCGGGCTGGTCGGCGCCAGCGCCGTCGGCGGCGGCCTGGCCATGCTGCTCGGCGGCCTGGGCATGCCGCCCGGATGGCAGCAGCAGCTCCCCCTGCACTCCTGGACGGCGGGGGGGATGAGCCTGCTCCTGCTGGTCGCCGGCCCCCAGCTGTCGGCGACCTGGGCAGCCGCGACCGACCACCTGAACACCCCGTTGGCCGCGGTCACCGGCGGCGTGCTGCTGATCGGCTTCATCGGGGTGGAGCTGATCGCGCTGCGTCAGTTCTCCTTCCTGCAGCCGGCCATGGTGGCGGCCGGGCTGGTGCAGCTGGCGGCGGCCCGCGCGCTGGCCAAGCACCCGTTCTGAGCGCCGTCCGCGCGTTGACCGCCGGGCACCTCGGCCGTATGGTGGTTGAGCGCTCAACCACTGTTCTGAGGAGCCACGGTGCCCGACCTGACCCCGCCCAACCTGACGCCGCTGGACCTCGGGCTGCCCGCCGGGCACCCGTTCGCCGCGCACCTGGCGGCGGTCGCGCGCGCCGAGGCCGCCGACCCGGTGCGGAGCTGGACCCCGCAGGACGGTCCGCTGCCCGCGCTGTACCTCAGCCACGGCGCACCGCCGCTGTTCGAGATGCCGCACTGGATGGGACAGCTGTACGCCTGGGCGCGGACGATGCCGCGACCGCGGGCCATCCTCATCGTCTCCGCGCACTGGGAGTCCGCGCCGCTGTCGCTGTCCAGCACGGCCGCGGCCACCCCGCTGGTCTACGACTTCGGCGGCTTCGACCCGCTGTACTTCCGGATGCGCTACCCCACCCCGGACGCCACCTGGCTGGGCGACCTGGTCAGCGCCTGCCTGCCGGACGGCCAACCGGTGCACCGGCACACCTCACGGGGCCTGGACCACGGCGCCTGGGTACCGCTGAAGGTGATGTACCCCCGCGCCGACGTCCCCGTGCTGCAGCTGAGCCTGCCCACCCAGGACCCGGCCCGGCTGCTGGCCCTCGGCGCCCGGCTGCGGCAGCTGCGCGAGCACGGCGTCCTGGTCATCGGCTCCGGGTTCATGGTGCACGGCCTGCCCTACCTCACCCGGGAGATGATCACTGCGGGCGCGGTGCCCGGCTGGTCGCGGGACTTCGACGACTGGGCCGCGCAGGCGCTGGCCGACGGCGACCTGGACACCCTGAGCGCCTTCCGCTCGGCCGCTCCCGGGATGCCGTACGCCCACCCCACCGTGGAGCACTTCACCCCGCTGTTCGTCACCCTGGGCGCGGCCACCGGCGACCGGCCGCAGGTGCAGACGACGATCGAGGGCTGGATGTGGGGCCTGTCCACCCGCTCCCTCCAGCTCACCTGACCCCCCACCCCCTGCTCCCCCGCTCCCCCACCCCCACCCCCCACCCCTCCCTGCGCTGATCATGGGCTAGGGGTTGCGGTCGGAGCCGCCGAGCACGCGCTAGCCCATGATCACGCCCACCGGGGGGGCGGGCGGGGTGGGAGGGGTGGGGGGTGGGGGTCAGGACGGGGACTGGGGGGGCAGGGCTTGGAGGAGGCGGTCGGTGTCCTGGGGGGTGCCGACCGTGATCCGGACGCCGTCGTCCTGGTAGGCGCGGACCAGTACCCCGGAGCGCGCGCACCGGGCGGCCACCTCGGCCGGGCGCTGCCCGGCCCGGTGGTCCAACCGCAGCCAGACGAAGTTGGCCTCGCCCTGCACCGGTGACCAGCCCCGGGCGCGCAGCCCCTGCACCATCCGGCCGCGCTCGCGCACCGTGCGGGCCACCCGCTCGTCCATCGCCTGCCGCGCCGCGAGCGAGGCCACGGCCGCGGCCGCAGCGGTGGCCGAGACGCCGAACGGCACCGCCGTGGCCCGCAGGGCGTCGGCGATCTCCGGATGGGCCAGCGCGTAGCCGACCCGGATACCGGCCAGTCCGTGCGCCTTGGAGAAGGTACGCAGCACGCACAGGTTGGGGTGGCGGCGCAGCAGCGCCGGGCCGTCGGCGGCCTGCGGGTCGCGGACGAACTCGGCATAGGCCTCGTCCAGCACGACCAGCACGTCCTCGGGCACCCGGTGCAGGAAGCGCTGCAGCTCCACGGCGCCGATCGTCGTCCCGGTCGGGTTGTTCGGGCTGCAGAGCAGCACCATCCGGGTGCGGGGGGTGATCGCGGCGGCCATCGCGTCGAGGTCGTGCCGCTCGTCGCGGGTCAGGGCCACCGGCACCGAACGGGCCCCGGCGACCCCGGTGATGATCGGGTAGGACTCGAAGGAACGCCAGGCGTAGACCACCTCATCGCCCGGGCCGGTGGCGGCCAGCGCGAGCTGCTGCAGCAGGGCCGAGCTCCCGGTGCCGACGGCCACCCACGAGGGGTCCACCCCGAACCGGTCGGCCAGCGCGCCCACCAGCTCCCTCGCCATGGGGTCGGGGTAGCGGTTCAGGTCCTCGGCCGCGCGACGGACCGCCTCCAGCACGCCCGGCAGTGGCGCGAACGGGCTCTCGTTGGAGGCCAGCCGGGCGACGTCGGCCCCGGCGGCCGGCCGTGCACCCGGCCGGTAGGCCGGCAGCTCGGCGATCCCCGGTCGCAGCCGCGGACCACGTGAGCCGTGGTCCCGCTCCAGCCCGCTGAGGGAGTGCTCGTTGATCGTCATGACTGGCTCCTGGTGGTTCGGGCGGCGGTGGCCGCCAGCGCCTGCAGCATCGGCGGCACGTCCTGGGCGGGCACCACGACCCGCAGGAACGTCAGCCGCTGGGTCTCCTTCTGGCTGCGGGACAGGCCGTCCGCCAGCTCGGCGGGGGTCCGGGCGGTGAGCACGAGAGGGTCGGCGTGAGGGGCGAGGCCGCGCAGCAGCGTCGGCCAGTCCCAGCCGGCGATGTCGTGGTAGGCGGCCTCCGGGCTGTGCAGGGCCCGCTCGATGGTGTAGCCGTCGTTGTCGACCAGCACGACCAGCGCGCCCGGCGCGCGACGGGCCAGGAGGCCCAGCTCGGCGGCGGTCATCTGGGCCGCGCCGTCGCCGATCAGCAGCACCGGCCGGCGCTCCGGCTCGGCCAGCGCGGCGCCCAGCATGGCGGGCAGCGCGTAGCCGATCGAGCTCCACACCGGCTGCGCCACGAGCCGGGTGTCGGCCGGCAGGTCCCCGCCGACCAGGCCCCAGAAGCAGGTGCCGATGTCGCTGACCACGGTGCGGCCCGAGCCCAGCCCGGTGCGCAGGCCCTGCCACAACCTGACCTGGTCCAGGGCCTCGGCACCGGTGGACCCGGTGGATCCGGTGGGGTCGGCGGGGGCCGGGCTCCGGCGGGTGGCCGGCGGCCGCTCCTCGCCGGAGGCCAGCACCTCGTGCAGCACGGCGAGGGCGGCGGCCAGCGGCACCTGCTCGAAGGTGGCTGAGCCGACCCGCGCGGACGTCGCGTCCAGGCTGATCGAGGCCGGGCGAGCGGTGAAGAAGCCGCTGACCACATCGGCCATCAGGGTGCCGACGCCGATCACCGGGCCGGCCGCCTCGACGGCCTCCCGGGCCTGCGGCCAGCCGAGCTCCCCGGCGTAGGTGCCGAGGTGGGCCGGGTGGGCGGCGTCCAGCTCGCCCAGGCCGGAGAGCAGGCTCGCCACCCGCACCCGGCCGGTGTCGGCCAGCGCCCGCAGCTGCGGCTGCAGAGCCAGACGCTGCACCAGGTGGCCGACCAGCAGCACCGGCCCCGGGCCCGGCTCGGCCAGGGCCTGGGTGAGCGCCTGGCGGAGCCCGTCCAGGGCGCGGGCGTCGGCCGGCCTCGGGTGCAGCGGCTCGGCCAGCCGGCCGGCGTCGACCGGCGCC
Source organism: uncultured Actinomycetota bacterium (assembly GCA_963821825.1). Lineage (GTDB taxonomy): Bacteria > Actinomycetota > Actinomycetes > Actinomycetales > Kineosporiaceae > CAWGFD01. The sequence continues at coordinate 547,752 of CAWGFD010000002.1, forward strand.
TGGACCAGGTCGGCCGGGACGGCCAGGTACACCGGACGCAGCTCGGTGATCGCAGTCCGGAGCAGCTCGTCCACCTGGCCGGCGGGGTCCTGCGCGGTGAGCACCTGGGCGGCTGCGGTCACCTGCTGGTAGGCGCGCAGGCTGTAGCCGAAGTCGCCGTCGCCCAGCGTGTGGTGGAGCAGGGCGCCGGCCGCGACCGCACCGGTGCGCGGCGAGCCGGTGATCTGGACCAGCGGCACGTTCTCGGCGTAGGCGCCGGCCACCGCGTTGATCGCGCTCAGCTCACCGACCCCGAAGGTGGTGCACAGCGCGCCCAGGCCGGCCCGGCGGGCGTAGCCGTCGGCGGCGTACCCGGCGTCCAGCTCGTTGGCGGTGCCGACCCACTCCTGCCGGCCGGCCGCGCTGAGCGCGTCGACCAGGCCGAGGCTGAAGTCACCGGGGATGCCGAACAGGTGCCGCACCCCGAGCTGGTGCAGCCGGGTGGCGAGGTGCTCGGCGAGAGTGACGGTAGGACTGGCCATGCCTCTACTGCACCGCAGACGAGCGATCTGCACAACTGAGGCAGAATCGACTGAGCAGAATGCTTCATGCAGCCGCCGACAGACAGGTACAGGTGAGCATCGTGCACATCCTCGACCCGACCGACGCCCGCCTCGCCCTGGCGCTGGACGCGCAGCCGGAGGCCACCACCGTGGGCCTGGCTCGGCGGCTGGGCCTGGCCCGCAACACCGTGCAGGCCCGGCTGGCCCGGCTGGAGGCCGACTGCCTGGCCGAACCGAGCCGGCGGCTGCCGGCCGCCGCGCTCGGCTACCCGCTGATGGCGCACGTCTCGCTGGAGATCAGCCAGGGTGACATCGACGCCACGGTGGCCGGGCTGGAACGGATCCCGGAGGTGCTCGAGCTGCACGCCACCACCGGGGACGGCGACCTGATCGCCCGGGTGGTCGCCCGGGACGCCGACGACCTGCACCGGGTGACCCGTCAGATGCTGGCCAGCGAGGGCGTCACCCGCTCCAGCACCGCGGTGGCGCTGCGGGAGTACATCCCGCTGCGGCTGGGCCCGCTGCTGCTGCGCCTGCTGGAGCAGGAGCACAGCAGCAGCGGACGGTGAGCCGGGGTCAGGACGGGTCGGTCGTGGTCCGGCGCTCGGCGGTCAGCGCCGAGGGCGTGTCCCCGGTGTTGACGGTGGAGCTGGGCTCGATCAGCAGCACCTCGGCGCCCTGCGGCGAGACCGGCTGGTGCGGCACGCCGCGCGGGACGACGAACAGCTGACCGGGCGCCAGCTCCACCGGCCCGTCGTCCAGCCGGATGGTCAGCGACCCGGACAGCACCAGGAACACCTCGTCGGTCTCCGGGTGGCTGTGCCGGGTGAACTCGCCCTGGGTGCGGACCACCCGCAGGTCGTAGTCGTTCAGGACGGCGACGGTCAGCGGTGACCAGGGCGACGTCAGCCCGGACAGGGCGCGGGCGAGGTCCACGGGCTCGGGCATGCCGGCAGTCTGCCGCTACGTCTGCGGCAGGAGCGGCAGCAGGTGCGTCAGCACCTCGTCCATGGAGTGGCCCAGGGCGGTCAGCGGCGCCGGGTCGAAGCCCCCCGGCCCGTGCTCGGCGGCCTGCCGGATCGCCGCGACCAGGGCGTCGGCCAGGGCGTCGGGGTCCGCATCGGCCGCTACCACCCGCGGGTGGAACCCGGTGCGTACGCCGTCCAGGTCGTTGGTCACGGCCAGCGCGCCGCTGACCGCCAGCTCCAGCGGGGGGTGCGAGGGGTGCGGGCTGTGCATCAGGGTCAGGCCGACGTCCACGCTGGGCAGCAGGCCGAAGTAGGCGTCCCAGCTGAGCACGCCCAGGCCGGTCAGCCGGCGGCCGTGGCCCAGGTCCTGGTCCTCGTGCCGGCCACCGGCGGAGACCACCTCCCACTCCAGGTCGCTGCCGGCCAGCCGGGCGGCGGTGGCGCGCAGCGCGGCCAGCCCGAGCTCGTAGAGGTTGCGGGGCTTGGTCGGCCGGGCGTAGAAGAACACCCGCACACCGGGCGCCGGGCGCCGGGCCGCGGCCACCGCGGCCAGCCGGTCGAGGTCCAGGTGCGGCCCCAGGACCAGCTGCGGGTCGACCGGCACCCGCTCCCGGGCGGTCAGGTAGTCGGCCAGCGACCGGGAGTTGACCACGTGGTGGAACCCGGCGTGGTAGGTCTGCCGGGTCACCGCGTGCTGGACCGACCACGGGTGGAAGGACGGTTCGTAGTCCTGCACCAGGTAGACCACCCGCTGCGGTTCGATCACGCCGAGCCGGCAGGCGACGTCGGCGGCGTGCGCGGTGGACCAGTAGGTGGGCAGCCACAGGTCCTGCCGGGAGCAGACGGTGTGCTCCAGCATCGCCACGAACACCGCGCTGACCGGCGGCACCGGCCCGGGCGAGGCGGCCAGCACGCTGCGCACCTGCTCGGCGGCCACCGGCTCGTCGACGCCGCGGACGGTGACCACCCGCAGCGTCCGGCCGGTCGCGACCGCGATCCGGCGGGCCGTCTCCAGCGCGGTGGCGGTGCCGGCGAAGACCCCACCGGCCGACCACTCCTGCAGCAGCAGGTTGACCGCGGGCGGCGCGTCTCCGTAGCGGACCCCGGCCAGCAGCAGGCTCGCCGGGGTCAGGCCCGCGTACACCTCGCTGCCGGCCGGCAGCACCCGGTAGCCCTTCTCGGCGTCGTTCACCGGGCACCGCCCAGTTCGGTCAGCCAGTCCGCCAGCGCAGCGGCCCAGCCGGCCGAGGCGCCGGTCAGGACGGGGAACCAGCGCCCGGACGGGTCGGCCGGCAGCCCGGCGGTCCAGTCCGGCAGGTCCGGCCGGTCACCGGCCGGCTCCGCCCCGGTCCCGGGTCCGGCCGCGCCGGCCGGCTCGGCCGCGCCGGTCGGGCCGGCCCGGTGCACGGTCAGCACCCGGAGCGCCGGCACGCCCAGCGTGGCGGCCTCGCAGGCGACCAGGTCGGGGTAACGACCGCGGCCGGCGGCTACCACCAACGACGACGCCCGGACCAGCGCGTGCCGGCGCGACGACGGGACGGCGTACCCGCCGCCGTCGCCCACCACCCGCACCCCGGCCGAAAGGGGGGCCAGCCGGCGGGCCCAGTCCAGCCAGTCCGGAGCCCAGGCGTCGGCGGCGCCGGGCTCCAGGTCGCCCAGCGCCAGCAGGAGATGACCCCGGCCCAGGTCACCGCCGCGCTGCGGCAGCGGCGCCAGCTCGGACGGCCAGGGCAGGGCGCAGCCCGGGCGCAGCCGGCACTCCCGCGGCAGCTCGAGGCCGGCCAGCAGGGCCGCCTCCCCCGGGGTGGGCACGAGCGCGCCCGGCACGGCGGGCCAGGCCGGGCCGGCCGGGAACGGCACGGCCCACAGCAGCCGGTCACCGGCCAGCGGCAGCTCCGGCTGCACCGAGCGGGTGCACAGCTCGCGGCGGTCGCTGATCAGTACGTCCGGCGCCGCGGCCGGGCCGGCCCGGTCGGCGACGGCGGGGGCGGCGTCCCGCAGCCGGGCCAGCCAGGGATCGCGCCGGCGGACCCGGGCGGCGGCGACCTCCAGCAGCCGGCAGCCTGGGTCCTCGGCCGGCTCGGGCTCCGGTGTCTGCCAGGGCGGCGCGGGGGGCGCGCCGGACACGGCGGTCCGCCCGGCACCGGCCAGCAGCACCTCCAGCAGCACCCGTTCGCGCAGCGGACCGCTGTCCAGGCCCACTCGCGGCCGCTCCCGGACCAGGTGCACCAGGCCGCTCACAGCGCCACTCCCAGCCGTTGCCGCTCGGCCGCCACCGGGTCGGCCTCGCCGGGCTCGCGCAGCGTCGGCCGCCGCCGCCGCAGGCTCAGCCGGGGCGAGAGGTAGGGGTCGCCGGCGTCGTGCCAGGGCTGGTAGCGCAGCAGCGAGACCCGCTGGTCCCCGGCCGGTGCCGAGCCGCGGGTCACCGACTCCAGGTGCCGGACGCCGGCCAACGGGGAGACCACGGTGCGCAGGCCCAGCTCGGCCAGGTCCAGACCGAGGGTGACGTCGCTGCCGGCCAGCACCAGGTCCTCGTCCAGGCCGCCGAGCTGCAGGAAGGTGGACCGCCGGACCGCCACGCAGGCCGCGGTGCAGGCCAGCACCGTGCGATAGCGCTCCGCGGGGCCGAGCAGGGTCGCCTCGCCGGGCTGCAACCCGGCGAACAGGTGACCGGCGTACCCGCCCAGGCCCAGCCAGATCCCGGCGTGCTGCACCCGGTCCTCACCGTCCAGCAGCAGCATGCCGGCGCTGCCCACGCCGGGCTCGCCGACCAGCCCGACGAGCTCGGCCAGCCAGCCGGGGTCCAGCACCCGGGTGTCGTCGTTCAGCAGCACGAGCACCTCCCCGTCCACCTGCCGGGCCGCGGCGTTGTTCACCCGGCCGTAGTGGAACGGCGTCTCCTGCCACCAGCTCACCCGCAGCGGGAACCCCCGGTCACGGCGGTAGAACTCCTCGTTCTCGGCCGTCCGCTCCCCGTTGTCGACGACCAGGACGTCGAAGGCCGGGCCGGTCGTGGCGGCCAGGGAGTCCAGCAGCGGGCCCATCATCGTCTCGTCGTGCCGGGTGGGGACCACGATGCTGACGCTGGGCCAGGCTGGCCCCCCGGGCCGGCCGTGCTGCCAGTGCAGCCGGGTGCGACCGGCCACCCTCGTCGCCCGGACCGGTCGACCACGCCCGGCCAGCGCGGCGTCCAGCACCGCCGCGGCGAGGTCGTCGGCGACCGCGGGCCGGGCCGGACCGGTGGCCAGTACCTGCGGCAGGTGCACCGCGCCGCCCTCGGGCAGGCCCAGCTCGCGCAGCGCCAGCAACAGGCTCCAGGTGCACAGTGGCGGGCTGCCGGCCGGCCCGGCGGCCAGCACGGCCGCCCGCCGGTAGTCCTCCAGCCGCAGCGCGAACGAACCCTCCAGGTAGTCCACCGACAGGAGCTGGTCGGGGCACCAGCCCGGTCGCACCGGACAGGCCGGCTCGGCGCCGGCGCTCGCACTCAGCTCGGCGTCCCAGCTCACCAGCCGGGCACCGTCGGCCAGCGCCTGCGCCACCTGGGTGAACAGGGTGGGGTGCAGGCGGTCACCGTCGCGGACCGGCAGGACGGCGACCAGCCCGGCACCGTTCTCGGGCACCGGGACGTCGGCCGGCAGCGGCGCCAGCCCCGGCGCCGGGCGCGGCCGGGTCCGGGAGTCGGCGCCGGCCGGGTCCAGCAGCGTCCAGTTGGGGTGCTCCTGCTCGCGCAGCGCGTCCCGGGTGGCCTCCCGGGAGACGCCGTCGGCGGCGTCCCGGCCGTCCGGCCCGGTGGCCGGCACCCGGACCGCGACCAGGTGCACCTGCGCGGCCGGCGCGCTCACCGCGGCCACCGACGCCGCACGGCGGCCGCTGCGCGGCGGGGACGACCCGCCAGCTGCAGCACGCGCACCAGCCGGCCGCCCACCCGGTAGGCCGGACTGTCCACCACCTGGGCGGCCCGGGCCTGCGCCTGGTCGCGCTGCACCCGGGCCGGCACCAGGTCGGCCTCGGCCCGCTCCGCCCGGGCGCGCTGGCCGAGCAGGGCCGACTGAGCGGCGGCCAGCTCCGCACGCAGCGCGTCGCGCTCGGCCGCGGCCCGGCGCTCGGCCTCCAGCGCGTCACCCAGCTCGCGTTCCCGGGCCAGCACGGCCGAACGGGTGCCCCGGTTCTCCCGGCGCAGCTCCCACAACGCGCCCTCGTACTGGCTGACCAGCTGCCGGCGGTCGCGTCCGTCGCGCTCGAGCAGCACCGCCCAGGGGCTGACCACGGAGGCGTCGACGTCGAACCGGCGGTGCAGGCCGTGGTCGGCGAACAGGCCCGCCCAGTACGCGGGCGGGCGGACGTTGACGTGGCTGGCCTCCGCGAAGTCCTCCGGGGTGCTGGACAGCAGCAGCAGGTCGGTGGCCGCGGCCAGGTTCGCCACCACCGCCTCGCTGTGGGCGGCGTCGATGTGCTCGAGCACCTCGATGCAGACGACCAGGTCGTAGCGGCGTCCCAGCGGCTGGGCCAGGTCGGCCACCCGCAGGTGGCCTCGAGCGCGCGGGTCGGCGTGGTCGACGGCGTACGGCGAGACGTCGACGCCCTCGGCGTCCACCCCGAGCTCGCGCAGCGCACCGACCAGGATGCCCATCGCGCAACCGGCGTCCAGCGCGGTGGCCGGGCCCAGGGTGTGCACCAGGTGCCGGGCGATGGCCCCGAAGAAGGTCTGCCAGTGCTCCTGGTCCGGCCCGTACGCGGGCCCGCAGCCGCGGGCGTAGTAGCGCGCGTCGTAGTCGCCGGGCTGGCCGGGGTCGACCGGGATGTCCGTCATCGCGTCCTTCCTGCCGGTTCGGCTGGGTGCTGGTCGGGGCGCAGGTCCGGGACGAGGCGGGCCTGCACCGCAGGCACCAGGCGCGCCACCTGCCGGCCGCGGCCGCGCAGCCGCACCAGCAGGTCCGACCAGGCGGCGTCCGGCCCGAGCGCCGGGTCCAGGCCGCCGGCGTCCAGCCAGTCCTGGGCCCGCAGCCCGACCACCGGACCGGCGACCGAGGCCAGGTCGGCTGCGCCGCAACCGTGGGCGTCCGCCAGCGGCAACCCGGTCAGCGCCGGTGCGGCGCCGTCGACGCCGGGCACCAACCCCGTCCCGGCGTGCGCGACCGCGCCGTCCCGGTCCCTGGTCAACGGGGCGACCAGCCCCACCGCCGGTTCCTGCAGGCCAGCTCGCAGCGGCGCCACCCAGAGGTCGTCCAGCACCACGTCGGGGTGCACGGCCAGCAGCACGTCGCCGGTGGCCGCGGCGGCGGCCACGTTCAGCCCGACCACGGCGCCGACCTGCGTGGCGGTCCGTACCAGCCGGACCCCGGGCAGCGTGCCGACCGCCGCGGTCAGGGCCAGGTGGTGGGAACGGGAGCCACCGTCGTCCAGGACCACGACCTCCAGGTCGGCACCCGCCGCGGTCCGGCGCAGGTGGGTCACCGCGCGCTCGACCACCGCGGGATGCGCCGCGGCCCGCAGCAGCACGCTGGTCCGGCCGGCGACCGGCGGCGGCCCCGAGCGCAGGGCGGGCCAGTCGACCAGCTCCCGGTTCAGCAGGACCGCAGAGACCTGACCGTCCTGCCGCGCCTCGCCCGGCCCGCCGTCCGCCGGGGGTCGCCGGACGGCACCCAGGTAGGGCAGCAGCACCGGCGGCGTCCGGGCAGCCAGGCGCAGCACCAGGTCGTGGTCGGCGGCGTCCCGCAGGCCGACGTCGAGACCGCCGACCTCGGCCAGCGCGTCACGGCGGGCCACGAGCACGCTGACCGGGACGTGGTCACCGTGCACCAGCTCGCCGCGACCACCCCTGAAGGCGAGGAACCGGGGCGCGCCCGGCCCGAGCAGCTGCAGCCCGGCGTGCCCCCAGGTCAGTCCGCGCTCGGTCAGCGAGGTCACCGACAGCGCGAGGTGGTCGCAGGTCCAGCTGTGGCCGGGATCCAGGAAGGCCACGTACCGGCCGCGCGCGGCGCGCAGCCCCCGGCTGCGCAGGGCAGCCAGCGGCTGCGGTCCGGGGCAGACCAGCCGCAGGAGCCGGGGGTCTGCGGCCGCGACCTGGTCCAGCCCGCTGGACAAGGTGCCGTCGTCGGCCCCGCTGCCCGGGGCCCCGCTGCCCTCCAGGACCAGCAGCAGCTCCCAACCGGTCAGCGACTGGGCCTGCACCGACGCCACCGCCTCCAGGACCGCCATCGACGGCTGCCGGCGGACCACCATGATCACGCTGACCAGGGGCTGCTCGCCGGCGGCCGGCGGCACCCGGCCCCCGTACCGGCGCCGGAAGGCCGCCTCCCGGTGCTGGTTCCAGGTGACGCCCTGCCAGCTGCGCCGCAGCCGCTGGTCCCGCGACCACCGGGCGCCCGCCTCGTCCAGCAGCTGCTGCACCCGGCCCCAGGTCCAGGTGCCGTGCCCGGCGCGGGCCGGGAAGGAGCTCTGCGGACCGGCGGTGGCCAGGAAGTGGCCCACCGCCCCGCCCGGGTGCCCGCCGGCCGACGGGTGCGCCCGGCGCCAGGCCCGGTCGTCGAAGAGTGGGTGCGGGCCGAAGGCGCCAGGTCCGCCGTCGAGGTAGCGCAGCAGCGGGTCGCGCCCGGCCGCCGCCCAGCGTCCCGGGTCGAACCAGGCGGGGTCGAACAGCGGCGACGGGGTCAGCCCCCGCACCCGGCCCTGGTCGAGGTAGTGCCGCACCGCCTGGATCGGTTGCTCGAACTCACGGCCGGCCTGGGCCTGGTACCAGCGACGCTCGAACACCCCGGAGGCGAGGATCCGGCGGGCCTGCGCACGCTCGGCCAGCGCCCGCCGAGTGCGACGGACCGCCGGCCACCCGGCCAACCGGCGGCGTACCGGGTTGTCCACGGGAACCTGCGCCACGAGCTGAGCGACCAGCCGGCGGGGCAGTCGGGGCCGCGGCGTCACGCCCGGCCCGCCCGTCGGGCGGCAGCGATCCGGTCGTAGCGCGAGGCGGTGCGGGTCAGCAGCTCCCGGACGCCGTCCAGCTCGGCCGGAAGCGCCTGCTCGCAGGCGGTGAGCATGCGTTCGCGGCCCAGGCCGTAGGGGTCGTCGCGCAGGGTCTCGATCTTGATGAACGGCAACCGTCGGTCCAGGGCTCGGTCCCACAGGCCGATCATCGGGTTGACCGGCGCGCCGGGCCGCAGGTGGGTCAGCACCTGCTCCCGGGCCGCCCAAGCGCCGACCGTCCCGCGACGGTGCAGCTCGACGCGGGCACGGCGCACACGGGCCAGCCGCTGCTCGGCGGCCGAGGGCCGGAAGTAGCCGGCCGGGGCCAGGCCCAGCGTGGTCATCAACCGGCTCAACCCGCGTTCGTACTGCACGATGGTCGCCGCCCGGGTCGGCAGCGGGGTGAGCGCGGCCCAGAACGCACGCAGCATCGGGCTGGCCAGCGCGCTGGGCTCGAAGACCATGAAGAAGGACTGCAGATGCCGCTCGACCTCGTGGTTGATCGCCGCTCCCCAGAAGGGTGGCGCGCCGGCGAGCGCCATCGTCTCGATCATCTGCCCGTAGGGGACGAGCGGACCGACCACGCTGTCATTGACCAGGATCACGCGGTCGGCGTCCGGCCAGCCCGGCACCACGGCCAGCCCGGCCTTCCAGGAGCAGAAGTCGTAGCCCTCGTTCGGCCGTTCGACCAGCGTCGCCCGCTCGCGCAGCCACGACTGCGCGTCGCCGGTGAGCTGGCAGGTGGTGACCACCACGAGCAGGTCGGCGACCGTACGCAGGGCCTGGAGCTGTCGGCGGACATGCGGCGCGACCAGCCCGTCCGGGTCGAAGTGCGCCAGCACCGCCGCCGTAGACATCGACTCCTGTCGTTCGATCGCCGGAGTTCCATCGCGCCGTCCGCCGGGCGGCGGTCGCCATCGTAGGCCGCCGCCCCGATCAAGGAGAGGAGGCTGCTCAGGTGATCGGTCCCGGTCCACGCGGGCGCCCGGACGCCCACGAGCAGGTGCTGGAGGCGGCCCGTGCCTTCGGGCTCGGCACGGCCCATCGCGCGCCGTCCTACGCCGCCCGCGGTCAGCACGGCGAGATCTGGCGGCTGACCACCGAGCAGGGCGACTTCGCGGTCAAGCTGATGGTCGCCGCGCCCGATCGACCCGTTCCCCAGGAGGCCGACGTGCGGGCCGACGTCACGTTCGCCGAGGAGGCCGGTCGGCGCGGTCTGCGGGTGCCCCAGGCCCTGCGCACCGGTGAGGGCGACCTTCTCGTGCAGCTGCCGGGCGTGACCGTTCGCGTCTACCGCTGGCTGGAGCTGTCGGCGCCCCGTCGCGACCTGGACCCCCGCCGACTGGGAGCCGCGCTGGCCACCCTGCATCGCTCACCGCTGCCGGCAACCGGCCCGGTGCACCCGTGGTATACCGAGCCGGTCGATCCGGACACCTGGCAGCAGGTGGCCGACCGGCTGGTGGCCGCCGGGGCCCCGTTCGCCGAGGCGTTCGCCGGTGCCGTGCCCGGGTTCGTCGACCTGCAGCAGCTGTTCCGCGAACCCGTCTCGACCCAGCTCTGCCATCGGGACCTGTGCGCGGACAACGTGCGGCAGGGGGATCCGCCCGGGATCACCATCCTGGACTGGGAGAACTGCGGGGCCGCGGAGAGCACGCAGGAGCTCGCCGTGATGCTGTTCGAGTTCTGCGCCGGCGATCCCGTACGGGCAGCCACCCTCGCGACGTCCTACCGGCGGCACGGCGGTCCGGGCCGGGTGCGTGACCCGGGCGACTTCACCATGGCGCTGGCCCAGTTCGGGCACTTCGCGATCACCGCCGGACAGCGATGGTTGCGGGCCGGGGACGACCTGGAGCGCGCGCGGGCCCGGGCCTGGTTCGAAGAGGGGCAGGACGACCCCCTGGACCGAGCCGCGATCGAGCGGTTGATCCGAGCGGTCGCCAGCCCTTGACACCAGCGCCCACCTCCATAACCATCAGGTTATGAATTCTGGTGGGTCGGTGGTGCTGGACCGGGTCTTCGCCGCCCTGGCCGACCCCACCCGGCGCGCCATGGTGGCGCGCCTGGCCCGCGGCGACGCCACGGTCGGCGAGCTGGCCGAGCCGTTCGCGATCAGCCAGCCGGCGGTCTCCAAACACCTGAAGGTGCTTGAGCGGGCCGGCCTGGTGAGCCGCGCAGGCGCCGGCGCGCGTCGCCCTTGTCACCTGGAACCTGCTGCGCTGCAGGAGCTCTCCCGTTGGGTGGGGTCCTACCGCCGGTTCTGGGAGGCCAGCTTCTCCCGCTTGGACGACTACCTCGACGAGCTCCGCGCCGCCGAGCCGACCCCCGAGGAACAACGATGAACCCCACCCTTCCGCGCGAGCTGGAGCTGCAGGTGCCCACCGACGAGCCGGTGATCCGCTTCCGGCGGTTCGTGGCCGCCCCGCCGGAGCTGGTGTTCGAGCTGCTGACCACCCCTGCGCACATGCGGCGCTGGCTGGGCCCGCGCAGCCTGGAGATGACCAGCTGCGAGGTCGACCTGAGGGTCGGGGGCACCTGGAGCTACACCTACCGGGCGCCGGACGGCAGCGAGTTCGCCTTCCACGGCGAGTACCTGGAGGTGGAGCCGCCCCACCGCGCCGTGCAGACCTTCGTGTTCGAGGGCTACCCGGACGCGGTGGCCACCGAGACGATGGCCCTCCAGCCGGTCGAGGGCGGCACGCTGCTGGTGGGCGAGAGCCGGCACACCTCCTTCGCCCACCGCGATGCCCACGTGGCGTCCGGCATGGAGTCCGGGATGACCGAGAGCTACACCCGCCTGGACGAGCTGATCGACGCCGCACCCTGGTCCTGAACCTCCCCTCCACCGAACAGGAAGCCCACCATGCCTGCCTTCACCCCGATGCTCTGGTTCGACGGTGCCGCCCTCGAGGCGGCCACCTTCTACACCGAGCTGTTCCCGGGCTCCGCCATCACCGACGTCGCCCGGATGGGCCCCGACGGCGGGATCATCACCGTGGCCTTCGAGCTGGGTGGCCGGCCGTTCACCGCGCTCAACGGCGGCCCTGAGCACCACTTCACCGAGGCGGTGTCCTTCGTGGTCGACTGCGAGGACCAGGCGGAGGTCGACCACTACTGGGCCGCGCTGACCGCCGACGGCGGCAGCGAGGGCCGCTGCGCGTGGTGCAAGGACCGCTGGGGGGTCTCCTGGCAGGTGGTGCCCCGTCGGCTGGTTGAGCTGCTGTCCGACCCCGATCCGGCCCGCGCCGGACGGGCGCTGCAGGCCATGCTGTCGATGAACCGGATCGTGGTCGCCGAGATCGAGGCCGCCGCGGACGGCGTGGCCTGAGGGCCTCAGCTGGTGCTCGCCACCCTCTCCCGCTCCGCCGCGGCGTCGAGCAGCGGCGGCGCGGTTGATCGGTAGGTGTGACCGGTGGGCGTGGTGATCAGCAGGTCCGGTGCCGGGTCTGCGGTCGGCGGGCCTTCGAGGCCCCAGTTCCCCATCCGACCGCCGTAGGGTCGCCCGGCCCCTGCGCGAGGTCGGGTGCGGATGTGCCAGCCGGGCAGCTCCTGGACCTCGTTCTTGGTCTGGTTGCAGGCCACGCACAGCCCGGCGCCGTTCTCGGCCCGAGTCGGCCCGCCGCGCGCGTGGGGCCGGACGTGGTCGATCTGGCGGATCGGGGCCCCGCACCACGGGGTGCGGCAGGTCTGGTCGCGCAGCTGCACGAATGCGCGCAGCGCGCCGGTGAAGGTGCGTGCGGTGGAGTCCATCGCGACCAGCGCACCGTCGACCGGGTCGGTGAACAGGCGCCGGACCCGGACCTGCTCGACCGCCGGCAACCGGGCCAGGGTCTGCGCGAGCAGGTCCCGCGCGTACTGCGCCGGGACCGGCCCGTACCCCTGCAGGTACGCGCCGTCATGGGCGCCGGCGAACAGTGCCGCGTCAGTCATCACCAGGTTCACCGCCACCGCAGGCACCGGCAGGGCCGGGTCAGTCGCCGGCACCTGCGCCGGTGTGGCATGGCTGGGGCATCGGCAGGAGCAGACGTCGGCCGCGATGCCAGCACCTTCGTGATCCGTGGCACGATCACCACCGGAAGGTTCGTCGGTGCCGCGGGGGTGGACCGGGTCGGGGACCCGAGCCAGGCCCTCGGCGTCGGGCACCTGCCCGGTCAACCGCCGGGTGAACTCATCGGCCTTGATCTGACCCACGCTGCGGGCGTCGCCACGCCCCCGCACGGTGGCCGCGTGCCGCTCCAGCAGCGCGTCGATCGCCACCCCGGTCGCGGCCGGGACCAAGGCGCTGACGTAGGCCATCACCTCCGGCGCCGCGCGCACCCCCACCCGCCGCTGCGACACCGCCCGGGCCCGGGCCCGCACGAAGGCCGCCGGGTCCAGCGCGTAGGCCACCTTCCGAGCGACGGCCCCGACCTGAGCGTCGTTCAGCGGGCCCAACGTGCCGGCCAACCGGACGTCGGCCGCCCGCCGGTCCTCCGCCGTGAGAACCGCGGTCGCCTGCACCACCAACGTCGCCTGCCACTCGCTGACCTCCCCGCCCGACAACGCGGCCAGCAGGTGGGGCATCTCCTCCACCAACGCCCGGGCCAGCCCCAGGTGCCGGCCCCCACGATGCGGGGACTCCCGCCGCGCCAACGCCACCTGCGCCCCGACCCCTTTCCCGAGCCGCGCCCGCGCCCTGCTCTCGAGGCGGCGATCCGGCTCAGTCCGATGGGCACGCTGGGCGGCCAGCTGGGAGTCGGCGAATGCCACGCTCACCCGGGCCTGAGCCGCCGCCGCGGCCGACTTCACCGTCTCCAACCAGCCGAGCTGCTGCACCCGCTCGGCATCGTCGACGCCCCCGGCCTCATCACCGACACCCGCCCCCGCGTCACCGTCGGCGTCTTCGGTGCCCAGCCGCGCCAACGCCGCTACGAACGCGGCCAGCTCCACCGACCCCAGCATCCGCCACCCCCATCCACCGGAACCGAACGTTTGTTCGATCCTAGTGCGAGACACCGACACTCACAGCCCCCTGTGGACAACCCCGCTTGAGGGACACTGGATCCGTGAACGACCGAGCAGGTCGGGCAGGTCGGGCAGGTCGGGCAGGCGCACGGTGAGTTCTTCGCGAACATCCGCCCGGCCAGCTCCATGGTGCAGGTGGTCGCGCTCATCGAACCCGACCTGCTGGTCGAGACCGAGGCCGACGCCGTCGTCGGCTGAATGCGCCGGCGCACCCCACCGACGGCCACGAAGCCGGACACGACATGCTGTCGCCCAGCCGCCCGGCACATCACCGGCAGCGACAGACCCGCAGCGACAGACCCGCAGCGACAGCACCGGCAGCGACAGCACCCGCAGCGACAGCACCCTCAGCGACAGCACCCTCAGCGAGAAGCGCCAGGACGAGGAGACCGGATGACGACCACCGCCCGGATCGCCGTGGTGACCGGCGGCGGCAGCGGTATCGGTGCCGCCGCCGCCCACGCGCTGGCCGGCGAGGGCTGGACCGTGGTGCTGGCCGGGCGCCGGCCGGAGCCGCTGCAGCGCACGGTCGCCGACGGGACGTCGCTGCCCGGCCGGCTGGACGCGGTGCCGACCGACGTGACCGACGAGCAGCAGGTCCGGCACCTCTTCGCGACCGTCACTGAGCGGTACGGCCGGGTCGACCTGCTGTTCAACAACGCCGGGACCGGTGCTCCGGCGGTGGACCTGGACCAGCACTCCCTGGCCGACTGGAACCAGGTCGTGGCGGTCAACCTGACCGGGGTCTTCCTGTGCACCCGGGAGGCGTTCCGGGTGATGCGCCACCAGCACCCGCGGGGCGGCCGGATCATCAACAACGGCTCGATCTCCGCGCACGCCCCCCGGCCGCGGTCGATCGCGTACACCGCCACCAAGCACGCCGTCAGCGGACTGACCAAGGCGACGTCGCTGGACGGCCGCCCGTTCGACATCGCCTGCGGCCAGATCGACATCGGCAACGCCGCCACCGACCTGACCGCCTCGACCGGCAGTGGCGCTGCCCAGCCCGACGGCAGCGTGCGGCCCGAGCCGTACATGGACGTGGCCGAGGTCGGACGGGCCGTCGCTTACATGGCCGGGCTGCCGTTGGACACCAACGTCGCGACGATGACCGTGATGGCGACGAAGATGCCCTTCGTCGGGCGAGGCTGACCAGCGTGAGCTGACCAGCGTGAGCAGACCAGCGTGAGCAGACCAGCGTGAGCAGATGGGGATGGACGGATGAGCCAGGACGAGGGCGCCCGGGCCTGGGACGTGGACCGCACGACGGTCCGGTTCCCGGACCCGGCGATCGAGGTCGCCGACGAGCGGTTCGCGGCGCTGGTGGTCGGTCACGAGGTGGTGGAGCGGCTGTGGACCGGCGGACGGTGGCTGGAGGGGCCGGTGTGGTTCGGTGACGGCCGCTACCTGCTGTTCTCCGACATCCCCAACGACCGGATCCTGTGCTGGAGCGAGGTCACCGGAGCGGTGACCACGTTCCGGCAGCCGGCCAACAACGCCAACGGCCACACCCGTGACCGTCAGGGCCGGCTGGTCTCCTGCGAGCACCTCACCCGCCGGGTGACCCGCACCGAGCACGACGGCAGCATCACCGTGCTGATGGACAACCTGGACGGCGAGCCGCTGAACGCCCCCAACGACGTCGTCGTGCACTCCGACGGCTCGGTCTGGTTCACCGACCCCGGCTGGGGGATCGTAGGAAACTACGAGGGTGACCGCGCGGTCGAGCAGGTGCCCCGGCACGTCTACCGGATCGACCCGGTGACCGGCCAGGGAGT
The DNA here is from genome assembly GCA_963821825.1 of uncultured Actinomycetota bacterium. Classification (GTDB taxonomy): domain Bacteria; phylum Actinomycetota; class Actinomycetes; order Actinomycetales; family Kineosporiaceae; genus CAWGFD01. The sequence continues at coordinate 563,001 of CAWGFD010000002.1, forward strand.
GCCGGTGATCAGCGGGATGGACCGGCCGAACGGGCTGTGCTTCTCCCCCGACGAGTCGCTGCTGTACGTCGTGGACGTCGGTCAGATCCGGGTCTTCGACGTGCAGGGCACCACGCCGGCGAACGGCCGGGTGTTCGTCGAGATGGCGCCCGGGGAGTCCGACGGGATCCGGTGCGACCAGGACGGCAACGTCTGGTCGGCCGCCGGGGTCGGTGGCGCCGGGTTCGACGGCGTGCACTGCTACAGCCCGGCCGGTGAGCTGCTCGGCCGCATCCACCTGCCCGAGACCTGCGCCAACCTGACCTTCGGCGGCCGGAAGAAGAACCGGCTGTTCATGGCGGCGAGCCGGTCGCTGTACAGCGTCTACGTGGAGGCGCTGGGCGACCAGAAGCCCTGAGATGGTGGTCAGCATCAGCACCGACGGCGGCCCCAGAGGGCAGCCGCGAGCTCCCGGAGGCACCCGTCATGACCCAGTACCTGATCGCCGTCCACGGCACCAGCGAGGCGCCTACGCCCTCGCCGGAGGACCTGCAGCGGGCCTACGCCGACGTCGACGCGTTCAACAAGGAGGTGAGGGCGGCCGGCGCCTGGGTGTTCGCCGGCGGGCTGGAGCCGGTGCACTCAGCGACGGTGGTCGACGGCCGAGGCTCCGCGCCGGTGATCACCGACGGCCCGTACGCCGAGACCAGGGAGTTCCTCGGCGGGTTCTGGGTGGTCGAGGCACCCGACCTGGACGCCGCGCTGGCCTGGGCCGCCAAGGGCTCCAAGGCGTGCGGGTCGCCGGTCGAGGTGCGCCCGTTCCAGTCCGAGTGAGCGGCGGGTGGGGCCGCACGCGGAGGGTCTGCGCGCCGTCGAGCCCGCCGTTCGCGACGAGCATGGCCGCCGCCGTGGGCTCAGCGGTGACGCTGGGCAGATGAGCAGCCCTGTCAGAGCCGTGCAGTCCGTCGAGCTGCTGCTCGACGAGGCCGCCGACGACTGGGTCCGCTCGCTGTGGGGTGCGTTGCTGGCGGCCAACCTGCCCAGCCAGGCGCGGCACACCGGCTCCAGCAACGCCCCGCACGTGACCCTGACCGTCCGGGAACGGATCGCCCCGGCCGAGGACGCCGCGCTGGCCGGGCTGACGGCGGCCGCCCTGCCGCTGCCACTGCCGGTCAGCGGCATCCTGGTCTTCCCGGGCCGGAGGGCCACGGTGGCGCTCGGCGTCGTCGTCGGACCCGAGCTGCTGGCCCTGCACGCCGACGTGTCCCGCGTCCTGGACCCCAGCAGCCGGGCCTACCCCCACCTGGCCCCGGGCAGCTGGACGCCGCACCTCACGCTGGCGACCCGGGTCGAGCCGGAGCGGCTCGGCGACGTCCTCACCGTCCTGACCGCGGCCGGGGCGGGCAGCCCGCCGCCGCAGGCCGCCGCCGTCGCCGTCCGCCGCTGGGACAACCAGGCGCGGCGCACCTGGGACCTGGCCCGCCGCACCGGGTAGCTCGACGACCTACGCGCGCCCGGCCCGGTGTGATATGTCCGTGGTCGGCCGGACGGGCGCCACAAGGTACCGTCATCGGGTGGCCTCCTCAACCCTGAACCGCACCCGGTACACGGCCCGACGCACGACGGTGGCGATGAAGCTGCTGATGGCCGTCACCGGAGCCCTGTTCGTCCTGTACGTGCTCGCGCACATGTACGGCAACCTCAAGGTCTTCGGCGGCCAGGGCGCCTTCGACACCTACGCCCACCACCTGCGCACGATCGGGGAGCCGATCCTGCCCTACGCGGGGTTCCTGTGGGTGGTGCGCGCCGTCCTGATCGCCAGCCTGGTCGGCCATGCCTGGAGCGCCTTCTACCTGTGGAACCGGGCCCACGGCGCCCGCAGCCAGCGGTACGCCGTCCGGGCCGCCGGGGCCGCCGCCTGGCGCTCGCAGACCATGCGCTGGGGCGGGGTGGCGCTGCTGGCCTTCATCGTGTTCCACATCGTGGAGTTCACGACCAACAAGCTGAACTTCAACTCGGGGGTCTCCGACGCCTCGATCGGCGACAGCCCCTACCGGCTGCTGGTGGCCAGCTTCGACCTGTGGTGGGTCGTGCTCATCTACCTGGTCGCGCTGGCCGCGCTGGGCCTGCACCTGCAGCATGGGGTGTGGAGCGCCTCGCAGACCCTGGGCTGGACGACCTCGCCCTCCGCCCGCCGCAATGCCAAGGCCACCGCCACGGTGATCGCCCTGGTGGTGTCGGTCGGCTTCGCCCTGGTACCGCTGTCCGTCCTCTTCGGGCTCGTCAGCTGAAGGAGCACTCGAGATGACCGAGACCACGACCACCACCGACACGACCGCCGACCCGACCACCACCGGGGCGCCGCCGGAGACCCGCAAGGGCCTTTACCGCGAGGGGGCGCCGATCGCCGACGCCAAGGCCCCCGGTGGCCCGATCGAGCGCAAGTGGACCACCCGCCAGTTCGAGGCCAAGCTGGTCAACCCGACCAACCGGCGCAAGCTTTCGGTGATCATCGTCGGCACCGGCCTGGCCGGCGCCTCGGCCGGGGCCACCCTCGGCGAGGCCGGCTACCAGGTGAAGTCCTTCTGCTACCAGGACTCCCCGCGCCGGGCGCACTCGATCGCCGCGCAGGGCGGGATCAACGCCGCCAAGAACTACAAGGAGGACGGCGACTCGATCTACCGGCTGTTCTACGACACGGTCAAGGGCGGGGACTACCGCTCCCGGGAGACCAACGTCTACCGGCTGGCCGAGGTCAGCGCGAACATCATCGACCAGTGCGTGGCGCAGGGCGTGCCGTTCGCCCGGGAGTACGGCGGTCTGCTGGACAACCGCTCGTTCGGCGGCGTCCAGGTCTCGCGGACCTTCTACGCCCGCGGCCAGACCGGCCAGCAGTTGCTGATCGGCGCCTACCAGGCGCTGGAGCGCCAGGTCGCCGCCGGCACCGTCGAGGTGTTCACCCGGCACGAGATGCTCGAGCTGGTGGTGGTCGACGGCCGGGCCCGCGGGATCATCGTCCGGGACATGGTCAGCGGTGAGGTCGAGACCCACCTGGCCGACGCCGTCGTGCTGGCCTCCGGCGGCTACGGCAACGTCTACTTCCTGTCCACGAACGCGATGGGCTGCAACGTGACCGCGACCTGGCGGGCGCACCGCAAGGGCGCCGCATTCGCCAACCCCTGCTACACCCAGATCCACCCGACCTGCATCCCGGTCTCCGGGGAGCACCAGAGCAAGCTCACCCTGATGAGCGAGTCGCTGCGCAACGACGGCCGGATCTGGGTGCCGAAGGACAAGGTGGACCGGGAGAAGGACCCGCGGGACATCCCCGAGTCCGACCGGGACTACTACCTGGAGCGGATCTACCCCTCGTTCGGCAATCTGGTGCCCCGGGACATCGCCTCCCGGGCGGCCAAGAACCAGTGCGACGAGGGCAAGGGGGTCGGCCCGGGTGGGCTGGGCGTCTACCTGGACTTCGCCGACGCCATCGATCGGCTGGGCCGCCCGGCGGTGGAGGCCAAGTACGGCAACCTGTTCGACATGTACGCCCAGATCACCGGGGAGAACCCGTACGAGACGCCGATGCGGATCTACCCGGCGGTGCACTACACGATGGGCGGGCTGTGGGTGGACTACGACCTGCAGTCGAGCATCCCGGGGCTGTTCGTGGCCGGGGAGGCCAACTTCTCCGACCACGGCGCGAACCGGCTCGGCGCCTCGGCGCTGATGCAGGGCCTGTCCGACGGCTACTTCGTGCTGCCGAACACGATCCGGGACTACCTGGCCTCCGGCCCGTTCCCGACGGTGAGCCCGGAGGCCGACGAGGTGGTGCAGGCGCGCCAGCAGGTGCAGGGCCGGATCGAGCACTTCCTGTCCTGCAACGGCACCCGCACCGTCGACTCCTTCCACCGCGAGCTCGGCCAGATCATGTGGGAGCACTGCGGGATGGAGCGCTCGGAGGAGGGCCTGCTCACCGCGATCGACGCGATCCGGGCGCTGCGCAAGGAGTTCTGGGACAACGTGCGGGTGCTGGGCGGCAACGAGCAGGTCAACCAGTCGCTGGAGAAGGCCGGCCGGGTGGCCGACCTGATCGAGCTGGGCGAGCTGATGTGCATCGACGCACTGCACCGGCGCGAGTCCTGCGGCGGGCACTTTCGCACCGAGTCCCAGACCGAGGACGGTGAGGCGCTGCGGCACGACGACGAGTACGCCTACGTCGCCGCCTGGGAGTGGGGCGGCCCGGACGGTCCGCCGGTGCTGCACAAGGAGAACCTGGTCTACGAAGCCATCGAGATGAAGCAGCGGAGCTATAAGTGAGGATCACCCTCAAGATCTGGCGTCAGGCCGGGCCCGACGCCGCCGGCAAGCTGGTCAGCTACACCCAGGACGAGGTCTCGCAGGACATGTCCTTCCTGGAGATGCTCGACGTCCTGAACGAGGACCTGATCGGCCGAGGCGAGGAGCCGGTCGCCTTCGACAGCGACTGCCGGGAGGGCATCTGCGGGATGTGCGGGCTGGTGATCAACGGCCAGCCGCACGGGCCGAAGGTGACCACCACCTGCCAGCTGCACATGCGCTCGTTCGCCGACGGCGACACGATCACCGTCGAGCCGTTCCGGGCCGACGCGTTCCCGGTGCTGCGCGACCTGGTGGTCGACCGCAGCGCCTTCGACCGGATCATCGCCTCCGGCGGCTACGTCTCGGTGAACACCGGGTCCGCCCCGGACGCGCATGCCACCCCGGTGCCCAAGGCCGACGCCGACCGGGCCTTCGACACCGCGACCTGCATCGGCTGCGGCGCCTGCGTGGCGGCTTGCCCGAACGCCTCGGCGATGCTGTTCGTCGGGGCCAAGGTCACCCACCTCGGGATGCTGCCGCAGGGTCAGCCGGAGCGGTACGGCCGGGTGGTGAACATGCTGGACACCCACGACGAGGAGGGCTTCGGCGGCTGCACCAACGTCGGCGCCTGCGCCTCGTCCTGCCCGAAGGAGATCCCGCTGGACGTGATCTCCCAGCTCAACCATGACCTGCTCCGGGCCGCGGTCAAGGGCCGCTGACCCGCCGCCGTTCCCTCGGCGCCGACCCTGACTCATGATCGCGCCGATTCCCGCGGAACCGACGTCGCGGCGTCGGATTCGTGCGAATCGTGGCGATCATGAGGGGTCCGACGTGGGGTGAGCGGGCGGCCGGCACGGAACAGCGCCGCGCGGCGCCGACGACATCGTCACCGAGGTCGACGGTTCCCCCGGGTGATCATGGGCTCGGGGTTGATCATCCCACTGTTGATCAACCCTTAGCCCATGATCACCGCGCGGACGGGGGAAGGACCGGGGGGAGGGACCGGGGGGAAGGACCGGGGGGAGGACGGGCGGGTCAGTTCTCCAGGGCGGCGTCGAGGGTGATCTCGACGCCGGCCAGGGCCTTGCTGACCGGGCAGGTGGCCTTGGCGGCGTCCGCGGCCTGGGCGAAGCCGTCGGCGTCCAGGCCGTCCACCTCGCCCCGCACAGTGATCGTGATGCCGGTCAGCCGGAAGCCGCCGGCCGGGTCCGGGCCGAGCGAGACGTCGGCGCGCACCTCCAGGGACTGCGGCGTGCCGCCGGCCTCGCCGATCAGCGCCGAGAGCTGCATGGCGTAGCAGGAGGAGTGCGCGGCCGCGATCAGCTCCTCGGGGCTGGTGGTGCCGCCGGCGTCGTCCGCGGCGCGCTTGGGGAAGGACACCTCGTAGGTGCCGACCTTGGAGCTGCTCAGCTCGACCTGGCCGGAGCCGTCCTGCAGGCCGCCGTTCCAGGCGGTGCGAGCGGTGCGTGTGGGCATGACCCAGTCCTCTCGTGCGTGATCGACCGACGTCCCCGATCCTGCTGCACCGGGCCACGGGCGCAACAGCAGGCACGGGAGCAGCCGCTGCTGCGGCACCGACCAGCAGCCCGCCAGCAGCCCGGCAGCAGCCCGGCAGCAGCCGCCAGCTCAGCGCTCGGTGCGCAGCCGGTCGACCAGCTCGCCCAGCACCCGGGCCGCGTCCTCGTGCGGCACCTGGCAGGTGCCGGCCGCCAGGTGGCCGCCGCCGCCGTAGGTCAGGCACACGCCGCCGACGTCCACCGGCGAGCTGCGGTCCACGATCGACTTCCCGACCGCGAACACCGTGTTCTGCCTGGCCTTGCCCCACATCACGTGCACCGAGACCCGGGCCGCGGGGAACATCGCGTAGACCAGGAACCGGTTGCCGGCGTGGACCACGTCCTCCTCGCGCAGGTCGACCACGGCCACGTCGCCGTGCAGCGTGGTCACCCGGCGCAGCTGGGCCGCGAACAGCTCGGACTGCGCGCGGTAGAGAGCGACCCGCTCGGCGACGTCCGGCAGGGCCAGGATGGCCTCGACGTCGGCGAGCTCCCGGCAGACGTCGATCAGCTGCATCATCAGCTGGTAGTTGGAGACCCGGAAGTCGCGGAACCGGCCGAGGCCGGTCCGGCTGTCCATCAGGAAGTTCAGCAGCGTCCAGCCGGTCGGCTCCAGGATCTCCTGCAGCGTGTAGGCGGCCGAGTCGGCCTGATCGACGGCGCGCATCAGCTCGGCCGAGACGCTCGGGAACCGCTGCGCGCCGCCGAAGTGGTCGTAGACCACCCGGGCGGCGGACGGCGCCGAGGGGTCGATCACGTGGTTGCCGGCGCCGGCGTTGCGCAGGGTCTCGGAGTGGTGGTGGTCGAAGACCAGGTGCGCGCGCGGGTCGTAGGGCAGGTTGGTCAGGATGTCCCGGTCGGTGATCTCCACGACGCCGTCCTGGACGTCCTTGGGGTGCACGAAGGTGATGTCCTCGATGAGCCGGAGCCCGCGCAGCAGGACGGCGCACACCAGGCCGTCGAAGTCGCTGCGGGTCACCAGCCGGTAGGTCCGGTCCACGGGCCCGCCGGTGGCGTGCTGGTCGGCGGGGCTGCTCACGGTCTGCGTCACGAGGCACTGATCGGCCGGGGCGGCGCCGGACTTGACCCTCGTCCGGGCCGGTTCACCGGGACGGCGCCGGCCGGCCGCTCACCCCCGCTCGAAGTAGCCCAGCACCGACCAGCCGGTGTCGGGGAAGCCGCTGGCCCGGGCGACCCGGGCCGAGGCCTCGTTGTCCGGGGCGTGCAGGTAGGTCGCCACCCGGCCCTGCGCCAGCACCGCCCGCGCGGCCTGCGCCACCAGCCGGCGGGCCAGCCCCCGGCCGCGGGCCCGTTCGTCGGTGACCACGGCCAGCTCCCGGCCGGAGTCGACGTGCCGCTTCAGGCCCACCCCAGCCAGGTAGCGGCCGTCCTCGTCGAGAGCGACCAGCACCTGGCCGCCGAACGGGGCCAGCCAGGGCGCGACCCGGGGGTCGCCCGGGTCGTCCGCGAGCGCGGCGTCCAGCCAGATGCCTGCCTCCGGCAGCTCATCGGGCCCGGGCACGTCCTGCGCCCAGCGAAGCGCCCCCGCCCCGGCCACCCCGGGCCGGCCGACGGCGTCCGGCAGCGCGGCGAGCAGCGCGGGCACGTCCGGCAGGTCCGCAGCCAGGCGGCCGGCGACCTCCGGCGGCACCCGCAGCACGGCCCGGCCGCAGGAGTCGGCGACCCCGCCGATCGTGCGCCGGCCGCCGTCCCAGGCCGGCCGGTCGGGCTCGGGGTCGGGCACCACCCGCACCGGACGGGCCGGGGGCCAGCCGCCGACCCAGTCGGCCAGGTGCCGGACGACGGCGTCGCTGGGTTCGCTCGCTGCAGGGGCCACCCGCCGGAGTCTGCCGCAGCGCCCACCCCGGCGCCCGGCGGTGCCCGCGCAGGCCCGCGGCAGCCCGGGGCGCGACCTGAGCGCACGACCTAAGCGAGGGCTTAGGTGAAACGTTGACAACCGAGGCGCCCAGGCCTGCATGATGCCTCCAAGGCTGGTCAGACACTGATGTCTGGAGTGAGCATGCAGGTACCCGCACCGATCGAGTACGAGCGAGCGACGAGCGTGGACCACGCCATCGGCCTGCTCGAACGCTACGGCGAGAACGCCCGGCTGATCGCCGGCGGGCACAGCCTGCTGCCGATGATGAAGCTGCGGCTGGCCGACCTCGAGTACGTCATCGACATCAACGACCTGCACGCCGACCTCGGCTACATCACGGTCACCGGCGACCAGGTCGCGATCGGCGCGATGACCAGGCACCGGGAGCTGCTGGAGTCGCAGGAACTGGCGGCAACGGCGCCGATCTTCCGGGACGCCGAACGGGTGATCGCCGACCCGGTGGTCCGCAACCGGGGCACCCTGGGTGGCTCGCTGTGCCAGGCCGACCCCTCCGAGGACCTGTCCGCGGTCTGCACCGCGCTGGATGCGCAGTGTGTGATCCAGGGCTCGAGCGGTCAGCGCGTGGTGGCCATGGAGGACTTCCACCGTGGGCCCTACCAGACCGCGGTGGGGGACGCCGAGATGCTCATCGAGGTCCGGATCCCGTTGCGCCCGCGCGGGTCCAGCGCCTACGAGAAGGTCGAGCGGCGGGCCGGGGACTGGGCGGTGACCTCGGCCGGGGCCGCCGTCTGGCTGACCGAGGACGGGCTGATCGCCGACGCCCGGGTCGGGCTGGCCGCGGTCGGTCCGCACACCACGAGCATCCCGGCGATCTCGGCGGCGCTGCGCGGGCAGGCTCCCTCCGAGCAGCTGTACGCCCAGGCCGGGGCGCTGGCCGCCCAGGCCGCCAGCCCGACCACCGACATGCGCGGCAGCGCCGAGTACAAGCGTCACCTGGCCGACGAGCTCACCCGCCGGACCCTGCGACGGGCCGTGGCCCGGCTGACCGAAGGAGCACAGGCATGAACGTCACGATGACCGTGAACGGGGAGCAGGTCAGCGCCGACGTCGAGGCCCGGCAGCTGCTCGTGCACTTCCTGCGCGACACCCTGGCCCTGACCGGCACCCACTGGGGCTGCGACACCAGCAACTGCGGCACCTGTGTGGTGTGGCTGGACGGCGAGCCGGTCAAGTCCTGCACGGTGCTGACTGCGATGGCCGGCGGGCACGAGGTGCGCACGGTGGAGGGCCTGGAGCGCGACGGCGTGCTCGACCCGGTGCAGCAGGGCTTCATGCAGTGCCACGGCCTGCAGTGCGGCTTCTGCACCTCCGGGATGATGATGACCGCCCGGGCCCTGCTCGACCGCGTGCCCGACCCGGACGACCACACGATCCGGGAGGCGATCTCCGGCCAGATCTGCCGGTGCACCGGCTACACCACCATCGTCCGGTCCATCCAGTGGGCCGCGGCGCACGAGGCGGCCTCCCGAGCCGCGGGCCAGACCGAGGACCAGCGCGTGAACCAGACCGCGGGGAGCCCGGCATGACCACCACGCAGGAGCACCCGGCGACCGACCCGGCCGTGCCGCAGCAGGAGAGCAACGACCACAAGCCGGTCGGGTTCGGCCGGATGCTGCGCAAGGAGGACCCGCGGTTCGTCCGTGGCCTGGGCCGGTACGTGGACGACGTGGTGCTGCCCGGCATGCTGCACATGGCGATCCTGCGCTCGCCGATGGCGCACGCCCGGATCGTCTCGATCGACACCACCGCGGCCAAGGCGCACCCGAAGGTCAAGGCGGTGCTGACCGGTGAGGACCTGGCCGCGCTGAAGCTGGCCTGGATGCCCACCCTGTCCAACGACGTGCAGGCCGTGCTGGCCACCGACAAGGTCCGCTTCCAGGGCCAGGAGGTCGCCGTCGTGGTCGCCACCGACCGGTACAGCGCCCGGGACGCCCTGGAGCTGATCGAGGTCGAGTACGAGCCGCTGACCCCGGTGGTCGACGTCCGCGCCGCCCTGGAGCCCGATGCCCCGGTGATCCGCACGGACCTCAGCGGCAAGACCGACAACCACTGCTTCGACTGGGAGACCGGCGACCAGGACGCCACCGAGGCGGTCTTCGCCGCCGCCGAGGTCACCGTCAGCCAGGAGATCGTCTACCCGCGCGTGCACCCGGCCCCGATGGAGACCTGTGGCGCGGTGGCCGACTACGACCGGGTGGACGGCCGGCTCACCCTCTGGTCGACCACCCAGGCCCCGCACGCGCACCGCACGGTCTACGCCCTGGTGGCCGGGCTGCCCGAGCACAAGATCCGGGTGATCTCCCCCGACATCGGCGGCGGGTTCGGCGGCAAGGTGCCGATCTACCCCGGCTACGTCTGCGCGATCGTCGCCTCGATCGTCACCGGCAAGCCGGTGAAGTGGATGGAGGACCGCTCGGAGAACCTGATGAGCACCGGGTTCGCCCGGGACTACGTGATGCAGGGCGAGATCGCCGCCACCCAGGACGGGAAGATCCTGGCCATCCGCACCCACGTGCTCGCCGACCACGGCGCCTTCAACGGCGTCGCCTCCCCGGTGAAGTACCCGGCCGGCTTCTTCGGCGTCTTCACCGGCAGCTACGACCTGCAGGCCGCCTACTGCTCGATGACCGCGGTGTTCACCAACAAGGCGCCCGGCGGGGTGGCCTACGCCTGCTCGTTCCGGATCACCGAGGCGGTGTACCTGGTCGAGCGCCTGGTCGACTGCCTGGCCTACGAGCTGAAGATGGACCCGGCCCAGCTGCGGCTGAAGAACTTCATCCGTCCTGAGCAGTTCCCGTACACCACCAAGACCGGCTGGATCTACGACTCCGGCGACTACGAGCCGGCGCTGCGGCTGGCGATGGACATGATCGGCTACGACGAGCTGCGCCGGGAGCAGGAGGACAAACGGGCCCGGGGCGAGCTGATGGGGATCGGGATCTCCTTCTTCACCGAGGCGGTCGGCGCCGGCCCGCGCAAGGACATGGACATCCTGGGCCTGGGCATGGCCGACGGCTGCGAGCTGCGGGTGCACCCGACCGGCAAGGCCGTGGTCCGGCTCTCGGTGCAGTCCCAGGGCCAGGGCCACGAGACCACCTTCGCCCAGATCGTCGCCGAGGAGCTGGGCATCCCGCCGGCCGACATCGACGTCGTGCACGGCGACACCGACAACACCCCGTTCGGCCTGGGCACCTACGGCAGCCGCTCCACCCCGGTGTCCGGCGCGGCGGCCGCGCTGGTCGCCCGCAAGGTCCGGGACAAGGCCCGGATCATCGCCTCGGGGATGCTCGAGGTGCCGGTCACCGACCTGGAGTGGGAGAAGGGCTCCTTCCACGTCACCGGCGACCCGACGGCCTCGGTCACCATCGCGGACATCGCCTTCCGGGCGCACGGCGCCGGTGACCTGCCCGAGGGGATCGAGGGCGGCCTGGAGGCGCAGATCTGCTACAACCCCTCCAACCTGACCTACCCGTTCGGCGCCTACATCTGCGTGGTCGACATCGACCCCGGAACGGCCCAGGTGAAGGTCCGCCGGTTCGTGGCCGTCGACGACTGCGGCACCCGGATCAACCCGATGATCATCGAGGGCCAGGTGCACGGCGGCCTGACCGACGGCGTCGGGATGGCCCTGATGGAGATGATCGCCTTCGACGAGGACGGCAACTGCCTCGGCGGATCGCTGATGGACTACCTGATCCCGACCGCGCTGGAGGTGCCGACCTGGGAGACCGGGCACACCGTCACGCCCTCCCCGCACCACCCGATCGGGGCCAAGGGGGTCGGGGAGTCCGCGACCGTCGGCTCGCCGCCGGCGGTGGTGAACGCCGTCGTGGACGCGCTGAAGCCGTTCGGCGTCCGGCACGCCGACATGCCGTTGACCCCCTCCCGGGTCTGGGACGCGATGCGTGGCGCGGCCACGCCGCCGATCTGAGGGGCGGCCTGCTGTGGAGGAGGTGAGCACCCGCCTGGAGAGCCGGGCGGCCGACCTGGCCGCCCGGCGGGTCCCGTTCGTACTGGCCACTGTGGTGCGCGCCGAGCGACCGACGTCGGCCCGGCCCGGGGACACCGCACTGGTGCTGGCCGACGGCACCATGGAGGGCTTCGTGGGCGGTGAGTGCGCCCGCTCCTCGGTCCGCACCGCCGCCGTCACGGCCCTCGCGGCCGGCCGCTCGGTGCTGCTGCGGATCCTGCCCGACGGGGCGGCGGCCTTCCCCGACGTGGACGGCGCCGCGGTGGCGGTCAACCCGTGCCTGTCCGGCGGGGCGCTGGAGGTCTTCCTGCACGCCCGGCTGCCGGCGCCCCTGCTGCACGTGGTGGGCGACACCTCGGTGGCGCAGGCCGTGGTGGCCGTGGCCCGGGCCGCCGGGCTGCAGGTGCGCACCGGTGAGCTGGCGACGCTGGAGCCCGGGACCGCCGCCGTGGTCCAGGCCAGCCACGGCCAGGACGAGACCCGCTGGCTGCGGGCGGCCCTGGACGCCGGGGTGCCGTTCGTCGGGATGGTGGCCAGCCACCGGCGGGCCAAAGCCGTGCTGGACGGCCTGGAGCTGACTGCGCAGGAGCGTTCCCGGGTGTTCAGCCCGGTCGGGATCCCGATCGGCTCCCTGACCCCCGGCGAGATCGCGGTCTCGGTGGTGGCCCAGGTGATCCGCACGCTGCGCGAGCAGGACCCGGCGCAGCCCGCGGCCGGCCCGGTCACCGGTCCGGTCACCGGTCCGGTCACCGGCGCGGTGCAGGTGCTGGACCCGGTCTGCGGGATGAGCGTGACCGTGGCGCCGGGCACCCCGAGCGCCGAACGGGACGGGCAGCGGCAGTGGTTCTGTGCCACCGGCTGCCGGGACGCCTGGCTGGCGGCGACCAAGCCGTGAGCGGGTGGAGGTGACCGGGTGGGCGTGAACGAGTCGGGGACGGCGCCGGTGGCCGACCCCGCCGAGCTGGCCCGGCTGCTGGACGGCGCGGACTACCTGGTCGACGACGGCCTGGCGATGGCCCTGTTCCTCGGCCTGGTGCTGGGCCAGCCGGTGCTGCTGGAGGGCGAGCCGGGGGTGGGCAAGACCTCGGCCGCCAAGGCGCTGGCGCAGGCCCTGGGCGGCCCGCTGATCCGGCTGCAGTGCTACGAGGGGCTGACCGCCTCCCAGGCGCTGTACGAGTGGGACTACGCCCGCCAGCTGCTGGCCATCCGGGCGGCGGAGTCGCGCGGGCAGGACCTGGCCGACGGCGACCTGTTCAGCGAGCGCTTCCTGCGCGAGCGCCCGATCCTGCGGGCGGTCCGGCACACCGGGCCGGCGCCGGCGGTGCTGCTGGTGGACGAGATCGACCGTGCGGACGACGAGTTCGACGCCCTGCTGCTGGAGTTCCTGGGTGAGGGCTCGGTGACCGTGCCGGAGATCGGCACCTTCTCCGCGGCCCGGCCACCGGTGGTGGTCCTGACCTCCAACCGCAGCCGGGAGCTGCACGACGCGTTGCGCCGGCGCTGCCTCTACCACTGGCTGGAGTACCCCGACCCGGCCCGCGCGGCGGCGATCCTGCGCCGCCGGGTACCCGGCGCCCGGACGGCGCTGCTGGCGGCCACCGCGGACTTCGTGCTCCGCGCCCGGAGGCTGGAGCTGGACAAGGCGCCGGGGCTGGCCGAGGCCATCGACTGGGTGGCGGCCCTGGCCGCGCTCGGGGTCAGCGAGCTGACCCCAGACCGCGGACTGGCCACCCTGGCGGCGCTGGCCAAGACCGTGGACGACCGGCAGGTGCTGGCCGCCGCGCTGGGCGGCGGGCCGGGCCCGGGCGGGTGAGCACGCCGCCGGTGCCGGCCCTGCTGCCCGGGGTCGACCAGGCCACCTTCGCGGTCGCCCTCACCCAGCGGCTGCGGTCCGCGGGCGCGGCGGTCGACCTGTCCGCCGGGCGGACGCTGGTCGCGGCGCTGGCCGCCTGCCCGCCGACCGGGAGGACCCGCCTGTACTGGACCTGCCGGGTGGCGCTGGTCCGGCGGGCGGTCGACCTGCCGGTGTTCGACGCCGTCTTCGCCGCCGCCTTCGACGACGCGATGCTGGCCATGGACCCGCTGGCCCGGCGCGCGGACCCACCGGCGCTGCCGCCCTCGGCCGGCCGGCTGACCACCCTGGCCCGGTCCGACCCGGGGCCCGGCCGGCCCGGTGGGCCCGGCTGGCGCAGCGCGCCCGCCGTGGTCGAGGTGCACGCGCAGCCGGCGCAGGAGGCCGTGCAGGCACCGCAGCCGGCGCCCAGCCCGGCGAGGGCGGCGCTGGACATCCCCTTCGACCGGCTCGACCCCGACCAGCTGCGCCTGCTCCAGGACCGGCTGGCCGAGCGGCTGGCGGGCTGGCCCTCCCGGCGCAGCCGGCGCACCAGCGAGCACCCGCGGGGCGCGCAGGTCGACGTCCGGGCCACCCTGCACCGCTCCCGCAGCACCGGCTTCGAACCGGTGCACCTGCTCCGGCGGCGGCCGGTGCGCCGACCCCGCCGGCTGGTGCTGGTCTGCGACGTCAGCGCCTCGATGCGCGGGCACGCCGGCGCCTACCTGCACCTGGCCCGGGCGGTCAGCGTGCTCACCAGCGCCGAGGTGTTCGCCTTCTCCACCCGGCTCACCCGCCTGACGCCCGCGCTCCGGCACTCCTCGCCGGAGGTGGCGCTGCGGTTGGCCGGCCGGCGCTGCCAGGACCGGTTCGCCGGCACCCGGATCGCCACCAGCCTCGCCGAGCTGGTCGCCTCCCAGCACGGGGACCTGCTGCGCGGGGCGGTGCTGGTGATCGCCTCGGACGGCTGGGACGCCGACCCGCCGGAGGCGATGTCGGCGGTGATGGCCCGGCTGGCCCGGCGGGCGCACCGGGTGGTGTGGCTGAACCCGCGGGCCGCGGCACCGGGCTACCGGCCGCTGGCCGGCGGCATGGCGGCCGCCCTGCCCTACTGCGACCGGCTGATGCCGGCGCACACCACCACCGCCCTGGTGGAGGTGGTGGACGTGCTGGCCGGGTTCAGCCGCAGCCGGTGAACCGGGATGAACCGGTCAGGCGGCGGTGGACAGCCGCGCCCAGACCGTCTTGCCCTGCTGGTGGATCAACCGCACACCCCACTCGGAGCTGAGGGCCTCCACGATCTGGATCCCCCGCCCGCAGGGCTCCGAGGCCTGCATTGGCTGCAACCGGGGCTCCTGTGCGCTGCGGTCGCTGACCGCGACCAGCAGGTCCTGCGCGGTCAGCACCAGCCGGACGGTGAACGGCGACCCGGTGTGCAGCGAGGCGTTGGTGGCCAGCTCGCTGACCACCAGCCGGGCCCGCTGCGGCACGTCCCCCGGCACTGAACCGACCAGGGAGTCCACGCACAACCGCGCCTGCTTCGCGCAGCTCCGGCCCGGCAGCACGTCCAGGTGGCGGTGTACCGAACGCTTCTCCACCCGGGCGGCGTCCAGCGCCAGCTGCAACGGGCCGTGCAACGGCATGTACCTGGCCACGTTCAACGCCGAGAGTCGGCGGCGCAGGTCGGCGGAGGGCCCGCACAGGTTGATCGTCCGGTGCGGCCAGGGCCCGGCCCGACGCTGGGCGGCCGGGAAAACCGTGTACAGGTGCAGCGCGGCGGCGGCGGACAGCCCGGTCAGGTCCCAGACCACCGACGACACGCTGCCCACGGCCACCGCCTTCGCCTCCCGCATCAGCAGGACGGCGCCGGGCAGGTCCAGCTCTCCCCCGACCTGCAGGACCACGTCGTCCTGGTGCAGGGCGCGGCCCAGGGTCAGCTGGCTGGCGGCCATCGCTTACCCAACCCCTCGGATCGCCGGTCCAGCGGGGCCGGGTGGGGCGGGACCGTCCCGGTGTCGTGCCCGCACCTCGCTGAACCAGCATCATCCCCCATCTGAAGCCGGCCGCGACCGGAGCACCGAAGCAGTCGCCCCGGGTGGACAATGACGTGGTGAGTGATCCGACCCCGGGCAGGGGCACACACGACGGGGCCGACGGCCGCGCGCACGACGGGGCCGACGGCCAGCCGGCGGCCCTGCGGCGCCTGCGTCGGGGCTCCGCAGGGGTGGACGGGGCCGACCTGAAGGCGGCCGGTCCCGCCGCCCTGGCCGCGGTGGTCAGCTACCTGAACCAGCAGCGGGGGGTCGACTTCGCCGGCTACAAGCCGACCACCCTGGCTCGCCGGGTCGACCAGGCGATGAGCCGGCTGGGGGTGGAGGACCTCGAGGCCTACCTGGACCACCTGCAGGCCAACACCGACAGCCTGGACGCGCTTCTGGATGACCTGCTGATCAACGTCACCTCCTTCTTCCGGGACGTCGACATGTGGACCGAGCTGCGCGAGCAGATCCTGCCGCCGATCCTGGCCCGCGGGGACGGCCTGCCGCTGCGGGTCTGGAGCGCCGGCTGCGCCAGCGGGGAGGAGGCCTACAGCCTGGCGATGACGATCGCCGACCTGGTCGGGCCGCAACGGCTGCGCGAGCAGGTGAAGATCTACGCCACCGACGTCGACACCCAGGCGCTGAGTACCGCCCGAGCCGCGCAGTACAGCGAGCAGGCTGTCGCGGAGATCCCGCAGGAGCTGCGTTCGCGTTACCTGGAACCGGCGGGGGAGGGGCGCTGGGCGGTGACGAAGGAACTGCGCCGGGCGGTGGTCTTCGGCCGTAACGACATCATGCAGGACGCCCCCATCTCACGGATAGACCTGCTCAGCTGCCGGAACACGCTGATGTACTTCACCGCGGAGTCCCAGGCCAAGATCCTGCGGCGGCTGCACTTCGCCACCACCGAGCACGGCGTGCTGATGCTCGGCAAGGCCGAGTCCACGCTGGCCGAACCGGGCCTGTTCGCGCCGCTGGATGGGCACCGGCGCTTCTTCCGCAAGGACGGCGTCCCGGCCGGCGAAGAGCACCGGCGGCTCGAGCTTCCCCGGGACAGGCACGCCGGTGACCTGGACGGGGTCCTGGGCGAGGCGCTGCGGGCAGGCCGGCGCGCCATGATCGTGATCGACCGGGCCGGCCGGGTGAGCTTCGTGAACCGCAGGGCCGCTGCGCTGCTGCCGGTCAGCGGCCAGGACCTGGGCCGCCTGATCCAGGACACCGACGTCTCCTTCCGCCCCAGCGACCTGCGTCCGCTGCTGCTCCGAGCGCGCAGCGAGCTGCACCCGGTGACCGCCCACGGGGTGTCCTGGCGGGCCCCGGACGGCACCGACGTCACCCTGGACATCGAGGTCGTCCCGCTGGTCGACGAGCAGGGGGCGCTGCTCGGGTCCACCGTCAGCTACCTGGACGTGACCGCGGCGCTGCAGCTGCGCGAGGAGCTGGAGCTGACCCGTGGCCGGCTGCAGACCGCCTTCGAGGAGCTGCAGTCCACCACCGAGGAGCTGGAGACCACCAACGAGGAGCTGCAGTCCACGGTCGAGGAGCTGGAGACCACCAACGAGGAGCTGCAGTCCACGAACGAGGAGCTGGAGACCATGAACCAGGAGCTCCGCTCGGTGAACGAGGAGCTCTACGCCCGCGGCGCTCAGGAGCAGGCCCGCACGGCCCGGGCCGACCACCACGCGCAGGTGCTGGACGTGGTGATGGAGAGCCTGCAGGCCAGCGTGATCGTCGTCGACCGGGACCTGCGGGTGCAGCTGTGGAGCCAGGCGTCCACCGACCTGTGGGGAGTGCGCCCCGAGGAGGTGCTCGGCTCCCGGTTGTCCGAGGTCGACATGGGGCTGGAGCCGGACCGGCTGCTGGCGCACGCCCGGGCGGTGCTGGCCGGCGACGAGCAACCGGACGGCGACGCGGTGGCCGCCGTGAACCGACGTGGCCGCCCCATCACGGTGCGGATCACGGCGCGCCCGGTGATGTCCGGCCCGGACCGCGAAGGGGTCATCCTGATCGTGCGGACCGACCCACAGGGGCTGGCCGCCGCGGCCGGGGCGATGGCCTGATCGGCGCACCCCGATGGACGCCCCGCCAGGCCCTGGCGAGCATGGGACGATCCGGGTCTGCCGGGCGGGCTGAGCCCGGCGCTCACCAGCCGGTGCCGAAGCACACGAACGGGGCCTGCGGCTGCCCGGTGCAGGCGATCGCCAGTGCGGCTGCCGGGGTCATCCCGGACCTCAGAGCGCGGTGGTGCTCGACCATCACCCGGGCCGCGACGTCGTCACCCACCCTGGCCACGGCGGCGACCACCGACCGGGTGCCGGCGTGCAGCAGCGCCGCCGTCATGCCCAGCAGCTCATCCCCCGGCCGCACCCCCGGCCGGCCCAGGTCGCACGCGGACAGCACGACGTCCCGGGGTGGGCGGGCCAGGGCGGCCAGGTCGTAGCCGAACACCGGGCCGTCGGACATCTGAAGGCTGGAGAACATCGGGCTGGCGCTCTCGTGCGCGCCGTGCGCGGCGACGTGAAGCAGGTCGGCGCCGTCTGCGTGGCGGCGCAGCTCGTGCCCGGTGCTGGGGCCGGGGTTGCGCCGCAGCTCGGTGCGGGATCCGGGCCTGGTGCCGTCGCCGGCACCGGCTGCCGGCGACCAGGCCGCGGCCACCCCGTCCAGCTCCGCCCCGGCCTGGGCCAGGTCGGGACCGCAGGCCAGGGCGACCACCCGGGCCCCCTCGTCCGGCGGGCGGCGCCTGGCCCCGGCCCACACGGTGACCGAGCGGGCCACGGTGACCGGCCGGCCACGGGTGGACGGCAATGACGTCCAGGGCACCGAGACCAGCGCGCCGGCCGGCGCCAGCACCAGCGCCGCGCCGTCCTCGGGCAGGTGCAGGCGGCGCAGCAGGGCCACGTCCAGCTGCTCCAACGATCCGGTCAGGCTGGCCTGGACCGCCGTCTGCAGACCAGGCGGATAGCCGCGCACGGCCAGCGCGTCCAGGTCGGCCCGGACCCGGCGGAGCAGCTCCAGCACCGGCTCCACCGAACCCAGCGGGACCAGCCGCGCCCGGTTCGCGTCCACCACCAGCACCCACAGGGCCGCGGCTCCCGCATCGGACCGCACCGCCAGGTGCGCCACCATCCGGCCCGACCCCAACGCCTCACGCAGCCCGGACATGGACACCGGCTGCTCGACCAGCCCGCTGCCCGGCAGGCGCCAGGTCCGCTCCCGGACCTGGCGCTCCAGGTCCGCGCGCCGGCGACGGTCCCTCGGGTCGAGCTCACCACCGCCCAGCTCGACGGCGCGCTGGCGGCTGCGCAGGTGTCGCAGCTGCTGCAGAAGCTCGGCGGTCATCTCGTCGGCCGGCGGCCGGACCGCCGGCACCCGGGAGGCCAGCGAACGGGCCCGCTCGGCCCAGGCCAGCACCGCCTCCGGTCGGCCGGAGGCGACCGCCCGCGCCAGGCCGCCGGCGGCCAGCTGCCGGCCGTGCACCGAGGCGGCGGTCTGCAGGTCCAGCGATCCGAAGGTGGCCAGGTGCCGGTGCAGCTGGTCCAGGCCGGCCCGCCGGTGCCGTTGCGCGCCGGCCGGATCGCCCGAGGCGGTGGCCAGCTCCGCCCGCAGGGCGGCGGCCCGCAGGCGGACCGCGATCCGGTCCCGGGCCACCCCGGTCAGCGCCGAAGCGCCGACGCTCCGGGCCTGGGCGGGGCGACCCGAGCGCAGGAACGCCGTCGCCGCCTCCAGCCGCGCCACCCGGGCGTCCTCCCGCAGACCGGCCGCCGCCAACCGCTGCGACAGGTCGGTGAGCCTGACCGCCACCCGCCCGGCCGGTGCGCCGCAGGCCAGCTCGGCCTGCCAGCGGGTCAGCTCGGCGAGCAGCGCCCAGCCGGGCATCCCGCGCCGGGCGAACACCTGGCGGGCGCCGCGGGCGGCGTCCCGAGCCGCCTCCGCGCGCCCCATCGTGAGCAGCACCAGGGAGCGGCGCAGCTCGTTCTCCGCCTTGTCCTGCGGTGACCCCTGCTCGGCGTAGGCGGTCGCGGCCCGGTCGAACTCCTCGTTCGCCTCGGCCAACAGCCCTGCCGCGTACAGGCACAGCGCCCGGGTGTGCAGCACGTCCCCCGCCAGCCCGGGGGTGGCCAGGTCGTCCCGCTCGCTGAGCCGGTCCAGGGCGGAAAGTGCGCCCGCCAGGTCACCGTCGGTGAAGTCGCAGAAAGCCAGGTTGAACCGGGCGGTCGTGGCCAGCGCGGTGAGCCCGTGCCGCTGCGCCATCACCAGGCAGCGTCGAAGGTCGGGCCTGGCCTGCGCGGCCCGGCCGGTCATCATCAGCGCCGCGCCGCGGTTGCCCCACAGCGCGCAGGCTGACCGGGGGTCCTTGGGCGGCCGCGCGGCGGCCACCCCGAAGCTGGTGATCGCCTCCTCGACCCGGCCGGTTCGCAGCAGCACGTACCCGCGCTGCACCGCGACCTGGGTGGCCAGGTCCAGCCGCAGGGCGGGCGGCCCGGCCATCGCCTCCACCTCCTCCAGCAACGCCAGCCCCTCCTGGACGTGGCCCAGCTCGCTGCGCACCGACGCCAGGCTGAGCAGCACCCGGGCCCGGGTGAGCCCGGCCGGGCTGGTGCCACCGGACAGCAGGTGCAGGGCGCGGCGCAGCAGCGGCTCGGCCTGGCGGGGCCGGGCCGCCAGCCCCAGGTCCAGGGCTCGAGCGAACAGGGCGTCGGCGTCCCGGGCGGGAGCCGGGCGCAGCACGTCGGTTGCGGACGGCCCGCGGCGAGTGGCGGCGACCACGTCGGCCACCCTCAGCCGGTCGCCCGCCGGGTCAGGGCGGCGGCGTCCTCGACCAGCCGGCGCCGAGCCACCTGGACGGCCCGGTCGCTCAGGTCGGCCGCCTGCCCGGGGTCCGCCGCGGCGAGCTGCTCGCCGGGCCCGCCCTGACCCGTCTGGTACTGGGACTGCGCCACCAGCCCGGCCAGCCACGGCGCGGCGAAGGAGGTGCCGCTCCACAGGCCGAACCCGCTGGCGTAGTCGTCGGCGTCGATGTCGGCCCGGGTCCGGCCGGAGGGGTCGGTGCTGACCACCGGCGGCTGCGCCGAACCCTGCACCGCGGGCAGCGTGCTGACCATCAGGGCCCCGGGCGCGTACGCCTGCACCCAGTCCCCGGCGTTGCTGAACGCGGCCACCGTCCCGTTCGGGTTCAGGGCACCGACCGCGACCAGGGCGGGGACCGAGGCGGACAGCGCGGCCGGCACCATCGGGCGGGCGGTGGCGTCGTTGCCGGCGGCGACCACCACCGCGGTGCCGCTGCGCGCCAGCGCGGTCAGCACCTCGGCGAGCGGCTCGGCGACCTGCTCCGGGTCACCGGCGGCCGCCGACCAGGTCTCCGGGTAGTACCCCAGGGACAGCGACAGGACGTCCACCGGGGTGCCCGAGTCGGGGTCGCGGCGGTGGGCCAGAACCTGCTCGTACAGCTGGTGCAGCGCCAGCACCAGCTGCTCCTGGTCCGCCGAGCCGTCGGCCTGCATCACCCGGATCACCAGCAGCACCGCGTCCGGGCCACCCTGGTGGACGGCGCCGCAGATGAACGTGCCGTGCCCGGAGGCCCAGTCCAGCACGCCGTCCAGCGGGCCGAACTGGTCCGGGCGGCGCTCTGGGTCGGTGGCCGGGTCGTCGAAGCCGATCGGCGGCGACCAGCCGGCGGTCCGCCGGACCAGCTCGGAGGTCAGCGGGTCCTCGGTGGCCGGGAACCACGGGTGGTCCCCGCAACCGGTGTCCAGCACGGCGACCACCGGTCGCCGTCCGCCGCGGGCGGGTTGGGTGCGGGCCGGGGCCCGCAGCGTCGCGGCGACCGGCAGCTTCACGTTCCCGTTCAGGGAGTACCCGGTCAGCTGGGTGCCGGTCGGTCCGGCCACCCCGGTGGTCAGCGGGATCGCCCGCGGCGGGTTGCCGGTCAGCACGTGGCAGAGCCCGAGTCGGTCGGAGGGTTCCAGGCCGAGCCGGCGCCGCAGGCTCTGCAACGTCGGCCAGGCATCCACGCTGGCCGATCCGTCGTCGGCGGAGAGCCGCACCCCCACCGGCATGTCGATGCTGCCGTCGCTGGCCCGGGCCAGCCGCTGGGCCAGCTCGAGCACCTGGCCGGCCGGCCCGTCGACGCGCACCCCGAGCGCCCCGAGCGCCTCACGGACCTGGGCCAGCTGGGACAGCGGCACGAGCAGCGCGTCCCGCACGTAGGCGGTGCTCCTGACCGGCCGGCCGAACGCGTCCGGGGCGGCGCTGACCGGGTCGAGCATCGTGGCGCCGAGCCGGCTCAGGAGCTCGGGCGGCGGCGGCGGGGGGTCCACGTCACCTCGGGCGGGCACCCTGGGCTCAGGCACGATGCTGCTCGACCGACGGCGCGGCCCCTGGTCGGCGGGGGGATCCTCGGTCATCGCTGACCCCTTCGTGGATCGGACGGGCACCGTGGCGGCTCACCCTGGGTGATCACCGTAGTGCTCTGGCGCCGCCGGCATCAGCCCCTTTCCGCGTCGACCTGGCCGCCGGTCAGGACGCCTCGATCACCTCGGCGGGCACCGAGGCCAAGGCGTCGTGGATGGCCCCGGCCAGCGCCAGCGCGGACTGCGCGGTCAGCTCGATGGCGACCCGGGAGGCCGGCCCGCGGGCCGGGTCGACCAGGTCGATGTTCAGCGTGTGACCGGCCTGGGCGTGCACCGGGTGGTCGTAGTAGACGGTCGCCCGGCTGACCGCCGTCCAGCCGTCCCGGCCCTTGGCGCTGCCCCGGACGCTGACCTGCTCGGTGGTGTAGGTGCACATCGGCCTGCTCCTCGTGCTCGGATTCCTCGTGCTCGGGTCCTTGTGCTCTCGCTGCGCCGAGCTCAGCGGGCCAGGTGCCGGTCGAGGAACGCCCGGACCAGCTGCCAGCCCTGGGTGGCGGCCTCCTGCCGGTAGGCGGGCCGGTCGACGGCGAAGAAGGAGTGCCCGGCCCCGGGGAAGGTGTGGAAGTCGTGCTCCTTGCCGTGCTCGGTGAGCAGCCGGTCCAGCTCGGCCACCTCCGCCGGGGCCGGGTTCTTGTCCTCCTCGCCGAACAGGCCCAGCAACGGGCAGCCCAGGTCCGGCAGCGCCGCGGTGATCGGCTCCCAGTCGACCCCGAGCTGCGCCGGTGGGCTGCTCAGCACGAACGCCCCGTAGCAGTCCACCGCGGCGTCCAGCGGCAGCCGGCAGGCGGACAGCACCGACTGCCGACCGCCGGAGCAGAACCCGATCACCCCGACCGCGCCGTTGGCCGACTCCAGCGAGCGCAGGTGCTCCGCCGCGGCCGCGACGTCGGCGAGCATC
Source organism: uncultured Actinomycetota bacterium (assembly GCA_963821825.1). GTDB lineage: Bacteria > Actinomycetota > Actinomycetes > Actinomycetales > Kineosporiaceae > CAWGFD01. The sequence goes on from CAWGFD010000002.1 coordinate 585,922, forward strand.
CGCTCGTCGGGCACGCCACCGGTCGCCCGGGAGACGGCCGCGGCGTCGTCCGGGTCGGCGCCGGGGGCGTCCCGGAAGTGCAGGTTCGGGCACAGGGCCGCGTAGCCGTAGCTGGCCAGCCGGCGGACGATCTCCTTGCTCGCGGCGTCGTAGCCGGGCATGTGGTGGATCACCACGACGCCCCCGGACTTCGGCCCCTCCACCGGCTGGGCCAGGTAGGCCTCGATCTGGTCACCGTCGCTGGTCATCGTGATCGTGCCGGCCTGCATGGCGTCGCGCACCGCTGGACCTCCCGTGATCTCCCGAGCTGACGCCCCCCGGCCGGTTGGCGGCCCGCCGCGGACGTTACCGCTGGGGGTCCGCCGGGTCCTGCGCAGCCGGTCCGGCGGCGGCGAGCAGGCCGTCGAGCACGGCGCGCCGGACCGCCTCGGCCGCGGCGGCCTGCAGGGCGACCAGGGCGGCGACCCGGCCGGCCCGATCGCCGCCGCTCAGCGCCCGGGCGCCGGTGGCCAGCGCGAACACCGTGTCGCCGTCCAGCAGGGTGTGCACCGGGTCCAGCGCCCGGGCCAACCCGGCGTGCGCGGCGGTGGCCGTCCGGGACACCTCGGCCGGGTCCAGCGCCGCCTCGGTGGCGACCACGGCCAGCGTGGTGGCCAGCGGCGGCCTGGCGTCGTCGAGGTCGGGGTCGACCGGCACCCTCACGCCCGGCGGCAGCAGCGGCGAGCCGGCCGCGTTGACCACCACCAGCGCCCCGACCGCGAGCCCCTCGTCGGCACCGGTCAGCCGGACGCAGGCGCTGCCCACCCCGCCCCGCCAGCGCCGCCCGACCACCGCGCCGGTGCCGGCGCCGACCGAACCGACCTGGGTGCTCGCGCCGTCCGACCCGGCGGCGGCCACCGCCGCCTGGTAGCCCATCGCCTCGGTGGGGTGGGCGTCGAACCGGCCGCCGCGGCCGAGGTCGAAGATCGCGGCGGCCGGCACGATCGGCACCACGTGCCCGGCCTGCGGCCCGACCTGGAACCCCCGGCCCTGCTCGGCGCACCAGCGCTGTACGCCGTGCGCGGTGACCAGGCCGTAGGCGCTGCCACCGGTCAGCACCACGGCGTCGGCGGTGGGCACCAGGGTCCGCGGGTCCAGGGCGTCGGTCTCGTGCGTGCCCGGCCCCCCGCCGCGGACGTCGACACCGGCCACCGTGCCCGGCGGGGGCAGCACCACGCTGACCCCGGTCCGCCACCCGTCACCGAGCCGGGTGACGTGGCCGACCCGCACGCCCGGCACGTCGGTGATCGCGGTGCCGTCCAGACGGCGCGGAGCAGGACCGGGCGCAGGCATGCCTCCACTGTGCCCTGCCCGGGCCGCAGGCGGGGATCAGGCGAACCCGGCCACCGCGTGCGGCTCGTAGCCGGCGTCCAGCCGGTCCAGCTCCTCCTCGGTGAGCCGGACCTGCAGCGCCGCCACCGCGTCGTCCAGGTGGGAGATCTTCGTCGCCCCGATGATCGGCGCGGTGACCGCCGGCTGCTGCGCCACCCAGGCCAGCGCGACCTGGGCCCGCGGCAGTCCGCGCTCCTGCGCGATCGCCGCGACCTCCGCGACGATGGCCTGGTCGGCGTCCCGGTAGAGGGTCTTGCCGAACTCGTCGGTCTCCCCGCGCGCGGTGGAGGCGTCCCAGTCCCGGGTCAGGCGGCCGCGGGCCAGCGGGCTCCACGGGATCACCCCGATGCCCTGGTCGGCGCACAGCGGCAGCATCTCCCGCTCCTCCTCGCGGTAGATCAGGTTGTAGTGGTTCTGCATCGACACGAACCGCGTCCAGCCGTTCAGGTCGGCGGTGTACAGCGCCTGGGAGAACTGCCAGGCGTGCATCGACGACGCCCCGATGTAGCGCGCCTTGCCGGCCCGGACGACGTCGTGCAGCGCCTCCAGGGTCTCCTCGATCGGCGTCTGGGGGTCCCAGCGGTGGATCTGGTAGAGGTCGACGTAGTCGGTGCCGAGCCGGCGCAGGCTGGCGTCGATCGAGCTCATGATGTGCTTGCGGGACAGCCCCGCACCGTTCGGGCCGGGCCGCATCCGGCCGTGCACCTTGGTCGCGATGACCACGTCGTCCCGGTCGGCGAAGTCGTTCAGGGCGCGCCCGACGATCTCCTCGCTGGTGCCGTCGCTGTAGACGTCGGCGGTGTCGAAGAACGTGATCCCCTGCTCCAGGGCGTGCTGGATGAACGGGCGTGAGGTCTGCTCGTCCAGGGTCCAGGCGTGGTTGCCGCGGTCGGGGATGCCGTAGCTCATGCAGCCGAGGGAGATCCGGGAGACCTGCAGCCCGCTCGCTCCGAGCCTGACGTAGTCCATGCTGGTGATCCTCTGTCCTGGTCGGTCGTGTCGCGTGGTCGCACCATCCTGATCACGGGTCCGGCGCCGGTGCCCGCCGAGCCGACGGGTTGGCCGCCGCCGCCCCGGGGTACCTCCAGGGCGCAGGCACGTACCGCACCTCGAGGCCGGGAGGCAGCACCGATGAGCTCGTTCGACGCGAAGGCGTTCGCCGAGGCCAACATCCGCGACACCGAGGACAAGGCCATGTTCGACGCCGCGCTGGAGGACCTGGGCACCCCGGACTTCCCGCTCAGCCGGGAGGGCCTGCTGCAGATCGCCGAGCGCAAGGGCGCCCGGGAGGCGATCACCGTCGCCATCCGGTCGCTGCCCAAGAGCAGCTACTTCGACACCATGGGCGACTTCCTGCACGCCCTGGGCGTCGGATCCTCGGCCAACCTGGACAGCGGAACCCGCCCTGAGCCGCACTGACGCCCGGATCCCCGGGCTGGACGGCGTCCGTGGGCTGGCGGTGCTCGCCGTGGTGCTCGGCCACGCGCTGGCGCCGGGCCTGCAGGCCGGCGGGATGGCCGGCGTCCACCTGTTCTTCGTGCTGTCCGGCTTCCTGATCACCGGCCTGCTGCTCGCCGAGCACGACCGGACCGGCAGGGTCGACCTGCCGGCGTTCTGGGCCCGCCGGGCGCTGCGGCTGTTCCCAGCGCTGTGGGCCTTCCTGCTGCTCACCGTCGGCGGGTGCTGGCTGACCGGGGCGCGGGCGGGTGACCTGCTGGGCGCGGCGCTGCCCGTCGTGCTCTACGTGGCCAACCTGGTGCCGCGGGCCGACCTCGGCTTCTACGCCCACACCTGGAGCCTGAGCCTGGAGGAGCAGTTCTACCTGCTGTGGCCGGTGGTGCTGGTCGGTCTGCTGTGGCTGGCCTCCCGGCGGGGTCTGCACCGGCTGGCCACGATCGGGGTGGGCACCGGACTGCTGACCGCGGCCAGCCTGACCGTCCGGCTGACCAGCGACCCGCTCGGACCGGCCGCCGCCCAGCTGCCCGCCACCGCCTTCGCGCTGCTCGCCGGGGGTGGGCTCGCCCTGGTGTCCCGCCGCGGCCGGGTGCCTGGCCGGCGCCTGGCGCTGCCGCTGTCGGTGGTCGCGACCGGGCTGTTGCTGTGGGGCCACCTGCCGGCCATCGCGCTGGGCCTGCCCGACGACTGGCTGCACCTGGCCCTGGTCCAGGTGCTGGCCTCTCTGCTGCTGATCAGCGCGGCCTCCAGCGCCGGCTGGACCCCGTTCCGGCTGGCCGGCCTGCGCCGCCTCGGCCAGGTCTCCTACGGCTGGTACCTGTGGCACTACCCGCTGCTCGGGCTGGGCGCGGCCGGCCTGTTCGGGCTGCCGGCCACGGCAGGCCGGGCGCTGGCCCTGGTGGCCTCGCTCGGGCTGGCCCTGACCTCCTGGCACCTGCTCGAGCGCCCCCTGCTGGTCCGCTGGGGGCCGGCCCTGCGCCGGCCCCGACCCGGGCGCGGCGGCCGGCTCGGCCGGCCGGAGGACGGCGCACCGGCGCGGAACATCCCCAGCTCGCAACCCGTTGCGGCACCGTGAGCCAACTGCCTGCGATGCCCGTCTCCGTGCTCGACCTCGTCCCGGTCGGGGAGGGCCGCAGCACCACCGACGCGACCCGCGACGCCCTGGCCCAGCTGCGCCAGGCGGACCGGCTGGGGTTCACCCGTTACTGGGTCGCCGAGCACCACAGCATGCCCGGCATCGCCTCCTCCTCCCCGCCGGTGCTGATCTCCGCGCTGGCTGCGGCCGGCGAACGGATCCGGGTCGGGTCGGGCGGGGTGATGCTGCCCAACCACCCGCCGCTGGTGGTCGCCGAGCAGTTCGGCACCCTCGCCTCGCTCTACCCGGGCCGGATCGACCTGGGCCTGGGCCGGGCGCCCGGCACCGACGGCTACACCGCGCGCGCCCTGCGCCGGGTCGCCGACCCGACCGCCGAGGACTTCCCCCAGCAGCTGGCCGAGCTGCGCGCGTTCCTGACCGGCCGGTGGCCGGAGGGCCACCCGTACGCCGGGCGGATCGTGGCCGTGCCGCAGGCCGAGCAGCCGCCGCAGATCTGGCTGCTGGGCTCCAGCCTGTTCAGCGCCGAGCTGGCCGGGTTGCTGGGCCTGCCGTTCGCCTTCGCGCACCACTTCAGCGCGGCCGCGACGCTCCCGGCGCTGGCCCGCTACCGGTCGGCGTTCCGGCCGGGTGTGCTGGACCGGCCCTATGCGATGCTCACCGTGCAGGTGCTGTGCGCGGACACCGACGACGACGCCGAGCGGCTGGCGCTGCCCTCCGCGCTGTCCTTCCTGCGGCTGCGCCAGGGCCGGCCCGGCCCGCTGCCCAGCGTGCGGGCCGCCCGCGAGCACCCCTGGACCGAGGCGGAGCGGGCGTTCGTCGAGCAGCGCCGGGAGGGCCAGGCGGTCGGCTCGCCGCAGACCGTCGCCAAGGTGCTCGGTGAGCTGCTGCAGGCCACCCGGGCCGACGAGCTGATGATCACCGCCTCGACGCACGACCCGGCCGACCGCGCGTACTCCACCGAGCTGGTCGCCGGCCTGTTCGAGGCCCTGCCGGCCGGACTGGCCTGAGGCGGGGCCGGTGGGCGGGCAGACCCTGGTCGACCTGAACTGCGACCTCGGGGAGTCCTTCGGCCGGTGGGTGCTGGGCGAGGACGAGGCGATGCTCGCGGTGGTCACCTCGGCCAACGTGGCCTGCGGTTTCCACGCCGGGGACCCGAGCGTGCTGCGCCGCACCGTGACCGCCGCCCTCCGGTCCTCGGTGGTGGTCGGCGCCCAGGTCTCCTACCGCGACCTGGCCGGCTTCGGCCGCCGGTTCATCGAGGTGCCCCCACTGGAGCTGGCCGACGAGATCGTCTACCAGCTGGGGGCGCTGGAGGGCATCGCCCGGGTCGCCGGCACCGGGGTGCGCTACGTCAAGCCGCACGGCGCGCTGTACAACGCGATCGTCCACCACCAGCAGCAGGCGGCGGCGGTGGTCGACGCCGTCCGCAGCTTCGACGCCTCGCTGCCGGTGCTGGGGCTGCCCGGCTCGGCGTTCCTGGCCACCGCGCAGCGGGCCGGCCTGCTCACCCGCACCGAGTTCTTCGCCGACCGGGCGTACACGCCCGCCGGCACCCTGCTGCCACGCAGCGAGCCAGGCGCCGTGCTGTCGGACCCGCGGCAGGTGGCCGACCGGGTGCTGCGGATGGTCACCGAGGGCTGGGTGCAAGCGGTGGACGGCACCCGGGTGGAGGTCGCGGCCGACTCGGTCTGCGTGCACGGCGACAGCCCCGGCGCGGTGGGGATGGCCCGGGCCGTGCGCGAGCGGCTGACCGCCGCCGGCGTCGGCGTGCAGCCGTTCGTGAGACCACCGGCCTGAGCCCGCGGTGGCCACGTACCCGGGCCGCAGGCCGATCCCCCTGCAGCTCCGCGCCTGCGGCGACACGGCCCTGCTCTGCGAGGTCGAGGACCTGGAGCAGGTGCTCGACCTGTCCGCGCGGCTGCGGGCGGCCCGTGGCCGCGGGTCGCTGGCCCAGGTGGTGGACGTCGTCCCGGCCGCCCGGACCGTGCTGGTCACCGTCCGCCCGGGCAGCGACCTGGGCCGGCTGCGGCAGGAGCTGACCCGGTTGCCGGCCGCGCCGTCGGCCGGGTCGACCACGCCGCCTCGGCAGGTGCAGGTGCCCGTCGTCTACGACGGGCAGGACCTGGCCGAGGTCGCCCAGCTGACCGGGCTCAGCCGCCGGGCGGTGGTGGCCGCGCACACCGGCAGCTGGTGGACGGCGGCGTTCAGCGGGTTCGCGCCCGGCTTCGCCTACCTGACCGGCGGCGACCCACGGCTGCGGGTGCCGCGCCGCGAGCAGCCCCGCACCCGGGTGCCGTCCGGGGCCGTCGGGCTGGCCGGGGAGTTCAGCGGGGTCTACCCGCGCGTCTCCCCCGGTGGCTGGCAGTTGATCGGGCGCACCGACGTGCCGCTGTGGCAGCCCGACCGTGACCGGCCGGCGCTGATCAGCCCCGGTGACCGGGTCCGCTTCGTGGACGTCACCGGCGCGCCGGCCCGGCCCGGGACCGGGCACGGGCCGGTCAGTGAGCCGGTCAGCGAGCCGGTCAGCGAGCCGGTCAGCGAGCTCCGGGCCTGCGGGGCGGGACTGCTGGTCCTGGCCTGCGGCCCGGCGGTGCTGATCCAGGACCGCGGCCGGCCCGGCAGCGCCGCGCTGGGCGTGCCGCCGTCCGGGGCCCTGGACCGCGGGGCACTGGCGCTGGCCAACCGGCTGGTCGCCAACCCACCGGGAGCGGCCGGTCTGGAGGTGCCGCCCGGCGGGCTCACCGTGCAGGCCCTGAGCCGGCTGACCGTGGCCACCGCGGGCGCCCCCGCCGGCGCCGTGATCACCTCGGTCACCGGCCGCCAGGCGGCGGCCGCGCACCACGCCGTGCTGAGCCTGGCTGCCGGAGACCGCCTGCAGCTCAACATGCCGGGCCCCGGGCTGCGCACCTACCTGGCCGTCCGCGGCGGCCTGGCGGCCGAGAAGGTGCTGGGCTCCTGCAGCCGGGACGTGCTCTGCGGGACGGGTCCGGACCCGCTGCGCGCCGGGGACCGGCTGAGCGTGGGGCCGCCGCCGGCCGGGCACCCGGTGACGGACCTGGCCGCGGTCCGGCTGCCCGCCGAGGGCAGCATCAGCCTGCGCGCCGTCCCCGGCCCGCGCCAGGACTGGCTGGCCGACGTCGCCGACCTGGCCCGCGACCCGTGGACCGTCTCCCCCCGCAGCGACCGGGTCGGCCTGCGACTGGAGGGTGCGCCGCTGCTCCGCCGCCGCGGCGAGCTGGCCAGCGAGGGTCTGGTCACCGGAGCCGTGCAGGTCCCCCCGGACGGCGGGCCGGTGCTGTTCCTGGCCGATCACCCGGTCACCGGCGGCTACCCCGTGGTCGCGGTGGTGCTCGACGCCGACCTCGACCTGGCCGGCCAGCTGCGACCGGGCCAGCAGCTGCGCTTCGTGCTGGTCGACCCGCCGTAGGGCCTCGCGGCCGGTGGTAGGTTGCGCGCTCCGGCCCAGGCGAGCACAGGGGGTGGCGTGAACGGTGCCGAGCCGGCCGGCGACCAGGACCGGGTGGCGCACCTGGAGGCGGCCATCCCGGCCGCGGCGTTGCGCGCCGAGGACGCGTGGTGGCCACGTCCGGTGCCGGCCGGGGGCGGCTTCCGGCTCACCGTCGGCGCCCGGCCCGCGGACCCCGCGACCTGGCTGCGGCCCCGCCCGCTGGACGCCGCGATCCTGCGCTGGCGCGTCGCGCTGCTGGACCGCGAGGGCTCGGCCGCGTTCGACGTGCTGCCCGGCGAGCAGGAGGCGGGCGAGGTGGTGCTGGCCCTGGTCCGGCAGGCCACCGCAGGCACGGCGGCACCCGGTCCGGCCGCGCCGGACCGCGGCCCGGACGGGTTGCACCCGCTGGACCGGGCGGGCCGGGAGGTGGCCGAGGACCTGTGCCTGGTCCGCCTGCAGGACGGCGTGCCGGTGCTGGTCGGCGCCAGCCTGGCGATGCCGAACCGGTGGCGGCTGGCGGACAAGCTCGGCCGCCCGATGGCGGGGGTGCACACCCCCGTGCCCGGCTACGCCAGCGCGCTGCGCTCCAGCGTGGACCGGTTCCTGACCGGTCTGCGCGAGGGCCGGGTGATGACCCGGTCGAACTGGGCGATCACCGACGACCCGCGGCTGTACCAGCCGGCCTCGGACTCCCGGGCGCGACGACCGGGCAGCCTCCGGACCGCCCGGCAGGCCGCCGACGAGCTGCACGTCCGGGTGGAGCACCAGACCCTGCGCCGGCTGCCGGCCCCGGCCCGGGACCGGGTGCTGTTCACCATCCGGACGGCGCACGAGCCGCTGGCCGCGCTCGCCGACCGGCCGGGGATCGCCGGCGGGCTGGCCGCCACGATCGCGGCGATGCCCGAGCCGGACCTGGACTACAAGGGTGTGCTGCCCTACCGGCAGCCGGTCCTGGAGCTGCTGCACGGCTTCGCCGCCTCCCGGGCCTGACCGCGGCGTCACCCGGTCGGCGCACGGCGGCATACAGGTCCGCCCGGCCGATGACGACATCCTGGAGGTGAGGCGGAGGTGGACGTCGGAGGCGCCGCTGGTGGCGACACCGGCGGTGATGGCGCGCACGACCGGGAGCCTGTACCTGACCGGCGTCCTGGCCCTGGCCGCGCTCCTGCTGGCGCCGGCACCCAGGACCCCGCCGGCCTCGCCCGAGCTCTGGGGGATCGTTGCCCTCGGCCTGGTCACGTCCGTCCTCGTGTTCGTCTGGGGTTGCCGCCTGAACCGGGCCGCGTTCCACGCCCTGGTCGCGATGGGGACCCTGCTCATCACGCTCGGAGTGTGGGGCTGCCCCGACGGGACGAGCGCCCTCGCCGCCGCGTCGGTCGTCATGTTCGTGGGGATCGACGCCGTCTTCTTCTTCGCCCCACTGCACGGGGCGCTGCACCTGGGGGCCGGGCTGGCGCTGCTGAGCGGGTCACTGCTCAGCCATCCCGACGTCGGATGGGGTTCCGTCCTGGCGCTGAACGCCGTCATCCTGTCCACCACGGTCGTGATCGGCACGCTGGTCGGTCGCGCGTCGGCGGCCAGCCGTGACCCGCTCACCGGGTTGCTCAACCGGCGCGGCTTCGACGAGGCGCTGGAGGACGCCGTGCGCGCCCGGGCACGGACCGGGGCGCCGGTGTCCGCCTGTCTGGTCGACGTCGACCACTTCAAGGAGGTGAACGACCGGGCCGGGCACGCCGAGGGTGACCTGCTGCTGCAGCAGCTCGCCGGCCGCTGGCGGGCCCAGCTGCCCGCCTCGGTGGTGCTGGCCCGGCACGGCGGGGACGAGTTCGCCCTGCTGCTGCCCGGTCGCACCGGCCCGCAGGCGCTGGCCCTGCTGCAGGCGCTGCCCGACCTGGCCGGCGCCAGCGTCTCCGGCGGCGTGGCCGAGCTGCGGGCCGGTGACCGGCCGGCCGAGCTGATGCGCCGGGCGGACGCCGCCCTCTACCAGGCCAAGGACGAGGGCCGGGCCTGCTGGCGGCTGCACGCCGGTTCGGTGGGCACGGCCGCTCACCCCCGCGAGCGCGCCCGGCCGCTCGGCGGGTAGCCGGCCGCGCGCGGCGCCGGCGCCCGCAATAGGGTCGCCAGCCAGGGCCCGGTCGCCGACCAGGCGGTCCGGGCCGTCGGCCTGCGCCGCCGGGCGCAGCACGCGAGAGCCACTCTGGAGAGCCGCATGCCGTTGTTCGACCTCAGCCTCGACGAGCTCCGCCGCTACCGCGCCGACGAGGCCGCGCCCCCCGACTTCGAGGAGTTCTGGGCCGGCACGTTGACCCAGGCCCGCGAGCACGACCTGGCCCTGACCCGCTCGGCGGTCACCGGGCCGCTGCGCCTGGTCGAGGTCGAGGACGTCAGCTTCGCCGGCTTCGGCGGCTCCCCGATCAAGGCCTGGCTGATCCGCCCCGCCGGCAGCACCGGTCCGCTGCCCACGGTGGTCGAGCTGAACGGCTACGGCGGCGGCCGCGGCCTGCCGCACGAGCGCCTGGCCTGGGCCTGTGCCGGGTACTCCTACCTGTTCATGGACACCCGCGGCCAGGGGTCGGGCTGGGGCAGCGGCGGGTCGACCCCCGACCCGGAGGGCAGCGACCCCGCGCACCCCGGGTTCATGACCCGCGGCGTGCTCAGCCCGCAGACCAGCTACTTCCGACGGCTGATCACCGACGCCGTCCGGGCCGTGGACGCCGCGCTGGCGATGCCCGACGCGGTGGACGCCGACCGGATCGCGGTGGCCGGCACCAGCCAGGGCGGTGGCCTGGCGCTGGCGGTCGCCGGCCTGGTGCCGCAGCTGCGCGCGGTGATGGCGGACGTGCCGTTCCTGTGCCACATCCGCCGTGGGGTGGAGCTGGCCGGCAACCCCTACGCCGAGGTCGCCCGGTACCTGGCGGTGCACCGCGGCCACGTCGACCAGGTCTTCGCCACCCTCGCCTACATGGACGGCATGCACTTCGCCGCCCGGATCCAGGCGCCCGCGCTGGTCTCGGTGGCGCTGATGGACCAGACCTGCCCGCCGTCCACCGTCTTCGCCGCCTACAACGCCCTGACCGGGCCGAAGGAGATCGACGTGTACCCGTTCAACAACCACGAGGGCGGCCAGGGCCATCAGCAGGCCAAGCAGCTGGGCTGGCTCGGCGAGCAGCTGGCGAGCCCGCGGTGAGCGCGGACCCGTCGCCCGCGCAGCGCCCCGACAGCCCCGACAGCCCCGGCAGCCCCGGCAGCCCCGGCAGCCCCGGCAGCCCCGGCAGCCCCGGCAGCCCGGACTGGCTGGCCCGGCACGGTAGAGACCTGCTCGCCTTCGGCGCCCGGTCCCGGACCGAGGACGGCTTCGGCTGGCTGGACGACGACGGAGCAATCGACACTTCTCGATTTGTCCACCTCTGGGTGACCTGCCGGATGACGCACTGCTTCGCCCTCGGCGCGATGCTCGGGGTGGACAGGATGGCCGAGCTCGCGAGGCACGGGGTGCGCGCGCTGGCCGACGGGCCGCTGCGGGACGCCGAGAACGGCGGCTGGTTCGCCTCGGTCGCCCAGGGCGCCCCGGTGCTGCGCGAGAAGGAGGCCTACGGCCACGCCTTCGTGGTGCTGGCCTCCTCCTCGGCCACCGCCGCCGGCGTCGAGGGCGCGGGCGCCCTGTTCGAGCAGGCCCGCCGAGTGCAGCTCGAGCACTTCTGGGACGAGGACGCCGGCATGTCGGTGGAGTCCTGGGACGCCGCCTGGACGCAGCTGGACCCCTACCGCGGGGTGAACGCCAACATGCACAGCGTGGAGGCGTTCCTGGCCGCCGGTGACGTCAGCGGCGACCCGCAGTGGCACCGGCGGGCCGGCCGGATCGCCGAGCGGGTGGCCGGCTGGGCGCGCAACAACCGGTGGCGCATCCCCGAGCACTTCACCCCCGACTGGCAGCCGCTGCTGGACTACAACCGGGAGGCCCCGGCCCACCCGTTCCGGCCCTACGGGGCCACGGTCGGGCACGCCATGGAGTGGGCCCGCCTGCTGGTCGGCGTGCACGCCACGCTCGGCGAGGCGGCGCCGGCCGACCTGGAGGAGGCCGCGGTGCAGCTCTACGACGCCGCCGTCCGGGACGGCTGGTCGGTCGACGGCGCGCCTGGGTTCGTCTACACCACGGACTGGGACGGCCAGCCGGTGGTCCGGGAACGGATGCACTGGGTGCTCGCGGAGGCGGTGAACACCGCCGCCGTGCTGCAGGCGCTGACCGGTGAGCAGCGCTTCGCCGACGACGCCCAGGCCTGGTGGGCCTACGCCGACCAGTTCCTGCTGGACCACGAGCGCGGCTCCTGGCACCACGAGCTCGACCCGACCAACCGGCCCTCGGCCACCGTGTGGAGCGGCAAGCCGGACATCTACCACGCCTACCAGGCCACCCTGGTGCCCCGGTTGCCGGCGGCGCCGTCGATGGCCAGCGTGCTCGCCCGGGCCTGACCCCGGAGCCACAGCAAGCCACGTCGAGCCCCGACCCAGCCGCCCAGCGCGGCAGGGTCGGGGCTCTCGCATCTGCGCGTCAGGGCATCACCGCAGGTCAGAGGTCCCTTCACTGACCCTCGACCTGAGGCCTGCGGCCATACGCCTCCGTATGGTCAAGTCCGTACGGTAGCGTATGGCGGGTGGCTCGGACGTCCTCGCTGACCGCCGGCGACTGGTCGGCCGCGGCGCTGCGCCAGATCGCCGAGCACGGCTGCGACGGCGTCTCGGTGGAGGCGCTGGCCCGCCGGCTCGGAGTCACCAAGGGCAGCTTCTACTGGCACTTCGAGGACCGGCCCGCGCTGATCCGGGCCGCCCTGGCGGACTGGACCCGGGCGGCGACGGGTGACCTGATCGGTTCGGTGGGCGCTCTCGGCGAACCGGTGGAACGGCTGCGCGGCCTGTTCCGGGCCGCCCTGACCGCGGACGCCGCCGGCTCCGTGGAGCCGGCGCTGGCCGCCCGCTCCGACGACCCGGCGGTCGGCGCCGCCGTCCGGCACGTCGCCGACCTGCGCCAGGCGTTCCTGGAGACGCTGTTCCGCCAGCTCGGCCACGACGAGGCGCAGGCCCGGTCGGCGGCCCGGCTGGCGCACGCCGCCTACCTGGGGCACCTGCACCTGGCCCGGGCCGGCGCCGGGCCCCACGGGCAGGCGGAGTACCTGGACCAGCTGCTGACCACGCTGACCGCCCGGCCCGGCCCGGCGGCCCGGCGCCGGGCCCGGTGAGCCGCGTGGCCGGCCCCCGGCTGATCCTGCACCTGGACCTGGACGCCTTCTTCACGGCGGTCGAGCAGCTGCACAAGCCCTCGCTGCGCGGCAAGCCGGTGGTGGTCGGCGGCGTCGGTGGCCGCGGCGTGGTCGCCACCGCCTCCTACGAGGCCCGGGTGTTCGGCATCGGGTCGGCGATGTCCATCGCGCAGGCCCGCCGGCGCTGCCCGAACGCCGCCTACCTGAGCCCGAGGTTCGGGGCCTACCGGGCCGCCTCGGAGCTGGTGATGGGTCTGGCCCGCGAGCTGACGCCCCTGGTCGAGCAGGTGTCGATCGACGAGGCGTACCTGGACCTGACGCCGCTGCACCCTGGACTGGACGTCGAGGGTTGCCGGGAGCTGGCCCAGCGGCTGCGCGAGCAGATCCGCACCCGGACCGGCCTGACCGCCTCGGTGGGCGCCGGCACCAGCAAGCTGGTCGCCAAGATCCACTCCGACCGGGCCAAGCCCGACGGGTGCCTCGTGGTGCCACCCGGTATCGAGGCGCAGACCCTGGCGCCGCTGCCGGTCCGCGCCCTGCCCGGGGTCGGGCCGGCCACCGCGGCCCGGCTCGCGCTGCGCGGCATCACCACCGTGGGGGCGCTCGCCAGCGCCGGTCAGGAGGCGGCGGTGGAGCTGCTCGGCCGGGCGCACGGCCAGCTGCTGCACGAGTTCGCCCGAGGCATCGACGGCCGTGTTGTGGTGCCCGAGCGGGACGCCAAGTCGGTGTCCGCGGAGACCACCTTCCCGGTCGACCTGACCGACCGGGCCCGGCTGCGCGGCCAGCTGGACCAGCTCGCCGTCCGGGTCGCGGCCCGGCTGGCGGGCGGCGCGCTGTCGGGCCGCACGGTGGTGCTCAAGGTGCGCCGGCACGACTTCACCACCCTGACCCGGTCGACCACCCTCGACCAGCCCACCGACGACGTCGCCGTCATCACCCGGACCGCGGGCCGACTGCTGGACGCCCTCGACGTCTCCGACGGGCTGAGGCTGATCGGAGTCGGCGTCAGCGGCCTGGCCGAGTACGTGCAGCCGGACCTGCTCGCCGACCTGCTGCCCCAGCCCGGGCCGCTCGGCGAGGCGCAGCCCGGGCCGCTCGGCGAGGCACCGCCGTGGCCCGAGCCGGACCGCCCGGTCGCCGGCCCGGGCCGCCAGTGGCTGCCCGGCCAGGACGTGCACCACCAGGTGCTCGGCCCGGGCTGGGTGCAGGGCAGCGGGGTGGGCCGGGTGACCGTCCGGTTCGAGGGCCCGGGGACCCCGGCCGGGCCGGTCCGGACCTTCGCGGTGCAGGACCCCGAGCTGGCGCCGGCCGACCCGCCGAGCTGGCCCCCCGTCGCGGCGGCCGGGTCGCCGGAAGCCGTGCGGGGCCCGAGGATGCAGGGGTGCCAGCCACCGGAACCGCAGTGATCTGCCTGCAGGGCGGGGCCGAGCTCCAGCCCGGCTGCGAGGAGATGGACACCGCCGTGCTGGCCGCGGCCGGCCCCGGCCCGGTGCGGATCGCCGCATTCGCCGGCCGGCCAGGGCGGGAACGCCAGGTGGCCGGCCAGAACGCTCTGCGGTGGTACCGCGCGCTGGGCGCCGGTGACGTGGCCGTCGTCGAGGCCGAGGAGGACCTGCCGGCAGCCCTGGACGGCGCTGCGCTGCTGGTCCTGCCCGGCGGGTCACCGGCCCGGCTGCTGGGGGCGCTGCGGCCGCACCGGGAGCACCTGGTGAGCGCGCTGGAGGCCGGCCTGGCGATCAGCGGCGCCAGCGCCGGGGCGATGGTGCTCTGCCGGTGGACGGTGCTGCCCGAGGGCCACCGCCGCACGGAGGCCGCGCTGGGCCTGGCCGACGTCGACCTGGTGCTGCCGCACTACTCGGGCTCGGGCGCCTGGCTGAAGGGCGCCGCCGACGTGCTGCCCGACGGCGCCCGGGTGCTGGGCCTGCCCGAGCGCTCGGGGCTGCTGCTGACCGCGGCCGGGGAGCAGATGCTCGGCGTCAGCCCGGTCAGCGAGCTCACCGTGCCCCGCTAGCCGGTCTGCGTAGGCTCGCCGCGTGGCCCTTCCTCCCCTCATCCCCCGTTCGGTGCTGTTCGGCAACCCCGACCACGCCTCGCCCGTCGTCTCCCCGGACGGCACCCTGCTGGGCTTCGTGGCCCCCGAGGACGGCGTGCTGAACGTCTGGGTGGGCCCGGTGGACGGCTCCAGGCCGCCGCGGGCGGTCACCCACGACCGCGACCGCGGCGTGCGCACCTTCGCCTTCACCCACGACGACACCCACCTGCTGTACCTGCAGGACACCGGCGGGGACGAGAACTGGCGGCTGTACCTGCTCGAGCTGGCCGACGACAGCTCCACCCTGGTCACCCCCGGCGACGGCATCCAGGCCCGCATCCTGGGCCACAACCGGTGGAACCCCCACCACGTGCTGGTCGGCCTGAACGACCGCGAACCGGCCCTGCACGACGTGCACCGGCTGGACCTGCGCACCGGCCGCCTGGAGCTGGTGGCGACCAACCCGGGTTACGCGGACTGGCTGGTGGACAGCGACCTGAACGTGCGCGGCGGCAGCACGGTGACCGCCGACGGCGGCCTGGCGGTGCAGCTGTGGGCGGCCGGTCAGCCACCGGCCCCGCAGGCGCCGCCGTTCCTGGTCGCCGGCCCGGACGACGCGGGCACGACCGGGGTGGTCGGCTTCACCCGCAGCGGCGCCGTCCTGGTGGAGTCCAGCCTGGGCGTCAACGCCGGCCGCCTGGAGCGCCACGACCTGGACTCCGGTGAGGTGCGGGTGCTGGCCGAGGACGAGCAGTACGACGTCGCCGGGCTCTGGCAGGACCCGGCCACCCTGGAGGTGCAGGCGGTGGAGTTCGCCCGGGAGCGCCGGGAGCTGCTGGTCCTGGACCCCGCGCTGGAGGCGGACCTGAAGGTGCTGACCGCGCTGGGGGAGGGCGAGCTGTCGGTGGGCCGGCGCGAGCGCGGCGACCGGCTCTGGACGGTCTCCGTCTCGCCCAGCGACGGACCCATCGACTTCCATCTCTACGACCGCTCGACAGCCACGACGCGCTACCTCTTCCCGCACCGGGAGGAGCTGGTCGGTCAGCCGCTGGCCCGGATGGAGGCGTTCTCCTTCACCGCGCGGGACGGTGCGGCGGTGCACGGCTACCTGACCTTCCCGCCCGGGCTGGCGCGCGAGGGGCTGCCGGCGGTGCTGGCCGTGCACGGCGGCCCCTGGGCGCGCGACGCCTGGGGCTTCGACCCGCAGGCGCAGTGGCTGGCCAACCGCGGCTACGTCTGCGTGCAGGTCAACTTCCGCGGTTCGACCGGGTACGGCAAGGCCTGGACCAACGCCGGGGACCGGCAGTGGGGCCGCACCATGCAGGACGACCTGACCGACGCGGTCGCCCACGTGGTCGCCCAGGGCTGGGTCGACCAGGCCCGGGTCGGGATCTACGGCGGGTCCTACGGCGGGTACGCGGTGCTGGCCGGCGCGGCGTTCACCCCGGAGGTCTACCGGTGCGGGATCGACGTCGTCGGCCCGTCCAACCTGCTCACCCTGCTGGACTCGGTGCCGGAGTACTGGCGGCCGATGCTGGCCATGCTGCACAAGCGGGTCGGTGACCCGGCCACCGAGCGCGAGCTGCTGGAGGCCGCCTCCCCGCTGAACCGGGCCGGGGAGATCACCATCCCGCTGCTGATCGTGCAGGGCGCCAACGACCCCCGGGTCAAGCAGGCCGAGGCCGAGCAGATCGTCGCCGCGCTGGCGGCCAAGGGGCTGCCGCACGAGTACCTGCTGTTCCCCGACGAGGGGCACGGGATGGCCAAGCCGGGCAACCGGGAGACCTTCTTCGCCCGGGCCGAGGCGTTCCTGGCCGAGCACCTCGGCGGCCGGGTCCAGGCCCCGGACGGTGCGCCGGACTCGGCGCGGTAGGGGGTCCCGGCGGTGGGGGGCCCAGCGGGGCTAGGCCTGCTCGGGCCGCCCGACCGCGCCGCGGACCTCGACCAGCAGCCGGCGCATCGCGGACTCGGCCCCGCCCGGGTCGTGGTCGGCCACCGCCCGCGCCACCTGCTCGTGCAGGGCAAGGGCCTGCGGCACGGGCCGGTCCGGCATCAGGCCGAGTCGGGTCCGGCCGCGCAGCACCACGGCGACCACCGGCGAGAGCGCGGCGAACATCTCGTTCCCGGACGCGGTGAGAACGGTCGAGTGGTAGCTGACATCGACGTCCATGAACTCTTCGAGGTCGCCCTGCTCGCCGAGGGTGCGCAGCCGGCGGGCGGTGGTGAGCAGCTCGGCGCGCTCGGCCCGGGAGGCGTGCGCCGCCGCGGCCGCCGCGGCCGCCGGCTCGACGGCGACCCGCAGCTCGGTCAGCGAGGCCAGCTGGGCGTCCCGGCCGCGACCCTCCAGCCGCCAGGAGATCACCCGGGCGTCGTAGACGTTCCAGGCCGGGGCGGGCTGGACGGTGAGCCCCACCCGGCGCCGGGAGACGAGCAGGCCGAGGGACTCCAGCAGGCGCATGGCCTCCCGGGCCACGGTGCGGGAGACGTCGTGCTCGGCCTGGATCATCTCCAGGGTGAGCACCTGGCCGGCGGCCAGGTCGCCGTCGACGATCCGCCGGCCCAAGCCGGACGCCACCGCGCTGTAGGAGACCTCGGCCGCCGACCCACGGTTCGCCGGAACGTCCATACCGCCTCCGCCCGTCGGGCGACCCGGCCGAGCCGCCATTGGTACTACTTTTACCGGACAATGATCGCATCATTAATGTACCCTGGGGTGACCTCCACACGACCCCACGGCTCGACGAGGAGCAGACATGACGACCACCTCCCTGGTGGTGATGGGCGTTGCCGGTTCCGGCAAGAGCACCATCGCCTACCGGCTCGCCAACCGGCTGGGCTGGCCGATGGCCGAGGCCGACGAGTTCCACCCCCAGGCCAACATCGACAAGATGAGCGACGGCACGCCGCTCACCGACGAGGACCGGTGGCCCTGGCTGCAGGCGCTGGCCGACTGGATGGCCGCCGAGGCGGCGGCCGGCCGGTCCACCGTGGTGACCTGCTCGGCGCTCAAGCGCTCCTACCGGGATCTGCTGCGCACCGCTCCCGGCGTCCGGGTCCGGTTCGTCTGGCTGCGCGGGGACGCCGAGACGATCGGCGCCCGGATGCTGAGCCGGCAGGACCACTTCATGCCCACCACCCTGCTCACCTCCCAGTTCGCCACCCTGGAGCCGCTGACCGAGGACGAGGACGGGGTGGCGGTCGACGTCGAGCAGGCCGCGGACGTCGTGGTCAGCCAGGCCGTGCAGGAGCTCGGTCTGGGCTGAGCGCCGGGCCGCGCTCGCGGTCGCGGTCGCCCGGTGCTCCGGGCCGCCCCTAGTCTTCGGTCCATGTCCGCCGACCATGCGTACCTGAGGTTCCCCACCCTGCACGGTGACCAGGTGGCCTTCGCCGCCGAGGACGACGTGTGGCTGGTCGGCGTGCACGGTGGCCGTGCCTGGCGGCTGACCACCGACCAGGCGCCGGTCGCCGGGCTGCGGCTGGCCCCCGGCGGCGGCCAGGTCGCCTTCAGCAGCCGCCGGGACGGCGCCCCCGAGGCGTTCGTGGCCGACCTGGACGGTGGCGGCGCCCGGCGGCTGACCTTCTGGGGCGAGGAGAGCACCCAGGTGCTGGGCTGGCTGGACGCCGCGCACGTGGTGGTGGCCACCGCGGCCGGTGCCCCCGAACGGGTGCTGACCTGGGCCTGGGCGGTCCCGGTCGACGGCGGCGCGGCGCACCGGCTGCCCCACGGGCCGGTGACCGGCTTCGCGCCCGCCCCGGACGGACGGCTGGTGCTGGGGGTGAACCAGCGCCGCGCGGCCGCCACCTGGAAGCGCTACCGGGGCGGCACCGCTGGTCAGCTGTGGCTGGCCGAGCAGCCCGAGGGGGACTTCCAGCGGCTGCTGTCCGGCCTGGACGGCCAGCTCGGCGACCCGACCTGGGCCGGCGGCCGGCTGGCGTTCATCAGCGACCACGAGGGCTGGGGCAACGTCTACTCCGTCCAGGTCCCGGGCCGGGCCGAGGCCGGTGAGCTGGCCCGGCCGCAGGACCTGCGCCGGCACACCGATCACGGCGACCGGTACGCCCGGGCGCTGAGCGGCGACGGTCACCGACTGGTCTACCAGTGCCTGGGCGAGGTGTTCGTCGTCGAGGACCTGGGCGCGGACGGGCAGCCCCGCCGGCTGCCGGTGCAGCTGGCCGGCCCGCGGGCCGGGCGCCGGCCGGCACCGGTGGACGCCGCCTCGGCCCTGGCCGACCTGGCGCCGGACCACACCGGCCGGGCCAGCGTGCTGGAGGTCCGCGGCACGCTGCACTGGGCCCCGCACCTGGACGGCCCGGTCCGGGCGCTGGCCGACGCGGCCGGGGTGCGCACCCGGTTGCCCCGGGTGCTGCCCGGCGCCGCCACGCAGCCCGGCGCTGCCGGCGACCACGAGCACCAGCAGGTGCTGCGGGTCACCGACGCCGACGGTGACGACGCGCTGGAGCTCGGCCCGGCCGACGGATCGGCGCCGGCCCGTCGGCTGGCCGCCGGCCGGCTGGGCCGGGTGCTGGAGCTGGCCGCCTCCCCGGACGGCCGGCTGGCCGCCGTGGCCACCCACGACGGGCGGCTGCTGGTCGTGGACCTGACCGCGGGCCAGGGCCCGGACCAGGACGCCCCGGTGCGGGTCGTCGTCCAGGACGCGGTCAGCGACGTCAGCGGTCTGGCCTTCTCCCCCGACTCGCGCTGGCTGGCCTGGTCCCACCCCGGCCCACACCTGGTCCGCTCGATCCGGATGGCCGACCTGGGCGCGGCGCAGGGTCCGGAGCCGGTGCAGGTCACCCCGCCCCGGTTCAAGGACAGCGACCCGGTGTTCACCCCCGACGGCCTGCACCTGGCCTTCCTGTCGGTGCGCACCTTCGACCCGGTCTACGACGCCCAGGTCTTCGACATGTCGTTCCTGGCCGCCCAGCGCCCCTACCTGCTGCCGCTGGCCGCGGACACGCCGTCCCCGTTCGACCCGGTGGTGCCGGGCCGGCCGGCCGAGGCCGGCCCCGGGCCGGGCGCACCGGCCGCCCAGCCGGCCACCGACCCGACCGCCGCCCCGCCGCCCGGGGCGGCGCAGGTGCGGGTGGACGTCGAGGGTCTGGCCGAGCGCGCCGTCCCGGTGCCGGTCGCCGCCGGCCGCTTCCACCGCCTGATCGCCGCGCCGCAGGCGCTGCTCTGGCTGGAGCTGCCGCTGGCCGGCGAGCTCGGCGACGCCCGACCGGCCGGGGAGGAACCGGCTGCGGTGCTGCGTCGCTACGACCTCACCCGCCGCCGGGTGGCCACGCTGGCCGAAGGGGTGCAGGACGTCTGGTGCAGCGGTGACGGCCGGCAGCTCGTGGTGCGCGACCACGAGGGGGTCCGGGTGCTGCCCAGCGACCGCCGGGCCGACCCGGAGCAGGACGCCGACGCCGTCCGGCGGCTCGACCTGGGCCGGGTCCGGCTGGTGATGGACCCGGCCGCGATGTGGCGGCAGATGTACGCCGAGCAGGGCCGGCTGATGCGCGACCACTTCTGGGTGCCGGACCTGGCCGGGGTCGACTGGGACGGTGTGCTGGCCCGCTACGGCCCGCTGCTGGACCGGATCGCCACCCGCGACGACCTGTCCGAGGTGATCTGGGAGGTGGTCGGGGAGCTGGGCAGCTCGCACGCCTACGAGACGCCGCCGGCCGGGCCGCCGGACCCGGCGCTGCGGGTCGGGCACCTCGGCGCGCAGCTGCAGCGCGACCCGCAGGGCCGGTGGCGGGTCACCGGGATCGCCGCCGGCGAGCCGAGCCTGCCCGCCGCGCGCTCGCCGCTGCTCGCTCCCGGCGTGGGCATCGGCGTCGGTGACGCGCTGCTGGCGGTGGACGGCCGGCCGGTCACCTCGCTGGCCGGCCCCTGGCCGCTGCTGGTCGGCACCGCGGACCGGCCGGTCGAGCTGGAGGTGCTGGCGGCCGGCGCGGCCGAGGGCGCCGCCGGCCGCCGGGTGAGCGTGGTACCGCTGCCCGACGAGCGGCCGCTGCGCTACCAGGAGTGGGTGGCCGGCCGCCGGGCCGCCACCCACGCCGCCTCCGCGGGCCGGGTCGGCTACCTGCATGTGCCGGACATGATGGCCACCGGCTGGGCGCAGCTGCACCGCGACCTGCAGACCGAGATGGCCCGCGACGCGCTGGTCCTGGACCTGCGCCAGAACCGCGGCGGGCACCTGTCCGAGCTGGTGCTGGAGAAGCTGTCCCGGCGGGTCCTGGCCCGCTCGGTGCCCCGCTGGGCCCCGGAGGAGACCTGGCCCGGGGCCGCCCCGCGCGGCCCGCTGGTCGCGCTGGCCAACCAGTGGGCCGGTTCGGACGGCGACATCGGCACCGCGATGTTCAAGGCGCTGCGGCTGGGTCCGGTGGTCGGCACCCGGACCTGGGGCGGGGTGATCGGGATCGACGGCCGCTACACCCTGGTCGACGGCACGTCGGTGACCCAGCCGCGGTACGGGTTCTGGATGCTGGCCGAGGGCTGGGCGATCGAGAACCACGGCGTCGACCCGGACGTGGAGGTCCCGATGCCCCCGCACGCCTGGGGCCGGGGGCAGGACCCGCAGCTGGACACCGCGGTCGAGCTGGCCCTGCAGGCGCTGGCGACCTTCCCGGCGCTGCCGGTGCCGGACCCGGCGACCCGTCCGGACCGCTCGGCGCCGGACCTGCCGCCCCGCCCGCTCAGCCCGGGGCGACCGGCATCCTGAGCCGGAACTCGCAGCCACCGCTCACGTTCGCCACCGCCACCTCGCCGCCGTGCGCGGTCATGATCGAGGAGACGATGGCCAGCCCGAGACCGGCCCCGGCGCCCGGGTCCGGGGTCCGGGCCGGCGCCGCCTGCCAGCCCAGCTCGAACACGTGCGCCAGATCCGGCTCGGCGATCCCGCCGCACCGGTCGGTGACCGCGACCAGGCCGAACCCCGCGTCGTCGGTGCCCACCGTGACCTGCACCGCGCCGTCGGCCGGGGTGTGCCGGATCGCGTTCACCACCAGGTTGCCGACGGCCCGGATCATCGCCCTGGCATCGACGTTGATCGCTGCGTCCTGCGTCACCGCGGCGCTCAGCCGCACCCCGCGCTCCCGGGCCAGCGGCTCGCTGAGCGCGACCGCCTCACCGACCACGTCGGACAGCGCGAGCCGCTCCAGCATCAACGGCAGCGCCCCGGACTGCAGCCGGGAGACCTCGAACAGGTCGGTCACCATGTCCGCCAGCCGGTCGGCCTCGGACCGGATCCGGGCCAGGTAGCGCGCGGGTTCCTCGGCCACGCCGTCCTCCAGCGCCTCGGCCATCGCCCGGATCCCGGCCAGCGGCGTGCGCAGGTCGTGGGAGAGGCCGGCGACCAGCTCCTGCCGCACCGCCTCGGCCTGCTCCTGGAGCACCGCCCGGGCGGTGGCCCGGGCGGCCGCGGCCTCCATGTCGCGCAGCCGGGCGGCCAGCGCGGCCCCGATCAGCCCGGCGGCCAGCCCGGCCGCGACCGCGCAGGCCACCACCACCCCGGCGTCGTGGGCGGAGAGCACCATCGCCCGGACGGCGACCAGCACGGCTCCGACCACGACCAGCACCGCGGCCAGCGGCGGCACCAGGATCGCCAGCCGCAGGCTGCGCCGGGCGATCAGCCGCAGCACCGTCCAGCCCAGCGCGGCCGCCACGGCGGCCGCACCGAC
The DNA here is from genome assembly GCA_963821825.1 of uncultured Actinomycetota bacterium. Classification (GTDB taxonomy): domain Bacteria; phylum Actinomycetota; class Actinomycetes; order Actinomycetales; family Kineosporiaceae; genus CAWGFD01. The sequence goes on from CAWGFD010000002.1 coordinate 608,247, forward strand.
GCCGATCGAGACGACCCCCACCCAGCCGGTCACGGAACGACCGTCGTCGATGCATCCCACCGGTAGCCGACGCCCCACACGGTGGCCAGCCGGGCCGGACGGGCCGGGTCCTGCTCGACCTTGGCCCGCAGCCGGCGGACGTGAACGGTCACCGTGGACAGGTCGCCGAACTCCCAGCCCCAGACCTGGTGCATCAGCTCCTCCCGGGTGAACGCCACCCCCGGCGCGGCCACCAGGTGGGCCAGCAGGTCGAACTCCCGGACGGTCAGCGCCAGCTCCCGGCCCCCCAGGTGGGCGCGCCGGCCGGCCAGGTCCACCTGCAGGTCACCGTCCTGCAGCGGTCGGCGCGCTCCGGCACCCACCGGGTCGGCACCGGGCGGCACGACCGGCGCGAGGTCCCGGACGCCGTCCGCCGGGGACGCCGGGACCGGGCGGGACTCGCTGCGGCGCAGCACGGACTGCACCCTCAGCACCAGCTCACGGGGGCTGAACGGCTTGGTCACGTAGTCGTCGGCGCCGACCTCCAGACCCAGCACCCGGTCCACCTCGGAGCCGGCCGCGGTGAGCATCACGATCGGCACGTCCCCGCGCGCCCGCAGCCGCCGGCAGACCTCCACCCCGTCCAGGCCGGGCAGCATGACGTCCAGCACCACCAGGTCCGGCGGGGTCTGCTCGGCCGTCCGCACCGCCGCCCAGCCGTCGGCCTCGCGCAGCACCTCGAACCCGGCCCGCTGCAGGTAGCCGCAGACGACCTCGGCCACGGTCGGGTCGTCGTCCACCACCAGCACCGTGGTCATCGGACCAGGCTAGGGTCCGCAGCGGGGTCGGCGGCCGCCGCGCGGATGACGGATCGGTGACGGCGGCGCGGGGACGGACGGGCGAGCGTTCCCGGCCGGTAACCGGGCAGCCGGTGTCCCGCGGCGGCCGGGCGGGGCAGGCTCGAGGCATGTCACGCGTCCTGGTCACCGGCGGCGCCGGGTTCATCGGCTCGCGGGTGGTCACCGCCCTGCGGTTGGCCGGCCACCAGGTCCGGGTCCTCGACCTCGCCGCGCCGGCCGAGGGAGGCGGCGGGATCGACCGGGCCCACGGCGACGTCCGTGACCCGGTGGCGGTGCGGCGCGCCCTGGACGGCGTCGACGTGGTGTGCCACCAGGCGGCCACCGTGGGGATGGGCGTGGACCTGTCCGACCTGCCGCGCTACGTCTCGGTGAACGACCTGGGCACGGCCGTGCTGCTGGCCGGGATGCACCAGGCGCAGGTCGGCGCCCTGGTGCTGGCCTCCTCGATGGTCGTCTACGGCGAGGGCCGGTACTGCTGCCGCGAGCACGGCCCGGTGCCGGCCGCGCCGCGCCGTCCGCACGACCTGCGCCGCGGCCGATTCGAGCCGCCCTGCCCCGTCTGCGGCGAGCCGCTGCAGCCCGAGCTGGTCACCGAGCAGGCGCCGCTGGACCCGCGCAGCGTCTACGCCGCGACGAAGGTCGCGCAGGAGCACCTGGCCGGCGCCTGGGCCCGGGAGAGCGGCGGCCGGGCTGCCCTGCTGCGCTACCACAACGTCTACGGTCCCGGGCTGCCCCGGGACACGCCCTACGCCGGCGTGGCCGCGATCTTCCTGTCCGCGCTGGCCCGCGGGAAGGCCCCGCAGGTCTTCGAGGACGGCGCCCAGCGTCGTGACTTCGTGCACGTCGACGACGTGGCCCGGGCCAACGTCGCCGCGCTGCAGGCGGTGCTGGACCACCCGCGCGACCGGCCGGGGCCGGCGCCCGGGGAGGCCCGGGCCTACAACGTGGCCTCCGGCCGCCCCCGCACCGTGCTGGAGCTGGCCGCGACCCTGGCCCGGGCCTGCGGCGGACCGCAGCCGCAGGTCACCGGCCGGTTCCGGGCCGGCGACGTCCGGCACGTGACCGCGGACGCCTCCCGGCTGACCGCCGAGCTGGGCTGGACGCCGCGGGTCGACTTCGAGGACGGCGTCCGGCAGCTGGCCGGCACGCAGGAGCGGTGCTGACCGGCGCGGTCCTCTCGCGCTACCAGGGGGTCCGGAACAGGTGCTCGAGCAGGAGGGTGAGCACGACCTGGCCGGCCAGCCACCGGCCGGCGACGACCCGGGGCAGGCGCGCGCAGGCCAACGGCATCCACACCGCCCAGGGCAGCCAGATCCGTTCGACCTCGCCCTTGCTCATCCCGCTCAGCGCGGCCAGGCCGACGGCCAGCAGCGCGGACCGGGCCAGCACGAGTGTGCCGGGCGACCCGGTGGCCTGACGGCCGGCCGGGGCCAGGGCCGTGACCACCGCCGGGCCGACCGCGAGCGCCAACGCGGCCAGGTCCGCCCAGACCCAGTACCAGAACGGCCGGTCGCGGCCCCAGCCGGCGTAGTAGCGGCCGCGGACCAGCGCGAAGCCCTCCCACCAGCCGAACCCGTGCAGGGCGAACGCCCCGACCACCGCCAGCACGCCGAGGGCCGCGAGACCCACGACCAGGGCGACGGTCCGGTCCTCGCGCCCCCGGCCGGGCCGCACGGCTCCCGTGCGCACCAGCCGGAGCAGCACCAGCGCGGCGGCCGGCACGGCGAGCAGCGTCGCCCCGTAGGACAGGAACAGGGACGCGCCCAGCAGCAGCCCGGCGGCCGGCGCGGCCACCACCGTCCACAGCCACCGGGGCCGGCCGCGGCCAGGGCCGAGCGCCAGGGCCAGCGCGGCCAGGCCGAGGGCTCCGAGTCCGGCCAGCAGCGCGTCGGCGCTGACCCCGGCCCAGACCACGGCCGGCAGCAGGACCACGAACGGTGCCGCCCGTCGGGCCGCGGCCCGGTCCTGCACCTGGGCGGCGGTGACCAGCACCGCGGGCACGGCGACCGCCCAGGCCAGCACGCACAGCGCGGCCGCCGGTCCCGGCCCGGGTAGTCCCAGGCGGTCCAGCAGCACGAACACCCCGACCATGCCCGGCGGGTGACCGGCCACGTGCGTGCGCCAGGGAGCAGGTGAGGCGGCCGGGATGCCGGCCGCGAAGGTCGCCAGCCAGCCGGCGCTGCCGCGGATCCGGGGCACGTCGGCCAGGTACTCGGGCGGGGCCGCGAGCGGGGCCAGCAGCCCCGCCGGGCCGCGGACCAGGGCCACCGAGACCGTCCAGGCGGCCGCCGCGACGGCCGAGCCGGTCAACAGCGCCGGCCACCGCCAGCTCGTCGCCGCGCGGGGCGCCGAGGCCAGCAGCAGCGCCCCCACCGTCAGCGCGGGCAGGCTGCGAGCGCCCGCCACCGGGTCCAGGTGGGCGAACAACGGCGCGGCCGGCGCGTGCACCGGCACGCCGCGGGCCATCAGCACCGCCCCTACCACCGCGCAGACCGCGACCAGCAGCCCCGCGGCCAGGGCCGGCCGCACCGCGGCGGACGGGCGCCGCGCGTGGTGGTGGTCGACCGGGCCGCGCACCAGGTCACCCTCGCCGCCACCGGTCCCCGGCGGCAGGGCTGCACGACGGTCGTCACCATCCGGTAAGGCCCGTCCCCCGCTGGTGACACCACCCTGACGCGCCCGCACCGGTCGCCATCAGACGTCACGGCCAGGTAAGGCTTTCGCCCCTGCGGCACCGCCGGTGCACGGCGGAGGCTGACGGCATGAGAGACGAACCCGGCCCGTGCGGCCCGGCCGAGAGCGGCGCTCCCTCGGTCGACGTCGTGCTGCCCTGCCGCGACGAGTCCCGGGCGCTGCCGCAGCTGATCGCCGCCATGCCGGTCGGCTACCGGGTCATCGTGGTGGACAACGGCTCCCGGGACGACACCGCGGCGGTGGCCCGCAGCCTGGGCGCCGACGTGGTCGGCGAGTCGCGTCCCGGCTACGGCAGCGCGGTGCACGCCGGCCTGCTGGCCGCCCGGGACGGCCTGGTCGTGGTGATGGACGGCGACGGGTCGATGCACCCGGGCGACCTGCCGCGGCTGGTGGCGCTGGCCGCGCCGGAGCCGGGCCGCCTGGTCGTGGGCCGCCGGCGGCCGGTGCGACGCGGCGTCTGGCCGGCGCACGCCCGGGCCGGCTCACAGCTGGTGGCCTGGCGGTTGCGCCGGCGCGGGATCCCGGTGCACGACGTCGCGCCGGTCCGCCTCGCCCGCCGCCGGGTGCTGCTCGACCTCGGCGTGCTGGACCGGCGCAGCGGCTACCCCGTCGAGGTGCTGCTCCGGGCGGCCCGCGCCGGCCTGGAGATCACCGAGGCCGAGATCGGCTACCTGCCCCGGGCGGCCGGTACCCGGTCCAAGGTCAGCGGCAGCCTGAGCGGCTCGGTGACCGCGGCCCGTGACTTCGCCCGGGTGCTGCGCGACCTCCCGGCCGCCGGCGGCGCGGCGTGATCCTGCTCGTGGTGGCCAAGGCGCCGGTGCCCGGTGAGGTCAAGACCCGGCTGATCCCGCAGCTGGGCGCCGAGGTCGCCGCCGACCTGGCCGCGGCGGCCCTGCTGGACACCCTGGACGTGGTCCGGGCCGCCGGCCGGTGGCTCGACAGCCCGGTGGTGCTGGCCCTGAGCGGTGACCTGGGCCGGGCGGCGCGCAGCAGGCAGCTGTGCCGGGAGCTGACCGACCTGACCACGGTGCCGCAGCGCGGCACTGGCCTGGGCCACCGGCTGCGGCACGCACACATCGATGCGTGTACATCAGTGCGGGGCGGGCGGGGTCCGGTGCTGCAGCTGGGGATGGACACCCCGCAGGTCGGCGTGAGCGACCTGGCCGCCGCCGCCGAGCTGCTGGCCGGGCACGGCGCCGTGCTGGGCCCGGCGCTCGACGGTGGCTGGTGGCTGCTGGGCCTGCACGACCCGGTCGATGCCCAGGTGCTGACCTCGGTGCCGATGTCCACCCCGCAGACCGGTGCCCGCACCCTGGCCGCCCTGCGCGGCCTGGGCCGGTCGGTGGCCACCACCGGCGAGCTGCGGGACGTGGACCACGTCCACGACCTCGCGCCGGTGGCGGCGCTGGCTCCGGAGGGCCGGTTCGCCGCCGCCGTCCTCCGGCTGCCGCGCCGGCTCCTAGACCCGGGCCCGGCCCTGTCCGTCTCGGGAGGCCGGCGATGAGCGCGCTGGCCGCCTACGAGGCCGGGCTGGCCGGCGCGGCGTGCTGGACCGTGGACGCGCGCGGACGACGCCGCTCGGTGCCGGTCCGGCGGTGGACCGGTGCGGCCGCCGGGTCGGACCTGGCTCTGGTCGCAGCCGCGGTGGCGGACCTGCCGCGGCGGGCCGGGCGACCGGCGGTGCTGGACGTCGGGTGCGGGCCCGGTCGGCTGGCGCTGGCCGCGGCGGCCCAGCGGCCGGACGCGTTCGTCGCCGGGCTGGACATCTCTCCGTTCGCGGTGTCCCTGGCCCGGGCCCGGGGCGTGCACGCCTGGCTGGGCGACGTCCTGGACACCCGGCCGGGGCCCCGGCGGGTCTGGGACCGGGCCCGGTGGGACCGGATCCTGCTCGCCGACGGCAACCTCGGGATCGGCGCGGACCCGGCCGCGCTGCTGGGCCGGCTGGGCCGCCTGCTCGCTCCGGGCGGCCGGATCCTGGCCGACGTGCTGCCCGCCGGTGGCGTGGTCCAGCACCGGTTTCGGGTGGAGGCCGGTGACGGCGGGCCGGCCGTCGGTGGCTACCTGGCGTGGGCCTGGGTCGGCGCCGGCGCCGCGCAGGAGCTGGGCCTGCGCTCGGGCCTGGTGCTGCAGGACGTGCAGCGGCTGGGCCGCCGGGGGGAGCGCACCATCGCGACCTGGACGGTAGGCCGGTGAGCACCCCGGCCCGCACCGGCCGGCTGCGGCGTCCGGTGCCGGAGGACTTCACCAGCACCTGGCACCGGGAGACGGTCGCGACCCGGCTGGGGCTGGCGCTGGCCGTCGCCTTCGGCACCTGCTTCGTCACCGGGCTGGTCAGCCACCTGCTGCAGCACCCGCCGTCCTGGTTCCTCTGGCCGGTGCACCCGGCGTGGCTCTACCAGCTGACCCAGGGCGTGCACGTGGTGACCGGCCTGGCCGCCGTCCCGCTGCTGCTGGCCAAGCTGTGGACGGTGTACCCCCGCCTGTTCGTCGTCCCCGCGCTGCGCTCGGCGGGGCACGGCCTGGAGCGTGCCTCGGTCGCCGTCCTGGTCGCCGCGACCGTCTTCCAGCTGGTCACCGGAACCCTGAACATCACCCACTGGTACCCGTGGGGGTTCTCCTTCCCTGCCGCCCACTTCGCCCTGGCCTGGGTCGCGGTCGGCGCCATCGGGGTGCACGTGGCCGTGAAGCTGCCGGTGGCGCGCCGGGCCTGGAGGCAGCCGGAGGAGCCGGCCACGGGACCCTCTCGGCGCTGGCTGCTGGCGGCCGCCGGTTCCGCCTCGGCGACCGTGGCGCTGGCCACCGCCGGGATGACCGTGCCCTGGCTGCGCGGGGTCTCGGTGCTGGCGGTGCGCAGCGGGAGGGGCCCGCAGGGGGTGCCGGTGAACAAGACCGCCCGGTCCGCGGGGGTGCAGCAGCGGGCCCTCGACCCGGCGTGGGCCCTGCTGGTCAGCGGCCCGTCGGGCTCGGTGCGGCTCACCCTGGCCGAGCTGGCCGCGATGCCGCAGCACGAGGTCGAGCTGCCGATCGCCTGCGTGGAGGGGTGGAGCGCCTCGGCCCGGTGGCGCGGCGTGCCGGTGGCCGACCTGGCCGACCTGGTCGGCGTCGGGCGGCGCAGCGACCTGCGGTTCAGCTCCCTGCAGCCGGTCGGCGGCTACCGCACCTCGGTGCTGCCCTGGCGGCACGTGCGCTCCCGGGCGACCCTGGTGGCGCTGACCGTGAACGGTGAGCCGCTGAACCTGGACCACGGGTACCCCGCGCGGCTGATCGCGCCCAGCCGGCCCGGGGTGCTGCAGACCAAGTGGCTGTCCCGGATCGAGGTGGCCTGAGGATGCGCCGGGCCGCGGGCCGGGTGCTCGCCGCGGCCGGCCGGGTGGGCCCGCTGCGGGTGCTGCTCGGCGCCGCGGGGGGCGCCTGCGTGGTCGCCGGGACGGCGCTGGCCCTGGCTCCGTTGCTGTCCGGGCACTATCGGGCGCTGGTGTCGCTGGCGGCCTGGCTGGGCCTGGGGCTGGCCGTGCACGACGGGGTCCTGGCCCCGCTCACCCTCGCCGTCTCGGCCCTGGCCGCGCGGCTGACCCCGAGCTGGGCGCGGGGGCCGCTGGTGGTGGCCGGCGTGGTCACCGGGGCGCTGGTCCTGCTCTGGCTGCCGGTGCAGCTCAGCCCTGCCGCCGGTCAGGTGCCCGGCCTGCTGGACCGGCCCTACACCCGCGGCCTGCTGATCGCGCTGGGGGCGGTGGCCGCCGGCACCGTCGGGCTGCTCACCGCCTCGCGGGCCCGCAGGCCGGCACCCGGGTCAGGGCCTGGCCGGGCAGGGCCAGGGCCCGCTGCACGGTGATCACGGACGAGGTGACCTGTCCGGACCGGCCTGGCCCCGGCTACGGTCGCTGCATGTGCCGCAACATCCGCACCCTGCACAACTTCGACCCGCCGGCCACCGACGAGGAGGTGGCCGCCGCCGCCCTGCAGTACGTGCGCAAGCTGGTCGGCACGACGACGCCGTCCCGGGACAACCAGGAGACCGTCGAGCGCGCGGTGGCCGAGGTGGCGGCGGCGAGCCGGCGGCTGCTGGACGACCTGGTCGCGCACGCCGCGCCCAAGGACCGGCAGGTCGAGGCGGCCAAGGCACGGGCGCGGGCCGCCGAACGGTACGGCCGCACCGGCTGACCGGCCGAGCCTTCAGGCCATCAGCGCGACCAGGTCGGTGGTGACCCCGGGCGGGACGACCCGGACCAGGTCGCCCAGGCCGCGCTCGTGCACCCGGGTCAGGAACGCCGACAGCGGGGAGCGGAACACCCCGTAGTCGTCGTGGTGGACGGGCACGGCCCGCCGGGGCCGCAGCAGCTCCAGGAGGTCCGCGCCCTGTCGGTCGTCCATGGTGACCAGCAGGCCCCCGGGCAGCGTGGTGCCGCCCAGGTGCAGCACGGCGACGTCGATGCCGGGGAACCGGGCCGGCACCGCCTTGAGCTGGTCGACCATCAGGGTGTCCCCGGTGATGTACAGCCGTAGCGCGCTGCCGTCCGGGCCGCAGTAGTCCAGCACCGTGCCCATCACCGGCGGCAGCAGCGCCCGGGCCAGGCCCTTGGCGTGCCGGCCCGGGGTGGCCGTCACGGTCAGCCGGTGCCCGTCCCGCTCCAGGGTGCGGCTGGACCAGGTCGTCATCGGCTCCGGCGCGGTGAAGCCCTGGCGGCGCAGCGCACGAGCGGCCCGCGGGGTGGTCAGCACCGGCACGTCGTGGGACAGCCCGCGCCGGGCGACCCGGTCCCAGTGGTCGCCGTGCAGGTGGGACAGGATGATCCCGTCCAGCTCGGGCAGCTGCTGCACGCTCAGCGCCGGCTCGGTGCGCCGGGTGGACCACAGCCCCTTGCCCAGGTAGGCACGCTGACCACGGTGCAGGAAGTTCGGGTCGGTCAGCAGGGTGAGCGGGCCGAAGGTGAGCAGCAGCGTGGCTGTCCCGATGTGCTGCAGGGTGCAGCCCTGACGCATCGACCTCTCGCTCACCCGGGCATCCTCTCCGCTGCGCGGTGGCCCGCAACCGGCCGTGCCGGGGCCCGGCGGGCCCCCCGTACCCTGGCGCGGTGCCGATGACCGCCAAGTACGCCACCACCTGCGCGATCTGCTCCCGGGCGATCGTGCCGGGCAGCGAGATCGCCCGCAGCGGGCAGCGCTGGGCGCACCTGGGCTGCGTCAGCAGCCAGGACGTCCTGGAGATGTCCTCCGGTTCGGGCGCGCCGCCGCCGGCCCGCACCCGGCGACCCGGCCGGGCCACCGGGGCCACGGCCGAAGCTGGAGCCGACGCCGACGCCGTGCCCGAGGGCGTCCTGCAGGTGTGGACCGACGGCGCCTGCTCGGGCAACCCCGGCCCGGGCGGCTGGGCCTGGGCCACCCGGGACGGACGGACCGGCAGCGGCGGGGAGGCCGCGACCACCAACCAGCGGATGGAGATCCGGGCGGCGCTGGAGGCGGTCCGGACACTGACCGGGCCGCTGATGGTGGTCAGCGACTCCACCTACGTCGTGAACTGCTTCCGGGACGGGTGGTGGAAGGGCTGGCTGGCCCGCGGCTGGGTGAACAGCGCGAAGAAGCCGGTGGCCAACCGAGACCTGTGGGAGCCGTTGATCACCGCCGTCCGGGACCGGGAGGAAGTCACCTTCCGCTGGGTGAAGGGGCACTCCGGGGACGAGATGAACGACCTGGTCGACCGGCTGGCCGTCGAGGCCGGCCGGGCCGTGGCGACCGGCTGACCGGGGTCAGAACCGGTCCACGACCAGGACGCCCAGCGGCGGCTGGTCGCCCATCCGGGCCAGGGCGGCGGCCGCACCCGGCAGGTCGGTGGTGCCGGCCACCAGTCGGTGCACCGGCAGCGCGCCGCTGACCACGGCGTCGAGCAGGGCGGGGTACTCGTGCGCGGCCAGGCCGTGGCTGCCCAGCACGTCCAGCTCGAAGGCCACGACCCGGTCCATCGGGACGGCGCTGCCGCCGGGCAGCAGGCCCGCCTGCACGTGCCGGCCCCGCCGGCGAAGGCCCACCACGGAGGCGGCGCAGGTGGCCGGGCTGCCCACGGCGTCCACGGACAGCTGGGCGCCGCCGCCGGTCAGGTCGGCCACCGCGCCGGCCACCTGCTCCGGTGACAGCCCGCGGGCGTCCAGCACGGCGTGCGCCCCGAGCTCGCGGGCCAGCTGCAGGGCGGGCGGCCGGACGTCCACCGCGACCACCCGGCCACCGCCCAGCGCCGCGATCATCACCGCGGCCAGGCCGAGCCCTCCGCAGCCGTGCACCGCGACCTGCTCACCGGCCCGCAGCCGGCCGCGGAGCAGGATCGCCCGCCAGGCGGTGGCCACCCGGCAGCCCAGGGCCGCGGCGGGCACCGGGTCCAGGCCCTCGGGCAGCGCCACCAGGTTGACGTCCGCGTGGTCGACGGCGACCAGCTCGGCGAACGAGCCGTGGTGGGTGAAGCCGGGCTGGGTCTGGCGGGAGCAGACCTGCTGGTCCCCCGCCCGGCAGGCCGGGCAGGTGCCGCAGGCGCCGACGAAGGGCACCGTGACCAGCGCCCCGGCCGACCAGCCCTGCACCTGCGGCCCGACCGCCTCCACCACCCCGACCAGCTCGTGCCCGGGCACCATCGGTGGCACGACGTCCGGGTCGTGGCCCTGCCAGGCGTGCCAGTCGCTGCGGCACAGCCCGCTGGCCAGCACCCGCAGCACCGCGCCGTGGTCGGCCGGGCGGGGGTCGGCCAGCTCGCGGACCTGCAGCGGGCCGCCGAACGTCTCGTACACCAGGGCCCTCACCGGGCCATCCTGGCCGGTCAGTCGTCGACGTGCACGTACCGCCCGCCACGCAGCATCGAGGCCAGCGCGGCGACCACGGTCAGCGCGGCGGCCATCGAGAAGACGACGATCAGGCCGTGGTGGAACGGTCCGGAGATCAGCTGCGGGAAGAACTGGTGCCCGGTCAGCCGGGCGGCCTGGGCCGGGTCGAGCGAGGCGAGCGCGCCGGTCGGGCCGAGCAGGGACTGCAGCGGGTTGTAGCCGAGGAAGGCGGCGAACAGGCTGCCCACCGGGGGCAGGTTGCCGACCTGCTGGGCGACGGCGGTCGGCACCCCGGCCTGGGTCAGGCCGGAGGTCAGCGCCTTCGGCAGGGTGCCGGCCAGGCCGATGATCATCATCGAGAAGAAGATGCCGATCGACAGCGAGGTCCCGGAGTTGAAGAACGTGCCGCGCATCCCGGAGGCGGCGCCGCGCTGGTGAGCGGGCACGCTGTTCATGATCGCGGTGGTGTTGGGGGCCGAGAACAGCCCGGAGCCGATGCCGTTGAGGGTGATCAGGGCGGCGAACTGCCAGTAGGCGAAGTCGGTGGGCAGCACCATCAGGCCCAGGAAGCTGACCGCGACCACGGCCAGGCCACCGGTGGCGAACGCCCGGGCGCCGAACCGGTCGGACAGCATCCCGCTGACCGGGCCGGCGACCAGGAAGCCGACGGTCAGCGGCAGCAGGTAGATCCCGGCCCACAGCGGGGTGGCGGCGAAGTCGTAGCCGCGCAGCGGCAGCCAGATGCCCTGCAGCCAGATGATGAGCATGAACTGCAGGCCGCCGCGGCCGATCGAGGCGAGCAGGCCGGCCAGGTTGCCGGCGCTGAACGCCCGGCTGCGGAACAGGCCGAGGTGGAACATCGGGTCGGCGACCTTGGTCTCGATCCAGCAGAAGGCGGCGAGCAGGACGACGCCGCCGATCAGCCCGGCCAGCACCCAGGGGTTCAGCCAGCCCATCGTGTGCCCGCCGTAGGGCTGGATGCCGTAGGTGATCGCCGCGAGCAGGATGCCCAGGCCGAGGGCGAAGGTGAGGTTGCCGGGCACGTCGATCCGGCCGGGACGGCGCTGGCTCAGCTCGTGCAGGGAGGCGTAGGACCAGATCGTGCCGATCACCCCGATCGGCACGCTGACCCAGAAGATGGCCCGCCAGTCGACCTCGGCGAGCACCCCGCCGATCACCAGGCCCAGGAACGAGCCGGCGATCGCCGCGACCTGGTTGATGCCCAGCGCCATCCCGCGCTGGTGGGAGGGGAAGGCGTCGGTCAGGATCGCGGTCGAGTTCGCGAACAGCATGGCCCCGCCGACCCCCTGCACGACCCGCCAGCCGATCAGCCAGAGCGCGCCCGGGCCGCCGGAGAACGGGTCCACGGACAGGATCAGCGAGGACGCCGAGAAGACGACGAAGCCGAGGTTGTAGACCCGGACCCGGCCGTACATGTCACCCAGCCGGCCGAGGCTGACCACCAGGACGGCGCTGACCAGCAGGAAGCCCATCAGCATCCACAGCAGGTAGCTGACGTTGCCGGGGGCCAGCGGGTTCAGGCCGATGCCGCGGAAGATGGCCGGCAGCGAGATGATGACGATGGAGGCGTTGATGGTCGCCATCAGGACGCCGAGGGTGGTGTTGGACAGCGCGACCCAGCGGTAGCGGGGGTGGTCGCGGTCGAACCGGGTGGACAGCCGGCCGGGACGGGCCGCCTCAGACGTGCTCACGTTTATTGAGCATAGAACAACTAATCACCCTCGGCGCCCGCGCCGGTCAGCACCGCCGCGACCAGGTCGGCGACCAGGCGCCGGCCCTGGGCCAGGGCCAGCTCGCGGGGCAGCGCGCGCAGCGGGCCGCGGGCGGCCAGGGTGGCGAAGCCGTGCACGCCGGACCAGCAGACCAGGGCCGCCCCGGGCACCCGGTCGGGGTCCAGCCGGCCCTCGGCCACCGCGGTGGCCAGCGCCCGGTGCAGCAGCTCGTAGGGGGAGACGGCCTCCGGGTGGGCGCTGATCTGCGGGTCCTGGTCCGGTTGCGGGTCGTCCGGGGTGGGCGCCGCCATCACGAAGCGGCCCATCGCGAAGAAGGCCACGTCGAACCAGCCCGGTTCGGCCAGCGCGAAGCGCACGTACCCCTCACCGACCGCGCGCAGCAGCCCGGCGCCGTCCGTGACGCCCTGCTGGCCGGCGATGATCTCCTGTGACATCCGGTCCAGCGCCTGCTGCGCGACCGCCTGGACCAGGGCGTCACGGTCGGCGAAGTGCCGGTAGGCGGCGCGGGCGCTGACCCCGGCCCGGCGGGTGGCCTCCCGGACGCCGACCGCCGCCGCGCCGTCCTCGCGGGCCAGCTGCAGCCCGGTCCGGATCAGCGCCGCGCGCAGGTCCCCGTGGTGGTAGCCCGACCTTGCTTCGCCCATCCCCGAAGTTTACGGTGTAGACATCCGCCGGTCGCGCGGGCTGGACGGCGGGGCCACGAGCCAGGAGTGGGGAGACAGGCATGCAGGACGCGGCAGCAGAGCAAGCGCCGGAGCCGGGCTGGTGGCAGCCCGAGGTGTCCGCCATCTCGCTGTTCAGCGAGGACCTGGCCGCCTCCACCCGGTTCTACCAGGACCAGCTCGGTCTGCCCCTGGTGCACCAGGACGAGACCTCGCGGGTCTTCCAGGTGCAGAACCTGGTGCTGAACGTGCTGGCCGTCGCCAGCGCCGCCGAGCTGGTCGAGCCCGGGGCGGTCGCGGCGGCCGACGCCGGCTCCAGGTTCCAGCTCAGCGTGTGGGTGGAGGATGTCGACGCCGTCTGCGCCCAGCTGACCGAGCGCGGCGTCACGCTGGCCACCACCCCTCGCGACCGGCCGTGGGGGATGCGGACGGCCACCTTCCTCGACCCCTCCGGACACAGCTGGGAGGTCGCCTCACCGGTCCCGGCCGCCGGCCAGGCATCGATAGGTGCCGATGCCTCCGCAGTGGGGGACGGCAGTGCCTGACCGCGGCGAGCTCGCCCTGCTGACCCGCTACCTGGACGCCCAGCGCGCCCACGTGCTGAACCGTCTCGACGGCCTGGACGAGCGCGCCCTGCGCACCGCCTCCCTGCCCTCGGGGTGGACGCCGCTCGGACTGGTCCAGCACCTGACCGTCGACGTGGAGCGGTTCTGGTTCCAGGCGGTGCTCACCGCCGAGCCGGAGGCCGTGGCCGGGGTGCTGGCCACCGGCGAGGGTGGCAGCAGCGCCTGGCAGGTGCCCGAGGACGTCGCCGCCGAGCAGGTGCTGAGCGCCTACCGGCGGGAGTGCGAGCGGGCCAACGCCGTCCTTCGCGCCGCGCAGCCGGACGACGGACCACGCTGGTGGCCGCAGGAGGCGTTCGGCGACTGGCGGCTGGACACGGTGCGCGAGACGGTGCTGCACGTGCTGGTCGAGACCGCGACCCACGCCGGGCACCTCGACGCGGCGCGGGAGCTGACCGACGGCGCGCAGTGGCTGGTGCTGACCTGACGATCCGGACGCAGGGAGTGGACGTGGTTGATGAGTGAGCGGGCGCTGACCTCCCAGGAGGTGGACGACCTCGGCCTGAGCGACTGGCGGATCCTGTTCTCCACCCTGCACGCCCGCTACCGCACCGGGGACTTCGGCACCGGCGTCCGGCTGCTGGACGCGATCGCCGCGGCGGCGCAGGAGCTGGACCACCACCCGGACCTGGAGCTGACCTACTCCCGGTTGGCGGTCCGGCTGCGCAGCCACGACGTGGGCGCGGTGACCGGGCGCGACGTCCGGCTGGCCCGGCGGATCAGCGAGCTCGCCGCCCAGGCCGGCGTCGAGGCCGAACCCGCCACACTGAGCACCCTGGAGCTGGCCCTGGACACCCCGGACCTGGCGCAGGTGCAGCCGTTCTGGGCCGCGGTGCTGGGGATGCAGGCCAGCGGGGACGACGAGATCAGCGACCCGCAGGGCCGGATGCCGACCATCTGGTTCCAGACCAACGAGCCCGGGTCCGCGCCGTCCGCGCAGCGCTGGCACCTGGACATCCGGGTGCCGCCGGAGGTGGCCGAGGAACGGGTGCGGGCCGCGCTCGCCGCCGGCGGGGTGATGGTGTCCCCGACCTTCGACCCCACCTACACGGTGCTCGCCGACCCGCAGGGCAACCGGGTGTGCGTGTGCACCTGGGTGGGCCGCAGCAGCTGAACGCGCCGTCGTCACGTAAGGTCTCGTAACGTCTCAGGCGTGAGGCGATCGGTCGGTCGCGAGGAGGAGCGGATGTCCGGCACCACGGCGTTGCGGCTGGATGACCAGCTCTGCTTCGCGTTGTACGCAGCCACGAACAGCATCACCCGGTCCTACCGGCCGCTGCTGCGCGGCATCGGCCTGACCTACCCGCAGTACCTGGTGATGATGGTGCTCTGGCAGGAGGGCGACAGTCCCGTGGGGCGGCTGGCCGCCCGGCTGGACCTGCCCACCCACGCCCTCACCCCGCTGGTCACCCGGCTGGAGGCCGCCGGCCTGGTGGTCCGCGAGAAGGACGAGCGGGACGCCCGGGTGCGGATGGTCCGGCTGACCCCGGCCGGGGAGGACCTGGAGATCGCCGCGGCCCACATCCAGCGTTCCGTGGTCTGCCAGACCGGTCTGAGCTCGCAGGACCTGGCGGGTCTGCGCGGGCAGCTCCACCAGCTGTCCGAGCAGCTGCGCGCCGCCGACGAGCAGGGCCAGGGCCGGCCGGTCGAAGCGGCGTCCTGATCGAGGGCGGCGCCGTGCCGCCGGCGGGTGGCCGGACAGCCGGTCACCAGGACAGCCGGTACTGCTCCTCCTGCACCAGGGGGCGGCCCGGGAACGGCTGGCGCCGACCCGTGGAGCGGAAGCCCAGCCGGCGGTAGAAGCCGATCGCCCGGGCGTTGTCCAGGGCCACGTCCAAGTCCAGGGCGGTGGCCCCGTCGTCCCGGGCCCACCCGACGACCGCCGCGACGACCCGCTCCGCCAGCCCCGTCCCCCGGCACGCGGGCGCCACCCACATGCTGACCAGGTCCCGCACCGGTCCGGCCCCCAGGCCGGTGGCCAGGCCCAGCCCCACCTCCGGCGTGCTGGCCACGAACGTGGCACCGCTCACGGCGCGGGACCGCCACGTGGCCTCCTCGAACCCGGACTCCCGGGCCAGGTCGGAGGCGAAGGCCGCCGGTGAGTCGGCCAGCGCACGCAGCCGGACGTCGCGCAGCAGCCGCCAGTCCTGCGGCCCGACCCGGGCGATGACGGGTGCGCCCGGCATCGACCACCCTCCGACCACGGACGGCCTACTGGGCCATGTCCACGAAACGGGAGTAGTGGCCCTGGAAGGCCACCGTGATGGTGTCCGTCGGGCCGTTCCGGTGCTTGGCCACGATGAAGTCGGCCTCCCCGGCCCGGGGGCTCTCCTTCTCGTACATGTCCTCGCGGTGCAGCAGGATCACCATGTCCGCGTCCTGCTCGATGCTGTTGTGGACGGCGATCCCGTTGGCGATGAAGTTGTGGGCGCCGAGCACGGTGGCGTCGAACACCTCCTCCTCCCCGTCCGGCTGGATGCCGACGACGGTGTCCCAGAGCACGTCGTTCACCGCGAGCATCTCCAGCTCGGCGCTGTCCAGCACCTGGGCGACCCGCCCCAGCCGCTCCCGGCTCGGCGCACCCTTCCACATCGAGCTGCCGCAGAACTGGGTGTTCATGGCCGCGGCGAAGGCGCGATGGGACATGCCCCGTTCGACGAGCAGCTCCCGGACGTCGTCCCATACCTGGACCGGAGCGGTGTCCCGGTTCGGGTTGGCCTGGGTCTGCCTGACGATCGCCAGCAGGCGGACGGCGGTCTCTCCCCGGGCGCCGTGCGCTCCGATCTCGTTGAGGAACCGTCGCTGGTCGTCGGCGCCGCTGATGTCGACCGTGTAGCCGTCCCGGTACCCCGTCTTGACCGTCCGGCGCACGCGCGCCGAGATGCCGAACCGCAGCAGCAGCCGGGTGACGTCGTCGGCGAGCCGACGGCTGGTCGAGGCGTAGTACACCCGCCCGCCGGTACCGGCGCTGTTGACGGTGACCGAGCCGTCGGTTGCCCACAGGTGCCGCAGGAACAGGGCGATCTGCTCCTTGGGGAGGGTGAAGACGGCGGCCGGGACGAACTTCTCGTGACTGCGCAGGCCGAACAGCCCCAGATCGGTCAGCCACGCCGCCACCGGGTTCCGCCGGCCCCGCGCGAGCCGGTAGGGCGCCCGCAGCCGCAGGGAGGTGCACCGCGCAGCCGGGTGGTCGTCCCGTACCGGCGTGATGCCGAAGGCGCCAGCCGCCCAGGTGACCGCGGTGAGGTTCTCCTCGTCCACGCTCGCGTAGCGGATCGGTTGACGGGCGACGAACGACCCGTCCCCGATCAGGTGCGCGAGCAGGACGACCTGCCGGTCGTCCCACGGTACGGAGGTCTCGGGAGCGCACACGTGCCGCGGTACCGCCAGCCGTGCGCCGGGGGCCAGCTCACCCAGAGCACGCCATCCGTCGTAGGTCAGGAACGGGTGGTTGGCGGTCGCCCGGATCTGCTTGCCCGACGCCAGGGTCAACCGCAGCACCGGCCGGTGACCGGTGCGGAAGACGTGGGTGAGGTGCCGGCGGACGTAGCGCAGGCTGTCGTCCAGCGCCCAGACCGGCACGTCGGTGGCGCCGGACGCGAACAGCTCGCCCAACGTGGTCTCCGCGCCCGTGTCGGCGCGCAGGATCCGCGCATCCGCGGTCAAGCACCCGCTCTCCCGCAGGTCGGACATCTGCGGCTTCTTGTCGGTGCGCTGCTCGGGCCCGCGGTTCAGCTGGCTGATCGCGATCACCGGTACCTCGAGCTCCTTGGCCAGCAGCTTCAGCGCCCGGGAGAACTCCGAGACCTCCTGCTGGCGGCTCTCCACCCGCTTGCCCGAGGACATCAGCTGCAGGTAGTCCAGCACCACCAGCTTCAGGTCGTGCCGCTGCTTGAGCCGGCGGCACTTGGCCCGGATCTCCATCAGCGACATGTTCGGGGAGTCGTCGATGAACAGCGGCGCCTCGTTGATCTCGCCCATCGTGCGGGCCAGCCTGGTCCAGTCGTCGTCGTCGAGCTGGCCCTTGCGCAGCTTCTGCAGCGGGATCCGGCCCTCCGCGGACAGCATCCGCATCACGATCTCGTTCCGGCTCATCTCCAGGCTGAAGATCACCGAGGTGAGGCCGTGGTGGATGGAGGCGCTGCGGGCGATGTCCAGGCCGACGGTGGACTTGCCGGTCGCCGGCCGGGCGGCGATCACGATCATCTGCCCCGGGTGCAGCCCGTTGGTCAGCCGATCCATGTCGGCGAACCCGGTCGGCACCCCGATCATCCCCTCGCCGCGGTGGCTGAAGGACTCGATCTCGTCGATCGTTCCCTCGATGATCTCCGACAGCGGCAGGTAGTCCTCGCTGGTCCGCCGTTCGGTGACCGCGTAGACCTCGGCCTGCGCGGAGTTGACGATCTCCTCCACGTCGCCGCCGTCCGGCGCGTAGCCGAGCTGGACGATCTTGGTGCCGGCCTCCACCAGGCGGCGCAGCACCGCCCGCTCGCGCACGATGCGGGCGTAGAAGCCGGCGTTGGCGGCGGTCGGCACCGAGGAGATCAGGGTGTGCAGGTAGGCCGGCCCACCGACCCGGCCCAGCTCACCCCGCTTGGTCAGCTCGTCGGAGACGGTGACCGCATCCGCCGGCTCGCCGCGGCCGTACAGGTCCAGCACGGCCTCGAACACCAGCTCGTGCGCCGGGCGGTAGAAGTCGGTGCCCCGCAGCTGCTCGACGACGTCGGCGATCGCGTCCTTGCTGAGCATCATCCCGCCCAGCACGCTCTGCTCGGCGGCGATGTCCTGGGGCGGGGTGCGCCCCAGGTCCTCGCTCGGGCCTCGTCCGACCGGCAGCTCCGTGATGGACAACCGTGCTCCCCTCCGCGTCCGCCCCGGGGTCACCGGGGCCACCGTCACCAGTGATATCCGCCGGCACCGACAAGCCTGGCCCGGAGGGTCCCTCCGGTGCCGGGCGCGACGACGCTAGGGCTTGATCAGCCCCCGCCCAAACGCCCTCTGTGGGCGAGCGCCCGGATTCTGTGGACAGCCTGGGGAGAACCTCTCCGCGATGTCCCCAGGCTGTGGACAACCCTGGGGACATCGCGGGGACCGGACGGCGGTCGTCGCACGTCAGGGGGCCGTCGGCCGTCCACGGGGTGTGGACACGATTCGGTCACGAAATAGTTCGTCCCGCCCGGCGCGTCGCGCGTGTCGCGGTCAGCGCACCGCCACCGTCACCTCACCGCGCAGGTCGGCCAGCGACCGGCCGGCCGAGAAGGTGACCGAGCCGGCGGGCAGCACCCACCCGTGGGCCTCCGCGTCCCAGCTGGACAGCGCCCGGCGGGTGACCGGCACCCGGGCCGTCACGCTCTCCCCCGGGCCCGCCTCCACCACCGCGCAGCCGACCAGCCAGGCCTGCGGCACCGGGAGCGGGGAGTCCGGCCGACCGGCGTACACCTGCACGACCTCGCGCCCCGCCCGGTCACCGGTGTTGGTCACCGGCACCTGCACCACCCAGCCCTGATCCTGCTCCTCCACCTCGGGGCCCGCGTAGTGCCAGGTGGTGTAGCCCAGGCCGTGGCCGAACTCGAAGGCCGCGCCCTGGCGGCGCTGCGGCGACCGGTAGCCGACCTGCAGGCCCTCGGCGTAGGTCAGCACGCCGTCCTGCGGCCGGGTGCCGGGAAGGGCGGCCGCCTCGTCCTGGGCCGCCGGCCAGGTGACCGGCAACCGGCCGCCCGGCTCCTGGGCACCGACCAGCACCTGGGCCAGCGCCCGGCCGCCCTCCTGGCCGGGGAACCAGCCGAGCAGCACCGCCGGCACCTGGTGCACCCAGGGCAGCAGCACCGGGGCACCGGCGTTGACCACCACCACCGTCGAGGGGTTGGCCGCGGCCACCGCGCGCACCAGGTCGTCCTGACGGCCGGGCAGCGCGAGGGTGTCCCGGTCGTAACCCTCGGACTCCACCTCCTCGGTGGTGCCGACCACCACCACGGCGACGTCGCACCCGGCGGCCAGCTCGACGGCCTCGGCGATGGCGGCGTCGTCCCCGGGGTAGGGCTCCTGAAGGTTGAGCTGGAAGGTGACCCCCATGCCCTCACCGAACGCGCTGCCCGTGGCGCCGCTGCGCAGCTGGTGGCGCAGCACCACCTCGACCGGCCGGCCGGCGGTCAGCGGCACGGTGGCCGAGTGCTGCGGCGGGCGGCTGAGCGCCTCCACCGGGTCCAGGCCGGGCGCCAGGCTGATCGTCGCATCGAAGATCGTCGCGCCGTCGACGTCGCAGCTGAACCGGCCGATGCCGGAGGCGCCGACCTGGTGCGGGCCGTCCACCGCGGGCGTCAGCCGGGTCCGGACCTCCACCCACTCCACCTCGGCCGGCGCCAGCCCGGCCAGCGTGCCGTGCCAGTTCCAGGACGCCGCGAACCGCTCCTCACGGGCCAGCTCGCGCCCGTCGGCGGCCAGGAACCGCACCACCGCGCCCTGGCCACCGTCGGGCAGGCCGAGCTGCTCGGCGGGCACCATCGGCAGCCGGGTGTGGGTGCGCACGCCCTGCGCGAGCAGCACCTCGGCGCCCTCGCCGAGCACCTCGGCCAGGCCCTGCGGCAGGTCGACCACGTGCGGCGGGAAGACCGTGGCCGACCCGCCGCCCAGGGTGCGCAGCCGGGCGGCGTTCGGGCCGACCACCGCCACCCGGCGCAGCCGGTCGGCGGCCAGCGGCAGCAGGTCGTCGTTGCGGGCCAGCACGGTGCCCGCGGCGGCCGCCCGGGTCAGCAGCCGTTCGGCGTCCGGCTGCGCCCACACGGTGGCGGTCGACCGGGCCGGGGCGATGCCCTCCAGGGCGCCGACCCGGGCGGCCAGCCGCAGCAGCCTGGTCACCTTGGCGTCCACCGCCTGCTCCGGCACCGCACCGGCGCGGACGGCGTCCACCAGCGCCTGCCCCCAGGGCCCGGTCGGTCCGGGCATGGCCAGGTCCAGGCCCTCACGCCCGGCCGGCTCGGTGGAGCGGGCGGCGAACCAGTCGGACATGATCAGCCCGTCCCAGCCCCACTCGCCCTTGAGGATCTCGTTGATCATCGGCGACTCGGTCATCGTCGTGCCGTTCACCGCGTTGTAGGAGGCCATCACCGACCAGGCCCCGGCCCGGCCGGCGATCTGCTCGAACGGGGCCAGGTACAGCTCGCGCAGAGTGCGCTCGTCGACCCTCGCGTCGAGGGTGAACCGCTCGGTCTCGGAGTCGTTGGCCACGAAGTGCTTCACGCACGCCCCGACCCCCTCCTCCTGCAGGCCGGCCACGAACGCGCTGCCGATCACCCCGGTCAGCAGCGGGTCCTCGCTGAAGCACTCGAAGTGCCGCCCGCCCACCGGGGAGCGGTGCAGGTTCACGGTCGGCGCGAGCAGCACGTCGACCCCCTTGCGGCGGCACTCCGCGGCCAGCAGCCGGCCCACCTCGTGCACCAGCTCGGCGTCCCAGGAGGCGGCCAGCGCGGTCGGCGAGGGCACGTTCAGCGACCACGAGCGCTCGTCCCACTCGGTGCCCCGCACGCCGGCCGGGCCGTCGGAGACGACCAGCGACCGCAGCCCGATGGCCGGCTCGGCGTACAGCGTCCAGAACGTCTCGCCGGTGACCAGCCTGACCTTCTGCTCCAGGGTGAGCCCGGCCAGCCGCTCGGCCAGCTCGGTGTCCAGGGCTTGCCCGGCGCCGTGGGCGGGATCGGGGTTCGTCATCGAGCACTCCATCTCTGCGTCCAACGTGATCTGTCTCGTCCAGACCATAACCCTACCGAGTGCTCGGTTGGTAGAGTTATGTGTTCGTGACCTGCGGTGGCCTCGCTACAGTCGCCGGGTGCCCGAGCCCCCACCCGCGCAGGTGCGCCGTGATGCTCGTGGGGCGAGCCGGGAGCGCATCCTGGACGCCGCCATGGGCGTGTTCGCCGACCGAGGCTACGAGGGGGCGTCGCTGGCGGCGGTGGCCGCGGTGGCCGGGCTCTCCCAGCCCGGGCTGCTGCACCACTTCCCGAGCAAGCGCGCCCTGCTGCTGGCCGTCCTGGAGCGGCGGGACCTGGCCGACGCCGACGCCTACGGCCTGTCCGGAGCGCAGGGCCTGGCCGCGCTGGACGCGCTGGCCGCGCTGGTCCGGGCCAACCAGGCCCGACGCGGGCTGGTGCAGGCCTTCAGCGTGCTGTCCGGGGAGGCCGCGGCCCAGCGCCACCACGGCCGGGACTGGTTCGGCGCCCGCTACGACCGGATCCGGACCGACCTGGCGCAGGCGCTGGCCGGCCAGCAGGACCCGCCGCTGGCCGCCGGAGTGGTGCCGCTCGAGGTGGCCAGCGAGGTGTTCGCCGTGATGGACGGTCTGCAGCTGCAGTGGCTGCACGACCCGGCGACGGTGGACATGGCGGCCCTGTTCGAGGCCTACGTGGCTCGGCTGAAGCGAGAGCTGGTGACCCGCTGAGCGTCACCGACCGGCTGAGCCCGGCCGACCGGGAGATCGTCCGGCTGGCCGTCCCGGCCTTCGGGGCGCTGGTCGCCGAGCCGGCGTTCCTGCTCGCCGACACGGCGATCGTCGGCCGGCTGGGCACCCAGCCGCTGGCCGGCCTGGGGATCGCGGCCGGCCTGCTGGCCTCGGCCGTCGGCGTGTTCGTCTTCCTGGCCTACGGGACGACGGCCACCGTGAGCCGGCGGCTGGGCGCCGGTGACGTCGCGCGGGCGGTCAGCGCCGGGCTGGACGGGCTGTACCTGGCCCTGGGCCTGGGCGTGGTGTTCGCGGTCGCCGGCTGGCTGGCGGCCCCGGCGGCGGTCGCCGCGTTCGGCGCCCAGCCGGGCACGGCGGCCCAGGCCGTGACGTATCTGCATGTCTCGATGCTCGGGCTGCCGGCGATGCTGCTGGTGCTGGCCGCCACCGGCATCCTGCGCGGCCTGCAGGACACCCGGACGCCGCTGGTGGTGGCCACCGTGGGCTTCGCGGCGAACATCGTGCTGAACGTGGTCCTGGTGCTCGGCCTGGGCCTGGGCATCGCCGGCTCGGCGCTGGGCACCGTGATCGCACAGGCCGGGATGGCGGTGGCGACCGTACTCGCCGTGCTGCGCGGCACCGGAGGGCTGGGTGCCGGGCTGCGCCCGGACCTGGCCGGGATCCGCGCCGCGTTCGTCACCGGCGTGCCGCTGCTGGTCCGCACCCTGGCCCTGCGCGCGGCGCTGCTGGCCACCACCTGGGCGGCGACCGCGCTGGGCGACCAGCCGCTGGCCGCCCACCAGGTGGCGATGACGCTCTGGTCCTTCCTGGCCCTGGCCCTGGACGCGCTGGCGATCGCCGCCCAGGCGCTGACCGGCCGCGGGCTGGGAGCAGGCGACGTGCCCGGCGTGCGCCGGGCGATGCGCCGGGCCACCGCCTGGTCGGTCGGCGCCGGGGTGCTGATGGGTGCGGGGGTCGCGGCCGCGCACACGCTGCTGCCGCCGTTGTTCAGCACCGACCCGGGCGTGCGTTCGGCGCTGGCCGCCGCGCTGCTGGTGGTCGCCGTCGGGCAGCCGCTGGCCGGTTACGTGTTCGCCCTGGACGGGGTGCTGATCGGCGCCGGCGACGGCCGGTACCTGGCCGTCACCGGGGTGGCCACCACGGTGGTCTACCTGCCGTTCGTGGCCCTGGTCCGGGCCGGCGGCCCGCCCGGCCCGGCCGGTCTGGTGCTGCTCTGGGTGGCCTTCGCCGGCGTCTGGATGGGCGCCCGGGCGCTCGCGCTGGGCCTGCGCAGCCGCGGCACCCGCTGGATGGTGCTCGGCGGCTGAACCGGCTCAGCGGCCGGCGGCCTCGGCCAGCAGCCGGGCCAGCTCGGCCGGGCGGGTGATCATCGGCCAGTGCCCGGAGTCGAGGTCGACGTAGGTCAGGTGCCTGGCCCGGGCCAGCTCGGGCAGGTCACCGGCCGCCACCCAGCCGCGGGCCTCGTCCGGGCCGAACTCCGGGCAGACCAGGGTGACCGGGACGTCGTAGCGGTGCTCGTCGGTCAGCTCGACGACGCCGGTGCTGACCTTCTCGGGCACCGGCCTGGCGACCGCCTCGAAACGGGCCCGGGCGGCGGCGTCCAGGTCGGCGGCGTCCGGGCCCTCGAACGGCTCCCAGCCCGGGAAGGCCATCACGCCGTCCCGGGCGGGGAAGAAGTCCGCGTAGGCCGAGCCGGCCGGGGAGGGGAATCCGCCGATCAGCACCACCGACCGGACGGCGTCCGGGCGACGATCGGCGGCGAGCCAGGCCAGGGTGGCGGCGGCGGAGTGGCCGACGACCACCGGGCGGTCGGCGGCGTCGACCGCGGCCAGCACGGCCTCGACCTGGTCGCCCAGGGCCGCCTCGGCCGGCCCGTCGTCCACCCCCGGCAGCCGGACCGGCACCGGCCGGTGACCCAGTGCGGTCAGCTCGGCGGCGACGTCGTCCCAGACGGAGACCGGCAGCCACAGCCCGGCGATCAGCAGGATGTCCATGCCCGCACGCTAGGGCCGGTTGCGGACGATCGGCGTCCGCGACGGAGACGAGCCTGGGTGAACGGCGCTCGTAGGTCGGTCAGCCGCAGGTCGAGCTCGCCCCGGCGTGGGTCAGGGTGACCGGGCCGAGGTTGCGGATCGAGGTCAGCGGCCGGCCCCAGGCGCGCACCGCGGTCAACGCCTGGTCCAGCACCTGCCGCTCGAGCGCCTGGCCGGCCTGCCCCGGGGCGTCGCAAGTGATCACGGCGGGCAGCACCTCCAGGAAGGCGACGTCGTCGCCGGCCTTGATCGGGCCGATCTCCTTCCGGCCCGTGTCCGCGGACCAGGCGGACCAGGCGTCCTTGCCCGCCAGGTAGGGCAGCGTGCGGTGCAGCGCGGCCAGGTAGCGAAGCCGGGCGGTGCCGTCGGCCAGCAGCGGCCGGCCGCTGAGCTGGGTGACCAGCGCGACCTGGGTGAAGGCCTGCAGGGCGAAGGAGGTGTAGTGCAGCGACCGGGTGCGGGCCTCCTCCTGCGGCAGCGACCCATCAGGATCGATCTGTGCGGTGACGTCGGCGATCGCCTGCGCCCTCGCCCGCGCCAGCAGGTCGCTGTCGCCGGCCAGGGCGGCCCCGGAGCTGACCAGCACCAGCCGCCAGGCGTCGATGTTGTTGCTGTACCGCCGCCGGTTCAGCGCATCGGTGGCGATCCGGTCGGCCCACGTCTGCACGGCCTGCTGGTCCGAGGCGGTCAGGGCGCCGCTGTCCCAGACCAGCGCGGCGCCGTAGAGCATGCCGGGCACGGTGATGAAGATGTCGATCGCCTGGCTGGCCCGGCTGGTCACCGGGACGACCGCGTTCCAGGCCACCGGGTCCATCCGGGTGGCCGGGTCGACCATCCAGGCCCGCAGCTGCTGCGCGGCCCGGGTGGCGTACCGCCGGTCGTGGGTGACCTGGTAGGCGACGCCGAGGTCGACCAGCCGGCTGGACACCCGGCCCGCGGTCTCGTAGTCGCCGCGGTCGCGGGAGCGGGCGTAGACCCCGTCGCTGGAGTACGGCTTCTGGGACCAGAACGCGCAGCCGTGCTGGTCGTCGCAGACCGTCTCCAGCGGTGCGCTCAGCGCGGCCTGCGCGGCGGCGCTGACCTGCTGCCAGGCCTCGGTCTGCGGCTGCGCCCCGGAGGCCACGGCGGCGGCCGCCGCCTGCAGCTGCTGGGCGCCGACCATCAGGTCGCTGCCCCGGCCCAGCGGGGCAGCGGGCGCCGCGGACGCGCCCAGGGACGCGGTGGCCGGGGAGGCCGCGGAGGCCGCGGAGGCCGCGGCAGCCGGACGGGAGCGGCCGGTGTCCGGCTGGGTGCGCGCGACCACGAGCCCGGCGGCGGCCAGCGCCAGCACCAGCAGGCAGGCCAGGATCAGGCGTCGTCGCTGGTCGGAGGCCACCAGGCCGGGCGGGCGCAGCACTCGGAACCTCTCCCGGACGTCGGACGGCGCCGACCCGGCGCCCTCCGCCCACGCTAACCCGCAGCGGGCCGGCCGGGTCGGGTCCTGAGCGAATGTGGGCAGATCGTCGCTGATCACCCTGTTGCCTGACGCCAGCCACCGGACCTACGGTTCCTATGTATCCGCTTTGACAGTGTCGTCAGGCCGGGAGCAGGGATTGCCGTGAGTACACCTGGATTCGATCGACGCCCCACCCGCGGCCGGTCCCGCCGTCTCGCCGGTCTGTGCGCCGCGGGGGTGCTGGCCGGGGGCCTGAGCGCCTGCGGCGGCGGGAGCGGCAGCGGGACGCCGCAGATCAACGTCTACGGCAGCACCTCCGACCTGGGCTTCGACAAGGTCCTGGCCCGCTGCAACCAGGCCGCCCAGGGCAAGTACCAGATCGTGCCGAACCTGATCCCCAGCGACGCAGACTCCCAGCGCGAGCAGTTCGTCCGACGGCTGGCGGCGCACGACTCCGGGATGGACGTGCTGGGCATGGACGTCACCTGGACCGCCGAGTTCGCCGAGGCGGGCTGGATCCGCAAGCTGGACGCCGACCAGGCGCAGGCGGCCACCGACGGCGTGCTCCAGCCGCCGATCGACACCGCCACCTGGAAGGGTCAGCTGTACGGGATCCCGCGGACCACGAACGTGCAGCTGCTCTGGTACCGCAAGTCGCTGGTGCCACAGGCGCCGGCCACCTGGGACGAGGTGCTCCAGGAGGCCAAGCGACTCAAGGACGAGGGCAAGCCGTACCAGATCGGCCTGACCGCGGCCCAGTACGAGGGCTACGTGGTCGGCTTCAACACCATCCTGGCCTCCCTCGGCGGCTCGATCGTCAACGACGACAGCACCAAGGTGACCGTCGACCAGGCGACCGTGCAGGCGCTGAGCATCCTGAAGAACCTGGCCACCAGCGGTCTGGCCAGCGCCTCGCTGTCCAACAGCCAGGAGCCGGAGGTCTTCGCCCAGCTGCAGACCGGGCAGGCGGCGTTCACCATCAACTGGCCCTACGTGCTCTCGGCGATGCGCGAGGCGAACCCGGAGGTGGCCAAGGACCTGGGCTGGGCCCAGCTGCCGCGGTTCGAGAAGGGCACCCCGGCCCGCGCCACGCTCGGCGGGATGAACTACGCGATCAGCACCTACAGCAAGAACCCCGCCCTGGCCTTCGACGCCGCGATGTGCCTGCGGGATGAGAAGAACCAGCTCAGCGGCGCGCTGGATGCCGGGAACGTGCCGGTGCTGAAGTCGGTCTTCGACGACCCGACGTTCCAGGACGCCTACCCGATGTACAAGGACATCCTGGCCGAGCTGGAGACGGCGGTGCCGCGGCCGAAGACGCCCGTCTACCAGAACATCTCCACCGTGATCTCCTCCACGCTGTCCCCGCCGCGCTCGATCCAGCCGCAGCAGACGGCGGACGAGCTGAAGAACCAGATCCAGGACGCCATCGACGGAAAGGGAATCCTGCCATGAGCGTCGAGACGCCGGTGGCGGCCCAGATCGAGGAGGACGAGGGCCTCGCGATCGCCCGCCGCCGGGCCAGCGCGGGTAAACGGGCCGAGGCCCGGCTGGGGCTGATGCTGGTCGCTCCGGCGGTGGTGGTGATGCTCGTCGTGGCCGCCTACCCGATCCTGTACGCGGTCTACCTGTCCTTCCTCAAGGCCGACCTGCGCACTCCCGGGCAGAACCAGTTCGTCGGGCTGAGCAACTACGTGACCGTGCTCAGCAGCCCGATCTGGTGGAACGCCTTCGGCATCACCATGTTCATCACCGTGATCAGCGCCGCCTTCGAGCTGGTCTTCGGGATGATGCTGGCCCTGGTCATGCACCGGACCCTGGTCGGCCGGGGCCTGGTCCGGACCTCGGCGCTGGTGCCCTACGCCATCGTCACCGTGGTCGCCGCGTTCTCCTGGCGGTTCGCCTGGACCCAGGGCATCGGCTGGCTGGCGGGGAGCAACGCGCCGTTGACCGAGCGCTGGCCCTCGGTGTGGATCATCATCCTGGCCGAGGTGTGGAAGACGGTGCCGTTCATGGCCCTGCTGCTGATGGCCGGCCTGGCCCTGGTCCCGGAGGACCTGCTGAAGGCGGCGTCGATGGACGGCGCGAGCTCCTGGCAGCGCTTCTGGCGGGTCACGGTGCCGTTGATCAAGCCCTCGATCCTGGTCGCGCTGCTGTTCCGCACCCTGGACGCGTTCCGGGTGTTCGACAACATCTACGTGCTGACCAGCGGCAGCAACGGCACCGAGTCGGTCTCGATCGTGGCCTACGACAACCTGATCCGCGGCCTGAACCTGGGCATCGGGTCGACCATGGCGATCCTCATCTTCCTGACCACGGCGATCATCGCCTTCCTGTTCGTCAAGCTGTTCGGGGCCGCGGCCCCGGGTGGAGGTGCCAAGCGATGAGCACGGTCCTGATGACGCCACGCCGCCGGGTCGGCTGGACCGGCGTCAACACCGTCGTCCTGCTGTACGCGTTCATCCCGGTGGTGTGGATCATCTCCCTCTCCCTCAAGGGCGATGACACCCTCAATGACGGCAACTACTTCCCGCTCAACCCCAAGTTCGACGCCTACACCCAGATCTTCAGCAACAACGACTTCCTGCGGGCACTGCTGAACTCGATCGGCATCTGCCTGATCTCCACGACGGTCGCGCTGGTGCTGGCCACGATGGCGGCCTACGCCATCGCCCGCCTGGACTTCCCCGGCAAGGGCACGATCGTGGCCGTCTCGCTGCTGATCTCGATGTTCCCGCAGATCGCGCTGGTCACCCCGCTGTTCAAGATCGAGACGGTGGTCGGGCTGTTCGACACCTGGCCCGGCCTGATCCTGCCCTACATCACCTTCGCCCTGCCGCTGGGCATCTACACCCTGTCGGCGTTCTTCCGGGAGATCCCCTGGGAACTGGAGAAGGCCGCCAAGATGGACGGCGCCACGCCCTACCAGGCGTTCACCAAGGTGGTCGCGCCGCTGGCCCTGCCCGGAGTGTTCACCACCGCGATCCTGGTCTTCATCGCCTGCTGGAACGACTTCCTGTTCGCGATCTCGCTGACCACCACCAACGCCGCCCGCACCGTGCCGGCGGCGATGTCCTACTTCACCGGCGCCACCACCTTCGAGAAGCCGACGGCCGCGATCGCGGCGGCCGCCGTCGTGATCACCATCCCCATCGTGCTGTTCGTGCTGTTCTTCCAGCGCCGCATCGTCGCCGGCCTGACCTCGGGAGCGGTCAAGGGCTGAGGCCCGAGACCCCAGACAAAGGAGCCATCAGTGGCAGAGATCGTGCTCGACCACGTGGTCAAGCGGTACCCCGACGGCGCCCTCGCGGTGCACGACATGAACCTGACCATCGCCGACGGGGAGTTCATCATCCTGGTCGGGCCCTCCGGGTGCGGGAAGTCGACCACGCTGAACATGGTCGCCGGCCTGGAGGACATCACCCAGGGCGACCTGCGGATCGACGGCGAGGTGGTCAACGACAAGGCCCCCAAGGACCGGGACATCGCCATGGTCTTCCAGTCCTACGCGCTGTACCCGCACATGACGGTGGCCGACAACATGGGCTTCCCGCTGGTGCTGGCCGGTGAGGACAAGGCCAGCATCCGGGCCAAGGTCGAGAAGGCCGCCAAGATGCTGGAGCTGACCGAGCACCTGGACCGCAAGCCCTCCAACCTCTCCGGCGGCCAGCGGCAGCGGGTGGCGATGGGCCGGGCCATCGTGCGCAGCCCCAAGGCGTTCCTGATGGACGAGCCGCTGTCCAACCTGGACGCCAAGCTCCGGGTCCAGATGCGCACCCAGGTGGCCCGGATCCAGAAGTCGCTGGCCACCACCACGCTGTACGTCACCCACGACCAGACCGAGGCGATGACCCTGGGCGACCGGGTGGTCGTGATGCGCGGCGGGATCGTGCAGCAGGTGGGCGCCCCGACCGACCTGTACGAGCAGCCGGCCAACCTGTTCGTGGCCGGCTTCATCGGCAGCCCGTCGATGAACTTCCTGCCCGCCACCATCGAGGGCGACCGGCTGCAGACCGGCCTCGGGGAGCTGGCCATCTCCGACCGGGTGCGGCAGGCGGTCGGGCGCTCCTCGAGCAAGAAGGTCGTGCTCGGGCTGCGGCCGGAGCACTTCGAGGACGCCTCGCTGGTCGGCGACAAGCCGGGCGCGATCGTCACCGCCCCGGTGGACCTGGTGGAGTCGATGGGCTCGGACGTGTACGCCTACTTCACGGTGCCCGGCGACCTGCACTCGGGCGACCTGGAGGACCTGGCCAAGGACATGGGGCAGGACATGCACGGTGACGGCCTGCCGATCACCGCCCGGTTGGCCGCGGCCTCCCGGGTGCGGGCCGGCAAGGAGACCGACCTGTGGATCGACGTCGACAAGCTGCACGTGTTCGACCTGGACACCGGCAAGAGCCTGACCCGGGAGCAGAACGAGGCCGCGGCGGTGTGAGCACGCCGGCTCCCGTGGGCGGGTTCGCCCCGGCGGGCCCTGGGTGCTGGTGAAGGTTATTCTGGCGAATCGGCCACGACTATCCCCAGTGATCGCGCGGTGATACTTCGTCGGGTGATTGCCTCAACCGGGATGATTGGCGCAGAGGAGACGAACGAGGGAGCACCCTCGAAGAGCAGCCCGGCACGCCCGGTGCTGTCCTGCCAGGGCGCCGACGGGGTCTTGTTCCTGTCCACCTCCCAGATGTCGATCTCGTGGTGGAAGACCACCGGCGGCTCCTGACCATCAGCGGCCTCGTCCGGATGCTCGTGGAAGGCCAGCAGGAACAAGGCCAGGCGACGGCAGTCCTTCGGATCGGCAGCTGCGTAGATCTCCCCGAGTCGGCCTGGCTTGATCCCCTCGGCGGCGATCCGGTCCCGTACGCACATCGGGGCAGCGTGGTACAGGGTCATCGGGATGGTCGATGCACTGTCCGCATCGGTCGAGCTCTCGTCATCTTCCGCCGAGCTGGAGTACGGCCCGTGCCAGTAGCAGTTGCAGATGATGACCGGCTCGCCTGAGAAAGCGCACAAACCCACGGTATCGGGCAAAATCGCTCCACCCCTTCGAAGGCTCACGCCTCGCTTCTTGCACGTCGACGGCGCGACGGCCCGGCCGCAGTAGCTCAGGAGAACGCATTCTGGCAGAGGAGACTGACAACTCTGCCCCTCGATTCGCAGGAGCGACAGTTTGCAGAAATGGCGCTCGGCGAGGCAGGACCAGCTCTGCCTACCCGTGGCCGAGAACCGGCGTCAGCCGCCGACGACGACCAGTCCTGCGCCGGCCAGGGCGGCGGCGAGCGCCGCCCGGGTCGCCTCGTCCACCTCGCCGGTGGCGGGCAGTCCGGAGGCGGCCTGGAAGGCGGCGACGGCGGCCGCAGTCAGCGGCCCGGCCAGTCCGTCGACCGGCCCGGGGTCGATGCCGAGGGCCTGCAGCGCCTGCTGCACGCCGCGCACGGTGCTCAGGTCGACCGCCCCCGGGGCGCCGCCGCCGACCGTGGGCGTGGACCCGTCCTGGTGGAAGGTGACCGTGAACGGGGTGGTGGTGTTACCGCTGGCCAGGAACTGCTGGTACAGGTCCACGCCGGTGTACTGACCGCCCGGCGCCCCGCCGATGATCTCGACCAGCGCCAGGTGGACGTGGGCGCTGATGCCGCCGAACTCCAGGACGGTGCCCAGCGGCTGGCCGCGGGTGATGACCGACCCGGGGCCGAGGTCAGCGGGCACGTCGGTCAGGTGGGTGTAGAAGCCGCCCATCATGTCGTTGGGTGAACGGGCGAAGATCTGCGCGCCGTAGACCTTCCCGGAGTCCGCGGCCGGGTCGTGCGCGGTGTACCGGGTGACGTGGGCATCGAACGCGGCCAGCACCGTCGTCCCGGCGGGGGCGGCCAGGTCCATCCCGTACTCGATGTACCAGTTGGGCGGCACGTGACCGCCGGTGCGGGGGCCGCCGAGGCCGCCGGTGAAGCCGCTGCTGAACGGGTGGGACATGGTGAGGTCGAACGCCATCTCATCCTCCGCGGGTCTGGCTGGGTTGCTGGCTGCGGTCGGGCCGCCGGCCGGTCACGGCATGCGCTGCAGGGCCTCCTGCAGCGCCACCTGCAGGGCGGCTCGGGTGGCGGGACCGACGATGCCGTCGGCGACCAGGCCGTGGTCGGCCTGGAACTGCTGGATCGCCGCCTGCGAGCGCGGGCCGAGGATCCCGTCCACACCGCCGACGTCGTACCCGAGCTCGGTCAGGGCGGTCTGGATCCCGCCGGCGGTGAGCAGGTCGACGTCGCCCGGCCCCGGTGCCGGCGCGCCGCCACCCGCCCGGGTGACGATCTCGGCCCAGCGCGGGCCGACGCAGCGCCGCTGGATGAACGCGGTGAGGTCAGCGACCGTGATGGTGCCCTTGTGGTCGGCGTCGAAGCCGGGGTTGGCGGCGTAGGCGAAGGCGTAGGGGCCGGCGGCGCCGCAGAGCACCACGTCCGGGTCCTCGCCCAGGTCGAGCGTGGCCGGCAGGAAGGTGGCCTGGTACAGCCGGGCGGCGGTGCCCAGCCCCTTGCCGGTCCAGGGCCGGTAGTACGCCTCCACGTAGGGCAGCTGCGCCTGCGCGTCGAGCTCGGCGCGGAACGCCTCGTGGCCCCGGGTCCAGCCCAGGCCGAGCAGCGTCTGCGGCATGAACTGGATCAGGCCGGAGGCGTCGCCGTGCGGGTTGTGGGCGCCGGCGCGGACGTCGGACTCGGCCATCATCACGCTGAGCAGGTCCAGCGGCTGCGCGCCCAGGGTGGCGCAGACGGTCGGCAGGTCGGCGAAGAAGCCGTCGGACAGGTCGTCGGTGTACATCGGGCCTCCTGGGTTCGTGCTGCAGGGGAGGCTCGTGCACGGCTCGGTGATACACCCGGGGTGGTCCCGACCCGCGGCCGCACCGGCCGGATGCCGACTGCGACCTCCTGGCTGAGCCCGGGCGTGCCGCGCAGGCCCCGGCGGAACGAGAGCGGTGCCCTCGCCATCGCCGCGCCGCCAAGATCGCCACGATTCGCGCGAATCCCCCGTGCGCGGATCGGTTTCGCGCGAATCGGCGCGATCAAGGGGCGGGAGCGCAGGCCAGGTGCAGGCCGCCGAGCACGCTCCAGGGGTCGGACGGGCTCCGACGCCCGAGCGAGCCGGCGCACGGCCGGTCGCTAACCGCCAGGTGTGAGCCGCAGCCGGTACACGATGAACGACGGCGCGACCGCGGGCTCGGCGAGCTCGGCCGGCCACCGGCGCAGCGCCTGCGCGTCCGGCCGCGCCTCCACGACCCGCTCGAGCACGAACCCGGCGTCGGCGAAGGCGTCCACGCAGGCGGCCAGCGGCCGTCGCCAGAACTGCTGGGTGACCTCCACGTCGGCCTTGCGCCAGGTGTCGCTGACCAGCTCGGTGTCGAAGTAGCCGCCCTGCTGGTCGGCGAACGGCGGGCCGAACGGGTGGTCCAGCGAGATCACCGCCCACCCGCCGGGCCGCAGCGCGGTGGCGAACGAGGTCAGCGGCGTCGTCCAGTCCCGCAGGTAGTGCAGGGCCAGTGAGCAGGTGACGCCGTCGACGGAGCCCGGCTCCAACGGCAGCGGCTCGGCCAGGTCGGCGACCAGGAACCTCCCGCGGCCACGGCAGCGCCGGATCGACTCCTCCACCATCCTCGGGCTGAGGTCGACCCCGACCGGCTGCGCGCCCTGCTCCAGCAGCCACTCACCCTGCGCGCCGGACCCGCAGCCGGCGTCCAGCACCACCTTCCCGGCCAGCGGCTGCGGCACCAGGCTGCGTAGCGCCGGGCGTTCCAGCCAGGCGTTCCACGGGCCGTCGTCGGTGGTCGCCGACCAGACCCGGGCCAGCCGGTCGTAGACCTCGCGGGTCTGGGCGCGGTGCTCGCCCGGGTCAACGGCAGACGGGTCAACGGCAGACGGGTCAACGGCAGGCTGATCCACCTCGCGATGATGCACCCGCCTCGGGCCCCGCCGCGTGGCGACACCCACCGACCGGGACCAGCATCAGGGCATGGCCGTCCGCTCCGCCGCCGACCGGATCCGCGTCGTCCAGGGCGACATCACCACCCTGGACGTGGACGCGATCGTCAACGCCGCCAACCGCTCGCTGCTGGGCGGCGGCGGCGTGGACGGCGCGATCCACCGCGCGGCCGGCCGGGAACTGCTGGCCGAGTGCCGGCAGCTCGGCGGCTGCCCGACCGGCGAGGCGAAGGTGACCCAGGGCTACCGGCTGCCGGCCCGCTGGGTGATCCACACCGTCGGGCCGCGGTGGCACGGCGGTGGCCGGGGCGAGCCGGACCTGCTGGCCGGCTGCTACCGGAACAGCCTGCGGGAGGCCGAGCGGCTGGGCGCCGCCACGGTCGCCTTCCCGGGGATCAGCACCGGGGTCTACGGCTACCCCGTGCAGGCGGCCGCCGACCTCGCCGTCGCGACGGTGCGCGACTGGCTCAGCGAGCATGACCTGCCGGGTGAGGTCATCCTCTGCACGTTCGACGCCGCCTCCACGGCTGCCCTCGAGGCCGCGCTCGCCCGGTGAACCGCGTCCCGTCACCACCGCCTCACGCTGGCGTGAGGTCAGTCGCCCTGGGCTAGATCCCTGGGCCAGACGACGCCGCGCCGCCAGGCCCCGTCGGACCGTCCGCCAGGTGCAGGTCGTACGGCGGACCATCAGCCTCGAAACCGCCTTGGTCAGCACGATCGCGCTGCCCCCCCGTCGACGTGGCGACTGAGCCCCCGGTGTCCAGTCACGATCGCTCCGATTCGCACGGAACCCACGCCCAAGCATCCGATCCGTGCGAATCGGAACGATCAGAGGGACGGAGCGATCAGAGGGACGGAGCGATCAAGGGCGTCAGCAGGCGAGGACCCGCTGGGTCGCGGTGACCACCGCGGCGCACAGCGTCGGACAGCTGCGCGGCGGCCAACAGGCCGATAGGTCGGCGCCGGGGTCGAGCCCCAGCGCCTCGGCGAGCTCGTCCCGCCACGC
The DNA here is from genome assembly GCA_963821825.1 of uncultured Actinomycetota bacterium. Taxonomy (GTDB): domain Bacteria; phylum Actinomycetota; class Actinomycetes; order Actinomycetales; family Kineosporiaceae; genus CAWGFD01. Next base: position 642,503 of record CAWGFD010000002.1, read on the forward strand.
CTGCATCGGCGGCAGGTGGGTGACCCCGGCGGCGCCGGCCAGCTCGTCGGCGAGCGCCAGCAGGTCGCGGGCGCAGGTCGGTTCACCCCGGTGGACGGCGACGTGGCCGGCCTCCACCGAGGCGACCGACAGCCCCCAGGCGGCGTGCAGCGGGTAGAAGCTGGCCACCGCCCGGGCCACCGGGCCGGCGTCGGGTCGGCCACGACGCCGGGCGATCACCGCCTCACCGATCCAGGTCCAGCCGATCGCCTCCCGGTCGTCGGCCGCGCTGACGTCGCGGCGTGAGCGGCGGGCCAGGGCGAGTGCCTCCTCCAGCCGCCCGGACCACAGGGCGGTGACGGCCAGGAACATCAGCGACCAACCCCGCGAGCCGACGTCGCCGTCTAGGTCCGCCTCGGCGATGCCGGCCTCCAGGTGCTCGACGGCGGCCGACGGGTCGCCGGCAAATGCCGCGCACAGCCCGAGGTACTGCAGCGCGTAGGCGCCCTGCCGGTGCGAACCCGACCGCCGGGCGTGGGTCAGCGCGACCCGGAAGGCCGTCTCGGCCGCCCTGAGGTCGCCGCACAGGCTGGCCAGGGTGCCCAGCCCGTTGTGCGCCGCCGCCACCACCTCCGCGGCCGGCGGGTGGTCGGGGTCCGGCGGGAGCCGACAGGCCGCCTCCAGCCAGGCGAGCCCGCTGAGCAGGTGCCCACGCAGGTCCCAGTACCGGGACAGGCCGGCCACCAGCTCCAGGGCCACGGCGGCGTCGCGGCGGGCGAGGACCCGCCGCAGGACGGCCTCGAGGTCGTCGTGGACCAGGGCCAACCGGTCCAGCGCGGCCGGCGCGTCGGCGGACCACAGGTGCGCCAGCTCGGCCTGCACGGTGGCCCGCACCCAGCGCACGTACCGGTCGCGGACCTGGCCGGCGAGGTCCGAGGCCTCCAGCTCGGCCAGCAGCACCTCCCGGACGGTGGCCAGCAGCCGCAGCCGGGGCCGGCCGTCGGCGGCGTTCGACACGACGAGCGAGGCGGCGATCAGCCGGTGCAGCACCTGCTCCACCGGCGAGCCGGCGTCCGGCCCGGTCAGCGCCGCAGCCGCGGCGGCGTCGAAGCTGCCCTCGAACATGGCCAGGGACAGCAGGCAGCGCCGGTCGCGCTCATCGAGCAGCTCCAGCGACCAGCGGACCATGTCCCGCAGCGACCGGTGCCGCCGGTCGTCGGTGCGCTGCTCGCTCTCCAGGTCCACGACCCCTTCCCGCAACCGGACGGCCAGCGCCTCGACGCCGAACAGGTCCGCGCGGGAGGCCGCCAGCTCGATGCCGAGCGGGAGGCCGTCCAGGCGGCGGCAGATGTCCGAGACCGCGTCGCTGGCCGGGTCGACGTCGAGGACGGGGCAGGCCGCCCCGGCCCGGTCGGCGAACAGCCGCGCGGCGTCCGCCTCGTCCAGACCGGCCAGGCGCCAGCGCAGCTCCCCGGGCAGGCCGGTGACCACCCGGGAGGTGACCAGCAGGGTCAGCCGCCGGCACCGGGAGAGCAGGTCCTGCGCCAGGTCGCCGACCTCCTCGACGTGCTGCTCGGCGTTGTCGAGTACCAGCAGCCTCGCCTCGCCGGCCAGCGCGCCGACCATCGCCTCGCGGAGCCTGACCTGCGGACCGTTCCGGACGCCGACCGACCGGGCCACCGCCTCCTCCACGCAGCCCCGCTCGTGCCGGTGCCTGAGCTGCACCCAGGCGAGCGGCGCCGCGACCATCTCGTCCGGCCGGGGCTGCGCGGCGACCAGCTCGGCGACCAGCCGGCTCTTGCCGGCACCACCGGGGCCGCAGACGGTGACCAGCCGGTGGCTGCGCAGGCGGGTCCGGAGCTCGGCGAGGTCGCGGTCCCGGCCGACGAAGCTGGTCCAGCGGGCGACGTCCACGGCGGCGGCGGGCGCGGGCGGCGCTCCGGTCGACCCGGTGGGTGAGGACAGCCGCCGGGCCGGGACGTCCCCTCGAGCCGCGGCCAGGAAGGTCGCCTGCCTGTCCTCGCCCTGGACGTCGAGCACGGTAGCCAACCGCCGGGCCAGGGTGCGGGAGGGGCGACGCTGGTCGTGCTCGATCTTCTTGATCGTGTCGCTCGCGCACCCGACCCGGCGGGAGAGGGCCGCCTGGGTGAGGTCCAGGGACAGTCGGCGGCGGCGGACCCACCGGCCGAAGGTGTCGGGATGGTCGACCACGTCGTGTCCCCCTTCGGTCCCCCGGGGGTCCCCCTCACGCAGACCCGGTTTGTCGGGGGTCTGTCGAGACTGGCGTGATCCCGGCGCCCGGTCAAGGAAGGGCCCCGGCCGGCCGGCTCGCACGGCCACCCGTCGAAGAAGGAGAGAAGCGATGACTGACACCACCCGCAGCCCGGCGCAGGCCGCGGCCGACCTGTTCAAGCAGTGGATCATCCTGTCCAGCCACGTCAGCGCCAAGTCCCCGGTGCTGCCCAAGAGCAGCTTCGGCGGCCCGGCCAGCCGCAACTTCCAGCTGAAGAACGGCCGGGTCCGCAAGTTCCTGCACTGGGAGGACCAGATCGGGTTCAACGTCGGCTGGACCAACAACGCCGAGCCCGAGACGGCACTCAAGGCCGAGCGGTGGTTCTTCCTGCGCGAGGACGGCGCCGACCGGCCGATGCGCTACGGCGAGTCGGTGGCGATCGGGAACGGCAACGACCCCTCGTTCATGTGCTACGAGGAGCGGACCGTGGGGGTGAACCTGCAGTGGCACACCAAGCCCTCGTTCGAGTGGCTGCTGCTCGGCGGACCGCAGGGCCAGGACGTGCGCACCAACGAGTGGCTGGCGATCTACAACGAGAAGGACAAGGAGTGCCTGATCTACTGCGACCGGACGCTGGGCGGGGACCTGGGCTGGCCGAGCAGCAAGACCTGGTGGGACCAGGGCAAGGACATCCTGGAGAAGCTGGCCAAGGAGGAGGCCAAGAAGGCCGCCGAGCAGGCCGTCACGTATCTGATGGCTGCGTGACGATCGCGCCGATTCGCACGGATCATTGGAACAGCGGCCCCCTCAAGATTGCTCCGATTCGCACGAAACCCTCGCTCGAGCGTCGGATTCGTGCGAATCGGGGCGATCATGGGGCGGTCCTGCCGACGTCTCCGGGCGCCGGGCGCCGGCAGAATGAGTGCGTGTCAGCCTCGGTGCCGGTCTCCCGGCCTGCACGCCCGCGCCGGGGGCCGCGATGAGTGATCCGCTGGACCTCCGGTAGGAGTGGGAGCAGCTCACCGAGGGTGATCACGAATCTCGTACTGAATGACCGGCGGGTGAGCAACGAGCTGTGATGGCCATGGGGCAGACAGGTGGACCGGCGTACGACTTCTCAACTCCTGCACCCCTCTCCCGAAATGTCCCCAAGACGCCGTGACACTCGTTGTGCGCGGCCCTACGGGGAGGCCCAGGCATGAGATGCGTTGACTCACTCGCCGATCTGTGCGCGCGCCACGTCCTGCGCCCACGCGGACGGCGCGGAGCGTCCGTCGTGCCGGGGGACGCCAGATGAGCGATCAGTCGACGCAGTCGTTCTGGGCCCTCGTGCTGCCTGACTTCGGTGCGCTGGACAGCGGCACCGTCCAGGCAGTGACCCCGGCGCTGGTGATCCTCATCTGGGTCGTCGCGCTCCAGGTGCTCGGCTTCGCGGCCCTCCAGATGCGCGCGGCCCTGCGACGCGCCCACGAGGCGACCGGGCTGATCCGGGATGTGGATCACGGGTCGCTGTTCGCGTGTCGCGCCGAGATCAACGAACGCGCTGCTTCGTCGTCCGAAGAGGTGAACCTCGCGTGGCGAGAGTTCGATGAGACCCTCGTCGCGGAGGACGGCAGGCTCTACAACACGGTCGATGCGGCCGAGTTCTTCAACGAGCGCCGATTCGCCCCCCGGCTTGTGCACAACCGCTTCCTGCACGTCGCGCCCACCGCCTTGACGACTCTCGGCCTTCTCGGCACCTTCCTCGGGCTGACGGTGGGACTTCGCGGTCTCGATCTCGGCTCATCCGGCGATCAGCTGAAGGCGGGCATCCAGACCCTCGTCGCCGGCGCAGCCCTCGGCTTCACCGCCTCCCTCTGGGGGGTCGCCGCCAGCTTGGTGGTGAACGTCGCGGAACGCTCGATGGAGCGTCGCGTCGTCAAGCGACTCGAGCGACTCCAGGACGAGATCGATCGGCTCTTCCGATTCCGTTCGCCGGAGCAGTTCCTGGTGAACATCGCCTCAAGCACCGCGGAGTCCGAGAAGGCCCTGCAGGTTCTGCACGAGAAGATCGGCACGGCACTTCAGGAATCGGTCCAGCACGTCGGGGAGTCGACCAGCGCCGCCGTGAAGGACGCGATCCAGAACTCGCTGGCGCCGGTGATGCAGGATCTGGCCACGAGGGCCGCCCAGCAGTCGGCTGAGGTGTTCCAGGAGATCTCGGCTCAGCTGACCGCGTCCTTCACGGAGATCGGTGTCTCGCTCGCTGCTCAGCTCCGCGACTCCTCCGCGTCGATGCGGAGTTCCATCGACTACATGGGCGAGCGGCTCGCCGAGCACTCAGACCGACACCTGGCACTGCTGGAGGCTCATCGGCAGGTGATGGCCGACCAGCTTCAGCAGGTCACGGACGCCACGACCCGACACCTCTCGATGCTGGAGGAGGCGCTACCGAAGGTCGCCATGGGCCTGGAACGGTCTGCGGTGCTCGTCCAGACGGCAACGACAGGCATGCAGGAAGCCGCGTCCAGCCTCGGTGGTGTTGCTTCGACTCTGAGTGACACCGGGACCTCCATCGCCCACACCCTGGCCGGAGCCACGGGAACCATGGAGACGTTGGTGACGAGGGCGAGCGCAGCCGCCGAGGCGATGGCCGACCAGCAGGATGCCGTCCGCGCCCTGATGGAGGAGGCGGTGCGCGCCTCCGCTCAGCTGAACACCGCCGCCACGCAGCTGAACGGCGGGTTCGACGGGATGCGAGACGCGCAGGCGGTGTTCCTCGCAGACCTTCAACAGCAGCTGATCAAGCACAGCCAGACCGTCAACAGCTGGCTGGCCGACTACGCCGACCAGGTCAGCAAGCACACTGCACACCGGATGGGCGAATGGAACGCCCAGACCGAGCGGTTCACCTCGCAGATGGTCAACGCGACGAACGCCCTGTCTGACGCGGTCGACGAGCTCGGCGTCCGACGCGGCCCTGACACATCGAGCACCGCAGCATGACCCGGCGGTTGCTCCGCCGCCCCCGCGCGACGGTGACAGAGGAGGAATCCGTATGGATCTCGTTCTCAGACCTGATGACGGCCTTGTTGACCGTCTTCATGCTGGCGGCAGTGGCCCTCGTGTACACCCTGACCCAGGAACAGGATGCTGCAGCTAGGGCACGGCACGAAGCAGAGGCGGCCAATGCGCGCAACGCCACCTTCAACTCCGTCCTGAACAGCCTGGGCACGGGCGAACAGGTACGCAGCGACATGGTGACACAGATTCGCGAACGACTCGCTCAACGCGGGATCAGGGTGGAGGTCGACCAGGCCGGCTCGGTGATCCGCATTCCCGTCGACCTGCTCGGCTTCGACTCCGGCTCCTCCGACATCCGACCACAGCACCAGACGAGCGCCCTCATCATCGGGAGCGTCGTCTCTCAGGTCCTTCTTGAGAACAACCGCTATCGACAGTTGGACACCGTCTTCGTGGAGGGCCATACCGACAACGTGCCGATCGACGGCGTCCACGGCGGGAACTGGGGCCTGTCAGCTGATCGCGCCATCTCGCTGTGGCGACTGTGGGAGACGCGGCTGCCGAACCATCTCGACGCTCTCACCGGGCACACCGGCGAGCGCCTGTTCTCCGTCTCCGGTTACGCCGACACCCGCCCGATCGTCGTCGACCAGAAAAGCGAGAGAGCGCGCGCAGCCAACCGACGCATCGACATCCGTTTCACCGAACACCGCCTCTCGGACGCTGAGCTCAAGCGGATCCGCGCTGCCGCCGACGCCGGAGGGTCGTGATGCGCCTCACCCCGCCCTCGCCGGCACCCCTGCCGTTGCTTCCGGAGTGGAGCGAGCAGACGCTCTCACAGTGGAGGGTCCTCACCCAGGAGGCCGAGCGACTCAGCCGCGGGATGGGCCAAGGCCGGCAGTTCGACCAGCTGGTCCGTGAGGCACGAGAGCTTCTGGGGGCTGGCGAGTACGCGGTCGTGGAGCGTCGCGCCGGGGACCGTCGCTTCGTTCGCGCAGTCATCACCGCGTGGCTGCAGGACGACGACCTGACCCGCGTCTCCCTGAACGACCGATCCCTCCACGCCCTGCTCGAGGCACCGATATCGCGTCTGGGCACGATCGCGCTGACCGAGCTCTTCCTCACGCACTTCGACCACCTCGAACAGCTGCAGGGCGGTCTGTTCAGCTCGGTCCGCGACCTGCTGCGGTCGGCTGTGGCCCGCCAGAGGCCGATGACGACCGGTGACGTCGTCGAGACCCTTCGGGCAAGTGATGCCCTCCTGCTCGAGGCCTCCGGCCCCGTGCGACTCGCCAGCGGCCTTGTGTCGACCGAGACCGACATAACCGCGTGGTTCCGCGCTCACCACCTCTCTGGCTATGCGGATACTCGCTGGGGACGACGAGCGCGCGACGCCTACTACCTGCGCTTGATCGAGCTGGCGGACGCCGCGAGTGGCGATCATGCGTTCCTCGTTGCGGTGACGCAGGAGTTCCTTGTCCGACAGAAGCTCGACGCCGGCCACGAGGACGGGTGCTACTTCGGTCACCAGATCCTGACGGCGCTCACCGCCAAGACGGTCCGTAGGCCGAGCGACGCCTGGTTGAGGGCCGTCCTCGATATCGGCGGGGATCCACGGTTGAGGCAGACCCAGAGATGGCAGACGTGGTGGTCGAGGATCGACCCACTACATCTGCGGCGTGCCGAGCGATGGATGCAGGGCGTCGATCTGCGGGCGTTCCTCGATGGCGTGAAGCAGTACGCCGAGCGCACGGCCAATGAGCCCATGAAGCGCATGCTCGAACGCCGCAAGCGCCTGCTTCTGGGCCTGTACGAGCAGGACCTGATCCAGGATGTGCGGCTCGTCCTCGGATCTGACATCTCCTCCTGCGTCACACGCTCCGCCACGCTCACGCCGAAGGACGCAGCAATGCTCCGGGATGGCGGTATGCAGGACACGGCCATCGTCTATGTGGACTGCGGCGAGTTCTGCCTGATCGAGGGTTCGCACAACTTCAAGTTGCACATCTACCTCGGGTCGCCACTCGAGCGGTTGGCGGATCGGCGCTACCGCACCTTTGACGCCGCCTATCTCCGAGACACCGTCCCCGCCCTGCATGTGGAGCTGCACGGCGAGGGCTCGCACTTCGCCGTGGCCCACCAGGGCGCCGAATGGATCCGCAAGGCTCTCGACTTCCTCCGGGACAGCGGCCTGCGGCTGGACGAGCGCGGGTTGATGACCGCCGCCGACTACGCCGACCTGAACCGACGACGCGCCCAGGCCCTCTACTGACATGAGCCTCATCGACCGGCTACGCCGTCGTCCCACTCCCGCCCCGGACGACCCGTTCGCTCCAATGCCGGGCTTCCGGCCGGTGTACGGCGAGGAGACGCGATTCGTCGTCGACAGCAGTGTCCTCGTGCTACTACGCGCCGGCCAGGGACAGCGAACGACGCAGGAGCAGTACTACCTGCTGGACGCCCTGACCGAGGAGGGACGAGCAGCGCACACCGAGGACGGGTTCGTGGTGCCCGCCGAGGAGGTGGCGCGACTCGACGCCGATGAGGCGCGGGTCTTGACCCTGCCGGACCGCTACGCCGGCGAACTGCGGGCGAGGGTGCGGTCGTTCACCTCCTCCCCGGAGTTCTCCGTCACCATCCACCTGGCGGTCGGCGATCACTTCACGCCTGTTCGCCGCTGCGGGCCGGTCGTCCAGGTCGGGTCGACCCTCCAACGTCTGAGCGTCCCCCTTCTGCGGAGCCTTCGCGCCATCGAGGACCATTCGGGCCTGACCCCGGATCGGCGGAACGAGAACCAGAACGTGGGGCTCGTTGCCCAGCTCCAGGCCGCCCAGCGACTGGCCAGCTGCGCGGAGAGTGCAACCGACCGCGACCCCTTGTTCCGACTCGACCTCGGCCCGCTGGAGCGGTTCCGCACCATCACCCCCGAAACGGTCAGCCTCGTGGTCGAGCCACAGCCCGACGGCTCACTCGCGGTGGAACCAGACCTCGGGCGAGAGGTCAGTCAGGAGTTGGTGGCGCGACGGTGGCACCAACTGGACCGACGCAGCACGACGGAGGATGAGGCGGAGGCCGGAGTGATCCGCGCCGGGAACGACATCGTGCTGCTGGGTCCACAACAACTGGCCGGCGTCCGTGAGGTTCGCCGTCGACCCACGATCCCCGCGGGCGATGCCGGCCAGTTTTTTGACGCCCCCGGCGCCTACTTCGATCCCGAGCTCGTGGACGTCGATCTGCAGTTCGGCGTCCGCGTGGCCGGACTGGGGGTCATCGTCCCCGTCACGTTCGCCATGGCCGCGCCCAGCGGGATCGCCTGGTTCAGGGACGTCGACTCGGTCGATGCTCCGGAGACACTGACCACACAGGCCCGGACCCTTGCCGAACAGGCCACACTCGAGTCCAGGGTTCAGGATGCCTGGGAAGGAGGCGAGGACCTCCTCACCGTCGATGAACGGCTCGTCGACATCAGCGATCACCGACGGGTCACTGACGCGCTGGAGTCTGGACGGGACCGTCTGGCGCAGCTTGCCGACCGCCAGCAGCCCGGGCCGCGAAAGCCCCCAACGGTGACCGTGGGAATGCACATCGTGGAGGCGTGGGACGTCGCCCCGACTCTTCGGGAGCTCGCCCGCCAGGCGCACCCCCGCAGGCCTGTTGCCTGGGGTGACCTGCACCGGAGGCCCTATGCACATCAGCGCTCCGGGATCGAGTGGATGACGGGGCTGATGCAGGCGGCTTTCGCATCATCCGGCCCTGATGCAGTCAGAATCCAAGGCGCCCTCCTGGCTGACGACATGGGACTGGGCAAGACGTACATGACGCTGGTCGCTATGAGCGAGCTGCTGCAGTCCGAACAGGCCATCGGCGCGCCACCAGCTCCCCACCTGGCGGTGATGCCGGTCGCCCTTCTGGAGAACTGGCGGCAGGAGATCCGCACAACCTTCGGGTCGGCGCGGGGACCCTTCACGGATGTCGTCGTGCTGCACGGTGACGGTCTGAAGCGCTACCAACAGAGCGGCGCCCAGCCGGAGACGGCTGCTCGCCTCGACGACCTCGACGAACGCGGAATGGTCCGTCCTGAGCGGATCCGGCAGTGGCTTCGCATCGGAGAGGCGCACGGTGACCGCCGGTTGGATCGACCCGGCGTCCTGGTGCTCACCACATACGAGACACTCCGGCGTTACCAGGTCTCACTCGGGCTCGTCGACTGGGGCGTTGTCGTCATGGACGAGGCGCAGGTGACGAAGAACCCGGAGACCCTTGCCTCGCGTGCCGCCAAGGCGCTCAAGGCCCGGTTCAAGCTGCTCGCCACCGGGACACCGGTGGAGAACTCACTGCGGGACTTCTGGTCGCTAATGGACACCGCGCAGCCCGGTCTGCTGGGTACGTGGGGCGAGTTCCAGCAGAGGTGGGCGATCCCCATGTCCGAGGCCAACGGCGACGAGCACGACCACCTGGGTCGTCAGCTACGGCAGGCCGTGGGTGACTTCATGCTGAGGCGCAGCAAGGAGGACCATCTCCCGGATCTGCCGGCCAAGCATGTCCGGGAGTACCGCGAGCCGATGCCTCGCCTCCAGGTGCAGCGCTACGACGCCGTGCTGGACTCGCACAATCACAGGGTCGGCGAGATGGGTGCTGCCCTCAAGACCCTGCATCAGCTCGCCGCCGTCTCGCTGCATCCGGGCCTGCTCGACGGACGACTGAACGGCGATGCGCGAACGCTCGACGACTCGGCCCGGACCCTCGTCACCGTCCGCCAGATCCTCGAGGGCGTGCGGACGGCAGGAGAGAAGGCCATCGTGTTCGCCAAGACCAAGGAGCTACAGCGCGGCCTGGCCCTATGGCTACGGGAGGTCTTCGCCCTCAGCGTCGACATCGTGAACGGCGACACACCAGCCGCAGGGGGTGCTGGGTCCCGGCTGTCGAAGATTCGGGCGTTCGAGGCACGCGAAGGATTCAACGTGATCATCATGTCGCCGCTCGCCGTCGGGGTCGGGCTGACCGTCGTGGGCGCCAACCACGCCATCCACCTCGAACGGCACTGGAACCCGGCCAAGGAGGCCCAGGCGACGGACCGTGTGCACCGCATCGGGCAGCGCCGCGAGGTGTTCGTGCACTATCCGGTCGCCGTCCATCCCAGGGTGGACTCCTTCGACGTGAACCTTGATCGGCTTCTCCGGAACAAGACGGCGTTGAAGGACGCCGTGGTGGTGCCGCAGGAGGTGTCGGCTGAAGAGATGGGGCAGGCGATGGGTCTCAGCCATGAGCAGGTCGGGCTTCACGCAACGGCTTGAAGACGGTGACGCCGTAAGACGGCTCTTCGCCGCTGAGTGTGGGTCACGGGAGTAGGCCTCCGCCGATGAGGAGCATTCGGAGGCGGTAGTTCTCGCGGTTGCGGAAGCCGCGGGCGATGCGACGGTGGAGCTCGATCAGGCCGTTGATGGCCTCGGTGCCGCCGTTGTTCGCGCCGCCAGTGTCGAAGTAGCCGAGGAACTCGCTGGTCCACTGCTTCAGGGTCCGGCCGAGGCGGGCAACCTCGGGGATCGGGCAGGACGCGAACGAGGCGAGCACCTGCTCGGCGATGGCCCGGCCGGCGGCGTGGGTGTCCTGGTGGTAGCAGTCACGAACCTGCTGCGCGCACCGCCAGGCGAGTTCGACCTCGAGGTGCTCCTCCCGGGCGGTGAACGCTGTCTCGAGGCGGGCTCGCTGGCGGTCGGTGAGGTGCTCCTGCCCGGCGCGCAGGATGTTGCGGATCCGGTACAGCGGGTCCTCGCGTCGGCCGCGGTGTCCGGTGGTGTCCTGCTGCACCCGGCGACGGACGTCGTCGACGACCTGGGTCGCGAGCTTGACGACGTGGAAGGCGTCGAGGACGGCGCGGGCGTCGTCGAGCTGGTCGTCGATCGCGTTCTTGTACCCGTGGAACGGGTCAAGGGTGGCGATTTCGACGCCGGCGCGGAACGTGTCGCCCCGCTCGATCAGCCAGGTCTTGTAGGCCTCGCCCGAGCGGCCAGGGACAAGGTCCAGCAGCCGTGCTCGCACGACGAGGTTGCCGTCCTTGTCCTCGTGGCGGGTCAGGTCGACCATCCCGGTCAGCTCCTTCGGACCTCGACCGCCGTCCTCGATCGGCTTGGTCGAGACGTGGTGCCACACATGCTCATCCACGCCAAGGGTCGTGACGCCCGCGAAGCGGGACTCCTGCGCGGCCGCGTGCTGCAGCAGCGGCTTGACCGCCTCCCACACCGTGCGCCAGCTCGTGCCCAGCTGGCGGCGTAGGCCGTTGACCGAGGCGTGCTCCCGGCGGATCTGCTCGACCACCCACCAGCACGCCCGCGTCGTCAACCTCGCCCGCGGCGCGGCGACCCGCTCGTCTTGCTCGACGAAGGTCCCGACCGGGCAGGCCGGCTCCGGACAGACCCACCGCCGCTTGCGCCACACGATCCGCACCGGGCGGCCCATCGCCGGAGCGTCCACCAGGTGCACCTCAATCCGGCCGTGAGCGTGCGCCACCACCCCGCACCGCAGGCAGCCCATCGGCCCCGGCGCGGACTCCACCGTGACTGTCAACCCCGGCCGGCCACGTCCGTCGTCCCGCTCAACCGCCACGACGTGCAGACCGTCCAGGCCCACCAGCAGGTCACATCGAGTGCAGTAGCCACCGGGCGCGCGGCAGCACAACGTAGGCTCGCTCATGTCGAGGTCCTTGAGTTCAGAAGAGGTAAGAGTCCTCTGATCCTCGGGGACCTCGACCCCGTACCAGCCTCAACCAGCCGCCCGGCGCGTCGCGCTCACCCCACACTCAGCGGTGAAGAGCCCCTTTAGCGCACCCTGACGAGCGAACACCTCCGCAAGGACTGAGCCATCCGCTGAACGGGCATCCACTGTCACGCTCACCCCTCTCCCGAGCGAAAGCGGTGCCGGGCTAAGAGGGGCAACTCCATCTGCAACTGACGCTCCAGGCCGGCGACTATCGCCGCCTCGGCTGACTTCTGAACGCTTGAGTCTGAAGCATGCGGCTCGACCATGGAGAGAGCATGACCGATGTGCCCGGACCTGGGGAGGGCTTGATACATCCTGGCTGTCTTGTTTGGTGACACCGACCCGCAGACCAGCCGTTGCAGGTGGTCGCCGCCCACCGCCCGCGGCCGTCTGGCTTGCCCTAGCCCCTGTCGCGAGGACCTCCCCGCCGGGTATAGGCCCGACGACCCGTGGCCAACGACACCAGGACAAGACGCGACGCGACGTCCGCGACCCAGGCGCTCAGGCGGCGCTATGCCAGCTCGGGCGCCGAGCAATTGCGTTCCATTTCGCCCAGGTACTGTCGAGCTCTTGGGGCTGCGCGTCAGGCCACGGCCGCGGCATGGGCTCCAAACAGCTCAGCGGGCATCGGTGTAACGAGGCGCCACGTGATTGCGATCGGTCGCTCTCCCTCGTGTCGGACGTAGGTCGCGGATCCTAGAAAGGTGTACGGCGCCGTCCCGAAGGCGCACAGGGAGGACTCTCGCACGAACAGCATGACGGTGCTTGCGCCGCTCAGAGTACCTCTGCCCTGTCGGCGAGGCAAGCGAGGTAATGGACTGCGACTCCCAGTGAAATAGCGTCTGACTGATGGGGTAGTCCCGGTACATCGTGGTCGGCGAGTATGCAGCCTCGCTCTTGCGCACGGTGATGAAGAAGGCATCGATGTGGCGCTCTCGCTGATAGAGGACGCCCTCCATGAAGCTGGCCGGCGTACGGGTCAGCAACGACCACCCCAACCCGGCCAACGCCTCTTCACGCTGATAGGTCGCATGAACCCGCAGGGGGAGATCGTGGTGCGCGCCGGTCAGCTGCGCCGGCACGTGCCTCGTGCTGTCAAAGGCCAGGTCGACGACCTGACGCAACTCGTCGGCCGCGGCCGGTTCACGCCGCAATTCGGCGAAGTCACGTGCGTAGTCTTTGTGCGCCCCTGCCTTGGGAAAGAGCGAGAAATAGAGCATGCGTGCGGTCGCCTGCTCAAGATCCGACAGGTCGGCGTAGCTGCGCCCCGCGAGAAGGTCGGCGTAGACGCCAGCCCGAAGAGGGTCATCCACATGGGCGAGGGCCCGTCCACGCTTCACCAGCGCCGCCTCCAGCGGACCCGCTGCACGCTGTTCAAGTCCTGCGTCGCGACGCAAGGGTGTCCAGGCGCGCCCGACCTGGCTTGACGCCGATGACCTGCTCCAAAGGCAGCCCGCTCTCGTCAAGGAAGTGACAGGATAGAGCTCGACTTCAACGTGACAGAGCTAGCGCGCGGATCTGGGGGCAAGAGTCCGGCAACTGCTCCTTGATGTTGCGAAGAACAGCTGCCTGCGTCTGCCGGTCCAACTGGATCTGACAACCGGAGGGCAAGAACGGAAACTCATCACGGACGTCCCTCTCCCAGCTCCGCCCGAGTGGCACCAGTGATCGCTCGGAAGCGGTGCGCGAAGCTGAACTCCTTCCGATGGTGCCCGACGAAGTCCAATGCGGTGAGCACTGCCTTGTCGCGAGAACGCCTGGACCCTTTCGACCCAACTGCTGGAGGAAGACGGTTGCGCTCTCCGTCGGCCGCAGGAACAAGACAGTGTCGATCTCCGGCACGTCGACACCTTCATTAAAGAGATCGACGGCGAAGACGACATTCACCTCGCCGGCCTTCAGCTCCAGGAGGGCACGGCGTCGCTCCTCAGCTGAAGAGCCGGCGAACACCGCGCGCGCGGGGATGCCGGCGGCGGTGAACTGCCTAGCCATGTCGTGGGCATGCTCGACACTCACGCAGAAGCCCAGCGCTCGCATTAATTTCCCTCGGGTCCGCCACCCGCTTGCGGAGCTGCTGCACGATAATCCGGGTACGCGCTTGGTTCCCGGTGTACAGCTGCGACAGGCCGGCCGGGTCGTATGGTCCCCTTCGACCAGGCCAGTTCGGTGAGGTCAGTGCCGTCACTGATTCCGAAATAGTGAAAGGGAGTCAGCAGCTCCTGTTCGAGAGCGTCCCACAATCGCAGCGTGAAAGCTGTGCGACCGTCGAAGAAGGCTCGGACATCGACGCCGTCTGCCCGCTCGGGCGTGGCAGTGAGGCCAAGAAGTTGCGAGGGCCGGAGATGGTCGAGGATCCGACGGTACGTCGCCGCCTGCCGCGTGGTGAAATTCGTCTACGACGACCACGTCGAAGTGATTTGGTGGCACGTTGGTGACGCCGTACGCATGAAGGCTTTGCACGCTCGCGAACACGTGGTCGCCGCGCTCGGGGCGGTGATCCGCGTACCAGAGCTCCCCGAAGTCGGCGTCGGCGAGCACTTCACGGTAGGTGCGGAGGGACTGCTCGAGGATCTCTCGCCGGTGGGCCACGAAGAGCAGGCGAGGACGCCGGGGCACCCTCACACAGACGTCGGTAGTCCAACACGGCGACCACGGTCTTGCCCGTGCCCGTGGCTGCCACCACGAGGTTTCGTGTTCGTCCGTGCAGTTCGCGTTCGGACTCCAGCGCATCGAGGATGGCCTGCTGGAACGGGAAGGGACGCACCTCCAGTCCCGAGATCAGGGCTTGCCCACCGGAGTGGTCGCGTCGGGCCGACAGCGCATCATCGAGCCGATCCCGATCACGATCCGGCTGGTATTCCTCGAAGCTCGGATCGATTCCAGTACGTCTCGAACGTCGCTCGGAACTTGGCGAGAAGCGCTGGCGTGCCCCCATTGGACAAGCGAACGTTCCATTCGACGCCGTCCAGAAGCGCGGCGGTCGACAGGTTCGACGATCCGACGTAAGCGGTGTCGAACCCGGTCTTTCGGCCGAAGAGCCACGCTTTGGCATGCAGCCGGGTGCGGTCCTTGTCGTACTGAATGCGTACCTCGGCTCCGAAGTCGCGGACCAGGCGGTCCAGGGCCGTTCGCTCGGTGGCACCCATGTAGGTCGTGGTGACGACCCGCACCCGTACGCCACGATCGCGCAGCCGTGCGAGCTCATCCTCCAGTAGGCGGAGGCCATGCCATTTCACGAAGGCGCAGAGAAGGTCCACCTCGTCAGCGCTGCCTAGCTCCGCCCGTAGCTCATGGCCGAGGCTGGGCTCCCCCCGCGCGTTGGTCAGCAGCGCTGACTCGGTCAGTGGCGTACTTGGTCGGCCGTAGG
Source organism: uncultured Actinomycetota bacterium (assembly GCA_963821825.1). Lineage (GTDB taxonomy): Bacteria > Actinomycetota > Actinomycetes > Actinomycetales > Kineosporiaceae > CAWGFD01. The sequence continues at coordinate 657,841 of CAWGFD010000002.1, forward strand.
TTCTCGTGCCCCCGCCGATCGGCGTCGCGCTGCCGATCGCCAGCAGCCGTTCGGCGGGGTCCACCACCTCCTCCTGGGGAGCAGCAAGCTGCGCCAGGATGGCGTTGACGATGCGCACACGCTCCTCGGCCGGCGCCGCCGCGAGGCGTCGCCGTGCTGCTTCGGCGACGTGGGCCGCCAAACGTGGGTGAGGTCCGCGCTGTCGACTGGTCCGACATGGCCATCCCATCCGGAAGATCAGCCAGAGCTCGCGTGCGACCCGACGTGATCAGGGATTCGTAAAGACCAGGCTGCACCCGTACTCCATATCTTCACTTCGCGAACGATCAGAACCGGACTAAGCGACCCGCACGTACCCGTCACCCTCCAACAACCGTTCCTCCCGCAGCGACGCCTCCAGCGCCCCCTCCAACCGCGCCCGGCTCCGGCCCGCCAGCCGCGCGGATCCGAACACCACGGACACCTCTTTGAGCAAGTTCCCCCGGTCGATCCCGTGCGCCTGCCGCGCGATGTCGACCATGGCGGCCCGCAGCTCCTCGTAGGCGACCTCAGAGACGTCCCGGCTGCCGACGTCCGGCGTCCGGTACGTGGCCCAGGTACCCGGGTCCTGGCCGGCCGCCCACACCACCAGGTCCCCGTTGGCGGCGGTCCGCACTTGCTCACGAGGCACCAGTCCGATGATCTGTTCCCGGCGGGCGTCCCGGACCGCGGACAAGCCGAACCGCCGTCCGACGATCCGCGCCAGGCGGCCGGCCAGCACCGGCGCCTCGACGTCCAGCACGGCATCGATCTGCCGCAGCACCTCCCGTCGCGCGCGCGGCAGGTCAGCGGCCAGGTCGAGAGTGCTTGAGTCGCCGACCGGAGTCTCGTCGGCCGCGCGCCACACGGATCGCGCGCCGGCTGAGGGCGTGGGCACCGCCGCGACGTCCGAGGACCGGAACAGCGGGTCCATGCTGGCGTCCCGTCCCGACGGGGTCTGCTCGACGATCTCCTCAAGTGCGGTCTGCGTTCCGCGCGGCACCACCCGCGGCGCGGAAGGCGCCAACGGCGGCGTCGACGCGGAGGGAGGCGTCGACGGAGGGAGCGGCGTCGAGCTGGCCGGGACAGGAGCGGCCTCCGGAGCTGGCGCCGCCCCGTCCGCAGCCGCCAGCACCGCGTCGATCACCGCCTGACGGTCCCGCAGCCACGTCGGCAGCCAGACCCGCACCACCCGCTCCCAGCCCATGGCTGACCGCAGGACGGTGCTCGGCAGCGCCTCCCGGTCATTGACCGTCGAACGCTTCGCCCACGCAGGCCCGTCCAGCAGTACCGCCACCCAGGGACGATCCGAACGGCTACGCACGGCCAGGTCCACCGTGAAGTCCGACAACCCACGTGCACGCTGAACCTCCAGGCCCGCCGCGCGAAGGGCTCCCGCGACCTCCTCCAGGTGGGCCGCTGGTGGACGCTGCTTGGCCAGCCGGGCGCGTTCGGCGCCGTGCTTGGCCATCAGCAGGTAGTCCTTCAGGTGCGCAAGACCGATGGAGGCGGAGGTCCCCAGGTCCAGCTCCTCCGGGTCGAAGGAGGAGAACACGACGACCCGCTCCTTCGCGCGGGTGATGGCCACGTTCAGGCGTCGCTCTCCGCCCGCGCGGGTCAGGGGGCCCCAGTTCAGCGGCACCTTGCCGCGCGTGTCCTTGGCGAAGGCCAGTGTGAACAGGATGACGTCGCGTTCGTCGCCCTGGACGTTCTCCAGGTTCTTCACGAACAGCGGCTCGTCCTCCCGCTCCAGAGCCGCCCGCACGAGTGGGTCGTCCGACAGCTCCAGCTTGTCGAGGATCAGGTCTCGCTGCTGGGTGTTGAACGTGACCACGCCGATCGATCGGGAGGGGTCGATGCGTAGCAACGACCGCACCTCCTCGACCACGGCGTCTGCCTCCGCGCGGTTCACGCGAGCGGCGCCGGAACCGCCCTCCCACTGGCCGTGCACGCGCTGCCAGCTCACACCCATGTCGGTGTCACGACCGGGCGGCGCGGGGAAGGAGGCCAGCCGGCTGTCGTAGTACGCCTGGTTGGAGAAGGCGATCAGCGACTCGTCCCGGCTGCGGTAGTGCCAGGTCAGGCTCAGGGTCGACAGCCGTGACTCGACCGCCTCGTCGAGGATGCTCTCCCCGTCGCTGACGACGGTGGCGTCCTCGTCGCGGTTGTCCTCCTCCGCCGCAACCGCGCCGACACTGAAGCTGGAGCTCGGCGGCATTTGCTTGCTGTCCCCCACGACCACGACCGACCGTCCGCGCCCCAGAGACCCGATCGACTCGGCCACCCTGATCTGGGACGCCTCGTCGAACACGACGACGTCGAACGTCATGTCCGCCGGTAGGAACCGCGCCACGGAGGACGGGCTCATCAGCAGGCAGGGCGTTACCTCGGTGATGATCGATCCGTAGTCGCGCAGCAGTCGGCGGACGCCGACCTTGGCCCGCTTGCCGGCCAGCAGGGTCATGAACTCCGCGGAGCGCCCAGCACGGGCACGGGCATCGAAGGTGCGCGCGGCCACCAGCTGTGCGGGCAGCTGCCGGCGCATCAGGTCTCGGACGGCATCGCTGGTGTCCACGAAGTCACGCACCGACCGGGCCTGTGCCTTCTCGTCGAAGTGACTGAGGCCGGCCGCCTCCAGCCGCTCGGTCAGCACGGCCTGCGCCACCGCGATGCGCACGCGGTCCTCCACCTGGTGCGGCGGCACCGCGGCCTCCAGCACGAGACGGCCCACCTCGGGCATGCCCCACTGGTCGAACGCGTCGACGGCAGCGCAAACACGTACCCAGCGCTGCAGCTGCACGAGCGTGTCTCCCGCGGCGTCCGTGAGCCACGCCGACGACGACTCGGCCAGCCGCCGGAGTAGCGGTTGCCCGGCCAGCCACTCCCGTCGGGTGTGGTCGGTGACGGCGAGGGCAGCCTCCAGCTCGTGCCAGCTGCGCTGCAGGGTCTCCACCCGAGACACCACATCTGAGGGGAGGTCAGTGCCGGAGCGCCGCACCTGCTCGGTCAGCTCGTCGACCGTCGGCCCGAGCGCCGCCAGGTCGGCGGCGGCCTGCAGGCGATCGGTCGTCGACTGCAACGTCCGCGCGTCCTCCTCCTGGAGGGGGTTCCAGCCGAACGGCAGCGAGACGCCGGGCAGCTGGGTGACCCAGGTCGCGAGCTCTCTGGCGCCGTCCCGAACCGCGACCAGCTGTGAGAGCTGCGCGGTCAGACTGTCGAGCTGCACGGTTTCCCCGCTGCGCACGTGTGAGGCGATCTCGTTGCTGATGGCGAGACGGCGCTTCTTCTTGCCGAACCACTTCCCGTCGGCCTCCCGCGCCCGAGCCATCAACGCCTCCAGGTCGACCGTGAGCACCGTCGGTGTGAAGACGCCGAGGCGGGGCGCGTGCTGAGCGCGGAACGCCGCAACGGCCTCGCGCACCTGGCGCGCTCGAGCACGCCAGTCGGCGGTGACGACATCGCGGGCCTGCGGCGTCGGCACCGGAGAGCCGGCGACGACACCCTCCAGCCAGCCGGCCACGGCCCCGAGCTGACCTGGCTCGGTCAGCACGGCCAGGAGTCGACGCAGGTCTGCGTGGGTGATCTCGTCGTCGGCCCGACTGACCGCCCGGACGGCACTCCCCACCCGGGCGTGGCGACCCGGGTCCAGCGTGGTCAGCCCGGCCAGGCGCCAGGGGCTGGCCGCGACCGGCGCGCCGAGATCCTCCAGCGCGTCCTGCAGTTCGCGGGCCGCCTGGTAGACGGCGGCGGGATCGATGACGCCAGCGGCGACCTGCGGAGCGACGGCGGGAAGCACGTCGTCGTCGACGTGGGTCTGTCGTCGGAGCTTCAACGTCAGATCGCGCGCATCCCACGCCGACATTCCGATGGGTCCCGGGTCGTGCAGACCGCGGGGGTAGCGAGTCAGTCGCTCCGTCAGGTGCAGGTGGCGCCCGCGCAGCGTGGGCCACGAGACGTCGGAGGCGGTGTCGAGCTCGACGGCGGCGGTCAGCTGCTCGCGCACGGCGGCCAGCGTCTGCTTGGTGCCGTGCAGGTCGAGGCTGAACACGCCGAGACCGACGTCGTCCAGGCGGCGCCGGACGACCTCCAGGGCCGCCTGCTTCTCGGCGACGAACAGCACCGACTTGCCCGCGGCGAGGCAGTCGGCGATGAGGTTGGTGATCGTCTGGGACTTACCCGTGCCCGGGGGGCCCTCGAGGACGAAGGAGCGCCCGGCGCGTGCCCAGCGCACCGCCTCCACCTGCGACCCGTCGGCCGGAACCGGCAGGTAGGTGGTGGCCTCAGCCGTCGGGTCGGGTTCTGGCTCTGGCACCGGGTCGTGGAAGTGGGCTCCGGGGCTCTCGACGAGGTGCCGGACAGCGGCGCGCTGCTGGAACTGCTGCCAGCTGTCGCGCAGGTCCTTCCACATGCCCAACGTGGAGAACTGCAGCATGGCCAGCGTCGCCTGCTCGTGCACGACGAAGCCCTGCAGCTTCTGCTCCATGATCGTCCGACGCACCGCCTGCAGAGCGCGCGGCAGGTCGATCCCGGACTCATCGCTACCGGGGTCGAGCAGCTCCGGGATCGTCACGTTGGCCGAGACCCGCAGCTTCTCCACCAGGCAGTGGTTCGGCATCAGCTCGCCGGTCTCGTCCAGCCTGAGGGTCCAGGTGCCGCCGCGACGGCCGGCGATCTTCACCGGCAGCAGGAACAGCGGCGCCCGGTACTCCCGCCCGTGCTCGGTCCAGCTGAGCAGCCCGAGGGCGAGGTAGAGGTTGTTGGCGCCAGTCTCCTCCAAGGCCAGCCGGGCGCGTCGGGCCAGGCCGCGCATCCGGGAGTCGTAGCCGGCCTCGGTGACCTGCACCCAGGCGCGGCGCTCCTCCAGCAGAATCTTCCGCAGCACGCTGGCGTCCACGTCCGCGGCGGTCCGGGCGCCCTGGCTGCGGTGCAGCTCGGCCAGCTGATCGGAGGGGATCAGCTCGATCGGCTGACTGGCCGATAGAACGTCTTCGATCTCCCCGAGGCCCTCGGTGGGCACGTGCAGCGCGACCACGCCGACAGCGGTCTGCTTCAGGTTGAGCAGGGGGTTGCGCAGGCTGAGGTCGAGCAGGGCCCGCAGCCACGTCTCCACCCGGGCGGGGCGGCCGCTCTGCTGGGCAGCGGCCCGCTCGGCCTCGGGGAATCGGCGACGTTCCGGAGCGTTCTCCCGCTCGACCTCGACGACGATCGTGCTGCCCTCGTGGCGCACGGTCGGCAGGGGCTTCACCAGCCGGTGCGCGGCGTGCACGTCCAGCAGGTGGCGGACCTTGGTCAGCTCGCTGGTCCACCAGTGCCGGGTCCGGTGCATCGCCTCATCGAAGGCGACCGGCTCGCCGCCGGTGGTGAGTGCGGTGGACTCGACGGTCTCCACCATCTGGCCGTCGATCAGGGTCAGCAGGATTCCCTGGTCACTGACGGCGGTGGCGGGCAGCTGACGCTCGGCGGTCAGCCATCCGGGAAACGCGTGCCCCTCGCACAGGACGATCACCGCGTGCAGGCCGGCCTGCTCCAGCGCGGCGGCGAACGTGCAGGCGAGATCGAGGCAGGTGCCCCGACGCTCGTCGAGCACCTCGGAGGGGCTGCGCACGCGCTGACCCGTGCTCTCGAACGACGCGGGCGGTTCCACGTAGCCGATCTGCCGGGCCTGCATCGCCTCGTAGGTGGCGCGGGCGATCTGGGCGACGCGCTCCTCCCCTGCCTGGTAGCCGTTCAGCGAGGCGTCGCCGGTGCGTGCCCGCAGGACGGCGGCGACCTCGTCGAGCAGCGTCCGGACCGCCCGGTCGTTGGGCCGCACGTGCGCGGCGAGCGCTTCGGGGATGGACCGCGCCCACCACTCGTCGATGGGCAGCAGTCGGACGACGTCGGAGGCCCTGCGCGCGGCCGGCCCGTCCCCGACGACCACGCGGACGCCGGTCGCGACGGACTCCTCCAGCGCCACGAACGCGTGCGGGCTCAACGGCCACTGCAGGAGGTGGGAGGGCGTGACCAGCTCCTCCCCCGGACCGATGATTCCCGGGATGATCAGCAGCGGCTCCCCCACGTGCTGGTCGAGCCAGGGCTGGATCTCGATCCGGACCGGCCCGGGATCGACCGCGTCGAAGCCGCGGTTGCGCAGCCCGACGGCGACGACCGGGGAGACCTTATTGCTGACCAGGGCGTAGTTGATCGCCTCGCGGACGAGGACGTCGACGTCGACGTCGCCGGCCCTGACCTGGAGATGAACCAGGCCGGGGAACTCCTGCGCTGCGGCTTGTCCGGGGGAGGGCTCAGGGGCGTCCCACTCCGTCTGCGGCTGCGCCTCGGCCTCGAACCCGTCCTCGGACGCCGGTTGGCCGGTGGCCATCCAGCTCCGGACCTCGGTGACGGTCTCGACGAGCCCGAGTGACTCGGCCAGCAGCGCCATGGTCTCCAGTGCCCGGTTGGCCTCGACCGGTGTCATGTCGACGACGTGCGCCCAGCGGTTGCGGGCCCCGATCAGCTCGTCGGCCCAGGCTCGCTGGGTCTGGTCGAGCGTGAAGACGGCTCGAGTGTGGCGGACGATCCGCAGCAGGACGCTGGGATCATCCGGGCTCAGGTTCACGACCCGGCCGGTGCGCGCCCTCTCCTGTGCGACGTAGAGGTCGAACCAGTCGCGACCGCCGGCGGCCGCGCGCATCCGGACGTCCACGTAGGGAGCCAGCCCGTCGGCGAGATCGGCCAGGCCACGACCCACCCGCTCCTTCGGTGTCAGGTCAACTGCCTGCGTCGTCAAGGTCGCCCCGTCGCGTCGTGCCTACCGGCGGTAGCCGGCCGTCTACACAGCAGTATCTCGCATCGCGTCCGGCGTCGACGCAAGATCCCATGATTGGAGGACGTCAGCTCGATGGGCTCACGACGGGTTCGCGGCGGTCTCAGCCCTCACGATCTCGAGCACCAAGTCCAGGGCCAGCTGCGACGCCCGGACCTGGGGCCCGCCGACGGTCTTGGTCCCGACCACGGTGGCCCGGGCGAGCCACTCGGGCTCCCCGGTGACGGCGGCGAAGCTCCGCACGCTGTCGACGCTGTGGACGGCCAGGCTTTGGGACGCGTCACAGATGTCGACCAACTCCAACCGGGCGAGCGACGTGACCAGGCTCATCGGCAACGCGCCCTGCCGCTTGGTGACCGGGACGAGCTGCCCCTTCTCGGTCAGGACCAGTCGCGCGACGGCGAGCGCCTGCTCGAAGGACAGATCCCCTAGCCGCTCGTCGAGGCGGGTGGCGACGACGTACGCCAGTTGTCCGCCGACCTTGCGTTGAGCCTCAACCACGCGCCTTCCCCATCCCTCGACCGCTGGCTTTGACCGACCGGTGGAGCCTAGCTGGAGTGCGACGAGATGATCGCCGAGCGGCCGACAGCGCTCATGGCTGGCTGGCATGCTGTCCGCCGTGCCTTCGGCCCTGGACCTGCTGGCTCCGTACTTCCAGGATCTCGGTCGGCCAAACGGAGGAGACGGCGCGTCCGCAGAAGCTGCGGACCGCTGGGTCAGTCACTGCTTCGCGGATGCGCCCCCGGACGTCGCGCTCCGCGCGCTGAACCTGTTTGACGAGGGGTGGGCATCGATGCGCGGCAACGGGCAGCCGCCGAACGCCTGGCTGGCGCGACAAGCCGCCCAGCGGGCGGGCCGAGTCGGTGGCGTCCTGGGACGTGGTGGCGCCCGCGAGACCTTCCGCGTCGACACTGTGTCGGTGGACCGCAGTCAGGCCGACAGCTTCATCGAAGCGGTCCGCACCGATTTCCCTGACCCCTGGGTTCCGTCTCAGCCGGAGTCTGCGACAGCGATAGAGGTGATGCTGGTCATCACCTTCGCCAGCTGGGACAGCAGCAAGGAACTGTGGTCGGGCTCGGCGGACGCCTTCCAGGCCGAGCGCCCGGAGGGCCAGGTCGTCAGCTTTTGGTGGGACTGACCACCCCGGCCGCCGAACTGCCACCTCACCCCACCACCCGCCGCACCGCCTCAGCCACGACCCCGCGCAGCGCCTTACGGGTGAGGCCACCGACCAGACAGCCCTGCGCCCCGGCGGCAACCGCCAGTCAGTCGCCCAGCGCAAGACGACGCCGCGCGGCCAGGCCTCGACGAACCGTCCGCCAGGTGCGCGGGTCGTACGCAGGGCCCGCCGCCTCGAACCGGTCCGCCAGGTCGGCCGTGCGCTCCAGCAGCCGGTCGAGCACACGGACCGCGGCGGCGTTCGGCACGCCCACGTCCGTGGCGAACTCCAGCAGCAGGCGGCGGGAGAGGTTGGCCGTCCGGCCCGTCATGGACAGCGCCATCGTGTCGTCGCCGTAGGGCAGCGTGGAGCGCAGGTCGTAGGCGGGCGCCACTCGCCACTCGCCGTCGTGCTCCTGGCGCACCGACAGGTTCTTGGCGTTCCACCAGCAGGCCGTCCCGAGACCGTGCGTCGGCCTCCACCGCGCCGACGAACCGTGGGAGACACCGGCGAGCTCAGCCAGCTCCTCCTGGCTCAGCCGGAGCGCGGGTCGCCGCGCCACCACCTGCGCGGCCAAGCTGCCGTCCTCAGCGCTCATCGGCACGATCGAACCGACGTGGCCGGCGCCATCGGCTCATGCCGACCGCAGTCCCAAGCGGGCCAGGCACACATCCCACGGAATGCGCTCCTGCTCCAGCCGCAGCTGACCCAAGACGGCCAGCTCGGTCCTCAGCGCCTGCTCGTCGCCGGTCAGCCGAGGCATCTCGGCCACCGACGGCACGGGTTCGACCACGCACAGGTCCCGGTAGGCGTGCAACGTACCCACGTCCATCAGCACGCTGCGCGCCTCCGGGAGCCGGATCCGGGCGCGGTCCAGGATGGCCAGGCCGTGGCTGTCCAGATCCCCCCAGTACGTCACCTCGGCACCGCGCACCCACGGCAGGGCGGTGACGACATCGACCGCCGCGCCACCTCCGTGCACCGCCACGACCCCCGGCGCGTCCGGCAGCGGCAGCAGGGACTGCAGGTTCTCGACGATGATCACCCGGTCGGGCCGGACGTCCCAGGACTTCAGGTCGGTCGCTGGTGCCGCCAGGTCCCGCAGGCCGCCCGGACGAAGGCGGGGGTCGAGAACGAGCACCCGGGTCAGGCTCGGTGGCGCCGACAGCCCCAGCTCGTCCTGGCCGGTCGCCGCGACGACCAGGCCGCGGACCAGGGTCTGGTGCTGGTCGAGCCACTTGGAGTGCACACCGCGGACCGGCAGCTGCCGCGGGTACAGGTCTGAGTGCGGGTGCTGCACCAACCAGGTCAGCACACCGACCAGACAGCTCATGTCCGCGTCGTCCAGCACCGTGAGCGCCTCACCGTGCCGAGTCAACGCCGCCTCCAGGCCGCCGTCCGCGGGCCAGCCCGCCGCCAGCTGCCGGCAGCGGTCGGTCAGTCGTTGCCAGTGCGGCGATCGACCAGCGGCGTGGGCCACGTCGGCGGTGGTGTCGAGCCGGACCCGGACGGGGATCTGCTGCCGGCCGACGGCCGGCCAGCTGCGAACCTGCCAGCTGACCTGCCCAGGAACCCCGTTCGCCTGCCAGGACCGCACCCACGCGATGACCGCATCCGGGCCGGCAAGTGCCGCGGACTCGGTCGGCGGATGCAGCGGCAGCTCCATCACCGGGGCGGGGACCGGACGACCGACTTCCGCCGCGGCCGCCCACGCGGTGGCGGACCGCGCGTACCGAGCGGCGGCTCGCGCCCGGACGGCCGCCGGCGTCACCGGTGTGGCGCGCGGGCTCACGGTCGGCTGCCGTCCCGCAGGTCCATCTGCGCGGCGCTGGACTGCTTGAAGTCCGTACACGTCACCACGGCGATGCCGGCGATGTAGTCCTCCAGGGTCTGCAGCAGCTTCAGGGGGGTGGCCAGCACCATGTGGAAGCCGAACTCGGCGAAGATGTCCAGGGCCATCCGGGTGAACCGGACGTCGGCCTTGTCGAACGCCTCGTCCAGCACGACGGTGCCGTAGCTCGGCACCGTCGCCTCGGCGCCGGCCAGCTGGTAGCGCAGCGCCGCCGCGAGGCAGAAGACGACCAGCTTCTGACGCTGCCCGCCCGACAGGCCGGCGGCGGAGTCATGCACGTTCAGCGTCACGTTGTCCGCGTCCACCTCCAGACCGGTGAACGTGACGTGCCGGCGCGTGTCGAGGCAGGCGGTGCGCCAGGCTCGATCACCGGTCTCGGAGGACTGCAGCCGACTGATCAGCCGCGCCATCACGGCGAACCGCCGTTCGGCGGCCTCCCGGTCGTCGTCCGCCCAGGATCCCTCGGCGATCGCCTTGAGGTCGGCCAGGAACTCCTGTACCGCGGGCGTGCGGTTCTCGGCCGGGCGGATCTGCAGGTAGCGGCGGGCGTCGAACTCCGAGCGTCGCAGCGAGGCGTTGATCGGGTCGATCTTGTCCCGGATCTCGCCCAGGGCCCGAAGGACCGCACTGCGCAGCTGGGCGATGTTGCGCCGGGACTGGGTGGCGAGCATCTCGAAGAAGCGTTCCTCGAACTCAGGCAGCCGGTCACCGCGCAGCCGAGCCAGCACCTCCAGGTAGCCACGCCGGTCGGCCACCTCCGCGGTCAGGTCCGCGGACAGCGCCGGCCACTCCCGGCGGAACGCGTCCAGCAGCCGGACGATCGAGCGCTCGGCGGCCGACCGCTGACCGGACGCAGCGCTCCGCTCGTCGTCCAGCGCGCCCATCACGAACACGCTCACCGCATCCAGGGTGTCCGAGGTGATCGAGCGTCGCCGGCTGCGGTACCGCTGCCGGAGCTCCTCCCGGACGTCGTCCGGCACCTGGGTGTCCTCGGCCTGCTCCAGCTGGGTCAGCACCTGTTCGAGCCGGCGGACGGTCGCGTTGAGGTCTGCGGCGTGCTGCATCGCCTTCTGCTCGGCCTCGCCTGCCTGGTTCCGCTCACCGCGCGCGTCGTCCAGGGCCTTCTGGGCGGCGCGCAGGTTGCTGGCGCCAGCCAGCAGGCGGGCGTGGTCCCGCCGAGCCTGGGCGTGATCACTCTCCGCCGAGCTCACGTCCAGGTCCGGCCAGGCCCGGGTCTCGATCACCGCGAGCGTCTGCGCGCGGCGCAGCTCGGCGTCGGAGGCCGACTGGGCGGCGTCCGCGGCTGCACCGGCCACCCGCTCCTGCTCCTGGGCCTGACGCAGCAGCCCCAGCAGGTGCTCGACCTTCTCGTGGTTGTCCCAGCCGAGGATCCAGCGGGACCGGTCGTTCACCGGACGGCGGTCGTCCTTCTCGAACCGCTGCGGGCCCCGCTTGACCTGTCCGGCCCGGGTGAGGCCGCGTTCCAGGGGGCGCAGCTCGTCGGCGTGCTCCACGCACGGCAGGTCGTACAGCCGCGACAGGGTCACCTCCAGCCAGGCCGCGAAGGCACCGGTCCGCACCTCGACCCGCCGGACCAGGGAGCGTTCGTCGATCACCTGCCGGGGCCGTTCCGCCGGCGTGGCCGGGACGGCCTCCAGCAGCAGCCGCGCTCCCAGGTGGTGGGCGTCGACGGCGCGGACCACGCCGTCGCGGTGCCCGGCAGGCACGAGCATCACCACCGCCAGCGGGCGCAGGGCCCGCTCGATCGCCCCGGTCCATCCGGTGTGCTCCGGTCGGACCTGCAGCAGCTCCCCGGCGAACGGCAGCTCACCCTCCGCCAGGCCGGCCGACCGTGCCACCGTCCGCCGAGCCTGCAGCAGGGCCGGGTCGAGGTTGGAGCTGACTCCGCGCAGAGCGGTGAGCTCCGCCTGTAGCCGGCGCACCTCCTCCCGAGCCCGGGCATGGGCGCCGTAGACGTCGGCCAGCCCCGCCTTCCGGGCGGTGGCGCCGTCCGCCGCCGCCTGCCGTTCCCGGCCGGCCAGCGCCCGTAGCTCGGTCCACTCGCTGGCGCTCGTCGGCATCTGCACGCCGACCCCGGCCAGGGCGGAGGCGACCTCGGCCCGGGCGGCCCTGACCCGCAGCACCACGGCCTCGGACTGCTCGAGCGCCGAGGCGGCGGCGCGCAACGCCGCCCCACCCTGCTGCTCCAGGGTCTGCTCGGCCCCCACCACGGCCCGGTCGGCCCGTTCGCGCGCCTCGGTGGTCCGCCGGTGGGCGTCCTGGGCGACCTCGAGCTCTGCTCGGGTGTCCTCGCGCTCGGCCTCGGCCAATGAGCGGCGCCAGGCCCGGGACACCGCCGGTAGGGCCGTCTTGAGGATCTCGGCCCGGGACACCGCAGCGTCCGCGGTGTCGTAAGCCGCGCTCAGCTCCACCAGGGGAGCCAGGTGATCCACCTGGCGCCGGGCCTCCACCACCGCGGCGTGCGCCTGGCTGAGCTCGGCGAACTGCTCCACCGCGGTGTCGGCCAGCCGGAAGGTGATCGGCACGTCCAGCATCGAGGTCCGGAACAGCTCATCGAGGCTGGTCAGGTTCCGGGCCGCCTGCGTGCGGTGCAGCAGCTCCAGGGCGTTGTCGCCGCGGATGCCCAGCACGCGCTGGACGCGGGCGGCGAACACCGTGTGCCGGTCGGTCACGGTGTCCCCGGGGAAGGCGGCCTTCAGCCGCCGGGTGTCCAGACCGTTCGCGGCGTAGGGCTGCAGGTCCATCAACCCCACCGCGGCCGTGGTCAGCAGGTGCAGCTCGCTCACCTCGGCGGCGGTGGTCGCGCCGCGCCGCATGTGGAACAGCTTGGCCAGATGGACCGGCAGCCGGTCGGTGCCGTCGCTGTAGCGCAACAGGATGCCGCTCCAGGTTGCCCCCGTCCGGAGGAACTGGGTAAGCACCTCACCCGAGTCGGCATCGGCCTGCCGGCTCCAGGCCCCGCGCACGTAGGAGGCGACCGTGCGGTCCTGACCGCGGCCGCCGTTGTCGGCTGCCGCCGCGTTGAAACGCAGCCTGCCGCGCGGGGTGAGCACCGCGGCCACGGCGTCGACCAGGGACGACTTGCCCGATCCGGAGTGGCCGGTGAGCAGGAACCCCTTGCGGGCGACGTCGACCACGTGGTGCCCGTGGAAGGTCCCCCAGTGCACGACCTCGATCCGGTCCAGGCGCCACTGGCCGGGGTGGGCGACCGGCTGGGTCTCACTCATCCGACCCCTCCGGTCCCTCGGGGGCCTCGTCGTCCGGCTCCACGCTGCGCTCGCCCTCCTGAAGGATCCGGCCGTACTCCCCGCGGACCGCCGCCACCTGCTCGGGCCCGAAGACCAACCGCAGCACCGGTGAGATCTCCCAGCGGCCCTCGGTGGAGGTCGACTGCAGCAGGCCGTACTTGCTCAGTTTCGTCCAGGACGCCCGGATGCGTCCGGCGAAGCCCGCCGCATCGGTGCTGGTGGCCGGGCGGAAGACCGCGAGCTGCTCGGCGACCTCGCCCTCGCCGACGATCACGCGTTCCCCGGACGGCGCGCGGACCAGCGCCGCGCGCAGGTGCAGCAGCATCGCGGTGTCCATGAAGGTGAGCTGGGCGGTCCGGACCACCCGCGGGGCGTTCGCCTCCTCGTCCTCGACGTTCCGGACGAACGCGACACCGGAGTCGGTGTCCAGCACCAGCTCCAGGTACAGGTCGGCGAGAGCGGACCGCACCGCCACCTCGTCCGCCAGCACCGCCGACCACAGCTGAGGCTGGCGTTCGGCGGACAGGTACGGCCCCCTCAGCAGGGTGACCAAGGCTCGACGGGAGGGCTCGCGCAAGTGGCCGGTGTCCCCGGACCACAACTGGGTGGGGGCGCCGTCCGCGGGCCGGCCGCCGGGATCGTCCAGCTCGGTCATCACCGGTCTGCCTTTCTGCCTGCTGGTGCTGCTCCCCCTGCTGCCTGGTCGGGGCGCCGCTGCTGGAACAGGTACCGGGGGACGTGCCCGTACCGGTCGACCCCGGTTCCCGAGGTCCAGCTCACCGTCTCGGCTGGGTCGCCGAGCGGGTCGGCCCGCTCCTCCGCGAGCACCAGGAGTCCCACCACCGAGGCGACCCCCTGGGTGGCGGGATGCTGCTGCAGCACCTCACCGATCGTCGCGGCACCGAACCTGTCCAGGACGTCCTCGACGTTGGCCTCCAGCTCGCGCACGTCGATCTCGGAGGCCCGGGCGAGCTCCCGCAGCGCGGCGACGTCCACCGCCGGAGACTCAGCAGCGGCCAGGACCGGCTCGACCGTGCGCGCGTCGGCCGGGTCGTGCAGCACGATGGCGCCCACGCTGGTCATCGGCACCGCGGACAGATTGAGCTGAAGGCCCAGGCGCCGGAACGGCGGCACCCTCTGCGCCACCTCCAACGCCTCCCGCTGGGCGCCCTGCAGCTGACGGTGCACCTCGCGCTCGGCGCCCAGCTCACGGCTCTGCACGAACCGCCGCAGACTGCGGCTGAACGAGGTCATCACGTCGTGCACCTCGGTGCTGGAGTCCTGCCAGGAGGGCAGCATCCGCCGCAGCGCCCGTCGGCCCCCGCCGAGACCCGCGGCGAACTCCCGGTCCAGCAGGGCGGTAACGGTCTGCTCGACCTCGGCGGTGAGCTCGGGGTCCAGCATCAGGGCGTGGAAGCCGTCGAAGCTGCGGCCCGCCTCGGAGTCGGCCAGGTGGTCCACGCCGCGGAAGACGTCGTCCAGCACGGTGCCGCGCTCGGCCGGGTCCTCGACGAGACGGCGCCGCAGGTCGGCGTTGATCCTCTCCAGCTCGGCCCGGACACGCGCGAAGTCGGCCGGCAGCTCCTCCGCCAGGCCCAGGACGTCGCGCACCTGTTCCAGTGCCCGCTCGACCGGGAGCACGTCGACGTCCCCGGCCACGACCTGAGCGATCCGGGCGTCGAGGCGGTCCCGCTCGGCCCGCAGCGCCGCCACCCGCGAGGCGGTGTCGGGGTCGGTGGCCACGGCGAGCGTGCGCAGGCGTTCGACGATGGTGACCAGGCGGGACTCGGTCACGCTGCGGCGCTGCTCGGACAGCCCGGCCACGAAGCGCAGGGCGGCCATCGCGCCGTCGGACAGCTCGAAGGTCTCCTCCCGGCCGTCGCCGACCCGCCGGACCAGCACCCCCTGCTCCACCCAGCCGGCGCAGTAGGCCTGGGCGGTGCGGGGCACGTCGAAGCCCTGGTCGCGGAGGACCGATAGATCCTCGCTGATCCGCTCGAAGAGGACCGGCGCCGGAAGTCGGCGGGGCTCACCGCCGAGGTGCTCGGTGAGCAGCCCGATCGCGACGGCGCGCAGGTCTGAGCGCAGCAGGGTCAGCGCCGGACCCTCGGCAAGTCGCTGCGCCTCCAAGACGCGGAGCAGTGCGCTCATGCAGGGCACCGTAGCCGAGGGTACGGACAGTCCCCGTTGCAGTGCGGCACCTGGCCATGAGGACCTGACTGAGGGCGCAGTCGGTCGCTGCCGCCGCGGTCCGGGGTGGACGTCGACCAGTCGGCCAGGCAGCCCATGGCGCCGTTGCTCTGCACGTCCCGTCCTGGCGGCCGTGCGCGACGGCCCTCGCTCAGGCCGTACGCGTCGGTTCCGTGGTCTCCCGTGAAGGCCAGGCATCCGCAGGGCCCACCGGCGTTTGCCCGACGCCAGGGGAGGCCCTCCGAAGCTCGGTCCTGAGCCACGCGTGGTTGCGTGCCTGTTCCGCCTGGCGCTGGACGCTCGCCTGTTCTTCCGCCGCCGAACGCCTGATGTCGCCACGGCGCGCGGCCTCGTACTTCTGGGTCCTGTCGGCTTCCATCACCAGGAAGTCGTAGGTGCTCGGGCGGGCGAGGGACTGGAGGGTCTTGTAGATCAGCGGCATGCATTCCAGGCAGGTCAGGAAGCCGAACAGCAGCCAGTGCGCGTGAGCCAGCGCCGGCTCCCGCGCCTGCAAGCGGTCCAGCGCCTCGACACGGGCCAGCAGACCGTCGGCAGCAGCGACTGCGCTCTGGTGGACGGCGACCTCGTGGGTGCGTTCCGCCTGGGTCTCAGCCACTGTGTCCATGAGCTGCCGCAGCTGCGCCTTCTGGTCGAGCCTGGTCTGTGAGGCCTGCGCCGCGACCGACTGCCGGACGCGCGCGGTCGTCGCGGCCAGCGCGGAGCGCGCCGTCTGCCGTTCACGGGCCAACCTGTCGCGCAGTGCCACCTTCTCGGCGTAGGCGGGGCCGGCTCCGGCCCGCCCGGAGCCGCAGGTTCCCTCCCGCTCGCAGACCACGGCGGCCTCGGCAGCCGTGGCTTGGGCGTCAGCCGTGTCGTAGTGCCGCTGCGCCTGGACGACCTCAGGGTTGGCGAGCACGGCGTCAACGGCACTACCTGCGGCGATGGACCGCTCCAAGGCCACGATCTGCTGCCGTTGTGCGGCCAGCGCGGCGAACCGGGGGTCGGAGGCCAAGGACTGCTCAAACCCGGCGTCGGCCTCCTGGTGCATGGCCTGCAGCTCGGCTTCGATCTCGCTGTTGAACACCTGCAGGGTCAGGGGCGTGGACACGACCGCTCCGATGACCAATGCGAACGCCAACCGGGGAAGCGCCATGCCGATCGACATCCACCACCGGTCCAACCGGGGCGAGGTGGCCAACCATCGGTCGAAGTTCAGGATGATCGTGCCCCACACGAGGGACCCGATCACGACGACGAGCCAGGACATGTGCAGCGCCGAACGAAGGGCCACCCCGGCCGACAGCGCGGCGATGAATGAGGTCGACAGGATCGCGCCGCCCATCGAGGCCTGCTTGACCACGTCCTGCGGAGCTAGGGCGAGCAGGTCGCGGTTCGATCCGGAGATGCCGACGAGGAATGAGGTGACGCGGTTCACCGGGCCCCACCGTCACGTTCGTTCTGACGCGGAAACGTCCCGCTCGTCTCCAGGTTCCTCAGATTGAGCACCCGCTCCCCCCGCTGTCGGGGCGAACCGGCGGCCTCCGGGGCGACCTCGATCGGTAGGCAGATCGTCCGGCACGCTCCTGCGCCGTGCGCCGTCACCTGGATCTCACGGCTGATATCGGCGTTGACCTGGTCGTCGCCTCGTGCGCTGAAGCCGCGACGGCCGTCCACGGTCACCGAACGCGCCTCGTCGAACCACCACCTGATCGGCAGCAGGTGACCCTTGACCGATGACGTTCGGTCCACGGAGATCTCGCGAAGCCGCGGACGGACGACAGCCGCGACGACGGGTTGACCCGAGCCGTCGGTCAGGCACTGCCGACACAGTCCTGCCTCAGCCGGAACCTCGCTCTGCTGCTGTGGCGCGGGCGCGGGCTGCGGCGGGTCGGCAGGTTCCGGCGAGAAGGAGGGGGCGTCGTCCAAACGCGGCTCAGTGACCCGTGGCTCGGTGAACCGGGCATACCCGCCCGGGCTCGCAGCGGCAGGAGCCGCGGTCCGCACCGCCGGGGTGGCTCCGTCCGCCGAGAAGAAGCCCACCAACCCGCGGATCAGAGCCACCAGCAGCCACAGCACCAGCATGACGAAGGCGACGGCCAACGCCTTGGACAGGAAGTCGCCCATCCGGCCGGGGCTGTAGTGCCCTCCCCACGCGACGTTGCCGTTGAGGCTCCAGCCCAGCCCCAGGCACAGGCCGCAGAGCAGAAGGATGGCGAGCGGGTTGGAGAACGCAGGACGGCGAGACATCAGACTCTCCTCAGCAGTGGGGCACTGGGGATCGAACACGTACGGTGAACACCCCGAGAATGACCAAGGTGCGGCCTGCCGGCCATACCCACAAGCGTGACAACGCGCAGTCACTCATACGCCCGGTCGTGTTCACCCGGATGGGCGTCAGACCCAGAAGGTCGTCGTCATCCCCTGCAGCAGTCGAGATGCTCGCCGGCTGCCCAACCTCGCCTCTATCCGCGCAGCAACCGCACCTTGATCGTCTCGGGCATCGCCCGCAGCGCCTCGATCACGCCCTCGCCGGGGTCGTGGGCGACGTCGGTGACCGCGTACCCGAACTCGCCCCAGGTGCCCAGCATCTGCCCGTCGATGTTGACCTTGCACTCGGCCAGGATGTTGGTCGCCTTGGCCAGCACCCCGGGGATGTTGCGGTGGATCAGCGTGATCCGCGCTCCCCGCGCGAGCGGCGCCACCGTCACCGTCGGCACGTTCACCGACAGCTGGCTCGCGCCGTCGGTGAAGTAGTCCCGCAGCTTGCCGGCCACGAACAGGCCGATGTGCTCCTGCGCCTCCTGCGTCGAGCCGCCCACGTGCGGGGTCAGGATCACGTTCGGCAGCCCGATCAGCTCGGACTCGAAGGCCTCTCCCCGGTTCTTCGGCTCCTTGGGGAAGACGTCGACCGCCGCACCCGCGATGTGCCCGGACTCGATGTGCCGGCGCAGCGCACCGTGGTCGACCACGAACCCCCGGGACAGGTTCAGGAACAGGCTCCGCGGGCGCATCATCGCGAACTGCTCGTCACCGAACATGCCACCGTTGCCGGGCCGGCCGTCCACGTGCAGGGTGACCGTCTCCGCCTCGGCCAGCAGCTCCTCCAGCGAGGAGCAGCCCTTGGCGTTGCCGAGCGCCAGCTTCTCCATCCGGTCGTAGAACAGCACCCGCATGCCCAGCGCCTCGGCGACCACCGACAGCTGGCTGCCGATGTTGCCGTACCCCACGATGCCCAGCGTGCGGCCGCGGACCTCGTGCGCCCCGGCGGAGGACTTGTCCCACACCCCGGCGTGCAGCGCCTTGTCCCGCTCGGTCAGCCGGCGCGCCAGCGCGATGATCTCGGCGATCACCAGCTCGACCACCGAACGGGTGTTGGAGAACGGCGCGTTGAACACCGCGATGCCGCGCTCGGCGGCCGCGTGCAGGTCGATCTGGTTGGTGCCGATGCAGAACGCCCCGATCGCCTGCAGGTCCGGCGCGGCCTCCAGCACCTCGCGGGTGACCTCGGTCTTGGACCGGATGCCGAGCACGTGCACACCGTCCAGCGCGCTGAGCAGCTCGGCGGGGTCCATCGCCCCCGACCGGGTCTCCACGTCGAAGCCGGCGTCGGTGAGGATCTTGACGCCGAGCGGGTGCACGTTCTCCAGGAGCAGAGCCTTCACGGGTCTCATTGTGGCCCTGCCGCGGCCGTGGTCGTCCGCCGGTCCGCCCAGCGGACACCGCAGCTCCCCCAGGCTCACCAAGATCGGCGCGATTCGCACGAATCCGACCCGCGGGCGTGGGTTCCGTGCGAATCGGCGCGATCTTGTCGGGGAGTCGGCTCGCTGAGGGACGGCTCAGAAGGAGGCCTTGCTCCTATCGGCCAGCACGTACGCGGCGCCGGCCGCCACGCCCGTCACCGTGAACACCGACGGCCAGGCGCCCATCTTCTTGGCCAGCCCGTGCGAGGCGCCGAACGCGCCGAGGTAGGTGCCCAGCAGCACGCCCATCACGCCCGGCCCGTGCGTGTCCCGCCACGACTTCGCCGCCACCGCGCCGGCGGCGGCCAGGACGACGCCGCCGAGCTCACGGCGGCCGGAGTAGCGGGCGGCGGCGAACCCGCCGATCAGACCGGCGGCGACGACGGGTGCGGTGGGGAAGGTAGCCATGTCGCGACGGTACCCACCCGGCGCCCGGGTCGCCGTCCGGGCAGACCTGTCCCCGGGCCTGCTCTGGGGCCGGCATGAAGCGCATGACGGACCGGGTGCTGTTCATCCAGGGTGGCGGCGAAGGCGTGCACGAGGAGTGGGACGCGCGGCTGGTCGGAGAGCCTGCGACGCGCTCGGCGAGGGGCTCGAGGTCCGCTACCCCTCGATGCCCGATGAGGGCGACCCCCGCTACGCCCGGTGGGCCGCCGTGATCCAGCGCGAGCTGGCCGACCTGGACGAGGGCGCCGTCGTCCTCCGCCCAAGATCGCCGCGATTCGCACGGAGCCAACGCTGGAACCTCGGACTCGTGCGAATCGGCGTGATCTTGAGGGCCGAGGGAGACCGTCGGGTCAGGCTCGGGCGAAGCGGAGCAGCTCGTCGACGTCCTGGCGTCGCAGGCCGACCGCCGGGTCGATCCGCAGCAACAGCGGGCTCAGGCCCAGCTCGCCGACCTTCTGCCTCGTCACGGGCGCGATGTCGTCGTCGATCCAGGCGAACCGCCGGCCCGCGGCGGTGGCGACCAACCGGTCCAGCTTCCACAGACTCGGCGGGCCCGTGCGTACCCCGAACTCCACCACCGGCAGCGGCTCCATCCCGTAGAAGCCCGCTATCACCGCGTTGGCGTCGTGCTCCCAGGTCGTCGCCCACCACAGATCGAAGGACGCCGATAGCTCGCGCAGCCAGTCGCCGTGCTGCTGGGCCAGCCGGACCAGGAAGATCTGGTAACGCAGCTCCTCGAAGCCCTCGGGGGTGGTGCGGGCGGCGAACGGGTTGAGGACGCCGTCCACGTCCACGAACAGCAACGGCCGGGTCGCCGGCGGGTCTGTCGTCACGGGTCGAGTATCCCTGTGGACAACTCAGCGCCCATCTCGAACGTTTGTACGATGAGCGCATGGGGTTGACCGCTGGGGACGTGCTGGAGCGAGCTGGTGACGTCAAGATGACCGCCGAGGAGCTGGCCGAGGAGGTCAAGCAGGTGATGGCCCGGGTCAACCGGGAGCACGCCGAGCTGGTGCGGTTGACCGAGCGACTGCTGCTCGACCAACTGTGGGGCGGTGGCTACCGCAGCCCCGAGCACTGGCTGGTCGTGGTCGCCGGGCTGTCCTCGACCCGCGCCTGCGAGGTCGTCCGGCTGGCGCGACGGCGGGCCGAGCTGCCGCGCTGCATCGAGTCGTTCGAGGCCGGCCGGCTCTCCCTGGAGCAGGCGGCGACCCTGGCTCGGCTGGCGCCCACCACCCATGACGCCTCGACCACCGAGCTGGCTGAGAACGCAACCGTGCCGCAGCTGCGCCGTGCCCTGGCGCGCTACCAGTTCGAGGAACCGGTGGCCGACGGCAGCGCCGGGGAGAACGACACACCCGACGAGGCGGAATCGCAGCAGCAGGCTGGGCCTGAGGACAAGGCCGGGGCGCGCGCCGAAGCCGAACGGCGCTGCCTGGCCCTGGCCGAGCTGAGCATGGGGACGGATGAGTTCGGCCGGTTCCTGCTGCGCTTCTCCGCGCCGCCGGACGTCGGCGCGGTCGTCGAGCAGGCACTCCTGGAGGCCAGGAACGCCCTGTTCCTGGCCACCACGGCCGACGATCAGTCGGCGGCCGCCCAGCCCCTCGGCCAGGACGACGCGACGGGCGAGCAACGCTGCTTCACCGTGCCGGCGTCGCTGGAGTCCGCCAACGTCAGCCTGGCCGAGGCGTTGGTCGAGGTCGCCCGCCGCTCCCTGGCCTCGGTGCCGAACGCGGCGCGGCGTTCGCAGTACCGGGTCTACCTGCACGTCGGGGAGAACGGGGCCGCGATCAACGGCCGGCAGGTGCCGCTGGCCGTGGTCGACCGCTGGCTGTGCCAGGAGTCGGTGCAGCCGGTCTGGATGCGCCAGGGCGAGCCGGTGAGTGTGGGACGGGCGCGGCGCATCGTGCCGGACCGGACCCGGCGGTTGATCTTCTACCGGGACCAGGGGTGCCGCTTTCCCGGCTGCGCCGCCGCCCGGTACGTCGAGGTGCACCATCTGGTGCCGTGGTCCGAAGGCGGCACGACCGACTACCGCACCAACATCAGCCTGTGCCCCTTCCACCACCGGGCGCTGCATCGGGGCGACTTCTCGGTGACCGGCGACCCGAGTCAGGTCCCGGCGGCCGGGCAGGCGGACGGGCTCACCTTCCGCTCGAGCAAGGGTCTGCGGATCGGCGCCTCCAGCCGATCGGTGGTGCCGTCGCCCAGCCGTCCCGACCCACCGCGGTACGCCGGGCCCACCGGTGAGCGACTGCAGTGGAAGTGGGTGAGCTTCGCCCGGAACGGGTGACGTCGCGCCCGACGCTAGGTGGACACCGCCGGCGGGCCTGTGCTGCGGTGAGCCGGTGGCCATCTGCCCGCGCGTGGCCGCGACCGAGGACGTGGCGGCGGTCCGCCGCTTCGGAGAGGACCACGTCCGGCCGCACGACGCGCCGCTGATCGGCGCCGGTTCCACCGAGGCCGCCGGTCCAACCGAGGCCGCCCAGGCCGCCCAGGCCGCCCAGGCCGCCCAGGCCGCCGAGGAGCAGGTCCGGCGGTGCTGGAACGAGACGTACCTGCGCGCGGCTGTCGGCCAGGGTCGGGGGACGGATCAGGTGTCCGACCAGGCCGACACTCTCAGCCGCCAGTCCAGTCGCCCGTCGGCGTCCAGCCGCGCGAGCTCGCCGGGGGCGGCGCGGTCCAGGTCGGTCGCCGCGCCGAGCAGCGGCTCGATGCCGAACGAGCGGTAGGGCGACCCGTCCGGCCAACCGCCGAGGTTGCGCCAGACCACCAGGGACACCGGGCCGGTGCCGCGCACCCGCTCCCACGCCAGCCGCAGCCGGTGCTCCCCGTCGACCACCTCGACGGCGTCGGTGTCGACGACGGCGCAGCGCGCCTGGCCGTCCAGCGGGCCGGCGGTGTCCAGCCGGACACCGGCGCCGTCCGGCCAGAGCGTGCAAGTCAGGTCTTCCGGCGCCGGCTGATCCAGGACGACGACCGGGGCACCCGCGCTCACCACGAGGCGGGCGGCCGGGGACAGGTCGTACAGCCCGTGCACGGCGTGCAGCACGCCCGCGCCCGGCGGGCCGGTGATCTCGTAGTCGACGACGAGCTCCTCGCCGTCCCGCGTGAAACGTCGCCGCACCGCCAGCTCACCGCAGGTCACGGCCGCGTCGGCGGCAGACCCGGCCCAGGGCCGCGCCCACACCTCGCCGTGGTCGGTCGGCCCGCGCAGGCACGGGAAGCACTCCTCCACGCCGCCGGCGTCCACGAACGGCTGTCCCGGTGAGGCGGCCTCCCGCACCGGGGCCGGTACCCGCTCGTTGCGCCACAGCCACTCCCGACGGCCCGCGCGCAGCGAGGTCCACCGACCCCCGTGCGGCAGATCGACCTCGACCTGAACCCGAACGGGCCTCACACCCGGTCCAGGATCACGACGTCGCAGTCCCCGTACGCCCACCTAACGGATAGACCCTCGTCCATCAGGTGGGCGGCGGAGATGCCGCCGCGATACCCGGCCGAGCGGTCGAGGTCACCCAGTCGGACCGACCACGGCTGCGGCCGGCCCGAGCCGCCTGGGCGCGCCCAAGCGAGCAGCACCACCCGGTCGGTGGTCGTGTACTGCACGGCGTACGCGGGGTCGGCCGGCGTCCCGTGCCGGCGCACCAGACCGCCGTGCAGCACCGGCCGCAGCTGCCGGTACAGCGCGACCAGCTCGGCGGCCCGGGTCAGCTGGTCCGGGCTCCAGGCGAGCAGGTCGCCGCCGACACCCAGCACGCCGGCCATCGCCACCACGAACCGGAACTCCAGGCTGGCCGCATCCGGGTCCAGCACGTCCGGCTCGTCGGTCACCCAGGAGCTCATGGTCCAGGCCGGGTAGGCGGACAGGTACCCATGCTGGATGGCCAGCCGGTCCCGCGGGCCGGTCTCGTCGCTGGGCCACACCACGTCCGCCAGGGCCAGCACCGCGTTGTCGATCCGGCCGCCGCCGCCCGCGCAGGCCTCCACCGTCACCTGCGGGAAGCGCGCGCGCAGCGTGTGCATGACCCGGTAGTAGGCCTGCGTGTGCCGCCACGACCAGTCCGGCGCCCGCCCGTCGGCCACCGGGCGGTTCATGTCCCACTTCAGGTAGCTGATCTCCTGCCGCTCGAGCAGACCGGTCAACGTGGCGATCACCCACGCCTCCACCTCCGGCCGGCCGAGGTCGAGTACGTACTGGTGCCGGCGGGTGCCGGGCGCGCGGCCCGGCACGGCGTGGATCCAGTCCGGGTGGGCGCGGAACAAGTCGCTGTCCGGGTTCACCGCCTCCGGCTCCACCCAGAGCCCGAAGCGCATCCCGCGCTGCCGGACGCCGTCCACCAGTGGTGGCAGACCATCGGGGAACTTCGATGCATCGACGTCCCAGTCGCCCAGCCCGGCCCGGTCGGACACCCGGCCGCGGAACCAGCCGTCGTCGACCACGAACACCTCGGCGCCGAGCTGCGCGGCACGGTCGGCCAGCGCGAGCTGGCCGGCGACGGTGACGTCGAAGCCGGTGGCGTACCAGGAGTTGTAGACCACCGGCCGGTGCTCGGCGCTCAGGCGCACGGCCGGGTCGACGCCGGACGGGCGGGCCAGGGTGCGCTGGTAGGCGTGCCAGGCCTGCGCCACCTCCTCCGACCCGCCGGGCACCCACAACCCGGTCAGCACCGGCGTGGTCAACTCCTGCCCCGGGGCCAGGGTGAGCACGCCGGACTCGTCGTCCGGCCCTCCGGACACGCGGACGTGGTCGGCGAACGGCACCGCCTCCACTGCCAGCCGCCACGAGCCGGACCAGGACAGCGCGACGGCGTAGGTCCCCGGTGCCGGGGCCGGCGAGGAGGAGGACGAGGGCGAGGCACGCGGGGACAGGGTCAGCACCGGTGAGGCGGTGTGCGAGGTGATGCCCTGCCGGCTGCCGAGCGAGAGGACGCCCGCCGCCAGGTCGGTGACCGACGGCGTGAACTCCCGCGACCAGGTACCGGTCAGCGTGCCGACCCGGGCGCCCGGCCCGACCGGCGGCGTGAACGCAGCGCCCCAGGCCCGGGCCAGCTCGATCGGCCGGTCCGAGACGTTGCGCAGCACGCAGTGCTTGGCCACCACCTCGTGCGCCTCGTCGGTGCGCACCACCAGCTCCACCTGAAGCCCGAGTACCTCGTCGGCCAGCGAAGCGCGCAGCTCGTGGGCGCTGCCGTGCCGGCTAACCGCCGGCTCCCCGGTCAGGGTCAGCCGGGCGCCGCTGACGCCGTCCGCGCGCCGGGCGACCAGCTCCGCGGCGTGCACGGTGCGGGTGCCCAGCGCGGTGACCTCCAGCGGGTGCAGGTCCAGGTCGGCCTCGAAGGAGGACCGCCGCCGGTGCTGCCGCGACCGCTCCCCGCCGGGCGCGCCCCAGTGCACCGTCTCCAGCGCGACGACGCCGTCCCCGACCGTGCTGTCCCCGGCCACCGTGCCCAGCACCAGCTCGCCGGAGCGGGTCGGCAGGCGCCAGCGGCCGCTCACTTGTTCGAACCGACCAGCAGCCCGGAGACGAACTGCTTCTGGAAGATGAAGAAGACGATCGCGGTCGGCACCGCGGCCACCACGGCCGCGGCGGCGATCACGTTCCACTGGCTGGAGTAGCCGCCCATCAGGTTGAGCAGCGCCGCGGTGATCGGGAACTTGGACTCCGTGCGCAGCACGGTCATCGCCCAGATCAGGTCGTTGAAGATCCAGGTGGTGGCCAACGCGGCCAGCGCGGCGAGCGAGGGCCGGCTGAGCGGCAGCACGATCGCGGTGTAGATCCGGCCCGCGCCGGCGCCGTCCAGCCGGGCGGCCTCGAACAGCTCGTCCGGCAGGCTGCGCATGAAGCCGTGCAGCACGAAGGTGTAGAAGCCGATCCCGAACCCGACCTGCACCGCGATCAGCGCGGTCAGGGAGTCCGCGATCCCGACCGACTCGGTGATCTTGGCCACCGGTACCAGCAGGATCTGGGGCGGCAGCAGGTTGCCGGCCAGCATCACCAGCAGGATCGTCTTCCGTCCCGGGATGGCGAACCGGGCCAGCGCGTAGGCCGCGAACGAGGAGAGGGCCAGCGATGCCAGCACGGCGACCACCGTGACCAGCACGCTGTTGCCCAGAGCGCGGAGCAGCCCGCCGCCGGTGAACGCCGTCCGCCAGCCCTCCAGGGTGAAGGTCCGCGGCAGCGCGGCGAGGCCGTGGGTGGCGATGTCGTCGAAGGACCGGAACGCCAGCGCCAGCACGAACAGGATGGGCGCCATCCACAGCAGGGTCAGCGGGATCATCACCACGTGCAGCCACGGCGAGCGGCCCGACCGCCGACGACGGCGCGCGGGCGGCGCGCTGGTCGGAACCTTCGACGGGATGGTGGTCGTGGCCATCGTCAGCCCCTCTCCTCGGCGCGGGCCTGCCGGGCCAGGTAGGTGATGATGAATCCGATGGCCAGCACGAAGATGACCACCGCGATGGCCGAGGCGTAGCCCAGGTTCCCGGAGGTGAACGCCTGCTGGAACATGTAGGTGCTGAGCAGCTGGGTGGTGTTGTAGGGGCCGCCGCGGGTCATCGCCCAGACGATGTCGAAGGTCCGCAGCGAGTCGATCACCGTCACCGCGAAGATCACCATGTTGACCCCGCGCAGCTGCGGGAAGACGATCCGCCAGAACCGCTGCCAGCCGTTGGCGCCGTCCACGGCGGCCGCCTCCTCCAGCGTGACGTCGCAGCCCTTCAGCCCGGCCAGGTAGAGCACCATGATGTAGCCGACCTGCCGCCAGACCGCGGCCACCAGGATGGCGGCCAGCGCCACCGAGGGGTCGGCCAGCCACTGCCTTTCCAGCGAGCTGAGGCCGAGCAGGCCCAGCGTGGCGTTCACCGGGCCGTCCGGCTGGTACATCACCCGCCAGAACAGCCCGGTGACCACCATCGAGACCACCATCGGCAGGTAGATGGCGCTGCGGTAGAGGCCGACCCCGCGGCCGGGCTTGTTCAGCGCGACGGCCAGCGCCAGGCCGCCGGCCACCGACAGGCCGCCGAAGCCGACGGCCCAGATCAGGTTGTTCTTCAGCGCCGTGCGGAAGATCGGGTCGCTCCACAGGTCGGTGAAGTTGCCCACCCCGACCGGCTCGGCCGGGGTGATCCCGTTCCACCGGGTGACCGACAGGGAGAAGGAGTTGGCGGCCGGCCAGAACACCCAGAACAGCTCCACGGCCACCGGGATCGCCAGGAACGCCCAGATCAGCAGCGGGATGCGGCGCAGCCGGGTGCCCAGACCCGGACGGTGCCACCGCGCCGCCGGGCGGGCACCCGGTGGCGCGGCCAGCGAGGTGCTCACTGCTTCCACACCTGCTCGGCCGCCTTCTGCCAGTCGGCCAGGATCTGGTCCACCTGGCCGGGGTTGGCCAGGAACTTGGTCAGCGCGGTGTCCGCCGTCGCCTGCAGCGCGTCGGAGGAGTCCCGGTTGAAGAACTGGGTGATCTGCTTGGTGTTGTTCAGCAGGTCGATGCCCTTCTTCACCAGCGGGGAGAAGGAGGAGGTGTCCACGTCTGGGGAGGTCGGCAGGTTCGCGGACTGGGACTGGGAGATGAACGCCTGCTGCTGCGCCGGCGCGGCGAGGTAGGACAGGAACTTCTTGGTGCCCTCGGGGTTGGAGGTGCCGGAGGCGGCGAAGAAGCCGTCGGTGGGCGCCTCCTCGGCGCTGGGCACCGACGGGTTGATCACCGGCACGGAGAAGAAGTCGATGTCGTCGCGCTGGTCCTGCGGGAAGTAGCCGGTGACGAAGGCCCCGATCAGGTACATCGCCGCCTTGTCCTGGATCAGGGGGGTGGCGCCCTCCTGCGCGTCGTAGGAGGCCATGTTCGGGTCGAAGTAGGGGATCAGGCCCTTGTACTCCTTCATCACGTCCTTCACCTCGGGGTCGGTGAAGGCGTGCTTGCCGGCCAGCAGGTCACGGTGGTAGTCGGCCCCGTTGATCCGCAGGTCCAGGTAGTCGAACCAGCCCGAGGCCATCCACGGGGTCGGGCCGATGCCGTTGGTCAGCGGGATGACGCCCTTGCCCTTGAGCGTCTGGCACAGGGTGTGGAACTCCTCCCACGTGGTCGGCGGCTGCACGCCCCACTTCGCGAACGCCGACTTCTTGTAGAACACCGACCACCAGTAGTAGTTCGTCGGCACGAAGATCTGCGTGCCGTCTTTGGTGCTGGACAGGTTCTTCAGCGCGTCGGAGAAGTTCGCGCACGCCCCGTCCCCGGTCCACAGCGAGGACACGTCCAGCAGCAGGCCCTGCGAGGCGTAGTCACGCGCCACCGACCCGGCGTACCAGCTCATCACGTCCGGCGGGTTGGACGAGCGCAGGTAGTTGGTCAGCTGGGCCCGGAACTGCTCGGTGGCCACCGAGTTCATGGTCACGTTGCCGCCGGGGTAGGCGGCGACGATCTTCTCCAGGGCGGCCTTGGGGGCGGCGTCCTGGATGGAGTTCTGGAACACCAGCGGTCCCCCGGCGCTGCCGCTGGAGCTGCCGGCGGCCGTGGTGTCGTTGCTGCTGGCGCCGACGCAGCCGGCGAGCAGCCCGCCGGCGCCCAGGCCGAGCGAGGCGGTCAGCAGCCCGCGGCGGGTGATCTGCGGTGCGGTCATGGTGGGACCTCCTTGCGCCGTCGTTGGCGCGGTCAGCGGGACGTGCTGGTGGTGTCGCGCCCGGTGGTGGTGGACCGGGTGGTGCCGTGGCGGAACAGCTGCGCGCACTCGGTCTGCAGGGCGACGTCGTCCCACATCGAGTGGTGCGGGGCGGCGTTGGAGCAGACCACGGCGCCCCGGACGCCGAGGTCGTGGGCGCGGGCGAGCACGTCGCGGCAGAGCTGGGCGCCGACCGGCCCCTCCTCGAACCGGCCGCGCAGCGGGGTGTAGCCGACGTAGCCCTCACCGAGCAGCAGCGGGATGCCCCGGGCCGCGGCGACGTCGGCGGCGACGTCGAGCCACAGCCGCAGCCTGGTCTGCACGGCCAGCCGGTGGTCGCCCCAGTGGTCGTACAGCCAGCGGTCGAAGGCCTGCTCGTCGCACCAGTCGTGGACGTAGACCTCAGGACGGCGGACGATGGTCGCGCTCAGCTTCCACTCGTTCTCCGGGCCCGGCGTCCAAGCCGCGAAGCCGGGGGCGCCGTCGCGCAGCAGCGGCCGGACGGCCTCGTCGTCGAAGTCCTCGTCGGGCCCGCGCAGGCGATAAGTGTCGATCAGCTCCTGCAGCACGCCGTAGGCGTAGGGGTGCACGACCAGGGCGTCGGCGTTGGCCGGGACGGCGCTCAGCGCGTGCACCGGCACCCCGGCGTAGTTCACCGTGCAGGGCACCTGCGGGTGCCGGGCCTTGAACCGGGCGATGCCGCGCTCCAGCCGGGGGCGCAGCGCGGCAACGGCGGCGTCCCCGCGGTCCACGCCCAGGCCGTCGGTCAGGTAGCCGATCTGGACCTCGTTGTGCAGCTCGACCAGCGCGACCCGGTCCGCCAGCCCGTGCTCGGTGAGCAGGTCGACCAGGTCGGCGTGCGCGTCGGCCAGCACCTCCGCCCGCTGCTGCGGGTCGACCGCGTGCAGCGCCTCATACCAGTCCGGGTCCAGGGCGAAGGACGGCGACTGCTGGTACTCCCAGCTGGACACGATCACCCGGACGTCGTGCCGGGCGGCGGCCCGGAAGAAGGCCAGCAGGTGCTCGTGGGCATCGATCGTGGTCGTTGCTTTCACGTCGTACCAGCGGGTGCCCTGCCCGTACTCCCCGCCCAGCGGCCCCAGCCGCAGCGCGGAGGTGTCCAGGCCGGAGCGGAACAGCAGGAAGGGCATCGCGCAGATCCGGACCGTGTCGTAGCCGCGCTCGCGGGCCGCGGCGAAGGCGACGTCGAGGTCCTCGAACGGCTCGCCGGGGCCGGTGCGGGTGTACCAGGTGAAGTCCCACAGGCTGATCAGCATCCGGTCCGGGCCGGGGCCGGGCAGGTGCGGCTCGGTGGTCATCGGGCGACCCTCTCCTTCGCGGTGTCGGTGCCCGGCTGGGCGTCGACCGGCCCGAGCAGGGCGTCGGCGCCGAGCCGGAGCAGGGCGTGCAGCAGGTCCGGCGCGTGCCGCGAGGCGGCCAGCGCGGGGTCGGTGAGCCGCCGGCGGGCGGCGTCCGGGTCGCCGTCGAGCAGGGCCAGCTGGGCGTCGAGCACGGCGACCCGGCGGTCGCGGACGGCGAGCGGGTCCTCGGCGAACAGCAGCAGGTCCGGCAGGGAGGTGGCGAAGTAGTCCACCGTCGGGGTCTGCGCCGCGTACTCGGCCCGGAACCGGCGCAGCGCCTGCGTCAGGGCCGCGGCCCGGGGCCAGGCACCGAGCCGGCGCAGGGCCAGCACCGACCAGAAGGTGGTCTCGCTGTGCTCCTGGGTGGCCATCTGGACGAAGTCGCCGCGGTGGTCGGCGGCGCTCTCCCACTCCACCCGCGCCTGCTCGGGGTGCCCGGCGGCGACCAGCGCGTCACCGAGCAGCAGCCGGAGCTGGGCGGTCGAGGCCAGCGGGTGCCGGGCCTCGCCCAGGTTCCCCGGTGGCGCCAGCGCCGCCCGCAGCGGGGCGACGGCCGCCTGCCCGGCGGCCAGCGCCTCCACCGCCAGCCGGACGTGCGCGCGCTCCCAGGCGGACAGCACCTGGCCCTCACCGCCCTCCCAGGGCTGGAAGGTGTGCTCGGTCAGCACCTCGACCGCCGGCCCGGCCTCCCCCACGGTCACCATCAGGTGGGCAACCTCGACCAGCGCGTCGTGCCGGCCGACGGCCAGCTCCCAGTGCCGCCGCCAGGTCTCCAGCCGCTGCTGCGGCGGTACCGCCCGCAGCGCGGCGAGCTGGTCCTGCTCGTACCGCAGCCGTGCGTCGCCCGGAGCCAGCGCGACCGCCCGCTGGTAGGCCTGCGCGGCCGCGGGCAGGTCGTGCTCGTGGTCAACCCGGGCCAGGCCCAGGTTGCGCCAGACCACCGGGTCGGTCCCGTCCAGTGCGGCGGCCTGCTGCCAGGCGGTGATCGCTTCCTCGGCCCGTCCGGCCTGGTAGAGCCAGTGCCCGAGCAGGGCCCGCGCCCGGGCGTCGGTCGGGTCGGCCGCAGCCGCTGCGCTCAGGGCCGCGACGTCCTCCAACCGGGAGGGGAAGCACCACATCGGGTCGGTGCTGCGGGCCCGGTCACGGGCGGCGGCGGCCTGCACCGCCCGGCCGGCGGCCGTCAGCACGCCAGCCCGGTGGTAGTCCAGCAACGGACCCGTCGCGGTCTGCCCGGCCGGCCGGTGCGCCTCCCGCTGCCTGGCCTGCTCGATCAGCGCCAGCGCCTGGTCGTGCTCGCCGACGCCGGCCAGCTCGAGCGCCACGTCCAGGCAGGTCTGGGCATCCTCGCTGGCCCCGCAACCGGCCAGCCGGCGCAGCCAGGCGTCCAGCGGGTCCAGCTCGCGGGCGGCGTCCAGGACGGCGTCGGCCTGCCCCCGCTGCCCGACCCGGCGCTGCAGCACGACCTGCAGGGCCAGCGCCTGCAGGTGCTCGGGCTCGGTGCGAGCGACGTCGGCCAGCCGGCGCAGCGCCTCGTGGTCGCGGTGGTGGCGGGCGTCGATCCGGGCCATCCGGTAGCCCGCCGGGCCGCGCCAGGCCCTGGACCAGGACGCCCGTCCGTAGGCACCGTAGGCGGCGACGTCATCCCCGAGCCGCTCGCAGGTCAGGCCCAGCAGGTACAGGGCGGTGGTGTCCAGCGGCGTGGGGTGCCGCCGGGTCAGCCGGGCCGCGGCCCGCTCCAGGTACTCCCGGGCCTGCTCGTACCGGGCCGAACGGTAGGCCCGGCCGGCCAGGCCGAGCAGGCTGTCGACGTGGCCGTCGTCGCGGCGCAGGGCCTCCCGCCAGTACGGCTCCGGTGAGCGGGTCGCGTGCCGGTACAGCTCCAGGTGCCGAGCGGTCAGGGCCAGCTCCTCCACGCTCGCGACCTCGGCCGGGGCCGGCGGCTCGGTGGCCGGCTCGACGCGGATCGCCTGGTCGCGGGGGGTGGGGTGGGGCTCGGTCCAGGTCACCAGGGTGCGGCCGGCGTGCTCCACCGTGACGGTGACCGGGGCGCCGTCGGCGAGGGGCACCGTCACCTGGTGCGCTCGGCCGGGGTCCAGATCCACCCGCTGGTCGGCCAGCAGCTGCCCGGCCGCCGTCAGGCGAACGGTCAGCCCGGGCCGCGGCCGGGTCACCACCACACCTGCTCGCAGCTGCTCGCCGTCGCGGCGCAGCACGACGGCGGCGTCCAGGCTCGCGCGGTCGACCGGGCCGACCTCCCGGATCGGGTACCAGTGCTGGGAGAACACCTTGGTCTCCCCGGGCGCGAGGTAGGAGAAGTCGGGCTGGTTGTCGGTGAACACCCCCGCCATCAGCTCGATGTAGTGCGCGCCGTCGTCGCTGAGGTTGGCGTCCCAGGCGTGCCCGAACGGCGCGTTGCCCCAGGTCCACTGCTTCTTCCCGACCGCGACCTGGTGGTCGGCCACGTGCACGAACCCGACCCGGCTGGCGTGGTCGTAGCCGCCGAAGAAGTCCTCCCGGCTGGTCAGGGCCATGTAGGAGGTGGGCACCGGGATGTTCCGGTACCAGTCCAGCCGGTCACCGCTCAGCCGCGCCCCGTCGGTGGCCTGCCCCAGGTCTGCCGCCCGGCGCGGGTAGTCGATCCCGTAGTAGGGCCGGTCGGCGCGGGGGTAGGCGGTCACCGCGCGCTTGGCGTGGTCACCGACCACCTCGACGTCGCGGGGGAAGAAGGACTGGTAGTCCTCGTCCACCCGGGCCGCCACGTTGGCCCACCACAGGAAGGACTGGGTCAGCTCGCTGCGGTTGTACAGCCGGACCGCCAGCTCCAGCACCGAGCTGCCTGGCCGCAGCCGAACGGTGTGCATGGCCTTCATCCGGGTGAACGGGTCGTGGTCGCTGCAGCGCACCAGGACGGCGCCGTCCGGCTCGGTGGCCAGCTCGAAGTCGGTGGGCAGGTAGGTGGCCGGCCGGTGGTGCTGTGGCCAGTTCAGCTCCATCCCGCCGGCGATCCACGGCCCGGCCAGCCCGACCAGGGCCGGCTTGATCACCGGGTTGGCGTAGAACAGGTCGACGCCGCTGGTCAGGTCGCGGACCACATGGACCCGGCCGCCCAGCTCGGGTAGCACCACCACGTGCAGCCACTCGTTGCACAGGTGCACCGCGCGCCAGGTGTGCGGCACCGGCTCGGCCGCGACGGCGTGGTGGAACGGCAACGGGTAGACCCGCCCGGAGGAGCCCTGGTACACGCGCCGGTCGAGGTAGACCGGGTACCGCTCGGGCAGCTCGGGGTGGTAGGTCGGCAGGGTCAGCGGGGCCTGCCAGACCGCCGCGGGGCCGTCCAGGCCGGCCGGCCGGGCGGGGAGGTCGATCCCCGACTCGTCACTGAGCACGTTCGGAACGCTAGGTCGGCCACGGGCCCAGGTGAAGGGACGATCCGCTGCCTGCACCTGGACGATCCGATGATGCTGGTCCTGACAGCGGCCGACCTGCCGGCCTACGCTGGCGGCCGTGCGGCTGCCGGACGGCTTCCCCGGGGAGCGGCTGCGGGTGCTGCCCACGGCGGTCGCCCGCAGCGCCGCCCTGTCCGGGCCGACCTCGCGTCTGCTGGTCACCGACGCCGGCTTCTTCCCGCGTGCTCACCATCACGGACGGCAACGCGCCCGGGGAGCGTCCGGCACGATCCTGATCGTCTGTGCGGCGGGCCGGGGCTGGTGCCGCACCGAGGCCGGCCTGGTCCGGGTCCGGCCCGGTCAGGCCCTGGTGGTGCCGCACCGGCTGGGCCACGTGTACGGCTCCGACGACGCCGACCCCTGGACGATCTGGTGGTTCCATGCGGCCGGCCCGGACGCCGTGGCCTTCGAGCGCTCGCTGGGCGGTGAGCGCGCGCTGGTCGACCTGCACGACACCGTCGCCCTGATCGCCGACGTCGAGCGGGTGGTGGAGTGCCTGGAGACCGACGAGACGCTGCCCACCCTGCTGCGAGCGGCGGGCGCCGCCTGGTCGGCGCTGGCCCAGGTGGCAGCGGATGCGCTGGCCGGGAGACCGGACCGCGCCGAGCCGGTCCGCGCGGCGCAGGAGCACCTGCGCACCCATCTGGACCAGCCGGTCCGGCTGGCCGACCTGGCTCGCAGCGCAGGACTGTCGCCCTCCCACTTCGCCGCGCTGTTCCGGGCCGCGACCGGCACCGGGGTGGTCGAGTACAGCAAGCGGCTGCGGATGGCCCGGGCCTGCGAGCTGCTGATCACCACCTCGCTGTCGGTCTCCGAGGTGGCCCGGATGGTCGGCTACGCCGACCCGTTCTACTTCTCCCGTCAGTTCCGCAGCGTGCACGCCTGCAGCCCGAGCCGGTTCCGGCACCAGGACGGGTGAGACGGGCCGGATCCGACGACGCGGACGGTCGGGTCAGCGCTCGAGCAGACCCGCGAGGAAGTCGGCGCACCGGGCGTGCACGGTCAGGTCGGCCACGTCGTCGGCGCGGGTGACGCCGCGGTTCACGATCACCACCGGCTTGCCGGACTGGGCGGCGCGGGCCACGAACCGCCGGCCGGACCAGACGGTCAGCGAGGAGCCGAGGACGAGCAGCGACCCGGCGTCGTCCACCAGGGCGAAGGCCTGCTCGACCCGCTGCCGCGGCACGCTCTCCCCGAAGAACACGACGTCGGGCTTGAGCACGCCGCCGCACCGCTCGCAGCCGACCACGACGAAGCCGCTGGTGTCCTCCAGCGCCACGTCGCCGTCCGGCGCCACATCGGCACCGGCCGATGCGTGGTCGACGCCCCAGGTGCGGTTGGCCTGCTGCAGGCGGCCGTGCAGCCGGTGCCGGTCGCCGACCGCGCCGCAGTCCAGGCAGGCCACCCGGTCCAGGCGGCCGTGCAGGTCGATGACCCGCTGCGCGCCCGCGCTCTGGTGCAGCCCGTCGACGTTCTGGGTGACCACCCCGCTCACCCGCCCGGCGTGCTGCAGCGCGGCCACGGATCGGTGGCCGTCGTTGGGTCGGGCGGCGTCCATCACGGTCCAGCCCAGGTGGCTGCGCGCCCAGTAGCGCTGCCGGTCGGCCGCGCTGCGCTGGAACTCCCGGAAGGTCATCGGGCTGCGCGGCACCGAGTCCGGGCCCCGGTAGTCCGGGATGCCGGAGTCGGTGGACATCCCGGCCCCGGTCAGGACGGCGACCCGGGCGCCGAGCAGCTCGTCCGCCCGGGCCGTGGCCCGGGCCAGCTCGTCGGCGGTGAGCTCGCGCGCCCGCAGCGGCGTCGGCCCGGTGGCGGGGCGGGCCACCGCGGTCCGGACGTTCTGACTCACCCGGTGAGCCTACGTCGAAGACGCGATCGCCACGATCCGCCCGTCCCGGTGCTGAGGGAGCGGGCGAACCGTGGCGATCATGGTCGTGCTGATGGTGCTGATGGCGCTGGTGGGGGTCAGTCCTGAACGACCGAGACCTTCACGTTGGCCTGCACGTCAGGGTGCAGCCGGACGTGCACGGTGTAGTCGCCGAGAGTCTTGATCGGCTGCACGATCTCCACCTTGCGCTTGTCCACGCTGGGGCCGCCGGCCGCCACGACCGCCCCGGCCACGTCGGCCGGCGTGATCGCACCGAACAGCCGGCCGGAGGCGCCGGCCCGGGCGGTCAGGGTGACGGTCCGCGACTCCAGGGAGGCACGCTGAGACTGCGCCTCCTCCAGGGTCTTCACCTCACGGGTCTGCCGGGCGGTCCGGATGGCCGCGACCTGCTTCTCCCCGCCCTTGGTCCAGGCCGTGCCCAGGCCGCGCGGGATCAGGTAGTTGCGGGCGTAGCCGTCCTTGACGTCCACGACGTCGCCGGGAGCACCCAGACCGCTGACCTCCTGGGTCAGGATGAGCTTCATCGTCGCCTCTCCTCTCAGCGGGCCGAGCTCGAGTACGGCAGCAGGGCCATCTCCCGAGCGTTCTTCACGGCCCGGGCGATGTCACGCTGCTGCTGCACGCTGACCCCGGTGACCCGGCGGGCGCGGATCTTGCCCCGGTCGGAGATGAACTTGCGCAGCAGTGCGGTGTCCTTGTAGTCGACCTGCTCGACCCCGGCGGACCGTAGCGGGTTCTGCTTCTTCTTGGGCTTGCGGATCGGTGGCTTCGCCATCGTGGTGCTCCTCCTTCGGGAGCCCGGGCGTCATCCCGGGATGGTCGGTGGCATCAGGATCGATGCCGGTGGTGAGGTGGGGAAGGTCGGCGGGTCAGAACGGCGGGTCGTCCTGGTTGCCGCCGAAGCCGCCGCTCGGGCCGGTGGCCCACGGGTCCTCCGCCGAGGCGGAGGAGGACTGGCCGGCGGACTGACCGCCGGACTGACCGCCGGAGGAGGGTCCGCCGCCGAACCCTCCGCCGCCGCCGAAGCCGCCGCCGCTACCGCCCCCGCGCTGGGTCTTGACGACCTTGGCGGTGGCGTACCGCAGCGACGGGCCGACCTCGTCGACCTCCAGCTCGACCACCGTGCGCTTCTCGCCCTCCTTCGTCTCGTACGAGCGGCTCCTCAGCCGCCCCGAGGCGATCACGCGGGTGCCACGCTGCAGCGACTCGGCGACGTTCTCCGCCGCGTCACGCCACACCGAGCAGCGCATGAACAGGGTCTCCCCGTCCTTCCACTCGTTCGACTGGCGGTCGAAGGTGCGGGGGGTGGAGGCGATGGTGAAGTTGGCGACCGCGGCCCCGGACGGGGTGAACCGCAGCTCGGGGTCGTTGGTCAGGTTGCCGATGATCGTGATCGTGGTCTCGCCGGCCATGCGGGTCTCCGGTCTCGGATCGGTGCGCCTGCTCCTGGGCCTGCTCGCGCCGAGCAGGAGGTCAGTGCACCTCGGGGCGGATCAGCTTGGTGCGGAGCACCGACTCGTTCAGGTTCAGCTGCCGGTCGAGCTCCTTGGCGACCTCGGGCGTCGCCGTCATGTCGACGACGGCGTAGATGCCCTCGGCCTTCTTCTTGATCTCGTAGGCCAGGCGACGCCGACCCCAGATGTCGACCTTCTCCACGTTGCCGCCGCCGGTGCGGACGACGTTCAGGAACCGGTCGAGCGACGGGGCGACGGTGCGCTCCTCGAGTTCGGGGTCGAGGATGACCATCAGTTCGTAGTGACGCATGCGGGAACCCACCTCCTCTGGTCTTGGCGGTCACGGTCCATCCGTGACAGGAGGGCTGGTGCGTCGTGCGGCCTGCCTCGCCCCGGCGGGGTCCGGCTGACTGCGTGCTGGACAAATATACGGGT
This sequence comes from uncultured Actinomycetota bacterium, assembly GCA_963821825.1. Taxonomy (GTDB): domain Bacteria; phylum Actinomycetota; class Actinomycetes; order Actinomycetales; family Kineosporiaceae; genus CAWGFD01. Next base: position 694,566 of record CAWGFD010000002.1, read on the forward strand.
GCCGGCGCCTGCGACCGAATCGTTGTCCACAGCCCCGGTCAGCGGCGACAGCCCCGGTCGCCGGCGACAGCCCCGCCCGGCGGGGGTGCTCAGCCGAGCCGGACCAGCAGGGCGTCCGGCGCGCCGTCCAGCACGCCGCCGGCCGGGTCGTCCAGCCCGCTGCCGAACCGGACCGGGTCACGCCTGGGGTCCCGGCACATCCGCGCGGCCTGGACCGCCACCCAGACCAGGCCACCGGCCCGGGCCAGCAGGATCACCAGGTAGAAGTCGGCGGGCAGACCGCGGTTGGGGTTGCTGGAGGCGGCGATGTACAGCCAGACGGCCAGGAAGTAGGTCAGCTCGGTGCCGGCCCAGATCAGGTGGTCGCGCCAGCGCAGGCCGCTGACGGCCAGCAGCGGCAGCACCAGCAGCCCGACCTGGGGCGGCAGCGACTTCACCGACAGCAGCACCCCGACCAGCAGCACCAGGGCCAGCGGCCCCAGCCGGGGCCGGGTGCGACAGCTGAGGGCGAACGCGGCGCCCCCGACGACGACGGCGGCTTGCGCGGCCAGGGAGAGCACGGTGGCCACGGTCGGGCCCAGCCCGGCTCCGGCGAACACCCAGCTCGGGTCACCGGGGTGGGCGTCCGCCAGCAGCTGCGGCACCAGCCAGATCGAGCCGTACCCGGGGCCGGCGGTGCGCGACCAGGAGTGCCAGGCCTCGGCCAGCCCTGCCCCCGAGCCGGGCAGCAGCACCAGCCGGGTGAGGAACCAGGTCGCCGCGGCGGCGACGCCGAACCGCACGGCGGTGCCCGCACGCCCGGCCCTCACCGCCAGCACGAGCACGGCCACCAGGACCGCCGCCACCATCGGCCGGGTGCCGATCGCCAGCCCGAGCAGGACACCGGCCACCACCGGCCGCTGCCGCGACCACCAGAACAGGGCGGCGACCAGGAGCGCCACGGCGAGCAGGTCGTAGGAGATCAGACCGGCGGTGACCAGCACGGGCGAGAGGGCCAGGTGCGCGGCGTCCCAGCGCCGGGCCCCGCTCAGCCGGCTGAGCGCGACCACCGAGACCGCGAGCAGGACGGCCAGCACCACCGCCGAGAGGTCGAAGAAGGTGCGCCCGGCGTGCGGGCCACCGGGCACCAGGCCGGCCAGCAGCCACATGGCCGCCGCGGCCAGCGGCGGCTGGCCCGAGGCGGTCAGCGCGTCGGGCAGGCTGAGCCGGCCCTGGCCGCCCAGCGGGACGGTGGCGAACAGCACCGGGATGTCGCTGTAGCAGGCGTGCCAGAAGAAGTCCGGGGAGGTCCAGCCCACGGCGCGGCAGTGCTGGCGCTCGACGACGGACAGCCCCATCGCCAGCACCGATCCCATCGCCAGCAGCGCGCCGGCCAGGGCCATCGACCCGGACGCCGCCCGGCTGCCCACCGGACCGCCGAGCACCTGGCTGGACCAGCGGACCACCGGGTCGGCCCGGGAGGGCGCGACCACCGGCGCCCGGACGCCGTCCTCGCCTGCATCGCGCACCGGGTCACCCTGCCACACAGTGCTCACGGCGAGGCGCCGGTGCCGGCGGTCGGCGCCGTGGTCGGGGCGACCCCCCGGTTGCCGCCGCCGGTGGGAGCGCCGGTGGGCGGCCGGCCCGACGGTCCGGTGCCCGAGGACGAGCCGGAGGAGGAAGAACTGGAGGAGGACGAACTGGAAGAGGAGGAGCTGGAGGACGAGCTCGAGGGCGAGGGGCTGGAGGTCGAGCTGCTCGAGGACGTCGAGGATGAGGTCGAGGTGCTCGGGGAGGAGCTGGAGGAGGAGGTGGCGCTGGTCGCCGAGCTGGAGCTGCTGGTCGGGGAGGCCTCGCCCTGCCGGCTGCCGACGAAGACCGGGTCAGGGAAGGCGAGAACCGGCGCGCCGTTCAGCGCGTCCTTCATGTAGGCGTCCCAGATCCGGATCGGCACGGCGCCGCCATACTGCGAGACGCCGTCGATGGTGACCTCCTTCTGCACGTAGCCGCCGTCCTGGCGCACCGTGCGGTAGAGGGCGACGGCGGTCACCAGCTGGGGGGTGTACCCGACGAACCAGGCCGACTTGGAGTCGCTGGAGGTGCCGGTCTTGCCGGCCACCGGCCGGTTGAGGTTCTGCGCGTAGGCCCCCGATCCGCGCTGCACGACCTGCCGCATGGCGTAGACGGCGTCGGCGGTGACGTCCTTGCCGAACACCCGCTTGCCGCTGGTGTCGGCGGCGTAGACCGTGCGCCCGGCCGGCGAGGTCACCTTCACCACGCTGTGCGACTCCCGGCGTACCCCGCCCGAGGCCAGCGTGGTGTAGGCCGAGGCCATGTCGATCGGGTGCACCGAGGCCACCCCCAGCACGTTGCTGGGGATCGCGGCCAGGTCCTGGGTGTCGGGCGGGATGCCCGCCCGCAGCGCCGCGTCCAGGCTCTTGTCCGGGCCGACCTGCTCGTTCAGGGCCACGTAGACCGTGTTCACCGAGTCCGCGGTCGCGGTCATCAGGTCGATCGTGCCGTAGGAGGCGCCCCCGTAGTTGCGGACCGGGCCGGAGAACCCGGCGAACCGCTGGGGGCTGCTCCCGTCGTAGCGGCTGCGCAGCGAGATGCCGTTCTCCAGGGCCGCCAGCAGGGTGAACGGCTTGAAGGTGGAACCGGCCTGGGCGATGTCCTGGGTGGCCGCGTTCTGGCCGCCGTCCAGGTAGTCCCCGCCGCCGTAGATGGCCCTGATCGAACCGTCCCGCGGATCGACGGACGCCAGGGCCTCGCGGGTGCCCTCCGGCACGCTGCGCCCGGCCAGGGTGTTGTGCACGGCGTGCACCGCGTCGGAGACCATGCCGGCGTCGAAGGTCGAGACGATCCGGTAGCCACCGCGGTCCAGGTCGTCCTGGCTCAGCCCGGCCTTGGCCTTCAGCTCCCGGGCCACCATGTCCAGCAGGTAGCCGCGCTGGCCGGCCAGCTGGTTGGACGAGCGCCGCGGCACCGGGGTCGGGAAGGTCATCGCTGCCCGCTGGTCGGCGCTGATGAACCCCTCCTGCCGCATGCCGTCGGCGACGTAGGTCCAGCGCTGCCGGGCCCGGGCGGCGTCCGCCGCCGACCGGGTGGGGTCGTACAGCTCGGGGCCGTTGATGATGCCGGCCAGGAACGCGCTCTGGCTCAGCGACAGGTCCTGGGCGTCCACCCCGAACCAGGCCTGGGCCGCGGCCTGCACGCCGTAGGCGCCCCGGCCCAGGTAGATCGTGTTGAGGTAGTCCTGCAGGATCTGGTCCTTGCTCTCCTGCCGGGCCACCTTGATCGACAGCAGGAACTCGCGTGCCTTGCGCTGCCAGGTCCGGTCGCTGGTCAGGAACGAGGTCTTGACGTACTGCTGGGTGATCGTGGAGCCGCCCTGCAGCGACCCGCCGCGGGCGTTGTTCCAGGCCGCGCGGATGATCCCGGTCGGTGAGATGCCGGCGTTGCTGTAGAAGGTCCGGTCCTCGGCGGCGACCGCGGCGTCCCGCAGCTGCTGCGGCATCTGGTCGAAGGGGATGATCTGCCGGTCCTGCGCGGCCCACCGGCCGAGCTCGCGGTGGCCGTCGGACCAGTAGACGACGCTGGCCTGGGAGCTCACCGCGGCGCTGGGCTGCGGGATGGGTGTGCGCAGGTAGGCGATCACCCCGGCGGCGGCCACCGCGGCGACCAGGACCGTGAACGAGCCGAGCAGCAGCCGCCAGGACGGCAGCCAGCGACGCACCCCGCGCCGGCCCCACCGGGGGTAGTCCACCGGGCGCTGGTGGAACGGGGGCCGGGGGCGGGTGCGGCCGCGCGCGGCGGACGGGGCGGGACGACGGGGCACGGAGCTGGTGGTCCTTCGTTCGGGATCACTGTCGTTCGGGATCACTGTCGTTCGGGATCACTGTCGTTTTGGATCAGGTCGTTCTGGATCACTGTGCCCGGACAGTATGCGGGCACCGGCTGTGACCCGGCGACGACCGCAGGGTGCCGGCGGGCCGCGCCGTCACCAGCGACGGCCGCGCACCGAACTGTCTTGCTGGCGCGCTTGTCATGTGACTAAGGTGCCCCCATGTCACTGATGTATCGCTTCGATACATCGCGGCGAGGCACAGCGGAAGGAGGTGCATGACCCGGCGCTCCGAGGTGCTCGAGCTGGCCGTGCTGGGCCTGCTGCACGAGGGCCCCACCCACGGCTACGCGCTGCGCAAGCGGGTCAGCCTGCTGCTCGGCCCGCTCAGCCTGCTCTCCTACGGCACCCTCTACCCCTGCCTGCGCCGGCTCACCGTGCACGGCCTGATCGAGCAGGCCCCGACCGACCCGGGCGCCCGCAGCATCTCCCGCCGGCCCCGGCTGGACTACCGGCTCACCCCGGCCGGGGTGGCCCGGTTCCGGGAGCTGCTGGACGTCCCGGACGCCGCGGGCTTCGACGACGAGAGCTTCGACGTACGCTTCGCCTTCTTCAGCCGCACCGACGCCGCCATCCGGCTGCGGGTCCTGGAGGCCCGCCGGAGCCGGCTGCAGCAGCGGCTGACCCTGGCCCGTGCTCTGTCCGGGCGCGGCCGCGAGCACGACCAGCCGGACGTCTACCTGACCGAGCTGCGCCGGCACACCGTGGAGTCGCTGGAGCGGGACCTGCGCTGGCTGGACGACCTGATCACCACCGAACGCACCCGCGCCGGCGCACTGCCCGGCTGAGAGCAAGGAGAGACCCATGGCTTCGATCCGCGTCGCCATCGCCGGCGTCGGCAACTGCGCCACGTCCCTGATCCAGGGCGTGCACTACTACCGGGACGCCGACCCGGCCGCCACCGTGCCCGGGCTGATGCACGTGATGTTCGGCGACTACCACGTCCGCGACCTGGAGTTCGTGGCCGCCTTCGACGTCGACGGCAAGAAGGTCGGTCTGGACCTGGCCGACGCGACCAAGGCCTCGGAGAACAACACGATCACCATCACCGAGGTGCCTCCGCTGGGCGTGACGGTACAGCGCGGCCCCACCCTGGACGGCCTCGGCCGCTACTACCGCGAGACGATCGTGGAGTCCGAGGCCGAGCCGGTCGACGTCGTCCAGGTGCTCCGCGAGACCCGGGCCGACGTGCTGATCTCCTACCTGCCGGTCGGCTCCCAGGAGGCCGACACCTTCTACGCCCAGTGCGCGCTGGACGCCAAGGTGGCCTTCGTCAACGCGCTGCCGGTCTTCATCGCCTCCGACCCGCAGTGGGCGGCGAAGTTCACCGAGGCCGGTGTGCCGATCGTCGGTGACGACATCAAGAGCCAGGTCGGGGCGACCATCACCCACCGGGTGATGGCCAAGCTGTTCGAGGACCGCGGCGTGGTGCTGGACCGCACCTACCAGCTCAACGTCGGCGGCAACATGGACTTCAAGAACATGCTCGAGCGGGACCGCCTGGAGTCCAAGAAGATCAGCAAGACGCAGGCCGTGACCAGCAACGTCGAGCACGACCTCGGCGCCCGCAACGTGCACATCGGGCCCAGCGACTACGTGCAGTGGCTGGATGACCGCAAGTGGGCCTACGTGCGCCTGGAGGGGCGCGCGTTCGGTGACGTGCCGCTGAACCTGGAGTACAAGCTCGAGGTCTGGGACTCGCCCAACTCGGCCGGCGTCATCATCGACGCCGTCCGGGCGGCCAAGATCGCCAAGGACCGCGGGATCGGCGGCCCGGTGGTCTCCGCGGCGGCCTACTTCATGAAGTCGCCGCCGGTGCAGGTGGAGGACCGGCAGGCCAAGGCCGACGTCGAGGCGTTCATCCGGGGCGACCTGGACCACTGACCGCGCCACCGGACGCAGCGCCACCGGACGCAGCGCCACCGGACGCAGCGCCACCAGGCCGGCCGGTGGGGCTGCGTACAGTGCGCGGGTGAGGACGCGCCGGGGTCTGGCCGCGCACGCCCGCCTCGTGCTGTCCGTGCCGGACTTCCGCCGGCTGCTGACCGTCCGACTGGCGGCGCAGAGCGGCGACGGCGCGCTGCAGGTGGCCCTGGCCGGGCTGTTCTTCTTCTCCCCGCAGCGAGCCGCCACCGCGGCGGCCGCTGCGGTGGCGTTCACCGTGGCGGTGCTGCCGTTCACCCTGGTCGGCCCGTTCGCAGGGGTCCTGCTGGACCGCTGGGACCGGCGCTCGGTGATGGTCCGGGCCAACCTGCTGCGGGCCGTGCTGGTGGCCGGCCTGGTCGCGGTCACCGCCGGCCGGTACGTCGGGCCGGCGGTGTACGTGCTGGTGCTGGCCAGCCTGTCGGTCAACCGGTTCTTCCTGGCCGGGCTCGGCGCCTGCCTGCCCCGGGTGGTCGACCGGGACGAGCTGGTGATGGCCAACTCGATCTCCCCGACCAGCGGCACGGTGGCCGCCCTGCTCGGCGGGGCCGGGGCCTACCTGGTCCGCCTGGTGGTCGGGCCGCCGGACGTCGGCAACGCCCTCATCCTGGTCGCGGTGCTGGCGCTCTACCTGGCCGCGGCCGGGATCGCCGGCCGGTTCGCGCCCGGCCGGCTCGGGCCCGGGCAGGCCACGCACCGGCCGACCGGTGCCGGACTGACTGGTGTCCTGGCCGGGCTGGTCGAGGCGGCCCGCCACGTCCGGGCGCGCCGGCCGGCCTTCCGGGCGCTGAGCACCATCGGGCTGCACCGCTTCGGCTACGGCCTGACCACGGTCGCCTCGATCATCATCTGCCGGAACCGACTGCGGCCACCGCAGGACGTCGACGCGGGGCTGGCCCTGTTCGGGGCCGTCCTGCTGGTCTCCGGGGCCGGGTTCGCGCTGGCCGCGCTGGCCACCCCGGCCGCCGTCCGGCGCTGGAGCCCGCTGGTCTGGATCATCGGCTGCCTGGTCGCCGCGGCCGGCGTCCACCTCGTGCTGGCCGTGTGGTTGTCCACCGCGTCGATGCTGGCCGGTGCGCTGGTCCTGGGCCTGACCGCCCAGGGCGTCAAGATCTGCGTCGACTCGATCGTGCAGGCCAGCGTGGACGACGCGGTGCGCGGCCGGGTGTTCGCCTTCTACGACGTGGTGTTCAACGCGGCCTTCGTGCTGGCCGCGACGGCCGCGGCGCTCATCCTGCCCGCCGACGGCTACTCCCCGGCGGTGCTGGTCGCGACCGCCGGGCTGTACCTGGGCACCGCGATCGGCTACCGGGTGGCCGTGCGGCGCTGAGGCCGTTTCACGTGGACCGGCCCTGCTCCTGCCACCACCGGGTCAGCGCCTGCTCCGCGGCCGGCCGACCGACCGGGCCCTGCTCCAACCGCAGCTCCTTCAGGAACGCCCAGGCCCGGCCCACGTCCCGGCCGGGGCCGATGCCCAGCAGCTCCATGATCGCGTTGCCGTCCAGCTCGGGCCGGACGGCGTCCAGCTCCTCCTGCTCGCGCAGCTGGGCGATCCGGGTCTCCAGGTCGTCGTAGGCCGCCGCCAGCCGCTCGGCCTTGCGCCGGTTGCGGGTCGTGCAGTCGCTGCGGGTCAACCGGTGCAGCCGCTCCAGCGCCGGCCCGGCGTCGCTGACGTAGCGGCGCACCGCCGAGTCGGTCCAGACCGCCTCGCCGTAGCCGTGGAAGCGCAGGTGCAGCTCCACCAGCCGGCGCACCTGGGCGATGGTGTCCTTGTCGAAGCGCAGCGCCCGCAGCCGGCGCTCGGCCAGCTTGGCCCCGACCACCTCGTGGTGGTGGAAGCTGACCCCGCCGCCGGGCTCGAACCGCCGGGTGGCCGGCTTGCCGATGTCGTGCAGCAGTGCGGCCAGCCGGAGCACCAGGTCCGGCCCCGGCACCGGGCCCTGCGGGCCGGTCTCCATCCCGATCGCCTGCTCCAGCACGGTCAGCGAGTGCTCGTAGACGTCCTTGTGCCGATGGTGCTCGTCCACCTCCAGCATCAGGGCCGGCAGCTCGGGCAGCAGGTGGTCGGCCAGCCCGGTGTGCACCAGCAGCTCCAGCCCGCGCCGCGGCCGGTCGGCCAGCAGCAGCTTCTCCAGCTCCACCCGGCAGCGCTCCACGGCGACGATCTCCAGCCGCGCGGCCATCTCGCTCATCGCCGTCACCACCTCGGCGGCCACGTCGAACTCCAGCTGGGCGGCGAAGCGAGCGGCCCGCAGCATCCGCAGCGGGTCGTCGCCGAAGGACTGCGCCGGCGTCCCGGGGGTCCTGATCTCACCGGCGACCAGGTCGACCAGCCCGTCGAAGGGATCGATGAAGGTCATCGACGCCAGGTCGACCGCCATCGCGTTGATGGTGAAGTCACGCCGGCCCAGGTCGCCCTCGATGGTGTCGCCGAACCGGACCTCGGGCTTGCGTGAGGAGGGGTCGTAGCTGTCCGCCCGGTAGGTGGTGACCTCCACGACCAGGTCGCCGCGCCGGGCGCCGATCGTGCCGTACTCCTTGCCGATGTCCCAGTCCGAGGTCCCCCACCGCCGCAGCAGGCGCTGGGTCGCCTCGGGCCGGGCGTCGGTGGTCAGGTCGACGTCCGGCGCCACCCGCCCGAGGACCAGGTCCCGGACCGGGCCACCGACCAGCGCCAGCCGGTGACCGTCGGCGGCGAACGCCTGGGCCAGCTCCCGGACCGCCGGGTCGAGGGTGACCAGGCCCGCGGCCAGCCGCTGCCGGGCCTGCGGCAGATCGTCCGGGATCGTTCCGCGCCGGGTGGCCGGCCGACCGGGTGGCCGGCCGGCCGGGCTGGACGGCGCATCGGTCCGGGGCGCTGGGTGGGTGGAGTCGGGCACGACGTCCTAGGGTGCCAGACGCTCGTCCGGCGCCGTCCGCTCCGGCACCGGCCCAGTCGTTACAGTGACGGCATGGCGCGCCCGTCCCACCCTCGTCGGCGCCGCCCGGTCCCCACCGTCGAGGAGACCTCGGCCGGAGGTCTGGTTGTGGACCTCGGGCGGGCTCCGGTGTGCGCCGCCGTGATCGCCCGGGTCAACCGGGCGGGCCGGGTCGAATGGTGCCTGCCCAAGGGTCACCTGGAGGGCGAGGAGACGGCCGAGCTGGCGGCGGTCCGGGAGATCGCCGAGGAGACCGGGATCCACGGCCGGGTGGTGGCCGCGCTCGGGCTGATCGACTACTGGTTCTCGGTCGAGGGCAAGCGGGTGCACAAGCGGGTGCACCACTTCCTGCTGGAGGCGACCGGCGGCGCGCTCAGCGTGCTGGGCGACCCGGACCGGGAGGCGGTGGACGCCGCCTGGATCCCGCTGGAGGCGCTGCCCGGGCTGCTGGCCTTCCCGAACGAGCGGCGGATCGCCCGGGCGGCGACCGACCTGCTGACGGACTCCGCGTGAGCCGCGGCTCGACCCCCACGCTGCCCGTGTACCTGCTCCTGGTCGGCCTGCTTGTCGGCCTGCTGCTCGGTCCGCTGTCCCTGGTGCTGGCCCGACCGGCCCCCGCCCGGGCGGCCGGCGCCTCACCGGCTCTGCTGCTCACCCGGGTGCTGCCGGCCGCGCTGGCGCCCGGCGACCGGCTGACCATCAGCGGTCAGGTGCTGGACGCGGCCGGCTCGGCCGCCGGCTCCGCCACGGCCCGGGTACGGCTGCGCCTGGCCCGGTCCCGCAACGTCACGCTCAGTGCGCTGGACGAGTGGCAGGCCCGCCCGCCGGGGGCCGCCGCGGGCAGCGTGGTGGCCGGGTCGGCCACGGCGCTGACCGGCAGCGGGCCCGACCGCAGCTTCACGATCAGCCTGCCGGCCGCGGCGCTGGGGCTGACCGGACGCCCGGACGGCTCCTACGACGCCGCCGTGGAGCTGCTGTCCGGCAGCGGGCAGCGGCTGGCCCTGGCCCGGACCTTCCTGCTCTGGTGGCCGCAGCCGGACGCGGCGATGCCCACCCGGCTGTCGGTGCTGCTGCCGCTGGTGCAGGGCACCCCGGTGGCCGGCCTCCCGGCGCTGGCCGCCCAGCTCGCCACCGGCACCGCGCCCGGGTCGCGGCTGTCCCGGCTCTCCCGGGCCGCCGGGGCGCCCGGCCTGACCCTGGCGGTCGACCCGGCGCTGGTCGCGGTCGCCCAGGCCTACGGATCGGGAGGCATCGATCTTCCGGCCTCGTCAGACGCCCCTTCCGGATCAGCCGGCACCGGCACGGCCGGGGCGAGCGCCGGGTCGCCAGGCACCGGCCCCGGCAGCGCGTCACCGAGCACGACGGGCGAGACGTCCCGGGCCGGCGTCCAGGACTGGCTGAGCGGTCTGCGCAGCTCCGTCACCGGCCACGAGGTGGTCGCGCTGCCCTACGGCGACGTCGACCTGGAGAGCCTGGCGCACGCCGACTCGGCGGGGCTGCTGCGCCGGGCCGCCGGCGCCGCGCCGGCCACCGTGCAGCGGGTGCTGGGCAGCGGCGTCCTGGGCGGCTCGGTGCGCTCGGCCCTGGGCTGGCCGCACGACGGGCTGCTGGACCAGGCGGGCCTGGACGCCAGCGCCCGGTCCGGCCTGACCCGGGTGGTGGTCGCCGACACCCAGGTGCCCCTCACCTCACCGCCCGGCTACCCGGTCACCGGCCGTACGGACCTGGACGCCGACGGGCCGGTGGTCCCGGCCGTGGTCGCCGACAGCACGCTCACCCAGCTGCTGAGCAGCACCGCGACCAGCGGGGCGGCGCAGCCCGCGCAACGGCTGCTCGCCGAGCTGGCCACGATCACCCTGGGCCGGCCGAACGACCAGCGCGCCCTGCTGGCTGTCCTGCCCCGCGACCTCGACCCGGCTCCCGGCGCGCTGACCTCGGTGATGACCGCGCTCAGCCAGGCACCGTGGGTCCAGCTGCAGCCGCTGAGTGCTCTGGTCGCCACCCCGGCGCCGGCCGCCAGCACCTCCGCCGCCCGCACCCTGCTGCCCTACCCGGCGCCCGCCGCGGCCCAGGACCTGCCGGCCGGCCCCCTGCAGGCGTTCGCGGCCGCGGACACCACCGTGGCGGCCTACACCGGCGTGGTGCAGGGCAGCGGCCCCGCCACCTTGACCGACGCCCGCAGCGCCACCCTGCTGCTGGCCTCGAACGCCTGGCGGGCCGCCTCGCCGGCACTGGCCGAGGCCGGCACGCCGCTGCTCCGGCTGGCCGCGCAGCTGCGCTCCGCCATCGGCCTGGGCGCGGGCGGGCCGTACAACATCCTGGCCAAGACGGCGGCGCTGCCGCTGCGGGTCCGCAACGACCTACCCTGGGGCATCCAGGTCTGGGTCCAGCTGCGGCCGCGGTCGGGACGCCTGGCGGCAGACGGGCGCCAACCGGTGACCGTCCCGCCGCACAGCAACGCCCTGGTGCAGGCCGCTGTGCGCGGGGTGGCCAGCGGTGACGTCGTGGTCCGGGCCTACGTGGAGAGCGTCGGCGGCCGGGTGCTCCAGGGCCCGGTCGACATCCAGGTCAGGGTGCGGCCGACCTGGGAGTCCCGCGGGCTCGGCGCCGTCGCCGTCGTCCTTGCCCTGCTGGTCCTGTTCGGGCTGGCCCGCACCGTGCGCAGCGGACGCCGGTCCGAACCACAGGGCCCGGAACCGGTCGGATCGGAGACCATCGATGGCTGAGAGCGGAACCCGGACCGAGGTGGGTTCGGTCCTGCGCAGCAGCGCGGTGATGGCCGCCGGGACGCTCGTCTCCCGGGTGCTGGGCATGGTCCGGTCCGCCGTCCTGCTGTGGGCGATCGCCGCGCTGGCCTCCGGCGACGCGTTCTCGGTGGCCAACAAGATCCCCACCGCGCTGTACATGCTGATCGCCGGTGGCGCCCTGAACGCGGTGCTGGTGCCGCAGATCACCCGGGCCGCCCGGCGCCAGGACGGCGGCGACGACTACGTCGACCGGCTGCTCACCCTGACCATCCTGATCCTGGTCAGCATCACCGTGCTGCTCACCGCGGCGGCGCCGTGGGTCGTCCGGCTCTACAGCGGGGTCAGCGACCCCGCCCAGCTCGAGCTGGCGGTGGCCTTCGCGTTCTGGTGCCTGCCGCAGATCTTCTTCTACGGGCTGTACAACGTGGTCGGCCAGGTACTGAACGCGCGCGGCTCGTTCGGGCCGTTCATGTGGGCCCCGGCCGCGAACAACGTGGTGTCGGTGGCCGGCATGCTGGTCTTCGTGGTGGTCGCCGGGGCGGGCGACCGGCCGGTGACGGCCTGGGAGCCGGCCGAGATCGCGCTGCTGGCCGGCACGGCGACCGCCGGGGTCGCCGCCCAGGCGCTGGTGCTGATCCCCGCGCTGCGCCGGATCGGCTACCGGTACCGGCCCAGGTTCGGCTTCCGGGGGGTCGGGCTGCGCGCGGCCAGCCAGATGGCGGGCTGGTCCACCGGGGCGTTGATCATCACCCAGCTGGTGTTCGTGCAGACCACCAACGTGGTCACCCGGGGCGGGCAGCTCGCCCGGGCGGCCGGCAACGCGCTGGCCCCGGGCTCGACCACCTACGACAACGCCTACCTGTTGTTCATGCTGCCCCACTCGCTGGTGACGGTCTCGCTGGTCACCGCCCTGTTCACCCGGATGTCGCGGAACACCGCGGCCGGCGACCTGGGCGCGCTGCGATCGGACCTGTCGTTGGGGCTGCGCACCACCGGCGTGGCCACGGTGCCGGCGATGGCCGCCTTCCTGGTGCTGGGCGGGCCGATCGCGGCGGTGCTGTTCCCGCTGAACGGGGCGGACACCACCAACGCGATCGCCCTGGTCACCGCCGCGATGGCGCTCGGCCTGCCGGCCTGGAGCGCGCAGTACCTGCTGGTCCGGGTGTTCTACGCACTGGAGGACGCCCGCACCCCGTTCTGGCTGCAGATCCCGATCAGCGCGGTCACCGTGGTCGCCAACGTGGCCGCGCTGTACCTGATGCCGCCGGAGCTGATCGTGGTCGGGGTCAGCCTGGGCATGACCGCCTCGAACGTCGTCGCGGTGCTCCTGTACTGGTGGTTCCTGCGCGGTCGTACCGGCGGCATGGACGGCTACCGGGTGCTCCGCACGTACGTGCGGCTCACCCTGGCCTCGGCGGTCGCCGCCGGTGCCTGCCTGCTGGTGCTACGGCTGCTGCCTGACCTGGGCGGGCTGGCCGGGGCGCTGGTCGCGCTGGCCGTCGGCGGCGGGGTGCTGCTGGCCGTCTACGTGCTCCTGCTGCGCCGGATGCGGGTGGCGGAGCTGTCCGACCTGATCGACCCGCTGCTGGCCCGCCTGCCCCACCGGTCACGCCACGACGCCGGCCGTCCCTGAGAGCGACCACCGGACGCGGGGCGGCGTGAGTGGGCGGACGGGCCGAGCCGCCTAGCATGGCGGGCAGGGCCGCGCGGCGGCCACCGACCTGGATGGAGGCCACGCTGGACGCGGTGGGGCAAGGCACGCAGCTGTCGGACCGGTACCGGCTGGACGAACGGACCGCCGTGTCGGGCGACGGCGAGACCTGGCGCGCCACCGACCTGCGACTGGAGCGCGAGGTCGTGGTCCGGCTGCTGCCGGCCGGGCACCCGCAGGCCGCCGACCTGGCCGACGCGGCCCGGCGGGCCTTGATGGTGCAGGACCCCCGGCTGCACCGCGTGCTGGACGTCGGCCAGGCGCCGGTCCCGTTCCTGGTCACCGAGACCGTGCCCGGCCGGGAGCTGGGCCAGCTGGTGTCCGCCGGGCCGCTGCCCGCCGAGGTGGTCCGGACCCTGGTCGGGGAGGCGGCGCAGGCGCTGGACCACGCCGCCCGACGGGGCCTGCGTCACCTGCGCCTACGCCCCTCCAGCCTGCTCGTCCGCAGCGACGGCACGGTCTGCCTGCGGGGGGTCGCGGTGGACGCCGCGGCCCAGGGCATCGAGCTGCCCGACTCCGACACGGCCGCCCGCGAGGATGCGGTGGGGCTGGTCCGGCTGCTGTACGCCGGTCTGACCGGCCGCTGGCCGGGTTCGGGTGCGGGTGAGCTTCCGGCCGCTCCCCGCGTGGCCGGGCGGGCCGTGCCGCCCGCGGACCTGGTCGCGGGGATCCCGAACGACCTGGACACGCTGTGCGCGGTCACCCTGGGCCCGCACCGTGACGGCCCCCGGACCCCGGCCGAGCTGGCCACCGAGCTGGCGCCGTGGGCCCGGCCCCGGCCGGTGGAGCTGGCCGGTGCGCTCAACGCGGCCGGGCCCTCCCGGCCGCCGACCCCGGTCAGCGGTCTGCCGCTGGCCCCGGCCGACGCCCCCGAGCCGGCGCGCCAGCACGAGCGGCCCGACCCGGACACCGACGAGCTGGGCGCCACGCAGGACCTGACCGACCGCCGCGAGGAGGACCCCGCCTCCGCTGGGCAGGGCGCGGCCGCCACCCTGGCGGTGCTGGCCGGCAGCGCGGCCGAGAGGGCGGTGGCGCTGCGGGTCGCCGCCACCGGCCGGCTGCGCCGGGCCGGGCTGCTGCCGGCCGCCGGCCGCCGCGCCGCCGCCGGGCGCAGCAGCGACGCCGCGCCCGAGGCCGACCGACCGCCGTTCGGCGGCCTGTTCGGCCGGCCCGACCAGCCGGCCGACGGCCCGAGGGCCGAGCCGGGCCGTGGCCGCCGGCGACCAGCAGCGGCGGCCACGATGACCGCCGAGCACGAGCACCACCGGGTCGCCGAGATGATGGCCGGCGCGGGCCTGACCCGGGACGAACCCGACGCCGCCTCCTGGGAGGAGGCTACGCTGACCGGGCTGCTGCCCGGGGAGTCCGAGACCCGACGCGACCGCAGCTGGATCCTCATCGTCCTGCTCATCCTGGCTCTGGCCGCCGGTCTGGTCTTCGCCGTGAACTCCCTGCGCTCGTTCGGAACGGCCGGCAACGTGCTCGCGCCGTCGGGCACCATCCCGGCCGGTCCGGCCACCTCCGGGTCCTCGCCCGGGGCCAGCAGCAGCGCCGCCCAGCCACCGGTGATCAGCAAGGTGACCGTGCTGGACCCGCAGGGCGACGGCAAGGAGAACGACGCGCTGCTGCCCAACCTCACCGACGGCAAGCCCCGGACCAACTGGCACTCCAGCACCTACACCAGCCAGGCCTTCGGCAACCTCAAGGACGGGCTCGGCCTGCAGCTGCAGACCACCGGCGCGACGCCGACCACGCTGGTGCTGGCGGTGGCCGGCTCCGGCGGGCAGATCGAGGTCCGGGCCGCCACCCGCCCGGACCGCCCGGGCACCCGGGTGATCGCCGCCGGCAAGCCGGCCGCCTCACCGCTGACCTTCGACCTGTCCGGTCTGGACGGCGCCCCCTACATCACGCTGTGGTGCACCAAGCTGCCCCAGGTCGGGGGCCAGGACCGCCTGCAGATCTCCGAGATGTCCCTCCGCTGAGGCGCCCGGTGGACCGGCTCGGGGACCGGCACACCGGGCCCACCGACGACCGACCGGATCCCGCGCTGCTGCGCGCGCACCTGGCGGGCGACCCCCAGGCTTTCGCCGTCCTGCTCGGCCGGCACCGTGACCGGCTGTGGGCGCTGGCGCTGCGCACCATGCGCCACCCGCAGGACGCCGAGGACGCCCTGCAGGACGGGCTGATCGCCGCCGTGCGCGGCGCGGCCTCCTTCCGTGGCGACAGCGCCGTCTCGACCTGGTTGCACCGGGTGGTGATGAACGCCTGCCTGGACCGGCTGCGCCGGCTCAAGGTCCGGCGGGCCGACGCGCTGGGTGAGCGTGACCTGCCCGACCGGCGCGACGAGAGCGAGCAGGCCGTGGCCCGGCTGGATGTGCACGCCGCGTTGGCCACCCTGCCGGAGAGCCAGCGGCTGGCCATCGTGCTGGTGGACCTGGAGGGGTTGCCGGTGGCCGAGGCCGCCGAGCTGCTCGGCGTACCGGTCGGGACGGTGAAGTCACGCTGCGCGCGCGGCCGGCTGGCCCTCGCCGACGTGCTCGGGACCGCGGAGCGGGAACCGCCCCCCGGGCCCCGACGTCCTACGTCCGGGACCGCGCAGGGGGTCCAGGACGGGCCGGGAGCGGGAGGTGGGTCGCGATGAGCGTCGCTGACCACCCCGGAGCCGACCACTCCAGCCACCCCGGCACCGAGGAGCTGGCCGACCACCTGGTCGGCGAGCTGCCCACCGACCGGGTCCGGGCGCTGGAGTCCCACCTGTCGGACTGCCCGTCCTGCCGGGCGCGCCTGTCCCGGGCTCGCGCCCTGCCCGCGCTGCTGCGGGGGGCGCCCGCCCCCCCGATGCCGGACGACGTCGCCCGACGGCTGCACGCCGTGGTCGCCGACGAGGCCGCCCGCGCGGTCGGGCACCCGCCGACAGCGCCGCCGCCGGTACCGTTGCACGCCGGCGCCGGCCGGCGTCCGCGCGCCCGGCTGCTGCTGGCCGCGGCCGCGGTGGTCCTGGTCGGCGCCGCCGGGACCACTGCCGTGCACTGGCCCGGGTTGGGCGGGGCCGGCCGGACCGGCACCGCGTCCGAGTCCTCCGGGTCCTCCGGGTCCGCCCAGCTCGCCTCCAAGCCCGCGGCCGCCGCCCAGATCACGGCCAGCGGCCGCAACTACGGGCCGGACTCGGTGGTCCCGGCCGCCCGGGCGCTGGTCGAGGGCAGCCCCCCTGCCTCGGCGGGCCCGCCCGCCACGTCGCAACCGATGGCTGCTCGGCCTCAGCCGCGGGCGGCCTCCGGGCCGGCGGCGGTACGCAGCTTCGCCGACGTGCCGGGCTGCCTGACAGCCCTGGGCCTGGCCGGGCGAGCGGGGGTGGCGGTCGACGTGGCCCGCTGGCAGGGCGCGCCGGCGATGCTGGTCGTCGCGCCGGACGGCAGCGCCCGGCTCAGCCTGTGGGTCGTCGAGCCCCGCTGCACCACCGGCTCGCCCGCTACCCTGGTCCACCGCACCATCCCCCGCTGACCTGCGGTGCGGAACACCCGGGAGGCCTGGGCGGTTGCCCACCATGACCGCCGCGCAGACCGGTCAGCCGGCCCGCGCACCGCTTCCAGGAAGGCAGATCGTGGACGACGTCCGTGACGTGATCATCATCGGCTCCGGCCCGGCGGGGTACACCGCCGCGGTCTACGCCGCCAGGGCCGACCTCAAGCCCCTGGTCCTCACCGGCTCCGTCACCGCCGGCGGCGCGTTGATGAACACCACCGACGTGGAGAACTTCCCCGGCTTCCCGGACGGCGTCATGGGCCCGGACCTGATGGAGCGGATGGAGAGCCAGGCCCGGCGGTTCGGGGCCGAGCTGGTCAACGAGGACGTCGTCGCCGTCGATCTGACCGGCGAGCTGAAGACCGTCGAGGTCGGCTCCCAGGAGTACGGCACGCATCAGGTGCACCGCGCCCGGTCGGTGATCATCGCCACCGGGTCGGCCTACCGGGAGCTCGGTCTGGAGAACGAGAAGCGGTTGTCCGGTCGTGGCGTCAGCTGGTGCGCCACCTGCGACGGGTTCTTCTTCCGCGACCAGGACATCGCGGTCGTCGGCGGGGGCGACTCCGCGATGGAGGAGGCGACCTTCCTGTCCCGGTTCGCCCGCTCGGTGACCGTGGTCCATCGGCGCGACTCGCTCCGGGCATCGAAGATCATGATTGCCCGCGCGGAGGCCGACCCGAAGATTCGTTTCGCGTGGAACAGCGAGGTCGTGGACGTGCTCGGGGCGGACAAGGTCACCGGGCTGGCGGTCCGTGACACCGTCACCGGCCAGGAACGTGCCCTTGAGGTGACCGGGCTGTTCGTGGCCATCGGCCACGACCCGCGCAACGAGCTGTTCGCCGACCAGCTCGAGCTGGACTCGGCCGGCTACGTCAGAGTCCACGAGCGGACCGGCCGAACCAGCCTGCCCGGGGTGTTCGCCTGCGGCGACGTGGTCGACCACGAGTACCGGCAGGCGATCACCGCGGCCGGTTCGGGCTGCGCCGCCGCCCTGGACGCCGAACGCTACCTGGCGGCGCTGGCCGACGAGGGTGACCAGGACCGGGCCGGCGCCGCCAGCTCCGCCTCGGTGACCGCCGCCGCCGTCGCCTCCGTGCTCGACTGACCGTCCTACCCCCCGTTTCCCGTAGTCCCTGACAAGGAGATCGACCATGTCCGACCTCAAGGCCGTCACCGACGCCACCTTCACTGAGGACGTCCTGCAGAACGACAAGCCCGTCCTGGTGGACTTCTGGGCGCCGTGGTGCGGCCCCTGCCGCCAGGTCGCGCCGATCCTCGAGGAGCTGGCCGCCGAGCACGAGGGCCGGATCGAGGTGGTCAAGGTGAACACCGACGAGAACCCCCAGGTGGTGTCCCAGTACGGGATCACCTCCATCCCCAACCTCAGCGTCTACTCCGGCGGCCAGGTGGTGAAGACCATCATCGGGGCCAAGCCGAAGCTGATGCTGCTCCGCGAGCTCTCCGACTACCTCGGCTGAACCCGGCCTCGACGCCCCTCGTCGGCGCCGCTCCCCTGGTGGGGGCGGCGCCGTCGGTGTCTCAGCCCTGGCTGCTGCGGTGGGTGGTGAGCACCGGCGCGCGGACCGAACCGAGCAGCCGCTCCAAGGCGGCCTCGACGTCCTCCCGCCAGGACAGCGCGGTCTTCAGCTCCAGCCGCAGCCGCGGGTAGCGCGGGTGCGGTCGGACCGTCTTGAAGCCCACCGAGACCAGCATGTCGGCCGGGATCAGGCACCGGCTGCCGCCCGCCTCGCCCTGCTCCGCCCGCCGTACCCCGCCGCCGGCCCCCAGCCCGAAGGCCTCCACCGCCTTGATCCCACGCTGGGTGAGGTCCTTGGCGGCGGCCTGGACCAGCATCCGCCCGAGCCCGCCGCCGGCGAACAGCGGCTGCACCCGCAACGACATCAGCAGCACGGCGTCGCCGCTGACCGGCGAGGTCGGAAAGGCCATCGACCGGGGCACCAGCGCGGGCGGGGCGTACATCACGACCCCGGCCGGCATCTCGTCGACGTAGGCGAGCCGGCCGCACGAGCCCCAGTCCAGCAGGGTGGCCGACAGCCAGGCCTCCTTCTCGAACGCGGTGTCGCCGGCCTCCAGCGCTCGTCGGGCGGCGACCGGGTCCAGCTCCCAGGACACGCACGACCGGCAGGGGTCGGGGACGTCGTCAAGGTTGTCCAGGGTGAGCGGGGCAACGCGCCGACCCATCCGTGCCTCCCTCCGGACCACCGATCAGGCCGCCGGCATCCGTGCCCGCGGCCGGACCATTGCCGCCACGTAGGCCGCCACGAAGGCGATGAGCAGCCCCGTCACCGCGGAACGGACGGTAGTCATGGGACACTCCAGAGACGGGCCGGGTGCCGGTGTCACGTCGAGGCGCCCGTGCTCATCGTACGCAGAAGGGCTCCCCGTAGGAAGGGAGCCCGAGCCAGTGGAGGGCCAGTGAGCCACGCACCCCAGACGTCGGACACACCGGAGCATCCGCCGGCCGGCTCCCGGTTGGACGACTGGGTCGACAGCTACGCGGCGCGGACGCACGGGATGACGGCCTCGGAGATCCGGGCCCTGTTCTCGGTGGCCAGCCGGCCGGAGGTGGTGTCCCTGGCGGGCGGCATGCCCTACCTGTCCGCGCTGCCGCTGGACGCCGTGGGCGACGCGCTGGCCGACCTGGTCCGTCGCCGGGGACTGGTGGCCCTGCAGTACGGCTCCGGCCAGGGCGACCCGTTGCTGCGGGAGAAGATCCTGGACGTGATGGCCCCGCAGCAGGTCCGCTGCCACCCCGACGACGTGGTCGTCACCACCGGGTCCCAGCAGGCCCTGGACCTGGTCACCCGGATCTTCGTCGACCCCGGTGACGTGGTGCTGGCCGAGGCCCCCAGCTACGTCGGGGCGCTGGGGGTGTTCCGGTCCTACCAGGCGGACGTCGTCCACGTGCCGATGGACGCCGACGGGCTGCAGCCGGAGGCCCTGGAGCGCACCCTGAGCGAGCTGCAGGCCGCCGGCCGACGGGTCAAGCTGCTGTACACGATCCCCAACCACCACAACCCGGCCGGGGTGAGCCTGGCTGAGCACCGGCGGCCTGAGGTGGTCCGGATCGCCCGGCGCTTCGGGGTCCTGATCCTGGAGGACGACCCGTACGGGCTGCTCGGCTTCGACGGCGACCCGCTGCCCTCCCTGCAGTCCTACGACCCCGGCGCCGTGGTGTACCTGGGGTCGTTCTCCAAGACCTTCGCGCCGGGCTTCCGGGTCGGCTGGGCGGTCGCGCCGCATGCCGTCCGGGAGAAGTTGGTGCTGGCCAGCGAGGCGGCCATCCTGTGCCCCAGCGCCTTCTCCCAGATGGCCGTCTCGGCCTACCTGGAGAGCCAGGACTGGAAGCACCAGGTCGGCGTCTTCCGTGACCTGTACCGGGAGCGGCGGGACGCCACGATCGGCGCCCTGCGCCAGCAGCTGTCCCAGACGTCGTGGACCGTCCCGGGCGGTGGGTTCTACGTCTGGGTCCGGCTGCCGGAGGGTCTGGACTCCCAGGCCATGCTGCCGCGGGCGGTCACCCAGCGGGTGGCCTACGTCCCCGGCACCGCGTTCTACGCCGACGAGCAGGGCCGCTCCCACCTGCGGCTGTCCTACTGCTACCCGACGCAGGACCGGATCCGGGAGGGCGTGCGCCGGCTGGCCGCGGTGGTCGAGGCCGAGCTGGACCTGCAGCAGACCTTCGGTACCCGCCGGCCGCACCCCAGCGACACGGCCGCCGGCGGCATCCGGAACCCGGCTCCTGACCTGACCTGACCTGACCTGAGCGATGCGAGGTGCACCCATGACGGCCATCAGCGAGCGCGTGCTGGTCCTGGCCGGCGGCCTGTCCCACGAGCGTGACGTGTCGTTGCGCTCCGGACGCAGGGTCGCCGAGGCGCTGCGGGACGCCGGCCTGCGGACCGAGGTACGCGACCTGGACGCCACCCTGCTCGCCTCGCTGCGCAGGGACCCGCCGGACCTGGTCTGGCCGGTGATGCACGGCGCGGCCGGCGAGGACGGCACCGTGCAGGACGTGCTGGGCCTGCTCGGACTGCCCTTCGTCGGCTCGCCGGCCGGCAGCTGCCGGATCGCGTGGGACAAGCCTGCCGCGAAGGCGGCCGTGGCGATGACCGGCATCGACACGCCGCCGTCGGTGGCCCTTCCGCACGACACCTTCCGAGAGCTGGGGGCGGCTCAGGTGCTGGACCTGGTCGTCTCCGAGCTCGGGCCGGACCTGGTGGTCAAGCCCTCCCGGGGCGGGTCGGCACTGGGCGTCAGCGTGGTGACCGGCAGCCAGGGCCTGCCCGAGGCGATGATGACCTGCTACGGCTACGGAGACCTGGCCCTGATCGAACGGCGCATCCGCGGCGTGGAGATCTCGGTCAGCGTGGTGGCGACCACGTCCGGGCCGAGGGTGCTGCCACCGGTGGAGATCGCCCCGGCGGATGGCCTGTACACCTACGAGGCGCGATACGTGGCCGGCTCGACCACCTTCTACGCCCCCGCCCGGTTGCCGGCCGCCGAGCTCGACCGGGCCCAGCAGGTGGCGCTGGCCGTGCACCAGCGCCTCGGCCTGGGCGGCATCTCGCGGACCGACCTGATCGTGGACGCCGAGGGCAGGCCGTGGTTCCTGGAGGTCAACACCTCGCCCGGCCTCACCGAGACGTCCTTGGTGCCGCAGGCCGTTCAGGCCGGTGGGGACACGCTGCCGTCGGTCTACGCCGCGCTGGTCAGGCACGCCCTGACCACCGCGCCCGCTGCCCGGGCAGCAGGTCTGGGCCTGCCGGCCGCGGATCGGGTGCTGCTGACCGACTGATCCCGCCGTCCGGCCCAGCGGCGTTTCCCGTGAAACGTCGGCTCAGGCGCCCTGGCTGTCGAGCTCGGGCGCGAGCACGGAGAGGATCCGGTGCAGGTCCTCCACCGAGGCGAAGTCCACCGACAGCTTCCCACGGCTCTTGCCCATCGTGATGTTCACCCGGGTGTCCAGCCGATCCGCCAGCCTGGTGGCCACCTGGGCCAGCTCGGGCGAGGGGGAGGTCGACCGCGGACGCCGGGTCCGTTCGACCTGGCCCGGTCCTTCACCCAGGGACACGATCTCCTCGGTGGCTCGGACCGACAGCCCCTCGGCCACGATCCGCTGCGCGAGGCGCTCCATGCCGGCCGGGTCGTCCAGGCCGAGCAGGGCGCGGGCGTGCCCGGCCGACAGCACTCCCGCGGCGACCCGGCGCTGGACCAGCGGCGGCAGCCGAAGCAGACGGATCGTGTTGCTGATCTGGGGCCGCGAACGGCCGATCCGGGTGGCCAGTACCTCGTGCGTGCAGCCGAAGTCCTCCAGCAGCTGCTGGTAGGCAGCGGCCTCCTCCAGGGGGTTCAGCTCGCTGCGATGCAGGTTCTCCAGCAGGGCGTCCCGCAGCAGGTCCTCGTCGCCGGTCTCCCGGACGATCGCCGGGATGGTCGGCTGACCCGCCGCCTGCACCGCGCGCCAGCGCCGCTCACCCATGATCAGCTCATAGCGGCCGTCACCCGTGGAGCGCACCACGACGGGCTGCAGCACACCGACCGCAGCGATCGAGGAGACCAGCTCGGCCATCTCGTCCTCGTCGAAGACCTGTCGGGGCTGGCGCGGGTTGGGCGCGATGCTCGCCACCGGGATCTCCGCGAACGAGGCCCCCGGGACGGGCTGCAGACCCTCTGCTGAGCCGGTCCGTTGCGCCACCACCGGCTCTGACCGCTCGGCCTCCGCCGACCGGTCGACCTGCGAGGGATCGGCGTCCGACTGTGGTCGGTCGGCGTCGAGGCCGGCGCGAGCTGCGAGCTCGGCCACCCCCCCGGAACGGTCACGGGAGTCGGGGAAGAAGACGTCCACCGGGCGGTCCTGCCCGCTGGACGGCGGGGCCGACGGGATCAGGGCGCCCAGCCCCCGGCCCAGGCCTCGTCGCTTGTCACTCACCGTGGCTCACTCTCCATCCCGCTTCTGAGGGTCGCTGCGGTCGGCCAGCTCCCGAGCTGCTTCCAGGTAGGCCAGGGCCCCGGACGAACCGGGGTCGTAGGTGATCACCGTCTGACCGTGGCTGGGCGCCTCGGAGATACGTACGGAACGCGGGATCGCCGTCTTGAGCACCTCGGCGCTGAAGTGGGCCCGTACCTCGTCGGCGACCTGGGAGGACAGCCGGGTCCGGGCGTCGTACATGGTCAGCAGGATCGTCGAGACGTGCAGGTCCTGGTTCAGATGCGCCTTGATCAGCTCGACGTTCTTCAGCAGCTGGGACAGCCCCTCCAGTGCGTAGTACTCGCACTGGATGGGGATCAGCACCTCCTGGGCCGCCACGAAGCTGTTGATGGTGAGCAGGCCCAGGCTGGGCGGGCAATCGATCAGGACGAAGTCGATCTCGCGCATCTCCGCCGGCCGTTCACCGGCCAGGAAGGCCCGGATCGCCCGGTTCAGCCGGGTCTCCCGGGCCACCATGGACACGAGCTCGATCTCGGCCCCGGCCAGGTCGATGGTGGCCGGCGCGCACCACAGCCGCGGGATGTCCGGGCACGGCTGCAGCACGCCGGCCAGCGGGGCGCCGTCCACCAGGACGTCGTAGATGCTCGGCACCTCGCTGTGGTGGTCGATCCCCAGGGCGGTGGAGGAGTTGCCCTGCGGGTCGCAGTCCAGCACCAGCACGTTCAGTCCGCCGAAAGCCAGGCCGGCAGCCAGGTTGACGGCGCTGGTCGTCTTGCCGACGCCACCCTTCTGGTTGGCGATCGTGATCACCCGCGGAGTGGCGGGATGGACGAGCGAGGCCTGGATGACCGCCGAGCCGCGCGGCTCGGCTTCCGCCAGCACGTCAGTCATGTCCACCATGCCGTCCCGTTCGACGTCCTCCGTCTGCGGCATCCCGGCTTCTGGCCCGGCGCCCGGTCCAGTGTCGCCGTCCTCGGTGGCCGGATGGGCGACCGCCGCGCCGTCGACCGACGCCGGGCCGCCCTCATGGCCTCCTGTTTCACGGGAAACCGGACGCAGCGCCGGGGCGACCGAGGGCCAGCCCAGGCCGGTGTCACCGGCGCCGGCGGGGGCGGGGCCTGACGGCCACCCGAGTCCGGACTGCATGTGGCTCTCCTGTGCTCGACGTCCACGCGGCGCGTTGCTGCGCCGAAGCAGGCTACCGACGTCCGCGGGGACGACGCCGGGGGGCTGGGGACGATGGCCGAGTCCGCCGAGCAGAGACCACCGTGGTCGGCGTCGCCAGCACGTCGCCCCCGACGGTCAGCACCTGCGGGGCCACGCCGAACAGGCGGACCAGCAGGGCCGCGTGCTCGGCCACCTCCTGCTGGGCGGACCGGCCCTTGATGGCCAGCATCGCGCCACCCTGGTCCACCAGGGGGGCGCACCAGCCGGCCAGCCGCTCGATCGGGGCGACCGCCCGTGAGGTGACCACGCCGAACCGGTCGCCAAGGTCCTCGGCGCGGCCGCGGACCACCTCGACGTTGTCGAGCCCGAGCTCGTGCACCACGCCGTCCAGCCAGGCGACCCGGCGCTCGAGCGGCTCGAGCAGGACCACCGTCTGCTGGGGCCGGGCCAGTGCCAGCACCAGGCCCGGTAGCCCCGCGCCGCTCCCCACGTCCAGGATCCGGACGTCGGTCGGGACGAGCTCCAGCACGGCAGCGCAGTTCAGCACGTGCCTGTCCCACAGCCGCGGCACCTCACGAGGGCCGATCAGGCCGTGGGCGACCCCGGTGCTGCCCAACAGCTCGACGTAGCGCTGCACCGGGCCCGGATGCGGGAACCACCGTGCCAGGGCGTCGCCCTGCGGCGAGCCCGGCCGCACCGCAGCCGCCACCTCGCGCTCCACGAGGAACGGGGCTCAGCTCGTGGTGGGCTGGATGACCACGAACCGCCGTGGCTCCACCCCGTCCGAGCTGCTGGTCAGGCCGGCGCTGGCCACGACGTCATGGATGACCTTCCGCTCGAAGGCGGTCATCGGTTCCAGGGAGAGCGGCTCGCCGGAGCTGCGCACCGTGGCGCAGGCTCGAGCCGCGACGTCCTCGAGCGTCCTGCGGCGCGCCGCCCGGTGCCCGGCCACGTCCAGCATCAACCGGCTGCGCTCGCCGGTGGCCGCCTGGACGGCGAGCCGGCAGAGCTCCTGCAGCGCCTCCAGAACCTCCCCCTCGGGCCCGACCAGGCGGCGCAGCGACCGGACCTCCTCGCCGTCGGCCACGATGGCCACCGCCGCCCGGCCGTTCTCGACGTCGATGTCGATGTCACCGTCGATGTCCGCGATGTCCAGGAGCTCCTCGAGGTAGTCGGCCGCGACCTCGCCCTCCTCCTCCAGACGCTTGAGCAGCGAGGCACCCGACCGAGGCTGCGGCGCTGTCTCCTGCGGCCCTGTCTCCTGCGGCCCGGAGTCCTCCAGCTCGCCGGTCCCGCCCGTCGCAGCGTCCTGAAGTGTCACGTCGCCCTCGCTCATCGCGGATCTACCCTCTCTGCCATCGTGGTGGTCACCGCGGCCCCGACGGTCGACGCCGGCCACGGTCGGTCGTTGCCCGACCAGCTGCCCCAAGGGTCAGCCGGCTGCGGGCTTCTCTCCGTCCGAGGGTCGCCTGGCCTGGGTGGCCGCGGGACGCTTGCCCTTGTTCTGGCGCTTCGGCTGCTGGCGCTGGCCCGACCGTCGGCCGTCCGCCGCCTCACCGGTGCCGGCGCTCGGCTGGCCCAGGGCCGGCGCCTCGGCCACCGGATGCCCCTTGCGAGCCTTGCGCTCCAGCAGCGCACGTTCGGCCGGCGAACCGGGGGCCGGCATCCGACGGATCGTGTAGAACTGCTGCCCCATCGACCACAGGTTGGTGGTCAGCCAGTACAGCAGGACGCCGATCGGGAAGTTCACCCCGGAGACCGCGAAGACCAGCGGCAGCACGTAGAGCAGGATCTTCTGCTGCTGGGCGAAGGGGTTGTCCAGCGCCGAGGCCGGCATGTTCTTCATCATCAGCTGGCGCTGGGTGGTGAAGGTGGTGGCCGACATCGCGATGATCAGCACGACGGTGAGGATCTTGGTGGCCAGGTCGCTGGAGCCCAGGAAGGTGGCCGACAGCGGCGCCCCGAACAACGTGGCCTGGTCGGCCTGGTGCACCAGCACCCCGGTCAGCGGCCCGACGGTGTTGCCCCGGCCGATCCCGTTCAGCACCCGGAACAGGGCGAAGAAGATCGGCGCCTGCAGCAGGATCGGCAGGCAGGAGGCGAACGGGTTGGTCCCAGCGTTGCGGTACAGCTGCATCATCTCTTGCTGCATCGCCTGCTTGGAGGCGGTGTCGGTCTTGCCCTTGTACTTGGCCTGGATCTTCTTCATCTCAGGCTGGATCAGCTGCAGGCCGCGGGAGGCCTTGATCTGGCGGACGAACAGCGGGATCAGGATGATCCGGATGACGACGACCAGCCCCACGATGGACAACGCCCAGGTCACCCCGGCGGCCGCCGGCAGACCGATCGCTGTCAGCCCGGAGTGGAAGGCGACCATGATCCAGGCCACCACGTACTCGAGGGGCATCAACAGCTGCGACATCAGGTCCTCGTCTGCTCTGCCGGCCGCACCGGGTGATCCGGCCGTTCGGAGTGGTCGTGCCTACCGTGCCAGGTGCCGGCGTCCGCGGACGGCGCCCCCCTGGCAGGAACGGGGTCGACCCCTCCTGGGTTCCAGGGATGGCACCGCAGCAGCCGTCGTGCACTGAGCCAGCAACCCCGGACGGCCCCCCACTGCGTGACCGCCTCCAGGGCGTAGGCCGAGCAGCTGGGGTAGAACCGGCAGGTCTGGCCGTACAGCGGGGAGATCACCAACCGGTAGAGCCGCAGCAGCCCGATCAGGGCCAGGCGGGGCAGACCGATGACCGCTTCCGCCACCGCCCGGGTCCGGCGTCGTGGCCCGGCCGGTCTCATCCCGCCGCCCGGTCGCGGCGCAGGGTGGCCTTGCCGAGGGCGGCGCGGACCGCCTGGACAGCGTCCCCGGCCGGGGAGGATGAACCGGGAGGCTGCGGCAGGGCCCGCACCACCACCGCGCTGCCCGGGGCCAGGTCGGCCACCAGCGGGCGCAGCGCAGCTCGCAGCTGACGCCGAGTGCGGTTACGCCGGACGGCACCGCCGACCGAACGGCCGACGACCAGGCCGACCAACGGATCCCGCTGGGCCGTCGGCTCCGCGGCCAGCAGCACGTGCGCCACCACTGCGGCCCGTCGGGCGGTGCAGCCCGAGCGGATCACCCGGCGGAAGTCATCCCCCCGTCGCATCCGGTTCTGCGGTGCGAGCACGACCGCCGACGGTTCAGGCGGAGAGCGCGTCGCGGCCCTTGCGGCGGCGCGAGGCGAGGATGGCGCGGCCGGCACGGGTGCGCATCCGCAGCCGGAAACCGTGCGTCTTCGCCCGTCGACGGTTGTTCGGCTGGAAGGTCCGCTTGCTCACCATGACTCCGTGCTGGTCGGGGCAGGAACACTGTCCTGCAGGACATCAGGCGCGTGGGTGGACCCAGGCCCGAAACAGGTGGCTCACCCGAGGGGCGGCGCTACCGGATTCGAGCGCGACAGCAGGTCCTCGGCCCAAGCCGTTCCACGGTACGGCGGTTGGCCGGGCAGGGTCAAACCGGTGCCGCCAGGGCGGCGACGGGATGACCGGGAGGTGCCCGAACGGGCTATGGTCGTCCCTGCCGGTTCTGCGGACCGGGCAACACGCCGCGGTACCCCTCACGTCCTCCCGCGGCCCGGCCCGGAGCCTCCCAGGCCGGCTCCTGAGCACGGACCTGGGCGGTTCATGCCCGTACACAGGGTGTGGACAACGATGTGGACCGACGGCCTGCGGGCCCGACCCGGAGGTGGATGACGGTGGCCGCTCCCGGCGAGAGCTTCGCCGACTCCTGGGACCAGGCGATGGGTGGCGTGCTCGACGGCCTGCCCTCCTCCCAGCGCGCGCACCTGCGGCTGGTCCGCCCGCTCGGCCTGCTCGACGGCACGGCCCTGGTGGCCGCCCCCTCGGAGATGACCAAGAACGTCCTGGAGCAGAAGCTGCGGGACGTCATCGTCGCCGCCCT
Organism: uncultured Actinomycetota bacterium; assembly: GCA_963821825.1. Classification (GTDB taxonomy): domain Bacteria; phylum Actinomycetota; class Actinomycetes; order Actinomycetales; family Kineosporiaceae; genus CAWGFD01. Next base: position 722,324 of record CAWGFD010000002.1, read on the forward strand.
GGCCTCCGTGCTGGGTCACGCCGTCCGGTTGGCGGTCACCGTCGACCTGGGCGGCACCCAACGCGGTGATCAGGACGAGAGCTCCGCCCAGCGCCCCGACCACGCCGGCGGCGAGCCGTCCGACGGGCCCTCCGACCGGACCGGCGGCCCGACCCCGGGCCCGACGGCCGGCCAGGACGCCGGCCCCAGCGGCCAGGGCGGCCAGGCCGGCCAGGCCGGCCGGATCGGGCAGGACGCCCCGGCCGACCTCGGCAACCAGGCCAACCCCGCCTACCGGCGCCCGGAGGAGCAGGAGGGCGAGGCGTTCACCCGCTCTCAGGGCCCGGGTGAGACGTGGCCGGGCAGCGGGAGCCCCTCCGGCGCGACCCGGCCGGACCTGGCCACCGCCCGCGGGCAGCGGCCGGCCGACGGCAGCCGGCTGAACCCCAAGTACCTGTTCGAAACCTTCGTGATCGGCTCCAGCAACCGGTTCGCGCACGCGGCGGCCGTCGCGGTCGCCGAGGTGCCGGCCAAGGCCTACAACCCGTTGTTCATCTACGGGGAGTCCGGGCTGGGCAAGACGCACCTGCTGCACGCGATCGGGCACTACGCCCAGAACCTGGTCTCCACGCTTCGGGTGCGGTACGTGAACTCCGAGGAGTTCACCAACGACTTCATCAACAGCATCCGGGACGACCGGACCAGCGCCTTCCACCGCCGCTACCGCGAGGTCGACGTGCTGCTGATCGACGACATCCAGTTCCTGCAGGGCAAGGTGCAGACCCAGGAGGAGTTCTTCCACACCTTCAACGCCCTGCACAACGCCACCAAGCAGGTGGTGATCACCTCCGACCTGCCGCCCAAGCAGCTGTCCGGGTTCGAGGACCGGATGCGCTCCCGGTTCGAGTGGGGCCTGATCACCGACGTCCAGCCCCCGGACCTGGAGACCAGGATCGCCATCCTGCGCAAGAAGGCGATGGTCGAGCACCTGGAGGTCCGCGACGACGTCCTGGAGTACATCGCCTCCCGGATCTCGACCAACATCCGCGAGCTCGAGGGTGCCCTGATCCGGGTCACCGCGTTCGCCAGCCTGAACCGCCAGCCGGTCGACCTGTCACTGGCTGAGATCGTGCTGCGGGACCTGATCCCGGCCGACCACACGACCCAGATCACGGCGCCCACGATCATGGCGCAGACCGCCGCCTACTTCGATCTCAGCATGGAGGACCTGTGCGGGTCCTCCCGCTCGCGGGTGCTGGTCAACGCGCGGCAGATCGCCATGTACCTGTGCCGGGAGCTGACCGACATGTCACTGCCCAAGATCGGGCAGCAGTTCGGCGGTCGTGACCACACCACCGTGATCCATGCCGACAAGAAGATCAGGCACCTGATGGCCGAGCGCCGCTCGATCTACAACCAGGTGACCGAGCTGACGAACCGGATCAAGCAGACCTCCCGCAGCTGACCGCGCAGAGCGGAGTCTCCGTCCTGCTGGGCCGTCGCTATGCGTGACCGGCCTGTACCGCATCAGTAGCCGATAACCGCGCCATCCCTGCACGTCATCTGCCTGCCACCCGCCCGTCATCGGACTCACCCTGCGCTGACACCGACCACGGATCGTGCACAGCCTGGGGACAACCCTGTGGACAAACAGCGCGCACGTCCCCCGCAGGGCCGTGGACAACGCGTGCACGAGCCGTGCAGAACCGGCCCCGGGCGTGTGGACAACCGGCCGCCGAGCGGGGATCGAGCGCCGACCACCCTCGCGCCCGACGCGCCCGTCCACCGCCGGTGCCCGGGTTGGGGACCGTCCTGCACATCCGGTGGCGGCCGTCCTACCCCCGCCGACCTGCGACGATCGCTGCTGTCCACAGCGTCCACAACCCCTACGACGATCCCTGAAGAGTTCTTCCAGCCGATCGCCCACATCCACCCACAACCACCCCGAGGACAGGACGGGGCTGGCCGCGGACCACTGCACTCCCATCGACAGCTGTGGCCCGGACCTGAAGGCCGGGCCGTGCCCAGCCCGGTTCACCCGGGCCCGCCGACTCCACTAGGGTCGGGCCGGCAGGTGTGCGACAGAGAGGGCGGTGGGGCGTGAAGTTCCGGGTCGAGCGAGACACCCTCGCTGAAGCCGTCACCTGGGTGGCGCGGGCCCTGCCGTCGCGGCCGCCGGCCCCGGTGCTGGCGGGGCTGCTGCTGGAGGCCGACGACCAGGGCCTGCTGCGGCTGTCCTGCTTCGACTACGAGGTCTCGGCCCGGGTGGAGGTCGCTGCCGAGGTCAGCGACCCCGGCACGGTGCTGGTCTCCGGCCGGCTGCTGGCCGACATCTCGAGGTCACTGCCGGGCAAGCCGGTCGACGTCGCCACCGACGGCACCCGGGTCTCGGTGACTTGCGGCGCGAGCCGGTTCACCCTGCTGACGATGCCGGTCGAGGACTACCCGACGCTGCCGGCCATGCCCGAGGGCAGCGGCTCGGTCGCCGGGGACGTCTTCACCCAGGCGGTGGCCCAGGTCACGGTGGCCGCCAGCCGGGACGAGACGCTGCCGATCCTGACCGGCGTCCGGATGGAGATCGACGGCGAGCGACTCACCCTGCTCGCCACCGACCGCTACCGACTGGCCATGCGGACCCTGCCCTGGCGGCCGAGCGGTCCTGACCTGTCGGCGATCGCCCTGGTCCGGGCCCGGACCCTGTCGGAGGTGGCGCGGGCCCTGGGCGCGACCGGTGACGTGGAACTGGCCCTGGCCACCGGCGGGGGCAGCGAGCTGATCGGGTTCGAGGCCGGCGGCCGGCGGACGACCTCCTTGCTGGTGGACGGTGAGTACCCCAAGGTGCGCGCGCTGTTCCCGGCCAGCTCCCCGACCTACGCCGTGGTGGCCACCGCGGCCGTGGTCGAGGCCGTCCGCCGGGTCGCGCTGGTCGCCGAGCGGAACACCCCGGTCCGGCTCACCTTCACCGACGGCTCGCTCACCCTGGAGGCCGGCGCCGGCGAGGACGCGCAGGCCTCGGAGGCCGTGGAGTGCGCGCTGACCGGGGAGGAGCTGAGCGTGGCCTTCAACCCCGCCTACCTGCTCGACGGGCTCGGCGCGCTCACCCGCCCCTACGCCCGGTTGTCGTTCACCCAGGCCAGCAAGCCCGCGGTGATCTCCGGGCAGCAGGAGCCCGAGGCCGACGACGACGACAGCTACCGCTACCTGCTGATGCCGGTCCGGACGGCGGGCTGAGCACTCGCCGGAACCAATTCGCCGATATCGATCGCTGGGAGAGCACTGTGCACATCGGACTCATCGGACTGGGCAAGATGGGCGCGAACATGCGGGCCCGGTTGCGCGACCACGGGATCGAGGTGACCGGCTTCGACCGCAACCCCGAGGTGAGCGACGTCGCCTCGCTGCCGGAGATGGTGCAGGCGCTGCCGACTCCCCGCGTGGTGTGGGTCATGGTTCCCTCCGGGGCGCCGACCCGGAGCACCGTGGAGGAGCTGGGCGACCTGCTCTCCACCGGTGACCTGGTCATCGAGGGCGGCAACAGCCGATTCTCCGACGACGCCGAGCACGCGGCCTTCCTGGCCGAGCGTGGGATCGGCTACGTCGACTGCGGTGTCTCCGGCGGCGTGTGGGGGCTGGAGAACGGCTACGGCCTGATGGCCGGCGGCGAGGCGGAGATGATCGAGCGCGCGCTGCCGGTCTTCGACGCGCTCCGCCCGGAGGGCCCCCGCGAGGAGGGGTTCGTGCACGCCGGCGCGGTGGGCGCCGGCCACTACGCCAAGATGGTGCACAACGGCATCGAGTACGGATTGATGCAGGCCTATGCAGAGGGCCTTGAGCTGCTGGAGGCCAAGGAGATCGTCACCGACGTCCACGGCTGCTTCAAGGCCTGGTCCCGCGGCACGGTGGTCCGGTCCTGGCTGCTGGACCTGCTGGTCAAGGCCCTGGAGGAGGACCCGGCGCTGTCGGCCATCCGCGGCTACGTGGAGGACTCCGGCGAGGGGCGGTGGACCATCGAGGAGGCCCTCGACCTGGCCGTCCCGGTGCCGGTGATCAGTGCCGCGCTGTTCGCCCGGTTCAGCTCCCGTCAGCCCGACAGCCCGGCGATGAAGGCGGTCGCGGCGCTGCGGAACCAGTTCGGCGGCCACGCCGTCACCTCGGCCGGACCCACGTCGGGTTCGGGCGCCACGCACTGAGGGCGTGCGCCACCTCCGTGCACGTCACCCACCTGTCCCTGGTCGACTACCGCTCCTACCCTGAGGTCGAGCTGCCGCTACGGCCCGGCGTGACCGCGCTGATCGGCCCGAACGGGCAGGGCAAGACCAACCTGGTCGAGGCCGTCGGCTACGTGGCCAGCCTGTCCTCCCACCGGGTCTCCACCGACGCCCCACTGGTCCGGGCCGGTGCGCCGAGGGCCATCGTGCGGGCGGCGCTGGCCCGGGGCGGCCGGGCCAGCCTGGTCGAGCTGGAGCTGACCCCGGGGCGGGCGAACCGGGCCCGGATCAACCGCTCCCCGGTGCCGCGCCCGCGAGACGTGCTGGGCATGCTGCGCACCGTCTTGTTCGCCCCGGAGGACCTGGCCCTGGTCAAGGGCGACCCCGACGGTCGGCGCCGGTTCCTCGACGAGCTGCTGGTCGCCCGGGCCCCTCGGCTGGCCGGGGTGCGGGCCGACCTGGATCGGGTGCTCAAGCAGCGCAACGCGCTGCTGCGCTCGGCCGGCCCGGCGGTTCGCGCCGGCCGCGGGGACGTGCGAACCCTCGACGTGTGGGACGGTCATCTGGCCGGCGTCGGTGCCGAGCTGCTCGCGGCCCGGCTCCGGCTGGTCGCCGAACTCAGCGAACCGGTCGCCCAGGCCTACCAGCAGGTCAGCGCGGCGGACGGGCAGGCGCGTCTGACCTACCGCAGCAGCCTGGGCGAGACGGTGATGGCCGGTGCCGGCCTGACCCGCGAGGACCTGGCCGCCCTGCTGCTCGCGGCGCTCGAACGGTCCCGGCCGGCCGAGCTGGAACGCGGGGTGACCCTGGTCGGCCCGCACCGCGACGACCTGGTGCTCGACCTGGGCGCGCTGCCCGCCAAGGGGTACGCCAGCCACGGCGAGTCGTGGTCCTTCGCCCTGGCCCTGCGGCTGGCCAGCTGGGAGCTGCTGCGCGCCGACGCCGGGGACCTGGGCGACGGCGAGCCGGTGCTGGTCCTGGACGACGTGTTCGCCGAGCTGGACGCCGGGCGCCGCTCCCGGCTGGCGGCGCTGGTCTCCGGCGCCGAGCAGGTGCTGCTGACCGCGGCCGTGGCCCAGGACGTGCCCGACGGGCTGACCGGGGACCGGGTCGAGGTCAGCCACGGCAGCGTGCAGCGTGCCGGCTGACCGACCTGCCCGGCCCGGCCAGGGCGGCCAGGCCGCCGACCCGGGGGACGACGCGGTCCGCGCCGCACTGAACCGGGCCCGGGCCGCCGCCCGGGCCCGCGGGGAGCAGCCCGGCACCTCGGTGGCCGGCTCGCGCGCCGCCCGTCGGCGTCGCCAGGCCGAGCCCCGGGCCAGCGCGGCGGGCCCCGACGCCCGGGACCCGCAACCGCTGGGCCGTGGCCTGGACCGGCTGGTGGCCGAGCAGGGCTGGTCCGAACCGGTGGCCGTCGGCGGGGTGATGGGCCGGTGGTCCACCGTGGTCGGTGGCTCGCTGGCCACCCACTGCTGGCCGGAGAGCTTCACCGACCACGTGCTGGTGGTCCGGGCGGCCTCCACCGCCTGGGCGACGCAGGTCCGGCTGCTCGCGCCCACCCTGATCAGGAGGCTGGCCGAGGAGCTGGGCGAGGGCGTGGTGACCAAGGTCGTGGTCCGGGGGCCGAACGCGCCGTCCTGGCGGCGCGGCAGCCGGGTGGCCCCGGGCAGCCGCGGCCCGCGGGACACCTACGGCTGACCCCGGCCTCGGAGCGCCCGGGGGTGGTCGGTTCGGCGCCGACGGCCCGCGGTCGTCGCTCTGGGGTTGCCGCACTCCTCGGCCCATGGGGAGGGTCGGCCCCCGGGGGCCGAACCGCCACAGCCGCGCCTGACGGCCGTATGAGCGGGGTGGTCGGCGACTTTCCCGTAGACTGGAGGGGTTGCGGCATCCTCCGGGCCCTCCGGTGGATGCCGACCCGTGTCGGGGCCGACGCCCCAATGGACCGACAGGAGCTTGACGCCAGGTGGCTGACGAGAGCACCGCACCCCAGGTCATGTCCCAGGAGACGGTCGCCGCAGCCGTCGCCGTCGCCCCGCAGCCCCCGATGGGAGACGGCACGCCGACCCAGACCAGCTACGGGGCCAGCGACATCACCGTGCTGGAGGGGCTGGAGGCCGTCCGCAAGCGGCCCGGGATGTACATCGGCTCCACCGGTGAGCGCGGGCTGCACCACCTGGTGTACGAGGTGGTGGACAACTCGGTCGACGAGGCCCTGGCCGGTTACTGCAGCACGATCGAGGTCACCATCACCGCCGACGGCGGGGTCCGGGTGGTCGACGACGGCCGCGGGATCCCGGTCGAGATCATGCCCTCGGAGGGCAAGCCCGCGGTCGAGGTGGTGCTCACCGTGCTGCACGCGGGCGGCAAGTTCGGCGGCGGCGGCTACTCCGTCTCCGGCGGCCTGCACGGGGTCGGGGTCAGCGTGGTCAACGCGCTCTCCCGCCGGCTCGACGTCGAGGTGGCCCGGGACGGCCACCTCTGGCGCCAGTCCTACGCGGTCGGCGTGCCGATGGGTCCGCTGGAGCAGGGCGAGCCCACCGACCGCACCGGGACCACGATCACCTTCTGGCCGAACGCGGACATCTTCGAGACCACGGTGTTCGACTTCGAGACGCTTCGCTCGCGCTTCCAGCAGATGGCGTTCCTGAACCGGGGGCTGCAGATCGCGCTCACCGACGAGCGCTCCGAGCACGCCGACGAGGACGGCAACCCGCCGTCCGTGACCTTCCGCTACGACGGCGGCCTGGTCGACTACGTCAAGCACCTGAACTCCTCGAAGAAGAACGAGCCGGTCAACGTGGAGGTGATCGACTTCGAGGCCGAGGACGTGGACCGCCGGCTGTCCCTGGAGGTGGCCATGCAGTGGACCACCGCCTACTCCGAGAGCGTGCACACCTACGCCAACACCATCAACACCCACGAGGGCGGCACGCACGAGGAGGGGTTCCGGGCGGCGATGACCACCCTGGTCAACCGCTACGCCCGGGAGAAGGGCCTGCTCAAGGACCGCGACGACAACCTCTCCGGGGACGACATCCGGGAGGGTCTGACCGCCGTCATCTCGATCAAGCTCGGTGAGCCCCAGTTCGAGGGCCAGACCAAGACCAAGCTGGGCAACACCGAGGCCAAGACGTTCGTGCAGCGGGTGGTCACCGAGCGGCTGAACGACTGGCTGGACCGCAACCCGGCCGCGGCCAAGGACATCGTGCGCAAGTCGATCCAGGCCTCGGCGGCCCGGATGGCCGCTCGCAAGGCCCGGGAGGCGACCCGGCGCAAGGGCCTGCTGGGTGGCGGCGGGCTGCCCGGCAAGCTGTCGGACTGCCAGTCCACCCATCCCGACGAGTGCGAGATCTTCATCGTCGAGGGCGACTCGGCGGGCGGGTCGGCCAAGAGCGGGCGGGACCCGCGGACGCAGGCCATCCTGCCGATCCGGGGCAAGATCCTCAACGTCGAGAAGGCCCGGATCGACCGGGTGCTGGCCAACCAGGAGGTGCAGGCGCTGATCAGCGCCTTCGGCACCGGGGTCGGGGAGGAGTTCGACCTCGCCAAGCTGCGCTACCACAAGATCATCCTGATGGCCGACGCCGACGTGGACGGCCAGCACATCCGGACCCTGCTGCTCACCCTGCTGTTCCGGTTCATGCGACCGTTGATCGACAACGGGCACGTCTACCTGGCCCAGCCGCCGCTGTACAAGATCAAGTGGTCCGGCAAGGGCAACGAGCCGGAGTACGCCTACACCGACCGGGAACGGGACGCGCTGATCGAGGCCGGGGTGGCCGCCGGACGCCGGCTGCCGAAGGACAAGGACGAGCGGATCCAGCGCTACAAGGGCCTGGGTGAGATGAACGCCAACGAGCTCTGCGACACCACGATGGACCCCCACCAGCGGGTGCTGCTCCAGGTCACTCTGGAGGACGCCGCCGCGGCGGACGAGATGTTCAGCGTCCTGATGGGCGAGGACGTGGAGTCCCGGCGCAGCTTCATCCAGCGCAACGCCAAGGACGTCCGCTTCCTGGACATCTGAGCAGCGCCGCGTGGTTCCCCGTGAAACGTCCACCGGCGACGCCGGTGCCGACCCCGAAGGACAGCCGTGACCGAGCAGCCCCCCGTCCCGCCGATCGGTGGCCGGGTCGACGCCATCGACCTGCAGCTGGAGATGCAGCGCTCCTACCTGGACTACGCGATGAGCGTGATCGTGGGGCGCGCGCTGCCCGACGTCCGCGACGGGCTCAAGCCGGTGCACCGCCGGGTGCTGTACGCGATGTACGACGGCGGGTACCGACCCGACCGCAGCTACTCCAAGTGCGCCCGGATCGTCGGCGACGTGATGGGCAACTACCACCCGCACGGTGACTCGGCGATCTACGACACCCTGGTCCGCCTGGCCCAGCACTGGGCGCTGCGCTACCCCCTGGTCGACGGGCAGGGCAACTTCGGCTCCCCGGGCAACGACCCGGCCGCGGCGATGCGCTACACCGAGTGCCGGATGGCTCCGCTGGCCATGGAGATGGTCCGGGACATCGACAAGGACACCGTCGACTTCGTCCCCAACTACGACGGCAAGACCCAGGAACCCCTGCTGCTGCCCAGCCGGTTCCCCAACCTGCTGGTCAACGGCTCGGCCGGGATCGCGGTCGGGATGGCCACCAACATCCCTCCGCACAACCTGCGTGAGGTCGCCGAGGGCGTGCAGTGGTTCCTGGCCCACCACGAGGCGGGCGACGAGGAGCTGCTGGCCCAGCTGCTCCAGGTGGTCAAGGCCCCGGACTTCCCGACCCGTGGCCTGATCATGGGCACCCGGGGCGTCGAGGACGCCTACCGCACCGGGCGCGGCTCGATCATCATGCGGGCGCTGATCAACGTCGAGGAGATCGAGAACCGGACCTGCCTGGTCGTCACCGAGCTGCCCTACCAGGTCAACCCGGACAACCTGAAGCTGAAGATTGCCGAGCTGGTGGACAGCGGGCGGCTGCAGGGGGTGGCCGACCTCAAGGACGACACCTCCAACCGGACCGGGACCCGGATCGTCATCGTGCTCAAGCGCGACGCGGTGGCCAAGGTCGTGCTGAACAACCTGTACAAGCACACCCAGCTGCAGGACACCTTCGGGGCCAACATGCTCGCCCTGGTCGACGGCGTGCCCCGCACCCTCAGCCTGGAGAAGTTCGTCCGGCTCTGGGTCGGCCACCAGATCGACGTCATCGTGCGGCGTACCCGGTACCTGCTGGCCGACTACGAGCGCCAGGCCCACATCTACCGCGGGTACGTCAAGGCGCTGGACGCCCTCGATGAGGTGATCGCCTTGATCCGGCGCTCGCCCACGGTCGAGGACGCCCGGTCCGGCCTGATCGAGCTGCTGACCGTGGACGAGATCCAGGCCGACGCCATCCTGACCATGCAGCTGCGCCGGCTGGCCGCCCTGGAGCGGCAGCGGATCGTGGACGAGCTGGCCAAGCTGGAGACCCAGATCGCCGAGTGCGAGGCGATCCTGGCCTCCCCGGTGCGCCAGCGTCAGATCGTCTCCGAGGAACTGGCCGAGATCGTCGACAAGTACGGCGACGAGCGGCGCACCCAGATCGTGCCGTTCGACGGCGATATGAACGTCGAGGACCTCATCCCCGAGGAGGAGGTGGTCGTCACCATCACCCGGGACGGGTACGCCAAGCGCACCCGCTCGGACAGCTACCGGGCCCAGCGCCGCGGTGGCAAGGGGGTGCGCGGCGCCCAGCTGCGCAGCGACGACGTGATCGAGCACTTCTTCGTCACCACCACCCACCACTGGCTGCTCTTCTTCACCAACCTGGGCCGGGTCTACCGGGCGAAGGCCTACGAGCTGCCCGAGGGCGGCCGGGACGGTCGTGGCCAGCATGTGGCCAACCTGCTGGCCTTCCAGCCGGGCGAGGAGATCGCCCAGGTGCTCGACCTGCGGGACTACGACCTGGCGCCGTTCCTGGTGCTGGCCACCCGGGACGGCCTGGTGAAGAAGACCCGGCTGTCGGAGTACGACTCCAACCGGGCCGGCGGGGTGATCGCGGTCAACCTGCGCGAGGACGACGAGCTGGTCTCGGCCCGGCTGTGCGGGGAGCAGTCCGACATCCTGATGGTGTCCCGCAAGGGCATGTCGGTGCGCTTCACCGCGGACGACGGGGCGTTGCGACCGATGGGCCGGGCCACCTCCGGGGTGACCGGGATGAAGTTCCGGGACGGCGACGAGCTGTTGTCGATGGACGTCATCGACGACGACGACGCCTACGTCTTCGTGGTCACCGAGGGCGGCTGGGCCAAGCGGACGCCGCTGGACCAGTACCGGGTGCAGGGCCGCGGCGGTCTCGGGATCAAGGTCGCCAAGCTGAACGACGAACGCGGCGTGCTGGTCGGCGCCCTGGTCGCCGACGACGACGACGAGGTCCTGGTGGTGATGGAGCGCGGCAAGGTGGTCCGCTCCCCGGTGGCCGAGGTGCCGGCCAAGGGCCGGGACACGATGGGGGTGGTGTTCGCCAAGCCGGACACCGGCGACCGGATCATCGCGGTGGCCAGGAACATCGAGCGGAACCTGCACGAAGAGGACCCCGAGGCTGAGGACGACCTGAGTCCGGCCCCGCCCGACGGTGTGCCGGAGGCTGACGAGGGTGCCGGGTCAGGTGACGGCGCTACCATCGTCGGAACGCAGGGGGACAGCCAGGGCCCGGAGCTGGACGCTTCGACCGGCCCTGAGGTCCCGGACCCGTCCGGTTCCCCCGATGACAGCGGAGGTGACGCGTGAGCTCGGAGCAGGCCTACCGACCCGGTGCCGTACCGCGGGTGGGAGGCCGCCCGTCAGGGGCCGGGGGCGCCTCCGGCGACCACGCGGCCACCTCCGAGCGAGCGTCCTCCGGTGGCTCGGCCACCGGGCGGACCACCGGGCGACCGGGGTCCAGCCGGGCCCAGGCGGGCCCGGCTGCCGCGGGGCCGAGCGACCGGGCCCGGCGACCGACAACCCCGCGCGGACTGCGGTGCGCCCGCCCGGGCCACGGCGGGTCCGGTTGGCGGTGGCCAAGGTCGACCCGTGGTCGGCCCTCAAGCTGTCCTTCCTGCTGTCGGTGGCGATCGGGGTGGCCACGGTGGTCGCCACGTTCGTGATCTGGTGGACCCTGGACGGGATGGGGGTCTTCAGCTCGGTGCAGGGGCTGCTCCAGGAGATAGCCGGGACCGATCGCAAGGTGGACATCTCCACCTACGTGGGCCTGTCCCGGGTGCTCTCCCTGGCCACCGTGGTGGCCGTGGTGAACGTGGCGCTGATCACCGCGCTGTCCACCCTCGGCGCGCTGCTGTACAACCTGGCCAGCGGTCTGGTCGGCGGTCTGCACGTGACGCTCTCGGACGACTGAGGGTGCCCCGGCCCAGGTTGGGGACCGGTCCGGCGGTGAGGTAGGCTCGACCGGCGCACCGCGCACCGGGGCCTATAGCTCAGTCGGTTAGAGCGCTTCCCTGATAAGGAAGAGGTCAGTGGTTCAAGTCCACTTAGGCCCACCCGGCACGGCAGCGGAGGGGATGACGCGGTGAAGAAGATGTTCCTGGCCACGGCCGCCGGCCTGGCCGCGATGGCCGTCTGGCGCAAGCTGGAGGCGGACCGCGCCGAGCAGGCGCTGTGGGCCGAGGCGACCGACCCGGTGCGGTGACCCGGTCCTCCAGCCGGCCCAGCACCGACCCGGGGGGCGTGGCGCAATTGGTAGCGCACCTGCTTTGCAAGCAGGGGGTTGTCGGTTCGAGTCCGATCGCCTCCACCCCACGAAGGGCCAGGTCAGAGGAGGATTCCTCGGGCCTGGCCCCTCGCTGTTGACAACCGGCCGTACAGTTCGCGCTATCTGCGTGCCGTTTGGCTCACGGCTCGGCCGTCGTCGCCGCGCCTGCAGGCGTGCCTCGGGGAGCCTTGCCCCTGACTGACTCCCAGCAGCCTTCGCCCGTGCAGGTGAGAGAGCAACCTAGGGAGGCGCCATGTGGAGCGAGCTGGTCAGCGGAGCAGTGGGGTTAGTCGTCGGTTACGCAGGTTCGTTCCTGGAACCGCTTCGTTCAAGGGTCGCGGCCTTGGGCAGGGCCAGCAGCTCCGAGATCAGCGTGGACACGCACATCGAAAGTGATCCGAGCGTGATTTGGGCGGGCGAACCAAATTGGATTCCCTTCCAGTTCTTCTTTCCTGAAGCGGCTCCAACAGAGGCGCCGCCGCCCGACGGCAAGGGTTGGCGCGCGTGGGCGACGACTCGAGGTGGCTTTGACTTGAGGGAGAGCGTGGTCCGGGTGACTGTCGTGTCCCGCGCCCCCGTTACGGTTGTCCTTGAAACGCCAATGGTCATTTGCACGACTGAGGCAGCCCCAGAAGGAGTAAGGGCCGTATATCCGGTTGGAGGCGCGAGCATTCAACCGACGGCGTTCTATGTCGACGTGGATACATTCGGCCCGGAATTTCCGCAAGTTCACCTAACAGGGGAGCAGGGGAAGGATGTGAAGTCGCCGCTGACTTGGAGCCTGGGTACCGGTGAAGCGCAGACGATTCTCCTTCGTGTGAGCTCGTCATCTGCCCGTCTCATCTACTGGAGCGCCCGAATCCCATTGCTGATTGACGGCCGCCGTCGCTATATCGACGTCAATGATGAAGGCAAGGACTTCATCTTCGCTGGCGCCGAGGCAGGGAGTGAAGACTATTTCTTCATCCGCAACGATGGAGACGCGGCTCGGTGGACTGCGCAATCTGATCTGCCCTAATGGGGCTCTTCACCGCTGAGTGTGGGGTGAGCGCGACGCGCCGGGGGGGCTGGGTGAGCCGGGGACGGGGTCGAGGTCCCCGAGGATCAGAGGACTCTTACCTCTTCTGATCTCAAGGACCTCGACGATGAGCGAGCCTACGTTGTGCTGGCGCGCACTCGGTGGCTACTGCACCCGATGCGACCTGCTCGTGGGCCTCGAGGGCCTGCACGTCATCGGCGTCGAACGTGACGATGGAGTTGGCCGGGCTCAGCGGACCATCACGGTGGAGTCCGCGTCAGCGCTCATGGGCTGCCGCTCCTGCGGGGTCGTCGCGCATGCTCACGGCCGGGTCGAGGTGCACCTGGTGGACGCTCCGGCGATGGGCCGCCCAGTGCGGGTGGTGTGGCGCAAAACGGCGGTGGGTCTGTCCGGAGCCGGGCTGCCCGGTCGGGTCCTTCGTCGAGAGCAGGACGAGGGCGGTCGTCGCGCCGCGGGCGAGGTTGACGACGCGGGCGTGCTGGTGGGCGAGCAGATCCGCTCCGAGGAGGTTCGCCTGTGGTGTCTTCCGGTCGCGAGCCGAGTTCCACGGCCAGAAGGCATTCACTTCCTCTTCGTGAAGTGTCTCAGCCAGTGCTTCGCCTACTTGCCAAGCCAAGATTGCAGGCTGGCTCCGTAGCATTTATTCGATGCCTCCAGCCCCATATCATATCAGTGGTGGCCATGGCGCGAAGTTCAGTGAGAAAATCATTGTTGTGCTCTGAGTCAAGAGCCCGCATGCGCAGGTGTTCGGCGGCCAACTCTCGAGGCCTCCTCAGTGAGCTTGACTCCGCGCCAACGCACTGAACCCACGCTGCCTGAGTACTCAGCGCCCACTATTGCCCAGTCTCCTCGACTGCCGGTGTCGCCACGTCGACGGCCTCGGTGGCCGCAAGAAAGTGGGGCCGACCGGCCTGACGCCGGGGAGGGAGCGTACCGCGACGAGCAGTAGCTGCAGTAGGGGTGCGGAACAGGGCCCGGCGACGTGCGGGCCGGGTCTGGCCTCCTGAGCAGCAGGTGACCGCGCTCCATCTCCCGACGCTAACCGCACCTGTTCCGAACGCCCATCCCTCAGGTCGGGGAGATCAGGACGTCGCGAACTGGCGCCGGTGGTCGTCGTGCCCGGTGGGGCCCACCGCTCAGGTCTCGGCCGGTCACATCTCTTCGCTCGGCCCCAGGGTCGACGCTGCTGTCCCCCGTGCCAGGGGCGTGCCAGACGAGCGTGCCTCGGCAGTACGACCCCGGCCGCTCCTGACCACTCCTGCCGGTTGCCGGATCGTGCTCATGGACACCCGTCGATGCCTTACAAGCAGGGGGTTGTCGGTTCGAGTCCGATCGCCTCCACCCCGTAGCACCGCTCTCCTGTGGCCTCGCCCGGTGCTGGTGCGCCCCAGGACGTACGCTGAGGAAAGTCACCCCGATCCCGGTGGCGAAACCCTCGCGGTCGGATCTTGAGGAGTGGCGATGGACAACCCGTCGACGACAGCCCGCCAGTTGCGCACGGCCCGGGGTCGACGAAGGGGATCGGGTCAGGAGTACGTCAGTAGCTACGCCGAGCTGACCCGGTCCGTCCGGGCTGCCGGCCTGCTGCGACGCCGCTACGGGTACTACTGGGGCTCCTTCGCTGCCGCGTTGGCCGGGCTGGTGCTCCTCGCCGGCGGTGTCGTGCTGCTGCGCGGCTCCTGGTTCGTCGTCCTGCTGGCACCGCTGCTCGGCCTGCTGTGCGCCCAGCTCGGCTTCCTCGGCCACGACGCCGCGCACCGTCAGGTGTTCAGCTCGGCCGCCTGGAACGAGTGGGCGGCCCGGGTCATCTCCGGGGTGTTCGCCGGCCTCAGCTACGGGTGGTGGATGAGCAAGCACAACCGGCATCACTCCGGCCCCAACCAGGAGGGCCGCGACCCCGACGTCGACCCGGGGGTGATCTCCTACACCCCGGCTGCCGCGGCCGCCCGGACCGGGTGGTCGGCGGCCTTCGTCCGGCGTCAGGGGTGGTGGTTCTTCGCGCTGCTGCCCCTGGAGGGCGTCAGCCTGCACGCCAAGAGCGTGGGTCGGGTGCTCAGCCGGACCCCGATGCGGCAGCGGGGCCTGGAGGCGGTGTTCCTGACCGTTCGGCTCGGTGGCTACCTGCTGGCCCTGTTCTGGCTGCTGCCGTGGCCGCAGGCGGCGGTTTTCCTGGCCGTCCAGCTCGCGGTGTTCGGGGTGCTGCTCGGTGGCGCCTTCGCACCCAACCACATCGGGATGCCGGTGGTGCCGGCCGACGCCCGGCCCGACTTCCTGCAGCGTCAGGTGCTGATGTCCCGCAACGTCTCCGGCGGTGCCGCGGTCGCCTTCATGATGGGTGGCCTGCAGCACCAGATCGAGCACCACCTGTTCCCCAGCATGCCGCGCCCGGCGCTGGCCGAGGCGCGGGCCCTGGTCCGCCAGCACTGCGCCGACCGGCAGCTGCGGTACGAGGAGGCGACCCTGGTGCAGGCGTACGCCCGCGTCATCCGCTACCTCAACGTGGTGGGCCGCCGGGACGCCGACCCCTTCCGTTGCCCGTTGGTCACCCTCTACCGGGGCTGAGGAAGCTCGGGGACTAGGTCGACCGGGTGGTCGGTGGCGCTCCACGTCGAGCCGGCCGGGCCGGTGGCCGATGAAGCACCGTGACCGCCGTGCGTGCCGGTCGGTCGGAGACCGACGAGCAGATCGCCCAGCTGCTGCGCACCGCGCGCGCCTCGCTGGGCCTGGGACTGGCCTTCCTGAGCCGGCTGGACGGCACCACCCAGCACATGGAGGTGATCGAGTCCTCCTTCCCCTGGGTCTTCAAGGACGGCAACACCCAGCCCCAGGAGGGCTCGTTCTGCCAGGCGATCCTGGACGGCCGGCTGCCGGCCGTGATCCCGGACGTGATGGCCCTGCCGGAGGCCAAGCGGCTGCCCGCCGCTCGCTTCCCGCTGCGGCTGCGCAGCTACGTCAGCGTCCCGGTGACGCTCAGCGACGGCCGGGTGTGGGGAACGTTCTGCGCGGCGGGCTTCCGTCGGGACCGCGACCTGGCCCGGCGTGACCAGGCCCTGATGGAGGTGCTGGCCCGGGCGGCCGCGGTGATCATCGAACCGACCGTGGTGAAGGACGAACGGCAGAGCGAGATCCTGAGGCGGATGCGCCCGGTGCTGGAGGACGGCGGCCCCAGCGTCGTGCTGCAGCCGATCGTCGACCTGCAGACCGGCGCGCGGACCGGCGCCGAGGCGCTCAGCCGGTTCCCGGCCGGCTGGGGCCTGGCGCCGGACGTCTGCTTCGGGCAGGCGCACGAGGTGGGTCTGGGTGACCAGCTCGAGCTGCTCGCGCTGCACCGCGCCGGCGGACTGCTGCAGCAGGTGCCCGGCTATCTGGGGATGAACATCAGCCCGGCCACCCTGCTGACCGAGGCGGCCGAGCTGGTGCTGTCCGCCCTGCCCCTGGACCGCGTGCTGCTCGAGCTGTCCGAGCACGACCAGGTGGCCGACTACCCGACCCTGATGCAGGTGCTGCAGCCGTTCCGGGCGGCCGGCATGCGGCTGGCCATCGACGACGTCGGAGCCGGCTTCTCCTCACTGCGGCACATCGTGATGACCGCCCCCGACGTGCTGAAGATCGACCGCAGCCTGGTGGCGGGGGTCGGGCAGGACGACGTGCTGCAGGTGCTGGTCCGCTCGATGGTGGACTTCGCCGCCGGTCTGGGCTCGACGGTGGTCGCCGAGGGCATCGAGACAGAGCAGGACGCCCAGGTCCTGAGGGACCTGGGCGTCCACCACGGGCAGGGCTGGCTGTTCGGCCGCCCCGGACCGGTCGAGCAGCTGGACGCCGGACGAGCGCTCGGCTCGGCGGCCGACAGCCGACCGGCGGTCGTGCCCTAGCTGCGGTTCTCGCCCTCCGGGGCCGACTCGGTGCTGGCCTCGCCGCTGGCGGCGTCCACGTCCAGCACATCACCGGTACCCGCGCCGGTGCTCCCGGCCGGGGCCGGCTGCGCGGTCAGCGGGTCACCGGTCGCCGCCGGCCCGGTGCCGGCCGCGCCGGGCGGCGTCGCCTGCTCCCAGGGGTCGCTGGCGGGCGTGCTCTTGCGCCAGGCGGCGACCCCGGCCGCGACCGCCGCGGCGGCCAGGGCAGCAAACAGGAGGATGCGGCGACGACGCTGGCGGCGCTGCTGCCGGCGAGCCTGTAGGCCCACCTTGTTGGCTGCCTCCAGTGCCGCGGAGCTAGCGGTCTCGGCCTGCTCCTTGGTCGCCTCCGCGGCGGCGTTCACCGCCTCCACCAGGCGCGGCAGCAGGCCCTCGACGATCTTGTCGCGAGCGGCGTCCACGGCCGGCGCCACGCGCTCGGCGGCCGCCTCGACACGGGGCGCCGCCGCCTCCACGCTCTTCTCCCAGCCCTTCTCCAGCCGGGGCGCGGCCCAGTCCCGGGCCTGCTCGACGCGGGGTCCGGCCCACTCCTTCGCGGTGCCCACCTTGGGGGCGGCCCAGCCGTAGGCGGCCTCGGCGGCGTGCACCGACCGGTCCACCGCCGGGGCGATCCGTTCCTTGAGCACGACCGCCTGGTCCTGGACCTCGTGGGCGGTCTTGCGGGTTGTGCTCGTCCTCACGGTCTGCGTTCCTCTCCGTCGGTGGGTCTGCGGCCTGGGGCCGGGCGACCTCTGCGGGTGCGGCCTCTGGCTGCTGCAGTACCCCGTCGGCCTCGGTCCGACACGTGGGGGCGCACACACCAGCCGGTCGCGGTCTCCTGGCAAGCATGATCCTGCCAGTCCCGACCCGGCGCGCGACAGAACGCGGGCTCAGCGGCCTCGACGGGCACCGCCCCGGCCGGGCGGTCGTTGTCCCTGCGTCGTGAAAGACTCGTCCGACTCGCCGCCGGCAGGACCGCTGCGGCGCCCCCGACGAAAGGTCCCAGGTGTCCGACCAGACCCCCCTCACCGCTCCCCTGCACGCGACGCTGCACACCAACCGTGGTGACATCCGGATCGAGCTCTACCCCAACCACGCGCCCAAGACCGTCCGCAACTTCGTCGAGCTGGCCGAGGGCACCCGGACCTGGAAGGACCCCAAGACGGGCGCGGAGCGCGACGACCGGTTCTTCGACGGGCTGATCTTCCACCGGGTGATCCCGAACTTCATGATCCAGGGCGGCGACCCGCTGGGGAACGGGCGCGGCGGCCCGGGCTACCAGTTCGAGGACGAGATCCACCCCGAGCTGACCTTCAACCAGCCCTACCTGCTGGCCATGGCCAACGCGGGCAAGGGCACCAACGGGTCGCAGTTCTTCGTCACCGTGGCCCAGACGCCGTGGCTGCAGGGCAAGCACACGATCTTCGGCGCGGTGGCCGACGCGGCCAGCCGGGAGGTGGTGGACGCGATCGCGGCCACCCCCACCGACCGTCAGGACCTGCCGGTCGAGCCGGTGGTGATCAACCAGGTGACGGTCGAGCGGGGGTGAGCGCGATCGACCCCACCGACACCTCGGCGGGCACCTCCGAGCCGGTCTGCCCGCGGCACCCGGACCGCGTCTCCTACGTCCGCTGCCAACGGTGCGAGCGGCCCACCTGCCCGCAGTGCCAGCGGCCGGCCGCCGTGGGCATCCAGTGCGTGGACTGCGTCCGGCAGGCCGCCCGGACGGCGCCGCGGACCCGGACGGTGCTGGGTGGTGCCGGCCGGCCGGGGGGCCGGCCGACCGTCACCCTGTCGGTGATCGGGGTCTGTGTGGCCGTCTGGCTGGCCCAGTTCAGTGGCGCCTTCGGCGACATCACCACGCGGTTCGCGTTCGTGCCTGCACTGGCGGCCAGCGAGCCGTACCGGTTCATCACCTCCGCCTTCCTGCACTCGCCCAGCTCGCCGCTGCACATCCTGTTCAACATGTACGCGCTCTACCTGATCGGGCCCTACCTGGAGCTGGAGCTGGGCCGGGTCAGGTTCGCCGCGCTGTACCTGCTGGCGGCCTTCGCCGGGTCGGTGTTCCTGCTGCTGCTGGCGAGCCCGGGCTCCGGGTCGTGGTACACGGCCGCCGTCGGCGCCTCCGGGGCAGTGTTCGGGCTGTTCGGTGCCCTGCTGGTGGTCAACCGGCGGCTGGGCCGGGCCAGCGGGCCGATCGTCGCGGTGATCGCGATCAACCTGGTGCTCGGTTTCCTGCCGGGGATCGCGTGGCAGGCACACGTCGGCGGGCTGGTCGCCGGGGTGCTCGGCGGAGCGATCCTGGCCTACGCGCCGGCCGGCAGGCGCACGCCCGTCCAGGTCGGCGGCCTGAGCGCCATCGCGGTGGCCCTGCTGGCTGCCACCGTCCTCAAGCTGGCTGCCGTCGGCTGAGCCGGGAGACTGACAGCAGTGGAGTTACATCGGTGTTATCCCCAGCGCTCATCCCCAGTGGGGAGAACCTCATCGCTTCGTGCACAGGGTGTGGACAACATGTGGGCAAGGCTGGCGGGTCAACGCCAGCGGGTCATCATCCCGAAGCCGACCAGGAGCACCCCGAACCCGGCGACCAGGTTCCAGGGTCCGATCTTGGGCACCGGGTAGCCGCCGCTGGTCAGGTAGAAGGTGACCACCCAGGCCAGCCCCACCAGCAGCAGCGTGACCATCACCGGTGCGAAGAACCGGCCGTTCGGCTTCGGCGCGGAGGACCCGCTCGGCGGAGGGGTGTACGCCTTCTTCCGGCGGATCCGGGACTCGGGCATCGGGGCTCCTTCGAAGGGTGGGGACTGCCTTAGCGTAGTGCCGTGACGACGTCCCCCCGCCGGGCAGGTCGGCGGTCCTGGCGTCCGCTGGCCGTCGCCGGGGTCACCCTGCTGGCTGGCCTGCTGTTCGCGGTCAGCGCCCGCACCTCCTCCGGTACCGGCCTGCGGGCCGACCAGCCGGACCTGCGCTCCCTGGTGCGGGCGGGTCAGTCCCAGGTCGCCTCTCGGGGCGCGCAGGTCGCGGCCCTGCAGAAGCAGGTGGACGCGCTGACCCGGCAGGCCGCCCGTTCGGACGGTCTGGTCGCCCAGCTGCAGGCCCAGGCCGACGCGCTGGCCGCCGCGGCCGGGCTGACCCCGGTGACCGGGCCGTCCCTCACGGTGACCCTGAACGACGCACCCGCGCAGCCGAACCTGCCGGTCGGGGTACAGCCCGACGACCTGGTCGTGCACCAGCAGGACGTCCAGGCCGTGGTGAACGCGCTGTGGGCCGGCGGCGCGACGGCGATCCAGCTGCAGGATCAGCGGCTGGTCGCGACCAGCGCGGTGCGCTGCGTCGGCAACACCCTGATCCTGCAGGGGCGGGTCTACTCCCCGCCGTACCGGGTGATCGCGATCGGGGACCCGGCCGCGATGCGCGCCCAGCTGCTGTCCACCTCCGCCATCCAGATCTACCTGCAGTACGTGGACGCGCTGGGGCTGGGCTGGTCGCTCACCTCCAGCCCGTCGACGACCATCACCGGCTACCGCGGCGCGGTCGACCTGCCGCGGGCCACGGTGCCGAGCACCTTCTCGGCCCTGACCCCGGTCTCCCCGGCCCCGAGCGCACCGGCGGGCAGGCGGTGAGCGGACCGGCCGTAGACTCGGCGTTCCCGTCAGACCTGGGAGGGCGCGTGACCCGGATCCTCGTCGTGGACAACTACGACAGCTTCGTCTACACCATCGTGGACTACCTCACCCAGCTCGGCGCCCAGTGCCAGGTGGTGCGCAACGACGAGGTGGAACCCGCCGCGGCGGACGAGGTGGCGGGCGTGCTGATCTCGCCCGGACCAGGCGCACCGAAGGACGCCGGCGTCTGCCCGCAGCTGATCCGGCACGCCGCCCGGCACCGCATCCCGCTGCTCGGGGTGTGCCTGGGCCACCAGGGGCTGGGGGAGGTGTTCGGCGCCACGGTGACCCACGCCAGCGAGCTGATGCACGGCAAGACCAGTCAGGTACGCCACCGCGGCGAGGGCGTGTTCGCCGGTCTGCCGTCGCCGTTCACCGCGACGCGCTACCACTCGCTGACCGTGCTTCCGGACAGCGTGCCGCCGGAGCTGGCGGTCACCGCCTGGACCGACGGTGGCGTCGTGATGGGGCTGCAGCACCGCGAGCTGCCGCTGCACGGCGTCCAGTTCCACCCCGAGTCGGTGCTGACCGAAGGTGGCCACCGGCTGCTGGCCAACTGGCTGGCCGAGTGTGGGGACACCCAGGCCGTGCAGGCCAGTGCCGGTCTGGCCCCGCTGGTGCGGGTCTGACACCACCGGAGCACGCCGACCCCGGGACCGGTGGAAGCCTCCCGCCCCGCCCAGGCACCGCCGACGCTCAGGTGCTCGGCGAGGAGGTGCTGGAGGTGCTGGAGGAGGAGCTGCTGCTCGTGCTCGAGGCGGAGCTGCTGCTCGAGCTGGAGGAGGAGCTGCTGCTCGAGCTGGACGAGCTGCTCGGTGAGGTGGTCGGCGGGCTGGTCGGGGCGGCCGGCTGGGCCACCTGCAGCGTCACCGTGTCGCCGGTCTTGAGCTTGGCGCCCTCGCCCGGGTCCTGCCCGACCACGGTGCCCTCGGACTTGGTGCTGGTGACGAAGCTGGTGGCGGGGTTGAGGTTCAGGTCGACCAGAGCCTGTCGGGCCTGGGAGACGGTGAGGCCGACCAGGTTCGGGACCAGCACGTCCCCGCTGGCGTAGACGATGTTGACCTTGGTGCCCGGGGAGACCTGGGTACCGGAGGCCGGGTCGGTGCTGATCACCGTGTTGGCCTGCTTGGCGCTGTTGTCCTGGGCGGTCTGGCTGCCGATCAGCAGGCCGTTGGACTGCAGCTCGCTGGTGGCCTGCTCCAGGGTCAGCCCGGTCACATCCGGCACGGTGACCGCCTGCGGCCCGCTGGAGATCACCAGGGTGACCGTGCTGCCGTAGGCCACGGTGCTGCCGGAGGAGGGGTCGGCGGAGACGACGTCCCCCTTGGCCACGGTGGTCGAGGCCTGCGGCTGGCCGATGGCCGGTTTCAGGCCGACCGCGGTCAGCGCCTGGGTGGCGGCGTCCTGGCTGATCCCCTCCAGCGCAGGGACGGTGACGCTGGAGGTCGAGGTCGTGGTGCCGGAGGAGTTGCCCGACAGGTTGTTGACCAGGACGGCGACCAGGCCGAGGACGGCCAGCACCGCCACGGCGAGCGCGATGTAGGCGGCCGTCCGGCCGTTGCGGTCCCGCCCGCCCGAGCCGCCGTCCTCGGACCCGACGCCGGGGAAGGCCGACTCGGACCGTTCGACCCAGTCGACCGGGGAGTCCTCCTGGGCGGTGGTGGCGGCCGCGGCCGGGTACATCGCCGTCCCGAGCAGGGCCGTCGGCTCCTCCCCGCCGCCGCGGGGCAGCGCACCCACCCGGGGCGCGGACACCTCACGCCCGGCGCGCACCGCATCGATGTCGGCGCGGAAGGAGGCGGCGTCCTGGTAGCGGTCCCGGCGGTCCTTGGCCAGGGCGTGCAGCACGATCCGGTCCACGTCGGCCGGGATCGCCGGGTTCAGCCGGCTGGGCGGCACCGGCGGCTCGCCGACGTGCTGGTAGGCGACGGCGACCGGGCTGTCGGCCACGAACGGCGGCCGGCCGGTGAGCAGCTCGTACAGCAGGCAGCCGGTGGAGTACAGGTCGCTGCGGGCGTCGACCTGCTCACCGCGGGCCTGCTCCGGGGACAGGTACTGCGCGGTGCCGATCACCGCCTGGGTCTGGGTCATGGTGGCCGAGGAGTCGGTGACCGCCCGGGCGATGCCGAAGTCCATCACCTTGATCTCGCTCAGCGGGGTCACCATCACGTTGGCCGGCTTGATGTCGCGGTGCACGATGCCGTTGCGGTGGCTGTAGTCCAGGGCCGACAGCACCCCGGAGGTGATCTCCAGGGCGACGTCCATGTCCAGCCCGCGGCGCCCCTCCGGGCCGCCGTCCCGGGCGGCCGGGGTCTGGGCGTCCCGGAGCACGTCGCGCACGGTGCGGCCCTCGACGTGCTCCATGACGATGAAGGGCAGCTGGACGGCCGCCCCGCCGGACTCCAGCACGGTCTCCTCGCCGGTGTCGTACACCGACACGATCGAGGGGTGGTTCAAGGACGCCGCCGACTGCGCCTCCCGCTGGAAGCGGGCGTGGAAGACCGGGTCGCGGGCCAGGTCGGTGCGCAGCAGCTTGATGGCCACCGTCCGACCGAGCCGGGTGTCCCGCCCGAGGTGCACCTCGGCCATGCCGCCGCGGCCGAGCAGATCGGCCACCTCGTACCGGTTGGCCAGCACGCGCGGGCTGTCGTTCACCAGAGTTGTCCTTGCCGGTCGGGACCAGAGACTTGGGTCATCGGTGCGACCACGGTAGGCCTGAAGGAACCGCCGGGCCCGGCGGAGGAGGAGCGGCCGCCGATGCCGAACCAGGCCGCGAGCACGACGGCGATTACCAGCACGACCAGCGCGACCAGCGGCCAGCGCAGCCGGCCCCCCAGCCCGGCCGACCGCCGCGGCGTGCTGACCGGCAGCACGGAGGTGCCCTCGCCGCGCGGTCGGGCGGGGGTCTGCCCGCCCGAGGTGGGCCGGGCCGCCGGTGCCGGGGTGGGCGTGGCCGCCGGGCGCTCCCGGGTCGGCCGGTCGCTCCAGCCGCCGGAGGAACCGCTCCAGGTGCCCGGGGTGCCGGCGGTCAGCGCGCCCTGGGAGATCACCGAACGGGGCCGGTTGGCCAGGCCGTCGAGGATCTCGGCGAACTCCAGCGCGCTGGCCGGGCGCTGGGCGGGCTCCTTGGCCATCGCCGTCATGACCACCTCCCGGACCCGCTCGGGAACGGTGTCCGGCAGTGGAGGCGGGGTGTCCCGCAGGTGCCGGGTGGCCACCTCGACCTGGTCGTCGCCGTCGAACGGGCGCCAGCCGGCCAGGCACTCGTACATCACCACGCCCAGGGCGTAGACATCGGACAGCGGGGTCGCGGCCGCCCCGCGGGCCACCTCGGGGGCCAGGTAGTGCGCCGTCCCCATCACCTGGCCGGTCGCGGTGAGCGGTTCGTGATCGCGGGGCTTGGCGATCCCGAAGTCGGTCACCGCGACCCGCCCGCTGGGGGTGACCAGGATGTTCGCCGGCTTGATGTCGCGGTGCACGACGCCGGCCTGGTGCGCCGAGTGCAGTGCCCGGGCGGTCTGGGCGAGGATGTCGCAGGTGCGCAGGCTGCCCAGCGCACCGCCCTGGCTGATCAGGGAGGACAACGGCTCGCCCGGCACCAGCTCCATCACCAGGTAGCTGGCCCCCTGGGTCTCGCCGTAGTCGTAGACGGCGGCGATCCCGGCGTGCGCGAGCCGGCCCGAGGTGCGGGCCTCGGCCCGGAACCGTGCCTGGAAGGTGGGGTCGCCGGCCAGCTCGGGACGAAGGATCTTGACGGCCACCTCCCGCCCGAGGGTCTGGTCCACGCCCTTCCAGACCTCACCCATGCCGCCGGTGGCGATCAGCTCCTGGAGGAGGTACCGGCCGTCGAGCACCTCACCATCTCTGCTCATCAGCCGAGCACCGCCTTGATCATCGAACGGGCGATCGGCGCCGCGACCCGTCCGCCGGTGGCACCGGCGCCGACGTCCCCGCCGTCCTCGACCACCACCGCGACCGCCACCGACTGGTCACCCTTCTGCCCGAAGGCGGTGAACCACACCGTCGGCGGGACGTCCTGGGACGTCTGGGCCGTGCCCGTCTTGCCGCCCACGGTGATCCCGGGCAGCTGGGCGGTGGTCCCGGTACCGCTGCTCACCACGTGCTCCATCATCGTCTTCAGCTGGTCGGCGACCGTGGCCGACACCGGCTGGGAGAGCTTCTGCGGGGCCGGGGAGGAGATCACGTCGAGGGTGTTGATCGAGCGGACCGACTTCACCAGCTGGGGGTGCATGAGTACCCCGCCGTTGGCGATCGCCGCGGTCACCATCGCCATCTGCAGCGGGGTGGCCCGGACGTCGAACTGACCGATCGAGCTCTGCGCCACCTGGGCCGTGGTCAGGTCGGTCGGGAAGACGCTGGGGCTGACGGTGAGCGGGATCTGGATCCGCTGGCCGAAGCCGAACGCCGCCGCCTGCTGGGCGATGGCGTTCTCGCCCAGCTTCATGCCCAGGCTGGCGAACGCGGTGTTGCACGAGATGGCCAGGGCGCGGTCCATGGTCACCTTGTTGTTGGCCCCGCAGGCGCGGCCGTTGTCGTTGGGCAGCGCGGCCGTGGTCTGCGGCAGGTCCAGCTGGGCGGGCCCGTCCAGCTCGCTGGTGGGGGTCCACCGGCCGTCGGACAGCGCCGCGGCGGCGACCACCAGCTTGAACGTGGACCCGGGCGGGTACTCCCCGCCGGCGATCGCCCGGTTCTCCAGCGGCTGGGAGGGCTCGGCGAGCAGCTTCTTCCGGTTGGCGATCACCCGGGCCCCGTTGTGCCCGGCCAGCAGCGCGGGGTCGAAGCCCGGGGTGGAGACCAGGGCCAGCACCGCGCCGGTGCGGGGGTCCAGGGCGACCGCGGCACCCCGCTGGTCGCCCAGCCCGCGGTAGGCCGCCTTCTGCGCCCGCGGGTTGATCGTCAGCTCGACCGCGGCACCACCGTTCTGGGTCCCGGTGAGCAGGTCCCGTAGCCGGCGGGTGAACAGCTGGTCGGCGGTCCCGGCCAGGTAGCCGTTGACCGCGTCCTCCATGCCCGTCGCGCCGTAGATGATCGAGTAGTACCCGGTGACATGGCTGTACATGGCGCCGCCGGGGTAGGTGCGCAGGTACCCGTAGGCGTCATTGCTGGGCACCGACTGGGCCACGGCGTCGCCGGCCACCAGCAGTGGGCCGCGGTCGCGGCCGAACTGCTTGTACAGCGTCCGGGCGTTGCCGGGCCTGGCGTCCAGGCTGCCCTTGTCCACCGCCTGGATGTAGGTGGAGGAGGCCATCAGGGTCAGGAAGAGGATCCCGACCAGGATCCCGAGCCGGCGCAGCGGGGCGTTCACGGGATCACCACCTGGGTCTCCTCCATCGAGGGGTCGGGGGCCGCCGACGGGCCGGCGGGCGGGGCGGGCGGCGGTGGCGAGGGCCGCCGGGCGGCGTCGCTGATCTTCAGCAGGAGCGCGACGATCACCCAGTTGGCCAGCAGCGAGGAGCCGCCGTAGGCCAGGAACGGCATGGTCAGGCCGGTGAGCGGGATGACCCGGGTGACGCCGCCGACGACCACGAACACCTGCAGGGCCATACTGAAGGCGAGGCCACCGGCCAGCAGCTTGCCGTAGCCGTCGCGCACCCCGAGCGCCGTCCGCAGCCCGCGCTGGACCAGCAGCAGGTACAGCAGCAGCAGGGCGACGACGCCGGTCAGGCCCAGTTCCTCGCCGACCGTGGCCAGGATGAAGTCGCTGGAGGCGAAGGGCACCAGGTCGGGCCGCCCCTCGCCCAGGCCGGTGCCGAGCAGGCCGCCGCTGGCCATCCCGTACAGCCCCTGGACCAGCTGGAAGGCGTTGTCCTGGGGGTTGGTGCCGGCGAAGGGGTGCAGCCAGATGTCCACCCGGAGCTGGACGTGGGAGAAGATCGTCCAGGCCACGAAGGCGCCGCCGGCGAACAGCAGCAGGCCGATCACCACCCAGCTCAGCCGCTCGGTGGCCACGTACAGGACGGCCACGAACAACCCGAAGAACAGCAGCGAGGTGCCCAGGTCCCGCTCGAAGACCAGGACGCCCAGGCTGGCGGCCCAGGCCAGCAGCATCGGGCCCAGGTCGCGGGCCCGGGGCAGCTGCAGGCCGAGCACCCGGCGGCCGACCAGGGAGAGCTGGTCGCGGGCGGTGACCAGGTACCCGGCGAAGAACATGGTGAGCAGCACCTTGGTCAGCTCGCCCGGCTGGAAGGACAACGGGCCGACCCCGATCCAGATCCTGGCCCCGTTGATCGTGCGGCCGATGCCGGGCAGCAGCGGGAGCAGCACGGAGACCAGGCCGGCCAGCATCGCCGTGTAGGTGAACCGGGAGAGCAGCCGGTGGTCGCGGACCAGCAGCAGCACGGCCACCGCGGCGGCCACCCCGACCGCCGACCAGATCAGCTGGCGGCCGGCCAAGGTGGTCTTCTCGGCCAGGTCCAGGCGATGGATCAGGGCCAGGCCGAGCCCGTTGATCGCGGTGACGATCGGCAGCATCACCGGGTCGGCGTAGCGGGCGCGCAGGCGCAGCACCAGGTGCACCACCAGGGCCAGCACGGTCAGCCCGGCCCCGTAGCCCACCAGGTCGGTCGGCAGCCGGCCGACGTCGGCCAGTGAGACCAGCGCGTAGGCCCCGATCCCCACGGCCAGCGCCGGGACGAGCAGGACCAGCTCGACGTTGCGCCGGGTCCGCGGGGTGAGCTCGGTGACGACAGCCATCAGCCCACCCCCGCGCAGTCGGTGGCGTCCACCGCGCCCGGCGGCGAGGACGTTCCCCCCGCCGGGCCTGAGCTGGGGCTCGCGCTGGTGCCGGTGGTGCCGGTGGTGCTCGGGCTGGTGCTCGGGCTGGTGCTCGGGCCGGTCGTCGGGCTGGGGCTGCTTGTCGGGCTGGGGCTTGTCGGGCTGGGGCTTGTCGGGCTGGGGCTGGTCGGGCTGGGGCTGGTCGGGCTGGCCACGGCGGAGCGGCAGGCGGCGGCCTGGGCCCGCAGGTTGGACACGATCCCGGTGGCCTGGCTGCGGCTGTCGGCGGGGATGCCGGCCTGCACCCGGGTCCGCCAGTACGCCGGCAGGTCCGCGACGGGGACGTCCGGGTAGGCGTGGTCGAGCCAGAACAGGTCGACCGGGCCGAGCTGGTCGGGCAGGCCCCGGAACAGGGCCACCGCTGAGGCGGACTGGCTGACGAAGTACTGGCCGCGCAGCCAGGCGAAGGCACCGAAGCCGCCGCCGGCCAGCAGGACCACGACGACACCGACCGCGACCAGCCATCGGGCGGTCCGCGCCCGCGACCGGCCGGCCGAGGCCTCCTGCTCCGCGTCGGGCGAGGCATCGACGGCGGTCAGTGCAGCGGCCCGTTCGGCGGAGGAGCCGGGCCGGTCGCCGACCGGGATCGGGCGGGTGCGCGTCGAGGACGCCGCGGCGCCGGCGACCAGAGGGACAGTGTCGACGGCCTGAGTCTCCGGCACGATCTCCGCGACGATGCAGGTGACGTTGTCCGGGGCGCCGCCGCGCAGGGCCAGCCGGACCAGCGCCTGGCAGGCCTGCGCCGGGTCGGGGTGATCCTGCACCGTCTGCTGCATGGTCTCCAGCGAGACCACCCCGGACAGCCCGTCCGAGCAGAGCAGGTAGCGGTCCCCGATCCGGGCCTCGCGCACCGACAGGTCGGCCTCGGCGTCCTCCATCATGTCCGACAGCACGCGGGTCACCGCGGAGCGCATCGGGTGGTTCTCGGCCTCCTCGGCGCTGATCCGTCCCTCGTCGATCAGCGACTGCACAAAGGTGTGGTCGCGGGTGATCTGGGACAGGACGCCGTCCCGGAACAGGTACCCGCGGCTGTCTCCGAGGTGGGCGACCGCGAGCCGGTTGCCGGTGCGCAGCAGGGCGGTGACCGTGGTGCCCAGTCCGCGCAGCTGCGGGTCCTCCCCGGAGCGGGCGATCAGCTCGGCGTGCGCGGCGCGGATCGCCTCGGCCAGGTGGGCCGGGCCGTCGGCGGTCGGTGACTCGGCGTCCAGCGGAGCCAGCTCGGCCACTGCGAGCGAGGAGGCGATGTCGCCGCCGGCGTGCCCGCCCATGCCGTCCGCGACCACCAGCAGGTTCGGCCCGGCGTAGCCGGAGTCCTGGTTGTTGGAGCGGACCAGGCCCACGTCGGAGGCCAGCGCGTACCTGAGCGCGAACGGCACCGGCTACCTCCGCAGCTCGAGGGTGGTCCGGCCGATCCGCACCGGCACCCCGGCGCGGACGGGTCGAGGCCCGTCGATGCGTTCCCGGTCCAGCACCGTGCCGTTGGTCGAGCCGAGGTCCTCCACCATCCACTGCTCGCCCTCCGGCCAGAGCCGCGCGTGCCGGCTGGAGACGTAGTCGTCCTCCAGGACGAGGGTGCACTCCGGGCTGCGGCCGATCATGATCGGGCTGGCGCCCAGGGAGACCGTGGTGCCCTGCAGCGACCCCTCGGTGACCACCAGAACGCGCAGCCCTGGCCGCAGCGGCCGCTGCTCGGCCGGTCTGGGAGCGCTGCGGGCAGCGCCCGGGTCCACCGGGACGGCACCGGTCATCGGGGCCACCGGGACCCGCACCCCCGGCGCGGCGCCGGCGGCCTTGCGGGAGCGGCGGGTGACCAGGGTGCCGTACAGGTCCCGGCGCAGGACGCCGACCACCGCCAGCACGACGATCCACAGCAGCGCCAGGTACCCCAGGCGCAGCAGGGTGAGGGTGAGCTCGCTCATGCGCCGTGGCCGGGCGCCGGCGGGTGCTCGGGTCCGGCGTCCGCGCGGTAGACCAGGGTGGTCCGCCCGACCGTGATGACGTTGCCGTCGGCCAGGTCGGCCGCGTGCACCCGGGCGCCGTCCAGGAACGTCCCGTTGGTGGAGCCCAGGTCGACCACCCGGGCCCGGCCGTCGCGGACGTGGATCTCCACGTGCCGCCGCGAGACGCCCGGGTCCTCGACCACCAGGTCGGCCTCCGGGCTGCGCCCGATCACGGTCACCTGCTGGTCGAGCAGTCGGCGCCGGCCGTCCAGCTCGAGAGCCCCCGCCGCTGCTGGTCGGGAGGCATCGATGGTTGTCGTGGGGTTCACCTCGGGGTGGCGCGCGGGGGCGTCGTCCGGCTCCGGCGCCGCGGAGGACGAGCCGTCGATCGCCGGGCCCGCCGTGGAGAACCAGACCGGAGAGGGGGCCGGGGCGGCGGCCGGCGCCTCGCGCCGGACCCGCGGCGCCGGCCGGGCCGGTGAGCGCTCGGTGCTGCTGCGGATCCGGAACAGGCCGGTGTCCAGGTCGTCCGCCTCGTCGAAGCCGATCCGGACCGGGCCGACGAAGGCGTACCGCTGGGTGGCCGCGTGCTGCACCACCTCCTGCGCCAGCTCCTCGGACAGCGAGTCCAGCCACTGCTGCAACCGGTCGTGGTCACCCTGGGACAGCTCGACGACGAAGGCGTTGGGGGCCAGCGTCCGGTCCCGGGCCACGATCTGGCTGCGGGCGTCCAGCTCCCGGCGCAGCGCGCTGGCGATCTCCACCGGCTGCACCTCGCTGCGGAAGGCCCGGGCGAAAGCGCCGTTCACCGCGCGCTCGATGCCCCGCTCGAACTTGTCGAACACGCCCACCTGGCGCACCCTCCCTTCCCGCAGACGACGATCCGTTCGGGCCAGGGTAGCCCGCCCCGATCGGTGCACCCTGAAGCCTCGTCCCGCCACACCGCGGCGCCGTGATAAGTTCTTCAGCGTCTCGCGCGAGTGGCGGAATAGGCAGACGCGCACGGTTCAGGTCCGTGTGTCCGAAAGGACATGGGGGTTCAACTCCCCCCTCGCGCACACTGACGAGCAACGCCCGGGTGATCCGACGGTGTCGGAACGCCCGGGCGTTTGTGCTGTCGGGTGGTGGTGGTGTCGGCGGGTGGTGGTGGGGCGGCGCCCGGCTCAGCCCGGTGGCTGCGGGTCAGGCGGGCACTCGTCCGCGGATGGTGCCGCGGATGGTGGCGCCGGACGGACCTCGAGCACGGTGGCGCCGATGTCGCGCAGGCCGGTGAGGACGCCGTGCAGGCGGCTCTGGTCGACCACCGCCCCGCTGAGGGTGGAGTCCCCGTCCGCGTCGTGGGTGATCACCAGCCCGCCCAGCCAGGGCGACCAGTGCTCGTCCAGGTGGCCGGCGACCCGGATCAGGTACCCGGCCGGCGGCCGGCTCACGGGTGCACCCCGGCGGCGCGCGAGCCG
Source organism: uncultured Actinomycetota bacterium (assembly GCA_963821825.1). Classification (GTDB taxonomy): domain Bacteria; phylum Actinomycetota; class Actinomycetes; order Actinomycetales; family Kineosporiaceae; genus CAWGFD01. Next base: position 753,024 of record CAWGFD010000002.1, read on the forward strand.
GGGCCGGGCTGGACCGGGGACCGCGCCGGCCGCAGTCGGCTGCGGCGCAGACGGCGCAGGGCCAGCTCGGCGACGGCCAGGTTCACCGCCCAGCCGGCGCCCTTGGCCAGGTCGGCAGCCAGCACCCCGGTGCCGAACAGCGCGGCGCCGAGGCCGCCGGTGAACGCCTGGGTCCCGGCGGCCAGCCCGATGGCGTAGCCGCGGACCATCCACGCCCGGTGTCCGTCCAGGTCGCCGACCCGGGCGGCCCGGACCCCGAGCACCAGGCAGGCGGCCAGCGCCGGGGCGAACACCAGCCGCAGCAGGTGCAGCAGGTCGCCGGTGCCGGGCTTGTCCGGGTAGAGCAGCGTCATCCAGACCGCCGACCCGGCCACCAGCAGGCCGGCGACGGTCAGCAGCCGGCCGGTCCGGCGGTGCGCCACCAGGTGCCGGCGGCGCAGCCGGGGCACGAACTGACCGATGCCGACCACCGCGTACGTGCTCGCCCCGACGATGTGCAGCGCGACCGGGAGCGGGAAGCCGGCGAACCGCGGGTCGGCCGGCAGGACCGCCGGCCCGCCGGCCAGCTGGAGGAGCCGCAGCAGGCCGGCGCTCACCGGGATCGCGCTGAGCACCAGCAGCGCCGTCGGTACCGGCCAGCCTCCTCGCCCGGTGCTCATCGGGTCGCCGCCGCGCGGGCCGGCAGGACGTCGGTGCTCAGCCCGGCCGTCCGCTGGCTGCGCTGGTCGCGCCACAGGGACAGGCCCAGACCGATCAGGGCGATGCCCTCCGGGACGGCCATCGGACGGCTGAACGACTCCGGCAGCACGGCCAGGGCGAGGGTGGCCAGGGTGCTCACGGCCAGCAGGGCCGCCGCCCACCGGGCCAGCACCGCGGCCCGGAACAGGGCGATGCCGAACAGCAGGCCACCGACCAGGTAGCCGGCCGCGGTGAGCTCGAAGAACACCTGCAGGTGGCCGATGTCACCGACCGGGTGGCCGCCGGCACCGGTGACGACCACGTCCTGGACGAAGGCCGGGGCCTTGCCGGTCAGGGCGGGCAGGAAGAAGACGGCCACCATCTCGGTGACCCACATCAGCAGGTAGCCCAGCGCGAAGGTCAGGTAGCCGACCAGGCCCAGCACCCGCAGCTGCCGGGTCTGACGCAGGTACATGCCGGTGATCCCGACCAGGGCCAGGAGGGACATCACCGCCTTGGCGGTGCAGCGCACCACCCACTCGTCGGTGAGCTGCAGATAGGTGTCCCGCAGCGGGTGGCCGACCTGCACGCCGATGAAGATGGCGCCGGCGGCCATCGCGGCCAGCCCGGCGGCGGCGGTCAGACGGTTGGTGGTGATGGTCATGGCGCGCTCCCGGCGTCCGGTGCCGGGCGGGTGCCGGCGACGTCCGTGACGCTAGGGACCGGGTGGGTGGTCGCGGATCACCATCCGATGTGACCAGGGTGGTGATCCCGCCCTTCGCCGCGGCTCGCAGCCGTTCACAGCCGTTCGCAGCCGTTCGCGGACGGCTCAGAGCAGGCCGAGCTCGACGGCTCGGGCGACCGCGGCCCGGCGGGTGCTGACCCCGAGCTTGCTGAAGATCCGCTTGGTATGGGTCCGCAGCGTGTTGATCGAGATGAACAGCCGGTGCGCGATCTCCGGGCCGGTGAGCTCGCCGGCCAGCAGCCGCAGCACGTCGAGCTCACGTCCACTGAGCGCCTCGCGCGCCGGGCCACCGGGTTGTGCATCGGCCGATCCACCGGCGGGGCCGTCGACGGGGCCGCCGAGCACAACCGGGCGCCGCGCCGCCTGCAGCAGCTGCTCGGCGTGCTGGCGGACCTCGCCCGTGGCGCTGCGGGCCGCGTGCCCCAGCAGTTCCAGCAGCGGAGCCCCCTCGTCCAGGAAGAGCCGGCAGTAACCGGCTGGGACGCCGAGGGTCAGTGCGGCCGCCAGGTCGGCACCGGCCGCGACCCGGTCGCCGCCCGCCCGGTGCGCCAGGGCCCGGGTCAGGCGAGCCTCGACGACGCTGCCGCCCCGGCCGGCGGCGGCAGCCTCAGCCAGGACCACGTCCGTCAGCGTCACCGCCTTCCCCGGCTCCCCCTCGAGCACCAGCAGCCGGGCCAGGGTGAGCAGGTTGTCCTCGGCCAGGAAGGTGGGCGCGTCTGCCGGGCTCACCCCGACCTGCTCGGCCCAGGCCCTCGCCTGCTCCAGGTGACCCTGCGCGATCCGGATCCGGGCCCGGGCCGCGGGCACCGGGCGGACGTCGGGGAAGAACCCGGGCAGCACCATCGCCTCGGCCCGGTCCAGCATCGCGACCGCCGCCTCCAGCCGGCCCTGCGCCCTGAGCAGCCCGGCGCTGCTGGTGTACCACCGGTGCCGGTTCTCCGGCAGGCTGGCGCGGTCCCCGAGCTCGCGGGCGACCTCCAGGTGAGCAGCCGCCCCCTCGAGGTCACCCTGCTCGCGCAGCACGTCGGCCAGCCCGACGTGCAGGTCACCGGTGGTGGACAGGACCGGCCCCCGGTGCCGGTCGGTCACCGCCAGGGCAGCGGTGTGGAGGCGACGGGCCTGCACCGGGCGGCCCCGGGCCAGCCACAGCCGGCCGAGCACCACGGTGGTACCGAGCTCGTCGGTGACCATGCCGGCCGCGTGCAGGGCGGCGGCCGCCGCGCTGAACCAGTCCACCGCGGCCACCAGGTCACCCTGTGCCCAGGCGGCCAGGCCCAGGAAGCCGGCGGCGGCGCCGCGGGCGAAGTCGTTCCCGGCTGCGGCCAGGTCGTGCGCGCGCCGGGCGTGCGCGACGGTCGCGTCGAGGTCGCCGCGGGCCTGGCCCAGCCCCGCCCGGTACAGCTCGATCATCGACGGCAGCGCCTGCAGCTCGAGCGCCCGGGCCCTTTCGGCCCCGTCCCTCGGCGCGGACCCCGGGGCGTCCGGCAGGCCCGGCGGCGACCCGGCCGGCGCGAGCGCACCGAGGCCGGCCTGCGCAGCGTCCAGCCAGCGCCCGGCCTCCTCCAGCCGGCCCTCGGACAGCCGGCTCCAGCCCAGGTGGGCCGACAGCAGCGGGCGTTCGCGCACCACCTGCTCCGGCAGCGCGGCCAGCCAGCGGCGCAGGGTGCGGTCCTGGCGCCGACGGCGCAGGTCCGCCACCGTCAGCTCGACCAGGTCCGCGGCGCGCCGGTGGTCGCCGGCAGCCAGGGCGTGCGGCACGGCCTGGCTCACCTGCCCCTGGTCGGCGTACCACTCGGCCGCCAGCCGGTGCCGGCTGCGGAACGCGTCGGGGTCCTGGCCGGCCAGCCGTGCGCGGAGCGCGTCGGCGAACAGGTGGTGGTAGCGCCACCACCGCCGCTGGTCGTCCAGCGGGACCAGGAACAGGTTGGCCTGCTCCAGTGCCTCCAGGGTCCGTTGACCGTCCCGCCGGCCGGTGACGGCGTCGCAGCCCGGCCCCGACAGCTCCGCCAGCACGCAGGTGCTGAGCAGGAAGGACCGGACGGGCTCGCTCTGGCGCTGCAGCACCTCGGCGACCAGGTAGTCCAGGACGAAGCGGTTGCTGCCGGCGAAGTCGGCGATGAAGGTGTCGAGGTCGGCGGGGTCGCGCGGTCGGCTGCCGGCGGACAGCGCCGCCAGCTGCAGGCCGGCCACCCAGCCCTCGGTGCGCGCCTCCAGGGCCGCGACGTGCCGGGCGGCCAGACCGAGCCCCATCACCGTGTTGAGGAACGCTGCCGCCTCCTCCCCGGTGAACCGCAGGTCGGCGGCCCGGAGCTCGACCAGCTGCCCGCGGGCCCGCAGCCGGGCCAGGGCCAGCGGCGGATCCGCCCTGGTCGTGATGGCCAGGGTCACCGCCGGCGGCAGGTTGTCCAGCAGGAAGCCGACCGCCTGGTGCACGACCGGGGAGCAGATCACGTGGTAGTCGTCCAGGGCGAGCACGGTGCGGCCGGCTGCCGTGTCCAGGTCGTTGATCAGACTGACCAGCACGTCCGGGGTCGGCACGGCCGCGGCGTCGTCGTCACCGAGCAGCGCCAGCGCGTGCGCGCCGACGGCCCGGCCGCCGCCGGATGCGGACCGGACGGCGGCCAGCAGGTGGGTGAGGAAGCTCCGGGGGTCGTCGTCGGCCTCGTCCAGCGACAGCCAGGCCACCGCGCAGCCCGGCTCCCGGGTGGCCAGCCACTGGGTCAGCAGGGTGGTCTTGCCGAAGCCGGCCGGCGCGGCGATCAGCACCAGCCGGGGCGCCGCGGGCGCCGCGGAGGTCAGCCGGTCGGTGAGCCGGGCCCGGGGCACGAGCGCGCGCCGTGGCCAGGGGACGTGCAGCTTGGTGCCCAGCACAGGCATGCGTCCACAGTAGGGGCCGGATGATCCCGCCGACGCCGGTGCTGGTCGCCGCGCCCTCCGGTGGGCAGGATGGTGGGATGAGCGATCCGACGGGTGCCGGCGGGCCCGCAGCAGGTCTCGGGGGCGCGGAGCGGGAGGCGGCGATCGCCGCCCTGCAGGTGCACCGGGCGGCGGGCCGGCTGGACGCCGCGCAGTACGAGGAGCGCAGCGTGCTCGCCGGCCGGGCCGCGACCTGGCCGGAGCTGGACGCGCTGTTCTCGGACCTGCCCGACCCGCACGCCGCGCCCCGCGGGGCTGCCCAGGAACCGGTCGCCGGTTCCTGGCAGGAGCCCGGCTCAGGGGGTGCTCGCCCGTTCCCGCCGGCCACCGGGTCACCGTCGACGGCCGGTGCCGACCCCGCGGCGCGGACCCCTGGCGCACCGGCTCAGCGCCCTCCCGGCGAGGTGCTGCGGCGGCTGACCCCGATCATCGCGCTGGTCCTGTTCTTCCTCACCGCTCGCCTGGGCGTCGGCCTGGCCTGGCTGTGGTTCCTGCTGATCCCGGTGGTCGGGATCCTGGTCCCGGGGCCCGGGGGCAAGCAGGACCGCCACGACCGGCGCGGCCGGCGCTGAACCGGTGCCGTCGGCACCCACCGTTCGGGGGAGATTCCGGACCTGAGCGCGCCTCATCGGCGAACCGACGCGCCTGAGCTGGATGAAGGCGCAATGATCGGTGCCCGGAGGTGGATCTGATGGAGAGCGGGACCGAGGCCGTGCACGCCAGGGTGAGCGCGGTGTGCCCGAGCTGCGGCACGGTGGAGCTGAGCGGTGCCGAGCTCACCCTGGTGCGGTGCCGGGCCGGTGGACCGTCCTGGTACGTGTTCGACTGCCTGGGCTGCGTGCGTCAGGTCCGCAAGCCGGCCGGCGCGGCGGTCACCGCTGCGCTGCTGCGGGGTGGCATCACCGTGTGCGAGCTGCCCGCGGAGGTCCTGGAGCAGCGCACCGCCGAGCGCCGGCCGATGACCGGTGACGAGCTGCTCGACGTGCTGCTCGAGCTCCGGACGACCGACGACGTCAGCGCGCTGCGCTGATCCGGCCGCTCAGACGCCGAACCCGGGCCGCAGCGGGTACTCCGACCGGCCGTCCTCGTGCGGACGCAGGGCCAGCACCTGGTGCAGCTCGATCTGCCGCCGCTCGAAGCCGAGCCGGGAACCGGCCAGGTACAGGCCCCAGATCTTCGCCGTCGCCTCGCCGACCTCGCGCACGCAGGCGTCCCAGTTCGCGACCAGGTTGGCGCACCAGGCCCCGCAGGTCCGGGCGTAGTGCTCGCGCAGGTTCTCCTCGTGCCGGACCTCCAGCCCGGCGTCCTGCGCCCGGACGGCGATGGTGCCCATCCCGGTCAGCTCGCCGTCCGGGAAGACGTACCGGTCGATGAAGCCGCCGCGCACCCGCGGGATGTGGGTGTTCTCCGGCCGGGTGATGCAGTGGTTGAGCAGCCGCCCGCCCGGCCGCAGCCGCTCGCGCAGGAAGGAGAAGTAGGAGGGGTAGTTGCCCACCCCGATGTGCTCGGTCAGGCCGATCGAGCTGATCGCGTCGAAACCGTCCTCACGGACGTCGCGGTAGTCGCAGTGCCGCACCTCGGCCAGGTCCTGCAGGCCCTCACGGCGGATCGCCTCGTTGGCCCACGCGGCCTGCTCGGCGGACAGCGTGACGCCCAGCGCCCGGACGCCGTGCTCGCGGGCCGCGTGCCGGACCATGCCGCCCCAGCCGCAGCCCACGTCCAGCAGCCGCATGCCCGGGGCCAGGCCGAGCTTGCGGGCGATCAGCTCGTACTTGTGGAACTGCGCCTCCTCCAGGCTGGCCCCCTCGTGCGGGTAGCAGGCGCAGGTGTAGGTCATGGACGGGCCCAGCACCAGCTCGTAGAAGGCGTTCGAGACGTCGTAGTGGTGGCTGATCGCGGCGGCGTCCCGGCCGCGGCTGTGCCGCAGTCCCTCCAGCGCCCGGCGCCAGTCCGGCAGCGCCTCCTGCGCGGGCGGCGCGGGCGGCACCAGGCGGGCCACGCCCAGCGAACGGGCGATCTCGGCCAGCGTGCGGGCGTTCGGGCGGCGCCACTGCAGCTGCTCCAGGGCGCGCAGCACCGGGTAGGGGTCCCCAGGGTGGGCCCCGTCGATGGTCAGGTCGTCGCTGACGTAGGCCCGGGCCAGACCCAGCGAGCCCGGGGCGGTGGCCAGGTAGGCGGCGCCCCGGGGGGTTCGCAGGTGGAGGCCGACCTCGGCGTCCCGCGGCCCGCTGGAGCTGCCGTCGTAGGCGGTGAAGCGCAGCGGGAGCGGGGGCTGGGAGATCCGCTCCAGGATCTCGGCCATCCGCAGCCGTGAGCGGCCGCCACTGGTCCCGGTTCGCCACGTCGACAGGCCGGTCGTCATCGTCGTTCCTCCACCGCAGGTTCCGGGCGCGTGCCAGGCTCCCGGCAGGCCTGCCGGGCCTGTGGGCCGGTCTCCGCTCCGCAGCACTGCGGCGCCTGGCCGGGGACTACCTTACGCACCTGGGAACGATCTGCGGGGACAGGTGGACACGCCCGTCGGGGGGTCGATCCGACCCCTTGGGCGGAGCGCTGTTGGCTGATTACTTAGTGTTGTCGAACTGTCCGCCGGGGTTGAGCTGGGACAGCGTCCGCGACGTCCAGGCCAGGGCCGACAGGTAGGTCGCGGAGATGACCTGGGCGGGGATCTCGACCTGGGCCCGGACGGCGGCCGGGTCGAGACGGCGGGCGGGTTGCTCGGGGACCGTGTCCCTGACCTCCCCCTCCGGGGCGAAGGCGCCCTCGTAGAGCAGCACGGCGTCCAGGATGGAGCGCAGCCGGCTGGGTCGGCCGGCCAGCGCACCGTCCAGCTCGGGGGAGAGCCGGGGCAGCCGCTCACGCAGCTCCGCGTCCTCGATGCCGAGCATGCTCTTGATGCTGTGCAGCAGCCCGAGGGTGAAGGCGCTGTCGGGGTCGGCGGCGCCCAGCCGCCGGGCGACCTCCTCGCAGGTGCGGGCCCGGGTCAGGCTCTCCCCGATCTGCTCGTACCCGCCGGGCAGCCCGTCCAGGGCCAGCAGCACCAGCCACGACCGCAACCGGGCCAGGCCGACCAGCACCACGGCGTCCCGGATCGAGGAGACCGGGCGGCGCTGGGCGGCGTCGGCGGAGTTGGCGATCCGGAGCAGCTTGTAGGTCAGGCCGGGGTCGACCCGCAGCATCTCCTCCACGTCGCGCGCGGTCGTGTCGGGGTCGGAGAGCTTGCCGACCAGCTGGACGGCGAGGGCGTGCGCCGGGGAGAGCGTGTCGGCGGAGAGCACCTGGGGCCGGCCCAGGTGGTAGCCCTGGAAGAGGGTGAAGCCCTCTGCCCGGCAGCGGGCCATCATCGCCTCGTCCTCGACCCGCTCGGCGAGCAGCGTGACCCCGTGCGGCCGGCAACGCTCGACGGTGGCCATCACCTCGGCCCAGCTCTGCCCGAGGACGTCGATCTTGACGATCTGCGCGATCGGCAGCAGCGCCTCGGCCGCCGGGTGCCAGATGAAGTCGTCCATCGCCAGCCGGTAGCCGCGTTCCACCAGCCGGGTCGCGCCGGCCACCACCTCGGCGTCGATCTCGACCGTCTCCAGCACCTCCAGGACCGCTGCGTCGGGGGCGAACGGCACCGGGAGCTGGCCGGTCAGGAAGGCCCGCGTGAGGTTGATGAAGCCCGGCCGGCCGCCCAGCAGCTCGGTCAGGTCGAACTCGGCGAAGGCGGCCAGGATCGTCGAGGTGGTCGCAGCGTCGGCGTCCTCCACCTGGGCGCTGAGCGCCCCGGGCGCGTCGCGGAAGAGCAGCTCGTAGCCGTACAGGGACAGGTCGAGGGCATGGATGGGCTGCCGGCCCACGTGCACCCGGCCGCCGTTCGCGGCGGGCGCCGGCTCGGTCCCGGCGCGCGCCTTCGTTCGTGCCGGCACGCCACCTCCCCGCTCAGCCTCAGCACGGGCACCGTGCTGCCTCCGCCGTCCTGCACCAGGATGACGATCGTTCATCGGCCGGCCCGCCGGGGGGGTTGACCGCCGCCGCGCCGGCCGTGCTCGGGCAGGCGGCGGATTCACCCCTCCGGCGGACCCAGGGACCGCCGTCAGCGGCCGGACGCGCCCTAGGCTGCGGCGATGGACCTGGTGGAGATCGTCCCGGCTCCGCACGAGCTCGTCTACACCTTCGGGGGTGCCGCGCCGCTGCGCCGGGTCCGGCCCGGCCAGGCGATCCGGGTCTGGACGCAGGACGCCTTCAACGGCGCACTGCGCTCCCGCTCGGACCGGTCCCGCGAACGCGTGCGGCCCGGCCTGGTGAACCCCCAGACCGGGCCGTTCGAGGTGGAGGGCGCCGAGCCCGGGGACACCCTGGTGCTGCACCTGGTGGACCTGGTCCCGGCCGCCGACCACGGCGTCTCGGCGCACCTGCCCGGCTTCGGGGGCCTGACCGGGACCGACCTGACCGCCCTGCTGACCCCCGAGCTGCCCGACGAGACCTGGGTCTACGAGGTGGACCGGGCGGCCGGCACCCTCGGGTTCCACGCCCGGTACGGCGACCTGGCGCTGCAGCTGCCGCTGGAACCGATGCTGGGCACGGTCGGGGTCGCCCCCGCGCTGGGGGAGGTCCGGACCTCGCTGGTGCCCGACCGGTTCGGCGGCAATCTCGACTCCCCGCTGGTGCGCGCCGGCGCCACCGTCTACCTGGGCGTGAACGTGCCCGGGGCGATGTTCTCGATCGGGGACGGCCACTACCGGCAGGGCGAGGGCGAGGCCTGCGGGACGGCGGTCGAGGGGGCGATGACCTCGACCCTGATCGTCGAGCTGGTCAAGGGCGGCGCCCCGGTCTGGCCGCGGGTCGAGGACGATGACTCCTGGACGACGCTCGGCTGCGCCCGCCCCCTCGAGGACGCCTGGCGGGTGGCCCAGCGCGAGCTGGTGGCGTGGATGGCCCAGCTGCACGGCCTGCACCCGCTGGACGCCTACCAGCTGCTCTCCCAGGTGGTCCGGGCGCCGGTGGCCAACGTCGTGGACACCAACTACGTGGCCGCCGTGTGCGCCCCGAAGGCGCTGCTGCCGGCCGCCCGCGCGCACCAGGGGATGCACGCCCGACTGCGCGAGCGGGCCCGGCGGCTGCTCGGCTGAACCTGCGTCGCCGCCGCGGCGGTCAGCGGCGTCCGACGGTCTTGGCGTACAGGTCGAGCAGCCGACCGGCGGGATCGTAGCGGCGCTTGACCGCCGGGTAGGGCGCCTGCGGGCCGGACCCGCCGTACGCCGCCCAGAACTCCTCCGGCGGGTAGTAGGCGTCCGAGTACAGCGACTTGTGCCCCTCGTGCTCGGCCACCGCCCGCTCCACGTCACGGTTGACGTCACCGTCGGATCGACCAGCCTCGATCGGCACGGTGCCCCAGAAGCCGACGTTCACGAAGGTGCGCCCCGCCGGCAGCGGGTACAGCGGCCAGGGGTGGGAGCCGGGGGCGGCCGGCGCGGCCAGCCGCAGCGGGCAGAGCCAGACGGGGGTCATCGGGACGTGCTCGAGGTACCAGCGCAGGAACGGCGCGGTGGCCTCGATCGGCACCTCGACGTCCTGCACGACCCGTTCCCGGGCAGGCAGGCCACGAAGGGCGTCGATGCGTGCCATCACCCGGTACCGGTTCTCCCAGCCGACGATCCGGTGGTAGACGTCGCTGCGGCGCAGCCGGGCCGGCCAGACCCGGCGCAGCCAGGGCTGCTGGGCGCCGAACGCGCGCGAGCACCAGAACCAGTCGGTGTCCCAGCGCCACAGGTAGTCGTGCACGGTCAGGGCGTCGTGCCCGCGCTCGGCCAACGACCGGTAGTAGATCGCCTCACCGGTGTAGTCGCTGAGCGTCGGCACGTCCTGCGCCCAGGTGCCGATCACCGCGTACCCCTCATCGGCGGAGAACAGCACGCCGTCGAGGAAGTCCACCGGCCGGCCCTCGAACCGGCCGCTGCCGGCCGCCTCGCTCAGCAGCTCGGTGAGCTGCTCGGGGCTGTGCGCGCGCACGTTGCGCAGCGCGACGTAGGGCTGAACCGGTTCCAGGGTGATCCGGACCCGGACGGCGTAGCCCAGCGTGCCGTAGCTGTTGGGGAAGGCCCGGAACAGGTCGGCGTGCTCGTTGTCCGCGGTGGCGGTGACGATCTCGCCGTCCCCGGTGAGCACGTCCAGCTCCAGCACCGACTCGTGGGGCAGGCCGTTGCGGAAGGACGTCGACTCGATCCCCAGCCCGGTCACCGCCCCGCCCAGGGTGATGGTCTTCAGCTGCGGCACCACCGCCGGCATCAGGCCCTTGACCAGGGTGGCGGCGACCAGGTCCTCGTAGCTGCACATGCCCTGCACGTCGGCGGTCCGCGCGGCGACGTCGATAGCGATCACCGAGTGCAGGCCCGAGACGTCCAGCCCGGGCCCGGCCGCCGCCGCGCGCGGCCGGAACAGGTTGGAGGTGGACTTGGCCAGCCGCACCGGGGTGCCCGCCGGGATGGCGCGGTAGCTGTCGACCAGCGCCTGCACCGCCCGCCGGTGCAGGTGCCACCCGATCGGCGCGGAGCGGGCGGGGGGCACCGCCGAGGTCGAGACGGGGGCCGGTGCGGTCGCGGCCGGGCTGATGGTCACGGGCCCCATCCTCCCCCACCCCGCCGGTGGGTCAGGAGCTGAGCGCCTGGGAGACCAGCTCGCGAGCGGCCTCCTGGACCTGGGCCAGGTGCTCGGGCCCGGAGAAGGACTCCGCGTAGATCTTGTAGACGTCCTCGGTGCCCGAGGGACGCGCGGCGAACCAGGCGTGCTCGGTGGTGACCTTCAGGCCACCGATCGCCGCGCCGTTGCCGGGCGCCTGGGTCAAGGTGGCCACGATCGGCTCCCCGGCCAGCTCCCTCGCCTGGACCTGGTCCGCCGACAGCTTGGCCAGCACCGCCTTCTCCTCCCGGGAGGCCGCGGCGTCCACCCGGGCGTAGGCCGGCGCGCCGTACCGCTCGGTCAACCGGGCGTAGTGCTCACTGGGGCTGGTCCCGGTCACGGCCTGGATCTCCGAGGCCAGCAGGGCGAGCAGGATGCCGTCCTTGTCGGTGGTCCACACCGAGCCGTCCTTGCGCAGGAACGAGGCCCCGGCCGACTCCTCGCCACCGAAGCCGACGCTGCCGTCCAGCAACCCGGGCACGAACCACTTGAAGCCGACCGGGACCTCCAGCAGCTCCCGGCCCAGGCCCTGGGCGACCCGGTCGATCATCGAGGAGGAGACCAGCGTCTTGCCGATCCGGGTCTGGGCGCCCCAGCCCTCCCGGTGCCCGAACAGGTACTCGATGGCCACCGCCAGGAAGTGGTTGGGGTTCATCAACCCGGCGTCGGGGGTGACGATCCCGTGCCGGTCGGCGTCGGCGTCGTTGCCGGTGCTGATCTGGTAGGCGTCCCGGGCGGCGATCAGCGAGGCCATCGCGGACGGCGAGGAGCAGTCCATCCGGATCTTGCCGTCCCAGTCCAGGGTCATGAACCGCCAGGTGGGGTCGACCAGCGGGTTGACCACGGTCAGGTCCAGCCGGTGCCGCTCGGCGATCGCGCCCCAGTAGTCCACCGAGGCGCCGCCGAGCGGGTCGGCCCCGATCCGTACCCCGGCCTGCCGGACGGCGTCCAGGTCCAGCACCGAGGGCAGGTCGTCCACGTAGCGACCCAGGAAGTCATAGCTGGAGGTGGTCTCGGCCGCCCGGGCCCGGCTGAACGGGACCCGGCGGACGTCGGCCAGCCGGGCGGCCAGCAGCGAGTTCGCCCGCTCGGCGATCCAGGAGGTGGCGTCGGTGTCGGCCGGCCCGCCGTGCGGCGGGTTGTACTTGAACCCGCCGTCGGGCGGGGGGTTGTGGGAGGGGGTGACCACGATCCCGTCGGCGCGCCCCGGGTCGTCGGCCGGCCGCCGCCGGTTGTGGGTCAGGATGGCGTGGCTGACCGCGGGGGTGGGCGTGTAGCGGTCGGCGGCGTCGACCAGCACGGTGACGCCGTTGGCGGCCAGCACCTCCAGGGCCGAGACCCAGGCCGGCTCGGACAGGCCGTGCGTGTCCCGGCCCATGAACAGCGGGCCGGAGATGCCCTGGCCGGCCCGGTAGTCGCAGATCGCCTGCGTGGTGGCCAGGATGTGCGGCTCGTTGAACGCGGCGTTCAGGCTCGAGCCGCGGTGCCCCGAGGTGCCGAAGGTGACCCGTTGAGCGGGGTCCTCCAGATCGGGCCACAGCGAGTAGTAGGCCGTCACCAGGTGTGCGACGTCGACGAGGTCTCGAGGTTCAGCCGGCGTGCCGGCACGGTCGTGGGCCACGGTCGATGCTCCCTCGGTTCGATGATGGCCCTCGGACGGTACTGCTCCGCTGCAGCCCGCGCACCCAAAGTCAACCCTGGGGCCCGATCGCGCGGGTCTGCACTACAGTCCACCCGTGCTGCGCGAGGCGGACGCGCTCCGTTACCTGGCCCCGCTCCGCGAGGGCGGGTCGCTGCCCGGGCTGGTGGAGGCCGACGACGACGGCACCTACGTGATGAAGCTGCGGGCTGCCGGCCAGGGCAGCGCCGCGCTGGTGGCCGAGGTGGTGGTCGGGGAGCTGGGACGCCGGCTCGGGGTGCGGGTGCCCGAGCTGGTGCTGCTCGGACTGGACGCCGAGCTGGGACGGCGCGAGCCCGACCCGGAGGTCTCTGAGCTGCTGCGGGCCAGCACCGGCCTCAACCTGGGGGTCGACTTCCTGCCCGGGTCCATCGGCTACGACGGCACCGGCGAGGCCGCGCCGTGGGCCGAGGCGCTGCGCATCTTCTGGCTGGACACCTGGTCGGCCAACATCGACCGGACCTGGCGCAACCCCAACCTGCTGCTGTGGCACGGCCAGCTGTGGGCGATCGACCACGGTGCGGCGCTGATCTTCCAGCACAGCTGGCCCGGCGCCGAGGTCTGGGCCGGCCGCCGGTACGACCTCTCGGCGCACGTGCTCTCCCCGGTGCTGGCCGACCCGGCGGCCCGGGCCGCCTGGCCGGCGCTGGACGAGGAGCTGGCGGCCGCGGTGAGTGAGGCGGCCCTGTCCGCGGTGCTGGAGCTGGTGCCGGATGAGTGGCTGACCGGGATGAACGCCGCCCGCGGGTCCGGCGACCCGGCCGCCCGCTGGCGGCAGCGGTACCTGGAGTACCTGCTGGCGCGGACCGCGCAGCGGCCGTGGGCGGTGCTGCCGTGAGTGGCGACGGGACGCCAGGCGGCCGGGTGGCCTACGACTACTGCGTGCTGCGGATCGTGCCGCGCATCGACCGGGGTGAGTTCCTGAATGTCGGGGTGGTCGTCTACTGCCAGGCCCAGGACCTGCTGGCCTGCGCGACCCACCTGGACACCGCCCGGCTGCTGGCCGTCTTCCCCGGCCTGGACCTGGCCGCGGTCGGTACCGCGCTGGCCGGGGTCCAGGCGGTCTGCGTCGGGCAGGGACGGCCCGGTGCGGAGCCGCTGCGGGTGCGCTTCGGCTGGCTCACCTCGCCGCGCAGCACGTTGCTGCAGCCCGGGCCGGTGCACGGGGGGATGAGCCCGGACGCCTCCGGGGAGGCCGAACGGCTGGTGCACCGGCTGGTGCAGTAGGGAGGATGGGCGGGTGCCCGAGCTTCCCGAGGTCGAAGCGTTGGCCGGCTTCCTGCGCCAGCGGGTGGTCGGTTCGGTGGTCACCGCCGTCGAGGTCGGGGCCATCCACGTCCTGAAGACCTACGACCCGCCGCCCACCGCGCTGGCCGGCCTGACCGTGATCGGGGTGGACCGGCACGGCAAGTTCCTCGACCTGGACGTGGACGGCATCCACCTGGTCTTCCACCTGGCCCGGGCCGGCTGGCTGCGCTGGTCCGAGGCGCTGTCCACCAAGCCGGTCCGGCCCGGCAAGAGCCCGCTGGCGCTGAGAGTGCGGCTGGCCGCCCCGGACGGCGGCGAACCCGGCTTCGACCTGACCGAGCAGGGCACCCAGAAGCGGCTGGCCGTCTACCTGGTCCGCGACGTCGAGCAGGTGCCCGGGATCGCCAGCCTGGGGCCGGACCCGCTGTCCGAGGCGTTCGGCCCCGAGGACCTCGCGGCCATCCTGGCCGGCTCGCGCAAGCAGCTGAAGGGCCTGCTGCGCGACCAGTCGGTGCTGGCCGGGGTCGGCAACGCCTACAGCGACGAGGTGCTGCACGCGGCGCGGCTGTCGCCGTTCGCGATCGCGTCCTCGCTCTCGCCGCAGGAGGTCGACCGGCTCGGCCAGGCCCTGCACGAGGTCCTGACCTCCGCCGTCGCGGCGGCCTCGGGCAAGCCGGCCGCCGAGCTGAAGGACGCCAAACGGGCCGGCATGCGGGTGCACGGCCGGACCGGTGCCAGCTGCCCCGTCTGCGGGGACACCGTCCGTGAGGTCTCCTTCGCCGACTCCTCGCTGCAGTACTGCCCGGCCTGCCAGACCCAGGGCCGGCTGCTCGCCGACCGCCGGCTCTCCCGGCTGCTCAAGTAGGCCGTCCGGGTCGGGCGGCGCCCGCTGCCGCGAGGTTGCGCGGCGGGCATCGGAGGAACGGATGACAATCGGGTGACGGGTCCGGACCGGCCCCCCGCACCCCTCGCCGCGGACGTACCGTGGACCCATGGTGCGGTGGGGGCGAGGACGGGGTGGGGGCGGCCTGCAGCCGGGCCCTGCCGCGCTCGCGGTCGCCTCCGTCGCCGCAGCGGCGCTGCTGCTCTCGACCGCCGTGCCGCGCTCGCTCACCGAGGACGCCAGACCGGTATCGGCCAGCTTCGGTCTCGGTGGCCGGGTGCTGACCGTGGGCGGGTCCCGGCTGGCCGACGCCGGCACCGGGCTCACCTCCGCGATCGCCGCGAACGGCCTGCTGCGGCTGCCGGCCGGCCTGGGCCTGCCGCTGGCCGGCACCGGGGCCGATGGCGACGGCGTCCCGCTCGGGGTGGGGAACGGCTACCCGGTGGGCACCTCGGCCGTCCAGCTGCCGGTGCCGGGCTCCGGCGCCCCCTACACCTCCTCCGACGCCTGGCCCGCGGCCTCCGACGGCTGGCCGGTCGCACCGATCGGCAACGCGCCGCCGGCCGTGAGCGGCGGGCTGACCGCCAGTGGGATCCCGGCCCGCGCCGAGCAGGCCTACCTGGCGGCGGCCGCCACGATGGCCCGGCTACGCCCCGGCTGCCACATCCCCTGGACGCTGCTGGCCGGCATCGGGCGGGTGGAGAGCAACCACGGCCGGTTCGGTGGCGCCCGGATCTACTCCGACGGCACCGTGTACCCCCCGATCTACGGCATCGCGCTGGACGGCACCCGTTCGGCGAAGGTGGGCGACACCGACCACGGCCGGCTGGACCGGCTGACCACCGTCGACCGGGCCGTCGGGCCGATGCAGTTCATCCCCGGCACCTGGGCCGTCTATGGCGCGGACGGCAACGGCGACGGGGTCGCCGACCCGCAGAACATGGACGACGCCGCTCTGGCCGCAGCCGGCTATCTGTGCGCCGGCGGCGGCGACCTGTCCACCCCGGCCGGCGCCGCCGCCGCGGTGCTCCGGTACAACCACAGCGCCAGCTACGTGGCGACGGTGCTGTCACTGTCCGCGGCCTACTCCGCCGGTACCGTCGTCATCCCGGTCGACTCGGGCGCCGGTGGGCCGGCCCCCACCACGCCCAGCCCGAGCCCGACGCCCAGCCCGACGTCGAGCCCGACGTCCAGCCCGACGTCGAGCCCCACGTCCAGCCCGACTTCCAGCCCGACGTCGAGCCCCACGTCCAGCCCGACGTCGAGCCCCACGTCCAGCCCGACGTCGAGCCCGACGTCCAGCCCGACTTCCAGCCCCACGTCCAGCCCGACCTCGAGCCCGACGTCGAGCCCCACGTCCAGCCCGACGTCGAGCCCCACGTCCAGCCCGACGTCGAGCCCCACGTCCAGCCCGACTTCCAGCCCCACGTCCAGCCCGACGTCGAGCCCCACGTCCAGCCCGACCTCGAGCCCGACGTCCAGCCCTACCAGCGCCACCTGCAGCCCCACCTCCTCCGCCGCCCCGACGGGGCCGACCACCAGCCCGTCCTCGGCTCCGTCGACGACGTCCAGCCCGCCGACCAGCAGCCCGCCGACCAGCAGCCCGTCGACCAGCAGCCCGTCGACCAGCAGCCCGTCGACGTCCAGCAGCTCGGGGACCAGCCCGGAGCCGTCGGGTCAGACCTGTCCATCGGGGTCGCCGAGCAGTGCGTCCCCGACCACCAGCACGCAGAACGGCTCGCCGGCCCCGACCACCTCGCCCACCGGCCGCGGCGGGCCGACCCGTTCCCGCCCGGCGGTCAGCGCCAGCAGTCCCAGCTGAGCGCTACCGCGGGCAGGTGGTCCACGGGCCAGGTGGCCACGGGGCCCGCGGGCCGGCCTTGACGCCGCGGCCCCTGCCCTGACCCTCGGGCCACCCTGACCCTCGGGCCACCCTGATTCTCAGGCCGACGAGGAGGCCGCCTGCGGGCTGGTGAAGGCCAGCAGCTCGTAGTCCCCCCGGGGGGAGTTGGCCGCGGTGTCGCGGACCATCACCGTGACCGGTCGGCCGTCCGCCGTGGTCTGGCAGGTGGCCGGGGTCTGAGCAGTGACCGCGCCGATCGTGCAGTCGGCGGTCTGGGCCAGCACGGTCCGCACGTGCGTCAGCTCCTCGTCGTCCACCACGCCGGTGATCCCGCCGATCCGGGTCGTGGTGGTGCCGGGCGCGCAGCCCAGCGGGTCGACTCCGCGCTGCCGGCCACCCAGGCTGGTGTCCAGGATCTGCTGCAGCCAGGACTGCACGTCATCGCGGGTGGCCAGCTGGGCCGGGGTGCAGGTGGTGTTCGCGGTCGTGCTGCCCTTCCGATGGCCACCGATGATCAGCACGGCGCCGGCCGCGGCGCCGAGCACGACCAGGACGAGCACCACCGCCAGCACGCGGCGGGGGCTCAGGGTGCGTCGCGGCGGCTCCGGCGTGGCTGCCGGACGGTTCTCCTCGTCCGGATCGAAGACCTCGAAGACGTTCACGACCACCGTTCCCGGCCGCCGAGCGCGGCCTGTGCACCGGAGAGGCCCTCAGGCCGGTACGCCGACCGGTCCTGGACCTGACCCCCGGTGGGGCGACCGGAGGTGCTGGCCACGTTACGACACCCGCCTGCATCCGGGGGTGACTACCCTCGCCGCCAGGACGGTGGTGGTCGCCGACCGGCGGAGGAGGACGGGTCGATGGCATCGGGTCCGGACCCGGGCACCTGGGTGGTGGACGTCGCCAACACGATCGGCGCCCGCCCCGACGGCTGGTGGCGCGACCGGGCTGCGGCCAGCTCCCGGCTGCTGACCGCGCTGGCCCGGCTCGTCGGGCCTGAGCTCGCCGGCCAGGAACCGGTCTCGTGCCTCGAGCTGGTCGCCGTCCTGGAGGGCCAGGCCCGCGCCGCGGGCGACGTCGCCGGTGTCTGCGTCGTCCGGGCGGCCCGCGACGGTGACAGCGAGATCGTGCGCCAGGTGGAGCAGCGGCTCGCCGCGGGCACCCCGGCCACCGGCGTGCTGGTGGTCACCGCCGACCGGGGGCTGCGGGCCCAGCTGCCCGCCGGTGTGCCGGTCCGTGGTCCGGGCTGGCTGTGGAGCCGGCTGGACGACATAGGCTGAGCGCTCGTGGAGCCGGAGCCGAAGGACCTCGAGCACCCAGCCGTCCGCGGCCGGGTCGCCTATCAGGGTGAGCCGGGCGCCAACTCCGAACTGGCCTGTGCGCAGATGGCCCCGGACCTGGAGCCGCTGGCCTGCCAGACCTTCGAGGACGCGTTCACTGCGGTGCAGTCCGGTCGGGCCGAGCTGGCCGTGATCCCGATCGAGAACTCCATCGCCGGGCGGGTGGCCGACATCCACCACCTGCTGCCGGACTCCGGGCTGTTCATCGTCGGGGAGCACTTCCTGCCCATCCACTTCCAGCTGATGGCCCTGCCGGGCACCGAGCTGAGCCGGATCCGCCGGGTGCGCAGCCACGTCCACGCGTTCGGGCAGTGCCGGCAGATCATGCGCGAGCACGGCTGGCAGGCCGTGGTGGCCGACGACACCGCCGGCGCCGCCCGCGAGGTCAGCGAGCTGGGCGACCCCTCCCTGGCCGCGTTCGCGCCGCGGCCGGCGGCCGCCCTGTACGGCCTGCAGGTGCTGGCCGAGGACGTCGAGGACGCCCACCACAACACGACCCGGTTCGTCGCGCTCTCACCCTCACCGGCCGAGCCACCGGCCGGCGACGGCCCGTTCGTGACGACCTTCGTCTTCCGGGTCCGCAACGTTCCGGCGGCCCTGTACAAGGCGTTGGGCGGCTTCGCCACCAACGGCGTCAACATGACCAAGCTGGAGAGCTACCAGCTCGGCGGCACCTTCTTCGCCACCCAGTTCTACGCCGACGTCGAGGGTCACCCGAAGGACTCCGCACTGTCCCTGGCCCTGGAGGAGCTCGCCTTCTTCTGCGTCCGGCTGGAGATTCTGGGCACCTACGCGGCCAGCCCGTTCCGCCAGGAGATCGCCGAGCCCGACGCGAACCGGGTGCTCCGTCCCACGCCGCGGACCTGACCTCAGGCGGCCTGCCCGGATGCCCCCGCCTCGGGGGCGTGGGTGGTGCCGCGGCCGGGGCGACGGGCGCCGCGCCGACCCGCGAGCAGCGCGCCGAGGCAGAGCAGGACGACCCCGCCGCCGTAGACCAGGGTGGTCGGCCGCAGCCCGAAGCTGGTGGCGGCCAGGCCGGCGGCCAGCGCCGGCAGGCTGAACGCCAGATAGCAGACCACCAGGGCGAAGGCGAACACCGACCCTCGCTCGGTGGGGGCGGCCAACCGGGACAGGGTGCCGAAGCCGCCCAGCGCGGCCGCACCGAAGCCGACCCCGGCCACCAGCGTGCCCGCCGCGGCCAGCAGCGGCCGGCTGGTCTCGATCCCGGCCAGGGTGACCACCATGCCGGCGGCCAGCAGGGTGTCCGCCACGACCAGCAGGACCTCCGGCCGGCGTCCGCGCAGCAGGTAGGCGGTCAGCGCGCCCGGCCCGCACAGGGCGGCGACCACCAGGCCGCCCACCAGGTGGTTGGTCAGGCCGAGCGACCCGGCGGCGACCGAGGGACCCAGGGAGAGGTACATCCCGCCCAGCGCCCAGCTGGCGATCATCATCGGGGCGATCTGGGCGAAGTCGGCGCGCAGGTGCGTCGGCATCGCCACCCGGGGTCGCAGCGAGGCGCGCAGCCCCGGCCGGCGGGTCGAGCTCTCGGGCGTGGTGAGCACGACCAGCGCGGCGCCGGCCATCCCGGCCAGCAGCAGCGCGTACACCAGGTGGGTGGGTGCCGGACCGAACTGGACCAGGGCTCCGCAGGCCACCGCGCCGGCGGCCAGCCCGGCGACCGGCGCGACGCTGTTCACCACCCCGGCCCGACCCGGGGCGTGGCGCGGGGCCAGGTCGATCAGGGCCGCGCTCAGGGTCGTCATCGCCGCGCCGGTGGCCACGCCCTGCAGCAACCGTGCCGCGGCCAGCGTCCAGACTCCCTCAGCGGTCAGGAACAGGACCAGGGCGACCGCCTCCAGCCCGATCGCGGCCGCCAGCACCGGACGACGCCCGACATGGTCCGACAGCGCCCCGAAGACCAGCAGGGAGCCCAGCAGGCCCGCCACGTAGATCGCGAAGACCCCGGTCAGCGTGGTCGCCGAGAACGCCCACTGCTGCTGGTAGACCACGTACAGCGGGGACGGCGCCGCCGAGGCGGCCAGGAACAGCACGAGCACGCCTGCGACCGCCGGGAAGGCGTGCCGGTGGGCCAGCCCCTGCGGCGTGAGCCGGCTGCGGCTCAGCCCGGCGGCCGCCGGCCGCACCGGGGGGGCGAGGGACTCGCTCGGGCAGGCCATCGAGGGGCTCCTGGGCTGGGCGCGGACCGGTGCTCCAGCGGAGGGTCCGCCGGTGACCGCTGGTGCAAGGCGGCCCGGCCCCGGCGCATTCCCGCCGCGGGTCGGTCGACCTCAGGCCGCGCCGGCGTGCAGGCCCGGGACCGGCGGCGGCACGCAGGCGCAGCTGTCCGAGCAGGCCAGGTAGATGTGCCGGGCGTGCCCGCACCGGCTGCAGCTCATGTCGTGCAGCAGAGGCCGGCCGGCGGGTGGCCGGCCCGGCGTCACCAGGGTGGTCAGCATGGTCATCGTCATCCTCTCCAGGTGCGTGGTGGGTCCCTCGGCCCGCCGTCCAGCTGTCTTGAGGAACCGCCCGCCCGGAGTGATACCTGGATCGGGACCTGCCGGATGGGCCGCGCCGCTGCCGGGACTGACGGCGACCGCGGAACCCCCCCGGCCACCGGCTCAGCGCGCGGTCATCCAGAACGCGTGCTCGCTCGGCCAGCGCTTCGCCCAGGCGCCGGAGACGGCGAACCGGACGCCGTCCTCGGCGTCATCTGGCGCCCGCAGCTCCCGGTAGTCCTCGACGGCGAAGCCGCACCCGTGGGCCAGCGCGAACCACTGGCCCACGGTCGGCACGAACTCGATGCCGCCGGGCTCGTCGACGGCGTCCCGCCAGTCGTGGCGCCAGGGCGCGAACCACGGCCGGACCAGCTCGGTACCGGAGGGGACGGCGCCGTCCAGCGGCGCGGTGAGCGTGACCAGCGGGTGGGTGGTCAGGAAGCTGAGCCGGCCGCCGGTGCGCAGCAGCCGGCGGGCCTCGGTCAGGAACGCCGTCGGCTCGGCCCACAGCACCGCGCCGTACTCGCTGACCGCGACGTCGAAGGCGGCGTCCGGCTCCGGCGTCCGCTCGGCGATCCCGTGGTGCAGCTGCAGCTCGACGTCGTGCTCGGCGGCCAGCCTGCGGGCCACCGCGAGCTGGTTGGCGGAGTTGTCGATCCCCACCACCCGCCGGGCGCCCCGCGCGGCGGCCCAGCCGCTGACGTACCCCGTGCCGCAGCCCAGCTCGATGACGTCCTGCCCGTCCAGCCGGGCCGGCAGCAGCGGGCACTGCTCGTCCGGCAGGCCCCACATGCCCCAGGTGGGAGTCTGCTTCGCCCAGTTCCGCGCGCCCGCCTGCGCCCAGCGCTCGGACATGCCGTCCCAGTACCGCCGGTTCTCGGCGGCGTAGTCCGGCAGCCGCTCCCGATCGTCCTCTATGGGCATGTCTATGCCTTGTCCTAGATGGCCGAAGACGAGGCGATCGATCAGACCCGGCCGGGCGGGAAGCCGCCGGTCGCGATCGGGCCCCAGCTCTCGATGGTGACCCGGATCAGCGACTTGCCCTGCTTGAGCATGGCCGCCCGGTACTCCTCCCAGTCCGGGTGCTCGCCGGAGATCGAGCGGTAGTAGTCGACCAGCGGCTCGACGGCGTCGGGCACGTCGATGACCTCGGCGGTGCCGTCCACCTGCACGTACGCCCCGCTCCAGTCCTCGGACTCCACCATCACGCTGACCCGCGGGTCGCGGCGCAGGTTCTTGGCCTTGGCCCGTTCGGGGTAGGTGGACACCACCAGGCGGCCCTGGTCGTCGAGCCCCCCGGTGACCGGCGACATCTGGGGGCGCCCGTCCTTGCGCCAGGTGACCAGCACGAAGCGGTGACGGGGGCGGATGAAGTCGAGCAGCGCGTCGCGCTCGACCCGGTCAGCGGTGGCGATCGTCGGCATGGGTCCCATCCTGCCGTCGCCGCGCGGTGTGGCGCACCCGGCCGTCCCGCCCGCTGCACTGTCCGGCACGCGCGCCGGGCGCTTGGTGGGGCAGGCTGACCTGATGCACTGGATCGGCGTGGACCTGGCCTGGGGCGACCGAGCACCGACCGGCCTGGCGGTGTTGGACGAGCACGGCCGGCTGGTGCACCTCGGCGTGGCCGGCACCGACCAGGAGATCGTCGACGCCGTACGTCCCTTTACGCGCGGTGACTGCCTGGTCGCGATCGACGGCCCCCTGGTGGTGCCGAACGCCACCGGGAACCGGCCCGCCGAGGCTGCCCTGAACCGGGACTTCGCCCGGTTCGACGCCGGCGCCCACCCGGTCAACAGCAGCCGGCCCGAGTTCGCGCAGGGACCGCGCGGCGCGCGGCTCGCCGCCGCCCTCGAGGTGCCCCCGGACGACGGGCGCCCCGGCCGACGGCAGGCGATCGAGGTCTACCCGCACGCGGCAGCGGTCGCCCTGTTCGGCCTCGGGCGGACCCTGAAGTACAAGAACAAGCCCGGCCGGGACCTGACCACGCTGCGCTCGGAGCTGCTCCGGCTGACCGGGCTGCTGGCGGACCTGGAGCACGCCGACCCCCCGCTGCAGCTGGGCGGACCGGCCTGGACGGCAGCGGTGGAGGCGGTGCGTTCGGCCGCCCGCAAGAGTGAGCTGCGCGCCGTGGAGGACCAGGTGGACGCCGTGCTGTGCGCCTACGTCGCCCGGTTCACCAGCCTGCGGCCCGAGGCCGTGACCCGTTACGGGGAACCGGCGTCCGGCAGCATCCTGACCCCGACCCTGCCGCCGGGTCAGCTGCCCACGCCCCGGTCGGCGCCGGCCGCGCCGCCGGTGGAGGTGGTGCCGGCCGCCGACCGGGTCCGGGGTGCGGTGCAGGCCTACGCCGCCGCCCAGCCCGAGCTGGCGATCGCCGGAGAGGCCTTCGTGGCCCTGGTCCGCGCCATCCTCGACGACGCCGGGATCAACTACCTCAGCGTCAGCGGGAGGGTGAAGACGGTGGCCTCCTTCGCCGAGAAGGCCGGCCGGACGCTGGCCGGCCGGCCGCTGTTCAACGACCCGCTGAAGGAGATCACCGACGTCCTCGGAGTGCGGGTGATCACCTACACGCTCAGCGACGTGGACACGGTGGCGCACCTGCTGGACGACCAGGTCGTGGTCAAGGACGACCGCGACCTGGGCCGGCAGACGGCCAGCGAGGGCAGGTTCGGCTACTCCAGCCGGCACCTGCTCGTCGCCCTGGACGCCGCGCGGGAGAGCGAGCCGGAGTACCAGGTGCTGCGCGGTCGGGTCGCCTCGGTCCAGATCCGGACCGTGCTGCAGCACGCCTGGGCGGAGTTCGAGCACGACATCCGCTACAAGGGCACGGTGCCGGCCGAGCACGCCCGGGAGTTCGACCGGCGGTTCACGCTGGCCGCCGGGCTGCTGGAGCTGGCCGACCAGGAGTTCTCGGCCATCCGGGACCGGCTGACCTCCGGTCCGAGCGAGCCCGCGGCACCGGACGACGACCCGCGGATCGACCCCCGGGAGCTGGCCGCCTTCCTGGCCGGCCAGTTCGCCGACGCCGGCTGGTCGCGCACCGACCACTACACCTGGATGTCCGGCCTGCTGCTCGAGCTGGGCATCACCTCCCTGGACGAGCTGGCCGAGGTGGTCAGGCCGACCGTCCACCTGAACCTGAACACCCGGATGGACTACCGCTACCCCCCGGGCGCCGTGCGCCGGTTGGACGACGCGCTGCTCGCGGCCTTCGGCGACACCTACGTGAGCCTGCGCGGGAACGGGCACCGGGTCGCGGCGCTGCGCTCCCGGCTCGGCCGGCTCGCCGCGGCACCCTGATAGAACTCCCCGGTGCCTGATGCCGCCTCCCCGCTCGCTGCCGCCCGCCGGGAGGGCGTGGCGCTCGGGCTGATCGGGGTCTACGGCGTCTCGTTCGGCGCCGTCGCGGCCTCCAGCGGCTTCCCGGTCTGGGCCGCCGTCGTGCTCAGCATGGTCGCCTTCACCGGCGGGTCGCAGTTCGCCTACGTGGGGGTCCTGGCCTCCGGTGGCAGCACGGCCGCGGCCGCGGCGTCGGCGCTGCTGCTCGGCGCCCGGAACGCCCTCTACGGGCTGCGGCTGTCCGCCCTGCTGCCCCGCGGCCGCTGGCGCCGGCTGGTGGCCGCCCAGCTGGTCATCGACGAGACGACCGCGATGTCCCTGCGCTTCGAACGGTCCGACGCCACCGGCGAGGCCGCCCGGCGGGCCTTCTGGTCGGCCGGGGTGGTGCTGTTCTGCACCTGGAACGCCACCACCGTGCTGGGCGCGGTCGGTGTCGGCCTGCTCGGCGACCCGGACGCCTACGGCCTGGACGCCGCGTCCCCGGCGGCGTTCCTGGCCCTGGTCTGGCCCGCGCTGCGCAGCCGGCTGGGCGCCGGCGTCGCCCTGGCGGCCGCCGGGCTGGCCCTGGGCCTGTCCTTCGTGGCGCCGCCCGGGGTGCCGGTGCTGTCGGCGGTGCTCGTCGCCCTGGTCGGTCTGCACCCGCGGGCCACTCCCGCCCGCGGCCCGGTCTCCACCCCCGGCGCGCAGGCGGGTGCGGCGTGAACCCGTTCGCGATCGTCGCCGTCTCGGTCGGTCTGTACCTGGAGAAGGTGCTCGGCGTCTCGGTGCCGCCGGACCTGCTCGACCGGGCCTGGGTGCGCCGGGTGCTCACCCTGCTGCCGGTGGCCCTGCTCAGCGCCCTGGTGGTCGACCAGGGGGTCGGGTCGGCGTCCGGGCCGGTGCTGGACGCGCGGGTCGCCGGCCTCGCCGCCGCGGTGGTGGCCCTGGCCCTGCGCGCCCCCTTCCTGCTGGTCCTCGTCGTCGCCGCCGCCACCACCGCCGCCCTCCGGACCCTCACCTGACCCCTCGTCAGCGCGCTGATCATGGGCTAACGGTTGATCATCCCCGCCCGAGGCAACGCCTAGCCCATGATCACGCCGGCGGGGTGGTGTGGGGTGGCGGGCGGTGGCGGGGTGGGTGGGGGGGTGGGGGGGTGGTGAAGGGGGCGGGGGTGTGTGTGGGGGTGTCTGTGTCGTTATCGGGGTGGGGCTAGAGATGGCCATACGCTGCGATCGTGGACCCCGTACGCAACCCCTACGCCCCCGGTGCCGGTCAGCGTCCGCCCGAGCTGGCCGGTCGGGACAGCGAGCTCGCCGCGTTCGACGTCGTGCTGGAGCGGATCGCCCGTGGCCGCCCGCAGCGCAGCCTGGTGCTGACCGGGCTGCGCGGGGTGGGCAAGACGGTGCTGCTCAACGCGCTGCGCTCGGCCGCGGTCCGGCACTCCTGGGGCACCGGCAAGCTGGAGGCCCGGCCGGACCAGCGGCTGCGGCGTCCGCTGGCCGCCGCGCTGCACCTGGCCGTCCGCGAGCTGGGGCACAGCCAGGCCGGCGAGGCCGAGCACGTCCTGGGGGTGCTCAAGGCGTTCGCGATGCGTGAGGACGGCGACGCCGCGCGCGGGGCCAAGCTGCGCGATCGCTGGCAGCCCGGGATCGACGTGCCTGCGGTCAACGGCCGCGCCGACTCCGGCGACATCGAGATCGACCTGGTCGAGCTGCTGACCGACGTCGGCGGCCTGGCCGCGGACACCGGCCGGGGGATCGCGGTGTTCATCGACGAGATGCAGGACCTGCAGGCGCCCGACGTCAGCGCGCTGTGCGCCGCGGCGCACGAGATCAGCCAGACCGGCCTGCCGTTCGTCGTCGTCGGCGCCGGCCTGCCGCACCTCCCGGCGGTGCTGTCGGCCTCCAAGTCCTACAGCGAGCGGCTCTTCGCCTACTCCCGGATCGACCGGTTGGACCGCGCCGCCTGCGAGCAGGCGCTGCGGACCCCGGCCCAGGAGGAGGACGCCGACTTCAAGGACGACGCCCTGGAGGCGCTGTACGCCATGACGGCGGGCTACCCGTACTTCGTGCAGGCCTACGGGAAGGTCTCCTGGGACCTCGCCCCGGCGTCCCCGATCACCGCGGACGACGTCCGGGTCGCCGGCCCGGAGGCCGAGGCCGAGCTGGCCGTCGGCTTCTTCGGCAGCCGCTACGAGCGGGCCACCCCGGCCGAGCGGGAGTACCTGCGGGCGATGGCCGACCTGTCCTACGCCGAGCACGACGGCGCCGTGGTCGACGACGTGGTGGCCACCTCGGCGATCGCCGACCACCTGGGCAAGAAGGCGCAGTCGCTGTCTCCGGCGCGCGACGCTCTGATCAAGAAGGGCCTGGTCTACTCCGGGGAGCGCGGAAGGATTGCGTTCACCGTGCCGCACTTCGGCCGCTACCTGCGCCAGCACGCGGGCGAGTAGGGTTTCTGCGGCCGGAGCGTGGCAGGCCCGGCCCGCCTCGTGCCCCTTCCAGCGCTGATGTGACGACGATGTAAGTCTCGTTGCCCTGCGTGCTGCGGCGCGATGAGCCCTGCTGGAAGCTCACCAAGACGGCCGGGGTCAGTAGATGAGCACCCGTGTCCCTGTGGACGCGCATAAGAAGTCCCGTCAGAACGCAGGACGGCGGACCGGCTGAGATGGGTGACGCCTCGGCGGTGCCTCGCTCAATCCGAGGGTGCCTCCGTTTCCCAAGGATCAAATTCGTCCGAGGCGCCTGGTCCTATAACAGAGTCGGGAGCCACACCTCACATCATCGCCCCGGGCCGACCACCGGGCCAAGCCCTGACCGATACCTCGCCGGACCTGATGCGTCACCTGCTGAGCACCGTGATCAATGCGCTGCTGTCGGCTGATGTCGACGCGGTCTGCGGCGCGGAAGTACGGCGTGGCCTCACCCGAGCGGGTCAGCTCCCGCTGGACGCCGGGGTACCGCTTCGAGACGCGCAGATCCTCACCGACTTGACGCCGGCCACGGCCGGCAGGTCCATCGGGGGCGCCGGACGGTGCTGCTCCGGCCCGCCGCGGTAGTGCCTGAGCAGCAGGTACTTGGGCATCGTCGCCTCCTGGTTGATGGGCCTCGTCCGTCGGGGCCCTTGCGCCGATGAGCGGAGCGGGCCCGAGTTCTTCGACGTGTGAGCACTGCTCGATGTCCGCGTGTCCTGGTGCCACCGGCCGGACGGCGCGAGCATGAGGGGATGAATCCCTCGCAGCTGCTTCAGGAAGCGTTCGGCCGGATCGTGGAGTCCGGCACCTCGGTCGTCGACGGCCTGAGCCAGGACCAGCTCGCGCACCGCCCGACCCCGGACGCGAACTCGATCGGCTGGCTGGTCTGGCACCTGGCCCGGGTGCAGGACGACCACGTCGCGGAGGTCGCCGGCCGCGAGCAGGTGTGGAGCGCCCAGGGGTTCCAGGCCCGGTTCGACCTGCCGCTGGAGAAGGACGACACCGGGTACGGGCACACGGCGCAGGACGTCGGGAAGGTCTGGGTCGACGCCGGCGCCCTGGCGGACTACCTGCGCGCGGTCCACGAGCAGACCGTCGCCTTCCTGGCCGGAGTGTCCGAGGCCGACCTGGACCGGGTGGTGGACGAGCGCTGGGACCCGCCGGTGACCCTGGGCGTCCGGCTGGTCAGCGTCCTCGACGACGACACCCAGCACATCGGCCAGGCGGCCTACGTCCGCGGGCTGCTCGGCGCCTGACCAGCCCCGGCGCCGGCGTCGGTCCCGCGCACCAGCTCGGCCGCCTGCCGGGCGATCTCCAGCTCCTCGTTGGTCGGCACGACCATCACCGTGACCGCCGCGCCCTCCGGTGAGATCACCGTCGGTGCGGTCGTCGGGCCGGCGTTGCGCTCGGCGTCCACCTCGATGCCCAGGCCCGCCAGTCCGGCCAGCGCCCCGGCCCGCACCACCGGGTCGTTCTCGCCCACGCCGGCGGTGAACACGATGACGTCCAGCCGGCCGAGATGGGCCAGGTACTCACCGACATAGCCGCGGATCCGGTGCAGGTAGACGGCCAGCGCCGCGGCCGCCTCCTCGTCCCCGGCGTCGGCGGACGCGCGCAGGTCACGCATGTCGGCGTGCCCGCCCAGCCCGAGCAGGCCCGACCGGCGGTTCAGCAGGTCATCGAGGTCCTGCACCGAGTAGTCCGCGGTGCGCGCCAGGTGGAGCAGCACCGCCGGGTCGACGTCGCCGGACCGGGTGCCCATCACCAGACCGGACAGTGGAGTCATCCCCATCGAGGTCTCGACCGAGCGGCCACCACGCACCGCGGTCGCCGACGCCCCGTTGCCCAGGTGCAGGACGATCGTGTTCAGCTCGCTCACGTCCCGGCCCAGGGCCCGGGCCGCGACCCGGCTGACGTAACGGTGGGAGGTGCCGTGGAAGCCATACCGCCGGATCCGGTGCTGGGCGGCGACGTCACGGTCGATCGCGTAGGCGTAGGCCTCGTAGGGCAGCGTGGCGTGGAAGGCGGTGTCGAAGACGGCGACCTGCGGCACGTCCGGGAAGGCCTGCCGGGCGGCGCGGATCCCGGCCAGGTTCGGCGGGTTGTGCAGCGGCGCCAGGGCCGACCACTCCTCGATCAGGTCCAGCACCGCCTGGTCGATCAGCGCCGGCCCGTCGAAGCTGGCGCCGCCCTGCACCACCCGGTGTCCCACCGCGGCCAGCTCCTCCTCGCGCAGCGCAGGACCGTGCTCGGCGAACTGGGCCAGCACCACGCGCATCCCGCACTCGTGGTCGGGCACGTCCACCTCGGTCGACGTCTTACCGTCCGGCCCCTCGTGCCGGACCCGCCCACCGGGACGCCCGATCCGCTCCACCAGCCCGGACGCCGCGACGGTCTGCGAGGCCGGGTCCAGCAGCTGGTACTTGATCGAGGAGGAGCCGGAGTTGATCACCAGGACGAGCTGGGCCACCGCCGTCACCGGCCCTGCGCCTGGACGGCGGTGATCGCGACCGTGTTCACGATGTCCTGCACCGTGGCCCCCCGGGACAGGTCGTTGACCGGCTTGTTCAGGCCCTGCAGCACCGGACCGACGGCGACCGCACCGGCCGAGCGCTGCACCGCCTTGTAGGTGTTGTTGCCGGTGTTCAGGTCGGGGAAAACGAAGACGGTGGCCCGGCCGGCCACGGTGGACTCCGGCAGCTTGGTCGCCGCGACCGAGGCGTCCACCGCGGCGTCGTACTGGATCGGCCCCTCCACCGACAGGTCCGGACGGCGCTCGTGGACCAGCGCGGTGGCCGCCCGCACCTTCTCCACGTCGGCGCCGGAGCCGGAGCTGCCGGTGGAGTAGGACAGCATCGCCACCCGCGGCTCGACCCCGAACTGGGCCGCGGTGGCCGCCGAGGAGATGGCGATGTCGGCCAGCTGCTCGGCCGTCGGGTCCGGAATGACCGCGCAGTCCGCGTAGACCAGGACCCGGTCCTGCAGGCACATCAGGAAGGCGCTGGACACGCTCGTCGTGCCCGGCGCGGTCTTGATGATCTCGAACGAGGGCTTGATCGTGTGGGCGGTGGTGTGCGCCGCCCCGGAGACCATGCCGTCGGCCAGGCCGAGGTGCACCATCATCGTGCCGAAGTAGGACACCGAGCTGACCACCTCCCGGGCGCGGTCCAGGGTGATGCCCTTGTGGGCGCGGATCCGGGCGTACTCCACCGCGAACTGCTCGAGCAGGTCCGAGGTGGTCGGGTCGACGAGGTGCGCCTCGTCCAGGGCCAGGCCCAGCTCGGTGGCCCGGCGCCGGATGGCCGCCTCCTCGCCCAGCACGGTCAGCTCGGCCACGCCGCGCTGCAGCAGGGTGGACGCCGCCCGCAGCACACGGTCGTCCTCGCCCTCGGGCAGCACGATGTGCTTGCGCTCGGCCCGGGCGCGCTCCAGCAGCTCGTACTCGAACATCATCGGGGTCACCACCGAGGGCCGCGGCACCTCGATCGCGCTCAGCAGTCGATCACCGTCGATGTGTCGTTCGAACAGCGACAGCGCGGTGTCCACCTTGCGCTGGGACTCCCGGGACAGGTACCCGTGGGTGGCTGCCGCGTTGCCGGCCGCCGGGTAGGTCTCCAGGGGCGTGCGGATCACCGGCAGCCGGCTGCCCAGGCCGGTCATCAGCCGGCTGACCGGCTCGGACGGCTCGAACCCGCCGTTGAGGATCACCGCGGCCAGGGAGGGGAACCCCTCGGCCCGGTGCGCGGTGAGCAGCCCGAGCAGGATGTCGGCCCGGTCCCCCGGGGTGATCACCACCGCGCCGTCCACCAACCGGTCCAACAGGTGCTCCACCGACATCGCGCCGACCAGGACGGCCAGCACCTCCCGGCCCAGCAGCGACTCGTCCCCAGCCAGCAGGCTGCCGCCCACCGCCTCCATCAGCTGCCGGACCGTGGGGGCGTCCAGCAGCGCGTCGATGGGCACCGCCCAGGCCGGCAGGCCGGTGCCGGCCGAGACCGCCTCCCGGATCCCGGTCAGCCGCTCCGGCGCGCAGCGCAGCGCGACGGTGGCCACCACCTGGGCGTGCGCCTCGTGCAGCGCGGAGACCGCCACCTCGGCGATCCGGGCCACGTCGTCGGCCTGCCGGTCGGCACCGGAGACGGTGAGCAGCACCGGCGCCCCGATGTTGGCCGCGACCAGGGCGTTGAACGCCAGCTCGGTCGGCCCGGCCACGTCGGTGTAGTCGCTGCCCACCACCACGACGGCGTCGCAGGCCCGCTCGACCTGGTGGAAGCGGGTGACGATCTGGGCCAGCGCCTCGTCCCGGTCGGCGAGCACCTGCTGGTAGCCGGCCCCGATGCAGTCCTCGTAGGCCAGGTCGACGCTGTCGTGCTCGAGCAGCATGGCCAGCACCCGGTCCCGCTGCCCGGAGCGGGCCACCGGCCGGAACACCCCGACCCGGCGCACGGTCCGGCCGAGCAGCTCGACCAGGCCGAGCGCGACCAGGGACTTGCCGGTCAGCCCCTCCGGGGAGGTCAGATAGATGCTCCGGGCCACGGGCTACTCGTTGTCCCCGCCGGTGCTGTCGCCGGCGGCCGGCACCTGGCCGGCCTCCCGGGCGGCCGGCCACACCCAGTCCCGCACCTGGGGCAGGTCCTCCCCGTGCGCGCGGGTCCACTCCCGGGCCTGCAGTCG
Organism: uncultured Actinomycetota bacterium; assembly: GCA_963821825.1. GTDB lineage: Bacteria > Actinomycetota > Actinomycetes > Actinomycetales > Kineosporiaceae > CAWGFD01. The sequence continues at coordinate 783,972 of CAWGFD010000002.1, forward strand.
CGCGTCGACCATCCGCTGCCGCAGGCCGGCCTGCCGCGGGCCGAGGCCGGGCACCCGGTCGATGACGTCCATCACCAGGTGGAAGCGGTCCAGGTCGTTGAGCATCACCATGTCGAACGGGGTGGTCGTGGTGCCCTCCTCCTTGTAGCCGCGCACGTGCCAGTGCCCGTGCCCGGCCCGCCGGTAGGTCAGCCGGTGGATCAGCCACGGATAGCCGTGGTAGGCGAAGATCACCGGTCGGTCGGTGGTGAACAGTGTGTCGAACTCCCGCCCGGACAGCCCGTGCGGGTGCTCGGTGTCGTCCTGCAGCCGCATCAGGTCGACCACGTTGACCAGCCGGACCTTCAGCTCGGGCAGCTCCCGGCGCAGGATGTCGGCGGCGGCCAGGGCCTCCAGGGTCGGCACGTCACCCGCGCAGCCCAGGACGACGTCCGGTTCGTGGCCGGGCTGCTCGGTGCCGGCCCAGTCCCAGATCCCCAGACCCCGGGTGCAGTGCGCGATCGCCTGCTCCATGGTCAGCAGGTCCGGGCTGGGCTGCTTGCCGGCCACCACCACGTTGACGTAGTTCCGGCTGCGCAGGCAGTGGTCCATGGTCGAGAGCAGGGTGTTCGCGTCCGGTGGCAGGTACACCCGGACGACCTCGGCCCTCTTGTTCACGACGTGGTCGATGAACCCGGGGTCCTGGTGGCTGAAGCCGTTGTGGTCCTGACGCCAGACGTGGCTGGACAGCAGGTAGTTCAGGCTGGCGATCGGGCGCCGCCACGGGATGTCGCGGGTGACCTTCAGCCACTTCGCGTGCTGGTTGAGCATCGAGTCGACGATGTGGATGAAGGCCTCGTAGCAGGTGAACATCCCGTGCCGGCCGGTCAGCAGGTAGCCCTCCAGCCAGCCCTGGCACTGGTGCTCGGACAGCATCTCCAGCACCTGGCCGGCCCGGGCCAGGTGGTCGTCCACCTCGGGGCCGACCAGCTCGCCCTCCCACTGCCGGTCGGTGGCCTCGAACACGCCCTGCAGCCGGTTGGAGGCGGTCTCGTCCGGCCCGACGATCCGGAAGTTGTCCGGGTTGCGCCGGATCACGTCGGCCAGCCACCGGGCCAGCACCCGGGGCGCCTCGGAGACCCGCGCGCCGGGGGCCGGCAGGTCCACCGCGTAGTCCCGGAAGTCCGGCAGCCGCAGGTCCTGCAGCAGCAGGCCCCCGTTGCTGACCGGGTTGTCGCTCATCCGCATGGTCGCCGGCGGGGCCAGCGCGCTGATGTCGGGGTCGAGCCGACCGTCGGCGTCGAACAGCTCCTCGGCGTGGTAGCTCTCCAGCCAGGTCCGCAGCACCTCCAGGTGCTCGGGCGTGTCGCGGGCGCTGGCCAGCGGCACCTGGTGGGCGCGCCAGGTGCCGGTGCTCTGGTGGCCGTCGATCCTCGCCGGGCCGGTCCAGCCCTTCGGCGTGCGGAAGACGATCATCGGCCAGGCGGGACGACGCAGGTCCTGCTCGGGGCCGGTCTCGGCCGCCTCCTGCTTGATCGTCGCGATCTGGTCCAGCACCTGGTCCAGCAGCTCGGCGAAGCGCGCGTGAACCTGCTCCATGGGCTCGTCGTCGAAGCCGGCGGTGAACACGTACGGGGTGTGCCCGTAGCCGACCAGCAGCGAGGTCAGCTCCTGCTCGGGGATCCGGGCGAGCACCGTCGGATTGGCGATCTTGTATCCGTTCAGATGCAGGATCGGCAGCACCGCGCCGTCCCGGGCCGGGTTGAGGAACTTGTTGGAGTGCCAGCTGGTGGCCAGCGGCCCGGTCTCGGCCTCCCCGTCACCGACCACGGCCGCCACCAGCAGGTCCGGGTTGTCGAACGCAGCGCCGTAGGCGTGGGACAGCGCGTAGCCGAGCTCGCCGCCCTCGTGGATCGAGCCGGGCGTCTCGGGGGCGACGTGGGAGGGGATCCCGCCGGGGAAGGAGAACTGCCGGAACAGCTTGGTCAGGCCCTCGACGTCCTGGCTGACCTCGGGGTAGACCTCGGAGTAGGTGCCGTCCAGGTAGGCGCTGGCCACCAGGCCCGGCCCGCCGTGCCCGGGGCCGGTGATGTAGATCGTGGACTGCCGTCGTTGCGCGATCGCCCGGTTCAGGTGCGCGTACAGGAAGGTCAGCCCCGGGGTGGTGCCCCAGTGGCCCAGCAGCCGCGGCTTGACGTGCTCGGCGCGCAGCGGCTCGCGCAGCAACGGGTTGGCCATCAGGTAGATCTGCCCCACGGACAGATAGTTGGCCGCCCGCCACCAGCGGTCCAGCCGGTTCAGCACCTCATCGGAGGGTGGCGTGCCGGGGCCGGTGCGCCAGGCGGACTGGGCTCCCTCGCGCTGGGCGGCGAGCGAGGAGGTGGTCGTCATCGAGGCTCCTTCGTGCGTGGCGACCGGCGGCCCCGCCGAAAGGACGGGGCCACCGGTGGACGGGGCGCCGTTGCCCGCCACCAGCCTGCCCCGGCGGCGGGCCCGGTTGCAGGACCTTGTGCCCTTTTCCGGCTCGGGCAGACCCTCAGCGGGCGAGCAGACCGGCCGGCAGCAGCGCGTGCACGCCCCAGGTCTGGTTGGCCACCTGGGTGACCCGCAGGTCGACGCAGGTGCTGGCCAGCGCGAGCGCGGTGGTGCGGTCCAGGTCGTGCGAGGCCTGCAGCCAGGTCACCATGTCGGCCAGCGCGTCGGCTGCTGCCCGGTTCAGGTCGGCGTCGAAGCCGAAGGTCACCCGCCCGGCCGGGGTCTGCGCGTGCAGTGTGTCCAACGGGCGGCCCGCCGCCCGCCGCAGGGTCAGCGTCGTGCTCATCCCGCACTCGATGGCGGTGCCGCCCACCTCGCCGTCGCCCTGCGCGCCGTGCCCGTCACCCAGGTACAGCAGGGCGCCGGGCACGGCGACCGGCAGGTACAGGGTGGAGCCGGCGACCAGCTCCCGGCAGTCGATGTTCCCGCCGGTTCCGGCCCGGGGTGGGATCGTGGAGTGCTCGCCCGGCTCGGCCGGCGCCAGCCCGATCACGCCCAGGAAGGGCGCCAGGGGCCGGCGGAAGCCCCGGGACTCCCGGGCCGTGCCGGAGGTGGCGTCCAGCTCCCACAGCAGCCAGGCCGGTTGGCCCGGGGGCAGCGCGAGCCGGTGGGTCAGCGCGTCGTCCCGGGTGCCGGCCACCGTCCAGCCCCAGGGGTCGGGGACCAGGCTCTCCAGCCGGACCTCCAGCAGGTCCCCCGGGGCGGTGCCGCGGACGGCGATCGGCCCGGTCAGGCAGTGCCCCGGCGCCTGTCCGTCGAGCCGGGGAACGGTCTCGCCCGGGTAGGTCTGGGCCTGCAGGCTGCCGTTGGCGTCCAGCGACCGCACGACCAGGGTGTCGCCGGGGTCGACGGTCAGCACCGGCTGGTGGCCCGGGCTGAAGCTGTGCGCTGTCGTCCCCGGGGCGGGGTCCAGTCGGTGGTCGGTCGGCCGCCGGGGGCTCGTGGGGTGGTCGGGCACCGTCCCACCCTGGCCCCGGCCAGCCGTGGACGCGCGGCGCGGGGGCGGCGCGGGCGGTCAGCCGTGGGCCGGGCCGCTGCCCGGGCTGAGGTTGAGCACCACCACGCCGAGCACGATCAGCACCAGGCCGGTGCCCTTGACCACGCCGAGCCCCTCACCGAGGAAGACCACCCCGGCCACCGCCACCAGGGCGGTGCCGGCGCCGGCCCAGATGGCGTAGGCGACCGAGACCGGCATCGTGCGCACGACCAGGGTGAGCAGCCAGATGCTGACCGCGTAGCCCAGCGCGACCAGCACCGACCACCCGGGCCGGGTGAAGCCCTCGGTGCGCGGCAGCAGGGCGCTGGAGGTCACCTCGGTGGAGATGGCGACGGCGAGCAGCGCCGAGGCGAGCAGCATGACGGTCCTCCGGAGATCTGTAGCGATCGCTACACGACTACTGTAGCACCTGCTACGGACGGCGGAGGGAGGTGGCTCGATGGACCGGCGTGCACAGCTGCTGGCGGCGGCCACGGACGACGCGCTCGAGCACGGCGTGATCGGGTTGAGCCTGCGCCCGGTCGCCGCCCGGATCGGGACCAGCGACCGGATGCTCGTCTACCACTTCGGTACCCGGGACGCCCTGGTCGCGGCCATCATCGAGGAGTCGACCGACCGCTCGGTGGCGGTGGTCGACGCCCTGCCCGCCGAGCCGGGGGTGGGCGCGGCCGTGCGGGTGCTGTGGGAGCAGCACCGTGGCGGCGAGCTGGACCGCTGCCAGCGGGTCTACGCCCAGGCCGCGGCGCAGGGCCTGCTCGGTGATGACCGGTCCTCGGCCGTGGTGGCCCGGGTGAACGCCGGGTGGCTGGCCTGCGTGGCCCGTTACCTGGTGCGCTGCGGCGCGGACCCCGCCCGCGCGGTGCGCTGCGCGGAGTTCGTGGACGCCGCGATCAGCGGGCTGCACCTGGACCTCTACCTGACCCCTGCGGCCGACGTCGACCAGGTCGTCGCGGACGTGGCCGAGGCGGCAGCCGCGCTGGCCGCGCCGAGCGGGCGGATGGCTGCGAAACTCCGGTCATGAGCCTGGTGTCGAGGCTGGACCGGCTGCAGCGGCGGCACCGCTGGTTCGGCCTGCCGTTGGCCGTCTTCTACAAGTTCTTCGACGACGTCGGGGCGCAGATGGCGGCCCTGCTGACCTACTACGCGCTGGTCTCGCTGTTCCCGCTGCTGCTGCTCGGTCTGTCGATCCTGGGTTTCGTCCTGCAGGGCCGGCCGGCCCTGCAGGAGCAGTTGGTCAGCGCCACCCTGGACGTCGTCCCGCTGGAGGCGGCCCAGCTGCGCTCGAACGTGCAGACCTTCGGGGGATCGACCACGGCCGTCGTGGTCGGCGTGCTGGGCAGCCTGTACGGGGCCCTGGGGCTGGGAGTGGCCCTGCAGAACGCGCTCAACACGGTCTGGCAGGTGCCCCGCAACCGGCGGCCCAACCCCTTCCAGGCCCGGGTGCACAGCCTCGGCCTGCTCGGGCTCGGGGCCCTGGTGATCGTGCTGACCACCGCGCTGACCGCGATCCCGCAGGCGGTCAGCTCGCTCGGGCGGCGGATCGGCACCATCGGCAACCTGGGGGTCTCGGTGGTCGTGGTGCTGCTGGACATCGCGATCTTCTGGCTGGTCTTCCGGCGGCTGACCGCGGTGACCCTGCCCTGGCGCTCGCACCTGTCCGGGGCGGTGCTGGCCGGGGTGTCGTGGTACCTGATGCAGAACCTCGGCACGGTGTTCGTCACCCGGGTGGTCACCGGCGACAGCGCGACGTACGGGGTGTTCGCCGTCGTCCTGGGGCTGATCGCCTGGCTCTTCCTGCTCTCCACGCTGCTTGTCTTCGCGGCCGAGGTGAACGTGGTGGTGGCCCGCCGGCTGTGGCCCCGGGCGTTGATGACCCCGTTCACCGACGCCGTCGACCTGACCGGCGCGGACCGTCGCGCCTACCGCGGGTACGCCACCGCCCAGCGGTTCAAGGGGTTCGAGACGGTCGACGTCAGCTTCGACGGTGCCCGGGAGGGCCCGGCCGAGGACCCGGACCCGCCCGGCTGACCGGCCGGCTGAGCGCGCACGCACACCGTGCGTGGCCGGCCGACAGCGGCGGCATGGACCCGGGGCCGGGCACCGCCTAGATTGCCCCCATGGGCAGGCACACCGGTCAGCAACAGGCCCTGCGCTCGCGGGTGGTCATCGGGGGGATCCTGCTGCTGATCGCGGTCGGCACCGCCGTGACGCTGCTGGTGCAGGGCAGCTCCTCCAACGACAGCGCGGTGCTGCCGGGTGCCTCCGGCTCGGCCGCCGCCGGAGCCCCGGCGGCCAGCAGCGGCTCAGCCGGCGTCACCTCCCCGAGCGACAGCTCCTCGTCGAGCTCGTCGTCGTCCAGCTCGTCGTCGGCCGGCAGCGCGCCAGCCGGTAGCACCTCGGCGGGCAACGGTGCGATACCGGCCGCCGACCAGGCCGCGGTGGACCGCTGCGCGGCCGCGGTCCGCGCCGGTGACCGGCTGGCCTCCGCGGCCGCGGACTCCGCCCGCGACTGGTCGCTGCACACCCAGGCCCAGGTGAAGTACGACAACGGCCAGTACACGCTGGCGCAGACCGAGGCCCAGTGGGCCGACTCCAAGTCCCGCGGGGACGCCGACGTCGCCGCCTTCCGCAAGGCCGCGCAGGCCTGGGACGGCGAGCAGCAGGCCTGCCGGCCCTCGCCGAACGCTGCGCTGTCCGACCAGACCCAGAGCCGGCTGTCCGCCTGCCAGGCGCGTCTGGATGCCGTGGCCGCGGTGGCCTCCACCGGCAGCACGGTGAACGGCCAGTGGGCGGCCCACATGACGATGATGGGCAACAAGGGCCACTACACGACTGCCTCCTACCGGGCCAAGTGGCAGCGGATGGTCAGTGCCGCGGGGCCGGCGCTGGCGGCCTACGACGCCGCCGCCGGCAGGCTGCGCGCGGCTCCCACCTGCCCCGTCGGCTGACCGGGTTAGTCGCTAAGCGCTCAACTATTGAGTTCTCAACTAGTTTGACTATGCTGGGGGCAGGACGGCGCGCAGAACGCTGTCACCGCAACCCGGAGGTTCTCTGATGAGCACGTTCCCCATCGAGCTGAGCGGCACCTGGGCGATCGACCCGGCGCACACCACGGTCGGCTTCAGCACCAAGCACGCCATGGTCACCACCGTGCGGGGGTACTTCGGGGAGTACCAGGGCGGCGCCACCATCGACGCCGCAGACCCCTCGACGTCCCGGTTGTGGATCGAGCTGGCCACCGCCTCGATCACCACCGGCAACGCCGACCGTGACGGCCACCTGCGCAGCGCCGACTTCTTCGACGCCGAGCAGAACCCGACGATCACCTTCGCCAGTACCGCCGTGAAGGTGGACGGCGACGACGTGGTCACCGAGGGCGATCTGACGATCAAGGGCGTCACCCGGTCGGTGAGCCTGGCCTGGGAGTTCGGCGGCGTGGCCAAGGACCCGTTCGGCAACGTGCGGGCCGGCTTCGAGGGCACCGGGACGATCAACCGCAAGGACTTCGGCCTGACCTGGAACGCCGCTCTGGAGACCGGGGGCGTCCTGGTCTCGGACAAGATCAAGCTGCAGATCGAGGTCTCGGCGATCAAGCAGGCCTGAGTCACACGCACGCCCCAGCTGGGCGCCGGGCCCGCCGGGGCCCGGCCGCCCGGCGGCGGGTGGATCCTGGTGTGCCATCGTGGAAGGCGTGAGCTCCCGACGGCCACAGGTCGTGGCGCACCGGGGGGCCAGCGACCGGCTCCCCGAGCACACGCTGGCCGCCTATCTGTCGGCGATCGAGGCCGGGGCGGACGCCCTGGAGTGCGACGTCCGGCTGACCGCCGACGGCCACCTGGTCTGCGTCCACGACCGCACGGTGGCGCGGACCTCCAACGGCAGCGGTCGGGTCTCGACCCTGGAGCTGGCCCAGCTGGAGGGCCTGGACTGGGGCGCCTGGCGGAGGCTGGACGCCGCCGGTCAGAACGGTGCCCAGCGGGGGCGGTCGGACGTGCAGCCCGACCTGGTCGCCGTGGAGGACCGTTCCCAGCTGCTGACCCTGCGCCGGCTGCTGGGGGTGGTCGCCGACACCGGCGGCCGGGTCCAGCTCGCCGTGGAGACCAAGCACCCCAACCGCTACGGCGGTGAGGTCGAGCGGGCCCTGGTCGAGCAGCTGCGCCGGCACGGCTGGCTGACCCCCAGCGACCGGCGCTGCGCGCCGGTCCGGATGATGAGCTTCTCCCAGCTGGCCGTGCGCCGGATGCGTGAGCTGGCGCCGGGCGTCCCGCTCGTCCTGCTCACCGAGCGGCTCCCGGCGGGCCGCCGGGACGGGCGGCTGCCGCGCGGGGTCGACATCAGCGGCATCGGGCTCGGAGTCCTGCGGCGTCACCCCGACTACGTGCGGCGGGTACAGGAGCGGGGCGGACGGGTGCACGTCTGGACCGTCGACGAGCCGCAGGACGTGGCCGCCTGCCTGCAGGCGGGCGTCGACGGCCTGATCACTAACCGGCCGGCCGAGGTCCTCGCCCAGTTCAACGACGCTGAGTGTGCGAATGATGGCTCTCGGTCGCGTTTCACCGACGGCACCCAGGGGTAGTCCAGGGCTCAGAGGGCGCGCGGGGCAACCGACGGACGGTGACAGGGAGGGTCGATGGCAGGGCAGGGACGGACGAGTGCACGCACGCCCGGAGCCGCGGGCAGCCTTGACCTCCCTCACGACCCCCGCGCCGTCCCCCAGGCCCGGCACCTGCTGGTCCGGGAGCTGGAGTCCGCCGGGGTGTCACCGGCGACCGTCGACGACGTCGAGCTGGTGGTCTCCGAGCTGGTGGGCAACGCCGTCCGGCACGCGCGGGCCCGGACCGGCGGCACCATCTCCCTGCACTGGCGGATCAGTGGCACCCGGGTCGAGGTCCGGGTGCACGACGGCGGGTCGGCCGGCGAGATCCGCCCGCTGGCCCCCTCGCAGGAGCGGCCCAACGGCCGCGGGCTGCAGATCGTCGACCTGGTCGCCGCCGAGTGGGGCGTGATCCAGGAGTCCGGGGGCTCCCGAGCGGTGTGGGCGCGGATGATCGCCGAGGGCTCCAGCCGGGCCGGCTCGGGCCGCGCCCGGCCGTCCGGGATGCGCAACACCGGCCGGCTGCGTGCCTCCAGCCAGCTGGCCCGCTGGGTCGGCGAGAGCCTGCCCTGCTGAACGCCGGCCGCAGCCGGCCCGGGGGGCGCGGCTAGCCTGGCCGTCATGGGCAAGTCCTCGCGCCGCACCGCGCACACCGCCGGCTCCGACCTCGATCCGGGCGACCTTCCTGTGGTCGGCCCTCGGGAACCGTGCCCGTGCGGCTCGGGCAAGCGGTACCGGCTCTGCCACGGGAGGGCGGCCCGGCAGGACGCCGACACCTTCGTCGCCCGCCCGTTCGAGGGCCTGGCTGGGGAGTGCGACTGGGTGGCGATGCGCGAGATCGTGCCGGCCGCCACGGCCGGCCGGCGGCTGCGGGCCGAGCACGGCGGGGAGGACGTGCTGGTCGCCACCGTCCTGCCGATGGCCTGGCCCGCGATGCGTCGTGGTGACGGTCGGCTGATGGTCGGCCTGCAGACGTCCACCTCCTCCGGTGACGTCAGCCGCGACGTGGCGGCGGCGCTGCTCGCGGCCGTGCAGGCCGAACCCGGCACCCCGGTGCGGCCCGGTGCGCTGCCCGGCCCCGGCCCCCGCCTGCAGGAGGTGCTGGAGCCCGATCCGCTGCAGGTGCAGGTGCACGAGGGCTTCGACTTCTGGCTGGAGAGCGCCGACGAGCTCGACGCCGAGGTGCGGGACTCCCTGGAGCGCGCCAACGCCGCGGCGGTGCCGACGTCCCGGCTGACCAGCGTGCCGGCCGCCTACTGGTGTCGGATCGGGGAGCGGGCGCACCTGCGCTGGGTCATGCCCCACCCCGAGGAGGCCCTGCTGGACGCCCTGGCCCGGCTGCACGCGCGCGGCGCGAGCGCCCTGCTCCCGGACAGCCGCTACGTCGGCTCCTTCCGGGCCGACGGCCTGGTCGTGCCGGTCTGGGACCTGGCCGCGGACACCGAGGCGCAGGCGCTGGAGGAGCCGGCGGCCGCCTTCGAGGCCGCGCTGAGCGAGGCGCTGGCCGAGGATGGGCCGCTGAGCCCGCAGCAGCGGCGCGCCCGGGCCGGCCTGGCCAGTCGCCAGCTCACCCTGCGCTGAGCCTGCGACCGGCGTGCGCACCCTGCTGATCGTGGTCGGCCTGGCCGGCCTGGTCTACGCGGTCGGAGCCGGGCTGCTCGCCTGGCGGAACCGGCCGGCCGGCCGGTCGCTGGTGCTGGCGGCGGCCGTCCTGGAGGTGGCCACCCTCGTCGTGCTCGTCGCCGCCGTCGCCGGCCTGGTCGGCGGCCACCGGCCGGTCGAGCTGGTCACCACCATCGCCTACGTGCTGACCCTGGCCCTGGTGATGCCGGCCGCCACCGCCTGGTCTCTGGTCGAGCGCACCCGCTGGAGCAGCGCCGTCCTGGCCCTGGGCGGGCTGACGGTGGCCGCGATGTCCGCCCGGGTCGACGCACTGTGGCGGGTCACCCGTGGCTGACGCCCCCGGTCCGGCCCGGCGCACCGGCTTCGGCCGGGTGCTGATCTTCCTGTACGGCCTGATGGCGGTGGCCTCCTGCTCCCGGTCGGCGGTGCAGATCAGCACCCAGTTCGGGCAGGCGCCGATCGCCTACGGCCTGTCCGCGTTCGCCGCGGTGGTGTACGTGCTGGCCACCATCGGTCTGGCCCGCCGGGGCGAGGTCGCCCGCCGGCTCGCGCTGGTCGCCTGCAGCACCGAGCTGGCCGGCGTGCTGGCCGTCGGCACCTTCACCGTGGTGGTGCCCAGCGACTTCCCGGACGCCACCGTGTGGTCGGGCTTCGGGCAGGGATACGTGTTCATCCCGCTGGTGCTGCCCCTGCTCGGGCTGTGGTGGCTGCGCCGGACCGGCGCCGGGCCGGACCACGACCTCTCGGCGACCCGGCCGCCCAGCCCGTAGGCTCACGCCGTGTCCAGTGACCTCCCGGGTGCGCCGGGCAGCCGCCCGACGTCGGTGGCCGTGGTGATCCCGGCCAAGGACGAGGCGGCCCGGATCGGGGCCACGGTGGCCGCCGCGGCGCGCATCCCGGGGGCGGACCTGGTCGTCGTCGTCGACGACGGCTCCCGGGACGAGACGCTGCGACTGGCCGGCGACGCCGGCGCCCTCACGGTGAGGCACCCGCGCAACCGCGGCAAGGCGGCCGCGATGCAGACCGGAGCCGGGTTCGTGCGCCGTCGTGACGAGCTGGACGGGGTCAGCCGCGCGCTGCTGTTCGTGGACGCCGACCTGGGTGGCACCGCGGCCGGCACCGCGCCGCTGGTCGAGCCGGTGCTCTCCGGCGAGGCGGACATGACCATCGCGGTCCTGCCGCCGCAGGAGCGACCCGGCGGCGGCCGGGGGCTGGTCGTCCGGCTCGCCGGCCGGGGCATCCGCCGGGCCACCGGCTGGACCCCGACCCAGCCGCTGTCCGGGATGCGCTGCCTGAGCCCGGAGGCGTTCGCCGCCGCCCGGCCGCTGGCCCGTGGCTGGGGCGTGGAGACCGGCCTGACCATCGACCTGCTGCAGGCTGGCTACCGGGTGCGCGAGGTCTCCTGCGCGCTGCAGCACCGGGTGACCAGCTCGGACTGGCGCGGCCAGCTGCACCGGGCCCGGCAGTACCGGGACGTGCTGCTGGCCCTGCTCTGGCGGCGGCTGCGCCGACGGGTCCCGCTGCGCCTGCTGGGGTCGTTGCCGCACCGCCACCGGTGAGCGCGCCGGCACCGGTGAGCGCCCCGGGGTACCGGTGGTCCGGGCGCCGGCTGCTGCTCTTCGCGGCGGCCTGCGGCGCTGGTTCGCTGGTCCTGCAGCTGCTGGTGGCCGCCGCCGGCCCCTCCGCCGCTCAGCCACCGCTGGGGCCCTCCGGCGTGCTGCCCCCGTGGGACGCCGGGCACGGGTTCGCCCCGGCGCCGACCACCGCCCTGCTCGGCGCGGCGGTCGCGCTCGGTGCGGTGGCGGTCGCGCTCGGCCTGGCCGGGCTGCGGCGCGGCGCCGCGCTGCCCCGCCGGCTGCTGCTGGTGGGCGGCCTGGTCCTGGTCTGCTGCGTGCTGGTGCCGCCGATCGGCTCGGCCGACCACCTGTCCTACGCCGCCTACGGGCGGATCGCCGCCACCGGCGGGAACCCCTACCTGGTCGACCCGCTCACCTGGGCCGGTGGCCACGACCCGGTGACCTCGGCCGTCCAGCCGCCCTGGCAGCACACCCCCAGCGTCTACGGGCCGGTCGCCACCGCCCTGCAGGCGGCGGCGGCCTGGGCCGGGGCCGGCTCGCTGCGGACCACCGTGTGGGTCTGGCAGCTGTTCTGCGCGGCCGCCTTCGCGCTGACCTCCCTGGTGCTGCGCCGGGTGGCGGCCGACCCGGACCGCGGGCACGTGCTGTGGACGCTGAACCCGCTGCTGATCGGCCAGCTGGTGCTCGGCGCCCACGTCGACGTGCTCGCGGTGGCCGCCGGGGCGCTGGCCCTGGCGCTGGCCTCTCGACGGCCCGGGCTGGCCGGTGCGGCCGCCGCGCTGGCCCTGGGGATCAAGCTGCCCTACGGCCTGGTCGCGCTCGCCCTGGTCGTGGCGGTACCCGCGCTGCCGCCGGCCGCCCGGCGCCCGGCCGTGGTCCGCGCCGTCCTGGGCGGCCTGCTGGTCCTGGTGCCGGCCCACCTGTGGTCGGGCGTGCACACCTATGACCAGCTCCGCCGGGCCAGCCGGGCGGTGTCCCTGGCCACGCCGTGGCGGCTGCTGGCCGACCAGCTCGACCCGCTGATCGGCGGCGCCTCCCGGACCCTGGTCGGCTACCTGGCGCTGGCCCTGTTCGGGCTGGCGGCGGTGCTCGGGCTGCGGTTCCTGGCCCGCCGCGGCCTGCTCGGTGCCGACCTCACCCAGCGGGCCGCCGCGGTGCTGCTGGCCCTCTCGCTCGCCTGGCTGCTGAGCGTGCCCTACGCGCTGCCCTGGTACGAGGCGATGGTGTGGCTGCCGCTGGCCCTGCTCGGACCGGCACGCCTGCCCTGGCTGGACGGCGCGCTGCTGGCCCGGCTGGCGGTGCTGGCCCTGGCCTATGTGCCCGGACGGGTGGTCGGGCTGACCCCGTCGGTCCAGCAGCTCACCCTGGGCCTGCGGCACCGGGTGGCGCCCTGGCTGCTGCTGGCGCTGCTGCTCGCCGTGCTGGCCGGGTTCAGCGCCGGGGCGGACGCGCGGGCCTCGCGCCGGCCCGCGGGTCGCGACGAGGCCGCGGCCGGGCCCGGTCGTCCTCCTGCAGGGCCTGCGCGCTGATCGCGATCAGGGCCGGGATGGCCACCGTGGCCGCCACCGCGGGGATGCCGGTGCCGGTGTCGTTGAGCGCGAACCCGAGCGCGAGCAGCACCGCGAAGGCGACCAGGCCGTGCTTGAGCACGGGCGCGCGGTCGTAGGCGATCTGCAGCGGCCGGGCCCCCCAGGCCACCGGCCGGGCCAGGACCAGCGCGACGAACGCCACCGCGAACGGCAGCAGGGCACTGAGCCAGGAGCCGAACAGGATGGCCAGGTTCTGCCCGGCCTTGCGTCGGATCACCGTCCACGCCCCGCCGTCCAGGGTGGTCTGGACGAACCGGCCGAGGTGGGTCCGGTCGGCCGCCGGCCGCAGCCAGTCCCCCACGGCCAGGACGAGCAGCACGGCGAGGGTGACGACGGCGATCAGCAGCACCCGCCGCCAGCTCAGCCGGATGCCGGCCACCAGCAGCGCCAGCACCGCGAAGGCCGGCACCAGGGCCGGTGGCCCGCCGAAGTCGCTGCCCAGGCCGGGCGTGCCGTCCACGACCACGGCCAGCACCCCGAACAGGCTGATCGCGGCGACGGCGGCCCGTCGCCGCCCGCCGCGCAGCAGGGCGTCGGCCACCCCGATGGCCAGCAGCAGCACCCCGGTGGAGAACAGCGCGAAGGCGGGGTTGCTGAACCCGTAGAAGCGTCCGGCGACCAGCGGCTGGACGCCCATCAGGCTGGAGAGCATCAGCCGGGAGCCGGTCAGCACGTCCCCGGCCAGGACCGCTGCCGTGATCCCGCCGACCACGGCGGCCGGGCCGAGCAGCCGCCGGCTCCACGGGCCGGCCAGGGCGATCAGGCACAGCGGCGCGGTGAAGGCGAGGACCAGCGCGGTCACCGACCAGCCGGGGTGTCCGGTGCGCCACCACGGCACCAGGTTGGCCAGGAAGGTGGCCGCCGGCACGCAGGCGAAGGCCACCCCGGTGACCCGCAGCAGGGTGAGCATCCGGGCCCGCCGGGCCGGGTCGGTGCCCCGCCGGCGCAGCAGCAGCGTCACCCCGCCGTAGAGCAGGATCTGGGCCACCACCAGCCCGTTGAAGACGATCGGCACGATCGGCCGGACGGCCTGGGCGGCGGCCTCCAGGTCCAGCAGGTGCACCAGCCGGGCCGGCGCGCTGTCGGAGGTCGGCGCCGGCCGGATCACCGAGCCGACCGCGGCGTCCGGCACCGGCACGGCCAGGGCCTGCAGCAGGGTCGGGAACAGGTCGGTGGTCTGCACCATGCCGGTCTGCCGGGTGCTGGCCGAGTTCAGGTACGCGTCGCTGTACCGCCCGCCTCCCGGGGCCGGCCCGCCCGCGGCCGCCAGCTGGAGGTGGGGGGCGGCGCCGGAGTCGGCCAGCGAGGCCACGATCACCGTCGCCGACGCCGGCAGGGCCGCCGTCACGGTGCCCAGCGCGGTGTCGATGGCCCCGACCTGGGTGGCGCGGTCGGGGCCGGCGCCGCCGGCGAGGTGGTCACGGACCGACCCCAGGTCGATCACCACCAGGGCGGGCGCGCGGGCCAGGGCGGCGCCGAGGTCGGCGCGCAGCGAGGTGCCGCCAGGGTAGGCCGCCGCCACCGTGCCGTCGCTGCGGGCCAGGGCGATCGCCGCGCCCGGCCCGATCGCCACCGCGCTGCGCCCGGCCCGGCGCAGCGTGTCGCCGAGCAGCCCGGGCCGGGCGTCGTAGGCGGCGGCCGCCGCCTGCGCGGTGTAGACGCCCCAGCGCGCCACCGTGGCGGCGCGCCCGGCGGTGCGGGCGATGGTCGGGGTCCGGCAGTCCCCGGCCGGGGCGCCCGGGTCCGGTGGCGCGTCGGCCGCCCGACGCCCGGCGGAGACCGCGAGCCAGCCGTCCACCGGGCAGGCGGCGGTCCGTACGCTCCGGTCGGCCACCACGCCGGCCGCGCCGCCGTTCAGGAAGGCCTGCAGCGCAGGCGTGTCCGCCGACACGTCCGACCAGGTCAGGCCCGGGGTGCCGACCAGCACCACGGGGCCGGCCAGGGCGGTCGGGGTGCTGGCCGCGGCGGCACCGGACGGCCCGGCGACCAGCAGCAGGGTCAGCACCAGCAGCAGCGCAGCCGACCGGCCTCGGGTCGTGCCCACCCATCGGGCCGGCCAGCGCGGGCGGCGGTGGCACGGCGGGCGCGGTCTCACGCCGATCAGGCTAACCGGCTCGGCACAATGGCCCGGTGCCCCAGCCCGCGACGTCCCCGCCCCCGACGTCACCGAGCCCGACGTCGCCGGCGGCGACGGACGGCGCCCGACCGGCGCGCCGGTCGGCGACCGGGCTGGCGCTGGGCCTGCTGGTCTTCGCCCTGGCCGCGGTGCCCGTCCTGGTCGTCTACCTGGTGCGCCAGCCCAGCGAGATCTGGCAGGTCGACCTGGAGGTCTACCGGGCCGGCGCGCAGGCGCTGCTGCGCGGGGAGTCGTTGTACGCGATGCGTACCCCGGCCCCGCAGCTGCTGCCGTTCACCTACCCGCCGTTCGCCGCCCTGGTCGGCCTGCCGCTGGCCGTGGTGCCCTTCGGGGCCGCCGGCTGGTTGTGGTCGGCCCTGCAGCTGGCGCTGCTGTGGGTCAGCGTCGGGATCGCCTTCGGCCCCGCCCTGCGCCGCGCCGGCCGGTGGGCGGGGCTGGGCCAGGGTGTGCTCTGCGGCGGCGCGGTGTGGCTGATGCCGGTCACCGAGGGGTTCCGGTTCGGCCAGGTGAACGCCGTGATCGTCGTGCTCTGCCTGGTCGACCTGGCCCGGCCGCCGCAGGCCCGCAGCCGGTGGTGGGCCCAGGGCTGGTCGATCGGCTGCGCGGCGGCGATCAAGCTGACGCCGGCCACGTTCTGGCTGCACCTGGCCCAGGCCCGGCGCTGGCGGCTGCTGGCCTCCTCGGTGGCTGCCGCCGCAGCGGTCACCCTCGGTGCGGCGCTGGTCGCGCCGGCAGCCAGCGCCGCCTACTGGGGCTCGGCCCTGCTGGACCCGGGCCGGCTCGGGCCGAACGCCGGCACCTCCAACCAGTCGCTGCGCGGCACCCTGCTCCGGCTCGGGCCGGACGGCGCGGCCGGGACGGCGATCTGGCTGCTCGCGGTGCTGATCGTGCTGGTGGCCGGGCTGCGCCTGGCGGGACGGCTGCACCGGGCCGGGGAGCAGGTGGCGGTGGTCGGCGCGGTCGGGCTGGTCGCCTTCCTGATCTCCCCGGTCTCCTGGGTGCACCACCTGCACTGGGCCGTGGTGGTGCTCGGCGCCGTCCTGGGTGACGGTCGTCGGCTGCGCCGGGTGCTCACCGCCCTGGCCGGGGCGGCCCTGCTGTGGATGCGGCTGCCGTGGTGGGGGGCGAGCATGCTGGCCGGGGACTGGCCGCGGTGGTTCGCCCGGCTGGTGCAGAACGCGGACACTTGGTGGGCGCTGGCTGCTCTGGTGGCCCTGGCGCTGCTGGTACCCGGCGGCGACGGACGGGACGGGCGGGCGCCGGTCAGGGCACCTTGACGGTGAGCGCGCCGGGCAGCACCTCGGCCCGCAACCCGCAGCCGGTGCCGGCCGGGTCGCCGTCCAGCTGGACCGGCCACGGCTCGTCCACCCAGACCTCGATCCGCCGGGCCCGGAAGTGCTGCACCGTGGGGTGGCCCTTGCGCCGCCGGGACAGCACCGCCAGGGTCACCGCGGCCCAGCCGGTCAGGCCGCGCGGGGACACCACCACGACGTCCAGCCAGCCGTCGTCGACCAGCGCCGCGGGCAGCAGCCGGACCCCGCCGGTCAGCGCCCCGCAGTTGCCGATGATGACGCTGCGGGCCCGGCGGGTCAGCGGTGGCCCGTCGTCCAGCCGCAGCTGCACCCGGGCGCGCCGGCCGCGCAGCCGGACCGCACCGGCCACGACGTAGGCCCACCACCCCACCCTGGCCTTCAGCCGCGGCTCGACGGCGGCCATCACCTCGGCGTCGAACCCGATCCCGGCCATCACCAGGAACGGCTCGGGCTCATCGCTGCCCTGCTCACCGCGGTCGATCGCCACCAGGGCCACGTCCACCCGGCGTTGCCTGCCGTTGAGCGCGACGCCGAGCGCGGAGTCCAGGTCGATCAGCGGCAGTCCCAGGTTGCGAGCCAGCAGGTTGCCGGTGCCGCACGGCACGATGGCCAGCGCGGCGTCGTGGCCGAGCAGCTCACCGGCCACCGTCCGGACGGTGCCGTCCCCGCCGTAGGCCACCACGGTGCGGACCTGCTGGGCCAGCGCCGACGCCGTCTGGCCGTGGCCCGGGTCCTCCTGGGTGGTCTCCAGCCACAGTGGCGGCGCCTGGCCCGGGCGGGTCAGCCGGGCCAGCGCGCGGGCCCGGGCGTGGTCCTGGCGGGTCAGCTTGGTCGGGTTCACCACCACCGCCATGGTCGGCGGCCGCACCGGGACCTCCGCGGCCGGCGGGCCGTGCTCCGCGGCGGGCCGCCGCAGCCGCCGGGTGCTGCCGGACAGCGAGCGGCGCAGCACCAGGAACAGGGCCACGGTCAGCGCCAGCACGACCACCAGGAGCA
The DNA here is from genome assembly GCA_963821825.1 of uncultured Actinomycetota bacterium. Taxonomy (GTDB): domain Bacteria; phylum Actinomycetota; class Actinomycetes; order Actinomycetales; family Kineosporiaceae; genus CAWGFD01. The sequence continues at coordinate 801,312 of CAWGFD010000002.1, forward strand.
GCGTCTCCAGCTGCTCGGAGGTCCACGGCATGGGCGCACGGTACGCGATCGGCAGCCGGCGGCCCGCGCTGCCTCGGGCAGCCCGCCGACTAGGCTCGTGCGGTGATCGACCTGCGCCTCCTGCGGAGCAACCCCGACGCCGTCCGCGCCTCCCAGCGGGCGCGCGGAGCCGACCCGTCGCTGGTGGACCAGCTGTTGGCCGCCGACGAGGGCCGGCGGGCCGCGCTGACCGGGTTCGAGCGGGACCGCGCCGAGCAGAAGGCGCTGGGCCGTCAGGTGGCCAAGGCGCAGGGGCAGCAGAAGGCGATCCTGCTCGACCAGGCCAAGCAGCTGGCCGAGGCGGTGCGGGCCGGGCAGGCGGCGGCCGACGCCGCCGCGGCGGAGCTGGAGGACGTACTGCGCCGGGTGGACAACGTGGTCGAGGACGGCGCGCCGGCCGGCGGCGAGGACGACTACGTGGTGCTGCGGGAGGTCGGCACCCGGCGCGACTTCGCGGCCGAGGGCTTCGAGCCGCTGGACCACGTGCAGCTCGGTGAGCGGCTCGGGGTGGACACCGACCGGGGTGCCAAGGTCTCCGGCGCCCGGTTCTACTTCCTCAAGGGCGCCGCGGCACGCCTGGAGCTGGCGCTGCTGAACGCCGCGGTCGACCAGGCCGCCGGGTACGGCTTCACCCCGGTGATCACCCCGACCCTGGTCCGGCCGGAGGTGATGGCCGGCACCGGGTTCCTCGGTGCGCACGCCGACGAGGTCTACCACCTGGACAAGGAGGACGACCTCTACCTGGTCGGCACCAGCGAGGTCGCGCTGGCCGGGATGCACTCCGGGGAGGTGCTCGACCTGTCCGCCGGACCGCTGCGCTACGCGGGCTGGTCGGCCTGCTACCGCCGGGAGGCCGGCTCCTACGGGAAGGACACCCGGGGGATCATCCGTGTTCACCAGTTCCACAAGGTGGAGATGTTCAGCTGGTGCAGGGTGGAGGACGCGCACGCCGAGCACCTGCGGCTGCTGGCCTGGGAGGAGGAGATGCTCGCCCGGGCCGAGCTGCCCTACCGGGTGATCGACGTCGCCGCGGGCGACCTGGGCTCCTCGGCCGCCCGCAAGTACGACTGCGAGGCCTGGCTGCCGAGCCAGGGCCGCTACCGGGAGGTGACCTCGACATCGAACTGCACGACGTACCAGGCCCGCCGGCTCGACGTCCGAGAGGTGGACCCGACTGCCCAGCAGGCCGGCAACCGACCGGTCGCGACCCTGAACGGCACCCTGGCCACCACCCGGTGGATCGTCTCGATCCTGGAGAACCACCAGCTCAGCGACGGCACGGTCCGGGTGCCCGAGGGACTGCGGCCCTACCTGGGCGGGCAGAGCACGCTCGGGCCGGCGGGCCGCGGATGAGGGTCGGCAGCTGGACCGGTGCGCTGGAGCGGTGCCCCCAGCTCGTCGCGCTCGACATCGACGGCACGATCCTGGACCACGACGAGCACCTGAGCGAACGGGTCCGGAGCAGCGTCCAGGCGGTCGCCGACGCCGGACCGGAGGTGGTGCTGGCCACCGGGCGCTCGCTGCACGCCACCCTGCCGGTGCTGGATCGGCTGGGGCTGGTCTGCGGCTGGGCGGTGTGCAGCAACGGGGCCGTCACGCTCCGGCTGGACCCCTCGCTGCCGGCCGGCTACACCGTGCACGAATCGGTCACCTTCGATCCATCGTGGGCGCTGCGGCTGCTGCGCGAGGAGCTGCCGACCGCCCTCTACGCGGTCGAGGAGGTCGGGGTCGGGTACCGGTTGACGGCCCCGTTCCCGGACGGCGAGCTGACCGGGGACCAGACGTTCGTGGCGTTCGAGGACCTGCTGCACACCCCGGCCACCCGGGTCATCGTGCGCAGCCCGGACCTCAGCTCCCAGGCGTTCCTGGACCTGGTGGAGCGGGTAGGGCTGCACGGGGTCAACTACGCGGTCGGCTGGACCGCCTGGCTCGACCTGGCGCCGGAGGGGGTCAGCAAGGCCTCGGCCCTGGAGCTGGTGCGTGGCCGGCTGGGCTGCCCGCCGCAGGCCACGCTGGCGGTGGGCGACGGCCGCAACGACCTGGAGATGTTCGCCTGGGCCGGCCACTCGGTGGCGATGGGCCAGGCGCCGCCGGAGGTGCTGCGCGCGGCCCGTTCGACGACCGGCCCGGTGGGCGCCGACGGGCTGGCCGACGTCCTGGACGTCGTCACCTCGCTGGCAGCCTCACCGTCCGGTTCGTCGTCCGGTTCGTCGTCGGGCTCGTCGTTTGGCTCTCCGGCGGGCCGACCGGAACGCGCGCAGACAGGTAGGCAGACCGAGGACCAGGAGGACCAGGGATGAGAGTCGTGATCGCCGGTGGCCACGGGCAGATCGCCCAGCAGTTGGAGCGCCTGCTCAGCGTGGCCGGGCACGAGCCGGTGGGGCTGGTCCGCGACCCGCAGCACGCCGCCGACCTGGCGGTGGTCGGCGCCACGGCCGAGGTGGTGGACCTGGAGTCCAGCTCGCCGCAGGAGCTGGCCGACGTGCTGGGCGGGGCGGACGCCGTCGTGTTCGCCGCCGGGGCTGGCCCGGGCAGTAACGCGGCCCGCAAGGACAGCGTGGACCGGGCCGGCGCGGTGCTCCTGGCGGACGCCGCCGAGCTGGCCGGTGTCCGGCGCTACCTGATGGTCTCGGCGATGGGCACGGAGCAGGCCGACCCGGGCTCGGAGGACGTCTTCCAGGTCTACCTGCGGGCCAAGGCGGCGGCTGACGCCGACCTGATGGCCCGGGACCTGGACTGGGTGGTGCTGCGCCCGGGCCGGCTGACCGACGACCCCGGGACCGGCCTGGTCCGACTAGCCCCGGGCCTGGAGCCGGGCAGCGTGCCGAGGGCCGACGTCGCCGCGGTGCTGGCCGAGCTGCTCGGGCAGCCGACGGTGACCAGGACCCGGGTCGACCTGGTGGCCGGGCCGGACCCGGTCAGCTCGGCCGTGGCGGCACTGGCCGGCTGACCCGGCTCAGGCCTGCAGGTCCGGGCGCTGCGCGAGGACCTGCTCGATGGTGTCCAGCGTCCGGTCCAGACCGGCCCCGATCTGGTCGGAGTCGTGCTGGGTGTGCAGCTGCACCTCCAGCGCTGCCCCCTCACCGTCCGGGGTGACCGACAGGGTCCCCTGGTAGTCGTGCGGCCCCTCGGCGCCCCAGCGCAGCGAGCGGGCGTCGGCGTCGATGCTGAACCACGCCTCGCCCTGCACGCTGCCGTTCTCGTCACCGGTCTGGGCCGGGTCCAGTCGGGCGGTGACCGAGACCTCGTCGCCGCGGGTGTGGTGGGCCTCGGTCATCCGGTTGAAGTAGCTGGGCAGGTTCTCGACCTTCGACAGGTACTCGAACACCTCGTCGGGGTCGGCCTGGATGGTCCGGGAACGCGTGAAGTCGGCCATCACCTGAGAGTGCCCTGTCCGTTGCGGATCGCATCTCGGACGCTCCCCCGTAGGGTGAGCCGATGCCTGCTGACGGTGAGTCCCGGATCGGCCCGCGTGACCTGACCCGGTGGGACACCCCCGTGGGGCGCCGGGTCGCCCGGCTCGTCGTGCCGCTGGCGGCGCGGATGCAGCCGCACCGGGCGCTCCTGCTGGCCCTGCTGATCGGCGCCCTGGCCGCGGCCCTGATGGCCACCGGCGTGCACGAGCTCTACGAGGCGATCACCGGCTCGGAGGGCGTCGCCCGGCTGGACCGGCCGACCCTGGACTGGGCGGTCGCCCACCGAAGCCCGGCCGAGGCGACCTGGGTCAGCCGGTTCACCGAGGTGGGCGGCCCGGTCGGGATGCCCATCCTGGCCACCGTCGTGACCGCCGCCCTGGCCATCACCTGGCGCACCTGGCGACCGGTCGTGCTGATGGCAGTGGCGGCCGGCGGCTCGCTGCTGATGACGGTGGTCGGCAAGGCGTGGGTGGCCCGCAGCCGCCCGCCGCTGCTGGACGCCGTCCCGCCGTACGAGACGTCCTGGTCCTTCCCCAGCGGGCACTCGCTGAACGCGCTGGTGGTGGCGGGCGTGGTCTGCTACCTGCTGCTGACCCACGAGCACCGCCGACGGACCCGCACGCTCACCGTCGTGCTCGCCAGCGTGTTCGCGGCCGCGATGGGGCTGAGCCGGGTGTACCTGGGCCACCACTGGCTGACCGATGTGCTGGCCGCGTGGGTGCTGGGCGCCGGCTGGCTGGTCCTGGTGATCACCGGTCACCGGTTGTGGCTGACCACCCGCCAGCGCCCGGATCCGGCCGAGGCCGGGGACGCACCGCCCGACGGCTCGCGCACCGGGGCGAGCTGACCCGCAGGCGGCTCAGCTCTGGCTACCGGTGTCCTGCCCGGGCTCGCCCTGGTACTGGCCCGGCGAGCCGGGACGGGCGTCGGGGCTGCCGAGGAGCTCCTCGCCGGTCTGCGGCCTCGACGGGTCACCGGGCACCTCCGCGGGGGCGCTGTCCGCGGACCCGCCGGAGCGCACGTCCTGGTCGCCGTCCGGCTGCCGGCCGGCGTCCGCCGAGCCCGCGTTGACGCCCTCCGGCTCGACCAGGCAGGGACGCCCGCTCTGGGGCTGCGGCGCGGGGGAGGCGGACGGCACGTGGTCGGGGTGGTCAGGATCGCTCATGGCTGTGTCAGTGCCCCGCACCGGCCCCGCTCAACCCTGCCGGGACCTCCTCCCGGCGCTCGGTAGCCTGCCCGCCGTCCACGGCCCGGAGCCGGCCGGTCACCGTGAAGATCGCTACCGCGACCAGCAGGCTGGCCACACACAGCAGGCCGAGCGGCAGCACCGAGCTGGTGCCGGCCGCCCCGACCAGCGGGGAGAGCAGCCCACCGACGGAGAACTGGAACAGGCCGAGCAGGGCGGAGGCCGCGCCGGCCCGCTCGGGGTGCAGCATCATCGCCTGGCTGGAGGCCATCGGCATCGCCATCCCGACACCGAAGACCATCAGCCACAGCGGGCCCGCCACGCCGAAGAAGCCGACGCCGGGCAGCAGCGCGTCGCCCAGGAGGACGGCGGCGGCCAGGGTCGCCACGCCGAGGCCGATGCCGAGCAGCCGGCGCTGGCCGACCCGCCCGGACAGCCCACCGGTCAGCTGGGTGCCGCAGACCAGGGCGACCGAGTTCGCCCCGAAGACCAGGCCGAACGCGCTCGGGCTGAGCCCGAACACGTCGCGGAAGATGAACGAGCTGGCCGACACGTAGCTGAACAGGGCGGCGAAGGTGAAGGCCACCACCAGCGCGCTGCCCATGAAGGCGCGGTCGCGCAGCAGGGAGCGGTAGCTGCGCAGGCTCTCCGGCAGCCCGGCGGTCCGCCGGCGCTCCGCCGGCAACGACTCCTGCAGCACCAGGCTGACCACCAGGGTCATCACCAGGCCGACCGACCCCAGCACGATGAACAGCCCTCGCCAGCCGGTGGTGCGCAGCAGCAGGCCACCCAGGGTGGGCGCCAGGATCGGCACCACGCCGACCACGAGCATCAGCCGCGCGAAGGCCCGGGCCAGCTGGTCGCCCTCGGCCAGGTCGCGGACGACGGCCCGGGCGACGACCAGGCCGGCCGAGCCGGCCAGCCCCTGCGCGAAGCGCAGACCGGTCAGGGTGACGATCGAGGGCGCGAAGGCGCAGGCCAAGGAGATCAGGGCCCAGCCGCCCAGGCCCAGGATGATCGGCCGGCGCCGGCCGACCGCGTCGGAGATCGGCCCGGCGATCAGCTGGCCGATCGCCAGCCCGATGACGGTGGCGGTCAGGGTGAGCTGGACCGCCGACTCGCTGGCGTGCATGTCCCTGGCCAGGTCCGGGAAGGACGGCAGGTACATGTCGATCGACAGCGCGCCCAGCGCGGTGATCGTGCCGAGCACGATCAGCCGGGCAGCGGTCAGCCCGGACGTCGGGGCGGCAGCGGCCGGCCCGGTCGGGCGGCGGGCAGAAGTGATGGACATCAGGGGGAGTCACGCTCCGCGTCGTGGTGGCTGACGCTGCCGGGGGCTGCGTCGAGGTCGTTCGCGGGGCCGACTGCTGTGGCGGCTCGACGAGGGGGGCCGAGGTTCCGGCCCGGTCGGGTCCGCACGTCCCGTGCCGGGCACGGGGATCGCACGTGATGCTTTCGTTACTTACGATAGGCGAACAAGAGGGTTGACGCCCGTGCTATTCCCTCGACCCGCCGCTGACGGTCCTGGAGCGGGGCGCCTGAGCAGGCGGGGTCGGCAGCCCGGTCAGCAGCCCGGTAAGCAGCCCGCGGTGCCGCCGACGACGCGCAGGGGTCCCTTCCCCGGCAGGCGCCGGGCCCTGGTCGACAGCAGGGTCGACAGGCCGTCGGGGGTGGCGGGGCGGCTGATGAAGTAGCCCTGCACGGTGTGGCAGCCGAGCTGCTCCAGGGCGGTCAGCGTGCGCTGGTCCTCGATCCCCTCAGCGACGACCTCCAGACCCAGGCCGGAGGCCAGGTCGATGATCGCCCGGACCAGCAGCTCGGCTCGGCCCCGGCCGTCGGCGGCGTCCCGGACGCCCGGCAGGTGGGGCACCCCGGCGCCAGTCATGCCCTGCACGAACGAGCGGTCGATCTTGACCTCCTGGACCGGCAGCGCCTGCAGGTAGGACAACGAGGAGTAGCCGGTACCGAAGTCGTCCAGGGACAGCCGGACGCCCAGGCCGACCAGCGCCTTGAGCACCGGCAGCGTCGCGTCCGGGTCGCCCATCACGCTGCTCTCGGTGATCTCCAGCACCAGCACCTCGGCCGGAAGCCCGACGTCGTTGAGCGCCTGGGAGACCATGGCCAGCAGGCTGTCGTCGTTAAGGTTCCGGGCCGAGAGGTTCACCGACACGCTGAGGTCGTAGCCCTCGTCCCGCCAGGCGCGGCACTGCCGCAGCGCGGTGCCGAGCACGGTGCGTAGCAGGTCACCGATCAGCCCGGTCGACTCGGCCAGCGGGACGAACACGTCCGGCGGTACCCAGCCGTGCTGGGGGTGCCGCCAGCGCACCAGCGCCTCGACCCCGCGGATCTGCCGGTCGGCCAGGCCGAGCAGCGGCTGGTAGTCCACGCTGAGCTGGTCGGCGGCCATCGCCGTCTGGAGGTCGGCGACCAGGGCCAGCCGCTCCGCCCGGCCCTTGTCCAGCTCGGGGCTGAACAGCGCCCAGGGCTGCCCGCCGCTCTTGGCCGCGTACATGGCCAGGTCGGCCTGGCGCAGCAGGTCGGCGCAGTCGCTGGCGCCGCGCCGGCTGACCGAGACCCCGATGCAGGCGTCGGCGGTGACCACGTGGTCATCGAGCGCGACCGGCACCCGCAGTGCGGCGGCCGCCTGGGTGGCCACCGAGGTGGCGGACGCTTCGGCGGCGCGCCGGTCCGGGCCGAGCTGGGGCAACAGGATGGCGAACTCGTCCCCGCCGAGCCGGGCCACCAGCGCGCCGGGCGGTGCGAGCTGGGCGAGCCGCTGGCCCACCACGACCAGCAGCTTGTCGCCGGTGGAGTGACCGAGGGTGTCGTTGACGTCCTTGAAGCGGTTCAGGTCCAGCAGCAGCATGGCCACCCGGGCCGGCTCGCCGTCGAGCAGGGACGGCGGGACGGCGCTCAGCGCGGTGAGCTGGTCGTCGAGCATCGCCCGGTTGGCCAGCTGGGTCAGGGCGTCGTGGTTGGCGTCGTGCCGCAGCTGCTCGACCAGTCCGGCGCTGCGCAGCGCCACGGCCAGGTGGGCCGAGAGGGTCTGGGCCAGCTCCAGGTCGGTGGTGGTGAAGGTGACCGAGTCGCCGAGCCGGTCGGCGACGGTCAGGACGCCGAGCGTGGACTCCCCGTCCAGGACCGGGACGACGATCGCGTCGCGGACCTCGTGCAGGTCGGCCCATCGGCGCAGCGCCTTGTCCCTGCTGCGCCGGGGCACCAGGACGGCCGCCCCGTCGACCATCGCCCTGGTCGCCACCCAGTCCGGGGTGCTGTCCGTGCGGGTGAGCATGTGGGGGAGGGGACCGTCGTCCGTGACGCGCATCGACGGGCCGCCGTACCCCGGAGCTGGCACCAGTTCGATCCACGACGCACGTAACAACGTGCGCATCTGATCCAGTAGTCGCCCCGCAAGCTCACTTTGGCTGAGCGCCCCCCGGCCTTCGGCCACGAAGGCGTGCACCAACTCTAAAGACTGGTGCCGCCGGTGAAGGACCACGAATGCTCGACGTACCAGCAGGATGGCCGGTGCGGTGAGGGCGACGATCGTGATGCCCAGAGGGCCACTCGACACCAGCAGGATCAAGGTCAGGGCCGCGATGCCGGCGGCGGCACTCGCGAGTGCTGCCGCTCCCGCGACCCCCGTGGCAGCATGAATGGGCACGGGGGATCCGTGCAGTTTGAGCACGGCCATGAGGCAGGCAGCCGTGACGAGTTCGGAGATCACGTCAGCGAGAAGCACCGCAATACCGATGGCCGTGGTCAGATGGTCGCTGGCCTGCGCCATCAGTTGGAGCGCGAAGACAGCTGTAACCGCCTTGGTGGCGGCCAAGCACAGGTTCACGGCTGCCTTGATGTGCTTCGGGTGCTGCAGGGCAGCCACAAACCCGGCACCCGTCATCGCGACGGCGACAGCGCCGACCGGAGGAAGCAGCAGGATGGCGAGAACCACTGAGACGCCGGACAGGTGGATGCCCAGTGCGGACCCGCGGACCTCGACCTGTAGGACGGTCAGCTCTCCCGCTGCATACATCAGGACCAAACCCACGCCGAGCAGGGCGAGCACAGGAGTCGCCTGGCCGCCGACCATGGGCTGTGGCTGGGCGCGAAGCAGGACGAGGCCGACGATCGCCGTCAACACGAACAGCAGGGCCGCGATCGGCTTCACTCCGGCTCGTTCGCGAACCACGCGTCACCCCCTACTCTCGACTGATCCGCGGTGCTTCTATGAAGCGATTCGAATGTGCGGGACCGGTGCCGCTCAATCCCACTTGATCCCGTTGACGGACGCGCCACCCTGGATGGTAGTAGGAGCGCTCGCGGTGGCGACGCCGTCCCACTTGATGCCGGTGGGGTTGGCGTCCCACTTGATGCCCAGGGGGGTGAGAGCGGTGGCGACGCCGTCCCACTTGATGCCGAGCGGGTTGGAGTCCCACTTGATGCCGGTGGGGTTGGCGTCCCACTTGATGCCCAGGGGGGTGAGAGCGGTGGCAACGCCGTCCCACTTGATGCCGAGTGGGTTGGAGTCCCACTTGATGCCGGTGGGGTTGGCGTCCCACTTGATGCCCAGGGGGGTGAGAGCGGTGGCAACGCCGTCCCACTTGATGCCGGTGGGGTTGGCGTCCCACTTGAGGCCGGCGGGTCCGGCGACAGCCAGGCCTCCGGCGGCGAGCAGGCCGGTCAGAGCAAGAGCAGCGGCGCGGTAGGCCTTCCGTGGCGACATCGTGTACCTCCAGTTGATCCGGGTGGGCTTTCCCCCGGTAACAGCCAGTGTCGGGCTGGTAACGGAGGCTCTTGAGTCAAGTTGGTCACCCATCACCGTGTCGCACCAGTGGAACAATCACTATTGATGTATGGGTTGCCAGTCTCTGAGGGTCGGTCTTACAGTCTGCGCATGACACCTCCGGCTCTGGACGACGTATTGCGACGGGTCGCGGCCGGCCAGCTGACGCCCGAGGCGGCCCTGGCGACCCTTGATGATCTCAGGCGGACGACCCCCTCGGAGACTGGCGAGGGGGGTGAGGGCCTGGACACCCAGCAGGGCCCCGACGACGCGGACCTGCCCACGCCGCCTGCCGGCGCTGCGACCTCCTTGGTCGGCGGCCCGGACAGCATCGAGGACGAGGAGCTCGGCGTGGCGGAGCCCGAGTCGGCTGGCGGGCCGTGGGTGGAGCCGGCTCCGGTCGGGTCGGCCAGGCGCTCCCGCGAGGAGGGCGCGTCCGGCGGCGGCACCGCGGTCGACCCGTTCGCCCGTGCGGTCAAGGTCGTCGTCAGCTACTGCAGCGCGCACATCATCGCCGATCCCACCGTCCGCGACGTCTCGGTCTCCGGGTCTCACACGATCACCCGCCAGGGCGATCTGATCGTCGTGCAGAGCCCGGATGTTCCCCCGCTGTTCACCCAGGACGCCGCCGGCGCGGCCCGGTTCGCCATGACGACCATGCCTCAGACCATGGCCTGGGCCAAGGCATGGAAGGACCACCACATGCTGGTCCGGTTCAACCCGCACCGGCCGCTGGTGGTGGAGCTGTCCGGCGGCAGCGCCCGGATCGGCGGCGGGGAGGCCGGGGTGCGGATCAGTGCCCGGGCGGGTTCGGTCCGGCTCGAGCAAGTCCGCGGCCCGCTCGAGATCGACGCCGCCTCCTCCTCGGTGCGCGGCACGGTCCAGCCGGAGGGCAGCTGCTCGCTGAAGGCGGACAGCGCGGCGGTGCGGCTGGGTCTGCTGCCGGGCACCGACCTGCTCGTGCACGCCACCTACCGGATGGGCAAGGTGGTGCTACCCGGCCCGCAGACGCGGATCGACCCGGACACCGTGGAGACGGTGCTCGGCGCCGGCCGGGGGCGCTGGGACATCGACGCCGTGATGAGCAGCGTGGTCCTGGCGGAGGTCCGGCGATGAGCCACCCGGCGCACCGTCCGCCGCAGGACTGCCCGGTCTGCGGAGACCACCTGCTGATCAGCCAGCTCGGCTGCGACCGGTGCGGTACCGCGCTGTCCGGCCGGTTCACGACGTGTGCCTTCTGCGGACTGGGTGAGGCCCAGCGCGAGCTGCTGCGCGTCTTCCTGGTCTCCCGCGGCAACCTCAAGGAGGTCGAACGGCACCTGGGCGTGAGCTACCCGACGGCCCGCGCCCGGTACGAGGAGCTGCTCACCGCCCTGGGCCTGTCCGAACCGCCGGAGGTGGACCCCCGGCTGGCCACCCTCCGGGCGCTGGCCTCTGGCGAGATCACCCCTGACCAGGCGCGCGCGAACCTGGACTGAACCCTCCCTCCGGCTGAGCCGCCCGGGCGGCCGCCGGCGGCTCAAGCATTCATGACGATCTGTCCATGCGTAGGTAGGCGCACGCCGGGAGAGCTCAGCGGGGGTTCTTGGTGAAGTCAGTGCCTTCCAGCCGCAGGGCCAGCCGGGGACACACCTGCACCGCCTTCTCGGCGTGCGGCAGCAGCCGGACCGGCACCTCCACCCCGTCCCCGCGCCGCCGGCTCCGGTCGCGGGCCACCGGGTAGCCCCAGGGGTCGGTGTCCAGCACCTCGGGCAGCAGCTCGGCGCACAGGCCCCGGCCGTCGCACGCCGTCCAGTCGATCCGCAACCGGGCGGTGGTCCGCACTGTGCGGGCCGCCGGCGCGGAGCCGGAGGTGGTCGGTCCGCTCATCGCTCGCTCCTGCTGTCGCGCTGGTCGTCCTGAGCCGCCTCGTCGGCGAGGCAGCGGCCGGACCGGTGCGCCACCACGTCCGCGGCGAAGACCTGCAGCGCGCTACGCACCAGCCGGACCGTGCCGTCGGGGTGGTGGCAGGCGCCGCGGCCCTCGACCAGGCCGGCCAGTGCCGTGGTGTCGCGGACGGCGTGGTTGACGGTGCCGGCGATCGTGTCGGTGTAGCCCAGCCGGTCCGGCCGGGCGAGCTGGGCCAGGGACTCGGCCAGCGCCGGCAGCCCGAACATGCAGGGCCCGCACTGCCGGGCGGACTGGCCGGCCAGATAGGCGGTGATGTCGGCGGTGGCGCGCAGGCCGCAGCTGCCGGAGTCCAGCGCGATCAGCACCCCAGCCCCGGGGCTGGCGCCGTGCGGGCCGAGCCCGGACCGGGACATGGTGGTCTGCTCCAGCCGCTGGGCCGGCACCCAGGCGCCGTGGTACCCGCCGACCAGCACGGCGAGAAGCTCGTGCGCCGGCCCACCGGCCCGGGTCAGCAGCTGGGCCAACGTCTCGCCGTAGGCCGCCTCCACCACGCCGGGCTGGTGCACGGAGCCACTGACCGTGGCCAGGAAGGTGCCCGGGTCCTCGGCCGTGCCCACGCTGCGGAACCACTGCGGCCCGAACCGCCCGATCAGGGCCACCTGGGCGAGGGTCTCCGCGTTCTGCACGACGGTCGGCAGGCCGAAGGCGCCGCGGACCGCGGGGATGTGCCGCTTGAAGGAGGGGACGGCGCTCCGTCCGGTCACCGCGGCGATCACCGCGGACTCCTCACCGGAGACGAACGTGTCGGGGGCGAGGACGACCTGCACCGGCAGCCGGTCGCGCCGGGCCGCGAGGCGCTCGGCCAGCGCGGGAGCCACGGCGCGGGCGCCGACCCGTCCGGTGTAGAGGTAGGCCCGGGTGGCACCCACCGCGTGCGCCATGGCCGCCAGGCCGTCCAGCACCAGGTGCGGGGCCCTGGTCAGCAGGGCGGCGTCCTTGCTGCTGGCCGGTTCACCCTCTGCGGCATTGGCGATCACCACGGCGCCACCCGCGGCCTGGCTCCGGGCCGCGGCCGTGCCGGCCTTGCGGAAGGTGGGGAAGGCGGCGCCGCCACGGCCGCGCAGGCCGCTGGCCTCCAGGGCGGCCAGCACGGCGCCGCGGTCCGCGGGTAGCTGCAGTGCGCCGAAGCGCCGCTCGTGGGTGGCCAGGTCGGCGGCCGTCGAGGTGATCCGGCGGGTACCGCGCGGGGCGGCGGCGCCGCGGTCGAGGTCAGGGTCCATGGTGGTGCTCATCGCGAGACTCTCTGTCGGGACCGGCCGATGGCCGGGGCGGGCAGGGGGAGCGGGACGGCGGAGGTGTCGCGGACGGCGGACCGGTCGCTGAAGCGGTCGCTCGCCCGCCAGACCAGCGCGGTCCCGACGGCGAGCACGCAGCCGGCGGTCACCGCCCACAGCCAGGCCGTGCCCGAGTCGGTGCCGGTGCCCAGGCCGTGCGCGACCGCCACCGGCCAGGACACGTAGGCCAGCCAGTGCACCGCACGCCAGGGACGTCGACCCAGGCGGTGCCGGAGCAGGCTGGTCACCACCAGGGCGGCGACCAGGTCGCTGGCCAGCGTGCCCAGGCCCAGCCACATCGGGCGGTAGGTGGCCGTGAACGGCAGCACCACATCGGCCAGCTTCAGCTGGGCGTACGGGTCGATCAGCAGTGTGCTGATGTGTACGCCCAGCAGCAGCACGACCAGCAGGCTGATCGTGCGGTGCAGCTCGGCGACGGCGAACCGCGGCAGGCCCGGCAGCGGCCGCGACGAGCGGGTGGTGATGCCCATCATGACGGTCAGCGTGAGCAGGCACAGGGTGGTCACCCCGGTGCCACGTGCCACGTACCAGGCAGCGTTGGTCAGCTCGGCGCTCATGCGGCCACCTCCACGGTGATCGGTCGGTCGGAGTGCTCGACGGCGTCCTTCGGCCAGGCGGCGGTGCGCAGCACCCGGCCGTCGTGGGTGACCAGCCGGGCCTTGGCGCCCAGCCCGGCCAGCCACGAAGGCGCGCTCGCGCCGCGGACCAGCGCGGCGGTGGTCAGGGTGTTCGCGGCGACGCAGTCGCCGGCCACCACGGTGACGCTGGCCCAGGGGCTGTCGGCCGGCATGCCGGTCCGGGGGTCGAGCACGTGGTGCAGCCGCTCACCGGCTCGCCACCAGGTGCGGCGCTGGGTCGAGGAGGTGGCGATCGCGCTGCCGGCGCCGAGCGTAAGCCGGGTCGCCGGGTCGCGCGGCAGGTCCTGGACATCGACGGTCCATCCCCGTGACGGCGCGGGCCCGGCGGTGGCGATGTCGCCGCCCAGCTCGACCAGCACACCGGTGCCGAGGCCCTCGGCGACCAGGGCCGCAGCCCGGTCCGCGGCGTAGGCCTTGGCGGTGGCGCCGAGGTCGACCAGGGTGCCGGCCGGGACGCGGACGCTGCCCTCGCCCAGCTCCACGTCGGTCCAGCGCACCCGCCGGTCCAGGCAGACCCGGTCGAAGCCGCCGAGCCGGTCCGTGGAGCGGCCCAGGCTGTGCTCGTCGTGGTAGCCCAGCTCGACCAGGACGGCGCCCACGGTCGGGTCGACGTCCCCGTCGGTGCGCTCGGCGGCGAGCAGCGCGGTGGCCAGCAGGTCGGCCAGCAGCGGTGAGATCCGGGCGGTGCCCGGGCCGCCCGCCAGCAGGCTGACCTCCGAGTCGGGCCGGAACCGGCTGGCCGCCCGATCGACCTCGGCCAGCAACCGCTGGGTGATCTCCACGGCCGCGGCCAGCGCCGACGGGTCGGTCACCACGACCCGCGCCGTCGTCGACCACACCGGCCAGCTGCTGCTCACCGCGGGGGTCTCGGGGGTCGCGGCGGTCATCGTCATGACCCGCTCGAGGAACCCTGCGCGGCGCCCCCGCCGGACCCGTTGGCGCTGCCGCCGCCGGCCCATCCCGGGACGATCCCGGAGGAGCTGCTGGAGGAGCCGCTCGACCCGGTGCCGGCGGTGCTGCCCGAACTGGTGGTGCCTGAGCCGGTGGTGCCTGAGCCGGTGGTGCCGGCGCCGGTGGTGCCTGAGCCGGTGGTGCCTGAGCCGGTGGTGCCTGAGCCGCTGGTGCCGTTCGTGCTGGACGCGCCGGTGCTTGCGGCGGCCTCGTGCACGACCACCGCGGTGCCGATGGCGGAGAGCGCGAGGACCCCCGTGGTGATCGAGGCGATCCGCCTCAGGCCGGTCTCCCTGCTGGTCATGATGGTCCTCTCCTCGGTCTGCCCCGGTGCGGCCGGGGTTGCCGCCATGCGGCTGGCCTGCTCACCATCGTGGGTCCAGGGTGCCGGGCCCCGATGAGGGCGGGCTGTGTGCTCCCTGTGCACCTGAGAGATGGTTCAGCAGCGATCCGTGGTTGACCACTCGCGCGTTGGTCGCCAGGGTGGGGGCGCCGGAGTGCAGAGTCGCGCGGAAGGACACGGACATGAGCCGACAGGTTGGCGACCAGGTGGAGACGACCGGGATCTTCCGCCGCAAACCGATCGAGGCCGATGCCGAGCCCGACGGCCTCGAACGCAGCATCGGGCTCTGGCAGCTCACGGCGATCGGCCTCGGTGCGATCATCGGGGCCGGCATCTTCGCCCTGGCCGGCCCGGTCGCCAAGACCACGGCCGGACCCGCGGTGTCCGTCTCGTTCATCATCGCCGGGATCGCCAGCGCCTGCGCCGCACTGTCCTACGCTGAGTTCGGCGGCCTCATCCCCAAGGCCGGGTCGGCCTACACCTACGGCTACGCCACCCTGGGGGAGTCCGTCGGCTGGTTCATCGGCTGGGACCTGCTGCTGGAGTACACCGCCATCGTCGCCGTCGTGGCGATCGGGGTCTCCCAGTACATCGACTTCCTGTTCATCTCCTTCGGGGTGAACCTGCCGCACTGGATGCTGGGTGCGCCGGGGACGGGTGACGGCCACCGGGTCGACCTGTCCGCGATGATCCTTTGCCTGGGGGTGGCCTGGCTGCTCAACCAGGGGATCAAGACCAGCGCCCGGGTCGAGACCTACCTGGTCTTCGTCAAGATCGCGATCGTGCTGGCGGTGATCGTGGTCGGCGCCTTCTACGTCAAGGCCGACAACCTCTCGCCGTACTTCCCCTACGGGATCAGCGGCGCGGCCACCGGGGCGGCCACCGTCTTCTTCGCCGTCTTCGGCTACGACGCGATGAGCACCGCGGCCGAGGAGTCCAAGGACGCCGAGCGCAACCTGCCGAAGGCGATCGTGATGTCGCTGGCGATCGCGATGGTGCTGTACCTGCTGGCGGCCACCGTGCTGACCGGCATGCAGAACTACAAGGACCTGTCCGCCTCGGCCGCCTTCGCCGTGGCCTTCGACTTCGTCGGCCAGCCGGCCTTCGCCAAGATCGTCGCCTTCGGCGCGATCATCGGCATCATCACGGTGCTGTTCTCCTTCTCCCTCGGCGCCTCACGGGTGTGGTTCGCGATCAGCCGGGACGGCCTGCTGCCGGGCTGGTTCGCCCGGACCAACCCCAAGGGCTCCCCGCACCGCCCGGTCTGGATCGTGGGCATCATCTCGGCCGGCATCGCCGGGCTGGTGCCGATCGGGGCGGCCGCCGAGCTGACCAACATCGGCATCCTGCTCGCCTTCGTGGTGGTCTCGGTCGCGGTGATCGTGCTGCGCTACCGCTCGCCGGAGCTGCCCCGCACCTTCCGGGCCCCGTTCATGCCCGTGACCCCGCTGCTGGGCATCGCCTTCTCGCTGTGGCTGGTGACCCAGCTGCAGTGGCAGACCTGGGCCCGGTTCCTCGGCTGGTTCCTGATCGGCATCGTGATCTATGGGCTGTACGGGTACCGGCACAGCAAGCTCGGCCACGGGGTCGTGGTGCAGACCGACGACGCCTGAGCCGGCGGCCCGCCACTGAGGCTCCAGCCGTGCCTCTCGGTGAAGTGTGACCACCTGTGGGTCACCTTGCGCCTATCCTGGTCACGCCGGAGCGTGGCGGGGGCGCCCCGGCGGGTCAGGGTGCGGGGCGGTCGGCGGCGACCGCCCCGCACCCTGCGCCGGTCGGCGGCCGTTGCCTGCCAGGATGAGCGGGTGCAGCTGGTGGCCTCGGACCTGGACGGGACGCTCGTCCGTCCGGACGGGTCGATCTCCGAGCGCACCCTGCGCGTGCTGCGCCGCTGCGAGAACCGCTCGGTGGACGTCCTGTTCGTCACCGGCCGCCCACCACGCTGGCTGGCGCCGGTGGCGCACGCCTGCGGTCACCACGGGCTGGTGGTCTGCGCCAACGGTGCCGCGGTCTACGACCTGCAGAACGAGCGGCTGCGCTCGGTCCGGGCGCTGACCGAGCAGGCGGTGCTGGAGGTCGCCGACCGTCTGCACGAGGTGATGCCCGGGGCGGTGTTCGCGGTGGAGACCACCGCGGGTCACCGTCGTCAGCCCGGCCGTGAGGGCGGGCCGACCGGGGACCGGTCTTCGCTGCCCGCCCTGCTGGACGGCACGCCGGTGCTGAAGCTGCTCTGCCGGGTGCCGGAGGGCTCGGCGGACGAGCTGCTGGCCCTGGCCCGGGTCGAGCTGGCCGGCCTGGCCGAACCCGTGCACTCCAACCCGAGGGACAACCTGATCGAGATCGCCGCGCCCGGGGTCAGCAAGGCGTCCACCCTGGCCGTGGTGGCGGCCGAGCGGGGCGTGCCGCCGGCGGAGGTGGTGGCCTTCGGGGACATGCCGAACGACGTACCGATGCTGCGCTGGGCGGGGGTGGGGTACGCGATGGCCGACGGTCACCCGGAAGCGATCGCCGCCGCCGACCGGACGGCGCCACCGTGCGCTCAGGACGGCGTCGCGCAGGTGCTGGAGAGGCTGCTCGCCGAAGCCTGAGCCGGCCCCGGTTGTGGTCAGCCCTGCGTGGTCAGCCCCGCGTGGTCAGCTCGGCCAGCACCGTCTCGGCCAGCCGGACCTGGTCCCGGGCCCGGCCGGCGGCCCGCTCGGCGGCGGCGACCGCGGCACCGCG
Organism: uncultured Actinomycetota bacterium; assembly: GCA_963821825.1. Classification (GTDB taxonomy): domain Bacteria; phylum Actinomycetota; class Actinomycetes; order Actinomycetales; family Kineosporiaceae; genus CAWGFD01. Next base: position 818,634 of record CAWGFD010000002.1, read on the forward strand.
CTCGGCCGGCATGGTCCGGGCCATGAACGCGGCCTGCGCGCTCTGCGCGGCGAGCTGACCGGCCCGGGACAGGGCGCGGTGCACGTCCAGCCACCGGCCGCCGTCGCCGCCCGGGACGTCCATGGTGTCGGTGGGCCTGGCCAGCTGCACGCCCTCGGCCACCACCTGGGCGCTCTCGGTCGTCCGGGCCAGCACGTCCAGGACAGCGGCCAGCTCCGCCCGCAGCGGCGGCGGGCTGCCGGCCACGACGTCGTGCGCCCGGTCGACCGCTCGGCGCAGGGTGTCGTGGTCGCGCCGCCAGACGCCCAGGCCCAGCGCGCGGTCCGGCCCGGTACGGACGGCGCCGGGACGGCGGGCCAGCACCCGCTGGACGCGCCGGCGCAGCGAGGTCACCCGAGCGTGAGCCGACAGGTCACAGGTACTGGCCGGTGCTGCGTGGCCCGTCGGGCTCCCCGCCCGGGTGGGCGCCCGGACCCATCGGGCCGGGCAGCGCCCGGCGCATCTGCTCCAGCTGCGAGCGGGCCGCGACCTGCTGGGCGAACAGCGCGGTCTGGATGCCGTGGAAGAGTCCCTCCAGCCAGCCGACCAGCTGGGCCTGGGCGATCCGCAGCTCTGCGTCGCTGGGGGCCTGGCTGCCGGTGAACGGCAGCGTGATCCGCTCCAGCTCCTCGACCAGCTCGGGGGCCAGGCCGTCCTCCAGCTCCTTGATCGAGCGGGTGTGGATCTCGGCGAGCCGGGTCCGGCCGGCCTCGTCCAGCGGGGCGCTGCGCACCTCCTCCAGGAGCTGCTTGATCATGCTGCCGATCCGCATCACCTTGGCGGGCTGCTCGACCTGGTGCGCCGGGTTCTGGCCGGGCTCGGCGTCCGGGCCGGTCACGGCCATCCCGTCGGGGGTGACGACCAGGACCCGGTCGGTGCCCCGCGTGGTCTCGGCTGCGGGTCCGGGCTCGTCCGGGGTCGGCTGAGGCTGCGAAGGCTGAGAGGTCATCCCCCCATTTTGACCCCCGTGGGGTGGGCGCGCAGATCCCGCCCGGTCCTCGCCCACCGGTCCCATCCCCGCACCGTCAGGGCGCCAGGACGTGCAGGATCGCCGAGGTGACCCGGATGGTGACCTCCCCGCGCGGCTTGCGGTCCGTCTCGGTGGGGTGACCGGGCCGGGTGGCGGTGACCTCGCCGTCCACGAGCAGCGCGAACCGCTCCCCGGGCGGGGCCGGCCACAGCAGGCTGACCAGCGGTCGCTCCCCGGCGTTGGCCACCGACCGGTGGCCGGCCCGCACCTGCGCCGTGCCCGGCTGCCAGGCGACCTGCACCGCGGCCGCGCGGGGCCGTCCGGTGGCGTCCACGGTGAGCAGCATCGGCACGGTGCCGAACCGGTCGGCCACCTCCAGCAGCCGGTCGAGCTCCACCTTCTCGGTCATCGCCCCTCCTGGGTCGTGGTCGTCGTGCTGGTCCGGTTCGTCGTGCTGGTCCGGTCCGGCCGCCGGCCGCCGGAGCGGGTCCGGTACTGTCCCGGGCTCATCCCGGTCACCTTGGTGAACCGCCGAGTGAGCGCCGCCTGGTCGTAGAAGCCGCACCGGCCGGCGATCTGCGCGATCGGCTGCTCGGTGCCGGACAGCAGCCGCGCCGCCTCGTCGATCCGCACCCGCAGCACGTACTGCTTGACGGTGATGCCCAGCGCCCGGCGCATCCGGCGTTCCAGCTGCGCGGCCGACAGGCCGGCCACGGCGGCCAGCTCCTCGACCCGCAGCGGCTCGGCGAAGCGGGCGCGGACCAGCTCCAGCGCGGCGTTCAGCCCGGTCAGACCTGGTCGGGGGCCTGCGGGTCCGTCCTCCAGCCCCGTCCGCAGGTCCACCGAGATGGCCACCACCGCGCTGACCCGCCCGTCGCCGTCGCGCAGCGGGGACTTGGTGGTCACGTACCAGCCGATACCGCCGTCCGGCCTGGTGATCATCTCCAGCCGACCCTGCACGGCGCGCCCGGACCCGATCACCTGACGGTCCTGCTCCTCGTAGGAGTGGGCCAGCTCGGCCGGGAACAGCTCGGCCGCGGTGCGACCGAGGACCTCGGCCGGCGCGCGGCAGCCGGCCCGGTCGGCGAAGGCCTGGTTCACGGCCGTGTAGCGGCCGTCCAGGTCCTTGACGCTGAACATCACGTGCGGCAGGCCGACGTACAGCTCGGCGAGCGCGCCCGGGTCCACCTCCACCCGCCCATCCTGGCCCGCGCGGCGGCCGGCAGCGCCCCGCGGCCGGCCGGCCCGGCGCGCCGGGCTACTGTCCCGCGGATGGGGACCGGTCCGCAGCCGCGCGTCGAGGTTGGCGCTGAACAGTTCGTGGCCACGCTGCGGGCGGCGGCCCCGTACGTGCACGCTCACCACGGCCGGACGTTCGTGATCGCGTTCCCGGGGGAGATCTGCGCCCGGGCGGACGTCGACCGGCTGCTGGCCGACGTGGCGCTGCTGTCCAGCCTCGGCGTGCGCCTGGTGCTCGTGCACGGCGCCCGCCCCCAGATCGAGGCCGAGCTGGAGGTCCGGGGGCTGCCCTCGGTGTTCAGCGGCGATCTGAGGGTCACCGATGAGGCGACGATGACGGCCGTGAAGGCGGCGGTCGGGGTGCTCCGGATGGACATCGAGGCCCGCCTGTCCTCCAGCCTCAGCAACACCCCGATGGCCGGCGCGCGACTGCGGGTGGTCGGGGGCACCTGGGTGACCGCGCGGCCGGTCGGTGTCCGGGGTGGCATCGACCACCTGCTCACCGGTCTGGTCCGCAAGGTCGACATCGCCGAGATCCGGCAGGCGATCACCACCGAGCGGATCGTGCTGCTGTCCCCGGTCGGCTACTCACCCACCGGGGAGGCGTTCAACCTGCGCAACGCCGACATCGCCGAGGCGGTGGCGACCGGGCTCGGGGCGGACAAGCTGATCTTCGTGATGGAGTCCGAGCCCGGCACCTGGCGGCTGGCCGGTTCGGCCGGGGACGCCGGGCAGCTGCCGCTGTCCACCGCCGAACGGCTGCTCGGCGGCGACCTGGCCGAGGGGCTGTCCATCGAGGACCGCAACTGTGTCCGGGCCGGGCTGTCCGCCGGCCGCTCGGGCGTGCGCCGGGTGCACCTGATCGGCGCCGAGGGCCCCAGCCCGTTGCTGCGCGAGCTCTACACCCGGGACGGCGCCGGCCTGATGTTCTCCTCCGCCCAGGACTACGAGTCCACCCGGGACGCCACGGTGGACGACGTCGCGGGGATCATGCAGCTGATCGGCCCGATGGAGCGGGCCGGCATCCTGGTGCCGCGCAGCCGTGAGCAGCTGGAGCTGGACGTGCACACCTTCTCGGTGATGGTCCGCGACGGCATGGTGATCGCCTGCTACTCCCTGGTGGAGTACCCGGAGGACGCCGCGGCCGAGTTCGCGTGCGTCGCCGTGCACCCGGACTACCGGGGCCGCGACCTGGCCGCCTCGCTGCTGCGCCGGGCCCGGGCCACCGCCCGGGAGCGGGGCCTGACCCGGCTGTTCGCGCTGACCACCCGCACGCCGCACTGGTTCCTCGAGCACGGCTTCGTGCACGGTGCGAGGGCCGACCTGCCGGGCCGCCGGCGGGCCGGTTACGACGCCGGGCGCAACTCCCTGGTGCTGATCGACGAGCTGTGAGCCGCGCCGCCGGCGGCTAGTGCTGACCGGGCGGGCCGTTCGGGTCCAGGTTGCGCGCTCGCCACCACAGCAGCACCCCGAGCACGACCAGGGCGTAGCAGATCAGCTGGAGGAAGCCGGCGCCGATGTTCGGGCCGCCCCAGAAGTCGGGGAAGGCGCGGGCCGCCAGGTGGTTGGCCAGCGCACCCACAACCCCGACCAGGGCGACCAGCAGCCCGGTCAGCGGTCGGATCAGCAGGGGACGACGGCTCGGGCTCACAGCTCTCCGATCGTGGGTGCTGGTGCTGGTGCTGGTGCTGGTGCTGGTGCTGGTGCTGGGTGCTGGGTGGGCTAGGGGGCGACCACCACCGCCACCCAGTACACGTTGGCGACCTTGAGGCATTCGTACCGCAGCGGGTCCCACCAGCGGTAGGTGTAGTCGCAGTTGGTCACCATGTCGCTCCACAGCCGGTTGTCGCAGGTGAACTTGCTGGTGCTGCCGGCGTAGCACTGGTCGTGCCGGGCGCACGGGCCGCGGAAGTCGGCGTCCGGGCCGGGCACGTAGAACCAGTCCGGGGCGTAGCTGCAGTAGTCGTGCAGGGTGCCCAGGCGGGGGTCGTAGACGTAGTTCGCCGGGATGCTCACGAACTCGCCGGCGCCGCCCAGCGGCCGGACGCCCGGCCCGGTGCCGTGCCGCGGCACGGCGAGCGGAGCCCTGGTGCCGGGGACGGCGTCCACCGGGGCGCCGGGTGGGGCGTCGGCCAGCTCCTGCGCGAGCAGCCGGGCGGCCCGGCCCCGCGCCGCGGCCAGCCGGGCCGGTGACGCGGCCGGCCGGGCCGGTGACGCGGCGGGCCGCACGCCGTCCGGCGCCGGGACGGACGCCGCGGCCGGGGCAGCCTGCGCACCGAGGCCGAGGGCCAGGGTCAGCGCCGCAGCGAGCCCGACGCCGGCCGCCAGGAGCGAGCCGGGCCTGGCCCGGAGTGGACGACGGGTGCTCATCTGGTCCTCCGCGGACGGTGCCCGCGTCCTCGCCGGCGACTGACCGCAGGTAACCGGGTCGGCACCCGCCGTGTCAACGGCGGGTGCCGACCACGAGCAGTCTCAGCTCCGGGTGCCTGCGGGGTCGAACACCTCGTCCGGGTCTGTGGTGTCCCCGCCGCCGAAGGACTCCATGCCCTCGGCCGCCTCCAGCTCCTCCCGCCGGCGCTCGGCCGCCGCGGTCCGGGCCGCCGGGGTGTCGCTCCCGGCCGGGGCGGCCGGCTCGCCGTGACCGTGTCCAGCCATCCGGGCGTCCGCGTCGGCCAGGATCCGGTGCCCGGTGGCGAACACGACCAGGGCGAGCAGCACCGCGCCCGCCCCCGCGTAGAACGGGATGGCGTCGTTGAACCGCTCGGCGAGCTTGCCGGCCACCCAGGGGGCCAGGCCGCCGCCGATGAACCGGACGAACCCGTAGGTGGCCGAGGCGGTCGGCCGTTCCACCGGCGAGACCATCATCACCGCCTGGGTGACCAGGGTGTTGTTGATGCCCAGGAACGCCCCGGCGACGATCACGGCGACGATCACGGTGGTCGGGGAGGCGTGGCCGAAGCCGATCACGGCCAGGTCGAGGGCGAGCAGGACGAAGTTGACGTACAGGGTGCGTGAGGTGCCGAACCGGTTCTGCAGCCGGGGCGCGGCGAACACCGAGAACGCGGCGACCAGCAGGCCCCAGCCGAAGAAGACGAAGCCGAGGTGGATCGCGTCCAGCTCCATCAGGTACGGCGAGTAGGCCAGCAGGGTGAAGAAGCCCCAGTTGTAGAGCAGGCCGGTGATGCCCATGGTGGCCAGCCCGCGGTGCCGCAGCGCCTTGATCGGCGCGGAGATCGGGGTGTGCTGGGTGGGGCGCGGGGTGGCCGGCAGCAGGAACACGGTGGCCAGCAGCGCGATCGTCATCAGCGCCGAGACGCCGAAGAACGGCCCGCGCCAGCTCACGTTGCCGAGCAGGCCACCGACCAGCGGGCCGCTGGCGATACCCACGCCGAGCGCCGTCTCGTACAGGATGATCGCACCGCCGAACCCGCCGGAGGAGGAGGCCACGATCACGGCCAGCGAGGTGGCGATGAACAGGGCGTTGCCCAGGCCCCAGCCGGCCCGGAAGCCGACGATCTGACCGATCGTGCCTGAGCTGCCGGCCAGCAGGGAGAACACCACGATGATGGCCAGGCCGGTGAGCAGGGTGCGCTTGGCGCCGAGCCGGCTGGAGACCCAGCCGGTGATCAGCATGGCCACGGCGGTCACCACGAGGTAGCTGGTGAACAGCAGGGAGACCTGGGCGCGGGTGGCCTGCAGCTGCTGGGCCAGCACCGGCAGGATCGGGTCGACCAGGCCGATGCCCATGAACGAGACCACGCAGGCGAAGGCGACCGCCCAGACGGCACGCGGCTGGCGGAAGGGGCTGGGGCCCTTCTCGACGACGGCCCGGTGGGCGGGCGCGCGTCCGGCCCGGTGGGTTGCTGCGGACATCCTCGGTGCTCTCCTCGTGGGGTCAGCGGGTGCTTGTGGTGCGGGAGGTGGGTAGCGGGGGCCGGGCCGGCGCGGTCAGCCGGTCCAGCGCGGGCAGGGCGGCGAGCAGGGCGGCCTGGTCGGCCGCCGGCAGCTCGCTGAGCTGGCCGGCCAGGGCGGTGGCGCGCTGGCGGCGGCGGCGGTCGATGAAGTCGTGACCGGTGGCGGTGATCACCGCCAGCGCCGCCCGCCCGTCGCTGGGGTCGGGCTGACGCTGGACCAGGCCCATCCCCTCCAGCCGGTTGACCAGCCCGGTCATCGCCGGCTGCGTCACGCCCTCGTGACGGGCCAGGTCGCTGATCCGGACCGGCCCGTCGACGGCCAGCCGGGCCAGCGTGGTGAGCGCGGTCATGCTCAGCTCCGAGGGCGGGCTCTGCCGCCGGACCCAGGACATCACCCGGTCCAGGGCGGTCGCCAGCTCCGTCAGCTCACTCGCCGCGGGGGCGAGGGGAGAAGCGCTCACCCGGCAGTTATATCAACCATCTATATAAGTCGCCAATGCATCTCAGTGGCTTCCCCCCTGGTCGGCCGAATTGGCGTTTTCGATCGCCCGTCTGGGGTCGATTCGGCAAGACGGCGGCGGTTCACTGGGGGGGTGAGCACCCACACCGCCCGACCCGGCAACGAACCCGTGCGAACCGGCCGCCCCACCGACGGTGACCCGGTGGAGGTGCTCAGCCTGGACCCCGGCAGCCAGGACGCCGCCCGCCGGGCCTGCGCCCTGGCGGAGCGGATGCTGGCCCGCAGCAAGGAGCTGGAGAAGCGGCGCGACCAGAAGCTGCACGAGCGGCTGGGCAGCATGCTCGAGGACGAGTCGGGCAAGGCCTCCATGCTGGTGCTGATCGACGAGGTGCTGCGCATCCACGACCCGGCCCGCGCTGCCCGGCGGCTGCGCGAGCTGCTCGCGGAGCAGGGCGCGCCGTCCTTCCTCGGCACCGTGGACCGGGCGGCCTTCTCGGTGGGTGCCCGCAGCGCCACCCGGGCCCCCAAGCTGGTCCTGCCGCTGGTCCTGGAGCGGGTCCGGCGCGAGGCCGGCGGGTCGATCCTGCCGGCGGAGGACCCGGCGTTCGGCCGGCTGCTGCGGCGCCGGGCCGCCCAGGGCGTGCGGATGAACGTCAACGTGCTCGGTGAGGCGGTGCTCGGCGACGAGGAGGCGGCCCACCGGGTGGAGCAGGTGCTGGCCCGGGTCCGCCGCCCGGACGTGGACTACATCTCGGTCAAGGCGTCGGCGATCTGCGCCCACCTGACCTCGATCGCCTTCGAGACGTCCGTGCAGCGGGTGGCCAAGCCGCTGCGCCGGATCTACCGGGAGGCGATGGCCGCCCGGCCGGCGGTCTTCGTCAACCTCGACATGGAGGAGTACGACGACCTCGAGCTGACCACCGCGGTGTTCATGCGGGTGCTGTCCGAACCGGAGTTCACCGGCCTGGACGCCGGCATCGTGCTCCAGGCCTACCTGCCCGACTCCTCGGCGGCGCTGCTGCGTCTGTGCGAGTGGGCCCGGGAGCGCCGGGACGGTGGGGGCGGCAGCATCAAGGTCCGGATCGTCAAGGGTGCCAACCTGGCCATGGAGGCCGTCGAGGCCGAGGTGGCGGGCTGGCCGCAGGCGCCGTTCGGCACCAAGACCGAGGTCGACGCGCACTACAAGCACATGCTGGACCTGGCCCTGGACGAGCGCTGGAGCGGGGCGGTCCGGCTCGGGGTGGCCAGCCACAACCTGTTCGACATCGCCTGGGCGCTGACCGTGGCCGCCGACCGCCGGATGAGCGAGCGGATCGAGATCGAGATGCTGGAGGGGATGGCCCCGGCCCAGGCCCAGGCCGTCAAGGAGGAGGCCGGCGGGCTGCTGCTCTACGCCCCGATCGCCGCCCGCGACGACTTCGAGTCCGCGATCGCCTACCTGGTCCGCCGGCTGGACGAGAACACCCAGCCGGACAACTTCCTGCGCTCGCTGTTCTCCCTCGAGCCGGGCTCACCGACCTTCGAGGCCGAGCGCGCCCGCTTCCTGCAGGCGGTCGCGGCGCGCTCGGAGCTGGACACCCACCCGCGGCGCGACCAGGACCGCAGCCGGCCGCAGCCGGCCGGCGACCCCGACGCCGCCTTCGTCAACGAGCCGGACACCGACTTCTCCTCCGCCGCCAACCGGCGCTGGCTGGCCGATGCGATCGAGAGCTATCGATCTCACCCGGCCACGGTGGTGGAGGCGACGGTGGCCGGGCAGGAGCTGGCCGAGCCGTTGACCGGCTCCGGGATCGACCCGAACCACCCCGAACGGGAGGCCTACCGGTACGTGCGTGCCGACCGCGAGCTGGTCGAGCGCGCGGTCGGGGCCGCTCGTACCGCCCAGCAGGAGTGGGCGGCCCGACCGATGCAGGAACGTCGATCGATCCTGAACCGGGTCGCCGACGTGATGGCCGCCCACCGCGGGGAGACCATCGCCGTGATGATGCACGACGCCGGCAAGGTCGTCGGGCAGGCCGACCCAGAGGTCTCCGAGGCGATCGACTTCGCCCGGTACTACGCCGCCGGCACCCGGACCCTGGAGACGCTCCTCGGGCAGGACCTGGACTTCGAGCCGCTCGGCGTCGTCGTGGTCGCCTCGCCGTGGAACTTCCCGTACGCCATCCCGGCCGGCGGGGTTCTGGCCTCGCTGGCCGCCGGCAACTCGGTGATCCTCAAGCCGGCGCCGGAGACGGTGCTGACCGCCTCGCTGATCGCGCGCTACTGCTACGAGGCGGGCGTGCCGCGGGACGTCCTGCAGTTCCTGCCCACCCCCGACGACGAGGTCGGCCAGCGGCTGATCACCCACGAGGACGTCGGTGGCGTGATCCTGACCGGTGCGTTCGAGACCGCTGAGCTGTTCACCGGGTGGAAGCCCGAGCTCCGGCTGCACGCCGAGACCAGCGGCAAGAACGCGCTGGTCGTCACCGCCACCGCGGACATGGACCTGGCCATCGCCGACCTGGTCTCCTCGGCCTTCGGGCACGGCGGGCAGAAGTGCTCGGCCGCGAGCCTGGGCATCCTGGAGGCCTCGGTGTACGACGACCCCGCCTTCCGGCGCCGGCTCGCCGACGCCGTCACCACCCTGCGGGTCGGGGTGACCACCGACCTGGCCACCGACGTCGGCCCGCTGATCAACCCGCCGTCCGGCCCGCTGGCCGACGCCCTGACCCGGCTGCAGCCCGGCGAGCAGTGGCTGGTCGAGCCCCAGCAGGTGGGCGACAATCCCCACCTGTGGTCACCCGGGGTGAAGCTGGGTGTGCGGCCCGGCAGCCCGTTCCACCTCACCGAGTGCTTCGGCCCGGTCCTGGGGCTGATGCGGGCGGAGTCCCTGGACCAGGCGCTGAACTGGCAGAACGCCGTCGCCTACGGCCTGACCGGGGGCATCCACGCCCTCGACCCGGCCGAGATCCGGCACTGGAGCGAGCGGGTCGAGGTGGGCAACGCCTACATCAACCGGCACACCACGGGGGCGGTCGTGCAGCGCCAGCCGTTCGGCGGCTGGAAGCGCTCGTCGGTGGGCCCGACGGTCAAGGCCGGTGGCCCCAACTACGTGCTGTCCCTGGGCCGCTGGACCGACCGCGGGATGGTCGACGTCTCCCACCTGCACGCCTCGCTGAGCCGGGCCTGGGCGCAGGAGTTCGGGGTGGAGCACGACCCGACCGGGCTGGCGGCCGAGCGCAACCTGTTCCGCTACCGGCCGCTGCCGGCCGCGCTGCTGCGGGTCGGTGAGCTGGTGCCCGGCGAGGCGGTGGCCAACGCCCTGGCCGCCGCGGACCGGGCGGGCGTGGCCGTCCAGGTGTCCACCCCGGTGCACCGGGATGACCTGCCGGCCACCCGGCTGGTGGTGGAGACCGACGCCGCGCTGGCCGGTCGGCTGGCCCGCAGCCGGGCGGCCCGGATCCGGGTGCTCGGCGCGGTCGACCCGCAGCTGCGGACCGCCGCCATGGCGGTCGGCATGCCGCTGGACGACTCCCCGGTGGTCAGCCACGGCCGGGTCGAGGGCCTGCGCTGGCTGCGCGAGCAGGCGGTCAGCATCACCAACCACCGGCACGGGACGATCATGACGGCGTGACCCGCCGAACCGGAAGGCCGGGCAGGTCGCCGGCGATGGCCCGCAGCGCGCCGAGGTGCCGGTGGTAGGCACGCTCGCCCCCCGGGTCAGCTGCAACCAGGTCCGGGGACGGCGGCCGACCTTTCCCTTGTGCACCTCGACGTAGCCGGCCGCCTCGAGCAGGGCCACCTGCTTGGACAGCCCGAGTCGCTGACCTCGACACTGTCCCGGACCAGGCCGAACTCGGCGCGCTCGACCCCCGACAGCGCGGCGACCACGGAGAACCGGACGGCGAGCGCGAGCAGGTCGTCCAGCTCGTGCCGGGGATGGCGCCCGTTCACCGTCGGGTGCGGACGGCACCGACCGCCAGCGGGGCAGCCACCAGCAGGGCTCCCGGCAGCCAGTAGCCGAGGTCCCCGCTCCGGCCGGGCGTGCCCACCGCCAGGACCACGACGTACAGGGCGCAGGTGCCGAACCACCATGGCAGCAGCTCCCGGGTGGCACGTTTGGCGTTGGCCGGGCGTCGCTGCGACCAGATCACCATCGTGGGCAGGTGCTGAGCCAACGGGCCTGGCGGTGAGGTTGTCGTCCATGCCCAAACGGATGGCCCCAACTTTCCCATTCGGGAAGTACCTTCCAGAACCCGTTCTCAGGGGTCGAAGCGGCCCTGGCGGCCGCGCTTGGTGTCCGAGCGGCGCTTCTTCTGCGCCAGCCGGCGCTCGGTGGACCCCCGGGTGGGGCGGGTCGCCCGTCGTCGGGGCGCAGGAGGGGCGGTCGCCGCGCGCAGCAGGTCGGCCATCCGTTCCCGGGCGGCGCGGCGGTTGGCCAGCTGGGTGCGGTGCTCGCTGGCGGCCACCGTCAGCACCCCGTCGACCAGACGGGTGGCCAGCCGCTGGAGCACGCGAGCGCGCGCGCTGTCGGTCAGGACGGCCGAGCCCCGGACGTCGAAGGACAGCTCCACCCGGCTGTCCGCGGTGTTCACGCCCTGCCCGCCGGGGCCGGAGGAGCGGGAGAACCGCTCGGTCAGCTCGGCCGCTGGGATCACCAGCGACCGGCTCACCTGCAGGTCCTCGGCCACCGCACCAGTGTCCCCGCGCCGTGCGATGGCGCGCACGGAGCGGACCACGAGGTATCAGAGCGGCCGCCCCCGTGCTCCGGGTGAGTGCCGCCGCATCCGGGGGCGACCGACCACCGTGGGAAAGCGTCATGCCAGCGCACGAGAGCCTGCTGCTCCTGGGGGTGCTCACGTTCGGCATGCTCGTGGTGCCGGGACCGTCGGTGGTCTTCGCCGCCAGCCGGGCCTACCAGCACGGGGCGCGGGTCGGGCTGGTCGCCGTCCTGGGGCTGGAGACCGGGCTGGCGCTGCATGTGCTGGCCGCAGCGGCCGGGGTCTCCCAGCTGTTGGTCGCGGTGCCCGCCGGTCTGCGTCTGCTCCAGCTGGCCGGCGCGGGATACCTGGTCTGGCTCGGGCTGGTCCAGCTGCGGCGGGCGGCACCGGCCCGACCGTTCACCCAGGCCGGGGTGGCGACCGCCCCGCCGTTGCGCAAGGTGTTCCTCGACGGACTCATGGTCGACCTGCTGAACCCCAAGACTGTGCTGTTCGTCCTGGCTCTGCTGCCCCAGTTCGTGCGGCCCGACGGGGGCACGGTGGCGGTCCAGATGCTGCTGCTCGGCCTCGGGGTCGTCCTCCTGGCCTTCGCCTGCGACGGCGCGTACGCCCTGCTGGCCGGCCGGCTCGGTGGCCGCACCCTCCCGGCAGGGTGCTCGCTCCTGGCCTCGCGGGGGACCGGCGTCGCATTCCTGCTGCTGGCCGTGATGGTGGGCCTGGGCTGAGCTCGGCAGCCCGATTACGGTCAGCCCATGACCTCGAACTTCGGTGACCTGCAGACCGAGATCTACCTGGCCGGGCTGTCCGGGGTGCAGCCTGCGCTGCCGATGTCCTTCTCCGAGCTGGAACGCCGGGCCGAGCTGGCGATGCCGCCCGGGGTCTGGTCCTATGTCGCCGGCGGGGCCGGGGACGAGCACACCCAGCGCAGCAACCGGTCGGCCTTCGACCACTGGGGCCTGGTGCCGAGGATGCTGCGGGCCAGCGCCCAGCGCGACCTTTCCGTCGAGCTGTTCGGGGTGCACCTGCCCAGCCCGCTGTTCCTGGCCCCGATCGGGGTGATCGGGATCTGCACCCAGGACGGTCACGGCGACCTGGCGACCGCCCGGGCCTGCGCCGCGACCGGCGCGCCGATGGTGGCCTCCACCCTGGCCGAGGACCCGCTGGAGGACGTCGCCGCAGAGCTGGGCGCCACCCCGGGCCTGTTCCAGCTGTACTGCCCGACCGACCCCGAGCTGGCGGCCAGCCTGGTCGCGCGCGCCGAGGCGGCCGGCTACCGGGGGATCGTCGTGACCCTGGACACCTGGGTCACCGGCTGGCGGCCGCGGGACCTGGCCACCGCCAACTTCCCGCAGCTGCGCGGCCGCTGCCTGCGCAACTACCTGTCCGACCCGGTCTTCCGCAGCCGGCTGGCCGCGCCGCCCGAGCAGGACCCGCGGGCCGCCGTGCTGACCTGGGCGCGGCTGTTCGGCCGGCCGCTGGTCTGGGCCGACCTGGCCTGGCTGCGCTCGCTGACCACGCTGCCGATCGTGCTGAAGGGCATCTGCCACCCCGACGACGCCCGCCGGGCCGTGGACGAGGGGATGGACGGGGTCTACGTCTCCACCCACGGCGGCCGGCAGGCCAACGGCGGCCTGGCCGCGATCGACTGCCTCCCCGAGGTGGCCGCGGCCGTGCCGGGCGTGCCGGTGCTGTTCGACTCCGGCGTGCGGTCCGGCTCCGACGTGGTCAAGGCGCTCGCGCTGGGCGCCACCGCGGTCGGGATCGGCCGGCCCTACGCCTACGGCGCGGCGCTCGGCGGGACCGCGGGCATCGTGCACGTGCTGCGCACCGTCCTGGCCGAGGCCGACCTGCTGATGGCCGTCGACGGCTACCCCACGATCGCCGACCTGGACCGCCAGGCCGTCCGGGCGACCTGCGAGCACGCCGGTCGTCCGGTCCCGGGCTGAGCGCCACCTGAGGCCTCGGTGGACAGCGGGTGACGAGCAGGCAGCGGTTCGCCCACGCCACATGAACTGTCGTCGTTCGCCCCCGGAAGGGTTTGGCCCAGAGGCGATCTGCAGGTCAGGGTGGGATTCATGCGCCGACCTTCCCTGCTGGCCGCGGCCCTCGCGGCACCTGCCGTCCTCGCCCTCAGCGCCTGCTCCTCACCCTCCTCCGGGGCAACACCCGCGGCGAGCAGCGCGAGCAGCACGATCACGGTCGCCGCGAGCGGTGACACCAACGTTCAGGAGCTGTGGCAGCAGCTCCTGATCCCCGACTTCGAGAAGGCGCACCCCGGCTCGACGGTCAAGCTGACCTTCGACCTGCACGGCGCCAACGACCAGCAGAACTTCGCCCGGCTGGCCGCCGCCACTCAGCAGGGCAAGGACCCCGGCATGGACCTGGTGGCCAGCTTCACCGGCAAGGCCTCCAGCGCAGGCCTTCTCGCCCCGGTCGGTTCGAAGGTGCCCAACCTGTCGACGGTCGACCCGAAGGTCGTGGCGGCCGGCGGCCCGGGAGCGATCCCGTACCGCGCCTCCTCGGTCCTGCTGGCCTACAACCCCGACAAGGTCGCCCAGCCGCCCGCCACGCTGGATGAGCTGCTCACCTGGATCAAGGCCCACCCCGGGCGGTTCACCTACAACTCCCCGAAGAGCGGCGGTTCCGGGCAGGCCTTCGTGGTGTCCGTGCTGGACCGGAGCACCCCGGCCGCTGACCGGGAGGCGATGACGACCGGCTACCACCAGGACCTGGAGAAGGACTGGGCGCCGGGCTGGAAGACCCTGGCCGGCCTGAACCCCTATGTCTATCAGAAGGGGGTGTACCCCAACGGGAACAACCAGGTCCTGCAGCTGCTCTCCTCGGGGCAGATCGACATGGCCCCGGTGTGGTCCGACCAGTTCATCTCCGGCCAGGCGGCAGGAACGATCCCGGCCGCGATCAAGGCCCGGCAGCTCTCCAACCCCCCGTTCACCGGTGGTGCCGCCTACGTGGGCGTGCCCAAGGCGTCCAAGCACCAGGACCTCGCCTTCCAGCTCGCCAACTTCATGCTGACTCCGGACGAGCAGGCCAAGATCGCCGACAAGATCGCCGGTTACCCGGCCATCTCGATGAGCAAGATGAGCGCCGACATCCAGCAGAAGTTCGCTGCGGCGGACGCCAACACCCTGCGGCCGGGCTACAGCCCCGACCACAACGCCGACATCAACAACCTGTGGGACCAGAAGGTCCCTGGCCAGTGACGGCGACCAGGGGCGGTCAGGCGTGGCCGGCCGCGAACGGCCGAGGCCGCCGGTGAAGCCCTCCGTGGGTCATCGACTGGCCGGTCTGGCCCTGGCCAGCCCACCCCTGCTCCTGGTGGCGCTGTTCGTGGGGTTCCCGATCGCCACCGCGCTCGCCTACAGCCTGGGGCACACCGGCGGTCCCAACGCGACGGTGGGTCTGATCGCCAAGGACCAGGTCACGGTGGACGCCTGGTGGAAGCAGAGCCTGGGGGCCTACACCCAGCTGTTCGCCGACGAACGCTTCCGCCGCGACCTGGTCCTGACCGTTGTCGTCTCGCTGGTCACGACGGCGGTGGTCCTGGTGCTCGCCTGGGTGATCGCCCTGTACGTCCGGCTCTCGGACACCCCGATGTCACGCATCCTGTCCGCACTGGCGGTCGTGCCCATGTTCATCCCGGTGGTCATCGCCTCGTGGGCGATCCTCACCTTCTACTCCGCCGACGGCTTCCTGCGCACGCTCGCCGCCCAGGCCCATCTCACGGCCCCAGTCTGGGGCTACACCACGACGGCGGTGGTGATCGGCCTGGTGTGGACCAACCTGCCGTTCGCCACCCTGATGGTGGTCTCGGGCGTGCAAGGCGTCCCGGACGCGCTGATCGAGGCCGGCCGGGACGCCGGTGCCTCGATGCCGCGGGTGGTCTGGAGCGTGGTGGCCCCGCTGGCGCTGGTCCCGACCGTGATCGCCGGCACCTTCACGGCCATCGGGACACTCGGCTCCTTCACGGTGCCCTACTTCACCGGGCCCAACGCACCGAAGATGCTCGGTGTCGACATGTCCGACTACTTCACCTCCTACAATCTTCCGCAGTCCTCGGTGGTGATGGCCGTCGTGGTGTTCGCGGTGGCCGCCGGCTTCGGAGCGGTCTACGTGTGGGCGAACTACCGCAGTGCAGCCGGATCGGGGCGGGCCTGAAATGAGCGTGGGCATCCGTCGTGACGCAGTTACGCTGTCCCCCAGGCCCTCCGCCGCCGAGGCGGAACCGGTGCCGGCGACCACCCTGCGCCCCGGCGCCCGGGCCTGGGCGGCCCGGGGCGCGACCGCCGCGCTCGTCGTCCTGCTGGCCGTCTTCGTCCTCGGACCGCTGCTCTGGCTCGGCGTCCGGGCCTTCGCCACGAGCTGGACCTACCCCTCGCTGACCCCGGACGGGTGGACCCTCAGCTGGTGGCGGGCGGTGTTCGCCGATCCCAACCTCAAGGGGTCGGTCGCCCTGTCCTTCGAGTTCGCCGTGGTCACCATGACCATCTCGGCCCTGGTCTGCCTGCCCGCGGCGTACGCGTTCGCCCGGTTCGACTTCCCGGGTCGGCGGGTCTTCCTGATCGGCCTGTTCGCCACCAACGCCTTCCCCAAGATGGGGCTGTTCGTCGCCCTGGCCTCGCTGTTCTACACCCTGGGCCTGATGTCGACCTTCACCGGCGTGGTCATCATCCATCTGCTGGGCACCGTCGTGTTCATGACCTGGATCCCCGCGGCGGCGTTCGCGGCCGTGCCCCGGGCCTATGAGGAGGCGGCCCGGGATGCCGGGGCGGGGCGGGTCAGGGTGCTGCGCACGATCACCCTGCCGCTGGCCCTGCCCGGGATCGTGGTCGCGCTGATCAT
Organism: uncultured Actinomycetota bacterium; assembly: GCA_963821825.1. GTDB lineage: Bacteria > Actinomycetota > Actinomycetes > Actinomycetales > Kineosporiaceae > CAWGFD01. The sequence goes on from CAWGFD010000002.1 coordinate 834,816, forward strand.
GAGCTTCCTCGCCTCCTTCGACGAGGCGCAGGGCACCTACCTGGTCGGTAACCCCGACTACGTGACGATGCCGACCCAGATGTACTCCCTCGTCCTGAACTACCCGCCGCAGGTGGCTGCGGTGTTCTCCATCCTCATGGCCATCCCCTCCGCCGCCCTGCTCCTGCTCGTCCGCAAGCACGTCATGGGTGGCCAGCTCGCCGAAGGGTTCCAGATCAGATGAACGACACCGAGAGCAGCGAGCAGCGCGGCCTGGCGATGCGTGGTGTGCACAAGGTTCTCGGCGGCCGCACCATCGTGGACGACCTCGACCTGGTCGTGGCCAAGGGCGAGCTGGTCTGCCTGCTCGGCCCCTCGGGCTGCGGCAAGACGACGACGCTGCGCATGGTCGCCGGCTTCCTGCAGCCGGAGGCGGGTCGCGTGGTGATCGGGGGCCGGGACGTCACCGGCGTGCCGCCGGAGCGCCGACCCACCGCGATGGTGTTCCAGAACTACGCGCTCTGGCCCCACATGTCGGTGTTCGACAACGTCGCCTTCCCGCTGAGGCTGCGCCGCACGCCGAAGGCGCAGCTGCGCAGGCAGGTCGAGGAGACCCTCGAGCTCGTCGGCCTGGGCCACCACCAGCGCTCGCGTCCGGCCCGGATCTCCGGTGGTGAGCAGCAGCGGGTGGCCCTGGCCCGGGCGCTGGTGCAGCGGCCAGAGGTGCTGCTGCTGGACGAGCCGCTGTCCAACCTGGACGCCAAGCTGCGGGTGCGGGTGCGCGAGGACATCCGCGAGATCCAGCAGCGGCTCGGGATCACCACCGTCGTGGTCACCCACGACCAGGACGAGGCGCTGTCGATCTCCGACCGGGTGGCGGTGATGAACCAGGGACGGATCGAGCAGTACGCCACCCCCGGTGAGCTGTACCGCACGCCGGCCACCACGTTCGTCGGCGGTTTCGTGGGGGCGACGAACGCCGTCGCCGGCCAGGTCGATCCAGGCGGCGGCTCGGCCGCCGTCGTGCTCGGGGGCCGGCGGGTGCCGGTGGCCAGCACGAACCTGGAACCCGGTACGGCGACCACGGCGGCCGACACGCTCGCCGTCCGCCCTGAGGACGTGGTGGTCGGGCGGGACGGCGCGCCCGCCACCGTCGACCGGGTGATCCCCCGGGGCCACTTCACCGAGGTGGTGCTGCAGCTCGGCGGGCAGACGCTGAGGGCCTACGTGGACGCGGACGCCGCCGCCCTCGCGCACCCGGGGGCCGAGGTGGCGGTGCGGTTCCGGCGGGCCCTGGTCTACCGCGAGGGGGTCCTGGCGTGAGGCCCGGGCCGGCCGACGGCGAGACGGCGGGCGAGCCGCCGCGGTGGCCGCGCCCGCGCGCGGGAGGGCAGCGGGTGCTGGCCGTCGCGCACCGCGGGGACCCGGTCGGTCACCGGGAGAACACCCTGCCGGCGGTTCGCGCGGCGGTGGCCGCCGGGGCCGACCTGGTCGAGGTGGACGTCAAGACGACCGCCGACGGGGTCAGCGTGGTGCTGCACGACGACAGTCTGGCGCGGCTGTGGGAGGTCGACCGCGACGTCCGGACGATGACCGCACAGGAGGTCGCGGACGCCGTCGCGGTGGCCGCCCGCCGAGCCGGGGTGGTGCCGGTGGGGGCCTGCGAGCCACGCGTCCCGCTCCTGGAGGAGACCCTGCACGCCGTCGCCGGCACCCCCAGCGGGCTCCTGATCGACCTGAACTCGGTCGGCGCGGCGGCCACCGCCCAGGCCACCGTGGAGCGGGTGGTGGCCTCCGGGGTGGTCGGCGGCGACCAGGTGGCCTGGTGTGGGCACCCCGAGGCGCTGCGCACCGTCCGGGCCGCCGACCCGCAGGCGCGGGTCTTCCTGTCCTGGGGGGAGGAGATCCTCGGCGGGCTGCCGCCCGAGGGTCTGCTCGCCGAGCTGCGGCCGGAGGCGTTCAACCCGCACTGGGGCCTGGTCGGCCCCGACGTGCGCAGCTGGGCCGACGAGCGCGGCCTCGCGCTGTCGTGCTGGACCGTCGACGACGCCGCCGCCCTGCGGGCCGTGCTGGAGCAAGGAGTGGACGCCGTGATCAGCAACCGGGTGGAGCTGGTCGTCGGGGCGGTCCGGGCCTGGAACGCAAAGGGGCGGTCATGAGCCCCGCCCCGGTGGACCTCGAGGCTGCGCTGGCCGTGGCCGTCGAGTGCGCGGACCTGGCCGCGCACGTGCTGGCGACCACCGCGCTGGGTGCGGTGCGGACGAAGGCGCACGTGGCCGACGTGGTCACCGACGTCGACGTCGCGACGGAGCGCGCGGTGCGCAGCCACCTGGCCGCGGCCTTCCCCGAGCACGTGGTGGTCGGTGAGGAGCTCGGCGGCACGCCGGGCGCGGGGCCGACGTGGTGGTGCGATCCGGTGGACGGCACCACGAACCTGGCCGCCGGCCTGCCGTGGACCTCGTTCTCGCTGGCCCTGTCCACCGGCCGCCAGCCGCTGGTCGGCGTGGTCGCCGACCCCTGGCGCGGTGAGGTGCTGTCCGCCGCGGCCGGTCGGGGGGCGTGGCGCCGCCGGGCCGACGGCTCGACGCTGCCCCTGGCGGCCAGCGGCGCGAGGACCCTGGCCGGGGCGGTGGTGCTCACCGAGTGGGCCGCCCACCTGCCCTGGCCGGGGATGCTGGAGCTGGTCGACGCCCTCGGCCGACGGGGCTGCACCAGCCGGATCATGGGCTCGGGGACGCTGTCGGTGGCCTCGGTGGGCGCGGGCCGCTGCGCCGGGGCGGTGATCGGGGAGTTCCACCCCGAGGATCATCTCGCGGCCGTGCTGATCGCCACCGAGGCCGGCGCGCTGGTCGGGGACAGGAACGGCGAGCAGGTGGTGTGGCCGGCAGGCGGGCCGTTCACGGTGTCCGCGCCGGGGGTCCACCGGGAGCTGCACCAGCTGGTCCAGAGCAGCTGACCCCGGCTCCCCGGGCGGGGGACCGAATCGTATTAGCGCTGTTACGATTCTCCGGTGCCCTCGCCCGGAGTCGACGACCTGGACCCCGGCCCGGGGCTGTGGGCGCCGCTGTTCGCCCTGCTGGCCGACATGGACGGCCAGATCGCCGCGCTGTACGCCGAGTGCGGTCTGTCGGAGGTGCGGCCGCGCTTCGCCCGGCCGCTGATGCTGGTCGCCGGCTCCCCGGACGGCGCGAGTGGCACCAGCGGCCCGGGGCTGACCATCCGTGCCCTGGCCGGCAGCTGCGCGGTCACCCACTCGGCGATGAGCCAGACGGTGGCTGCGATGCGGCGGTCGGGGCTGGTGCAGACCAACGCCGGAGCCGACGCCCGCACCCGGGTCGTCCGGCTCACCGACCGCGGCCGGCAGGTGCTGCCGTTCGTGAAGGCCGAGTGGGCGGCCACCGAGGCGGCGCTGGCCGAGCTGGAGCAGGACCTGCCGCACCCGGTCACCGAGGTGGTGGCCCAGGTGGCTCAGGCCCTGGCTGCCCGCCCGTTCGCCGAGCGGATCCGCACTCACCTGACCGCCGGGCCGGACGGCGCGGCAGGCCGGGAACGGTGGGCCGGCCGATGATCGCCGGGCACCTGGTCGACCTGTCCCCGCTGCGGGCCAGCCGGCCCTTCCGGGTGCTGTGGGTGAGCAGCGCCGTCTCGGTGCTGGGCAGCCAGATCGGCTCCTTCGCCGTCCTGCTCTACGTCTGGCAGCTGACCCACGACCCGTTCTGGACCGGCGGTGCCGCGCTGGTCCGCGCCGTGCCCACCGTGGTCTTCGCGCTGGCGGGGGGCAGCCTGGCCGACGCCACCGACCGCCGTCGGCTGGTGCTGGTCACCGCCGTCGGCCAGCTCATCACCGCGACCCTGATGGCCGCCCTGGTGCTGGCCGACCTGGGGCGGCTCTGGCCGGTGCTGGGGCTGCTGGCCGTGCAGTCCGCGTTCGCGGCCGCCGGCGCCCCGGCCCGGCGCAGCTTCGTCGTCCGGCTGCTGCCGGCCCACCAGGTCGGGGCCGGCGTCGCGCTGACCATGGGCGCCTGGCAGGTGGCCGGGCTGGTCGGCCCGGCCCTGGGTGGTGTGCTGGCCGGGCTCGCCGGCCTGCGGGTGTGCTTCGCCGTGGACGCCGCCACCTACCTGGTCGCTATGTGGGGCATCTGGTCGCTGCCGGCGATGCCGCCGCAGTCCCGGGAGCACCCGCCCGGGCTCGCCTCGGTGCTGGCCGGGTTCGCCTTCGTCACGGCCCGCCCGGTGCTGGCCGGCGCCTTCCTGTCCGACGTCGCCGCGATGGTGCTGGCCATGCCGATCGCCCTGTTCCCGGCGGTCAGTGCGCAGCGGTACGGAGGCCAGCCGCAGGTCGTCGGCGCCTTCATGAGTGCGGTGGCGGCCGGCGGCCTGCTGGCCACCGGGTTCTCCGGGCGCTTCTCCGCCGCCCGCCGGCCCGGCGCGGCGATGCTGGCCGCCGCCACCACCTGGGGTCTGGCCCTGACCGTCTTCGGGCTGACCTCCCGGCTGTGGCTGGCGCTGACCGCGCTGGCCGTGGCCGGCGTCGCCGACTCGCTGGCCGTGCTCAGCCGGACCACGATCGTGCAGCTGGCCACGCCCGACGCCTACCGCGGAAGGGTCGGCGCCATCGACCACGTGGTCGGCCTGGGCGGCCCCGAGCTGGGTAACTTCCGGGGCGGACTGGTGGCCTCGTTGACCTCCACCGGGCTCGCGCTGGTCTCCGGTGGCCTGCTGTCGGTGGTCGGCATCCTCGCCGTGAGCGCGCTGTTCCCCGCGCTACGCCGGTTCGGTGGCCAGGACGCCGCCGAGCCCGCCGTCCCGGCTGGTTGAGTCCCGGCTGGTTGAGTCCCGGCTGGTTGAGTCCCGGCCGGTTGAGTCCCCGACGGGGTTGTAGAAGCACTTCTCCGCCCGGCCGCTGGCCACCTCACCGGCGAAGGTGACCAGGTGGTGGCTCACGGTGGCGATGTGGATGACCTTCTCGATCCGGCCCTGGCGCAGCAGCGGGAGGGCCATCGACCAGAACTGCCGCCGGTAGCCGCCCCGGACGCCGAGGTGCCAGAACGTGCGGCCAAGCACCGGCAGCCCTCGGCGCAGCTGGCCCGCGGTCGGCCGGCGGGCCCGGCGCGGCAGCCGGTTCGGGTAGGTGTGGCGCAGCTGGTGGGTGAAGCGCGCGTACAGCGCGGCCGGCGTGAACGCCTGGGTGACCGTCTCCCGCCAGCTCGCCACCACGTCGTCGTAGGGGCGCAAGAAGGCCACGTTGGACTCCCGGTCCCCAGGAGCAGTGAGCAGCCGGCCCTCGGCGCTCAGCCTGTCCCACAGCGGGGTGCGGGGCAGGGCGTGCAGCAGGTTGATGGTCAGCATCGGCACCTGCGAGGCCTCGATGAAGTCCAGCACGCGCCTGCCGCTGTGCTCGTCGTCGGTGTCCAGGCCCATGATGATGCCGGCCACCGCCTCGATCCCGAAGGAGTTGATCCGCTCGATCGACTCCAGCAGCGGCAGCCGGGTGTTCTGGCGCTTGCCGATCAACCGCAGGCCGCTCAGCTCCGGCGACTCCACCCCCAGGAACACCTCGACGAAGGACGCCTCGCGCATCAGCTCCAGGACGTTGCGGCGCTGGGCCAGGTTCATCGTCGCCTCGCAGGCGAAGGACACCGGGTAGTCGCGCTCGCGCTGCCAGGTGACCAGCGCGCGCAGCAGGGCCAGGGCCGCGTGCGGGTTGCCGATGAAGTTGTCGTCGACGAAGTAGACCGTGCCCGGGTTGCCGCGGGCCAGCATGGCGTCGAGCTCGCGGGTGACCTGCTCGGGCGACTTCAGCCGCGGGTTGCGCCCGTACAACCCGGGGATGTCGCAGAACTCGCAGCTGAACGGGCAGCCGCTGGAGAACTGGACGCTGGCCACCAGGTACCGTCCGACGTCGATCAGGTGGTAGGCCGGGGTCGGGAACTCCTGCATCGGCAGCCGGTCCTGGGTCCGGTACACCTCCTGGGTCGCCGGCCGTGCCTGGCCCCGGGAGAGCCGCTCCAGCAGAGCGTCGGTGGCGTCGCCGAGCTCGCCCACGTGCAGCAGGTCCACGTCCGGGTACAGCTCGGGGCTGGCGGAGACCGAGGGCCCGCCCAGCACGGTCAGGACGTCGCGGGCGTGCGCCCGGCGGTTGAGCTCCTCCACCCGCCCGCGCTGCACGTGCATCGCGGTCAGCAGGACGACGTCGGCCCAGTCCAGGTCCTGGTCCCCGACCTCGGCCAGGTTCTCGTCCACCACCCGCACCGACCAGGACCGCGGCAGGTAGGCCGCGATCGTCAGCAGGCCCTGCGGGGGCATGAAGGCGTCCACCCCGACCAGGGGGAAGACGTGGTCGAAGGTGCCGAACGAGCGGGCGTACCGCGGGAAGACGCACAGCACCCGAAGCCCGCCCCGCCGCTGCCCGCGGGGGGACCGGGCCACCGTTCCTCGGCCCGGCCCCCGCAGCGGGTTGCTCACCGGCTGGACTTGCCGAGCTCCTTGAGCATGAAGTCGATCATCACAGAGACCAGGCTGGCCGACGCCAGTCCGAGCAGGGCCACCCGTGCACTCTTACCCATCTCAACCTCCTTGTCCCGCCGCGCCGCCAGTCGGCGCACCACCAGGTCACTACCCGCGCCCCCAGGTCTTATTCGCCGCCGGGTGGGTAGTGCTAGAGCTGTGCCCCAGATCCCCCCGCTCCGCGTCGCCGTCCTGGTCGAGCTGGAGCGCAGCCCGGATGCGGGCGGCCACGTCAAGTGCTGGGAGCAGTTCGCGCGCGCCGCGACCGAGGTGCCCGAGATCGACCTGACGGTCTACGTCCTCGGCCGCCGGGCGGCGGTGGCGCAGCTGGCGCCGAACGTCCGGTTCGAGACGCTGCCGCCGGTGCTCAGCACCGGGCCCGTGCAGCGCTGGGTCGGCGGGGTCGACCGCTCCGATCTCGCGCCCTACCACCGGGCGCTGGCGGACCGGTTGCCCGGACACCACGTCTGGCACCTGACCCACGCCCTCGCCTTCACCGGGACGGCGCTGCGGCTGGCCGCGCGCCGTCCGCACCCGCTGGTGGCCTCGGTGCACACCGACGTGCCCACCCTGACCTCGATCTACACCGAGCAGGTGGTCGACCGCCTGCCCCGGCCGCTGGGACGGGCACTGCGCGGCACCGGGCTGCCGGCGCTGCCGGCGGCCCTGGCCCGCCGCCGGCGGCGGCGGATGCTCGGGGCCTGCGACCGGGTGCTGGTCTCCAGCGGCATCGACGAGGACGCGATCGCCGCGGAGCTGCCTGACGCCCGCCTCTCCCGGCTGCGTCGTGGGGTCGACCGCGCCCTGTTCCGGCCCCGGCCCGAGGCCGCCGGCCTGCTCCAGCGCCGTCACGGCGTCCCGGCCGACGTGCCGGTGGTGCTCTTCGCCGGACGGGTGGACGCCACCAAGGGTGCGCTGCTGCTCGCCCAGGCGGTCCACCAAGTGGCCGCGCGGGGCGTGCCGGTACACCTGCTGCTGGCCGGGGACGGCGCGCAGACCAAGGCCATCACCGAGCTGCTGGGGGCCGGCGTCAGCACCCTCGGGCGGCTGAGCCAGGCCGAGCTGGCGGCCGTGTACTCCGCCTGCGACGTGTTCGCCTTCCCCTCCCGCAGCGAGACGATCGGCAACGTGGTGGCCGAGGCGATGGCCAGCGGCCTGCCCGTCGTGCTGCCCCGCGGCGCCCAGACCGAGCAGTGGCTGCGCCGGCCGGGCGTGGACGGGCTGCTGGTAGAGCGGGACGACCCGCCGGCCTGGGCGGACGCGCTGACCTCGCTGCTGACCCGTCCCGACCAGCGGCGCGCGGTCGGGGCGAACGCGCTGAGCACCAGCCTGGCCGCACACCCGTCCTGGCTCGAGGTGGTCCAGCAGGACCTGGTGCCGGTCTGGCAGGAGGTGGCCGGCCGCCGTCCGTCCGGGGTCGCCCGGCAGCCGGACGCCCGGGCCGCCTCGCTCAGTCGGCCGTGAGGCTGGTCTGCTCGTCCGGATCCGTCTGCGACTCCTCCTTCTCCTCCTGCTGGTGCAGCCGGGCGATCACCGGTGAGGTGTCCAGCAGCACGATGCCGCCGATCACGCACAGCATGCCGATCACCGCACCGGCGTGCCGGAGGGCCCCGCCGGCCAGGGTCTCCCCGAACAGGGCCAGCCCGACGGCGATCGAGACCGCCGGCTCGACGGCGTCGATCACCGGCATGCTGGCCGCCAGCGGGCCGGCCTGGTAGGCGCTCTGGATGAGCAGCAGGCCGCCGATGCTGGCGACCACCAGCAGGTAGGTCTGCCAGGCGGTGAACAGGGGGACGAAGCCCGCCCGCAGGTGCTTGATCGTCACCGCCAGCAGAGCGGACTGCGACCCCATCACCACCGCGCCGGCGAAAGCGAGCAGCGATGCCCGGGGCGTGCCGGACAGTCGCCGGCCGGCCAGCACCGCCAGGGCCGCGACGGCGGCGACCGCGGCGACGGTGAGCCACCAGCCCCTCGGGGTCGCCGACGGGTCGCCCTGGCTCGGGGAGGCCGAGACCACGGCGATGGCCAGACCGCCACCGACGGCCAGCGCTCCCAGCCAGTCCCGCCCTCCCAGCGACAGGTGGTGCAGCCGGGCGGACAGCGGCAGGGCGAAGATGAGCTCGGTCACGATCAGCGGCTGGACCAGCGACAGGGGCCCGAAGGCCAGCGCCACGGACTGGAAGCCGTAGGACAGCACGGCGAGCGAGATCCCGGCCACCCACAGCTTCTGCCGGGCCAGGTCGCGTAGCAACGACGGCGACATCGACTCACCCTCCGGCCGGGTGCTGGCCACCCGTTGCTGGAGGATCCCCGCCGAGGCGAAGCACAGGCCCGCGACGATTGCCGCCAGCACCGAAACGATCGTCACGCTGGACCACACCTTTCAGATCTGCGCTCGCCCGCATGGCGTGCGCCGCACCGGGTAGTACCCGTTCCGTGGCGGTCTATCTGCTGGCGTTGGGTGCTGCGCTGCTGTTCGGCCTCGGTTCGGTCGTGCAGCAGAGAGTCGCCTTTGAGGCCCCGCCCGGCAAGTCGCTGCGGCCCTCCCTGCTGCTCTGGCTGGTCCGCCAGCCGCTGTGGCTGGCCGGGGTGGGCACCGCGGTGGTCGGCAACGTGCTGAGCGGGACGGCGTTGGGGCTGGGCAGCGTCGCCCTGGTGCAGCCGCTGCTGGTCAGCCGGCTGCTGTTCGCCCTGCCGGTGTCGGCGGCCTGGATGCGGCAGCGGCTGCGGGGCCGGGACTGGCTGGGGGCGCTGGCCACGGCCGGTGGCCTGGGCCTGTTCATCGCCATCGGCCACCCGCACCAGCCGGACACCACCAGTCCCGGTCTGCGCAGCTGGCTGATCGCGCTCGGCGCGATCGCCGTCCTGGTCGCGCTGCTGGTGCTGGGCTCACGCAAGCTGTCCGCGGTGCGCCGGGCGCCGATGCTGGGCGCCGGCGCCGGGATCCTGTTCGGGCTGCAGGCCGGCCTCACCCACACCGCCGTCCGGCACTTCATCGACTCCGGCGTGCTGGCGCTGCTGACGAGCTGGAGCACGTACGCGGTGGCCGCGGCAGCGGTGCTGGGCACCCTGCTGAACCAGAGCGCCTTCGAGATGGCACCGCTGACCGCCTCCTACCCGACGCTGGCGGCGGTCGAGCCGTTGGCCGGGATCGGTCTGGGCATCGGGCTGCTCGGCGGCAACCTGGCGGCCGGGCCGCTGCCGCTGACTGGGGAGGCCCTCGGCCTGGCGGTGATGACCGGCGGGATCTACCTGCTGGCCACCTCGCCGCTGGTCACCGGCCAGGCGAGCTCGATCCGCCGGCGCGAGGAGGAGGAGGAGGCCTACCGGATCGAGGACCGGCTGCAGCAGGAGCTGAGCAGGCTCAGCCGGATGCTGGAGGAGGGGCCACGCCGTGAGCTGCCCGAAGGGGCCGGCGCCCGGGGCAAGGCCGCGCGGGAGCTGGACCGGGTGGACGACCTGCTGCGGCGGCTGGACGAGCTCGACCGCGACCTGCAGGAGCAGCACGCGACCCATCAGCCGGACAGCACGCCCCAGACCGGGCCGCTGGCCGAGCACCAGCGCAAGGTCGAGGCCTGGGCCGAGCAGATCGACGCCCGGCGACGGGAGCTGCGGGAGTGGGCCGGCCGGCTGCACGAGGTCGCGCAGGCGGGTGGCGGCGGGACGCCGCCCCGGTGAGGCCGCGCCTGGCAGGATCGGCCGATGGCCCCGGTCGTCAGCAGCCGGCAGCGGCGCGCCCTTCTGGCCGCCCGGCACCGGCTGCTGCCCGCGACCCGGACCGACGACGTCGCCCAGATCGCCGAGGACCTGCTCGCGCTGCACTCCTCCGACCCGGTCAGCGTCTACCTGTCGGCGCTGGTCCGGATGCGTACGCCTTCGGTGCAGGCGGTCGAGCACGCCCTGTACGAGAGCCGGTCCCTGCTGCGCCACCACGCGATGCGCCGGACCCTGTGGGTGGCCACGCCGGGCACCACCCGGGTGCTGCACGCCGCCGCGACGCGAAGGCTGGCCGCCGTCGAGCAGGCCCGGACGGTCACGCTGCTGCGCGACAGCGGGCTGCCCCAGCCGGAGCGCTGGCTGGCCGGGGCCGAGCAGCAGGCGATGTCGGCGCTGGCCGAGCACGGCCCGATGACCACCCGCAGGCTGGGGGAGCTGGTCCCCCTCCTGCGCCACCCCATCGTGCTGGCCGCGGGAAGTCGCAACGAGGCCACGGTCGCGGCGCACACCCGCGTGCTGATGCTGCTGGGCTTGCGTGGGCTCCTGGTCCGCACCCGGCCGGCCGGTACCTGGATCAACGGCCAGTACACGTGGGCGCTGGCCGGGCAGTGGGCGCCGCCGGGCATCGAGGACCCGGCACTGGACACCCGCACCGCGGCCGCCGAGCTCGCGCACCGGTGGCTGAGCCGGTTCGGTCCCGGGACCACCGCCGACCTGCAGTGGTGGGCGGGGTGGACGCTCGGTACCACCCGGACGGCGCTGGCGGACTGTCGGGCGGTGCCGGTCCAGCTGGCCGAGGGCTCCTCGGGCTGGCTGGCCCCCGACGACCCGGAGCTGGTCAGGGATCCGCCGGAGGCGACCGGGGACCATCCGTGGGTCGCGCTGCTCCCGGGGCTGGACCCCACCTCGATGGGGTGGAAGGAGCGCGCCTGGTACCTGCCCGCGTCGGCGTCGGACGCCTGGGACGGCAACGGCAACGCCGGTCCGACGATCTGGGTGGACGGGCGGGTGGTCGGCGCCTGGGGGCAGCGCAAGGACGGGGAGATCCGGCTGCACTGGTTCGAGGACGTGCCTGCGGCCCGGCGCCGGCAGGTCGAGCGGCGCGCCGAGGAGCTGGCCGGCTGGCTGGGCGAGGTCCGCTTCTCGGTGCGCTTCCCGGGCCGGGTCAACCCGGTGCTGCTGGGCTGACCCGGCCCGAGGATCACTGCGCCAGCCGGCGGACCATCACCACCCTGGACCGGGTGAGCAGCATCGAGGCCGCGGCGGCGACCGTCGGCACGACCAGCACGGTGGCCGCGAGGGTGAGCCAGGGGATGGCGATGATCGGCCCGTGCGCGCTGGTCGCGGTCAGCGGCCAGGTGACCGCGATCCCGGGCACCAGCCCGACGATCACCCCGAGCACGGCCCCGCTGATCGCGATCACCAGCGCCTGTCCGCCGGCCACCAGCCGCCGCATCCTCGCGCTGGCCCCGACGGCGGCCAGGGTGGCGAAGTCCGGCTCGGCGTCGCTGAGTGCCAGCCCGGTCGCGGTCAGGGTGCCGATCAGGACGGCGATCAGGGCCACCACCGCCAGCACCAGCAGGATGGTGGACAGCGAGCTGCGGTAGCCCCGTTCGACGTAGACCCGCCCGCTGTCTCCCAGCAGCGGGCTGGTGGCCTTGTTCAGCGCAGCCTCCTGCGCGGCGGTGACCGGGGGGCCCTGGCTGAGGACCACGCCCTGCTGCCCCCACCGGACGCCGAGCCGGTCCGCCGTCTGCGGCGTCATCGCCAGGGCGGAGACCGAGCCCGTCGACCCGGGGCCGGAGGGGTCGACCGCCACGGCCGGGACCGGGTCGCTGAGCGTGCGAGAGGTCGTGCTCGTCCCGTTGCGGTAGCGGTTGGAGATGGTCTCCAGCCGCACCGTGCCGTCGGGGCGCAGCAACCGCGGGTTGGTGACCAGCACCTCGCCTGCCTCCAGCGCCGACCGGGCCGAGGCGCTGACCTGGTAGCCCAGCGGGGTCAGGGCGGCGGGCTCGGCGACGACAGCCTCGTTCGACGTCACGCCGCCCTGGGGTGCGGTCGGGTACGACGACCAGGCCCAGCAGTCCTGCTGCGCTGCGGGCACCTCACCCTCCGGCTGGGTGGTCGTGCACCCCGGCGGCAGGACCGCGACGCTCACGGACTCGTCCGAGGCCGACTCGGCGTAGCCGGGTGAGCCGAAGAGGTAGGCGGTCCGGTCGGGCAGCACGGACCTGACCGCCTCCACCACCGCCGGCCACACGGTCGGCAGGGCGCCGTAGGCGACCACCTGGGCCTGGCCCGCAGCCAGCTGGGGGGAGTACTCGTGGCGCGCCTGCGCGTCGTCGCTGGTTCCCCCGATCGACAGCGCGGTCAGACCCGCGACGGTGGCCATGATCGCCGCGATGGCCGGGGCCGTCCGGCCCCGGTGCCGGGCGGCGTCCCGGGTGGCCAGCCGCAACGGCAGCGGCAGCCGGCCGCCGAGCCGCCCGACGAGACCGACCAGGGTCGGGATGATCGCCAGCACCCCGAGGACCAGCGCGATGGTGCCCCAGGCCACGCGGATCTCCCCGCCCTGCCCCCGGACGGCGGTGAACGTGATCGCCGCCCCCAGGCCGGCCACGACCAGCCCGACCACCGGCCAGCCACGGCGGAACCGGCTCGGGCCGCGTCGCCCGGTCAGGGCCAGCACGATGTCCTCACGGGAGACCTGGCGGGCCGGTACCCAGGCCGCGATCACCGCGGCGCAGGCGCCCAGCGCGACGGCCAGCAGCAGGTGCAGGGCGCGCACGTCCAGCGGCGCGCCGGGAACGACCAGCGGGGTGCTCGTCCCCCAGCGGTACAGGCCCAGGGCCACACCCAGGCCCAGTCCCGCCCCGAGCACGGCGCTGGCGCCGCCGAGCACCACGGCCTGGACCAGGATCACCCGCGCCACCTGGCGGCGGGTGCCGCCGCCGGCGGCGACCAGAGCCAGCTGTCGGCGCTGCCGGCGGACGCCGACCGCGAAGGCCGGGCCGGCCAGCAGCACGACCTCGATCACGATCGAGGTGACCGCGATCACCGCGACCTGGGCCGAATCGCTGCTGCCCGAGCTGAGCGAGTCGGCCACCTGGGGGGCCAGCCGGTCACGCGAGGGGGGATCCAGCACCACCTGGCGGCTCAGTGCTGAGACCCCGCTGCGGTTCAGCTGCAGCACCTGGGTCCAGGTCAGCGGCGTGGCCCGGTCCAGCAGGTAGGAGGCAGGGACGTCGGCCAGCAGGGTGCCCGGGGTGGCCACCACGTCGTAGCCGCGCGGCGCCGGGGTGAGGATGCCCACCACCGTGACGGTGTCGTGCGAGCCGCTCAGCCGGGGCCGGGCGCCCAGGGTGAAGCCCTGCGAGACCAGCTCGGGGGAGACCGCGATCTCCCCGGCCGCGGTGGGCCGCCTGCCGCGCTGGATGGTGGCCATCCCCCCCGTCACCGGGTCCGTGCTGTCGAACTCGGCGACGGTGGGGCCGCGCCGGTGGTCGCCGACCACGAGGTCCGCCGGGCCGGTCCGGAACGGCACCAGGCGCCCACCGGTCTGGGCTGCCAGCTGCTGCTGGCTCGGTGGCTGGGCCGCCGGGTCGGCGGCCGAGCAGCTGTCCGGGTCGGCCGGCCAGACGTTCTGGGCGACCGTGTCCTGCACGACCGCGCAGCTCCCGTTGGTGGCGACCAGCGCCTGCGCCTGGCCCAGCCTCCAGGGCAGCGACTCCGCCGTGCTGACGTCGTTGGTGGTGGTGGTCACGGACGTGAACACGGCCAGCAGCACCGGGACCCCGACCATCAGGGCCACGATCAGGCTGCGTCGTCGGGCGTCCTTGGTGCGTAAGGCGTCCCGGCGCGCCATCCGCAGCGCGGCCCGCCACGGCCCGGCCCAGCCCGGCATCAGCGGCCACCACCCTCCGGTGCTCCCGGAGCGCCGGCGAGCAGGGCCTCGGCCGGTGGCAGCGGCGCGGTGGAGTCCACCACCATCCCGTCGCGCAGGAACACCACCCGGTCGGCCCAGGCCGCGAACCGGGCCTCGTGGGTGACCAGCAGCGCGGCGGCGCCGTCGTCCACCCGGGTGCGCAGCACCCGCATCACCTGCTCCCCGGTGGCCGAGTCCAGGGCTCCGGTCGGTTCGTCGGCCAGCACCAGACGGCGGGGGCCGACCAGGGCGCGGGCGATGGCCACCCGCTGCTGCTGGCCCCCGGACAGCTCGTCCGGGAAGCGTTCGGCCAGCTCCCGGACGCCGACCTCGGCCAGCGCCTCCCACGCCTCCCGGCGCGCCTGCCGGGTACTCACCCCGTCCAGCTCGCGCGGCAGCATGACGTTCTCCACGGCGGACAGGGCCGGGATCAGGTTCAGGTCCTGGAAGACGTAGCCCACGCTCCTGCGCCGCAGCGCGGCGCGCGAGGCCGCGGACAGTGCGCTGACCCGCACGCCCTCGATCACCACCTCGCCCGATGTCGGGGTGTCCAACCCGCCGGCCAGGTGCAGCAGGGTGGACTTGCCCGAGCCGGACGGCCCCATCACGGCGACCAGCTCGCCGGGGCGGACCTGCAGGCTCACCCCACGCAGCGCGTGCACCGCCACCGCGCCCTCGCCGTGCACCCGGCCGGCGTCCTCGATCGAGAGCAGCACCGGTAGCTCGCTGGTCTGACTCGTCCGACGTCTCGGCTCGCTCATCGCCGCGATCCCCCTCCTGAGGTCGTGCTGGTCACCGGCAGGCTGCCGCGCGCCGCAGTCTGCGGTCGGGTCGACGGCCCCGGGCTCCCCTCCGGGCCCGGGGCCGCAGACCGCGTCCTGTGCACCCGCTGCTCGACCTGGTCCAGCCAGCGCACCTCCGCCTCCGCGGCGAAGACCATCCGGTCCAGGACCAGCAGCCAGGTCAGGTCGGTCGGGTGGGCGGCGCCGCCGTCCCGGCTGGTCACCCGCGCCGTCAGCCGGGTGTACTCCTGCAGCGAGCGCAGGCTCTCCACACGCTGCCGCTGCACGACGGCGGCGACGTCCACCCCTGCCGTCGAGCAGGCCAGCGCCACCTTGATCGCCAGCTCGTCGCGGTCGGGGTTGACCCGGGGGACCGGGGTGGACCACCAGGCGGTGACCTCCGACCGGCCCTGCTCGGTCAACCGGTAGACGACCGAGCCGTCCTCGCGGCGGTCCGCCTCGGCGACCAGACCGTCGCGCTGCAGGCGGTTCAACGTCGTGTACACCTGGCCGATGTTCAGCGGCCAGGTCTCGCCGGTGCGTTCCTGGAACACCTGCCGCAGCTGGTAGCCGTACATCGGCTGCTCGGCCAGCAGCGCGAGCATGGCTTGTCTGACGGACATCGTGAGACCCCCCCTACCGAGTATGCAGGGGTATAGGTATACCGGGTATACCCACCTCGGGCAAGCGGCTCCTGCCGAAACGCGGGCCGATCGGTCAGGAGAGGGTGAGCAGCACCTTGCCGATGTGCCCGGACTCGGCCAGCACCTGGTGGGCCTGCGAGGCCCGTTCCATCGGCAGACGTGCATGGATGATCGGCCGGACCTGGCGATCGATGATCAGCGGCCAGACGTGCTCGCGGACCGCGGCCACGATCGCCGACTTCTCGGCCACCGGCCGCGCCCGCAGGCTCGTGGCCAGGACGGCGGCCCGCTTGCTGAGCAGCAGGCCCAGGTCCAGCTCGGCCTTCGTCCCGCCCTGCATCCCGATCACCACCAGCCGTCCGTTCACGGCCAGGGCCTGCACGTTCCGGTCCAGGTAGGCCGCGCCCATGTTGTCCAGGATGACGTCGGCGCCGCGCCCGTCGGTGGCCTGCCGGACCTGCTCGACGAAGTCCTGCTCCTTGTAGTTGATCAGGATCTGCGCCCCCAGCTCGCGGCAGGCCTCCAGCTTGGCCGCGCTACCCGCGGTGACCGCGACCCTCGCGCCGACCGCGGTGCCGAGCTGGATGGCCATCGTGCCGATCCCGCTGGAGCCACCGTGCACCAGCAGCGTCTCCGAGGGCCGCAGGCCGGCGGACATGAAGACGTTGCTCCACACCGTGCAGGTCACCTCGGGCAGGGCGGCGGCGTCCACCAGGTCGATCCCGACCGGAGCGGGCAGCAGCTGCCCGACCGGCACCAGCACCTTCTCGGCGTACCCGCCGCCGGCCAGCAGGGCGCACACCTCGTCCCCGGGGGAGAAGTCCTCGACGCCCGGGCCGAGCTCGGCCACCCGTCCGCTGACCTCCAGGCCGGGCCAGTCCACGGTGCCCGGGGGCGGCGGGTAGTGGCCCTGACGCTGCATCAGGTCGGCCCGGTTCACCCCGGCGGCCACCACCTCGACGACGACCTCGCCCGGCCCGGGCCGGGGGTCGGCCACCTCGGCCATCTGCAGGACCTCGGGTCCGCCGTACTCGCTGATCACGACTGCCTTCATGCCCGGAAGGCTAGGCCTCCCCGGCGGGCGGCACTTCCCGGGCGGCGCCGTCGCCGGCCGGGGTGCCCGACGCGAGGCGGTGGCTAGCCTCGGAGCGGTGAGCAGCACGCAGACCTTCGCCGACCACCTCGCTCGGGCGCTCGGCGTCGCGATCGGTGAGCTGAGCCCGGTCGGCGGTGGCGACGTCGCCCAGTCCTACCGGGTGCGCACCGACGACGGCCGCACCCTGTTCGCCAAGACGCATGCCGACCCGCCGCCGCGGTTCTTCACCAGCGAGGGCGAGGGCCTGCGCTGGCTGGCCCAGGCCAAGGCCCTGCCGGTGCCCGAGGTGGTGGCGATGGCCGACGAGCCGGTGGGCTACCTGGTCCTGGAGTGGGTCGCTCAGGGCCGCCGCGGCTCGGCCCGGGCCGAGGCCGACTTCGGCCGGGGGCTGGCCCGGCTGCACCGGGCCGGGGCACCCTGCTTCGGTCGCACCGACGGCACCGGGCACGGCAGCCTGGGTCTGCCCAACGACCCCTTCGAGCGGTGGGCGGACTTCTACGCCCAGGACCGGCTGCTGCCGTTGGCGGCCATCGCCCGCCGGCGTGGTTCGTTGCCCGAGCGCGACTGCGCGGCGCTCGAACGGCTGGCCGGTGAGCTGGGGGGCCTGGGGGTGCCGGACGAGCCGCCGGCCCGGCTGCACGGGGACCTGTGGGCCGGCAACCGGCTGGTGGACAGCGACGGGGCCTCCTGGCTGATCGACCCCTCCGCGCACGGCGGTCACCGGGAGTACGACCTGGCCATGATGGCGCTGTTCGGTGGTTTCGGTGAGGAGGCGTTCGCGGCCTACGACGCCGAGCACCCGCTGGGCCGCGGCTGGCCGGAGCGGGTCGCCCTGCACCAGGTCGCCCCGCTGGTGGTGCACGCGATCAAGTTCGGCGGCGGGTACGCCGGGTCCGCGGCCCGGGCCATCCACAGCTACCTGTGAGCCCTGCCTGACCGGGGCCGACTCGGCGGAGCCGGCGGCTCAGGCGGCGGTCCGCCGCCGGTCGCCACCGCCCAGGGGCTGCGAGCCCGGCTCGGTCCAGCACAGCAGGTCGCGCTGGCGCGGGCTGAGCGCGCTGGGCCGGCTGCGCGCCGGCCCGTGCAGGGCCAGCCTGGCCACCGCGCCGTTCAGCGCGCCCAGGCCGAGGCCGACTCCGTTCAGCAGCACGTCGTCGATGTCGCTGGTCCGGCCCAGGTGGTGCTGGGCCAGCTCGATGCCCACCGACAGGGCCATCCCGGCCCAGAACACCCGGCCCAGCCGCCAGCCCAGCGCCGGGCCGGCCAGCAGACCCAGCGGGAACAGCAGGACCAGGTTGCCGACCAGGTTCGCCACCCCCAGCCAGCCGTTGTCGAGCTGGATCGCGATCCCGTCGCCGGGAACGAGGTTGACCCCGCTCAGGCCCGGCGCGCCGGGGGTCAGGGTGAGGGCCAGGACGAGGAGCAGCCAGGCCACCAGCAGCACCCGGCTCACCACGACCAGGGCGGCGCGCGGGCCCCGGTGACGCAGGGCGAGGCGGCCCTCGAACCAGGCCAGGACGGCGACCGCCGCCGTGGCGCCGAGGACGGCGGCCAGGTCGGACCACGGGAAGCTCATGAGACCAGGATCGGCGCCGTCCCTGGGCGGATCAGGCCCTGATGCTGGGAGCGGGCTGTGCGTGCGCCCAGCACCTGAGACGCCTGTCAGCGCGGGCCCGCTACCGGGCGATGGTCAGGGCGGGCGCGGGAACGCCGTCGAGGGGTCGGGCTGGCGAGGGGTCAGGCGAGGGCGATGGTCAGCTCGAGGACGGCCCGCGGGTCGTTCAGCGCGTCGCCGAACACCTCGCGCAGCTGCTGCACCCGGTAGCGGACGGTCTGCGGGTGCACGAACAGCTCCGCGGCGACGGCGTCCCGGCGGCCGTGGTTGAGCAGCCACGAACGCAGCGTCTCGGCCAGCTTGTCGGCCTTGGCCGGGCCGAGCCCGGCCAGCGGTGCCAGCACCCGGCTCCGCAGGTCCGCCCGGGCCTCCGGATCGGCCCGCAGGACCAGGTCGACCAGGTGCTCCTCGGTGTCGCTGCCCGGCAGGCCCAGCTCCTGGGCCCGTACCGCGCGGGCGTAGGAGCCGGCCACCGCGGTCCACGGCCGGGCCGGTCCGACGACCCCTGCGGCCTCCGCCACCGTCCCCACCAGAGCGGTCCGCGCCCGGCCGTGCGCGTCGGGCACCAGCACGACCACCCAGCCCTCACGCCCCGGGGTCTCCTCGGTGAACCGCAGCGCGGCGTCGTCCACCGCCATCAGCACCGGCCGGGCCCGAGCCTCCGGCACCAGCGCGGCGGTCAGCGTCTCCGGCTCCACCCAGCCCGCCTGCTCGGCGGACTGCCGCACCGTCTCCGCTGGCTCGCCCACCAGCAGGGCCCGGCCCAGCCGTTCCAGGATCCGCTGCCGAACCCGGCCGGTGGTGGCCAGCTCGTCGGTGTGCCCGGCGGCGCTGGCCGCCGACAGCTCGTCGATGTAGGCGAACACCAGCTCGGCGAACCGGGCCACCGTCGCGGCGTCCGTGCCGCCCTCGACGGCGCTGGCCGACATCTCCCGCCAGGAGACCCGGGCGCCGATCCGGTAGGCGGCCAGCAACGCCTCCATCGACCGCCCGCTGCGCGCCTCCCCGCGGCCGAGCTGGTAGGCGCCCTGCAGGGCCGGGGCCGCCGGGGTCAGTGGGTCCGGCCCGCCGCGACCGGAGGCCAGCACGATGAACCCGCCCAGCGCCAGCTGGACG
This sequence comes from uncultured Actinomycetota bacterium, assembly GCA_963821825.1. Classification (GTDB taxonomy): domain Bacteria; phylum Actinomycetota; class Actinomycetes; order Actinomycetales; family Kineosporiaceae; genus CAWGFD01. Next base: position 854,197 of record CAWGFD010000002.1, read on the forward strand.
GCGTTCTGGATGTTCTGCCCGATGGGCCCGCTCAGCGCCCCGGCGTAGCTGGGCACCTCCGCCATGATCGCCGCGACGGTCTGGGCGGCCACCGACGGCAGCCGGGAGCGCATCCGCTCCAGGGTCTGCCCGGTCAGGTCCAGCCCGGGTTCGACGGTCGGCCGCAGCCCGGACGGCGTCTGGTCCGTCATCTGTTCGCTCCGAACAATCTGTGGATCCCGGTTCACGCCCTCAGGTCATGACTTTACCCTCCTGTGCGGGCACTGTAGAGACATGAGCAGACCAGCACCGATCCGCGCCCGGGTCCCCGACCCGCTCCGCCTGTTCGGCCGCGGTCTGCGGCGGGTGGCCGAGTACGCCGTCACCCCGCTGGTGCCCAGCGACTACCTGGACATCTTCGACCCGCTGCGGTCGGGTGCCGACCTGCGCGGGCGGATCGTGGCGATCGTGCCCGAGACCGCCGAGTCGGCCACCGTGGTGATCCGGCCGGGCGCCGGCTGGCGCCCGCACCGTCCCGGCCAGTACATCCGGCTCGGGGTCGACGTCGACGGCGTCCGGCAGTGGCGTGCCTACTCGCTCACCTCGGACCTGTCCCGGCAGGACGGCTGCATCGCCGTCACCGTCAAGGCGATCCCGGACGGCAAGGTCAGCAACCACCTCGTGCACCGCGCCCGGCCCGGCACCCTCGTCCAGCTCGACCAGGCCGCCGGGGAGTTCGTCCTGCCTGCGGCGCCCCCGGCCAAGGTGCTGTTCGTGACCGCGGGCTCGGGCATCACCCCGGTGATGGGCATCCTGCGCAACCACCGCGCCGACCTCACCGACGTCGTCCTGCTGCACTCCGCGCCGACCGCGGAGCAGGTCGTCTTCGGCCGCGAGCTGCGGGCGCTGGCCGCGGCCGGTGCGATCCGGCTGGTCGAACGGCACACCGACGCCGACGGCCCGCTGGACGCCGCCGCGATCGCCGAGCTGGTCCCCGACCTGGCCGAGCGCACCACCTGGGCGTGCGGCCCGGTCGGTCTGCTGGAGATGCTCGAGAAGCACTGGGCCGACATCGGGCTCGGCGACCAGCTGGTCACCGAACGGTTCCGGCCCACCGTCCTGGTCACCGGGCAGGGCGGCACGCTCACCTTCACCCGCTCCGGCACCGTGCTGGAGGCCGACGGTGCCACCCCGATCCTGGACGCCGCCGAGCAGGCCGGCGTCCTGATGCCGAGCGGCTGCCGGATGGGCATCTGCTACGGCTGTGTGCTGCCGCTGCGCGAGGGCGCCGTCCGCGACCTGCGCAACGGCGAGATCACCACCGCCGTCCCGGGGGACGGCGTCCGGATCCAGACCTGCATCAACGCCGCCGCCGGCGCCTGCGACATCGAGCACTGACCCCGCCATCCCGCCCTCGACCCACCTCCCGGAGGCACCCATGACCGTTGTGCAGAACAAGCCGACCAGCCCGATCTCCCACCTGTCCTTCGAGGACGTCGAGCAGCTCGGCAAGGAGCTGGACGCCATCCGGCAGCGGGTGCTGGACGAGCGCGGGGAGAGCGACGCCCGCTACATCCGCACCGTGATCGACGTTCAGCGCAAGCTGGAGCTGGGCAGCCGGGCGGTGCTGCTGTTCTCCCTGTTCCCGCCGGCCTGGGTGGTCGGCACGGCCGGGCTCAGCGTGGCCAAGATCCTGGAGAACATGGAGATCGGGCACAACGTGATGCACGGCCAGTGGGACTGGATGCGCGACCCGAAGATCCACTCCACCACCTGGGAGTGGGACAACGCCTCCCCGGCCGAGCAGTGGAAGCACTCCCACAACGAGCTGCACCACACGTACACGAACGTGATCGGCAAGGACAACGACCTCGGCTACGGCATCATGCGGGTCGACGAGGACCAGCGCTGGGTGCCGATGTACCTGGCCCAGCCGGTCTGGAACTTCATCAACGCCTGCTTCTTCGAGTACGGGATCGCGGCCTACGACCTGGAGCTGCTGAAGAACCTGCCCTCCAAGCGGCGGCGCTCGGCCCCGGTGTTCAAGGCCAAGGTGCGTCAGACGCTGCGCAAGATCGGCAAGCAGATGACCAAGGACTACGTGGTGCACCCGCTGCTGTCCGGGCCCTCCTTCGCCCAGACGATGGGGGCGAACTTCGTGGCCAACCTGGTGCGCAACCTGTGGACCAACTCGGTGATCATGTGCGGGCACTTCCCGGAGGGCGTCGAGACCTTCGAGCGCACCTCGATCGAGGGCGAGACCCGCGGTGAGTGGTACCTGCGCCAGATGCTCGGCTCGGCCAACATCTCCGGCGGCCGGGCGATGCACCTGATGACCGGCAACCTGTCCCACCAGATCGAGCACCACCTGTTCCCGGACCTGCCCAGCAACCGGTACGCCGAGATCGCCCCCCAGGTGCGCGAGCTGTTCGAGAAGTACGGGCTGAACTACCACTCCGCGCCGCTGGTCAACCAGGTCGCCTCCGCCTGGCACAAGGTGGTCCGGCTGTCGCTGCCCAACGGCTGGGTCGAGGAGACGACGGTGCGCAACGCGCCGTCCCAGCTGGCCAGGCTCTACCGGATGACCACCGGCGGCAGCGCCGCGCGCCGTCGGCCGGCCGCCGCCGCCGCCGCCGCCTGAGCCTGCAGTTCCGCCCGCCCCCTCACGATCGCGCCGATTCGCACGGATCCAACGCTCGCGCACCGGATCCGTGCGAATCGGGCGATCATGGGGCCAGGACGGTGACGGCGTCACCCCGGCCGAGTGCATCGAGGCCGGCGACGATCTGCCGGAGGCTGCGGTGCACGCCTGCGAGGCCTGGACGCCCTGCCAGCCTGCCTCAGGATGAGCAGGACCGGCATGAAGCCCGCTCACCCCGGCGGACGACCGGCATCCGCCTGCTCGCCCATGAGGGGGCCCAGCTCAGGCGCGGGGTCGCTGAAGCGCGTCCTGGGTGGCGTAGGCCAGGCTTCGTACTGCTCCCCGCAGTTCGCGCTGCACCTGGCGTCGGCGCCCGCCGGCGGGGTGCGACATCGACCGCACCAGCATCTGCGGCGACGTCGCCCCGGTGACCTCAATCCTCGGGAGGGCGTACCGGCGTCCCTTCGCGACCGAGCCGGTCCGGTCACCGAGGGCGAAGCCCATCGAGTAGCCAGCCTTCTCGGTCAGCCGGCGGACACGAGCAGTGTGCTCGCCGTACGGGTAGGCCAGCGCCGACGCAGCCGGCAGGCCGAGCTCCTGCAGAGCGGTTCGAGCCTGTGCGAGGTCCTCACGCAGCCGTTGGGTGCGCATCATCGGCAGGTGGTCGTGGCGGCTGGTGTGCGAACCCACTTCCCAGCCCTGGTCGCTGAGCTGGAGGAGCTGGTCGCGGCTCATCAGAGGCAGGCGTCCCACCCCTGTGCCGTCGTCCCAGCGGTTCCACGTCCCGATCAGGTCGGTCACGACGAAGACCAACGCCGGGATCCCGAGGCGGTGCAGGATGGGCGCCGCGTTCTCCCAGGTGCTCAGGTACCCGTCGTCGAAGGTCAGCAGGACGCTGGGCCGCGTCGCCAGCCGACCCCCGAGGAGGTCGCGGTACTCGGCGAGGGTGACGAACTCGAAGCCCGCCTGGCGCACCGCGACCAGCTGAGCCTCGAACGCCTCGGGGGTGACGCTGTAAGGGTTGGCCGCCACGCCTTCGCCGGCCGGGTCATCCACACCGTGGTAGGCCAGAACACGAACCGGCGCTGTCGTGCTGGGCAGCCCCCCGCCCTCCCGGACTCCGAGCCAGTAGCTGAGGCTGCGCAGCTGGGTGAACGCCCACCGGGTCGGCAGGTCGCTGGCTCCGGACCCGGCTCGTTCCACCAGAAGACGGCTGATGGCCGAGCCGACCCGGTGCAGCGGTGGGGAGCTGATGCCGGCGAGCGCGGTCCAGAAGCGCCCGCCACCATGGCTGGCGCGCAACCGGGCGCCGAGCACCGGGTGTTTCGCAGCCAGCTGCGCGTCTGCCCGTCCGCCCTGACGCCACTGCCGCAGGTGCTGGGCGGGAGTCACCACGTACAGCTGGTGGGCGACAGCATCGGGAGAGTATCTGACGTCTGCGCCGCTACGGATGAGACGGAATCCGAAGTCGCTGTCTTCGGCTCCGAAGGATCCGTCGGCGTTGAACGACGCGTCGAATCCACCGAGAGCGTCGAAGACGCTGTGTCGGACCGACAGCTGGCCGGTGAGCAGATCGCCGATCTGCAGCTTGTGGTCGGTGCGGCTCAGTCGTTCTCGACGTCTCCTGGTCCAGCGTTCGACGCCGGCGCTGACCAGGGTCGGCGGAGAGTCGGGATGGATCGGGATGTCGCCGATCACGGCGTCCGCTCCGGCCGCGTACACCTTCTCGTGCTCCAGCAGAAGGTCGGCCTCGACAATCATGTCGTCGTCCAGGAACAGGACGATCTCGCCCTGGGCTGCTCGTGCGCCGGCGTTCCTCGCCGCCGCGGCTCCTGCGTTCGGCTGGGAGATGACGCGTAGCGGGACCGATAGGGGCAAGGCGCTCAGTGCCTCGGCGCTGCCGTCAGTGGACCCGTCCACCACCACGATCACCTCGACCGGCCAGCTGAGCCGCAGCTCGCCCACGTGGCGCAGCGTGTTGAGGACCACCTCACGGCGGTTGTAGGTCGGGATGACGATGCTGTACCGCGGTAGGCCCGTCGCGGGGCGACGGTGCGCCGGGTATTCCTTCTCGGCCAGCATGGCTCTCCCACCGCGAGGTCGCATCGCGTTGCTCTTGGTCGTCCACGACGACCGATCGACCTCTGGAGCGTAAGCCGGGCGGATGCACGGCGTCAGCAGGGGCGAGCAATCGACCCCCATCCGGCCGAACACCTGAGAGCGCGCAAGGCTCTGGTCGCCGGGGAGGGCGGCGCGCAGCGGCGGCAGATTGTCGGAAACCTCCGTGGCTGTGGGGGTCTGACTCGGTCTGAGCCGGTTCGGAGCCTCGCATCACGCGCGTCAAGTCGGTACCGGCGGTCATTCGGGGCGGCGGTGGCGCTCGCCGGCGACGGGCGTGGGCGCGCTCGTCTCGTCGGAGCCGGCTGAGGACGGCGGTGTGCCGTGCCCGGTTGGCTGGCCGTCCCCAGAGCGGTTGAGCCGGTCAGCGCGGTGAGGACAGCAGGAGGCACGCCTACCGCTGCCGGCCGTCAGCCCATCACCGATGAACCGACCTGGCCAGCCTCACCGTCAGAGCATGCCGGTCTGGCGCCGGATCTCGGCCCGGGCCAGGGCGTTCTTGTGCACCTCGTCCGGCCCGTCGGCGAACCGCAGCGTGCGGATCCCGGCGAACGCGGCCGCCAGCGGGAAGTCCTGGCTCAGCCCGGCGCCGCCGTGCACCTGGATCGCCTTGTCCAGGATCCACTCCACCGTCTGCGGGGTGGCGATCTTGATCGCCTGGATCTCGGTGTGGGCGCCCTTGTTGCCGACCGTGTCCATCAGCCAGGCAGTCTTGAGCACCAGCAGCCGCAGCTGCTCGACCTGGACCCGGGCCTGCGCGATCCAGTCCCGGATCACGCCCTGATCGGCGAGCGGCCGGCCGAACGCGGTGCGCGAGGCCGCCCGACGGCACATCAGCTCGATGGCCAGCTCGGCCAGCCCGATCGAGCGCATGCAGTGATGGATCCGCCCCGGTCCCAGCCGCGCCTGGGCGATCGCGAAGCCCTCGCCCTCGCCCCCGATCAGGTTCTCGGCCGGCACCCGGACGTCGTCGAGGACCAGCTCGGCGTGCCCGCCGTGCTCGTGGTCGTCGTAGCCGAAGACCTGCATCCCGCGCAGCACGTGCACCCCGGGGGTGTCCCGCGGAACCAGGATCATGCTCTGCCGGCGGTGCCGGTCGGCGGCGGGGTCGGTCTGGCCCATCACGATGAAGACCCGGCACTGCGGGTTCATCGCCCCGGTGATCCACCACTTCCGGCCCTGGATCACGTACTCCTCGCCCTCACGCCGGATCGAGGTGGCGATGTTGGTCGCGTCGGAGGAGGCGACGTCGGGCTCGGTCATCGCGAACGCCGAGCGGATCTGCCCGTCCAGCAACGGGTCCAGCCAGCGGGCCTTCTGCTCGGGCGTCCCGAACGCGGCCAGCACCTCCATGTTGCCGGTGTCCGGCGCGGCGCAGTTGAACACGGCAGGGGCCAGCGGGCTGCGGCCCATCACCTCGGCCAGCGGCGCGTACTGCAGGTTGGTCAGCCCGGCCCCGTGCTCACCGGGCAGGAACAGGTTCCACAGCCCGCGCTCCCGGGCCCGGGACTGCAGGTCCTTCAGCACCGGGACGCTGGACCAGCCCCAGCGGTGCTCCTGCTGGTCCAGCTGTTCGGTGAAGATCGGCTCGGCCGGTGCCACGTGGTCGGCCAGGAAGGCCACGAGGCGCTCACGCAGGCCCTGCGTGGTGGCGTCGAGGGCGAAGTCCATCGGTGGTCTCCTTCGTCGGGTGGCAGTGCGCTCGTGTGACCGGTGCGCGGCGTGCGCTACAGCGAGGAGGTCACGGATCGGCCAGCGCCTGCAGGCCCGCCGCCAGCAGCGGCTGCACCGCGTCGCCGACCCGGTCGAAGCCCTCACCGAGGGTCTGGCCGTGGCTGTGCCGGTAGTGGATGCCCTCCAGGACGACGGCCAGCTTGAAGAACCCCAGACCGAGGTAGAAGCCCATCTGCGACAGGTCCCGTCCGGAGCGCTCGGCGTACCGCTCGAGGACGGCCGCCGCGCCAGGGTAGCCCGGCGCCCGGCTGGCATCGGCGACGATCGCTGCCTCGCCCAGGTCCGGGAGTGCGTCATAGACCACCATCAGGGCGACGTCGGTCAATGGGTCGCCCAGGGTGGACATCTCCCAGTCGACCACCGCCCGGATCTCCTCCCGCTCGTCGACCAGCAGGTTGTCCAGGCGGTAGTCACCGTGCACGACCGAGGTGGCCTGCTGGGCCGGCACCCGGGCGGCCAGCCGTTCGTGCAGCTCCCGCGCGCCGGCCAGCTCCCGACTGCGTGAACCCTCCAGCTGCCGTCCCCACCGCCGGACCTGGCGCTCCAGGAAGCCCTCGGGCCGCCCGAAGCCCTGCAGCCCGACCGCCGCGGGGTCGAGGGCGTGCAGCGCCGCGAGCACGTCGACGACCCGTTCACCGAGCTGCGCGGTGCGCTCCGGGCCCAGCGGGGCGAGCTGGGCAGCGCGCCGGTAGGCCACGCCCGGCACCCGTTCCATCACGTAGAAGGGAGCGCCGATCACGTCGGGATCGGTGCACAGACCGAAGGTGGCGGGCACCGGGACGGCGGTCGGCGCCAGGGCGGTGATCACCGTGTGCTCGCGGACCATGTCGTGCGCGGTGGCCAGCACGTGGCCCAGCGGTGGCCGGCGCACCACCCACCAGTGCCGGCCGTCGCTCACCTCGTAGGTCAGGTTGGACTTGCCGCCGGCCAGCAGCCGGGCCCGGACCGGGCCGGCCAACGAGCCGGCCGCGACGCCCTCGAACCAGCGGGCCCAGGCCGCCAGGTCCAGCCCGGGGACGCCGTCAGTGGCCGGTTGCGCCATCACACGCCGCCGGTCAGGGTCACCCCGCCGTCCAGCACGACGGTCTGGCCGGTCAGCCAGGACGCGTCCGCGGACAGCAGGAAGGCGACCGCGCCGGCCACGTCCTGGGGCACCCCCAGCCGCTTCAGCGGGTAGCTGGCGGCGACCTGCTCCTCCCGGCCCTCGTACAGCGCGCTGGCGAAACGGGTCTTGACCACCGCCGGGGCCACCGCGTTCACCCGCACGTCCGGCCCCAGCTCGACGGCCAGCTCGGCGGTCAGGTGGATCAGCATCGCTTTGCTGGCGCCGTAGAAGCCGATGCCGGGGGAGGGCTTGAGGCCGGCCACCGAGGCCACGTTGACCACCGCCCCGCCGTGCTGGCCCATCCAGGCCCGGTGCACGGCCTGGGTCCAGGCCAGCGCGGCCAGGCAGTTCACCTCGACGATCTTGCGCGCGGCGTCCAGGTCGAGGTCGATCAACGGGCCGTAGGCGGGGTTGATGCCGGCGTTGTTGACCAGCAGGTCGAGCCGGCCGAACCGGGCCATGGCCTGCTGCACGACGTCCGCCCGGTGCTGCGGGTCGTCAGCTCGGCCGGCCACCGCCAGCACGCGCCCCGGGCCGCCCAGGCCGGCCACCGCCTCGGCCAGCGCGTCGGGCTTGCGGGCGGTGAGCACCACCTCGGCGCCCTCGGCGCACAGCCGCTCGGCGATCCCCAGCCCGATCCCCCGGCTCGCGCCGGTGACCAGCGCCACCCTCCCCGCGAACCGGCCCTGCTCGCCCGACGCCGTCATCGCGCTCCTCTCACCCTCACGTCCAGGTCTGCGCCGGGCCCACGCCCGGGTGGACCCCTCCAGCTCGACCAGAGCTCAACCTCACCTACCCGGCCGGAGGCGTCAACTCCCGCCGGTGGCCAGCACCCCGGCGAGCACCAGGGCGACGGCGACCAGCGTGAGCGGGAACGCGGCCCGCTCACCGAGCGCGGACCGCGGGCCAGGCCGGGCCCGGCCGCCCGGCCTCGCCCCGGTGCCGTCCAGCCCCGGTGCCGCGCCGCCCAGCACCGTTCCCGCCCCGGCCAGCGCGACCCCGGCGGCCAGCAACCCAGTGCCGGCCGGGCCCGGCCGGGAGGGCCCGATCAGCAGCGTCGCCGCCGCCAGCCCGACCCCCACCGCGGTGACCACCATCGAGACCTGCGGTCCGACCCGCTGCGGCAGGCCCCGGACGCCGCTGGCGGCGTCCGCCTCGGCGTCGCCGACGGTGTTGGCGAAGTGCGCGGCCACGCCCAGCAGCGCGGTGGCCAGCATCAGGTCCGGCTCCGGCCAGGAGCCGGTGGGCGCGGCCTGGGTGGCCACCGCAGGCAGCAGGCCGAAGGCCAGCCCGTAGGGCAGCGGGCTGAGCAGGGTGCGCTTCAGACCGAGGTTGTACAGCCAGCCGGCGGCCACCCCCACCAGGTGCAGCGCGCCCGGCAGCAGGCCCAGGGCCAGTGAGGCCAGCACGCACCCGGCCGCCGCGGCGCCGGCCGCCCACCACAGCGCCCGGACCGGGACCAGACCGAGGGAGGTCGGCTTGTCCCGGCGGGAGCGCCCGCGGTCGGCGAGCACGTCGATCGCGTCGTTGGACCAGCCGATGGACAGCTGGCCGGTCAGCACCGCCAGCGCCAGCCGCGCGGTCAGCGACCCGCCCAGGTGCAGGGAGAGCGCGGCGTAGGCGGTCACGAACGCCGTCACCGCCACCGTGGGGCCCGGGTGGCAGGAGGCCAGCAGGGCCACGCCGACCCGGGCGGAGCTCATCGCTGGACGGTACCGGCCCCGCGGTTCACCCGGCGCCGGTCCGGGCGGCCGCCCGGCTTCCTCAGGCGGCGGACAGCGATACGTCGTAGCGTCCCCGCATGTCGACGATCGCCGCGGTCAGCGGTGTGCTACCTGCGAACCGGTACCCGCAGGCCGAGATCACCGCCACGATCGGCGAGGTGGTGCTCGGCCGGCACGCCGACCGGCGGGCGCTGCTGGACCGGGTGCATGCCTCGGCGAAGGTGGACACCCGCCACCTCGCGCTGCCGCTGCAGGAGTACCGGGACCTGTCCGGTTTCACCGCCGCCAACGACGCCTTCATCGCCGTCGGCCTGGACCTGGCCCGGCAGGCGGTCAGCCAGGCCCTGGAGCGGGCCGGGCTGCAGGCCTGCGACGTCGACCAGATCACCAGCGTCTCGGTGACCGGTGTCGCCGCGCCCAGCCTGGACGCCCGGCTGGTGCCGCTGCTCGGCCTGCGCCCGGACGTCAAGCGGGTGCCGATCTTCGGGCTGGGCTGCGTGGCCGGTGCCGCCGGAGTGGCCCGGGTGCACGACTACCTGCTCGGCCACCCCGACGAGGTGGCCGTGCTGGTCTCGGTGGAGCTCTGCTCGCTGACCCTGCAGGCCGATGACACCTCGACCGCGAACCTGGTGGCCAGCGGGCTGTTCGGGGACGGCGCCGCGGCGGTGGTGATGGTGGGTGAGCGCCGGGCCCGCCGGCTGGGGCTGACCGGCCCGCAGGTGGTGGACACCCGCAGCCGGTTCTACCCCGACACCGAGGGGGTGATGGGCTGGGACATCGGCAGCGGCGGGTTCAAGATCGTCCTCTCCCCGACCGTGCCCGACGTGGTGGAGAAGTACCTGCGCGACGACGTCGACGCGTTCCTGGCCGAGCACGGCACGGACGTCGCGCAGGTCGCCAGGATCGTCGCGCACCCCGGCGGCCCCAAGGTGCTGCAGGCCATGGCCCGCGCCCTGGAGCGACCCGACGCGGACTTCGGCTACACCTGGCAGCTGCTGGCCGAGGAGGGCAACCTGTCCTCGGCCTCGGTCCTGCACGTGCTGGAGCGGACCCTGGAGCGCCACCCCGGTGCCGCCGGTGACACCGGGCTGCTGATGGCGATGGGCCCGGGCTTCTGCGCCGAGCTCGTCCTGCTCCGATGGTGAGCGGCTGAGGGCGTGGACGCCTCGGTGCTGGCCTACCTGGGCCTGGTCGTGGTGGTGGTCGCGGCCCGGCTGGTCGAGCTGCGGGTGGCGGCCGCCCACCTGTCCTGGGCCCGCGGCCGGGGCGGGGTGGAGGTGGGCGCGGGTCACTACCCGGTGATGGTCGCCCTGCACACCCTGCTGCTGGTGGGCTGCCTGGTCGAACCGGTGCTGGCCGACCGCCCGTTCCTGGCCTGGCTGGGCTGGCCGATGCTGGCCGTGCTGCTCGCCGCCCACGCCCTGCGCTGGTGGTGCATCACCAGCCTGGGCCGGCAGTGGAACACCCGGGTGGTGGTGGTGCCCGGGCTGCCCCTGGTCGCCCGCGGCCCCTACCGCTTCCTGCGCCACCCGAACTACGTGGCGGTGGTCGCCGAGGGCCTCGCCCTGCCCCTGGTGCACACCGCCTGGCTGACCGCGGCGCTCTTCACGGTGGCCAACCTGGTGCTGCTGCTGCGGGTACGGATCCCCGCCGAGGAGCGGGCGCTGGCCGAGGTCGCCGGACCGCGCCCGCAGCGGGCCACCCGGTGAACCAGGCCGGCCCGGCCGACCGCAGCGACGTCGTGGTGGTCGGCGGCGGTCCGGTCGGGCTGGCCGCCGCGATCCAGGCCCGGCTGGCCGGGCTGCAGGTGAGCCTGGTCGAACGCCGGGGGGGCCCGGTGGACAAGGCGTGCGGGGAGGGGCTGATGCCGGCCGCCCGCGCCGAGCTGGCCCGGCTGGGGGTGGGGGTCAGCGGCCGGGAGTTCCACGGCATCGGCTACCGCTCGCCGGGGCACGCAGCCGACGCCCGGTTCCGGGCCGGCCCGGGCCTGGGCGTGCGCCGCACCGAGCTGTCCCGGGGGCTGGCCGAGCGGGCGGCCGAGCTCGGCGTGCACCGGGTCCAGGCGCGGGCCGGGGTGCCGTCGCCGCACCCGCGGGGCGTCCAGGTGGCCGGGGTCAGCGCCCGCTGGCTGCTGGCCGCGGACGGCCTGCACTCCCCGACCCGGCGCGCGCTCGGCCTGGACGCTCCTGCTCGCGGCCCGGTCCGTTACGGTCTGCGCCGGCACTACGCCATCGCCCCGTGGAGCGACCTGGTCGAGGTGCACTGGGCGGAGGGCGCCGAGGCCTACCTGACCCCGGTGGCCGAGGACCTGCTCGGCGTGGCGGTGCTCGTCCGGACCCACCCGCACCAGCGACCCCACCAGCGGGACGGGTTCGACCAGCGGCTGGCCGCCTTCCCCGAGCTGGCCGGCCGGCTGGCCGGCGCCCGGCCCGCTTCCGCCGTCCGCGGCGCCGGCCCGCTGCGGCAGGCCTCCCGCCGCCGGGTGCTCGGCCCGGTGCTGCTGGTCGGGGACGCCGCCGGCTACGTCGACGCGCTGACCGGGGAGGGGATCGCGGTCGGCCTGGCCTGCGCGCGGGCCGCGGTGGAAGCGGTCGTGGCCGGGCGCCCGCAGGACTACGAGCAGGCCTGGCCGGCCATCGTGCGGCGGTACCGGCTGCTCACCGAGGGGTTGCTGCTGACCACCTCCTGGCCACCGGCCCGGCGGGCGCTGGTGCCGCTGGCCGAGCAGCTGCCGGCGGTGTTCGCCCGGGCCGTGGACGCCCTGGCCTGAGCCAGGCCGAGCCCGCCCTGACGGGACGAGACAGGACGAGACGGGACGGGACGGGACGGGACGGGACGGGACGGGACGGGGCGGGGCGGGACGGGACGGGAACGGGTGGCAGGGTGGGGCCGTGCGCTACGACTACGTGGTCGTCGGGGGTGGCACCGCCGGCTGCGTGCTGGCCGAACGGTTGTCCGCCGACCCAGGCCGCCGGGTGCTGCTGCTGGAACGTGGTGGGCTGCCCTGGCACCCCCTGCTGCACGTCCCCAAGGGCTTCGCACTCACCCTGAGCGACCCGCGCTGGACGGCCGGGTACCCGACCGAGCCCTTCGGCCCGCGAGGGGGCAGCGACGTCTGGCTGCGCGGCCGGGTGCTCGGTGGCTCCAGCATGATCAACGGGATGATGTGGAACCGCGGGGCGGCGGCCGACTTCGACGCCCTGGCCGCGGCGGGGCTGCCGGAGTGGTCCTGGGGGCACGTGCTGGCGGCCTACCGCCGGCTGGAGCACCACGAGCTCGGCCCCGGCGGCGGGCGGGGCAGCGGGGGGCCGGTGCACATCTCGCTCACCCGGGCGGCGGCGGCCGGGGGGAGCCGGGCCGTCTGCGAGGCCGTCGTCGCGGCCGCGGCCGGCGCCGGCCTGACCCCGGTGCCGGACGTCAACGCCACCGACCGCGAACGGATCGGCTACACCCCGGCCACGGTGCGACGTGGCCGGCGGGTGTCGGCCGCCAGCGCCTTCTGGTGGCCGGCCCGGCGCCGGCCCAACCTGGACGTGCTGACCGGGGTGCAGGTCGAGCGGGTGCTGCTCGCCGGGGCGGCCGGGACGTCGGTGCCACCGCACGCCGTGGGGGTCCGGGCCCGGCGGGGCGGCCAGGTCCGCGAGATCGGCGCCGCCCGCGAGGTGCTGGTCTGCGCCGGGGCGCTGGAGAGCCCGCTGCTGCTGGAGCGCTCAGGCATCGGGCGGCCGGACGTGCTGGCGGCGGCCGGCATCCCGGTGCGGGTGGCCAGCCCGCAGGTCGGGGAGCACCTGCTGGAGCACCGCTCGATCAGCGTGCACGTCCGGCTGGCCGACGGGCTCGGCTTCAACCCCGGTCTCACCGGCCGGGCCGGCCGGCTCCGGGCCGGGGCCCGGTACCTGCTCACCGGCGGCGGTCCGGTCGGCACCGGCGCGTACGAGCTGATGGCCTTCCTGCGTTCCCGGCCCGGCCTGCCCCGGCCCGACGTCCAGGTGGTCATCACGCCCCTGCTGACCGACGAGACCGGCCTGCGCGTCGCGCCGGGCAGCGGGCTGATGGCCACCGCCTACCTGCTGCGGCCGGTGAGCGCCTCGAGCGTGCACGTCTCGGGCGCCGGCGCTGCTGACCCGCCCCGGGTGCGGCCACGGTTCCTGGCCGAGCCGGCCGAGCGGGAGGCACTGGCCGGCGCGCTGGAACGGGTCCGGGAGGTGCTGCGGGCGGCCCCGCTGGCCCCGTACGTTCGGGGTGAGCTGGCGCCCGGCGCCGGCGTCACCGGGGCCGAGGCGGTGGCCGCCCACGCCCTGGCCACCGGCTCCGGGATCTACCACGGCGTGGGGTCGGCCCGGATGGGAGCTGCGCCGGACAGCGTGCTGGACGGCCGGCTGCGGGTGCGCGGGGTGGCCGGGCTGCGGGTGGTGGACGCCTCGGCCTACCCCGCGATGGTGGCCGGCAACACCGCCGCCCCGGTGATGGCCCTGGCCTGGCGGGCGGCCGAGCTGATCGGCGAGGACGCCGGCGACCGCTGAGCCGTCCTCGCCCAGCCCCACACCTCGTCCACAGCCGGCGGGCCTGCCGCACGGCGGATTCCACAGCGCTGTCCACAGCTGTGGGCGCCGGGTGTCCACAGGCGGTGGACAACCGCGAACCGGTTCGCGGGTCCGGGTCCTGCCCGACCGGGGCGGGCGTGATGGACTAGCCCATCGGATGCCGGCCACCAGGGCGGGCGAGGAGTCGAGTGGTGAGCCCTGCCGTGAACGTCCCCCGCCTGGTGGTGGCTGCGCCCGCTTCCGGGCACGGCACCACCACGGTCGCGACCGGGTTGATGGCCGCCCTGCGGGCCTCCGGCCACGTGGTCGCCGGGCACAAGGTCGGCCCCGACCACGTGGACCCGAGCTACCACTCGCTGGCCACCGGGCGCCCGGGCCGCAACCTCGACCCGGTGCTGGTCGGGCCCGAGCTGGTCGTCCCGCTGTTCCTGCACGGCGCCCAGGACGCCGAGATCGCCGTCGTGGAGGGCGTCATGGGCCTGTTCGACGGCCGGGGGAGCAGCGGCTTCGGGTCCACCGCGCACGTCGCCCGGTTGCTCGACGCCCCGGTGGTGCTGGTGGTCGACGCCTCCTCCCAGTCCCGCTCGGTGGCCGCCCTGGTGCGCGGGTTCATCGACTTCGACCGGCGGCTGCGGGTCGGCGGGGTGGTGCTGAACCGGGTCGGCTCCGACCGGCACGAGGAGGTGCTGCGGGCGGTGCTGGCCGAGGTGGGGGTGCCGGTGCTCGGCGTGCTGCGCCGGGACGAGGCGCTGGCCACGCCGTCCCGTCACCTCGGGCTGGTGCCGGTCGCCGAGCGGGCGGCCCGCGCCCACGTGTCGCTGGAGATGCTGCGCGACCGAGTCGTGGACGGCGTCGACCTGTCCGCGGTGATGGCGCTGGCCCGTTCCGCGCCGCCGCTGCCGGGCCGGGCCTGGGCGCCGCAGGTGCGCGAGGTCAGCACCCGGCCCCTGCTCGCGCTGGCCGGCGGCCCCGCGTTCAGCTTCCGCTACCCCGAGGCCGCCGAGCTGCTCGCCGCGGCCGGCGCCGACCTGGTGGTCTTCGACCCGCTGCGCGACACCCGGCTGCCGGAGGGCACCGCGGGGCTGGTGATCGGCGGCGGGTACCCCGAGGTGTATGCGCCGGAGCTGTCGGCCAACGCCCGGCTGCGCCAGGAGGTGGCCCGGCTGGCGGCCACCGGCGCGCCGGTCGTGGCCGAGGCGGCCGGGCTGCTGTACCTGCTGGGCGAGCTCGACGGCTCCCCGATGTGCGGGGTGCTGCCGGCCACCGCCCGGATGGTCGGCCGGTTGACCCTGGGCTACCGGGAGGCGGTCGCGGCGACCGGTTCGGTGCTCGCCCCGTCCGGCACCCGGATCACCGGCCACGAGTTCCACCGCACGGTGGTCGACCCGGCGGCCGGGGCGCGCCCCGCCTGGCGGGTCAGTCGGCCGGGCGCGGCCGGGGCCGAGCCGCAGGAGCACCCCGAGGGCTTCGTGCACCTGGGCGTTCACGCCTCCTACCTGCACGTGCACCCGGCGGCGATCCCGGACTACGCCACCCGGATGGTGACCGCGGCGGCGGCGGCGGTGCGCAGCCGCCGCTGAACCCCGGCCGGGCGCTGGTCACCGGCTGGTTCAACCGGTCAGCGCCTGCACCCCGGCGCAGGCCAGGAGCAGCACCGGGACCAGCAGCAGGCCACGCAGCATGAAGCCGGGCACCGACACCCGGACGTCGCGGGCGCGGCAGCGCTGCCACCACAGCACGGTGGCCAGCGATGCCCACGGGGTGACCAGCGGGCCGGCGTTCACCCCGACCACGAGGGCCACCAGCCGGGAGCTGCCGGCACCGGACACAGCGGGCTCCACGGCCAGGTAGGCGGGCAGGTTGTTGACCACGTTGGCCGACAGGGCGCCACAGGCCGCGGCGCGCAGCCACCCGCTGTGCCCGGCGAGGTCCTGCAGGAGGCTGGCCAGGCCGTGCTCGTCCAGCGCGGCCACGACCAGGAAGATCCCCGTGGTGGACAGCACCAGCGGCCACGGGACCAACGACCAGCGCAGCGCCTGGGCGGCGACCGGGTGCTGCCGGGCGCGCCAGGCGAAGGCGAGCACCAGCAGGACGGCCGCGCCGCCGGCGGCCTGCCAGGGCGCCGCGCCCAGGCTCACGGCGAGCGCCAGCCCCAGGCAGGCCAGCGCCGCGACCCGGAGCAGCACCGGGTCGGGCGGCGGGGCGGCCTGCGGCGGCTCGAACCGGCCACGCAGCGAACGCCCGAACAGGACCAGCAGCACCGCCACGGTGCCCAGCACGCAGGTCAGGGCCAGCGGCCAGACCTGCGCCGACCAGGTCGAGGCGGACCAGTGCAGGCGCTCGACGGCCAGCAGGTTGGTCAGGTTCGACACCGGCAGCAGCAGCGAAGCGGTGTTGGCCAGCCACACCACGCTCAGCGCGAACGGCAGCGGTGGCAGGCCCAGCCGCAGCACCAGGGCGAGCACCACGGGGGTGAGCAGCACCGCCGTGGTGTCCAGGGAGAGCACCACCGTGACCAGCACGGCCAGCAGCACCACCAGCAGCCACAGCGCGGCGACCCGGCCGCGGGCCAGGCGGGCCGCCATCGCGGCGGCCGCGTCGAACAGGCCGGCCGCGTCGGCCAGCTCGGCCACCACGGTGACGGCGAGCAGGAAACCCAGAACCGGCACCACCCGGTCGAGCACGTCGCGTGCCGCACCCAGCGGCAGCAGACCGGTCAGCACCACGACCAGGCCGAGGACGACGACCAGTCCGGTGCTGCGCCGGTTCACCGGTCGGCCGGGCCGGTCAGGTCAGCGCGCCCGGCCAGCTCGGCCAGGTCGAGCGGGGTGTCCACGTCGGCCACCTCCAGCGGGTCGGCCGGCAGCTCGGCCAGCCGCAGGCCGGCCAGCAGCTCCCGCATCGACCCTCCGCGGCCCCGCGGCCGGCCGGCCGGGACCGCGCCCGGGGCGAGGGCGGGCTGTGCGGCCAGCGCGGCGGTCCGGCAGGCCAGCAGCAGCGGCTGGCGCCGGCCGTCGGCATCGACGGCGACCACGCCGTCCACCCCCTCGGCGCCGTCGGTGCCGTCGGTGCCGTCGGTGCCGTCGGTGCCGGGCGGGCAGGCGGCCAGCAGTCGGGCCACGGCCGGACCGGCGAACGGCATGTCGCCGCCGACCACCGCGACCCGGGTCGGTGACGCGCCGACCCGGCCGAGCTCGGCCAGGGCGGCGCGCAACCCGGCCACCGGTCCGCCGAACGGCTCGGCCTCCTGCACCCAGCACGCACGGTGATGGTCAAGGCCCGTCCGGGGGGGACCGACCACCACCGTCCGGACGCCGGCCGGCAGGGTGCCCAGCAGGTGCCCCAGCACGGTGGAGCCGGCCAGGGGCGCGCCCAGCTTGTCCGCCCCGTACCGGCTTGCCCGCCCTCCGGCCAGCACGACGACGGCGTCGACGGGCTCCGGCTGCTGCACCGGGAGGCCGCCGTCCGGGTCCGGTTCGACGCGGGCTTCGGGCACGCGCTCAGTGTGCTGACCCGCCAGGCAGGTGAATCAGCGGGGGTCGGGGTCAACCGCCGACCGGGGGCTGACGAGACCTCAACGACGTGAGGGAAGAACGGCCCGTGGCCATGCGGGGCGGTGACCGGGTCGGCGAAAGGTCGAGATGCTGGCAAACCTGGGTGTCCGGTGGAAGATCCTGGCTGTTCTCACCCTGCCCGTCGTGTTCCTCACCGCCGCCGCGGGCCTGATCAGCGAGCAGGCCTGGGCCCAGGCCCGCACGCTGCAGCGGGCCGGGATCGTGGCCGACCACGCCCAGCAGCTGACCACCGCGTTGACCGCGCTGGCGCAGGAACGCCGGCTGAGCGCACAACGCCCGGTGCCCGGCCCGGACGTCCTGGGCCCGGCGCGGGCGGCGACCGACGCCGCGCTGCTCCCGGTGCTGTCCCAGCTGTCGGCCAAGCACCTGGCTGACCTGTCCGGCCCTGCGGGGCAGGCCGTCTCCGCCGTCCAGGACCTGCCGAGCGCGCTGCGTTCGGTGCGCCGCGGCGTCGACGGCGCCGCGGAGCCGGCCGCCGCGCCGACCGGCGCCGGCTACGACAGCCTGGTCACCAGCCTGGTGCAGCTGCCGGCCGGGGTGGCCGATGGCCTCGCCGACCGGGAGGTGGCCGCCGACCTGGCTCTGCTCTCGGTGGCGGCGACCGCGCAGGACGCCGCCGCCCGCGAGCAGCTGCTGGCCGCCCCGCTGTTCGCCGTGCCCGCTGCGGCGGCGCTCCCGGCCACCGTCCCGGCCGGCGACGCCGCGGCGCTCGCCGTGGCCAGCCATGAGCACGATGTCGCGGTCGCTGCGTTGAGCCGGACCGCAGCCGGGTCGCTGCTCAGCTCGGCCGCCGCCCAGCAGCGGCGCGAGGACCAGGTGGCGCTGCTCGCGGACGTCACCGCCGGCACCCGGACGCCCGGACCGCCGACGTCCGCGCGCTGGAACGAGCTGGCCGACCGGCACGCGGCCGACCTGCGCGCTGCCGGTGGCCTGGTGGCCTCCTCCGCGGTCGGCGCGGTGCAGGACCAGGTCGCCGCCTCCCGCTCCCAGGCCCTGCTGACGGCGGCGGCCGCCGGCGCCCTGACCCTGCTCTCGGTGCTGTTCGCCCTGCTGCTCGCCGTCCGGATCACCCGTCCGTTGCGGCAGCTGACCGACTCCGCAGTGCAGGTCCGCGACGAGCTGCCGGCCCTGGTCGCCCGGGTCGCCTCCGGGGTGCCGGCCGACCGGGTGGCGCTGCCGGCCGTGGCCGTCCGCGGCCGCGACGAGGTCGGCCGGCTCGCGGAGGCCTTCCGCGACGTGAACGCGACCTCGCTCCAGGTCGCAGCCCAGCAGGCGGAGCTGCGGGCACAGGTGCAGGGCATGTTCGTCAACGTGGCCCGCCGCACCCAGGTGCTGCTGAGCCGGCAGCTGACCTTCATCGACCAGCTGGAACGCGGCGAGCAGGACCCGGACACCCTGCAGGAGCTGTTCCGGCTCGACCACCTGGCCACCCGGATGCGCCGCAACGCCGAGTCGCTGCTCGTGCTGGCCGGCGTCGAGGGTGGACGACGGTTGCGTGGCCCGATGCCGCTGTCCGACGTCGTCCGGAGCGCGACCAGCGAGATCGAGCAGTACGAACGGGTCTGCCTGGACGTGGACGGCGACCCGGCGGTGGTCGCCCACCTGGCGCTGCCGCTGGCCCATCTGCTGGCCGAGCTGGTGGAGAACGCCACCGTCTACTCCGACCCCGCCCAGCCGGTGACCGTGACCGTGCGTCCGCTGACCGGCGGGGTCCGGCTGTCCGTGGTGGACCACGGTCTCGGGCTCGGCGCGGACGAGCTGAACGAGATCAACGACCGGCTGGCCCGGCCCACCCCGACCGACGTGCTGGGCAGCCAGCGGCTGGGCCTGTTCGTGGTCTCCCGGCTCGCCACCCGGCTCGACGTGCGGGTCCGGCTGGTGCCGGGCACCGGCGGCGGGACCGTGGCCGTGGTCGACCTGCCCGCGGCCCTGTTCAGCCCGGGCGCGGTCCTCGCCCACCCGGCCGGCCTGGACGCCTTCCCCGAGCCGGCCGCCCCGGTGCGGCGGACCGTCGTCGAGCCGGCCGCGCCACCCGCTCCGGCGCCGGTGACCGAGCAGGTGCCTGCCCGTCTCCCGGTCCCTGCGCTCGCCGCCGGCCAGCAGCCGACCCAGGCCGAACCACAGGACCAGGCGCAGGACCGGGCGCAGACTCCGGTGCTCGGCCAGGGCGACGCCCCCGACGTGGAGGCTGAGGCCCCCGCCCGGTCGGTGCCGCCCGCTCTGCCCAGCCGGCGCAGCCAGCGCGAGGCCGAGCGGGCCGCCGCCCGGCGTCCGCGCTGGGGTCGGCGACGGACCGCGGCCGGCGCCCTCGCCCCTGCCGTCGCTCCCGTCGCGGCTGCCGCCGCGGTCGCCGTCGACCGGGGTCCGTTCCCGGAGCCGGTGGGCGACCCGTTCGCCGACGTCGCGGCGCTCGACGTCGCCCCGCCCGCTGTCGCCACGCCCGACGTCGCCCCGACCTACGCGCCGCTGCCCGGCGGGGCGGCCCCCACCGAGGCCGGCCCGTGGGCCGGCTCCGGGCCCGGGGAGCGGTCCGTGGCGGTGAGCACGGCGACCTCGGTCGACGTCCTGCCCCGCCGGGGCCGGACCCGCGGCCGGCGCTCGGCCGCCGCCCTCCCGGCCCCCGCTCCGCCGTCCGCCGTCTCCTCCGCCGGCTGGCCTCGGACGGGACCGAGGGCCGCGCACCGGGCGGGGCCCTCGGTCCCGTCCGGCCCGCCGGCGGCGACCCAGCCCGACGACACCGTCCTGGTCGCAACCAGCGGGCAGCCGGGGCAGGCCCCCCTCGCCCCGAGGCCGCAGGACAGCCCGCGCTACCGCTCCGCGGTGGCCTCGGAGGCGCTGAGCGAGCTCAGCCGGTTGTCCTCCTACAACCCTGCGGCGGTCGTCCCGGCGCCCTCCGGCCTGACCCGGCGGGTGGCCGCCCCGGAGACCGAACGGGCCGCCGTCCGGCCCGAGGCACCGCGCTCCGCTGCGTCGCCGGCCACGGCGCGGACCGATGCCGCCCGCCGGCCGGAGGAGGTCCGCAGCATGCTGACCTCCTTCCAGAGCTCGGTGCGCCGCGGGCGCCGGGCCGCCGAGGCCGAACCGGCCGGCCGGCCGCTGCCCTCCCCCCGTGCCCCGCAGGCGCTGCCGGCCGAGCCAGAGGACGACGGCCGCCTGGCCACCGACGGCGTCCTGCCCACCGAGAGCTTCCTGCCCACCGACAGCTTCCTGCCGGCCGGCAGCTTCCAGCCTCCGACCAGCTTCCTGCCCCCGGCATCCGCGCCCGACGCGGCGTTCCGCTCACCCGAGGAGAACCGATGACCCAGCTCTCACCCGAGGCGGTCGACTTCCGCTGGCTGCTGGACTCCTTCGTGCACAGCACCCCCGAGGTGCGGCACACGCTGGTGGTCTCCACCGACGGTCTGCTGATGGCGATGGACGCCGACCTGGACCGCACCTCCGGGGACCAGCTGGCGGCCATCGTCGCGGGGCTGTCCAGCCTCAACCGGGGCGCGGCCCGCCAGCTCGGCGGCGGCGAGGTCAGGCAGTCCATCGTCGAGATGGACGGCCTGTTCCTGTTCCTGATGAGCATCTCCGACGGGTCGGTGCTGGCCGTGGTCGCCGGGCCGACCTGCGACGTCGGACTGGTCGGCTATGAGATGGCCCTCCTGGTCAGCCGGACCGAGGCCAGCCTCACCCCGCAGCTGATCTCGCAGATGCGCGCCCAGCTCCCGCTGGCCGACGCCGGCCGGACCCGGCAGTGAGCGTGCCGCCCGGCCCCGGACGCGAACTCCGCCACGGGCCGACCACCGGGCCCGACCTGGTCGAGCCGACCAGCGCGGTGCGGCCCTACACCGTGACCGGTGGGCGTACCCGGCCCGCCCAGGAGCTGGCCGTGGAGACCCTGGTGCAGGGCGTCCGCCCGTTGCACGCGCTGGCCGGTCTGCGCGCCACGCTCAGCCCCGAGCGCCGCCGCATTCTGGAGCTGACCGCGGGCAGCTACCTGTCGGTGGCCGAGCTGTCCGCGCACGTGGAGCTGCCGCTCGGCGTGGTCCGCGTCCTGGTCGGTGACCTGCTGGACGGCGGCCTCGTTCGGGTGCACGGGTTCGCGATCCCCGACCAGGCCCCCTCCGTCCCGTCCCTGCGTCTGCTGGAGAGTGTTCTCGATGGCATCTCGGCCCTCTGACGTGGTGGGCGCGCCGGCGCCGCGCGTGGCGTCGCCGTCCGCCCTTCCGACGACCCCGCCGACCACGGTGAAGGTGGTGGTGGCCGGCGGCTTCGCGGTCGGCAAGACCACCTTCATCGGGTCGATCTCCGACATCGAGCCGCTGTCCACCGAGGCGGCGATGACCGAGCACTCCCTCGGCGTGGACGACGCCGGCTCCCGCAGCACGCTGAAGACCACCACCACGGTGGCGATGGACTTCGGCCGGATCGCCCTGCCGGGCAACGTCTGGCTGTACCTGTTCGGCACCCCCGGCCAGGACCGGTTCCTGTTCATGTGGGACGACCTGGTGCGCGGGGCGATCGGTGCCGTGGTGCTGGTCGACACCGAGCGGCTGGAGCACTGCTTCCCGGCGGTGGACTACTTCGAGTCCCGGGGGATCCCGTTCGTGGTCGGGGTGAACTGCTTCGAGGGCATCGCCCGGCACGGCCTGCAGGAGGTCCGGGAGGCCCTGGCCCTGGGCCCGGACGTGCCCGTGCTCTACACCGACGCCCGCTGCCGGGACGCCACCAAGCAGGCGCTGGTCACCCTGGTCAGGACGGCGATCGAGCGGGCTCCGGTGCTGGCCGGCTGAGCCGGCGGTCCGCCCAGGCCCGCAGGAACGACGCCGCGACCTGCTGCATCGGCGGGGTCAGCTCGTGCCGGACCGGGAAGAAGCGGCCCTGGTAGCCGGGGACCTCGCGCAGGTACCGGTCGGCGGCGAGCATGCCCGGCAGGGGGAACAGCGGGTCGTCCTCGCCGTAGAGCACCAGCAGCTCCCGTGCCCCGCCCACCCGAGCCAGCTCGGGCCACTCGAAGCAGCCCCACAGGCCCGGGCTGTGCAGCAGCCAGGAGTGCGCCTCGACGTAGCCGGGCAGCAGCGAGCCGAAGGTGGCCATCATGCCCGCGACGACCACCGCGCCGAGCCGGTCGTCCAGGGCACCCAGCAGGTGCGCCCGGCCGCCGCCGCCGGAGAAGCCGACGGCGGCCAGCCGGCCCGGGTCGACACCGGGCAGCCCGCCGAGCACGTCCAGCGCGACCAGGTCGTCGGCCACCACCAGGCCGGCGAAGGTCTGCCCGAGCAGGCCGGCCGTCTTGGCCAGCAGCTCCTCGTGGGCACCGCTGATGAGGTCGAACTCCTCCTCCGGGGTCGGCCGGTGGCCCTGCTCGCGCCACCACGCCTGGTGCGCCCGCAGCGTGGCGGCCAGCTTGGGCGGCGGCCGGCGAAGGTCGAACCGGCGGCTGTCCCAGGAGAAGGCGTCGTGGGCCAGGACGGCGAAGCCGGCCCCGGCCAGCCGGTTGGCCAGGGCCGGCTCGGCGGCGGGGGAGAGGTCGACCAGCTGCCGCGCGCCGGTGGAACGTCGACCGCCGTGCGGGTGCAGGGCCAGCACCCCGGGCAGCGGGTCGCTGACCCCGGCGGGGCGCAGCAGCCAGGCCCGGGTCGGCGGGCCGTAGGGCATCGGCCAGCCGAGCTCGGCCACCTCGACCCCGTCGACCAGCAGCTCCGGACCGGTGCGCACCACCGGCCGCGCGGGCTGCGCGCGCAGCCCCAGCACGTCGGCCAGCGCCTGGACCTGCGGGTCGGACCGCTGGAGCCGGTCCGTCGTCCGGGCGTGTGCGGGCCAGTCCTCGAAACCCGTGATCGGGCTCGGTGGTGGCCCGTCGCGCCGACCGGCCACCACCGAGCCCCGCGTCCCGCTCAGGCCGACGCGATCAGGTTCTGCAGCTCGCTGACCGTCGCCTTCGCCGCATCGGCGGAGGAGGCGCGGCCGAACAGCACGTCCTGCAGGTGCCGCTGGATCACCGAGGCCGAGGTGCTGGTGCCCTTGGGCGGCACGTTCGGCGTCGGGCCCAGCTCGTCCTTGATGCTCTGCACGAAGGTCAGGCTGGCCAGGTCGACAGGGGTCAGCAGCGGCTTGACCGCCTCCAGCACCTGCGGGTTGACCGGCACGCCGCGCTCGGTGAGACCGAGCTTGCCGGCCTCGACCGAGTTCAGGAAGTAGTTGATCAGCCCACCGGTCTGCGCCGCGTTCTTGGTCTGGGAGGACATCGACCAGAACATCGACGGCTTGTAGAACATCTCTGCCTTGCTGGCCGAGCCGGCCATGCTCGGCGGGCGCAGCAGCACCACGTTCGAGCCGGTGGCGGAGGTGAAGGAGGTCAGCTGGTTGGACCAGTTCCAGTTCATCGCGGCCTTCTTGGTGCCGAACAGCGACTGCTCGGTGGAGGCCGCGATGTCCTGCACCCAGGCGTCCGGGGCGGGCCCGGCCCCGTTGGCGAACAGCTTCTTGGAGTAGTCCATCCACTCGGTCAGCGTCTTGGTGCTGACGCCGAGCTTGCCGTCGTTGGTCCACATCTTCTCGCCGTTCTGGCGAGCCCACAGCTGGACGTCGGTCACGCCGCCGCCCCAGCCGGTGCCGACGAAGGCGCCCCCGGAGGCGTCGTGCAGCTTCTGGGCGATCTTCAGGTAGTCGTCCCAGGTCCAGGTGGTGTCATCCGGCATCGGCACGCCGGCCTTCTTGAACAGGTCCTTGTTGGCCAGCACGGCGTAGGCGTTGTTGCCGGTGCTGATCCCGTAGACCTTGCCGTTGATGGTGCCGTTCTCCACCGCGGACTTGTCGATCGTGCTGAAGTCGATCGAGCCCACCTTGGACAGGTCGTACAGCGCGCCACGGCCGCCGTACTCGGCGATGTAGGCCTGGTCCATCTGGATCATGTCCGGTGCCGTGCCGCCGGCCACCTGGGTGGACAGCTTGGTCCAGTAGGTGGGCCACTGGCCGGGCTGCAGCGCGACCTTGATGTCGGAGTGCTCGCCCTCGTACTTCTGCGCGATCTTGGCGGTGTAGGCGTCCCGGACCGCGTTGCCCCACCAGCCCAGCGTCAGGGACGCCGACTTGTAGGCGTTGCTGGCCGCGGCGGTGCTGCTCCCGGTGGAGCCGGCGCTGTCGCCACAGGCCGCCAGGCCCAGTGCGGCCCCCAGACCGCTGAGCGACAGGACCCCGAAGCGGCGCCTGCTGATCGGTTCCATGTGGCCTCCTTGCCGAACGTCGTCGTACGGGAAGCGCTTTCCCGTGCTCTGCGCCGAGTATGCGAGGCCCGCCGTCGCGTCGTCAAGCATCCTCCCCGACCGAGCGCCAGTACCGGCCGGGCCGGCCTGCGGTGGACCATTGACGGGGCCGAGGACGCCGGGGTAGCGTCCACCGAGAGCTTCGGCAAGCGCTTTCCATGCTACGGCGGCGCGGTCGGGCCCACGTCCTCCGTTGATCAGCGACGACCTACAAGGGGGTGCCCGGGTGAGCATCTTCGATGAGCTGCGCTCCGCTCAGCACAGCCAACAGCGCGGCAGGCAGGACAACAAGGCCGCCTTCTTCTTCCTGCTGCCCTGGATCCTCGGGCTCATCGGCATCACCCTCGGGCCGATGCTCGCCTCGCTCTACCTGGCCTTCACCGACTACAACCTGCTGCAGCGGCCCTCCTTCATCGGCCTGGCGAACTTCTCCCACCTGTTCTCCGACCCCCGGCTGCTGAACTCGCTGCGGGTCACGTTCGTCTACGTCTTCGTCTCGGTGCCGATCCAGCTGCTGGTCGCCCTGGCGCTGGCCATCCTGCTGGACCGCGGGATGCGTGCCCTGCCGTTCTACCGGTCGGTGTTCTACCTGCCCTCACTGCTCGGCAGCTCGGTGGCGGTGGCGATCCTGTGGCGGCAGATGTTCGGGCTGAACGGGCTGATCAACCAGGTGCTGGAGAAGTTCGGCTTCACCGACCTGCCCGGCTGGGTCTCCGACCCCCGCTACGCACTGGGCACGATCATCATCCTGAACGTGTGGACCTTCGGGTCGCCGATGATCATCTTCCTGGCCGGCCTGCGCCAGATCCCGGCCATGTACTACGAGGCGGCGGCGATCGACGGCGCCGGCAAGTGGACCCAGTTCCGCCAGGTGACGGTCCCGCTGCTGAGCCCGATCATCTTCTTCAACATCATCCTGCAGCTGATCGGCGCCTTCCAGTCCTTCACCCAGGCGTTCGTGGTCTCAGGCGGCACCGGCGGACCCTCGGACTCCACGATGTTCTACTCGCTGTACCTGTACCAGCAGGGCTTCGCGCAGTTCAACATGGGCTACGCCTCGGCGATGGCCTGGCTGCTGTTCATCATCATCGGCGCCCTGACGGCCCTCAACTTCTTCGTCTCCAGGTATTGGGTGTTCTATGAGAACTGAGACGCCGGCAGCCGCGCTCGACGCCGCTCCCGCCCCCACCGACCCTTCCCGCTCCACCCGGCCGCCAGGCCGCGCGGGGGCCATCCGATCCGTCCGCAGCGTGGTCAAGCACCTGGTGATGATCGCGGTCGCCTTCCTGATGCTGTACCCGCTGCTGTGGATGCTGGTCAGCTCGCTGCGGCCGAACGGCGACATCTTCACCAACACCGGGCTGATCCTCAAGCACCTGGACTTCAACAACTACACGGTCGGCTGGACGGCGCTGGCCTCCCCGTTCGGCCGTTACCTGGTCAACTCGGTGGTGGTCGTCGTCGGCTGCATCCTGGGCAACCTGCTCGCCTGCTCGATGGCCGCCTACGCGTTCGCCCGGCTGGAGTTCCGGTTCAAGCGGATCGCCTTCACGATCATGCTGCTGACGATCATGCTGCCGTTCCAGGTGGTGCTGATCCCGCAGTACATCCTGTTCTCCAACCTGCACCTGCTGAACACGTTCTGGCCGCTGATCCTGCCCAAGGTGCTCGGCACCGACTCCTTCTTCATCTTCCTGATGGTGCAGTTCATCCGATCGATCCCGCGTGAGCTGGACGAGGCCGCCCGGATCGACGGCTGCGGGCACGCGCGGATCTTCGGTCAGATCGTCCTGCCGCTGATGACCCCGGCCCTGGCGACCACGGCGATCTTCACCTTCATCTGGACCTGGAACGAGTTCTTCGCCGCGATCGTGTACCTGACCAAGCCCAGCGTGTGGACCGTCCAGGTCGCCCTCGGCCAGTTCGTCGACCAGCAGTCCTCCAGCAACTGGGGCTCGCTGTTCGCCATGTCGATCGTCTCCCTCGTGCCGGTCTTCATCGCCTTCCTGGTCGGCCAGCGGTTCCTGATCCGCGGCATCTCCACCACCGGCAGCAAGTGACACCACCGGCAGCACCTGACACCACCGGCAGCAAGTAAGAGGAGCTCCATGTCTGGCACCACCCGTTACGCCGTGATCGGCACCGGTTCACGCGCCATGATGTACGTCGACGCGATGCTCGGTGCGCACCGGGACGTCGCCCAGCTGGTGGCGATCGCCGACCCCAACCCCGGTCGGGCCCGGTACTACGCCGACCACGTCGCTGCCGCCGGCGGGGGCGAGGTCAGCGTCTGGGGCGCCGACCAGGTGGGTGACCTGGTCGCCAAGGACGGCGTGGAACGGGTCGTGGTCACCTCCCCCGACCACACCCATGCGGCCGTGGTCTGCGCCGCGCTGGAGGCGGGCGCCGACGTCGTGGTGGAGAAGCCGCTGACCATCGACGCCGACAGTGCCGCCCGGATCGCCCGCACGGTGGCCGAGACCGGGCGCCAGGTGGTGGCCACGTTCAACTACCGCTACTCCCCGCGCAACACCGAGCTGAAGCGGGTCATCGCCTCCGGGGCGATCGGCCGGCCGACCTCGGTGCACTTCGAGTGGGTCCTGGACACCGCGCACGGTGCGGACTACTTCCGGCGCTGGCACCGGGAGAAGGACAAGTCCGGCGGGCTGCTGATCCACAAGGCCTCCCACCACTTCGACCTGGTGAACTGGTGGCTGGACGACACCCCGCGGCGGGTCTTCGCCTCCGGCGGTCTGCGCTTCTACGGCGCCGACAACGCCCGGGCCCGCGGCCTGGCCGAGCGGCCCGAGCGGGGCAGCGTCGACGGCCACCACGACGACCCCTTCCTGCTCGACCTGCGCAAGGACCAGAAGCTGCGCGAGCTGTACTGGGACAACGAGTCCTACGACGGGTACCGGCGTGACCAGGACGTCTTCGGCCCCGGCATCACGATCGAGGACAACATGTCGGTGCTGGTGGACTACGCCGGCGGCGCGAGCATGAGCTACTCCCTCAACGCGCACAGCCCCTGGGAGGGCTACCGGATCGCGGTGACCGGCACCCAGGGCCGGGTGGAGCTGGACGTCGTCGAGCGTTCGGCGCTGCCGCTGGACGACGGGGGGATCATCGACCCCACCGCCACCCTGGACCAGGGTGACGACCCGGTGCGCCCGCGGGGTGAGCGCCTGGTGCTGCAGCGGATGTGGCAGCGGCCCCAGGAGGTCGCGATCCCGCAGGGTGAGGGTAGCCACGGTGGCGGTGACCGGATCCTGCTGCGTGACATCTTCGTCGGCCCGCAGCCGGACGAGCTGCGCCGTCCGGCCGGCTACCTGGACGGTCTGGCGGCGGTCTGCGTCGGCATCGCCGGCAACCGCTCGTTGGCCATCGGGCAACCGGTGCTGGTCTCCGAGCTCGGCCTGGGCGTGGATCTGGAGGCCGAGCGCAGGCAGCCTCAGGCCTAGGACGCAGGCCGGCCCGCGACCCGGGTCCACCGTCCGGCCTGAGACCCCGGCTCGGCGCTGGTGGTGGCTGCCCCGGGCCGACGCGCGGCTGGGCCGGCCGGTTGACCCGGAGGCGGTCACAGCTGTCCATCGGTCCTGCGTCCGTTCGGTTGCTCTTTGCCGGGCCCTGGTGCCGCCGCCGGCGGCCCTGACGTAGCGTCGGGCGGGCAGCCCGCCACGGCGGGCCGCCGCAGGGCCGCCCGCGGGCGGCCGGGCCGCAGCAGAGGGAGACGACGTGCAGACGTGGGCGGGGGCACTGCTGGAGGTGCGCGACCTGAGCGTCCGGGCCGGTGGGCGGGCGTTGCTGGAGCGGGTGGATCTGACCGCCGAGCCGGGGGCCTGGGTAGGGGTGATCGGGGCGGCCGGCTCCGGCAAGTCCACCCTGCTGCGGACGCTGGCCGGTCAGGTCCGGCACGAGGGCTCGGTCCTGGTCGACGGCACCGAGGTGGACGGGCTCTCCGCCCGCGAGCGTGAGCACGGCGTCGCCTACCTGCCGCAGTGCCCACCGATCCCGGACAGCGGCGACGTGCGTGAGTACCTGACCCGGGGCCGTGGACGGCGGCCGGGGCAGCTGACCGACCGGCGGGGCCCCCGTCTGCAGGAGCTGATCACCCGGCTCGACCTCGACGGGCTGGACGGCCGGCCGATGCGCTGCCTGAGCGCGGCCCACCGCCAGCTGGCCGCCGTCGCCCGGCACCTGGTGGGCTCGCCGCGGCTGATGCTCCTGGACGAGCCGACCGACGCGCTCGGCACCGCGGAGGCGTGGCGGCTGGCCGACGCCCTGGACCAGCTCCGGCGCGAGGAGCGGCTCACCCTCGTCACCGCCCTGCACGACCTGAACCTGGCCGGCCGGTTCCCGGACCGGCTGGTGCTGCTGGACGGCGGCAGGGTGGCCGCCGACGGGCCGCCCGCGCAGGTGCTCACCCCGGCGCTGCTCGCCGAGCACCTCGGGGTGCAGGCCGAGGTCGCCGTCGACCGGCGCGGTGTCCGGGTGCAAGTGCTCGGCGCGGTCCGCTGCGGCTCGGTCGGGCTGCTGGCCGCCGGCGCCTGAGCCCCACTCGCGGTCGTTCAAGACGGCCGGTCAGCGGGCCGAGGTTCTCCTCGTGAGCCCCACCTCGCTGCACGCGCCCGTCGTCGTGGTCGGTGCCGGA
Organism: uncultured Actinomycetota bacterium; assembly: GCA_963821825.1. Lineage (GTDB taxonomy): Bacteria > Actinomycetota > Actinomycetes > Actinomycetales > Kineosporiaceae > CAWGFD01. The sequence continues at coordinate 883,518 of CAWGFD010000002.1, forward strand.
CCGGCCGGGCTACGTGCCGCCCGGCGGGCGGTCGCGCAGCTCGCCGGAACCGCCCGCCGGGCCCCCGACGCGCCGTCGGACGGCTCGCCGCAGGTGCTGCTGGTGGAGTCGGGGCGGCTGGGCGGGCGTCAGGCCTGGGCCGGGTGGGCGGCCATGGCCGCCCTGGCCGAGGGCGCCGCCCCGTCGCGCGCATGGTCGCTGGTGGCCCAGGAGGTCGCGGCGGCCGGCGGCCGCGACCTGCCGGCTCCGGCCCAGCTGCGCGCCGAGGGCGTCGGGCTGCTGCCCGGCCGGGCCCGGTTCGCCGGCCGCGCCGGCCGCCGCGGTGACCTGCTGCTCGACGTGGTGCCACCCCGGGACCCCTGGGCCGACCCGGACCGGCCGACCCCACCCGGGCCGCCGATGCGGCTGACGGCCGGCGAGGTGGTGATCGCGACCGGCACCCGTCCGGCGGCCCCCCAGGTCTCCGGTTCCGGTGAGGTGCGGCTGCTCACCGTGGCGGAGCTGCTGACGGCTGCGGAGCTGCCGCACTCCCTGCTCGTGCTCGGTGCCGGCGGGCCGGGGGTGGCCCTGGCCCAGGCCTTCGCCCGGCTGGGCAGCAAGGTGACCGTGCTGGACGACGCCAGCCGGGTGCTGCCCGAGGAGGAGCCGGCGGCCGGTCAGGCCGTCGCCACGGCGCTGGAGGCCGACGGCGTCCGGTTGCTGCTGGGCTGCCCGGTCACCGCGATGGCGCCCACCCTCGACGGCGGCGCCTGGGTGGCGACCTCCGACGGCGGCGACCTGGCCGCCAGCCACGTCGTGCTGGCCGGCGACGACCGCCCCGCCCTGCCCGGCCTCAACCTCTCCTCGATCGGCGTCACGCTGGACGCCGGCGGGCGCGCCGAGGTCGGCCCGGACGGCCGGCTGGCCCGCTCGGTGCGGGTGGTCGGCTCGGCAGCCGGCGCTCAGCCACCGGGCCTGCGGGTCATCGCCTGCCGGCCGGTGGTGCAGGCGGTCGGGCGGCCCAGCCCGGCCGCGACCGGCCCGGGGCTGCGGGTTGCCCTGCCGCAGGGCGGGACCCTGCTGGTGGCCACCGGCGCGCCACCCGGACGGCCCGCCCGTGGCCGCCGTGACCAGTCCGACGCGGTGCTGCTCGGCGCCTGCGTGGTGGGCGGTCCGGCGACCAGCGCCGCCGAGGCCGCCGAGCAGCTGGCCGGTCCGGCGCTGGCCGTGCGGGCCTCGGTGAGCCTGGTCGAGCTGGCCTCGGTGCCGCACCCGCCAGGCAGCACGCTGGAGCTGCTCGCTCGCGCGCTGACCGCCTCGGCAGCCCGGCTTTGACAGCGCGGGCCACCGGTCGGAGGCTGAAGCGGTGTCCTCCAGCACCTCCCGGCCCGCCACCCAGCCGATGACCCAGCCCATGACCCAGCCCATGACCCAGCCGATGACCCAGGACCAGCCCGATCGGGTCGCCGGGCGGCAGGGCCGGGCTTCCGGGCCGCCGGCCGGGCTACCGGAGAGCCGCTGGGCCCGGGTGGGGCAGGAGTCGGTGCACTGGGTGGACTGGGGCGGTCCGCAGCGCGAGGCGGGCGCCGTCCTGGTCTGCGTGCACGGCCTGGGTGGCTCACTGGTCAACTGGATGGCGCTGGCGCCGCGGCTGGTGGACCGGCACCGGGTGGTCGCCCTGGACCTGCGCGGCTTCGGCCGAACCCGTTCCGCCGGCCGGCCGACCAGCGTCGAGCACCAGGTCGAGCTGCTGGCCGCCTTCCTGGACCGCGTGCTGCCCGAGCACCTCGGCGCCGATCCGGCCGGCCCGCCGGTGCTGGTCGGCAACTCGATGGGCGGGCTGGTCAGCGCGGTGCAGGCGGCCCGGCGGCCCGGCTCGTTGAGCGGGCTGGTGCTGGTCAACCCGGCGCTCCCGCTGCACCTGGGCGCCCGGCCCGACGTGCTGACCACGGCCCTGTTCGCGGCGTACGTGCTGCCGGGCACCGGCCGGGCGTTCCTGGCCGCCCGGCGTCGCACCCGGACCCCGGAGCAGGCGGCGCTGGAGACCCTGCGGCTGACCTGCGGCGACCCGCAGGCCCTGGACCCGCAGGTGGTGCGCGCGCACGTCGACCTGGCCCGGGAGCGCCGGGAGTTCGCCGAGGCGGACGCCGAGATGGTGGCCACCACCCGCTCGCTGGTCGCCACCCTGGCCGGCCGGCGGTACACCCGCGAGCTCGCCCGGGTGCAGGCGCCGGTCCTGCTGCTGCACGGCGACCGTGACCGGCTGGTCCCGGTGGCCGCAGCGCGCGCCGCGGCACGGCGCCACCCGGCCTGGACGGTGAGGGTCGCCGAGGACGTCGGCCACCTGCCCCAGCTGGAGGTGCCGGACTGGACGGCGGACCAGATCACGCAGTGGCTCGCAGCGCACCGGTCCGACTGAGCGTCCGACCGGTGGACGCCTCGTCCAGCATGCGGAACGCTGGAACAGGCTCGCGACCGGAGGCGTTGCGATGGCCGGGTGTGGGCCCGGGAGGGCCCGGACGAGCACATGCCCCCTCCGGCCGGTTGTGGCCGGCCGACGGATCGCCCATGAAGAGGACGGTGACCTGCAGCGATGCGGATCTACGACGACGTGACCAAGATGATCGGCAACACCCCGCTGGTCCGGCTGAACAGGATCACGGACGGCGCTGCCGGCAACGTCCTGGCCAAGCTCGAGTTCTACAACCCGGCCAGCAGTGTCAAGGACCGGATCGGGGTCTCGATGGTCGATGCGGCCGAGGAGTCCGGCGCGCTGAAGCCGGGTGGGACGATCGTCGAGGCCACCTCGGGCAACACCGGCATCGCGCTGGCCATGGTCGGGGCGGCCCGCGGCTACCGCGTCGTGCTGGCCATGCCGGAGTCGATGTCGCGTGAGCGCCGGGCTCTGCTGCGGGCCTTCGGAGCCGAGCTGGTGCTGACCCCGGCCGCCGAGGGCATGAAGGGCGCGGTGGCCAAGGCCGAGGAGGTCGGCGAGCAGGACGGCGCGGTGCTGGTCCGCCAGTTCGCCAACCCGGCGAACCCCGCCGTGCACCGCCGGACCACCGCGGAGGAGATCTGGGCCGACACCGACGGTCAGGTCGGCGCCTTCGTGGCCGGGATCGGCACCGGGGGCACCATCACCGGTGTCGGCCAGGTGCTGCGCGAGCGGCTCCCCGACGTCCGGATCGTCGCGGTGGAGCCGGAGGCGTCGCCGATCCTCAACGGCGGTTCGCCCGGCGGTCACCCGATCCAGGGCATCGGCGCCAACTTCATCCCCGAGGTCCTCGACCAGAGCATCTACGACGAGGTCATCGACGTCTCCAACGAGACCACCATCGAGTGGGCCCGCCGGGCGGCCAAGGAGGAGGGCCTGCTGGTCGGTATCTCCTCCGGCGCAGCGCTCTACGCGGCCGTGCAGGTGGCCAAGCGGCCCGAGATGGCGGGCAGGAACGTGGTCGTCATCGTGCCCTCGTTCGGCGAGCGGTACCTGTCCACCGTCCTCTACTCCGACCTGATGGCCTGAGGCGGGTCGAGGTGCTGCTGCGGACCCGGGGCGCCGGGTGGCGGTCGCGGTTCCGCGAGGACCTGGACACCGCGCGCCGTCGTGACCCGGCGGCCCGCGGTGCCCTGGAGATCGCGCTGGGCTATCCCGGCCTGCACGCCATCTGGACGCACCGGCTGGTGCACCGGATGTGGGCCAACGACGCGCTGCGGATCCCGGCCCGGCTGATCAGCCAGCTGTCCAGGGCGCTGACCGGGATCGAGATCCACCCCGGGGCCACCATCGGGCGACGGTTCTTCATCGACCACGGGATGGGCGTGGTGATCGGCGAGACCGCCGAGGTCGGCGACGACGTGATGCTCTACCACGACGTCACGCTCGGCGGCCGGTCGCTGGCCCGGGTCAAGCGGCACCCGACGATCGGCAACGGCGTGGTGATCGGGGCCGGCGCCCGCGTCCTCGGCCCGGTGGTGGTCGGCGACGGCGCCCAGATCGGCGCCAACTCGGTCGTCGTCAAGGACGTGCCGGCCGGTGCCACGGTGGTCGGCGTGCCCGGCCGCGTCCGCGGTGCGGCCACCCACGACCGTCCCGACGACGACCTGATGGACCCGGCCATCTTCATCTGACCGCACGCGCCGGTCGGCGCACCCACCCGGCGGGTCAGGTCTTGCCGGCGGGTCGGGAGTCCTGGTGAGTCGGGACTCCTGGTGGGTCAGGGGGTCCTGGTGGGTCAGGACTCCTGGTGGGTCAGGTACGCGGCGGCCAGGTCCAGGTCACCGTTGCCCTGCTCGACCGCTGCCGCGACGTGTCGCCGGACCGCGTCGAGGACGGCGAGGTCCAGCCCGGCGCCGGCCGCGGCGTCCATGATCAGCCCGGCGTCCTTGGCCCCGCCGGCCAGGTTGAACGACGGCGTGAAGTCGCCTCCCAGCATCGCCGACCCCTTCAGCTGCAGGTAGCCGGAGTCGGTAGCGCCGCCCTTCAAGGCCTGCAGGAACAGCGCCGGGTCGACCCCCAACGAGCGGGCCAGGGTGAGCGACTCGGCGACGCCCTCCACGGTGGTCAGCACCCAGGCGTTGCAGGCCAGCTTCAGGGCCGACCCGGTCCCGGCCTCGCCCACCACGAGGGTGCGGGAGCCGATCGCCTCGAAGACCGGCGCGCAGCGCTCCAGCGCCTCCTGCGGCCCGGACGCCAGGACCACCAGGGTGCCGTCCTCGGCCGGCTTCTTGGTGCCCAGCACGGGGGAGTCCAGGTAGACCAGGGAGTGCTTGGCGGCCACCTGGGCCAGCTCCTTGGCGCCCTCGACCCCGACGGTCGAGGCCTGCACCCACAGCGTCCCCTCCGCCAGCCCGGAACCGGCCTGGTCCATCACCTCGGCCACGCTCTGTGCGCCCCAGAGCATGGTCAGCACCGCGTCCACGTCCTGCACCGCCTCGGCCGGGGTGGCGCAGACCGTCGCGACGTCCGCGAAGGCCTCGGCCTTGTCGCGGCTACGGTTCCAGACCCGCACGTCCAGGCCGGCGGCGGCCAGGTTGCGGGCCATCCCGCCGCCCATCACACCGACTCCGAGCACGGCCACCGTGCGGACCGGCCGGCCCCCCTGCGGGTCCTCGCTCACTCGTGCACCTCCCGCTCAGTGCTCGCCTGCTCGCTGTCACGTCCGGCGGACTCCACGACCGCGGGCTCCTCGGCCGCGGTGTCCCCAGCCGCGGTGTCCCCAGCCGCGGTGTCCCCGGCCGCGGTGTCCCCGGCCGTCTGGTCCTCGGCCGTCTGGTCCACCGCCGCCGAGTCCTCGACCGCCGGCTGCTCGTCCTGCGGGCCGCGGTCGTCCTCGGGGCGCTCGTACCGGTCCGGGGCGGCGTTCTCCTCGGCGCTCTCGTGCTCCTGCTCGGCCTGCTGGTCGCTCATCAGGTCGGGCTGCGCCTCCTGCGCGGCGTCCTTGGCCTTCTCGATGGTCTGCCCGAGATGCTCCAGCTGGGAGGCATCGGCGTCCGGAGCGCTGTCCGAGGTGCTGTCCGGGGTGCTCATCGTGAGTCCTCACCGACCCGGCGGGCGGGTCTGGCCGTGGCTGAAAGGTGCCCGTTGATCCTCGCCGCGATGCCGGCCCGGCGCACCCGGACCGGTACGGGGTTAGGTTCGGACCATGACCGCAGACGCGACCGGACGGTCCGCCGCGGGCGCTCCCGGGCCGACGGCTGACCAGCAGCGGGCGGCCGGGCTGCGCCGGATGAAGCTGCTCGCCACCTCCCTGTTCGTCCTGGCCGCGCTGGTCTACCTGCTGACCCGGGGCACCGGCGGCGGGTGGGGCTTCGTGAACAGCTTTGCCGAGGCGGCGATGGTCGGTGCGCTGGCCGACTGGTTCGCGGTCACCGCTCTGTTCCGGCACCCGATGGGCCTGCCGGTGCCCCACACCGCGATCATCCCGACCCGCAAGGACGCGCTGGCCAGGAACCTCGAGGACTTCGTCGCGGACAACTTCCTGTCCGAGGAGGTCGTCAAGGACAAGATCATCCGGGCTGGGCTGACCCTGCGGGTGGCCCGCTGGCTGGCCGAGCCGCCCCATGCCCGTCGGGTGGTCGCCGAAGTCAGCCAGGCGGTGCACGGCGCGCTGCGGGTGGTGCGCGACGAGGACGTCGCCGCGGTGCTGGAGCCGCTGGTCATCTCCCGGCTCAGGCAGCATGGCTGGAGCCCGCCGGCCGGACGGGTGCTGGCCCAGGTCGTGCAGGACGGCGCGCACCACCGGCTGGTCGACCTGGCCGTGGACGAGGCCGCCCGTTGGCTGAAGGACAACGAGGAGCTGGTCTGGAACCTGGTCCTGGAGCGGGCGCCGTTGTGGACCCCGCAGTTCGTGGACCAGCGCATCGCCCGGCGGGTCTACGCCGAGGCCAGCAGCTTCCTGGCCGACGTCCGGGCCGACCCGCGGCACCGGGTCCGGGTCGCGCTGGACGAGCTGCTCGCCCAGTTCGCCCAGGACCTGCAGCAGGACGCCGGCACGATGGCCCGGGCCGAACGGTGGAAGGAGAACCTGCTGGACCACCCCGGGGTGCGCGAGGCGGTCACCTCGCTGTGGTCGACGCTGCGCCGGATCCTCGTCGAGGCGGTCGAGGACCCGGACTCCGAGCTTCGGCAACGCGCCCAGGACGGCGTGCTCGCCCTGGCTCGGCAGCTGACCCAGGACGAGGCGTTGCGCGCGCGGCTGGACGGCTACGTCGCCGAGGCCGCCGGGTACGTCGTCCGCGGCTGGGCGCCTGAGGTCGTGTCGGTGATCTCCGACACCATCAAGCGCTGGGATGCCTCCGAGGCCTCCCGCCGGATCGAGCTGCACGTCGGCCGGGACCTGCAGTTCATCCGGATCAACGGCACCGTCGTCGGCGGCCTCGCCGGCCTGGCCATCCACACGATCACCGTCCTCCTCCCCTGACCCGTCTGCCCGTCTCGGCGCTGATCATGGGCTTGGCGTTGCTGCGGCCAACGGTGATCAACCTCTAGCCCATGATCAGCGCGTCGAAGGCTGTGGACAGACCGGGGCGGGGGTGGCGGTCGGGGCAGGGTGTCGGGGTGGAGAGCGGGACTGCGGGACGGGGGGCGGTGCAGCCGTTCACCACGGACGAGGCGCTGACCGCGGGGGTGACCCGGCAGGAGCTGCGCGGGCCGCGCTTCCGGCGTCTGGCCCGCGGCGTGCACGTCGCCGCCGATGTTCCCGACAGCCTGCTGCTGCGCTGTCAGGGCCTGTCCCTGGTGCTGCCGGCCGACGCGGCGTTCAGCGGGCTGACCGCCGCCGCGCTGCACGGGCTGCCGTTGCCGTCGGATCCCAGGCTGCCCCCGGTCCCGGCAGTGATCGAGGCCAGGGTGGCGGACCCGGGCTCGGTGCCGCGGCTCAGCCGGGTCCGCACCGGGTCACTGTGGATCGGCACCGAGGTGGTGCAGTGCCACGGCGTGCGGGTCACCAGCCTGGCGCACACCTGGGTGGAGCTGGCGGGTCGGCTGCGGCACGGGGACGCCGTCGCGGTCGGTGACGCGCTGCTGGCCCGCGGCGTCGACCGTCCCGAGCTGGAGGCGGCCACGGAGTCCAGGGCCGGCCGTCGCGGGGTCCGCCGGCTGAGGGCGGTGCTGGCCGACGTCCGCAGCGGGGTCGACTCACCCCGGGAGACCCAGCTCCGGCTGCTGCTGCTGCGTGCCGGTCTGCCCGAACCGGCGTGCGGTCAGGACGTGGTCGACGAGCTCGGGCAGTGGCTGGCGCGACCGGACCTGTCCTGGGCCCGCTACAAGGTCATCGCCGAGTACGACGGCCGGGCCCACCACCTGACGCCGGACCGGTGGCAGCAGGACCTGCTTCGACGCGAACAGCTCGAACGGGCCGGCTGGATCGTCATCGTGATCACCGCCCGGGACCTCGAGCGCCCCGAGCGGGTCGCCGCCCGGGTCGCCGACGCCCTCCGCCGCCGAGGCCACACCCCCTGACCCCCGCCCCCGCCCCCCGCCCCCCGCCCCCCAACCCCCCATCCGGCGCTGATCATGGGCTGAGCGTTGTCGTCGACGCAGATGATCAACCGTTAGCCCATGATCAGCGCCCGGGACGGCGAGGGGGGACGGCGAGGGGCGGGCGGCGAGGGGGACTGCGAGGGGCGGGCGGCGGGGGGGACGGCGAGGGGGAGTGGGCGAGGCGGGGAAACATGGGCGGAACGGGGGTGGGGGATGATGGCGGTCTCGTTCCTTCACCTCGGGAGGTCCTGTGCTGGCTCGTGTGCGCATCGGTGTGCCGGACCGCCCCGGCGTGCTCGGCCAGGTGGCCTCGGCGGTCGGCCGGGCCGGTGCCGACATCACCATGGTCGACGTGCTGGAGAACCAGGCCGGCCGCGCCCTGGACGACCTGTTCGTCGACGTCCGTGACCAGGACCAGATCGACGCCCTGTCCGCCCAGCTGATGGGCGTCACCGGGGTGAGCCTGGAGGGCGTGCAGGCGCCCGCCACCCCGTCCGGCGGGCACCACGACCTGGAGCTGCTCGGCCAGGTGCTCGACCGTCCCGACCGCGGCCTGCGCACCCTGGTGGACGGCGCACCGCGGGCGCTGGGCGCCGACTGGGGCGCCCTGGTGGAGTTCGGCCCGAACGGCGAGCCCGGGGGGGTGATCGCGATGAGCCCGCAGGCGCCGGGCGAGGACCACGTCAAGCTCACCGCGCCGCTGCGGCTGTCCACCCCGAGCATCACCCCGCCGGGGGCCGGCGAGCCCTACGTCGGCGTCGCCCTGGTCCCGGTCGAGGGTCTGCCGGTCGGTCTGGTCCTGGTCCGCGAGCAGGGCCCGGCGTACCACCGCAGCGAGCTGTGGCGGCTGGAGAAGATGATGGCCATCGTGGGTCACGCCCTGAGCTGAACGAGCAGGTCCGGAGGGAGCGGGTCGTGATGATCGGCGCACCGACCGGACGGCGCCCGGGCGAGACCCCGCAGCAGCAGGCCGACCGCAACCTCACCGAGCTGCTGCAGGAGCTGCGGGTGGTGCAGACCGGCGTGCAGATCCTGTTCGCCTTCCTGCTCACCCTGCCGTTCCAGAGCCGCTTCGAGAGCACCGCGGCCTGGCAGGGCGCTCTGCTGGTCAGTGCCCTGCTGTGCGCCGCGCTCGCCTCGGTGTTCCTGATCGCTCCGGTGGCCTATCACCGGATCCTGTTCCGTCAGGGCCGCCGGCCCTCGCTGGTGGCGGTGGCCAACGCCTCCGCCCTGGTCGGGCTCGGCCTGCTGGGCGTGGCCGTGGTGCTGGCGTTGTTCCTGGTGGTCTCCTACGTCGTCGGGGTCGCGGCCGCCTGGTGGCTGGCCGGCCTGGTCCTGGTGGTGCTCCTCGTGGTCTGGGTGGCCCTGCCGGCCGCCACCCGGCTGCGGGAATGAGGCCGGCGGGGCCAGGCGCCGCTCAGAGCCGGAACCGGGCCGACAGGCCGGTCAACGTCGTCGCGGTATCGGTCAGGGCCGCCGCCGCGGCGCGCGCGTCGCCCACCGAGCGGGCGGTCAGCGACACCGACGCCGCGGCCTCGCGCAGGCCGTCGGCGATCGTCCCGGTCTCCGAGGCCGCGTGCGCGATGGCCGCCGACACCTGCCCGGTGGTGGCCGACTGCTCCTCCACCGCCGCGGCGATCGCGGCCTGGAAGTCGTCCACCCGGCCGATCGCGGCCCGGATCGCGGCCACCGCCTCGCTGGCCCGCGAGGAGTCGGCGTTGATCGCCTCCACCCGGCGGGTGACGTCCTCGGTGGCCCGAGCGGTCTCCTGAGCCAGCTGCTTGACCTCCTCGGCCACCACGGCGAAGCCCTTGCCCGCCTCGCCGGCCCGGGCCGCCTCGATGGTGGCGTTCAGGGCCAGCAGGTTGGTCTGCTCGGCGATCCCGCTGATCACCTTGATCACCTCGACGATCTCGGTGCTGGAGCTCTCCAGGCTGCGGATCGTGCCGTCGGCCTGGTCGGCCAGCGCCACGCTCTCCTGGGAGACCCGGGCGGCGTCCTGGGCGTTGCGGGAGATCTCGGCGATCGAGGTGCCGATCTCCTCCGACCCGGTGGCCACCGCGTTCACCGACCCCGACATCTGGTCGGCCGAGGCGGCCGCGCTCTGGGTGCGCGACGCCGCGTCGGCGGCCGTCGCGGACAGCGCGTCGCTGGCCGCGAGCACCTCCTGGGCCCCTCCGGCGACGCCCGACGCGGCGCCGGTGATCTCCGCGATCACCTCGCGCAGCTGCTCGATCGCCCGGCCCAGAGCCTGCCCGACCTGGCCGATCTCGTCCCCACCGGAGACGGTGACCCGGTGGCTGAGGTCACCCGCCGCCAGGGCCGAGGCGGCGCGCTGCAGCTCCTGCATCCGCCGTCCGGTCCGCTCGGTCCACCAGAAGGCCAGTGCCGCGGACAGCGCGGCGACCAGCAGGGCGGCCAGCCCACCGGCCACCAGCATCATCGTCCGTCCGGCCAGCAGCGGCGCGGTCGCGGCCCCGGCGTCGGGCAGGTAGGCGTGGGTCAGCACGGCCCAGCGTGCGGTCGGCACGTAGCTGACCAGCACCCGGGTGGGGGCGGCAGGTGCGCCCCGCCCGGCCAGCACGACGTCCTCGCTCCAGGTCTGCTCCCCGGTCAGCCCGACGGCCCGGTCCAGCGCCGGAGCCAGGTAGGCCGTGCCACGGGCGTCGGTCTGGCCGGGCGTGACGGTACCCACCGAGCTGGTCGCCCCGGAGGCGATCACCCGGCCCTTGTCGGTGCCCGAGGCGCTGACCACCGAGACGTAGCCGTGCGTGCCGACCTGGGTCTGGGCCACCGCGGAGACCAGCCCCTTGGTCACCTCGGCCTGCGGGATGCCGACGTAGACGATGCCGATCACCTTCGTGCCGGAGGCGTCGAAGATCGGGTCGTAGGCGGTGATGTAGAAGGTGTCCACCACCTGGGCCACGCCCCGGTAGGGCTTGCCGGCCAGGATGGCGGCCAGCACGCCGTTGCGCGTGCCGTCGGCCATGGTGGCGGGGATGTAGGTGCCGATCGCGCGGGCTCCGGTGGCGCCGGGCACGTTGGTGGCCACCCGCAGCATGTCCCCGGCGGCGTTCATCCGCTGGAAGACGGTGACCGTGCCGCCCATCAGGTCCTTGACGTCGTCGACCAACGGCGTGCGGGTGCCCCAGCCGGTGTTCTGGCCCAGCCACCGGCCGCCGACGGTGGCGCCGGGCAGCTCGACCGTCGTCCTGGCCTTGGTGAACTGGTCGGTGGCGACCCAGCGCACCGGCGGCCCGTCGGTCCGCAGGCCACCTGTGCGCTTCAGCTCAGCCTCGGCGCCGGTCATCGCCTGGTCCACCTGGGCCTGCAGCCGCTGGGCCACGGTCTGCACCATGAGGGTGACCTGCCGCGAGGTGGCCGCCTGGTCGGCGGCCTGACCGCGCTGGACGGTGCGCACCGCGGTCGCGGTGAAGGCGGCCGAGGCGAGCCAGCCCGCCACCAGGATGACCGCGGTGGTGACCGCGATGCCGCCCACGCTGAACGTGAGCATGGCGGCGCGCAGGCCGAGGCGGCGGCGGGGAACGGTGAAGGCTGCAGTCACATGCATCTGGATCGTCCGCGGCTCGCAGGTCTTGAGGAGGCGGGACGTTCGGCTCCTCGAAGGCCGGGCCGGGCGCGGGCAGGATGGACCGATGAGCACAGGCACGCCGCTGCACCGGGCGAGCTCCTCCGGTGCGCGCGCCGCTGCGGAGGCGAGCAGCTCGGCTCTGGTGCAGCGGATCCGTGAGTCCGTGATCGGGGACGGCGCGGTCCTGGACGGACCGTGGGGCCCGCGCCGGCTGACCTACGCCGACTACACCGCCTCGGGGCGCTCGCTGACCTTCATCGAGGACTTCATCCGCACCGAAGTGCTGCCCTGGTACGCGAACACGCACACCGAGGCCAGCGCCACCGGACGGCGGACCACCCGGCTGCGCGAGGACGCCCGGGACCTGATCAGGCAGGCCGTCGGTGGGGACTCCTCCACTGCGGTGATCTTCACCGGATCCGGCGCCACCGCCGCGATCGACAAGCTGATCGGCATCCTGCAGCTGCGGCTGCCGAACGACCTCGACGCCCGGTACCGGCTGCGCGAGCAGATTCCCGCCGACCAGCGTCCCGTCGTCCTCATCGGGCCCTACGAGCACCACTCCAACGAGCTGCCCTGGCGGGAGAGCATCGCCGACGTCGTCCCGATCCCGGCCGACGACGACGGGCACATCGACCTGACCGCCCTGCAGGACGCGCTGCTCGCCCACGCCGGGCGGCCGCTGACCATCGGCTCCTTCTCGGCGGCCAGCAACGTGACCGGGATCCTGACCGACACCGACGTCGTCACCTCGCTGCTGCACCGGCACGGCGCGTTGTCCTTCTGGGACTACGCCGCCGCCGCGCCGTACGTCGAGATCTCGATGAACCCGGCCGACGCCGCGACCCGCAAGGACGCGGTGTTCCTCAGCCCGCACAAGTTCGTCGGCGGCCCCGGAACCCCGGGGGTGCTCGTGATGCGTCGGGAGCTGGCCCGGAACCGGGTGCCGGTGGTGCCCGGCGGCGGGACCGTCGCCTACGTCAGCGCCGAGGAGCAGCGCTACCTGGACGACGTCGAGCACCGGGAGGAGGGCGGCACACCGGCGATCGTGGAGTCGATCCGCGCCGGACTCGTGTTCCAGCTGAAGCAGACGGTGGGAACGGAGGTGATCCGCGAGCGGGAGCAGGAGCTGCTCCGGCGCGCCCTGTCGCGGTGGTGCGACAACCCGGCCATCCGGGTGCTGGGCGACCCGCACGCCGAGCGGCTGCCGATCCTCTCCTTCGTCGTCACCCGCCCCGGCGCTGGGGGTGCTCCAGGGCCGTTCGTGCACCACAACGCCGTGGTGGCGATGCTGAACGACCTGTTCGGCATCCAGACCCGCGGTGGCTGCTCGTGCGCCGGGCCGTACGGGCACCGGTTGCTGGGCATCGACGCCGAGCGCTCCCACGCTCTCGCCCGCGAGATCGCCCACGGGTGCGAGGGGATCAAACCCGGGTGGGTGCGGCTGAACCTCAACTACTTCCTCTCCGAGACCGTCGTGGACTACCTGCTGAAGGCGGTCGACCTGGTCGCCGCGCAGGGCTGGAAGCTGCTGCCCGAGTATCGGTTCGACCCCCGCACGGGGCTCTGGCGGCACCGGTCCGGGGCAGGCGGCCCGGCGCTGCGGCTGCATCAGGTGCACTACGAGCGGGACGGCTCCATGAGCTACCCGGTGACCAGCGCCCGGGCGGGCGAGGATGCCCTGACCGGCTACCTGGACGAGGCCCGGCAGATCCTGGAGCGTGCCCCGGCGGTGCCGCCGTCGCCGACGCCGACGGTGGCGGCCTGCCCGGACGGTGCCTTCGGCCGGCTGCTGTGGTTCGACCTGCCGCAGCGCTGCCTGCCCTGACCGGCTGGCCTGGGCGCTGCCCCGGCCGCCTCGCGGGCGCCGGCGGCGGCACGGCAGAATGGGCGACGCACGAAGGAGGGCTGGCCGAGTGGCCGATGGCGGCGGTCTTGAAAACCGCTGAGGCGAGAGTCTCCGGGGGTTCGAATCCCTCGCCCTCCGCTCGGCCGGGGCTCATCCGCCAGCGGCGGGGTGCTCCGGTCAGCCTCGCGTCATCGTGGCGCCCTGAACCCTCGCTCAGTCGTGTACCCCACAGCGGCACTCGCTGTGCCAGCCGACGGACGTGCGGCAGCTCCCCGTCCCGAGTTCGACCCCCGTCCTCGGACCGTGATGTCGCACGCCGTCCCCATGGGTAAGGGGGTCAGCGCAGCGAGGCCCAGGGCTCCTGGTCGGCCACCTCGTCGGCGACGTAGCCGCTCGCGCCCACGCTGGGGGTGAGCACCACCGACAGGTGGGCGGCCTCGCCGTCGGCGGCGACGAAGGACGCGTGCACCGTGCCGGCGGGGATGTGCACGCTCTCCCCGGCCGTGAGGGTGCGCTTGTCCTGCTCGATCCACTGCTCGATGGTCCCGGAGTGCACCGTGATCACCTCCTCCTGGTCCGGGTGGCGGTGGAACGCGTGCCCCTGGCCGGGGGTGATCCGCACGTCCAGCACGGTCAGGCCGCAGCCGGGCGCGGTGGTCGGGGTGACCACCCAGCCGAGCTCGCCCCACTCCAGGGTGTCGCGGGTGATGGCGTCGGCGGTGACGAACGATCCGGTCATTGCCCCTCCTGCGTGCTGCGGCCGGTCTGGTCGGCCTGGTCGGTGAAGGTGATGGCGGTGAACCGCTCGGTCTGGGCCTTCAGGGCCTGCTCCACCGGCAGCCGCTCCATGCTGGAGGCGCCGTAGAACCCCTGCACCCCGGGGCAGGCCCGGAGCACGTACTGCGCGTCGTCGGGGGAGGAGATCGGGCCGCCGTGCACCAGGGCGATCACCTCGGGACGGACCTGCCGCGCGGCGGCGACCCAGGCGTCGATCTGCGGCACGCACTCCTCCAGGGTCCGCCCGGTGCGGGCGCCGATGCTGCCCCCGGTGGTCAGGCCCAGGTGACAGACGATGATATCGGCGCCGGCCTCGGTCATCGCCTGCGCGTCGTCGGCGGAGAAGACGTACGGCGTGGTCAGCATCTCCGCCTCGCGGGCGGCCCGGATCACCTCGACCTCCTTGTCGTAGCCCATCCCGGTCTCCTCCAGGTTGGCCCGGAAGGTGCCGTCGATCAGCCCGACGGTGGGGAAGTTCTGCACGCCGGCGAACCCGAGGTCGCGCAGCCGGGCCAGGAAGTGCTCGGTGTCCATGAACGGGTCGGTGCCGTTCACCCCGGCCAGCACCGGGGTGTCCCGGACGACGCCGAGCACCTCCGGCGCCATCTCGACCACGACGTCGTTGGCGTTGCCGTAGGCCAGCAGCCCGGCCAGCGACCCGTGCCCGGCCATCCGGTAGCGGCCGGAGTTGTAGATGACGATCAGGTCGATGCCGCCGGCCTCCTCCCACTTGGCCGAGATCCCGGTGCCGGCGCCGCCGCCGATCAGCGGCACCCCGGCGTCGATCTTGGCCCGGAACCGTTCCAGCAGCTCGGTGCGGGTGAACCGGCGACGCGTGCTCATGAGGAGGCCTCCGTGCTGATCTCGCGGTAGGCCGCCACCAGGGTGTCGGCCATCTCGGGGTCGTTGATGGCGTGGGGCACCCGGACCAGCCGGTGCTCGGGCGTGGCCACGAAGTCCCGCTCCAGCGCCTCGAACAGCGCGGCGTCGGCCTGCGGGTCGTGGAACGCCTGACCCGGCACGTCCAGCACCGAGACCCCGCCCTCGGGCAGGAAGAACCGGACCGGCCCGGCGCAGGCGTTGAGCTTGGCCGCGATCCAGGCGCCCATCCGGGCGTTCTCCTCCGCGGTCGTGCGCATCAGGGTGACCTGCGCGTTGTGCTCGTGGAACAGCCGGCCGGCGTACCGCTCGGGCACGGTGTCCGGCGCGCCGAAGTTCACCATGTCCAGCGCGCCGCACGAACCGACGTAGGGCACGGCGTGCCGGGCGTAGACGTCCATCCGGGTCTGTCCGGCGCTGAACACCCCGCCCATCAGCAGGTCGGCCACCTCGGTCGTGGTCAGGTCGATCACCGCCGAGACGGCGCCGGAGTCGACCAGCTTCTCCAGCGACTGCCCGCCGGTGCCGGTGGCGTGGAAGACCAGCGGCTCCACCGCTGTGCCGAGCCGCTGGACCACCTGGGTCACGGCGGGCGTGGTGACGCCGAACATGGTCAGGCCGACCACCGGACGGTCGTCGGCCGCCGTCGGCACCTGGTGGCTGGCCATCCCGGCCGCCGCGTGCGCGGCGTTGCCGAGCACCACCCGGGAGATCCGGTTGATCCCGGCCACGTCGGTGACCGAGTACATCATCATGATGTCGGCCGGGCCGACGTAGGCCGAGACGTCCCCGCTGGCCACGGTGGAGACCATCACCTTGGGCACGCCGACCGGCAGCGCCCGCATCGCCGGCGTGATCAGTGCTGTGCCGCCGGAACCGCCGATCCCGAGCACCGCGCCCAGGTCATCGACCTGCAGCAGGTACCGGGTCAGCGCCTGGCTCATGGCGGTGACGGCGGCGCCCCGGTCGTCACCGAACACGGCGCCCGCACCGTCTGGATGGTGGCCGGCCACGGTCTCAGCGCTGACGTCGGCCGCCGACTCGTGGGGACGGGTGGTGCCCACGTCCACCAGGACGGCGCGCGCGCCCGCCTCCTGCACCCGGTCGCGGATGTAGCTCAGCTCGGCTGCCTTGGTGTCGGCGGTGCCGACCACGTAGACGGCTGCTCCCCGACCGTTGTTCTGGCTCACTGATTGGCTCCTGTGCCCTCGGTTCCCCGACCCGAGCAGCCTACTGACCGGCAGCACGCCTGGAGATCCGCGGAACGGGACGTGAACGGTCGTCCTGACGATCGTTCACGTCCGAAACCGGTGATCATGGTGAGGGAAAGGGGGGCGGCCCCGCTGGTGGGAGGCCGGCCTTCGCCTAGGGTCGTCCGCGTCAGCACCGACGACGAGCAGGAGCCTGACCCGATGACTGCCCCCCCGTTGGCCGTCCAGCTGTACTCGCTGCGCGGCCAGCTCGGCCAGGACCGCCCCGCCGTCCTCGACCGGCTGGCCGGCCTCGGGATCGCCACCGTGGAACCCTTCGGAGTCGGACGCGGCGATGCTCAGCAAGCCCTGGCCGAGGCCCGCGCCCTGCGCGCCGACCTGGACCGGGCGGGGCTGTCCGCCAGCGCCACGCACGCCGCGGCGCCGCTGGGGGAGCAGGCCGCCTGGGTGCTCGAGGCGGTAGCCCTCACCGGAGCGGAGCTCCTGATCGTCCCCTCGCCGTCCGCCGCCGGCTTCGACTGGAGCGTCTTCGAGGACGAGGACGCCACCCGTGAGCTGGGCCGGGTGCTGCGGCAGTGCGCCCAGGTGGCCCGCGAGCACGGCCTCCGGCTCGGCTACCACAACCACTGGCAGGAGTTCACTCGCTGGCCCGACGGCCGGCTGGCCTACGAGACGCTCCTGGAGGAGGCCGGCCCGGACGTGGAGCTCCAGGTGGACACCTACTGGGCCCAGACCGGCGGGGTCGACCCGGCGGCCCTGATCGAACGGCACTCGGCCCGCGTCGGGTCGCTGCACCTCAAGGACGGGCCCGCGCAGCCCAACGCCGACCAGCAGCCGGCGGGCACCGGCGTCATGGACCTGCGCGCCGCCGTGCTCGCCGCCGGCGCCGCCCGGTGGCACGTGCTGGAGGTCGACCGGTGCGCGGGGGACCCCTTCGACCTGATCGCCGGGAACGCCCGGTGGATGATCGACCAGGGGCTCTCGTCCTGGGGCACCCCGGGCGAGGGGACGAGGCCCGGTGGCTGAGCCGACTCAGCCGACTGAGCCGGGCGCGCCGCTGCGGGTCGCGATGGTCGGCTGCGGTGCGATCAGCCGGAAGTACCTGGCGACCACCGCTCTGCTGGCCGGCGTCGACATCGTGGTGGCGGCCGACGTGCTGGCGGACAAGGCCCAGGCCGTCGCGGACGTGCACCCCGGGATCCGGGCGAGCACCCCTGAGCAGGCGATGGCGGCCGACGACGTCGACATCGTCCTGAACCTGACCGTGCCGGCCGCGCACGCGCGGGTCAGCGCGGCGGCACTGTCGGCGGGCAAGCACGTCTACGGCGAGAAGCCGCTGGCGACGTCCGTCGCGGCCGGCCGGGAGCTGCTGGAGGCGGCCCAGGCGTCCGGCCGGGTGGTGGGGTGCGCCCCCGACACCGTGCTCGGCGCCGGACTGCAGACTGCCCGGGCTGCGCTGGACCGCGGCGACATCGGGCGGCCGTTGGCGGCCACCGCGGTGATGGCCGGCCCCGGACCGGACGACACCCAACCCAACCCGGCCTTCTTCTACCAGCCCGGGGCGGGGCCGTTGTTCGACATGGGGCCGTACTACCTCACCGCCCTGGTCAGCCTGCTCGGGCCGGTGCAGCGCGTGGTGGCCATGGGCCGCGCCTCGTCGGCCCGCCGGCGGGTCGCCCGGGGCCCGAACACGGGCATGATGATCGAGGTCGCCGTCCCGACCCACGTCTCCGCCGTGCTCGAGCACTCGGGCGGCGCGCTGTCCTCGATGACGACGTCCTGGGACGCCCGAGGCGGGACCACCTCACCACGGCTGGAGGTCTTCGGCGACGGTGGCACCCTCCTGGTGCCCGATCCCAACACCTTCGACGGCGAGGTCCTGGCCCGTTCACATCCCACCGACGACTGGCTTCCGATCACGCACTGCGCCGGCTACCACGGGCTGGAACGCGGTGTCGGGCTGGATGATCTGGGACGGCGGCTCACCGCTGGTCTGCCACCTCGGGCCTCCGGCGCGCTCGGGCTGCACGTGCTCGACGTCATGGAGTCGATCGCCTCCGCCGCGCACAGCGGACAGGCCGTCCCGGTGTCCAGCACCGTGCCGCGGCCCGACCCGCTGCCGCTGATCACCGCGAGCGACGTCGCCTGAACCGTCCCCTCCGGCGGGTCAGCCGGCTGCCGGAGCCCAGGGCTGCACGTACGGGTTGCCCGGCCGGCCCTCGACGGCCATCAGCAGGGACAGCGCGTTCGCGCCGTCGATCTGCTCGCGGATGATGTCCGCATGGCCGGCGTGCCGGGCCAGCTCCTCGACGTGGTGCACCAGGGCGAAGCGTTCCACCGATCCGGTCGGTTCGCTCCGGCCCTCCCACGGGGTCGGCGGCGCCACCATCTCCGCCGCCGGGTCGACCGAGCCGACCTCGGCCAGGTACGCCTCACGGGCGGCGTCGAAGTCCTCCAGCGCGCCGGCCAGCGTCTCCTGCTCGCCGAGTGCGAAGCTGGACATGAAACGCCGCGCCGCCTCCTGGTCGAAGGACGGCGCAGAGGCACGGTTCAGGCGCCCGCTCATCACGTAGGTGGCGTGCTTGACCAGGCCCCCCACTGACAGCGCGCTGCGGCACGGGGTCAGCCGGGCCTGCTCGTCGGTGAGCCCGTACGCCGCCGCGCGGATCGCCGCCAGCTGCTGCTCGAGGTAGCCGACCAGGGTCTGGCTCTCGGTGTACCTGCCGGGACCGAACATGTGCTCCTCCTCGGGGGACGCCGGTGCCGGGTGCACCCGCTGGGCACGACGCTAGGGAAACTTGCGGACACTTCCTGTCCGCAGGGTGAGCAGGATGGTGGCATGGCCAACACCAGCTCACGCACCCTGCGGCTGCTGTCGCTGCTGCAGTCCCGTCTGGACTGGCCCGGCCCCGAGCTGGCCGCCCGGCTGGGCGTGTCCACCCGCACGCTGCGCCGGGACGTGGACCGGCTCCGTGAGCTCGGCTACCCGGTGCAGGCCACCCGCGGCGTCCAGGGCGGGTACCGGCTGCGGGCGGGGACGTCGCTGCCGCCCCTGGCGCTGGACGAGGAGGAGGCCGTGGCCCTGGCCGTGGGGCTGCAGGCGTCCGCGGCCAGCGCCGCGGCCGGCGTCGCCGAACCGTCGCTGCGGGCGCTCGGCAAGGTGGTGCAGGTGATGCCGGCCCGGCTGCGACGGCGGGTGGAGGCGCTGCGCGCGACCACGGTGATGGCGGGTCCTGCCTCTGCCACCACGACCTTCGACCCGTCCGTGCTGCTCACCCTCGCCCAGGCCTGTCACGGCCAGGAGGGCCTGGAGTTCGGCTACACGGCGGCGGACGGCGCGACCAGCCGGCGCCGGGTCCAGCCGCACAGCCTCGCGGCGGTCGGCCAGCGCTGGTACCTGGTCGCCTACGACACCGGCCGGCAGGGCTGGCGCAGCTTCCGGATCGACCGGATCGCCGTCCCGGCCCCGGACGGGCGCCGGTTCCGGGCGCGCGACCTTCCTGCCCCGGACGCCGCCAGCTACGTGCGGGAGAGCATCAGCAGCGCGCCCGCCGGCCTGCAGGTGCGGGCCGTGCTGGACTGCCCCGCGCAGGTGGCCCGCAGCCGGCTGGGCCGGTGGGCGCAGGTCGAGGAGCTGCCCGAGGGCCGCTGCCGGCTGTCGATCAACACCGACTCCCTGGACTGGGCGGCGTTCGCCCTCGGCCGGGCCGGGGCGGCGCTCTCGCAGGTGGAGCCGCCGCAGCTGCTCGAGCTGCTGCAGGACTGGTCGCGACGGTTCGCCCGCGCCGGCGGACCGTGACACTGGGTCAGCGGCGCTCGATCGTGGCCGACCAGGCCGGCGCGCCCTTGTCGTCGTGGAACCGGGTCAGCAGCCGCTCCGGCTGCACCGACACCAGGCGCAGGTCGGGGTGGTCGCCGAAGGTCTCCTCCAGCTGCGCCCGGCTGACCGGGTGCGGGCCGGTGTCCGGTCCCTGGTCGCTGAAGCACAGCAGGTGGATCCGCGCCCGCGGCTGGGTGACCGCAGCCAGGCTGCTCGCGTACGTCGACTGCTCCTCAGAGTCGAGGGTGTGGAACAGCGCGCAGTCCAGCACCGTCGGGAACCGGCGTCCCAGCGAACCCAGGTCGAGCGCGTCCACCAGGAGGAACTGCGCCGACAGACCACGTTCGCCGGCCTTGCCCCGCGCCGCCTCCAGCGCCGTCCCGGCGACGTCGACCCCGACCACCTGGGCGCCGCGGGCGGCCAGGTGCAGCGCGTTATCCCCGCTGCCACAGCCGACGTCCAGCACCTCGCCGGCCAGCCGGCCGGCAGCCGCCAGGCGGACGACCGCCGGCTGCGGACGGCCGACGTCCCACGGCGGTGGGCCGTCCTGGTAGCTGGCGTCCCAGGGCTGCCCGGTCAAGCGTTCGTGGCTGGTGGGACGCCGCCGCCCGTCCGCCGGGTCGGACGGCGGGTCCGCGCTCTCGGCCATGACATCGACCTCGCTTCTCGACAGGACGATAGCCTGGCACAGTGCGCTGACATCGGGAGCGACGCGGGCGACCATGATCCGTGCCGGGTCGTGACGATCCGGGTAGCGGATGGCCGTCAGATGCACCGGCGTTCCTAGCGTGGGCGCACCGCTCGCGAACTGGTCACGGGCTCAGACCGCGCGGGGGGGCAGATGCAGGATCGGCAGCCCCCGCGCAGCTGTGGGTTCCACTGCTCTGCCTGATCGTCATCTGGCCCGTTGTCGAGGTCTCCCGTTCCGCCGGTGTCCTGGATCGGGTCATCCTCGGAGTGGCCGCGATCCTCTGCCTCGTGCAGGGAGTCCTCGCGCTGCGCCGCTGGTCCCGTCAGCCGCTGGCCGGGTCGCCGGAGGCGGAGCGAGCCGCGGCCGCCAAGGCCCGACGTCGCCCGCCGAGCGCTGAGGAGGTCCGGCGAAGGAGCACCAGGTCGAGGAACCGGGCGGTGCTGTCGCTCGCGCTGGCCGGGGTCTGCTACGTCGCCGAGTACTTCGTCGACGACCGACGCCTGGGGTTGTTCGCGGTGGCCCTGATGAACGTCGGCCTGGTGACATTCGTCCTGCGACAGCCGTGGTCCGAGTCGTGAGCGCAGACGGCGGTGGACCGGTCGGCTCCGGCTCAGCGCACCTCGTTGATCCGGATCAGGTTGCCGGCCGGGTCGCGGAAGGCGCAGTCCCGGATGCCGTACGGCTGGTCGGTCGGCTCCTGGACGACCTCAGCCCCGGCGGCCTGCAGCTGGTCGAACGTGCCGGACAGGTCCGGTGTGGACAGGATGATCATGCCGTAAGTGCCCTTGGCCATCATCTCCGCGATGGTTCGTTGCTCGTCCTCGGTGATGCCGGGGCCGGCCGCCGGCGGGGTCAGCACGATCGAGGTCGCGGGTTGCCCGGCCGGCCCCACGGTGATCCAGCGCATCCCGCCATAGCCGACGTCGTTGCGGATCTCGAAGCCGAGGACGTCGCGGTAGAAGCCCAGGGAGGCCTCCGGGTCCAGGTGGGGCAGGAAGGTGGTGGCGATGGTGAGGTCCATGCCGGAACCGTAGACGCTCGACGCCGGCCGCGGCTTCTCGATTCCTGACCCGTTCCGGTTGTCCACAGGGCCCACCGGGTCCGTCGGTGGGACGACCTAGAACGGTCCCCATGACCACTGATCCCGTCATCCTTGCCGCCGAGGCCGCCGTCAGCACCCTCGCGGCCCAGCTCCCCTCACCACTGCCCGGGGAGTGCCTGCTGTGCTTCGTGGCCCGTCAGCTCGAACGGTTCGGCTGCGACACCACGCTGCGGTTCGCCTGCCGCTTCCGCGACCTGACCGCACCGAGAGCCGTGGCCCTGGAACGGCGACTGGCCGAACGGGGTGGCTTCTGCGACTGCGAGTGCTTCCTGAACGCCTTCACCGTTGCCGCGTGCTGGTGGACCCCCGGCCGGACGATCGAACGGGACGGGTGCGTGGAGTACCTGGACCCGCAGCCGCCGCAGGTGCTTCCGACCTGCGGCCGGGTCCGGCGTGGGTCGACCCAGCCGTGCGGCGTCTGGGCGCCGATCCGGCGCGGCTGGTGAGCGGGCCAGAGGGCGGGGGGTAGGTGCGGTGCCCCCTCCCTCATCCGTCGGCGCTGGAGACGGTGGCCGAGCTGGTCGGGCAGTCCTACGAGCAGCTGCGCCGGGGCCAGGTGGCCGCCCAGGCGGCCAGCGGCAGCCGGGCCGTGTGCCAGGTGCTGACCGCGCTCGCCGGGGCCACGGACGAGCGGTCCGCGGTGCAGTCCGTGCTGCGACGGTCCGCAGCGAGTTCGGTGCAGCAGATCCAGGAGATCCAGATCGACCTGGCCGCGGTGCTGGAGGAGCAGGCGACCATCGCCCGGGAGTTCAGCGCCGGCTGACGGCTTCGTCCTCAGGCGCCGACGTAGGCCGCGAGGTGCTCACCGGTCAGGGTGGACCGGCCGGCGACCAGGTCGGCCGGGGTGCCCTCGAAGACCAGCCGCCCGCCGTCGTGGCCGGCGCCGGGCCCGAGGTCGATGATCCAGTCCGCGTGCGCCATCACGGCCTGGTGGTGCTCGACCACGATCACCGAGCGGCCGGAGTCGACCAGCTGGTCCAACAGGCCGAGCAGCTGCTGCACGTCGGCCAGGTGCAGCCCGCTGGTCGGCTCGTCCAGCACGTACACCTCGCCCTTCTCGGCCATCCGGGCGGCCAGCTTCAGCCGTTGCCGTTCGCCGCCGGACAGGGTGGTCAACGGCTGCCCGATGGTCAGGTAGCCCAGCCCGACGTCGGTCAGCCGGCGCAGGATGGTGTGCGCCGCCGGGGTCCGGGCCTCACCCTCGGCGAAGAACCGCTCCGCCTCCACCGCCGGCATCGCCAGTACCTGGCTGATGTCCCGGCCGGCCAGCCGGTGCTCCAGCACGGACGCCTCGAACCGCTTGCCCTCGCACACCTCGCAGGTGATGGCCACGCCGGCCATCATCGCCAGGTCGGTGTAGACCACACCGTTGCCGTTGCAGGCCGGGCAGGCGCCCTCGGAGTTGGAGCTGAACAACGCCGGCCTGACCCCGTTCGCCTTGGCGAACGCCTTGCGGATCGGGTCGAGCAGCCCGGTGTAGGTGGCCGGGTTGCTCCGTCGGGAGCCGCGGATCGGGCTCTGGTCGACCGCCACGACCCCGTCCCGGAGCGCGACCGAGCCGTTGATCAGCGAGCTCTTGCCCGAGCCCGCCACCCCGGTCAGCACGACCAGCACGCCGAGCGGGATGTCGACGTCCAGCTGGCGGAGGTTGTGGGTGTCCGCGCCGCGCACCGCCAGGACGCCGGACGGGCTGCGGACCGACGTCTTCAGCGTGGCCCGGTCGTCCAGGTGCCGACCCGTCAACGTGCCGCTGCTCCGCAACGCCTCGACGGTGCCCTCGAACACCACCTGGCCCCCGGCGCTGCCGGCCCCGGGCCCCAGGTCGACGACATGGTCGGCGATGCCGATCATCTCCGGCTTGTGCTCCACCACCAGCACCGTGTTGCCCTTGTCCCGCAGCCGGAGCAGGAGCTCGTTCATCCGCTGCACATCGTGCGGGTGCAGCCCCACGGTCGGCTCGTCGAAGACGTAGGTGACATCGGTCAGCGAGGAGCCCAGGTGCCGGATCATCCGGGTCCGCTGCGCCTCACCGCCGGACAGCGTGCCCGAGGGGCGCTCCAGGGACAGGTACCCCAGCCCGATCTCGACGAAGGAGTCCAGGCTCTCCCCGAGCGAGGCCAGCAGCGGCGCCACCGACGGCTCGTCCAGGCCGCGCACCCAGGTGGCCAGGTCGTCGATCTGCATCCGGCACGCGTCGGCGATGCTCACCCCGCCGATCCGGGAGGAGCGGGCCGCCTCGCTGAGCCGGGTGCCGTCGCACTCCGGGCAGCTGCGGAAGGTGACGGCCCGCTCGACGAAGGCCCGGATGTGCGGCTGCAGCGAGTCGACGTCCTTGGCCAGCATGGACTTCTGGATCCGGGGGATCAGCCCCTCGTAGGTCAGGTTGATGCCCTCGACCTTGATCTTGGTGGGCTCCCTGTGCAGCAGGTCGTTCAGCTCACGCTTGGTGTACCGGCGGATCGGCTTGTCCGGGTCGAAGAAGCCACTGCCCAAGAAGATCCGGCCGTACCAGCCGTCCATCGAGTAGCCGGGGATGCTCAGCGCGCCCTCCCGCAGGGACTTGCTGTCGTCGTAGAGCTGGGAGAGGTCGATGTCCTTGACCGTGCCGGTGCCCTCGCACCGGGGGCACATGCCCCCGGTGATGCTGAACGCCCGCCGTTCCCTGACCGTCCGTCCGGCCCGCTCCATGGTGACCGCGCCGGCGCCGCTGACCGAGGCGACGTTGAACGAGAACGCCTGCGGTGAACCGATCCGCGGTTGCCCGAGGCGGCTGAACAGGATCCGCAGCAACGCGTAGGCGTCGGTGGCGGTGCCCACGGTGGACCGCGGGTTGGCGCCCATCCGTTGCTGGTCGACGATGATCGCGGTGGTCAGGCCGTCGAGGACGTCGACGTCCGGCCGGGCCAGGGTCGGCATGAAGCCCTGCACGAAGGCGCTGTAGGTCTCGTTGATCAGCCGCTGCGACTCGGCGGCGATCGTGGCGAAGACCAGGGAGCTCTTGCCGGAGCCGGACACCCCGGTGAAGACCGTCAGCCGGCGCTTGGGCAGCTCGATGCTGACGTCCTTGAGGTTGTTCTCCCGGGCGCCGACCACCCGGATCCGGTCGTGGCGGTCCGCGTCGTGCCCGGCGACGGTCGCCCCCGGCCCGCGCCGACCCGAGGTGGTCGCGCTCATCGGTCGCTCCTGAGGTGGGGGTCATGGGTCGAGGCGCCCGCCGACGCGGACGTCAGGAGTCTGACGCTAGAGGCGTTCGGGCGGGGGAGGCTTCTCGATTCCTGACCGGTCGGGTCACCTGCCCGACCACGCAGACCTCGGCGACGGTGAGGTCGCCGCGGCGCAGCAGGGCCATCGCCCGCTCGATCCGGCGGGTCATCAGGTGGCCGTAGGGCGACTCGCCGTAGGCGGCGCGGAACTCCCGGCTCAGGTGCCCGGCCGACAGGCGCACGCCACGCGCCAGGGCCTGGACGTCCAGCGGCTGCCAGACGGCGATCGCCGGCGCCGCCCGGTCGGCGAGGTCCAGCGGGAGTTCAGGAACGGCGGATCAGGACCGCGGCGATGTCGTCGGGGGACTGCGGGTGGGCGTCCCCGCTGACGCCGAGCGCTTCCAGCACCCCGTCCAGCGCCTGCTGGACGGGTCGGTCCGCCCACTCCTCCAGCAGCCGGCACAGCCGGTCGACCCCCACGTCGACGTCCTGCGTCCGGCTCTCCACCAGCCCGTCGGTGTAGAGCATCAGCTCGGCGCCGCGCGGCAGCTGCAGCTCGGTCACCGGGTAGCCCGTACTCAGGCCGAGGCCCAGCGGAGGTCCGGCCGGAACCTGGATCTGCTCGGTCGCGGCACCGGGCCGGTGCACCAGCACGGGCACGTGGCCGGCGTTGGCGATCTGGACCCGACCGTCCAGGACGTCCAGCACCAGGTACGCCGCGGTGGCGAACTGCGGGCTGCGGTCGTGGGCGGACTCCCGGTCGGCGATCAGGTCGGCGAGCTGGACATCCAGCAGCTCGAGCAGCCGGCCCGGGTCCAGCCCGGCCAGCGCGGCCGCCCGCATCGCGGCCCGGGCGTGACCCATCACCACGGCGGCGCTGACGCCTCGCCCGCAGACGTCACCGACCCCGATCCCGACCCGGCGCTCGTCGAGTCGGACCACGTCCCACCAGTCCCCGCCGACGTCCACCTCGGGCGCGCCGGCGATGTAGCGGGCGGCCACCTCCAGGTCCTGGATCCGCGGCGGGGCGGACGGCAGCAGGGCACGCTGCAGGTCCTTGGACAGCGCCAGCTGCTCGCGCACGTGCCGCAGCTGGCTCACCGCGGCTCCGGTGCGCGCGGTCAGGTCGGTCAGGAAGGGCAGGTCCAGCTCGGTGAACGGCGGCCGCGACCCGGCCGAGAGCAGGACGAGCGCACCGGTCAGCACGCCGGCCACCGCCAGTGGGACGACGACCAGGTTGTGGGTGCGGGCGGCCCGCAACCAGGCCAGCGCCGGCTCCTGCGCGGTGAGCGCACCTGGGCCGCCGCCCTCGAACGGCAGCACCAGCGAGGTCCCGCTCAGCAGGGCCTCGTCCCACGGCCCCGCCGACCTGGACCGATGGCTGCCCGGCGGCGGGCCGAGCGCGGCCAGCGCCGGGGTGAGGGCCGACGCCGCCGGCTCGGCCGGCGCCTCCGGTCGCTGCGGACCGATCCGGTCGCCGGTGCGGTCCTCGGTGACGTAGACGGCGGCCAGGTCCGCCACCCGCGGCACCAGCAGCTCGGCGAAGGCCTGCAGGGCAGCCTGCGGGTCGCTGGCCCGGCTGACCTGCTCGGAGACCTCGGCCAGCAGCAGTGACTGGCTGGAGACCAGCTCGGCGCGAGCTTCGGAGGTCAGGTCGACGGCGGTGATCACCACGCCGTCGACCCCACCGTCCGGCGTCCGCAGCGGCGCCAGCGCGTACGTCATGTGCACCGGCCGGCCGTCGACGTCCAGCACACCCACCGGGTGCCGCGGAACGGTGTTCACCCCTCCGGTGCGCAGCACCAGGTCCAGCTGGGTGATGAACGAGGCGTCCACCTCGGGGAAGAGCTCGGCGAACGGGCGCTGCGCCTGCCGCGCCCCGAACCGGGCCACCGAGGCCGCGTTCTGGTAGGCCAGCCGGTGCTGCGGGCCGACGGTGACCGCGATCGCTGCCGGCGCGCTGCGCAGCGCGTCAACGAAGCCGGCCATCCGGTCCGTCACGGGCCGGTCGTCTGGGGCCGCCACCTGGGCAGGATAGCCAGCCGCTCCGGCCTTGTCCTCGGCCCCGGCCGGGCGGGATGCTGGTCGGCGGGAGGGCGCGGGGAGGCGAGGTGACGGCAGGCGCAGCAGGCAGCAGCCGGACGGCGGCGGCCGTCCCGCCCGCGGGTGTCCTGACGGTCCGGCTGCTCGGTGAGCAGACGGTGACCGGCGGGCCGGTGGGTGCTCAGCCGCGGGCTTCCCGGACCATCGAGCTGCTCGCCCATCTCGTGCTGCACACCGGTGAGCTGCTGCCGCGGCAGCGGCTGGCGGCGGTGTTCTGGCCCGACTCCAGCGGGCAGCAGGCGCTGACGAACCTGCGCCGGGAGCTGCACCAGCTGCGCGCCCTGCTCGGGCGCGAGCCCGCTCTGCGGATCGAGGCCAACGGCCTGGGCTGGGCGGACGCCTCCTCGGCCTGGGTGGACCTGCGGGTGTTCTGCCGGGCGGCGGACGCCGCGCAGGCCGCCGGTGCGGATGCCGCGGCGGCCCTGGCGCACGCCGAGACGGCGATCACGGTCTACCGGGGCGAGCTGCTGCCCGCTGCGTACCAGGACTGGGTGCTGGAGGGCCGCGCGGAGCTGGCTGAGCGCTGTGCCGCGCTGTGCGCCCTGGTGGCCCGGCTGCGCGCCGACCGCGGCGAGTTCGTGCTTGCGGTGGCCGCGGCCCGGCAACGGATCCGGCTGCAGCCGCTGGAGGAGAGCGGCTACCGCACCCTGATGGAGCTGCAGCTCGAGCTGGGCGACCGGGCGGCGGCGGTCAGCGTCTACCACCGCTGCGCCTCCGTCCTGGAGCGCGAGCTGGGGGTCGACCCGGACGCCGCCACCCGCGCTGCGCTGCAGCGGGTCCTGAGCAGCGACACCGCCCCGGCACCGGAGCCCGAGAGCCACCGGCCGGCCCGGGCGGTGCTGGTGGGACGGGAGCAGGAGCTGGGCCGGTTGCAGAGCTGCTGGCAGGCGGCCCGGGCCGGGCGGGCCGGGGTGGTCCTGGTGCGAGGCGGGGCGGGGGTCGGCAAGACCGCCCTGGTCGACGCGCTGGCCGGGGCCGCCCGGCGGTCCGGGGCCGTGGTCGCCGGCAGTCGGTGCTTCGGCACCTCGGGGCGGCTGGCGCTGGCCCCGGTGGCGGACTGGTTGCGCGCGCCGCCGTTGCGGGCGCCGGGAGCAGCGCTCGAACCGGTGTGGCGGGAGCAGGTGCAGCGGCTGGTGCCCGACGCACCGGCCGCCGCCGGGTCGACCTCCAGCTCCCGCGCGATGGTGGACGCCTGGCAGCGGCACCGCTTCTACGAGGGCCTGGCCCGGGCGGTGCTGGCCCCCGCCCGGGCGACCCTGCTGGTGCTGGACGACGTGCAGTGGTGCGACCAGGAGACACTGACGTTCCTGGCCTTCCTGCTCGGGCTGGAACCCGGCGCGGCGCTGCTGGTGGCCACCACGCTGCGCACCGACGACGACGTCCCCAGCCCCGCCGTCGAGGACTGGGTGGTGCGGCTACGGGCCGGCGGTCTGCTCACCGAGCTCGCGGTGGAACCCCTGGCGGCCGAGCAGACCGCCACCCTGGCCGCGGCGGTCACCGGGCAACCCCTGTCCGGCCCCGGTCGTGACCTGCTCCAGGTCGCCACCGGGGGCTTCCCGCTGCACGTGGTCGAGGCGCTGCGCGCGGCGCAGCGCACCGGCGGCCAGCCGCAGCCCGGTGACCTGACCGAGGTGCTGCGCAGCCGGTTGGAGCAGACCGGCCGCAGTGCCCGGGAGGTCGCCGGGCTGGCCGCCGCGGTGGGCCGGGACTTCACCCTGGACCTGCTGGTCGAGGCCAGCGACCTGCCGGAGGACACGGTGGTGCGCGCCGTCGACGAGCTGTGGGCCAGAAGGATCCTGCGCGAGCAGGGCGAGGGCTACGACTTCGCCCACGACCTGCTGCGGTCCGCGGCCTACGCACAGGTGAGCCCACCGCGGCGGTGGCTGCTGCACCGGCGACTGGCTCAGAGCCTGGAGCTGCTGCACGGCGAGGACCTCGACCTGGTCTCGGCACAGCTGGCCGAGCAGTACGCCCGCGGTGGCCGGGCCTCCCGGGCACTGCCGTACTACCGTCGCGCGGCCGAGGTGGCGGCCGCGCGGTTCGCGCACGCGGAGTCGGTCAGGCTGAACCGTCAGGCGTTGCGGATCGTGCGACAGGGCCCGACCGGCCGGGAGGGGCAGCGTCAGGAGCTGAGCATCCTGGAGGCGATGGCGGCACCGTTGAACGCGCGCCACGGGTACTCCTCGCCCCAGCTGGAGAGCGTCCTGGAGCGCTCGATCGAGCTGGCCGAGGGCCTGGGCCGGACCGACGCCCTGGTCGGGAGCCTGGTCGGGCTCTGGGGCTCCCAGTTCGTCCAGGGTCGGATCGCCCAGGCGCACCGCACCGCCTGCCGGGCGCTGGAGCTGGTGCCCAGCGCACCCGAGTACGCCGGCGCCGCCCACTTCGCGGTGGCCGGCACCGCGGTCAGTCTCGGGTCACCGGCCGAGGCGTTGTCCCACTTCGAGGCGGCGGCCGAGCACACCCGCGGAGCGACGCTCAGCGTCGGCACCCGCCCGGACGTGCACGGCCGGGCCTGGTCGGCGCACGCCTACTGGCTGCTCGGCGAGCCCGGGCAGGCGCTGGCGACGGCGGGGGCCGCGGTCGCGCTCGCCCGCGCGCTGAACCATCCGTACAGCGTGGCCGTGGCCCTGGCCTACGCCGGGGTCACGCAGCAGATCGCCGGGCACGGCGAGGAGCTGCTGGCCACCGTGGTGGAGTTGCGGCAGCTGTGCGAGCGCCACGGCTTCGGCTACTACCCCCAGTGGGGCCTGGTGCTGCAGGGCTGGCGGCTGGGGGGCGAACCGGGGCTCGCCCTGATCCAGCAGGGCATCTCCGCCCTGCGTTCGGCCGGGTCTTTCGCCCGGATGCCGTACTGGCTGTGCCTGCAGGCCGACGTGCTGGTCAGGCTCGACCGGCGGCCGGCCGCACGGGCCGTGCTCGACTCCGCGGCGGCGATGGCCCGAGCCCGCTCGGACCTGTGGTGGCTGCCCGAGGTGCAACGCCGTCGGGCCCTGCTGGACCGGCCGCAGGAGGCCTGCGGCCCGCTGACCGCGGCGGCCGACCTGGCCCGCGAGCAGGGCAGCACCGCACTGCTGGCCCGGATCGAGGCCGATCTGGCCGACCCGGCCGGGCGAACGCTGCGCGAACGCCGCAGCTCCTAGCCTGCCGGGCACACCACGTCGCCTCCGGAGGAACCCACGATGACCACCATGTCCGCACCTGCGCCGACCGCCCCTTTCGACGAGCTCGGGGCGGTCCTGCGCGGTGACCTGATCACCGCCGTCGACCCCGGGTACGACCAGGCCCGGGCGGTCTACAACGCGATGATCGACAAGCGGCCGGCGGCGGTCGCCCGCTGCCGGGACGCCGCCGACGTCGCGGCCTGCGTCCGGTTCGGCCGTGAGCACGGGCTGACCCTGGCCGTCCGTGGCGGCGGGCACAACGCTGCAGGGCTGGGCGTCTGGGACGACGCGCTGGTGATCGACCTGTCGGCGATGCGCAGCGTCACGGTCAACCCGGGCCGGCACACGGTGCGCGTCGACGGCGGCTGCACCTGGGGCGACGTCGACCACGCCACCGTCGGGTTCGGGATGGCGACCCCCTCAGGGTTCCTGTCCAGCACCGGCGTCGGTGGCCTGACCCTCGGCGGCGGGATCGGCTACCTGTCCCGCCGGTTCGGGCTCACGGTGGACAACCTGCTCTCCGCGGACGTCGTGCTGGCCGACGCGAGCCTGGTCACGGCCGACGTCGACTCCCACCCGGACCTGTTCTGGGCCCTGCGCGGTGGCGGCGGGAACTTCGGGGTGGTGACCTCGTTCACCTTCCGCTGCCACGACATCGGCGACGCCGGGCAGGTCGTCGGTGGCCCGGTGCTCTACGACGTCGCCGACCTGCCCGAGGTGGCGGCCTGGTACCGCGAGCTGCTGCCGGCGCTGCCGGAGGAGCTCAGCGGCTGGCTCGGCCTGATCACCGTGCCGCCGGCCCCGCCGTTCCCGGAGGAGCTGTGGGGCAGGAAGTCCTGCGCGATCATCTGGTGCTGGACCGGGCCGCTGGCCGAGGCCGACGCAGCCCTGGAACCGGTCCGGTCGTTCGGCCGACCCTGGTTGGTCGGCCTGCAGCAGATGCCGTTCACCGCGCTGCAGAGCGCTTTCGACCCGCTCTATCCGCCTGGCCTGCAGTGGTACTGGCGGGCGGACATGTTCCGCGAGATCTCCGACGAGGCGATCGAGGTGCACGCCCGGCACGTCCGGTCGATGCCGCCCGGGCACTCCACCATGCACCTGTACCCGATCGACGGCGCGGCCGCCCGAGTGCCCGGCTCGGCCACCGCCTTCCCCTACCGGGACGGCGGCTGGGCCGGGGTGATCGTCGGCGTAGACCCTGATCCGGCTCGGGCGCAAGAGATCTCGACCTGGGCGCGAGACTACTGGGAGGACCTTCACCCGACCTCGGCCGGTGGCGCCTACGTGAACTTCCTGATGCAGGAGGGCGCCGACCGGGTCAGGGCCGCCTACCGCGGGAACTACGACCGGCTCACCCAGGTCAAGCGGGCCTACGACCCGCAGAACGTGTTCCACGTCAACCAGAACATCCCGCCGGCCACCGGATCCTGAGCCGGCGCCCCGGACGGCGGAGAGGGAGTGTCGTCATGCAACTGCTGCGGTGTCCGGACCCCGACTGCGAGGCGCCGGCCGAGGTGGTCGACCGCTGGTGCCAGGAGTCGACCGACGGGCCGTTGGAGCACGTGCGGACCCGCTGCCTGCAGCGACACCACTTCACGGTGCTGGCGGAGCGCCTGCGGCCGAGCCCGGACTCGGTGCCGAGGGCGAGCCGGCGGCTGGCCGCGCCCTCGGACCCGGGCGGGGGATGACCCGCCCGGGTCCGAGCGGAGCGGCAGGGGTTCAGGACCGGCTGGCCCGCACCTGTTCTGCCGATCCGTGCGCCTGGTCCTTGAGGTCCTGGGCGGCGGACGTGCCCTCACCCTTGACCTGCTGTCCGGCCTCGCCGGCCCGGTCCTTCACCGACTGAGCGGCCTGCTGGGCCGGCTCCTTCAGGTCCTGGGCCGCCTGCTTGGCCGAGTCGGCCAGGTCCTGGACGACCGGCTGCGCCGACGCCTTGGCCTGCTGCGCGGCCTGCTGCTCTCGCTCGCTGCTGGGCAGCAGCGAGCCGGCGAGCCAGCCGACGCCGAAGGCGATCAGTCCGGCGGCCAGCGGGTTGCCCCGGGTGTGCTCGGCCGCGGCGTCCTGCGCGCCGCCGGCGGCGTCCTTGACCGCCGAGGAGGTGGAGCGGCCGGAGTGCGTGCTGCCCATCACCTTCTCCCGGACGGCGGTGGTGCGGGAGCGAGCGCTGCCCTTCACCCGGTCCACCTGGCGGTGGACCTGGGTCGACGGGCTCGCCTCGTAGGTCAGGTCGTCGACGTCGTCGCTGAGGTTGCGGCGGGTTCGCTCGATGTCGGCGCGGATCGCCTCGGGGTCGCTGCTGGTGCTCATCGGTTCTCCTCCTCGTGGCCCTTCACGGCGTTCGGGACCTTCTTCAATGTCTCGGTGGTCTGCGGTACCCCGCGGACCTGCTGCAGGGCGGTACGTCCGGCCAGGGCCAGGACGGCGGCCACCACCAGCCAGCCGCCGGTCACGATCAGCGCGGACCAGCCACGACCGAGCAGGTCGCCGACCGACCACCAGATCGCCACCGAGCCGAACATCAGGACGAAGAAGGCCGCCAGGCCCGCTCCGGCCAGCATGCCCGCGCCCCGTCCGGCGCTCACGGCAGTGGCCCTGGCCTCGGCCTTGGCCAGCGCGACCTCCTGCCGCATCAGGGTGGACAGGTCCGTGCTCACCCGGCCGAGCAGCTCGCCGATGGAGGCGTGCTCCTGCTGCGGGCCGGGCGGGTCGGTGTACTCCTCCGGATCACCGGGATGATCGACGTGGACGCTCACCGGGTCGGCCTCCCCGGGATCTGCGGGTCCTCGAACCCGGTCCGGCCGGTCGAGGTCGTCGGTGACGGGTCCTCGGTGACGACCGGCCCGGTGCCCGGGGTGACCACCCGGCCGTCCTGCTCCTTCTCAGCCAGGCGGGGCGCGCCAGACCGGTCGGCTGCCACCTGCGGCGCCGCGTCGGAGCGGGCCGACGGCTGCGAGCCGGAGTCCTTCAGGCCGCGGGTCAGCCGCCCGGCCAGCAGCCCGGCGCCAGCGGCCAGGGCCAGGAACGTGCCGGGACGGCGGCTGGCGAAGGAGCGCACGTCCTCCAGCAGCGAGGCGGCGTCCCCGCCCTCCAACCAGCCGGCCACCGAACGGGTGTGCTCGCCCGCCCGTCGGGCCAGGTCGGCGGCCGGGCCGGAGTGGTCGGCGCCCTCAGCCATCTGGGACAGCTCGGAGCTCAACGAGCGCAACGACTCTGCGGCCCGGGTCCGCTGCTGCTCAGCGTGGTCCCCGAACTGGTCCTTGGCCTCCTCGAACAGGTTCTGGGCCTGCGCGGCGGCCTCGTCCTTGACCTGCCCGGCCTGCTCCTTGGCCGTGCCGGCCACGTCCTGGCCGCGCTCCCGGGCGCCCTGGCCGAGCTGGCCGGCCTGCTCCTTGGCGGCGTCCCTGGTCGAGTCGGTGCTCGGGCTTTCCGGGGCGTCGGCCCGGTGCGCGGGTGCGCCCTCGGTGTGCGTGCTGCTGCTCATCTGTCTGCCTCCTGGCGTGTGCTCTGCGTGCGAGGCGGGTCTGCCCCTGCTGGCCCCACGCGCCCGGTCACCAGGCCTGCGGCCTACGGCCTGCGGCGAGGAGATGGGACCTGGACGGCGGACGGGGCCGCGGAAGACGGCGTCTTTTTACACCGTAAGGAACGCTAGGGGGACCGGCCCACGAACGCGACCGCACATGTCCCGGGCGTCCTCTCTGCCGCCCGAGCGGGTCCGGGCGGCAGAGAGACGGACGGCAGATCAACGGAAGCGGTGCCGGGCGATCGTGCGGGAGGCGGCGTGGACGTCGGGTGTCTCGAGCACCAGGTGGGAGTACCGCTCGCCGACCAGGTCGACGAGCAGGACCTCCTGGGCGCGGTGCACGCACCACAGCGACCACCCGCGCTCCCGGGACAGGTAGCTGCCGGCCTGGATCAGGCCGGGCCAGAACGTTCCCGGCAGCCGGAACCCCGAGGCCAACTCGGCGGCACGGCTACGTGGCACCGTGCGGACCCCGGTCACCGAGGTGATCGGGACGGCGATCCCGGCGCTCAGCGCCCAGACCCGGTCCCAGCCGGTGAACCGCACCACCAACCGGTCGCCCACCTCGATGTCGACGGTCACCTCAACACCCTAGGCCGCCCCCGGTAGCTCCTCCCCGCGCCTTCCCACCTCCGGCTGGGGGCGCAACGACAGGGCCCGGGCCGAGCCGGGGACCCTCGACCCACGGGCCGCGCCGGAGGCCCACGTCAAGCGGTTCACCGGGGACCAGGGCCCGTGGTTCTGAGCCCCCGGAGGCGATCGGCGGTGCCCGCCCGGAGACCGGCCCTGAGCCTCACCCCGGCTCCTGGCTGACCAGCCGCTGCAGGGCCACCTGGGCCATCGGTGCGTACGCCAGCACGGCCGGGGTGGGGCCGGTGACGGCCAGCTCGGTGCTGCTGCGCCCGTCGGTCAGGGCGGTCACGCGGTGCTCCAGGCTCATCCGGATCGGTCCGAAGCGGACCTGCCAGGACCAGGTCATCGCCTCCTCGTCCACCTCGCCGACCTCGAAGCCGATGCCCACGCCTCCCGCCGCCCGGACCGTGCCGTGCAGGCCGGGCGCCAGGCGGCGCCGGGTGTCGGGCGGACCGTCGAGCTCGACCGAGTCGATCTGCGGCGACCACTCCGGCCACCGGTCCACCTCGGCGTAGCGGGCCCAGGCCTGGGCGGGGGCGACCTCGCCGTTGGCGGTGAGGGTGAGGGTCGTGGTCAGCAGTCGCGACAGGGGCACCCGTTCATCGTCGCCCCACCTGGCGGCCGGGCCACTCGAGCCCCGGGTGCTGCTCAGGGACGCGGCGTCGTCAGCCCGGTGGCGCCGCCGGTCATCACCGCCGAGATCAGGGCGTCCAGGGCGGCCCGGTGCCGGGTGCGCTGGTTGGTGAGCAGGACGAGGTCGATGTGCCCCAGCTCGGGCAGCCGGTGCTGGGGTCCCAGCGTGCTGAGCTGCACCGGCACCAGGCCGGAGGCCATCGCCGAGATGCCGATCCCGGCCGCCACTGCGGCGATCAGTCCGTTGACGCCCCGGCACACGCAGGCGGTGCGGTAGGTCACCCCGGCCTGGTCCAGGGCGTGCAGGATCGCCGTCCGGGTCAGGCTCGGTGCCGGGTAGACCACCAGCGGCAGCGGGCGGTCGTGGTCCAGCCGGGTGGTCGGCGTCCCGACCCAGACCAGCCGCTCGCGCTGCACCAGCCGTTCGCTGGGCTCGCCCTGCGGTCGCTTGCCGATGAAGACGTCGAGCCGGTCGTTCTCCAGCCGGCGGTGCAGCGTGCCGCTCTGGTCCACCGTCAGGTCCAGGTCGACCTGGGGGTGGTTGCGCCGGAAGTCGCGCAGGATCTGCGGCAGCCGGGTCAGCGCCAGGTCGTCGGACATCCCGATCCGCAGCCGGCCGGCCGGCCGCTGGCCGCGGAAGTAGCTGGCCGCGTCCTCGTGGGAGGCCAGGATCGCCCGGGCGAAGCCGACCATCGCCTCGCCGTCCGCGGTCAACGCCACCTGATGCGTGTCGCGCTGCACCAGCAGCCGGCCGACGTCCTGCTCGAGCTTGCGCACGTGCTGGCTGACCGTCGGCTGCCGGATCCCCAACCGCGCTGCGGCCTGGGTGAAGCTACGCGTCTGCGCCACGGCCAGGAAGGTGCGCAGCTGCGCCGGCTGGTAGGCGGTGGGGTCAGCGGTCATGACTGCTCATAACCGCCCGCTATGGCAGTAAGTCGCTCCATCGGCCTTCACGATAGCCCGCGGCGGGGCGAAAGGTAGGAGGACCACTCGTGCGCCACGAAAGGGCCCCCCGTGACCACGGCACCCGCCGTCAGCTCCGGTCCCAGCACCAGCACCAGCACCAGCACCAGCACGACCGCCGTGCTGCCCGCGCCCCGGCGCGGCACCTTCACCGTGCTGCGGGTGCGCAGCTTCCGGATCTATCTGGGCGGCCAGAGCTTCGCCATGACCGGGACCTGGATGCAGAGCATCGCCCAGGACTGGCTGGTGCTGCAGCTGACCGGCCGGGCCTCCGCGGTCGGGCTGACGATGGCCCTGCAGTTCCTGCCCATGCTCCTGCTCGGCATGCACGGCGGGATGATCGCTGACCGGTGCCGCAAGCGCCGGGTGCTGATCGTGACCCAGTCGCTGAACGGGCTGCTCGCCGGGGTGCTGGCGATCTCCACCCTGACCGGGGTGGTGGCTGTCCAGGAGGTGTACCTGCTCACCCTGCTCAGCGGGCTGGTCTTCGTGGTGGACAACCCGACCCGTCAGGTGTTCGTCACCGAGGTGGTGCCGGCCCACCTGCTGCGCAGCGCGGTGGCCCTGAACGCCGCGACCTTCCAGACCACCCGGCTGGTCGGCCCGGCCGTGGCCGGCGTGCTGATCGGGACGGTGGGCTGCGGCTGGGCCTTCGCGGTCAACGCCCTGTGCTACGCCGGTCCGCTGATCGGCCTGGCTCGGTTGCGTCACCTCGACCGGCTGCCGCGGCCGGTGGCCGGCGGGCCGGTCGGGTCGCGGCCGCATGGTCCCGGGCAGCTGCGCGCCGCCGCGCGCTACGTGCGAGAACGTCCGCACATCGCCTGGACGATCGCGCTGGTCGGGGTGGTGGGCACCTTCGGGCTGAACTTCCCGGTGGTGCTGACCGGCATGGCCCGCACCACGTTCGGCGGTGGCGCGGACCTGTACGGGGTGTTCAACGTGGTGCTCGCCGTCGGGTCGGTGGCCGGGGCGCTGCTGGTGGCGCGGGGAGCCCCGACCCGGATGCGGCTGATCGTGGCGGCCGGCGCCGGCTTCGGGTTGACCCAGCTGGCCGCCGCGCTCGCGCCCGGGCTGGTGCTGTTCCTGCTCGCCCTGGTCGGGATGGGCCTGACCAACCTGGCCTTCCAGGCGATGGCCTCATCCGCCGTCCAGCTGTGGGTCGAGCCGGCCATGCGAGGCCGGGTGATGGGCCTGTACATGATCGCGTTCACCGGCGGGACGCCGCTGGGCGGACCGCTGGTCGGGGCGATCACCGAGCTGGCCGGCCCACGGGTGGGGATGGCGGTGTGCGGCCTGCTGCCGGCCCTGGCCGCGTTCGCCTTGGCGCTCCGGCTGAGCCCGGCCCGTCGACCGGCCCGGCGACCGGCGGCCGCGCCAGCCGCCGCCCGGTGAGCTAGTCGGTCATCTCCTCGGTCGGTTCGCGCAGCAGCCGCAGGGTCTGGCCGGCCAGCACGTCGGCCAGCACGGCTGCGGTCGCGGCGCCGCTGAGCACCTGGAGCGCAGTACGCCGCAGCACCGGGTCGCTGACCCGCGGCGCGAGGGCGCACGCCACCTCGAGCTGGGCCAGGGCGACGGGGCGCAGCCGGCCCGACAGGTGAGCCGCCCAGGCCGCCTCGTGCATCAGGGCCGCCCAGTGCTGGGACGGTGCACGGCTCAGCCCGGCCAGGGCCTCCAGCGGCGCCTGGTCGGCCAGCGCCACGACGTCCTCCACCTGGGCCCGGCCCGGCCCGAGCAGCCGGCCCGGGTCCACCGTCCAGCGGGACGCCCGCGCCTGGGCCTGCTGCCAGGCGTGCCGCAGCAGCTGACCGTCGTCACCGAGGCCGGGGCCGCACCAGGCGGCCGCCACCGCGGCCGCGACGGCCGGCCGGGCCTGCTCGGCGACCGCCGGCCCGACCGGCGACTGCGCGGGGTCCGGCTCCGCGTCCTCGGGCCAGGGCAGCCGCTCGCGGGTGAGCATCGCCAGCAGGTCCTCGACCGGGGCGAACGGGGCGCAGGCCAGCGCGGCGGCGCTGCCGGGGGGCAGCGCGACGGCGTCCCGGACGCCGTCCAGGGCGGCCCCGGCCTGGCTCAGCGCGTGCTCGAGCAGCGTCTCCCGGCTGCTCGCCTGCCGTACCGCCGCCCAGGCGGCCGACAGCTCGTCGGCGGGGATCTCGGCGGTGGCCAGCACCAGCGCCGGTGCGGCGTCCGGGCTGAGCAGGAACACCTCGCGCAGCACGGGCAGCAGCGCCCCACCGGGCCGGGCCGCGGCGTCGCCCAGCCACACCGAGGGGGTCACCAACGAGTACAGGACTACCTCCATGCCACGCGCGTTCGGTCCGGCCCCCGGGATGCTTCAGCCTCTCAGGCTGCCTGGCCCGCCGGCCGGGCGCTGCGCAGTGCATCACCCGATCAGCGGTGGGCCGCCGTCCGCCGTGTGCGCACCACTACGGCGGCGGCGAGCACCGTGAACGCCGCCAGCCCCGCCACGACCGCCGTCACGGTTGAGCTGGTCGGGCCCTCCA
Organism: uncultured Actinomycetota bacterium; assembly: GCA_963821825.1. Taxonomy (GTDB): domain Bacteria; phylum Actinomycetota; class Actinomycetes; order Actinomycetales; family Kineosporiaceae; genus CAWGFD01. The sequence continues at coordinate 922,116 of CAWGFD010000002.1, forward strand.
GCCGTCCGACCGCCACCCAGGCCAGCCCCCAGGCCAACCCGGCCGAGTAGCTGAGCCGCCCGCCCCAGGCCAGCGCGACGCCGACGCCGACGCCGGCGGCGACCACCAGTACCAGCACCGCCCAGAAGGTCGCCCCGGGCCACAGGTCGGCCGAGACCAGCTGACTGACGGTGGCGGCCAGGTCGGCCACCGTGGCGATGCTGACCCAGCCCAGGTACAGCCCCGTCGTGCCGTCCAGCAGCACCGCCTCCGGCCTGGTCCGGGGGCCGGGCCCGAGCACCAGCCGGTTCATCACCAGGACCAGGACGGCGAGCAGGGCGACGACGACCACGACGCTGCCGATCAGCGAACCGGCCTGGACGACCAGCAGCCACCCGGCGTTCAGCAGCAGGGACGCCGCCACCCACCAGCCGGTGGCGCGCTGGCGGGGGTCGGCGCGCCGGGCGGGTACCGCCTGCCACAGCGCGAGGGCGACCAGCCCGAGGTAGATCACCGACCAGATGCCGAACGCCGGGCCGGCCGGCGCGACCAGCGTGGCGGTGGCCGAGAGTGCGCCGCCGGCGGCCTGGGCGACCGGCGTCCCCCCGGCCGCCCCGGAGCCGATGAAGGCTCCGAGGAGGGCCAGGACCGCGCTGACCAGGACGGCCACCTGCCGGAGGAGGTCGCCGCGGCCGGCCGTGGCGGGGCGGACGGGGAGCCGGGTCTGGGTCACCATGCCCTCCATCGTCACCCTGCTGACTAATTCGGCAACCCGTGCCACAGGCAGTCCCGGCCCCCTCCCGGCCCCGCGCCGTCCTCCCGCCGGCCGGGTGCCGCCCTCAGGGTCGGCCCAGGGTCGACTCCGGGGCCGTCCCCGATCCACCGGGACCGGTCGCCGGCGAATGATCGGAGCAGGCCACGGGACGTACCCGGGCCGGCAGGCGGACCGCCTGCCCGACAGGACGGCCCGGCCGTCCGGCGAAGGATGACGACGATGACCTCGATCCACACGTTCATGGCCCAGCAGGGGCTGGTGCGCACCCGCGAGGGCCGCCTGCTGGCCGGGGTGTGCTCGGGCCTCGGGCGGCGGGTGGGTCTGGACCCGTGGCCGGCCCGGATCCTGTTCCTGCTGCTCCTGCTGGTGATCCCGGGCAGCCAGCTGCTGGTCTACCCGGTGCTCTGGATCCTGATGCCCGAGGAGGGCTACACCCCCGTCCGGCCGCCGGCCGCGCAGCCCTGGACCACAGGTCCGGCCGGCCGTCCCGACGACGAGCGCCCGGCCTGAGCGCTCAGCGCCGCCGGGCCGGGGCCGGCCCGGTGGACGAGCGCACCACCAAGCGGGGGGTGAGGCGGTGCCGCGCCGGGGCGACCCGGCCGGCCATCCGCTCGCGCACCGCCCGCACCGCCAGCCGGCCCATCTCCTGGCGGGGCTGGTCCAGGGTGGTCAACCCGAGGTGGCGCAGACCCGACAGCCGGGTGTTGTCGTAGCCGACCACCGAGACCTGCTGCGGCACCGCCGCTCCGGCGTCGGCCAGGGCGGACAGCGCGCCCACCGCCTGCCAGTCGTTGGCGGCCGCGACCGCGGTCAGGTCGGGATGGTCGGCCAGGGCGGCGTGCATCGCGGCGGCGCCGGCGTCCTCGGTGAACTCGCTGGGCACCACCAGCGGCTCCAGGCCCAGCCGTTCCGCCGCCTCCAGGTAGCCCTGCCGGCGGACCGCCGCCGAGGCACCGCGGCCGCCGTCCAGGTGCACGACGCGCCGGTGGCCCAGCTCGTACAGGTGCTGCAGGGCCAGCCCGAGGCCGGCCCGGCCGTCGTCCACCACGGTGTCCACCCCCGGCAGGCGTACCGACCGCTCGACGGCGACCACCGGCGTGGCCTGCGCGGCGACCCGCAGCGCCGCGGTGCTGAGCACCGGGGAGAGCAGGATCAGTCCCGCCGGACGGAAGGTCAGCAGCGTCTGGACCGCGCTGGCCTCGGCCCCGGCCAGCCGGCCGCCGCTGCTCAGGATGGTCTGCAGGCCCGCGTCGGCGGCCTCGGAGGTGATGCCGTCGACGATGTCGGCGAAGTAGGGGTTGTGCAGGTCCGAGACCAGCACGGCCAGGACGGTGGAGCTGCGGCTGGCCAGGTGCCGGGCCATCGCGTGCGGGGTGTAGCCCAGCTCCGCCGCGGCCGCCTGCACCGCCGCCCGGCGGGCCGGGCTGACTCCGGGGTCCTGGCGCATGACCAGGGAGACCAGCGAGCGCGACACCCCGGCGCGCGCGGCGACGTCATCCATGGTCGGCCTGCGCACCCGGACATCCTCCCACCCCCGGGCCCGGGGTCGGCCGACTCCGCCGCCCGGCCCCTTGACCGGGGCTCCCGACGGCCCGCATATTGGAGCGCTCCAAGTTGGAGCGCTCCAATCTGTGCTGAGGACGGGCTGATGGTGGTCAACGGACACGTCGATGCGGGCCGGCTGCTGGGTGGGCGGGTCGCCGCCGCGCCGATCAGCTGGGGGGTCTGCGAGGTGCCGGGCTGGGGGCATGTGCTGCCGGTGGACACCGTGCTGGCCCAGATGGCCTCGCTCGGCCTGCGCGGTACCGAGCTCGGCCCGCCCGGCTTCCTGCCCGATGAGCCGTCGGCGCTCAGGGCGAGCCTGGACCGGCACGGCCTGCACCTGATCGGCGCCTTCCTCGCTGTCCCGTTGCACGAGGAGGCGGCGCTTCCCCGGTCCCTGGCCGAGGCCGAACGCGCTGTGCGGCAGATGGTCGGTGCCGGGGGTGAGGAGCTGGTGCTGGCCGCCGCCACCGGCCTGGACGGCTACGACCAGCGGCCGGACCTGACCGGGCCGCAGTGGCAGACCCTGCTCGAGGCCGCCCGCCGGATCCGCGACCTGGCCGCGGCGCACGGCGTTCGCACCACGTTGCACCCGCACGTCGGCACCCACGTCGAGGGCCCGGGCGAGGTGCGGCGTTGGCTGACGGACTGCGACCTGCCGTTGTGCCTGGACACCGGCCACCTCCTGATCGGGGGCTGCGACCCGCTGGCCCTGGCCCGCGAGCACGCCGACCGGGTCGGCCACGTCCACCTCAAGGACGTCGACGCCGGCCTGGCCGAACAGGTCCGCACCGGTCGGATCACCTACATGCAGGGCGTGCAGCAGGGTCTGTACGTCCCGCTCGGCGCCGGCGAGGTGCCGATCGCGCAGATCGTCGCGACCCTGGAGGCGGCCGGGTACACCGGCTGGTACGTGCTGGAGCAGGACACCTCGCTGCCGGACGGCTCGGACGCCCAGGTCGCGGCCTCGCTCGGCGACGTCGTGGCATCCCTGCGCTACCTGGCCGAGGTGACCGGGGCGCCGGTGCCGGCCTGAGGTGACCGGAAAGCCGGGTCCGGGTCTTTGCCCGGCCGCCCCTATGTTCTAACATTAGGAGATACCCCGCTCACCGGCGCCGCTCGGCGGTGCACCCTCCTGGAGGAACGATGACCCAGACCGCGATGCGGCCCGGCGCCGAGGCCACCGTCGGCCCCCTGCTGCAGATGAGCCGGAGCACGCCGACCTGCCTGTGGAACGACAGCGCCGACCCGCGCGAGCTGGCGCAGTCCATCTCCTTCGGCGCGGTCGGGGCGACCTGCAACCCGGTGATCGCGCTGGCCGCCATCAAGGCTGACCTGCCGACCTGGACGGCGCGGATCGCCGAGCTGGCCGCCGAGCGCCCGACCGCGACCGAGGACGAGCTCGGCTGGGCCGTGGTCGAGGAGCTCTCGGTCCAGGCCGCCGCGCTGCTGGAACCGATCTTCGGCGAGCACGCCGGGCGCAACGGTCGGCTCTCGATCCAGACCGACCCCCGGTTGCACCGCAGCACGCAGGCCCTGGTCGAGCAGGCCGTCCGCTTCGACCGCCTGGCGCCCAACGTGATCGTGAAGATCCCGGCCACCTCGGCCGGCATCCCGGCGATGGAGGAGGCGACCTACCGCGGGGTCAGCATCAACGCGACCGTCTCCTTCACGGTGCCTCAGGCGCTGGCCGTGGCCGAGGCGATCGAGCGCGGCCTGCGGCGGCGGGAGGCCGAGGGGCTGCCGGTGGCGCAGATGGGCCCGGTCTGCACGATCATGGTGGGCCGGCTGGACGACTGGATGAAGCTGTCCGCCGGTCGCGCCGGCGTGGTGATCGACCCGGGCCACTTCGAGTGGGCCGGCGTGGCCGCGTTCAAGCGGGCCTATCGGATCTTCCGCGAGCGCGGCTACCGGACCCGGCTGCTGTCGGCCGCGTTCCGCAACCACATGCACTGGAGCGAGCTGGTCGGCGGTGACGTGGTGATCTCCCCGCCGTTCGGCTGGCAGCTGAAGTTCAACGCCTCGCAGCTGACCGCCGAGCCGCGGATGGACCTCCCGGTCGACCCCCGGGTGGTGGACTCCCTCTACCGCAACGTGCCCGAGTTCGCCCGGGCCTACGACCCGGAGGGGATGAGCGTGCCCGAGTTCGACGACTTCGGTGCTACCCGGCACACGTTGCGCCAGTTCCTGGCCGCCAACAACGACCTGGAGTCCCTCGTCCGCGACGTCGTCGTCCCCGCCCCCTGACGTCGTCCGAGAGGCGTGGGCGGGCTCAGCCGGCGAGCATGCTGAGCTCGAAGCTGTACCGGGACGCGGCGTAGATGTGGCTGCCGTACTCCACCGCCCGGCCGTGGTCGTCGTAGGCGGTGCGGTGCATGGTCAGCAGTGCCGCACCCTTGGGCTCGCCGAGCAGCTTCGCCTCCTCGGCGCTGGCGTTGCGGGCGCCGATGGACTGGTCGGCCGCGTGCAGCTGGATGCCCAGCCCGCGGATCACCTGGTAGAGGCCGCGGGCCTCCAGGTCCTCCCGGGAGAGCCCCTCGGCCAGACCCGGGATGGTGTGCGGCAGGTAGTTGCACAGCCGGGCGATGGGCAGCCCGGCAGCCAGCCGGAGCCGGACGAGCACGCTGACCGGCGCTCCCGGCGGCACGCCCAGCGCCTCGGCCACGCCGCCGCCGGCCGGCTCGACGAGCAGCGAGAGCACCGAGGTGGACGGCTCCTGGCCGCTGCGCTGCAGGTCCTCGTACAGGCTGCTCAGCCCCAGCGGGCGGCGCACCTTGGGCTGGACCACCCGGGTCCCGATCCCGCGCCGGCGGACCAGGACCCCCTTGTCGACCAGGTACTGCATGGCGCGGCGCATCGTCGGCCGGGACAGGCCCAGGTGCTCGGCGAGCTGCACCTCGTTGTCCAGCCGGGTGCCCGGGCGCAGTCGTCCGTCGCTGATCGCCGCCTCCAGGACGGTGGCGACCTGGAAGTACAGCGGCACCGGTGAGCTACGGTCCAGGTTGACCGCAGCAAGGACCTCGCGGGTGGCGGCCACGTCCGGGGCCGACGTCGAGCCTGTGATCACCGGGCCAGTATGCCGGGGATCCCCTACCAGGTCACTTGCGACGAATGTAAAGACAAAGTATTGACACCGTGGGTCCGGAGCGGCTTCGATGTGGCCACCGCCCAACCCGTGCCCCGACGGCGTCGCTCCCGTCCGCTGCCATCACCGGCGACGGGTCGGAGGCCTCACCCATCCCACTGCTGCGGAGCCCTGCATGACACCGTCGTCCCCCTCCGACCTCGCCCGCCTGCACCTGGGCACCGCCCCGGACTCCTGGGGGGTCTGGTTCCCCGACGATCCCGCGCAGGTGCCCTGGCACCGCTTCCTGGACGAGGTGCAGGCCTGCGGCTACAGCTGTGTCGAACTGGGCCCCTACGGCTACCTGCCGACCGATCCCGAGCAGCTGCGAGAGGAGCTCGGCCGTCGTGGCCTGCAGCTGTCCGGCGGTGCGGTCTTCATGGCCCTGCACCGCGGTGAGCAGGCCCGCAAGGCCGCGATCGAGGAGTGCCGCCAGGAGGCCCGGCTGCTCACCGCACTGGGCGCCCGCTACCTGGTCGCCCTTCCTGAGGGCTACACCGACCTGGACGGCGCGCTCACCCAGCCGGCCACGCTGACCGCCGAGCAGCGGGACACCCTGCACCGTGGGATGGACGCGGTGGCCCGGGTGCTGCGCGAGGAGAGCGGGGTGGAGCTGGTGTTCCACCCGCACGCCGACAGCCACGTCGCCACTCAGGCCGAGGTGCTGCAGTTCCTGGAGGGCACCGACCCGTCGGTGACCAACCTGTGCCTGGACACCGGCCACATCGCCTACTGCGGCGGGGACAACCTCGAGATCATCCGGGCCCACCCGGACCGGATCCACTACGTGCACCTCAAGCAGGTCGCCCCGGCGGTGATGGACCAGGTCGCCGAGGAGCAGCTCGGTTTCGCCGAGGCAGTGCGCCGCGGCGCCATGGTCGAGCCTCCCCGCGGCGTGCCGGCCATGGAGCCGCTGCTGGCCGAGCTCGGCCGGCTGGACGCCGACATCTTCGCCATCGTCGAGCAGGACATGTACCCGTGCCCGCCGGATCAGCCGCAGCCGATCGCCGAGCGCACCCGGCGCTGGTTCAACGCCTGCGGCCTGGGGCCGGTGCCCCGCTCCAACGCCGGAGCCGGCCGGTGAAGCTCGCCCTCGACCCGTACATGTTCCGGGCCACCCCGCTGCTGGAGCTCCCGGCGCTGGTGGCCGAGCTGGGCTATGAGTACATCGAGCTGTCCCCCCGCGAGGACTTCATGCCCTTCTTCCTGATGCCCCGGGTGGACGACGCGAGGGTCCGCGCGTTCAAGAAGGCGCTGGACGCAGCGGGGGTCAAGGTAGCGGCCAACCTCCCGCTGTACCGATGGTCGGGGCCGGAGGAGGAGGATCGGCAGGCCGCCGTCCGGTACTGGAAGCGGGCCATCCAGATCAGCACCCTGCTGGACTGCCCGGTGATGAACTCCGAGTTCAACGGCCGGCCCGAGCAGGCCGCCCGGTCGGAGGGCATGTTCTGGCGCTCCATGGAGGAGCTGCTGCCGGTCTTCGAACGCGAGGGCGTGCAGCTGCGTCTCGAGCCGCACCCGGACGACTTCGTCGAGGACGGCAAGGTCGCCGTCGACATGGTCCGCGGCATCAACTCCGACCTCGTCTCGTTCCTGTACTGCGCGCCGCACACCTTCCACATGGGCGCCAACATGGTCGAGATCATGGAGTACGCCGGCGACAAGCTCACCCAGCTGCACGTGGCTGACTCCTTCGACCACACCGGCTCCAGTGGGCTGCGCTACATCACCAACCCGCCGGGCAACCCCGTCCGGGTGCATCAGCACCTGGACATCGGGCAGGGCGAGGTCCGCTGGGACGACTTCTTCGCCACCCTGGGCCGGATGGGCTTCGACGGCATCATGACGGTCTGCGTCTTCGCCTGGGAGGAGCGGGCCCGGGAGTCCAGCCTTTTCATGCGCGAGGAGTGCGAGCGCCGGGTCAGGGCCTGGGCCCCGGCCGGGCCCGCGGTTGACGCGACGGAGCCGTCACCACGCCCTTGAGAGTATGTTGTGACAAAGTCTTGACGACGGGGTCCGGTCCGCACGAGACTCGCGTCCACCAGCCAGCGGGAGTCCACCAGCCGCCCGAACGAGGAGTAGCCAGCAATGACCGTACGCGTCGGCGTCATCGGTGTCGGAATGATCGGCCAGGACCACCTCCGCCGGCTCACCCAGGTGCTCTCCGGTGCTGCGGTGGTCGCGGTGTCCGACGCGGATGCCGCGAGGGCGGGTGAGGTGGGAGCCGGCCTGCCCGGGTCTCGGGTGTACGCCACCGGCGAGGAGGTGGTGGCCGCCGCCGACGTGGACGCCGTCCTGGTCGCCTCCTGGGGCGCCACCCACGAGCAGTACGTGCTGGCCGCGATCGCCGCCGGCAAGCCGGTGTTCTGCGAGAAGCCACTGGCCGAGGACCCGCAGGCCTGCCTGCGGATCATCGAGGCGGAGACCGCGGTGGGCCGCCGGCTGGTGCAGGTCGGCTACATGCGCCGCTACGACGATGCCTACCGGGCGATGAAGCAGGTCGTGGACTCCGGGGAGATCGGCACCCCGCTGGTCATGCACTGCGCGCACCGCAACCCCTCCGTGCCGGGCTATTACCAGAAGGAGTCCGCGATCACCGACACCGCCGTGCACGAGATGGACACCGTGCGCTGGCTGTTCGGCGAGGAGATCGTCGCCACCCGGGTCCTGGCCCCGCGCCGGAGCCGGAACGGCGGTGAGCTGGCGGACCCGCTGATCGTGCTGTTCGAGATGGCCTCCGGGGCGATCGTGGACGTCGAGGTGTCGGTGAACATCCGCTACGGCTACGACATCCGCGGCGAGGTCGTCGGCGAGGAGGGCACGGTCGCCCTCGGCGAGACCAGCCCGGCGCTGGTCCGTACCCAGGGCACGGTGCGGGCCCGGGTGCCTGCGGACTGGCGGGAGCGGTTCGTCCGCGCCTACGACGTCGAGCTGCAGGAGTGGCTGGACGGCGTCCGGGACGGAGTCGCCGGTGGTCCCAGCGCCTGGGACGGCTACGCGGCCAGCGCGGTCTCGCAGGCGGCGCTGCAGGCGCTGGCCACCGGCGAGCGGGTGCCGGTGGAGCTGGTGGACCAGCCGGACCTGTACGCGAAGTGAACGCCACCGGCCGGCCAGCACCCGACGCCGTTGTGCCGGTGGAGGTCCTGACCGTGGGCCGGGTCGGTGTCGACCTGTACCCGCAGCAGTCGAACGTGCCGCTGGCTCAGGTCGAGACGTTCGCCAAGTCCCTCGGCGGCACCGCGACGAACGTGGCGGTGGCCGTCGCCCGGCTCGGCCGGCGCAGCGCGGTGCTGACCAAGGTCGGCGCCGACGGGTTCGGGGAGTACGTGCGGACCGCGATGGCCGGCTTCGGGGTGGACCCGACCTGGGTGGGCACCAGCGCTGAGCTGCAGACCCCGGTGGTGTTCTGCGAGCTCAACCCTCCGGAGGACCCGCCCCTGCTGTTCTACCGGGCACCGACCGCCCCGGACCTGACCCTGCGGCACGAGGACGTGCCCTGGGACCTGGTCCGCGACGTCCCGCTGTTCTGGGTGACCGGCACCGGCGTCTCGGTGGACCCGGCCCGCCAGACCCAGCTCGACATGCTGGCCCACCGCGGCCGGCCGGCGGCCGGGTCCGGTAGGTTCACCGTCTTCGACCTGGACTGGCGGGCCATGTTCTGGCCCTCGCCGTTCGCGGCCCGGCGGGAGTACCAGCGGGTGCTGGCGAACGTGAACGTCGCGGTCGGCAACCGGGAGGAGGTCGAGGTGGCGGTCGGCACCCGTGACCCCGAGGAGGCCGCCCGCCGGCTGCTGGACCTGGGCGTGGAGGTGGCGATGGTCAAGAAGGGTGCCCAGGGCGTCCTGGTGGCCACCGCCGACCAGATGACCACCGTGCCGCCACAACTGGTCCGGGTGGTCTGCGGCCTGGGCGCCGGTGACGCGTTCGGCGGCGCCCTGGCCTTCGGGCTGCTGGCCGGCTGGGACCCGGCCCGCTGTGCCGCCTACGGCAACGCGGCCGGCGCGATCGTCGCCTCCCGGCTGGCCTGCGCCGATGCGATGCCCACCCTGGCCGAGCTGGACGAGCTGGTCGCCGGCCGGCAGGAGGTGACGCGATGAGCACGGCGTCCACCGACGCGGCCGGTCGGCCGGTCGCCGAGGCTGCCACGACGTCGCAGCGGCAGGCGGCGCGGCCGGGCACGGCGATCGACGACAACACCTGGCGTCGCCTGCTGCGGCTGCGGGCCGAGCGGCCCGAGGCGGTGGCGGAGGCCTACGCCGCCCGGAGCCGGCCCGGCCGGATGCTGGCCGAGCGCGGCACGGTCTTCCTGGTCGCCGCCGACCACCCGGCCCGCGGCGCGCTGGCCAGCGGCGGGCGGCCGATGGCCATGGCCGACCGTCGTTCGCTGCTGGACCGGCTGGTCACGGCGCTGGCCCACCCGGCGGTCGACGGCGTGCTGGGCTCCCCGGACGTGGTCGAGGAGCTGCTGCTGCTCGGCGCGCTGGAGGACAAGGTGGTGATCGGGTCGATGAACCGCGGCGGCCTGGACGGTGCGACCTGGACCATGGACGACCGGTTCACCGGCTACGACGCCGCGAGCATCGCCAAGAACCGGCTCGAGGGCGGCAAGATGCTGCTCCGGATCGAGGACACCGACCCCGGCACGGTGCCCACCCTGCAGGCCTGCGCGCAGGCGGTCGGTGAGCTGGCCGACCGCAGCCTGGTGGCGATGGTCGAGCCGCTGCCCTACCGCCGGGACGCCGACGGTCGCCTGCACCTGCTCAAGGACTCCGCCTCGCTCGCCCGGGCGGTCACCGTGGCCTCGGCGCTGGGCACCACCAGCGCGTACACCTGGCTCAAGCTGCCCTCCTGCGAGGAGCCGGAGACGGTGTTCGGCGCCACCACCCTGCCCTGCGTCGTGCTGGGCGGGGTCCCGGGACCGGACCCCGAGGCCGACCTGGCCTCCTGGGGGCGGGCGCTGAACCACCCGGTGGTCCGCGGGCTGGTGGTCGGGCGCAGCCTGCTCTACCCGCCGCGCGACGACGTCACCGCGGCCGTCCAGGCGGCCGCCTCCGTGCTGCGCGCCGCCTCGCCCCCGCCCCCCGTCCGTGATCCTGCCCGTCTTGTTCGCCCGTAGAGAGGTTCTCCCGTCACCATGACAACGAGCACGCTGCACCGCCCGCTGGGCAGTGCGACCGGACCGGAGCAGGGCGACGTCGTCCGGCTCACCCCGGCCGACGCCGGCTGGACCTACTGCGGGCTGCAGGTGCTGGAGCTCGGCCCCGGCCGGCCCCGCACGGTGCTGACCGGGGACAGCGAGGTCTTCGTGCTGCCGCTGGCCGGCGGCCTGCAGCTCCAGGTCCGGGCGGCGGGGGAGCACGGCGAGCCCGAGGCCCGCTTCCAGCTGGACGGGCGGGAGTCGGTGTTCACCCGGGTCACCGACTTCGCCTACGCCGGCCGGGACTGCGAGCTGACCCTGACGTCGGCGGCCGGCGCGACCGTCGCCATCCCCTCCGCGGTCTGCCGGACCCGGTTGCCGGCCCGGTACGGCCCGGCCGACCAGGTGCCGGTGGAGACCCGCGGCGCCGGGCCGGCCTCCCGCCAGGTGACCAACTTCGGCGTCCCGGGCGTCTGGGAGCACGCCGAGAACCTGATCTGCTGCGAGCTGATCACCCCGGATGGCAACTGGTCCAGCTACCCCTCGCACAAGCACGACGCGACGCAGCCGTGCCCGGTGGTCAACGAGGAGATCTACTACTACCGGATCGCCGGCCCGGACCAGGTGACGCCCTCCCGGCAGGGCTACGGCCAGCACCGCACGTACACCACCGCCGAGCACGAGGCGGCCGGCCTGGCGCCGCTGGACGAGGCGATCGAGGTCCGCGACCACGACGTGGTGCTGATCCCGCACGGCTACCACGGGCCGTGCATGGCGGCCCCGGGCTACCCGATGTACTACCTGAACGTGATGGCCGGACCGGCCGAGCGGGTGATGCAGTTCTGCGACGACCCCGACCACACCTGGCTCCGCGGGGCCTGGGCGCAGCTGCCGGTCGACCCGCGCTGCCCGGTCACCACCGCCGCCGGGCGCACCGGCCACGGCCCTGCGACCGACCCCCGCACCCCCACCGAGGAGAGCTGAGATGGCCGCCACCGTCCGCCTGAGCACCGCGCAGGCGCTGGTCCGCTGGATGATCGCCCAGCGCAGCGAGCTGCTGGACGGCACGCAGGTGCCGCTCTTCCCGGCGGTGATCGGGATCTTCGGGCACGGCAACGTGCTGGGCCTGGGCACCGCCCTGCACGAGGTGCGGGACGTGCTGCCCACCTACCGAGGGCAGAACGAGCAGGGCATGGCGCTGGCGGCGGCCGCGTTCGGCAGGGCCACCGACCGCCGGCAGGTGCTGACCGCGACGTCCTCGGTCGGCCCCGGCGCGTTGAACATGGTCACCGCCGCCGGGCTGGCGCACGCCAACCGGCTGCCGGTGCTGCTGCTGCCGGGTGACACCTTCGTGGGCCGCGGCCCGGACCCGGTGCTGCAGCAGGTCGAGCACTACGGCGACCCCACCACCTCGGTGAACGACGCGTTCCGGGCGGTCAGCCGCTACTTCGACCGGATCACCCGGCCCGAGCAGCTGACCGCCACCCTGCCCCAGGTGGCCCGGGTGCTGACCGACCCGGCGGACTGCGGCCCGGTGGTGCTGGCCCTGCCGCAGGACGCGCAGGTGGAGGAGTACGACTTCCCGGAGGCGATGTTCGCCCCCGTCCTGCACCGGGTGCCGCGCGCCCGCCCGGACCGCTGGGCGCTGACCGAGGCGGCCCGGCTGCTGCGCGGGTCGCGCCGTCCGCTGCTGGTGATCGGCGGCGGCGTCCGGTACTCCGGCGCGGGCAAGGAGGTGCTCGCGTTCGCGCAGGCGCACCGGCTCCCGGTGGTCGAGACCCCGGCCGGGCGCACGATGGTGCCGCACCGGCACGAGCTGTACGGCGGGCCGCTGGGCATCATCGGCGCGACCAGCGCGAACGACCTCGCCGCGGAGGCGGACCTGGTGCTGTCGGTCGGCTCCCGGCTGCAGGACTTCACCACCTCCTCCTGGACGGCGTTCGGCGAGGGCGTGCAGCTGGTCTCGGTGAACGCGGCCCGGTTCGACGCGGTCAAGCACGCCGGGCACGCCGTCGTCGGGGACGCCCGGGAGAGCATCCTGGAGCTGGACGCCGAGCTGGCGGGATGGACGGTCGACCCGTCCTGGACGGCGCGCGCCCAGACCGGGCGGGCGTCCTGGGACGGCGAGGTCGACCGGCTTCGAGCGGGTACCGCCCCCGGCGGGCAGCTGTCGTACGCCCAGGTCACCGGGGTCGTCAACGACGCCAGCACGGCGCAGGACTACGTGGTGGTCTCCTCCGGCGGGATGCCCGGGGAGCTGCACGGCGGCTGGCGGACCCCGGACGACGCCGGGGCCGAGCAGGGTGGCCGGACGTCTGGGGCCACGATGGACCTGGAGTACGGGTTCTCCTGCATGGGCTATGAGCTGGCCGGCCCGTGGGGCGCCTCGATCGCCCGGACCGGCACCCACCCCGGCGGCCTGGTCACCACCATCCTGGGCGACGGTTCGTACCTGATGCTGAACTCCGAGCTGTACGCCGCCGGGCTGGCCGGCCATCCCTACGTGGCCGTGGTCTGCGACAACGGGGGGTACGCGGTCATCCACCGGCTGCAGACCAACCAGGGCGGGGCCGGGTTCAACAACCTGCTCTCGGACTGCACGACCGCCGAGGGTGACGCCGAGCCGCTCCGGGTGGACTTCGCGATGCACGCCCGGTCGATGGGCTGCACCGTGCTGGACGTGCCGGAGGGTGGCTCGCTGGAGGACCTGCGGGCCGCCTACCTCAAGGCGCGGGAGGCGGCGGTGGGCAGCCGCCGGCCGGCGGTCGTGGTGTGCCGGGTCGAGCCGTCGACCTGGACGGAGTCCGGGGCGTGGTGGGAGGTCGGGGTGCCGACCGGGCTGTCCGGCCGGGCGTCGTTCGAACGGTCGAAGGCGGCTCAGCTGCGCTGGACCTGACCGCCGCGGTGCTCGCGCGCTCGACCTCCCGGCGGGCCTGCTGCAGGCTGCGGCTGATCAGCCGGCTGACCTGCATCTGGGTCACCCCGATCTCGGCCGCGATCCGGGACTGGGTCCAGTCCGCGGCGAACCGCAGGGCCAGCACGCGCCGTTCGCGCTCCGGCAGCCGGCGCAGCGCGGGCCCGACGCTGAGCACGTCGACCAGCAGGTCCAGCGCGGGGTCGGGCCGCCCCGGCTCGTCCGGTCCCGGCTCGGCCTGGTCGAGGGAGGCGACGTGGAACAGGTCGCGGCTGGCCAGCGCCTCCTCGACCGCCTCGGGGTCCACCCCCAGCTCGGCCGCCACCTCGCTCGGGCGCGGCGTGCGCGCCAGGGCGCGGGTCAGCCGTTCGGCGGTCTGGTCCACCCGCTGCCGCAGGTCCTGCACTCGGCGCGGTGGCCGGATGTCCCAGGCCAGGTCCCGGAAGTGGCGGCGGAGCTCGCCCTGGATGGTTGGGACCGCATAGGCGACGAAGGAGTCCCCGAGCCCGGGGTCGAACCGGTCGACCGCCTTGATCAACCCGACCCGGGCCACCTGCACCAGGTCCTCCTGGCTCTCTCCCCGGTCGCGGAAGCGGGCGGCGACCGAGCTGGCCAGCGGCAGGTTGAGCAGCACGACCGACTCGCGCAGCCGACCGGCCTGCTGCTGGTCCTGCGTACGGGCCAGCAGGGCGAGCAGCTCCTGCGACCGCTGGTCGCGGCGCTGACGGGCCGAGCTGTCGGCCGAAGCAGACGCGTCGAGAGACGAGGTGTCAAGAGAGGCAGAGGTGTCGAGGAGCGCAGCGCTGGGGGGCGGCATGCCAGGCCTCCGGCAGGACCAGGGCGGGTCGGCGTCTGCTGCACCTCGGCGTCATTGCCGTGGGCACAGCCGAACACACCGCACGGTGGTTGGCAAGAGCGGACGCCGGCCCTGGTGTGCCCGGTGGGCCGCGACCGCCCCGCCGCGGCCCAGCACGGGCACGAGGGACCGTTACCCCTCCGGTGCCCAGTCAAACAGCGTGCCGCCGGCTTTCCCCCGGCCGGCCGCGGGTGCGTCCCGCTCCAGTAAGCCCGCCGGGCTGCCGATCCTGCGGGCATGCCTCTCTCCGTGCTGCCGGCGGCCTCGGCGCTGCCGTTCGCCTACGCCGGGGCGGGTCTCGTCCTGGCGGTCGTCGCCGTGGTGCTGGTGCTGACCGCTCGGCGGGCGAGACGAGCCGCCGCCGTGCCGCTGTCGGGCGACGAGCCGTCCGCAGCCCTGCCGTGGCCCGCCGAGCCGACGGCTCACCCGGCCGCCGACCCGTCGGACCCAGGCGACCCGTCGATCGGGTCTGACCGGTCTGACCGGTCTGACCGGTCTGACCGGTCAAGCGGGTCTGACGGGTCTGACCGGTCAGGCGGGCCGGACGAGGGGCGTCTGCAGCCTGAGGTACGCCTGACCAGCGCCCAGCGGGAGGGCCTGCTGGTCAGCGCCCAGCTGCTGGCGCAGGCCCCCGGCCGTCAGGAGCTGGGCCAGCTGGTCAGCCACTGCGCGCAGGTGCTGGCCGACGCCGACGCCTCCGCGCTGGTGCTGCGGCCCGCCTCGGCCACCCCGCTGCTGTGGCGCAGCGGATCGCCGTCGCTGCCCGACCTGAGGGACTGGGGGCCGTACGCGCACGAGCCGGACTACGACGACAGCCTGCACGGGGTGCGGGACGTGGTGGACGACGGCGAGCTGGCGGGCACCGCGTTGCTCGCCGTCCCGGTGCTGTCCGCAGGCCGGCCGGTCGGGCGCCTCATGGCACGTCGCGCCGGGGTGCAGGCCGGCGTGCCGGCCTTCGACCGACGCGACGCCGAGGCGCTGTCCCGGCTCGCCCTGCACGCGGGGGAGGCGCTGCGACGGCTGGAGCGGCAGGTCCGGACCGGTGGGCCGGTGGTCCGCCAGCTGGCACCTGCCGCGCCCGCTGCCACCGGGACGTCGTCCTCGGGGACGGACTCAGAGGATCCGGCGACGCTGGATGAGGTCATCGCCGCGGCCGGCGGATGGCGCGCCGGGGCCGCGCTGGGCTGACCTCAGCCGGCGTCGAGCTTCTCCGCGGCGCGGTGCTTGGCGTGCAGTACCTCGAACTCCTCGGGGTGGTCCACGGCCAGCTCCTCCAGGGCCCGGATCCGGGCGCGCCTGGCCCGGACCTCCCGGTCACCGCGCCCGGCCACTCCCCGGGTCAGCGACCCCGGGCTGGACGCGCCCGGCCTGGGTGTCGGCTCGGCCGCCTTCACCGTCCGGGTCTGCACCGGGGCCCGACGCGCGCTGGCCGGGCGGTTCGCCTTCGCCACGCACTCCGCGCAGCTGGTCCCGCCGTCCGGGAACTCCTCCGCCGACTTGATCTTCCGGCACGACTCGCACCGCTGCCACTGCCCGGCCATGGTCTCCCCTGCACTCGTCCCGCCCCGTCACTGTGCCATGCCCCGCTCCGCGCTGGGCCGTCGGGGCGGTGCGCCCAGGATCGGGCTGACGCAGGCGAGCGGGCTCTGGCAGAGTTCGCAGCACCGCGGTCCGTGGACGCCGGCCCTGCGCCCTGGCGCCGGCGCGGGACCGCCCGAGCGAACACGCCGAGGTGGTCGTAGTGCAGAGCACGATGCAGCCGGTCCCGCTGCTGCTGTCCCGGATCCTGGAGTACGGCACCAGCGTCTTCCCCGACGCCGAGGTGGTGACCTGGACGGGGGCCGAGCCCCGGCGGCAGAGCTACCGCGAGCTGGGTCTGGACTGCCGCCGGCTGGCCGGGGCGCTGCGCACCCTGGGCGTGGACGGCGACCAGCGGGTGGCCACCTTCATGTGGAACAACGCCGAGCACCTGGCCCTGTACCTCACCGTGCCGAGCATGGGTGCGGTGCTGCACACGATCAACATCCGGCTCTTCCCCCAGCAGATGGTGTACGTGGTCAACCACGCGCAGGACCACGTGGTGGTGGTCGACGCCAGCCTGGCCGCACCGTTCGCCAAGGTGCTGGCGCACTGCCCGACGGTGCGTCACGTGGTGGTCAACGGCGAGGTCCCCGAGCCGGTCCGCGCCGAGCTGGCCGGTGACGGCGCGCGCGAGGTGCACGACTACCGGTCTCTGCTGGACGCCCAGCCCGCGCAGTTCACCTGGCCCGAGCTGGACGAGAACACCGCCGCGGCGATGTGCTACACCTCCGGCACCACGGGCAACCCCAAGGGCGTCGTCTACTCCCACCGGTCCAACTACCTGCACACCCTGCAGATCGCCCTGCCGGTGGTCTTCGACGTCCGCCAGGGCGACCGGCTGCTGGCCATCGTGCCGATGTTCCACGCCAACGCGTGGGGGCTGCCCTACGTGGCGCTGATGTGCGGGGCGACCCTCGTCCAGCCCGACCGGTTCCTGCAGGCCGAGCCGCTGGTCACGATGATCGAGCAGGAGAAGGTGACCGGCGGTGGCGGCGTCCCGACCATCTGGGCGGACGTGCTGCGCTACCTCAAGGAGCACCCGGAACGGGACATCTCCTCGGTCCGTCGGCTGATCGTCGGCGGCTCGGCCTGCCCGCGCTCGGTGTTCGAGGGCTACGACGAGCTGGGCATCCAGCTGGTGCACGCCTGGGGCATGACCGAGACCTCACCGGTGGGCAGTGTCGCGCTGCCCCCGCCGCACGCCCAGGGCGAGGAGGCGATGGCCTACCGCGTCTCCCAGGGCCGGCTGGCCTGCCCGGTGGAGGGCCGGCTGGTCGGGCCGGACGGCGCCCAGCTGCCCTGGGACGGGCAGAGCGTGGGCGAGCTGGAGGTCCGCGGGCCATGGATCACCGGGTCCTACTATGCGCCGGCCGGCAGCCCGCCCGAGCCGGAGGACGAGTGGAAGTTCGACGACGGCTGGCTGCGCACCGGGGACGTCGGGTCGCTGACCGACGAAGGCTTCCTCAGCCTCAGTGACCGCGCCAAGGACGTGATCAAGTCCGGCGGGGAGTGGATCTCCTCCGTCGAGCTGGAGAACCACCTGATGGACCACCCCGCGGTGCTCGAGGCCAGCGTGGTGGGAGTGCCGGACGAGCGGTGGGGAGAGCGGCCGCTGGCCAGCGTCGTGCTGGCCGAGGGCCAGCAGGTCGACGCCGGGCAGCTGCGGGAGTTCCTGGCCGAGCGGGTGGCCAAGTGGCAGGTGCCCGAGCGCTGGGCCTTCATCGATGCGGTGCCCAAGACCAGCGTGGGCAAGTTCGACAAGAAGGTGCTCCGGTCCCGTTACGCCAAGGGTGAGCTGGAGGTCACCACGCTGACCTGAGCCCGACCCCCAGCCTCAGCAGACCGCCGTCACGTCCTGGGCCACCGTCGGGTCGGTGCTGCTCGGCGAGGACGACGGCGCCGCGGTGGCGGAGGCGCTGGGCGCCGGGACGGCGGTGGACGGCGTCGGGGCGGCCGTCGACGTCGCGGCGGGCGCGGGGTTGATGGCCTGCTGCACCAGCCGGTGGATCTTGTCGTAGTCCACGTTCCCGTAGGTCACCACCGAGTCGTTGATCGGCAGGCTGCGGATCTTGGCGTCCTTGATCCGCAGCGCCAGGTCGACCCAGGCGGAGAGCTGGTCCTGCGGGATGTCGGTCTGCAGGTTCTCCTTCGCGGTGCTGGCCAGGGCCGGGAACGCCTTGATCGCGGTGACCGGGTCCACCTGCTTGGCCAGTGCGCCGATCACGCAGCGCTGGCGGTTCATCCGGTCGTAGTCGCTGGAGTCCGAGCGGGAGCGAGCGAACCACAGCGCGTGGTACCCGTCCAGCTTCTGCACCCCCGGGTGGAGGTAGCCGGTGACCCCGACCTGGTTCCCGGCGGCGTCCTCGTGGCCACCGATCGGGATCGGCCGGGTCACGTTCAGGGTGAGCCCGCCGATCGCGTCCACCAGCTTGGTGAACCCCTTGAGGTTGACCATCGCGTAGTAGTCCACGTGCAGGCCCAGGGTGCCCTCCACCGCCTGCTCGGTGGCGGTCAGGCCGGGGTTCGGGTCGTTCGGGTAGTACTGGGCGCCCGGCCCCGACGCCGTGGTCCACACCGCGTTGATCCAGCAGTCCGCGCCGGTGCCGCAGTCGTAGTTCTTCGGCGCGCCGACCGGCCCGAAGCCGTTCGGCCACGCCTTGGCACCCTGCGAGCCGGCCGGGAACGGCGGGCGGTACAGGTTGCGGGGGATGCTGAACAGCACGGTGTCACCGGTGTGGGTGTCGATGCTGGCCATGATCAAGGTGTCCGTCCGGACGCCGGTGCGGTCGGGCCCGGCGTCCGAGCCGATCAGCAGCACGTTGACCCGGGGGGTGGCGGCCCATGGGTCGCTGGCGGTCTGGTTCGGGGAGGCGGTCGGGGTGTTGCCGGCCGTGGGTCGGTGGGTGGTGAACACCGAGCTGATCAGGTCGCGCTGGATCATCGCGTAGCTGCCGACCTTGAGCACCGGCGCGGCGATCGCCACCACCAGCGCGGTGACCAGCAGACCGCTGAAGAAGCGCTGCACCCCGGTCAGCTCGGCGCTGCGCCGCAGGCTCACGTGGGTGGTGATCAGCACCGCGATCCACAGCAGGCCCAGGGCCACCGCGACCGCCGCGAGCACGGCCAGCGCCGTCGGGCTGACCGCCAGGTCGGCGGCTGTGCGCAGCAGGCTCGGCTGGACCAGGAGATAGCCGGCGCCGACGGCGGCGGCCAGCAGCAGGAGCCCGATCACGGCCCAACCCGCTGCGCGCCGCCCGGCGGCGATCAGCCCGGCGCCCGGGATGAGGGTGCCGCCCAGTGTCCACCCGACGACCCAGCCGAAGCCCTGGTCGGTGCCAGCCGCGTGCCGCCCGAGCTGCCTGCCGCCGTCCGGCGACATTCCGCTACGGTGGGTTCCCTCACGCTGCTGCATCGGTGGTGTCTGGGTCACTCATCCTCCTCCGGGGCCCGGGTGCGCCCTGACGGCGGGCACGCCTCGTTGCGGGCGGCCGGTCGGCGTCCGCTCCGGACCCGCCGTCACCTCACGTGATGATGACGAAATCCTCGCACGTTCGGTTGACATTGTCCGACCTGCAGCCTGAGAGCGGCCCGCTTTGCCCGGCGGGCGGTGCGGCCGATACCCTCGTCGCGCCAGGGAGGTGTCGCCTAGTGGCCTATGGCGCCCGCCTGCTAAGCGGGTTTGGGGATGAAACTCCATCGCGGGTTCAAATCCCGCCACCTCCGCCCTGGTCGCCCCGATCCGCGGGGGCAGCTGAGGGGCCCGGTGCGTGCACCGGGCCCCTCAGCCTTGCCGGCGGCTTCCGCCCGGTTCGCCGGCGGGGGCGGGGGTCAGCCGGCGCTCTCCTGCAACCGGGTCCGCAGCGCCTCCA
Source organism: uncultured Actinomycetota bacterium (assembly GCA_963821825.1). GTDB lineage: Bacteria > Actinomycetota > Actinomycetes > Actinomycetales > Kineosporiaceae > CAWGFD01. The sequence continues at coordinate 941,893 of CAWGFD010000002.1, forward strand.
GCTCGGTGCGCAGCGAGGCGGGCACGGTGTCGCCGATGGTGGCGAACCACTCCTCGATCAGCGGCAGCTCGGCGAGCCACTCCCGGTCATCCACGCTCAGCGCCTCCAGCACGTCGCCGGGGTCGACGTCAAGGCCGGCCAGGTCCAGGTCCTGCGGGGTGGGCACCCACCCGATCGGCGTCTCCTCGGCGCCGGCGTCGCCCTCCAGCCGGCGGATCACCCAGTCCAGCACCCGGCTGTTCTCCCCGAACCCGGGCCACAGGAAGCGGCCGTCGGGGCCGCGCCGGAACCAGTTCACCCCGAAGATCTGGGGAAGCCGGCCGCTGTCGGCGTCCTTGCCGATGGCCAGCCAGTGCGCGAAGTAGTCCCCGGCGTCGTAGCCGATGAACGGCAGCATGGCCATCGGGTCCCGGCGGACGACACCGACCGCGCCGGTGGCCGCGGCCGTGGTCTCCGAGGAGAGCGTCGCGCCCAGGAAGGTGCCGTGCGTCCAGTCCCGGGCCTGCACGACCAGCGGCACGGTGGTCCGGCGCCGGCCCCCGAACAGGATCGCCGAGATCGGCACGCCCTGGGGGTCGTGATACTCCGGGGCGAGCACCGGCACGTTCGTGACCGGGGTGGCGAACCGGCTGTTGGGGTGGGCCGCGGGCTCGCCCGTCCCCGAGGTCCAGTCCTGCAGCCGCCAGCTGGTCAGGTGCGCCGGAACCTGGTCGGTCATCCCCTCCCACCACACGTCGCCGTCGTCGGTCAGGGCGACGTTGGTGAACAGGTTGCCGCCGGCCTCGATCGCCCGCATCGCGTTCGGGTTGGTGCTCCAGCCGGTGCCCGGCGCGACTCCGAACAGCCCGAACTCGGGGTTCACCGCGTACAGCCGACCGTCCGCCCCGAACCGCATCCAGGCGATGTCGTCGCCCACCATCTCGGCCTTCCAGCCCGGGACGGTCGGCTCGATCATGGCCAGGTTCGTCTTGCCGCAGGCGCTCGGGAACGCGGCCGCCACGTAGTGCACCGTGCCGGCGGGTGAGGTCAGCTTCAGGATCAGCATGTGCTCGGCCAGCCAGCCCTCGTCCCGGGCGATGGCTGAGGCGATCCGCAGGGCGTAGCACTTCTTGCCCAGCAGCGCGTTGCCGCCGTAGCCGGACCCGTAGGACCAGATCTCCCGGGTCTGAGGGAAGTGGGTGATGTACTTGGTCTCGTTGCAGGGCCACGGCACGTCGGTCTCGCCCGGCGCCAGCGGCGCCCCGAGCGAGTGCAGGCACCGCACGAAGGGGGCCTCGGTGCCCATCGAGCGGAGCACGTCGGTGCCCACCCTGGCCATGATCCGCATCGAGGCGACGACGTAGGGCGAGTCGGTGATCTCCACCCCGAACATCGGGCGCTCGGCCTGGAGGCTGCCCATCACGAACGGGATGACGTACATCGTCCGGCCGGTCATCGACCCCCGGTACAGGTCGGTCATCACCGCGCGCATCCGGTCCGGGGCCATCCAGTTGTTGGTGGCGCCCGCGTCCTCCTCGCGCAGCGAGCAGATGAACGTCCGGTCCTCCACCCGGGCCACGTCGCGGGGGTCGGAGGCGCACCAGTAGGAGCCGGGCTTGGCGGCCAGCTCCCGCAGGGTGCCCGAGCCCAGCAGCTCGGAGATCAGCTCCTGGTGCTCCTGCTGGCCGCCGGTCACCCAGTGCACCGCCTGCGGGGTGGTCAGCGAGGCGACCTGCGCCACCCAGGCGAGCAGCTCGGAGTGCTCGGTGCGCGCCGAGGGCGCCGGGACGGCCAGGTCCAGGTCGTGCGGCTGGTCGATGGTGGTCACAGGTTGTGCGCCTTCCTCGTGGTGATCTGCCGGCCGCGGCGGCCGGAGCCGCCGGATCACAGGAGGCTGGCAGGTCCGCGGGCAGGTGCACCGGTGAGTCGGGTCACAGGGCGCTGACCTGGGCGTTCCTGTCCGCCGGCCAGGGTTTGTCGGCGCCCAGAACATGATCGGCCGGCCGGTGCCAGCCGCTGGTCAGTCGTCGCCGGCCGCTGGTCAGTCGTCGCCGGCGAGGGTGAAGCTGCGCAGCCGCCAGCCGGCCAGCCCGACGCAGACCAGGGTCAGCAGGACCAGGCAGACCAGCCCGGTGGTGAACCCGACCGCGGACTGCACGTGCTCCTGGCCGGCGGTCCGCTGAGCCAGGGCCAGCGACCACTGCTGGATGCTCACCGCCTTGGCGCCCGGCACGACGGTGCCGACCAGTCCCTCCCACAGCAGCGCGTAGATCAGGCCGATGGTGACCGCGTTGCGGCTCAGCACGGCCAGCAGCAGGAACAGCGCGCTGTAGGCGGTGCCGGCGGCCACCGCGGCCACCGTGTAGCCCAGCGCCACGTTGCCGGCGCCGCCGGCCATCAGCAGCCCGGCGAGCAGGGTTGGTAGCGCGCCGAAGGCCAGGACCAGCACCGCGGCCACGACGAACTTGGTGATCGCCACCGACGAGCGCGCAAGCGGCTTGGACAGGATGTAGACCAGCGACCCGTCCTCGATCTCCGGGCCGATCGCCCCGGTGCCGGCGATCAGCCCGAGCAGCGGGAGCACCGCAGTCATGGCCAGGCCGGAGAGCAGGCCGGCGGACAGCGTGACGTCGGAGCCGGCGGTCAGCCGCACGATCAGCGCGACCAGGAGCAGGACGGCGGGCAGCACGGCCAGCACCACGGCGCGTCGTCGGCCCAGCAGGGAGCGCGTGGTCAGCTGGGCGATGGTGGCGTTCATCAGGTCCTCACCGGCCGATCAGGTAGGAGAAGACGCTCTCCAGGGACTCGTCGTCCGGGACCACCTCGTGCAGTCGGATGTCCCGCTCCCGGGCGACCCCGGGCAGCAGGTGGGCGAACCGGGACAGGTCCGAGGCCTGCACGGCCAGGCCGGCGCCGTCGCCGGAGTCCGTCACACTGATCCCGCTGACCGACAGGTCGGACATGATCGCGGCGGCCAGGGCGCGGTCGTCGGAGGAACGCACGGTGTACTGGTGCGGCCGGGAGGTCATCAGCCGGCGGATCTCCCGGAAGTCGCCGGAGGCAGCGTGCCGGCCGGAGACGATGACCTCGATGGTGTCCGCGATCTGCTCGACCTCCTCCAGGATGTGGGAGGAGAAGAGCACGCTGCGCCCGGCGTCGGCCATCGAGCGCAGCAGCTCGGCCAGCTGCATCCGCTGGCGGGGGTCCATGCCGTTGAACGGCTCGTCCAGGAGCAGGACGGCCGGGTCGTGCACGAGGGCGGTGGCCATCTTGATCCGCTGCTTCATCCCTTTGGAGTAGCCGGCGATCGCGCGGTCCTGGGCCGGGGCCATCTCGACCAGGCCGATCGCCCGATCGGCCGCCGCATCCGGGTCCTTCAGCCTGTGCAGCCTGGCGTTGGCCAGCACCAGCTGGCGGCCGGTGATGACGTCGTACATCCCCTCCCGCTCGGGCACCAGGCCGATCGAGCGGTACACCTCGGTCCGGCCCCAGATCGGCTCGCCGTCCAGGGTCACGGTGCCCGCGGAGGGCGCCAGGAACCCGCCCATGAGGTGGATCAGCGTCGACTTGCCGGCCCCGTTGGGCCCGAGCAGGCCGGTCACCCCGGGGCCGATGGTCATCGTCACGTCGTTGACCGCGACCACGTTGCCGTACCAGCGGGAGACCGAGGTGAGCTGGACGGCGCTCATGAGACGGAGACCTTCCGGTAGCGGGCCAGCAGACCCAGCGCGGTCAGCGCGACCCACGCCACGCAGACCAGGATCGCCACGCTGCCGGTCGCGGCGTCGACCGACGCGCCGATCCCGGAATCCGGTGCGCCGAGCACGAACACCTGGAACTGGTACCAGGCCGAGGACGGGTCGACCAGGCTGATCCAGGTGGACAGCGAGGGCCGGCCCAGCTGGTCGGCGATCACCGTGCCGGCGCCGACCGCGGTGTTCAGGATGAACAGCACCCCGACCACCGCCGCGACCCCGAGCCCGCGCCGGGGGGTCAGCGAGGAGATCAGCAGCGCGATCCCGCCGAGCACGAGCGCACCGACCACGGAGCCGGCGACTCCCTGCAGCCAGGCGGTCAGCTGGTCCAGCGCGTCCAGCTTGGCCAGCAGGGCCCCGACCAGCATCACCGTCTGCGGTAGGGCCATCAGCGCGAAGACGGCGCCGGTCATCGCGAGGTACTTGGCCAGCACGTAGTCCTGGCGAGTGAGCGGGCGGGAGAAGTACAGCGAGACGGTGCGGAAGCGCAGGTCCTTGGAGACCAGCTGGGGCGCCGCCACGGCCAGGAAGATGATGACCAGGGTGCGCAGCGAGTTGCTCAGCTGTGCGTAGCCGATCGGCAGCTCGGCCGCCCCGGTCAGCACCGTGACCAGGGCCAGGATGCCGCCCACCAGGCAGGCGATCCCGAGCAGCACGAAGGGCAGCACCTTCGAGCGCGCCGAACGCCCCAGGCCGTAGGCGCCGCGCAGGCTGTCCAGGGCCAGCGCCCGGGTGATCGCGGGCCGGCCGTTGCGGGGCCCGTCGTAGTGCCGGTACCCGATGTCGTGGATGACCCCGGTGGCACCGGCACTCATCCCGCCGGCCGTGGTGCTGCCGCCGTCGGGTCGGCCCGCACCGGTCGGTGCGCTCATCTCGGACTCCCTGCCGTCGCGTCGAGCGGTCGGCTCTCTGCGCCCGACCCGGTGAAGATCTCGGCCATCCGGTGCCGTTGACGCTGCAGTCGCAGCAGCCCGACTCCCAGGGCGGCGGCGCCGTCCCGGACCGCGTCGCACGCGTCGTCCAGGGTGAGCTGGGGCGCCTCGTCCAGGTGCACCTGCAGCGTCCGCCGGGCTCCTGGGGTGACCGACAGGCCCAGGCCGCGCAGCGCGTCGGCCAGCTCCTCGGAGCGGTCGGTGACCTCGACCACCAGCAGCGCGTTCGCCGCCGTCGCCTCCGCGGTGGACGTCGCGCGGAGCAGGGTGCCCGCCTCGATCACCACGATCTGGTCGCTGATCCGCTCCAGCTCGCCGAGCAGGTGGGAGGTGACCAGCACCGAGATGCCGAAGTCGGTGCCGATCCGCCGGATCAGGTCCAGCATCTCGTCCCGGCCGGCCGGGTCCAGACCGTTGCTGGGCTCGTCCAGGAAGACCATCGCCGGGTCGTGCACCAGGGCCTGGGCCAGCTTCACCTTCTGCTTCATGCCGGTGGAGTAGGTGCCGATCGGGCGGTATCTCTCCTCGCCGAGACCGACGTGACGCAACGTGTCCGAGGCGCGCTCGCGGGCGGCGGCGGCCGGCAGGCCGGACATCCGCCCCATGTGCACCACCAGCTCGGTGCCGGTGACGTCGGAGGGCAGGCAGTCGTGCTCGGGCATGTAGCCGACCCGCTGGCGGATCTGCTCGCCGTCGGTCGCGATGTCCAGGTCCAGCACCCGCGCGGTGCCGGACGTCGCCGGCAGCAGCCCCAAGATGATCTTGATCAGGGTGGACTTGCCCGCACCGTTGGCGCCGACCAGCCCGGTCACGCCGGTCGGCACGTCGATGGTCAGCTCGTTCAGGGCGCGCAGCTGGCCGTACTGCTTGGTCAGCGCTCTCGTCGTCAGTACCCCCACGGCGATCACCGTACTGGGTCATGATGACGTCGAGAAAGATCGTCAACAGGGATGGGGGACGAACCAGGGTCGACTCAGGGTCGGCCTCGTTACCCTTTGGCGCGATCGTGCGATCCAGTCTCCCTCTGCCCGGCGTGATCACGCTGTCAAGTGGCCGTCGCCTCTGCTCGCCAGGCTGTGGACAACCCTTCTGTCGAACATGTGTTCGATACCATTGAGGCATGGAGAACGACGTGGCGCCCCGGCGGCTGGACCGGGCCCTGGCCGGGCTGGCCGAACAGACGGCCCGGCCCGCGCTGGCCGAGCAGGTATCAGCTCTGCTGGTCGCGCTGGCTGGGTGGCACCGGGTGGAGGCCGCAGCGCGAGCGGCCAAGCTGCGCACGCTGGCGCTGCTGTCGTCGGTGCTGACCGGGGCGACGGCCGACGCCGCGCCGGCCGGCTCAGCTGGGTCGGCGCCCGGCGCAGGACGGGTGGCCGAGCTGGTCAGCGCCGACCTGGCGGCAGCCGCGGAGGACCTCGTCGCCGCCGAGGCCGCCGCGCTGCTGTCACTGTCGCGACGGCAGGTGCTGCAGCTGATGAGCGAGGCCTGGTTGTTGAGCCAGCGGTTGCCGCGCACGCTCGACCTGTTGGGCGCCGGCGTGATCGAACGCTCGCACGTGTCGGCCATGCTCAAGGTGACCGACGGCCTGAGCGACGAGGCGGCCGCCGCGATCGAGAACGAGCTGCTCGGCGGCCTCGCGGAGCAGCTGGCGGTGGACTGCGCCGAGCCGGTCCCGGCCCATACGGTCCCGGCGGGGGCCGGCCAACCGCCGACCCCGGCGCAGATCCACCGGGTCGGAGCCGCCCTCGCGCTGGCCCTGGGAGCGTCCGGTGACGGCACCGCGACCGACCAGCAGGTGCGCGCCGAGCGGACGCGGGTCGTCCTGACCCCGGGCGACGGCTGTGACCCCTCACCGGCCTCGGCAGCCTGCCGGGCGGGTCTGGCCACGATTCAAGCGACGATGCCCGCGCCCGACGCCGCCTTGGTCTGGGCCACGGTGGATGCGGCGGCCCGGTTGCTGCGCCTGGATCATCGCGCCCGCCGCCGCGCGGCCCGGGTCGCCGGTCGGCCCGAGAGCGAGGTGCCGGTGTTGCCCAGCCTGGCGCAGCTGCGAGCTCAGGCGTTGGTCGATCTGGTGTGTTCCCGCCCGGGAGAAGCGGACCGCCCGGCCGTGGGCAGGGTGGAGCTGCAGGTCACCATGCCGGTCACCATGTTCGGCGCCCTGGCCGCGGGCGGCCCTGACGCTGTGAGCGGCGCTGGCACGGCCGGCGACTCCAGCGCTGCGGGCCACGCCAGCACCGGGGGCGGCCCTGGCGTCGCCGGTGGCCCCGCGTCGGCGGCCGCCGTGTCAGGGTCGGGGACGACCCGCGGCGACCTCGCCCGGCTGACACCGCCCTCCGGCCCGCCGCTGCTGCTGTCCGGCCGGGCCTGGACGATGCTCCGCAGCCTTCTGCTCAGCTCGGATGTGCGCGTGCGCCGGCTGTTCACCTGGCCGAACGGGTCCCTTGCGCTGGCCGAGTCCATCACGCACGACCCGCCGGAGAGCCTCGACCGGCACGTGAGACTTCGCGACGGCACCTGTCGCGCGCCCGGCTGTCTCACCCCGGCGTGCGGCAGCGACCTGGACCATGTCGTGCCCTACCAGGAGGGGGACATCACCCGCGTCGGGAACCTCCACGCCCTGTGCCGCCACCACCACCGGCTGAAGACCTTCACCAGCTGGCGTCCGGTGCTGGACGCCGGCACCGGACAGGTCACCTGGACCAGCCCGAGCGGCCGCCGCTACGTCACCCGGCCGGAGAACTATGGCTGGCTGGACGGCGGACAGGACGGTCCCGGCCGGACGGGTCCTGGCCCGGGGGTCTCACGGCGGCTCGACCGAGGCCGGGCGCCTTCTCAGCCCGACCTCGAGCACCGACCCGGTGAGGAGGAGTCGCCACCGTTCTGAACAGAGCCCAGCTCACCGGGCCAGGCGCGTGGGTCAGTCGGGGTTGGGTCGGATGGGGGTTGGGTCGGATGGGGGTTGGGTCGGATGGGTTGGGTCGGATGGGGTTGGGTCGGATGGGTTGGGTCGGATGGGGTTGGGTCGGTCGGGGTTGGGTCGGTCGGGGTTGGGTCGGTCGGGATAGGGGTCAGAGGGGTCGGCCTGCGGCAGGCGCCCGCGTCAGGAAGCGGTCGAGCGCGGCCAGGATCTGCTCGGGTTCCTCCTCGGCCACGAAGTGGCCGCAGGCCAGCGCCTGGCCGGTCAGGTCGCCCGCGTAGCCGCCCCACACGTCCAGCACGTCGCAGGCGCGCCCGACGAAACCCTCGGCGCCCCAGAGCACCAGGCGAGGCGTTCGAAGCCGTCCAGCACAGGTCCTGCTTACCACCACGAGCGCGGCCCGGACGTACGTCCCCAGCGGAGCCGTCCAGCGAACGGGGACGGCGGGAGGCATTCGGCCGGCCGGTCGTCAGCGCTTGCCGCGGGCGGCCAGGAACCGGTCGTTGCCCTCGCGGTTGTCCACGATCGGGTCGGGGTAGTCCAGTCTCCCGCGGACCTCCTCGGGCAGGGTCCAGGGTTCGTGAACCGCAGCGCCCTCGATGTCGGCCAGCTCGGGGACGTACCGCCGGACGTAGTCGCCGTTGGGGTCGTGCCGCTTGCCCTGGGTGACCATCGCGTAGACCCGGTTGAACCGGCTGTCGGTGCCGGTGCCGGCCACCCACTGCCAGTTCATGGTGTTGTTCGCGGTGTCGCCGTCGATCAGGTGGTCCACGAAGTGCTGGGCGCCGAGCCGCCAGTCCTGGTACAGCGTCTTGCACAGGAAGTGGCCGACGATCAGTCTCGCGCGGTTGTGCATCCACCCCTCGGCCAGCAGCTGCCGCATCCCGGCGTCGACCACCGGGTAGCCGGTCCGGCCCTGCTTCCACGCCTGCAGTTCGCTGTCGTTGCGCCGCCACCGGTCGCCCCGGCTCCGGTAGTCCGCCCGGGTCGCCCGCGGGTTGGCTGCCAGCACCTGGGCATGGAAGTCGCGCCAGGCGACCTGGCGGATCAGGGCCTCGTTGTCGGCCCGGTGCACCAGCTCGGTGGGCGACAGGCAACCGAAGTGCAGGTAGGAGGACAGCCGGCTGGTGCGGTCCGCGCCGAGCGCGTCGTGGTCGTCGGCGTACCCGTCCTGGGCCTCCTCCAGCCAGCGTGTCATCCGGCGACGGCCCTCGCCCTCCCCGCCGGGCAGCTGATCGGGGGCTGTTTCGCCCGGGGCGATGTCCTCCTGTCGGGGTAGCGACCCGGTGCCGACCCGGGGCATCACGATCTTCTCGGGGGCCGGCAGCGGGTCGCGGGTGTGCTCCTTGGCCCACTTGCGGAAGTAGGCCGAGAAGACGGCCATGTGCTGTTTCCCGGTGGCCGTCACCACCCCCGGCGGGACGACGAACAGCGAGTCGTCGTGGATGTGCAGCTCGACCTCCCCGAGCTCCTCCCGCAGCCGTCCCAGCCGTTGCCGGGCGTAGCCGCTGGCGTCACCGGCGACGTGCACCCGGCCGGCGCCGACATCGTGCGCCAGCTGCGCGGTCTGCTCGGCGACGTCCCCGCGGCGGACCACCAGCCGGGCCCCGCGCTCCTTCAGCGAGGCGTCCAGGTCGGCCAGGCTCTCGGCCAGGAACCGGGCCCGGTTCGGCCGGTTGTACCCGCCGGACAGGATGGCCTCGTCCAGCACGAACAACGGCACCACCTGCTCGGCCTCGGCCAGCGCGTCGTGCAGCGCAGGGTTGTCGTGCACGCGCAGGTCGCGGGTGAACAGGACGATCGCGGTACCGGAGGCCATGACTCCTGCCTAGCGGTTGTCGGCGCCCGGCGCCCGGCGAACCTCAGTCGGTGCCCAGCCGACCGGCGGACAGCCGCCACCTCCGGGTGACCTGGACGGCGTCCAGCATCCGCCGGTCGTGGGTGACCAGCAGCAGCGTGCCCGGGTAGTCGGCCAGGGCCGCCTCGAGCTGCTCGATGGCCGGTAGGTCGAGGTGGTTGGTCGGCTCGTCGAGCACCAGCAGGTTGACCCCCTGGAACTGCAGCACGGCCAGGGCGGCGCGGGTGCGCTCGCCCGGGGAGAGCGCGGCGACCGGCCGGAGGACGTCGTCGGCGCCGAGCCCGAACTTGGCCAGCAGGGTGCGTACCTCGGCCGGCGGCTGGTCCGGCAGCTGCGCCCGGACGGCCTCGAGCAGGCCGGCCGCCGGGTCGAGGCGGCGGCGGGCCTGGTCGACCTCGCCGACCCGGACCCCCGACCCGCGGGTGAGGGTGCCGGCGTCCGGGCTGATCCGGCCCAGCAGCGCGGCCAGCAGGGTGGACTTGCCGGAGCCGTTCGGTCCGGTGATCGCCACCCGGTCACCGGTCTCGACCTCCACGGTCAGCGGGCCCAGGGTGAAGCCGCCCCGACGGACCAGCAGGTCTCGGGCCGACAGCGCGATCCGTCCGCCCCGGGCCGCCGCGGCGATGCTGTACTGCAGCCGCCACTCCTTGCGCGGCTCCTCGACCACCTCCAGCCGCTCGATCCGGCGGTCGGTCTGCCGGGCCTTGGCCGCCTGCTTCTCCGCGGACTGCCGGTTGTGCGCCTTGATGAACTTGTCCGGGTCGGAGGCCTTGCGGGCGGCGTCCCTGACCCCCTTGTCCATCCAGTTGCGCTGCATCCGGGCCCGCTCCTCCAGGCCCGAGCGGGTGTCGGCGTACTCCTCGTAGGCCTGCCGGGCCCGCTGCCGGGCGATCTCGCGCTCGGCCAGGTAGGCGTCGTAGCCCCCGCCGTAGCGGCGCACCTGCTGCTGCGCCAGGTCGAGCTCGACGACCTCGTTGACGGTGCGGGAGAGGAACTCCCGGTCGTGGGAGACCAGGACGCAGCCGGCCCGCAGGCCGGTCACGAACGACTCCAGCCGGGCCAGCCCGTCCAGGTCGAGGTCGTTGGTCGGCTCGTCGAGCAGCACCAGGTCGAACCGGCTGAGCAGCAGTGCGGCCAGCCCCACCCGGGCCGCCTGCCCCCCGGACAGGCCGGTCATCTGCTGGTCAGGGTGCAGGTCCGTGCCGAGGTCGGCCAGCACCTGGCCGACCCGGTCCTCCAGGTCCGCGGCGCCGATCGCGAGCCAGTGCTCCAGGGCGTGGGAGTAGGCGTCGTCGGCGCCGGCCAGGCCCTGGGTGAGCGCGGTGGTGGCCTCCTCCAGCCCGGCCTGGGCGTGGGTGACACCGGTCCGGCGGCCGAGGTGGGCCAGCACGCTCTCCCCGGGCCTTCGCTCGACCTCCTGAGCCAGGTGGCCGACGATCGCGTCCGGCGGGCTGAGGCTGACCGTGCCGGCCTCGGGCGGCAGCCGTCCGGACAGCACGCCGAGCAGGGTGGACTTGCCCGCGCCGTTCGCGCCCACCAGCCCGATCACGTCGCCGGGGGCGACCACCAGGTCCAGCCCGCTGAACAGCACCCGATCCCCGTGGCCGGCGGCCAGCTGTTTGGCGACGAGCGTGGCTGGCATGCCCCTGATCCTGGCAGGACCCCCCTGGTCGGCCTCAACCGGTTATGGCCGGACACCGACGGGGTCAGGACAGGGCGCGGCCGACGGCCACCTTGCGGGTGTCAGGGGCGGCCACCCGGACGGCGTCCGCGGTCTGGTCGCTGGGCTGGGCCTGCGACTGGCGTTCGGCCTCCACCCGGGCCGCGTAGCTGTCCACCTCGTTGCGGATCCGGTCCTCGTCCCAGCCCAGGACGCCCGCGACGACCCGCGCCACCGGCTCGGCGCTGTCGACCCCCCGGTGCGGGGTCTCGATCGAGATCCGGGTCCGGCGGGCGAGCAGGTCGTCCAGGTGCAGGGCGGCCTCGTCGGCTGCGGCCCAGACCATCTCCACCATCAGGTACTCCTCCGCGCCCGGCACCGGCTCCAGCAGCGAACGGTCCTGGGCGGCCAGCTGCAGCACGTCAGGGGTCAGCGAGCCGAACCGGTTCAGCAGGTGCTGGGCACGGAACAGCGGGATGCCCCACTGGCTCGACAGCGACTCCAGCTGGTTGATCATCGCGTGGTAGCCCTCGGCGCCGACCAGCGGGATGTTCTCGGTCACGCTCGCCGGGACCTGGCGGGTGACGTCCTGGGCCACCGCGTCCACCGCGTCGGCGGCCATCGGCCGGTAGGTGGTGTACTTCCCGCCGGCCACCGAGATCAGCCCGGGCATCGGACGCGCGACCGCGTGCTCCCGGGAGAGCTGGCTGGTGTCCTCGTTCTCCCCGGCCAGCAGCGGCCGGAGCCCGGCGTAGACCCCGGTGATGTCCTCGTGGGTCAGCGGGGTGGACAGGACGTCGTTGACGTGATCGAGGATGTAGTCGATGTCCTCCCGGCTGGCCGCCGGGTGGGCCTTGTCCAGGGTCCAGTCGGTGTCGGTGGTCCCGACGATCCAGTGCGAGCCCCAGGGGATGACGAACAGCACCGACTTCTCGGTGCGCAGGATCAGGCCGACCTCGCCGTTGATCCGGTCCCGGGGCACGACGATGTGCACGCCCTTGCTGGCCCGGACGTGGAAGCGTCCGCGGCCGCCCATCAGTGCCTGCAGGTCATCGGTCCAGACGCCGCTGGCGTTGACCACCACCTGGCTGCGCACCTCGATCAGCCGGCCGGTCTCCACGTCGCGTACCCGGGCGCCCACCACGCGGCCGCCGGCGTGCAGGAAGGAGACGACCTCGGCGCTGTTCAGCACGGTGGCGCCGTACCGGGCCGCCGTCCGGACCAGGGTCAGGGTGTGCCGGGCGTCGTCGGCCTGGGCGTCGTAGTACCGCACGGCGCCGACCAGCGCGTCGGGCTTGAGGGCCGGGAACAGCTTGCGCGCGCCGTGCCGGGTCAGGTGCTTCTGGGCGGGCATCGGCTCGGACAGCGCGCCGAGCCGGGCCAGGCCGTCGTACAGGGTCAGCCCCGCAGTGACGTAGGGCCGCTCCCAGCCGCGGTGCGTGAGCGGGTACAGGAACGGGACCGGCTTGACCAGGTGCGGGGCGAGCCGGTTGACGCTCAGGTCGCGCTCGTGCAGGGCCTCCCTGACCAGGCCGAACTCGAACTGCTCGAGGTAGCGCAGACCGCCGTGGAAGAGCTTGGAGGAGCGGGAGGAGGTGCCGCTGGCGAAGTCCCGGGCCTCGACCAGGGCGGTCCGCAGCCCCCGGGTGGCCGCATCCAGGGCCACCCCGGCGCCGGTCACCCCGCCGCCGACGACCAGCACCTCCACGTCGCCACCGTCCAGCGCCTGCCAGGCGGCGGCGCGCTGCTGCGGCCCGAGCGGGGGGACTGCCGTCATGATCACTCCCAGGACCGGCGCACCCGCGGCGCCTGACGTCCGCCGTCCAGTGTCCACCAATGATCTTCTGGACGCTGGTCGGGCGCCGGTCAACGACCAGCCGGCTGCTCAGGCGCGGCAGGTGTGTCCCGAGCACGCCATCGGCCGCACGCAGTCGGCGCACAGCGCGACCTCGTGGCACATGCACTCCGGGCACAGGCCGGTCGCCCGGGTGGTCCGCGCGGTGGCGGCGGTCAGGGTGGTGGCGGCAAGGGTGGTGACGGCGGACATGTCCGCTCCTTCTCCCGGGGCGTCGCGGTAGGCGTCCCGTATCGCATCGGGGTGCAGAATCCGGCGTGAGGCACCGTCGCGACAGCCGGCGGGGGCAACCACGTCTGTGGTGCAGGTGTTCCATCGGGGCGGGCCGCGGGCGCCTGGAGACCGCGGCAGAGCGTTCACCCGAACGTCCCCTCGCCTCATCCGTGCAGGTCAGCGGGCTGCGGACGCGCTGCGCAGCCGGCCGCGGGTGAGCGAAGGCACACCACCCGCGGGGGTCTGGCGCGACGATCGAGGGGCACCGGGCGTGCCGCGCGGCGGCGATGAATCCTAGGCTGTGCGCATGGCTGACTTCGACGTGGTGGTTCTGGGTGCTGGTCCGGGTGGGTACGTGGCGGCGATCCGGGCGGCGCAGCTCGGGCTGAAGACCGCCGTCGTGGAGAAGAAGTACTGGGGCGGGGTCTGCCTCAACGTGGGCTGCATCCCCTCCAAGGCGCTGCTGCACAACGCCGAGGTGGCGCACCTGGTGCAGCACGACCTCAAGGGCCTGGGCGTCACGGTGGACGGCACGATCTCGGTGGACTACGGCCCCGCGTTCTCGCGCAGCCGGGAGGCCTCCAAGCGGCTGGTCAACGGCGTGCACTACCTGATGAAGAAGAATAAGATCACCGAGCTCTCGGGCTGGGGCACGCTGACCGGACCGAAGTCGCTGACCCTGGCCGCGGACGACGGGTCGGAGCAGGAGGTCACCTTCGACAACCTGATCCTGGCCGCCGGCGCGACCACCAAGCTGCTCCCGGGGACGACGCTGAGCAAGCGTGTGGTGACCTACGAAGAGCAGATCATGGAGGACTCGCTGCCCAAGAGCATCGTGATCGCCGGTGCCGGGGCGATCGGCATCGAGTTCGCCTACGTGATGAGCAACTACGGGGTGCAGGTCACCATCGTGGAGTTCCTGGACCGGATCCTCCCGCTGGAGGACCCGGAGGTCTCCGCGGAGCTGGCCAAGGTCTACAAGAAGTCCGGCATCACGATCATGACCGGTACCCGGGTGGAGTCCATCGAGGACGGCGAGGGGCCGGTCAAGGTCACCGTGTCCAAGGACGGCAAGACCCAGGTGCTGGAGACCGAGAAGGTGATGCAGGCCATCGGCTTCGCCCCGCGGGTGGAGGGCTACGGTCTGGAGTCGACCGGGGTGGAGCTGACCGAGCGCGGCGCGGTCAAGATCGACGGCTACATGCGCACCTCGGTGGACGGCGTCTACGCGATCGGCGACGTCACCGGCAAGCTCCTGCTGGCGCACGTCGCCGAGACGATGGGTGTGGTCGCCGCCGAGGCGATCGCCGGGCAGGAGACGCTGCCCATCGATGACTACCGGTTCATGCCGCGGGCCACCTACTGCAACCCGCAGGTCGCCTCGTTCGGGCTGACCGAGCAGCAGGCCAAGGACGAGGGACATAAGGTGCGGGTGGCCAAGTTCCCGTTCACGGCCAACGGCAAGGCGCTCGGGCTGGGCGAGACCACCGGCTTCGTCAAGGTGCTGGCCGACGACGAGCACGGCGAGATCCTGGGCGCCCACATGATCGGCCCCAGCGTCACCGAGCTGCTGCCCGAGCTGACCCTGGCCCAGCAGTGGGACCTCACCTCCGCCGAGCTGGCGCGCAACGTGCACGCCCACCCGACGCTGAGCGAGACGCTGAAGGAGGCCTTCCACGGCCTGGAAGGCCACATGATCAACTTCTGACCTTCGGTTCCTGGTCAACGCCCCGGAACGTTCATCGACCTTGGCCGGTCGGTTCTCGTTCCGGGGCGTTGATCATGGCTCCGGCACCTCGGCGAGCCGGGCCAGGGTCAGCACCGCGCCCAGGGTGACCACGAAGCCGGCCACCGCGAGACCGGCCAGCCCGGGCCGGACGGCGTCGCCGAGCCAGGCCAGGCCGACCAGGGCCGGGATGACCGTCTCGACGCCGAAAGTCACCGCCGCCACCACGGTGACCGGGCCGCGCTGCAGGGCAGCGGCGTAGCCGTACAGGGCGACCGCGCCGTAGGCCGGCAGCGCCCACAGCAGCGGGGAGCCGGCCAGCTGCCACCAGGGTTGGGGGACGACGAGTGCGCGGGCCGCGACGCCCACCCCGCCGAAGCCCAGCCCGGCGGCCACGGCCAGGCCGGTGCAGGCCGGCCGGTCCGGCCAGCGGGGGGCGAGGACGGCCAGGGCCGCGACCGGAAGCGCCAGCGCCAGCACGGCCCAGCTGCCGGCGGTGGGCAGCGGCCGGGCGTGCTCGGGCGCAGCGGCCACGGCCAGCAGCAGCAGACCGGCCCCCAGCGCCCACAACGCCGCCTTCTCCCGCGGCGCCGGGTGCACCCCCAGGAAGCGCGCGGCGGTCAGCGCGGTCACCCCCACGCTGGCGGCCACCGCGGCCTGGACCAGGAACAGCGGAAGGGTACGCAGCGCCACCACGACGGCCGCGAACCCGGCCGCGTCCAGGGCGAGGCCGACCAGGTAGGGCAGCGAACGGGTCAGCCGGAGCAACAAGCCGGCGTCGAAGCCGTCCGACCGCGAGGTGCGGCCCGCCCCGACGGCCTGCAGCACGGTTGCCACCCCGTACGCCAGGGCCGCTCCGAGGGCGGCCAGCAGCCCGATCAGCATGCTCAGCCCTGCTCGGCCGCGCGTTTGCGGCGCTTGCCCTCGTGCATCGCCGCCACCCGGGCCACGGGGATCTGGCGGCCCTGCGCCACCAGCTCGGGGTCCAGGCTCTGCGGCCCGGGCAGCAGCTCGGACCACAGGTCGGCCCCGGCCAGCCGGTCGAGCGCGGAGCTGACCGTGAAGTCGCTCGGCCGCACGGCGTCCAGCTCGGCCCAGGGAACCGGGAAGGAGACCGGCAGCCCCGGCCGGGCCCGGGGGCTGTAGACCGCGGCGAGCGTGCCGCCGCCCGAGCGGGTGGAGTCCACGAACACCTTGCCCGCCCGGTCCTCGCGCAGGTACTGGGTGGTGGCGACCTCCGGGGCGAGGTGCTGGGTCCGCGCCGCCAGCGCCCGGGTCGCGGCGGCGGCCTCCTCGGCCGTGGTTCCCTCGGCCAGCGGCACCACCACGTGCAGGCCCTTGGAGCCGCTGGTCTTGGCCGCGCCCTGCAGGCCGGAGCCGGCCAGGGCCTCCTGCACGGCGTGCGCGGTGGCCACCACCTGGTCGAACGGCGCCCCCTCCGGCGGGTCGAGGTCGATGACCAGGTGGCTGGGCCGGTCCCAGTCCGAGCCGGTGAACAGCGTGGGGTGGAACTCCACCGCCCGCTGGTTGGCCAGCCAGAGCAGGGTGCGCCGGTCCTGGCACAGCGGGTAGCGGATCTCCCGGCGGGACCCGGGCGACCAGATCGCGAGGGTCGCCACCCACTCGGGGGCATAGCCCGGGGTGTTCTTCTGCATGAACGGCGGCTGCCCGGGCCGGACCCGGATCACCGACAGCGCCCGGTCGGCCAGCACCGGCACGATCCGGTCGGCCATCGCGTCCAGGTAGTCGACCAGGACCCGCTTGCTCACCCCCAGGTCCGGCGACAGGGACTCCTCCAGATGGGTCAGGCCCACGCCGTCCCGGGTCTGCTCGCTGGTCGACCGAGCGCTCATCGCCCCAGTGTGGTGCGTGCCTACAGTGGGCGCACCAACCCGGCGGGGCCCTCCGCCGAGAGCGACGGCGGACAGGGAGCCATGGTGGGGGACGTGCTGGCGGAGGTGCTGGTCGAGATCGGGGGCCAGGTGGCACCCGAGCGGATCCTGACCGAGCCGGCCTCGGTCGCCGCGCTGAGCCACGACGAGGCCGAGTGGGCCCCGGTCGGGACGGCACTCGCGGTGGTCCGGGCGGGCTGCACCCAGGACGTGCTGGCCACCGTGCAGGCCTGCTACCGCCACGGTGTCCCGGTGGTCGCACGCGGCGCCGGCACGGGGCTGTCCGGCGGCGCCAACGCCACCGACGGCTGCGTCGTCCTCGTCCTGGACCGGATGGACCGGGTGCTGGAGATCAACCCGCTGGAGCGGCTGGCCGTCGTCCAGCCCGGGGTGGTCAACGACGACCTGCGTGCCGCGGTCGCACCGCACGGCCTGTGGTACCCGCCGGACCCGGCGAGCTCGCCGTGGTCGACCATCGGCGGCAACGTGGCCACCAACGCCGGTGGTGTGTGCTGCGTGAAGTACGGCGTGACCCGGGACTACGTGCTGGCCCTGGAGGTCGTGACCGGGACCGGCGAGCTGGTCCGGCTCGGGCGGCGGACCGCCAAGGGCGTGGCGGGGTATGACCTGGTGAGCCTGCTGGTGGGCTCGGAGGGCACGCTGGGCGTGGTCACCGAGGTGACGGTGAGGCTGCGGCCGCTGCCGCCCACCCCGATCACGGTGGCCGGCTTCTTCTCCTCGATCGTGGACGCCGGCGAGGCGGTCCGGGCGGTGGCCGACGCCGGGCTGACCCCCTCCGCCCTCGAGCTGGTCGACCAGCACTGCCTGAAGGCGGTCGACGACTGGAAGAACATGGGCCTGGCCGTCGAGGCGAACGTGGTGCTGCTGGCCCGGATCGACGAGCCGGGTGCGGCGGGTCAGGAGCAGGCGCACCGGATGGTGGCCGCGTTCACCGCCGCCGGCGCCACGTGGGCCGACCGGTCGAGCGACGAGGCGGAGGCCGAGGCGCTGTTCCAGGCTCGGCGGCTGGCCTACCCGGCCCTGGAGCGGCTCGGCCCGGTGCTGACCGAGGACGTCTGCGTGCCCAAGGCGCAGGTGCCGGCCATGCTGGCCCGGATCGAGGCGACCGCCCGCCGGCACGACCTGACCATCGCCAACCTCGCCCACGCCGGGGACGGCAACCTGCACCCGATGCTGATCACCCCGGCCGGGGACACCGCAGCCAGGGCGCGGGCCGAGGTCGCCTTCGAGGACATCCTGTCCGACGCGATCGAGCTGGGCGGCACGGTGACCGGCGAGCACGGCGTCGGCCTGCTCAAGCGCGGCGGGCTGGCCCGTGAGCTGTCCGGGGAGGTGATGGCCATGCACCGGGCGCTGAAGGCGGCGCTGGACCCGGCCAACATCCTCAACCCGGGCAAGGTGTTCCAGGTCTAGGCGATGGAGCCGGCGCCGGCCCGACGGCGGTCAGCGGCTCACCGGCCGCTGCGCCCGGCGGTTGCGGACCACCTCAGCGATGCCGACCAGCAGCGCCGCGGCCACGAAGACCAGCGCCACGGTGATCGCCGAGGACAGCGCGCCGGCGTACGCGGCCCGCGAGGCCGCCGAGGAGGAGCCGGGCGCTGACCCGGGGGCGCCGGCCAGGCTGGCGAAGAAGGTCGCCCCGACGACCGCCTGACCCACCGCCAGCCCGATCCGCTGGGCGGTCTGCAGCACCCCGCCGGCCGTGCTCCCGATGACGGGGTCGACGGCCGCCAGGGTGAGGGTCTGGTTGGGCGTGATCAGGGCACCGGAGCCCAGGCCCATCACGAACAGCGGCAGTGCCAGGGCCAGGCCGACGTCGTTCTGCGGGTGGGCGTGGGCGACCAGGGCGAGGGCGACCGCGCCCAGCCCGAAGGTGAGGGCGGCGGCCACCACCAGCGGCCGGCCGACCCGGGTGACGACCCGGCCGCTGGTCGGGGCGGCGACGGCGTTGCCGAGCGCGTAGGTGGTGACGCCGAGCGCGGACTGCACGGGGGAGTAGCCGTAGCCCTGCTGGTAGAAGATGGCCAGCACGAGCGGGATGCCGGCGAAGGCGGGGAAGTAGGTCAGGGCCAGCAGGGCGCCCGCGGTGTAGGAGGGCTCGCGGAACAGCCGGAAGTCGATCAGCGGGTCCGCCTGGGCCTGCGTCAGCCGCCGTTCGCGGCGCAGGAAGGCCAGCAGCAGGACGGCCGCGGGCAGCAGCAGGCCGAAGATCCGGACGTCGTGCAGCTGGTCGTACTCCACCGCGGCGAACAGCACGCAGAAGGTGGCCGCGCCCAGCACGAGCGCCCCGGCCACGTCGAGCCGGTGCCGGCCGACGGCGGGGGTGTGCGGCAGGTACCGGCGGGCCAGGGCGATCACTGCCAGGCCGATCGGCACGTTGATGAAGAAGACCAGCCGCCAGCCGGACCGTTCACCGCCCAGGCCGATCAGCAGGCCGCCGACCAGTGGGCCGAGCGCGGTGCCGAGACCCACTGTGGTGCCCAGGTAGCCGAACGCCCGGCCCCGGTCCCGGCCCCGGAACATCTGCTGGATCAGCCCGGAGACCTGCGGGTTGATCAGGCCGCCGGCCACCCCCTGCAGCACCCGGGCCACGATGAGCAGCGAGCTGGTCGGGGAGACCCCGGCCACCATGCTGGTCACCACGAACCCGGCCACACCGACCTGGAACATCAGCCGGCGGCCGTGGTCATCACCCAGCCGCCCGGCCAGCACCGGGACCAGCCCGAAGGAGAGCGTGTAGCCGCTGACGATCCACTGCAGCTGGGAGGGCCCGGCGCCGGTCGAGAGGCCGATGCTGGGCAGCGCGACGTTCGTGACCGAGACGTCGAGCAGGGTCATGAACAAGGCGCTGCAACAGACGGCGAGCGCGACCCACCGGGCGCGGTCCTGTGAGACGTCGGGCTCGGGTGCCCTCACCTGGGCAGGCGGTGCTGCGGGGGAGGAGGCACACCGACACTCTGCCGCACGGCGCGGCGACGGCAACCAGGCCGGGGTCAGCCGCGGGCGGGCATCTGCTCGTTCGGCGCGACCAGCTTGAACATCGCGCCGAGCGGGTCGGCCACCGTGGCCAGAGCGCCGTTCGGGGTGTCCTCGGCCGGACGCAGCACCGAGCCGCCGAGCTCGCCCACCCGGTCCAGGGCGACCTGGATGTCGGCCACGCCCAGGTACACCGACCAGTGCGGCGGCGTGCCCTCGGGCAGCACGCCGGCGGCGTCCATCACCCCGGCCAGCGGGCCCTCGCCGCCGGTGCCGACCATCATCGCGTACCGCCTGGCCGGGTCGTCCCCGACCGCCTGGGTGCTCCAGCCGAAGACCTCGCGGTAGAACGCGAGGCTGGCGTCGAAGTCGGTGGCCATCAGCTCGAACCAGCCCGGTGCCCCGGCCTCGCCGAGCACCGTCACGCCAGGGAACTGGTCCGGCTGCCACAGGCCGATCCCGGCCCCCCCGGTGTCGATCACGAAGGCCATCGTGCCGGTGTCGCCGACCGGCATCGGCGGCACCACGACCTGCCCGCCGCGCTGCCGGACCGCCTCGACGGTCGTGGCCGCGTCGTCCACGGCGAGGTAGACCGACCAGACGTTCGGCGCGGGCGCCTGCGCGTCGGCCTGCATGCAGCCGGCCACCGGGACGCCGTCCCGGGCGAACATGAAGTAGCCCCCGAACTCGGCGGCGGCCTCCAGCGCGGTCCAGCCGAACAGCTGGGTGTAGAAGGTGCGGGCCACGCCCGCGTCGGTGGTCTGCAGGTCCAGCCAGCACGGGGCGCCGGCCGGGGTGTGGTCGCGGGTGGGCATCGGTGCCTCCTGGGCGGGGTGAAGCGTTGCCCTGAATCACACCACCTCGCGAGGCCTACGTCACCGTCCGGCGGGCGAGGAGTCCAGCGGCTCGGCGAGGTAGTGCTGGAGAACGGGTGCCACGAGCCGGGCGAGCCGGTCGGCGTCCAGCCCCGGCAGCGGCTCGACCTGGACGACGTGCCGGGCCATCAGCAGTCCGACGACCTGGGCGGCGGTCAGCGCGCCGCGCAGCTCGGGCTCGTCCATCCCCAGCCCACGGGCCAGCGGGGTCAGGATGTCCGCGGTCACCAGGTCGCGGACGACGCGGGCCGCCTCCGGCTCGCTGGCCGCCGCCCGGACCAGCCCGGTCAGCCGCGCCGCGCCCTCGGGAGCCTCGAGCACCGCCACCACGACCGCCGCGAGCCGGGCGCCGATCTGGTCGCGGTCGCCGGCCAGCACCTGCGGAATCACCGCGGCGGGGTCGACCGGCAGCCGCACGACGGCGGCGAACAGGTCCTGCTTGGTGCCGAAGAAGTGGCTGACCAGGGTGGGGTCCACGCCGGCCTCGCCGGCCACCGAGCGCATCGACGTCCGGTCATAGCCCTGCTCGGCGAACTGCCGGCGGGCCGCCTCCTGGATCGCCGTCCGGGTGCCGCTGTCCCCGGGGCGACGGCCGGTCCGGGTACCGGCCCTGCGCTCGGCCATGGCCCCACGCTAGCCCCTTGACCAAGGATGTCCTCACGTGCAGAATTCAACACGTCGAGAATTCTGCGGGAGGTCATCATGTCCAGGTCCTTGGCACGTCACGTCAGCCACGAGCTGACCCCGCGTCGACGTCGGGCGGTCCTGGTCGTGATCGCCCTGGCCCTGATGATGGTCGTCTCGGCGGTCAGCGGGCTGAACGTCGCGCTGCCCGACCTGGCCCGCGCCACCGGCGCCAGCCAGACCCAGCTGACCTGGATCGTCGACGCCTACACCGTCGTGTTCGCCGGCCTGCTGCTGGCCGTCGGCGCGGTCGGTGACCGGTACGGCCGCAAGGGCGTGCTGATCGCGGGGCTCGTGGTGTTCGGCTGCGCGGCCGCCTGGGCGCTGACCATCAGCGACCCGTCCACTCTGATCGCCGCCCGGGCGCTGATGGGCGCCGGGGCCGCTGCGGTGATGCCGACCACGCTGTCGGTGATCACCACCTCCTTCCCGCCGCAGGAGCGGGCCAAGGCGGTGGGGGTCTGGGTCGGCGTCGCCGGTGGTGGCGCGGTGATCGGCATGTTCGGCTCCGGGATCCTGCTGGAGCTGTACTCCTGGAGCTCGTTCTTCGCGCTCAACGTCGTTCTGGCGCTGCTGGCTCTGGCCGGCACGGTGCTGGTCGTGCCGGCCTCCCGGGAGGAGCACCCGCCGGCGGTCGACCTGGCCGGCGCCGCGCTGTCCCTGGTCGCCGTCTCCAGCCTCGTCTTCGCGATCATCGAGGGCGCCGACCGGGGCTGGACCGACCCCTGGAGCCTGGGCGGCTTCGTGGTCGCCGCGCTCGCCCTGACCTGGTTCATCGCGGCGGAGCTGCGCACCGGCGCGCCGCTGCTCGACGTCCGGCTGTTCTCCCTCGGTGGGTTCAGCGCCGGGTCGCTGTCGATCAGCGCGCAGTTCTTCGCCGCCTTCGGGTTCTTGTACATCGTGCTGCAGTACCTGCAGTTCGTCGTCGGACGCAGCCCGCTGGAGGCCGCGCTCACCCTGGCGCCGCTGCCGTTCGTGCTGCTGCCCGCCGCCCGGCTGGCCCCGGCCCTGGTGGCACGGTTCGGGGCGCCCCGGGTCGCGGCGGGCGGGCTGGTCGCCATCGCCGCCGGGCTCGGTGCGATCTCCCGGTTGACCGTCCAGTTCAGCCCGGTCACCTTCTACGCCGGCCTGGTCCTGTTCGGCCTCGGCATGGGCCTGGCCGGCACCACCGGCACCACGGCGATCACCGAGTCGCTGCCGCCGGCCAAGCAGGGCGTGGCCTCGGCGGTCAACGACCTGTCCCGCGAGCTGGGCAGCGCGCTGGGCATCGCCGTCCTGG
Source organism: uncultured Actinomycetota bacterium (assembly GCA_963821825.1). Classification (GTDB taxonomy): domain Bacteria; phylum Actinomycetota; class Actinomycetes; order Actinomycetales; family Kineosporiaceae; genus CAWGFD01. The sequence goes on from CAWGFD010000002.1 coordinate 964,518, forward strand.
GCAGCCTGCTGGTGACCAGCTACCGGGACTCCCTCGCCCCGGCGCTGACCGGGCTGCCGCCGCAGCTCGCGGCCGCCGCTCGGTCCTCCGTCGCCTTCCTGTCCTCCGACGGCGCCGGGTCGCTCGGGACCCGCGGCGCGGGGCTGGCCGACGCCGCCCGGCACGCCTTCGTCGACGGCGTCTCCGGCGCCCTGCTCACCGCGAGCATCACGTTGGCCGTGGCGGCGCTCGTCGTCCTGGTCCGGGCCGGGACCGGCAGCCCGACGCAACCGGCTTAACTTTTGGGTGGGCGAAGCATCGAATATCCTCAGGATCAGTGAAACCCTCCGCGCAGCCCGCACCACCCCCCGTCTCGATCTCCCCCGACCGGTCCCTGGCCTGGTGGCGCCGGCTGGTCCCGCTGATCGCGGCGCGCCGCTGGCGGTTCCTGTCCTTCATCGCCCTGTCCTTCGCCGGGCTGGTCGTCCAGGTCTTGGTCCCGGACCTGCTGAACCGGGCCGTGACGGCGGCGCAGGCCGGCGGCTCGGTGCTGGTCTACGTCGAGGCGATCCTGGGCTGCGCGGTGGTCGCCGGGGCGGCCGGGTACTTCGCCCGGACCTGGCAGCTGCAGCTGGTCTACGACGTGGAGTCCGACCTGCGCCGGCTGACCTACCGGCACCTGGTCGGGCTGTCCGCGTCCTACTACGACCGGATGCAGACCGGCGAGCTGATCTCCCGGGCCAACAGCGACGTCCGGGTGCTGCAGCTGTTCCTGAGCTTCGCCCCGCAGGTGGCGGTGCAGCTGGGGATCGCCGTGGTCGCCTTCGTCCTGATGCTCACGATCAGCGTGCCGCTGGCCTTCGTGACCATCGCGACCCTGCCGCTGACCCTGCTGCTGGGGCTGTCCATGCGGCGCCGGATGTGGCCGGTGTCCTGGTTCATCCAGTCCCGGCTGGCCGAGGTCACCAACATCGTCGACGAGAACGTCAACGGCACCCGGGTGGTCAAGGCCTTCGCCGCCGAGCAGCCCCAGTACACCGCGCTGGCCGCGGCGGCCGACAGCGTGCGCCGGGCCTACCTGCGCGAGGCCGGGCTGCGCGCCCGCTGGGCCCCGCTGGTGCAGAACCTGCCGAACCTGGCCACGGTCGTGGTGCTCGCCCTCGGCGGCTGGCTGGTGATCCACTCCGGGCTGGAGATCGGCGCGATCCTGGCCTTCGCCACCTACCTGGTCATCCTGCAGGCGCCGTTCATGATGCTCGGCTTCGTCCTGATGATGGCCCAGCGCGCGTCCGCCTCGGCCGAGCGGGTGCTGGAGATCCTGGACGCCCCGGTCGCCGTCACCGACCGGCCGGGGGCCGGGGAGCTGGTGACCTCCCGCGGTGAGGTGCGCTTCCGGGGAGTCAGCTTCGCCTACCCGACCCAGCCTGGCCGCCCGGCCAACCCGCTGGTGCTCGACGGGCTGGACCTGATCCTTCCCGGTGGCAGCGTCACCGCACTGGTCGGCCCGACCGGGTCGGGCAAGTCGACCGTGGCCCGGCTGCTGTCGCGCTTCTACGACGTGGACGCGGGCAGCGTGAGCATCGACGGCATCGACGTCCGCGACGTCACCCAGGACAGCCTGCGGCGCGCCGTCGGTGTCGTCTTCGACGAGCCGTTCCTGTTCTCGGTGCCGGTGGTGGAGAACATCGGCTACGGCCGGGCGCAGGGCCGGGACGTCGCGGAGGTTGAACCGGCGGACGTCCGGATCGCCGCCCGCGCGGCCAGCGCGGACGCGTTCATCTCCGAGCTGCCCGAGGGCTACTCCACGGTGCTCGGCGAGCGAGGGTTCACGCTCTCCGGCGGACAGCGGCAGCGGGTGGGCATCGCCCGGACCCTGCTGCAGAACCCGCCGGTGCTGGTGCTGGACGACGCGACGTCCGCGATCGACGTCAGCACCGAGCGCCGGATCCACGACGCGCTGGAGGAGCTGATGCAGCACCGGACGACGCTGGTCATCGCGCACCGGCTGTCGACCATCTCGCTGGCCGACCGGGTGGTGCTGCTCGACGAGGGCCGGGTGGTGGCGACCGGCACGCACGAGGAGCTGCTGGCCGGCAGCGAGCGGTACCGGCAGGTGCTGGCCACCCTGCCCGAGGGCGTGCCGGCGGGGGAGATGGCCTGATGGCGTTCTCCCGCACCCCGACCGATTTCGAGACCCTGCCGCGCGACCAGCAGGAGCGGGTCCGGCAGCTGGCCGCGCTCGAGGCCGGGGAGCAGACTCCGTCGGACCGGTTCAGTGCGATCCAGCCGCCGGGTGAGGCGGACCTGACCCTGCGCCGCCTGCTGGGCTCCCGCCGCCGCCAGCTGGCCCTGGTCGCGCTGACCGTCGTGGTCACCGCGGCGGGGCAGCAGGCGGGCCCGAAGATCGTCCAGCTGGCGATCAACGACGGGATCGACCCGGCCGGGTCGGGCCCGGACTTCGCCCTGGTGCTCGGGTTGGCCGCGCTGTACCTGGGCACCGTGGGCATCGCGATGCTCGCCCAGCGGGCTCAGGTGATGGCCGCCGGGCGGCTGGCCGCCGACGCGATGCGCGAGCTGCGGATGCGCGTGTTCGCCCACCTGCAGCGGTTGTCGATGGACTTCTACGGCCGGGAGAAGGCCGGGATCCTGATCACCCGGATGAGCAGCGACATCGAGAACCTGCAGCAGCTGCTGCAGGACGGGCTGGCCCAGATCGCCCTGCAGGTGCTCACCATGGCGCTGATCACGGTGGTGCTGTTCACGATCAACGCCGAGCTGGCGCTGATCACCCTGGCCATCGTCGTCCCGCCGCTGCTGGCGCTCTCGCTGTGGTTCCGCAGCCGCTCGATCGTCGGGTACACCCGGGTGCGCGACGAGCTGTCCGACACCACCGCGCACCTGGCCGAGTCGATGTACGGCATGCGGACCCTGATCGCCACCAACCGCCAGCGGCCCTCGATCTGGAACCACGACGACCACGTCGGCCGGTACACCGCCGCCAACCACTACACGGCGCACATCAACGGCGTGTACGCCCCGGGCACGCAGGTCATCGGCTACCTGGCGCAGGCCGTGCTGCTCGCCGTCGGCGGCGTGATGCTGGCCCACGGGCAGGTCCGGGTCGGCGACCTGGTCGCGTTCTTCCTCTACCTGAACCGGTTCTTCCAGCCCATCCAGCTGCTGGTGCAGCAGTACGACCAGCTGCAGCGCGGCCAGTCCTCGATCACCAAGCTGCGCGGGATCCTGACCGCCCCGGTCACGGTGGCCGAGAAGCCCGGTGCCCCGGAGCTGCCGCGGCTGCGCGGGCAGGTCCGGCTGGACCACGTCGACTTCGGCTACGAGCCGGGCAGCCCGGTGCTGACCGACGTGGACCTGACCATCGAGCCCGGGCAGAGCGTGTCCTTCGTGGGCGCGACCGGCGCCGGCAAGTCCACGGTGGCCAAGCTGGTCACCCGGCTGTACGACCCGACCGCCGGGCGGGTGCTGCTGGACGGCGTCGACGCCCGGGAGGTCACCCTCGGCTCGCTGCGCCGGCAGGTGGTGATGGTGCCGCAGGAGGCGTTCCTGTTCTCCGGCACCGTCCGGGAGAACATCACCTTCGGCCGTGGCCAGGTGGCCGAGGCCGACATCGTGGCGGTCGCCGAGCGGGTCGGTCTGCCCAGGGTCCTGCGGGCCGGCCCCGGCTCCTGCGGGCGAGGTACCTCCGCGGTGCTGGACCTGCCGGTGCACGAGCGCGGGGCTTCCCTGTCGGCCGGGCAGCGGCAGCTGATCTCCCTGGCCCGCGCGCTGCTCGCCGACCCCGCGGTGCTGGTGCTGGACGAGGCGACCTCGAACCTGGACCTGGAGTCCGAGGCGGCCGTGGAGCGCGGGCTGGACGTCGTGCTGGCCGGCCGGACCTCGATCCTGATCGCGCACCGGCTGTCCACCGCCGCCCGCGCCGACCGGGTGGTGGTCATCGAGCACGGCCGGGTGGCGGAGATGGGTTCGCACGACGAGCTGGTGGCGGCCGGTGGCCGGTACGCGCGGATGTACGCCACCTGGGCCTCCGGCGGCGAGGAGCCCGGCGCCGTCGAGGAGCTCTCCCGGCCCACGCCCGCGTGATCATGGGCTTGCGGTTGCTGCCGGCCCGTCACGACAACGGCTAGCCCATGATCAGCGGGGCTCGATCCGGCGCCAGTCCGCACTGACCTGGCCGGGCCGGTAGGGCGAGGTCAGGCGTTTGGCGAGGACGGCGTGCACTCCGAGGGAGGTGACCGCGGCCAGCACCTCGCCGGGCGGGCCGTCGAAGGTCGGCGTGATCTGCCAGGTCGGGCCGGTCAGCCGCTCGCGCAGCGCCTCCAGCTCCTGCCGGCGCTGCCGGTAGCCCGCTCCGAGCAGCGGTCGGCCGTCCACCTGCAGCAGGTCGGTGACCAGGTACGTGACCGGTACCTGCTCGACCAGCCGCCGCCAGGCCGCCCCGCCGGGTGAGGTGTCCCGCTGCCGCAACCGCTCCGGGTCCAGCCGGCCGTCGTGCACCACGACCAGCTCGCCGTCCAGCAGCAGCTGGGTGGCACCGACCGCGGCACCCATCCCGGCCAGCTCGGGGAAGGCCGCGGTCAGGTCGCGGTCGCCGTCGCCGAGCCGCACCCGGCCGCCCTCGACCAGGGCCAGCGCGCGGACGCCGTCCCAGGCGGGCTCGAAGGCCCAGCCGCCGCCCAGCCCGCCCAGCCCGAGCGGCTCACCCGGCTCAGCCTGCATCGGGACCAGCCCGGTCGGCAGCGGTTGCCAGTCCGGCCGGGGCGGGCCGTCCATCCGGTGGATCATCCAGTTCCTGCCCCGGGTGCGGAACAGGGCGAACCGGCCCTGCACCCGCTGCCCGTGCAGCACGACCTTGACCTCCCGCTCGGTCCAGGTCTGGGTCTCGTAGCGGCCGCGGTCCCACAGGCCGACCTGGCCACCGCCGTACTCCCCAGCCGGGATCACCCCGGCGAACCCGGCGTACTCCAGCGGGTGGTCCTCGGTGTGCACCGCCAGGTGGTTGACCTTCGGGTCCTGAGGCAGCCCCTTGGGCAGCGCCCAGGAGACCAGGACGCCGTCGCGCTCCAGCCGGAAGTCCCAGTGCAGGGCCCGGGCGTGGTGCTCCTGGACGACGAAGGTGTCATCGCCCCCGGTGGGCAGCGGGCCGTCCTGCGGCACCGGCTCCGGGGTGCGGGCCGGGTCGCGCCGGCGGCGGTACTCGTGCAGGCCGTCTGCGGGCATGACGTCAGTCTGCGGCGCCCGGCGGGCCGCGCCAGCCGTCGACCTCTTGACACTCGAGTGGCAGAGAGTAGTTTGTAGCGCAAAGCAGTTCGCGAGGTTGGAGCAGGGATGACCGATCAGGACGCCGGGTCGACCGACCTGGCCAGGATGCTGGCGCTGGCCGAGCGCGAGCAGGCCCGGACCCGTCAGCTGCTCGCCCCGGACAGCGCCGTGCTCTACGGCGCCTGGGGCCTGGCCTGGCTGGTCGGCCCCGGCCTGATGTGGCTGGCCGCGGCCCACGACCTGCTGCCCCTCGGCCTGGCCGGTGGGGTGTTCGCGGCGCTGCTGGTCGGTGCGGCCGTGGTCACCGCGGTACACCTGCGCAGGAGCACCGCCGGTGTGATCGGGGTGTCCAGCGTGACCGGGGCGATGTACGGGTGGTCCTGGTTCGCCGGTTTCGCGGCGCTCGCCGTCACCATGCAGGCCGCTGCCCGGGCCGGAGCCGGTGACGACCTGCTGCAGCTGCTCTGGACCGCCCTGTCCTGCCTGGTGGTCGGCGTGCTGTACATGGCCTCGGGGGCGATGTGGCGCGACGCCACCCAGTTCGCGATCGGCGTCTGGATCCTGCTGGTCGGCGCGGTCGGCGCGTTGTTCGGCGTCCCCGCCAACCTGCTGCTGATGTCCCTGGCCGGCGGCGGGGGGTTCCTGCTCGTCGCGGTCCTCGCCCGGTTGCGGCGCACGGCGTGACGCCGCGCGAGCAGGTCGGGGCACTGCCGGGCCTGGACCCGGTGATCCACGCCGAGGCCCGGCTGCGGATCACCGCCGCGCTGGCTGCCGTGGGCAGCGGCGACCGGCTGGCCTTTCCCCGGCTGCAGAAGCTGCTCGGGATGACCGCCGGGAACCTGTCCACCCACCTGCGCAAGCTCGAGGACGCCGGCTACGTGGAGGTCGCCAAGACCTTCGAGGGCCGGACACCGGCCACCTACCTGGCGCTCACCGCGCGCGGGCGTGCGGCGTTCGAGGAGTACACGGCCTCGCTGCGGGCGCTGCTCGACGCAGGTGCACCGGCGTCGACCGATCGGGAGGAGCAGGCATGAATGAGGTTGTCGTGCAGGTCAGTGACGTGACCCGCGCCTACGGCACGGTTCGGGCGCTGGACGGGGTGAGCCTGCAGGTACGCGCCGGTGAGCTGGTGGGCCTGCTCGGCCCGAACGGGGCCGGCAAGTCCACCCTGATGCAGCTGCTGGCCGGCCTGCGCCGCCCGTCCGGGGGTTGGGTGCAGGTGCTCGGCGGTGACCCGCGGTCGGCGGCCTCCCGGTTGGGCCTGGGGATGACCCCGCAGGACACCGGGCTGCCGCCGACCCTGAAGGTCGGGGAGGTGATGGGGTTCGTCGCCTCGCACTTCGCCGACCCCGAACCGGCCGGGGCGCTGCTGGACCGGTTCGGCCTGTCCGGGCTGGCGAACCGGCAGACCGGGGGCCTGTCCGGTGGTCAGAAGCGGCGGCTGGCCGTCGCGCTGGCCTTCGCCGGCCGGCCGCGGCTGGTGCTGCTGGACGAGCCCACGACCGGGCTGGACGTGGAGTCCCGGCAGGCGCTGTGGGCCGCGGTGCGTGCCTTCCACGCCGACGGCGGCACCGTCCTGCTGACCTCGCACTACCTGGAGGAGATCGAGGCGCTCGCCGAGCGGGTCGTGGTGGTCGACCGCGGCCGGGTGCTGATCGACGACACGCTGGAGCGGGTCCGTTCCCAGGTCGGGGTGCACCGCGTGCGCTACCGGCTGGACGGGCGTGCGGTTGAGGAGCTCACCCCGGACTCCGACGCGCTGGTCCGCTCCCTGGTGGCCGGCGGCGTCCCGTTCGAAGGGCTGGAGGTGGCCGGGGCGTCCCTGGAGGAGGCGTTCCTGGCCCTGACCGAGCAAGGAGCAGCAGCATGAGCACCACCGTCCCGGCCTCGTCCCTGACCCTGCGGCACGCCCGCTACCAGTTCCTGGAGACGGTGCGGGTGCCGATCGCGGTGATCGGCACCGCGCTGTTCCCGGCGCTGTCCATGCTGTTCTTCGTCGTCCCGATCCCGGACGTGGCCGGCGACCCGGTCAACGCCACTGCGGCCGCCGCCCAGCTGTCGGTGTTCTCGGTGATGAGCGTCTGCCTGTTCACCTACGGCGTCGGGGTCGCCGAGGATCGCGCCCTGCCCTGGGACAGCTACCTGCGCACGCTGCCGGCCGGCCCCGGACCCCGGCTCGGTGGCCGGCTGCTCAACGGCCTGCTGTTCGCCCTGATCGGGCTCCTGCCCCTGCTGGCGATCGCCGTCCTGCTGACCTCGGCGACCATCAGCGCATCCCGGTTCGGGCTTGCGGTGCTGGCCCTGGTCGCGGCCGCGCTGCCGTTCCTGGGCATCGGCATGGCGGTCGGCTACGCGCTGCCGGCCAAGGCGGCCCTGGCGGTGGCCCAGTTGCTGCTCTTCCCGCTGGCGTTCGCCGGTGGCCTGTTCATCCCGCCGGACAGCTTCCCGTCCTGGCTGGACCACGCCTCGATGGCGCTACCCAGCCGCGCCGGACGCGAGCTGGTGGTGGGCGCTGCGACCGGGCAGACGGTCGGCGGCCTGCCCGTGGCGGTGCTGGCGGGCTGGATGTTGCTCGCCGCCGCGCTGGCCGTGACCGCCTACCGGCGGGACGAGGGCCGGCGCTTCCGCTGACCACCGAGGTGCGCTTGACCCCGGGACGTGCGCTCCGAGCCGGGTGCGGCAGCATCGTCGGGGTGAGCCCAGAGCAGAGCGTAGCCGCCCCTGACCCCGTCTCGGTGCCCCGCCCGGAGCACCCCCGGCCGTCGATGACCCGTCCGGACTGGCTGTGCCTGAACGGGCGATGGGAGTTCGAGGTCGACGCCGGTGACTCCGGCCTGGAGCGGGGCCTGCTGGCTCGCCCGCTGAACGGCACGATCACGGTGCCGTTCGCGCCGGAGTCGGAGCTGTCCGGGGTCGGCTGCACCGACTTCATGCCGGCCGTCTGGTACCGCCGCACCGTCGTGCTGCCGGCCGAATGGGCCGGCCGCAGCACGCTGCTGCACTTCGGCGCCGTCGACCACGAGGCCACGGTCTGGGCGGACGGTCAGCTGGTCGGGCGCCACCTCGGCGGCTTCACCGGGTTCTTCGTCGACCTGGGCCGGCGCAGCGGCAGCGTCGAGGTCGTGGTCCGGGCCCGCGACTCGCGCTGGGGCCCGCAGGCCCGCGGCAAGCAGTCCACCCGGCATGAGAACTACGAGTGCCTCTACACCCGGACCACCGGCATCTGGCAGACGGTCTGGGCCGAGCCGGTTCCGGAGCTGTCCCTGGCCCGGCCGCGGATCACCCCGGACCTGGCCGCTGGCGCCTTCCACCTGGAGCAGCCGTTGCGCCGCTCGACCACCGGGCCCGTGCCCGGGCTGGGCGGTTGGCGGCTGCGGGCGACGGTGTCCGATGCCGACGGGGTCGTGTGCAGCGCCGACGTCCGGGCCGACCTGGACCTGTCGCCGCGGCTGACCCTCACCCTGCCGGCGGACCGGGTGAGGACCTGGTCGCTGGCGGACCCGCACCTGTACGACGTGCGGATCGAGCTGCTCGACGCCGACGGCGCCGTCGGCGACGCGGTGGACAGCTACGCCGGGCTGCGCTCGGTCAGCATCGACGGCAAGGCGGTACTGCTGAACGGCGAACCCGTGTTCCAGCGGCTGGTGCTCGACCAGGGCTACTACCCCGACGGGCTGATGACCGCGCCCTCGGACGCCGCGCTGCGCCGGGACATCGAGCTGGCCCTGCAGGCCGGCTTCAACGGGGCCCGGCTGCACCAGAAGGTGTTCGAGGAGCGGTTCCTGTACCACGCCGACCGGCTGGGCTATCTGGTCTGGGCCGAGTTCGGGGACTGGGGCGCCGTCGAGCAGGGCACCAGCCTGCGCGGGGAGTACCAGCAGCCGACCACCAACTTCGTCACCCAGTGGCTGGAGTCGCTGGAGCGCGACTACTCCCACCCGAGCATCGTCGGCTGGTGCGGACTGAACGAGACCCACCAGCCGCTGTCGGACCGGATGCAGGTGCTGGACGACGTCACCCGGGCTATGTTCCTGGCCGCCAAGGCGATGGACACCTCCCGGCCGGTGCTGGACGCCTCCGGCTACTCCCACCGCGTGCCCGAGAGCGACGTCTGGGACTCCCACAACTACACCCAGGACCCGGCCGAGTTCGCCGAGCAGATGTCCGGCCTGGCGCAGGGTCGCCCGGACACCAATGTCTCCCGCGGCGGGGAGCAGCTGGCCATCTCCCTGCCCTACGGGGGTCAGCCCTGGTTCTGCAGCGAGTTCGGCGGCATCTGGTGGCGCCCGGACGTCGCGGCCAGCGACCCGGCCCGGGACCGCGGCGCGACCTCCTCCTGGGGGTACGGGCAGGCGCCGCGCTCGGAGCAGGAGTTCCACGAGCGGTTCGAGGGCCTGACCGGAGTGCTGCTGGGTGACGCTGACATGTTCGGCTACTGCTACACCCAGCTCACCGACGTCTTCCAGGAGCAGAACGGGATCTACTCCTTCGACCGCTCGGACAAGCTGGACGTCGCCCGGGTCCGGGCGGCCCAGCAGCGGCCCGCAGCGATCGAGAGGGCTGCCCGCGACGCGGCCCGCTGACCGCAGCTCAGGGGGCGGGCCGGGGGTCGGCGGACCCCGGCCGCGCGACCAGGACGACGACCCCGGCCACGCCGACCAGCGCCGCCACCAGCAGGGCCACCGGAACCGCCACCGGCAGCAGGCTCACCCCGGCGAGCACCACGGCCAGCAGGGGGAGGGCGCCCCGGGCGGGCGGGCCCAGGTGGCGGCGCAGGCACAACGCCCAGGTCGACAGGAGGAAGACGGCGGCCGCCCCGGCGCTCAGCGCCAGCGTGCCCGGGCCGGACAGCGCACTGTCGCCCTCGATCGACAGGACTGGTGGTCTCCCCGAGCACGATCAGGGTGAACAGGCCGTACCGCTCGGCGATGTGGTCGCGGTGGTACGGCGTGACCCCGGCGCGTTCCGCCCAGGCCGGGACGGCGAGCTCGAGCAGGACCAGGAGCAGGAAGCCGGCCAGCGCGACCGGACCGGGTAGCAGCAGCCGGGCCACCCAGCCCAGCTGGACGGCCGTGATCCCCCCGGCGTAGCGGCGAGCGGTCCTCCGGTGCCCGGGGTCGGACCGCGCAGCGCGCAGCCATTGCACGACCATCGCCAGCCGCATCACCACGTAGCCGACGGTGATCACCGCGAAGTCGCCGTCCGCGAACGCATTGTCGACTCCGGCGGCCAGCACCAGGGCCCCGGCCATCTGGACGAGAGTGGTCAACCGGTAGGGGACGTCGTCGGTGTCGTAGGCGGAGGCGAACCAGGTGAAGTTCATCCACGCCCACCAGATGGCGAAGAAGACCAGCAGGTAGGCAGCCAACGCGGGGCCCAGCTCTCCGTGCCCCGCGCGCTGCGCCAGCTGCTCGGCCGCGGTGGAGACCGCCACCACGAAGACGAGGTCGAACAGCAGCTCCAGGGGGGTGGCCGGACGGTGCGTCTGGCCCGGATCGCGAGGCCGCATCCGGGCGACGAGCGGTCGGTGCTCGCGATCGCGCTGCCCTGACATGCGGCCAGGGTAGGGCGGTCGCGGGCTGAGCGGACCGCTCGGCGGTCACGGCCGCAGCGGGAGCGCAGCGGGCAGGTTGTACGGGGTCACCACGTGGATGTCGGAGGTCCGGGCGGTGATCGGGCCGGGCAGCGCCTTGCGGGCCTGGAGCACCAGCTGGCAGCAGCGGCGCAGGTCAGAGCGGAGGTCGTGGTGCAGCACGGCGGTCAGCCGACCCTGGCGTAGCAGGACGGTGTTCTCCTCGTCCAGGTCGTGGGCGACGCTGGCCAGGCAGCGGCGACCGAGGATGTCGAAGGCGTCCAGGACGGCGGTGTTGCCGCCGGCGCCGGCGTACATCGAGTAGGTCGCCGCCAGGCCGGGGCGCCGGCGCAGCTCGGCCGACACCCGGTCGGCGAGCTCGCCCGGCCGGCTCTGCTCGTCCACGACGTCGACCTGGCCGCGTCCGGGGGCGATCGCCCGCAGTGTGCTGCGGAAGCCCATCTCCCGGTCGTCCTCGCCGCGGAAGGACCCGCGGCCGCGCACGACCAGGATGTCCCCGTCCCGCTCGCCCAGAAGCTGGGTCAGCAGGTAGGCCGCGGTGCCGCCGGCCGCCCGGTTGTCCAGGCCGACGTAGGCGGACCGGTCGCTGGTCGGCAGGTCGGTGACCAGGGTGACCACCGGGATCCCGGCCGCGCTCAGCCGGGCGACCACCGCAACCACCTCGGGCACGTCCGGCGCCTTGACCACCACGCCGTGCGAACCGTTGCGCAGCACCCGTTCGAGCGCGCAGACCGTGTCGGCGACCGTCGCGCCGGTGAGCAGCCGGAAACGGGCCCGGATCACCGCCGGGCGCAGCGAGGGCAGCTCGGCCTCCAGCGCCGAGCGGACGGCGGTGCAGAACCGGTCGGGTGCCTGCACGACCACGTCGAGCATGAACGTCTGCCCGGTGACCTGCAGCTGGGCCTGCTGGCGTTCCAGGTCGGCCACCGCCCGGTGCACCTCCTGCACGGTGGAGGCGCGGACGCCGCCGCGGCGGTTCAGCACCCGGTCGACGGTCGCCTCGCTCAACCCGGCCTGGGCGGCGATCTCCCGGACCCGGAAGGGATGGGCCATGCCGGGCAGCATGAGGGGAAATTGAGGGATCGGCAAGGCCCCGATGCCCTCAGCGCGGCCTAGGGTCGGCAGCACCGGAGGCGGCGCTCGCCGCTCCCGTCGATCGCACCGCTGAGGGGGTCACCACCCATGAACGCGCCACTGTCCACACCTGGTGCAGCGCAGGTCGCCGCGCCACCCGTCTGGTACACCGCAGCCGACTGCCGGCTGGCCGACCTGCGCGAGCTGGTGGAGCAGACGACCGACCTGGCCGACTACCCCTACGCCGACTCGGTGCAGCAGAACGCCGTGGTCTACGGCGAACGGCTCGCCCACCACGTCGACACCCCGCAGGGCCGCCGGGACGTGCAGGCCGAGCTGGCCCGGGCCCTGCTGACCGGCCCGGGCATCGTGGTCTTCACCGGCGCCTTCCCCGCCGCGGTGGTCGACGCGGCGACCGCGGCGTTCAACGAGCTGATCGCCACGCAGAAGGCGGCCGGCACCACCTCCGGTGACCACTTCGCCAAGCCTGGCGCCAACGACCGGGTGTGGGGGGCGCTGGACAAGCTCGCCGTCCACCACCCCGAGGTCTTCGCCGACTACTACGCCAACGACGTCCTGGCCCTGGTCAGCCACGCCTGGCTGGGCCCGGGGTACCAGGTCACCTCCCAGGTCAACGTGGTCAACCCCGGCGGCACCGCCCAGGTCGCGCACCGCGACTACCACCTCGGGTTCATGGACCGGGAGCAGGCGCAGGCCTACCCGGCCCAGGTGCACGCGCTCTCCCCGGCACTGACCCTGCAGGGCGCGGTGGCGCACTGTGACATGCCGCTGGAGACCGGCCCCACGATGTACCTGCCGCACTCCCAGAAGTACCCGGCCGGCTACGTGGCCTACCACGACCCCGAGTTCACGGCCTACTTCGACGCGTACCACGTGCAGCTGCCGTTGCACAAGGGTGACGCGGTGTTCTTCAACCCGGCCCTGTTCCACGGGGCCGGCACGAACCGGACCGCGACGGTGCGCCGGATGGCCAACCTGCTGCAGGTCTCCTCCGCCTTCGGCCGGGCGATGGAGTCGGTGGACACCACCGCGATGTGCCTGACGCTGTTCGACACCCTGACCCGCCGGCGGGCCGGCGGGGCGCCGGAGCGGGAGATGGCCAACCTGGTCGCGGTGGCCGCGGAGGGCTACCCGTTCCCGACCAACCTCGACCGGGACGCCCCGATCGGGTCGCTGGCCCCGCCGACCCAGGCCCAGCTGCTGACCCAGGCTCTGGCCGAGGGCTGGGAGCAGCCCCGCCTGGCCCAGGCGCTGGCCGACCAGCAGGCCCGCCGCCTCTCGTCGATCCACTGAGGGAGAACCACATGAGTGAGTCACCGCTGCGCCTGGCGCTGGTCGGCACCGGCCGGATCGGCCAGGTGCACGCGATGGGGGTGGCCGGCTGCCCCGGCGCGGTGCTGCAGGTGGTCTGCGACGCCCTGCCGGACAGCGCCCAACGCACGGCGCACCGCTACGGCGGCCGGGTGGTGCTGGACGCCGAGGAGGCGGTGCGGGCCGAGGACGTGGACGCCGTCGTGATCGCCTCGCCCACCCCGACCCACGTCGACCTGCTCACGGCCTGTATCGAGGCCGGCAAGGCGGCCCTGTGCGAGAAGCCGATCGACCTGGACCTGGCCCGGGTGGACGCCGTCCGCGAGCGGGCCGGCACGGCGAAGGCGCCGATCATGCTGGGGTTCAACCGTCGCTTCGACCCCCACTTCGGGGAGCTGCGACGCCGGGTGGCGGCGGGCGAGATCGGCCCGCTCGAGCACCTGGCGGTGACCAGCCGCGATCCCGAACCCGCTCCGGCGGAGTACATCGCGAGCTCGGGCGGCATCTTCAAGGACATGAGCATCCACGACCTGGACATCGCCCGCTGGTTCGTGCCGGACATCGTCTCGGCCAGTGCGGTCGGCCTGCACCAGTTCAGCGACGAGATCCGGGGCCTGGGCGACTACGACGGCGCGGTGATCACCCTGACCGGCGCCGGCGGGGAGTCGGTGGTGATCACCAACTCCCGGCACAGCGCCTTCGGCTACGACCAGCGGCTGGAGGCGTTCGGGCCGCTGGGCATGCTGCAGGTGGGCAACATCGCCGACACGGTGGTCCGACGGTCGGGCGCCGGCGAGGTGGACGCCGGGGCTCCCTACCAGCGCTTCTTCCTGGAGCGCTACCGGCACGCCTACGCCGCCGAGCTGGCGGCCTTCGTGGCCGCGGCGAACGGGGAGCAGGTGCAGGTGCCGGGATTCGAGGACGGCCGGGCGGCCCTGCTGCTGGCCGACGCGGCCGGCCGCTCGGCCGCCTCCGGCTCGGTGGTCGACGTCGACCTGAGGGCATGAGCGCCCAGGCGCCCGCGCTGGTGGCCACCTGCTGGACCAGCGCCGGCGACGTCCGCCCGCTGGACGTGCCGGAGACCAGCCCGTTCAGCGCGGCCGAGCGGGTCCGTGCGGTGGCCGGGCAGGGCTGGGCCGGGCTCGGCCTCGCGCACGAGGACCTGGCCGCGGTGGCCGCCGGTGACGGGTTCGCGGCTCTGCGGGACCTCCTGCAGGACAATGGCATCAGTCACGTCGAGGTGGAGCTGGGCACCGACTGGTGGTTGCCGGAGCCGGCCTGGCGCCCGCGCTGGGAGCTGTTGCTGACCGCCGCGGAGGCGCTGGGCGCGGCCCTGGTCAAGGTCGGCACCGCGTTCGGCCCGCCGCTGGCGGACGTCGCTGCGCTGGTCGGGCCGTTGCGCCGGCTGGCCGTCGAGGCCGCGGAGGTGGGCACCCGGGTGGCCCTGGAACCGCTGCCGTTCTCGATGGTCGCCTCGATCCCGCAGGGCGCCGAGCTGGTCCGGGCGGTCGGTCACCCGGCGTGCGGGCTGGCGGTCGACTACTGGCACGTTCACCGGGCCGGCACCACGCTGGCCGAGCTGGCCGCCGCGCTGCGTCCCGAGCTGGTCGTGGCGGTGGAGCTGAACGACGCCGACGCCGAGGTGGTCGGCACCCTGTTCGAGGACACCCGGGACCGCCGCCGGTACTGCGGTGAGGGCGACCAGGACGTCGCCGGCTTCATCGCCACCATGATCGAGGTCGGCTTCCCCGGCCCCTGGGGGGTGGAGATCCTCTCCGAGGAGCACCGAGCCCTGCCGCTGGAGCAGGCCCTGAGGCGGGCCCGGGACACCGCCCTGGCCGCCTTCGCCGCCGTCGGCCGGGGCGCGTGATGGGCCTGCGGGTGGCCGTCGTCGGCCTGGGCCGGATCGGCACCCTGCACGCCGAGAACCTGGCTCGCCACCCCGAGGTGTCGCAGGTGCTGCTGCTGGGCAGGGACGAGGGCCGGGTGCAGACGGCCCGCACCGGCCTGGCACAGCGCCTGGACCTGGACGGCGACCCGGCGGCCCGGTTGCGGGCCGGCACCGACCTGGACGCCGGGCTGGCCGCAGCCGACGCGGTGGTGGTGGCCACCAGCACGCCCAGCCACCCGGCGCTGACCCGGCAGGCGGTCGCGGCCGGGAAACCGGTGCTGGTCGAGAAGCCGCTGGCCCTGGACGTGGCCGAGCTGGAGGCGCTGGCCACCGAGCTGGAGCGGCAGGACTGCCCGGTGATGGTGGCCTTCCACCGCCGCTACGACCCCAGCCACCAGGCGCTGCGGCGCGAGGTCGGCTCCGGGGCGGCCGGCCCGGTACGGGTGGTGCGGGCCAGCGACCACGACCGGCCGGCCCTGGACCTGGACTACATCCCCGGCTCCGGGGGGATCTGGCGCGACCTGCTGATCCACGACTTCGACATCGTGCCCTGGCTGGTCGACGCACCGGTGCAGGCGGTCACCGCCTTCGGCGCGGTCCTGGACGAACCGGGCTTCGCCGAGCGCGGTGATGTCGACACGGCCGTCGCGGTGCTGCAGCTGGCCGGCGGCGCGCTGGCCACGGTGACCGCCGGCCGGCGCAACGGCAGCGGCCAGGACGTCCGCCTGGAGGTGGCCTGCTCGGAGCGGACCTTCGGGATCGGCTACGACCTGCCGTTGCCGTTCACCGCGTTCGGGCCACAGGCACCGCCGCCGGCCCCTGGCCTGGCCGACTTCGTGGCCCGCTTCGAGCCGGCCTTCCGGGCCGAGATCGACCACTTCGTGGCCCTCGCGCAGGGCCGCGCCCCGAACCTGACGCCGCCGCGGGAAGGGCTGGCCGCGCTGCGGGTGGCGGTGGCCGCGCAGACCTCGGCCCGGCTGGGCCGGACCGTCGCCGTGGCCGGGATCGACTGAGCGGGCTAGGGGGACTTCAGACCGGCGCCGCACAGCGGGAGCACGACCTGACGGTCGGTCAGCAGCTGCCGGGCCCGCTGCTCAGCCGGCGAGTCGTCGGTGGGCGGGCCGAGCCCGCGCGCCCCACGGACGGCGGCCCAGCAGACCGCCGAGGTGGGCTCCACGAACAGCCCCCGGCCGGCCAGGTCGGCCCGGGCGGCCAGCGTCTGCTCATCCGTCACGGTGACGACGGCGCCGCCGCCGGCGCGGACCGCGGCCAGGATCTGGGCCCCGCGCGGCGGCCCGGCGATGGCGATCCCCTCGGCCACCGTGGCTCGGGCCCGGACCGGTGCCGGCACGCTCGCGCCGTCGTCGAAGGCCCGGGCCAGCGGCGGGCAGCCGGCGGTCTGCACGGCGACGATCGCGGGCCGGCGGTCGGCCAGCCCGTCGGCCAGCAGCTCCTCGAAGGCCAGCGCGCAGCCCAGCACCAGGGTGCCGTTGCCGACCGGCAGCACCACGGTGTCCGGCAGTCGGCGGCCCAGCTGCTCCCACACCTCGTAGCCGAAGGTCTTGACCCCGTGCAGGAAGTAGGGATGGTGCACGTGACTGGCGTAGAGCACCCCGGGCTGCCCGGCGGCCTGCACCGCGGCGTCGGCGGTCGCGGCCCGGTCGCCGGGCACCAGGTGCACCTGCGCGCCGTGCGCCCGCATCTGGGCCAGCTTGCCGGGCGAGGTCGCGGCCGGCACCAGGACCTGCAGGCCGACGCCGGCCCTGGCCAGATAGGCGGCCATCGCGGTGCCGGCGTTCCCGCTGGAGTCCAGCATCGCCGCCCGCACGCCCAGGGCGGCGGCCAGGGTGGCCAGCACCACCGCGCCGCGGTCCTTGAACGACAGGGTGGGCATCAGGAAGTCCAGCTTGAGGTGGACACCCGGGGCGCCGCCCGCCTCGACCAGCGGGGTCAGGCCCTCACCCAGGCTCACCGCCGGGTCGTACCGCACCGGCAGGGCGCCGGCGTAGCGCCACAGCGAGCCGCCGGCCGCGGACACGCCGTCCGGCCGGCCGGGTGGCGGCGGGCGGCGCGGGAACGGGGCGACGTCCAGCACGCCGCCGCACCCGCACCGCCAGGCCAGCTCGGCCACCGGGTGGCGGGCCCCGCACCGTGCGCAGACCAGGTCCGGCAGGGCGGTGCTGGCGTCCTCGGGCACGGCTCGGCTCCTCTCCGGCGGCCCGGGCCGGTGCCGCGGGACGCCCGCCCAGGGTGCCAGAGCCGAGCGGGCACCGATCGGTCAAGATGGTCCCGACCCGTGCCCGACCGCAACCACCAGGAGCACCCGTGCCGAACCCGCCGCTGCCCGCCGACCTCGCCGACCTGCTGGCCCGGCCCAACCCCGCGGTGATGGCCACCGTCGCCTCCGACGGCCGGCCGGTCTCGGTGGCGACCTGGTACCTGGTGGAGGACGACGGCCGGATCCTGCTCAACGTGGAGGACGGCCGGGTCCGGATCGCCCACCTGCGCAACGACGGCCGGGTCGCGCTGACCGCGCTGGCCGGCGAGGACTGGTACTCCCACCTCAGCATCCAGGGCCGCGTCGAGGAGCTGACCGCGGACGAGGGCCTGGTCGACATCGACCGGCTCTCCCAGCACTACACCGGCAAGCCGTACCCGATCCGGGACAAGGCCCGGACCAGCGCGCGGATCCGGATCGACCGCTGGTTCGGCTGGGGCGCCGCCGCACGGGAGTGAACCGTCGGCAGACCGGAGCGGGACGAGGCGAGGGAGCAGCGATGACCCGGGTGGACGTGGACGAGGGGCGGATCGAGGTCACCGAGCACGGTGTCTCCGGCCGGCCGCCGGCGGTGCTGCTGGCCGGGTTCAGCGCTCCCGCCACCTCCTGGCGCTACCAGGTGCCGGCCCTGGTGCAGGCCGGACTGCGGGTGCTGACCGTGGACCTGCCCGGGCACGGCACCGCGGGCCGGGTGCCACCCGGCACCACGATGGACACCCGGGCGCGCTGGGTGCACGAGCTGCTGGACCGGCTGTCCCTGGTCGACGTCGTGCTGCTCGGCGGGTCGATGGGGGCCAGCACGGCCTGGGCCTACCTGGCCGCGTACGGCCCCGACCGGGTGCGCGCCGTCGTCTCGGTCGACCAGACCCCGGCCATGCTGAACACGGCCGACTGGCCGTACGGCTTCTACGGGTACCGCCCGGACAACCGGGACAGCTACTTCGCCACCGGGATCCCGGCCACCGGCCACGGCACGCCGCTGTGGCGGCGCGGCGCCCGCCTGGCCCGGCTGCTGCGCGCCATGCAGGGCGCCCACCGGGACTTGGGTCCCGCCGAGCTGGCCCTGCTGGCCGACCACGCCCGTCGGGACTGGCGGCCGACCGTCGCGGACACCGACGTCCCGGTGCTGTTCGTGGCGGGCAGCCGGAGCGAGTACTGGCCCAGCGGGCACGCGGTCGCCGCGGCCTCGCTCGCGCGCCGGGGCAGCGCGGCCGTCATCCGCGGGGCTGGGCACGCCACGAACATCGAGCTGCCCGCCGTCTTCAACCGGGGCGTGCTGCGCTTCCTCGGCCTGGCCCGCTGACCCTCAGCGACCGGCCAGCTCCTCCAGCTCGGCCAGCTGCCGGCCGACCATCGCGCTGACCTCGATGTCGTCCACGCCCAACCAGCCCAGCACCGCCTCGACCGCCTCGGCGGCCGGGCCGGCCGCCAGCCTGGTCAGCTCGGCGGCGCGCACGTCCTGCACCGGCACGCCCAGGCCGCGCAGGTGCGCCACCCAGGCGGCGAGCGGGTACGTCACGCCGGTCGGCAGCTGCGCGTCCGCGCGCACCGCGCGCAGCACCGGCAGCACCCTGATCGGGATCTTCTGCGAGCCGTCGGCGGCGATCTGGCTGAGCAGGTGCTGGATCCCGGGGCTGGCGAACCGCTCCAGCAGGGCCTGCCGGTAGCTGCGGATGTCCGCGGCGGGCAGCTCCAGGCGACTGGACGCGGCGTCCCACCAGTCGCGCACCCACCCGGCCACCCGCGGGTCGGCGATCGCCTCGGCCACCGTGCGGTGGCCGGGCACCGACCCGCCGTAGGCCAGGATCGAGTGCGCACCGTTCAGCAGCCACAGCTTGCGGGTCTCGTACGGGTGAACGTCGGCCACGAAGTGGGCCCCGGCGGCCTCCCAGGCCGGCCGGCCGGCCGGGAAGTCCCCGCTCAGCACCCACTCGCTGAACGGCTCGGTGACCACCACCTCCGGGTCCTGGACGCCGGTCAGGGACCGGGCGCAGGTCAGGTCGGCCGGGGTGGCCCGCGGGGTGATCCGGTCGACCATGGTCGTCACGAACGAGACGTTCTCCTCGATCCAGTCGACCAGCGAGGGGTCGACCGCGGCGGCGAGCCCGGTGACCACCCGGCGCAGCATCCCGCCGTTGTCCGGCACGTTGTCGCAGGGGACCAGGGCGATCGGGCCGGCGTCCCGGGAGCGGCGGGCGAGCAGCCCGGCCACCAGCCGGCCGGGCGCGGTCACCACCCGTCCCGCACCGGGGTCGGCGGCCAGGGCGGCGACGTCGTCGGCCACCTCCGGAACGGTGAGGTCCAGGCCGCCGTCGGCCGACCGGTGGTACCCGGCCTCGGTCACGGTCAGGGTGACCACCGCCGTCCGGGAGCGGGACAGGTAGGCGCGCAGCGACGCCAGGTCCGAGCCCGGGTGCACGGCGCTCAGGCTGGACACCACCTCCGTCGAGTTCGCCCGCGGGCCGCGGACCAGCACCGTGTAGAGGTTCTGCTGCTCGTTCAGCGCCTCGGCGGCGGCCGGTGAGCGGCCGGTGAACGCCGCGATCCCCCAGCCGTCGGCGTCCGGGGCGTGCTCGGTGTACCAGGCCTGATGGGCCCGGAAGAAGTTCCCGACCCCCAGGTGCACGATCCGCACCGGAGCCGGGGGCCGGCCCTGCCGGCGCCGGTCCAGCCGGCCGGCCGGTTGCTGGCCGGACGCCTGGGACGGCTCGGCCGAGGAGGTGTCACGCGCCGGTGCGGTCATGTCGGTCATCCTGTCCGCGGCCGGTGCGGGCGGCCACGGGTTGCCAGGAGTTGCCCTCAGGTGTGCCCGGACCTTGTCCGGCGCCGGGCGGGGGGTGAGAGTGGGGTGATGACCACCCTGGAGGGGCCGGCTCGGGCCGGCGAGGGCACGGCCGGGCGGTCCGCGGTGACCCTGGGCGGGGCCGAGGGCGTGCTGCGCGCCGAGCAGGTCACCGGCTTCGTCCGGGAGCAGCTGGACCGCACCGACCTGGACGGCGCGAGCGTCTGCGTCCTGGTCCCGGACGCCACCCGCAGCTGCCCGTTGCCGCTGCTGATGCGCGCGGTGCACGGAGCGCTGGCCGGCCGGGTCAGCCGGCTGACCGTGCTGGTCGCGCTGGGCACGCACGCGGCGATGGGGGAGGAGGCGCTGGCCCGCCACCTGGGCTACCTGCCCGGCCGGCTGCAGGAGACCTACCCGGGCACCACCGTGGCGAACCACGAGTGGGCCGACCCGGCCACCTTCGCCGAGCTGGGCACCATCCCGGCGGCCCGGCTGGCCGAGCTGTCCGCGGGCCGGCTGCGGCAGGACGTGCCGGTCCGGCTGAACCGCGCCGTCGTCGAGCACGACGTCGCCCTGGTGGTCGGCCCGGTGCTGCCGCACGAGGTGGTCGGCATCTCGGGCGGCAACAAGTACTTCTTCCCGGGCGTCGCCGGGCAGGAGATCATCGACATCTCGCACTGGCTGGGCGCGCTGATCACCTCGGCGCAGATCATCGGGACGACCGCCCAGACCCCGGTCCGGGCCCTGATCGACGAGGGGGCCGCCATGATCCCGGCCCGCCGGCTGGCGTTCTGCTTCGTGGGGGAGGCCGGCAGCGCCGACCTGCACTCGATCTCCTTCGGGGACACCATCTCCAGCTGGTCCCAGGCCGCGCAGGTGTGCGCCGCCACGCACGTCACCTATCTCGACGCGCCGGTCCGGCGGGTGCTCTCCCTGGTGCCGACCATGTACGACGACATCTGGACCGGGGCCAAGGGCTTCTACAAGCTGGAGCCGGTGGTGGCCGACGGCGGCGAGGTCGTGCTGTACGCCCCGCACATCACCCGGCTGTCCGCGATGCACCCGGAGATCGCCGAGATCGGCTACCACTGCCGGGACTACTTCGTCCACCAGTGGGATCGCTTCTCCCACCTGCACTGGGGGGTGCTGGCGCACTCCACCCACCTGCGCGGGGCGGGCAGCTACGACCCGCGGACCGGCGAGGAACGGCTCCGGGTGCAGGTCACGCTGGCCACCGGGATCCCCGAGGAGGTGTGCCGGGCGGCGAACCTGGGCTACCTGGACCCGGCCACCGTGGACGTGCCGGCCTGGCGGGCCGACCCTGGCACGCTGGTCGTGCCGCGGGCCGGTGAGGTGCTGTTCCGACTGCGCTGAGCGGTCGAGCTGCGCACCACCAGCTTGACCGGCAGCACGATCGGCTCCCGGCTGGGCACCGCGCCGCCGAGCACCGCGATCAGCGTCTTGACCCCGGTGATCCCCTGCGCGCGAAGCGGTGCCGCGACCGTGGTCAGCTCGGGGTCGACGATCTCGGCGAGCACCACGTTGTCGAAGCCGACCACGCTGACGTCCTGTGGCACCCGGGCACCCAGCTGCTTCAGGCCCTTGATCACGCCGATCGCCAGCACGTCGTTGTAGGCCAGCACCGCGGTGGTCTGCTTGGCCAGCAGCTGGGCGGCCAGCCCGAACCCGGCCTGCACGGTGGGCGGGTTGCACGGCCCGACCCGCCGCACCCGCAGGGTCAGCTCCAGGGCCGCCTCCCGCAGCGCCCGCCACCGCATCCCGTCGGCCCAGCTGTTCTCCGGCCCGGCGACGTAGGTGATCGTGTCGTGCCCGAGCTCGGCCAGGTGCTCCACCGCACGGCGCGCCCCGCGGGCGTTGTCGGTGATCACGCTGGGCACCTCGGGCACCACCCGGTTGAGCACCACCAGGGGACGCTGCTTGGCCAGCATCCGGATCGCGCTGTCCGACATCCGGGAGCTGGCCAGCAGGACCCCGTCCACGGCGGCCAGCTCGCGCTCGGTCCACTCCCGTTCCAGCAGAGCGTCCTCCTGGGTGTGGGAGAGCAGGATGGTGTAGCCGTTCTCCCCGGCGGCGTCGTGCGCGCCCCGGATGATCTCGCTGTAGAAGGGGTTGGTGATGTCGGTGACCACCAGGGCCAGGCTCCGGGTGCGGGCACCGACCCGGCCGGGCAGGGCGGCGGTGCGGTAGCCGAGCTGCTGGGCGGCGGCGTAGATCCGCTCGGCGGTCTGGGCGTTCACCCGACCCGGCCGGGCGAAGGCCCGGGACACCGTCGAGGCCGCCACCCCGGACAGGCGGGCGACGTCGTAGATGGTCGGCCTCGACTCCACGTCGTGACGCTAGGCGGCGCAGCAACCGGTGGCAACCACCGCCGCCACCGCCACCGCCACAGCAGCCACCGCCACCACCGGCGGCATCGGCGGTCAGAGCCAGCCGTTGCCGTCGGCCACCCGCACGGCCTCGGCCCGGTTCGCGGCTCGGGTCTTGCCGATCGCCGCCGACAGGTGGTTGCGCACCGTGCCCTCGGAGAGCACCAGCCGCTTGGCGATCACCGCCACCGAGGCCCCTTCGCGGGCCGCTCGCAGCACGTCGGTCTCCCGGGCGGTCAGCGGCGACTCCCCGGCCAGCAGGCTGTCGGTGGCCAGCGCCGGGTCCACGACCCGCAGGCCGGCGTGCACCCGGCGGACGGCGTCGGCCAGCTGGGTGGCCGGGGTGTCCTTGACCACGAAGCCGCTGGCACCCGCCTGCAGGGCCCGGCGCAGGTAGCCCGGGCGCCCGAAGGTGGTGACGATGAGCACCCGCACCGGCAGCCCAGCGGCCCGCAGCGCCCGGGTCGCCTCGATGCCGTCCAGACCCGGCATCTCGACGTCGACCAGCGCCACGTCGGGACGGTGCCGCCGGACCGCGTCGAGCACCTGCGCCCCCGAACCCACCTCGGCCACCACCTCCAGGTCCGGCTCCAGCCCGAGCAGCGCGGCCAGCGCCCCCCGGACCAGCGCCTGGTCGTCGGCCAGCAGCAGCCGGATCGGACCGCTCACCCGACCATCACCCGCAACGTGTAGCCGGGCCCCTCGGTGTGGGTGACCACGGTGGCGCCCAGCGTCGCCGCGCGCTCCCGCAGCCCGACCAGGCCGCTGCCGGTGGCGGTGCCGGCGGTGGCGCCCCGGCCGTCGTCGACCACCTCGGCGCAGTGCGGGCTCAGCCGCACCTGGCAGGAGCGGGCGCCACTGTGCCGGATCACGTTGGTCACCCCCTCCCGGATCGTCCAGGCGAACAGCTCGCGCACCTCCCCGGGCACGTCGTCGGTGGTGTTCGGCAGCACGGCCTCGATCTCGGCGGCCCGCAGCGCGGCCCGGGCCCGGGCCAGCTCCCCGGGCAGGGTGAGCTCGCGGTAGCCCTCCACGGCGCGTCGTACGTCGGCCAGCGCGTCCCGGGAGAGGCGTTCCAGGTCGGCCAGCTCGGCCCGGGCCCGGTCCGGGTCGACGTCGAGCAGGCGGCGGGCCAGCTCGGCCTTGACCGTGATCACGGTCAACGAGTGGCCCAGGATGTCGTGCAGGTCGCGGGCGAACCGGTTGCGCTCGCCTGCCACCACGAGCTGGTGGTTCTCGTCGTTGGCCACCGCGAGCTGGGCGTTGCGGATCAGCAGCTGACCGATGCCCCACACCGCCAGGGTCGCCGCCAGCATGCTCAGCAGCAGCCCCTGGTCCGGCGTCCAGCCGGGCACCGTGAAGCCCAGCCCGTAGAAGACCACCGCGGTCGCCCCGGCCACCAGCACCCCCCAGGGCACCGGCAGCAGCATCGCCGACATCACCGCGATGTAGACGCCGGTGGCCGTGCCGATCTGGCCGACGCTGGCCATCACCGGGACGGCGAGCAGCAGGCAGACAACGATCCCCACCACCCCGCGGCGCGGGTCCGGCCGCAGCCGGCCTCGTCGCAGGGCCAGCCGGCGGCCCGCGAACACCCCGATGTACCAGCCGGTGAACAGCAGCGTGCCGGTCATCCCGACCCAGCCGCGCAGCTCGTGGCGCAGCTGCCAGCCCGCCGCCAGCGGCTGGAGCAGGAACAGGGTCCAGACCCCGATGAAGAACAGGCCGAACCGGCCCGGGCGTCCGTCGGGGCGGCCCCAGCCGGTCGGCGTGCTCGTGCTGCTCATCACCATCCTCCGACCAACCCCTCAGCGTGGCTGGCACCCCGGACGCAACCTCGGGTCAGACCCGGGCCGTGTCCTTGCTCAGCCGCCAGGCGGCACCGACCACGAACAGGGCCAGCCAGCCCAGCGCGTTGACCACCGAGTACCAGGGCAGCTCGTGGGTCAGCGGCGAGCGGGCCACCTCGGCCACGCCGTACATCGGCGTCCAGTAGGCGATGTCGCGGATCAGCGGGCTGTACTGGCTGAGCGGGATGAACAGGCCGCCGAGGAAGGCCAGCAGGGCCAGGCCCGGGCCGAGGATCTGCATGGCGTTCTCGCCCGGCACGATGTAGCCGATGAACACACCCAGGGCGGCGAAGGTCATCGTGCAGGCCAGGGTCAGCAGACCGGCCCCGACCCAGGTCGCGGTGGGCATCTGCGGCTTGCCCTGGACGGCGCCGATGACGTTCACCATGCCGACCGCGACGGCGCCCATCACCAGGGCCACGAACGCCTTGACGACGATGTAGACGGTCGGGTTGAGCGGGGTCAGGCGCAGCTGGCGCGACCAGCCCTGGGCCCGCTCGACGGCCACCCCGGCGCCGGTGGCAGCGGCGATCAGGGCGCCTCCGTACAGCGCCATCGAGATCATCACGTAGGCCGAGACGTTGCCCGCCCCCACCTTCTGGTCACCCTGGCCGCCGGAGCCGAAGACGAAGAACAGGGCGGCCGGGAAGACCAGCGCGAAGATGATCGTCCGCCGGTTGCGCAGCATGCGCTTGAGCTCGATGGCCAGCATGGTGAGGCTGAAGCCGCCCATCGGCGGCACCCGGCGGGCGGTCGGGTCGAGGACGGCGGGCGGGCTCGCGGGGGCGGTCATGCCAGTGCTCCTTGGGGGTCGAGCTGGTCGGGCTGGTCGGCGTCCTGGTGCCGGGTGAGGTTGAGGAAGGCCTGCTCCAGCCCCTCCGCGGTGATCTCCAGGTCGTGCGCGGCGGTCCGGGTGAGCAGGTACCGGGCGACGGCGTCACTGTCCTTGGCGTGCACGTGGACCTGGCCGCCACGGACCTCGACGGCATCGACGCCGTCCAGCGCGGCGAGCGCCTGCACGTCGAGGTCCGGCACGGTGGCGCGGACGGTCCGGCCCGAGGCCAGGGACTTGATCTCGCTGCCGGTGCCGTCGGCGACCACCAGGCCCCGGTCGACCAGCACGATCCGGTCGGCGTACTGATCGGCCTCCTCCAGGTAGTGGGTGGCGAACAGCACCGACCGTCCCCGGCGGGCGTCCTCCCGGATCGCCGACCAGAACGCCCGTCGGCCCTCGACGTCCATCCCGGTGGTGGGCTCGTCCAGCAGCAGCAGCGCCGGGTCGGACAGCAGGGCCATCGCGAACCGCAGCCGCTGCTGCTCACCCCCGGAGCACTTGCCCACCTTTCGGTCGGCGATGCCCCCGATCCCCGCGCTGTCCAGCACCTCCTGGACCGGCCTGGTGTCGGCGAACAGGCTGGCGGTGTACTGCACCGTCTCCCGCACGGTGAGGTCCTTCAACAGGCCGCCAGTCTGCATCACGGCGGCCACCAGGCCCCGGGAGACCGCCGCCCGCGGCGTCATCCCGAACACCTCGACCGTTCCGGAGGTGGGATGGGACAGGCCGAGGATCATGTCGATGGTGGTGGTCTTGCCGGCCCCGTTCGGCCCCAGGAAGGCCACCATCTCCCCGGGCCGGATCTCCAGGTCGATCCCGCGCACCGCCTGCACGGAGCCGAAGTCCTTACGCGCCCCGGCCAGCCGTACCGCGGGCAGCTGTGCTGTGTTCATGGGGCCAATGATCTCCACCGGGGGCCGGGCGTGCGTGGGTGGTTCCTCACTGATCGGCCATGACATTCGTCATGGAGCCGGAACCGGCTCGGGGCCGACCAGGTACGGGATCGTCTGCGGACCCTCGGGCAGCACCGCGACCCGCGCCTGCGGCCCGCGGGCGGCCAGCTCCTGCGCCACGGTGGCCGCGACGTCGTCGGTGCTGTCCAGGTGCACCCCGGCCAGGTCGGCCGCGGACAGGAAGGAGGTGTGCAGCACCACGCGGGCGTCGGCCTGGATCCGGGCCAGGATCTGGGCCTGCCACTGGTCGGGGACGGTCTGCTCGCGCTCCAGGATCTCCTTGAGCAGGGACGCCGGGTCCGCGGCGGAGGTCAGCATCTCGCGGAACGGACCGTGGTCGGGGAAACCGTCCCGGCACTCGGCGGCGCAGACGATCACCCCGCCTGGTCGCACGATGGTGGCCGCGGCCGAGATCCCCTTCACCGCCTGGTAGAGGTTCTGGTCCAACGGGTAGCCGCTGTTGGAGGTGACCACGACGTCGAACCGGCCGGCCACCGGGGCCATGGCGGCGGCCCGGACATGCTCGCGGGCCTGCTGGTGCATGGCCGCCAGCTCGCCGCCGAAGGCCCGGACGATGCGCTGGTCCTGGTTCAGCGCGACGTCCAGCGCGAAGGTCACCCCGGTGGCGGCCGCCACCGCGCGGACGTCGTCGTGCACCGGGTTGCCCTCGCACACCCCCCAGGTCGCCGCCGGGTGGGCGATCCGCCGGGCGTCGTGCAGGGTCAGCACGGTGCGCAGGCCGGCCAGGCCCGGGGCCACCATCTTCGGGCCGCCGCTGAACCCGGCGAAGAAGTGCGGCTCCACGAAGCCGGTCGTGATCCGCACGTCGGCCTCGACCCAGTGCCGGTTCAGCCAGACCGGGACGCCGTCGCCGAAGGTGCCGACCCAGGT
The DNA here is from genome assembly GCA_963821825.1 of uncultured Actinomycetota bacterium. Taxonomy (GTDB): domain Bacteria; phylum Actinomycetota; class Actinomycetes; order Actinomycetales; family Kineosporiaceae; genus CAWGFD01. The sequence goes on from CAWGFD010000002.1 coordinate 991,643, forward strand.
CAGGCTCCGCTCGTCCCGCGCGTCGTGGTCCAGGACCCGCACCCGGTCCAGCAGGTCCTGGCCGAGCATCGCCACCTTCTCGGCCCCGGTGCTGACCCGGTGCGTGCCGGTGGCCACCAGGACCACGACGTCGGCGGGGTCGACGACGCCGTCCAGCTCGGCCAGCACGGCGGCCACCATCAGGTCCCGTGGCTGGGCCCGGGTGGGGTCGCAGATCGAGATCGCCACCCGCTGCCCGGGCCGGACCAGCTCCCGCAGCGGCGACCCGGCCACCGGCTCGGCGATCGCCCGGGCCAGCTCGGCCATCGGGTCGGGTGCGGCCGGCTGCTGCCGCGGGGTGATCACCGTCGTCCGGGAGGCCGGCAGGGCCACCGGCAGACCGGTGCTGCCGTAGGCCAGGCGGACCGTCGTGGTCCCCGGATCGCGACTCATCGTCCGTCCCTCGTCGTCGGCCGTCATCGTCCGCCCTCGTCGTCGGTTGGCACTCGCGCTCCATGGTGCACCCTGCCGCGGGCGAAGTTGTCGGATGTTTCCGGGAGGATGGAGGCATGCCTTCCGCTCGTCCCCGCCTGGCCGCGCTCGTCCTGCTCAGCGGGGTGGGGCCGTTCGCCGTCGACACCTACCTCGCGGCGCTGCCCGCCGTCCGCCGCGACCTGGCCACCAGCCCCTCGGCGGCCCAGCTGACGGTCACCGCGTTCATCGTCGGGCTCGCCGTCGGCCAGCTCGCCGCCGGGCCGTTCAGCGACGGCCGCGGCCGGCGGCGGATCGTCCTGGTCAGCTCGGCCACCTTCACGGTGATGTCGGTGCTGTGCGCGCTGGCCCCCAGCGCCGGGGTGCTGATCGGCGCGCGGCTGCTGCAGGGGCTGACCGCCGGTGCGGGGGTCGCGGTGGCCCGGGCGGTGGTCAGCGACGTCTACCGCGGGCAGGCCGCGGCCAAGATGTTCGGCACCCTGATGTCGATCACCCTGCTCGGCCCGGTGGTGGCCCCGGCGATCGGCGGGCTGGTGCTGGCCGTGGCCGACTGGCGCGCGGTGTTCGTCGGCCTGGGTGGGCTCGGGGCGGTGATGATCGGGCTGGCCTGGTGGGGCGTGCCCGAGACCCTGCCGGCGCACCGCCGCCAGGCCGGCGGGCTGCGGGCCTTCGGCTCCCGGATGGCCGACCTGCTCACCGACGCTGCGTTCCGGGCGCCGGTGGTCGTGCAGTGCCTGGCCACCGCCGGGTTCTTCGTCTACATCGGCGGGTCGTCCTTCGTGCTGCAGACCCAGCTGGGGGTCAGCGAGAGCGAGTACGCCGCGGTGTTCGCGGTCAACGCCGCGGCGATGGCCGCCACCAGCCTGCTCTTCCGGCTGACCGTCACCCGGTTCGGCGCGGTCCGGTTGCGCGCCTGCGGGCTGGCGGTCGGCGCCGGCTCCGCGCTGACCCTGCTGGGCATGTCGCTGGCCACCGGGGGAACCCTGCCGCTGGCCGCGGTCTGGGTGCCGTTGTCCGGCGTGACCGCCGGGATGGGCCTGGTGCTGCCGGCCAGCACCGTGCTGGCCCAGGAGGCCGGACGGCGTTCGGCCGGGACGGCGGCGTCCCTGTCCGGCGGGCTGGGCTTCCTGGTCGGCGCCGCGGCGACCCCGCTGACCGGCCTGACCGGGCACGCGACGGTCGCCGTGATGGCCCTGCTGATGACGCTCGGCCTGGCCGCCTCCGGCCTGACCGCCCTGGCGCTGGCTCGACGCCCGACACGGACGAGACAGGTGGTCCGGGCCGGCGTCTGATGATCAGCCGGCTGAGGATCAGCGCGGTCGCCGGGCCCGCAGCACGGCGTCCCAGCGGGTCTCCTGCCCGCCCTGGTCGTCGGTCACCGTCCGGGCCCGGGACTCGGCGACCTCGATCAGCCAGTCGGACAGGTCCAGCTCGGCCACCAGCTGCTCGGCGGTGAAGAACATGTCGTACCTGGCCCACGGGTTGTCCGCGCCGTGGGCGTTCACGTGCTCATCCACCCGGTCGTGGCCGACGACCAGCAGCGTGCCACCGGGGGCCACGGCCGCGACCAGGTTCCGGTACAGCTCGGTGCGCTCGGGGGTCGGCAGGTGCATGAAGTGCGCGGTGACCAGGTCGTAGCCGCCGGGCCGGGGAGGGTCGGCGCGCAGGTCGGCCGCGACCCAGCTCACCTCCTGCCCCCGGGCGCGGGCGTGCTCCTGCGCCCGGGTCAGGGCCGCGGCCGAGATGTCGGTGCCGGTCACCTCCCACCCCTGCTCGGCCAGCCACAGGGCGTCCGCGCCCTCGCCGCAGCCGACGTCCAGGGCCCGGCCCGGGCGCAGCGTCGCGGCCTCGGTGACCAGCACCGCGTTCGGGTTGCCGCTCCAGATCCGGTCCGGTGACTGCCGGTAGCGCTCGTCCCAGGCGGCCGCACTGAACACCCGGTGCCGGTCGACCGCCTCCCGGGTGTCCTGCGCGATGAGGTCGGCCACGATCGCCGCGCCCGCCTGCAGCCCCGCCGCGGCGGCGGTGATCACCTGCGCCCGCGGGTCGGCCACATTTCCCGCCGCCCACACGCCCGGCACGCCCGTGGCGCCCACCGGGTCGGCCGTCAGGTGCCAGCCGATCAGGTGGCCGGCCTGCTCCAGGCGGGTCGGCGTCAGGCCGAGCGACTCCAGGGCCGCCGTCCGCGCCCGGACCGGCGCGCCGACCACCAGCGCGTCGGCCGGCACCACCTGCCCGTCGACCAACTGAGCCGCATCCCCCAGCCAGGCCGCCACCTGCCCGTCGACCACCCGCACGCCACGGGCGATGAGCTGCTCGGCCGCCTGCGCGTCCAGCTCCGGCGCGTCGTGCCGCAGGTAGACCACGTTCGCCGACCAGTTGCGCCACAACAGCACCTGGTGCACCGACAGGGGCCCGGCGCCGAGTACGGCGATCGTCCGGTCACGGACCTCCCACCCGTGGCAGAACGGGCAGTGCAGCACGGTGCGCCCCCAACCCTCGGCCACCCCGGGCACGGTCGGGAGCTCATCGACCAGGCCGCTGGTCACCAGCAGCCGGCGAGCCAGGACGGTGACGGCGTCGCCGTCCGCCGGCTGCACGGTGAGGGTGAAGGTGTCCTCGTCCCGGCGGGCTGTCGCCTCCACCGTGCCCGGCAGGACCTGCACCCCGTACTGCTGCACCTCCCGCCGGCCCCGGGCCACCAGCTCACCCGGCGGCACGCCTTCCTGCCCGAGGTAGTTGTGCACGGCGGCGGCCGGGGCGTTGCGCGGCTCGCCGGCGTCCACCACGAGCACCGACCGGCGTGCCCGGCCCAGGGCCAGCGCCCCGCTCAGGCCGGCCGCACCGCCACCTATCACCACGACGTCATAGCTGAGCGTCTCCTGCTGCGTCTGCTGCATGGCTCGATGCTGGCTCAGGACTGCCGGCTTGACAAAGGTCCTTGCTGAAAGCGCAAACTGGTGGACGTGGAGCTGGTGGCGGAGGTGCTGCAGGCGATCGGTCCCCGGCTACGAGCGCTGCGCCAGCAGCGCGGGGTCACCCTGACCGAGCTGTCGCAGGCGACCGGCATCTCGGTCAGCACGCTGTCCCGGCTGGAGTCCGGGCAGCGCCGTCCGACCCTGGAGCTGCTGCTGCCGCTGGCCCGGGTGCACCAGGTCCAGCTCGACGAGCTGGTGGACGCGCCCACCACCGGCGATCCTCGGGTCCACCTCAAGCCCTTCACCCGGCACGGCCAGACGTTCGTGCCGCTCACCCGCCGGCCGGGTGGTCTGCAGGCCTACAAGCAGATCCTGCCGCCGGACCCGCCCGGCCGGCAGCTGCAGCTCGGCGTGCACGAGGGGTATGAGTGGCTCTACGTGCTCTCCGGCCGGGTCCGGCTGCTGCTCGGCGAGCAGGACCTGCTGCTCCGGGAGGGCGAGGTCGCCGAGTTCGACACCCAGCTGCCGCACTGCGTGAGCAACCCCGGGCCGGGCCCGGCGGAGCTGCTCAACCTCTACGGGCCGCAGGGCGAGCAGCTGCACGTGCGGGCGGCGGGACGCCGGAAGGGCCCCGGCTGACCTGCCCGCCGTCACCCTCGCCGACCCCGGTGCCGCCGGTGGAGCCGGCCGGGGCACGCTGGGGGGCGCCCCGCCGGCCTGGGCTCCCGCCGTCAGCCCAGCGACCACACCGACGCGATCAAGGAGCAGCAGGCCGATGACCGAGACCGTCACCAACGCCCCACCCGGCCGGCCGACGCGGTTCGCCGTGATCGGCAGCGGCTGGCGCTCGCAGTTCTTCCTCCGGCTGGCGCAGCTGGCGCCCGGCCGGCTGCAGGTCAGCTCGGTGGTCACCCGCTCGGCCGAGCGCGGCGAGCAGCTGCAGGCGCAGTGGGGCGTGCCCGCCGTCCGCACCCCCGGCGAGGCGCTGACCGGGGCGCCGGACTTCGTCATCGCCGCCGTGCCCTGGGCGCAGATGCCGGGCACGGTCCGGGAACTGACCCGGGACGGCGCCCGGGTGCTGGCCGAGACCCCACCGGCGCCGGACCTGGACGGCCTGCGCTCGCTGTGGTCCGACGTCGGCCCGGGCGGCGGCGTGCAGGTGGCCGAGCAGTACCTGCTGATGCCCGGTCACGCCGCCCGGCTCCGGCTGGTCCGGGACGGCGTGCTCGGGCAGGTCGGGTCGGTGCAGGTCTCCTCCACCCACCTCTACCACGCCGTCTCGATGATCCGCGGTCTGCTCGGCGCCGGGCTGGAGGAGGTGGCGGTCGACGCGCGGCAGTTCCAGGCACCGCTGGTCGACCCGATCTCCCCGCGGGGCTGGGACCGGTCCGCGATCGCGCAGCCCCGGACCACCACGCTGGCCACCCTGGACTTCGGCGGCCGGTCCGGGCTGTACGACTTCACCGACAACCAGTGGTGGAACCCGTTGCGGGCCAGGCGGATCGTCGTCCGGGGCTCGGTCGGGGAGATCGTCGACGACCAGGTGACCCGGTTGGCCGGTCCGGACAGCGTGGTCACCTCGCCGCTGACCTACCGCCGCCGCGGGGTGGACCTGAACCTGGAGGGCGTCGACCTGGACACGATCGCCTTCGAGGGCCGGGTGGTGTACCGCAACGGCTGGGCCGGCACCCGGATGAGTGAGGACGACATCGCGGTCGCCCAGCTGCTGGCCGACACCGGCGCCTGGGCGCGGGACGAGGGGGCGGCGCCCTACCCCCTGGCGCAGGCCTGTCAGGACCACGCGATCAGCCTGGCGATGCTCGAGTCGGCCCGCACCCGTACCGAGGTGGTGCTGCCGGTCCAGGCCTGGGGGCGGGTCGGGCAGTCGTGAACCCGCCGCAGCTCTCCGAGGTATTTCGGATCCTGGACCTGGTGGGCGTGTTCTTCAACGCCGTCCTGGGTGGCCTGATCGCCCGGCAGGAGAAACTCGACCCGGTCGGCTTCGCGACCTTGGCCACGCTCTCGGGTCTCGGTGGTGGCCTGATCCGGGACGTCCTGCTGCAGAGCGGGCCTCCGGTGGCGCTGACCGACTCGGCCTACCTGGTGACTGCGCTGGCCGGGGCGGCGGTCAGCTACGTGGTGCGGGTGCAGGGCCGGGTCTGGGACTGGGTCTGGCCGGTGATCGACGCGCTGGCGCTGGGTGCCTGGGCTGCCGCCGGGGCGCAGAAGACCCTGGTCCTGGGGCTCGGCTGGCTGCCCGCGCTGCTGCTCGGCCCGATCACCGCGGTGGGCGGCGGGGTGGTGCGGGACATGGTCGTGGCCCGGGTGCCGGGCGTCCTGGGCGGCAACACCCTGTACGCGACCTGCGCGCTGGGGGCCAGCGGCCTGCTCGTCGTGCTGTACCGGGAGGGTCACCCGACGGCGGGGCTGGTGGCGGCGACGGTGCTGGGTGCGGGCCTGTGCCTGATCGCCCGCTGGCGCGGCTGGATCTTGCCCAGTGCCGACGCCTGGCAGCCGGCCCGGGTGATCCGCGGCTCCTACCGGGCCCGGCGGGCCCGGCGGACGCGACGATCGCGCCCCCGGTGGCCGGCCCGCCGCACCCGGCCTGCCGGGGAGGCCGGCCCGACCCGCCCCCCGCCGCCCTCCTGATCAGGCGGTCCCCGCCGGGTCAGCCGGCGTCGGGTTCCGGAGAGCACCTCCGCAGGCAGGTGGCGGACGTCCACCTCGTCGGTGCGGCCGGCGGCCGACCGGACCACCTGCGCGAGCTCGGCGGCGTTGCCCGGCCAGGTGTGGTCGCGCAGGGCCAGTAGGGCGGCCGGGGTGAAGCCGACCGGCCGGCCGCGGGCCCGGTCAGCCAGGTGACGCGCCAGCGGCTCGACGTCCTCCGGCCGCTCCCGCAGGGCGGGCGCCGGGACGACCACCTGCACCAGGTCGGCCAGCGGCGCCGGGACGTCCGCCAGCCGCTGGGCGGTGATCGCCAGCGGCAGCGCCCGGCCTCGACGGCGGCGACCGCGGACCGCAACGCGGCGACCCACGGCCGGGAGGCCAGCGCCGGCGCACCGGCCGCCGGCCGGCGACCGGTGTCCACCCGGAAGACCTCCCCACGCGGCTGCGGGTGCGGCCGCCGGCCGTAGGAGCGGGCGAGCATCATCGCGGCCGTCGTGCCGGCCGCCGACTGCGCCAGGGCGAGCAGCAGGCCGTGCGAGGAGCGTGACCAGGTGGTCAGATTGACGCTGCCGGCCAGCCGCCCGCTCCGCGGGTCGAACACCGGCACCGCCGCGCAGGTGTAGGTGCCCAGGCTGAGGGCGTAGTGCTCCTCGGCCCGGACCACGGTCGGCACCTGTCGGCCAGCGCCAGGCCCAGGCCCGTGGTGCCCGCCGTCCGGCGGCCCGGCCGCGGGGAGGCGTTCCACCGGTGGCAGGCCGTCACCCGGTCGAGGGTCAACGGCGACCTCCTTCGCGCACCGCGTCGGGCGAGGGTTCGCCCCGACGGTACCTCGCCGGCAGGGTCTCAAAGTGAGACACGGTCACGGTTCCACGGCGCGCTGGGCGACCTACGGTGACTGCAGTCCGTGCCGCGCGCTGCGCCGGCCACGGCCCCGATCATCGTCGATCACCTCTGGGAGACGCCGTGTACAGCAAGGATGGCGAGAGCTACTTCATCGTCGACGCCCACGTCGCGCTGTGGGACGCCCGGCCGGAGAACCAGCGCAACATCCACGGCAAGCAGTTCATCGACTGCTTCTACGACTACCACCGCAACCTCTCCCCGGAGTCGGAGGTGTGGCCCTACGAGGACTACCTCTACCAGGGCGGCGAGCGGCTGATGAAGGACCTGTTCACCGACGGCTACGTGGACCACGCGATCTTCCAGCCGGCCGCGCTCGGGGAGTTCTACCACCGCGGGTTCGGCCAGACCGAGGAGGCGTTCGCGCTCGCCCAGGCCAACCCCGGCAAGCTGACCTACAACCACAACTTCGACCCCCGCAACGGCGAGGCCGGACTGGAGCAGCTGCGGGCCGACGCCGAGCGGTTCGGGCTCAAGGGGGTCAAGCTCTACACCGCCGAGTGGCACGGGGATTCCCGCGGCTGGCGGCTGGACGACCCGTGGGCGCGCCGGTACTTCGAGGTCTGCCAGGAGGTGGGCATCACTAACATCCACGTGCACAAGGGCCCGACCATCCGGCCGCTGGACCGGGACGCCTTCGACGTGGCCGACGTCGACCACGTGGCCAGCGACTTCACCGAGCTGAACTTCATCGTCGAGCACTGCGGCCTGCCCCGGCTGGAGGACTTCTGCTGGATCGCCACCCAGGAGCCGAACGTGCACGCAGGGCTGGCCGTCGCGATGCCGTTCATCCACACCCGCCCGGGCTACTTCGCCCAGATCATGGGCGAGCTCCTGTACTGGATCGGGGAGGACCGGATCCAGTTCTCCTCCGACTACGCGATCTGGACCCCGCGCTGGTTGGTGGAGAAGTTCGTGGACTTCCAGATCCCGGAGACGATGACCGAGTACGCCCCGATCACCACCGCGCAGAAGAAGAAGATCCTCGGCCTGAACGCGGCCCGGATGTACGACATCCCGGTGCCCGCCGAGCTGGACCTGCAGGCCCCGCCGGCGGACCAGACGGCGACCGGGCCGCGCGGCGCGGACGAGCTCGCGGGGGTCTGAGCATGCTGGACACCCTCAGCCGCTCGGCGTCCGGGTCGACGGCGGAGCTGGAGCAGCGGGCCCGGGCGGCGCTGTCCGCCGTCCTGGACCCCGAGCTCGACGAGCCGATCACCGACCTCGGTTTCATCCGGTCGCTGGTTGTCGAGCCCGCCGTGGACGGACCGCCGCGGGTGCTGGTGCACCTGCGGCTGCCCACCTCGTTCTGCTCGCCCAACTTCGCCTACCTGATGGCCTCCGACGCCAAGGACGCCCTGACCGCCCTGCCGTGGACCGGGCCGGTGGTGGTCGAGCTGGACGACCACCACGACTCCGACCTGATCAACGCCGGCCTGGCCGCGGACGCCGGCTACCGCGGCACCTTCGCCCACGAGGCGGAGCAGGACCTGGAGGAGCTGCGCGCCATCTTCCGGCGCAAGGCGCACACCGCCGCGATGGAACGCTGCCTGACCGGGCTGCTGCGGGCCGACCCGCAGCGCCGGGTCGCCAGCCTCGCTGCGGTCACCCTGGCCGACCTGCCGGACGACGCGGCGGCCGTGGCGCTGCGCCGGCGCCGGGCGGCGCTCGGCCTGCCCGACCAGCCCGACTCCCCGGTGATGGTCGACCACGACGGCCGCGGCCACCCGGCCGAGCAGGTGCCGATGGCGCTGCGCCGGGCCCGGTCGACCCGGATCTCGATCGACGGCAACGCGCACTTCTGCCGGGGGCTGCTGCGCACCCGTTACCCCGGCTCGGAGGCCGACCAGCAGCCGCGGGCCGAGGGCGCCGACCCGGCCCGTCCAGCCAACCCAGTCCACCGCACGCCCGCCATGCCCCCGCAGGCCAAGGAGAAGAACCCGTGACCAGCAGCACCATGCGCGCCGTCCAGGTCGTCGGCTACCACAAGGACCTGGAGCTGACCGAGGTGCCGATGCCCGAGCCCACCGGCCCCTGGGACGTCGTGGTGAGGATCGGCGGGGCCGGCGTGTGCCGGACCGACCTGCACATCCTTCAGGGCCAGTGGGCCGAGAAGTCCCAGGTCAGGCTGCCGTACACGATCGGCCACGAGAACGCCGGCTGGGTGCACGCGGTGGGCTCGGCGGTGACCAACGTGGCCGAGGGCGACAAGGTGATCATGCATCCGCTGATCACCTGCGGGCTGTGCCGGGCCTGCCGGTCCGGGGACGACGTGCACTGCGAGGCCAGCGCCTTCCCCGGGATCGACACCAACGGCGGGTACGCCGACTACCTGAAGACCTCCGCCCGCAGCGTGGTCAGGATCGACGACGCCCTGGAACCCTCGGACGTCGCCGCCCTGGCCGACGCCGGCCTGACCGCCTACCACGCGGCGGCCAAGGCGGCGCTGCGCCTGCGTCCCCGGGACCGGTGCGTGGTGATCGGCGCCGGCGGCCTGGGCCACATCGGGATCCAGGTGCTCAAGGCGCTGACGCCAGCGGAGATCATCGTGGTCGACCGCAACCAGGCGGCGCTGGACCTGGCGGTCCAGGTCGGCGCGGACCGGGGGGTGCTCGCCGACGGGGACCAGCTGGCGAGGGTCCAGGAGCTGACCGGCGGCAAGGGAGCCGAGGTCGTCGTGGACTTCGTCGGCGAGGGGGGCGCGACCTCCTGGGGCTTGAAGATGCTGCGTGAGGCCGGCGACTACCACGTGGTCGGCTACGGGGAGAACATCGACGTCCCGACCATCGACGTCATCTCCTCCGAGATCGCGATCGTCGGTGACCTGGTCGGGTCCTACAACGACCTGTGCGACCTGATGGTGCTCGCCGCCCGCGGCGCGGTCACCCTGCACACGGTCAAGTACGACCTGGAGGACTTCCAGCGGGCGATCGACGACCTGGACGCCGGCCGGGTCCGGGGCCGCGCCATCCTCACGCCCTGACCTGCCCGGGTCAGCGGTCGACGTCGTCCGAGCGCCGGGAACCAGATGGCGCGCCCATGCGTATCACCTGTCGGGATCAGCCCTCATGACCGTGGCCTCCCCTGCCGACGTGCAGGGGATGGCCACGGTGGTCAGGCTGGTGGGGGACGGGCAGACGTGGGGCGAGCAGTCGCCCCGTAGGCAGGAGCAGACATGTTGATCACACGACGACGCGCCGGTACCGCGGTGGCGGCGGCCACCATGCTGGTGACCCTGACCGCGTGCGGGCAGAACAGCGGGAGCACGGGGGCGTCCTCACTGACGCCGTCGGAGCAGCTCAACCGCTCGGTGTCCTGGCTGAAGGACACCCCGACCCTGCAGATGCGGGTCGCCGCCGAGGGTTCGCCCGCCGCCCTGGCGGCCCTGGCCAAGGCCGACGGCCAGACCTGGGACGCCTCGGACACCACGATGGCCAACCTGCTGTTCAAGATGACGATGCAGCTGGACTCGGACAACAACGGGACGCCCTCGGACACCAGCGACGACTCCGGCAGCGCACAGATCGACTACGGCAACCGGACCGTGGCCACCGTGGCCATGGACGCCAAGACCGCTGCGGTCAAGCTCGACCCGGCCACCCTGCTGCAGGTCATCAGCCAGTCGGGGGCGGCGAGCTCCCCGGGCGGCATGTCCGGCCTGACCAACATGATGCAGATGCCCGGCCAGCTGGACTCGATCACTCCGGCGCTGGGTGACCTGCTCCGGAACAAGTGGGTGGGCGTGTCGCTGCCGGATGCCAAGGCCGCCCTGCAGCAGGCGATGCCCTCCGCCGGTGCCACCACGGCCACTCCGACCCCTGACCCCTCCCAGGTCCAGGCGGTCAGGGAGGAGATGCTCGCGCTGCTGAACAAGGCCAAGGTCACCCGGGACGGGAGCGACGCCAACCACCTGACGGTCACGGTGAGCACCGCCGACGCGCTGGCCACGATGAAGAAGATCTCCGCCATGATGGGTTCGGCGGCCGCGTCGAAGGACCTGCCCGCGACCGTCCCGGCCGCCGCGCCGGCCACGGTCGACCTCCAGGTCTGGACCAGCGGCGGCAAGCTCTCCAAGGTGCTGATGCCGTTCAACCAGTTCACCAAGGCCGGCTCCTCGGTGGACCAGGTGGGCATGCAGCTGGAGCTGAGCAGTGACGCCACCGTGGTCAAGGCGCAGAACCCGACGATGATCGACGTCAAGAAGCTGATCAGCGACCTGGGCACGATGAACGGCGCGTCGCTGGGAATGGCGGGCGGCCCCCAGGCCTGACCCCGCGACGTGGGCGACCCGGTCCCGGCCGACCGATTGGAGCCGGGCCCAGGTCGTCCGGTATCGTCGTGGCCGCTGCGCCGAACGGCGCCGCGGGCGCCCGTAGCTCAACGGATAGAGCATCTGACTACGGATCAGAAGGTTAGGGGTTCGAATCCCTTCGGGCGCACTCGTTGAGACAGCGACCACCACGGCCTCCGACCGCGTCCGCGCGGATCGGGGGCCTTGTTGGTCTGAGGGCCCAGCCGTCATGACGGGTCGATGGCATCCGTCTCACCCTCCGCGACGCCTTCTCACAGAGCGGGTAGGGACAGCCGCAGGCCGTTGATCAGGGTGTGCAGGTTGACGGTGAACCGCTCGTCGCGGTCGGTCTCCCACAGCCGCCGGCCGAGCTCGGCGAGCAACGGGAAGCGGTCCGTCGGCAGCGCCCGGACGAAGCTGTGCAGCCGTTGCCGGGTATCGGGGTCCTGCAGTCGCTGCTCGCCGACCGAGGTGGGGTCGCTCAGCGCGAACCCCACGGTGTAGTCGTAGACCAGGTGGTAGGCGGAGGCGACCTGCCCGGCGTCCAGGCCGGCGGCGTCCAGGAGCGTCATGAACGCCTCGGTGAGGGCCAGGGAGTGTGGGGTGAGCGGCGCACGGGTCTTCAGCAGCCCGGCCATGCCGGGGTGGTGGTCGAGCACCGAGCGCAGCTGCTCGGCGAGGGCCGCGAGCTGTTCGACCCACCCCCGGCGAGGATCGATCCGGACGTCGACGTCGGCCAGCACGGCGTCCAGGACCAGGTCGAGCAGCTGGTCCTTGCCCGGCACGTGGCGGTAGAGCGCGCCCGGCACCACGCCCAAGCGGCCGGCCAGCCCGCGCATACTGAGCGCGTCGATGCCGTCGCTGGCGATCACCTCCATCGCCTCGGCCACCACCCGCTCGCGGGTCAGGGGCGAGCGGTGGTCGTTGCCCGGCCGGTCGACCGGCATGGCGAACCAGAGCGCCGAGGTGTCGGACTGAGTCGGCGGGCCGCTGCTGATGATCTCCTCCAGGTGCCGTCGGTTGACGGTGAACGGTGTTCACTCTACAGTGAACGATGTATCCCCAAGCGAATGGCGGGCATCTGCCGGTCGACTCTCGGGACGACCGAAGGACAGACCATGGCCAAGTCCATCGCTTTCGACGAAGAGGCCCGCCGCGGCCTGGAGCGCGGGATGAACACCCTCGCCGACGCCGTCAAGGTCACGCTCGGCCCCAAGGGCCGCAACGTGGTCATCGGCACCTCATGGGGAGCCCCCACGATCACCAACGACGGCGTGTCCATCGCCAAGGACATCGAGCTCAGCGACCCCTACCCGAACATCGGCGCCCAGCTGGTGAAGGAGGTCGCCAAGAAGACCGACGACGTCGCCGGCGACGGCACCACCACCGCCACCGTGCTGGCTCAGGCCCTGGTGCACCAGGGTCTTCGCAACGTCGCCGCCGGGGCGAACCCGATGGCGCTCAAGCGCGGCATCGAGCTGGCCGTCGAGGCGGTCAGCGAGCGGCTGCTGCAGATGGCCGTTCCGGTGGAGACCAAGGAGCAGATCGCCGCCACCGCCTCGGTGTCGGCTGCCGACCCCGAGATCGGCGCGATGGTCGCCGAGGCGATGGACAAGGTCGGCAAGGAAGGCGTCATCACCGTCGAGGAGAGCAACACCTTCGGCCTCGAGCTCGAGCTCACCGAGGGCATGCGCTTCGACAAGGGCTACATCTCGGCATACTTCATCACCGACGCCGATCGGATGGAGTCGGTGCTGGAGGATCCCTACATCCTGCTGACGCAGTCCAAGATCTCCGCGGTGAAGGACCTGCTGCCGCTGCTGGAGAAGGTCATCCAGTCCGGCAAGCCCCTGCTGATCATCGCCGAGGACGTCGACGGTGAGGCGCTGTCCACCCTCGTCGTGAACAAGATCCGGGGCACGTTCACCTCGGTCGCGGTCAAGGCGCCCGGCTTCGGTGACCGTCGCAAGGCCATGCTGACCGACCTCGCCGTCCTGACCGGTGGCCAGGTGGTCTCGGCCGAGGTCGGGCTCACCCTGGAGGGCGCCGGGCTGGAGCTGCTCGGGAGGGCGCGCAAGGTGCTGGTGACCAAGGACGAGACGACGATCATCGAGGGCGGCGGCTCGCCGGACCAGATCGCCGGCCGGGTCAGCCAGCTTCGCTCCGAGATCGAGGCCAGCGACTCCGACTACGACCGGGAGAAGCTGCAGGAACGGCTGGCCCGCCTGGCCGGCGGCGTCGCGGTGATCCGCGCCGGCGCGGCGACCGAGGTCGAGCTCAAGGAGCGCAAGCACCGGATCGAGGACGCCGTCCGCAACGCCAAGGCGGCGGTCGAGGAAGGCATCGTGGCCGGCGGTGGTGTGGCCCTGATCCAGGCGGCGATGCTGGCCTTCGAGAAGCTCGACCTGACCGGGGACGAGGCCACCGGAGCCACCATCGTGCGGCTCGCCGTTGACGCGCCGCTGCGCCAGATCGCGGTCAACGCCGGCCACGAGGGCGGCGTGGTCGTCGAGAAGGTCCGGAACCTGGCCCCGGGCTGGGGGCTGGACGCCGCGACCGGGGAGTACGTCGACCTGATCAAGGCCGGGATCATCGACCCGGCCAAGGTGACCCGTTCTGCGCTGCAGAACGCGGCCAGCATCGCCGGCCTGTTCCTGACCATCGAGGTGGTCGTGGCGGACAAGCCCGCGGACGGCGCCGACGGCGGTTCCGACCCGGGCGGCACGGGGTACTGATCCCGCCGGCGCCGCGCGCCGGCCCCTCCACCCTCAGAACACGACCCGAGAAGGCTGCGATGCAGATCCACCGGCAGGAAGACCACCCCGACGTGCTGGTCATGGAGGGTGACGTGGTCGGCCCCGACATCCCTGAGCTGCGTAGCTCGCTGGTCGAGGCGGTGCAGAGCACCGAGACGGACCTGCTGGTCGACACCCACGCCGTCACCTCCTTCGACGACGTGGCGCTGGTCGCGTTCGTGGCGGCGAGGGCCCGCTCGAAGTTCCTGCGCCGCGGCCTGGTCGTGCTCGACGACCAGGACGGCGCGGTCACGGCCGCGCTGCGCAGCACCGGCCTGCTGTTCCGGATCCCCGTGCACCCCGACGCCGAGTCCGCCCGGGCGGTGCTCGAGGAGCGGAGGGCGAGCCGCTCCAGGAGCAGGCGGGTGCGCAGCAGGGCGGATCGCTCCAGAAGGTCCGGTCGACCCAGGTCGCCCAGCGCCTGACGCACCTCATCCGCGAACTCGGCCTGGTCCGGGGTCACCGGCGCCGGTGGCCCGGGTGGGGGTCGGTGGAACTCCTGGGCCAGGACCTGCTCCTCCCAGGCATCGATCATCGCGCCGACCGGAACCGCCCGGAAGTCGTGGCAGAACAGGCCGAAGCGGTGCCGGCCGACCACCGGGTCGGCGCCGACCACCCGGGGCAGCCCCGCCACCTGGAAGTACTCGTCCCAGCTCTCGGGTTCGGCCAGGGTGAGGAAGTCGAAGACGAGCCTGCGCATCTCAAGGTACCGCTGCAGGGTCACCACCGGGACCGCGTTGAGCGTCGGCGAGGGGTCCTGGTAGCACTCCCGGTCGATCACGAACCGGGTCTGGGTGACGATGTCTCCCTGCCGAAGCGCGCCCTGCCGGCAGGCATGGGTCCAGGCCGCGGCGGCCGGTGGGTCGGCCGCTACCTGGTCCGGGCTGGCCGCCGTGAGGTCGACCAGGCCGATGAAGCCTCTCAGCAGACCGTCCGGCCTGCGCAGCACAAGGAATCCCTCCGGCTGGCTGTGCAGCCACCCCCGGGCCAGCTCGACGACCTCGCTGCCCTCGAAGTGGGCCACCAGCCGCAGGATCTCGTCGTGGTCGGACGGCGTGGCCGGCTCGGGCCGGTGCGTCCCCCAGGAGGCCCAGTCCACGGGCGAGAGCACGCCCGGCAGGTTGCGGAAGATGAACTTGAGGTCGAACACCGCCTGCTCCCGCCGACCGGGGTCGGGCGAGCCGACCTGGGCGTGCACCTGGGCGCGGACCCGTCGGAAGACGGCACGGTAGCCCTCCGGGTCACGCCAGCGCAGATCCAGGTCGAGGACGTCACGGGCGAGCTCGTGCGGCTGAAGGCCCTCCGGGCCGGTCTCGATGAACGACAGGCCGTGCAGCCAGTCGAAGAGCTCCGCGGCATCGTCGACGGCCAAGGCATCGCGCAGCAGGGTCTCGGTGGTGACCCGGGCCAGGGAACACACCTGCAGCGCCTGGCGTGGCAGCCGTCCGGGGACGACTCGACCAGCCTGTGCAACAGCGCGGTGACCAGGTCGGCGTCCAATCGCGGCGGCCCTGGTCCTCCCGCGTCCCGTTTCGCCAGGTCGGCCAGGAGGCCGAGCGCCAAGGGATGACCGTGCGCGCGTTCGGCCAGCCGCGCGGTGTCCGCCTCCGGCACCCCGGCCCGGTGCAGCAGCTCGCTGGCCTCGTCCGGTGACAGGCCACGCAGCGCCACCGAGCGCAGCCGTTCGCGCCAGACCGGGTCGTCCCAGCCGTCACCGGGCGGCAACCGGCCGGCCAGCACGGCGATACCGTCCTCGGGCAGGGCGGCGACCAGCTCCTCCCGAAGCGGGCCCTGCATCGCGCCGGCCCGCTCGTACCCGTCGACCAGCAGGACGACGCGGTCTGCGGCTGGGCGCGCGCCCGGATGACCCTGGTGCACGACAGGGCCGCCGAGCCGCCCGACGGCACGCTGGCCGACCCTGGGCAGCAGGTCACCGCCTGAGCGCCCGTCGCGGCGTACCGACCTGGGTGCGTCACGGTGGGCAGCGGTCGCGGGCAGCGGCGTCCTCCAGCCCGTCGAGCAGCATGTCGAGGCCGAACTCGAACGAGGCGCCGAAGGAGTAGCCCGGCTGCATGACGTGCTGGGTGGTCAGCTCCAGCAGGTGCGGGAACTGGTCGGCGTCCAGCGGCAGCACGATGTCGTCGGCCAGGCTGGCGATCTCCGGACCGCCGGCGAAGGGAAGACCGGCCTCCTGCAAGGCCCAGCCGTAGACGAAGCTGTCCAGCACCGCGTAGGCGTGCGCGGTCAACGGCAGTGAGAGCCCGCCGTCACGCAGGCAGCTCAGCACCGCCTCGTGGTGGCGCAGGGTGGCCAGGCCGGGGGTGGTCCGGGACTCCATCAGCGGCGGGGCCCACGGATGCCGGGCGAGCACCGCGCGGGCGGAGACGCAGCGCCGCCGGATGGCCGGCCGCCACGGCATCCCGGTCGGCGGCAGCTCGATCTCGGTGAAGACGAGGTCGACCATCCCGTCCATGATCGCGTCCTTGCCCGCCACGTAGTGGTAGATCGACATCGGCTTGACGCCGAGCTCCTCAGCCAGCCTGCGGATCGTCAGCGGCTCGATGCCGATCCGGTCGGCCAGCGCCATCGCCCCGGTCAGCACCCGGTCCAGCGTCAGTCGCCGGCCGGCGCCACCGCTCCTACCGGTGCGGGCCTGGTCTGGCGTTCTGCTCAACGGGTGACCTCCTGGCGCTTGACCGTCGTACTAAGTACGTTCTACCGTCACCGTACAAAGTACGACGGCTGATGTCGAACGGAGTACGACGATGACGACCCATCCCTCGCAGCCCCAGGTCACCCCTCAGGTGGCTCCGCTGGTCCCGCAGCGGATGCGGGCCGCCGTCCGGGAGACATACGGCCCGGTGGACGGCGTGCGGCTGCAGCAGGTGCCCGTGCCGCGGCCCGGACCGGGGCAGGTGCTGGTCGAGGTGCACGCCGCAGGTCTGGACCGAGGCGTGTGGCACCTGATGACCGGACTGCCGTACCTGGTCCGGCTCGCCGGCTACGGGGTTCGCCGGCCTCGGCAACCGGTGCTCGGCGCCGACGTCGCGGGCCGGGTGGCCGCGGTCGGGGAGGCGGTCACCCGCTTCTCGGTGGGCGATGAGGTGTTCGGCATCGGGAACGGGACGTTCGCCGAGTTCGCGCTGGCCGAGCAGGACAAGCTGGTGCTCAAGCCGCCGGCCCTCTCGTTCGTGGACGCCGCAGCGATGGCCATCTCCGGGCTGACCGCGGCGCAGGCGCTGCACGAGGTGGGCCGGGTGCAGCCCGGCCAGCACGTCCTGGTGCTCGGTGCCTCCGGAGGAGTGGGCAGCTTCGCCGTCCAGCTCGCGCGGGCGGCCGGGGCGCAGGTGACCGGCGTCTGCTCGACCGGCAAGACCGACCTCGTCCGCTCCCTGGGGGCGAACCAGGTCATCGACCACACCCGCGCCGACGCCACCGACGGCGCCGTCCGGTACGAGCTGATCCTCGACATCGGTGGCCGCACCCCGGTGCGCCGGCTGCGCCGGGCCCTTCGCCCGGACGGCACGCTGGTGATCGTGGGTGGCGAGGGGGGCGGCCGCTGGACCGGCGGGGTCGGTCGGCAACTGCGCGCGATGCTCCGCTCGCCGTTCCTGCGTCAGCGGCTGACCACCTTCATCTGCCGGGAGGACCTGGCCGGTCTGGAACGTCTCCGCGCCGCCGTGCTCGCCGGGCAGCTGGCCCCGGTGGTCGGGCGGACCTACCCGCTGCAGGACCTTCCGCAGGCCATCCGCGACCTGGAGGCCGGCCGTGCCCGCGGGAAGTCCGTGATCCGGGTCCGAGCCGCCGAGTGACCCGACCCGCGGCGCACGCCGCACCGAGCTGAGGAGCACCGATGCACGACACCACCACCCGCAGCGCTGCCCGGGTCGCCGGTACCGGCTACCTGAGCATCTTCTTCCTGGCCATCCTGAGTGAGTTCGTCGTCCGGCAGCGGTTGGTCGTCCCGGCTGACCCGGTCGCCACCGCCGCCAACGTTGCGGGCTCCGCGGGCCTGGTCCGGGTCGGCATCGCCGGCTACGCCGTCATCTTCCTGCTGGACGTCGCGATCGCCTGGGGCCTGTACGTAATGTTCCGCCCGGCCGCCGCCCAGCGCTCCCTGCTCGCCGCCTGGTTCCGCCTGGCGTACACCGTCTTCCTCGGTGTCGCTGCGGTGTTCATGTTCCTCGCCCTGCAGCTGGCCACCGGCGCCGGGTATGCCGGGATGGCTGCGGCGCAGCGGAACACCTGGCTGATGCTCACCCTGGACGCGTTCGACTACACCTGGCTGGTCGGCCTGGCCGCGTTCGGCGTCCACCTCGTGCTGGTCGGCCGGATCATGGTCACCACCGGCACCGGACCGCGCTGGCTGGGCTGGGTCCTGAGCGTCGCCGGGGCGGCGTACGTGCTCGACACCCTGGCCCACACCCTGCTTTCGACGTACGCCGACCACGCCGACCTGTTCCTGGTGCTGGTCGCCGTTCCCTCGGTGGTCGGCGAGCTCGCCTTCACTGTGTGGCTGCTCGCCAGGGCGGGTCACTCAGGTCAGCCGGTCGGTGAACGTCGAGGCCAGCCAGACCGTCGAGGTCCAGACCGATCCGTCCGGCAGGTTCAGCACCTCGCTGCCCAGTATCCGGCCGTCGTAGGGGTCCAGGATGATGACGCGCTGCACCGGTAGTCCGGCTTGGTCGTCGTGCACGGCGAAGGCCAGGCCCGGCCGGCCCTGGCGGTCCTGGCCCGCGCCGAGCATGACCAGGTGCGAGATGCCGGCGAGCAGCCGCAGCACAGCGGCTCGGACCTTGGGCCGGACCGGCTGGTTGCGGAACAGCCCCTCGAACTCGGTCACCGTGGACTGGGCTGTTCGCCGGTAGGCCAGCGGTACCAGCTGCTCGGCCAGCGCCCGGGGCGTGGTGGCCAGCTCGCGCGGCTTCCAGTCGTCGGGGTACTCGCCGGGGTACAGCACCTGGGTCGCCGCGTCGGTGTCCGGTTGACCGTCCTCCACGGTCGAGATCAGCCCCGATCCGTCGGCCGCGCGCCAGGCCCTGACCAGCATCGGGTTGGGCGTCGGCCCGTCATTGGCACCGTGCGAGACGCCCAGGTCGGTCCAGACCTTGAGCTCGACGTAGGCGTACCGGCCGTGCCCGGCGTCGTCGGGCAGCCCCGCCACGATCACCGCGAGCTGGTCCAGCACCGCCGGCGCCGGGACGGGCCGGCCGTCGGCGTCCACCACCGGGGAGAAGAGCAGGGGACGCAACCACCCCGTGGTCTGCGGCCCACGCAGTCGACCGTCCGGTGCGCTGGCCTGCGGTCGCCGCGCGGGGGTGCCCAGCGGGTCGGGCGCGAACCGCGCGACCGCCAGCCCGCCGCCCAGCGCGGCCCCGGCGAGCAGCAGCATGGATCGGCGCGACGGGCGGCCCCCGGGCCCGGTGCTGCGAGCGCCTGCCCCCGCGACCTCGGCGCCGACGTCCCGGGACGCCGGCGGCGGGGATGAGGTGTCCGGTGGTCGACCGGCGTCGGCACGTTGCTCCATCGCCTGGGTCACCTCCCGCGATCCCCGGCCAGGCGCGGTGCGCCGGGCACGCAGCGTCGATGCTGCACCCCCATCATGCGACTTGCGGCGCACGCTGCGGAGGTTCTGGACTGGTTTGCCGGATCGCGGAGCGCCAGCGGGCCTGGTTGGCTGCTTGACGTCCCGACCACTGATCAGCAAGGGAGCTCCCCGGTGCCCGTCATCGCCATCCTCGACCTCACCCTCACGCCCGGGGCCCCCGGCCTGCAGGTGGTCCACGAGACCCTGAAGGCCACTCGCGCCTTCGACGGCTGCCTGGGCTGCGACGTGCTCGTGGACGCCGCCGACGAGAATCACGTGGCCGTCTACGAGCGTTGGGAGTCCCTCGAGGCGGACGGCGCCTACCGGGCCTGGCGCGCCACGCCGGAGGGCGCCTCTGAGCTGGGCACCGTGGTGGCCGAGCCGCCGCGGCTGACCAAGTACACGGTCGCCGCGGAGGTCTGAGCCTGGGGCTGGCTCAGCAAGGCGTCCTCGGCCGGGCCGGGGGCAGTGCGAACTCAGGCCGGGTCCGGCATCGGCAAGGGCTCGTCCGGGACCGGCGGGTCGGTGAGCGGGTCCGGTGGCCCGGGGGTGGGTGGCACGACCGGGTCGGGCGGTGGGGGTGAGGCCGGCCCCGGCGGAGGTGGCGGCGTGGGCTGCGACACCGAGGGCTGCGACACCGAGGGCTCGCGGACCCCTGGTGCGTGCCCGGTGGTCGACGGCGACTGCGTCGAAGGCGACGCGGCTGTGCTGGCGGTCATGGTCTCCTCCCGGTTCTCGTCTCGCTGATCTCTCCACCCTGCGCCGCCCTCGCCGCGGACGCACCTGCGAGTGTCGGGCCGCCGGGCGGTGTACCGCCCACCCGTCCGGCGCGAGAGCCTGGAGTCATGCCTGACCTTCCCGCGCGCGTCCTGTTCGGTGCCGCCTATTACCACGAGTACCAGCCCTACGAGCGGCTGAAAGCTGACCTGGACCTGATGGTCGACGCCCACTTCACCGTCATCCGGGTCGGGGAGTCGGTCTGGTCGACCTGGGAGCCGGAGAACGGGCGGTTCGACCTGGACTGGTTGCAACCGGTGCTGGACGGCGCCCACGAGCGCGGCATCGGCGTCATCCTGGGCACCCCCACGTACGCGGTGCCGCCGTGGCTGGTCCGCCAGTACCCCGAGATCGCCGGCGAGCGCCGGACCGGCGAGCGCATCGGCTGGGGGGCGCGCCAGGAGGTCGACTACACCCATCCGGCGTTCCGCTTCCACGCCGAACGCGTGGTCCGCAAGGTCGTCGGTCGGTACGCCGACCACCCGGCGGTGATCGGATACCAGGTCGACAACGAACCGGGGCTGGAGCTGTTCCACAACGAGGGCGTCTACCAGCGCTTCGTGGACCACCTGCGGGCCACCTACGGCGACGTGGAGACCCTGAACCGGGAGTGGGGCCTGGTGTACTGGTCCCACCGGCTGTCCACCTGGGCCGACCTGTGGCGCCCGGACGGCAACGCCCAGCCGCAGTACGAGCTGGCCTGGCGCCGGTTCCAGGCCGACCAGACCACCGAGTTCATCGGCTGGCAGGCCGACCTCGTGCGCGAGTACGCCCACCCCCACCAGTTCGTCACGACCTGTCTCGCCTACGAGCGTCCGGCCGTCGAGGACGACCAGCTGACCGAGCGGCTCGACGTCACGGCCGGCAACCCCTACTACGAGATGCAGGACGGGCTCGCGCTGCCCGACCGCCGCGCCACCCGTCAGTTCTGGACCAGCAGCGGCACCTGGGCGCTGTACCTGAGCGCGGACCGGATGTACTCCTCCCGGCAGGAGCCGTTCCTGGTCACCGAGACCAACGCCAGCCACATCGGGATGCCCTGGGACAGCAGGCCGGCCTACGACGGGCAGTGGCGGCAGGTGGCCTGGGCGCTGGTCTCCCGCGGGGCGCGGATGGTGGAGTACTGGCACTGGCACACGTTGCACTTCGGCACCGAGACCTACTGGGGCGGCGTCCTGCCGCACAGCGGCCGACCCGGGCGCACCTACCGTGAGCTGGCCGGGCTGGGCGCCGAGCTGGAGCGGGCCGGTGACCTGGTTGCCGGCCTCACCCCCGACTTCGACGTCACGATGCTGTACTCGATGCCGACCAAGTGGCTGATGCAGAAGTACCCGGCGCTGTCCCAGCCGGACGGCGGCCCGGACCCCCGCGCCTACCCAGGCCTGTTCGACCCGTTCTACCGCGGCGCGTTCGAGGCCGGGCTGCAGGTGCGGATCATGCACGTGCGTCAGCTGGTGGACGCCGCGGGCGGCCGGGGCGGGAGCTCGCCGGCCGACGCCGCGGTCGAGCACCCGCTGCTGGTGGTGCCCGGCCTGTACGTCGCGGACGACGCCACGCTGGACTGGTTGCGTGGCTACGCCGAAGCGGGTGGGCACCTGGTCCTGGGCCCGCGCACCGGGTACGGCGACCAGGAAGCCCGGGCCCGCACCGAGGTGATGCCCGGGCGCCTGGCCGAGGCGGCCGGCGTCTGGTTCGAGGAGTTCAGCAACCTCACCGACGAGCTGCCGGTGACGGCGCGCACCCTGGCCGAGCCGACGGCTGGTGACCTGGTCCTGCCCGGTTCACCGGCCGCGACCCGCTGGGTCGACGGACTCACTGTCATCGATGCCAGCGTGCTCGCCCGCTACGAGCACCCGCACTTCGGTCGCTGGCCGGCGGTGACCACCAGGCAGGTCGGCCGCGGCCGGATCAGCTACGTGGGCACGGTGCCGAACCTCGACCTGGCCTCGGCGCTGATGCGCTGGTTCGCGGCGGGTGGAGCTGGGGGTGGAGCTGGGGGTGGAGCCACCGCGGGCTGGAGTGATCACTCAGCCGGTGTCACTGTGAGCAGTGCCAGGGCCGCGGACGGTCGGCGGCTGCGGTTCGTGCACAACTGGTCGTGGCAGCCGGGCACGCTGCGGCTGCCGGTGGCCGTCTCCGACGTGCTCGGCGAGGGCCGGTTCCCGGCCGGCGCTGACCTGGAGCTGGGGCCGTGGGACGTCAGGGTGCTGTGCGAGGCCACGTGAGAAGTAGAGCCGGTAGTTGCGCACGTGCAACGAGGAGGCAATCGCCCGAAACTGGAAGCCTCTCGATCGCCCAGGTACCAGGTCCGGCCTCAGGAGAGGGTGTCGGTCATCTTCGCGGCCAGCCACACCGTGGAGGACCACACTGCGCCCCTCGGCCGGGTGAGGACCTCGCTGCCCAGCGGGCGGCCGACGGGGTCGAGGATCAGGATGCGCTGAACCGCGATGCCTGCCTGGTCACCGTCGACCGTGAACGCGACGCCCGGGCGGCCCCGTCGGTCCGGCCCGCTGCCCAGCACGGACAGTCCCTCCACCCGGGCCAGCAGGCGCAGTGCGGCGGCCCGCACCGGCGGGTGCAGCGGCTCGCTCCGGAAGAGCCGGTCCAGCAGAGGCAGGGAGAGCGGAACCGTGCCGCCGCCGGGCTGGGTCGTCAGCTGAGCGGCGAGCACGTCCGGGTCGGTGGACAACGGATGAGGCGGCCACGACTCCAGCGCGGAGCCGGGGCTCAGTACCGGAGTGGCAGCGCCGGCCGGCTCGTCGACCGACCCGACGGTCGAGATCAGGAGGCTGCTGTCCGAGGCGCGCCACGACCGCTTGATCAGCGGCTGGACAGGGCCCCCGCCGGGGCGCGCTGAGGTGGGCATGGCCGGGTCTGTCCACACCTGCAGCTCGATGTAGCCGTAGCGGCCGCTCCCCAGCTCGTCGGGCGTCTCCAGGACCGCACCAGCCATGGTGTCCAGCACGACGACGGCCGACGGCGGGTGCCCGTAGGCGTTCCCGATCGGCGGGCTGAAGCTCAAGGGCTGGGGGCCGTCTGTGCTCCGGCTGGTCAGGGTGGCGTCCGTCGGACCGGGTGGCTTGGGGCTGCCCAACGGGTTCGGCGCCCAGCGCGCGGCGCCCGCTCCCACGCCGACGGCCACCAGGCCGCCAAGCAGAAGTGAGCGCCGGGAGGGCCCGCGACCGGCACGCCCAGGGGGCGGGGGAGACGGCCGGTCCGGGTCGAGCGAGACGCTGCCTGCGGCCACGGCGTCGTCCCGACCGCTGGAGTCGGGCCGCGCTGCCCAGGCGTCCGGGGCCGGGGTGCGGTCCGTCGTCATCGCCTCCTCCCCGAACTCGACCTCGTCACGTGCCCCATCATGCGACAGCGAAGGGCCCCGCGCTGCTCAAGTCAGATGGTCGGTGAAGTGGACGTCCAGCCAGACCGTCGAGGTCCAGACCGCTCCGCGTGCGCGCGTCACGACCTCGCTCCCCAGCGCACGCCCATCGACCGGGTCCAGGACCAGCACGCGCTGGACGGGCACCCCCCGCTGGACGTCGTCCACGGCCACGGCCAGTCCTGGTCGGCCCTGCCGGTCGCGGCCGGTGCCGAGCAGGACCAGGCCGCTCAGGTCGCCGATCACCCGCAGCGTTGCGGCCCGGACGGCCGGGTGCAGCGGCAGGGTGCGGAAGAGCTGCTCGACCAGCGCCAGCGTCGGCACACCCTCGCCGCCGGTGGTCGGCGCGCCCCGGACCAGCTGCGCGGCGAGCTTCGACGGGTCGGCGGACAGCGGCTGGTACGGCCAGGTCGCGGTCGAGCCATCCGGTCCCGGCGTCTGGTAGGTGGCGAAGCAGCTGGGGTGGTCGATCTCCCCGGTGCACACCTGGCCGGTGCCGTCGGCGGCCCGCCAGGCCTGGAGCCGGACCGGGCTCGGCAAGGGGCCGGCGGCCGCCGTCCCGGACAGGGCGCCCGGGTCGGTCCAGGTCCGCAGCGCCACGTAGGCGTACCGCCCGTGGCCGGTGTCGTCGGCGCGCGCCGCCACCGCCGCTGCCAGCGAACCGAGGATGGCGTGGGCGGAGTAGGCGCCGCCGGAGGGGCCGTCCACCAGCGGGGTGAAGGTCAGCGGAGCCAGCCCGCCCGGACGTCTCGGCTGGCCGGTCAGCGCGACCGGCGGGTGGGAGCGCGAGGCGTCCGGCGCCGGGGGCAGGATGCGGTCGCCGGTGAGCCGGCTGGCCAGGACGGCCCCGACGACGGTGGCCGCGCCGCCCCAGAGCAGGGTGCGCCGGGACGGTGGTCGACGCCCCGCAGCGGGCCGGGCCGGGTCCGCGCTGCCATCCAGGGAGACGCTCGGTGGTGGGCCGGTGTCGTCGTGCCACAACGGACCTGACCGGGCCTCGACCACTGCCTGCCACCTCCTGTCGGGTTCGGCGCCATGTCGGCGTCCTTCCATCATCGGCCCACCCGGCGGGGATGGCCGGTGGAAGGCCGGAGGAGGGTTCGGGCCTCAGCTGGGAACACGTGCCTGCCCCGACGCGCTGGCACCGGGCATGAGGGCCATCGGAGTGCACACGTTCGGAGCGCCGGAAGAGCTGCAGGTCGTGGACCTGCCGGAGCCGCACGCCGACCGCGGTGAGGTGAGGATCCGGGTCCGCGCCGCCGCGGTCAACCCCACCGACACCCTGGTCCGTGACGGTACGCAGCGCGCCCGGTACGAGGGGATGGAGCCGCCGTACGTCCCCGGGATGGACGTCGCCGGTGAGATCGACGAGGTGGGCCCCGAGGTCACCGGATGGGCGGTCGGAGACCGGGTCGCCGCCATCGTGGTGCCGGCCGGCTCCCACGGCGCCTACAGCGAGCGGGTCGTGCTGCCGGCTGCATCGGTGACCACGGTGCCGGCCGGCGCCAGCCTGGTCGAGGCGTCCACGCTGCCGATGAATGCGCTGACCGCCCGGCTCGCGCTCGACCTGCTCGACCTGCGCCCGGGTCAGACCCTCGGGGTGACCGGCGCAGCGGGAGCCTTCGGTGGCTACGTCGTGCAGCTGGGCGTCGCCGAAGGGCTGACCGTCCTGGCCGACGCGGCCGAGAAGGACGAGGCGCTGGTCGCCGGGCTGGGCGCCCACCACGTCGTGCGCCGCGGCGATGACGTGGCGCAGCGGTTCCGCGAGCTCGTTCCTGACGGTCTGGACGCAGTGGCCGACGGTGCGTTGCTGCACGAGAAGGTCGCGCCGGCGATCAAGGACGGTGGCGGACTGGCTGTCGTCCGCGGCTGGGACGGCGATCCGGGCCGTGACATCACGGTGCACAAGGTGCTGGTCCGCGACTACGCGACCGAGGCGGCCAAGCTGGACCGGCTGGCCCGTCAGGTCGAGAGCGGTGAGCTGACATTGCGGGTGGCCAGGACGTTTCCGGCGTCCGAGGCTGCCCGGGCGCACCGCCTGCTGGAGGCCGGTGGGGTGCGCGGACGGATCGTTCTGGAGCTCTGAGGCCAGGTCAGAGCTCGCCGGCGCGCAGTTGCCGGGGGGAGCGGCCGGTGACCGCCCGGCAGGTCTTGTTGAAGGCCTGCAGGTCGGGGATGCCCACGGTGGCCGCGATCGCGCTGATCGACATGGTGCTGCCGACCAGCAGCCGGCGGGCGTGCTCCACGCGCCGTCGTCGCAGGTAGCCGACCACCGTCTCACCGGTCTGCGCGGTGAAGACCCGGGTGAGGTGGTTGGCGGAGATGCCGACCACCTCGGCGATCTCGGCCACGGTCAGGGCGTCGGCCAGCCGGGACTCGATGCACGACATCGTCGCGCTGACGTAGCCCGCGGCGGCCGACACGGCCGCAGCGCGGCCGGGCGGTACCGCGGCCGAGCCCTCGGAGAGCCGGAGCAGCACGGTCCAGATGTCGGCCCGGGTGCGTTCGGGCCGGGTCGCGGCCGAGGTGACGGCGGACCGCATCAGGTCGGTGATGACCGGTAGGTCCGGGCCGGGCGACATCATCATCGGCATGGCTGATGCCCGGCTCCCGCTCGGCGCGCGCAGGTGCGCGTACAGGTGACGCGAGGGCCCCTGATAGCGGTAACGGATCAGCGCCCCCGGCGGCACCAGTGAGACGCTGCCCGGTGCGACCGGCAGCGTCTCGCGGTCCACCTCCAGCTCTGCCGTGTAGCTGTACAAGTGGAGCGACCACAGCTCCGGCAGCCTGAAGGTGTCTGTCAGGCGGCCAACGCCGTGCAGGCCGAGCCCCAGCGCCGCCACCCGAGGCGGCTCCGTGAGGTCGATCCGGACGGCCGGCATGCAGGATTTCTACCAGCGGCTGCCGCTCTCGCACCACGACCTGACTCATGTCGACGCCTAGCGTGGCAGTGACGGTCGCCGGAGGCGGCCGGCGTTCCGGACGAGCGGGAGGAGACCGCAGGCGATGAGCGCCCTGGTCGAACGCAAGAACCTGATGACGTCGGTGGAGATGGCCCACTTCGTCTCCCACGGCAGCTTCACCCTGGAGGGGGTGGTACCCGAGACCCTGAACCAGCGGGCGATCGAGGTGCTTGACGAAGGGATTGCTCCCTTCCCCTACGGGACACCGCTGGACGGGGCCTTCCCGGCGGGGACGTTCGCGAGGGACTTGATCAGCCTGCCGGCGGTCGCCGGCGCGATCCAGAGCCTGGTCGGACCACGCCCGACGATCGACCACCATGCGGTGCACGTTCGTCCGCCTCACGGCGGCGAGGCGCAGAACCTTCACGGTGACGCCGTCCTGGACACCAGGACAGAGGCGTTCGACGTGCAGCTGATGTACTACCCGCGGGAGGTCACCCTCGAGCAGGGCGGCACGCTGAGCGTCCCGGGAACGCATCTGCGGCGGATCAACCAGACCGGGGTCGGCCGCTACCAGAACCTGGCCGGCCAGACCCGGTTGACGTGCCCGGCGGGGACGGTAGTGCTGCTGCACCACGGGATCTGGCACGGAGGGCGCCGGAACGACTCCGAGGTGCCCCGCTACATGTTCAAGATCCGGTTCAACCCCACGGTCCGGCAGCTGCGGCTGTGGAACACCGATGACATCGACAGCCCCGGGGTGAGGCAGGAGCTGACGGCGCGGTTCGGCTGGACCAACGCCAATGAGGGCAGGCTGGAGCTGATCAACCGGGCCAGGATGTGGCGCGCCCTGACCGGGGACCAGGACTTCGACATCGACTACTACCTGACGCGGGAGACCCTGTCGCCGACCTTCGTGGCGCCCGGTGCGACGGACGCGCGCCTCGGCTCCAGTGGCCGGGCCGATGGTTGGGGCCTGAGCTGACCACCGGCGAGCTTGTGACGAAGCGACTGAGCGGAGACCTGACATGACGTTGACCCCTGACCGGACCGAGCCGACGATGAGCGTCGAGCAGTCGTTCGGGACGCCGAGCGCGACGCCGAACCTGCGCCAGCAGCTGATGGTGCTGTACCTGGGTACCTCGGCGCTGGACTCGGACGTCATCGGCTGGACCCGCTACGACGGGACGGGTCGGTCTCGGCCCACCACGGGGGACAGCGACGCCCCGCCGTACGCGACCGGCCTGGAAGCCCTGCTGGACGGCTGGCGGCTGCTGCAGATGTCGCAGCTGATGAACCACGTGAGGGGGCAGGAGTACGAGACCGCCTACCTGCCGTACGAGTTCCTGTTCGAGCGTCTGGTGGACGTCCCCACTGCGCCCTGAGGGTCACCATCGGCCTGGCGGTCACGCCGCCGCTGGAGGTTGCTGCGGGGGCGTGTCCGGCGGGGACGGCGGGCGGCTCCCGTCGTCACCGAGGTGGTCGGTCAACGGCTGGATGAGCTGCTGGGTGATCCGTCGTGCCTGGTCGATCAGGTCATGGGTCCGGTTGCGCCGGGGTCGGCGCTCGGGGTCCAGCCAGGCGGGCGGTCGGACGGTGATGGTGCGATCGGCCTCGGTGTGCACGTCCCAGATGCCCAGATGGATCTCGGTGTGGTGGCGCTGACAGACCAGGGCCAGGTTGTCCAGGTCGGTCGGCCCTCCCTCGGACCACCAGATGATGTGGTGCACCTGGCAGTGCGAGGGCGGGGCGGCGCAACCGGGGATGACACAGCCCCGGTCACGCGCCGCCACCGCGCGCCTTTGTTGTGGGCTGGCCAGGCGTCGGGTGCGACCCAGATCGAGCACCACCCGACTGGAGCCGTCCAGGACGACCGCCTGCATGGTGCTGTCGCACAGCAGCTGCCCCAGCGTGCGGGGGCTGACCTGGCCGGTCAGGGCGGACCAGGCCAGACCCGGCGTGGGGCGGTCCTCCGACCCGACCCGCCGAGGGGCGCCCGACGGAGAGCTGGCCGATGCGTCCGCCGGGCAGGACGACACGGGGCTCTCAGCGGCTGAGGTGCCACAGCCACCGTGCCGTGCAGCGGCTATCTGGTCGGGGGTGGCATGCAGCAGGATCAGCGTCCCGGGCCCTCCGATGCCGTCCGCGGTTCCCTCGTGAGCCTGCGCGGCGTAGCGCAGGGCCGCTTGGGCCACGGCGGTCATGGCGTCCGCCCGGCGCTGCGCGGGGGTGCGCAGGTCCGGCAACCGGTCCTCGTCTGCGTCGGGCGATGGCGGTGGACGTAGCGCCGGAGAAGCGTCGAGGTCCGAGTCAGCGCCAACGTCCGTGCCAGGGTGAGTGGTCGGCCCTTCAGCGGCCGACGGAATGGTGGCCGACGGCGTGAGCAGGCTGGCGTAGTAGTCGATCGCCTGGGTCCAGATCAGGGTCGCGGCTGGGTCGAGCTGGAAGCTGCCCACGCACATGCCGGTGTCGTCAGTGGTCTGGTGCAGGCCCCGACGTTCGTGCGCGGCGGGGTCGTAGCGGTCGGCGACATCCGGGGCCAGCGTGGTCAGGATGGCCCGGCCGATCTGGTTGAGCGTCCCGGGGCAGGCCGTGACGGCGGCGTGGGTCGCGATCGCATCGATCGCATGAGCCCCGGTGACCGGCCCGGCCTGCGGGTCGGGTTCCTGCCCCTGGAACCCTGGGATCTCCAGCAGCGCACCCAGATCAGCTGCCCCTGTCTGGAGGTGCCCGGGGATCTTCCGCAGCGCCTTGACCATGACGTCGAGGTGCTCGCGAGTGGTCAATCCGTCAGCCAGTGCCTGACCCAACGACGGCAGCGCCCCCGGCGTCCCGGCAGTAGCGGTGATCGCGCTGGCGGCGGCGACCTCGTCCCGCGCCGCGCCGGCCCGCAGGTGCAGAGCCGTGCGCAGCAGGGTCTGCCCGCCCCGACCGGGACGCGATCCCGGCACGGCGTCGGGTCGGGTGTTGAGATCGGCCAGCAGCTGCAAGGCGGCCGCGTGAGTGCGGGCCACCAGGCGATACGCCTCGGTGACCGCGGAACGGGACTCGGTGTCGTTCATCGACCATGCCGGGAGGTTGCTGAGGTCGCTGATGTGATGGTGCAGCGTGTGCAGGCCCCGCAGGACGGCATGCCCATCCACGCCCGCCTCGTTCGCGCTGCGGCACATGCGGGTGGGTCCGTCGTCGCCCTGGTTGTCCTCGTGATGCACCTGGTTTCCCCCGGTCGCCGTCCGATGTCTACGTGTGCCACGGTAGAGGGCGCCACCGACAATCCCTGATCGGTCAGAGCCGCTCGAACGCCTCTCACGCAGAGCATCACAGCGTCACCGCTCGTGAACGCTGTCTGGTCCGGCCGGTCACGAGCAGCTGGTCAGTCGGTGACCAGGTGGGCGCGGGTCTGGACGTGTTCGATCGTTACAGGGGTGGAGGGGACTTCGACGGTGCCGGTGACGGGTTGGAAGGGTTGTCCGGGTAGGGCGTACTCGGCGGTGTAGCTGGTGGTGAGGGTGATGGTGTGGGGGCCGGGGTGTTGGTAGGTGTGGGCGGTGGTGAGGGTGGGGTAGGGGCCGCCGGGGTCGGTGGTGTCCAGGGTGGTGTGGTCGCCGTAGGTGTAGTGGTAGCTGGTGGGGTGGACCTTGACCCGGATGGGGGTGGCCAGGACGGTGGTGGTCAGGGTGTGGTCGGTGGCGTGGGCGTAGATGTTGGTGGGGATGTTGATCAGTGCGGTGGGGGCGTTGGGTTGGATGTGCAGGGTGGCGGGGGGGATGGGCAGGCGGCGGATGTCCTGGATGGTCAGGACGGGGGTGGGGGTGGTGGTGGTGATGTCTTGGGGTCGGTAGCAGGCGACGGCGGTGCGGGTCCAGGTGAGGTCGGTGGGGTTGGTCAGGGGGGCGGTGCCGCGGTAGGTCCAGTACTGGATGTCTTGGGGGTCGGGGGTGGTGGCGCAGTTGGCGGCGGCTTGTCCGCAGCCGGCGCCGTTGCCGCGGTTGGTGCCGGATGGTTCGTTGCCCAGGCAGGCGGGCACCATCATGACCACCGTGATCGTGGTCGCCACCGGCCCGCCGGAGGTGGTGGACCCGCTGTCGGACCCCGAGCGACTACTCCAGTTGTTGCCGCCGGTCAACAGCACGCTGTCTCCATCGCCGACCCCGTAGAAGTCACCACCCTTGGCGAGGGCTGCCTGTTGGCCTCCACCGATCGCGAGGAGGGCCGCAGCAAGTGAGGCGAAGCGAAATCGCCGCCCGCTCATTTGTCGGCATCCACTGGTGCTCCGCCCCCGGCCAGCACCCAGTGATCGTTGGCCCACAGCAGCCTCATGTCCATCCGGAGGTTCGCCTGCTCTGGGTATGCCCCGAGCACCCGTCCGTCCGAGGCGTAGAGCGTGGAACTTGGCTCTGTGAGCATGAGTGAAGCCAGGGAAGACCCGTCCGAGTCGAGACTTGCGGATACCCACAGCACTTGTGTGGAGTCGCCAGACATTGTCTGATGGGTCTTCTGAAGCTTGGCGACCTCTTCGTGGACGTAGCGGCAGAACATGCACGTGGATGTTTGTGGCACTCGATCCCACAGGGAGACGTCGTAGTTGTCGAAGGCATCCGCTCTGGACGTCACGATCCAGCGCGTGAAGGCCTCGGCGCCGCGGCCGTCGTGCCTGCGTGCCGTCTCGGGCATCGGGGTGCCGATCGCCGCCGCCTCCGAGGTCGAGGCCGTGGCCGTGGCCGTCGGCGCGGTCCGGGGAACGGGGGAGACCGACGACGGCGCCGAGGCGGACACCGAGGACGCTCCGGTCCGGGAGTCGGCGCTGCTGCAGGCCTGGAGAGCCGCGGCGGTCATGACCACCAGCATCGACGACCGGATCACCGCCCGACTGCGCCGGCCGTCGACGCGTCGCCCCCGTCTGCCCACAGCGGTACTGAACTGCACGCCGACCGACGCTTCAACCGGTTCGCCCGAGCCTGTGGACAACGACACCCGAACGGGTGAACGACGCCGCCGCCCTGGCCTCGAGAGCTCGAGCGGCGGTCCGGGGGAGCGCCGGAGTACCGGCGGGGCGGGGTGGGGCACCATGGCTGGTGTCCGGACCACAGGCGCAGCGCGATCAAGGAGGACTCGGGCCGATGGGGCTTGCGGCGGATGAAGGGCTGGGAGCCGCGAGCCTGGTCGAGCTGGCGACCGACCGGCTCCGGCAGGAGAACCTCAGTGGAGCGCTACCGCCCGGTACCCGGCTGGTCGAGGAGACGGCCCGGCAGTGGTTCGGGATCAGCCGGGCGCCGCTGCGGGAGGCGCTGCGCCGGCTCGCCGAACAGGGCTTGGCCGAGCACCTCCCACCGCCGGGGCGTGCGGGGGGCTGAGCTGTCCGACCGGGACGTGGAGGAGCTCTTCCAGCTTCGCGACCTGTTGGAGCGTCACGCCGTCCAGCTCGCGTTGCCCCGAGCGGGCCAGGGGTTCGAGGCATTGCGGGAGTGCCTGGCCGAGATGCGCCGGGCGGCCGGCGCTCAGGACGCCTTCGGTGCCGCCGAGGCCCACCGACGGCTGCACACCGAGCTCGTCGCCCTCGCAGGGCACCGCCAGCTCCAGCAGGCCTACGTGGCGATCCTGGTCCGGCTTCGGTTCGGGGAGAGCCGGGCAACGACGTCAGCCTCCTCGCCCCCGTGGTGGCCGCCCTGCAGGCCCTGCTGCCGGTGGTCCGAGCGGCCGGGATGAGCGTCCTGCACACCCACGAGGGGCACCTGCCCGACTTGTCCGACTGCCCGCCGAGCAAGCTCGGCCGGGGTCGACCCAGCCTCCGGATCGGCGACCCCGGCCCCCACGGGCGCCTCCTGGTCCGGGGTGAGTACGGCCACGACATCATCGACTCGCTGGCCCCCGAACCCCGAGAGCCGGTGGTCGACGAGCCCGGCAAGGGCGCCCTCTACGCCACCGACCTGGACGAGCTGCTGCGGCGCAGGGGGATCACCCGGTTGCTGGTCGCCGGGGTGACCACCGAGGTCTGCGTGCACACCACCGCCCGGGAGGCCAACAACCGGCGGTATGAGTGCCTGGTCCTGTCCGACTGCGTGGGCTCCTACTTCCCCGAGTCCCACCGCCGGCCTGGCCATGATCTCGGCCCAGGGCGGCCTCTTCGGCTGGGCCGCCCCCTCCACCGCGAATCGAGGCCCTACAGGGCCCGGCACCGCACCCACCGATGCCGCCCTGGCCTCTCCGTCCGGCCGGCTCGATCCCGATCTGCCGCTCCCGCCCAGTCCGGAACCGTCTCGAGGGGTCCTCGCCGTGTCCTCACCAGCCCCGGCGACCGCGCCGTCCAGCCCCAACCCGCCGTCGTCGCTGCCCTACTCGAGTTTGGCGGCATCGACGTGATCGCCGACCGGGAGCGCCGCGGGACGCCGGTCAGCGGCCGAGAAGCGCGTCCTCCAGGGTCCGAGCTGGGTGCCCGGTCAGTCGCGGCACGTCCTGCGTCACCGCCGCGAGCAGGCCGCCGGCGATGGCGGTGTAGGTGCTCACCCAGGCGTCCAGCTGCCACTGCTCGGCACCGGGGTAGGCCGCCCGGCGCGAGGCGTAGGCGTGCTCGAGCGTCTCGTCCTCGAACCGCAGCGGCCGGCCCAGGACGGCGCCCGCCCGGGCCGCCACCTCGCTCAGGGTGAGCGCCTGCGGACCGGTCAGCGTGTACGTCGCGCCCTGGTGGACGCCGGGTTGCCGGAGCACCGCGACCGCGACGTCGGCCACGTCCTGACGCGCCACTCCCGCCACCCGGCCCTGGCCGGCGGGGCCGCGCAGCACGCCCGCCGGGTCGGCGAACAGGGGCAGCAGGTCGAGGTAGAAGCTGTCCCGCAGGATCGTCGTCTGCATGCCGCTGGCGAGCAGGGCCTGCTCGGTGTCGTGGTGGTCGCGGCCCAGGGTGAACGTCGAGTCGGCCGCCGCGGCCGCGAACGAGGTGTAGACAACGTGCCCCACCCCGGCTGCTGCCGCGGCCCGCACCATCGTGCGGTGCTGCTCACGGCGGTCGGCGGCCTCCGCGGCGGACACCATGAACAGGGTGGCGACGCCGTCCAGGGCCGACCGGCAACGGGCCTCGTCGGCGTGGTCGCAGACCCGGACCGGGCCCGGCAGGTCCGGCGCGCGCGAGGCGTCCCGGACCAGCAGCGTGGGCGGGTTGTCCGTCTCCCCCTCGCTCAGTGCGCGGGCCACCGCACCTCCCACCGCACCGGTGACCCCGGTCACGGCGATCACGTCAGCTCGGGTTCGGCTCATACCGCCCCAAACCTCCTCGGCCACGGTGGGCATTCCGTACCGGACGCACCGGTGGCCGCCGCGGCTCACCGTGCCGACAGCCGCCAGATGGTGGTGGTGCGGTACTGCTCACCGGGCCGCAGGACCGTGCTCGGGTAGTACGGGTGGTTGGGGGAGTCCGGGAAGGCCTGCGTCTCCATGGCGATCCCGGCGCCCTGCCGGTACACCGCACCTGAGGTGCCGAACGCCGTGCCGTCCAGCAGGTTCCCGGTGTACACCTGCAGGCCCGGCTGGTCGGTCAGCACCTGGAGGGCGAGCCCGCTGACCGTCGAGCTCAGCCGCGCGGCCGTACGCAGCCCCTCCCCGTCCAGGACCAGGTTGTGGTCCAGCCCCTTGGTGATCAGCAGCTGCGGGTGGCCGGCCCGGATCCGCGGCCCGATCGGCTGCCCCTGGCGCCAGTCGAAGGGCGTGCCGTCCACCGGTTCCACCGGCCCCAGCGGGATCGAACCCTCGTCCACCGGCAGGTAGCCGGAGGCCAGCACCTGCAGCTGGTGCCCGTCGATGCTGCCGGCCTGCTCACCGTCGAGGTTCCAGTAGGAGTGGTTGGTCAGGTTCACCACGGTGGGGGCGTCGCTGGCGGCCAGGTAGTCGATCCGCAGCTCGCTGACGTCCGCCTCGCTCGTCAGCCGGTAGGCCACCTCGGCCTCCAGGCGGCCCGGGAACCCCTGGTCCCCGTCCGGGCTGACCAGGGCGAACCGCGCTGCGGTGGAGTCGGCCTCCACCACCTGCCAGTCGCGGCGGTCGAAGCCGTCGGGCCCACCGTGCAGGGCGTTCTCGCCCTCGTTCGGGGGGATCTGGTACTGCCGGCCGTCCAGGCTGAACCGCCCACCCGCGATCCGGTTCGCGTAGCGACCCACGGTCGCCCCGTGGAACTGGCCCTGGCGGCCGTAGTCCGCGACGTCCGGGTAGCCCAGGACCACGTTGCGGGTGGTGCCGGAGGGATCGGTGACCTCCAACCGGCGCACGCTGGCCCCTCGGGCCAACAGCTCCACCGTGGTCCGGCCTGAGGTGATGGTGATGGACACGTCCGTTGGATCCTCTCCGTCGCGGGTGCGGGGCGGCCGCCCGCACCCTGCCTACCCTCCGCACGCCGGTGCGGCGAACCGGGGTGGCGTCCCGCGGGGGCCCTCACGCGGGCGCGTCCTCCACGTTCACCAGCCAGTGCACGCCGTAGCGGTCGGTGCACATGCCGAACGTCGCGCCCCACGGCGCGGGGCCGAGCGGCATCTGGGTGCTGCCGTCGGCGGCCAGCCGGTCGAAGACGGCGCTGAGCCGCTCCAGGGCCGGTGCCGTCCCGGACAGGCTGAGGCTGATGTTGCTGCCGAGCGCCGGCCGGGACCCCTCCTGATCATCCGAGCCCATCAGCACCAGGTCCGGACCCTGCAGCCGGGCGTGCATCACCTTGGTCGCGTACTCGGGAGAGACGGGCGCGCCGAAGTCGGCGAAGGTCTGGACGGTCAGCTCACCGCCGAGCACGCTGCGATAGAACTCCATCGCCTCCCGGGCGTTGCCGTCGAAGGTCAGGTACGGGTCGAGGTCCACCTGGCTCATGTCGGCTCCTCCGGGTCGGGATGTCGCCACCCATCCTGGCGGCGGCCAGGCCCTTCCGTCATCGGCTGACCGGCACGGATTCTCGCCCGGGTGGCTAGGGTGACCGCCATGGCCACCAGCCCCTCCTCCCCTTCCGCACGGGTCGACGACCGACGCGCCGTCGGGGCGGCGCTACGGCGCTGGGCGGGGGCCGCCGGCGCGGACGACGTCCCGGTCGTGCGGCTGCTGGACCGGCACGGTTTCGGCACGACAGAGGCGGGCCAGCTGCTCGCCCTGGCCGGTGACTCACCGGTCGGTCGGCTCGCCCTGGGCGCCCTGGACGACGCGGCCCGGCAGCTGCTCGGGGACCTGAACGGACCCGGCCCGCTGACCCGGTCCGCGCACGTGGCCGAGAACGACGCGGTCAGCGTCGGGCTGGCCTGCTCCGGCGGGGCCACCCTGCTCGCGCACCGAGTGGACGGCGACCAGGCCCGAGCTCTGGGGCAGGCCCTGGAGCGGGGGATGCCCGCCGCTCTGGTCTCGCCGGTGGACCGGCCGGGTGCGCTGGTCCTGACCGGCCGCGCACTGGAGGCGGCCTCCGGGTCGCTGGCGGGACCGGACCTGGACGAGGCCGCCGCGTCGCACGCGCGGAGCCTCCTGCGCTCCGGCGCGACGGCGACCAGCCGGTTCACCGCCCACGGCGTCGAGCTGCTGGTGGATGTCTGGGTCCCGGTGCCCGACGTGCTCCTCGTGGGGGCCGGGGCGATCGGTGCGGCGCTGGTCGCCCAGGCCGGCTTGCTGGGCTGGACGTCCCGGACCGTGACCGGGCTGGCGCCGGCCCAGGCCGCCCTGGAGGGCTTCGGTGACGCCGACGTCCTGCTGCTGCTGGACCACGACCCGGCCTTCGACGCCCTGCTCGTGCAGGCGGTGCGGGCCGGGCGCGGGTTCGTCGGCGCGCTGGGCTCCCGGCACACCCAGGCCGAACGGCGGGACCGGCTGCGGACGGCGGGTCTGAGCCAGGAGGAGCTGGCCGCCGTTCACGGCCCGGTCGGCCTCGACCTCGGCGCGCGTACCCCGGCCGAGACCGCGGTGTCCGTGGTGGCCCAGGTGATCGCCGTCCGGGCGGGCCGCAGCGCCTCCGCCCTGACCAGCACCCACGGCAGGATCTCCGGGTAGCCAGAGGACGGGACGGTGGATCGGATGATTCACGGTGCAGGGCCGCGGGACCGGCGGTGAGCGTCGGCCGCCTGGAGGCGTTCAGCGACGGCGTCTTCGCCATCGTGATCACGCTGCTCGTGCTGGACGTCAAGGTTCCCGATCAGGCCAACGGTCATCTCGCCCAGGCGCTGGCGGCGCAGTGGCCGCAGTACGTGGCCTACCTGGTCTCCTTCCTCATCGTGGGCATCATCTGGCTGAACCACCACGCCACGGTCGGGCTGCTCCAGCGCACCGACCACGGCTTGCAGGTGCGCAACCTGCTCCTGCTGCTGCCGGTGACCCTCCTGCCCTGGCCGACCGCGCTGATGGCCGAGTACACCCGGGACGGCGAGGCCGTCGACCAGCGCACCGCGGTGCTCGTCTACGGGCTGACCAGCAGCGCGATGGCGGCGACCTTCAACGTGCTGTGGCGCTACCTGCTCCGGCACGCTGAGCTGCACCGGCCCGGCGTGGTGCGCTCGGAGCTGAGGGTCCGCAACCAGCGCTACACCCTGGGCGTCGTGGTGTACCCGGTGGCCACGGTGATCGGCCTGTTCAGCCTGCCCCTGTTCCTGGGCCTGATGCTGGCCCTGGCTCTGCTGTACCTGCTCCCCACCCCTGAGCTGAAGGTCGCCCCGGCCGGGCCCTGAGCGGCCTCCGGCCGCTGCCGCACGGGCTGCCGGCGATGCGGCCATCGGCAGTGGTTGACAGCCCGTGGCCCGTGCCCAGAGCATCAGCGGTGCCGAGGCAGGACCCGACCGCGACGAGGCGGGCCTTCGACTGTTCGGCCAGAGGAGCCCTGGATGACCCGCCACCCCGGTGAAGACCGACCCCGCCCCACGCTCCGACCCCGCCCCACGCTCCGGACCCGCCCTGCGCTGCGGCGCCGGCGCTGGCTGGTGACCGCCGCGAGCGCCGCGGCCGTCCTGCTCACCGGGCCCGCCCTCGCCTCCCCGGCGACGGCCGCCGGCCCCGCCTCGCCCAGTGCGACCGTCGCTCCGCTGCACCGGGGCGAGCACGGGGGCGACCACCACGGCGACCACCACGGCGACCACCACGGCGACCACGACGCGGGCTACCTCGCGCTGGGCGACTCGGTGGCTTTCGGCTTCCAGCCTGCACCGCCCGTGATCCCGCCGAGCGGCTACCAGGACCCAGCCGCCTTCGTCGGCTACCCGGAGCTGCTCGCCGACCGGCTGGACCTGGACCTGACCAACGCGGCCTGCCCCGGCGAGACCGCCGCCAGCATGATCAGGGCCGGGGTGGTCAGCAACGGCTGTGAGAACTCACCGACGTCGCCGGCGGGCTACCGGACCCTCTTCCCGCTGCACACCAGCTACACCGGTACCCAGCTGGCCTTCGCCGTGGACCACCTGCGCAAGCACCCCCATACCCGCCTGGTCACGCTGGACATCGGCGCGAACGACCTGTTCCTCTGCCAGCACACCACCACCGACCACTGCACCGGCCCCGACCTGGACGCCACCTTGCAGGCGATCAGCGCGGACGTGCGCACGATCGTGTCGACACTGCGGCACGACGGGCGCTACCACGGCCAGCTGGTCCTGCTCACCTACTACGCCACCAGCTACACCGACCCGGTGCAGGTGGCCGGCACGCAGGCGCTGAACCAGGCCATCACCGCCTCGGCCGGAGCGCTGCACGTGAGCGTGGCCGACGGCTTCGTCGCGTTCGCCCGGGCCTCGGCCGGTGCGGGCGGGGCGCCCTGCGCCGCGGGTCTGCTCATCCCGCTGAGCGCCACCACCTGCGACATCCACCCGACCAGACAGGGTCACCAGGTGCTGGCCGACGCCATCCAGCAGGTGCTGCACGGCCGTCACCGGGAGCGGACGGCCGCCTGAGCTGGGCCACCCCCGGCAGACGCCGACGTGGGCCGGCACCAGGTGCCGGCCCACGTCGGTGGTGACGCCGGTCCGCGGCGCGGACCGGACGCTCGGTTGCTCAGACCTGAGCGGCCTCGATGGTCGCGGCGTCGATCACGAACCGGTACCGGACGTCGCTGGCCACGACGCGCTCCCAGGCCTCGTTCACCTGGTCGGCGCTGATCGTCTCGATCTCCGCGCCGAAGCCGTGCTCGGCGCAGAAGTCCAGCATCTCCTGGGTCTCGGCGATGCCGCCGATCATCGAGCCGGACAGCGACTTACGGCCGCCGATCAGGGAGAACGCCGAGACCGGCATCGGGTGCTCGGGCGCACCGACCTCGACCAGGGTGCCGTCGACCCGCAGCAGGGACAGGTACTGGTTGAGGTCCAGGTTGGCCGACACGGTGTTGACGATCAGGTCGAACGTGCCCTCGAGCGCGGCGAAGGTGTCCGGGTCGCTGGTCGCGTAGTAGTGGTCCGCGCCCAGGCGCAGCCCGTCCTCCTGCTTCTTCAGCGACTGGGACAGCACGGTCACCTCGGCGCCCATGGCGTGCGCGATCTTGACCCCCATGTGGCCGAGGCCGCCGAGGCCGACGATGGCCACCTTCTTGCCCGGGCCGGCCTTCCAGTGCGACAGCGGGGAGTACAGCGTCACCCCGGCGCACAGCAGCGGCGCGGCGACGTCCAGGTCCAGGCCGTCCGGGATGCGCAGGACGAAGTCCTGGTCAACCACGATGTGCGTGGAGTAACCGCCCGCGGTGGGCCGGCCGTCCCGGCCGACGGCGTTGTAGGTGCCGATGTTGCCCTTCAGGCAGTACTGCTCGTAGCCCGCCTTGCAGTTCTCGCACTCCCGGCAGGAGTCGACCATGCAGCCGACGCCGACCCGGTCGCCCACGGCGTGCTTGTCCACCTCGGACCCGACCTCGCTGACCACGCCTGCGATCTCGTGCCCGACCACGATCGGGTACTGGACGCCGCCCCACTCGCCGCGACCGGTGTGGATGTCGGAGTGGCAGATGCCGGCGAACTTGATCTCGATCAGAACGTCGCGGGGGCCCAGGTCGCGCCGCTCGATGGTGGTGGGAGCCAGCGGCTGGTCCGCCCCGAACGCTGCGATGGCCTTGACCGTCTTCATCCTGTGGATCTCCTCGATGCTCGACTCAGCTGCGTCTGCAACCACCAGGAGACAAGGCGGTGACCGGCTCGATGCTTCCCCCGATCGCGCAGGTGTGGTCCTCGCCACGGCTGGGCCGGTGGCGGCTCAGGGTCGGCTCAGCCGGCCGTGGGCACCGCTGGTGGGGGGACCGGGCCGGCGGGGGACGGCACCGGCCCGGCGGGGGACGGCACCGGTCCGGCGGGGGACGGCACCGGTCCGGCGGCGGGCGGGGGCTCCGCCGGGCGTGCCGGCGAGCGGAACCGCCGGACGTAGTCCTGGAAGTCCCAGCCGGCCAGGAACCTCTCGGCTGCCTCCCGGCCGGAGGCGAACAGCCGGTCCTGGTCGGCCGCCGACAGACCGAAGGCCGTCGAGCTGATCCCCAACGTGTCCACGAAGATCGTCCGCGCCAGCACGTCCGGCCGGTCGATGTGCATGCCGTCGTACCAGGACGTCATGGTTGAGATCATGGCCAGTCCCAGCGAGAAGGGCCCCTTCGTGGGCTCGGGGAAGCGCTGCTGGCCCGGCCTGCCGGACAGCTTGATGCCGAAGGTCGGCCACCGTGGCGCGGCCCCGTCCTGCCGGTCGAAGACCTCGACCGGGAAGTTGGAGAGCATGCCGCCGTCCACCATGGTCGACCGTCCGGGTGCGCCGTCCGGCTCGGCCGGGTCGGGGCCGTGCCGCAGCTGCGCGGGCCGGAAGAAGAACGGGATGGACATCGACGCCCGGACCGCGTCGACCACCTGCTGCTCCTGCGCCACCAGCCGGTAGGCAGAGGCGTAGTCCCACGGCAACCGCGCGATCCGGCGTTCGGACACGTCGGAGGACATCACGACCAGCCGGTAGCGCTGCTCGGGCGCCAGGGTGCTGTGCGGGTCGGGCGGCAGCCTGAGGTCGGCGAACGTGCGGTGGGTCGGCGGGAGGGCGTCGAGCAGCCACTGCCGGAACGCCTCGCCCAGGTAGATGCCCTGGGAGCGCAGCACCGACAGCGGCTTGCCCAGCAGCGGCAGCCGGCCCATCGCCGAGACGTCCTCGAAGCTGCGGAAGTCGGTGGAGCGCATCAGGTCGTGCAGCTCGGCGGTGGTGCGCCCGGCCGCCAGCAGCGCACCGACGATGGATCCGGCCGACGTGCCGGCGATCCGCGGGAAGGTGTAGCCGCGCTCCTCCAGCACCGACAGCGCCCCGACCAGGGCGATCCCCTTGACCCCGCCCCCCTCCAGCACCAGATCGGCCCGGTTGGTCGGCGTCTGCTCGGTCATCGCGTCTCCCTGCTGGTCGCTCGGCGTCATGGGTCAACCGCCGCTGAGCAGGAGGCGCGGTCGCGCCCGTCTGATACATCGCGGCGCCGGCCAGGTCGGCGCGGCGTTCGCGCCGGCGCAACCGGCCGAACGGGGTGCCCCGGCCGGCCCGGGGCACCTCCTGCGACCGGCTACTTGGTGCAGAGCGCCCAGATGGTGATGGTGGTGTCGGTCGAGCTGAGGTTGGTGGCCGTCGCCTGCCATCCGACCGGGTTACCGCTGCCGTCCAGCACGGGGATGCTCGCGGTCAGGTAGGCGCCGCTGATCCCGCCGCCCCCGTTCACGGCGGCGCCGCCGCCGGTGGCGAACGAGCCGGACGGGCAGTCGCTGCGTCCGGATACCTCGCTGCCGTTGGGGAAGGCACCGGTGTGGCTGACCGTCGTCACTCCGGCGTAGGCACCCTGCGGACCCTGCGGACCCTGCGGACCCTGCGGACCCTGCGGACCCGCGGGGCCAACAGGCCCGGCCGCTCCTGTCTTGCCCGTCGCCCCGGGGGCGCCCGCCGGTCCCTGCTGGTTCCAGCTGACCCGGGAGTCGTGGGAGTGGCAGGTCGGCGCGGAGGACGGGTCGACCTGGACGTTGTAGATCGTGTGGTGGACGTGGTCGAGGCAGCCCACGTAGACCGGCGACGAGCCACTGGCCGAGGCGTAGCTGACGGCCGACCCGGCGGCCAGGGCGGCCAGGGCGAGTCCGGCGACGGCGGGGCGCCGCAGGGAGCGGGAGGTGAGCGGGAACGTGCGCATGCTGCTCCTTCGGGGAAGCGATCGGCTGATGACGATCGGCTGGGTGTTCTCGGGGCTGATGACGAGGCTGCTCGCCGGGTGCGGGGGGACCCGCGGGGGGTGCGAGGGGGGTCGCTGAGAGCACGGCCGTGGTCACCGGGCGGGTACGCGCGTACCATCCGATGCGATTGGGTTGCCCGACCGGGGGAGCCATGAGGAGTCAGCAGACGACCAGGCCCGGGTTGCCGCCCGCGCGCAGCACCGTCCCCGCCTCCCGGGGGCCGCTGGTGGGCCGGGCCCAGGATCTGCGTGAGGTGCTGCGCACCCTGCGCCAG
The DNA here is from genome assembly GCA_963821825.1 of uncultured Actinomycetota bacterium. Classification (GTDB taxonomy): domain Bacteria; phylum Actinomycetota; class Actinomycetes; order Actinomycetales; family Kineosporiaceae; genus CAWGFD01. The sequence goes on from CAWGFD010000002.1 coordinate 1,033,736, forward strand.
GCCCGTCTGGTCACGCTGACCGGCCCCGGCGGGGTCGGCAAGACGCGGCTGGCGCTGGCCGTCCTGCCGCTGGTGCGGGAGCTGGGCGCCGACGGCGTGTTCTGGGTCGACCTCGCCGGGCTGCAGGCCCCCGAGCTGGTCGCGCAGAGCCTGGCCCGGGCGGTGGGCGCGCTGGACCGTGGGGACGTCTCGCCGACCGAGGCGGTGGTGGACCGGTTGCGGTCCAGCACGGCGGTGGTGGCCCTGGACAACTGCGAGCACCTCGCCGGCGCGAGCGCCGAGCTGGTGAACCTGCTGCTCGACGGCTGCGGGCGGGTCAGGGTGCTGGCCACCAGCCGCGAACCGCTGGGCGTCGTCGATGAGGCGACCTGGCCGGTCCCGACCCTGTCCCTCCCACCGTCGCCGCCGCGTCAGGGAGGTGCGGTGAACCTGGAGTCGGTCTGCGGGTCCGCCTCCGCCCAGCTGTTCGAGCAGCGGGCCCGGCAGGTCGACCCCGGGTTCCGGATCGCCCCGGCGCAGGCGGGTGACGTGGCCCGGCTCTGTCGCCGGCTGGACGGTCTCCCGCTGGCCATCGAGCTGGCAGCGGTCCGGCTGCGGGTGCTGACCGTGGCCCAGATCGCCTCCGGTCTGGAGGACGCGATGGGCCTGCTGGTCGGCGGCGCGCGCTCGGGCCCGGCCCGGCACCAGACGTTGCGCGCCGCCCTGGACTGGAGCCACGACCTGCTCACGGCGGCCGAGCGCATCGTCTTCCGCCGGCTGGCCGTCTTCCCGGGCTCCTTCGACCTGGCCGCGGCCCAGGCGGTGGTGTCCGGTGCCGAGCTCGGCTCGGCGGACGTCCTGGACCTGATGACCAGGCTGGTGGAGCGCTCCCTGCTGACGGTCAGCCGGGACGGCCCGTGTGCCCGCTACCGGCTGCTGGCGCCGGTGCGGGAGTACGCCCGGGCGCGGCTGGCCGCCTCCGGGGAGCGGGAGGAGGTCGGCTCGCGCCACCTGCGATGGTTCTGCGCGGTCGCCGAGACCGCCGAGCCGTTGCTGGAGGGCCCCGAGCAGAGCCGGACGCTGGACGCCCTGGAGGCCGATGGCGCCAACCTCCGAGCGGCGCTGGTCTTCGCCCGCGAGCGGCCCGACCACCTCCCGGGGGTGCGGCTGGCCGTGGCGCTCTGGCGGCTGTGCAGCCTGCGCGGGCACTACCGCGAGGGACGGCAGTGGCTGGACTGGGCGGCCTCGGTGCAGGGTGGCCCGGAGCCGACGCTGCGGGCCGCCGCCCTGCGCGGCAGCGGGATGCTCGCCCTCCTGGAGTGCGACTACCCGGCGGCGGTGCACCGGCTGGAGCTGGCCCTGGCCCTGTACCGGGAGGCGGACGACGGCACCGGGCTCGCGGGCGTGCTGCAGGCGCTGGGCTGCGTGGCCCGCGAGCAGGGCCGCTACGGCGACGCCGCGGCCCTGCACGAGCAGAGCCTGGCCCTGTACGCCGAGGCGCAGGATCCGGTCGGCGTCGCCCGTTCCCAGAACTACCTGGCCTTCGTCGCCTGGTTGCAGCGGGACTGGCCGACCGCACGGCGCCGCTGCGAGGCGGCGCTGGGCGGGTTCACCGTGGTCGGGGAGGCCGAAGGGCTGGCCTGGTCGCTGATCAACCTCGCCGCCGTGGCGCTGCTGCAGGGTGAGTTCGACCGGGCGGACCAGCTGGTGCAGCAGGCCGGCTCGGTCTCCCGCGACGCGGGGTACCCCGAAGGCGTCGCCTGGGCCGAGCACCTGCAGGGGCTGATCCTGCTCCGCTCCGGCCGTCCCGGTGCGCGCGAGCTGTTGCTGGACAGCCTGTGCCGGCACCGTGATCTCGGCGACCGTTGGCAGACCGCCAGCGTCCTGGGCAGCCTGGCGCAGGAGGCGGCCGGCGTCGAGGCCCCGGAGCGCGCCGCTCGGCTGCTGGGGGCCGCGGACGCCGTCCGGCGGCAGATCGGCACGGCGCCGGCGCCGTGGGAGGAGCGGGCGTGCCGGCAGAGCGAGGCTCGGGCGCGGGCCGCCCTGAGCAGCAGCGAGTTCGACCGTGCCTGGCGGGCCGGCGCGGGGCTGGGCGTGGACGCCGCGCTCGATGATCCGCTCACCGGCCGACCGGTCGGGGAGACCGCCTCGGCCTCGGGCCCCTGGCCCGCCGCGGCCAGTCAGGCCGAGGACCCGTGGCCCGCAGCGGCCACGCAGGCCCAGGACACCGCGGACGACGAGCGTCCCGGTGCTTGGCCCCGACCTGCGGCCGCGGTGCGTATCCGGGTGCTGGGGGCGGCCGAGGTACTGCTGGACGGGCGACCCGTGACGGCTGCGGACTGGGGATACGCCAAGCCCCGGGAGCTGCTGTTCCTGCTCACCGTTCAGGACGGGTGCACCAAGGAGGAGATCGGCCGGGCGCTGTGGCCCGACCTGGACGGCGGCCGGCTGCGCAACGCCTTCCACACCGCGCTCCGGGCGCTGCGTCACGCCCTGCCGCTGCCCGGGCTGGTCAGTTTCGAGGGTGGCCGGTACCGGCTGGACGCCGGCGTCGACTGCGACCTGCGGGACTTCCGGGCCGAGCTGGAGGCGGCCCGCACGGCCAGCGCAGCCGATCAGGCGCTGAGCCATCTACGGGCCGCGGCCGCCGGCCTGGAGGGCGACCTGCTGCCCGGCGTCCAGGGCGAGTGGGTGGAGGAGGGCAGGCACGAGCTGGCCGCCGCCCGCTCCCGGGCGCTGACCGGGGCCGTGCGGCTGTCGATGCAGACCCGGCGGTTCGCCGACGCGGCCGCGTTCGCCCGTCGTGCCGTGCGTCTGGAGCCGCTGTCGGAGTCCGCCACCCGCGCCCTGATGCTGGCGCTGATCGAGCTGGGCGAGCAGCCCGCGGCGGTCGAGGCCTACCAGCGACTGGCCGATCGCCTGCAGGCCGAGCTGGACGTGCGGCCCGGTGACCGGACGCAGGCCCTTCTCCGGCGGGCGACCTCCCGGTCTGGCTGACCGCCCAGGGTTGCCGAGCCGCACCCGAGGCCCTTCACTCGTGGCGTGATCAACCAGGACCGGTCCGCGGCCGCGGGGTCGAGCGGGCCGACGAGGAAGCCGGTGACGGTGTGAACAAGGACGTCACGTCCGACCTGTGGTGGAAGACCGCGGTCGTGTACTGCCTGGACGTCGAGACGTTCATGGACTGGAACGACGACGGCACCGGGGACTTCCAGGGCCTGAGCCAGCGCATCGACTACCTGGCGGACCTGGGGGTGACCTGCCTGTGGTTGATGCCCTTCTACCCGACCGCGGAGCGCGACGACGGCTACGACATCACCGACTTCTACGGTGTCGACCCACGGCTGGGTCACCTCGGCGACATGGTCGAGGCGGTCCGCACCGCCCGGGACCGCGGGATGCGGGTGATCATCGACCTGGTGGTCAACCACACCTCCGACAAGCACCCCTGGTTCCGGTCGGCGCGGGCGTCGAAGACCTCGCCGTACCGCGACTACTACGTGTGGCGTTCGGACCCCCCGCCGGACACCTCGGACCAGGTGGTCTTCCCCGACGCCGAGGACAGCATCTGGCAGCTGGACGAGCGCACCGGCGAGTGGTACCTGCACCGGTTCTACCGCAGCCAGCCGGACCTGAACGTGGCCAACCCGGCCGTTCGGGACGAGATCGCCAAGGTGATGGGGTTCTGGTTGGAGCTGGGCATCAGCGGGTTCCGGGTGGACGCGGTGCCGTTCCTGCTGGAGACCACCCAGAACTCACCGACTGAGCAGCAGGCCTTCCCGGACCCACACGAGTACCTGCGGGCGCTGCGCAGGTTCCTCGGCCGCCGGGTCGGGGACGGCGTGCTGCTGGGGGAGGTGAACCTGCCGCACGCCGAGCAGGTCCGCTTCCTCGGCGGCGCCGACGGCGACGAGCTGACCATGCTGTTCGACTTCATCGGGATGCAGAACCTGTACCTGTCCCTGGCCCGGGCCGACGCCGCCCCGCTGGTGCAGGCCCTGCGGTCCCGGCCGGCGACCTCCCCGGACAGCCAGTGGGCCACCTTCGTGCGCAACCACGACGAGCTCACCCTGGACAAGCTGACCGACGCCGAGCGCCAGGAGGTGTTCGCCGCCTTCGGGCCGGAGCCGGACATGCAGCTGTTCGGCCGCGGCCTGCGCCGCCGGCTGCCGCCGATGCTGGACGGCGACCCCCGCCGGCTGCGGATGGTCTACAGCCTGCTGTTCTCCCTGCCCGGCACCCCGGTGCTGTTCTACGGGGAGGAGATCGGGATGGGGGAGAACCTCGACGTGCCGGGCCGGGAGGCGGTCCGCACCCCGATGCAGTGGACGGGCGAGCGCAACGGCGGCTTCTCCCGGGCCGCCCCGGCACGGCTGCCGGCCCCCGTGGTGACCGGCGGCTTCGGCCCCGAGCACGTCAACGTGGCCGACCAGCGCCGCTCGCCGGACTCCCTGCTGGAGTTCATCACGCTGCTCATCCGTCGCTACCGCGAGAGCCCGGAGCTGGGCTGGGGTGGCTTCGAGGTCCTGGCGCAGCCGAACGCCGCGGTGCTGGCCCACCAGTCGCGCTGGCAGGACGGCGGGATGGTCGCGGTGCACAACCTCGGCGCCGAGCCGGTCACCGTGCCGCTGCACCTGGACGCCGACGAGCGCGGCCTGACCCTGGTCGACCTGCTGCAGGACGGCCGCACCCCCGTCCCGGCCACCGGCGCCGTCACCCTTCACCTTGAGGGGTACGGCTACCGGTGGCTGCGGGTCGAGCGGGAGGGCGACCGCCGGCTGCCCTGACCGTGCCGCGGACCCCGCTACGCCTGGGGCCGGGCGTAGGAGGCCTGCGGGATCCGGTAGGCCAGGTCGACCGCTGTCTCGGTCGCCTCGTCCTGGTCCAGCCGGTGCTCGGCCACCAGCCGGGCCAGGTAGCCCGCGTCGATCCGGCGGGCCAGGTCGTGCCGGGCCGGGATCGAGGCGAAGGCCCGGGTGTCGTCGACGAACCCGGAGGTGTTGTAGAAGCCGGCCGTCTCGGTGGTGGACTCCCGGAACCGCAGCATCTGGTGCGGGCTGTCCAGGAACCACCACGGCGCGCCGAGCCGGACCGAGGGGTACACCCCGGCCAGCGGGGCCAGCTCCCGGCTGTACACGGTCTCGTCCACGGTGAACAGGATCATCCGGAACCGGGGGTCGCGGCCGTAGTCGGCCAGCAGCGGGCGCAGCGAGCGGGTGAACTCGGTGGCGACCGGGATGTCGAAGCCGGTGTCCGGCCCGAACAGCCGGGCCGAGTCCGGGTGGTGGTCGCGCAGCACGCCCGGGTGCAGCTGCATGACCAGCCCGTCCTCCCGCGACATCCCGGCCATCACGTGCAGCATGTGGCCGGCGAAGGCGTCGCCGGCCTGCGGCTCGACCTGGCCGGCCAGCGCCTGCCGGTAGATCTCGGTCGCCGCCGACTCGGTCAACGGGCTCGCCTGCGCGCTCAGGTGACCGTGGTCGGTGGCCCGGGCGCCCAGCTGGACGAAGGCCCGGCGGCGCGCCGCCAGCGCCTGCAGGTAGCCCTGGTAGTCCCCGGTGTCGACGTCGGCGAGCTTGCCCAGCCGCTCCACGTCCTGCGCCCAGCCCGGCCGCGCGCAGTGCAGCACGGCGTCGGGCCGGAAGGTGGGCACCACCCGCTCCCCCAGGCCCTGCTCGGTCAGGGCCTGGTGGTCGGCCAGGTCGCTGGTCGCGGGGTCGGTGGTGGAGATCAGCTCGATCCGGAAGCGGTCCAGCAGCGCGCGGGGCCGGAAGGCCGGGTCGGCCAGCACCGCCGCGATGGTGTCGTAGAGCTGGTCGGCGGTCTCGGCCGAGGGCTGCACGTCCACCCCGAACACCTCGACCAGCTCGTGCTCGAGCCAGTACCGGGACGGGGTGCCGCGGAACAGGTGCCAGCCGGCGCAGAACCGGCGCCAGATCGCCCTCGGGTCCGCCTCGACCGGGGCGTCGTCGCTGCGCTGCACGCCGAGCTGCTCCGGGCTGAGGCCCTGGCTGACCAGCATCCGGGTGACGTAGTGGTCGGGGGTGATGAGCAGCTCGGCCGGGTTGCCGAACGGGGTGTCCTGGGTGAACCGGGACACCTCGACGTGCCCGTGCATGCAGACCAGCGGCAGGTCACGGGTCTGCTGGTGGATCTCCCGGGCCAGGGAGCGGACGCCGGGCTCGGCCGGCAGGGCCCGGTCCGGGTGCAGGGTCAACGGCTTCGGCATCGTGCCTCCTGGGCGGGACCTGGATGGGGCGGCCGCCGGCCGGCGACGGCCGCAGCGGCTCTGCAAAGGATTGCACGTCGGCCACCGTTGGTCCAGGTGGCTGCCTCGCGCAGCGAGATGCCCTGCTCTCCAGCGTCTCTGGATGCCGCCACCCGAGCGCGACGGCGGCTCGGGTTGACTGGCTATGCAAACCATTGCAAGAGTTGCCCCCGTCGGTTCGGGTCGGGAGGAGGTGGATCGGCGATGACGGTCACCATCCGCGACGTCGCTCGGGCGGCCGGCGTCTCCCCCTCGACGGTCTCCCGGGCCCTCTCGCTGCCGGAGAAGGTCGACCCGGCCACCCGGGCCAGGGTGCAGCAGCTGGCCGACCACCTCGGCTACCGGCCGAACCGTGCGGCGCGTGGCCTGATCACCGGGCGGACCGGCAACCTGGGCCTGCTGCTGCCGGACCTGGCCAACCCGTTCTTTCCCAGCCTGGTCAAGGGCGTCCAGCAGCAGGCCCAGGCCGCGGACTACCAGGTGTTCACCGTCGACACCGACGAGCGGCCCGGCGCCGAGCTGGGCCTGGTCCGGTCGCTGGCCAAGCAGGTGGACGGGATGATCTTGTGCTCGCCACGGATGCGCGCCGGCGAGCTCGCCGAGGCCGCCGCGCTGGCGCCCACCGTGCTGGTCAACCGGAAGGGCCCGCGGCTGGCCTCGGTCTCCTTCGACAACGTGGACGGCGTGCACCAGGTGCTGGCGCACCTGGCCGCCGCCGGGCACCGTGACGTCGGCTACGTGGCCGGCCCGCGGCAGAGCTGGTCGGACGCCGAGCGGACCCGGGGCCTGCGGCACTGGGCCGGCCCGTGCGGCGTCCTCCTCCGCGAGCTCGGCCGGTTCGCGCCGACCTTCGAGGGTGGCCGGCAGGCGGTGGAGTCGGTGCTGCTGTCCGGGGTGAGCGCGGTCGTCGCCTACAACGACCTGGTCGCCCTGGGGCTGTGCCGGGGCCTGGCCGAACGCGGCGTCCCGGTGCCCGGTCGGCTCAGTGTGGTCGGCATCGACGACATCCCGTTGTCCGGCATGGTGGCGCCGGGGCTGACCACGGTGGCGATTCCCACCGTGCGGGCCGGTCGGGCCGCGGTCGACCTGCTGCTGGCGCTGCTCGCCGACCCGCCGGGCACGCCCACCGACCGGGCGCGCCAGGTCGACCTGCCCGTCCAGCTGGTGGTCCGGGAGTCCACCGGCGCCGTCGCCGCCGAGGAGGCACTGGCGTGAGAGCACCCGACGTCCTGGTGATCGGGGAGGTGCTGGTCGAGGTCAGCACCCGCACCCCCTGGGCGGACGGCGCCGCCACCCGGCTGGGCTTCTCCGGCGACGCGCTCAACGTGGCAGCCGCCTCGGCCGCCGCGGGCGCCCGGACCGCCCTGCTGGCCAAGATCCCGCAGGACGAGCTGGGCGATGCGATGGTCGCCCGGATCGCCGACCTCGGCGTCGAGGTGGACCGGCTGGTCCGGGCCCCCGGCCAGCACGGGGTCTACCTCTCCCACACCGACCCGCTCGGGGCCCGGGAGTTCTCCTACGCACGCGCGGGCAGCCTCGGCGCCACGCTGGCCCCCCAGGACCTGGACGAGCGGCTGCTGCGCGAGGTCGGGGTCGTGGTCACCGGCGGGGTCACCGGCGCGATCTCCGCCACGGCCCGGGAGGTGGTGCTCCGGGCGGCCCTGACCGCGCAGCGGTTCGTCTACGACCCCAACTACCGGCCCGCGCTGACCAGCGCGGCCACCGCCGGGAAGCTGCTGCGCACCGTGGCCGCCACCGCCGCTCTGATCACCCCGTCCTGGCCGGGGGAGACCAGCGCGCTGCTCGGTCTGGACCCGGGCCTGGCCGCCGAGGACGCCGCGCTGGCCGTCGCCGGCCTGGGCTCGGCGGACGTCGTGCTCACCTGCGGGCCGAGCGGCGCCGTGGTCGTCCAGGGCGCTCACGTGCAGTCGGTGCCCGGTCTGCGGGTCGAGCAGGTCGTGGACCAGACCGGGGCCGGGGACTGCGTGACCGGCACCCTCGCGGCGCGGCTCAGCCACGGCGACAGCCTGGTCGAGGCGGCCCGCCTGGGGGTCGCCGCCGCCGCGCTGTCGGTCGGTGGTCAGGGCGGCACCGGCCACATCCCGACCCTGTCCCAGACCCGGGCCGCCGCCCGTCGGGCCGCCGGGCACCAGGACGACGTCCACCCAGAAGGAGACAACCGATGACCGCCGCACTGCTCAGGCTGGCCGAGGGCGACGACGTCGCCATCGCCCGCGACCAGATCACCGCCGGGGAACGGGCCGGCTGGCCGGGGGATGAGCCGCTGACCGTGCTCGGTGACGTGCCCCCCGGGCACAAGGTCGCGTTGCGTGACCTGGCCGCCGGGGAGCTGGTGCGCAAGTACGGCCACGTGATCGGCACGGCCAGCACCCCGGTCCGGGCCGGCGAGCACGTGCACACCCACAACCTCGGCATGCCGCAGGACCCGGCCACCCTGGCCACCGGCGGCGTCGCCGGCCAGGCCGTCGCCCTGCCCGAGGACCTGCCGCGCACCTTCCTGGGCTACCGGCGCAGCGACGGCAGCGTCGGCACCCGCAACTACATCGGCGTGCTGACCACCGTGAACTGCTCGGCCACCGTGGCGCGGCAGGTGGTGCGCCGGACCGAGGACGAGCTGGCCGACGGCGCGGTGCCCGGCGTGGACGGCGTCGTCGCCCTCACCCACGGCACCGGCTGCGGGATGGCCAACCGTGGCCCGGGCTGGGACATACTGCGCCGCACGCTGGACGGCTACGCCCGGCACCCGAACATCGGCGGCCTGGTGGTGCTCGGTCTGGGCTGTGAGGTGAACGAGATCGGCGACCTGGTCGCCGACCTCGGGGTGCGCCCGGACCTGCCGCTGGACGTCTTCACCATCCAGGAGGTCGGTGGCACCGCCGCCGCGGTCCGCCGCGGGGTGGAGAAGGTCCGGGCGATGGCGCAGACGCTGTCCGGCTCCCGGCGCGAGGAGGTCGGGGTGGAGCACCTGGTGCTCGGCCTGCAGTGCGGTGGCTCGGACGCCTGGTCCGGGCTGACCGCCAACCCGGCGCTGGGCGTGGCCAGCGACCTGCTGGTCGCCGCCGGCGGCACCAGCGTGCTGGGGGAGACCCCGGAGATCTACGGCGCCGAGCAGATGCTGGCCGACCGCGCGGTGCGGCCCGAGGTCGGCAAGGCGCTGCTGGGACGGATCGAGTGGTGGGAGCGGTACACCGCCGGGCAGGGCACCACGATGGACGGCAACCCCTCGCCGGGCAACAAGGCCGGAGGGATCACCACGATCCTGGAGAAGTCGCTGGGCGCGGTGGCCAAGGGCGGGCACAGCCCGCTGGCCGCGGTGTGCGAGTACGCCGAACCGATCCCGACCCCCGGCTTCGTCTTCATGGACACCCCCGGGTACGACCCGGTCTCGGTCACCGGGATGGTGGCCGGCGGGGCCAACCTGATCTGCTTCACCACCGGCCGTGGCTCGGTGTTCGGCAGCCGCCCGGCGCCGACCCTGAAGCTGGCCACCAACGCGCGCACGGCCCTGCAGATGGCCGAGGACATGGACCTGGACTGCTCGGCGGTGGTGGAGGCCGGGATGTCGTTGCCGGACATGGGCCGGCGCGTGTACGAGGCGCTGGTCGAGACCGCGTCGGGGCGGCGGACCAAGAGCGAGGAGCTCGGGCTGGGCGGCGAGGAGTTCGTGCCGTGGCAGATCGGGGCGGTGCTGTGAGGCGGCTGGGCCGGGCGTCCCTGGCCGAGGTGCTGGGGGGCGGGAGCGCCGGGGCGCTCACGCCACCTCCGGAGGCCGGCCTCAGCCGGCAGGTCGGCATCCTGCACCTGGGCATCGGCGCCTTCCACCGGGCCCACCAGGCCGTCTACACCGAGGACGCCGCCGTGCAGGCCGGCCAGCCGGGCTGGGGCATCTGCGGGGTGACCCAGCGCTCGGCCGGCGTGGTGGACCAGCTGATGCCGCAGGACGGGCTGTACGGCCTGCTCGTGCGCGGCGACGGCGACCCACGCCTGCGGGTGGTCGGCCAGGTCAGCCAGGTGCTCTTCCCCGAGCAGGCGCGGGCCGAGCTGACCGACCGGTTCGCCGACCCCGCCGTGCGGGTGGTGACCCTCACGGTGACCGAGAAGGGCTACCGCCGCGACGCCGCCGGCCGGCTCGACGTCCACGACCCGGTGCTGGCCGCCGACCTGGCCGGGCAGCCGCCCGGCAGCGCCGTCGGCCAGCTGGTCCGGGGGCTGCAGGCCCGGGCCCGCGCCGTCGACGCCCCCGTCACAGTGCTGGCCTGCGACAACCTGACCGACAACGGGCACGTGCTGGCCGGCCTGGTCGGCGACTTCTGCGCCGCGCTGCCCGCCGCCGAGGGTGAGCCGCTGGCCGAGTGGATCGCCCGCCAGGTCGCCTTCCCCTGCTCGATGGTGGACCGGATCGTGCCCGCCACCACCGACGCCGACCGGCAGCTGGCGGCGGACCTGCTCGGTCTGCGCGACGAGGGCCTGGTGGTGGCCGAACCGTTCCGGCAGTGGGTGATCGAGGACGACTTCGCCGCTGCCCGGCCGGCCTGGGAGAAGGTCGGCGCCGAGCTGGTGGCGGACGTGCGGCCCTACGAGCAGCTCAAGCTGAGGCTGCTGAACGGCACCCACTCGATGCTGGCCTACCTCGGTGCGCTCGCCGGGTACGAGACGATCGCGCAGGCGGTCGCCGACCCCGGGCTGGCCGAGCAGGCGCAGGCGCTGATGACCACCGACGTGCTGCCCACCCTCAGCCCGCCGCCGGGTGTGGACGCCGGGGCCTACGCCCGCACCGTGCTGGAGCGGTTCGCCAACCCGGCCCTGGCGCACCGCACCGTCCAGGTGGCGATGGACGGCTCGCAGAAGCTGCCGTTGCGGCTGCTCGGCACCGTGCGGGACAACCTGGCCGCCGGTCGCACCCCCCGCTGGGCCGGCCGGGCGGTCGCCGGCTGGATGGCCTACGTGGCGCTGGGCGCCGACCGCCGGGGCCGTGCCCTGCCGCTGGACGACCCGATGGCCGACCGGCTCAGGGCCGCCGTGCGGGACCGACGCGAGCCGGCCGGCATCGTGGAGGGGCTGCTCGGGGTGGGCGAGATCTTCGGCGCCGACCTGCCGGAGGAGGCGGCCCTGCGGGACTGCCTGACCCAGGAGCTGGCCGAGCTGATGGCGGGCCAGGCGTGAGCGGTGCGGGCAGCGCGGGGCTGGAGGAGCTGCTGACCACCTCACCGGTCATCCCGGTGGTGGTCGTCCCGGACGCCGCGGACGCGGTCCCCCTGGCCCGGGCCCTGCTGGCCGGCGGCGTCGGGGTGATCGAGGTGACGTTGCGCAGCCCGGCGGCGCTGGAGGCGATCCGCCGGATCGCCGCCGAGGTGCCGCAGCTGAGGCTGGGCGCCGGCACGCTGCTCAGCCCGCAGGACGTGGACGCCGCGGCCCGGGCCGGCGCGCAGTTCCTGGTCACCCCGGGCAGCACGCCGGGCCTGCTGGCGGCGCTGGACGAGGCCGACCTGCCCTACCTGGCCGGCGCGGCCACGGTCAGCGAGATGCTCACCCTGGCCGAGCACGGTGTGCGGGCGATGAAGTTCTTCCCCGCCCAGGCCGCCGGCGGTGCCGCTTACCTCAAGGCAGTCGCCGGCCCGCTGCCCGCACTGCGGTTCTGCCCGACCGGCGGGATCGACCTGGGCAACGCCGGCCAGTACCTGGCGCTGCCCTCGGTCAGCTGTGTCGGCGGCTCCTGGCTGACCCCGCGGGACGTGCTGGCCCGCCGGGACTGGACGAAGGTCACCGAGCTGGCGGCGCGCAGCGTCCGCGAGCTGGCGCCGGGCGCCTCAGCAAGGTGAGCGGGCCAGCAGGTAGAAGCGCTCGGTGCTCTCCCCGCGGGCGCTGAGCGGACCGCGCAGGTACCACTCGAGGTCGACCAGCCCGGCCGCGGCCGCCGCCGAACGGACCGCGCCCGGGTCGTGCCGGACCACGTCCAGGTCGACCGGCACGTCGAACCAGCTGGACAGGTGGCGGATGCCCGAGCCCGCGTGCAGGGCCAGGACCAGCAGCCCGCCGGGCAGCAGCGGCCGGGCCAGGGCGGCCACCGCCGCCGGGATCTCGCTGCCGGCCAGGTGGATCAGGGAGTACCAGGCCAGCACGGCCGCCCAGCCGCTGCCGGTGGCCGGGCGCATCAGGTCCCGCAGGTCACCCACACCGAAGGTCAGCTCCGGGTGGCGGGCCCGGGCCACGTCGACCATCCCGGGCGAGAGGTCCAGGCCCTGCGCCTGCGCGCCGGCGGCCGCCAGGTAGGCGGTGACGTGCCCGGGCCCGCAGCCCACCTCCACGACCGGGCGCCCGGCGCCGTGCGCCGCCACGCGGTCCAGCAGCCAGCGCTCGAAGGCCAGGTCAGCGGGTGAGGCGGGGTCCAGCTCGGTGGACATCGCCTGCGCGTACGGTTCGGCCAGGGCGTCCCAGGCCGCTCGGACCCGCGCCGTCCGGGCCTGCTCACCATCGCGCAGGACGCCTTCGCGATCCAGCTCCGGGGCCACCGGCGCCGGCCCGGCCGGGGCCGGGACGACCTCGCCCAGCAGGTGCACCCAGCGCCGGTCCTGCTGCCCGGGACGGCGCTCCAGCTGGGCGACCAGCGGCTGCTCACGCCCGGCCAGCACCCCCAGCACCTGTTCCACCGCCTCCCGGTCGGGGAAGGCGTACAGGCGCTCGGTGCGGGCCCTCAGCTCCCCGGGTGACTGCGGCCCGCGCAGCAGCAGCACGGTCAGCAGCGCCCGCTCCGGGGGGCTCAGCCCAAGCACCTCGTCGAGGATCTGGTGGTACTTCAGGGTGCGCCGCCCGGTGTCGGACCAGACGATCCGCAGCAGCCCGCGCTCGCGCAGCGCCCTGGCCGCCTGCTCCACCCTCTGGTCGTCCAGGTCGAGCACCGGGTCGCGGCTGCTGGTCTGGTTGCAGGCCGACCGCAGCGCGCTGAGGGTCAGCGGGTAGCCGGCCGGTACGGTGCGCTGCTTCTCCAGCAGGCTGCCCAGCACCCGCTGCTCGACCACGTCCAGCACGGGCGGGCTCAGCGGCTGCTCGGACATGGCCACACCCTAGGGCCGGGAGCACGTTACGGTGCTCGGGCGAGTCGGCGGTCGACGAAGGGGGACGGCGATGTGGTTCGACGGCTGGGGCGACCTGGTCCGGCTGGCCGTGGTGACACCGGTGGCCTACGTCGCCCTCGTGGTGATGCTGCGGGTGACCGGCAAGCGGACGCTGTCCAAGCTGAACGCCTTCGACTGGGTGGTGACGGTGGCCCTGGGCTCCACCCTGGCCAGCGCCATCCTCAGCTCCTCGGTCAGCGTGTCCGAGGGCGTGCTGGCCCTGGCCCTGCTGGTCGCCCTGCAGTACGTGGTCACCTGGTCCAGCGTGCGGGTGCCGCTGGTCCGCCGGCTGGCCAAGTCGGAGCCGACCCTCCTGTACCACGACGGCTTCCTGGAGGAGGCGATGCGCCGGGAGCGGGTGACCCGCAGCGAGGTCGAGCAGGCCGCGCGGGCCGACGGCCACGCCGACCTGGGCGGCGTCGGCGCCGTGGTGCTGGAGACCGACGGCTCGCTCAGCGTGCTGCCCCGCACCGGCCCGCTGACGCCGTCCTGACGAGCCGCCGGCGGGGCTCAGCGGAAGGCGCTCAGCCCGGTCAGCGCCTGGCCGAGCACCAGGGTGTGCATCTCCACCGTGCCCTCGTAGGTGATCACCGACTCCAGGTTGGCCATGTGCCGGATCACCGGGTACTCCAGGGAGATCCCGTTGGCGCCCAGCACTTGGCGCGCCGTCCGGCAGATCTCCAGCGCCTCGCGGACGTTGTTCAGCTTGCCCAGGCTGACCTGCTCCGGGCGCAGCGCGCCGGCGTCCTTGCGCCGCCCCAGGTGCAGCGCCAGCAGGGTGCCCTTGGCCAGCTCCACGGCCATGTCGGCCAGCTTGGCCTGGGTGAGCTGGAAGCCGGCGATCGGCCGGCCGAACTGCTCGCGGTTGGCCGGCGTAGTCCAGCGCGCACTCCAGGCTGGACCGTGCCGCCCCCATCGCGCCCCAGATGATCCCGTACCGGGCCTCGTTCAGGCAGGACAGCGGACCCTTCAGCCCGTGCACCCCCGGCAGCATCGCCTCGGCCGGCAGCCGGACGCCGTCCAGCACCAGCTCGCTGGTCACCGAGGCGCGCAGGGAGAGCTTGTGCTTGATCGCGGGTGCGGAGAACCCGGGGGTGGCGGTCGGCACCACGAAACCGCGAACGCCGTCCTCGGTCTGCGCCCAGACCACGGCGACGTCGGCCACCGACCCGTTGGTGATCCACATCTTGCGGCCGTCCAGCAGCCAGTCGGTGCCGTCCCGCCGGGCCCGGGTGCGCATCGAGGCGGGGTCGGAGCCGGCGTCCGGCTCGGTCAGCCCGAAGCAGCCGATCGCCTCCCCGGCCGCCATCGGCGGCAACCAGGCCTGCTTGTGCTCCTCCGACCCGAAGGCCCAGATCGCGTACATGGCCAGCGAGCCCTGCACCGAGACCAGCGACCGGATGCCCGAGTCCGCCGCCTCCAGCTCCAGGCAGGCCAGGCCGTAGTCGACGGCGCTCATCCCGGCGCAGCCGTAGCCCTCCAGGTGCATGCCGAGCAGGCCCAGGGCGCCGAGCTCCTTGGCCAGGCCGCGGACGTCGGGCAGCTCGCCGGCCTCGAACCACTGCGCCACGTGCGGGAGCACCGCGGTGGCGCACACGCTCCGGACGGAGCCGCGGACGTCCTTCTCCTCGGCGCTGAGCAGGTCATCGATCCCGGCGGGGTCGCGGGGGTCGAACGGGGGCAGAGCCGCGCTGGTCATCTGCTCACCCTCGGCCCCCGCGCCGGGGAAGGCAAGCGATCGCCTGGTCTGGGCGCCCCCGCTCCGCGCGGGTACCGTTCAGTCACCATGATCGCGCTGCTCTCCCCGGCCAAGTCGCTGGACTTCGACTCCCGGCTGCCGACCCGCAAGTCCTCCCAGCCCCGCCTGCTCCAGGACGCCGAGCGGCTGATCGAGGTGATGCGGACCAAGTCCCCCGAGGAGGTCGCGGCGCTGATGGAGCTGTCCGGGGAGCTGGCCGAGCTGAACGTCGAGCGCTACGCCGACTTCAGCACCCCGTTCACCCGGCGCAACGCCCGGGCCGCGGTGCTCGCCTTCAACGGTGACGTCTACCAGGGCATGAACGCCCGCGAGCGGTTCGACGAGCGTGACTTCACCGAGGCGCAGAAGACGATCCGCATCCTGTCCGGGCTGTTCGGCCTGCTCCGGCCGCTGGACCTGATCCAGCCCTACCGGCTGGAGATGGGGGTCGCGCTGGCCACCGAGCGCGGCGCGAACCTCTACCAGTGGTGGGGGGAGAAGGTCACCGACCTGGTCAACGCCGACCTGGCCGAGTCCCCGGGCGCCGAGGTCGTGGTCAACCTGGCCTCGGCCGAGTACGCCAAGGTGGTGCAGCCCGAGCGGCTCGCCGGGCGGCTGGTCTCGCCCCGGTTCGAGGACGCCGACGACGCCGGCCGCTACCGGGTGGTCTCCTTCTTCGCCAAGCGCGCGCGGGGGGAGATGGCGGCCTGGATGGTGCACCACCGGGTACGGACGCCCGGGGCACTGAAGAAGTTCGACGGCGCCGGCTACCGCTTCGACGCCCGGCGCTCCACCGCCGAGGTCCCGGTCTTCGTCCGCGACCGCTGACCGGCCGGGCCCGTGCTCCACCTCGGGTCGGGACCAGGCAGCCCGGGCCGGGGACCGCGGGCTCAGGGGAGCGCAGCGGGGTGGTCGGGCGGTCGCCGACGGAGGAAGCCGGCCGCGACCAGCGCGCCGGTCGCGAACAGGCCGGCGCAGATCCACGTCGCGTGCCGGAACGCCGAGGTCATCGCCGCAGGGTCGGTGTAGGCCTCACCGGACAGCCCGGCCAGCAGCGGCAGGGCGGCCACCGCCAGCAGTGAGGCGGCCCGGGCCACGGCGTTGTTCACCCCGCTGGCGACGCCCGTGTGCCGCTCCGGGGCGGCGCCCAGGACGGCAGCGGTCAGTGGCGCCACGGTGATGGCCAGGCCCAGCCCGAACAGGACGACCGGCCAGAGCACCACCGACCAGTAGCCGGCGCCCGGCCCGATCCCGCCCATCGCCAGCACCGCCACGGCGCAGACGGCCGGCCCGACGGTCATCGACGTCCCCGGCCCGAACCGCTGGCCCCAGGCCCCGGCCCGCGCGGAGAGCGCGAGCAGCAGCAGGGTGACCGGCAGCAGGGCCAGGCCGGCTCGCAGCGGGCTGAACCCGGCCACCACCTGCAGCTGCAGTACCAGCCAGAAGAACACCCCGGCCAGGGCGGCGTAGACCGCGAAGGTCACGGCGTTGGTCGCGCTGAAGACCCGGTCGGCGAACAGCCCCGGCGGCAGCAGCGGCTCGGCGGCGCGGCGCTCACGCAGCAGGAAGCCGGCCAGGGCCAGCACGGCAAGGGCCAGCGCCCACCCGACACTCGCGTCCAGCGTCCGCCGGCTGCCCCAGGTGGTCAGCGCGTAGGTCAGGGCGCCCAGTCCGGCGGCGGCCAGCGCCGCACCGAGCAGGTCCGGCCGGCGCCCCGCCTCGGCGTCCCGGCTCTCCGGGATGTGCCGGGCGGCGAGCAGGACGACGCCGGCGACCGGGGCGTTGATCAGGAAGATCCAGTGCCAGGACGCCGCCCCGACCAGCCAGCCGCCGAGCAGCGGGGCGACGGCCCCGGCGATCCCGCCGAGCCCTGACCACGCCCCGATCGCGCGCGCCCGGTCCTCGGGCCGGAAGCTGGCCTGCAGGATGGCCAGGCTGCCGGGGGTGAGCAGCGCCCCGCCGACGCCCTGCAGGGCCCGGGCGGCGATCAGCACCGGCAGGGTCGTCGCCGCCGCGCAGGCCAGGGAGGCGACGGCGAACCAGACCACCCCGACCGTGAAGACCCGTCGGCGGCCGAACCGGTCACCCAGGGAGCCGCCGAGCAGGATCAACGACGCCAGGGTCAGGGTGTAGCCGTTGACCACCCAGGCCAGGCCGCCGATCCCGGCTCCCAGCTGCCGGCCGATGGTGGGCAGCGCGACGTTGACCACGCTGCTGTCCACCTGCGCGATCCCCGACCCGAGGACGGTGGCGGTCAGGACCCATCGCGCGCGGGGCTGTCCGTAACCGAGCTGCTGCACGCCACCTCCGCCGGGACCAGGTGGGTGACGACGTCGGTGCCGGGCAGCACGCGCTCGATCCGGTCCTCGACGTCCCGGATCACCTGGCCGGCGCGGGAGACCGGCCAGCCACCGGGCACGGTGACGGTCAGCGAGACGAACCGGTGCCGCCCGGAGGCCCGGGTGCGCAGGTCGGCGAAGCTGACCTGTGGGGAGCTGAGGTCGGCCAGCACCTCCCGCAGCTCGGCCAGCTCGGCCTCGGGCAGCGCGGCGTCCAGCAGCGAGACCACCGACTCGTTGACCAGCCGGGCCCCGGTGACCAGGATGTTCACGCCCACCGCGGCCGCCACCAGGGGGTCCAGCCGCTGGTAGCCGGTCAGTGCCACCAGGCCGACGCCGACCAGCACGCCGGCCGAGGTCCACACGTCGGTCATCAGGTGCTTGCCGTCCGCGGTCAGGGTCACCGACCGGTGCTCGCGCCCGGCCCGCAGCAGGACCACCGCGACGGCGGCGTTCACCGCCGAGGCGAGCACCGACACGGCCAGGCCCAGTCCGACGCTGTCCAGCGGGCGGGGGGAGAGGAACCGCTCCACCGCGGTGAACAGGATGACCCCGGCCGCGATGAAGATCATCAGACCTTCGCCGCCGGCCGAGAAGTACTCCGCCTTGCCGTGCCCGAAGTGGTGGTTGTCATCCGCGGGGCGGGCCGCCACCCGCAGGGCGACCAGGGCCAGGACGGCGGCGGCCAGGTTGACCAGCGACTCGGCGGCGTCCGAGAGCAGACCGACCGAGCCGGTCAGCAGGTAGGCCAGACCCTTGAGGGTGATGGTCACCAGGGCCGCCGCCACCGACAGCCAGGCGAACCGGGTCAGGTCGACCGGCGCCGCGCTCATCCTGACACTGTGGCACGCCGACCGGCCGCGGTGCGGCGGGCGAGGGTCTCCCAGCCCGCCGTACCGCGGCCGGGGGCCTACCGCCCGGCGCGCAGCGGAAGCAGCACCGCGACCGGTCCCTGCTCCGGCTCCTGCAGGTGCACCACCAGGCTGCCGTGCCCGCCCTCCAGCCGGGCACCGGCGCCGCGGACCTGCGCGCCGTCGGCATCGGCCACCTCGGCGTCCCAGGTCAGCTTCACCTGACCGGCATCGGGGTCCACGAAGGCGACCAGGTGCTCGGCGGTCCGCAGCCAGCGCAGCCACGGCTGCTGCCCGGGCGCGGCGACCTCGGCCGGAACCGGTGAGGAACCCCGGACGACGTCCCCGGTGCGGCGCTGCCAGTCGCCCAGGTCGCGCAGCGACTGCTGCTGGACGGGGTGGATCTGGCCGTCGGCCGTCGGGCCGACGTTGAGCAGGAACCGGCCGCCGCGGGAGGCGACGTCCACCAGGTGCCGGGCCAGGGCCGGGCCGGTCAGGTACTGCTTCTCGTCCTCGACCTGGTTGTACCCGAAGGAGAACCCGATCCCGCGGTTGTTCTCCCACTGCGCGGCCTGCTCGGCCTCCAGGTGGGCCTCGTACTCGCTGGTGGCGTAGTCGGCGTGGGTGTCCCCCCAGCGGTCGTTCACCACGCCCTCGGGGTTGCCGCGATAGAAGTCGGTGAACAGCTGGTGCAGCGACTGCGGACCGGTGCGCTTGCCGGCGTCCGGCCACTCGATGTCGTTCCACAGGATGTCCGGGTGGTAGCGGTCGACCAGGTCCTGCACGTGCAGGTAGGCGTAGGTGTTGTAGGCGGCGTCCACCGGACGCAGCGAGCGCACCTCGTCCATGGTGGTGTGCGGGCCGAAGCGGGTCACGCTCCAGTCCAGTCCGCCGGAGTAGTAGACGCCGAACCGCAGGCCCTGCGCCCGCACGGCGTCCGCGATCGCGCCGACCAGGTCCCGGCGGGGGCCGCGGTGCACGGTGTTCCGGGCGCCGGTGCCCGGCGCCTCCCACAGGGTGACGCCGTCGTGGTGCTTGGTGGTCGGGACCACGTAGTCCGCGCCGGCCTCGGCGAACAGCTGCGCCCACTGCTGGGGGTCGAAGCCCGAGGCGGTCCAGGCGTCCAGGAAGTCGTCGTACGGCGCGTCGCCGTAGGTCTGCCGGTGGTGCTCAGCGGCCGGGCTGCCCGGGATCCGGATGGTGTTGAAGTACCACTCGGCGTAGGCGTTGTGGGCGAACCACTCCGACTCCGGGACGGCGCCCAGGGCGCCGCTCGGCTCGGCCCAGGCGGGCACCGAGTAGGGCCCCCAGTGGATGAAGATGCCGAACTTGGCGCGGTCGAACCAGGCCGGCAGCGGTCGGTCGAAGTCGGTCCAGATGCCGGGGTCGGTGCGGATGGGCTGCGGGTTCTCGGTGGGCTCGGTCACGGCCTGCCTTCCGTCGTCGGGGTGGGTGGGGGTGAGGGGTGGTCAGCGGCCGCCCATCCCGGACAGGGCGATGCCCTTGACCAGGTGGCGCTGGAGCAGCAGCACGATCACTGCGGTCGGCACCATCGAGATCGCCGCCGCGGCCATCAGTAGCTGCCACTGGCTACCCTGCTGGCCCAGGAACGCGTTCAGGCCGACCGGCACGGTGCTCATGTCCAGGCTGTTCGTCACGATCAGCGGCCACAGGAAGCTGTTCCAGTAGTTGATGAAGGTGAACACGGCCAGCACGGCGACCGCCGGCCGGGCCAGCGGCACGATGATCAGCAGCAGGGTGCGCAACCGGCTGGCGCCGTCGACCCGGGCCGCGTCCTCCAGTTCGGTGGGGATGTTCCGGAAGAACTGCCGGAGCAGGAAGACCCCGAAGGCGGTGAAGGCCCACGGGAAGATCAGCGCCTGGTAGGTGTTGATCCACCCGAACTGCTGCATGAGGATGAACATCGGCACGATCACCACCTCCTGAGGCACCATCAGGGTCATCAGGTAGATCAGGAAGATGGGCTCGCGGCCGCGGAACTGCAGTCGGGCGAAGGCGTAGGCGGCCAGCACCGAGGTCACGCAGACCACGACGGTGCCGATCACCGAGACCAGCAGCCCGTTCCAGACGAAGGTCGCGAACGGGACGTAGGTGAAGGCGTCCACGAAGTTGTGCCACTGCAACCGGCTGCCGAGCAGGGTCGGGGGGTTGGTGAACACGTCACCGCCGGGTTTGAGCGCGGCCGAGATCATCCACGCGAACGGGGCCAGGTACACCACCAGCACGATGGTCAGCAGCAGCTGGCTGACCGCGGTGCGCAGCCCGGCCCGGCCCGGACGGCGCGAGGCGGCTCGGCCATCGGGCGGCCCGGCCCTGCCCTCGCCGGGGTCGGCCTGGGCCAGGACGGCGTCAGGCATCGTAGTGCACCCACTTCCGCTGGCCGAGGAACTGCAGGGCTGTGACCAGCACGATCATCGCGAACAGGCAGGTGGCCACCGCGGAGGCCATCCCGAGCTGGAAGAACTGGAACCCCCTCTGGTACAGGTACAACACCATCGTCGTGGTGCTGACCCCGGGGCCGCCGCCGGTCAGGATGTACGGCTGGGCGAAGACCTGGAAGGAGGTGATGATGGTCAGCACCGAGGCGAAGAACATCGCCGGCGACAGCATCGGCACCGTCACGTGCCAGAACCGCCGGACGGGCCCGGCGCCGTCCAGCGCGGCGGCCTCGTACAGGTGGTCGGGGATCCCGTCCAGCGCCGCGGAGAAGACCAGCATGTTGTAGCCGGTGCCGCTCCACACCGACATCGCAACGACGGCCAGCATCGCCCAGGTCGGGCTGCCCAGGAAGTTCGGCGCGCTGATCCCGAACCAGCTGTGCAGGTAGGCGGGTACCACCCCACCGGGCTGCAGCAGCAGCTTCCAGACCAGGGCGTTGGCCACCAGCGGGGTCACGGTGGGCAGGAAGAACAGCACCCGGTAGGCCGCCCGGCCGCGGATCCGCGGGGAGATCCACAGGGCCAGACCCAGGGCCAGGACGAAGTTGATCGGAACGTACAGGACGACGAACAGCAGCGTGTTGCGCAGCGCGGTGAAGAAGACCGGGTCGGAGGTCAGCAGCGTCCGGAAGTTCGTCAGCCCGGCGTAGCCGCGCTGCCCGAGCACCGGCCAGGTGAAGAAGGCCAGCACGACCGAGCCGATGATGGGCAGCAGGGTGAACGTGGCGAACCCGATCGCGCTGGGCGCCAGGAAGGCCGCCGCGGCCCGGCCCTGGCGGCCTGCCGGGCCCGGGCCGGGGCGCCCGGAACGGCGTCCCCGGCCGGTGCCCGGCGCGGTGATACTGGTCACGAGCCCGACTGCTGCTGCACGGTGGTCAGGAACTGCTGGGCGGTCTGCTGACCGTTCAGCGCCGGGACGCCGTACTGCTGGAACAGCTGGGACACCTGGGTCCAGTTCGGGGTGGACCGGTACGGCTCACCGGTCTTGATCGCCTCGGTCAGCGGCGCCTTGGCCGACTTCAGATCGCCCTGGTACCAGGTGTCCTGCTGCGCGGTCCGCGCCGGGTAGGCACGGCCCGCCTCACCCAGGTAGGCCAGGGCGTCCGGCCCGGTCAGCACCGACAGCGCCTTGAGCGCCTGGTCGGGGTAGGGGCAGGAGGCCGAGATGCCGAAGCCCGAGCCGTTCACCGGGCTGGCGGTGCCGTTCGGGCCGGCCGGCATCGGGGCGATCCCGACCTCGAACTTGGCCTGCTGCTTGACGAACCCGATCTGCCAGGGGCCGTCCACGTCCATCGCTACGTTGCCGGCCACGAACTGGTTGAGGGAGTAGCTGGTGTCGTTGGTGGCCGGCAGGGTCGGCGCGACCTTCTGCTTGACCAGGCCCTGCAGCCAGCTGACCGTCTGCTGCATCTGCGGGGAGTCCATCTGCAGCTTGCCGTCCTTGCTGACCGGCTGCACCCCGTGCAGGGCCAGCGACCAGGCCATCACCTGGTCGGGGGTGGGGAAGATCGCGTACCCGTACTGGTTGCCCTGGGTCAGCGCCTTGGCGTCCTTCTCGAAGTCGGCCTGCGTCCAGCCGATCTTCGGTTCGCTGAGGTTCGCCTTCTTGAACGCGTCGGCGTTGTAGAACATCACCAGCGGGCCGAGGTCGTAGGGCACGGCCAGCTGTGTGCCACCGGACTGCAGCGCGGTGACGATGGTCGGGTCGAACTGCGACAGGTCGATCCCGGCCTTGGACAGCCGGTCGCTGGTCAGCGGCAGCAGGAGCTGCTTGATCGAGGGCCCGCGCGCGGCCTGCACGCCCAGCAGGCAGCCGACGTCGCCGCCGCTGGCCTGAGCGGCGAGCCGGGTCCAGTAGTCCCCGAACGTGGAGCTCTGGATCTTGAGCTTGATGTCCGGGTACTTGGCCGTGACCATCGAGGACAGCTTGTTCAGCGCGGTCGTCTCCACCTGGGAGCCCGACCACATCTGCCAGGTCAAGGTGGTGGCCGACCCCTGCTGGCTCCCACCCGCGCCGCTGCCCCCGCCACCCCCGCAGGCAGCGGTCGCCATCGTGGCCGCCGCGATGGCGGCCGCAGCGAGAAGGGTTGTTCCTCTGGTGCGTCGAACCATGGCGTGTTCCTCGTCATCGAAGATCGCAGGGACGCGAAAGCGTCCAGGGAGATGCCGTCGGACGATGTCCCGCCCGGCTAGACATCTGATGTCTCGACGAGAATGCGAGGTTGGCCGGGGCTTGTCAAGGGTTTGTCGCGCAGTTCCCGGCACCGGTCCGGCCGCCTGGCCGCTCAGTCCGGGTCGGCGACCTTGGCGCCCTCGGAGATCAACCCGGCCAGCCAGGACTGCACGTTGGCCACGTGCAGCAGCGCGGCGGCTCGCGCCCGCTCCGGGTCGCCCACCGCGATCGCCCGCCAGATCTGCTCGTGCTCGCCCACCGTGGCCTGCGCGGCGTCGGCGTCCATCATGCTGCGCCAGACCCGGAACCTGATCGAGACGCTGGAGATCCCGTTCAGCAGCGAGGCCAGCGCCACGTTGCCGGCGGCGTGGGCGACCGCGGAGTGGAACTGGGCGTCGTGCCGCACGAAGTCCTCGTGCTGCTCGGCGCCGCGCATCCGCTCCAGCTCGCCATGGATCGCCTTCTTCTGCGCCTCAGTCGCTCTGCTCGCGGCCAGCGCCGTCACGGCCGGCTCGATGATCCGCCGGCACTCGACCAGCTCCAGGATCGACTCCTCCTGCATCAGCTCCACCGCGGTGCCGATGCCGGTCAGCAGCAGGTCGGGGGTGAGCTGGGTGACGTAGGTGCCGTCGCCGCGCCGCACGTCCAGCACCCGGGTGGTGACCAGCGCCCGCACCGCCTCCCGGGTGCTGCTGCGCGACACCCCGAGCATCGCGCTCAGCTCGGCCTCGGGCGGCAGCCGATCACCCGGGCGCAGCCCGCCGTCCAGGATCAGGGCGCGGATCTTCTCGATCGCGGCATCGGTGAGCGGAGCGGCCACGGCGACCTCCTCGAGGGCGTGCTCCCCCGCCGTGAGGCCGGAGAACACCTGATGTTTCCTGGACATGAGCGTAGTCGTCCCCCTATGGTCCACTGGACCGAACGCCACCTCGCTGCGGGAGCCGGTAATGACGCCAGAGCCTGAGGGTCCCCGGGTCGTCGACCTGCAGGTCCACGACGTCCGCTTCCCCACCTCCCGGGAGCTGGACGGCTCGGACGCGATGAACCCCGAGCCGGACTACTCGGCCGCCTACGTGGTGCTGCGCACCGACGCCGGCGACGGCCTGGAGGGCCACGCGCTGGCCTTCACCACCGGCCGCGGCAACGACGTGCAGGCCAACGCGATCGGCGCCCTGGCCGCGCACGTCGTGGGCCGCTCGGTCGACGCGCTGTGCGCCGACCTGGGCGGCTTCTCCCGCGCCCTGGTGCAGGACCCGCAGCTGCGCTGGCTGGGGCCGGAGAAGGGCGTCATCCACATGGCCGTCGGCGCCCTGGTCAACGCGGCCTGGGACCTGGCGGCCAAGCGGGCGGGCCTGCCGCTGTGGCAGCTGCTCTCCCGGATGAGCCCGCAGGCGCTGGTCGACCTGGTCGACTTCCGTTGGCTGAGCGACGCCCTCACCCGCGAGGAGGCGCTGGAGATCCTGGGCAAGGCCGAGGGGGGCCGCGCCGAGCGCGAGGCCCAGCTGCTGCGGGAGGGCTACCCGGCCTACACCACGACCCCCGGCTGGCTCGGCTACACCGACGAGAAGCTGGCCCGGCTGGCGCGCCAGGCGGTGGCCGACGGCTTCACCCAGATCAAGCTCAAGGTCGGCCGGGACGTCGAGGAGGACGTCCGCCGGATGCGGGTGGCCCGTGAGGCGGTCGGCCCGGACATCCGGATCGCGGTGGACGCCAACCAGAGGTGGGACGTCGGCCCGGCGATCGAGTGGGTGCGTGCGCTGATGCCCTACGACCCGTACTGGGTGGAGGAGCCGACCAGCCCCGACGACATCCTGGGGCATGCCGCGATCCGGGCCGCCGTCGCGCCGGTGAAGGTGGCCACCGGCGAGCACGGCGCGAACCGGGTGATGTTCAAGCAGCTGCTGCAGGCCGGCGCGGTGGACGTCGTGCAGATCGACTCCGCGCGGGTGGCCGGGGTCAACGAGAACGTCGCGATCCTGCTGCTGGCCGCCAAGTTCGGCGTCCCGGTGTGCCCGCACGCCGGTGGGGTCGGGCTGTGCGAGATGGTCCAGCACCTGTCCATGTTCGACTTCGTCGCGGTCAGCGGCAGCACCCAGGACCGGGTGATCGAGTACGTCGACCACCTGCACGAGCACTTCGTGCACCCGGTCCGGGTCGAACGCGGCCGTTACCGTGCCCCGACCGCCGCCGGGCTCGGCGCGCAGATGCTGCCGGAGTCGCTGTCCCGCTACCGCTTCCCGGAAGGACCGGTCTGGTCCGGTGAGCACTGACCGACCGGCCGCGGTGGACGCCCACCACCACCTGTGGGACCTGACCGCGCACCGGCACGACTGGCTGGACGAACCCGGCCGGGAGGTGATCCGCCGCTCCTTCGGCCCGGCCGACCTGCGCGAGGCCGTCGCCGGCGGGGTGGCCGGCCGGCCGGTGACCGCCACCGTCCTGGTCCAGGCCCTGCCCGACCCGGGCGAGACCGAGGCGCTGCTGGCCCTGGCCGCCGGCGAGCCGCTGGTCGGCGCCGTCGTCGGCTGGGTCGACCTGACCGCCCCCGACGTCGGTGACCGGCTGGACGCGCTGCGCTCGGCCCCGGGGGGTGAGCGGCTGCGGGGCGTGCGGCACCTGGTGGAGTCCGAGCCGGACCCGCGCTGGCTGGCCCGACCGCAGGTGCGCGCCGGCCTGGCCGCCGTCGCCGCCCGGGACCTGACCTACGACCTGCTCGTGCGCCCCGCCCAGCTCCCGGCGGCGGTCGAGCTGGCCGCCGCCCTGCCCGACCTGACCCTGGTCCTGGACCACGCCGGCAAGCCTGGCATCGCCGGTGGCGACCTGGCCGGCTGGGAGCGCGACCTGCGGGCCCTGGCCCGTCATGAGCAGGTCCGGTGCAAGCTGTCCGGGCTGGTGACCGAGGCCGACCACGCCCGGTGGCGGCCCGCCGACCTTGCCCCGGTGACGCAGGTCCTGCTGGACGCCTTCGGCCCGGCCCGGCTGATGTTCGGCTCGGACTGGCCGGTCTGTCTGCTGGCCAGCTCGTGGCCGCGCTGGGCCCGGACCGCGGCCGACCTGCTCGCCGGGCTCACCCGCGCCGAGCTGAACGAGGTGCTGTCCGGCACCGCCACCGCCACCTACCGACTCGCGGGGTCCTGAATGCTCACCACCTCCCTGATCCATCCCGGGATGCTGGCCGCGCTGGCCGCGGCCGGGCACGGCGCCACCGTGCTGCTGGCCGACGGTCACTACCCGGCCAGCACCGCGGTCGGCCCGCACGCCGCCACGGTGCACCTGAACCTGGCGCCCGGGCTGCTGGACGTCAACACCGTGCTGGACGTCCTGCTGCCGGTGCTGCCGGTGGAGGCCGCTGCGGTGATGGTTCCGCCCGCCGGTGAGCCCGAGCCGGCGGCCCTGGCCGGGTACCGGCGCCGGCTGCCGGGCATCGAGCCGGACCGGCTGGACCGGTTCGCCTTCTACCGGGCGGCGAGCTCGCCCGACCTGGCGCTGGTGGTGGTGACCGGGGACGTCCGGACGTACGCCAACCTGTTGCTGACCATCGGGGTGCGCGACGTGCGCCCCGAGCAGACCCACGACGCCGCGGAGGCCTCCACCCATGACTGAGCAGTCGAACGCACCCGCCTCATCGGCCGACCAGGCCCTGGAACCGGGCCAGGACTTCGCCGGGCTGACCGCGGTGGTCACCGGCGGGGCGTCGGGGATCGGCCGGCAGGTGGTCACCACCCTGCTCGCCCGCGGCGCCCGGGTGGCCTCACTCGACCTGAACACCCCCGAGCCGCTGACCGGGGTGCTGGACCTGACCTGCGACGTCACCGACGACGCCTCGGTCCGCGCGGCGGTCGAGCGGGCGGCCCAGGAGCTGGGCGGGATCGACGTCCTGGTCGCCAACGCCGGGGTCGGCGCCTCCGGCACCGTCGAGACGACCGCGGACGAGGACTGGTCCCGGGTGCTGGAGGTCAACCTGATGGGCACCGTGCGGCTGGCCCGGGCCGCGATGACGCACCTGGCCCGATCGGCCCACCCGGCGGTGGTGATCACCGGCTCGATCGCCGGCTGGACCGGCCTGCAGCAGCGCGCCGCCTACAGCGCCTCCAAGGGCGCGCTGCACGCGCTGACCCTGGCGATGGCCGCCGACCACGTCGGGCAGGGCATCCGGGTCAACGCGGTCGCCCCCGGCACCGCGGACACCCCCTGGGTGCAGCGGTTGCTGGACGCGGCCGCCGACCCGGAGCTGGAACGGGTCGCCCTGGAGCGCCGGCAGCCGATGGGCCGGCTGGTCAGCGCCGCAGAGGTGGCGCACGCCATCTGCTACCTGGCCAGCCCGCTCAGCGGCTCCACCACCGGCACGCTGCTGGCGGTGGACGGCGGCTCGCACGGCCTGCTGATCACCCGATGACCCGGCCGGCGCGGTGATCAGCACCCCGGTCGGCGGCACCGACGTCGAGCTCAGCCGGCTCGGCTTCGGTGCCGCCGCGATCGGCAACCTGTACACGGCGGTCAGCGAGGAGGCCGCCGCGGCCGCGGTCGACGCCGCCTGGCAGGTGGGGATCCGCTCCTTCGACACCGCACCGCACTACGGGCTCGGGCTGTCCGAGCGGCGTCTGGGGGCCGCCCTCGCCGGCCGCCCGCGGGAGGAGGT
This sequence comes from uncultured Actinomycetota bacterium, assembly GCA_963821825.1. Taxonomy (GTDB): domain Bacteria; phylum Actinomycetota; class Actinomycetes; order Actinomycetales; family Kineosporiaceae; genus CAWGFD01. Next base: position 1,061,315 of record CAWGFD010000002.1, read on the forward strand.
CGTGGTCTCCTCCAAGGTCGGCCGGCTGCTGGTGGACAACCCCCGCCCGCAGGGTCGGGACAGTGAGGGGTTCGACGTCCCGGACGACCTCCTCCGGGTCCGGGACTACAGCCGGGACGGCGTCCTGCGCTCGATCGAGGCGAGCCTGACCCGGACCGGGCTGGACCGGCTGGACGTGGTGTACGTGCACGACCCCGACGAGCACCAGGAGCAGGCGCTGACCCAGGCGCTGCCCGCCCTGGCCCGGCTGCGGGAGGAGAAGGTGGTGCGGGCCATCGGGGTGGGGATGAACTCCGCCCAGGCGCTGACCCGGTTCGTGCGCGAGGCGTCGCTGGACGTGGTGATGCTGGCCGGCCGCTACACCCTGCTCGACCAGAGCGCGCTGGCCGACCTGCTGCCGGCGGCCGAGCAGGCGGCGGTCGCGGTGGTCGCGGTCGGCGTGTTCAACTCCGGCCTGCTGGCCCAGGACGTGGCCGGCCCGCAGGCCACCTTCGACTACCGGCCGGCGGCCCCGGCGATGATCGAGCGGGCCAACCGGATCGCCGTGGTCTGCCGCGAGCACGCCACCACCCTGCCGGCCGCCGCGCTGGCCTTCCCGTTCGGCCACCCCGCCGTCGTCAACGTGACGGTGGGGATGCGCAGCGCGCAGGAGGTCCGGCGCAACGCCGCGCTGCTGGAGGCGGGCGTGCCGGCCGACCTGTGGCCGGACCTGCGCGCCCAGGGTCTGCTCGCCGACCACGTGCCCGTGCCCGGTTGACCCACGGTCACGACGTCACTCCGCGGCGGTGGCCCGGCCCGGCCCGCCGGGAGGTCAGCCGGTCAGCCGGCCGTCGGACATGGTCAGTACCTGGTCGGCCAGCCCGGCGGCTCGTCCCGCAGCGACCGCACCTCACGGCCACCTCGGGCGTCAGACGCGTCAGCAGGGCGAGCAGGCCCACCGACGCCGTGGCGATCACCCGCCCTCAGGCCGCGCGGGCCAGCAGCAGGTGGGGGTGGCGGGTCCGGCGCGGGCTCGGGGGCCGGCGTCCGGCCCGGCGGTACCCCCGTGTCGTCCCCGCACGGTAGGAGGACGGGCTACGGTTTGGAGGTGACCCCTGGGGACAGCCGCGAGCTGGACGGCGGGCCTCCCCGTGAGCTCGTCCTGCACGGGCACCGGATCGCGTTCCTGGACCGCGGCGAGGGACCTGTGCTGCTGTTCATCCACGGCATCCTCGGCTCCAACCGGAACTGGGCGGACCTGGTCGACCGGCTCGTCGGTGCGCCCTCCCCGTCGACCGCCGCTGCGCGCGCGCCGGCTCGCACGCCCGGACCGGAGGACTCACCGGCGGCGTGGCCGTCCTACCGGGTGCTGGCTCCGGACCTGTTCGGCCACGGCGCCTCGGCCAAGCCGATGGGGGACTACTCTCTGGGCGCCCACGCGGCGACCCTGCGGGATCTGCTGGACGAGCTGGGGGTGGACCGGGTCACGCTGATCGGTCACTCGCTCGGTGGTGGGGTCGCCATGCAGTTCTGCTACCTGTTCCCGCAGCGGGTGGACCGTCTGGTCCTGGTCTCCAGCGGGGGGCTGGGACGCTCGGTCAGCCCGCTGCTGCGCTCGGCCGCGCTGCCGGGGGCCGAGCTCGTGCTGCCGGTGCTCGCCTCCGGTTGGGTGCGGCGCCGGGTGGAGACGGTGGGGCGGCTGGCCCGCCGGCTGGGCTGGCGGGCCGGGCCCGATGTGCAGCAGTCCTGGCGGGGGTTCGCCTCGCTGGCCGACGCCGAGAGCCGGCGGGCGTTCCTGGCCACCACCCGCGCGGTGATCGACCCCGGCGGTCAGACGGTCAGCGCGGTCGACCATCTCAGGGCCGTCCGCAAGGTGCCGACCCTGGTGGTCTGGGGCACCCGGGACCGGATGATCCCCAGCGAGCACGCCGACGTCGTCCGGGAGCTGGTGCCTGGCAGCCAGGTGGAGCTGTTCGAGGGTGCCGGCCACTTTCCGCACCTGGACCAGCCGGAACGGTTCGTCCGGGTGCTGCGCGACTTCATCGCCGCAGACGCTCCGGAAGGACGCCCTGACCGATGAGGTAGGCGGGCACCACCTGCAGGACGGGGAACCGGTCCAGCAGCCGGAACGGCCACGGGGCTCGCAGCGGCCGGTCCGAGCCCTGCGCGGCCAGCAGCGGGGCGACCAGGCGGGCCTGGGCGAGGCGCTGGCCGGTCTGGGTCAGCACGGTCGGGACCAGTCGGCGCCTGGCCACCCGCCGGAGGTGACGTTCGCTGACCCGGCCCTGACGCAGGGCCGGCGCCAGGATCCGGGCCGCGGCGACCGCATCCTGGATGGCCAGGTTGATGCCGACGCCGCCGATCGGGCTCATCGCGTGGGCGGCGTCGCCGATCAGCAGCAGGCCGCGGCGGTGCCAGCGCCGCAGCCGTTCCACCCGCACGGTGAGCAGGCTGACGTCCGACCAGCCGGCGGGCACCCCGGTGCCGGCCAGCTCGGGCGCGGCGGCCGCCACCCGCTCGCGCAGCGCGTCAAGGCCTTGCCCGCGCACCGCGTCGAAGCCGCCCTTGGGAACCACGAACGAGCACTGCAGGTAGGTCCCGCGGTCGATGAGCAGCATCAGGCCGTGCCGTCCGGCCCGGATCTCCAGAGCTGCGGTGCCCTCGGTCGCCGGCCTGGGGGCCCGGAACCACAGCACGTCCATCGGTGCGGCGTGCTCGCGGGGGTGCAGCCCCGCCAGACGCCGCACGGCCGAGTCCCGGCCGTCGCAGGCGACGGTCAGGTCGGCCTCGACCCGCACCTCGCCCGGCCCGCCGCGAGCGTTCACCCCGCCGACCGAACCGTCCGGGCGCCGGACAAGGCCGACCACCTCGGTCGAACGAAGCAGAGTGAAACCGTCCTGACGTTCGGCCTCCGCGGCCAGCAGGTCGAGCAGGTCCCACTGCGGGACGAAGGCCACGGCCCGGTGACGGCCGCGCAGCCGCCGGAAGTCGGCCAGCACGAAGCCACGGCCCTCCACGTCGGCCAGCAGAGCGGGCGCATGGCGCTGGGGCAGGGCAGCGAACCGCTCGCCAAGGCCGAGATCGTCCAGGAGCTCCAGGGTCGAGGGGTGCACGGTGTCGCCGCGGAAGTCGCGCAGGAAGTCGGCGTGCTTCTCCAGCACCACCACGCCGACCCCCGCTCTGGCCAGCAGCAGCCCGAGCATCAGCCCGGCCGGACCGCCGCCGACCACGCAGACCCTGGTGCTCAGCACCGGGGGGCCGGACGCGGACGGCTGTGGACCGCCGCGCCTGTGGGGCTCCGTCGATGTCCCGGGACCACCTGGTCCCGCTGTCCCTGCGCCGCTCATCGGCCGAGGGTAGGCGCCGGCGCGGCCGGGCGGTCGTTGAGCCAGGAGGGTGGCCGGGGCGGGGGCGAGCGACCTCGATTTCGCTCTGCGGTCAGGCCTGGGGTAACGTTCTGTCTCGCGCCGCCGGCCTGGACAGGGCAGGAGGCGCCGCCCCAGGCGGGAGCAACGAACACCTCAGGTGGTCGGTCCGGTCTGGTGGGCCTGTCACCGTCACAGCTGAGTTTTCTCAGTGGTGGAGCGTGTGCGTTCCCGGCCCCTGCGGCAGATCGAAGCGATTCGGTTTGGTGTGGGTGGTGGTGTAAGGTGGGAGAGTTGCCCCGGGCTGGTTCCGTGATGGTTCTGGTTGGGTGTGCGTGTGTTGTTTGAGAACTCAACAGTGTGCCATGAAGTCGATGCCAAAGTTTTGCTTTGGTGTGAGACGGATTGATCTTCAGACAGTTCTTTACGAAGTATTGTCAGCGAGATTTTTTCTTTCTCGGCCAGATTGGGCATGCTCACTCTTTGGGGTGGGTGTGTCTGGCTCTTCAGCATCAACGGAGAGTTTGATCCTGGCTCAGGACGAACGCTGGCGGCGTGCTTAACACATGCAAGTCGAACGGTGAAGCCCTTCGGGGTGGATCAGTGGCGAACGGGTGAGTAACACGTGAGCAACCTGCCCCTGGCTCTGGGATAACTGCGGGAAACTGTAGCTAATACTGGATATGATGCGTCCGCGCATGCGGTGCGTGTGGAAAGTTTTTCGGCCAGGGATGGGCTCGCGGCCTATCAGCTTGTTGGTGGGGTGATGGCCTACCAAGGCGACGACGGGTAGCCGGCCTGAGAGGGCGACCGGCCACACTGGGACTGAGACACGGCCCAGACTCCTACGGGAGGCAGCAGTGGGGAATATTGCGCAATGGGCGAAAGCCTGACGCAGCGACGCCGCGTGGGGGATGAAGGCCTTCGGGTTGTAAACCTCTTTCATCGCCGAAGAAGCGCAAGTGACGGTAGGCGAAGAAGAAGCACCGGCTAACTACGTGCCAGCAGCCGCGGTAATACGTAGGGTGCAAGCGTTGTCCGGAATTATTGGGCGTAAAGAGCTCGTAGGCGGTTTGTCGCGTCTGCTGTGAAAACTCGGGGCTTAACCCCGGGCCTGCAGTGGGTACGGGCAGACTAGAGTGCGGTAGGGGAGACTGGAATTCCTGGTGTAGCGGTGAAATGCGCAGATATCAGGAGGAACACCGGTGGCGAAGGCGGGTCTCTGGGCCGTAACTGACGCTGAGGAGCGAAAGCGTGGGGAGCGAACAGGATTAGATACCCTGGTAGTCCACGCCGTAAACGTTGGGCGCTAGGTGTGGGGCTCGTTCCACGAGTTCCGTGCCGCAGCAAACGCATTAAGCGCCCCGCCTGGGGAGTACGGCCGCAAGGCTAAAACTCAAAGGAATTGACGGGGGCCCGCACAAGCGGCGGAGCATGCGGATTAATTCGATGCAACGCGAAGAACCTTACCAAGGCTTGACATACGCAGTAATCCGGCAGAGATGTCGGGTCCGCAAGGGCTGCGTACAGGTGGTGCATGGTTGTCGTCAGCTCGTGTCGTGAGATGTTGGGTTAAGTCCCGCAACGAGCGCAACCCTCGTTCTATGTTGCCAGCACGTGATGGTGGGGACTCATAGGAGACTGCCGGGGTCAACTCGGAGGAAGGTGGGGATGACGTCAAATCATCATGCCCCTTATGTCTTGGGCTTCACGCATGCTACAATGGCCAGTACAAAGGGCTGCGAAACCGTGAGGTGGAGCGAATCCCAAAAAGCTGGTCTCAGTTCGGATCGGGGTCTGCAACTCGACCCCGTGAAGTCGGAGTCGCTAGTAATCGCAGATCAGCAACGCTGCGGTGAATACGTTCCCGGGCCTTGTACACACCGCCCGTCACGTCACGAAAGTCGGTAACACCCGAAGCCGGTGGCCTAACCCCTTGTGGGGGGGAGCCGTCGAAGGTGGGACTGGCGATTGGGACGAAGTCGTAACAAGGTAGCCGTACCGGAAGGTGCGGCTGGATCACCTCCTTTCTAAGGAGCACCTCGCGTCTGCTGTCGCCTCTGTTGGGGTGGTGGTGGGGGTGCAGGGTTGGCTCGGGCCGCGCGTTCGTCGTGGTCGGGCTGCTCATGGGTGGAACGTCGACTTTGGTGGCTTGCCGGCTGTTGCGTCGGCTCTAGTACGTCTTGTGCTTGCCCTGGTGGGGTGGGTGTGGGGGTGGAACGGGTCGGGGTGGGGGTTGGTGGGTCGTTGGCACACTGTTGGGTCCTGAGGGAACACGCGCGCACCGATGGTGTGGGTGGTTGTCTCTGCGGGCCGTTGCTGCCATGTACTGCTCCTGCTGGTCTTGTGGGCTGGTTGGGGGTGAGCGTGGGGTTGGCGCGGTGTCTGGTTGTTGTTTGAGAACTGCATAGTGGACGCGAGCATCTTTGTTTTCGATGATGCCCTGGGTGCTGGTTCCCTTTCGGGGGGGCTGGTGGTCGCGGGGTGTTGTTGTGTGATTTTTTGTGGTCAAGTTGGTAAGGGCATACGGTGGATGCCTTGGCATCAGGAGCCGATGAAGGACGTAGGAGCCTGCGATAAGCCTCGAGGAGCTGGCAACCGAGCTGTGATTCGAGGGTGTCCGAATGGGGAAACCCGGCTGCAGTCATGTGCAGTCACCCGCATCTGAACACATAGGGTGCGTGGAGGGAACGCGGGGAAGTGAAACATCTCAGTACCCGCAGGAAGAGAAAACAATAGTGATTCCGTGAGTAGTGGCGAGCGAAAGCGGATCAGGCTAAACCGGTCGTGTGTGATAGCTGACAGGCGTTGCACGGTCGGGGTTGTGGGACCCTTCTACCGGGGCTGTTGACCTGGTGGGGAGTGAGAAAGCCGTGTCATAGTCGAAGGATCTTGAATGGTCCGGCGTAGAGGGTGGTACCCCCGTAGACGAAATGGCGTGGCCTCCTGAGGGTGTTCCCAAGTAGCACGGGGCCCGTGAAATCTCGTGTGAATCTGCCAGGACCACCTGGTAAGCCTAAATACTCCCTGATGACCGATAGCGGACTAGTACCGTGAGGGAAAGGTGAAAAGTACCCCGGGAGGGGAGTGAAATAGTACCTGAAACCGTGTGCCTACAATCCGTCGGAGCCTGACGCCCCTTTGGGGTGGGTGGGTGACGGCGTGCCTTTTGAAGAATGAGCCTGCGAGTTAGTGCTGTGTGGCGAGGTTAACCCGTGTGGGGGAGCCGTAGCGAAAGCGAGTCCGAAGAGGGCGTTCCAGTCGCATGGTCTAGACCCGAAGCGGAGTGATCTACCCATGGCCAGGTTGAAGCGCGGGTAAGACCGCGTGGAGGACCGAACCCACCAGGGTTGAAAACCTGGGGGATGAGCTGTGGGTAGGGGTGAAAGGCCAATCAAACTCCGTGATAGCTGGTTCTCCCCGAAATGCATTTAGGTGCAGCGTCACGTGTTTCTTGCCGGAGGTAGAGCTACTGGATGGCTGAGGGGCCTCACCAGGTTACTGACGTCAGCCAAACTCCGAATGCCGGTAAGTGAGAGCGTGGCAGTGAGACTGCGGGGGATAAGCTCCGTAGTCGAGAGGGAAACAGCCCAGAACACCAGCTAAGGCCCCTAAGCGTGTGCTAAGTGGGAAAGGATGTGGAGTTGCACGGACAACCAGGAGGTTGGCTTAGAAGCAGCCACCCTTTAAAGAGTGCGTAATAGCTCACTGGTCAAGTGATTCCGCGCCGACAATGTAGCGGGGCTCAAGCACACCGCCGAAGCTGTGTCATTCATGCGTTACCCGGCTGCTGCCTTCGTGGTGGTGGTCCAGGTGTGTGGATGGGTAGGGGAGCGTCGTGTGGCGGGTGAAGCGGCGGGGTGACCCAGTCGTGGACGCCACACGAGTGAGAATGCAGGCATGAGTAGCGAATGACGGGTGAGAAACCCGTCCGCCGAATGACCAAGGGTTCCAGGGCCAGGCTAATCCGCCCTGGGTAAGTCGGGACCTAAGGCGAGGCCGACAGGCGTAGTCGATGGACAACGGGTTGATATTCCCGTACCGGCGAAGAACCGCCCATGCCGAGCCCGGTGATGCTAAGCACCCAATGCCTCTCTCGCCTTCGGGTGGGGGTGTGCGGCGCGTGTGGCCCGATCCGGTAGTAGGTAAGCGATGGAGTGACGCAGGAGGGTAGCTTCCGCGTGGCGATGGTAGTCCACGTCCAAGGGTGTAGGGCGAGGTGTAGGTAAATCCGCATCTTTCCACTTCAGTGTGGGGCCTGAGACCTGATGGTGACCGCATCTGCGGGAAGCAGGGTGATCCCATGCTGCCGAGAAAAGCTTCTAGCGAGGTTCTAGCCGCCCGTACCCCAAACCGACTCAGGTGGTCAGGTAGAGAATACCAAGGCGATCGAGTGAATCGTGGTTAAGGAACTCGGCAAAATGCCCCCGTAACTTCGGGAGAAGGGGGGCCTGAGGGGTGAAGCCGCTTGCCGGCTAGCCCTTGAAGGCCGCAGAGACCAGGGAGAAGCGACTGTTTACTAAAAACACAGGTCCGTGCGAAGTCGCAAGACGATGTATACGGACTGACGCCTGCCCGGTGCTGGAACGTTAAGGGGACGGGTCAGTCAGTGATGGCGAAGCTCAGAACTTAAGCGCCAGTAAACGGCGGTGGTAACTATAACCATCCTAAGGTAGCGAAATTCCTTGTCGGGTAAGTTCCGACCTGCACGAATGGCGTAACGACTTCTCCGCTGTCTCAACCGCGAACTCGGCGAAATTGCACTACGAGTAAAGATGCTCGTTACGCGCAGCAGGACGGAAAGACCCCGGGACCTTTACTATAGTTTGGTATTGGTGTTCGGAACGGCTTGTGTAGGATAGGTGGGAGACGGTGAAGTCGGCACGCCAGTGTCGGTGGAGTCAACGTTGAAATACCACTCTGGTCGTTCTGGATGTCTAACCTCGGTCCATGATCTGGATCAGGGACAGTGCCTGATGGGTAGTTTAACTGGGGCGGTTGCCTCCTAAAATGTAACGGAGGCGCCCAAAGGTTCCCTCAGCCTGGTTGGCAATCAGGTGTCGAGTGTAAGTGCACAAGGGAGCTTGACTGTGAGACAGACATGTCGAGCAGGGACGAAAGTCGGGACTAGTGATCCGGCCGTGGTTTGTGGAAACGCGGTCGCTCAACGGATAAAAGGTACCCCGGGGATAACAGGCTGATCTTGCCCAAGAGTCCATATCGACGGCATGGTTTGGCACCTCGATGTCGGCTCGTCGCATCCTGGGGCTGGAGTAGGTCCCAAGGGTTGGGCTGTTCGCCCATTAAAGCGGTACGCGAGCTGGGTTTAGAACGTCGTGAGACAGTTCGGTCCCTATCCGCTGCGCGCGCAGGAGACTTGAGAAGGGCTGTCCCTAGTACGAGAGGACCGGGACGGACGAACCTCTGGTGTGCCAGTTGTTCCGCCAGGAGCACGGCTGGTTGGCTACGTTCGGGAGGGATAACCGCTGAAAGCATCTAAGCGGGAAGCCTGCTTCAAGATGAGGTCTCCATGGGGTGTTCCCCGAGAGGCTCCCAGCAGACTACTGGGTTGATAGGCCGGATGTGGACGTGCGAACTACAGACGCATGCAGCTGACCGGTACTAATAAGCCGATAACTTGCCACACTCTTTCATGCGATATGTGTGCACCCTGTGAGTGGGGTGGCCGGGCCCTTTGCGGGGTGCGGCCGGTTCCCTTGCCTGGGTGTTGTCGAAAGCATCGAGTCATGCACGCGTCCACTATGCGGTTCCCGAGCCACAACCACACCACCCCCCGTTTGGTTTGATGTGGGGGTGCCTTGGGGTTGTCAACTCGACAGTGTTACGGCGGTCATAGCGACAGGGAAACGCCCGGTCCCATTCCGAACCCGGAAGCTAAGCCTGTCAGCGCCGATGGTACTGCCCGGGCCACTGGGTGGGAGAGTAGGACGCCGCCGGACAACCATTCACCAGATGGCGGTCACCACCACCAAACCCCGCAGGGGGAACGGTGGTGGTGACCGCCATCTGCTGTGTCTGGGTTGGTCGTCCGTCAGCCCGCTCGGCACGCAACCGGCTGCTGGTCATCCTGCAGCGATGACCTGGATGAGGTTCCCGCAGGTGTCGTCGAAGACGGCCACCGTCACGGGGCCCATCGTCGTCGGTTCCTGCGTGAACCGGACCCCGGCTGCCGTAAGCCGCTGGTACTCCGCGTGGACGTCCTCGACGGCGAACTGCGCCAGCGGGATCCGGTCCGCGACCAGCGCCTCACGGTATGGCCCGACTGCCGGGTGGCCCGCCGGCTCCAGGAGCAACTCGGGACCGTCGGGGTCGGTCGGCGAGACGACGGTCAGCCAGCTGGCCTCCCCGAGCGGGACGTCCTGCCGCTTCTGAAAGCCCAGGACGTCGGTGTAGAAGGCCAACGCCTTCCTCTGGTCATCGACGTAGATGCTGGTCACGGCGATCCGCATCGTGTTCTCCTCTCCGGGGGCGGCGCCGGTCGTCTTCCGAGTACGGCGGTGGCCCTCCGTCCCTGACGATAGGGAGGAGGCTAAGACCGCGTCGAGGCGTCGGTTCACCACATCCACCTGGCGGCACGGGTGATCACCGCGCCCACTCGCTGCGCGTCAGCAGGCACCACGAACGACAGACCTACCTGCGACAGCCGCCGCTGCAGCCCCGCTCGGCGTGCGAGGTGCTCCCTCGCCGGTCCCCGCGCCGCCTTGACCGGGCAGCGTCTCGGGCTCAGGACGACGACGTGCTGCTCACCGGCCTCGAGGCGGGTGTGGCGCCCGAGGGGATGTCGCGGGGCCACTTCGGTCACCGCTCGGACCTCCTCCTGCCACACTGCTGGCTCCACGCCGGTACGCTCCCACAACCGATCCGCACTGCTGATTCAGCCGAAGGGGCACGTGATGACGCCGACCCGGGAACGCCGCGTCCTGGTGCTGAACGGGGCCAACCTGGACCTCCTCGGCCGGCGGGAGCCGGAGGTGTACGGCCGGACCACGTTGGCTGACGTCGACGCGGGCCTGCAGGTCCTCGGCCGGGAGCTGGGCCTGCGGGTGGAGCTGCGCCAGACCAACCACGAGGGGGTCCTGGTCGACTGGATCCACGAGGCGATGGCCGGTGTCGTCGGCCTGGTGGTCAACCCGGCCGGCTGGTCGCACACCTCCGTGGTGGTCCGGGACGCGCTGGCGGCGTTGGCGGTCCCGGTGGTCGAGGTGCACCTGTCCAACATCCACGCCCGTGAGGAGTTCCGCCATCACTCCTACGTGAGCGCGGTCGCCGCGGCGGTCATCGTGGGAGCCGGAGCCGACGGGTACACCCTGGCCCTTCGGCACCTGGCACACCTGCTGGGGTCGAGGGCCGGCGACTGAGCTCAGGGTGGAGCATGGACTGATGGTGACCCCGAACGCACTGCTGTCCGCCCCGCCGACCTCCGCGGTGCAGGTGAAGGGATACGACCGGTCGAAGGTCAGCGCCGGCATCGTGCACGTCGGGGTGGGCGGGTTCCACCGGGCGCACCAGGCGGTGGTGGTGGATGACCTGCTGGCCGAGGGCCACCACGAGTGGGGGATCCTCGGGGTGGGCGTGATGCCGGGCGACCGACTGCTGCGTGACGCCCTCACCGCCCAGGACTGCGCCTACACCCTGGTCACCAAGCACACCGACGGCACTCGGGACGCGCGCGTCATCGGTTCGATCGTGGGCTACCTGTTCGCGCCGGAGGACCCCGAGGCGGTGGTGCGCACGATGGCCGACCCCGCTACCCGGATCGTCTCGTTGACCATCACCGAGGGCGGCTACGCCATCGACGACGCCACCGGCGAGTTCGTGGGCAGCGAGGCCAGCCGGGCCGACCTGCAGCCGGGCGCGGCGCCGTCCAGCGTCTTCGGGCTGGTCGTCGAGGCGCTGTCCCGTCGCCGGGCCGCCGGGCAGCCGCCCTTCACCGTCATGTCCTGCGACAACGTGCAGGGCAACGGGGACGTCGCCCGCCGGTCGTTCACCAGCTTCGCCCGGCTGCGCGACCCGGACCTGGCCCGGTGGATGGAGGAGCACGTCTGCTTCCCGAACTCGATGGTCGACCGGATCACCCCCGTCACCACCGAGGCCGACCGGCTGCAGCTCGAGCAGGACACCGGCGTCGTCGACCGCTGGCCCGTGGTGTGCGAGCCCTTCTTCCAATGGGTGCTGGAGGACTCCTTCGGAGCCGGACGACCGCCGTGGCAGGACGCCGGCGTCCAGCTGGTGGACTCGGTGGAGCCGTATGAGCTGATGAAACTGCGGCTGCTGAACGCCGGTCACCAGGTGCTGGGCTACCTGGGCTACCTGGCGGGCCATCGGTACGTGCACGAGGTGGCGCAGGACCCGCTGTTCGCCGAGCTGCTGATGCGCTACCTCGAGCAGGAGGGTACGCCCGCCCTGCACGAGGTGCCTGGGATCGACCTGGCGGACTACCGCAGGTCCCTGCTCGAGCGGTTCGCCAACCCGAACGTGGCAGACCACCTGGCGCGGATCTGTCTGGACAGCTCCGACCGGATCCCCAAGTTCGTGCTGCCTGTCGTGCGCAGCCGCCTGGAGGCCGGCGCCTCGTCCCCGGTCGCCGTGCTCACCGTGGCCGCCTGGGCGCGCTACGCGGAGGGTCAGGACGAGACCGGTCAGCCCATCGAGGTGGTCGACCGCCGCAGCGCCGAGCTCGCCCCGTACCTGGACCGTCAACGCCGGGAGCCGGCCGCCCTGCTGGAGGCGGTGGAGGTCTTCGGGGACCTCGGCCGGAACCCGGTGTTCGGCGAGGCGTTCACGTCCTGCCTCGCCGAACTGCGCACGGTGGGCTCGCGCCGAACGGTGCAGCGACTGCTCGACGCCGACTGACTCGGCCGGGGCGGGTCAGGAGCGACCGAGCAGCCGCGACAGCAGTCCGGGCCGGGCGGCCGCCACCGAGGCGGCCTTCTGCCGGTCGCAGGTGCACCGCTGACCGGCCGGGACCGACCGCATCACCTGGTCGACGTGCTGACCGCAGCCGGCCCAGGTCGTCTTGGAGCAGTGGGGGCAGGGGGCTGGACGACACATGGACAGACCTCCGGACGCGTCTCCTACCGTCGGCCGGGGCCGGTCGACAGGCCACCAGCATACCCCACCGGGTATGACCCAGCGTGGTGCGGCCGTGCTCCCGAGGGGCGAGATGCCCCAGATGCTGGTAGTCCGGAGGGTGACATGCGCCACCAGCCGGCCCAGGAGGTCTCCATCATGACCCGCACCCGCCGTTCACTCGTGGCCGTCCTTGCCGCCACGTCCACGTTGTCCCTCGCGGCCTGCAGCGGCTCCTCGAGCGGTTCCGGCACGTCCAGCTCGACCACCAGCTCGACCTCCTCCGGGATGGCCAGTCCGTCGATGAGCTCCAGCTCAAGCTCGATGTCCAGCTCGATGTCCAGCTCGATGTCCAGCTCGACGTCCAGCTCGCCGGCGGCCGCCGGTGCCGCCCTGGTCGGCCCGGACTGCGCGAGCTACACGGCCAAGGCGGCCTCCAGCGCCGGGTCGTTGGAGAGCCTGGCCAAGAAGCCGCTCGGCACCGCAGCGGCCGAGATCCCGTCGCTGTCCACCCTCTCCTCGGCGTTGTCCGGCCGCCTCAGCCCCAGCGTCAACCTCAAGACCACCCTGAACACCGGCAGCTACACAGTGTTCGCCCCGGTCGACGCGGCCTTCACCAGCCTGGGGGCCTCCCGACTGGCCAAGCTGGTGGCCAACCCGAGCCAGCTGAAGACCGTGCTGAGCTACCACGTGGTCCGCGGTCAGCTCAGCCCCAGCCAGGTCGTCGGCACCCACAAGACGATCGAAGGGCAGAACCTGACCGTCACCGGCTCCGGGAACTCCCTGAAGGTGAACAACGTGGCGGTCCGCTGCGGTGGCATCAAGACCGCCAACGCCACCGTCTACCTCATCAACGGGGTGCTGAACCCGCCCAGCTGATCGGGCCGGGCCCGATGCGGTCGGCGCGGGAGGGGGGTCACGCGGTCACGGTGACGATGATCGAGTGCCAGCCGGTGGCGCCGGCCGGGAACGGGGTCTCCCGCTGCTGGACCTGAAGATCACCGTGGCCGTCCACGGCCCGCACTGTCAGCCGGTGCGTGCCCGGCGTCGCTCCCCGCCAGCGCCACACCCATTGCCGCCAGGTGTCCTGGTCGACGGGCGCGGACAGCTGGGCCTGCTGCCAGGGCCCGTCGTCCAGCTGCACCTGCACCGCCGAGATCCCCCGGTGCTGCGCCCAGGCCACGCCGGCCACGGCCAAGTCGCCGGACGGGGTACGGGACAGCGGCTTCGGGGTGTCGATCCGCGAGCCGATCCGGATCGGGGCCTGGGCGGCCCAGCCGCGCTGCACCCAGTACCCCGTAGCACGTTCGAAGGTGGTCAGCTCCAGGTCAGTCACCCACTTGGTGGCCGACACGTAGCCGTACAGTCCCGGGACGACCATCCGGACCGGGAAGCCGTGCTCGGGCAGCAGCGGTGCGCCGTTCATCGCATAGGCCAGCAGCGCGTCCCGGCCGTCGGTCACGGCGGACACCGGGGTGCCGATCGTCATGCCGTCGACGCTGCGGCTGAACAGCTGGCTGGCCTCGGGCTGCACCCCGGCACGGGCCAGGACGTCGGCCAGCAGGACGCCCTGCCAGCGGGCCGAACCGACCAGGGTGCCGCCGACCTCGTTCGAGACGCAGGTCATGGTGATGTCCCGCTCCACCGCCGGCATGGCGAGCAGGTCGGCGAAGGACAGCGTGAGCGGGCGGTCGACCAGGCCGTGCACGACCAGCTGCCAGTCCTGCGGTCGCAGCTGCGGCACCGACAGCGCCGTGTCCACCCGGTAGAAGTCCGTGGCCGCCGTCTGCAGCGGGGTGATTCCCGGGACCGGCAGCTCGGCTCCCTGCGGCCAGGCGGGGGCCGGGCTGGCCGGCCGGGGCAGGCTCACCCCGCGCCGGGCGGCGGCCGCGTCGAGTCGCCCGCGCAGCTGGCGCCCGGCGGCCTCGCTGACCACCGCGACCAGGCCGACCGCACCGGCCATCGCCAGGAAGGCGCGGCGGGTCACCGGCCCGGAGCGGCGGTCACCGCCCGGGCGGGTGAGGTGGCCCAGCAGCAGGCGCAGGGTGAGCAGGCCGACGACGCCGCCGGCGAGGGCAGGCAGGACGTCGACCCCGCGGGCCGTGGGCCGGCTCACCGCGGCGATGACGGCCACCGCGGTCAGCGCCAGCACGGCGAGGTCGCCGATCCGGGGTCGCCGGCGGGCCAGCAGGCCGACCACCGCGGTGAGCAGCACCAGGGTGAGCCCGATCCCGGTCAGCAGGACGTTCTTGTCGTTCTGCCCGAACGTCGTGACCGCGAAGTCCTTGAGCGGTCGCGGGGTGAGGTCGATGAACGCCGACCCGACCGCCAGGACCGGCGAGGACGGTCGCAGCAGGGCGCCGGCGACCAGCTCGGCCACCGCCAGGGTCACGCCGCCGGCCAGCAGCCCCGAGGCGATGCCGCGTATCCTCCCCGCGCCGGCGGCGGGCTGCTCGCGGGTCGGACGACCGGCGCTGGTCAGCGTCTCGGGCATCAGGTCACCTCCGGATCGGTCGCAGCGGGACGGTTCCCCTGCTGGTCGCCAGGAGTTCGGAGCCGGCGACCTCCTGGCTTGGCGGTTCCGCTCGACTCACTCGTGCAGTGACTCAACCGACAGGGCACGGGGTTCCGCCCTGACAGGGCCTGATCGGCAACCAATCCGGAGCGGCCAGGGCCACGAACCCCTGATGAGCTCCACCGCACATCGTCAGTTCCCGACCCGGAGGTCCCTGTCATGACCCGCACCCGTCGTTCCGTGTTCGCCGCGCTGGCGGCCACCGCCACCCTGTCCCTGGCCGCCTGCGGCGGCGGGGCCTCGGCCGGCTCCTCGTCCACCGGCACCATGTCCCCCTCGATGTCCAGCTCGGACCCCTCGATGTCCAGCTCGAGCAGCATGTCCAGCTCAGACAGCATGTCCAGCTCGCCCAGCACGAGCTCGAGCGCGATGGCCGGCTCCCTGGTCGGCCCGGGCTGCGCCGCCTATGCCGCCAAGGTGCCCAGCGGGGCCGGTTCGGTGGCCGGGATGGCCCAGGACCCGGTGGCGACCGCGGCGTCGAACAACCCGCTGCTGACCACGCTGGTGGCCGCCGTCTCCGGCAAGCTGAACCCCAAGGTGAACCTGGTCGACACCCTGAACAGCGGCCAGTTCACGGTGTTCGCCCCGGTGGACTCCGCCTTCGCGAAGGTCGACTCGGCGACCCTGGCCAAGCTCAAGTCCGACCCGGCGCTGCTCACCAAGGTGCTGACCTACCACGTGGTCCAGGGCCAGATCAGCCCGGACATGATCGACGGCACGCACGCGACCGTGGAGGGGCAGGACCTGACCGTGACCGGCTCGGGTGACTCGTTGAAGGTCAACGACGCCAACGTGATCTGCGGCGGGGTCAAGACTGCCAACGCCACCGTCTACCTGATCGACGGCGTTCTCACCCCGCCGGCGAAGTGAGGTCCCCGGCGGTCGCCGGGAGGGTGTAGCAGCACAAACGACCAGCACAACGACGCAGGGCCGCCTCGGGGAACCGAGGCGGCCCTGCGTCGTTCAGGCGAGGAGCCAGGTCAGCGCGTCAGCGGTTGACCAGCCACCAGGGCGCCTCGTCCTCGCTGGCCACCAGCTGGTTGAGGTAGTTGCGCGCGTAGGTCTGCTGGGCCGTGGCGACCCGCTCCGAGCGACCACGGCCGATGAAGCTGACCGTCCAGTGCAGCAGGGTGGTGACCCGGTTCTTGAAGCCGATCAGGTACACCAGGTGGATCAGCAGCCACAGCACCCAGGCGGCGAAGCCGGCCGTCCTGACCTTGCCGACGCTGGCCACCGCGTGGAAGCGGGAGACGGTGGCCATGCTGCCCTTGTCCTTGTAGGAGAACGGCCGTGGCTCCTGGTCTCCGGCAAGCCGGGCCCTGATGGTGCGGGCCGCGTGCTGCCCGCCCTGCATCGCGACCTGGGCGACACCGGGCAGCCGGTCAAGTGACATCATGTCGCCGATCACGAAGACCTCGGGGTGCCCAGGCAGGGTCAGGTCGGACTGAACCATCACCCGGCCGGCGCGGTCCAGCTCGGCTCCGGACTGCTCGGCCAGCTGCCGTCCCAGCGGGGAGGCCTGCACACCCGCCGCCCACACCTTGGTCGCCGACTCGATCCGGTGGCTGCTTCCGTCGGGGTCGCGGAACTCGATGCCGTTCTCGTCGACGTCGGTGACCATCGCCCCGAGCCGAACCTCGACGCCCATCCGCTCCAGCTGTTCCTGAGCCTGGCGGCCCAGCTTCTCCCCGAACGGCGGCAGCACCGCGGGGGCGGCGTCCATCAGCACGATGCGGGCCGCCGAGGGGTCGATCCGCCGGAACTCCCCGCGCAGCGACCGGTGCGCCAGCTCGGCGATCTGACCGGCCATCTCGACCCCGGTCGGCCCGGCGCCGACCACCACGAAGGTGAGCAGCCGTCGCTGCAGCTGCGGGTCGTCGGTGATCTCCGCCAGCTCGAAGGCGCCGAAGATCCGCCCGCGCAGCTCCAGGGCGTCGTCGATCGACTTCAGCCCGGGGGCGTGCTCGGCGAAGTGGTCGTTGCCGAAGTAGGACTGACCGGCCCCGGCCGCCACGATCAGGCTGTCGTAGCCGGTGGTCGTGCTGCCCAGCGGGGAGACCGAGGTCACGGTGCGGCCCTGGAGGTCCACCGAGGTGACGTCGCCGAGCAGGACGCCGGCGTTGCGCTGGCCGTCCAGCACCTCACGCACCGCCGGGGCGATCTCGCCCTCGGACAGCACGCCGGTGGCCACCTGGTAGAGCAACGGCTGGAAGAGGTGCTGGGGCGTTCGGTTGATCACCGTCACGTCGACCGGGGCCCGGCGCAGGGCCTTGGTCGCGAACAGGCCACCGAAGCCGGAGCCGACCACGACGACGCGATGAGACATGGGTGTTGCCTCCTCGGGCGTGCCGGACCGGCCGCCCTGCACTTGGCTGGTGGGATCCCCGTCGTTGGGGTGGGCGCATCGGGCCCGGTCCGAGGCGGCGACGTCGCCGGGTGCGGCCACCGGTCCGGTCAGGACCTCGGCCGCACGGCCTCGGCGGCAGCTCAGCGGCGGACGTGCGGGCACGTCGTCGGCGGAACCGCCCGGGCGCGGCCAGGGCCGCGTCCGTCAACGATCATAGGGCGGACGCAGGGCGCCCCGCGCAGCGGGATGCGCTGCACGGGGCGAGGATCACCTGCGACGTCGATCACGCCCGGGGCGGACCCCAGCGGGAGATCTCCTGGTCGCGGGCCAGGTGCTTGAGGTAGGTACGCGCGTAGACCTGCTGGGCGGTGGCCACTCGCTGGGAGCGGCCGGTGCCGACGAAGCTGACCGCCCAGTGCAACAGCGTGGTCAGCCGGTTCTTGAACCCGATCAGGTACACGATGTGGATGAGCAGCCACAGCAGCCAGGCCAGGAACCCGCTGATCCGGATCTTGCCGACGCTGGCCACCGCGTAGAACCGGGACACGGTGGCCATGCTGCCCTTGTCCTTGTAGCGGAACGGCTCCGGGTTCTCCTGCCCGCGCAGCCGGCCCACGATCCGCCGGGCCGCGTACTCCCCGCCCTGCATCGCCACCTGGGCGACCCCGGGATAGCGGTTAAGGGACATCATGTCGCCGATCACGAAGATCTCCGGGTGCCCGGGGATCGTCAGGTCCGGCTGGACCAGCACCCGACCGGCCCGGTCGATCTCCACGTCGGTCTGGTGCGCGAGCTGCTCGCCCAGCGGTGAGGCCTGCACCCCGGCCGCCCACACCTTGGTGTTGGCCATGATCCGTCGCGGCGTGCCGCCGGCGTCGAGCACGTCGATGCCCTCGGCGTCCACCCCGACCACCTTGACCCCGAGCTGCACCTCCACACCCATCCCCCGCAGGTGCTGGGCGGCGGACTGGCCGAGGCGCTCACCGAACGGGGGGAGCACGGCCGGCGCGGCGTCCAGCAGGATGATCCTGGCCTTGGTCGGGTCGATCCGGCGGAACTCCCCCTTGAGCGCCCGGTGCGCCAGCTCGGCGATCTGGCCGGCCATCTCGACCCCGGTCGGACCGGCGCCGACCACCACGAAGGTCAGCAGCCGCTCCAGCGCGGCCGGGTCGTCGGCCAGCTCGGCCAGCTCGAAGGCGCCGAAGATCCGGCCGCGCAGCTCCAGAGCGTCGTCGATGGACTTCAGGCCGGGGGCGTGCTCGGCGAACTCGTCGTTGCCGAAGTACGACTGGCCGGCGCCGGCGGCCACGATCAGGGAGTCATACGGCGTCTTCAGCTCCCCGAGCGGGGAGGTGGACAGCACCTGCCGCTGGCCCACGTCGATACCGGTCACGTCGCCCAGCACGCAGCGCACATTGTCCTGACGGCGCAGGACCTCCCGGACCGCCGGGGCGATCTCGCCCTCGGACAGCACCCCCGTGGCGACCTGGTACAGCAGCGGCTGGAACAGGTGCTGGTAGGTGCGGTTGATCAGGGTGATCTCCACCGGTGCCTTGCGGAGGGCCTTCGTCGCGAACAGCCCGCCGAACCCTGAACCGATGATCACAACCCGGTGCGTCATGCTCGCCTCCCTGGCCGTCGTGCCGTGGGTGTGCTGTGCCTGCCCTGCTGCACGTCTGCTGCACGATCTCCGGACCGATCACATCCTGCCCGAGTTCGCGGGCGCGCGCAGTCGCGGATTCACAGGCCCCGGCGAGCCAGCTCCAGGTAGGGCTGCAGGGCCTGCGGGTCGGCCAGCGCGCCGGCGCTGACCGCGGCGCCCGGGTCGGCGCCGGCCAGGATCCGCTTCACCGGCACCTCGCACTTCTTGCCGTTCAGGGTCCGGGGGACGGCGGGCACCGCCACGAACCGGTCCGGCACGTGACGGGGGGACAGCTCGCGGCGCAGCGTGGTGCGCAGCCGGTCGGCCACCTCCTCCAGGGTGGCGCCGGCAGCCAGGACGACGAAGCAGACCAACGCGCCGGGACTCGCCTCGGTGCCGTCCCTCCCGAGCTCGGTGGTGTCGACGACCAGGCTGTCGGCCACGCCGGGGTCGGCCTCGACGACGGCGTAGAAGTCGGCCGTGCCCATCCGTACCCCGCCCCGGTTGAGGGTGGAGTCGCTGCGGCCGTAGATCACGAAGGACCCGCGGTCGGTGCGCCGCACCCAGTCCCCGTGCCGCCACACCCCCGGGTACATCGCGAAGTAGGCCTCGCGCAGCCGCTCCCCGTCCGGGTCGTCCCAGAACGAGACCGGCATCGAGGGCATCGGAGCCCGCAGCACCAGCTCACCGACCTGGTCCTGCACCGGCCGGCCGGCGTCGTCGAAGGCGGCCACGTCGGCGCCCAGTGCCGCGCAGGACAGCTCCCCGGACCAGACCGGCACGGTGGGCGCCGAGCCGAGGAAGGCGGTGCAGACGTCGGTGCCACCGGAGACCGAGCAGATCTGCAGGTCGGCGCTCACCTGCTGGTGCAGCCACTGGAACCCCTCCGCGGTCAGCGGGGACCCGGTCGACCCGACGGCGCGCAGCGCGGACAGGTCGTGCTCGGCGCCCGGTCGCAGGCCCGCCTTCAGGCAGGCCTGGACGAACGGCGCCGAGGTGCCCAGGTAGGTCACCCGTTCCCGGGCGGCGAGCGCCCACAGCGCGTCGGCGCCGGGGTGGGCCGGGCTGCCGTCGAACAGCACCACGGTGGCGCCCACCAGCAGGCCGCCGACCAGGAAGTTCCACATCATCCAGCCGGTCGTGGTGAACCAGCAGAAGCGGTCGCCCGGGCCCAGGTCGGCCTGCAGGCTCAGGGCCTTCAGGTGCTCCAGCAGGATGCCGCCGTGGCTGTGCACGATCCCCTTGGGCAGCCCGGTGGTGCCCGAGGAGTACAGCACCCACAGGGGGTGCTCGAACGGCACCCGGTCGAAGCGCACCGGCCCCGGTGTCCCGATCAACTGCGCCCAGCTGACCAGGCCGGTCTCCGGGTCGGAGTGGGCGGAGGGGTCGGCGGAGGGGTCGGCGGCGTGCTGAGCGCCCCTCGGGTCGCTCTCGTCGGGCGGGTCGTCGAGGTAGGGGACCAGCACGGTGGCGCGCAGCCCGGGCAGCCCGGCCCGGATGGCGCGCAACGCCGGCTCGGTGCTGAACCGCCGACCGCCGTACCGGTAGCCGTCCACCGCGACCAGCACGGTCGGGTCGAGCTGGGTGAAGCGGTCGAGCACGGCCCGGGTGCCGAAGTCGGGGGAGCAGGCGGACCAGATGGCGCCCAGGCTGGCGGTGGCCAGGAACGCGACCACGGTCTGCGCGCAGTTGGGGGCCAGCGCCACCACCCGGTCACCTTGGCCCACGCCGAGGCGCTGCAGCCCGGCCCGGGCCCGGCCCACCAGCTGACGCAGCTCGCCGTGGCTGACCTGGCGGCGGATGCCGTCCTCACGGACGAGGACCAGCGCGGTGTCGTCCTCGCCCCGGCCCGGCCCGGGGGTCAGCGCGTGCTCGGCGTAGCTGACCTGCGCGCCGGGGAACCAGCGGGCGCCGGGCATCACGGCTTCCTCCAGCGCCGCGTGGGCGCCGGACAGGTCGACGCCGTGGAACTGCGCGACCGCCGACCAGAAGCCGCCCAGGTCGCGCACCGACCAGTCGTGCAGCTGTTGGTACCCCTCCAGCCGCAGGCCCTGTCGGTCGGCGAGCCAGCGGGTGAAGCGGCTGATCACGGCGTCCGGCACGGTGGCCGGATCCGGGGCCCAGAGCACCTGCGGCTCGCCGAGCCCGCCGTCGTCGGCCACTGCGCCTCCCGCCTGAGGTCACCCGGGGCACCCACCGTCGGGCTCCGCGTGGGGTGACCCTACGCCCGGACGCAGCCTGCCCGAACGGTCAGTCGGTGCACCCCGATCGTGCAGGTGCGGGCGGGCCGCGCCGGGACCTAGCGTCAGGGCAGCGCCCGGCGGACCGGTGGACGCCGACGTCCACCGGCACCGGCGCCGAGAGGAGGGCCTACCCATGCCCACGTTCGTCATCGAGCGGCAGATCCCCGCGGTCGGCGGTTCCACCCCCGAGGAGCTGAGGTTGATCTCCCAGCAGTCGAACGGCGTGCTGGAGGAGATGGGCCCGACCATCCAGTGGGTGCACAGCTACGTCACCCCGGACAAGATCTACTGCGTCTACGAGGCCGAGTCCGCCGAGCAGGTCCGCGAGCATGCCCGGCGCGGCGGGTTCCCGGCCGACTCGGTCGCCCAGGTGCAGGAGGTCATCGATCCGGGGACGGGTCGGGACTGAGCCGCCCGGACAGCAGCGGGGCGGCCGGGTCCCAGCGGTCCTCGGCGCGGCCCTGCTGGTCGATCCGGCGGCGGGCGAGGGCCGACAGCGCCTCCAGCACCACGCGGTTCGCCAGCGCCGCGGTGATCTCGGCGTGGTCGTAGGGCGGTGAGACCTCCACCACGTCCATCCCGACCAGGGGCAGCTCGCGGGCCAGCCGGCGGACGGCGTCCAGCAGCTCGCGCGCGGACAGGCCGCCCGGTTCGGGGGTGCCGGTGCCGGGAGCGTGCGCCGGGTCGGCGACGTCGATGTCGACCGAGAGGAAGACGCCGTCGCAGTCCTGTACGGCCAGCTGGCCCACCTCGGTCAGCACCTCGCTCAGCCCCCGGGCACCGATCTCGGTCATCTCGTAGGAGCGCATCCGCTCCCCGGCCATCCAGTCCAGGGTCTGCGGCTCGGGCCAGTAGCCGCGCAGGCCGACCTGCAGGAAGCGGTCCCCGCGCACCGCGCCGCACTCGATGAGCCGGCGCATCGGCTGGCCGTGCCCCCACAGCGAGCCGAACTCCAGGTCACCGGTGTCGGCGTGGGCGTCGAAGTGCACCAGGCTGACTCGCCCGTCGCCCAGCACGTCGGCGACGCCGCGGGCGTCGGCGTAGGTGATCGAGTGGTCACCGCCGAGCACCAGCGGGATCGAGCCGGCGGCCCGCACCGTGCGGACGGCCGAACGCAGCGCCTCCAGCGCGGTCACGATGTCCCCGGAGTACATCTCGACGTCGCCGGCGTCCCGCACGTCCAGGTCGGCCAGCGCGTCGGTGCGCAGCGCCAGGTGCGGCCGGGAGCCGTCGTGCGGCAGGTAGTCGGTGGTCCGGATCGCCTGCGGGCCGAACCGGGCACCGGGCCGGTGGGAGGTGCCGCCGTCGAAGGGCGCGCCGAGCACCACCACGTCCGCGCCGGCCCAGCTGCCCGGGTCGAACAGGTCGCATCGTGGCACGCCGAGGAAGGTGACGTCGGGGCCGAACTGGGATCCGTAGCGCGCCATGCGGTGCTCCGCTCGCTGGTCTGGCCGGGGGTCAGCTGCAGGGGGTGAAGGCGTTGTGGCCCGGCACCGGTACCGACTGGTCGATCCGCAGCCCGCCGTCCTGGCGGACCAGGGTGTACTGCAGGTACCAGTCGCTGCAGACCAGGCCGTTGGGGCCCCACTGCGCGTCCTGGTGGGTGCGGAAGGTGACTCGGGCGGTGACCGAGCCGTCCGCCGCCTTGTCCACCGACAGCACCCGGACGTCGCTGTAGGAGGAGGTCTTCATGCCCTGCCGGAACGCCGCCCGGTCCTGGCTGTCGCGCCACGCCGTCGCGTGCAGGTCGAAGGCCCGGTCGATGTCCTGGGCGTTCACCGCGGTGGCGTACTGCTGGAACAGGGCGCCGACCTCCTCGGCCAGCGCGCCGCCCGGCACGACCCGCACGCTCACCGCCGGCGGGCTGGTGCTGGTCGGGGAGGAGGTCGAGCAGTCGTCCACCGGTACCGGGTGCCGGGCGGTCGACCAGCGGGCCAGCAGCGGGGCCACGGTGCTGGCCGGGGTGTCGTACTTGATCCCCGAGGGCACCGACAGGTCGATCTGGCCGCTGTCGCCGAGCACCGCGGTGGACGGCGCACTGCCGCTGACCACCGCGACGATCCGGCCCTGGGCATCCAGCACCGGCCCGCCGCTGTTGCCGGGGTTGGTGGGCAGGGTGGTGCGCAGCATCCCGGCGATGTCGTAGTGCCGGCCGGTCACCTCGTCGACCTGGTAGGTGTCCTCACCCTGGGCGCTGACCAGCCCAGGGCCGGCCAGGGCGAGCTGGCCGCCCAGCGCGTAGCCCAGCGCGACCACGTCGGTGCCCACCTCGGGGTCGGTCGGGGCGAGGGTGAACACGTGCCCGGTCACCGGGGAGGAGAGCGCGACCAGGGCCAGGTCGGCGTCGTTCTGCAGGCCGACCACGGTGCCGCGCCGGTGCTGGTTCCCGACCGCCACGTCCAGGGAGCTGGAGTGCCGCACCACGTGCGCCGCGGTCAGCACCAGGTCGGGCCCGACCAGGGCGCCACTGCCGACCGAGTCGGGGGTGCAGCTGGAGGAGGCGTCGATCCGGGCCACGCCGTCGCGGACCAGGGCCACCATGCTCTGCCAGCCGGTCGGCGCCGCCGGCCCGGTCGACGTCCCGGCGGACGACGTCCCGCCGGGCGCCGAGGAGGTCGGCCCCGGCCCGCCGGCCGGGGGCGAGGACCGCACCGGTCCGGTGTCGGCCAGCCGGGAGACCCCGAGCAGCGCCTGCAACGATCCCGGGAAGACGAAGGTCGCGGTGAGCAGGCCCGCGACGAGGACGGCGACGGTGACCAGCGCCCCGGCCACGGCGCCCTGGCCGGTCGCCCCCAACCGGTCCCAGCCGAGCCCTCGCATCCACACCTCCCGGACCGTCCCGCGCCGGACCCTCGCGGCACGCCGCGCTCCGCTGCTCAGCCTCGCACATCGCGGGCGGCCAGGACCGCGACGTCGTCGTCACCGCCGTCCTGGACGAGGTGGGACAGCAGCGAGGCGACCACCGTCGCGGCCGGCTCACCGCTGACCGGCGCGGCGCGTTCGAGCAGCCGGGCCAGGCCCAGGCTGATCGGCTCGCCGCGCCGCTCGACCAGGCCGTCGGTGTGCAGCAGCAGACCTTCGCCCGCGGCCAGCTGAAGCTGGTGGTCGTGCCGCGGAGTGGTCGGCATGAAGCCCAGCAGCATGTCCGGGCGGCCGCCGGCCGAGCGGGGCCCGTCCTGTCCGAGCACCACCGGCGGTGGGTGCCCGGCCGCGGACCAGACCAGCTCGCGCCGGCCGCTGCCCGCGCCGGCCGGCCCCACCCGGACCAGGGTGGCGGTGGCGATCACGTCCAGGCCGAGCGCGGCCAGCGCCTGGTCGGTGCGGCTCAGCACGGCCGAGGGCCGTTCCCGGCGGTCGGCGGCCAGCGCCCGGACGATCTGCCGGACCTGACCCATGGCCACCGCTGCGGTCAGGTCGTGGCCCATCACGTCGCCGATCACCAGGTAGGTGCTGCCGTCCGGGAGCTGGAACGCGTCGTACCAGTCACCGCCGACCTGCACGGCCTGGGCGGCCGGCCGGTAGGCGACGGCGATCTCCAGGCCGGGTACCGACGGCGGCGAGGTGAGCAGGCTGCGCTGCAGCGTCTCGGCCACCCGCCGCTGGGAGGCGAACATCAGCGCGTTGTCCACCGCCAACCCGGCCCGGGCGCCGAGCTCGTCGGCGATGGCCAGGTCGCCGACCCGCTCGGCCGCCGTCCGCGGTGAACCGACCAGCAGGAAGCCGACGGCGCGCTGCCGGCTGCGCAGCGGCACGACCAGCACCGAGGCCGGGGCGAGCTGCCTGACCACCTCGGTCAGCGGGCCGGCCGGGCCGGCCGGGCCGGCCGGGCCGGCGAGCTGCTCGCCCGCGAGCAGGCTGGAGGTGCCGGAGCCGAGCGCCGCGGCCAGCCGGGCCACCGGCGCCGAACCGGTCTGCGAGCCGGTCTGCGAGCCGGTCTGCGAGCCGGTCTGCGAGCCGGTCTGCGAGCCGGTCTGCGAGCCGGTCTGCGAGCCGGTCTGCGAGGCGTTGACCGGCAGCGGGGCCTCCCGGCCCAGCCGGGCGCGGACGAGCCCGGCCAGCCGCTCCTGGTCGGCGGGGTCGGCGTGGTGACCGACGGCGGCCAGCACGGTGCCCGTCTCCGGTGACCCCGCCACGGCCAGGCACCAGCGGCCCAGCCCGGGGGCGACCAGGCGGCTCAGCCGGTCCAGCATCCTGGTCAGGTCCTGCCCCTCGGCCAGCGCGTCGGACACCTGGGCGATCAGCAGCAGCCGCCGGTTGGCCTCGGTCAGCGCGTCGGCGGCCTGGTCGGCGGCGCTGCGGGCGCGTTCGGCCTCGCCGGCCCGCAGCCTCAGCTGCACCTCGGCCGAGCAGGCCGCGGCCAGGTCGGCCAGGATGCCGAGCTCGCGGGTGGACCACGTGCGCGGCACCGTGTCGATCGCGCACAGCGACCCCAGCGTGATGCCGCGGCCGTCGGTGACCGGCATGCCGGCGTAGGCGACCACGTCCAGCTCGGCCACCGCCAGGTTGTCGCAGACCCGGGCGTCCTGCGGGGCGTCCTCCACCACCAGGGGCTGACCGCTGCGCGCCACGTGCTGGCAGAAGGAGTGCGACAGCGGGGTCTGCCGGGCCTGCGCGGCCGGCCCGGTCAGCCCGGACAGGCCGGGGAACCTCTGCACCTGAGGTCCGACCACGGAGACCAGGGCCACCGGCACGTCCAGCACCCGCCGGACCAGGCCGGCGTAGCGCTCGAAGGTCGGGTCGGACTGCTCGCTCAGGCCGCTCTCGGTCAGCACCGCCAGCCGCGCCGGGTCGTCCAGGGGTCGTTCCCGCTGCTCTGCCCGGGGAACGTCGCTCACCGCTCGACGGTAGCGTGCGGGTGCCCCTCCCGGTCGGTACCGGCAGCTGGTGGGCGTCCGGGTGAGGGTGAGGAGACGTGGGTGAGCGCCACCCTGGTGCGGCTCGGTCCGGCGCTCGCCGTCGCTGTGGTGCTGCTCACCGGGACCGCCTCGCTGGTCGCTCTGCGCGCGGGGCTGGGCACCTCCCGGGCGGCGCTGACCGCGGCGCTGCGGGCCGTCGTCCAGCTGGCCGCGGTGAGCTCGCTGATCGTGGTGGTGATCCCCTCCGTTCCGGCCAGCATCGGCTTCGTGGCCCTGATGGCCACGGTGGCCTCGGCCACCAGCGCCCGCCGGCTGGCCGCCTCCGGATCGTGGTGGATCGCGGCGCCGGTGGCCCTGCCGGCCGTCGGCGTGGTGGTCCTGCTGCTGCTGACCGGCGTCGTCCCGGTCCGCGGCGTGGCGATCGTGCCGGTCTCGGGCATCCTGCTCGGCGGCGGGATGACGGCGACCACGCTGGCCGGCCGGCGGGTACTGGAGGAGCTGACCGCGCGCCGTGGGGAGTACGAGGCGGGCCTGGCCATCGGCCTGCTGGAGCGCGACGCCGTGCTGGAGGTGTGCCGGCCGGCGGCGGCCTCGGCCCTGGTCCCGGGCCTGGACCAGACCCGGACCGTGGGCCTGGTCACCCTGCCGGGGGCCTTCGTGGGTCTGCTGCTGGCCGGTGCGCCGCCCTGGCAGGCCGGCGCGGCCCAGCTGCTCGTGCTGGTCAGCCTGCTCGCCGTCCAGGCCTGCGCGGTGGCGGCCGTGCTGGAGCTGGTGGCCCGCGGCGTGGTGCGCCGCGACCTCGACCGGCCCGCCGGCGCCGGCCGCCGTCCCCGGTGGCGGGCCGGCCGACGGGAATAGTTCAAGTCTCAACCAGGTTGCCGCCGATGTCCCGTCCGCCCCTGCCCCGGAGGCTCAGATGCCCGCGATCGCCGTCGATGACGTCCTGACCCTGCCCCGCGTCCCCGCGCCGCTGGCGGCCGACGGCAGCCCCGTCCGGTCCCGGCCGGTGCTCAGCCTGACCACCGCCCCGAGTGGGTTCGAGGGCGAGGGCTTCCCGGTCCGGCGGGCCTTCGCCGGGGTGGACCTCGCCGCCCTGGACCCGTTCATCCACATGGACCAGATGGGCGAGGTGGACTACGCACCGGGGGAGCCCAAGGGGACCCCATGGCACCCGCACCGCGGCTTCGAGACCGTCACCTACATCATCGACGGGATCTTCGACCACCGGGACTCCCACGGTGGCGGAGGGACGATCACCGATGGTGACACCCAGTGGATGACCGCCGGCAGCGGGCTGCTGCACATCGAGGCTCCACCGGAGCACCTGGTGGTGAGCGGTGGTCTGTTCCACGGCATCCAGCTGTGGGTGAACCTGCCCCGGGCCCAGAAGATGTCACCGCCCCGCTACCAGGACATCCGCGGTCGGGAGGTCTCCCTGCTGACCAGCCCGGACGGCGGTGCGCTGCTCCGGGTGATCGCCGGTGAGGTGGCCGGCCACCCCGGCCCGGGGGTCACCCGCACGCCGATCTCGCTGATGCACGCCACGCTCTCCCCGGGCGCGCAGGTCGTGCTGCCCTGGCGACCGGACTTCAACGCCCTGGTCTACGTGCTCGCCGGCCGGGGCACGGTCGGCCCGCAGCAGCGTCCGATCAGCCGCGGCCAGCTGGCCGTGCTGGGCGCCGGCGAGGCGATCACGGTGGCCGCCGACCGGAACCAGGAGCTCGCCAGCCCCGACCTGGAGGTGCTGTTCCTGGGTGGGCAGCCGATCCGGGAGCCGGTGGCCGCCTACGGGCCGTTCGTGATGAACACCCGCGCTGAGCTGGTCACCGCCTTCGAGGACTTCCAGGCCGGTCGGCTCGGCACCATCCCGGCCGAGCCGCACCCTGGTCACGACGTGCTCTGACCCCGCGCGGTTGAGCGGCCCGGCCGGTGCGCGAGGATCGGCCCATGCCACGAGCCGAGCAGATCACCGGACCGGACGCCGCGCACGGAGAGGGGCCGCTGTGGTGGCCGGGCTGGGGCGGGCTGCGCTGGGTCGACCTCGAGGCCGGCGACGTCCTGCACCTGGACGCCTCCGGCACGGTCACCCGTGAGCACCTGGACGAGGCCGTCGGCTGCATCCGGCCGCGCGCCGGCGGCGGGATGGCCGCCGGCGTCCGGCGAGGGTTCGCGCTGTTCGCGGCGGACGGCAGCCGCGAGCCGCTGACCGACCTGTGGGACGGGGACGACGTGCGGATGAACGACGGCGCGTGCGACCCGGCCGGGCGGTTCTGGTGCGGCTCGATGGAGTACCAGGGGGCCGAGGGCCGGGGCAGCCTGTACCGGCTGGACCCCGACCGGTCGATGCACGTGGTGCGCAGCGGGCTGACCATCCCCAACGGCCTGGACTGGACCGCCGACGGTGGCACGGCGTTCCACACCGACAGCCCGACCCGGACCATCGAGGCGTGGACCTCCACCGGGGAGTACGACCTGGTGGACCCCCGGCCCTTCGCCACCCTGGACGCCCCGCCCGGGCAGGTGTTCGACGGGCTCACCGTGGACGCCGAGGGCGGCGTCTGGGTGGCCGTGTACGGCGGCTCGCGGGTGCAGCACCACCGGCCCGACGGCAGCCTGGCCGAGGTGATCGAGGTCGACGCCGTGGACGTCACCGCCTGCACCTTCGGCGGTGCGGACCTGGACGAGCTGTGGATCACGACCAGCCGGCGCGACCACCAGGGTGGCGGCGCGGGAGCGCTCTTCCGGTACCTGCCCGGGGTCAGCGGCCAGCCCGCGCGAACCTTCGCCGGCTGACCCGGCGGGCCGCCTGGCGAGCCGCGCTCAGTCGCGGCCGGCCGCGCGGTCCGGGATGTTCTGCAGCCGGACCTGACCGCGGGCGACCAGCCGCTGCGCCTCGTCGCGCACCTCCACCTGCCACAGCTGCTGGGTGCGGCCGCGGTGCACGGGGGTGGCGACCGCGGTCAGCCGGCCGTCGCGGACCGCGCGCAGGAAGTCGGTGCTGTTGTTGACCCCGACCACCGTGCCCTGCTCGCCGAAGAACAGCCCGGCGCCGATGCTGGCCGCGGTCTCCACGGCCGCGCACAGCACGCCGCCGTGCTGGATGCCCCACGGCTGGTGCAGCTCGGGGGTCACCGGCCAGGCCAGCTCGACCCGGTCGGCGTCGGCCGAGACCACACTGATCCCCAGCAGTCTGGTCAGCCCCACGTCCAGCTCACGGCCCGGGAACAGCTCGTCACCAGAGGGTCGGCTCGCGTCCATGACCGGGACCGTACCCTTCGTCGGTGAGCATGACGCTGCTGGACTTCCGCCGCCGGGTGGGTGCGCTCTACCAGCAGGTGCGCGAGCAGTCGGTGACCGACCCGGCGGGCGCGCACCGCCGCTGGGTGACGGGCCGCGACGAGCTCTACGCCGGCCATCCCGACAGTGCCCTGGGGCCCCGGGCCCGGGCCGGCTTCACCGGCCTGCCCACTCAGCCCTACGACCCGGCCCTGCGCCACGAGGTGGCGGTCCGGCCCGGGCCGGGCGAGCGGATGCAGGTGGCGACCGGCACCGACGGCACGGTCACCTTCGACCGGATCGGGCTGGTCGACCTCGGCGGTCTGGGCACCCTGGACGTGTGGTGGCGGCACGGCTACGGCGGCGGGCTGTTCCTGCCGGTGGCCGACCCCTCGCCGGACACCTACGGCGGCGGCCGCTACCTGCTGGACACGGTCAAGGGCGCCGACCTCGGCGGCCGGGACGACGTCCTGGTCGTGGACCTGAACTTCGCCTACAACCCCTCCTGCGCCTACGACCCGGCCTGGGCCTGTCCGCTGGCGCCGGCCGGTAACCGGCTGTCGGTGCCGCTGACCGGCGGCGAACGGTACCCCGAGGGTGGCTGGCCGGCCGGCTGACCCCTCCGATGGCCCGGTGGCGGCAGGCGCTGATCTGGCCGACCCTGAACCCCATGAGCGAGGAGCTGAGCAAGGGCGAGAAGGTCACCTGGTCCAGCCACGGCGGTCAGGCCGAGGGGAGGGTCGAGAAGAAGATCACCTCCGACACCAAGGCGGCCGGGCGTCAGGTCCGCGCCGGCGAGGACGACCCGCAGTACCTGGTCCGGAGCGACAAGAGCGGCGGCGAGGCGGTGCACCGGCCGGAGGCCCTGGACCCGCAGTGAGCGCCGAGCAGCGCTCGGCGCAACAGCGCTGGGCCGAGCAGCTGCAGGGCTGGGCGGTGCCCCAGCAGATCCTGGACCAGGCCCCCGTCTCGCCCTGGCAGCTGCCGGTGGAGCTGTTCACCGCGCCGCCGCAGCCGCAGCCGGCCACGCCCTCCGCCCGGCTGGCCGCGGCCGCGCTGCCGGCCGGCGGCTCCGTGCTCGACGTCGGCTGCGGAGGCGGCCGGGCCGCCATGGCGCTGGCCGACCGGGCCGCCCTGGTGATCGGGGTGGACCGGCAGCCGGACATGCTGAGCGCCTTCGCGGCCGCGGCCGGCCAGCACGGGCTGGCCCACCTGGAGGTGCGCGGCGACTGGCCGGAGGTGGCCGGCCAGGTGCCGGTCACCGACGTCGCGCTGGCCCACCACGTCGTCTACAACGTCGCGCGGCTCACCGAGTTCGTCACTGCCCTCGCCGAGCACGCCCGGCACCGGGTGGTCCTGGAGCTGACCACCCGGCACCCGCTGGCCCACCTGGCGCCCTACTGGCGTCACTTCTGGGGCCTGGAACGCCCCGCCGGCCCCGGCCCCGAGGACCTGCTCGCGGTGCTGCGCGAGGCGGGCCTGCGCCCACAGCTGCGGACCTGGTCGGCGCCCGGCCCGCCACCGGACCCCGACCGGGTGCGGCGCAACCGGATCCGGCTGTGCCTGACCGAGGACCGGGACGCCGAGCTGGCCGGGCTGATGGCCGCCGACCCCGGGCAGGGCGACCCGCCGCCGCGCGAGCTGGCCACCGTCTGGTGGGACCGCGAGCGGCTCAGCCGCTGAACGGCGGCCGCGCGTCCAGCCGGACCGACAACCGGCCGGCGGTCCGCCAGACCCGGGCCAGCAGGTCCTCGTCCTGGTCGGTGACCAGGTTGCCCATCACCCGCAGGGCCAGCGTCATCAGGGCGTGCGAGCGCATCCCCAGCGGCCCGGCCGCGGTGAGCAGACCGGGGACGGTGAGCAGCCCGGCGAGCCGGCGCGCGATCGAGAACGGCCGCCCGTAGTGCTGGCGCAGCAGCTCGGGCCAGGCCCGGGCGACGTCGGCCCGCGCGGCCAGTAGGTCGGCCGCCAGCCGCCCGGTCTCCAGCCCGTAGTCGATGCCCTCGCCGTTCAGCGGGTTCACACAGCCGGCGGCGTCACCGACCAGCACCCAGTTGGGCCCGGCGACCCCCGAGACGGCACCGCCCATCGGCAGCAGCGCCGACCAGACCTGCGTCGGCCGGCCGGTCAGCTGCCAGTCCTGGGTGCGCGCGTCGGCGTACAGGTCGAGCAGCGAGCGCAGGTTGATCTCGGCCGGCCGCCGGCCGGTGGCCAGCGTGCCGACGCCCAGGTTGACCTGGCCGTCACCGAGCGGGAACACCCAGCCGTAGCCGGACAGCAGCTCGCGGTCGGCGCCGCGCAGCTCCAGGTGCGAGGAGATCCACGGGTCGTCCGAACGCTGCGAGGCCACGTAGGACCGGGCGGCGACCCCGTAGGCGGTGTCCCGGTGCCAGGTCCGGCCGAGGTGGCGGCCCAGCTGGGAGCGCGCGCCGTCGGCGATCACCAGACGCGAGCAGCGCACACTGTGCCGGGCGCCGTCCCGGCCCGAGCCGCGCCGCAGGTGGACCCGCGCCACGCGGCCGTCGGGCTCGCGGTCCACACCGACCGCGCGCCAGCCCTGCAGCGCCGCCGCGCCGCTGTCGCGGGCCACGTCGCGGATGGCGTCGTCCAGCACGGTGCGCGGCACCGCCGAGCCCCGGGCCGGCAGTGAGCCACCGGGCCAGGGCAGGTACAGCTCCTGACCGAAGCCGCAGGCGCGCAGCCCGCGGTTGACGACCCGGCCCTGCAGCCAGCCGGCCATCCCGAGCCGGTCCAGCTCGGCCACCGCCCGCGGGGTCAGGCCGTCCCCGCACGGCTTGTCGCGGGGGAAGGTCTCGGCGTCCACCAACAGCACCTCGGTGCCGCACCGCGCCGTCCAGGCCGCCGCCGAGGCACCGGCTGGGCCGGCGCCGACCACCAGCACGTCCGTCCGGTCGGGCAGGTCCACGTCCGGGCTGCTCACGCGGGGGTCAGGTCGGCTGGGGTCACTTCGCCAGTGTCGCAGCCCCGCGGCCCGGCTGCCCGCTCCAGCCGGCCGGCCGGTCCCACCAGGGGCTGGCGTAGGCCAGGGCCCAGGCGTTGGCGGGGTGACCGGCCGGGCCGGGGTCGCCGGAGGCCCGCGCCGGGTCGGCCACCCGCAGCAGCAGCCAGTCCAGCTGCTCGGTCAGCTCCAGGGTCGCCGTGCTCAGCGTTCCGGCCTGCGCCGGGCCGGTGTGCACGACGTGCGGCATCCCCTGGCGACCGGTCAGCAGCTGCAGCGTCGCCTGCGCCCCCGAGGCGCCGGGCCAGTCCAGGTCCACCGTCAGGCGGTGCGGACCCGGCTCCAGCGCGGCCACCTGGCCCATCGGCACACCGTCGAGCTGCGCGTCCAGCCGGAGCCCGACCTCGCGGGTGGCGAAGACCTGTCGCTCCAGCAGCGCCTCCCGGACGCCGGCGCGGGACAGCTCACGCACCCACAGGCCGGTGCGGCCCTTGCCGAGCAACCCGTAGGAGCGTCCGTGCTCGTCGCTGCTGCCGATCAGCCCCGGGCGCCAGCCGCGGTCCAGCACCTCGACCAGCGGCGAGGGGCGGCCGTGCTGCCAGCCCCGGAACAGGAAGTCGTCGGTCCGGTTGAACGCCTCTGTGGTCACCATCCGGCGGCCCAGCGAGCCCGCGTGCTCGCCGTCGGGGCCGCGGAACCCCTCCAGGCGGCCCGGTTCACGGCCGGGATGGTTGTAGCCGTAGAGGCACTCCCGGTCGGTGCCGGACAGCCACTCGTGCAGCCCGGTCAGCGAGCCCGGCCGGTCCACGGCCAGCATCTGGTCGCTGAACCAGACGTTGACGTGGCCCAGCCAGGGCTCGGTCCACTCGAAGCCGCGCAGCGCGGTGAAGACGCCGGGCTCGTCGTGCGCGTCGGCGATCTGCTCCAGCCGCCGCCATCCGGCGTCGTCGATGCTGCGCGGGGCCGACCGGGCCAGCCGCACCGCCGCCTCGTCGGGGTAGTGCTGGCGTCCCAGCGCGCCGATCAGGTGCCGGGGGATGGAGGAGTGGTCGGTGATGGCCGCCACGTCCAGCCCAGCCTCGCGGAGCTGGCCGAAGGCCCGCTCGGGGTCCCCGGAGCCGTCGGAGAGCAGCGAGTGGTTGTGCAGGTCACCGAAGACCAGGCGCCGGCCCCCGGTCGAGCCCTCCGGGTCCAGACGCGAACGTCTGCTGCTGGGGATGGGCGCAAGGTCCTTCGGGACGTCGCCGGGTACGGGGGCCACGGTCGAACCACCGTAGCGGGTCGATCACCGGTCCCGCCCTCCGGGCGGGACCGGTCAACGACCGCCGTGGGCACCGACCACGGCGACCGCGGCCGCCGCCAGCACCACCGAGGCCACCAGCAGCGCCCGCCAGCGCGCCGACGCCGGGCCGCGGTAGAAACCGGTCGCCGACCCCGGGCGGACCCAGGAGTAGCTCCAGGGGCTGGACCACACCGAGCCACCGCCCGGTCCGGCGGCCCGCATCGCGGCCCGCTCGGCCGCGGACGGCTCGCGCACCAGGGCGCTGTCCACGAAGGTCTCATCGAGCACCAGCGTGGCGAACGGGTCGCCGTTCGGGGGATTCCTATTCTTGGCCACCATCGTCTCCTCGCTGCCCGCGGAAACCGGTCTGCCGGTCTGCCGGTCCGCCCATCTGACGCAGTCATACTGCAGCCTGGACCGGGTCCGACCATGCCGTTGGGCTCCGACATGGCGGAACTGTCACCTGCCTGTCAGGACGTCATGACCTCGCCGTCGCTCACGTTGACCGGCACCGACGGCAACGGACTGGCGGCGGGGCCCTGCACCACCGCCCCGGTGAAGGCCTCGAAGACCGAGCCGTGCAGCGGGCAGACCAGCTGGGTGCCCTCAGGAGCGACGATCCCGCCGGCGTGGGTGCAGACCGCGCTGAAGGCGACCACGGTGCCCGCCGTCGGCTGGGCCACCGAGACCGGACCGTCCGCGCCCTGGACGACGACGGCCCCGCCCACCGGCACCTTGCTGAGCGCCACGAGGTCACCCGAGGCCGACCCGCCGCTCGAGCCGCTGCCGGTGCTGCCGGAGCCGGCGCTGGAGCAGGCCGCCAGCGAGCACAGCGAGGCGGAGCCGGCCAGGGCGCCGAGGGCACCACGGCGGGTCAGGCGCCGCGGGCCGGGGGAGTCCTGGGCGCCGGCGGTACGGGGCGGGTGGGCGGTCACGGGAGCCTCCTGGTTGGTGGGGCCCGACCCGGCAGGGTCGGGCGGATCGCTGTCCGAGCGCGGGCGGCCCCGGCCGGACCCGGCCGCGAGGACGTTCCCAGTAGACGACGGGCGGGCGCGGCCCGGCACCTCGGCCCCCGGAGCGGGCGCGCGCTCGGTGGCGCTGGGCTGGGTATGCGTCGCGCAAGGTAACGTCGTGCTCGTGCATCCCGTCCGGCAATGGCGCTTCCGCGGTCCGGCCGGCAGCGTCCGATCCGGCGACCAGGTCACCCTCACCAACGACCAGGACCCGGGCTTCGCCCTCCCGGTCCGACTGCGCCGCAAGGGCGCCAGCCCGGCCCCGCTGCGCTACGGCGAGCCGGTGATGATCGACCTGGTCGACGCCGGCACGCTCACCCCGTCCGCGCCCGGCTCACCCCTGGCCCTGGTGCTGGCCGCGAGCGTCGGTGGCCGGGAGGGGCCCGAGGGTGGCTGGCAGATCGCCGGCGGGTCGGTCGGCGGCATCGTCTCGGCCGGCCGACCGCTGGCCCTGCTCGCGGTCGAGCGTGGTGACTACCTGGTCCTGGCCGGCGGGCCGGAGCCGGAGACCGGGCTGGCCGGGCTGGACTTCTGGTGCCTGCGCAGCTTCGCCGAGGCAGACCTGCGAAGCGGCGGCCAGCTCCCGCTGCCGGTGCCGGAGCCGCTGCGCGGGTTCGGGCACCCGCTGCTGGCCGAGGTGCACGGGGTGCTGGGCCAGGGTGCCGACGGCATCGAGCTGGTCGTCGACGAGGGCGAGCACCGCCAGCTGCGTGAGCACCTGGACCGGTGGGCGCCCGCCGCGCTGGACGTCGGCGGCCTGCCCCGCGAGCTGCCCCTGGTGCCCGGGACGCCGCTGGGGCGGGTGCTCGGGCTGCCACCGCACGGGACGCCGCTGCGCGCGGCGGGCACGGTGATGTACGACCCGGGTTCGGGCGCGGTGCGGATCGACCCCCTGGACTCCCTCGCCTGGGCCGAGCAGCCGTCGCAGACATCCGCGATGCTGCCGGTCAGCGCGCAGGACCCGGACTGGCCCGAGGAGGCGGTGACCTGGAGGGTGCTGGCCCTCCCCCCGTCCACCGAGCAGCTGGCCGGCGACCTGGCCGACCCGTTCGACCCGACGGACCCTACCGACCCAGCGGTATCGCCCGGCTCGCCCCAGCCGGCGGACCCGGTCGAGATCGGGTCGGCCGCCGCGCGCTCGGTGACCTGGTTCCTGCCGCTGCCGCTGCGTGACGGCGAACCGGGATCGGCGACGACGTTCACCCCCCTGCTGGGCCAGCACGGCACCACCGTGGTCGGCGCACCGGCCATCGTCCGGCACCCCAGCGGCGGGCAACGGGTGCTGCGGCTGCCGGTCTCGCTGGCCGCCACCGACGACCCGCCGGGCCCCGCCGGCTGCGCGGTCCGCGTGCACCGGCGCGCCCGGACACGATCGTCACCTACGCTGCGCTAGGTGAGCGAGCTCGTCTACCCCCCGGTCATCGTCGCGGCCCGCACCCTGTTCGCCGCTCTCGGCTTGAAGATCCACATCGAGGGGGCGGAGAACATCCCGCGCGAGGGCGGCGCGGTGCTGGCCAGCAACCACGTCAGCTACCTGGACTTCGCCTTCTGCGGGCTGGCGGCGGTGCCCTCCCGGCGCCTCGTCCGGTTCATGGCCAAGGACGCCGTCTTCCGGCATCCGGTCTCCGGCCCGCTGATGCGCGGCATGCACCACATCCCGGTGGACCGCACGGCCGGCTCGGCGGCGTTCCGCGAGGCGATGCGGGCGCTGAAGTCCGGGGAGATCGTCGGCGTCTTCCCCGAGGCGACGATCAGCCGGTCCTTCACCGTCAAGGAGATGAAGAACGGCGCCGTGCGGATGGCGGCCGCGACCGGGGTGCCACTGATCCCGATGGCGGTCTGGGGCGGCCAGCGGATCTACACCAAGGGTCACTCCCGGGACTGGCGCCGGGGCAAGGCGATCGGGATGGCGGTCGGCGAACCGATGCATCCGGGCCGGCGCGAGGACCCGCAGGCGTTGACCGCCGAGCTGTCCACCCGGGTGTCCGCGCTGCTCGACGGCCTGCAACGCCGCTACCCCCAGCAGCCCGACGGCGCACAGGAGCTGTGGTGGCAGCCGGCGCACCTCGGCGGCACCGCCCCCACCCCGCAGGAGGCCGCGGCGCTGGACGCCGCCGAGCGGTCCGCGCCGGGCGCCGACGACCTGCTCTGAACTGCTGGCTCAGCGCCACCAGACGGTGTCGTGGCCCTGCTCACGGTCCGGCTCACGGCCCGGGTCCGGCTCGGGAGCGGGCTCCAACCCGCCCCGGAACATCGCCTCGGGAGCGGGCTCGCGACCAGGCCGCCGGGCCCGGCGCGAGCGGGAGTCGTCCTGGCGACGGGCCGGCGTCTTGAAGATCTGAGCGGTGACCGTGCGGTAGGTCTCGTCCGGCTCGTGCACCCAGTTGATCGTGCTCAGCGCCTGCTCCTGGCCGGCCGACTCCAGTACGAAGGTGCCGTAGCCGACCAGCTTGCCCAGGGGCGTCCGCTCGTAGCGCATGTCGGTGACCTTGCTCAGCGGCATCATCGACACCTGACGAGTGAGGATGCCGTAGGTCTTGAGCAACCGGCGGTCGGTGGCCACGAACCAGTCCCGTCGCCAGTTCAGCCATCGCCACACGAACCACAGCGCTGCCACCAGCATCAGCGCCACGCACACGTTCTGCACCCCGTGCTGGTCGGGCAGCGCCGTCCGCGCCAGGCCGGTCACCAGGACGCCGATGGCCAGGTAGGACGCCGGCTGCCACAGGCTCAGCCAGTGCTCGCGGTGCATCAGCACCACCCGCTCGGCCGGGATCAGGTAGCGGTGCACGTCCGCGGGCAGGTCCTCAGGATCGATGTCCACCATGTCGCCGGCTCGCTGAAGATCAGCTGGTCATCGAGCGGAAGAAGTCCGGGATGGACACCGCGGCCCCCCACAGCACGTCCCAGAAGGCGCTGAAGGCGTTGCCGGTGCCGGCCGGGTTCCGCACCACGGCGTAGACCAGGAAGATCAGCAGCAGGATCGTGATGGTCTGCCTGGTTCTCACCGGTCCGCTCCTCTCCTGGTCGGCACTTCTGGTCGGTCCTCACCGGCCGGCACCGTCAGCTCGATGCTGCGGCCCGCAGGTGTGGCGGTGGCCATCCTGCCCGCGAACGGGCCGGCGCGGCCACCGACGCGCCGCAGGCGCACGCCCGGCTTCAGACGACGCCGTACAGCCGGTCGCCCGCGTCACCCAGACCCGGCACGATGTACCCCTTCTCGTTCAGCCTCTCGTCCAGCGCCGCCACCACGACGGTCAGCGGCGCGTCCTCGCCGAAGGCCTCACGGACGGCCTCGACGCCCTCGGGGGCGGCCAGCAGGCAGATGGCGGTGACGTCGTCGGCGCCGCGGTCGAAGGCGAACCTGATTGCCGCGGCGAGCGTGCCGCCGGTGGCCAGCATCGGGTCCAGCAGGTACACCTGACGGCCGGACAGGTCCTCGGGCAGCCGGTCGGCGTAGGTGCTGGCCTGCAGGGTCTGCTCGTTGCGGACCATGCCGAGGAAGCCGACCTCGGCGGTCGGCACCAGCCGGACCATGCCGTCCAGCATGCCCAGGCCGGCCCGCAGGATGGGCACCACCAGCGGCTTGGGCGCCGACAGCCGGGTCCCGGTGGCCGAGGCGACCGGGGTGGTGATCCGGGTCGGTTCCACCCGGACGCCGCGGGTCGCCTCGTAGGCCAGCAGGGTGACCAGCTCGTCGGCCAGGCGCCGGAAGGTGGGGGAGTCGGTGCTCCGCTCACGCAGCACGGTCAGCTTGTGCGCGACGAGCGGGTGGTCGACCACGTGCAGGCGCATGGCCGAGAACCTACCGCGAGGGTGGGGCCGACCTCGGACTCCCGAACCCGGCCCGGTGATGCCACGATGAGCCGGTGAGCTACTTCACGGCTGTTCTGGCCAAGGTGGGCGAGGGGTGGAAGGCCCGCGACGTCGAGGTCGACACCTTCGCCGACGTCGACGAGCTGGCCGAGGCGCTGCGGTCGGTGGCCGTCGCCGACCAGCCCGTGCTGGCCGTCCTGGAGCACGAGGACGACTGGTTTGCGCTGGTGCGGGTGGACGGCGACGCGGAACCGCGGCTGTTCGTCAGCGCGGCCGAGCCGGCCTTCTCCGGTCGGTTCGGTGAGCTGCTGGCGCCGGCCGCGGAGGTCGACGGGTATCCCGACCCTGCCCTGTCCGCCGGGGAGGAGGACGAGGAGGAGGACCTGGACGTGCCGGTCGCGGGGGCCGGCCTCTTCAGCCTCGGGGACGACGAGGACGACGGGGAGGACCCGCCGCCGGAGAGCGCCGAGGAGGACCCGGAGGACGACTCGGGCACCGGCCGCCCCCGGGACCTGCCGGTGTGGGCCGGGGACGCCACGCTGCTGACCGAGTTCGGCGTGCCGGGGCCGACGCTGGCCACCCTGGTCGAGCAGCGCGGGGAGGACCCGGGCGCGGTGCTCGGCGAGATCGGGGAGGTCGTCGGGTTCGGCGAGGTGCTGGAGTCGTTGCGCTGAGCGGTCCCGCCGTCGAGGCCCGCGACCTGGCGGCGATGGAGCTGGCCCTGCGGGCCGCGCAGGGCGCGCTGACCACCGGCGACGTGCCGGTCGGTGCGGTGCTGCTGGATCCCGGCGGAGCCGTGCTCGCCGCCGCCGCCAACGAGCGGGAGCGCAGCGGGGACCCCACCGCCCACGCCGAGGTGCTGGTGCTGCGCCGGTCGGCGGCGGCCCGGGGCAGCTGGCGGCTGGACGGCTGCACCCTGGTGGTCACCCTGGAGCCGTGCACCATGTGCGCGGGTGCGCTGGTCCTGGCCCGGGTGTCCCGGCTGGTGCTCGGCGCCTGGGACCCCAAGGCCGGAGCGGCCGGGTCGGTGCGCGACGTCGTCCGGGACGCGCGGCTGAACCACCGGGTCGAGGTGGTCGGCGGCGTCCGGGAGGCCGAGTGCGCCGCCGTGCTGCGGGCCTTCTTCGCGGCCCGCCGGCCGACGGCGCCCTGACCCCGCCCGCCCATGATCGGCGTCCCGGAACGTGGGTCGACCGTGTCGCGTCGATGCGCGTTCCCGAACCGTGATCATGGGCGGGTTCACCGGGCCGGGGAGGGACTGAGCCGG
The DNA here is from genome assembly GCA_963821825.1 of uncultured Actinomycetota bacterium. Taxonomy (GTDB): domain Bacteria; phylum Actinomycetota; class Actinomycetes; order Actinomycetales; family Kineosporiaceae; genus CAWGFD01. Next base: position 1,101,025 of record CAWGFD010000002.1, read on the forward strand.
CTCAGCGCCAGAGGCCGGTCAGCGGCTGCACCGAGTCGGCCTGCCCGATCCCCGGCAAGCCGTACAGAGCCTCCAGGGTGCGCAGCATCGTGTAGTGGTCGCCGTGCGCCGGGTAGCTGCCGGGGTTCACCATCGGTCCGACCAGGAAGGTCGGGATGTGGTTCTCGCCCGTGCCGTCGTCCTCGTCGTAGGTGATCACCAAGAGGCTGTGGTGGGTCGAGGCCCAGGTGACGTACGGACCCAGGGTGGTCGAGAGCCACTGGTCACCTTCGGCCGTCGGGCAGTTGTGGGTGTCATGGCACAGGTCCGGGATGACGAAGGCGAGCGTCGGCAGCGCGGAGAAGTCCGACGACAGGTCCGTCAGCGGGCGGTTCACCGTGGCCGGCAGGGCCGCGAAGTCCACCCACGGGTTGTGCTTGCGGGCGTAGTCGCCGGCCGAGCAGACGCTCGACCCGACCGCGGGCAGCCCCTCGGAGTAGCCGGCGAACGTCAGCCCGGCGGCGGCGAGCTGGGCCGCCAGGTTCGGGCCGCTGGCCTGCACCGGGCAGTGGTCGTCGGTCACGCCCTGCGTCGAGCCGGTGAACAGGGCCAGGTAGTTGGGCTCGCTGGGGTGGGTGACGCCGTGCCAGTCGGTGAGGACCGCAGCGGGCAGGCCGTTCAGCCACGGCGCCTTCGCGTGGGTGACGACGTCGGTGTACCCGTGGTTCTCCATCACCACGACCACCGTGTGGTCCGGCCGCGGCAGGGCGCCGGAGCCCGACCCGGCGCTCGTCGACGATAGGGACGGCGGGGCCGACGACGACGGGGACGACGACGGGGACGACGGCGAGGACGGCGGGGACGACGGGGACGGGGACGACGGCTGGGACGCCGCGCCGGCCGCGGCGTCCTCGGCGGTCCCCGAGGAGGGCGAGCAGCCGGCGCAGGCCAGGAGCACCGCCGCGGCCGCGCTCACCGCCGTCCAGCGCAACGGCCATGACTGATCCCGTCCCGCCGCCCGACCCACTCGATCCGACCGTCTCGCCATCTGCCGCCCCCGAACGCTGAGCCCTGTGTCCGTCTACTCTGCCCCTTCCGGCGCCGCCGCACCTGGCTGTCCGGGGTGCTCGTCGGCCGATTCGGTGACCCGGGGTGGGACCCGGTACATTCTTCGGCGGTGGCGTGTCCGAGCGGCCTAAGGAGCACGCCTCGAAAGCGTGTGAGGGTGCAAGCCCTCCGTGGGTTCAAATCCCACCGCCACCGCGCAGGTGCTGTGCCATCGCCCGGCGTCCCCATCGGGGGCCCGGGCGTTCTCCTGTCCGTCTCCCTGCCGGATCTGCGCTGCCTTCGATGTCCTCCCGCCGCCGCCCCGTTCGTTCCTAGGGTGTCAGCCACCACCGGCTGACCGTCAGGAGCAGGAGAGCGGACATGCCTCAGTACGCAGCACTCATCTACGAGCAGGGCGACCCGGACTGGTCCACCCTGGACACCCCCGACAAGCAGCAGACGATGGCCGAGTACGGCGCCTTCGGGGCGACCGCGGCGGCCGTGCTTCGCGGCGGCGCGGCGCTGTACCCGACGACGACCGCGACCACCGTGCAGGTCAAGGGCGGCAAGGGCGGGGACGTCGTGACCAGCGACGGCCCGTTCGCGGAGTCCAAGGAGGTGCTGACCGGCTTCTACCTGATCGAGTGCGCCGACCTGGAGGAGGCGGTGCGCTGGGCGGCGCAGATCCCCGCAGCCTGGAAGGGCAAGGTGGAGGTGCGCCCGGTGCTCCATTTCGGTGAGTCCGCCGACTGACCGGGAGGAGGGCGCGGCCCTCGCCCGGCTGGTCCGGGACGAGGGCTCGCGCGTTCTCGCCTCCCTGATCCGGCACGCCGGCTCCTGGGAGCTGGCCGAGGACGCCGTGCAGGACGCCGCCGAGCGGGCGCTGCGCAGCTGGGCGGTCGACGGCGTCCCGGCCGAGCCCCGGGCGTGGCTGACCCTGGTGGCGCGCCGTCGGGCCATCGACCTGGTGCGCAGAGAAGCGGCCCGGTCGGGCAAGGAGGCGCAGGCCGCCGCCCTCGTCCGCCTCGCGCAGCCGGCGGACGAGCCGGACGCGCTGCGTGATGACCTGCTGCGCCTGCTGTTCACCTGCTGCCACCCCGCGCTGCCCGTCGAGGCGCAGACCGCGCTGGCCCTGCGGACGCTGTGCGGACTGAGCACCGCCGAGGTCGCCAGCGCGCTGCTCACCACCGAGCCGGCGATGGCCAAGCGGCTGACCCGGGCGCGCCGGAAGATCGCCGTCGCCGGCATCCCCTACCGGGTGCCGGACCGGGCCGAGCTGCCCGAGCGGTTGCGGGCCGTCCTGGCCACGATCTACCTGCTGTTCAACGAGGGCTACCACGCCAGCGCCGGGGAGGGCGCCCTGCGCCGTCAGCTCACGGTGGAGGCGATCAGGCTGGCCGACCTGGTCCGCGAGCTGCTGCCGGACCAGCCCGGGGCAGTCGGCCTGGCCGCGCTGCTCCGGCTGCACGACGCCCGGCGCGCGGCCCGGGTCGACCCCGACGGCACCCTGGTCGCTCTGCCGGACCAGGACCGGGCCCGGTGGGACGCCGGCCAGGTGCGGGCCGGGCTCGCGCTGCTCGGCACTGCGCTGCGGGCGACCGCGGACCGGCCCGACCCCTACGTCGTCCAGGCGGCGATCGCCGCCTGCCACGACCTGGCCCCGACCTGGGCGGACACCTCCTGGAGCGCCATCGTCAGCTGGTACGACGTCCTGGTCACCGTCCAGGACACCCCGGTGGTCCGGATGAACCGTGCGGTCGCGGTCGGTGAGCTGCACGGTCCGGCCGCCGGGCTGGCCGAGCTGGACGCGGTCACCGGGTTGGCCGACTACCTGCCGTACGTCACGGCGCGCGCGGAGCTGCTGGCCCGGACCGGACGACGGGCCGAGGCGCGCCGCGCGTTCCGGGCCGCCCTCGCGCTGCCGGGCAACGGGTCCGTGCACCGGACGCTGCAGCGGCGGCTCGCCGAGCTGGAGCCGCAGGCGGCGGATCAGCCCAGCTCGACCGCCAGCCGCCCGGCGTCCGGGTCCCCGGCGTAGGAGGCCACCTGGAGGTCCACCGTGCCGTTCGGCGGGTGCAGCCGGCCCGCGCCGGCGTCCCAGCGGGAGAGCGGGCGCAGCGACGCACGGACCTCGGCGGGGCTGCTCCCACCGGCCGGGACGGGCACCACGGTGAAGCCCAGCAGGTGCCGGCCCGGCGGCGCGGACGGCGCCGACCCGTAGACCTGGACGACGTGCCGGCCGTCGCGGGTGCCGGTGTTGCGCACCTCCACCCGCACGGTCAGCTGCTCATCGCCGGTCTGCTCCGCCGAGGGGCCTGCGAGCTGGAAGGTCGTGTACCCCAGGCCGAAGCCGAGCGGGTAGGCCGCCGCCACCCCGAGCCGGTCCAGCAGCCGCTGACCGTGCCAGCGGTCGTAGGTGATCGTGGTGGCGTCCCGGTCGAAGGCGGGCAGGTGCTCCTCGCTGGTCGGCACCGAGAACGGCAGCCGGCCGGCCGGCTCGGCCCGCCCGAGCAGGACGTCGGCCAGGGCGTGGCCGCCCTCCATCCCGGCGTACCAGCTCATCAGCAGACCCGGAACCTGGTGCCGCCAGGTCTCCATCAGCACCGCCCCGGCCGCCACGACGGCCACCACGGTGCGTGGGTTGGCCGCTGCCACCGCGGTGATGATCGCCTCGTCCACCTCGCGCAGCCGCAGGCTGGCCCGGTCGCCGCCGGCGTTGCCGGCCATCGGCCCGGCGACCGAGACCTCCGGCTGCGCGGCACCCTCGGGCAGCGGCGGGTAGAGCCTGGTCAGCTCGCCGGTCACGAACACGCTGGGGTCGACGTACTCGCCCTCGTCGAGCGCGGTGTAGCCGGCCACCACCACGGCCAGGTCGCACTCGCCGGCCACCCGCGCGGCCAGCTCAGGGTCGTCCTGCGGCACGTGCCGGACCTGCACCCCGGGCAGGGCGGCCCGCAGACCCTCCAGTGCCGTCACCACCGAGGGGGCGCGGACGTCGGAGGAGCCGTGGTCGCCGGTGTTCGCCACGTCGGCCAGCCGGCCGATCACCGCCACCGAGGTGAGGGCGGCGGCGTCCACCGGGAGCAGCGCGGCGCCGTCCACCGGCTCGTTGCGCAGCAGCACCATCGACCGGGCGGCGACCTCGCGGGCCAGGGCGCGGTGCTCGGCGCAGGCGACCACCTCCGGCGCGGGCGCGGGCGCGGTCAGGCCGGCCTCGAAGCGCAGCTGCGCGGCCAGCGTGCGCAGGCCGGCGGCCCGCACGTCCGCCCAGCTCGCCCGCCCGGCGGCCAGGTCGTCCGGCAGGTGCTGGGCGCGCTGCTGGCGGAACGGCTCCTCCACGTCCAGGCCGGCGGCCAACGAGGCCGCCGCGTCCCGCAGGCCCATGATGAAGTCGGAGATGACGACCCCGCGGAAGCCCCAGGTGCCGCGCAGGATGTCAGTGATCAGGGCCCGGTTCTGCCCGCACCACTGCCCGTTCACGGAGTTGTAGGCGGTCATCACCGAGTCCGCGCCCTCCTCCACCACGCGGCGGAAATGCGGCAGGTACACCTCGTGCAGGACGTCCTCGGCCACGCTCACGTCGATCTGGAAGCGGGCGTTCTCCATCGAGTTCAGCGCGTAGTGCTTGACGCAGGCCATCACCTGCTCACGGACGCCGCGGGTCAGCGCGGCGCCCAGCTCGCCGAGCAGGACGGGGTCCTCCCCGTAGGTCTCCTGGGCGCGACCCCAGGCGGGGTGGCGGGGCAGGTTGATGCAGACCCCGGCGAAGAAGTTGCCGCCCTGGGCCCGTACCTCGGCGCCGATCGCCCGCCCGACCCGCTCCTCCAGCGCCACGTCCCAGGTGGCGCCCCGGGCCATCGAGACCGGGAAGGCGGTGGAGGCGCCCATCACCACCCCGCGGGGGCCGTCGCTGAACCGCAGGCCCGGGATGCCGAGCCGGGCGACCTCGCCGGCCACCAGCGGCACGGTGTTGTAGGCCACCATCATCTCGGCCATGCCCTCCCAGAACGGCAGGTCGCCGTCCAGCAGCCACAGCCGCTCCTGATCGGTCAGCTGCTCGTGCAGCGCCTCGGCCTGCTGCTCCGGCTCCGCGCCGGCCCGCACGGCCTGCACCGCCTCCTGGTACTGGCTGGTCATCAGGCTCCCGCCTCAGAGGGTTGCTCGATCGTCGGCGCCCCGGTCTCGGACCGCCGTGCTGCTTTCAGCCGGCTCCCCGGCCACCCGCTGGCGTAGCCGAAGACGGTCAGCAGGCTGGGCACCAGCAGGGAGCGGACCACCATGGTGTCCAGCACGATGCCCACCGTCATGGTCAGCGCCAGCTCGCGGAAGGAACGCAGCGGGATGATCGCCAGCAGGCCGAAGCTGACCGCCAAGGTCACCCCGGCGGCGCTGATCGCCCGGGTGGTGCGCGGCACCGAGACCCGGATGGCCTCCAGCAGCGGGCGCTGCCGGGCCTCCTCCCACACGTTGCCGACCCCGAAGATGTTGTAGTCCGAGCCGAGCGCGACCAGCAGCACCGCCGCCGCGAACGGGACGTAGAAGGTCAGCCCCTCATGGCCGAGCAGGTCCTGGAAGACGAACGTGGTGATGCCGAGCGCGCCGGTCAGCGCCAGCACGCTGGAGGCCAGCAGGTACAACGGGGCCACCAGGGCGCGCAGGAACAGGATGAGCAGCAGCAGGTTGACCAGGATCGCGGCGATCGCGATCCGGACCAGGTCGCTGCCGGTCTGCCTCACCAGGCCCTCGGCCAGCGCGCTGTCACCGGCCAGGCTGGCGATCACCCCGCTCAACCCCGCCCGGGACAGCAGCTCGGGCAGGTTCTGCTGGAGCCGGCCGACGTCCTGGATGGCGAGGGCCTCCAAGGGGTCGTGGTTCAGCACGATCAGCATCCGGGCCGCCTGACCGTTCTTGGCCAGGAACAGCCCCAGCTGCTGACGGCTGAGATTCTGGGCGGGGCCGATCACCGCCGCGACGCCGGGCTGCTGCTCGATCAGGTGCTGCAGCCGGACCAGCGAGTCGACGTTGGTGGCCACGCCCGGCTTCTCCAGCAGCAACGTGGTCGGTGAGGTGATGCCGGGCGCGAACGCCGCGGCCGCGTCGGCGGAGGCCTGCTTGACCGGGTTGTCGGCGGGCAGCGACTGGGTGAAACCGACCCCGAGCCGCAGGTGGCCCAGCGACATCGACGCCGCGACCAGACCGATCGTGCACAGCGCGAGCACCTGAAGCGCGACCGGCTTGCGGGTCAGGTAGTTCACGCTCTCGCTGCCCGAGGCGCGCTCGGCCATCCGGGACCAGCGCTGCTCGCGGGCCGTCGGCCCGACCTCCGGGTCGGGGTGGGAGGGCCAGAACACCTTGCCGCCGAGCACGGACAGCAGCGCCGGGATGAAGGTGATCGAGACCAGGAGGCCGACGACGATCGACAGCGCCATCGGCGGCCCGAGGCTGCGGAAGAAGTCCGACCGGGCGGCCAGCAGCGCCGCCGTCCCGGAGGCGACGGTGAGCCCGGCGGCGATCACGATCGGGGTGTAGGAGGCGACGGCCTCGACCGCCGCCTCGGGCCAGGAGTCGCCCAGCTTGCGCCGGGCGCTCATCGCCGAGACGTAGAAGATCGCGTAGTCGGTCACGACGCCGAGCAGCAGCGCCACCAGCAGCGGTTCCAGCTCGGCGGGCACCGCGATCCCGAGCAGGACCCCGACCAGCCCGGCGACCCGGACCGTGACCAGGAAGGCGATCGCCGCCGCGGCCAGGGCCACCAGTGGCGCGACCGCGGAGCGGAAGTTCAGGGCGACCAGGACCACGATGGCCAGCACCGTGACCAGCTCGAGGATCGGCAGGTACTCGTTGACCAGGCTGGCCTGCTGGGCCCGGGCGGGCACCGATCCGGTGACCCCGACGACGTGGTCCTGCGGGCTGTTCAGGTACTGCTTCACGTAGCGCTGCGCGGCGGCCTGCTGGCTGCCGAAGCCGCTGGAGGGCTGCATGAACAAGTAGGTCAGCACCGCCGTCCCGCGTTCCCCGGTGGCCGTGAAGAAGGGCAGCGTGTTGGTGATCGGCAGGGCGCCGAGCAGCGGGTAGCGCTGCGGGTGCTGGTCCACCGAGAGCGCGTCCAGCACCGACTCCGCCTGGGCGTAGACCGACAGCCCCGACTCGTCGTGCTGGACCACCGCCGTCCGGCTGGACAGCGGGAAGCCGAACTCCTGCACCGAGCGCACCTCGGCCCGGATGGCGGGGCTGTCCAGCGGGATGACGCTGGCCAGCTGGTCGCCGCCGGCACCGAGCATCGGCGCGGTCATGGTGGCCACCACGACCAGCGCGATCCAGGCGCCGATCACCACGAAACGGCGCTTACGGACCCACCGTGCGTAACGCAGCGCACGCTGCTCGGAGCGCGTGCGTCCCGGGGCCTCACCCGGGGCGGTCACGTCTCCGGGCACCTGCTAGTCCTGCCGGCTGACGGTGATGCCGAGTCGGGCCAGCTCGGCCGCGGCCAGCCTGCCGGTCCGGCCGGAACCCAGGTCGCCCTGCGGGTCGTCGGTGGCCGACAGCAGCTCGGCGGCGGGCAGCGCCATCACGGCCCGGCCGGCCAGGTAGGCCTCCAGCTGGGGGGTCATCCCGTCCCGCTCGAGCGCCGCCCTGATGCCTGCCATGTCCTGGCGGCGCGCCCGTCGGCTCGGCACGTAGACCGCCAGTGCGGACAAGGTGGGGATCAAGGCGACCGACAGGCCCATCAGCACGCTGATGCCGTGGATGCTGCTGTAGGCCTGCAGCCCGTTGCTCACGATCCCGGCCGCGGTGGAGGAGACCTGCTGGCCGAGCTGCCCGGTGGTGTCGCCGATCAACGGCACCGAGGAGAGCGCGCCCAGGGCATCACCGGCCCGGGCGAGGGAATGGCCGGAGTCGACCGTGCTGGCGGCCAGCCCGTCCAGACGCCAGATCTCGTAACCCAGCACCGCCCCGACCACCACCCAGACGGTCACCCACAGGGCGACCACCGAGTCCCAGATCCGGAGGGAGCGTTCAGGGCTGAACCGTGCGGCGCTTCTCACCGGGCTTGTCTACCGGACATCCACCCCGGCCTCTAGTCCATCGTGGTCGGCTCGCCGCCCAGCCGGTGATCTCGGACCGGGACCGGCGAGGTTTGGGGCCTAGGGTGGCGAGAACGGGACGGAGCAGGACGTTCTGCCCAGCCTGAACAGTGCCAGGTGCCGACCGGCACGGGACGAAGACCGATCCGCGACACCGATCCGAGACTGAGGGGCCGGCCATGACCCAGGACAACCAACCGACCGGACAGGACGCCGGTGGTGGCCGGCCCGGCGGCCCGCTCACCGTGACCCAGGAGCGCGGCACCGGCCGGTTCTTCCTGCTGGTGCCCGCTGTGGCCTTCGTGGTCGGCTTGGTGCTGGGCGGCGTCGTCGTGGCGATCACCGGGATCGGGGACACCACCCGCCAGCCGGCCGTCGCCGGTTCGACGGCCAGCCCGACCGGCTCGCCGAGCGCGAGCTCACCGGCGACCAGCGGGACGTCGCCGACCTCCAGCGACGCGACGGTGACCATCCCCGGGCAGTGCCTGCAGCTGACCAACAACTCCCAGCAGCTGCTGGACCTGGTCGGGCAGGCGGCCACCGCCGCCCGGGACCTGGACGCCGCCAAGCTGAGCGCCGTGGTCAGCCGGCTGCAGCAGGTCCAGCAGCAGCTGAAGCAGCAGACCGACGCCTGCCGCAGCGCGGCGGCCGGTGGTTCGTGAGCGCCGGTGACCAGCCGGCGGCCCCGACCCCCGCTGCCTCCCCGGAGTCCCCGGCGGTCCTGACCGCCACCGTGCTGGACTGCCCCGACCCGCGGGCGCTGGCCGACTTCTACCAAGCCCTGCTGGGCTGGACCCGAGGCGCCGACGACCCGGAGTGGGTCACCCTCCGGCCTCCCGGCGGTGGCGCGGGGCTGTCCTTCCAGCTCGAACAGGACCACCGGCCACCGGTCTGGCCCGCTGCGACCGGTGACCAGCGGATGCAGCTGCACCTCGACCTGCAGGTGCACGACCTCGAGGCGGCGGTGCGGCGTGCCGAGCAGCTGGGTGCCCGGCTGGCCGGCTTCCAGCCGCAGCAGCACGTCCGGGTCATGAGCGATCCGGCGGGACATCCATTCTGCCTGTTCCTGCCCGAGTGACCGGCCGGCCGCGGGCGGCGCTCCGGTTGCGGCCGGCGGCCCAGACGTAGGCCGACCCGGCGCCGGTGAACAACGCGACCAGCGGCAGCATCACCAGCCACGGCCAGTGCAGCAGGTGGGCCACGAACGCGGCGACGACCACCAGGCACAGCACCAGCCGGCCCACCGCCTGCGCCACGCGGGGCGCCGTCCGCCGGGGATGACCGGTCGCCCAAACGGCCGCGAAGCCCCCGACCAGCAGGGCGAGGGACAACAGCGCCATCGTGCTCCTTCTCGATCGTCCGAGCCGAACCGGCCGACCTGACGAGGGTAACCGGGCCCTGGTGTTCGGAATGGCGACCGGCCGGATCCGGTTGTCGGGGCATGCCCCGTGTCGTGCTGGCCACCGCCTTCGGCGGTCCTGAGGTCCTTTCCGTGCAGGAGCGCGAGCCCCTGGTGCCCGGAGACGGGCAGGTGGTGATCGCGGTGCGGGCCGCGGGCGTGAACCCGATCGACGTCAAGCTCTACAGCGGCAGCTTCGGCCAGGACCCGAACCGGTTGCCGATGGCCCTGGGTCTGGAGGCGGCCGGCGTGGTCATCTCGGTGGGCGCCGGAGCACAAGGTGCGCAGGGCCCGTTGACGGTCGGCCAGGAGGTCGTGGTGCACGCAGTGAGCGGCGCGTACGCGCAGGAGCTGCTGGCTCCGGCCGCGAGGGTCCATCCCAAGCCGGCCGACCTGCCCTTCCCGCAGGCGTCCGGCCTGCTGCTGACCGGCACCACGGCGGCGCACCTGCTGGCCGCCACCGACGTCACCGAGGGCGAGACCGTGCTGGTGCACGGTGCGGCCGGCGGGGTCGGCCTGATGGTGCTGCAGCTGGCCCGGTTGCGTGGTGCGCGGGTGATCGGCACCGCCAGCGCCGGCAAGCACGAGCTGCTGCGCTCCTTCGGCGCCGAGCCGGTGGCCTACGGGCCCGGCCTGGCCGACCGGGTCCGCGAGATCACCGCAGGGGAGCCGGTGGACGCCGCGCTGGACCTGGTCGGTAGCGACGAGGCGGTGGACACGTCCCTGGAGCTGGTCGAGCGGCCCTCCCGGGTGGCGAGCATCGCCGCCTTCTCCCGGGGCGGTTCGGGCATCCAGCTGCTCGGCGGCGGGCCCGGGGCCGACCCGGGGACCGAGGTGCGGCAAGCGGCGGAGCCGCTGCTGCTGCAGCTTGCGGCGGCGGGCTCACTGACCGTCCGGGTGAGCCGACAGCTGCCGCTGTCCGACGTCGTCTCGGCCCACCAGGAGATCGCCGCCGGGCGCACGGTCGGGAAGATCGTCCTGCTGCCCTGACGCCCCCGGGCGCCCGCCGGCCGGGTCAGGGCTTCTTGGTGGTCGGCTTGCTCGCCGGCGTGGTGGTCGCCCTGGCCGTCGGGCTGGCCGATCCGCTGGTGGGCGGCCCGGAGGTGGAGGACGGCGCCAGGCACCCGGAGGGGGAGGGCAACGGGATCGTCGGGCCCTTGGCCAGTGCGTCCTTCAGCGGCAGCAGGCGCTTCCAGGCGTTGCCGATCACCAGGTCGACGGTCGCGTTCTGGCGGGTGGGGTCCAGCAGGATCTGCACGTCGCCGTCCACCATCCCGCCCACGGTGCGGGCCTGGTAGAGCCCCGCGGGTCCGGACCGGACGACGGCCGCGGAGGTGATGTTGCCCTTCTGCGGGTCGTTGCCGATGCTGATCACGGTCAGCCCGCGCCGGACGAGCTCCCGGGCCACCGCCTGGGCCACCCCGGGCTTCACGGTGGCGTTGTACACGTTCAGCTGGATGTTCTTGACCGGTGCTGCGGTCGGTGCGTAGCTGGGGCACGGCGCGGCGGCCGCCGGGCTGGAGAAGGGGTTCCACTCACCCTGGTAGACCTTCCAGCCCCCCCACCCGACGGCGACGACCAGCCCGACCAGCAGCACGAAGGTCACCGTCTGACGGATGTGCCGGCCGCGGTAGCGACGACGCTGGGCCTGCACCTGCTCGCCCGCCGCCTGGGCGGCGGCCGCGTCGGCCCGGGCCGCCATCTCGTGGATGGCGGCCTGGTAGCCCTGCTCGTAGCCCTCCCGCCAGACCGGGTTCGAGCGCCGCTCGTCCGGACCGGTGTCGCCACCGTCGTCGGTGGTGCCGTCCGTCGCCATACCGGCAGTGCCCCTTCCCACCGAACAACCGTGACCGGGTCACTGTAAGGGCAGCCCGGTCGCGGCTAGGCTCCACCGCGCGGGGCCCGGTCGCCGGCTGCGGCCCGACCCGCCCCGACCGCGGAGGACGCAGCGACGATGCCCGACCAGGACAGCTCCAGCTCCCAGCAGTCCGGCCCGTCGCCGGAGGCCGCCGTCCTGGACGATCAGGCCCGGGCGACCGCCGCCGGTTACGCCTTCACCGGTCCGGCGCTGGAGCTGGGCGCCCTGATGAGCGGTCCGGACGCCGTCTGGCCCTCGGCGCAGATCCGGGTGCCGCTGGGGATGCTGAACCGGCACGGTCTGGTGGCCGGGGCGACCGGCACCGGCAAGACCAAGACGTTGCAGGTGATGGCCGAGCAGCTGTCCGCCCAGGGTGTCCCGGTGTTCCTGGCCGACGTGAAGGGCGACCTGTCCGGGATCAGCCGGCCGGGTCAGGTGAGCCAGCGGCTCACCGAGCGGACCGCCGCGATCGGCCAGGACTGGACCCCGACCGGTTACCCGGTCGAGCTGCTGTCCCTGGGCGGCCGGGGCACCGGGGTGCCGGTCCGGGCCACGGTGACCAGCTTCGGGCCGGTGCTGCTGGCCAAGGTGCTGGACCTGAACGAGACCCAGTCCTCGAGCCTGTCGCTGGTCTTCCACTTCGCCGACGCCAAGGGGCTGGAGCTGGTTGACCTGAAGGACCTCAGGGCGGTGATCCAGTACCTGGTCTCGGCGCAGGGCCAGGAGGACCTCAGCGGCCTGGGCGGGCTGAGCAAGGCGACCGCCGGAGTGATCCTGCGCGAGCTGGTGGCCTTCGCCGACGCCGGCGCCGAGCCGTTCTTCGGCGAGCCGGAGTTCGACAGCGCCGATCTGCTGCGCACCACCCCGGAGGGCCGAGGGGTCGTCACCTGCCTCGAGCTGCCTGCGGTGGCCACCCAGCCGGCGCTGTTCTCCACCTTCCTGCTCTGGCTGCTGGCCGACCTCTTCCACGACCTGCCCGAGGCCGGCGACCTGGACGCCCCGAAGCTGGTCTTCTTCTTCGACGAGGCGCACCTGCTGTTCAAGGACGCCAGCAAGGCGTTCGTGGACCAGATCACCCAGACGGTGCGGCTGATCCGGTCCAAGGGGGTGGGTGTCTTCTTCGTCACCCAGACGCCGAAGGACGTCCACCCCGACGTCCTGGCCCAGCTCGGCAACCGCGTGCAGCACGCCCTGAGGGCCTACACCCCCGACGACGCCAAGGCGCTCAAGGCCACGGCGTCCACCTTCCCCAGGAGCGGGTACGACCTGGAGGAGCTGCTCACCACCCTGGGCATCGGGGAGGCGGTGGTGACCGTGCTGTCCGAGCGCGGAGCGCCGACCCCGGTGGCCTGGACCCGGCTGCGGGCCCCGCAGTCACTGATGGCTCCGGCCACGGCCGAGGAGCTGCAGTCGCTGGTCGAGGCCTCCCCGTTGCTGGCCCGCTACGGGCAGGCCGTGGACCGGGAGTCGGCCTTCGAGCGACTCTCGGCGCCGGCCGCGACGCCGGGGTCCGCAGCCCGCGGACCGTCGGCGGCCCCGGGCCCGGCCAGGGCGACGCCCGACGGCGCCGGATCAGGCCGGTCGCGCACCCCCCAGCACGAGGAGTCCGCGGTGCAGAAGGTGGTCACCTCCCCGGCGTTCCGGAGCTTCCTGCGTTCGGCCGGGTCGGTGCTCGGCCGGGAGATCACCCGCAGCGTGCTGGGCACGGCGAAGAAGCGGCGCTGAGGCTCCCCGCACGCGCCAGACCCCCCGCGCCGGCGCGCGGGGGGTCTGGTCTGACTGACTCAGCCGGGCTCAGCCGGCGCTGTCCACCTGCTTGGCCGGCGTGGCCTCACCGACGTGCACCGTGCTCGTCGCGTTCGAGGTGATATCGATCCGGGACGGGGTGCTGCCGGCGTAGGCGCCCAGGACCCGTACGGTCAGCACGCCGGAGTCGTAGGACGCCTGGACGGCGTCCGGACCGACGTGCCCGGGCAGGGCGAAGGCCCGCCGGAAGCTGCCGTAACGGATCTCGGTGAAACTGCGGCCGGCCTCCTCGCCGGAACGCTCGTCGCGCCGCTCACCGGTGATCAGCAGCTGACCGCGCTGCACCTCGACCGACACGTCCTTGGCCGGGTCCAGGCCGGGCAGCTCGAGCCGCACCACGGCGTCCTCGCCGTCCTTGGCCAGCTCAGCGGCCGGGGTGAAGGCGTTCCGCTGGTTGGTGCGGGCCGAGCCGGGCCCGAAGGTCTGCCGGACGAGGGTGTCGAACTCGGCGAAGAACGGGTCGCGGGACCACAGGTTCAGGTTGCTCATCGCAGTCCTCCATCGTGCGTGCCGCAGTCGCGGCGTCTGTGCTCCAGTCAGTTGACCGGGTATGACTGGGTAAACCTGAGTCTAGGCCACTCAATTCCGCGCCGACAAGGGATGGTGTTCGCCGTCAGCGAACGCTTGGTCGCGTACCGGGCGGCCTGCTGACTGGCTTCCATCACCGGGTCTGCGCCGGGATGTGGGCGAGCGGCTCGCGCACGGCACGGCAGAGGCCCCCGACCCGCGTCGGTGCGCGGATCGAGGGCCTGCGAGGGGCGGAGGATGGGGGATTCGAACCCCCGAGGGCTTTCACCCAACACGCTTTCCAAGCGTGCGCCCTAGGCCACTAGGCGAATCCTCCGCGCAGGAGTCTAGCCGCCGTCCGGTGGTGCACCGCACGCCAGGCCCGGCCCGCACCGGGTCGCGGCGGCCGGTACAGTGAGGCTCAGACCCCTCGCGTGGCGTCATCCTGCTGAACTCCCCCAGGGCCGGAAGGCAGCAAGGGTAGGTGGGCTCTGGCGGGTGCGTGAGGGGTCCTTCTTGTCCACAGCCGGGGAACATCTGTTCGAACGCGGGCTAGTCTGGCCGGGTGAGCACGATGGAGCTGCAACCAAGCCTGCTGGAGACGGCCGACTCACCGGTGCTGGGCGAGCTGGTCGTCGCGCGCCGGGTGGAGCTGGGGTGCGGAGCCTGGGTCGATCACCGTCCCGGCTGGCTGGCCGGCGCGGACGACCTGCTGGTCCAGCTGCTGACCGCCGTGCCGTGGCGGGCGGAGCGGCGCCGGATGTACGACCGCGAGGTGGACGTGCCCCGGCTGGTCTGCTTCTACCCGACCGGCCAGCCGCTGCCGCACCCCCTGCTGGCGCAGGCCCGGCAGGCGCTGACCGCTCACTACCGGAGCGAGCTGCCCGAGGGCTTCTCCACCGCCGGTCTGTGCCTGTACCGCGACGGGCGGGACAGCGTCGCCTGGCACGGGGACACCCAGGGCCGCAGCAGCACCCAGGACACCCTGGTTGCCATCCTCGGGCTGGGCGAGCCCCGGCCGTTGCTGCTGCGCCCGCGCGGCGGCGGTGCCAGCCGCCGGGTGCCGCTGGGTCACGGTGACCTGCTGGTGATGGGCGGCTCGTGCCAGCGCACCTTCGAGCACGCCATCGCCAAGACGTCCAGACCGTGCGGGCCGCGGGTGTCGGTGCAGTTCCGCCCGCACGGTGTGCGCTGACCAGCGGCCGTGCGGCGCGGCTAGGGTTCCGGGGTGTCCACCGCGCTGTACCGCCGCTACCGGCCGGAGACCTTCGCCGAGGTGATCGGTCAGGACCACGTCACCGGGCCGCTGGTGAACGCCCTGGAGAAGGGCCGGGTCAACCACGCCTACCTGTTCTCCGGTCCGCGCGGCTGCGGCAAGACCACCAGCGCCCGGATCCTGGCCCGCTGCCTGAACTGTGAGCAGGGGCCCACTCCCACGCCGTGCGGGGTCTGCCCGTCCTGCCTCGACCTGGCCCGGGGCGGGCCCGGCAGTCTTGATGTGGTGGAGATCGACGCCGCCAGCCACGGTGGTGTGGACGATGCCCGCGACCTGCGGGAGCGCGCCGTGTTCGCCCCGGCGCGGGACCGCTTCAAGGTGTTCATCATCGACGAGGCGCACATGGTCTCCCCGCAGGGCTTCAACGCCCTGCTCAAGATCGTGGAGGAGCCTCCCGAGCACATCCGGTTCGTCTTCGCCACCACCGAGCCGGAGAAGGTGATCGGGACCATCCGCTCGCGCACCCACCACTACCCGTTCCGGCTGGTTCCCCCCGGAACCCTGCTGGCGTACCTGGGTGAGCTCTGCGCGGCCGAGGGGGTGCACGCCGACCACGCGGTGCTGCCCTTGGTGGTGCGCGCCGGAGGCGGCTCCGTGCGCGACGCGCTCTCGGTGCTGGACCAACTGATCGCCGGCGCGGGGCCGGACGGCCTGACCTACCCCTTCGCGGTCTCGCTGCTCGGCTACACCGACGCCAGCCTGCTCGACTCGGTGGTGGACGCGCTGGCCGTGGGCGACGCAGCCGCGGTCTTCGGTGCGGTCGACCGGGTGATCGAGTCCGGCCACGACCCGCGCCGGTTCGTGGAGGACCTGCTGGAGCGGCTGCGGGACCTGATCGTGCTCGCGGCCGTGCCCGGCGGCGCCGGAGGCGTGCTCTCCGCGGTGCCCTCCGACCAGGTCGAGCGGATGCAGGGCCAGGCCCAGCGGATGGGTGCGGCCTCCTTGTCCCGGGCCGCCGACGTGGTGAACGCGGCACTGACCGAGATGACGGGGGCCACCTCGCCGCGCCTGCAGCTGGAGCTGTTGTGCGCGCGGCTGCTGCTCCCGGGGGCCGAGGACGGCGCGCGCGGGCTGGGGGCGCGACTGGACCGGGTGGAGCGGCGACTGAACGTCGTCGGCGGAGCGGACCGTGGTGGGCCGGGGCAGGAGCGGGGCGAGCCGGTCCAGCAGCGGGGCGAGCCGGTCCAGCAGCGCGGCGAGCCGGTTCAGCAGCGCGGCGAGCTGGTCCAGCAGCGGCCGGAGCCGGTCCAGCGGCGCAGCGAACCGGGCGCGCCGGCGGCACCGACCGCGCCGGCGGAGCCGGCCAGGGCGGAGGGGGAGGGGGCGCGGAGGGTCGATGGTGATCCCGGCTCCACGCAGTTGACCACGCAGGGCCTGCGGCAGATGTGGCCGGATGTGCTGGCGGCGGTGTCCCGGCTGCGCCGCACCACCTGGTCGCTCGTCTCCCAGCACGCGCAGGTGGTGGAGCTCGCCCAGGGCCGCTGTGTGCTGGGCTTCAGCACGCCGGCCCTGGCCGCCAAGTTCGGTACCGGCCCGCACCAGGAGACGCTCCGTCAGGCGATCATCGAGGTCGTCGGCGTGGACTGCAGCTTCCAGGTCGTGACCGGCGAGCGTCCGGCGTCCGGGGAGCGTCCGGCGTCCGGGGAGCGTCCGCCCTCCGGGGGACGGTCGGCCTCCGGGTCCCGGCCGGCGCCGTCGGCCGCTCCGCCCGGGGGACAACCGGATGCCGGCGCGGCCGGCGCCGCCCGTTCGCAGGCCGGGACTGCGCCTCGGTCGGCGGCGCCGTGGACGACGCCGAGCGACGCCCCGCCCGGGCCACGGTGGATCGATCCGGAAACGACGCCAGCAGCGCCGGCCTCGGCGGCGGACCCGGGCGCCGGGGCTGGGCGGCCACGCTCGGCTGCGTCCTCGCGGTCCGCGGCGGGTCGACCGGGGCAGACCCGCGGACGGGGCCCAGCCGCCGGGCAGGAGGACCCGCCTCCCCCCGACGCGCCAGCCTTCGACGACGCCGAGGACCCCCCGCCCCCTGAGGACGCCGACCGCCGCCGGTCGGCGCCGGGTCCCGCACGCGCCGCGCCGGCGGTCGACGAACCCAGCCGCGACGACCCCGACATCGAGGGGTCCTCCCTGGTCGGCCGGGCCGTGGTCGAGGAGCTGCTCGGAGGCCGGGTGATCGAGGAGCGCGAGGAGTGAGCCGGCCGTCCCGGCGCGGACCGGAGCCACGAACCGGGGGCGGCGTCGTCGCTGCCGGCCCTGCGAGCGCCTAGGCTCGGCGCGTGTACGAAGGTGTGATCCAGGACCTGATCGACGAGCTCGGCCGGCTACCCGGCATCGGGCCCAAGAGCGCGCAGCGGATCGCCTTCCACATCTTGGCGTCCGAGCCGGCCGACGTGCAGCGACTGGTCACCTCCATTTCCGAGGTCGCCGCCAAGGTCAGGTTCTGCGAGATCTGCGGGAACGTCTCCTCCGACACCCGCTGCATCATCTGTCGTGACGCGAGACGTGATGGGTCGATACTGTGCGTAGTAGAAGAACCCAAGGACGTCGTGGCGATCGAGAAGACCCGTGAGTACCGCGGTCGCTACCACGTCCTGGGCGGAGCGATCAGCCCGATCGACGGGATCGGCCCGGACGACCTGAGGATGCGAGAGCTGGTGGCGCGACTGGCATCGGGTGAGGTCACCGAGATCATCCTGGCCACCGACCCGAACCTCGAGGGCGAGGCGACGGCCACCTACCTGGCCCGGCTGCTCAAGCCGATGGGCCTGCGGGTGACCAGGCTGGCCTCCGGGCTGCCGGTCGGTGGTGACCTGGAGTACGCGGACGAGGTCACACTGGGGCGCGCCTTCGAGGGGAGACGACTGATCGATGTCTGAGCAGAGCGCCGGTCCGGCCGACGGGGACGACCTGGCCCGGCTGGCCGAGGAGACCGCCAAGGACGCCCAGACCTATCTGGACGCGATCACCGAGGTCGCCTCGGGCTCCGGCCCCGAGACCGCGATCCCGGTCACCCTGCTCGCGCTGTCCCAGGCCCTGCTGGCCGGGGCCCGCCTGGGCGCGATCACCGACGTGGTGCCCCGGGAGCGGTTCGAGCCGGACGAGGGCCCCGACCCCGACGTCGACCCGCTGCGCACCGGGCTGGCCAACCTGTTCGAGGGGCTCGATGACTACGCCGACGTCCTGGACCCGCTGATCTCCGCCGAGGTGGTCCGCGGCAGCCTGGTCGACGACCTCTGCGACGTCGCTGCGGACCTGGCGCACGGGCTGAAGCACTACCGCAACGGCCGGGTGGACGAGGCCATGTGGTGGTGGCAGTTCTCCTACCTGTCCACGTGGGGGCTGCGGGCGGCGAGCGGGCTGCGGATGCTGCAGTCGATGCTCGGGCACCTGCGGCTGGACGTGGACTCCGAGACCGCGGCCGACGCCCAGTTCGAGGCGCTGCACGCCGAGTAGGCGCTCAGGGGCCGATGCCTCAGGCCACCCGGGTGCCGCTCGGCAGCCTGCGGGTCGGGGTGGAGACCCGGCGCACCGCCAGCCAGACGAAGCCCAGCGCCAGCACCAGGTCCGCGGCCAGGCCGTAGGGCCACACGACGCCTGCGGCGTCCACCCGCTGCTGCTGCTGGTACCGCTGCTGCACCGTGTCGTGGCAGAAGTCCTGCACGTCGGTGGGGCCGACGCGCGCTGACCGGACCGCGTAGCGGATCACTGACAGCGGGTCCTGCGGGTCGCTCGACTCCACCAGCCGCCCGCCGGCGTCGCGCTGGTAGCGCTGCACCTGCGGGGCGGCGTCGGCCACCACCACGAACGGGCTCGGCGCCAGCAGCCACCAGGTCCGCTCGGTGTGCAGCACATCCTGGGTGACCACGGTCCGGTCGCAGTCCGGGCCGTCGGCCGGGACGCCGTCCGAGCTCATCGCCGGGGTCAGCTGGGTGACCTGACCCTGCTCGGTGACCAGCGGCACGGTGAGCGCGAACAGCAGCGGCAGACCCAGGCCCAGCAGGGCCACCGTCAGGTACGTCAGCACCGCCGAGGAGGAGGTCCGGGAGCTGATCGCCGACCAGCCCAGACCGATGGCGCAGACCAGACCGAGCGAGACCGCGAGCAGGAGCAGGGTGGTCAGCAGGCGGCCGATGGAGGTGCCACCCTCCAGGTAGGCCCAGGCGATGAACGGCAGGCCGGCGCCCAGCAGCGCCAGGGCGGTGAGCCAGGCGGCGAGCAGCTTGCCGAGCACGATCTCCGGGGCGCTCAGCAGCGTGGTCTGCAGGGTGGCCAGGACGCCGGCCTGCCGGTCGCCGTTCACGCTGGTCGCCGACAGCGCCGGGGCGACCAGGCCGGCCAGGCCCAGGACCAGGAAGGCGATCAGGCCGAACATGGTCGCGCCGGCCTGCGGCTGCTGGGGCAGCGGCGCTCCCGCGGCGTCCAGCTGCCGCACCGCTTGGAAGACGCTGTAGCGGATCAGCGCGGTGAGCAGGCCCAGCACGACGGCCCAGACCGCCAGGATCCAGACCCACCGGGTCGAGCGGACGCGCTGGCGCAGCTCCAGCACCGCGACCGTCCGCACCCCGTGCCACGACAGCCGGCCCGCGGGTGCGCCTGCCCCGGCCCTGCCCTCGGGGGCGTGCTCGGGTGGCCCGCCCCGGGCCAGGACCTCGGCGCTCAACGCCGCTCCTGGGTCAGGGCCAGGTAGGCCTGCTCCAGGACCCCGCCGGCCGGCTGGCAGGAGACCACCCGCACCCCACGTCCGACCAGGTCGGTGATCAGGTCGGCCGCCTGCCGGTCGCCGCCGGTGATCTGCACCGGGACGCCGTCCCGTTCGGGCGGCCCGTGCGGGGTGCCGCCCGCGTCCAGGGCAGCGAGCAGGGCGGCCTGGTCCAGCGCGCGGACCCGCCAGGTCCGGGCCTGCACCGGCCGGCCAGGCCCCAGGGCGCCCCCGGGCCCGTCCAGCCCCGGTCCCGAGTCGGGGCCCAGGTCCTGCACGGACACCGTCCGCCCGCCGGAGACGATCACCGCCCGGTCGACCATCTCGTCGAGCTCGGCCAGCACGTGGCTGGAGACCAGGACCGTCCGCCCGGTGTCGGCGAGGTCCCGCACCACCTGCCGCAGCTCGATCCGCGACCGCGGGTCCAGCCCGGAGGCGGGTTCGTCCAGCACCACCACCTGTGGGTCGTGGACCAGGGCCCGGGCCAGGCCGAGCCGCTGCTTCTGCCCCCGGCTCAGGACCTGCGTCGGCCGGTCGGCGAGCTCCTCCAGGTGCACCAGCTCCAGCAGTGCCGCGACCCGTTCGCGCCGTCCCGACCGGGGGACCCGGAACGCGTCGGCGACCGTGTCGAGCACCTCGCGGCAGGTCAGCGACTCCCAGGTGCCGAACACGTCCGGCATCCAGCCGAGCCGGCGGCGGACCTCACGGGGCTGCCGGACCGGGTCGAAGCCGGCCACCCGCACCTGCCCCGCGTCCGGCACCAGCAGCGTCGCCAGGACCAGCATCAGGGTGGTCTTGCCCGATCCGTTCGGCCCGACCAGGGCGGTCACCGCCCCGGGCGCGGCGACCAGGTCGAGGTGGTCCACCGCCACCACGTCCCCGAAGGTGCGCCGCACCCCCAGCGCCTCGATCCCCCCGGCCGCCGCGCTCACGCTCGGCTGCGCGGCCGCCGGCCCGACGTCCTGCTCCACAGGCCCTCCCCAGGTCCGGCCCCACTGTAGGGCCGCGTCCCGTCATCTGGACCTGTTCCGGGAGACAGCCGGGCGGCCCTCTAAACTCCGCCCTGGAGCCCGCGGTCCCCAGGGCCCACCGGCGGGGCGCGCCGGCATCCCGCGCCGAGATGGGAACAGGTCTCGTGGCGCTGGTCGTGCAGAAGTACGGGGGTTCCTCCGTCGCCGATGCCGACGGCATCAAGCGGGTGGCCCGCCGGATCGTCGACACCCGCAAGGCCGGTCACGAGGTGTGCGTGGTGGTCTCGGCGATGGGCGACACCACCGACGAGCTGATCGACCTGGCCACCGAGGTCTCCCCGCTGCCCCCGGCCCGCGAGCTGGACATGCTGCTCACCGCGGGCGAGCGGATCTCGATGGCCGTGCTGGCCATGGCGATCGCGAACCTCGGCCAGGAGGCCCGCTCGTTCACCGGAAGCCAGGCCGGGGTGATCACCGACTCCGCGCACGGGCGGGCCCGGATCATCGACGTCACGCCGGGCCGGATCCGGACGGCGCTGGACGAGGGCGCGATCACCATCGTGGCCGGGTTCCAGGGCGTCAGCCAGGACACCAAGGACATCACCACGCTGGGCCGCGGCGGCTCGGACACCACCGCCGTCGCGCTGGCCGCGGCGCTGTCCGCCGACGTCTGCGAGATCTACACCGACGTCGACGGGGTGTTCACCGCCGACCCTCGGATCGTGCCCAGCGCCCGGCGGATCGACCGGATCTCCAGCGAGGAGATGATGGAGATGGCGGCCAGCGGCGCCAAGATCCTTCACCTGCGCTGCGTGGAGTACGCCCGCCGGTTCAACCTCCCGGTCCACGTGCGCTCCTCCTTCAGCCAGCGTGAGGGCACCTGGGTCACCGACAAGCCGGTCGACGGGCCGGAAGGAGAGCAGATGGAGCAGGCGATCATCTCCGGGGTCGCACATGACCGGAGCGAAGCGAAGATCACCGTGGTGGGGGTGCCGGACCTGCCGGGCAAGGCGGCCGAGATCTTCGAGGGGGTGGCCGCCGCGGAGATCAACATCGACATGATCGTGCAGAACGTGTCGGCGGCCTCGACCGGCCGCACGGACGTCTCCTTCACCCTGCCCAAGACCGACGGCCAGCGGGCGATGAACGCGCTGAACCGGATGCGGGCCGGGGTCGGGTTCGAGTCCCTGCAGTACGACGACCAGATCGGCAAGGTCTCGCTGATCGGCGCCGGGATGCGCAGCCACCCCGGCGTCTCGGCGCAGTTCTTCAAGGCGCTGGCCGTGGCCGGCGTCAACATCGAGATGATCAGCACCTCCGAGATCCGGATCTCGGTGGTCACCCGGGCCGACGCCGTGGACGACGCCGTCCGTGCGGTGCACACCGCGTTCGGGCTGGACGCCGAGGTGGAGGCCGTGGTGTACGGAGGGACCGGACGATGAGCGAGGGACTTCAGGTCGCGGTGGTCGGCGCCACCGGCCAGGTCGGCGCGGTGATGCGGCGGCTGCTGGACGAGCGCGACTTCCCGGCCGCGGGGCTGCGGTTCTTCGCCAGCGCCCGCTCGGCCGGCAGCACGCTGACCTACCGCGGCCGCGAGGTGCTCGTCGAGGACGCCGCGACCGCCGACCCGAGCGGGATCGACATCGCCCTGTTCTCGGCCGGGGCGTCGACCTCTCGGCAGCAGGCTCCCCGGTTCGCGGCCGCCGGCGCCGTCGTGGTCGACAACTCCTCGGCGTGGCGGATGGACCCCGACGTCCCGCTGGTGGTCAGCGAGGTCAACCCGCACGCGCTGCAGGAGATCCGCAAGGGGATCGTGGCCAACCCCAACTGCACGACCATGGCGGCGATGCCGGTCCTGGCCCCGCTGCACACCGAGGCCGGGCTGCGCCGGCTGGTGGTCAGCACCTACCAGGCCGTGTCCGGGTCCGGCCTGGCCGGAGTCCAGGAGCTGGCCTCGCAGGTGGCGGCCGGCGTGGCGCAGGACCTGGTCGCGCTGACCCACGACGGGGCGGCGGTGCAGCTCCCGTCCGGCCCGAAGTACGTCCGCCCGATCGCCTTCGACGTCGTGCCGCTGGCCGGCTCGCTGGTCGAGGACGGTTCGGGGGAGACCGACGAGGAGCAGAAGCTGCGCAACGAGTCGCGCAAGATCCTGGGCATCCCCGACCTGCTGGTGTCCGGCACGTGCGTGCGAGTGCCCGTCTTCACCGGCCACTCGCTGTCGATCAACGCGGAGTTCGAGCGGCCCATCACCCCGGCGGCGGCCCAGCGACTGCTGACCGGCGCGGCTGGGGTCGAGCTGAGCGAGGTGCCCACCCCGCTCCAGGCGGCGGGGGCGGACCCCTCGTTCGTCGGCCGGATCCGGCAGGACGCCTCGGTCCCCGACGGTCGCGGCCTGGTCCTGTTCGTCAGCAACGACAACCTGCGCAAGGGGGCCGCGCTGAACACCATCCAGATCGCCGAGCTGCTGGCCGCGCGGCTGTCGAGGGTCTGAGGGCAGCCGGAAGGGCTCGGCGCGCCGCTCCTGGCCCGAACCCTCACCCTGGTCGGTATGGGAGAGGTGGTGGCCGGCGTGCTCGGCTGGCTGCGCAGCCACCTCGTCGACCCGGTGCCGCGCCAGCACTGGCAGAGCGAGTCCGCGTTCCGGCGCCGCCGCGCGGTCACGGCGATCACCCTGGTGGCCGGCGCGGCGCTGCTCGGCTCGACCCTGTCGCTGCGGCCGGGCAGCCCGCTGTTCTACCCGGCGACCGCGCTGCTCGCCCTGGTCTGGACCATCGGAGCGTTCGCCTCCGGGCCGCTGCACCTGGGGCACCTGCTGCGCGGCGGCAGCCTGCGGCGCCCGCTGCTGGCGCCGGTCCTGATCGGTCTGGGCCTGGTGGTGCTGTTCCTGGTCGGGGCGCTGGCCGTGCGCCAGGTCCCGACGCTGGCCTCGATGGCCGACTCGGTCCTGGCCCACGCCCGGGCCGGGCTGACCCCGGTGCTCATCGTGCTGACGATGCTCAACGGACTGGCCGAGGAGGTGTTCTTCCGCGGCGCGCTGTACGCCGCGGTGCGCAACCCCCGCCAGGTGCTGGTGACCACGGTGGCGTACACCCTGGCCACCCTGGCCACCGGGAACGTGCTGCTCTCCTTCGCCGCGGCGGTGCTCGGGGTGGTCGTGGGCCTGCAGCGTCGCGCGTCGGGCGGCGTGCTCGGGCCGATGATCACCCATGTCACCTGGTCGGGGCTGATGCTGGTCCTGCTGCCGATGGTGCTGTGAGCCCCGGTAGAGTTGGCCGGTGGCCGAACGGACCGACCCGGGCGAGCTCGGCGTCCCCCTGCCCGACGTCCGGCGGTTCGAGTTGTGGGCCGACCTGGTGCTGGCCCACACCGCGACGATGTCGGTGCTGGAGCACGACCTGCGGGCCGCCCACGACATGACGTTCGCCCAGTACGACGTCCTGTACAACCTCTGGTGCGCGCCCGACCGGTCGATGACCGTCACCCGACTGGGCCGCGCCGTCCTGTACGGCTCCGGCTCGATCACGAACCTGGTGGCCTCGGTGGAGCGCCGCGGGTGGGTGCGACGGGAGCGCAGCTCCACCGACCGTCGCCGGGTGCACGTGCAGCTGAGCGAGCCTGGCGAGGAGGTCTTCCGGCAGGCCACCAGCGTGGTGCTGAGCCTGGTCAGCCGGGAGTTCGTGCCCGCCGTGCCGGACGCCGACCTCCCGGTGCTGCACGGCTTCGCGGCGCGGCTGCGGGCCCGGGACGACCGCGGACGGCGACCGCCCTACCCGCTGCCGGTCCAGCTGCCCGAGTCGGGCCCGGTACCGCCCGACCGACCCGGCCCGGCTCCCGACGACGGGCCGCGGGGAGCCGCGTGGCCCGGGCGGCCGCGGTGAGGCGCCGCTTCGCCCAGGTCGACGTCTTCTCCGCCGCAGCCACGGCCGGCAACCCGTTGGCCGTGGTGATCGACGCGGAGGGCCTGGACCAGGCCCGGATGGCGGCGTTCGCGCGCTGGACCAACCTGTCCGAGACCACCTTCCTGCTGCCGGCCACCGACGGCGCAGCGGACTACCGGGTGCGGATCTTCACCCCGGGCGGCGAGCTCCCGTTCGCCGGGCACCCGACCCTGGGCAGCGCCCACGCCTGGTTGCAGGCCGGGTACCGTCCCCGAGCCGCCGGCGAGCTGGTCCAGGAGTGCGGGGTCGGGCTCGTGCGGCTGCGCCGCCAGCAGGACAGGCTCGCCTTCGCGGCGCCACCCCTGCTCAGGGCGGGACCGGCGGAGGACACCCGGACGCGGGTCGGCCGGGCGCTGCGGCTCGACCCGGCCCGCATCCAACGGTTGGCCTGGGTGGACAACGGCCCGGGTTGGCTGGGCGTGCAGCTGGCGGACGCCGCGACCGTCCTGGCGCTGCGACCGGACTTCTCCGCCTTCGGCGACCTCAGGATCGGCGTCTGCGGCCTGCACCCTGAGGGCTCGCCGGAGCAGCTGGAGGTCAGGGCGTTCGTGCCCGGCCTCGGCGTCCCGGAGGACCCGGTGACCGGCAGCCTGAACGCGGGGTTGGCGCTGTGGCTGATCGACGCCGGCGTGCTGCCGGCGCACTACGTCGCGGCACAGGGCTCCGCGATCGGGCGGAGCGGACGCGTGCACGTGGACCGGGAGGGCCCTGACACCTGGGTGGGCGGCCAGGTCACCACCGTGGTGACCGGCCAGCTGGAGCTCTGAGCCGGACCGCCCGCGACCTGAGGGCCCCGACCGGCCCGGGCTCCCCGCCGGGGGTCACTGGCCCCGGCCGGTCCTCGCCTGCAGCTCGTCGATCATCGTGGAGGCGTCAGCCTTGGACAGCTGGTCCAGGTCCGCCGGGGGCTCCTCGCCCGCCTGCTGCAGCAGGGTCTCCAGGTACGAGCGCTGCGGGCCGGTGAGCGGCTCACCGCCGGTGGTCCACTGTGACGGGTCCTTCTCCGGGGTACCGACGGCGTCCTGCTGGCCGCCCTGCTGCGCGGGGTTCGTGTCGCTCATGGCTCGAACATATGGTCGAGCGCCGAGGCGCGCATCCCGGCCCCGGCCGGGACCGCCGGGGCAGATCGAGATGCGGTCACCACGGCGCCGAGCATCGTGGGAGGCAGTCCCGGGGACGAACAGTCCGCGGGCCACCGCCCGGCTCCAGACCAGGGCTGGTGGTGATCGTTGACCACCTCACGCCTGATCGCCGATCGGCGGTCGCGGGCGTCACGCGGAAGGATCGAGATGAAGGCCGTCGTCTATCGAGGTGCCCGGAACGTCGCCGTCGAGAACGTGCCCGACCCCAAGGTCGAGGACCCCACCGATGCGGTGATCCGGCTGACGACCACGAACATCTGCGGCTCGGACCTGCACATGTACGAGGGGCGCACCAACGTCGAGGAGGGCAAGATCCTCGGCCACGAGAACACCGGCGTGGTGGTGGCCACCGGCGAGGCGGTGAGCGCGTTCAACGTCGGGGACCGGGTCTCGGTCCCGTTCAACATCGGTTGCGGCCACTGCCGCAACTGCGAGAGCGGGTGGACCTCGTTCTGCACGACCATGAACCCGATCGAGGGCATGGACGGCGCCGCGTACGGGTACGCCAACATGGGCCCCTACGACGGCGGCCAGGCGGAGTACCTGAGGGTCCCGCACGCCGACTTCAACCTGCTGCTCCTGCCGCCGGGCGAGGAGTGGGAGAACGACTTCGCGATGCTGTCGGACATCTTCCCCACCGGCTGGCACGGCACCGAGCTGGCCGGGATGCAGGCCGGTGACCGGGTCGCGGTCTTCGGGGCCGGCCCGGTGGGGCTGATGGCCGCCCACAGCGCCATGATCCGCGGCGCCAGTGAGGTGTACGTGGTCGACAAGGAGCCCGACCGGCTGCGGCTGGTCGACAGCCTGGGCGCGACGCCGATCGACTTCTCCGCCGGTGACCCGGTGGAGCAGATCACGCAGGCCACTGGCGGTCGCCCGGTCGACTGCGGGGTCGAGGCGGTCGGCTACCAGGCTCACGACTCCGAGGGCGAGGAGCACCCCGAGCTGGTGCTGGACAACCTGGTCAAGGTGGTCCGGTCCACCGGCGGGATCGGCGTCATCGGCGTCTACATGCCCTCCGACCCCGGGGCCCGGGACGAGGCCGCCAAGGAGGGCCGGATCGGTTATGACTACGGCACCTTCTTCACCAAGGGCCAGCAGATGGGCACCGGGCAGGCTCCGGTGAAGCGGTACAACCGCCAGCTGCGTGACCTGATCATCGCGGGGCGGGCCAAGCCGTCGTTCATCGTCTCCCACGAGGTGGGCCTGGACGAGGCGCCGGAGGCCTACCGTCGCTTCGACGAGCGTCAGGCCGGGTACACCAAGGTCATGCTCCGGCCGTCGGCGGGCTGAGCCCGACCGGCCCCCACGGGCCGGGATCCGCGCCGCGGGTCCCGGCCCGTCCGCATGTCGGGCCGGGGCGCCGGGGGTCTGGGAGGATCTGGCTCAGCGAGCGCAGGAGGTGGGATGGCGGTCACCGGTCACGACGACGTCGGCCACGAGCAGGCCGGCCACGGTCACCAGGGCCACGGTGACCAGGGCCACGGTCACCAGGGCCACGGTCACCAGGGCGAGGGTCACGAGCACCCCGGGGGCCTGCGCGGGCTGCTGGTGTCGGTGCTGCGCCCGCACAGCCACGACGCCGCCGACTCGGTCGACGAGGCGCTGGAGAGCACCGCCCGCGGGGTGCGTGCGCTGAAGGTCAGCCTGGTCGGCCTCGGCCTCACTGCCGCGCTGCAGGCGGTGGTGGTGGCCTTCTCCGGATCGGTGGCGCTGCTCGCCGACACGATCCACAACCTGGCCGACGCCGGCACCTCGCTGCCGCTGTGGGTCGCCTTCGCCCTCAGCCGCCGGGCCGCGGACCGGCGCTACACCTACGGCTACGGCCGGGCGGAGGACCTGGCCGGGGTGACGATCGTGGTGGTCATCGCCGCCTCGGCGGTGCTGGCCGGCTGGGAGTCCTTCCGCAAGCTGGCCGACCCGGCGCCGCTGGCGTACGCCTGGTGGGTGCTGGCCGCCGGCGTGATCGGGTTCGCCGGCAACGAGGCGGTCGCCGTCTACCGGATCCGGGTCGGGCGCCAGATCGGCTCCGCGGCGCTGGTCGCCGACGGCCTGCACGCCCGGGCGGACGGGTTCGCCTCGCTGGCCGTGGTGCTGGGTGCGGCCGGGTCGATGGCCGGGTTCCCGCTGGCCGACCCGCTGGTCGGCCTGGCCATCACGGTGGCCATCCTGGTCGTGCTGCGCGGAGCCGCCGTCCAGGTCTACCGACGGTTGATGGACGCGGTGGACCCCGAGCTGACCGAGACCGCCGAGGCCAGCGTGCGCGCCGTCCCCGGCGTGGTGGACGTGGAGCCGATGCGCCTGCGCTGGATCGGGCACCGGATCCGGGCCGAGGTGGCGGTCACCGTCGACCGGGAGCTGGACATCGTGGCCGCGCACCGGATCGCCGACGACGTGGAGCACACCCTGCTGCACGAGGTGCCGAGGTTGCACACCGCCACGGTGCACGTCGGCCCGGCCGCCGCCGAGGGCGTGGACGACCACCTGGCCACCGGCCACCACCCACGCTGAACTACCTGGGCTCGGCGAGGTGGCGCAGCGCGAAGCCGAGCTCCGCCGCCACCTGAGCGACCCGTTCGTCGTCGACCATCGACCCGTGGCCGGCGTCGTAGCGGTAGACCGCGTGCGGGATGCCGCGGGCCGACAGCGCGCTGACGTAGTTCTCGATCTGCCGGATCGGGCACCGGGGGTCGTTCTCCCCGGCCAGGATCAGCACCGGCACCCGGACGGCGTCCACGTAGGTCAACGGGCTGGAGTCCTGGTAGCGCTCGGGCACCTGCTCGGGGGAGCCGCCGAACAGCGACCGGTCGAAGGCCTTCAGGCCCTCCATCTCGTCCTGGTAGGCGGCCACGTAGTCGGCGACCGGCACGCCGGCCACGCCCACCGACCACCGGTCCGGGTGCAGGCCCAGACCGAGCAGGGTCAAGAACCCACCCCAGGAGGCGCCCTGCAGCACGATCCGGGCCGGGTCCGCCAGGCCGGTGGCGACCAGATGGTCCCGGACGGCCACCACGTCCTCGAGCTCGACGTGCCCCACCCGCTGCTCGAGGGCGTCCCGCCAGGCCGACCCGTACCCGGTCGAGCCGCGGTAGTTGACCTGGACGACGGCGAACCCGTGGTCCACCCACGCCGCGGGGTGGGCCCGGAACGCGTCGACGTCGTGGTGGGTGGGGCCGCCGTGCACGTCGACCATCAGCGGCAGCGGCCCGGGCAGCGGCCGCCCGTCCGGACCAGCCGGGCGGCGCAGCAGGGCGTGCACCCGCCCGCCCGGGCCCTCGACCCAGACGTCCTCCACCGGCACCGAGGCCGGTGCCGGTGGACCGGGCGGGGCCAGCACGACTCGACCGGTCAGGTCCCGGACGGCGGCCGGAACGGCCGCCGAGGACCACGCCGTCCAGACCTGACCGTCGGGGCGGGCGGTCGCGGCCAGCACCGTCCCGTCCGCGGGGCCGATCGGTTCCGCCGGTCCGCAGTCGCCCAGCCCGGCCAGCGGCACCCGGTACAGCCGGCGCCGGGCGTCCACGTCGACGGCGACCAGCAGCGCGGCGGCGTCTTCGTACCACTGCGCATCCGCCACCTCGCCGGGCAGCTCGGGCGCCAGCTCGGCCAGCTCGCCGGTGTCGACGTCCCAGACCAGCAGCTCGTTCCGGCCGTGCCGTTCGTGCTGGACCAGCAGCCGGTGGTCACCGGGCAGGGGAGCGAAACCCAGCGGCTCGAGGCCCTTGCCGGGCCCGTCCCACAGGTCGCGCACGGTGCTGGCGTCCTCGACCCGGACGACGCGGACGGCCGGGTGCCGGGAGTCGCCGTGCTCGCTGTGCACGAGGGCGACCAGCTCGCCGTCCTCGTCCAGGTCGCCGACCCCGGCGTCCTCGGTGTGCTGGTACAGCAGCCGGGGCGGGCGCCCCGGCTGGAGCACGTGCACCTGCGTGCCGTAGCCGTCGTCACCGCGGCCGACCACGGCCAGCCCGTGACGGCCGATGGCCAGCCCGGCGCCGTAGGCCGGCGGCAACCCGGTCATCTCCTGCACGTCCTGGCCCGGGGAGGCCCCGAACGGCTGGCTGCGCCACACGCCGTACTCGTCGCCGCCGTCGTCGTCGAACCACCAGATGCGCGCTCCGCCGGGTTCGATCACGGCGTGCGCGGTGCCCTCACGCCGGTCGGTGAGCTGGGTCAGGGCACCGGTCCGGGCGTCCCAGGAGTGCGCCTCCAGCACCCCCTCCGCGGTGGCCAGCACCACGGCCCGGTCGGGCGCGTCCTGCGCCCAGTCGGGCAGCCCGACCCGGGGCGCCCGGAACCGGCGCTCCCACGCCGGCGGGCCGTCCCCGTGCTCGGCGGTCAGCAGGGACGGCGGCAGCTCGGGCGAGGACGCGGGGGCAGGGCTGAGGTCGGCAGGTCCAGCGGCTTGGGGCACCTGGCGATCCTGCCTCACCTCACCAGGCGGCGGTGGTCCGGGTCATCCGTTCCAGGCCCTCGACGATCGCGCGGGTGGCGGCGGTCACCGTCTCCAGGTGCTGGCCGACGGCCTCCAGGACCTGGGACTGCTCCGCGACGCTGCTCGCGATGTCCGCCTGCAGCCCGTGGATCTCACCGACCACGCCGGAGGTGGCCGCGAAGCTGCGGGCCACGGCCTCCGTCTCCCCGACCACGGCGTCGATCACCGCGCTCACCTTGCCGGCCGAGGTCGAGGTCTCGTTGGCCAGCGCCTTGACCTCGCTGGCCACCACTGCGAAACCCTTGCCCATCTCCCCGGCCCGCGCCGCCTCGATGGTGGCGTTCAGGGACAGCAGGTTGGTCTGGTCGGCGAGCTGGGCGATCATCTGGTTCACGTCGGCGATCTCGCCCATCGACCGCTCCAGCCGGCTGACCTCCTCGGCCGCCCCGCCGGCCATCTGCTGGCCGGCGGAGGCGGTGCTCGCGGCCCGGGCGGCCCGCTCGGCGACGCCGCGGACGGCGGCGGTGAGCAGCTGCACCTGGTGCTCGACGGTGGCCACGGCGGCTACCGCCGCACCGGCGCTGACCCGGATCTGGTCGGCCTCCTCGCCCACCTGGCGGGAGACCTGCTCGAGCCGGGTGGCGCGCTCACGCTCGGCGGCCGCCTCCCGCTCCACGGCGGCCTGGCGCTCCCGTTCGATGCTGTCCCGCTCGGCCTGCGCCGCGGCCTGACCGGCGGCCAGGGACCGCTCGGTCTGCTCGGCGAAGGCCCACCAGTACAGGATCCCGGCGACCTCGAGCAGCACGCACAGCGCGTGCACGGTGACCATGGCCAGCACCGCGGTGCGGGAGGTGGCCATCATCCCGAACACGTGCTCGGGAGCGAGCAGGCCGAGCAGCAGGTGGTGCGCCGCGACCAGCACGACGGTGAGCAGCAGCGGGCCCCAGCGCTGGAAGAGGGCCACGAAGGCGAGCACGGCGAACAGGTGAAGGTGGGCGTGCACCTGCCCACCGGAGAGCTCGATCCCCTCGAAGCTGGTGGCGATCAGGCCCAGGCTGGCCAGGGTGACCTTGGCGTCCCAGGAGCGGGCCAGCCCCGCGGCGGTGGCCAGCGCCGCCACGCCCAGCGGGAGCAGCACGGCCTCCGCGGTCGGTGCCGGGCCGAGCAACCCGACCAGCCAGAGCAGCGGGAGGTGCGCGAGAAGCACCCGGTGCACGATCCGGTACCGCGCGGCCAGCGACTGCTCGGTCAGCGTCGCGCCGCGGGGCAGCTTCTGCAGGAGGCTCACCCCTACCTGATCGGGGTGGGGACGACGTCGCTTGAGTCCGTATCGGCCACCTGCTGCCGCGGCAGCAGGGTCAGCTGAACCGGGCCGGGTCTCCGGCGCCGACCCGGACCACCTGCGGGACGTCCTCGGACAGGTCGACCACGGTGGTCGGCTCGGTGCCGCAGTCGCCGGAGTCGACCACCGCCTCCACCAGCAGGTCCAGCTCCTCCTTGATCTGCCAGCCCAGGGTCATCGGCTCCTCGTGGTCGGGCAGCAGCAGGGTGGAGGACAGCAGCGGCTCGCCCAGCTCCTCCAGCAGCGCGTGGGCGACGGTGTGCTGGGGGATGCGCACGCCGACGGTGTGCTTCTTCGGGTGCAGCAGCCGCCGCGGCACCTCCTTGGTCGCCGGCAGGATGAACGTGTAGGGCCCTGGGGTGCAGGACTTGACGAGCCGGAAGCTGGCGTTGCTGACCTGCACCAGCTGACCCAGCTGGGCGAAGTCGTGGCAGACCAGGGTGAAGTGGTGCTTGTCGTCCAGGCGCCGGATCGAGCGGATCCGCTCCAGCCCCTCCCGGTTGCCCATCTGGATGCCCAGGGCGTAGCAGGAGTCCGTCGGGTAGGCGATCAGGCCGCCGTCCCGCACCGTCTGCACCACCTGCGCGACGGCGCGGGGCTGGGGGTTGTCGGGATGGACGTCGTAGTAGCGCGCCATCCTGGGAGCCTAGCCAGGTCCTGCGCCGACCGGGAGGAACGGGCGGGCCGGCGTCCGCGCGGGTGGTGCGGGCCAGGGCGATGACCACCGCCACGAACAGGATCGCCCCGGCGGTCGCCGTCGGCACTGCCGGCAGGGTGAAGGCGGTGCCGGGCAGCAGCAGCTGGGCGATGACGGGCAGCGCGGTCAGCGCGCCGGCGCCGATGATCAGGGCGCGGGCGTAGTTCTCGGCGTCGCCGAACGCCTGCTCGGCGCCCTCGCCGGTGTCCTGGCAGTGGGTGTCCACCTCGGCGAGCGCGTCGCCGATCCGGGCCCCCGGGACGTCGTGCGCCCTCAGCTCCAGGATGAAGACCTCTCGCCACGGGTCGGGGCCGGTCCTGCGCGGGGTGCGGTCGTCGGCGGTGCTGGCGTTCATGGTCGGTCCCTCCCGGTGGTGGCTGTGCTGAAGGTGGTGGTGGCTGGGGCGCCGGTCGCGCCGGTCACCCGGCCCTCGCGTCGGCGGGTTCCAGCACCTGCAGGGTGAGCTCGGTGAACCGCCGCCATAGCGTTCCTCGGTTCGCCAGCTCGGCCTGGCCGGCTCCGGTGATCTGGAAGACCTTGCGGCCCGGCCCGCCGGTGCCGGCCCGCCAGCTCGAGGTGAGCAGGCCGGCCGTCTCCAGGCGGGTCAGCAGCGGGTACAGGGTGCCGCCCTTGATCTGCCCCAGACCCGCCTCCTGCAGGACCTGGGCGACCGCGTAGCCGTGGGCCGGCCCCTGCTGCAGGACGGCGAGGGTGGCGATCTCCAGGACCCCGCGCAGCCACTCGGCCGGCGCATCGTGGAGCGGCCGGTTGAGCCGGTCGCCCGTCCGCTCTGGGAGACTGCCGTCGTGGACTTCCACTCCGCCTACGCACACGGGTTCGCCCGGGTCGCCGCCTGCACGATGCCGACCGCCCTCGCCCAGCCCGAGGTGAACGCCCGCACGGTGCTGGACCTGGCTCGGGAGTGCCACCAGGAGGCGGTCGCGGTCGCGGTCTTCCCGGAGCTGACGCTGTCCGGCTACTCGATCGAGGACCTGCTGATGCAGGACGCGCTGCTGGACGCCGTGCTGCGCGGGCTGGAGGCGGTGGTGGCCGGTTCGGCCGGCCTGACCCCGGTGCTGGTCCTCGGGGCGCCGTTGCGGCACCGGCACCGGCTGTACAACTGCGCGGTGGTGGTGCACGACGGTGAGGTGCTCGGCGTCGCTCCCAAGTCCTACCTGCCGACCTACCGGGAGTTCTACGAGCGCCGGCAGGTGGCTGCCGGTGACGACCAGGGCGGCACCATCAGCCTCGGTGGCCACGAGGTCCCGTTCGGCCCGGACCTGCTCTTCCGGGCGCTCGACGTGCCGGGTCTGGTGCTGCACGTGGAGATCTGCGAGGACATGTGGGTGCCGGTCCCGCCCAGCGCCGAGGCCGCTCTGGCCGGCGCCACGGTGCTGGCCAACCTGTCCGGCAGCCCGATCACGGTCGGCCGCGCGGAGGACCGCAAGCTGCTGGCGGCCTCTGCCTCGTTCCGCTGCCTGGCGGCCTACGTGTACGCCGCCGCGGGCGAGGGGGAGTCCAGCACCGACCTGTCCTGGGACGGCCAGACCCTGGTCTACGAGCTCGGCCAGCTGCTGGCCGAGACGGAGCGCTTCCCGCGCGGCGCGCGGCGTGCGGTCGCCGACGTCGACCTGGACCGGATCGCCGACGAGCGGCTGCGCACCGGCACCTTCGACGACAACCGCCGTCACCATGCCCGTTCGCTGGCCGGTCACCGGGAGATCTCCTTCGCCCTGCGGCCACCGGCCGGTGACATCGGTCTACGAAGGACGGTGGAGAGGTTCCCGTTCGTGCCCGCCGACCCCGGCCGGCTGGAGCAGGACTGCTACGAGGCCTACAACATCCAGGTCGCCGGGCTGGAGCAGCGACTGCGGGCGATCGGCCAGCCGAAGGTGGTGGTCGGGATCAGCGGCGGGCTGGACTCCACCCACGCGCTGATCGTGGCGGCCAAGGCCATGGACCTGATGGGCCGGCCGCGGACCGACATCCTGGCCTTCACCCTGCCCGGCTTCGCCACCTCGACGGCGACCAGGGCGAACGCGACCGCACTGGCCGGCGCGCTCGGGGTCAGCTTCGAGGAGCTGGACATCACCCCGGCCGCCCGGCTCATGCTGGCCGACCTCGGTCACCCGTTCGGGGCCGGTGAGCCGGTGTACGACATCACCTTCGAGAACGTGCAGGCCGGGCTGCGGACCGACTACCTGTTCCGGGCGGCCAACCAGCGTGGTGGCATCGTGCTGGGCACCGGAGACCTGTCCGAGCTCGCGCTGGGCTGGTCGACCTACGGGGTGGGCGACCAGATGTCGCACTACAACGTCAACGGCGGCGTCCCGAAGACGTTGATCCAGCACCTGATCCGCTGGGTTGCCGGCTCCGGCCAGTTCGAGGCCGGGGTCGGCGAGCTGCTCCTGAGGATCCTGGACACCGAGATCAGCCCCGAGCTGGTGCCGGCGCCGGAGGGCAGCGCCCCGCAGAGCACCGAGGCCAAGGTCGGCCCCTACGCGCTGCAGGACTTCGCCCTGTTCCATGTGCTGCGGTACGGGTTCCGGCCCTCCAAGGTCGCCTTCCTGGCCCTGCACGCCTGGGGTTCGGTGCACCGCGGCGGGTGGCCGCACGACTTCCCGGCGGCCAAGCGGGTCGAGTACGACCTGGGCGACATCCGGCACTGGCTGGAGGTCTTCTGCCGCCGGTTCTTCGGGTTCGCCCAGTTCAAGCGCTCGGCGCTGCCGAACGGGCCGAAGGTGTCCTCCGGCGGGTCGCTGTCGCCGCGTGGGGACTGGCGAGCCCCCTCGGACACCTCGGCGCAGGTCTGGGTCGATGAGCTGCTCCGTGAGGTCCCCGCGCGGTGAAGCGCTACTGGTAGCTGACCATCGAGGGCACAGGTCGCTGCGCCATGGTCTGGGCCGGGGTGAGCATCGGGTGGTCCTCGTCGAAGAAGTTCTTCCAGCCCATCGGCGTCCCGGCCGGCCAGGCGCCGACCACTGAGCGCCAGGTGGACAGCTTCTCCGCCTGGCCGCCCTGACCGTCCATGTGCACCAGCACGGCCAGCTCGTCGTGCTGGACCAGGTCGTGCCGGTCGCGGATCATCGACAGGCGGAACTGGTGCAGCACGAACAGCTTCTGCGGCAAGTGCTTGCTCGCGGTCAGGTCGGCGAGCCAGGCGGTGACCCGGTTCACCTCCTCGGCGTCCACCGAGCCGATCTGCTGCAGCGGCTTCTGGTCCGGGCCGAGCTTCCACTCCGGGTCCACGGCCAGCCCGACGTCCGGGTCGGCGAGCAGGTCGGCGTACAGCTTCGCCTGGGCCAGCAGGTCCGCCCGGCCCGGCTGCAGGTCCAGGACGACGTACACGCCGGCCTTCCTGGCGGTCTCCACCCAGGGCGCCAGGGTCGCCGGAGAGCTGGCCTGGGTGTAGTCGCCGTGCGCCCCCGGGCTGCCCTGGGCGACCGTGGCGATGATCTCCAGCGTGGGCACCACCGGCACCTCGGACAGCGGCCGGTAGGGGGCGGCCAGGTCCTCGACCCGGCTCAGCGAGGCCTGCAGGCCCTGCTCACCGAGCACGCCGAGCGAGGGCGTGCCGGGGTGGCCGTAGACGGCCACGAACCGGCGGCCGGGCAGCGCGAGCTGGCCGCCGCCGGGCAGCTGCACCCCCGTCCGGGCGGTGGCCACCCGCTGCGCGAGCAGGTCCGCCGGGCCCATCCGGCGGCCGAGACCCAGCACCGGCGCGGAGCTGCCGGCGGCCAGTGCCGCGATCAGCTCCGGATCGGCCCGCGGGTCAGGGCTCGCGGCCGGCAGCTGCTGGTCGCCCAGGGCGCGCGCGGTGAGCTCGGCCGCTCCGCCCCGGGAGCCGGGCCGGACCAGCACCGTGCGCTGCGCCCTCCGGGGGGGCACCAGGTGCTCGGTGCCGGCCGGGTCCAGGTCCGGGTGGTCGGCGCCCGGGTCGATGGTGACCACCCTCACCGGTTCCCCCTCCAGCTCCGTGACCCGGCCGGCGATCGCGGTCGCGGTCGCCGTCAGTCCCGGGCCGACCGCGACCAGCACCCGGACCCGCAGACCGGCCAGGGCGCCCACGGTGTCGCCGCGAAGGTCGTTCGGCTGCGCCGGGTGGCTCAGCACCGGCAGCCCGTGCCGGTCGGCCACCTCGCCGGCCAGCTGCAGGGCCGCCTCGTCGCCCGGCGCCACCAGCAGCGCGGCCGAGGAGCTGTCCAGCAGCGCGGTGGCGGTGTGCGCGGCCAGCGCGGGGCCCCGGTCCAGGCCGACCACCTGGGCGGACCCGGCGGGCACCTCGCGCAGCGCGGCCGACCGGCTCGGCGGGAGCGCGGGTGAGGTCGAGCTCGGCGTCCCGGCGGCGGTGGGCGTTCCGGTGGTGGGGGCGGACGTGCCGGTCGGCGGCCGGCGGCTGGGCTGGCCCGCGCCGCAGGCGGCCAGCGCGACGGCGCCGGCACAGACCACCGCGAGCAGCACCGGACGCGACCTGGTCTGACTGAAGCTGCTCACCGGCCCGATTCTCCCTCACCGCCGACCTCCGGACTCCTTCGGGCAGGTTGGCGGCGTTTCGCCCTCATGGCGACGGGGCCTGCCGTACGGCTGGGGGTGGCCGGCAAAGCCCCCCAGGGACCGCCAGGCCCCAGGACCTCTGTCCCATCCGCCGGGCCAGGGAGGGAGGAACGTTGTCCGAGGTGGCGGACGACCCCTGCCGAGGGGAGGAGGACGGGATGGGTGCGACAGCCTCCCACCCGCGGCCGCGCCGGCCAGGACTGGCCGGCTTCGCCGGTCTCAATGCGCTCGCGGCCTGGGCAGGAGCCTTCGGGCTGTTGACGGGCGCTATCGACTTCGGTGCAGCGATCGAGGATCGACTGCCCTTCGACAGCCTGGCGCTGGCCGGGCTCGCCCTGGCCGCGGTCGTGGCCGCGCCCCTGACCCTGCTCACCTGGTCGGCGTGGACCGGCGCGCCCAGGACCGACGACATCGCTCTGGCTGTCGGGATCGGGCTCATCGCGTGGATCGTCGTGCAGGTCGCCGTGCTGTGGGCGTTCTCGCCCTTCCAGCTGGCCTACCTGTGCGTCGGCGCCTGGCTTCTGCGCGCGTCGCACCGGATACAGCTGCACCCCACCCTGCGAGGCGCCCTGGCCGTCGTCGTCGGCGCGGTCGTGGTCGCCGCTGGAGCGGGGCTGCTTCCCCATCTGGTCAAGACGGGTCTGACGATCACCTCGGTGGCGTCGATCCTCGCCATGGTCGGCGGGATCGCCGTCGTCGTGGTCGGCGCTCGGACGATGCTGCGGGACCGGCGCCGGGTCGCCGGCTCGGCCGGTGGAGCGGCGACGGCGCTGGTGGTCCTGGTCGTGGTGTGGGTCCTGGCACCGGCCGTCGCCGGGACGCAGGTACCCGGCACCCGGGTGCGATCGACGCCGGCGGTAGCGGGGCTGAGGTACGAGCCGGTCGCGCTGACCACGCAGGACGGCGTGGAGCTGGCCGCCTGGTACCTGCCCGGCACCCGTCGTGCCGGGGTCGTGGTGATGCACGGCGCTGGTTCCACCCGGTCCGACGTCCTCGACCAGGCGGCGGTGCTCGCCGCGAGCGGGTACCCGGTGGTGCTGATCGACGCTCGTGGTCACGGCGACAGTCAGGGCACGGCGATGGACTTCGGCTGGTACGGCGATCTCGACGTGTGCGCCGGCGTCAGGTTCCTGGCCTCCCGCCCGGAGGTCGATCCCGAGCGGATCGCCGTGGTCGGCTTCTCGATGGGGGGCGAGGAGGCGATCGGCGCCGCAGCCACCGACCCGCGGATCCATGCCGTCGTGGCGGAGGGCGCGACGGGGCGCACCGCGGCGGACAAGCGCTGGCTCGCCGAGGCCTACGGCTGGCGTGGCCGGGTCCAGGAAGGGCTGGAGCACATCCAGGACGGCGTCACCGACCTTCTCACCAGCGCCTCCCCGCCCGGCTCTCTGCAGTCGGCGGTGGCCACCGCGAAGAGCACGCACTTCCTCCTGATCACCGCCGGCAAGGTCAGTGACGAGGGTCGAGCAGCCGCGTTCATCCGATCCGGAGCCAGCGACCGGGTCACGGTGTGGACCGTCGAGGGAGCCGACCACACCGGTGGCTATCACACGCAGCCACAGCAGTGGGGGGAGCGTGTCGTCCGGTTCCTCGACGAGAACCTGCGGTGACCGGGATCGACGGCTCGCGCTCCACAGGTCAGGGCCCTGTTCCCGACTGGCGAGAACAGGACCCGCGCCTGTGTGAACGGCGTCGGGGTGGCGGGATTCGAACCCACGGCCTCTTCGTCCCGAACGAAGCGCGCTACCAAGCTGCGCCACACCCCGGTGCGGCTCCGCAAGGATAGCCGAGCCGTGCCCGGAGGAGGAAACCGGTCCCCGCCGGGTCCAGAGCGGGGCCGGTCAGCCGGTCAGCGCGCGGTCAGCGTCAGCAGGGTCGCCTCGGGCCGGCAGGCGAACCGGACCGGGGTGTAGGGGGAGGTGCCCAGGCCGGCGCTGACGTGCAACGCGGTCTGCCGCCCCGAGGGCGAGCGCCAGTGCGACAGGCCCTTGGCCTGGGCCCGCGGCAGGTCGCAGTTCGTCACCAGGGCGCCCAGGACGGGTAGGCACAGCTGGCCACCATGGGTGTGGCCGGCGAGCACGAGGTCCATCCCGTCCGCGGTCATCGCGTCCAGCACCCGGCGGTAGGGAGCGTGCGTGACCCCGACCGACAGCGCGTCCTCCGCCGGGGGCGGGCCGGCGACCGCGGGGTAGTCGTCCTGACGCAGGTGCGGGTCGTCGACGCCGCGCAGGCCGACCCGCAGGCCACCCAGCTGCAGCGTGCCGCGCCGGTTGGACAGGTCCAGCCACCCGGCCTCGGCGAAGGCCCGGACCAGGTCGGTGGTGGGCAGCCGGGTGCCGGGCACCTGCTGCCCCCCGGTCGAGCGCCTCAGGTAGTGCGCGGGGTTCTTCGGTCGCGGTGCGTAGTAGTCGTTGGAGCCCAGGACGAAGGCCCCCGGCCGGCGCAGCAGGCGCCGGTGGGCGTGCACCGCCGCCGGGACGGCGTCCCGGTGGGCGAGGGTGTCGCCGGTGGAGACGACCAGGTCCGGCTCGAGGTCGTCCAGCGCGTCCAGCCAGCGCTGCTTGCCGGCGTCCCGGGGCACCAGGTGCAGGTCGGACACGTGCAGCACTCGCAGGTCCGCGGCCCCGGCCGGCAGGACCGGGGCGGTGAACCGGCGCAGGGTGAAGGCCCGGGCCTCGGCCAGCGACCAGGCGAGGCCGCCGAGACCGGCCGCCAGCAGTGCCGTGCCGGCGCGGGCCAGCGGACGGTTCCCCGGGGTGCTCACCTGACCATCATGCCGTCGGGGCCACCGCGGCCCGGTACGGGGCCGCGCCGGTGCGCTGACCGGATGCCAGACTCGGGGCCATGACCGAGCCGGCGACGTCCCTGAAGAGCAGCCTGCAGCAGGACCTGACCACCGCCATCCGCAGCCGCGACGAGCTGGTCGCGGCCACCGTGCGGATGCTGCTCACCGCGCTGAAGAGCGAGGAGGTGTCCGGGTCCAGCGCACGGACGCTGACCGACCAGGAGTGCGTCAGCGTGCTCTCCCGGGAGGCCAAGAAGCGCCGGGAGGCGGCGGCCGCGTTCGGCGAGGCCGGCCGCGCCGAACGGGCCGACCGGGAGCTGGCCGAGCTCGCCGTCATCGAACGGTACCTGCCGGCCCAGCTCGAGCAGGAGGAGCTGAGCCGGCTCGTCGCACAGGCCATCGAGCAGACCGGGGCCGGTTCACCGCGTGAGATGGGTGCGGTGATGAAGGTGGTCCAGCCCCAGGTGGCCGGGCGGGCTGACGGCAAGGCCGTGGCTGCGGAGGTGCGCCGCCAGCTCGCCGGCTGACCTACCTCTTCGGGGTCGGCGCGGTGGTGGGCTTGGGGTTCGGCTTCTTCTTGCCCTGGCCGGCGTTCCCGCCGGCGCCCTTGGTCTTGGTGGCCGACGGGCTGGGTGAGCTGCTGGGGCTGCTCGAGCTGCTGCTCGGGCTGGAGGTGGACGACGGCGAGGGTGCCGGCGGCATCTGCCCGGTGCTCAGGGTCAGGGTGATCTGGCTGCCCACCAGGGCCCGGCCGCTGGTCGACTGACCGGCCACGTAGCCATAGGGGTAGCGCGAGTCCTGCCGGGAGGAGGCGACGCTGACCTTGAAGCCGAGCGCCGACAGGGTGCTGGTCGCCGAGGACAGCGACCGGCCCACCACCGAGGGCACGTTGACCCGGGAGCCGTAGAGCATCTTCGACGGCGGCTGGCCGAAGCTGTCGTTCTTCTCGCTGGCCGAGGCCGTCTTCATGATCGCCTGCCAGGTCGGGCCGGACCCGGTGCTGCCGTACATGTTGGCGTAGTAGGTGCCGGCGACGCTGATCCCCTTCATCGGCTTCTGCTCGTTACCCAGCTTGGGGTAGCGGTTGGGGTCGGCCGTCCAGACCGCGGTCGAGTACTTCGGCGTGTAGCCGACGAACCAGACGTTGCGCGACGCGTCGGTGGTGCCGGTCTTGCCGGCGGCGACGTGCCCCGGGCTGAGCCCCCGGCCGGTTCCGCTGGTGATCACCTTCTGCAGGGCGTAGTTCACGCCTTGCGCGACCTCGGGGGAGATGGCGCGGGTGCAGGTGGACTTCGGGATCGGCAGTTCCTTGCTGTTGGAGATCATCTGCTGGACCGCGATCGGGGTGCAGTGCACGCCGTTGTTGGCGAACGTGCTGTAGGCCGAGGCCATGGTCAGCATCGACATCTCGTTCGTGCCGAGGGTGAAGTTGGGGTAGCAGTCGTCCAGCGCCAGGCTCGCCGAGGCGGCGCAGTCGCCCTTCTTCGGTGCGGCCCGGTGCGCCCCGATGGCCTGCGCGGTCTTGCCGACCTGGCACAGGTCCAGCTGGGACATCATCTGCATGTACGCCGTGTTCACCGAGTCCTCCGTCGCGGTCAGTACCGACATCGGGTAGGACTCGTTGCCCTCGGAGTTGGACACCCGGAAGCTCGGCCCCCGCATCGTCTTCCCGCACCGGGTGAAGTTGGGGTAGCTGAAGGTGTGCTGGCTGGCGTCGACCACCGAGGCCAGTGACTTGCCCTGGGACAACCAGGTGGCCAGCGTGAACGGCTTGAACGTCGACCCGGTCTGGAACCCGCTCGAGCCGCCCCACTTCTCGTCCACCGTGTAGTTGATCGAGGTCTGACCCGGGCCGCCCTGCACCGAGTAGTTGCGGTTCTGGGCCATGGCCAGGATCCGGCCGGTGTTGTTCTCCACGGTCACCGCGCCGGTCGCGATGTGCTGCTTGTTGTCGACCGGGAATCGCCTCATCGCGGTGGCGGTGGCCACCTTCTGGACCTTGGGCCACAGGGTGGTGACGATCCGCAGGCCGCCGCGGTACAAGGTGTTCTCGCGGTCCTTGGCCGTCTTGCCCATGGCCGGCGCGAAGTCGGGGTTCTTCATCATCTGGTTCACCACGTAGGTGCAGAACCAGGCGTAGTCGGCCGGGGTGGTGTTCGCGCAGCCGTTCAGGGTGCGGGTGATGTGCAGGGTCTTCTTGACCGAGACCGCCTTGGCCTTGTCGTACTCGGCCTTGGTGATGATGTGCAGGTCGAGCATGCGCTGCAGCACGACGTCCCGGCGGGTCTGGGCGGCGTCCGGGCTGGTCCGGGGGTCGTAGGCGGTCGGGGCCTTGACCAGGCCGGCCAGGGTCGCCGACTGGGCCAGGTCCAGGTCCTTGGCGTGCACCCCGAAGTAGTGCATCGCGGCGGCCTCGATCCCGTAGGTCGAGTCACCGAAGGGGGCGATGTTCAGGTACCGCTCGAGGATCTGGTCCTTGGTGAGCTTCTGCTCCAGCTCGATCGCGTACTTCATCTCCTGGACCTTGCGGCCGGTGTTCTGCGCGATCGCGTCGTAGTAGGCCTGCTCGTCGCCGGCTGCCACCGCCCGTTCCACGAAGACGTTCTTGACGTACTGCTGGGTCAGGGTGGAGGCGCCCTGCACGGTGTGGCCGGCGGCCAGGTTCGCGGCGAACGCCCGCAGGATGCCGCGCGCGTCGACGCCGCCGTGCTGGTAGAAGCGGGAGTCCTCGATGGCCACGATCGCCTGGCGCATCACCGGGCTGACCGCCGAGAGCGGGACCAGCGAGCGGTTCTCGGAGTAGAAGGTCGCGATCACCGTCTTGCCGTCGTTGGCGTACATGGTCGACCGCTGGGACAGCTGGACGTTCTCCAGGTTGCCCGGCAGGGAGTTGAACAGCTGCACGCCGCCCTTGGTCGACGCGCCGACCCCCCACGCGACGGGCAGGGCGACGCCGGCGGCCAGGATGCCGGCGACGACAGCGGCGGCGAGGAACGCCGCGAGCAACGACGACGCACGCCCCAGGCTGGTGACAGCAGACCTCATGTCAGTCAGGGTACGTTGCCCGCGGACCCCCTCCGCTGAGGACGCCTGCTGACCG
The DNA here is from genome assembly GCA_963821825.1 of uncultured Actinomycetota bacterium. Taxonomy (GTDB): domain Bacteria; phylum Actinomycetota; class Actinomycetes; order Actinomycetales; family Kineosporiaceae; genus CAWGFD01. The sequence continues at coordinate 1,143,642 of CAWGFD010000002.1, forward strand.
GGCCGGTGCGGTGTGAGCGGGATCTCACCCGGTTGCGCCAGCTAGGCCGTCCGGTGGCCGGATGGGCTGGCCGGGTGAGGGTCGGCCGGTCTCTCTGAGTCACCCGGCCCGTCACCCGAGCGAAACCTCACCGTCACGTACCGCAACCATCCGTGTGAGTCTGCGTACTCCCTGTGAGACATCGTCTGATCTTCCCGTGAGGAATCATCCGGATGGCCCGTACCCCGACCGGGTTTCCCTCACCTACGGTTACCGACGTGGGTCAGGCCAGGAGCCTGGCCCAGCTGACGGGGAACGCAGGAGAGGAATACTCAGATGGACATCTCGCACCTTGAGTGGGCAGGTCAGGCCGCGTGCCTCGGGCAGGACCCGGACACGCTGTTCATCCAGGGTGCCGCGCAGAACCGGGTCAAGGCGGTCTGCACGGGATGTCCGGTCCGCACCGAGTGCCTGGCCGACGCCCTGGACAACCGCACCGAGTTCGGCGTCTGGGGCGGGATGACCGAGCGGGAGCGCCGGGCCGTCCTGCGCCGGCGGCCGAACGTCCGGTCCTGGCGCCGGCTGCTGGAGACCGCCCGGGAGGAGCACCTGCGCTCCGGCACCCGGGTGGAGCCCGCGACCCGGCCGGTCGCGCTGCGCCGCTCCGCCTGAGGGAGCGCTCGCGCAGCGGTCAGGCGCCGGCCAGGTCCGCACCGACCGCACGCAGGCCGTCCAGGTCGTGCACGTCCTCGGGTCGGGCCGGCACCTCGGCCATCGGCACCTCGGGGTGCGCACCGGTGAACCGAGCGGTGAGCGACTGCTCCCGGGCCCGGCGCTGCATCCGGTTGGCGTGCACCTTCAGCAGGCCCACGGTCAGCGGGTGGCCGGTCAGCGCCGCCAGGTCCTCGGCCGCGGCCAGCGCCCGCTCGGCGGACAGGTCCGCCGAGACCGTCTGCACCCGGTTCAGCACCAGGCCGGCCAGCGGCATCCGCTCGGCGGCGAGCCGCTCGACGAAGAACGAGGCCTCGCGCAGCGCGTCCGGCTCGGGGGCCGCGACGACCAGGAACGAGGTCCCCGGCGCCTGGAGCATCTGGTAGGTCCGCTCGGCGCGCTCCCGGAACCCGCCGAACACCGTGTCCAGCGCGGCCACGAAGGTCTGCACGTCGCGCAGGATCTGGCCGCCGAGGATCTTGGTCAGCACGTTGGTGGCACCGCCCACCGCGGCGGAGACCACCTTGACGTAGGCGCGCCCGCCCGCCCGGGCCGGCGCGCTGAGCAGCCGGATCAGCCGGCCGTCCAGGAACGAGCCCAACCGGGCCGGGGCGTCCAGGAAGTCCAGGGCCGAACGGCTGGGCGGGGTGTCCACCACGATCAGGTCCCACTGGGCGCCGGCGCCCTGGTCCTGGTCCATCTCCCGCCGGAGCTGGCCCAGCTTCTCCATCGCCATGTACTCCTGGGTGCCCGCGAAGGAGCTGGACATGGCTTGGTAGAAGGGGTTGGTGAAGATCTGCTGCGCCTTCTCCGGGGTGGCGTGAGCCTCGATCACCTCATCGAAGGTGCGCTTCATGTCCAGCATCATGGCCTGCAGCCGACCGCCGGCGGTCTCCTCCACCCCGGCCACCGGGCGGGGGGTGTTGTCCAGCTCGGTCAGGCCCATGGACTGGGCCAGCCGCCGTGCCGGGTCGATGGTCAGCACGACCACCCGGCGCCCGCGCTCGGCCGCGCGCAGGCCGAGCGCCGCCGCCGTCGTCGTCTTGCCGACGCCGCCAGACCCGCAGCACACGATCACCCGGGTGTCGGGGTCGTCCAGCAGCTGGTCGGTCTTCAGCACCGGCGGCCGGCGCCGGGGCCGGCCGCCCTCCGGGCCGGCGCTCACGCGGCTCCTGCCTGCATACCGGTCATCCCCTGCTCGGTGAGCCGGTCGGCCAGCTCGTACAGCGCGCCGACGTCCACCCCGCCGGCCAGCGCGGGCAGCTGGACCAGTGGCCGGTCCAGCTCGGTCAGCTGCTGACGCTGCCGCTCCTCCAGCGCCACTCGCAGGGCGTGCGCCGCCCCTTCCTCCAGCAGGGCCTCGGCCAGCGCCTGCAGGTCGGGCCGTGAGCCCAGGCCGACGTGGCCCAGGCTGTCGGCCACCTCGTCCTGGTCGAGCCGGCCGCGACCCGCGGCGGCCAGCGCCCGTTTGGCCAGCAGCGGCTCGCGGACCAGGTTGACCACCACCGCGCCCACCGGCAGCCCGATCCGCTGCAGCTCGGCGATCCCGTCCACCGTCTCCTGCACCGGCATCTCCTCCAGGACGGTCACCAGGTGCACCAGCGTCTGCGGGGAGCGCAGCAGCGACATGATCGAGGCGGCCTGGTTGCGGATCGGACCGACCTTGGCCAGCCCGACCACCTCCTCGTTGACGTTCAGGAAACGCCCGATCCGGCCGGTCGGCGGCGCATCCAGGACGACCGCGTCGTAGACCGGGACGCCGTGCTCGCGTCGGCGCACCGCCTCGTAGACCTTCCCGGTCAGCAGGACGTCGCGCAGCCCCGGGGCGACCGTGGTCGCGAAGTCGATCGCGCCCAGCTTCTCCAGCACCTTGCCGGCCCGGCCCAGCCGGTAGAACAGCTCCAGGTACTCCAGCAGCGCCGCCTTCGGCTCCACCGACAGGCCGAAGATCTCCCCGCCCCCCGGCGCGGAGGCGACGTGCCGCTCGGAGTAGGCGTGCGCCGGGACGTCGAACAGCTGGGCGACCCCCTCCCGGCCCTCCACCTCGACCAGCAGCACCTTGCGGCCCTGCTGGGCGATGCCGACCGCGAGCGCGGCCGCCACCGTGGTCTTCCCGGTGCCGCCCTTGCCGGTGACGATGTGCAGGCGGGTGCCGCCTGCGGTCGGGTCCTGCGCACGAGCGGCCACGTCGAAACAGTAATGACGGGCTAGGCTCCCCGCATGCCGCAGTGGGAGTACGTGACCGTTCCGCTCATCGTCCACATGACCAAGCAGATCCTGGACCAGTGGGGCGAGGACGGCTGGGAGCTGGTGCAGGTCATCCCCGGCCCCTCCGGTGAGGGTCTGGTGGCCTACCTGAAGCGGGCGAAGGCGTGAGCGGCGGCTCCTCCCGGGTGCTGGCCCGGCTCGCCGAGCTGGGCCTGACCCTTCCGCAGGTGGTGCCGCCGCTGGCCTCCTACCGCCCCGCCGTCCGGTTCGGTGACCAGGTGTACATCTCCGGCCAGCTGCCCATCGTGGACGGCACGCTGGTCGAGTCCGGCCGGGTCGGGGACGGCGACGACCTGGTCACCCCGACCCGGGCGGCCGAGCTGGCCCGGGTCTGCGCGCTGAACGTGCTGGCGGCGGCGGCGACCGTGACCGACCTGGACGAGGTGGTCGCGGTGGTCAAGGTGGTCGGCTTCGTGGCCGGATCGCCCTCGTTCGCCGGACAGGCGGCGGTGGTGAACGGCGCCAGCGACCTGTTCGGGGAGGTCTTCGGCGAGGCCGGCCGGCACGCCCGCAGCGCGGTCGGGGTGCTCGCCCTGCCGCTGGACGCGCCGGTCGAGGTGGAAGCGGTCCTCGGCCTGGCCTGATCCTCAGCCGGTGGCGTCCCGGCCGGACCTGCTCCGGGCCCGCCGCAACGGCTCGGCCACGCAGTCACCGGCGAGTCGGCCGAACAGCTCCTGGACCGGGCGGCCGGCAGGCACGTCCTCGGCGTCCAAGTGCGGGGCCAGCACCGGCACGCTGTGCCGGGAGGCGCGCACGCAGACGGCCAGGAAGGCCAGGCAGCGTTCGGTGGGCACCCCGTGCGCCAGCAGCAGCTCCAGGCTGCGGCGCAGCCGGGGCAGCAGCCGGGGCGGGTCGGTCTCGTCGCTGGCCAGCCCGAGCAGGACCAGCTCCGGCAGCAGCGCGGGCGCGTGCCGGTCCGCCCAGCCGACCAGCGCCCGCTCCAGCGAGCCCGACTCGAGCTCGCGCAGGTCCAGGGTCGCCGGCCCGCCGGCCTCCTGCTGGTCGCGGTCGGCCCCGGCGAGGTGCTGCTGCTCCGGGCGCGGCCCGGCCGCCCGGCGTCCGGCGCGCAGGCCGGCCGGGAAGTCCTCCAGGTCCTCCCCGGCCTCCAGCCAGGTCCGGATCAGGCCCAGGGGGATCCCGTCCGCGTGCAGCTCCCGGATGGCCAGCAGCCGGTCCAGGTGGACCTGGCTGAACCGGGGCGAGCGCCCGGGCAGCGCCGGTGGCAGCAGGCGGCAGGTGCGGTAGTGGCGCACCAGCCTCGAGGTCAGCCCGCTGCGCTGAGCCAGCTCCTCCTGGTCCCAGATCGGTGTCCCCGTCATCGCCCCGTCATCTCCCCGTGCCCCGTTGCCCGCCCCGTGCCGGCCCCCGACGGACGGCCGGCCTGCCGGCCGCAGCCACCAGCTGCGCCGCGAGCGGCAGTCGTTGAAGGCAGAACCTACCTCGGGGACGGCGGGTAGGCTGGCCGGTGTGACGGCCAGGCAGGCCCAGGACGTCCCGGTCCGGGATGCGGCCACCGTGATGCTGCTGCGCTCGGGCAGCCAGGGGCTGGAGGTCTTCGCGCTCCGGCGTTCCTCGGCGATGGCCTTCGCCGCGGGTGCCTACGCCTTCCCCGGCGGGGCGGTGGAGGAGCAGGACCACGGGCCGCTGCCCTGGACCGGGACCAGCCTCGGTGCGGTGGCGCAGCGGCTGGCCGAGCCGGCCGACCGGGCGGCGGCGCTGATGGCGGCCGCGGTGCGCGAGCTGTTCGAGGAGACCGGCACGCTGCTCGCCGCGCCGTGGCCGGACCCGGCGTGGGCCGAGCGGGCCCGTACCGACCTGCTGCAGGGTCGGCGCTCGTTCGCCGAGGTGCTGTCCGAGGCCGGCGCCCGGCTCCGGGCGGACCTGCTGCTGCCCTGGTCGCGGTGGGTGACCCCGGCCGGTCAGGTCCGCCGGTTCGACGCGCGCTTCTTCGTCGCCGCCCTCCCGCCCGGGGCCGCCCCACCGGGGCTGCGGGCCGGGGAGGCGGACCGCGCCCACTGGGTACGTCCGGTCGAGCTGCTGCGGGAGGCCGACCAGGGCCGCGCGCTGCTCCTGCTACCGACCCGGACCACCCTGGCCCAGCTGGCGGTGCATCCCGACCCGGCGGCCGTGCTGGCCGCCGCGCCATCCCGCCTGGATCCCGCCCGTCGTCCGGATCCGCCCGGGCGGGCCCGGCCGACGGGCCTGGCCGGGTGAGCGCGCCGACCTGGTCCGGTGGCCGGCTGACCGGCTGGGGCCGGTGCATCCTGGCGCCCAACCCGGGCCCGATGACGCTGGACGGGACCAACACCTACCTGCTCGGCCGGCCCGGCGCCGAGGTCTACGTGGTCGACCCGGGCCCGGCGCACGCCGGCCACCTGCGGGCGGTGCAGGAGGCGGCGACGGGTGAGGGGTCCCGGGTGCTCGCCGTCCTGCTCACCCACGCTCACGCCGACCACAGCGAGGGCGCGGCCGAGCTGGCCCGGGCGCTGGGGGTCCCGGTGCGGGCGCTGGACCCGCGGCACCGGCTCGGGCCCGAGCTGGGGCTGCCGGCCGGGCTCGAGCTGCGCGCCGAGGGGCTGCGGATCCAGGTCGTGCCCACCCCCGGGCACACCGCGGACTCGGTCAGCTTCCTCGTCCACGGGCCGAGCGGCCCACCGGTCCTGCTCACCGGGGACACCGTCCTGGGCCGTGGCACCAGCGTGGTCGCGGCCCCGGAGGGCCGCCTGGGCGCCTACCTGGACTCCCTGCAGCGGCTGGCCCGGGCCAGCCAGGCCGAACGGGTCGCGGCCATCTGGCCCGGCCACGGCCCGGTGCGGACCGACCCCGGCGCGCTGCTCGAGCACTACCTGGCGCACCGCCAGGACCGGCTCGCTCAGGTCCGGGCGGCCGTCGCCGACGGCGCCCGGACGCCCGCCGAGGTGGTCGACGTCGTGTACGCCGGGCTGGACCCCGACCTGCGCCCGGCGGCCGAGCTCAGCGCCCGGGCCCAGCTGGAGCACCTGGGCGTGCCGGCCCAGGACTGAGCGCGCCCGGCCGGCGGGCTCGAGGGGTCACCGGCAGGCTCGAGGGGTCAGCGGGCGCGCTTGCGCAGCCGGTCCACGTCCTGCAGCACGACGGCCCGGGCCTCCAGCCGCAGCCAGCCACGGGAGGCGAAGTCGGCCAGGGCCTTGTTCACCGTCTCCCGTGAGGCACCGACGAGCTGGGCTAGCTCCTCCTGGGTGAGGTCGTGGGCCACCCGCAGACCGTCCTCGGCGGGTTTGCCGAACCGCTCGGACAAGTCCAGCAGGGCCTTGGCGACCCGGCCGGGGACGTCGGAGAAGACCAGGTCGGCCAGCGCCTCGTTGGTCCGGCGCAGCCTGCGGGCCAGGGCCCGCAGCAGCTGCCGGGCGACGTCCGGACGCCCGGACAGCCAGGTGGTGAGGTCCTCGTTGCCCAGCCCGATCAGCACGGTGTCGGCCACCGCGGTGGCGGTGGCGTTGCGCGGGCCCGGGTCGAACAGGGACAGCTCCCCGAACATCTCACCCGGGCCGAGTACGGCCAGCAGGTTCTCCCGGCCGTCACCGGAGGCCCGGCCGAGCTTGACCTTGCCCTCGACGATCACGTAGAGCCGGTCGCCCGGGTCGCCCTCGTGGAAGAGCACGTCCTGCCGGTCCAGCTCGACCGGCGTCATGGTGGCCCGCAGGGCCCGCGCCGCCTCGTCGTCCAGCGCGGTGAACAACGGGGCCTGACGCACGACGTCGTCGTCCACGTGCTCCTCCTCCGGTGGCCCCGCCGGGCGCGGGACGTCATCGCGGATTCTGCCGCACCGGGCGCCCGGGCGGGCAGTCGGGTGCACCCCGGGTGCGGCGGCCGATCCCGTCAGGTCGGGCATCTATCGTGGAGGGGTGGGGACGAGGTCGGGGCAGCGCGCGGGCCAGGTCGCGGCCGCCGGCGCCGCCGCCGTCGAGGGCCCGGTGCCGGACGGGCTGTCCGCCCTGGGACGGACCAGGCGGGCCCGCAGGATCCACCGGCTGCTCGCCGAGCGCTACCCGGATGCGCACTGCGAGCTCGACTTCACCACCCCGCTGCAGCTGCTGGTGGCGACCATCCTGTCCGCGCAGTGCACCGACAAGCGGGTCAACCAGGTCACCCCCGCCCTGTTCGCCCGCTACCCCGACGCGGCGGCGCTGGCGGCCGCCGACCGGGCCGAGCTGGAGACGATGATCGCCAGCACCGGCTTCTTCCGGGCCAAGACCGACTCCCTGCTCCGGCTCGGTGCGGCGCTGGTCGCCGACCACGACGGTCAGGTCCCCGGCCGGCTGGCGGACCTGGTCACCCTGCCCGGGGTCGGTCGCAAGACGGCCAACGTGGTGCTCGGCAACGCGTTCGGCGTGCCCGGGATCACCGTCGACACCCACGTCGGCCGGCTGGCGCGCCGGTTCGCCTGGACCACCTCGAAGGACCCGGTCCAGGTCGAGCAGGACCTGGCGGCGCTGTTCGAGCGCCGGGACTGGACGATGCTCTCCCACCGGCTGATCTGGCACGGGCGGCGCACCTGCCACGCCCGGCGGCCGGCCTGCGGGGCCTGCCCGGTCGCCGCGCTGTGCCCCTCGTTCGGCGTCGGGGAGAGCGACCCGGTGGCGGCCGCGGCGCTGGTCAAGGACCGGCCGGCGCCGGACCTCGCCCGGTGAGCGCCTCGCCGACCCGGCCGCCGACCGCCGAGGGTGAGGTGCCGGACTGGTTCGCCCGGCTGGCCGCCGCGGCCGGCCCGCAGGTGCCGGTGCTGACCCGTTCGCTGCCGGCGGTGGGCGCCCTGCGGCGCAGCGCGGTGCTGATGCTGTTCGGCCACGCCGCCCACGGCCCCGACGTGCTGCTCACCGAACGCGCCGCCAACCTGCGCACGCACGCCGGTCAGGTCGCCTTCCCCGGCGGCCGGATCGAGCCGCAGGACGGGGGGCCGGCGGACGCCGCGCTGCGCGAGGCCGAGGAGGAGGCCGGGGTCGCCCCGCAGGGGGTGGAGGTCGCCGGGGTGTTCCAGGAGGTGCACGTGCCGCCCAGTGCGAACGCGGTCACCCCCGTGCTGGCCTGGTGGCGGCGGCCGAACCCGGTCCGGGTCGGCGACCCGGTCGAGGTGGCCCGGGCGCTGCGGGTGCCGCTGGCCGAGCTGGTCGAGCCGGCCAACCGGTTCTCCTCCCGCCACCCCAGCGGTTACGTCGGGCCGGCCTTCGAGGCCGGCGGGCTGTTCGTCTGGGGGTTCACTGCCGCGGTGCTGGACCGGTTGCTGGAGCTGTCCGGCTGGGCCAGGCCGTGGGACACCGGCCGGGTCCGGGACCTTCCCGCTCCGGCGGTGCCGCCCGGCGGGCACCGGGCCGGGCCGGGCCGGGCGGCGGGCGAACCGGCCGGTCCGCCGCCGGGACGCCGCGGGTGAACGCCCACCTGGTCGACGTCATCCTGCTGCTGCTGCTGGCCGCCTACGCGATCTCCGGCTTCCGGCAGGGGCTGGTGGTGGGGGCGCTCTCCCTCGGCGGCTTCCTGGCCTTCTTCTTCGGTGCGCTGGCGGTGCTGCCCTCCCTGCTGTCGAGCATGCAGACCGGGGTGGCCCGCTCGCTGCTGATCCTCGCTGTCGCCGCGGTGGTCGCCTGGCTCGGCCAGGTGCTCGGTGCGCTGGTCGGCGGCCGGTTGCGGGGACTGCTGCGCAAGGTGCCCGGCGTCCGCGGGCTGGACGCGGCGCTCGGGGCGGTGGCCGCGGTGCTCGCGGTCTCCCTCGTCGCGTGGTTCATCGGGGTCGCGGTCCGGGTGACCGGCCCGCCGGTGGTGGCGCGCGCGGTCGGCGGGTCCACCGTCCTGCGGGTGATCGACGACCTGGCGCCGCCCTCGTTGACCTCGGTGGCCGACTCCTTCGTCGGTGACGTGGTCGGCAGCTACGTGCCTCCGGTGTTCGCCGGTCTGGGCCCGGAGCGGATCCTGAGCGTCGGCCCGCCCGACCCCTCCGTGCTCAGCCCCGGCGTGCAGGCGCTCGCGCGGCGTTCCACCGTCAAGGTGACCGGCGACGCGGCCTCCTGCGGGCGTGGTCAGGAGGGCAGCGGCGCCGTGGTCGCCAGGCAGCGGGTGCTGACCAACGCCCACGTGGTGGCCGGGGTGAGCCAGCCCAGCGTCCAGCTGGCCGGATCCAGCCGCCGCTACCCGGCGACGGTGGTGATCTTCGACCCGGCGCGGGACCTGGCCGTGCTGGACGTGCCCAGCCTGCGCGCGCCGGTGCTCGCGACCGGTGCCCAGCTGGTCCGCGGCGACTCGGCGGTGGTCGCCGGGTTCCCGCAGAACGGACCGTTCCTGGCCGTGCCCGCCCGGGTCCGCCAGGTGCTCACCGCTCGCGGGGAGGACATCTACGGCCACGATGCCGCCGAGCGCGGCGTCTACTCCCTGAACGCCCAGGTCAGGCCCGGCAACTCCGGCGGGCCGCTGCTGGACACCCACGGTCATCTGGTGGGCCTGGTGTTCGCCAAGTCGCTGGACAGCGACACCACCGGCTACGCGCTGACCCTGGCCGAGATCAGCTCGACGGTGAAGGCGGCCGCGGCGCACCGCAGCCAGGTCAGCTCCGGCGCCTGCACCGACGGCGGCTGAGGTCACCGGCTGCTACCGGCCGGCACGCTGCTGTCGGCCGGCACGGTCAGCTCGGCAGGTCGGCGATCCAGCGGGTCAGGGCCGCGGTCAGCTCCCCGGGGGCCTCCTCGGGCAGGAAGTGGCCCACCCCGGGGATCCGGACCCGGGTGAAACCGCCGGTGGTGGCCGTCCGGGAGGCGGCCAGCCCGGCGTCACTGACGCAGGGGTCCAGCTCGCCGCGCACCGCCAGGACGGGCACCGCCACCGGCTCCCGGAGGGCGGTCGCGAACAGCCGGCCGTCCCGGCGACCCACCGAACGGACCACCCACCGCCAGTACTCCAGGCTGGTGTGCGCGGCGAACGGGACCCGCATGGCCAGGGTCGCGACCCGCGCCGTCTCCTCGTCCGGGTACCCGGGACCGCCCCAGGCGCGCAGCGTGGCGAGCACCTCGCCGCCGTCCCGCAGGGCGCGTTCGGGCCGGATCGGCACCTGGTAGCGCCGGACCCGACGGGACAGCGCGGTGGTCCGCGGGGAGATCAGCTCGCGGCGGGTCAGCAACGGGTGCGCGGCGCCGATGGCCGCCACCGCGCGGACCGCCGTCGGTGCGTAGGAGGGCAGCGACCAGGCCAGCCAACCACCCCAGCCCAGGCCGGCGACGACGGCCGGCGCGGCGTCCAGCGCCCGTAGCACCCCGGTGACGTCCGAACTGGAGGTGCCGGTGTCGTAGCCCCGCGGCGGCTTGTCCGAGCCGGCGTAGCCCCGCAGGTCCATGGCCAGCACCCGGTGACCGCGGGCGGCCAGGCCCTCGATCACGTGTCGCCAGGACCACCACAGCTGCGGGAAGTCGTGCAGCAGCATCACCGGCGGCCCGTGGCCGGCCTCCACGACGTGGAACCGGCACCCGTTGGCCGAGACAAACCGGTGCTGCCAGGGCCCGGGCAGGAGCAGGTCGGCGGCGTCGACGGCCGCCTGCCGGCTCACGCGGGATGGGAACCGGGCTTGACCGCCGCGATGGTCTCCTTGGTGGTCCGGATCGTGCGCTCCGGCGGACCGACCTTGGAGACCCGCGACTTGCCGACCAGGGCCAGCAGGCCGGCCAGCAGCAGCAACGCACCGGCCACGATCAGGAACGCGGCCCAGCCGGGCAGCACCAGGGCCAGGGCGAGGGCCGCCCCGATGAAGATCAGGATGCTCGCCACCATGCCCAGGTAGCCCGCGGCGCCGAACATGCCTGCGCCCACCGCGCCGTTCTTCACGTCCTGGCGCATCTCGGCCTTGGCCAGCGCCAGCTCGTGCCGGACCAGGATCGACAGGTCGGCGCTGGCCTCGGAGACCAGCTGGCCGAGGGTCCGCTCGTGCTCGGCGGCGGCCGCCACGCTCGTGCTGCGCTCGCTCATCGTTCTCAGGCCTCCTGCGCGGCCCGGCGGGTCTGCGCCGGACGGGGTCGTCGTCGAGTGAAGATCATGCCCGAGGCTAGTGTCTGGCTGCGGGCTCGGCGCGTCAGGGCGCAGTCTGCTCCAGCTCCTCCAACCGGCGGTAGACCCGGTTGCGCCGTCCCAGCACGAGCGCGGCGAGCACGGCGGCGACCAGGGAACCGGTCAGCACGGCGAGCTTGACGTGCTCGTCCCGGTCGCTGCCGGTGCCGAAGGCCAGCTCCCCGACCAGCAGCGAGACGGTGAACCCGATGCCGGCCAGCAGCGACACGCCCAGCACGTCCCACCAGGACAGCGCGGGATCCAGGTCGGCCCGGGTCAGCCGGGTGGTCAGCCAGGTGCCGCCGAGCACCCCGACCGCCTTGCCGACCACCAGCGCGGTGACGATCCCGGCGAACACCGGGTCGGCCAGCGCCGGCCCGAACCCGCCCCCCACCACGCTCACCCCCGCGGCGGCGACCGCGAAGACCGGGACCGCCAGGCCGGCCGAGAGCGGGCGCAGCTCGTGCTCCATCCGCTCGCCCACGCTGAGCTGCTCCCCGACCCGGCAGCGCACCGGGACGACCATCCCGAGCAGGACGCCGGCCACCGTGGCGTGGATGCCCGAGGCGTGCACCAGCGCCCAGGTGAGCAGGGCCAGCGGCACCAGCAGGTAGGGCGAGGTGACGCGGCGCTGGGTGAGCAGCCCGAAGACGGCGAGCGGGACCGCAGCCCCGAGCAGCGGCAGCCAGCTGAGTCCGTCGGTGTAGAAGATGGCGATGATGGTGATCGCGATCAGGTCGTCGACCACGGCCAGGGTGAGCAGGAAGGAGCGCAGCGCGGTCGGCAGGTGGCTGCCCAGCACGGCCAGCACGGCGAGGGCGAAGGCGATGTCGGTGGCGACCGGGACCGCCCAGCCGGTGCGCACCGACGGATCCCCGGCGGTGACGGCGAGGAAGACCAGCGCGGGCAGCGCGACGCCGCACACCGCGGCGACCACCGGGAGCACCGCCTTGGCCGGCTCGCGCAGGTCACCGACCACCAGCTCGCGCTTGAGCTCGACGCCGGCCACGAAGAAGAAGATGGCCAACAGGCCGTCAGCCGCCCACTGCGCGAGGGTGAGGTCCAGGTGCAGCGCGTGCGGGCCGACCGCGGTGTCCAGCACCGCCCGGTAGGTCTGCCGCCACGGCGAGTTGGCCCAGGCCAACGCCAGCGCGGTGCCGCCGAGCAGCAGGATGCCGCCGGTGGTCTCCTGCCGGAGGATGTCGGCCAGCACCCGGCTCTCGGCGTCGTCCGAGCGGGTCAGGATGCGGCGGATGGCACGACCGGGCGGGCTGTTCGACACGGGGCTCCTCGACGACGACTGTCCACGGACCTGCTGGCGGGCGCCGTGCCCACCACCCGGTCCGCGATGACCGTGCCGACCAGACTTCCCGGCTCACCTGCCGTTGACCCTACCGGCTCGCGCCGGCCGGCTCAGTCCGCGGACGGGGCCGCAGGCGTCGACAACCCGGACTTGATCAGCTCCATCACGGTCGAGTCCGCCAGCGTGGTGGAGTCCCCGACCTCGCGGTTCTCGGCCACGTCGCGCAGCAGCCGACGCATGATCTTCCCGGAGCGGGTCTTGGGCAGCTCGGGCACGATGAGGATCTGGCGCGGCTTGGCGATCGGGCCGATCTCCTTGGCCACGTGGTTGCGCAGTGTCGTGGCCAAGTCGTCGGTGTGCTCGGCGTCGCCGCGCAGGATGACGAACGCGACGACGGCCTGACCGGTGGTCGCGTCGGTGGCGCCGACCACGGCCGCCTCGGCGACGGTGGGGTGGGAGACCAGCGCCGACTCGATCTCGGTGGTCGACAGGCGGTGGCCGGACACGTTCATCACGTCGTCCACCCGGCCCAGCAGCCAGATGTCACCGTCGTCGTCCTTCTTGGCGCCGTCCCCGGCGAAGTACATCCGCTCGAACCTCGCCCAGTAGGTCTCCTTGTACCGTTCCGGGTCCCCCCAGATGCCGCGCAGCATCGAGGGCCAGGGCTCGGTGAGCACCAGGTAGCCGCCGCCCCCGTTGGCAACCGGCTGGGCCCGGTCGTCCAGCACCTCGGCGCTGATCCCGGGCAGCGGCACCTGGGCGGAGCCGGGCTTGAGCGTGGTCACCCCGGGCAGCGGACTGATCATGATCGCGCCAGTCTCGGTCTGCCACCACGTGTCGACGATGGGTGCCTGGTCGGCGCCGATCACCCGGCGGTACCACATCCAGGCCTCCGGGTTGATCGACTCGCCCACGCTGCCCAGCACCCGGATCGAGGACAGGTCGTGCCCCTGGGGGATGTCCTCGCCCCACTTCATGAAGGTGCGGATCGCCGTCGGGGCGGTGTACAGGATCGACACCTTGTACTTGGCCACGATGTCCCACCAGCGGCCCCGGTCCGGGGTGTCCGGGGTGCCCTCGTAGATCACCTGGGTCGCGCCGTTGGCCATCGGGCCGTAGACGACGTAGCTGTGCCCGGTCACCCAGCCGACGTCGGCGGTGCACCAGTACACGTCGGTCTCCGGGCGCAGGTCGAAGACGTTGCGATGGGTGAACGAGGTCTGGGTCAGGTACCCGCCGCTGGTGTGCAGGATGCCCTTGGGCCGCCCGGTGGTGCCCGAGGTGTAGAGGATGAACAGCGGGTGCTCGGCGTCCATCGGCTCCGGGGTGTGCTCGGGCGAGGCCGCCGCGACCGCCTCGTGCCACCAGACGTCGCGCTCGGCGTCGAAGGCCACCTGCTGCCCGGTCCGGCGCACGACCAGCACCTTCTGCACGCTGTCCGCTCGGGCGACCGCCTCGTCGACGGCCGGCTTCAGCGCGGCCGGGGCGCCGCGCCGGTAGCCGCCGTCGGCGGTGATCACGACCTTGGCCTCGGCGTCCTGGATCCGCGAGCGCAGCGCCTCGGCCGAGAACCCCCCGAAGACCACCGAGTGCGGGGCACCGATCCGGGCGCAGGCCAGCATGGCGATCGCCGTCTCGGGGATCATCGGCATGTAGATGGCCACCCGGTCGCCGGTGCGCACACCGAGCTCGAGCAGGGCGTTGGCCGCCCGGCTCACCTCCTCCTTCAGCTGCGCGTAGGTGAGGGTGCGGGTGTCGCCGGGCTCGCCCTCGAAGTGGATCGCCACCCGGTCGCCGTGGCCGGCCTCCACGTGCCGGTCCACGCAGTTGTAGGCCACGTTCAGGGTGCCGCCGACGAACCACCTCGCGAAGGGCGCCTGCGACCAGTCCAGCACGTCGGTCCACGGCGTGGCCCAGTCCAGCGCCTCGGCCTGGTCGGCCCAGAAGCCGAGCCGGTCGGCGGCGGCCTGCTCGTACAGGTCTGCGGTCGCCACGGCCGAGGCGGCGAACGCCTCCGCGGGCGGGAAGCGCCGCTCCTCGGTGGACAGGTTCTCGAGGGCTTCGTTGGACATCGGTGGTCCTCCCCGGTCGACGTCGGTGGCCGGCCCGGCCGACCCGCGGAGCAGGGCGACCGTCGAACTCGGCCAGCAGGTGGGAGCGACCCTATGGGGCGGGTCGCCGTCCTTGACGTGACCCTAGTCACCTGGTCCGTCAGCGTGCACCCCGCCGCCCCCGACGGCCGGCGGTCCGCCCGGGCGGGCCTGCCACAGGCTGCCGCGGCCGACCCGCGGCGGCAGGTCCAGCCCGTCCGGGGCCGGCCACAGGGTCGACCCGCTGCTGCCGCGCACCGACACCACGGCGCCGGAGCCGTCCCGCCGGAAAGTCCACTGCTCACCGACCGAGTCGTACCCGGAACCGCCCGGCTGACGCAGGGTGTCGTCGTCCAGCACCTCCAGCTCGACCGCGGTCGCGGCCGGGTCGGCGGTGGCGGGGCTGAGCAGTACCAGGCGACCGCCCAGCGCCACCACGTCGCGGACCCCCCACAGGTTGGCGTACCGGCCGGTGAAGGTGCTCAGGTCGGCGCCCGAGCAGCGGGCCCGGGCCCGCTCGTCGGCCGCGGCCGCCAGGTCGACCACCCGCACGGCGCCGGTGCACAGCTCCAGGGCAGGCCCGTCCACCGCGTTGGTGCACACCGAGACCGCCAGCCCGGCGACCGGGTCGCTGAGCGTGTGGGTGATGTGACCGGGCCAGCCGCCGCCGTGCCCGACCAGCCGGCGGCCGCCGACCGTGCGGCTCTGCCAGCCGTACCCGTAGCCGGCGCCGCCACCGACCTCCTCCTCGGGCCACCACTGCCGGTGCATCAGCCGGCGCCAGTACGGCTCCAGCAGCGCGCTCGCCCGGCCCGGCCCCGGCTCCTCGGCGAAGGCGCCGGCCCAGCGGACCAGGTCCTGCGCGGTGGAGCTGACCCCGGTGGCCGGTGCGAAGGCCCCGGTGGCCACCTGGTCGACCGGCACCCGGTGGTCGGCGTAGCTCAGGGCGGTCCAGGCGGTGGCATGCTCGGCCAGCAGGTCCGGCTCGCTGGCCGGGTCCAGGTCGGGGGCGGTGTGGTGCAGCCCGAGCGGGGCCATCAGGTCCTCGCGCACCACCTGGGCCCACGGCCGGCCGGCCGCGGCCGCGACCACCAGGCCGAGCAGGGCGTACCCGACGTTGGAGTACTTCAGCCGCTCGGAGCGGGCCAGCACGTCGGGGCCCTGGCCGGGCGCCAGCGCGGCCCGCAGCGCCGCCTCGTCGGGGAAGGCGCGACCCAGCTGCCAGAAGTCGCCGTCCAGGGTGTCCCGGGTCAGCCCACCGGAGTGGCTCAGCAGCTCGGCGAGGGTGCGGTCGGCGACCGGGCTGCCGTCCTCGACCAGCCAGGGCAGCCAGCGGCGGACCGGGTCGTCCAGGCGCAGCGCCTCCTCCTGCGCCAGCCGCAGCAGCGCCACCGCGGTGAAGGTCTTGGAGTGGGAGGCGACCCGGAACCGGTGGTCGGCGGTCAGCGGCACCGCCGCGGCCTGGTCGGCGTAGCCGTGCGCGCTGCTCAGCAGCAGCTCACCGCGGAGGGCGACCGCGCCCTGCACCGCCGGCACCCGGTGCTGCGCGCGTCGCAGCCGCCACCAGGAGTCCAGCCAGGTCGCGGCCGAACGGACGACGTCGTGGGTCAGCTCTGGCGGGCTCGGCTCGGGCACGCCGGCCATTGTGCCGGGCCGCGCCCCCGGCGCTCTGCGGCAGGATGGCCGCCATGAGCGCGGCGCGTGCAGGTGCCACGGCCGGTGACCCGGCCGACCGGGGGGTCGGCGTCGGCGCGCCCGGCGGCAGCCGCTCCACCTCGGCGGCCGGCCGCGCCGTGCTCGCCGCTGCGTTCGCCGCCGCGGGCGAGCAGCTGCCCGAGCCGGCCGGCCGGCAGACCTGGCGGTCGGCCTACGTGCCGGCGTTCGCCCGGCTCACCGAGCTGGAGGGCCGGTGCCCGCAGACCGCGCTCGCGGTGGCCCGGGCGGGCCTGGCCGAGCTCGCGCAGCAGTACCACTGGGCCGGCCCGGACGGCGCGGGCCCGCTGTCCGCCGCGGTGCAGGCCGGCTCGGCGGACCCGGGAGCGGCCCCCGTCCTGCATACGGTGCAGGGCCGCGGGCGTCCGCCTCGGGCCTGGTCGCTGCCCTACCGCGGCGAGCAGCTGTCCGGGGCCGGGCTGGACCGCCAGCTCGAGCGGTGGCTGGCCGCCGGGACCGTCGAGCCCTCCTTCGCCGCGGCCGTCCGGGAGGTGGCCGGCGAGGCCGCCGGGCCGTCCGCCGAGGACCTGACCGTCGTCGTGCTGGGCGCCGGGGCCGAGCTCGCCCCCACCGTGCAGCTGCTGCGCTGGGGTGCGCACGTGGTCGCCGTCGACCTGCCGGGTACCGACCGCTGGGCGCGGCTGCTGGCGCAGGCCCGGCGCTCACCCGGTCGCCTCAGCGTGCCGCTGATGGCCGCCGATGGCCCGCCGCCGGCTCTGGCCGCCGACGCCGACGACGAGCAGGTCGCCGCGGCGGCCGGGCTGGACGTCCTGACCGGCACGCCACCGCTGGCCCGGCTGCTGCGCGAGCTGCCCGGTCCCTACACCCTGGCCGGCTACCTGTACGCCGACGGCGCCGCCCACGTGCGGGCCGCGGTCGCGGTGGACGCCGTACTGGACGACCTGGCCGCCCGCCGGCACGACGTCGGGCTGGCCTTCCTGGCCACCCCGACGGACGCCTACCTGGTGCCGCCGGAGGTGGTCACCGACAGCCGCGAGCGCTTCGCGCGCCGCTCTCGCGGGCTGCGGGTGGGCGGCCTGCTCAGCGGGGGCCGGTTCGCCGGCCAGCAGTACCCGGACGGTGCGGCCCCGCTGGCCGACTGCCTGGTGCCGGCCCAGGGCCCCAACTACGCCCTGGCCAAACGGATCCAGCGCTGGCGGGCGGTGCACGAGCAGGCGGCCGTCCGCGCCGTGTCGATGAACGTCGCCCCGGCCACCCGCACCCGTTCGGTGCTGCGCAACCGAGTGCTGGCCGCCGCCTACGCCGGCGCGCACCGGTTCGGGGTGGAGGTGTTCGACCCGGCGACGGCGAACCCGCTGGCGGCGGCGCTGCTCGTACGCGACCTGCGCCGGGCCGGTCGACCGATCCCGCCGGACCGGCACCCGCAGGCCCTGTTCTGGGAGGGCGCGAACCACGGCGGGCTGTGGCGCAACGCGTTCGCGCCCCGCTCGGTGCTCGGCGCAGCCGTCCTGACCGGCTTGGTTCGCCGTGCCGGCTGAGCCCGGCGCGGGGCCGGCCGAGCCTGGCCCGTCCGGCCCCGGGTCGGGCGCCGGTGCGCCGGTGTTCGTGGTCGGCTGGCCGCGTTCGGGCACGACCCTGCTGGCCCGGATGCTCGCCGCCCACCCGCGGCTGTGCTGCGGGCCGGAGACCCATCTGTTCTCCCACCTGGAGCCCGACCAGCTGGCGGCCGCGGTCGCCGACCCGGCCTGGCCCGCCGTCGCGGTGGCCGCGCTGGGCACCCTGGACCTGGAGGGCCAGCAGGTGATGGCGCTGTACGGGCACGACGGCGAGGGGTTGGCCGCCGCACTGGCCGCCCGCCGTGCGTCGGTACCCGCTCTGCTGCAGGCGCTGTACGAGCCGTTGCTGGCGCGCACCGGCGCCCAGCGGATCGTGGAGAAGACCCCGAACCATCTCGAGCGGGTGGGCGCGGTGCGGGCGGCGTTCGGGTCCTCACCGGTGCTGCGGATCGCCCGTGACCCGCGGGACGCCTGCCGGTCGCTGCGCCGGATCCGCTGGCTGCCCAAGGACATCGAGGGTGCGGCCACCCTGTGGCGCAGCTGGTTCGAGGTCAGCCGGGAGTTCTTCCGGACCGACCCCGACCAGCTCACCGTGCGCTACGAGGACCTGGTCGCCGACCCGGCCGGAGTGCTGCGCGCGGTGTGCGCCGCGATCGGGGAGCAGTACCGGCCCGGCATGCTCGACTACGCCGCCACGCCGGACACGGTCACCACGGCGGCCGAGCAGTGGAAGGGCGACGTCCGGCGTCCGCTGGAGGCGACCGCGGCCCACCGCTGGCGGCGGGAGCTGCAGGGTCCGGACGGCGCGCTGGTCGCCGACGAGGTGGCGGTCGTGGAACGGGTGTGCGCCGAGGGCATGGCTGCCCTCGGCTACACCTGACCGCGGGGGTGGTGGTGGTTGGTCGGAGGTCAGTGCTCGATGGCCTTCTCGGCGCCGACGCCGGTCAGCGAGCGCACCTCCATCTCGGCGAACTTGGCCACGTCGACCGTGCGCCGGCTGGTCACCGACCCGAGGTAGCCCAGCAGGAAGGCCAGCGGGATCGAGATGATCCCGGGGTTGTCGAGCGGGAACCAGTGGAAGTCGATCGCCGGGTTGGTGATCATCGAGGGGCTGACCCCGTTCACCGCGGCCTTGCCGGAGACCACGGGCGAGAAGGCGATCAGCAGGATTGAGGACCCGAGCCCGCCGTAGATGCTCCACAGCGCACCGCGGGTGGTGAAGTCCTTCCAGAACAAGGAGTACAGGATGGTCGGCAGGTTGGCCGAGGCGGCCACCGCGAAGGCCAGCGCGACCAGGAAGGCGATGTTCTGGTTCTTGGCGTAGATGCCGCCGACGATCGCGACCACCCCGATCACCACCGCGGTGATCCGGGCCACCCGGACCTCGTCGTCCGGCTCGCCCTGGCCCTTCTTGATCACCGAGGAGTAGATGTCGTGCGCGAAGGAGGCGCTGGCGGTGATGGTCAGACCGGCCACCACGGCCAGGATGGTCGCGAACGCCACCCCGGCGATGATCCCGAGCAGGACCGTGCCGCCGAGCTCGTAGGCCAGCAGCGGCGCCGCGGCGTTGGCCTTGCCCGGTGCGGCCAGGATCCGCTCCGGACCGACCAGGTACATCGCGCCGAAGCCCAGCACCAGGGTGAACAGGTAGAACAGCCCGATCAGCCAGATCGCCCAGACCACGCTCTTGCGGGCCTCCTTGGAGCTGGGAACGGTGTAGAAGCGCATCAGCACGTGCGGCAGGCCGGCGGTGCCCAGCACCAGGGCCAGGGACAGCGAGATGAAGTCCAGCTTGGTCAGGTTGCTCAGGCCGTACTTCAGCCCGGGGTTCAGCACCGCCTCACCCTTGGGGGCGGTGCTGGCCGCGTCGCCGAGCAGGGTGGACAGGTTCATCCCGGTCTTGCCCAGCACCCAGACCGTCATCACCGCGGCGCCCACGATCAGCAGCGCGGCTTTGATGATCTGGACGTAGGTGGTGCCCTTCATCCCGCCGACCAGGACATAGGTGATCATCAGGACGCCGACCAGCGCGATGGTGAGGTTCTGGCCGACGTCGCCCTCGACCCCCAGCAGCAGGTTCACCAGGCCGCCGGCGCCGGCCATCTGGGCGAGCAGGTAGAAGAACGAGACGGCCAGCGTGGACAGTGCGGCCGCGGTGCGGACCGGGCCCTGACGCAGCCGGAAGGACAGCACGTCGGCCATCGTGAACTTGCCGGTGTTGCGTAGCAGCTCGGCGACCAGCAACAGGGCCACCAGCCAGGCGACCAGGAAGCCGATCGAGTACATGAAGCCGTCGTAGCCGGAGATCGCGATGGCGCCGGCGATGCCCAGGAAGCTGGCCGCGGACAGGTAGTCCCCGGAGATCGCGATCCCGTTCTGCCGGCCGGAGAAGGCCCGACCGCCGGCGTAGTAGTCGGCCGCGGACCGGTTGGTGCGCGAGGCCCGGATCACGATCGCCAGCGTGATCAGCACGAAGACGACGAAGATGGAGATGTTGACTCCCGGGGAGCCGACCCGGCCGGAGCCGGTGGCGCCGAGCATCGCGGGCAGTGCGCTGAGCGGGGTCATGGTCAGGCCTTCCCCTCGATCTGCTCGCGCAGCGCCTCGGCCCGGGGGTCGAACTGCCGGTCCGCCCAGCGGGCGTAGGCCATCGTGATGGCGAACGTCGAGACGAACTGCAGGAGACCGAAGATCAGGCCGATGTTGATGTTCCCGAACACCCGGGTGCTCATGAAGCCCGGTGCGTAGGCAGCCAGCAGCACGTACAGGAAGTACCAGGTCAGGAAGAACGCCGTGACGGGCAGCACGAAGCGCCGGAACCTGCTGCGCAGGTCGGCGAACTGCGCGCCTTCTGCCATCTCGACGAACGGGTCGCCGAGGTCGGCCCCGCTCCGGTCGCTGTGGGTGGTGGACACCGCTCCTCCTTCTTGCCGCGGCTCCTTCGCCCCGGCCCGGGTGAGGGGCTCACCGTGCCTGTTCAACCGCCCGCAGGGAAGGCTGAGCGCGGGTCCGGACGGCGGACGGCAGCCCCGCGGCGGCCTGTGGACCGCGCGGCTGCGACCAGCGGCGGTTCTGGTGCGACGAACGGCGCGGAGGTGGCCGGCCGGTGGCCGGGGTGAACGGACGCGAGCGAGCGGTGAACGTCAGCCCAAGAGTCACCCGGGAGGGCGCCGGGCGGTCCAGTCCGGCTCCCCGGGTGCCGAAGATGGAGCCATGAGCGCAATGCTCTACCCCGATGCGATCGCCGGACCTGACGCCGGCCCCCTCGTCGTCGCCCACCGCGGCGGCGCTGGGCTGGGCCCGGAGAACACGCTGCCCACGATGGCCCGTGCCCTGGCCGCGGGCGCCCACGTGCTGGAGGTCGACGTCCGGCTCAGCGCGGACGGCGTCCCGGTGCTCGTGCACGACGCGGACCTGCGCCGGGTGTGCGGGACGGCCGAGCGCGTGGACCGGACGGACTGGTCCCAGCTGCGCCGGCGGCGGGTGCCCGCCCGCCCCGGGCCGGGCGGGGGCGGGGCCGGCCTGACCAGCCTGGCCGAGCTGCTGGAGGCCTTCCCCGGCGTGCCGCTGTCGTTGGACGTCAAGGACGCCCGGGTGCTCGGCCCGATGGCCCGGGTGCTGCGCCAGGGGCGCGCGCTGCACCGGGTGTGCATCGGCGGCCTGCTGGAGGCCCACCTCGCCGACGCCCGGGCCCTGTGCGGGCCGGGGACGGCGACCGCGCTCGGCTGGGAGTCGGTGGTGCGGCTGATGCTGGCGGCCCGGGCCGGCCGACGGCCCGGCATCGTCTGGGCGCCGTTCGCACACGTCCCGATGTCCTGGGGCCGGCTGCCGCTGTTCAGCGAGCGGGTGATGCCGCTGGCCCGTGAGCTCGGCATCCGGGTGATGGTCTGGACGGTGCAGGAGGAGACGGCGATGGCGCGGCTGGTCGGCGCGGGCGTCGACGGCGTCGTCACCGACCACCCGCACCGGCTCAGCGCGGTGCTGTCCGGCGCGCCGGCGCCCGCGACCAGGGACGCCGTCCCGGCGGCGGGGCGGGGGAGGCCCGGCCGGGGCGCCCGGCCGGTCGCCAGGCGACCTCACGGTCCAGGTCCAGCGTCTCCGGTGCGTGCAGCCGCACCATGACCCGGCGCAACCCGGCCGGCACCCGGTCGGGGGTCAGCCGGGAGACCACCACCATGGTCACGAACGCGGTCGGCACCGTCCAGGCCGCGGGCTGGGCGAGCAGGGCCGTGCCCAGTCCCTGTCCGCCGGCGCGACCCAGGGTGGCCAGCACCGCCGCGGTGGCCAGCGTCCCCCCGGTGAGCAGTCCGGCCAACGCGCCGGTCGTGCTCAGCCGCCGCCACCAGATGCCCAGCAGCAGCAGCGGGCAGAACGTGGACGCGGCCACGGCGAAGGCCAGACCGACGGTGTCGGCCAGGCCGGCCCGGGGGGCGAGCAGCGACAACGTCGCCGGTACGGCCACCGCGAGGCCGGCAGCCAGCCGGAAGCCCGGCACGCTGGCCCGCCACCGGCCGCGCAGCAGGTCCTGGGACAGCACGCCGGCCAGCGAGACGGCCAGTCCGCTGGAGGTGGACAGGAAGGCCGCGAACGCTCCGGCCGTGACCAGCCCGGTGACCAGGTGAGACCACGGTGCGGGCAGCAGCCGGCCGGGCAGCAGCAGCACCACGGCATCGGTGCGTCCGGTGAGCAGCAGGTCGGGGGTGTAGAGCCGGCCCAGCGCCCCGTAGACCGGCGGGAAGAGGTAGAACAGCCCGACCAGGGCGATCACGGCCAGCGTCGTGCGGCGGGCGGCCCGGCCGTCGGGGTTGGTGAAGAACCGGACCAGCACGTGCGGAAGGCCCATGGTGCCGAACAGCAGGGCCACCAGCAGGGAGTAGGTGCGGTACAGGCCGTGGTCGCGGTCGGCGCCGTTCGCCGAGGCCCAGGTGGCGCCGTCGGTGCCCGAGACGTTGCCGGCGACGGGCACCGCGCCGCCGGCGGGCAGGTCCAGCCGGGTGCCGGCCCCCACCTGCACGTGACCAGGGGCGAGCTGGACCTCACCGTCCACCGGCCGACCGTCCAGGCGGCCCCGGACCTGGACGGTGACCGGGGCGCCGACGCTCAGCCGGGTGTCCTGGGCGAGCACCACCGACAGCGCCCGGTCCGCGACCGGTGCGGGCCCGGTCGCCGGATCGGGCCCGGAGCGGGCGTGCCAGACCAGGACCAGGACGAAGGCCGGCACGGCGATGGCGGTCAGCTTCACCCAGTACTGGAACGCTTGCACGAACGTCACCGAGCGCATCCCGCCGGCGACCACGTTCAGCACCACGATCCCGGCGACGGTCAGCGCCCCCACCCAGCTCGGCATCCCGGTCACCGTGAGCAGCGCCAGCCCGGCGCCCTGGAACTGCGGCAGCAGGTACAGCCAGCCGATCGCCACCACCAGCGCGGCGCTCGTCCGGCGGACGGCGGTCGAGCTCAACCGGATCTCCGCGAAGTCCGGCAACGTGTACCCGCCGCTGCGGCGCAGCGGCGCCGCGACCAGGGCCAGCAGGGTGACGTACCCGGCGGTGTAACCCACCGGGTACCAGAGCATCTCGGCGCCGTGGGCGAGCAGCAGCCCGGCCACCCCCAGGAAGCTGGCCGCGGACAGGTACTCCCCGCCGATCGCCGAGGCGTTCCAGTACGGACTCACCGCCCGGCTGGCGACGTAGAAGTCGCTGGTGGTGCGGGACAGGCGCAGGCCGAGCGCGCCGACGGCCAGGGTGGCCAGGCTGACCGCCAGCACGGCCAGCACGGGTACCGCCGACGGGCTCACCCGACCCGCCGGCGGAGCAGGTCGGCGAAGTCCCGCTCGGCCCGTTCGGCGCCGCGGACCGCCCAGTGCGCGGCGGCCAGCAGCACCGGGTAGGCCGCCACACCCAGCAGCAGGAAGGCCACCGGCAGGCCGAGCAGCCGCCCCGAGGCCAGGGCCGGGCGCAGCTCGAACAGCAGCGGCAGGCCGGCCAGCACGGCGACCACGCAGGCCAGCACCCCGAACCCGATCCGGGCCTGGGTGCGGATCAGGGACCGCATGTACACCTCACCGACGTCGGTCAGCTCGTCGATGTCGCGGGTCGGCGGGGGCGGCGGCAGGCTGCGGCGGGCCGTCACCCGGGGGTTGGTCACCCTGACCCGCGCCGGACCGCGGCCGGTGGGCTCGCTCACCGTGGGCCGCCCTCCTGCTCGGCGCGGGTCAGCCGCGAGGCGCGCACCATCCGGTCCCGGACCTCCTTGGTGTGCCGCCGGCTGACCTGCAGGACCTGGCCGCCGAGCCGGACCGTGCAGCGGCCCTCGTCCAGCCGCAGCTCCTCCACGTGCGCCAGCGCGACCAGGGTGCTGCGGTGGATCCGGACGAACCCCGACCCGGCCCAGCGTTCCTCCAGCACGCTCAGCGGCACCCGCACCAGGTGGCTGCCGTGCTCGGTGTGCAGTCGCGCGTAGTCGCCCTGCGCCTCCACGTAGCGAACCTGGGAGCGCAGCACGAACCGGGTGACCCCGCCGAGCTCGACGGCGATCGTCTCGTCGCCCGCCGGCGGCCCCTCCTCCGGCGCGGGCGGGCCGGTGCGCTCCAGCACCCGGCGGACCGCCTCGGCGAGCCGCTGGGGGCGCACCGGCTTCATCACGTAGTCGGTGGCCCGCAGGTCGAAGGCCTGGATGGCGTGCTGGTCGTGCGCGGTCACGAAGACCACCTGCGGGGGCCGGGCGAACCGGGCCAGCACCCTGGCCAGGTCCAGGCCGTCCAGCCCGGGCATCGAGATGTCGGTGAACACGACGTCGGTCGCCTCCGCCTCCAGGCTGCGCAGCGCCTCGGTCGCGCTGGCGGCGGTGCGGACGGTGGCGACCCGCGGGTCACGACCGAGCAGCCAGGCCAGCTCGGACAGCGCGGGCTGCTCGTCGTCCACCACGAGGGCGTGCAACGTCCCGGCGTGCGCCGGCGCACCTGGCATGTCCGGGAGGGTAGCGGGCCGGGTCACGGACCGGAGGACGCCAGATCGGGCGCCTGGCAGAGGTTCCAGGCCGCGGCCACCGCCACCGGTGCGTCGCCGCCGTCCAGCCCGGCGACGTCCACCCGGTCTGAGGCGGAACGCGCCTGCATCCAGGTGGCGCTCTGCAACGGCGGGGTGGCATCGGCCGGGCAGCGGGTGAACCGGTAGGTCAGGGTCAGCGGGACCGCCTCGCCGGGGGCCAGGTGGATCGGGGTCACCGGGTCGGAGCGGACCACGGCGTCGAAGCGGTCCTGCACGCCGAGCAGCACCACCTCCGCGGACCTGGTCCCGTTGTTGACCAGCAGGACGGTGGCCGTGCCGTCGTAACGGCTGGGCTGGTTGCCGACCGCGGTGACCGCCAGCCCCGGGCGCTGGGCCGGGCAGACGGTGGCCAACGAGGACCGCAGGGCACCCGGGTCCGGGAAGCCGACGCTTACCTGGCGGCGCAGCCCCGGCACCGGCCCGGAGCCCTCCGCCGCGTCCTGCACCACCAGGGTGAGGTGGGGTTCGTTCAGCTCGACGAGCCGGCAGGACGGGGTCAACAGCACGGGCAGGGTGAGCCGGGCGTGCGCCCGCAGCAGCTCACCGGGCGGCACGGCGACGGAGGCCTGGCCGAGGCCGGCCAGCCGGGCGGACACCGGGGCCAGGTCCGCGTCGGTGTCGTTGCGCAGGATCAGCGCCGCGGCCAGCTGGTCGACCCGGACGCCGTCGGCCAGCACCGGCTCCAGCCGGGCGCTGACCCCCGAGCGGGTCGGGTCGGGCTGGACGTGCAACAGCCTGGGAACGGCCAGCGCCAGCGCCGCCAGCAGGGCCAGGGCCAGGCCGGCCAGCAGCGCGGTGGGCGGGTGACGACGCGGCGGGCGGGCCCGCAGGTCGCCCGGGGAGGCGAAGACCGGGGTCAGCCAGGCTCCGGCCGAGGCGCGCGGCTCCGGCCGGCCCCACGCGCCGGACGAGCGGGCCAGTCGCCCCGCCACCTCCGGCTCCACGCCCAGCACCTCGCGGCTCATCGCGACCGCGCCCCCGCGGACCAGGTGCCGTGCGCACCACCTGCCACGAGGGCGACCCTACTCTCGGGCGGCGTTCGCGCGGGCGGCGAACTTGGGCACCCGGAAGGTCACCCGGGTACCGGCGCCGGGCGCCGTCTCGACCACCAGCCCGGCGTCGTCGCCGAAGACCTGCCGCAGCCGGGAGTCCACGTTGGCCAGCCCCACCGAGTTGCCCTGCGCGCCCGGGGACGGCTCGACCTGACCGGCCAGCGCCCGCCGGACCACCTCGGGGTCCCCGCCCACCCCGTCGTCCTCCACCCAGATCAGGGCGTCGCTGCCGGCGTCCTCGGCGCCGAGGGTGATGGTGCCGACGCCCGGCTTGGTCTGCAGGCCGTGCCGGACGGCGTTCTCGACCAGCGGCTGCACCGACAGGAACGGCACCTGCACCTGCAGCACCTCCGGAGCCACCAGCAGCCGGGTGCGCAGCCGGTCGCCGAACCGGGCCTGCTCCAGCACCAGGTAGCGCTCGATGTTGCGCAGCTCCTCGGCCAGCGTGGTGAACTCACCGCCACGGCGGAAGGCGTAGCGGGTGAAGTCGGCGAACTCCAGCAGCAGCTCGCGGGCGCGCTCGGGGTCGGTGCGCACGAACGAGGCGATCGCGGCCAGGCTGTTGTAGATGAAGTGCGGGCTGATCTGGGCGCGAAGCGCCCGGAGCTCGGCCTCCACGGCGCGGGTCCGGGCCAGGTCCAGCTCGGCCAGCTCCAGCTGCGCGGAGACCCAGCGCGCCACCTCCTCGCTCGCCCGGACCAGGGCGGCGGACGGCTGCCGGTCGTAGGCCAGCAGCGCCCCGACCACCCGCTGCTCGCACAGCAGCGGGGCCACCACCGCGGCCCGGACCGGGCAGTCCGGGTCGGGGCAGTCCGGCGGCCCCACCTCGATCACCCCGACCCGGCCGCCGTCCAGGACGGAGCGGGCGTGGTGCATCGCGGCCTGCGCGTGCCGCTGGCCGCGACCGGACCAGACCAGCACGCCCGAGGCGTCGACCAGGGCCAGCGCCGGGGTGCCGAGCAGGGCATGCAGGTGCCGGGCGGCCTTCTCGGCTCCGGCCCTGGTCAGCCCCTCGCGCAGGTGCGGGGCGGCCAGCGACGCCGTGTGCAGGGTGGCGAAGGTGGCCTGGTCGGCGGGCCCGCCCAGCTCCCGGCGGCGCGGCCGAACCCGGGCGAGCAGCGCGGCCGCGACGAGCACGACCAGGACGGCGGCCGACCAGAGGCCGCCCGGGCCGGGCAGCACGTCCCCTGGCATGCCGGCGAACCTAGCGCGCCTAGGGTGGGCCTGGTGGCGCAGGAAGAGGTGCTGGTCCGGCTGGCCGCGCTGCCCGGGGTGAGCGAGGCGGTGCAGGCCTCCCGGGAGGCCTGCACCCAGCTGCGTTGGCACCCGGCGCTGCGCCGGCGGAGCGAGGAGGTACGCGCAGAGGTCCAGGTGAGGGCCGGCTGGGCCTCCGCCCGACTGGAGGGTGCCCGGCTGACCGTCGCTCAGGTGCGCGACGCCGCCCGCGGGGCGCAGCCCTGGCCGGCCGACGCCGCCGGCCGGGTCGCGGCCGGCGCCCTGCGGGCCGTCGTCGAGGCCGGGTCGGACGCCGGGCTGGGGCAGGCGCTGTCCGAACGGCCGATGCAGGCGCTGGCCCACCTGCACGTGGCCGCCTGCGCCGACCAGCTGGCCGAGCAGGAGCTCGGCCGCCCGCGGTCCGGGGCCGAGCTGCCACGCGACCTGCCGGGGCACGAGCGCGACCAGGTGCCGGTCGGCAACGGCCTGCGACAGCGGGTGGAGAGCCTGCTGGAGCTGCTCGCCGCGCCGCCGTCGGCGCCGGCCGCGCTGGTCGCGGCGCTGGTGCACGCCGAGCTGGCGACCGCCCGTCCGTTCGTGGCCGGGAACGGCGTGGTGGCCCGGGCCGCCGCACGCGGGGTGGTCCGGGTCCGAGGCCTGGACCCGCTGGGGGTCAGCGTGTTCGAGCTCGCGGCCGCCGGTGACCCGGTCGGCTATGTCGCCGCGCTGGCCAGGTACGCCCGCGGTGGCCCCGAGGGGGTCGCGGCCTGGCTGCGGGTGCACTGTCAGTGGCTGGTGGACGGCTGCGCGGAGGGCGGCCGGGTGGCCGACGCGGTCCTGGCCGGGCGGCTGACCCCGGCCGGGGACTGATCGGGCCGGGTCAGCGGCGGCGCTGCACACGCAGCGTGCCGCGGCCCAGGGCGCGGGAGGCGACCAGCCCGGCGCCGGCCGAGCTGCCGGCCAGTGCGCCGGCCCGGGCCGCCGCCGCGGCCAGCCGCGCCCGCCACCGGGGCCGCAAC
Organism: uncultured Actinomycetota bacterium; assembly: GCA_963821825.1. Classification (GTDB taxonomy): domain Bacteria; phylum Actinomycetota; class Actinomycetes; order Actinomycetales; family Kineosporiaceae; genus CAWGFD01. The sequence continues at coordinate 1,171,616 of CAWGFD010000002.1, forward strand.
GCCACCGGCTGGCTGAAGTCCAGCACCTGCCAGCCACGGGCGGCCGCCTCCCGGCGCAGCGCCCGGTCGGGGTTGACCGCCACCGGGTGTCCGACCGCCTCCAGCAGGGGCAGGTCGGTGACCGAGTCGGAGTAGGCCCAGGAGTGCTCCAGGTGGTACCCGTGGCCAGCCGCCAGGTCCCGCGCCGCGTCGGCCTTGTGCGGTCCGTAGGCGTAGAACGCGACCTCGCCGGTGTAACGCTCCCCGTCCAGGACCATCCGGGTGGCCACCGTGTGCTGGGCGCCCAGCAGCCGGCCGATGGGTTCGACCACCTCGGAGCCGGACGCCGAGACGATGACGACGTCACGGCCGGCAGCCCGGTGGTCCTCGATCAGCGCCGTGGCCTCCCGGTAGACCATCGGCACGATGATCCGCTCGAGGGCCTCGGCCACGATCTCGTTGACCTGTCGCACGTCCCAGCCCGCGCACAGCTGGGACAGGTACAGCCGCATCCGTTCCATCTGGTCGTGGTCGGCGCCGCCGGCCAGGAAGACGAACTGGGCGTAGGCGCTGCGCAGCACCGTCCGGCGGTTGATCAGGCCGCCGCGGTAGAACGGCCGGGAGAAGGCCAGCGCGCTGGAGCGGGCGATGATCGTCTTGTCCAGGTCGAAGAAGGCGGCGCTCCGAGGCGCCGATGAGCTCACCGGGCCAGCATCGCACGCGGTCGGCGCCGTCCAGCCGCTACGGAATCCGTGCGCCGGAGCGCTGCTGACCGCGGGTTCCGTTGAATTTTGCAGAACTGAGCCGAACGGGTGGCCGGGCGGGGGGTCTCAGGTTGCGGTCGTGCCCGGCGGCGGTCCACTATGGGTCAGCCGGCGAAAGCCTGGCCGCGGTCCGACTCCTCCCCCCCGAGGCGGACCTGCTGACGGCCCCCGCTCCCCCCCAGCGGGGGCCGTCCCATATCCGGGCCCCCTCGAGGACTGCCCAGCGGGATGCTCCCGGTCGTGCGCGCCAGCGGTGCCGTGTCGGGTCCTGACGCCGACTCCCCCCTGCACAGCCGTTCGTCCGGTGCACCCACGGCGCCAGCGCTGTCCACAGGCGCGGGCCGCCGACCCGCCGACACCGGCTCCTGGCCGGGCACAGTGGGCCCGGGCCAGACGGGCACGAAGGAGGAGCCGGTGCAGGAGGACGCGGTGGTTCAGGTCTGTTGCGCAGACCCGGCGCTGGCTCGGGCGGTCCAAGTGGTGGCGGCCGCCTGCGGGCTCGCCGGCCGGCCGGTCGTCGACCTGCCCGCTGCTCCTGGCGGGTGGCCGAGCGGGACGTGCGCGGTGGTCAGCGACAACCCGGTCCGGCTCGCCGCGGCCCTGGCCGATGTCGGCCGGTCGCTTCCCGCCGTGCTGGTGCTGGCCGAGCCACGGTCCCCGGCGGCCGAGGGCGTCTTCCGGCCGACGGCGCCCGCGCCCGCCGGGGTGCCTGTCGTCCACCTGCCCGGGCAGGAGGCGCAGCTGGCGGCGCTGCTGATGGCTGCCCTCCCGCGGCCCCGCCACCGGTCAGCGGTCGGTGTGCTCGGCGCCCGAGGAGGGCTGGGCGCCAGCACCTTGGCCGCCGGGTTGGCACTGGCGTCGGCGCAGGCTGGCGGCAGCTGCCTGCTGGCTGACCTCGATCCCTGGAGCGGCGGGCTGGACCTGCTGCTGGGGGCCGACCAGCTGCCCGGGCCCCGCTGGTCGGCCCTGGCCCGGCTGGATGGGCCGGCCCCACCCGGTGCCCTGCGCTCGTTGCTGCCGTGCTCCGCCGGGGTCAGCGTCCTGGCCCAGGACCGCAGCACGCACGAGCTGGCGCAGGCCCCGGCGCCGTCGGTGGCGGCCGCGCTGGACCGCGCGGTCGGCGACTTCGACGCCGTGGTCATCGACCTGCCGCGCACCGCGCCCCACCTGTGGCCTGCGCTAGCTCGGCGCTGCCAGGCGGTCGTCCTGCTCGTCGCGGACAGCAGCACCGGCGTGCTGGCGGCGCGGGTGATGATCGAGTCGCTCGCGCTCGACCTGGACAGCACCGGGTCGCCGGCGACCAGCCCCGAACGGCCGGGCCGAGGCGGGCCCGGCTCGGACGTGGAGGGCGCGCGCCTGGGCCAGGGGCCCGGGGGACTGCCGCCGCTGCTGCTCACCGTCCGCTGCACCGGCGGCGGCCTGCCCGCGGGGGAGGTCGCAGAGCTGCTCGGCCTGCCGGTGCAGGCGGTGCTGGCCGACAGCCCACGCTTGCGACGCTGGAGCGAGAGCGGAGACCTGCCTGCGGTGTGGCGCTCGGTCGGGGGCCGGCGGCACGGCTTCGGCCGGACCTGTCGGACGCTGCTGGCCGCGGCCGCCGACCGGCGGCCCCGGTGAGCGTCGTCCCGGGGGGTGAGGGCCGCACCCTGCTCGGGCAGGTCAAGGCGCGGCTGGCGCAGCACGCCGTCCCCGTCGAGGACGAGGCGGCGATCGCGACCCAGATCCGGGCCTCGGCCGTCGCGTCGGGTCTCCCGCTGGCTGTCTCGCAGGTCCTGGAGCTGGCCGGCCAGGCCCGCCGCAGCTGGTGGGGGCTGGGCCCGTTGGAGCCGCTGCTGGGCGACCCGTCGGTCACCGACATCCTGGTCAACGGGGCCCGCGGAGTCTTCGTCGACCGCGGCTGCGGGCTGCAGATCGCCGACGTGCAGCTCGGTGCCGAACCGGAGGTCCGGGCGCTCGCCGTCCGGCTGGCCTCGGCGGCCGGCCGGCGGCTGGACGAGGCCAGTCCCTTCGTGGACGCCCGGCTGGAGGGCGGGGTGCGGATGCACGCCGTTCTGCCACCGGTGACGGCCGGCACCCACCTGTCGTTGCGGCTGCCTCGCCGACGTGGTCTGGACCTGGCCGCCATGCAGCGGGCCGGCAGCCTGGAACCGGGCTGGGCGCCGGTGCTGGGCGAGCTGGTCCGGGCGGGGGCGGCGATCCTGGTCAGCGGCGGCACCGGGGCCGGGAAGACGACGCTGCTGTCGGCGCTGCTGGAGCAGGTGGCGCCGCAGGAGCGGATCGTCGTCGTGGAGGACGTCGCGGAGCTCGCGCCGGAGCACCCGCACCTGGTCCGGCTGGAGGCCCGGCGGGCCAACGTGGAGGGGGCCGGGGCGATCGGGCTGGAGCAGCTGGTCCGGGAGGCGTTGCGGATGCGCCCGGACCGGCTGGTGCTGGGCGAGTGCCGGGGTGCAGAGGTCCGCGAGGTGCTGACCGCCATGAACACCGGGCACACCGGCGGCGCGGCCACCGTGCACGCGAACAGCGCGACCGACGTGCCCTCCCGGCTGGAGGCGCTCGGGCTGCTGGCCGGGATGCCCGCCCCCGCGCTGCGGGCCCAGGCCGCGGCCGGGCTGGACGTCGTGCTGCACCTGGTCCGTGGCCCGACCGGGCGCCGGCTGGTGGAGATCGCCATGGTCGAGGGCGACGGGCAGGCCCTGCGGGTGACCACCGCCCTGGCCACCGACGCGGTCGGCGGAGGCACCCGGCACGGGCCGGCGGCCTCCGCGCTGGCGCATCGGCTGGGCACCCGGCTGTCCGACCTCCCGCACGGGCCGAGCGAGCAGGGCGCTCCCCGAGGGCGCGGACGGCACCGGTGACCGCAGGTGGGCGCACCTGGCTGCCGGCCGGCAGGCGGCCCGAGGTCGCCAAGGGCGTCGCGGCGCAGGAGGCGACGGCGGCCGAGCGGCTGGCCGGGCTGGTCCGGGCCGGCCTGCCACCACCACGGGCTTGGGCGCTGCTGGCCGAGCAGGCCGAGGCCCTGCCGCCCGCCGCCGACCTCGCCCCGGCCCCGGGTCTGGACCCGGCGGCCGCGGTGATGCTGGTCCGCGGCTGGCGGGCCAGCGCCGTGGCCTGGGAGCTCGCCGTCCGGTCCGGGGTGCCACCGGGCATCCTGCTGGAGCGGGTGGCCCGGGCTTGTGCGGACAGCGAGGAGTCCGGAAGGGCCCGAGGCGAGGCGCTGGCCGGTCCGCAGGCCACTGCGGTGCTGCTGGGGGTACTGCCGCTGCTGTGTGCCGGGCTGGGGGAGCTGGTCGGCGCCCACCCGTTGGCGGTCCTGGCCCTGCTGCCGGCCGGGCGGGTCTGCGCGGCGCTCGGACTGCTGCTGTGGGTCCTGGGGCTGGCCTGGATGCGTGGGCTGGGGCGCCGGGCCGCTGCGGTCGGCGTCGAGGGCGCGCCGGGCGGCCTGGCCGGCTCGACGGTGCTGGACCTGGTCGCCGCCGCTCTGCAGGCCGGACACCCGCCGGCCGGTGCCGTTCAGGCCGTCGCCGGCGCGCTGCGGGTCACCGGCACGAGCGGCGCGGTCGACCTCGACCGGCTCGCAGCCTGCTGGGCGCTGCAGCTTCCGGTCAGCGGCTGGCCGGACCTGGACGAGGCCGTCCAGCTGGCCGGCCGGCACGGTGTGCCGCCCGCGGCGTTGATCGAAGCGGCGGCCGACCGCCGACGACGCGCGGCCCGGGCGGCCGGCCTGGTCGCCGCGCGCCGCCTGTCGGTGACCGTCATGCTGCCGACCGGGCTGTGCCTGCTACCGGCCTTCTTCCTGCTCGCCGTGGTTCCGGTCGCGCTCGGGCTGGCCGCCGGCGTGCTGCCCCGCTGACGCGCCACTGGCCCGATGCCGGTGCCGTCGCTGCCCGTCCGTGCTGCCCGTCCGTGCTGCCCGTCCGTGCTGCCCGTCCGTGCTGCCCGTCCGTGCTGTCGTCGGCGCTCGGTCATCCACACCCGCCCGTGGTCGCGGCGGCGGGCGGCGCGCTGGTCCACAGCCGGGCGGTACGGCACCGCGGGGCCGCCGGGATGCCGCGCAGGCTGGTCAGGTCGGCGGGTGCCCGCCCGCCCCGGAGGGAGAGTCATGCACGCACACCACCACCCCACCCGCGCTCACCGGTCAGCGTCCCGGGTGCGGAACCGGCTGCGCGGCAACGGTCTGGAGGCCGGGATGGCCACCGCCGAGTACGCCATCGCCACCCTGGCCGCCTGCGGCTTCGCCGCACTGCTGGTGGCCATCCTGCGCAGCTCCCAGGTCAAGGCCCTGCTGCTGGGCGTCATCCAACGGGCGCTGGGCTCGGCGTGAGAGCGGCTGAGCGGGCCGCGGGTGGTCCGGGCGCCGACCGTGGCCGCGGGTCGCGGGCCGGGTCGGTGACGACGGAGCGGGCGGTCGGCTCGGTGACGGCGGAGCTGGCGGTGCTGATGCCGGGGGTGCTGCTCCTGCTGACCTGCCTGACCGGCGTCTGGACCGTGGTCGGTGCCCAGCTGCGGTGCGCCGACGCTGCCCGGTCCGCGGCCCGGGTGCTGGCCCGCGGCCAGGGTGCGGCCGATGCGCTGGCGGCCGCCCGGCGCGATGCACCGGCCGCCTCGCAGGTCTCCTTCGCCGCCTCCGGGGCCGTGGTCCGGGTGCAGGTCCTCACCCGGGTCCGGCCGCTGCCGGGTGCGCCTGCGATCGCGCTGCGGGCCGCGGCGGTGGCCGTGCCCGAGCGGCCGGCCGGCGGCTGGTGATGCGCCCCGGCGGTCAAGGGCGGGGCCCGACCGGCGACGGCGGTTCGGCGACGGTGCTGGTCCTGACCGTGGCCGGGCTGGCGATCACCGCCCTCACCGCTCTGGCCTGGTTGGGCGCCGTCGAGCTGGCCCGTCAGCACGCCGACCAGGCCGCGGACCTGTCAGCCCTGGCGGCCGCCGCCCAGCTCGGCGGGCCGGCCTGCGGGCGGGCCGTGAGGGTCGCCGTGGCCAACGGTGCCCAGCTCACCGGATGCCGGCCGGAGGGGTCCGGCGTCTGGTGGGTGAGCGTTCAGGTACCGGTGCCCGCTCCGGTCGGCCGGCCGGCGCGGTCGCAGGCCAGGGCCGGGCCTGGCCCGGCGCCGTAGGCACCGGGGTAGGCACCGGGTAGGCACCGGGTAGGCAGCGGGACAGGCGCCGGCGGGGCCGAGGGCCGGAGGCAACATGCGGCAACCCCTCACGGCCGGCCGCCACGGCTGAGCACGATGGCGGTCATGACCGCCGACGCCGCACAGCCGCTGCGACCGCACCCCGACCGTCTGCTGCCCGCCGACCCCGCCGCCAGGCAGATCGCGCGCCGGCTGTACGAGCAGGTCCGCAAGCTACCGATCATCTCTCCGCACGGGCACGTGCCGGCTCGGTGGTTGGCCGAGGACACCCCCTTCTCCGACCCGACGTCCCTGCTCATCTCCCCGGACCACTACGTCACCAGGCTGCTGCACGCCAACGGCGTGCCGCTGGCCGACCTCGGGGTCGGCGCCGAGGAGCTGACCGAGGCCCAGTCCCGGCACGCCTGGCGAGCGCTGTGCCGGCACTGGGGCGACTTCGCCGCGACCCCGTCCCGGTACTGGATGGAGTCGGAGCTGTCGGAGATCTTCGGCGTTCAGGTGCGGCCCGAGGAGGGCAACGCCGACGCGCTGTGGGACCAGGTGTCGGCCCGGTTGCGCGAGCCGGACTTCAGGCCGCGGACGCTGTTGCAGCGCTTCGGCATCGACGTGCTGGCCACCACCGATGACCCCTGCGACGACCTGGCCCAGCACGCCCGGCTGGCCGCGGACGCCTCGGTGACCACCCGGGTGCTGCCCACCTTCCGCCCGGACCGGTACCTGGAGCCCGGTGAGGCTGCCTGGCCGACGCTGGTCGACCGGCTGGCCGAGGTCTCCGGGGTGGACACCGGTGGGTGGGCGGGGTTCCTGCGGGCCCTGCAGGAGCGGCGCCAGCACTTCATCCGGCATGGCGCGGTCTCGGCCGACCACAGCCACGCCGACGTGGTCACGCTGACCCTGGACGACGGCGAGGCCGAACGCATCTACCGGGCCGCGCGCTCGGGCTCGGCCACGGTGGCGGAGACGACGGCGCTGCGCCGGCACCTGCTGGTCGAGATGGCCCGGATGTCGGTCGAGGACGGCCTGGTGATGACCCTGCACCCCGCCGTCCGCCGCAACCACCACCGGCCCACCTTCGAGCGGTTCGGCGCCGACGTCGGTGCGGACATCCCGATGGCGCTGGAGCTGACCCGGGGCCTGCAGCACCTGCTCGACCGGTTCGGCACCGCCGAGGGGTTCCACCTGGTGCTGTTCACCGTGGACGAGACGGTCTACAGCCGGGAGATCGCCCCCCTGGCCGGGTTCTACCCCAGCGTGTACGCCGGCGCCCCGTGGTGGTTCCTGGACGCCCCGGAGGCGATCCGCCGCTACCGCGGTGCGGTCACCGAGACGGCCGGCTTCACCCGGGTCTCCGGCTTCATCGACGACACCCGGGCGTTCTGCTCGATCCCGGCCCGGCACGACATGTCACGTCGGCTGGACGCTGGCTACCTGGCTGAGCTGGTCACCACTCACCGTCTGGAGGAGGACGAGGCCGCGCGGATCGCCACCGACCTGGTCTCGACCACCCCGCGGGCGGTCTTCAAGCTGTCCGCCTGAGGCACGACAGAGGGACCGGGTGGACGCCGTGTCCACCCGGTCCCTCTGCCGGTCCGGCTAGCGGCTGACCCCGGCGAGCGCCTGCTGCGCCCAGGCGAAGCTGATCTGGTGCGACTGCGCCGGGGTGGCCACGCTCGGCTCGTCCACCTCGATCATCAGGTCGCCGTCGAAGTCCTCCGGCAGGGCCGCGACCACGGCGTCCAGGTCCACCACGCCCAGCCCGGGCTCGGCCCACAACCGCTTGGTGTCGGCGGTCTGGCGGTAGGGCATCGCACCGGTCCGGGCGCCCAGGTGGTCGGGGAACAGGTCCTTGAGGTGGATGCCACCGATCCGGTCGGCGTAGCGGCGCACGAAGTCGACCGGGTCGACCCCGACCCAGCGCAGGTGGCCGGTGTCCGGCCCGACGCCGATCACGTCCGGCCCCAGCTCCTCCAGCAGCCGGACGATCTCCCCCTCGGTCTCGAAGACGCCCCCGACGTGGGAGTGGTGCAGCGGCCGCAGCCCCTCCTCCTGCAGCGCCACGCACACCCGGCCGCACAGGTCGATCGCCCGCGCCAGCCGCTCCTCCTCGAACCCGGCGCCGACCGCCGGCCGGGCCATCCGGGCCGCCATCGGGGTAGAGGAGACCATCGTGCGGTCCAGGCCGAGAGCGGCCTGGTCGGCCGCGAACCTGCGGGCCCGCTCGACCTCGGCGTCGGCCTCGACGGTCTCGTCGAAGGGGGAGTTGAACAGGCTCAGGGCCGGGGCCAGGCCGTAGCCGTCGATCCAGGACCGGTACTCGGCCACCGACATGCCCTCGGGGATGTCGGCCTTGACCGCCGTGAAACCGATCCGGCTGAAGTCGGAGAAGGCCTGGTCGAAGACCTCACGGGTCTTGCCCGCCTTGCTCCAGTAGGGGATCGGGTTGGCCGCGATCCGGGCCGTCCGCGGCGCCATCAGACCAGCCCGACCGGAGCGCCGGTTCGGGCCGACTCGTAGACGCCGGTGATCACCGAGACCGCCTGCCGGTTGGTCTCCAGGTCCACCACCAGCTCGGCGCGCCCAGCGATCGCCTCGAGCACGTTCTCGTACTGCCAGCGGTGGGCATCGCTCATCGCCCCCGGGTCGCTGGCCGCCGACTGCACCGGGCGGGAGGCCTGCGGGAACTCGGCGGCCTGGTTGTCGGCCTTGCCGGAGGAGCCCATCAGCTTCTCGCTTCGGCTACCGGTGGCCGGCGTGCGGTGGAAGAACTGCAGCACGTCGCTGTCGATCACCGCCGAGCCCTTGTCCCCGTGCACCTGCAGCCGCGCCGACAGCCCCGGGTAGGCGGCGGTGGTGGCGTGCAGGACACCCAGCGCGCCGGACTCGAAGCGGACCACCCCGACCGCGACGTCCTCGACCTCGATCCGCTCGTGGGCCAGGGTGCCGGTGTAGGCGAAGACCTCGACCGGGCGACCCAGGGCGGCGACCAGCAGGTCGACGGTGTGCACGCCCTGGTTCATCAGCGCCCCGCCGCCGTCCAGCTCCCAGGTGCCGCGCCAGTCCCCGGAGTCGTAGTAGGACTGCCCGCGCCACCAGTCGATGGAGGCGATCCCGGAGGTGAGCCGGCCCAGCTCCCCGTTGCGGATCGCCTCCAGCACGAGCCGGGTGGAGGGGTCGAACCGGTGCTGGGAGATCACGCTCACCACGGTGCCGGCCTTGCGCTGGGCCTGGATGATGTCGTCGGTGCGGGCCACGGTGACCTCGGCCGGCTTCTCGACGATCACGTGCTTGCCGGCCTCCAGCGCCTCGATCGCCACCTCGGCGTGCCGGCCGGTGGGCGTGCAGACGGCGACCAGGTCGATCTGCTCGTCGGCCAGCGCCTGCGCCAGGGAGGTGAACGCCCGCGCGCCGGCCTTCTCGGCCAGCGTCCGGGCCTTGTCCTCCTCCAGGTCGACGACGGCGACCAGCTCGATCCGGTCGGTCAGCTGGGAGGCGACCACCTGGTGCTGGCGGCCGATCACCCCCGCGCCGACGATGGCCAGCCGCAGCCTTCCGGTCCCTGGGGTGGTACCGGTGGTGGTGTCGGTGCTCATGCGTTCTCTATCCCCTCTGCGGTCAGCAGGTCGGTGAGGGCCCGGTGGGCCCGGTGACTCTCGGTCGTGGAAGAAGGTCGTCGGTGGTGGACGGAGGTGAGCAGGGCCGGCCCGGTCAGCTGCTGCCGGCACCCTCGCGGTAGAGCGAGTCGAGCACGGCCAGCGACTTCATCGCCTCCCGCGGGCCGATCCAGAACGGTTCGGGCTCGGCCAGCCGGTCGTAGAAGTCGCCGATCAGGCGCCGGTGCGAGGTGCCCCAGTAGGAGCGGCCGGCGGTCGTCGGCAGGCTCTCCTCGCCGACCTGCTCGACCCTGCCGTCGGCCCAGGTCACGGTCAGGTCCCCGCGCAGCGCCAGGACGGCCCGCTCGGTGACGACCTCCACCGTGACCGGGGAGTCGCTGACCCCGGCCACGGTGGCCAGGAACACGCTCCGCGCGCCGCCGGCGTGGTCCAGGACGGCGTGCGCGGTGTCCTCCACGTCCCGGCCGGTGTCCGGCTCCCCGTCGAGCAGACCGTGCGAGGCGACCCGGCCACTGACCCGTTCCACGTCCCCGAGCAGCCAGCTGAGCAGGTCCACGGTGTGGATGGCCTGGTTGATCAGGGCGCCGCCGCCGCTGGTGAGCCGGTGCGCCCGCCAGGGCCGGGCGTCGTAGTAGGCGGCCGTGCGGTGCCAGACCACGAACGCGTGACCGCCCAGCACGGCCCCGGCCCGGCCGGAGTCCAGCAGCTGCTTCATCGCCTGCACCGGTGCGTTGTAGCGGTTCTGGTAGCAGACCCCGACCTTGGGCCCGGGCCGCCCGTCCGCGGCCGGCCCGGTCAGCGCCTCGGTCGCCGCCGTGAAGCGTGCGGCCTCGGCCAGGGTGTGCGCCAGCGGCTTCTCGGTCAGCACGTGCACGCCGGCCGCCAGCGCGTCCAGGGCGACCGGCACGTGCTGGTCGTGCGGGGTGCAGATGTGCAGCACGTCGGGGCGCACCTGGGCCAGCATCGTGCGGTGGTCGGTGAACCACGGCACGGCCCGGTCCCTGCCGGCCGCCGCGGCGAGCTCGGGCTGCACGTCGCAGACGCCGACCAGCTGGACGCCGGGCCGGCCGGTCTGATCCTGACCGGTCGGCTGCTGCTTCTCCAGCCCGGCCAGCGCCTCGAGGTGGACGACGCTGATGTCGCCGCAGCCCACCACAGCGGCCCGCACGGGTCGGCTCACTTCACCCCTCCTGCCGTCAGGCCACCGATCATGTACCGCTGGAAGGCGAAGTAGAGCGCCACCACCGGCGCCGCGCAGACCAGCGAGGCAGCCATCATCTGGGAGTACACCGGCAGCGCCCCTCCCTCCTGACTGCTGGTGAACACCTGCAGCGCGATCGCCGCCGTGTGGGTGTCCGGCCGGGTCATCACCGAGGCGAACAGCACGTCGTTCCAGCCGAGCAGGAAGGCGAAGATCCCCGAGACCACGATGGCCGGCAGGCTCAGCGGAAGGATGACCGCGCGCAGCACCCGGACGGTGGAGGCGCCGTCGATCCGGGCTGCCTCCTCCAGCTCGCGAGGCAGGCCCCGCAGGTAGGTGACCATGACCCAGGTGGAGAACGGCAGCCCGAAGGTGAGGTAGGCGATGAACAGCCCATAGCGGGTACCGATCACGTTCACGTGCAGGTAGGTACCGGCGGAAGCGAACAGGACGAACACGGGCAGCAGCATCAGGGTGCCGGGCACGGACTGCAGCCCGAGAAGGCCACGCAGGATCGTCAGCCGGCCGAGGAAGGTGTACCGCACCAGGACGTAGGCGGTCATCGTGCCGACGACCGCCGAGGCCACCGCGACGCTGCCGCAGACCACCAGGCTGTTGCTGATCCCGCGGCCCAGGTCCACCGTGGACCAGATGTCGCGGTAGCTGCTGACCGAGAAGGTGCGCGGCCAGAACTCGCCGCTGGCCACCCCCAGGTCGGTGTTCAGCGAGGCCAGGACCACGTAGCTGACCGGGACCAGCACGAAGGCCACCAGCAGCACGGTGAGCGTGATCAGCAGCGGCCGGGGCAGCAGCCGGTAGGCGTTGCCGGTCATCAGCGGCCTCCCTCGTGGGTGTCGAGCCGGACCGCCCGCAGGTAGACCAGCAGCGGGATCAGGATGAGGATCAGGGAGACGATGGCCATCGCCGCCGACAGCCCGAACCGCAGGCTCTGGAAGCTGGTCGCGTACACCAGCATCGGCATGACGTTCACCGCGTTCGGGGCCGGCACGCCGAACAGCACGAACGGCAGGGTGAAGTTGTTGATGTGGAACAGGGTGGCCAGCAGACAGGCCAGCGCCACCGGGCCTTTGAGGTAGGGCAGCACCACGTAGCGCAGCTTGGCCCACCAGCCGGCGCCGTCGAGGGCCGAGGCCTCGTGCACGTCGCCGTCCACCGACTGCAGCCCCGACAGCGCCAGCAGGTAGATGAACGGCCAGGCCGCCCAGATCTCCACCGCGACCAGCGTCCAGTAGGAGGCCGGTCCGTTCAGCCACAGCACCGGGTCCACCCCCACCTTGCCCAGCAGGGTGTTGACGATCCCGTCCGGCTGCAGCATGGTCCGCCACACCGAGGCCACCACGAACGAGGGCAGCACGTACGGCACCAGGAACACGGCGCGGACCAGGGCGCGCCCGGGGTAGGGGTTCTGGGTGGCCAGCGCAGCGGCCACCCCGATCGGCAGGGTCACCACGGTGGCCAGGACCGCGAACGAGACGCTGATCCACATCGCGTGCAGCAGACCGGAGGTGAACGCCTCGGAGTAGTTGGCGATGCCGATGAAGGGGGCCTGCACCCAGCGCCGGATCGTGTACTGGTCCAGCTCGGACAGCGAGATCCACACCGCCAGGAGCAGCGGCAGGACGATCACCACGGTGATCAACAGTCCGCCGGGGATCAGCAGCCAGAACGGGCGGTGCTGTTGGGTCACCCCCCGGACGGGCCCGCGACCCCGCCGGCGGCCGGGGCGCGGGGCCCCGGTCGCCGGTGGGACGGAGGTCAGATCAGCGGACATGTCACTTCGCCCGGTCCAGCGCGGTCTGCGCGGTCTGCTGCGCCGTGGCCAGCCGGCTCTGGATGGTGGAGGTGGCGATGGTGCCGCTGGCCAGCTGGGGGATCGACTGGACCACAGCGTTGGTCAGCGCCAGCTGGATGTCGGCCCAGGCGCCGGTGAACGGCGTCGCCTTGGACTTGGCCAGGGCCTCCAGCACCGGGGCGAGCATCTGGTTGGACTTCAGGCCCTCGGCGACCTGGGCGTTGTCCGGCAGCTGGCCCAGGCTGTCGTAGATGTCCTTCTGGGCCGTCGGGTCGGTCAGCATCTTGACGAACTGGAAGGCGAGGTCCTTGTTGCTGGAGTAGTCGGCCACCACCAGGTTGTCCCCGGACAGGATGCTCGCGGCGTCCGCACCGTTCGGGGGCCGGCTGGTCATGCCCGGCGGGATGGTCGGCATCAGGGCGAAGGCGTACTTGCCCTTGACCGGGCTCTTGTCCAGGGTGACCTGGGCCAGCGCGGAGGTCATCGGCATGTACGCCGCCTTGCCCTGGCTGAAGGAGGCCAGGGCCTGGGAGTCCGACCAGCCGATCGAGGCCGGGTCGACGACCTTGTCGCTGGTCACCCAGCCGAAGTACGTCTCGAAGGCCTTCTCGACCGCCGGGTCGTTGATCTGCGCCTTGGTGCCGTTCACGATCGGGTTGCCGGCCTGCACGCTCATCCCCCAGATGAACTTCCAGGGGTCGTAGTTGTCCTTGTAGCCGATGGCCAGGCCGTACTGGCCGTCCTTGGTCAGCTTCTTGGCCTGCTCGGTCAGCCCGTCCCAGCTGTCGGCCGGCTTGTCGATCCCGGCCGCCTTGAGCATCTCGGTGTTGTAGGCCATCACGAACGGCCGGCCCACCCACGGGATGCCGACCTGGTGCTGGGGGTCCGGGCCGGAGATGCCCAGCGAGGCCGGGACGAACTTGTCCTTACCGCCGATCTGCTTCCACTGGGCGTCGCTCAAGGTGATGAACGCCTTGGTGGCGTACGCGGTCGGGGTGAAGGTGGTGCCGATCGCGTAGACGTCCGGCCCCTGGCCGGAGACGACGGAGGTCTGGATCTTGGTCAGCTCGTCGGAGGCGGAGCTGAAGGTCTCCCAGGTGACCGAGGCGCCGGTCTCCTTCTTGAAGGCGGCCGCCGTCCGGTCGAACCAGGCCTTCTGCTCCTGCGGGTTCTGGGTGTTCACACCGATGAAGACATCCAGGGTCTTGCCGCTGCCGCTGCCTCCGCCGTTGCTGCTGCCACCGCTGCTGCTACCGCCCCCGCAGCCGGTCAGGGCCAGGGCGAACAGGGCCGTCCCGGCGGCCGCCGCCATGGCGCGCTTCTTTGCGTTACCCATCGGTGCTCCTTCGCAGATTGGCCCCGGCGCGTGCTTCGGGGCGTCTTGGGATGGTTGTCATCGGGCCGCTCCGACGTCGACCAGTTGCCGGATGTTGCCTCCGTCGGCCCGCCGTCCGAGCCCGCGTCCGGGCCCTGTCAGGACGGGGCCACCGACCGCAGGCCGGCCAGCGCGGCCGCCATCAGGGCGGCCGCGGCGGCCTTGTCGAGAGGCTCGTTGCCGTTGCCGCACTTGGGGGACTGCACGCAGGACGGGCAGCCGTCCCGGCACCGGCACTGCTGCAGCAGCTGCCCGGTGGCCCCCAGCCAGCGCGGTGCGGACAGGTAACCCCGTTCGGCGAAGCCGGCCCCGCCCGGGACCCCGTCGTGCACGAAGATCGTCGGCAGCCCGGTGTCCGGGTGGGCGGCGGTGGACACCCCGCCGACGTCCCACCGGTCGCAGGTGGCGACCAGCGGCAGCAGCCCGATCGCGGCGTGCTCGGCCGCGTGCGCGGCGCCCGGGATCGCCTCCGCCCGGACGCCGTGCTCGGCCAGCAGGTCCTCGGGCAGCGTCCACCACACCGCCGTGGTGCGCAGGGTGCGGGGCGGCAGGTCCAGCGGGTGCTCGCCGAGCACGGTCCCGGTCCGGACGTCACGACGCAGGAAGGACACCACCTGGCTGGTCACCTCCACGGTGCCCAGGGTGAGCACGGCGCGGCCCCAGGGCTGGCTGGCGCGTTGCGCCAGCACCCGGAGGTCGACGACGTCCCGGGCCTGGGTCGCCACGTCGTCCGCGGTCGGCTCGACGACGGCCACCCCGGCGTCCAGGTCCAGGGTGCGCACCAGCAGCGCGCCACCCTGGTGCAGGTGCACCGCCCCCGGGTGCACGCTGTGGTGGCTGGCGCCGGCGTCGACCGTGCCGAGCAGGGCGCCGGTGTGCTGCTGGACCACCCGCACCGGCTCGCCCCCGGTGCCGCGCAGGTCGGCCAGGTCGGTGGCCCGGGTGGGCTGGGTCCAGAACCAGCCGGTCGGGCGGGCCCGGATCACCCCCCTCGAGCTCAGGGTGTCCAGCAGGTCCCGGGTGGTCGGCCCGAACAGCTCCAGGTCCTCGGTGCGCAGCGGCAGCTCGGCCGCCGCCGCGCACAGCTGGGGGGCCAGCACGTAGGGGTTGTCCGGGTCCAGCACGGTCGCCTCGACCGGCTCGCCGAAGATCACCTCGGGGTGGTCGAGCAGGTAGCCGTCCAAGGGGTCGTCCCGTGCCACCAGCACCACCAGCGCCCGGTCGCCGCGGCGCCCGGCCCGGCCGGCCTGCTGCCAGAAGGAGGCCCGCCGACCCGGCCAGCCGCAGATCACGACGGCGTCCAGGCCGCTGACGTCGATGCCCAGCTCCAGGGCGTTGGTGGTGGCCAGCCCGAGCAGCTCGCCGCTGCGTAGCCGCGCCTCCAGTGCCCGGCGCTCCTCGGGCAGGTACCCGCCGCGGTAGGCGGCCAGCCGGCCGGCGTGCTCGGGCCGCAGGCCCTGCAGCCGGCGGCGGGCCGACGCCGCCGCCACCTCGGCCCCGCGCCGGGAGGGCACGAAGGCCAGCGTCCGGACGCCGTCGGCCACCAGGTCCGCGAGCAGCTCGGCGGCCTCGGCCAGCGCACTGCGCCGGCTGGGCGCGGCCACCCGGGCCCGATCGGCCCGGTCGGCCCGGTCGGCCCGGTCGCTCTGGTCGCTCTGGTCGTGCGTCCCGGTCTCCGGCGGCTGCCAGAGCAGGACCTGGACCCCGCCGCGGGCGGAGCTGTCCTGGGTGACCGCCTGCACCGGCAGGCCGGTCAGCCGCGTGGCGGTCCCGGCCGGGTCGCCGCTGGTCGCCGAGGCCAGCACGAACACGGGTTCGGCGCCGTATCGGCCCGCGACCCGGCGCAGTCGGCGCAGCACGCCGGCCACGTGCGAGCCGAACACCCCCCGGTAGGCGTGCAGCTCGTCCAGCACGACGTAGCGCAGCCCGCGCCAGAACCGCCGCCAGCGTTCGTGTCCCGGGAGCAGACCGTGGTGCAGCATGTCCGGGTTGGTCAGCACCACCCT
The DNA here is from genome assembly GCA_963821825.1 of uncultured Actinomycetota bacterium. Classification (GTDB taxonomy): domain Bacteria; phylum Actinomycetota; class Actinomycetes; order Actinomycetales; family Kineosporiaceae; genus CAWGFD01. The sequence continues at coordinate 1,187,491 of CAWGFD010000002.1, forward strand.
GGCGTGCTCGCGCACCCATCGCCGCTCCTGGGTGGGGGTGTCCCCGTCGTAGCCGGCCGGGCGCAGACCGGCGGCCGGCAGCGAGCGTTCGAGCTGCTGCAGCGCGGCCAGCTGGTCCCCGGCCAGCGCCTTGGTCGGGCAGACGTACAGCGCGGTGGCCAACGGGTCGGCACTCAGGGCGGTGAGAACGGGCAGCTGGTAGGCCAGCGACTTGCCGGACGCGGTGCCGGTGGCGACCACGACGTGCTGCCCGGCGCGGGCGAGCTCGGCCACCTGCACCTGGTGCCGCCAGGGCAGCTCGACCCCGCCGGCCTCGAACGCGGCCCGGACCGGTCCCGGCGTCCACGCCGGCCAGTCGACCGGCTCGCCGGGCGCGGCCTCGATCGTCTCGACGTGCCGCACCCGGCTGCGCCGCGGCGCCCAGGCCGGCCGGAGCGGGGATGGGGGCGGGGTCTGCGCCGCTGGGCCGGCGCCGGTCTGCGGCTGCGCCGAACGGGGGCCGCTGACGGGCGTCACCGGCTCAGTCTCGCAGTCTCATGGTTGAATGCCGGGAGCCAGCGGGGCGCTCGGGCCCGCAGGAGGAGGAGACGTGGAGCTCACGGTGACCAGCCGTCAAGAAGGCGAGCGGACCGTCATCGCTGTCAACGGTGAGATCGACGTGTACACGGCGCCCAGCCTGCGCGAGCGGCTGAACGAGCTGGTCGGCGCGGGGCACTACGACCTCGTCGTGGACATGAGCGGCGTGGAGTTCCTGGACTCCACAGGGCTGGGTGTCCTGGTCGGCGGTCTCAAGCGGGTCCGCAGCCACGACGGGACGCTGCGGCTGGTCTGCGCCCAGGAGAAGATCCTCAAGGTCTTCCGGATCACCGGCCTGACCAAGGTGTTCCCCATCCACGCCAGCCTGGCCGAGGCGCTGGGCAGCACCGACGGGGACGCACCACCGACGATCGGCTGAGCCGACCGTCGCCATCAGCACGGGTCGCCGGTTCAAGGATCTGGACCTGACCCGTCCCACGGACTGAGGGAGCATGGGCACCGTTGCGCTGCGTTTCCGGCCTTCGCCGGAACACGTCCGTACGGCGCGCATGATCGGCGTCGCGGTGGCCCGTCGGGCCGGTCTGGACGAGGGCCGGATGGACGAGATCAGGCTCGCCGTCGGGGAGGTCTGTGCCCGGGCCGTGCGGCGTTGCCAGCAGCAGGCCGACCAGGTGCCGGCCGACCGTGACGGCCGGGTGCTGATGGAGGTCGAGGACGGCGGGCCGACGTTCGTGGTCACCGTCACCGACCCGGTCGGCCCGAGTCAGGAGGACCCGATCTCGCTGGCCCTGGTCGGGGGGCTGAGCGATGACCTGCACGTGCTGGACGGTCCGGGGGGCTCCGGCGGCAGGGTCACCGTCGTCTTCAGCCGCCGGCCGGACGAACGGCCGCTGGCCGAGCTGTGGGCCGAGGACCTGGGGGTCGGCGACGAGCCGGAGGACCCGCAGGGCCGCGATCACGCGGACGACAGGAACGATCCGGGCGAACCGGACCTGGGTCCGGCGGGCTCCGGGGGCGCCTGAGTCAACCCCGAGGACGCGCTTTACCGGGGCCTGCTTACAGCAGCCGGTCACGAACCGTAGACTCCGCGGGTCGGCCGGCCCTGCCGGCGCGCAGACACCCCTGCCCGGCCCGCTCAGGCCGGCAGATCCCCCGAAGCTCAGCGCTGAGCGCTGCGTACCGCACACCCCCGTGAGAGACGTCGAGGAGGACGGATGACCGGCAGCATGATCGCGGCGCAGACGCAGGAGGTGAATCTCTCCGGCGGAAACCTCACCCTGGTCATTGCCGTGGCTGTGGTCGCGGTCGTGGGTCTGGGGATGGCGGTCGTCTTCAGACGGCAGGTGCTCTCCGCCGACGAGGGCACCGCGTCGATGAAGGAGATCGCCGCGGCAGTCCAGGAGGGCGCCTCCGCCTACCTGAACCGTCAGTTCCGGACCCTCGCCCTGTTCGTCGTGCTGGTCTTCGCCATCCTTTTCCTGCTGCCCGGAGACGGCGGGATCCGGATCGGGCGCAGCATCTTCTTCGTCGTCGGGGCCGGCTTCTCGGCCGCGATCGGCTACCTGGGCATGTCCCTCGCCGTCCGGGCCAACGTCCGGGTGGCGGCCGCCGCCCGCGGCGGCGCCGGCGGCCGGGACCTGGGCATGCGGGTGGCCTTCCGCACCGGCGGTGTGGTCGGCATGGCCACCGTGGGCCTGGGCCTGCTGGGGGCCGCCGTGGTCGTCCTGATCTACCGCGGCAATGCGCCGTCGGTGCTGGAGGGCTTCGGTTTCGGTGCCGCCCTGCTGGCCATGTTCATGCGGGTCGGCGGCGGCATCTTCACCAAGGCCGCCGACGTGGGCGCGGACCTGGTCGGCAAGGTCGAGCAGGGCATCCCCGAGGACGACCCGCGCAACGCCGCCACGATCGCCGACAACGTCGGGGACAACGTCGGGGACTGCGCCGGGATGGCCGCCGACCTGTTCGAGTCCTACGCCGTCACCCTGGTCGCGGCCCTGATCCTGGGCAAGGCCGCCTTCGGTGAGGCCGGCCTGGTCTTCCCGCTGATCGTGCCCGCGCTGGGTGCGCTGACCGCCGTCTTCGGCATCTACGTCACCAAGCCGCGCCACGGGGAGGGCGGCCTGGCCGCGATCAACCGGGGCTTCTACCTGTCCGCGGTGGTCTCCGCGGTGCTGTGCACCATCGCCGCGTTCTGGTACCTGCCCAGCTCCTTCGCCGGCCTGACCGGCGCCAACGCGGGCATCCAGTCGCTGCAGGGTGACCCGCGGCGGGTGGCCGTCTTCGCGGTGATCATCGGCATCGTGCTGGCCGGGGTGATCCTGTGGCTGACCGGCTACTTCACCGGCACCGACTCCAAGCCGACCCAGAACGTCGCCCGCACCTCCCTGACCGGGGCCGCCACCGTGGTGCTGTCCGGGATCGGGGTGGGGCTGGAGTCCGCCGTCTACACCGCCCTGATCATCGCCGCTGCGGTGTACGGGGCGTTCCTGCTCGGCGGCGGCTCGATCGCCCTGTCCCTGTTCCTGGTCGCCCTGGCCGGCTGTGGGCTGCTGACCACGGTCGGGGTGATCGTGGCCATGGACACCTTCGGTCCGGTCAGCGACAACGCCCAGGGCATCGCCGAGATGTCCGGGGACGTGCACGGTGAGGGCGCGCAGATCCTGACCGAGCTGGACGCGGTCGGGAACACCACCAAGGCCATCACCAAGGGCATCGCCATCGCCACCGCGGTGCTGGCCGCCACGGCGCTGTTCGGGTCCTACTCCGACGCCGTGTCCACCGCGCTGGCCGGCGCCGGCAACCAGGCCGGTCAGTCGCTGGTCAGCCTGACCACCAACGTCACCTCCCCGAACACGCTGGTCGGCCTGCTGATCGGGGCGGCCGTGGTGTTCCTGTTCTCCGGCCTGGCCATCGACGCGGTGACGCGGGCCGCCGGGGCGATCGTCTTCGAGGTGCGCCGTCAGTTCCGCGAGCACCCCGGGATCATGGACGGCACCGAGAAGCCGGAGTACGGGCGGGTGGTCGACATCTGCACCCGTGACTCGCTGCGCGAGCTGGCCACCCCCGGCCTGCTGGCCGCGCTGGCACCGGTCGCCGTCGGCTTCGGGCTGGGGGTCGGCCCGCTGGCCGGCTACCTGGCCGGGGCGATCGGGGCCGGCACCCTGATGGCGGTCTTCCTGGCCAACTCCGGCGGCGCCTGGGACAACGCCAAGAAGATCGTCGAGGACGGCACCTACGGCGGCAAGGGCTCCGACGCCCACGCCGCCACGGTGATCGGCGACACCGTGGGCGACCCGTTCAAGGACACCGCCGGCCCGGCGATCAACCCGCTGATCAAGGTGATGAACCTGGTGTCGGTGCTGATCGCCCCCGCCGTCGTCCAGCTCTCGGTCGGGACCAGCGCCTCGACCCCGCTGCGGCTGCTGATCTCGCTGCTCGCCGTGGCGATCATCGTCGGCGTGGTGACCATGTCCAAGCGGCGTTCCACCGCGATCGGGCAGGACGCCGAGGAGACCGAGGCCGTGGCCGTCTGACCCGGCGCGCGCCGGCGGCCGGCCGCCGGCCAGGGGACGCTCGGCACTAGCCTTCGGGCTCGTGCCGAGCGTCTCCTCCGTTCCCGCCCCCTCCGTTCCCGCCCCGACCGCCGCCGACCCGGGCACGCTGGAGCGGCTGCGCCGGGACCTGGCCACCTTCACCGTCGACGCCGTGCACGACCTGCTGGGGCCGGTCGCGCACGGGGCCATGGCCCGCGAGCTCGCCCTGCCGGCCCGCCGGGTGTGCACCGGCTCCGACCTGCCGCTGGCCACCCTGACGGCCCTGTTCGTGCTCGGCGCCCAGGTCACCCGGCGCCGGCTGGACCAGGCCCTGCCGCGGGTGGGTACCGACGGCGCCGCCCGGCTGGGCCTGGTCGAGCCGGGCGGCGCCGACCCGCAGGACCCGGTCCGCGCGCGGGTGGACCTGCGCCCCTACGCCGTGCAGGACGACGCGGGCGGCCAGGACGCCTGGCTCGCCTCCGACCTGGGCGAGCTGGCCACCGGCCGTCCGCTGGCCACCGACCACGTGCTGGGCGTCGGCGGCGCCTCGCTGACCCTGGCCCGCTGCACCGTGCGGGACCAGGTGCACCGGGTGCTGGACCTGGGCACCGGGTGCGGGGTGCAGGCGTTGCACGCCGCCCGGCACAGCGCGGCCCCGGTGGTCGGGACCGACGTCTCGGCCCGGGCCCTGGGCTTCGCCGCCTTCAATGCCGCGCTGAACGGGGTGCGGCTGGAGCTGCACCAGGGAAGCCTGCTCGAGCCGGTCGCCGGGCAGCAGTTCGACCTGGTGGTCTCCAACCCCCCGTTCGTGATCACTCCGCGGGCGGCCGGCGTGCCGGCGTATGAGTACCGGGACGGCGGGATGGCCGCCGACGACCTGGTCGCCGCCCTGGTCGGCTCGCTGGCCCGGGTGCTGCGGCCCGGCGGGGTCGCCCAGCTGCTGGGCAACTGGGAGCACCGCCGCGGGGAGCCGTGGACCGAACGGGTCGCCGGCTGGTTGGACCTGCCGGACGCCGCGGGGCTGGACGCCTGGGTGGTGCAGCGGGAGGTGCTCGACCCGGCCGAGTACGCCGAGACCTGGATCCGGGACGGCGGCACCACCTCCGGGCCCGCCTTCGACCGGCTGTACGGGGCCTGGCTGGACGACCTGGCCTCCCGCCAGGTGGAGGCGGTCGGCTTCGGGCTGGTGACGTTGCGGCGTCCGCCGACCGGCCCGCGCACGCTGCTGCGCCTGGAGGAGGCCCGCGGCGGTGGCGAGGCGGCGCTCGGCGAGCAGGTCGCGGCGGTGCTGCGGGCCCACGACTGGCTACAGGGGCACGGTGAGCAGGAGCTGTGGGCGCACCGGTTCGTGCTGGCCCCCGACGTCACCGAGGAGCGCTACCTCCGGCCCGGGCAGGCTGACCCGAGCGTGGTGCTGATCCGGCAGGGCGGCGGGTTCCAGCGCGTGGTGCAGGCCGGTACCGAGCTGGCCGGGGTGGTCGGGGCCTGCGACGGGGAGCTGGCCCTGGGCACGATCGCGGACGCCGTATCCACCCTGCTCGACCTGGGTAGGGATCAGGTGCGGCGCGAGCTCTGGCCCCAGCTGCGGGCGATGGTCCTGGACGGGTTCCTGGTCTCCGCCTGAGGAGGAACCCGCCCGTACCGTCACGCAGCGTTGCTTCGTCTGAACAGGCACGGCGCTGTGAGTGACCGAGCGTGAGCGGATTGGTGGGGTGTCCGGACGGGTGGCCGCGACGTGCGACCCTTGTCCGGCAGACCGGTACGGTCGGCCCGTCGTCGTGAACCGCCGATGAGCCGCCCGGCGCCGGGCTGCAGTCGTGTTCGCGGCCGGGCTGGGCCCGGCGGGGAAGGGTGTGCAGTGGCCAGGAGCGCAACGGGTCGACCGGAGGGCACCGGACGACGGCTGGTGATCGTGGAGTCCCCGACCAAGGCCCGGAAGATCGCCGGGTACCTGGGCGACGGCTACGACGTCGAGGCCAGCGTGGGCCACATCCGCGACCTGCCCCAGCCCAGCGAGCTGCCCGCGGAGCTGAAGAAGGGCCCGTTCGGCCGGTTCGCGGTCGACGTCGAGAACGACTTCGAGCCGTACTACGTCGTCGACGCAGACAAGAAGAAGAAGGTCTCGGAGCTGAAGCGGATGCTCCGCGACGCCGACGAGCTCTTCCTGGCCACCGACGAGGACCGCGAGGGCGAGGCCATCGCCTGGCACCTGCTGCAGGAGCTGAAGCCGAACGTCCCGGTCCGGCGGATGGTGTTCCACGAGATCACCCGGGAGGCGATCCAGCGGGCGCTGGAGAACACCCGTGAGCTGGACGAGCGGCTGGTCGACGCGCAGGAGACCCGGCGGATCCTGGACCGGCTGTACGGCTACGAGGTCTCCCCGGTGCTGTGGCGCAAGGTCCGCGCCGGGCTGTCGGCGGGCCGGGTGCAGTCGGTGGCCACCCGGCTGGTCGTGGAGCGCGAGCGGGAGCGGATGGTCTTCCGGTCGGCCTCCTACTGGGACATCTCGGCCACCTTCAGCCCGCAGGGCGAGGAGCACCCGTTCCCGGCCCGCCTGGTGGCCCTGGACGGTGCCCGGGTCGCCACCGGGCGGGACTTCGACGACACCGGCCGGATGGTCACCGCCGGGGCGGTCACCCTGGACGAGGCCCGCACGCTCGCCCTGGTCGAGGCGCTGTCCGGCGCCCCGGTGCAGGTGCGCAGCGTCGAGACCAAGCCCTACCGGCGCAGCCCGGCCGCACCGTTCACCACCTCCACCCTGCAGCAGGAGGCGGGGCGCAAGCTGCGGCTGTCTTCCCGGCAGGCGATGCGGGTGGCGCAGTCGCTGTACGAGAACGGCTACATCACCTACATGCGGACCGACTCCACCGCGCTGTCCGGTGAGGCGGTGACCGCCGCCCGCCGGCAGGCCGCGGACCTGTACGGGCCGGAGTTCGTCCCGGACAGCCCGCGCACCTACGCCAACAAGTCCAAGAACGCCCAGGAGGCGCACGAGGCGATCCGGCCGTCCGGCGACGTCTTCCGGACCCCGGCGCAGGTCTCCTCCGAGCTGCGCGGGGACGAGTTCCGGCTCTACGACCTGATCTGGAAGCGCACCGTGGCCTCCCAGATGGCCGACGCGCGCGGCTCGACCGCCTCGGTCCGGATCCAGGCCGCGATCGCCGACGGCGGCCCGGCTCGGACCGCTGAGTTCAGCGCCTCGGGCACCGTGATCACGTTCCGCGGGTTCATGGCCGCCTACGAGGAGGGCCGCGACGAGGACCGGCACGGTGAGGCCAGCGGGCAGGACCGGCGACTGCCGGAGATGGCGCAGGGTCAGCCGCTGGACGTGCGGGAGCTGAGCCCGGACGGCCACCAGACCTCCCCGCCGCCGCGCTACACCGAGGCGAGCCTGGTCAAGGCCCTGGAGGAGCGGGGGATCGGGCGGCCCTCCACGTACGCGGCCACGATCAGCGTGATCCAGGACCGCGGCTACGTCACCGGGAAGGGGTCGGCCCTGGTGCCGACCTGGCTGGCCTTCGCCGTCACCCGGCTCCTGGAGGAGCACTTCGGGCGGCTGGTGGACTACGACTTCACCGCCGGGATGGAGGCCGACCTGGACCGGATCGCCGCCGGCCAGGAGCAGCGGGTGGCCTGGCTGACCCGGTTCTACTTCGGCGACACCGACGGGGCGCTGGCCGAGGGCGCGCCGCTGGGGCTCAAGCCGCTGGTCGACGACCTGGGCGACATCGACGCCCGGGACATCAACTCGGTGCCGCTCGGCGAGGGGATCGTGCTGCGGGTGGGCCGGTACGGCCCCTACCTGGAGGAGGCCGCCGCCGACGGTGAGGAGCCGCGTCGCGCCTCGGTGCCGGACGACGTCGCCCCGGACGAGCTCACCGTCGACAAGGCCAAGGAGCTGCTGGAGACCCAGGGCGACGGCGACACCGAGCTGGGCACCGACCCGGCCACCGGTCGGATGATCGTGGCCAAGGCCGGCCGGTTCGGGCCCTACGTCACCGAGGTGCTCGAAGAGGACGCGCCGAAGTCGGCGAAGCCGCGGACCGGCAGCCTGTTCGCGTCCATGCAGCTGCAGACGGTCACCCTGGACGACGCCCTCAAGCTGCTCTCCCTGCCCCGGCTGGTCGGCACCGACCCCGAGTCGGGCGAGGAGATCACCGCGCAGAACGGTCGGTACGGGCCCTACCTCAAGAAGGGCAAGGACAGCCGGTCGCTGACCAGCGAGGACCAGATCTTCGAGATCACCCTGGAGCAGGCCCAGGCGATCTACGCCCAGCCCAAGACCAGGGGCCGGGCCGCGGCCGCGGCGCCGCTGCGCGAGCTGGGTGAGGACCCCTCCTGCGAGGGACCGGTCGTGGTCAAGGACGGCCGGTTCGGGCCCTACGTGACCGACGGCGCGGTCAACGCGACCCTGCGCAAGGAGGACGCGGTGGAGTCGATCACCCTGGAGCGGGCGGTCGAGCTGCTGGCCGACAAGCGGGCCCGCGGCCCGGCCAAGAAGGGCGCGCGCCGGACGACGGCCAAGAAGTCCACCAAGACGGCGGCGAGCTCCGCCGGCACCGGGAAGAAGACGCGGCCGCGACCGCGGCCACGGCGAAGAAGACGGCCGCCAAGAAGACCCCGGCCAAGAAGACGGCGGCCAAGAAGACCGCCACGAAGAAGACCACCACGAAGCGGAGCCCGGCGAGCGTCGACGCCGACTCGCGCAGCTGACCCGTTCGCCGCTCGGCCGGGCCCCTGGCCGGGCCGGGCGCCGGTAAAGGCCACAGGTCCTGGTGTGACGGGGGTCATGTTCGGGTTACTGTGAAGCGGTGCCGGTCGGAGCGTGGACGCTGAGACGGGTGCTCCGTTGGCTTCCACGCGGGGAGCCCGAGGGCGACCCGTTCGTGGTGCTGGAGGTGCAGCTGGCGATGAGCCGGCTGAACCTCGAGATCGCCCGGATCCGGCAGGACGACCACGGCTTCGCCCGGGCCCACCACCTGCGAGCGGCCCAGACCGCCTACGACGAGGCGCTCAGCGAGGCGTGCCGGCTGGCCAGCGTGCCGCTGCCGGACCCGGTCTCGGGGGCCGTGCCGCGGCTGGTCGCCGAGGTGGAGCTGCAGACCCGCGGCTGGAGCTGGTGAGCCGGGCGACCTGGTTCCGCAGGTCCCCGGGCCGTCGTCCCTGACGACTACCCTCGTCCAGGTGCAGACCACGGACGCCCCGCCCGACCACGACGTCCGGGCTGTCCTGGCCATCACTCCCTTCCGGCGGCTGTGGCTGGCCCTGGCCGGCTCCAGCCTGGGTGACTGGCTGGGGCTGCTGGCCACCGCGGCGCTGGCCGGCCAGCTCGCCTCCGGCAGCTACACCCGGGAGAACTTCGCGATCGCCGGGGTCTTCCTGCTGCGCCTGGCCCCGGCCGTGCTGCTCGGGCCGTTGGCCGGGGCGCTGGCCGACCGGCTGGATCGCCGCTGGACCCTCGTCCTGGGCGACCTGCTGCGCTTCGCCCTGTTCGCCTCCATCCCGCTGGTCGGCAGCCTGACCTGGTTGTACGTGGCCACCGTGCTGGTGGAGTGCGCGGCGCTGTTCTGGATGCCGGCCAAGGACGCCACGGTGCCCAACCTGGTGCCCCGGCAGCGGCTGGAGGCCGCGAACCAGGTCAGCCTGGCCGCGACCTACGGCACGGCGCCGGTGGCGGCCCTGCTCTACGCCGGCCTGGCCCTGCTCACCGGGGTGGCGAACAACTGGTCCTCCTCGCTCACCTTCAGCCCGATCACCATCGCGTTGTGGGTCAACGCGCTCACCTTCCTGGTCTCCGGTCTGGTCATCCTGCGTCTGGACATCCCGGCGCGGACGGTCGGCGCGCACACGGCGGAGACCTCGGTGCTGCGCTCGATCCTGGACGGGTGGCGCTTCGTCGGCTCCACGCCGCTGGTCCGCGGCCTGGTGATCGGGATGCTCGGGGCGTTCGCGGCGGCCGGCTTCGTGATCGGGCTGGCCCAGACGTACGTCTCCGACCTGGGCGCGGGCCAGCCCGGCTTCGGGATCCTGTTCGGGGCCGTCTTCGTCGGGCTGGCGGCGGGCATGTGGCTGGGCCCGCGGATGCTGCTCGAGCTCAGCCGCCGGCGGCTGTTCGGGGTCGCCATCGTGATTGCCGGCTGCTTCCTGATCGGGCTGGCGCTGGTCCCGAACATCGTCATGGCGACCCTGTTCACGGTCGCGGTCGGGGCGGGCGGCGGCATCGCCTGGGTGACCGGGTACACGTTGCTGGGCCTGGAGGTGGAGGACGACGTCCGGGGCCGGACCTTCTCCTTCCTGCAGTCCTCGGCCCGGGTGGTGCTCGTCCTGGTGCTGGCCCTGGGCCCCGCGCTGGCCGCCCCGATCGGCGCCCACACGCTGCGGTTCAGCGCCAGCTTCGCGCTGACCTACAACGGCGCGGCGTGGGTGTTCCTGCTGGCCGGGGTGCTGGCCGTGGTGATGGGCGTGTTCTCCTACCGCCAGATGGACGACCGGCGCGGTCAGTCGCTGGCCGCGGATGTGGTCCGCGCCTGGCGGGTGTCGCGGGCCTCGCTGCACCCGGCGCCCCCCGACCACCCGGGCACCTTCGTGGCGATCGAGGGCGGCGACGGCGCCGGCAAGTCCACCCAGGTGCGACTGACCGCGCAGTGGCTGCGCGAGGAGCTCGGGCACGAGGTGGTGACCACCAGGGAGCCGGGCGGCACCCCGGTGGGCGACCGGCTGCGCGCCATCCTGCTCGGCGCCGACGAGCACGTGGCGCCCGGCGCCGGTGACGAGGCGCCGGTCGAGGTGGGTGAGCGGGCCGAGGCGCTGCTGTTCGCGGCCGACCGCGCGCACCATGTGGCCACCGTCGTCCGGCCCGGGCTGGCCGCCGGCCGGGTCGTGATCACCGACCGGTACATGGACTCCTCGATCGCCTACCAGGGTGCCGGCCGCGACCTGGAACCGGTGGACGTCACCCGGCTGTCGGTCTGGGCGACCGCCGGGCTGGTGCCGGACCTGACCGTGCTGCTCGACCTGCCGGCGGCGGACGCGCTGAGCCGTCGCCGGGCCGACGACCAGCGCGCCGGTGAGGACCGGATGGAGGCCGAGGCGGAGGACTTCCACGAGCGCGTCCGGCAGTCCTTCCTGGAGCTGGCCCGCCGGGCGCCACGCCGCTACCTGGTGCTGGACGCCCGCCTGCCGGTGGCTGACCAGCAGCGGCTGATCCGGGCCCGGCTGAGGGAGATCGTGCCGGTCTCGGCCAGCCGGCGGGCCGAGCTGACGGCGCGGCTGCGGGCCGAGGCGCGGCGGCGCGAGGATGCCCTCCGTCAGGCGCAGCAGGGGACGGCGGCCCAGGACGGGCCGGCTCAGGACGGGCCGGCCGCGCAGAACGGTGACCGGGACATCAGCACGGCATCGGCGCCGCAGCTGGGTCCGGCCGGGCACCGGGCGCCGGGCGTGGACCGGGCGGTGGGCCGGCCGGGCCCGACCCGGGCCCCCTCCGACGCCGCCCCGCCCGCCCGGCCGGCCGCCGACCGGTCGCGCCCCGTGGCGACCGGCCCGGTGCAGGTCCAGCCCGAGCCGGCCACGCAGCCGCTGCCGGTGGGTCGGGGAGCGGGCGCGCCGGCCGGCTGGGGGCGCGGGGACGTCGACCCCGACGACCCGCAGCTGCCCGCCCGTGACCACCTGCTCTCCTTCACTCGGGCGGACGGCCGGGACGACACCCTGGCCGACGAGATCTTCGGGGAGGCCGGCGGGACGGGTCGCTCCGGCCGGTGGCCTGCACCGGAGTCGGGGTCGTGAGCGTCTGGGACGACGTCGTCGGCCAGGAGTCGGCGGTCGCCACCCTGCAGCGGGCGGTCGCCGACCCGGCGTCGATGACGCACGCCTGGCTGCTCACCGGCCCGCCCGGTTCGGGCCGCTCGAACGCCGCGCGGGCGTTCGCGGCGGCGCTGCAGTGCCCGCAGGGCGGCTGCGGGCACTGCCACGAGTGCCGCACGGTGCTGCGCGGGGCCCATCCCGACGTCAGCGTGGTGGCCACCGAGCACGTCCAGCTCCGGGTGGACGACGTCCGGCCGCTGGTCGAGCTGGCCCAGCGCCGGCCGTCCGGTGGCCGCTGGCGGGTGGTGCTGGTCGAGGACGCCGACCGCCTGAACGACACCTCCGGCAACGTGCTGCTGAAGGCGATCGAGGAGCCCCCACCCCGGACCGTCTGGCTGCTGTGCGCCCCCAGCCCGCAGGACGTGCTGGTCACCATCCGCTCGCGCTGCCGTCAGGTCGGTCTGCGGGTGCCCCCGCCGGACGCGGTGGCCGAGCTGCTGGTCCGCCGCGACGGGATCGATCCGCAGCTGGCCGCCTACGCCGCCCGGGCCGCGCAGAGCCACATCGGGGTGGCCCGCCGGCTGGGGCGTGACGAGCAGGCCCGGATCCGACGCCGGGAGGTGATCCGGATGCCGGGGCAGGTGTCCTCCATCGGCGCCGCCGTGCTGCTCGCCGGTCAGCTGGTGGAGGTCGCGGTCGAGGAGGCGAAGGCAGCCACCGCCGAACGGGACGCCGTCGAGCGGGCCGAGCTGCTGCACTCCCTCGGTGCCCAGGCCGCCGGCGCGCTGCCGCCGGCGGTCCGCAGTCAGGTCCGCCAGCTGGAGGAGAACCAGAAGCGGCGCGCCACCCGGGCGCAGCGGGACGTGCTGGACCGCGCCCTGCTGGACCTGCTCTCGCTGTTCCGGGACGTCCTGGTCGTCCAGCTCGAGGCCGGGGTCGAGCTGGTGAACGCCGCCGAACGGGCCGAGGTGGACCGGCTGGCCCGGGCCTGGACGCCGGAGCAGACGTTGCGCCAGATGGACGCCCTCGGCCTGGCCCGGGAGAGGATCGAGGCCAACGTGACGCCGTTGCTGGCGGTCGAGGCGCTCATGGTCGGGCTGCGTCCGAGGAAGCCGTGAGCGGGGCCGCACCCTCCTCCAGCAGCCGCAGCCGGTGCGCTGCCGCCGCCGCCTCACCCCTGCGGGCCACGGCCAGCTTGGTCAGGATCCGGGACACGTGCACGGACGCCGTCTTCTCCGACATGCCCAGGTCGCGGCCGATCAGGCGGTTGGAGGCGCCCAGCGCCAGCAGCCGCAGCACCTCCACCTCCCGCCGGGTGAGCCCGTGCTCGGCGGCCCGGCTGGGCAGCGGGCCGGCCCCCGGAGCGTGGTCGGCGCCGACCTCGGACAGGGTCAGCCGGGAGCGGGCGGCCAGCTCGGTGATCAGCCCCAGCAGCGGCCCGGCCCCGACCGCGGCGGCGATCTGGGCGGCCGCCAGCAGGTGGGACTGCGCCTCGTCCCGCCGACGCCGGAGCAGGGCGCCCTCGCCGAGCCGGAGCAGGGCGTAGCTCTCCTGCAGCCGGCGGCCGAGCTCGCGTGCGCACCGCAGGTGCTCCGTCCAGGCCGCGACCAGCGCGGCGACGTCCTGGCCGGTGAGGGCGAACACGCAGCGGGCGTGCTCGGCCTGGGCCAGGCGCAGGCACAGCAGGGCGTTCGGCGTCCGGTCCGAGGTCGCGGCCCAGCTCCGGGCCAGCGCCGCCGCCAGCTCCTCGGCGCGCTCCGGCTCGCGCAGGCCCGGGGTCCGTGCGGCGTCCGCCTCGACCTGCAGGGCCACGGCCAGCACCATCAGCTCGGTCTCCAGCTCCTCGGCGCCCTCCAGGTGCCGGCGGGCCTCGGCGATGCCCTCCCGCGCGTCCTCCAGCTCGCCCTGGGCGAGCGCGGCCTCGGCCCGTAGCCGGCACAGGGTGGCCAGGTCCTCCGGCTCGCGCATGGTGCGGGCCAGGGCGGCGGCGCGGTCCAGGGAGGCGGCGCAGTCGCCCGGCCGGCCGGCGTGCAGCTGCAGCCGTGCCCGGCAGCTGAGCAGCTGGACCTCGAAGCGTGGCGCCGGCTGCCGGGCCAGGGCGGCGTCCAGCAACCGCTCGGCCTCCGGCCACCGCCCCAGCTCGAACAGACCCTCGGCCGCGTTGGCCACCGCGACGTTGGCCACCGGCGGCAGCCTGCGCACGTTCTCGGGCGCGCCCAGCTCGCGCAGCGCGACCTCCACCGCCTCACTGTCGCGGCCCAGGCTCTGCAGCACGAAAACGGTGTTGGCGATGCACCGCCACAGCTCCTCCGGCGCGCCGTGCTCGGCGGCGATCCGGCGGGCGGTGGCCAGGGTGGCCAGGCCCTGCTCGGCGTTGCCGTCCAGGCAGGCCAGGGTGCCGGTCGTGATCAGGGCGCTGGCCTCGGCCGCGTGCTCACCCACCTGCCGGGCCATGGCCAGGGCCTGGTCGGCCTGCCGGACCGCGGCCGCGTACTGCCCGGCCAGGTTCAGCGAGCGCGCGTGTGCCGCCAGCACCCGGGCACCGGTCGGCGTGGGGGGGCCGGCCAGCACCAGGTCCAGCGCGCGGGCGTAGGCGCTCACCGAGCCCTCGTCGTCCCCGGCCTCGCGGCGGAACCAGCCCAGGCGCTCCCAGACCTGGGCCGGGTCCGCGTCCGGGGCGGCCAGCGCCCCCTCCAGCAGCACCGAGCCGCGGTCGAGTGCACCGGACAGCCGGGCCGACTCGGCCGCCTCCACCAGCACGGCGGAGGGGGTGGAGGCGCTCCCGGCGATCACTTGCTCGTAGTAGTCCAGCGCCTCGGGAAAGGCCGCCAGCCGGGCCGCCGCCCGCGCCGCCTGCAGCGCCGCGCGTCGGGCGAGCTCCGGCTCACCGGCCGCCCGCCAGTGCGCCGCGACCCGGGCGGCCACCCCAGGCTCGTCCGGGTCACCGAAGCCCTGACCGGACAGCGCGCGTGCGGTGGCGGCGTGCAGCCGGCGGCGGTCGGCCGGCATCAGCGCCTGGTCGACGGCGTCCCGGTCGAGCCCGTGCCGGAACACATAGCCGTCACCGTCGGTCAGCAGCAGTCCGGTACGTACCGCCTGCCGAACGGCGAGCTCCGCGTCGGCGCCTGGGTCTGCGCCGCCCTCCTGCCGTCCCGGCTCTGAGGGCGCCGGCAACCCGGTCCCGTCCAGCACCGCGATGAGCAGGCCGTGCTCGACCCGGCGGCCGATCACCGCTGCGGCGGCCAGCACCGCCCGGGCCGCCGGGTCGGCGCCGGCCAGCCGGCTGCGCACCGAGGTCTCCACGCTGGGCGGCAGGCCGAGCTCGGCACCCGGGGACCACCGGCCGTGACCGGCCTGGGCGGCCAGCTCGACCACGGCCAGCGGGTTGCCCTCGCAGCGCTGAACCAGGGTGAGGGCCTGCGGTTCGGGCAGGTTGGCGTGCAGGGCCGACAGCAGCCGGCGCAGGTGGCCCTCGGCCAGCGGGCCCAGCTCGAGGCGTTCCAGCTCGGCGCTGCGCGCGACCAGCTCGGCCAGCGCCGGCCGGGTCAGCCTGCCGTCCTGGGACCGGGCGGTGGCCGCCAGCAGCAGCCGCTGGTCGCTGAGGTTGCGGACCAGGAAGGCGAGCAGCGACAGGGTCGAGACGTCGGCCTCGTGCAGGTCCTCCACCACCAGCAGCAGGGGCGCTCGCCGGCTCAGCCCGGCCGCGACGTCCAGGAAGCTGGTCAGCCGCTCGTAGACCGGGTCGGCGCTGGGCCGGGCCAGGTGGGAGGGGTCGAGCCAGTCGCGCACGGCGTCGTCCCGGTGCTGGACCGGGAGCCGGCGCAGCGCCTCCAGGAACGGGGCGAACGGAGGGCTCGCGCCGGCCAGCCCGGGGATGTCCAGGCAGGCCCCACCGGTGACCAGCCAGCCCGCAGCGGCCAGCCGGGAGCCGAGCTCGCGCAGCAGCCGGGTCTTGCCCATCCCCGCCTCGCCGCTGACCAGCACCGAAGTCGCGGCACCGGAGCGGGCCCGGTCGGCCCGACGGAGCAGCTGGTCCAGCTCGGCGTCGCGACCGACCAGCACGTTGCGGTCCGCGGGGCCGGGCACGCGATCATTGTGGCCCTGCCGGTGCGTGCGCAGGAGGCCCTCAGGTAAGTGATCTGCCCCGCTCGGGTAAGGGTTCTGCCTGATCCGTAGCCAGCCGGTCCTGCGTTGACTGTGCGTCATCGAACGTTTGGTCCCGATCAGGGGCCGTGACCGGTTGGAGGCGGTGATGCGAGGTCCAGGGCGAGAGGGGACCGATCCGGAGCTCTCCGACTCGGGGCACGGTGACCTGGTCCGTCGGGTCCGGGCCGGCGACGACGGCGCGCTGACTGTGCTGGTCCGCCGGCTCAGCCCGGCGCTCTGGCGGGTGGCCCGTTCGTACCGGCTGGACACGGCCAGCTGCGAGGACGTGGTGCAGAGCACCTGGCTGGCGCTGCACGAGCACCTCGGGCAGCTGCGCGACCCGGACGCCGTCGCCGGGTGGCTGTGCGTGACCACCCGGCGGCTGTGCCTGGCCGAGCTGCGGCGGACCAACCGGCTCGACCTGCTCGGTCCTGGGGGGGACCTGGAGGGCCGCCGATCCGGCGAGGAGTCCCAGGGCCACACCGACCCGGCCGGGCTGGCCTGCCACCGGGCGCGGAACCGGGCGCTGCGGGCGGCCCTGCACCGGCTGCCCGAGCGGGACCAGCTGCTGCTGGGCCTGCTGGTCAGCGACCCGCCGGTGCCCTACGCGGACATCGCCCGCTCGCTGGGCACCACGATCGGCTCCATCGGCCCGACCCGGGCCCGCGCTCTGGCCCGGCTGCGCCGCGAGCTCGCGGTCGTCGGTTACGCCGAGCTGGACGCCCTGGCCGGCTGACCGGGCCGGGTCCTGGAGGGGAGGACCCGGCCCGCGCGAGGCGGCCGGCGCCGGGGACGGCCGGTCGCGGCCCACGGGGCGCTCAGCCTGGTCAGGTACCGTCGGCGGGGTGCGTCCGGTTCGAGCGAGACGGTGGGCCGGGCTGATCGCCCTGCTCGCCCTGGTCCTGCTCACCGCGGCGTGCACCGGCGGACCCAGCTCCGCCCCGCGCCCGCTGCCCAGCACGGTCAGCCCCTCGGCCGGCGTCCAGGACCCCGCCAAGGATCCCGCCCTGGCCCGGTTCTACGACCAGCGACCCACCTGGAGGAGCTGTCGCAGCGACTTCGTCTGCGCCGCGGTCACCGTGCCGGTGGACTGGTCGGTGCCGGCCGGGCCGACCATCGCGATCCACATGCTGAAGGTGGCCGCCACGGGGACGGCGCTCGGCTCGCTGCTGATCAACCCCGGTGGCCCGGGCGTCTCGGGCATGGACTACGCCCAGCTGGCCAAGCAGGCCTTCGGCGACCCGGTGCTGGCCAACTACGACGTGGTCGGCTTCGACCCGCGCGGGGTGGGGGAGTCCGCCGGCGTGCGGTGCCTGCCGGACGCCGCGATGGACGACCTGTTCGCCTCCGACGCCACCCCGGACAGCGGCGCCGAGGTGAGCGTGCTGGAGAAGCAGAACGCTCGGCTGGCCGCCGGCTGCCAGGCCCGCAACAGCGCCGACCTGCTCGCCCACCTGGACACCCTCAGCGTCGTGCACGACATGGACGTGCTGCGCGCCGCGCTCGGGGACCCGGTGCTCAACTACTACGGCGCCTCCTACGGCACCTACCTGGGCGCCTGGTACGCCCAGACCTTCCCGTGGCGGGTGGGCCGGATGGTGCTCGACGGCGCGATAGACCCCTCGCTGAGCACCCAGGCCTACGCCAGGGGCCAGGCGGCCGGCTTCCACCTGGCGCTCAGCGACTACGTGGCCTCCTGCGTGAAGGACACCAGCTGCCCCCTGCGCGGCACCGCGGAGGCGGGCATGACCCAGCTGGTCGCGCTGGCCGACAAGCTCGACGCCCGCCCGCTGAGGACCCGCACCGGCCGGGTGCTGACCCAGTCGCTGATGCTCTACGGACTCGGCATGGCCGCCTACGACAACCGCTTCTGGCCGAGGCTGACCAGTGCGCTGAAGGGTGTCGAGACCGGCGACGGGACGGCGATGCTGGCGCTGGCCGACGCCTACCTCGAGCGCAAGGCGGATGGCACGTACGACCCGGCGCTGCAGGCCAACCAGGCGATCTACTGCGTGGACCACGCCGAGAACCAGACCGTGGCCCAGATCGCCGCGCAGGCCCAGCAGCTCGGCCAGGAGTACCCGCCGCTGGGGGCCAGCATCGGCTGGGGGGAGCTGGGCTGCCGCGGTTGGCCGTTCCCGGCGGTGATGCCGGTGCAGAAGGTGCACGCGGCCGGGGCGGCGCCGATCCTGGTGGTCGGCTCGAGGTACGACCCGGCGACGCCGTACACCTGGGCGCGCTCGCTGGCCGCCCAGCTCGACAGCGGCACGCTGCTCACCTACGAGGGCCAGGGGCACACCGCCTACCACCGGGGCAGCAGCTGCATCGACGACGCCGTCGAGGGCTACCTGGTGTCGGGCTCGCCACCGCAGGTGCGGACCTGCGCGGCCGCCGGGAGCTGAGCCACCCGCCGCCGCGGGTGCGGGGCCGGGTCGGGCCACCCTGTATCGTGGGTGACCGCCCTCCCGGGCGCCGGTCGGCGCCCGGTGCGGCACGCCGCCTTAGCTCAGTCGGCCAGAGCGACGCACTCGTAATGCGTAGGTCGTGGGTTCGATTCCCACAGGCGGCTCCCTTCGTGGCCTGAGGAAACGTCTCCAAACTTGATCGTTCCCAGGCTCGACGTGACGCGAAACGCGGTGTCATGGTCCCGGAGGACCCTGATGGATCCGAGTCGATGCCGTCAGTGGAGGTGCCGGCTGCGACCAGAGTTGCCCGGTGAAGCCGGTGACCTCAGTGTCGAACGCTTCCGTAGTGCGTCGCTCAGCCGCCGTGTTGAACATCGGTTCCGTCCGTGAACGGGCCGGATACCTGGACCCCGAGATCTTCGACCCGGCTTGTGGCGCGAGTGCGTCCCCGCCGGGGCTGTTTCGCTCGGCTGACCCTGTCCGCGCGCGCTGCCACAGCCCGCTGCACCGTGGGCTCAGGCGAGTGCTCGAGGGACCAGCGCGACGAAGTCGAGGCCGCTGGAGCGCGCCGCCAACGCCAGAGCGGCCGCGGGGTCGGCGAGACCGACGGTCCGGACGGTGACCCGGCCCAGGTCGAGGACCCCGGCCTGCACCAGACGCCACACGGCCAGCGCCGTCTCGGGGCGGGCCATCCACGACCCGCGGACGGTCTGGCGACGCCGCATGAGGTGGCCGTAGGGCAGGGTCAGGTCGTGGCGGACGCCGCCGAGGAGCACCAGCGTCCCGCCGGGGCGCAGACTGTCGAAACCGGTGAGGGTCGGCTCGGCGTCGGGCGTCGCGCCGAACGTGTCGAGGACGAGGTCGGGTTCCCCCGCTTGCCGGACGGCGGCCGCGTCGCGGTGCCGGTCCCCGGTGAGGGCGACGGTGACCACGCGGTCGTCCAGGTCGGCGAGCCGTTCCAGCGCGAGAGGGTTGCGGCCCACCGCCACCACCCGCGAGGCGCCCCGCGCGAGGGCGACCAGGACCGCCGATCCGCCCAGCTGCCCGGTGGCGCCGAACACGGCGACGACGTCGCCGGGTTGCTGCTCCCCACGGACCAGCCCCTCGGCGGCGATGGAGAGCCACGGCAGGACACTCAGCAGTTCCGGCCGCGGGTGCTCCTGCGCTCCGGGGAGCCGGACCAGGACCCCCACGGGCAGGGCGGCGCGTTCAGCGAAGGTGCCGTCGCGCCACAGGGCCTGCATCCTGGCGATGTCGGGGGTGCGTTCGCCCCGGCCGCCGATGCCGGTCCAGGAGAGGATGAACTCCTCGGGGTCGGTGACGTCGCCGGAGCGGAGCAGTCCGCCGTTGACGACCACGTCCCCCGCTCGCAGACCGAAGACGTCCTCGGCCACCGCGCTCACCCGGCCCACCCCGCCGGTGCCGAGCACGAGCGGGGTGGCAATGGTGCCGCGCCGACCGGTGGTGAGCACGCGGGTGTAGGCCGGCACGTGCACGGCCAGGACGTCCACCACCGCGGCACCGGCGCGCACCTGCGGGTCGGGGACCTGTGCCAGTCGGAGGTCGGCGTCTGTCTCGTCGAGTTCCCATGCGTGCATGCGGCCACTGTGGGCCCCCACTAGCCTGGTATCCAGAATCGCCTCATCCTGGTATCGGGAGTGACACCGTGCCCACCCCTCTGCCCGCCCCCGGTAGCACGCCGCATCGCCGTCACGAGCTCGGCGCGTTCCTGCGCAACCGCCGCGAGAGGCTGGCCTGCGCGGACGTGGGAATCCCCGCGACGGGGCGGCGGCGCACGCCGGGGCTGCGGCGCGAGGAGGTGGCGATGCTCAGCGGCATCAGCACCACCTGGCTCACCTACCTGGAACAGGGACGGCACGTGCGGGCCTCGCGGCAGGTGCTCGACGCGCTGGCCACGACCCTGCAGCTCACCGCCGCCGAACGCGCCCACGTCTTCGACCTGGCCTCGGAGGCACCGCCGGCCCCCGCGGTCGCCGCCCTGGCCCGGCTTCGGGCCGCGGCGGGTCGCCACCCGGACGACCCCCGATACACCGGACTGGTCCGGGAGCTGCGGGCGTTGAGCCCGCAGGCGCGGTCGTGGTGGTCGCGTCACGACGTGCGGGCCAGCACCGTCGGGCGCAAGCGGGTGCGTCACCCGCAGCGGGGTGTGCTCGACCTGGCCTACGCCACCTTCGCGGTGGCCGACCACCCGGAGCACACGCTGGTGGTCTACCTCGACGAAGGGGAAGGACCGCACCATCGAGGGTGAGCAGCAGCGCCTCAGAGGCGCTCCACGCGGTCGGCCTGCGGGCCCCGGTCGCTCTGACGCACCGTGTACCGGACCCGGTCGCCCCGCTGCAGCGGCTCCGATCCGGCAACCACGGAGATGTGGACGAACAGGTCATCCCCCCCGGCGTCCGGGGTGATGAACCCGAACCCGCGGTCGCCGTCGTACCGCGCGACGACGCCCTCGCCTGCGCGGGCGGGCACGCCCCGGGAGGCCGGCTCCCTCCTCCCAGCCGGTGCCGGCCCGGCCGGTGCCGACCGGCGCGGCGGCGGTGCGGGCGCTGCCCCTCGGACGAGATGCACGTCGCGAGCCTGCGGGCCCTTGTCGCCGCTGACCACCTCGAACGCCACGCGGTCGCCCTCGGTCAGCCAGGTCAGCCCCTCGGTCAGGGACCGGGCGTGGACGAAGACGTCGCCGGCTCCGGAGTCCGGGGCGATGAAGCCGAAGCCCTTGCCCTCGTCGTACCAGGAGACGGTTCCGTCCGCCCCGTCGGCACCGCCGGCCGCGGAGGAGAGCCCGGCCCCCGGACCGAGCGGCACCAGGTGCGCGGCCTGCGGGCCGCGCTCGCCCTCGACGACGACGAAGGCCACCCGCTGCCCCTCGGTGACCACGCCACCGGTCACGATGGCCGAGCTGTGCACGAAGATGTCGGGCCCGCCGCCGTCCGGGGAGGCGAACCCGTACCCCTTGGCGGGCTCGTACCAGTTGACCGTGCCGAGCAGGCCCACGGCACTGCCGGCGGCCGCGTCAGCGGTGACGCGCACGCGCAGCGCCTGAGGACCGCGGTCGTTCATCCCCGCATCGAACTCCACGGCCTGGCCCTCGCGGAGCACGTTCGGGCCGCCGTCCCCCACGATCTCGGAGGCGTGCACGAACAGGTCCGGTGAGCCGTCCTCGGGCGCGAGGAAGCCGAACCCCCGTTCGGCGTCGAACCAGCGGACAGTCCCGTGCGGCATGGCAGGCTCCAGATCGGAAGAGAGGGCACTGCCCCCAGTCTCGCTGACGACGTGGTGCCGCAACCACCAGGCCCGGCCACGGTCTCGTGGTGACTCCTGACCTCGGTGCCCTAGCCCCCTGCGGCGTGGTCGCGTGTTCTCTCCGCCGGGCGAGAGCGCTCCGGCCGGGTGTCTCCGGGGTGCCGGCGGGCCGGCAGCGACGTCGCGTGCACCGAGGGATAGCTCGGGTCGTGGAAGAGCTTGGCGGTCAGGGTGCGGCGGTCACCGGCCAGCGCGAAGACGCCGACGGCCAGCAGGGCACCGGCCACCGGCCCGACCAGGTAGACCCAGATCGCCGGCCACTGACCGCTGACCAGGTCCGGCCCGATGGTCCGGGCCGGGTTCATGCTGGCGCCGGTCCGGGGAGCACCGGCCCAGATCAGCCCGGCCAGCACGCCGGTGACCACCGCCGGGGTCCAGCGGGCGGTCCGGGGGGAGGAGACCATCAAGAAGATGGTGAGCACCAGCCCCAGGGTCAAGGCAGCCTCGATGCCGGCTGCTGCCCACCCGGTCAGCGCCTGGGCCGGTGCCGTCCGGGCCGAGGAGACCGACGCCGACCAGCGCGGCAGGGCCGCCGCGAAGGCCGCCGCGGCCACCACGGCTCCGGCGACCTGTCCGGCCACGTACCCGAGGACGTCCCGGCCGGGGGTGTGCCCGCGCAGGAAGAAGCCGACGGTGACCGCCGGGTTGAGGTGGGCGCCGCTACGCCGGCCGGCCGGCGAGAGCGCCACCGCCGCCGCCAGCAGCCCGAACGCGGTGCCGATCAGCACCAGACGCAGCCCGGCCGGCAGCGCGGAGCTGACCGGCGAACGGGGGCTCTCCATCAGCGCGACCATGCAGAAGCCGACGAACAGCTGGAAGGCCGTGCCGCCGAACTCGCACACCCAGTCCACCGGGTGCCAGCCGCCGGCCTTGTCCTGCGGGGCCGGCACCGAGCTCTGGTGACCCTGCAGGGACGTGTGGGTCCGCCGTCCGCCGGTCTTCTGATCTGGTCCTCTGGCTGCCACCCCGTCACGGTATGGCGGTCTGCCCGCGCGGCAACCGAGCCCGCGCGCAGACCGCCGCCGCGACGGCGGTCAGCCGGGCAGTGACACCGGGCGCCGCTCCACCTCGGTCAGGTCGCTGGAGGCGTTCTGCAGCAGCAGGTCAGCCAGGTGCCGCAGGGCCCGGGCGGCCGCGATCTCGTCCCCGATCTCCGCGACGGGCACGTCGCCGGCGCGGCGGTGCGCCTCGCCCTCGGCCTGCACCGGCGCGGTCTCCCCCGTGCGCAGAACCGCGTGCGCGGTGGTCTGTCCGCCCTCCTCGAACAGGTGCAGCTCGACCCGCCAGGTCCGGACGTGGGCCACGGCCGGCGGGCCGGACGGCGCCGGCTCGGGCTGGTCGTGCACGACCCTCACGTCCGGGCCGGGGAAGACCATCGAGGTGCTCCCGTCGGACCAGGCCACCTGGTAGGGCGGCTCGCCGTCCGGGTGACGGAGCTCGGTCACCACTCCGTCACGGACCGGGCCGTCGACCGAGTTCGACGCGATCACGATGCGATCACCGACGCTGGCTCGCATGGCTGCCACTCCTTCGTGTTCATCCGCGGGGTCAAGGTCAGCCGCCGGGTCCCCGGCGGCTGACCCCAGCCAACCCCGCTGACCCCTCGGCGCGCCGGGCCCTGAGTCCCGGGTCCGCAGGGCCTACCCGGCACAGGTGATCGCTTGCCGACACCGGGTCAGGCCCAGACCTCGGCTGCGGTCTCGACGACGAGGCGCAGCTTGGCCATCTGCTCCTCGCGGGTGAGCGCGTTGCCCTCCACGGTCGAGGAGAACCCGCACTGCGGTGACAGGCTGAGCTGGTCGAGGGGTACGTACCTGGCGGCCTCATCGATGCGCCGCTTGAGCTCGTCCTTGGACTCCAGCTCCGGTCGCTTGGTGGTGACCAGCCCCAGCACCACCTGCTTGCCGGGCGGCACGAAGCGCAGCGGGGCGAAGTCCCCGGAGCGGGCGTCGTCGTACTCCAGGAAGAACCCGTCGACGTCGAGGCCGCCGAAGAGGGCCTCGGCGACGAAGTCGTAGCCCCCCTCGGCCGCCCAGGATGACCGGTAGTTGCCTCGGCACATGTGCGTGGTGACCCGCAGCGCGTCGGGGCGTCCGGCGATGGCGGCGTTGATCTGAGCGATGTAGCGCTCATGCTGGTGGACGGCGTCACGGCCCTGGGCCGCGAGGTCCTCCCTCTGAGCCGGGTCGTTGAGGTAGGCCAGCGAGGTGTCGTCCAGCTGGAGGTAGGTGCCGCCCATGTCGGCGATCCCGGCCACCTGACGGGCGTAGGCGGCGGACAGGTCGGCCCAGAACTGGTCCTCGTCGGGGTAGACGGCCGTATCGATGGCCGCCGGGCCGCCGCGGTAGTGCACCATGCTGGGCGAGGGGATGGTCAGCTTGGGCGTGCCGGAGCTGACCACCGACTGCAGGAAGGCGAAGTCACGGCCGAAGATCGGCTCGTCGAGCCCGATCAGCCCGTCGACCTTCAGGGCGGCGGAGGTGAAGTCGAGGTCGCCGTCGGCGTTGCGGAAGTGCACCTCGATCCGGTCCTGGGTGCGGCTGATGCCACGGAGCTGGTAGATGAAGTCCATGTGCCAGGACGTCCGCCGGAACTCCCCGTCGGTCGCGGTCTGCAGGCCGAGATCCTCCTGCATCCGCACGACGTCCCTGATCGCGTCGTCCTCCACCGCCCGCAGCGCACGCGCGTCGATCGTCCCGTCGGCGTGCTCGGCCCGGGCCCGCAGCAGCTGCGGCGGGCGAAGCAGGCTCCCGACGTGGTCGGCGCGGAAGGGCGGCGCGGATCGAGCCGGCATGGTCTGTCTCCGTTCGGGTCGGGGGTGTTGATCGCTGCGGTACGGAGCTCGCGGCGGGGTCAGCCGCTCTTGCGCCGGAACTGTCGCCTGGTCGCGGCCGGCCCGTGAGTGCCCGGCGCCGTCCGGTCGCCGCCGGGCCCTGAGGCTCGGGGGGCCTCACGGCCCTGCTTGCGGGCCAGCGCCTCGGCCATCCGGGCCCGGACCTGCTCCCGGCTGTCCGCGGCGCGGTCCGGACCCTCGGCCGCGGCGTCGGCGGGAGCGTCGGCGCAGGTGTCGGTCGGCACGTCCGCGGGGGTCTCGTCCGGGCCGGGCTCGTGCGTGGCGGCGGTCATCTGCCCACCCTCTTCCTGTCCGGGGCCCGGCCGCGCGGGCCGGGCGAGGAGGCCGGGCGACAGGACGGTCGCCGGCCGGCGTGAGGTGCTGCGGACTGTACCCGCTCGATCGGCGTCGGCCCCGGCCGCGGGGCATCATCGGCTCAGCCGGCGGCCCCGCGGCGCTGAGAACACGGTGAGAGGGAAGAGGTTACCGATGGATGCGTTGACCGTCCGGCCCGGCGAGGCCGGGTCCCTGCGACTGCAGGACGTCGCCGAGCCCGAGGCCGGTGAGGGCGACGTCCTCGTCGAGACGGTGTCCGTCGGCCTGTGCGGCACCGACGTGGAGATCGTGGCCGCCGAGTACGGGCAGGCCCCCGAGGGCGAGGACTTCCTGGTGCTGGGTCACGAGAACCTGGGCCGGGTCACCTCCGCCCCCGAGGGCGGCGGTGTGTCGGTGGGGGACCTGGTGGTGGGCATCGTCCGGCACCCGGACCCGGTGCCCTGCCCGGCCTGCGCGGCCGGGGAGTGGGACATGTGTCGCAACGGCCGCTACACCGAGCACGGGATCGCCGGGCTGCACGGCTTCGCCCGCTCCCGCTGGCGTGCGCCCGCCGAGGGCATGGTGCGCCTGGAGCCGGGCCTGGCCGACGTCGGCGTGCTGCTGGAACCGACCACCATCGTGGCCAAGGCGTGGGAGCAGATCGACCGGATCGGGGCCCGTGCGTTCTGGCAGCCGCAGGTGGTGGCCGTCACCGGCGCCGGGCCGGTGGGCCTGCTGGCGGCCCTGCTCGGGGTGCAGCGCGGCCTGCGGGTGCACGTCTTCGACGTGGTCACCGAGGGCCTCAAGCCGGCGCTGGTTGCCGACCTCGGCGCCACGTACCACACCGACTCCCTGCCGGCCTCGGGCCTGCGGCCGGACATCATCCTGGAGTGCACCGGGGTGCCCGAGGTGGTGGTCGAGGCGCTGACCCTCGGGGCCGCGGACCGGATCACCTGCCTGACCGGGGTCTCCAGCACCGGTCAGTCGTTGCGGCTGGACATCGGCGGCCTGAACCGGAACGCGGTGCTGCGCAACGACGTCGTCTTCGGCAGCGTCAACGCCAACCGCCGGCACTACGAGCAGGCCGCGGCCGCGCTGCTGGCGGCGGACACCGGCTGGCTGGGCCGGCTGATCACCCGCCGGGTGCCGCTGGCCGACTTCGCCGACGCCTTCCAGCGGCGCCCCGAGGACGTCAAGGTGGTCATCGACCTGCCGGCGGCCGCCGGATGAGCCGGATCGAGGACTACGCCCTGCTCGGCGACCTGCACACCGCGGCGCTGGTCGGCCGGGACGGTTCGATCGACTGGCTGTGCGTGCCCAGGTTCGACTCCCCGGCCTGCTTCGCCGCGCTGCTGGACACCCCGGACGCCGGGCGCTGGTCGCTGGCCCCGGCCGCCGGCGGAACCTGCACCAGCCGCTCCTACCGGGGCGACACCCTGGTACTGGAGAGTGAGTGGTCGCTGCCCGAGGGCCGGGTCCGGGTGGTGGACTTCATGCGGCCGCGGCGCTCCCACCCCCGCCTGGTGCGGATCGTGGAGGGGCTGTCAGGTGCGGTGCCGATGCGCAGCGAGCTGCGGCTGCGGTTCGACTACGGCCACGTGGTGCCCTGGGTGCGCCACGCCGGGTCGGCCATGGAGGCCGTCGCCGGCCCGGACGCCATGTGGCTGCACAGCCACGTGCCGCAGCACGGCGAGGACTGGAGCACGGTCAGCGAATTCACCGTGCGGGCCGGTGACCGGGTGCCGTTCACCCTGACCTGGGCGCCCAGTCATGAGCCGGCACCGGCGCACGAGGAGGCCGACGCGGCGCTGAGCGCGACGATGGACTTCTGGCGGCGGTGGGCCGCCAAGGCGACCCTGCCCGGGCGCTACCAGCAGCCGGTGATGCGGTCGCTGCTCACCCTCAAGGCGCTGACCTACGCACCCACCGGGGGCATCGTCGCGGCGGCGACCACCTCGCTGCCCGAGCAGCTCGGCGGCCCGCGCAACTGGGACTACCGGTTCTGCTGGTTGCGCGACGCCACGCTCACCCTGCAGGCGATGCTCGCCGCGGGGTACCTGGAGGAGGCCCGGGCGTGGCGGGAGTGGCTGCTGCGGGCAGCCGCCGGCCGGCCCGGGGACCTGCAGATCATGTACGGCCTGGACGGGCGTCGCCGGCTGCCGGAGGCCGAGCTGGACTGGCTGGCCGGCTACGAGGGCTCGGGCCCGGTCCGGACCGGGAACGCGGCCGCCGACCAGCTCCAGCTCGACGTCTACGGCGAGGTGCTGGACGGCCTGGCCCTGGCCCGCCAGGCCCGGCTCGGCGGCCACCGGGACGCCTGGGACCTGCAGGTCGCGCTGATGGAGCACCTGGAGGGCCAGTGGCAGGAGCCGGACAACGGGCTGTGGGAGATGCGCGGCCCGCGCCGGCACTTCACCCACTCCAAGGTGATGGCCTGGGTGGCGGCCGACCGGATGGTCCGAGCCGTGCGCGAGCACGACCTGGACGGCCCGGTGCAGCGCTGGGAGGCCCTGCGCAGCCAGATCCACGCCGAGGTCTGCGAACGGGGCGTGGACCCCGGCGGCGGTCACTTCACGCAGTCCTACGGCGGCACCGCGCTGGACGCCAGCCTGCTGATCATCCCCCGGGTCGGCTTCCTGCCCGGTGATGACCCGCGGGTGCTGGCTACCGTCGAGGCCATCCAGCGTGACCTCACCGAGGACGGCCTGGTGCTGCGCTACCGGACTGACTCCGCCGACGACGGCCTGCCCGGCGCCGAGGGGGTGTTCCTGGCCTGCTCGTTCTGGCTGGTCGACGCGCTGACCGATGCCGGGCGGACCGATCAGGCGCGGAGCCTGTTCGAACGGCTGCTCGAGCTGCGTAACGACGTCGGGCTGCTGTCGGAGGAGTGGCACCCCCGCGACCGGCGCCAGCTCGGCAACACCCCGCAAGCCTTCAGCCACTTCTCACTGGTGGTCAGCGCCTTCCGGCTGGCCGGCGAGCGGTCCAGCCGCAGCGACGAGCCGATGGGCCCCCGTGGGTCCGGGTCGGCGTCAGGATCCGAGTCGGCGTCCGGGACGGCGTCGTCGGCCGCCCCGGGCACGCCGGGCTAGAGCGCGAGCACCCCGATCCCGGCCACGCACAGCGCGGCGGCCACCCCGTAGCAGATGACGTAGCCGGTGAACGCCGCGGTCGCGGCGCCGGTGGCGGTGAACGCGGCCAGCACCGCGGTGTTCACCTGGCCGCCGACCCCCCCGGCGAGCCTGCGGACCGTGCTGTTGGTGGCGGTCGAGGCGGCCGCCACCTCGGCGTCCACCGCGGAGGTGGTCACCGAGCTGGAGGCCTGCAGCGCAGTGCCGGCCCCGGCGCCGAGCAGGAAGGTCGCCACACCCAGCGCCCACGGGTTGGTCCGGGTCAGGGCGAGCAGCACGCTCGCCCCGGCGACTGCGGCCAGCCCGGCGCCGAACAGCAGCCGGGAGGGCAGCCGCTGCTGCAGCCGCGGCCCCAGGCCGGACAGCAGCGTCTGCCCGACGGCCAACGGCGAGAGCAGCACCCCGGTGAGCAGGCTGCCCGCGGCCAGCCCGTAGCCCGAGCGCGCGGGGTCGGCCTGGACCAGGTCCGGGATCAGCAGGTAGCTGCCGAACAGGGCCCAGCCCAAGCCGATCGTGGCCAGGTTGGCCACGCTGACCTGCCGGGTCCGGAAGATCTCCAGGTCCAGCAGGGGCTCATCGGAGCGCCGCTCGTGCCGGACCCAGAGGGCGGCGCCGAGCAGCGCCAGGACCAGCAGGCCCAGCGGCACCGGGGAGAGCCAGCCGAGGCTGACGGCCAGGGTCAGCCCGGCCAGCAGCGAGATGGACGCCAGGGCCAGCACCAGGGTGCCGACCACGTCGTAGTGGCCCTGCTCGGTGCTGCCCTCGGACGGCACCCAGCGCACGGCCAGGGCCACCCCGACCGCGACCGCCACGGCTCCGGCCACGAAGATGGCGCGCCAGCTGACGAACTGGACCAGGGCGCCGCCGCCCAGGAAGCCGACGGCGGTGCCGATCCCGAACGAGGACGTCAGGGCCGCGACGACCCCGCTGGTCCGCTCGGCCGGCACGTTCTCCCGGCCCAGGGCCAGCGCGAGCGGGTAGACCGCGCCGCCGACGCCCTGCACGGCCCGGCAGACCAGCAGGAAGGCCATGCTCGGCGCGGCGGCGGCCGCGGCCGAGGCGACCGCGAAGACGACCAGCCCGATCAGCAGCATCCGCCTGCGGCCGTACAGGTCAGCGAGCCGGCCCATCGCCGGGGTCGCCGCCACGGCCACGATCAGGTACACGGTGACCAGCCAGGAGGTCCACTCCTTGGAGGCGCCGAAGGCCTGCTGGACCTGGTGCAGCGCGGGCACGGCGGCGGTCTGCTGGATCGCGAAGCCGGTCACCGCGACCATCAGGGCGGCGACCAGCCTCCCGCTGCCCGGCTGCTCGCCCTGACGGTCGTCGCTGTGGTCCGCGGTGGCCGTGTGCGGGGGGTGCTCCATGACCTCAGGAAACCCTGCCGCCGACGGCTCGACATCTCGACGGCTACTCGGCGCGGCCCTGCATCACCACCGCGCCGTGCGGCCCGCGCGCCCACACGTCGGTGGCCTCGCCGTCCCGGTGGGCCTCGACCGTGAACGCCTCGTCGACGAACAACGGGGTCACCGCGCGGTAGTCGAAGGTGGTCAGGGGCCGACGCTCGCGTACCAGCAGGTCCAGCAGCAGGGTGGCCAGCAGCGGGCCGTGGACGATGACGTCCGGGTAGCCCTCGACCTGACGGCAGTAGTCGGCGTCGTAGTGGATGCGGTGGCCGTTGAAGGTCAGCGCCGAGTACCGGAACAGCGCCGTGCGGTCCAGCTGCCAGCGGGCCGAGACGTGGGCGGCCGGCGTGCTCGTCGGGGGTCCCGGCGGCGTCGCGACCCGGCCGGCCGGGGGCGGGCGCCGGTAGACCAGGGTCTGCTGCTCGACCAGCCGCACCGAGCCACGCTGACGCAGCACGTGCTCCAGCCCGACGAGGACCAGCGGGCCGCTGCGGCCGGTCTTGGGCGTGATGGTGCTGATGGTGGAGACCCGTTCGGCGCGCTCGCCCAGCAGCAGGTCACCGAGCAGCCTAAGCCGGCCACCGGCCCACATCCGTCGGGCAGGGCCGACCGGGGGCAGGTGGAGCCCCGGCCGGGGATGGCCGTCCGGCCCGAGCGCCGAGGCGGCGACCACCTCATGGAAGTACAGCCAGTGCCAGGCCGGCGGCAGCACGTCACCGACGACCAGGCCGGGGTCGCGGTCCAGGGTGGCCAGCATCCGGTCGCACTGCTGGGGGTCCAGCACCGTGTGCTCGGTCCGGCTGCGGCCGAGCCACTCCTGCCACGGGTCCACCCGGCGATCCTCCCGCAGGTCGGTCCGGTGCACTGCCCTACGAGGCCAGCATGGTGCACGTCGCGCCCACCCGGACGCGACCAGAACCCGGCAGCATGATCGAGAACACCGGCGAAGCTCTGACGGAGGAGGCGCCCTGTTGACGGACACAGCAGGACGACCTGTGCACCGCCCGGTTCGCTGTCGATGCCCACGTGGAGGTCGAGGCCGCCTGGAGGGTCCACCAGCGGCTGATCGAGTCGATGAGCTCCCCATTCACTCACGTCGTGGCTATGAGGCGCTCCCGATCGAACATTCGGGCAACGATTCGAACGGTCGCAGCGTCGACAGCCAGCAGGCCGGCGGCAAACAGGACGGCGGCCAGGAATGTCGGCTGGATCACCCCGAACGCCAGAAGGGCGATCAAGCCGACGGGCGGAAAGCTGGCGAGCATTCCCAGTTGTTGAGCGACGCGGACTTCGCTCGCACGCACAGACACGGCCATTCCGACCATGACGGACCAGCCGGCCAGCAGGGGAGTGAAGAGGAGCAAGGCGAGGATGACGGGCCCATGGGCGAACACGGCTGAGACGACTGCGGCGCTGGCCAGCAGCGCGACGGCGCTGAGGAAGAGCACGAAGACCAGGTAGGAGAGCGCCAACGTGGGGATGATGACTGCCGCCGCCTTGCCCAGGATGAGCTCCTGCCTGCGAATCGGTGTCGTCAGCAACGGTTCGAGCGTGCCCTGTTCCCGTTCGCCGACGACGGTGTACGCAGCCAGAGTGCTCGGGGTGACGACCGGGATCAGGAGCAGGTACAGGAGGGGGAAGACGACGGAGCTGTCCAGGCCAGGACCGGATGCGGACCCCTGGATGAGGAAGATGGTGACGACGGGCTCGACGAGGAAGAGTGCCGGCAGGATGATCATGGCGGCGACGATGGAGCGTTTGCGCCGGTAGTCCCGCAGCTCCTTGCCGATGACGGCGCGCAGGCGGCCGGCGTCCAGGCCCATCATTGCGTGCGAGCCTCGGCGTCTTCGTCGATCAGCTCCAGGTAGACATCCTCAAGTGAGTGCTGTGCTGGGCCGACGGAGAGGACATCCGCGCCGGCGCCGACGAGGCCTCGGGTCACCTGCGGTGCGGCAACCCTGGGATCGGATACTGAGAGCACATAGGAGCCGGCATATTCGCAATGCCAGCTCTGCACGGCGGGGATGCTGCTGAAGAGTTCTCCGGGGTTGGGCAGGGGCGCGAGGGTGTTGACGACAAGGGCCGTCGTGAACAGCTGCGCTCGCAGTTCTGCGGGCCGCCCGACGATTCGTAGTGTGGTGTTCAAGATGGCGACCCGGTCGCAGAGCTTCTCGGCTTCTTCGAGCCGGTGGGTGGTGAGGAAGATCGTCACTCCCCTCTGACGTAACCCCTTGATCAGGTTGTGCACGTCGAGGGCGGCCACCGGGTCCAGGCCCGACGTCGGTTCGTCCAGGAACATGATCTCTGGATCGCTCAACAGCGTTCGTGCCAGCCCGACCCGCTGCCGGAGCCCCTTGGAGAGACCGCCGCACAGGTCGTCCGCCCGATCACCGAGGTTGACGGCGTCAAGGGCAGCTTTGATCCGCGCCCCGCCGTGGCGCAGGCCGTAGAGACTGGCGAAGTACTCCAGGTTCTCGGCCACGCTCAGACGCAGGTACAGCCCGGGCGACTCGGGCATGATCGCGATGCGCTGACGGATCTCCACTGCGTTGTCAGGGGTCAGCGGGATCCCCGCCACGGCTGCTGACCCCGAGGTCGGCGCGATCAGGGTGCCGAGAGTACGCACGGTGGTGGTCTTGCCTGCGCCGTTCGGGCCCAGGAACCCGAACACCTCCCCGTGAGCGACGTCGAACGAGACCTCGGAGAAGGCGGTCCGCTCACCGAAGCGCTTCGTCAGCCGGTTGACGACAAGGGCGGGCGCGCCCTTCCCCACAGCGGAGGCCAGCGCACCGCTGATCGACTCGGCCCGCACACCCGGCTGAGGAGCATCGGGTGCTGACCCGGGCCCCTGGGCACCGGCGGCTGGTTGGTGCGGCGCGATCACTTGCCCAACGTATGACGGATCTGCGCAGATCCGGGGGTGGGGAGCAGGCGATCTCGGATCGGCTAGGCGTTGGTGAGGGGGGCGGGTCATGGATGGGTTCATCGGCGCTGCGCCCATCTGGTCAGTCTGGCGGCGAGGGCGATGACGCCTGGCTGCGGGAGTGGGTGCGGACATTCGTGGACCCGTCCCACCCACCATGCTGCGGGCAGTCGTTCGTTCCTGGTGCGTGACCCCGACGGGAGCCTGGTCACCTTCGTCACCCCGTCACGCTCCAGCGAGAGTGAACTTCGGCTGCTGGATCCCGCGGCGCGCCCCGCCTGGCCGCGGTCAGCCGCCGGCCCGGCGGGTGCGGGTGATCAGGTCCTGAGCGCGGTCCAGGGTGGCGGTGAGCTGCTCCGGGCTCTCGCCGACCCGACCCAGGACCGCTGCCGCCTGCTCCGCGAAACCGGCCGGTGCGCCCGGCGCGGACGCCGCGGCGTCGACCAGGCCCTTCTCGTGCGCGACCCAACGGCCGGCCCGGCCCAGCACCGCGTGCGCGCACAGCCCGACCGCCCGGAACAGGCAGCCGGCCACGAACACGGTGTCCGACCTGGACGCCGCCTTGCGGGCGCCGGCCAGCACGAAGTCGGCCTCCCAGAGTCCGGCGACCAGCGCGTCGGCGAGCGCCGGCGGGTACTGGGCGGTCGCCCGCTGCAGGCCGGCCAACTCACCGGTCGGGTCGGCCAGCAGCACGCACCCGGCGACCTCGGCGGCGTAGCCGAAGTCGGGCACGCCGAACGGGTGACCCACCTGGGTGTGGAAGGCGTACCGACCGGCTGCGGCATCGGCCACCGACCGTCGCACCCGGTCCAGGTCGCGGTAGATCCAGTCGACCGGGTCCTCACCGAGGCGCAGCCAGCCGCCGCCATCCACCCACGGCCCCCACTCACCGACGCTGCTCACCGCGGCGTCCGGCCCGGCGAGCGCGCGGGCCAGCCGGCCGAGCGCGTGCACGTCCAGCGGACGGCGGTAGTACACCCCCACGTCCCAGTCGGAGCCTGGGGTGGCGGTGCCGCGGGCCCGGCTGCCGCCCAGGGCGACCGCCTCGACCCCGGGGACGCCGATCAGTCGCTCGGCCATCGCGTGCAGCGCCTGCTGGTCGATGTCGTCCTCCCTGCGCTGCGGTGGCCGGCGCGGGCCGGGTGGCACGGTCCAACGCCGGGTCGATACTCATCGTTGCTCCACGGTGGTCGAGTCGGGCTCGCCGACCGGCGGGTCGCCGGCCACCCGGAACCCGAGATTGCCGACGGCCGAGTCCGGGTCGTTGCTGGTTCGGGCGGCCACCCGGTAGCGGTTGCAGTAGGAGGCGTGACACAGGTAGGAGCCGCCCCGCATCACCCGCGCCGTGCCGCGGCCCGGGCCCTTCGGCTCGTGGACGGGCGCTGCGGAGTGCTGCGCGCCCCACCAGTTCGCGCACCACTCCCACACGTTCCCGGCCACCTCGTACAGCCCGAAGCCGTTGGGCGCGAAGGTCTCGGCCGGTGCCGTGCCGGCGAAGCCGTCCTCCGCGAGGTTGCGCACCGGGAAGCTGCCCTGCCAGATGTTGCAGCGGTGCAGGCCGCCGGGGGTGAGCTCCTCGCCCCAGGCGTAGGTGGCCTGCGCCAACCCGCCGCGGGCGGCGCGCTCCCACCGGCCGTCGAGGTCGGCGGCCGGGCCCTCCGGGTGCCGCCAGCTCGCGCCGTCCACCCGGCACCACCAGGGCGCGGCCGGCGGGCGCTGGGCCCCCCTGCGCAGGTTGGCCGGCAGGAAGCCGGCGAACACGAAGGACCAGCCGAACCGTTCGGCGCCGGTGCGGTACCCGGTGGCCTCGACGAAGACGGCGAACTCCCGGTTGGTCACCGCGTGCCGGCCGATGCCGTACGCCTCCAGGCTCACCTGCCGGACGGGGCCCTCGCCGTCGCCGGGGTTGACGTCCGGGCCCTGGGAGCCCATCAGGAAGGTCCCGCCGGGGATCGGCACCAGCGGCGGAAGGTCCTGCGGGTCGGCCGCCGCGCTCGCCCCCGGGAACCTGGCGGGCCGCTGGTCGGCGCCCCCGGGCCGGCCCGACCCGGGGCTGCAGCACGGGCTGGTCAGGGCGCACCTCCGGGGGCCAGGGCCGCGGGGCCGATGCCGCCATCGGCCGGCGACCAACCTACCCGCGCCGCCGTGCAGAAGATGGCCGGCGGCGCGCGGGGTGATCGCCGCGAGGTCAGCGAGTCGGCCCACCCCGCGGGGCGGATCTGCTGGTCTCGCGCTGATCTCGGCGGAGGAGCTGCGGCTCAGGCCAGGACCACCTGCACGCCGGCCGCCTCGATGGCGCGGACGTCGCCCGCGGCCATCCCGGTGTCGGTGACCAGGACGTCGATGCTGGCCAGCTCCGCGTACCCGAACACCGCCCGTCGGCCCAGCTTGGTGTGGTCGGCCAGCAGCACCCGGGTCTGCGCGGCCGCCACCATCGCCCGCTT
The DNA here is from genome assembly GCA_963821825.1 of uncultured Actinomycetota bacterium. GTDB lineage: Bacteria > Actinomycetota > Actinomycetes > Actinomycetales > Kineosporiaceae > CAWGFD01. The sequence continues at coordinate 1,222,288 of CAWGFD010000002.1, forward strand.
CACCGCCGCCTCGGAGTCGTCGGGCGTGCTCAGCCCGCCGGCCACCGAGAACGCGTTCGTGCCCAGGAAGGCGACGTCGACCCGGAGCTCGGCCAGGGCGCGCAGCGCCCAGTGGTCGACCTCGGCCATCGTCGTGGCCCGGACCCGGCCGCCGAGGGTGTGCACCCGCAGGCCGGGGTGGGCCAGCAGGCCGAGCGCGATCGGCAGCGTGTTGGTGACCACGGTCAGGCTCACCCCCGGCGGCAGGGCCGCGGCGAAGGCGGCGGTGGTCGACCCGGCGTCCAGCAGGATCGCCCCGGAGGGCGGCAGGAGGGCCACGGCCGCTTGTGCGATCCGCGCCTTCTCGGCGCTGCGCGCGGGGCGCTGGTCCACCTGCGGCTCATACGACAGCGACTCCACCGGCAGCGCGCCGCCGTGCACCCGCCGGAGCAGCCCGCGCGCCTGCAGGTCCAGCAGGTCCTTGCGGACAGTCTCGTGCGTGACGCCGAGCTCGCGGGCGAGCGGCGCGGCGCGCAGCCCGCCGTCGGCCCGCAGCCGGCGCAGGATCGTCTGCCGGCGTTGCCAGGCGTGCTGGACGCCGTCCGGGGGGCCGGCCACCGCTCAGGCCCGGACCAGGACCTTGACCTGCTCGCCGCTGACCGACGCCGCGAACGCCGCGGCGGCCTGGTCCAGCGGGAACTGGGCGGTCACCACCCGGCCGACGTCGACCGCGCCGGAGCGCAGCAGCTCGATGGCCTCCCGGTAGTCCTCGGGCAGGTAGGTGGCGCTGCCCTGCAGGCGCACCTGCTGGTCCTGCACCAGCGGCAGCGGGATTGTCACCGGTGTCGAGGGCACCCCGACCACGACCACCGTGCCGGCCTTGAGGGCCATCCCGATCGCCTGCGGCACCGTCGCCGGCGCGGCCACGCAGTCGAAGACCACGTCCGCGCTCTCGCCCAGCGCCTGTCGGACCTGCTCGGCGACGTCCGGTGCCGAGCCGTCGACCACCGCGTCCGCGCCCAGCTCCAGGGCCCGGGCGCGCTTGCCCTCCAGCACGTCGGTGACCACCACCCGGCGGGCGCCCGCCGCCCGGACCACCGCCAGCATCAGCAGGCCGATGCTGCCGGCGCCGAGCACGGCGACCGCCGCGCCGCGCAGGCTGCCCGCCAGCCGGGCCGCGTGCACCGGGGTGGCCAGCGGCTCGATCAGGGTGGCGGTCAGGTCGTCGACGTCCTCGGGCAGCACGTGCACCCGGTTCGCGGCGATGGTGAACAGGTCGGCCATCCCGCCCTGCGGCCAGCCGCAGCCGAAGAACTGCAGGTTCTCGCACAGGTTCTGCCGGCCCGCCGAGCACTGCTTGCACCGCCAGCAGGGCAGCGTCGGCTCCACGGTCACCCGGTCGCCGACGGCCGGCGCGCTCACGTCGCCCGCCACCGACTCCACCACGCCCACCACCTCGTGGCCGGGGGCGTAGGGCAGCGCGATGGTGGGGTGGCGACCGTGCTGGGCGTGGGTGTCGGAACCGCAGACGCCGGAGTACACGGTCCTGACCCGGACCTGCCCCGAGGACGGCGTCGGCGCCTCCACCCGCTCGACCACCACCTCCTGACCGGCGGTGACCAGGACTCGGCGCATGGTGGCCATCTCGGGGGTTCCTCTCGACACGATGCTGGGGAGTAGCATCCCATCGTTCCACAACCACCTCCAAGGAGATCCATGCACGAGCCGTTGCTCGCCGGGCTGGACGTGGGCACCACCTCGGTCAAGGCCCTGGTGGTCGGCGCGGACGGTACGGAGCTGGCGACCGGCCGTGCACCGACCACCTGGACGACGACCCCGGAGGGCACCGAGGCCGACCCGGCGCAGTTCGTGGCCGCGGCCGTCGCTGCGCTGGGGCAGGCGCTGGGGCGGCTGCCGGGGGAGCGGGTGGCCGCGGTGGGGGTGGCCAGCATGGCCGAGTCCGGCGTCCTGGTGGATGGCCACGACCGACCGCTGGCGCCGGTGATCGCCTGGCACGACGACCGGGACGACGGCGAGCTGCAGGAGCTTGTGCGTGAGCTCGGCGCGGAGGAGTTCCAGCGGACGACGGGTCTACCGCTGTGGACGCAGTGGAGCCTGACCAAGCACCGCTGGCTGCGCCGGCACCGGCCTGCGACCGCCGCCGCCGTGCGCCGCTACAACATCGCCGAGTGGGTGGTCCGCCATCTCGGCGGCCGGCCGGTCAGCGAGCTGTCCCTGGCCTCCCGGACCGGCTGGCTGACCCTGGCCGAGGGCCGGCCGTGGTGGCCGGCGCTGGCCTGGTCGGGTGCGCCGGTCGGCGTCCTCGGCGAGCTGGTGGTGGCCGGTGAGCCACTGGGCCGCCTGGACCACCCCGACCTGCCCGCCGGCGCGCAGGGCGCGGTGCTGACCGTGGCCGGCCATGACCACCAGGCGGCGGCGATCGGGTTGGGGGCCTTCGGCGACGGTGACGAGGTGGACTCCTGCGGCACCGCCGAGGCGATCGTGCGCACCGTTCCGCTCGGCCTCAGCGCACCGGCGGTGCTGGACCTGACCTCCCAGGGGGTCACCGTGGGGCGGCACGCGGTACGCGACCGGTTGTGCCTGCTGGGAGCCACCCAGGGCGGCTTGGTGCTGGCCGCCGTCCTGGCCCACCTGGGCGTGGACGGGGACGGCGTGGTCGAGCTCGACCGGGCCGCCGCCCGGGCCGACCCGGCCGCGTGCACGATCACCGTCGGCGCGGACTCCCAGCAGCTGTCCTTCGCCGGGTCGGCGGCGCCCGGTGACGTCTGGGCGGCGGCGACCAGGCTGGTCACCGCCCAGGTGCGGGAGGTCAGCGAGGCGATCACGGCTTCCGCCGGGCCGCGGGCCGAGCTGGTGGTGACCGGCGGCTGGTCCCACAGCACGGCCCTGATGACCGCCAAGGCCGAGCTGCTGGGCCCGCTGTCCCGGGTGCAGGTGGCCGAGGCCGGCAGTCGTGGCGCGGCGCTGCTGGCCGGGATGGCGGCCGGGGTCTACCCCGGCTACCGCCAGCTGCCCCGCCCGCGGCGCGTGCCCCACCGGGCCCCGTGAGCAGCCCGTCCTGCTCCGGGCCACCCCGCACCCCAGTCGGAAGGACCTGCCATGCCCCTGACCACGACCGCAGCCCTGGTGGCCCAGGCCGCCGCCGGCGGCCATGGCGTCGCCGCCTTCAACGTCATCACCCTCGAGCACGCGGAGGCGATCGCCGACGGCGCCCAGGCGGCCGGTCGGCCCGCGATCCTGCAGGTCAGCCAGAACGCGGTGCGTTTCCACGGTGGCCGGCTGGCGCCGCTGGCCGCGGGGGTGGCGGCGCTGGCCGAGCAGTGCGCCGTCCCGCTGGCGGTGCACCTGGACCACGTCCAGGACGTCGAGCTGCTGCACCGGGCGGCCGGCAGCGGCATCTCCTCGGTGATGTTCGACGGCTCGACCCTGGACTACGCCGACAACGTGGCCACCACCGCGCAGGCGGCCGACTGGGCGCACCAGCAGGGGTTGTGGCTGGAGGCCGAGCTCGGCGAGGTCGGCGGCAAGGACGGTGCCCACGCCCCGGGCGTGCGTACCGACCCGGGCCAGGCCGCCGACTTCGTGGCCGCCACCGGGGTCGACGCGCTGGCCGTCGCCGTGGGCAGCTCGCACGCCATGGTCGACCGCAGTGCCGTGCTGGACCTGGCGCTGGTCGGCCGGCTGCGGGCGGCCGTCGCCGTCCCGCTGGTGCTGCACGGCTCCTCCGGGGTGGCCGACCAGCACCTGGCCGAGGCGGTGGCCGCGGGCATCGTCAAGGTCAACATCGGCACCATCCTCAACGTCGCCTTCAGCGGGGCGGTCCGGCAGTTCCTGGCCGGCGACGACCGCACGGTCGACCCGCGTCGCTACCTGGCCCCGGCCCGGCAGGCGATGGGTGAGGTGGTGCAGCGGCTGGTCGGGGTGATCGGCGGCGACGGCCCGGGTGGGCCGGGCCGATGATCGTCACGCTCACCCCCAACCCGGGACTGGACCTGACTTACCAGCTGACGCGCGCGGAGGCCGACGGCGACGTGCAGCGCGCCGAGACCTGCGTGCTGGAGGCCAGCGGCAAGGGGGTCAACGTCTCCCGGGCCTTGACCCGGGCCGGCGCCGCCAGCTGCGCGGTGCTGCCCTGCGCCGGGGCGACCGGGCAGTACCTGACCACCCTGCTGGCCGAGGAGGGCGTGCCGTTCCGGGCCGGCCCGCAGCAGGGCCAGACCCGGGTGAACACCACGGTGCTGCAGCCCGGCGGCCAGGTCCTGAAGGTCAACGGTCCCGGCTGCCCGCTGAGCGAGCCGGAGCAGGAGGCCCTGCTGGCGGCCGCCGACGCGGCACTGGCCGACGCCGCGCAGGCCACCATGCCGGGCCGGGAGCGGTGGCTCGCGCTCTGCGGGTCCTTCCCGCCCGGGCTGCCGACCGACCTGGTGGCCGTCCTGGTCGAGCTGGCCGGGCGGCACGGGGCCCGGTGCGCGGTGGACGCCTCCGGTCCGGTGCTGGCCGCCGCCCTGCAGGCCGGGGCGGACCTGGTGGCCCCCAACCGCTACGAGCTGGGCCAGGTTCTGCCGGCGGCCCGGCAGGCGGGCGATGACGTCCGGGCGCTGGCCGTGCAGGCGGCCGAGCTGTCCCGGCGCACCGGGGTGGCGCTGCTGGTCAGCCTGGGCGCGGACGGCGCGCTGCACACCGACGGCCGGAAGACCCTGCACGCCCACGCGCCGGCCCTGGTGCCGGTCAACCCGGCCGGCGCGGGGGACGCCCTGCTGGCCGGGTGGCTGCTCGAGGCGGACGACCCTGAGCCACGCCTGGCCCGGGCGCTGCGCTGGGGCCGGTCGGCCTGCCTGTCCCCGACCACCGTGGATGTTTCGCCCGGGTCACGGGACGACGCGTGGGTAACGGTGGAGTTTCCCTGACGGGGTAGGGCTTGCAAATCGGCTGAACAGGAGTACACAAGATCCAATGTACTGAGCCATGCCCCCCGACCGGAGGTACCTCGTGACGGCCACAACCGACGCTCCGCAGACCGAAGGCAGGCAGCTCAAACGGCACGTCGGGACGGTGGGGCTGCTCTTCGCGAGCATCGGGTCCATCATCGGGTCCGGCTGGCTGTTCGGTGCCCTGAACGCCTCCCGCCAGGCCGGTCCGGCGGCCGTGCTGTCCTGGGCCATCGGTGCCGTGATGATCCTGATGATCGGCTTGGTGTACGCCGAGCTCGGCACCATGTTCCCGCTCTCGGGCGGCGTCGTCCGCTTCCCGCACATGTCCTTCGGCTCCTTCGCCAGCTACACCACCGGCTGGATCACCTGGCTGGCGGCAGCGACCGTGGCGCCGATCGAGGTCGAGGGAGCCCTGCAGTACGCCACCAAGTACGCACCGTTCACGGCCAAGCACACGGTCTCGGGGGAGATCGTGCACACCCTGACCGGCCTGGGCTACGTGACCGCTGTGATCGCCATGGCCGCCTTCGTCGGGATCAACTACGTCGGGGTCCGCTGGTTCGCACGGGTCAACAACGTCCTGGTCTGGTGGAAGCTGTTCATCATCGTCCTGGTCATCGTGGCGTTCATCGTGGCCGCCTTCCACGGCTCCAACTTCACCAGCCAGGGGTTCAAGCCCGAGGGCTGGCACGGCGTCTTCACCGCGATCGCGACCTCCGGCATCGTGTTCTCCTACCTGGGCTTCCGGCAGGGCATCGAGCTGGCGGGGGAGACCGACAACCCCAGCCGCAACGTGCCGATCGCCGTGATCGGCTCGGTGCTGCTGACCGGGGTCATCTACGTCATGCTGCAGGTGGCCTTCATCGGTTCGCTCGACCCCTCCCTGCTGACCAGCACGGGAGGCTGGGCCAACCTGACCTTCGCCAACGACTTCGGCCCGCTGGCCGCGGTGGCCACCCTGCTCGGCCTGGGCTGGCTGGCCGTGCTGCTCTACATCGACGCGATCGTCTCCCCGGGGGACACCGGGCTGATCTACACCACGGTCACCTCCCGGCTGTCCTACGCGATGGCCCGCAACGGCAACGTGCCGCGGGCCCTGTCCAAGACCAGCGAGCGCGGTGTGCCGCTGGTCAGCCTGGTGGTCACCTTCCTCGTCGGGCTGGTGATCTTCCTGCCCTTCCCGAGCTGGCAGCAGCTGGTCGGCTTCATCACCTCCGCGTCGGTGTTGTCCTTCGGGTCCGGCCCGCTGGTGCTGGCCGCGATGCGCAGGCAGCTGCCCAACCAGGAGCGGCCCTTCCGGCTCCCCGCCGGGCACCTGATCCCGATCCTCGCCTTCTGGGCCTCCAACCAGATCGTCTACTGGTCGGGCTGGGACATCGTCTTCAAGCTGATGATCGGCGTGTTGATCGGCCTGGCCCTGCTCGCCGTCTTCCAGCTGGCCGGTAACGACAAGCCGCCGCTGGACTGGCGCTCCGGTGCCACCTGGGTGGTGCCCTGGCTGGCCGGCCTGGCCCTGATCTCCTGGCTGGGCGACTACGGCGGCGGGCTCGGGGTGCTGCACTTCGACACTGCGATCCCGGTCATCCTGGTCTTCTCGGTGGCGATCTACGCGATCGCCTACGCCGTCCGGCTCAGCCCCGCCCGCACCGAGGAGGCGGTCGAGTTCTCCAAGCGCGAGGCGGCCATCGAGGAGGCCGAGCTCGGCGCCCAGCCGTGACGGGCTGACTGCCACCGCGCACCAGCACCGAGGGCGCTCCCGGGACTGTTCTCCGGGGGCGCCCTCGGTGTCTCAGCAACCTGAGCGCTGGGCCGCCAACTTGTCACCCGCTGTTTCCCATCTGTGACCTTCAGCGCCGGCGGTGCCCCGCCTTTACTTGGCCAGGTGAAGCGACTTCCGGACAGACCCGGGCAATCCGGGCTGACCCTCCCGCAGTCCGGGGCGCCGTCCGTGACCGCCGTGCCGGAGCCGGCTGCCCGCTCGGCGGCGGCCGTGGTGCTGCGCGGGGTGAGCAAGCGCTACGGCCGGCTCGCCGCCCTGCAGGACGTCGACCTACAGGTGACGGCCGGGTCGGTGCACGGCCTGCTGGGGCCCAACGGCGCCGGCAAGACCACCCTGCTGCGGATGCTGTTCGGCCTGCTGCGGCCCGACCGCGGCCAGCTGCTGGTGCTGGGCCGGTCGCCGCAGGCCGGCGGGGGCGCCCGCGACGGGGTGGCCGGCTTCGTCGAGGACCCCCGCTTCTACCCCTACCTCAGTGCCGTCCGGAACCTGGACCTGCTGGCCGCCCTGGACGGTGGCCGGAGCACCTTCGGCGTCGACCGGGCCCTGGAGCTGGTGGGGCTGGCTGACCGCGGCCACCGCCGGGTGGGCAGCTACTCCACCGGGATGCGGCAGCGGCTGGGGCTGGCGGCCGCGCTGATCCGCGACCCCCGGTTGCTCATCCTGGACGAGCCCACCAACGGTCTGGACCCGGCCGGTGTGCGCGACCTGCACGAGACCATCCGCGCCCTGGCGGCCAGCGGCCGGACCGTCCTGCTCAGCAGCCACGACCTGCGCGAGGTGGAGCTGCTGTGCACCGAGGCGACCGTGCTGCGGGCCGGTCGGGTGGTGCACAGCGGTGACCTGGCGCAGCTGGCCTCGCTCGCGCCCGCCCCCGCCTTCGAGCTGACCACCACCGACGACCACCGGGCCGCCGCCCTGCTGCCTGGGGCGGCGACCGCGCGCCACGAGGAGCGGGTCGAGGGTCGGGGGCTGCTGGTCCGGGCCGAGGTGGAGGCGATGGACGCGCTGGTGCTCGATCTGGCCCGGGCCGGGATCGCGGTGCGCTCGCTGCGCCGGCTGGACACCACGCTGGAGGCGCTGTTCCTGCGCCTGACCCAGGAGGCCCCCGTTGTCTGAGCCGGCGGCCCGCACCGGGCTGCTGCTGCCGGCACCGGCCGACCCGGCCGGACGCCCGCCGGCCCGGGCGCGCTGGGGCGCGGGGGTGGTCTGGGTGTGGGAGCTGGACAAGCTCAGTGCCCAGCTGCGCACCCGGCTGGCGCTGGCCGCGGTGCTGGTCGGGCCGCTGTGCTTCGTCGCCGCGGTGAGGGTCTCCGGGACGATCCCGGCCGACACCCTGTTCGGCCGCTGGGTGGGCGACAGCGGCCTGGCCACCCCGTTGCTCGTGCTCGGCTTCGCCGCCGCCTGGGGGATCCCGGCCCTGACCTGTCTGGTGGCCGGCGACATCTTCTCCAGCGAGGACCAGCTGGGCACCTGGAAGACGGTGCTCACCCGGGCCTACGACCGGGGCGCCTTCTTCGCCGGCAAGGTGCTGGCCGCCCTCAGCTACGTGGTCGTCGTGCTGGGGCTGGCCGCCCTGTCCTCGTTGGCCGCCGGCCTGCTGCTGGTCGGCGGGCAACCGCTGGTCGCCCTGTCCGGCAACGTGCTGCCGGCCGGGCATGCGTGCGTCCTGGTGCTTCTGGCCTGGGCCAGCGTGCTGCCGCCCAGCCTGGCCTTCGCCGGTCTGGGAGTGATGCTGTCGGTGCTCACCCGCAACAGCCTGGCCGGCGTCGTCGGGCCGGTGGTGATCGGCCTGGCCATGCAGTTCGCGACCATGCTCGACGGGCTCGGGCCCGCTCGGCAGGCCCTGCTCAGCACCCAGCTGTACGCCTGGCACGGACTGTTCGCCGCGCCGATGTTCTGGCGCCCGCTGGTCTGGGACGCGCTGGTCAGCGGCGGCTACCTGCTGGTCACGCTGGGCCTGGCCTGGGCCGTGCTGCGCCGTCGAGACGTCCGAGGTGGCTGACCCGATGACCATCTCCCGACCCCGCCGGGTGCTGCTCTCCCTGACCGGCCCGGTGCTGGCCGCCGCGGTGGTGTCCGGTTGCAGCGCCAGCGACATCACCAGCACTGCGCTGGATGCCGCGGTCGGCCCGGCCTTCCAGCGGCTCTACCTGCTCCAGCAGCACCAGCTCGGCCAGGACGCCGGGCGGGTCCCGGACGGCCGCGCCAGCTGCAGCCGCGGCAACCCTGCCTCCCCCCGCCGCGGTGCGGGCGCCGACTGGGTCTGCGTGCTCAACTACCCGGCGCCCGACGGCCACATCGAACCGGTCGGCTACGAGGTCGACGTCACGCCGGCGGGTTGCTACACGGCCTCCGGACCGAGCGCCGTGCTCGGCCCGCAGGCCCGCCGCACGCCGGCCGGGACCACCCTGACCAACCCCCTGCTCACCTTCGACGGCTGCTTCGACCCCAGCTGATACCCCAGCTGGTACCCCAGCTGGTACCCCAGCTGGTACCCCAGCTGAAACGAACCGGAAGACCTTCTGGCGCACCGCTTCCATCTCACCACCAGGCAAGGAGAACCATGACCAGCACGCGACCACGTCGCCGGCTGCGCAGCCTCGGCGTCGCCGTCACCTCCGTCGGACTGGTGAGCGTCGCCTCCGGCGTCGCCATCGCCGCCTCCATCCCGCCGCACGCCAAGGTGGGCGACAAGACCGCCCACGGCCACGTGCTGCCCAGTCAGCAGACGGTCTCCCCGCTGGGCCGGCGCACCCTGATCAACAACGGCCGGCTGCTGTCCAGCGTGATCAGTCCCGACGGCCGGCACCTGGCCGCGCTGAGCTGGAACGACTTCAACGGGTTCCTGTCCGTCTTCGACGTCCGCAACGGCAAGCTGGTCCAGCAGGTCGGCACCGGCACCGACGCCGATCCCAAGATCGGTGACGCGACGGTGGCCGCGGACGGCCCGATCTACTCCCCGGACGGCAGGACGCTGTGGTTCTCCCAGACCGCCGACATCCTGAAGTTCACCGTGCGCGCCGACGGCACGGTGGACCCGAAGCCGACGGTGATCCCGATGGGCGACGCGAAGGATCCCTACCTGCCCTCGGGCGGGGTGTTCTCGGCCGACGGCAAGACCCTCTACCTGGCCCTGAACAACAAGAACACCGTGGCCGTGGTGGACACCGCCACCGGCCGGATCACCCGTCAGATCAAGGTCGGGGTCGCCCCGCGGCAGGTGGCCATGGTCGGCGGCACCCTCTACGTGTCCAACGAGGGCGGCCGGCGGGCCACCTCGGCCGACTTCACCAACCTGACCTCGGGCACGCCGGTGGTCGCGGACAAGGTGACCGGCGCGGTGAACAACGGCACGCTCTCGGCGGTCGACCTCGGCACCGGTCACGTCGCCACGATCAAGGTGGGCCTGGAACCGACCGCGCTGTACGCGCGGGGCGCCGACCTGTTCGTGGCCAACTCCAACGACGACTCGGTCTCGATCGTCGACACCAGGACCAACACGGTCGCCCAGACCTTCAACGTCAACCCGCTGCCGGGCTCGACGGTGGGCAGCTACCCGAACGCGATCACGATGCCGGACGCCGGGCACATCTTCGTCAGCATCGGCCGGGACAACGCGATCGCCGTGTACCGCTACAACGGCTCGGCGAAGTCTCCGGTGCAGTACCTGGGTCTGATCCCGACCGACTGGTACCCGGTGGGCGTGCAGTACGACGCCGCGCTCGGCAAGGTCGTGGTGACCAACGACAAGGGGATCGGTGCCCGCGGCCTGCCCAAGACGATCTCCGAGGGCCCGGACGCCAGGACCGTCACGAACCTCAACACCTATAGCGACACCGGTTCGCTGACCTCGTTCGCGCTGCCGACCGAGGCCGACCTGGCCCGGCTGACGCACACCGTGTTCGTGGACAACAACTGGCAGCAGCTGCTGGCCTCGACCCCGCTGAGTACGGCGGCCCGGGCCGGGATGCGTCCGGTGGCCCTGCCCTCCCGGCTGGGCGCGCCGTCCGCGATCAAGCACGTCTTCCTGATCGTCAAGGAGAACCGCACCTACGACCAGGTGCTGGGAGACATCGACAGGGGCAACGGCGACGCCAACCTCACCCAGTTCGGCGGCAGCGTCACCCCCAACCAGCACGCCCTGGCCAGCACCTACGGGTTGTTCGACAACTTCTACGACGAGGGAACGCTGTCCGCCGACGGGCACAACTGGCTGATGCAGGCCGATGCCAACGACTACATCGAGAAGGAGTTCGGCGCCTTCTACCGCAGCTACCCGGCGCAGGGCGGGGACGCCCTGGCCTACCAGCGGGACGGGTTCATCTGGAACGCGGCGCAGGCCGCGGGCAAGACGGTGAAGGCGTTCGGGGAGTACAACAACTTCTTCACCGCCGAGCAGGACCCGAAGGCGCCGAGCTGGTCGCAGTGGTACCAGGACGCCCTGATCATGGAGGGCAAGGCCAAGGGCCCGCTGCCGGTGCCGGTCGGCAAGTACACCACGTACTCCGACATCCCCTCCCTGAACGCGATCACCGACCACACCTACCCCCGGTTCAACACCGGTGTGCCTGACCAGTACCGGACCGACATCTGGCTGAAGTCCTTCCGGGCGTCGGAGAAGACGGGCAAGCTGGCCAACCTCAACATGCTCTGGGTGCCGGACGACCACACCTCTGGCACCAGCGGCACCGACCCGTACCCGACCGCGGCGGTGGCCGACAACGACCTGGCCGTCGGCCGGATCGTCGACGCGATCTCGCACAGCCAGTTCTGGAAGGACTCCGCGGTCTTCGTGCTGGAGGACGACTCGCAGAACGGCACCGATCACGTCGACGGCCACCGCAGCACCCTGTTCGTGGCCAGCCCCTACGCCAAGCGCGGCGTGGTCAACTCCACCTACTACACCCAGCTGAACGTGGTCAAGACAATCGAGCAGATCCTGGGGATCGCCCCGATGAACCAGGAGGACCGGGCGGCGGTGCCGATGACCGACGCCTTCACCAACAAGCCCGACCTCACCCCCTTCACCACCCGGCCCAACCAGATCCCGCTGACCTACGGGCTGACCACCAACACCAGCTCGGCGAAGTCGGCGCCCGCCCCGGCACCCTCGAAGGACCCGAGGCTGTCGGCCCTGCAGGAGCAGTGGCGGGTGTGGAGCAAGGCCCAGGTCAAGAGCGGGGCGATCGGCGCCCAGGACAGCACCAACCCGGCCCAGATGAACCGGCTGGACTGGTACGCCTCGACGAAGTGGGCCCGGCCCTACCCGGGCGACCCGGCGATCCTGAGCCCCTACCAGGTGCCCGGCTGGGACCGTCCGGCGGCCGAGATCGGCTGAGCCGGCCAGCCCGCTGGGCCGTTCGGCGCTCGGCCGGTGCGCTGATCCGGGCGCGAGGCCGGGGCAGGCTGCGGGTCCTCGGGACCCGCAGCCTGCCGCTGCCGCGTCCTCGGCTGTGCTCCGAAACCCGAGGACCAGGGTCGGCCACCGGCGGCTCACCTCGCACTCGGCGCCCGGGGTTGGTAGACCCGAGCCGGAAGCAGACGACGATCAGAATGAGGTAGTCATGGCTCCGGTACCCACCCGCGAGGACAAGTTCAGCTTCGGCCTGTGGACGGTGGGCTGGCAGGCCCGGGACCTGTTCGGCGAGGCGACCCGGCCGGTGCTGGCCGGCACCGAGGCGGTGCACAAGCTGGCCGAGCTGGGGGCCTACGGGATCACCTTCCACGACGACGACCTGGTGCCGCCGGGCAGCAGCACCTCCGAGCGGCAGCGGATCATCGAGGAGTTCAAGCAGGCCCTGGACCAGACCGGCCTGGTCGTCCCGATGGTCACCACCAACCTGTTCGGCGACCCGGTCTTCAAGGACGGCGGGTTCACCAGCAACGACCGGTCGGTGCGCCGGTACGCGCTGCGCAAGGTGATGCGGAACATGGACCTGGCTGCCGAGCTGGGCGCCCAGATCTATGTGTTCTGGGGCGGCCGGGAGGGCAGCGAGGTCGACTTCGCCAAGGACGTGCGCTCCGCGCTGGACCGCTACCGGGAGGGCATCGACATGCTCGCCCAGTACTCCATCGACAAGGGCTACAACATGCGGTTCGCGATCGAGCCCAAGCCGAACGAGCCCCGGGGGGACATCCTGCTGCCCTCGATCGGCCACGCGCTGGCCTTCATCAACGAGCTCGAGCACGCCGACATGGTGGGCATCAACCCCGAGGTCGGCCACGAGCAGATGGCCAGCCTGAACTACACCCACGGGATCGCCCAGGCGCTGTGGTCGGGCAAGCTGTTCCACATCGACCTGAACGGGCAGAAGGGCCCGCGCTACGACCAGGACCTGGTCTTCGGCTACGGCGACCTGCTGCAGGCCTTCTCCACCGTCGACCTGCTGGAGAACGGCGCCCCCGGCGGCGGACCGACCTACGAGGGCGACCGGCACTTCGACTACAAGCCGCTGCGCACCGAGAGCATGGAGGGGGTCTGGGAGTCCGCGCTGGCCAACATGGAGCTCTACCTGACCCTGCGGGAGCGCTCCCGTCAGTTCCGGGCCGACCCGCGGGTGACCGAGGCGATGCAGCAGGCCGGCGTCGGTGACCTGGGCAACCCGACCCTGAACCAGGGCGAGGGCTACGACCAGCTGCTCGCCGACCGCAGCGCCTTCGAGGACTACGACCTGGACGCCGCCCGGACCAAGGGCTACGGCTTCGCCCGGATCCAGCGGCTGGCCCTGGAGCACCTGCTCGGCGTCGCCTGACCGCAGGGGCCCTGCGACCCGATCGCAGGGCCCTCACCGGCCGGGGCTCAGGAGTCGCCGCGCTCGACCCTGAGCCCCGTGCCGCCCGGGCCGAACCACAGGGTGCGCTGGGGGAAGGGGATGCTGATCCCGGCCCGGTCCAGGTCCGCCTTGAGGGCGATCGCGACGTCGTTGCGCACCCGGTAACGGCTGGCCACGTCGGCCGCGTGCCAGTAGCGCACGATCAGGTTGATCGAGGAGTCCCCGAACTCCTCGACCCAGACCTCCGGCTCAGGTTGAGGCCGCACGCCCTCGGCCCTGACGCAGGCGGATAGCAGCACCTCCCGGGCCCGGGCGAGGTCCTGGTCGTAGGGCACGCCCACGGTCAGGGTGGTCCGGCTCCACGGCGTCCGGGTGAAGTTGACGATCGCGCCCTGCAGCACGTGCGCGTTCGGCAGGTAGACGGTCAGCCCGTCGAAGGTGGTCAGCTCCACGGTGCGCAGGTTCACGTCGTCGACGGTGCCCTCGTAGTCGCCGCTGCGGATCTGCTCACCGACCCGGAACGGGCGGCGGACCTGTAGCAGGACCCCGGCCACGAAGTTCTCCAGGATGTCCTGGGCGGCGAAGGCCAGGGCGATGCCGCCGACGCCCAGGGCGCCGAGCAGCGGGCCGATCTGCACCCCGACCGCGGACAGGGCGTAGACCACCCCGACCGCGAAGACGACCAGGCTGAGGAACCTGCCCAGCAGCCGTCCGGTGTGCCGGTCGGCGTCCCCGGAGTCCAGGGCCCGCACCAGCAGCACCCGCAGCAGCGCGGCGAGCACCAGGGCGCCGGCGAAGATGCTGACGGCCTGCACCACCTGGCCGACCCCGATGCTGCTCACCCGGCCATGGTCCCAGGCCTCACCCGCCTGCGACGAGCTGGTTCGTGCTGCGCAGCACCTGCGGGTCCAGGAACGCCTTGGGGTCGACGTCGGCGCTCGTGCTGACCCGGAACCGGGCGCTCTCACCGGGCAGCAGGGTGATGAGCATCTGGTCGACCTGCGCATCGGCGGCGACCTTGTCGGCCAGCAGGGCCAGGTCCCGCACCACCGTGGTGGCGGAGGCGGTGACCAGGTAGCCGCCCTCGACCCGCTCCACGTCGACCTCCAGGTCGGCCGGGCGCCACCCGGTGTCGACGTCCTCGGTGAAGAACCAGGTGGCCCGGGTGCCCGGGCCGTCGGCCACCACCAGCTCGGCGCTCGGATCGGCCGGGGTCACCAGGTCCTCGGCCAGCCGGTGCCCGGTGGTCGAGCGCGGGTCCACGTCCAGCTCGAGGGTGCCGGTGGCCAGCACCGTGCCGTCCAGCCGCATCCGGCGCAGGCTGACCGTGCCGCTCCAGCGCAGGCCGCTGTCGTTGACCGCCACCAGCGTGGGCGCTCCCTCCCGCGGCTGGATGGTGAGCAGCTGCTCGCGGAAGCTGTGCCGGATCGCGTACCACAGCGGCTTGCGTCGTCCGTCGCCGTCCACCGCGGCCCAGGACACCACCGGCCAGCAGTCGTTCAGCTGCCAGACCAGCGCCCCCATGCAGACCGGGCTCCAGGAGCGCAGGTGCTCGATCCCGTAGCCGACGGCACGCGCGGCGTTCAAGGAGGTCGCCCAGTGCCAGTCCTCGATCGACCTCGGTTCGGGCAGGTGCGACACCAGGCCGCGGGCCAGCTTGTCGTTACCCTCCTCCGCCTTCTGGTGCACCAGCATCGCCGGCCCGAACGGGGACAGCGGCTCGTCGTGCACCACCCGGGTCAGCGTCGTCCAGGCCGGTGGGCTCTGGAAGCCGAACTCGGACACGAACCGGGGCACGTAGTCCCGGTACCGGGTGTAGTCGATCCGGTTCCAGACCTCCCACTCGTGCTTGGTGCCGCAGCTCGGGTCGTTGGGGTGCACGCCCTCCTGGGGCGACCACGGGGTGCCGGGGCAGTACGGCCGGCTGGGGTCCAGCTCGGCCACGATCGCCGGGAGCAGCTCGTGGTAGTAGCCCAGGCCCCAGCTCCGGTCGCCGATCGACTCCCTCCAGCCCCAGTCCTCATACCCCCACAGGTTCTCGTTCCCGCCGTTCCACAGCACCAGGCTCGGGTGCGGGCTGAGCCGGGTGACCGCCTCCCGGGCCTCGGCGAGCACCTCCGAGCGCAACGGCTCCGCCTCGGTGTAGGCGGCGCAGGCGAACAGGAAGTCCTGCCAGACCAGCACCCCGGCCTCGTCGCAGACGTCGTAGAAGTCCTCGCTCTCGTACAGGCCCCCGCCCCAGACCCGCAGCAGGTTGATGTTGGCCTGCACGGCCTGCTCGACGCGCTCGGCGTACCGCTGCCGAGTGATCCGGGCCGGGAAGGCGTCGTCGGGGATCCAGTTCGCCCCGCGGGCGAACACCGGCACCCCGTTCACGCTGAGTGTGAACCGCGTGCCGTGCTCGTCCTGGCCGGTGTCCAGGCTGACGGTGCGGAAGCCGACCCGACCCCGCCAGCTGTCCAGCGGTGACCCGGGCTGCGGGCCGCCGCGCTCCAGCGTGACCTGCACCGGGTACAGCGGCTGCCCGCCGTAGCCGTGCGGCCACCAGAGCTGGACCTGCGGCACGGACAGGGTCAGGGTCGCCGAGCCCGTCCCGGCCGGGAGCTCGACCTGCTGCCACGTCTGGCCCACGCCGGCCCGGACCACCAGGTCCTGCTCGGCCCCCGCCCGGCGCTCGACGTCCACGTGGACGCTCAGCAGCCCGGTGCCCTCCTGCACGTCGACCAGCGGGCGGACCGCGGCGATCCGGGCGCCGGAGACCTCCTCCAGCCGCAGCGGGCGCCAGATCCCCGCGGTGACCAGGTCCGGGCCCCAGTCCCAGCCGTAGTTGCTGGCCATCTTGCGGATCGCGTTGTACGGATGGGTGTTCACGTGCGGCAGAGGGCCGAGCTCGGCGCTGGCCCGCTCCGCCGCGGTCAGGCCGGCCGCGAAGGTGACCGACAACCGGTTCTGGCCGGCCGCCAGCATCGAGCCGACCTCGAACCGGTAGCTGCGGTGCTGGTTGGCGGTCCGGGACACCAGCTGCCCGTTCAGCTCGACGGTGGCCACCGTGTCGAGCCCGAGAGCGACCAGGTCGACCTGGCCGCCGTCCGGTCCCGGTGCCCAGCTGAACGTCGTCTCGTAGCACCAGTCGACGCGGCCCACCCACTGCACGGCGTCCTCGTTCTGGTCCAGGTAGGGGTCCGGGATCAGACCGGCGGCCATCAGGTCCAGGTGCACGCAGCCCGGCACCGTGGCGGGCACGGCACGGCCGGCGACGTCCTGCGGCACCGGTCCGCCGACGGCACGCACCGTCCAGCCGTCGTGCAGGTCCTGGGGCATGGCGTCTCCTTCGTGGGGCGGCGGTGGGGGAGCGGGACGCCTACTTGACGGCGCCGGAGGTGAAACCGTTGTAGATGTAGCGCTGCAGGGCCAGGAAGATGACCAGGGTCGGGACGATGACGATCACGGCACCGGCCGAGATGTCCTCCCAGTGGGCGCCGAACGGCCCCTTGAACCGGAACAGGGACGTCGAGACGGTGCCCAGGTTCGCCGACGGCATGTACAGGAAGGGGATGTAGAAGTCGTTGTAGACGTTGATCCCCTTGATGATGACCACGGTGACGATCGCCGGCTTCAGGTTCGGCAGGATGATCCGGCGGTAGATGGTGAACGAGGACGCCCCGTCCAGCCGGGCCGCCTCGTCCAGGGCCACCGGGATGCCCCGGATGAACTGCAGGAACACGTAGATGGACACGATGTCGGTGCCCATGTACAGCAGGATGGCCGACCAGCGGGTGTCGAACAGGCCCATCACGTTGATCACCTGGAAGGTGGCCACCTGGGTGGTGACCGCCGGCACGAGGGTGGCCAGCAGGAAGGCCAGCACGACCAGTCCGCGCAGCCGGAAGGTGAACCGGTCGATCGCGTAGGCGGTCATCGACCCGATGATGATCGTGCCGGTGATCGAGACCGCCAGGATGATGGCGGTGTTCAGGAAACCGGTCAGCATGTTCCCCTGGGTGAACGCCGTCACGTAGTTGGACACGTTGAACCAGTTGCCCGGGGGGGTGAGCGGCCCGGTCGAGTTCACCTCTCGGTCGGTCTTCAGCGAGGTCATGAAGATGGACAGCAGCGGCAGCACGGTGACCACGCAGGCGGCCACCAGGGACAGGTAGACGGCGACGTTGGTCAGCCGGGCCCGGCCGGCGGGGGACATCCCGCCGCGCGTCGCTTCCGGGGACCGGGAGCCCAGGTCCTGCTCGAGCGCGGTCATACCAGGTCCACTCCCTCGTCCGGGACGATCTTGCGCTGGATCCAGGTGATGATCAGAATGATCGCCAGCAGCACGACGGCGCACGCGGAGGCCAGGCCCACCTTGTTGAAGACGAAGGCCTGCTTGACGGTCTGGATGACGAACGTCTCGCTGCCGTTGGCCCCGCCGGTCATGATGTAGGGGATCTCGAACACGGCCAACGAGCCCGACACGGCCAGAATGACGCTCAGGCTGATGATCGGCTTGATCCCCGGGGCGATGATGTGGCGGAACTGGCGCCAGCGGTTCGCCCCGTCGATCTCGGCCGCCTCGTACAGGTCGCCCGGGATCGACTGGATGGCGCCCAGGAAGAGCACGAAGTTCAGGCCCAGGTAGCGCCAGACCGAGACCCCGGCCAGGGAGTAGTTGACCAGGGAGGCGTTACCCAGCCAGTAGTGCCGGCTGTGCACCCCGATCACCCCCAGGACGGCGTCCAGGGTGCCGCCGGGCTTGAAGAAGTACAGGAAGATGAAGCCGATCGCGACGCCGTTGATCAGGTAGGGGAAGAAGATCACCCCCTTGAACAGGTTCCTGAACCGCAGCTTGAAGCTGAGCACGGTGGCGAAGTACAGGGCCAGGGCCATCTGTACCGCCGAGGCGGCCAGGTAGTACAGGCTGACCACGAAGACGCCGAACAGCTGCGGCCGGGTGAAGATGTTGACGTAGTTCGTGGCGCCGGTGATCGCGCGGTCCGGGCTGACGCCGTCCCAGTCGGTGATGCTGTAGAACAGCAGGTTCGCCACCGGCACGTAGGTGAAGACGACCAGGAAGGCGAGCGGGACCAGCAGGAAGGCCCAGGGCGTGGCCGCCCCGACGCGTCGGGCCCGGCGTCCGGCACGGTCGACGTCGCTGCGGGCCCGCTGCGGTGCTCCGGCCTGCGGCGGCCGGACGGTGCTCTGGCTCATCGCGGTGCTCCCCTCAGGGACGGCGGGGTTGGGCGAGCGGCCGTCCGCCCGCCCACCCCCGGTCGGATCACAGGGCGGCCTGCTCGATCCCCGCGGCCCACTTCTTGTTCAGCTCGGCGAAGTCGCTCTTCATGTCGCCCGAGGCAGCCCCGCGCGCGATGTCCACGAGGTGCTGGCGGAAGTCAGGTGCAGTCAGTCCGACCTCGCTGGCCTTGTCGATCTCGTTGACCAGGGCGGCCTTGCTCTGGTCGAGCTCGATGTAGGTGACGCCCTCCTTGGTGTAGTCGGCCAGGGTGTCCGGCATCGAGCCGGACTTCAGGGTGGGGATGGACCCCTGCGAGGTCGCGTAGCCGGACTTGTCGGTGAACCAGTCGATCCAGGCCCGGGCCGCGGCCTGGTTCTTGGAGTGCACGTTGACCGCCTGGTTGTAGTCCGGCGCGGTCACCGAGCAGAACTTGCCGTCGACCTGCTGCGGCCAGGGCATGAAGCCGATGTCGGCGGGGTCGGCGCCGGCGGTCTTGGCCGCCGCCTGCATCTGGCTGATCGCCCAGGAGCCCAGCCACATCCAGGAGATCTTGCCGGTGCCCAGCAGGGTCTTGCTGTTCTCCCAGTTGGTGGTCGTCGGGTCGGGCTCGATCAGCTTCTGGTTCGCGACCTCGTAGAGCAGGCTGTCGATGTCATACAGGCTCTTGCCCTGGGTCCAGGGCGCCTTGTCGGTGGCCAGCTCGTTGTTGGCCTGCACGTCGCAGGTCGGCGAGCCGAGGGCACCCTGCCAGTTGATCGGCCAGCCGTCGTGGTAGTTGGTGTACACCGGGATCGCGGAGGTCTTGGTCTTGATCGCCTGCAGGTCGGACAGGAACTCTTCAGGGGTCTTCGGGTCCGAGGTGATCCCCGCTGCGGCCCAGACCTTCTTGTTGTACACGGCGCCGTTGGCGTTGCCGTTCTGGGCGATCCCGTAGACCTTGCCGCCCACCGTGGTGAAGTCGGTGTAGCGGTACTTGGCGGACAGGTCGCTCTGGCTGCCCAGGGAGGAGAAGAAGCTGGGGTAGTCCTTCTTCTGGATGGCGTTCGGGATCAGCAGGACGTCACCGTAGTTGTCGGTGTTCATCCGGATCTTGACGTCGTTCTCGTAGTTGGTGATGCCCTGCACGGTGACCTTGACCTTGGGGTAGAGCTTCTCGAAGTCGGCCGTGTAGGTCTTGAAGGTGCCGTCCTGGACCAGGTCGGTCCGGTTGGTCAGCACGGTGATGCTGCCCGACACCTCCGAAGGGTTGCTCGGCGCGGTGGCCGCCGCGCTGCTGGAGCCGGCCGATGACCCGCCCCCGCAACCGGCCAGCCCCAGCCCGGCCACCAGGCCGAACGCGGCCCACTTCATCCACGGATTGCGCATGTCGGATCTCCAGTCAGACGTCCTTGTCGGTTCCCGGCCCCCAGGTGACCGGCGCGTCACATCGAGAGGAAGGTGGGCCGACGGTAAGCGGGTCCGGAGGGCTCGGTCAAGAGGCCTTGTCAACGATGACATCACCGTGACCTGATCGTCGCCGGACGTCCCGCCTGCCGGCACGGGGCTGCCGGTCCGCCGTCGATGAAGCTGTGGTTCATCGGCTCTGAAGCGGCTCGGCCATCGCTGGGTCCGGCGGCGACCGACCGCCCACGAGGGGCGGCGCTCCCCGGTGCCGGTCCGAACATGTCCACGATGACCGGGACCCTGCTAGGGTGCGCGCATGACCGCGCCGGACGACACCGAGCCGGTCCCCGGCGCGCACGACGTCCTGGTGCCCCCGCCCGCCGAGCCAGGCCTGAGCCGGGCCACTCTCAGCGACGTGGCCCGGCTGACCGGGGTCAGCGCCAAGACCGTCTCGCGGGTGGCCGCGGGCCACCCCCACGTCAGCCAGGAAACCCGGGCGCGGGTCGAGCAGGCGATGCGGATGCTGCGCTTCCGACCCAACCACCTGGCCCGGGACCTGCGTCGCGGCGCCGTCTCGAGCACGGTCGCCTTCGTGATCGGGGACCTGGAGAACCCCTTCTACGCCCTGGTCGCCTCCGGGATCGAGCGCGCCCTGGCCGAGCACGGGCTGACCATGGTGCTGGCCAGCACCCACGACGACCCTGAGGCCGAGGCCCGGGTGGTCGGGGCGATGCTGGAGCGGCGGGTGTACGCCCTGCTGCTGGTGCCGATCGCCCAGGACCAGTCCTACCTGGAGGGCGAGCGGTCGCTGGGGACCTCCATCGTGTGCGTGGACCGCCCGGCCCGGAACCTGGCCGCCGACTCGGTGGTGTACGACAACCAGGGCGGGGCCCGGTCAGCGGTCGCAGCGATGATCGACGCCGGTCACCGGCGGATCGGTTTCATCGGGAACGGCCCGTTGTCCTACACCTTCGCCGAGCGGCTGGCCGGGTACCGGCAGGCGCTGGCCGAGGCGGGGCTGCCGGCCCGCGCCGAGTGGGTGGTGGACGACGCGCACGACGCCCAGGCGGCCGCCCGGGCCACTCGGGCGGTGCTGGGCGGGCCGCACCCGCCGACCGCGCTGCTGGCCTCCAACAACCGGGCCAGCACCGGGGTGTACCTGGCCGTCCGCGAGCACCCGCACCCGATCGCCTTCACCGGGTTCGACGACTTCGACCTGGCCGAGGCGCTGGGCATCTCCGTGGTGGCCCACGACCCGGCCGGCATGGGCCACGAGGCGGCGTCCTTCGCGGTGGCCCGCAGCGGGCAGGCGAGCGCCCCCGTGCAGCAGATCGTGCTGCCCACCCGGCTGATCGCCCGGGGGTCCGGGGAGCTGCCCCCGGCGGTGGGCTAGCCCTCCCTCAGTCGAGGGACTCCCCGGCGCTGACCGCCGAGGAGATCCCTCGTGGGCGTCCGGCCCTGGTCCAGGAAGCGTACAGCACGCCGGCCACCGCGACCGAGGCGACCAGGGAGGCGATCGGGTACCCGCGCAGCAGGTTGACCAGCAGGGTGAAGCCGATCACCAGGGCCCCGGTGGTGCTGACCGCCATCGCCACCGGCTGGTGGTCCGTGTGCTGGAACCGGGCCATCGCGGTCAGCCCGACCAGGAAGCTCATGAACACCGAGACCGCATAGAAGAGCACCAGCACCTGGTCGCGGGCGCCGGCGCCGAGCACCACGGCGGCCGAGACCAGCAGGAAGACCAGCACCGACCAGTACGGCGTGTGGTGCCGGTTCGAGCGACCCAGCGGCTCGGGCAGGATGCCGACCGCGGCCCCGTCGCCCACCGTCCGGCGGGAGAGGGCCTTGAGTAGCCCCGGGCCGGCCTGGAAGGAGGAGCTGGCCGCGGCCAGCAGGAGCAGGGCGGTGAGCAGCTGGAAGCCGGCGAACAGGGCCGGGCCGACCGCGGCGTGGGCGGTGTCGGCGATCTGTGTGGACCCCGAGCGCGGGATGCCGATCCGCAGCCGGACAGCCACGAAGGTCAGCCCGAGGGTCAGGGTTCCCACGATGGCCAGCGTCAACCAGAGGGTGACGCGGCCGAACCTGCGCCGGCCGGCGTCGTCCAGCTGACCGAGCTGCGCGATCGCCGACGAGGGTGCCTCCACCCCGGTGGCCAGGGCCATCGCCACCGGGAAGGCGAGCAGGACGGCGATCGTGGCCGGGTGCGACCCGGTGCCGACCGGCACCGGGCCGGTGGGCGCGGGGGTGCGCAGGCCACCGACCAGCACGGCGAAGGTGAGCAGCACGAACGCGATGGTCATCACCGCGAAGACGGCGCGGCCGATGTGGCCGAACCAGGTCATGCCCGCCACCACGGCGAGCACCACCAGGGCCAGCGGCACCCGGAACGCCTCCAGCCCCGGAAGGTAGGCGATCACCGCGGAGGACGCCGCCGACACGCTGATCGCGATGGTCAGCACGAAGTCCACGATCAGGGCGCCGATCGGCACGAAGGCCCAGGCCTCCCCGAAGGCGCTGCCGGCGGCGGCCGCCGCGCCGCCGCCCTCGGGGAACCGGGCCACCAGCTGGTGGTAGTTGGCGATCACCAGCGCGACGACCGCGACGACCAGGACCATGGTCGGGAACAGCAGCGACAGGTTGCCGTCCAACGCCCGCAGCGCCGCCTCGATCGCGTAGGCGACCGAGGACACCGGGTCAGCCATCACCGCGAAGGCGAAGGCGAGCAGCAGCACCGGCCGGCTGAACAGCAAGGCGCTGCCCCGCCCGCGGGCACTCGCGTCGAGGTCTGTCATCAGGCTCCAACCGCGCTCGGGTAGGTCTGCGTGGGCCTGCCGCAACCTATCGGCGTGGGTCGGCGGCACCAAACGCGGTCGCCACCCTGTGAGCGCGCTTTTCCCCGAACGGGGCCACGGCGGTGGGGGCGGTCGGTACCGTGACGCTGCGGCGCAGGGACGGACGCCGGTCCCGGTCGGCGTCGGCCGGGCCGAGCGGGCGAGGGCCCGTCGGGAAGGGGTGGCGCGTGGACACGTTGATGCTGGTCACGGTGTGCGCACGGCGTTGGTACGTGATGCTGCCGATCCTGGTGGCGGCCGTGCTGGTGGGTCACTCGCTGGCCGGGTCCCAGACCTCGCAGTGGGAGGCAAGGACCACGATCGTCGTGCTCGGCAACGGGGTGGACCCGGCCCCTCCGGCGGAGGGTCAGCCCCGCCCGTACAACCCGTTCGGGGCCAGCTCGGGCGGGGCCCGGCTGCTCGCCGTCGGGGTCAGCAACTTCCTGGACAACCCGGTCTACCGGCGCCAGGTGGCCGACGCCGGCGGATCCTCCCTCTACACGATGACCAGGGGCAACAACACCGCGGCCTTCGACATCGACGTCGTGGCCGACAGCCCCGACCGGGCGATGCGCACCGTGCAGGTCACCACCCGGCTGGCGCAGTCGCTGGCCACCTCCACCCAGCTGGCGTCCAAGGCGCCGAAGAACCAGCTGCTGCAGACAATGGCGATCGGCACCTCGCCGGCGGCCCAGGAGATCGCACCGAGCGCCCTGAAGACCCTGATCGCGGTCGGCGCCGCGGGCCTGCTGGCGGCCATCTGCGCCGCTGTCCTGACCGAGGCCCTGGTGCTGCGCTGGCGGGCGCGGCGCCAGCGGAAGCGCCCCGGTGGTCGGCGGCGGGCGGGCCCGGCGCTGGACCCGCTCGACCTCCCGGTGCTGGCCGTCACCTCCCCCGCGGACGGTGCGGACGAGGACCGCCCGGTGCCCGTGCCGGCGCAGGGTGGTGAGGGCGCCGTCGGCATCATCCGGCGTCCGGCGCGGCCCAGGCGGAGCAGGGTGACGGCCGCCGCCCCGCCGGAGACCGGACGCCGCCAGAGCGAGGGTCAGGACCGGCCCGAGCCGACGACCGCGGTGCTCAGCGGTTCCGGGCCGAGCCCCGAGCGGGACGGCGGGTGAGCGCACCGCTGCTGTCCCGGCCACGGCGCAGTGGCCCGGCTCCGCCGGTCCGGCGCCGGCCGGGCGGGAGCGACCTGCGCCCTCACCGGCTGCGACGGGTGGGCCTGGCGACGGGGGCCGCGGTGCTGGGCACCGGGCTCGGCTTCCTGCTCGGCGGTGGCCTCCCGCTGCTCGCCCTGGGCGCCGCGGCGGGCCTGCTGGTCGCTGCCGGCGCCGTCCTGGTGCCCCGGTGGGACGCGACGAGCTGGGGCACGGCGCTGCTCCTGCTGCTGTTCCTGGTGCCCAGCAAGCTCGTCCTGGTCGGCCCGCTGAAGTCCAACGGCTCGCCCGCGCTGCTGGTGTCGCTGGCGATGCTGCTGCTGTGGGGGCTGGCCCGGACCCTGCCTCTGCCGCCTGGCCATGACCGGGCGCAGCCGGTGCGCTACGGCATGCTCGGGCTGCTGCTGGCCGCGCTGGCCGCGCTGGCCGCCGGCTACGACCGGCCGCTGTCCGCGCTGGAGCTGGCGGGGGCCACCCGGGCCCTGGTGGCGCTGGCCGCCTTCGCCGGGGTGGTGCTGCTGGTCGCCGACTGCGTCCCCACCGTGGAGCGGTTGATGACCCTGGCGTTCCGGACGGTCGTGCTGGGCACCGCCAGCTCGCTGATCGCCGTCGTCCAGTTCTACCTGCCGAACTTCGCCTACCAGACCCTGTTCCCCACGGGGGTGCTCACCCCGAACGGGGACTTCACCGACGACGCCTTCCGGGCCGGGTTCCGCAGGGTCGTCGGCACCTCGGCGCACCCGATCGAGTTCGGCGTCACCACGGCGATGGTCGCCGTCCTGGCCACCCACTTCGCGTTGGCGCCGCTGCCCTCACGGCGCCGGACCGCGGCCCGGGCGTGCCTGGTCGTGCTGCTGGCCGTGCTGCCGATGGCTCTGTCCCGGGGCGCCATCGTGGGTGTCGGGGTGGGCTTCGGCCTGCTCGCCCTGACCTGGTCCTGGCGGCGGCGGGTGAGCCTGCTGCTGGCCGCGCTGGTCGGGGCCGCCGCGTTGCGCGCCGCCGTCCCCGGCCTGCTCGGCACCGTCCGCTCGCTCTTCCTCAACCTGGGCACCGACCCCTCGATCTCCGGGCGCACCGAGGACTACAGCGCGGTCGACGCGCTGTTCACCCGGCACCCCTGGTTCGGGCGCGGTCTGGGCACCTTTCTGCCCGCGCAGTACTTCTTCCTGGACAACCAGTACCTCGGCTTCCTGCTGGACGGCGGCATCGTGCTGCTGGCCGCCTTCGTGATCCTGCTCGCCGTCGGCGGCTTGACCGGTCTGGGTCTGCGCGCCCAGCCCGACCGGCGGCTGACGTCCTTCGGCACCGTGCTGGTCGCCGCCCTCGCCGTCTTCGCGGTCACCTCGGCGACCTTCGACAGCTGGGGCTTCCAGCAGGACCGGACCGTGCTCGCCCTGCTGCTCGGGATGGCCGGTGCCGCCTGGCGGCTCACCCCTGGCCCGACTGGTGGGATGACTCAGAAGCTGGACCATGGGATGAGTGAGCCGTCCCGTCTCCTCTGACCAAGCCGCAGCCCCCTCCGCCGGCTCCGGCGCCGCCGGCCGGAATCCGAGGCACTCCGCCGCCGACCAGGACCGCCCCGCCTCGGGCCACCCCAGGCACTCGGCGCCCGCCGGCCCGCCGCCGGTGGACCAGCTGAACCAGCGCCAGCGCTGGCAGGCCTTCTCGGTCTGCCTGGTCGCGGCCTTCATGACGCTGCTCGACGTCAGCATCGTGAACGTGGCCGTGCCGACTATCCGGACCGGTCTGGGCGCCTCGCAAACCCAGCTGCAGTGGATCGTCTCCGGCTACGCGCTGGCCTTTGGGCTGGTCCTGGTGCCGGCCGGGCGGCTGGGCGACCTGTGGAGCCGCAAGAGCACGTTCATCGTGTCGCTGTCGCTGTTCACCGTCGCCAGCGCCGGGGCCGGGCTGGCGCCGTCCGCCGGCGCGCTGGTCGGCGCCCGGCTGGTGCAGGGCGTGGCCGGCGGCATGCTGAACCCCCAGGTCAGCGGCTTCGTGCAGAACCTGTTCCAGGGTGAGTCCCGTGGCCGGGCGTTCGGCATCCAGGGGTCGACGATCGGCCTGTCGACGGCCGTCGGTCCGCTCGTCGGCGGCGCCCTGATCACCCTGTTCGGCACCCAGTACGGCTGGCGCGCGGTGTTCTTCGTGAACGTGCCGATCGGGCTGGTCGCGGTCGTGCTGGCCTGGCGGCTGCTGCCGGCCGGCCTGGCCAGCGGCCGCCGGCAGAGCCTGGACCCGGTCGGCGTCCTCCTGCTCGGCGCCGGCGTCCTGCTCCTCCTGCTGCCCCTGGTGGACTCCGGCTCCAACGGCTTCTCCACCCTGTGGCCGCTCTTCCCGGTGGCCGTCGTGGTGCTGACCGGGTTCGTGCTGTGGGAACGACGGCACGCTGCCCGCGGCAAGGAGCCGATGCTGGACCTGACCCTGCTGCAGCGCAGCTCCTTCGCCTTCGGGGTGACGCTCGGGCTGACCTACTTCGCCGGGTTCACCGCCCTGTTCTTCATCTACGCCCTGTTCCTGCAGAGCGGTCTGGGCTACAGCGCACTGGCCTCCGGCCTGGCGATCACGCCGTTCGCCGGCGGGTCGGCGGTGGCCTCGTTCCTGGCCGGCCGGTGGGTGAACCGGCTCGGGCGACCGATGGTGACCGGCGGTCTGCTGCTGGTGGCGGTCGGTCTGCTGGTCACGGCCACCGTGATCGCTCGGGTGCCGACCGGGGACATCCCCTGGGCGGCGGCGCTGCCGCTGCTGCTCGCAGGGCTGGGCAGCGGCGCGGTCATCTCGCCCAACGTGACGCTGACTCTGAGCGAGGTGCCGGTGGAGCAGGCCGGGGTCGCCGGCGGGGCGTTGCAGACCTTCCAGCGGATCGGCGCCGCGATCGGGATCGCCGTGGTGGGGGCTGTGCTGTTCGCCTCGGTCGGCACCTCGGGCGGCTCGGGCGGCGGGCGGCCGGACCCCACCCGCTGGGTGGACGCCGTGGTGAACGCCCTGCACGTCTGCACCGGCCTGGTCGCGCTGGCCTTCGTCCTCGCGCTGCTCGACGTGATCCGTGGTCGCCGGCGGGCCAAGGCAGACTGAACCGTCGCCCATACAAGACGTTTGCCACGATTTCGCCGTCTGTGTTGCCGAATCGTTACGGGGCTGGCGCCACCAGGGTGTAGGCAACGGCCTGCCGTCGGGATATGTTGCGGTTCTCAACTAAAGGCCCCGGCGCGGCGGTCCGTACGACCACGTACGCCCGAGGGCCTCCTTCTCTCCTGAAAGGAGGGTCCAGGTGCCTCGTATGCGCACACTGGCCCTGTGTGGCACCCTCGGCGCGGTTCTCGCCCTGACGGCCTGCGGTGGCAGCTCCGGTTCCAGCACGGCCTCGGGCAGCGAGTCCAGCTCGGCGTCCGCCGGCGCGGTCAGCCAGGGCAAGGTCGGTGTCATCCTGCCCGACACCAAGTCCTCGGTCCGCTGGGAGACCGCCGACCGGCCGCTGCTGGAGGCGGCGTTCAAGTCCGCCGGCGTGGACGCCGTGATCCAGAACGCGCAGAACAGCGCCAGCCAGATGCAGACCATCGCCGACCAGATGATCACTCAGGGCGTCACGGTGCTGGCGATCGTCAACCTCGACTCCCAGTCCGGCGCCGCGATCGAGAAGAAGGCCCAGAGCCAGGGCGTCAAGACGATCGACTACGACCGGCTGACCCTCGGCGGTGTCGCGGACTACTACGTCTCCTTCGACAACACCAAGGTCGGCGTGCTGCAGGGCGAGGGCCTGCAGGCCTGCCTGAAGGCCGACGGCAAGAGCAACGCCAAGATCGCCTACCTGGACGGCAGCCCGACCGACAACAACGCCACGCTGTTCGCGGCCGGCGCGCACTCGGTGCTGGACAAGGTCTCCGGCTACACCAAGGTCGCCGAGCAGGCTGTGCCGGGTTGGGACAACCAGCAGGCGGCCACCATCTTCGAGCAGATGTTCACCCAGGCCGGCGGCAAGATCGACGGCGTGCTGGCGGCCAACGACGGCCTCGGCAACGCGGCCATCTCGATCCTGAAGAAGAACAACCTGGCCGGCAAGGTGCCGGTGACCGGGCAGGACGCCACGGTCCAGGGTCTGCAGAACATCCTCGACGGCACCCAGTGCATGACGGTCTACAAGCCGATCAAGGACGAGGCCGACGCGCTGTCCAAGCTGGCCATCGGCCTGATCAAGGGTCAGCCGGCGGCCACCACCGGCACGGTGAAGGACACCCAGAGCGGCCGCGAGGTGCCCTCGGTGCTCCTCGACCCGGTCTCGGTGACCAAGGACAACATCTCCCGTCCGGTGACCGACGGGTTCGTCACCAAGGCCGACCTGTGCACCGGGGCCTACGCGGCCAAGTGCACCGCGGCCGGCATCAGCTGACCAGCTGACGCCGCGAGGTACACGGGGGGCGGCCAGGCCCGGATGGGCCTGGCCGCCGTCCCCATGAGAGGGCCGGGACGCGCGGGCGTCGGCGACCGGCCGGGCCGCCGAGGGCGGCAGCAGCTCGAGCAGACCCGACAGACCCACCAGACCCACCAGCGCTGAGGGAGAACGGTATGAGTGCCCCGGGAGTTGCGACCACCGCGGAGGGCGGCGGCCCGGCGGCGGGTACCCCCGCGCCGCTGCTGGCGATGCGGGAGGTGGACAAGCGGTTCGGTGCCGTGCAGGTGCTGCACGGGGTGAACTTCAACGTCTACCCCGGCGAGGTGATGGCCCTGGTCGGCGACAACGGCGCCGGCAAGTCGACGATGGTCAAGTGCATCGCCGGCATCTACCAGATCGACGGCGGCCGGATCGAGTTCGAGGGCAAGCCGGTGCACCTGCACGGCCCCAAGGCCGCCGGTGACCTGGGCATCGAGGTCGTCTACCAGGACCTGGCCCTGTGCGACAACCTCGACATCGTGCAGAACATGTTCCTCGGCCGCGAGCACACCAACGGCATCCTGCTGGACGAGGCCGAGATGGAGACCCTGGCCCGGCAGACCCTGGCCTCGCTGTCGGTGCGCACCGTGAAGTCGGTGCGCCAGATGGTCTCCAGCCTCTCCGGCGGTCAGCGGCAGACCGTCGCGATCGCCAAGTCGGTGCTGTGGAACTCCAAGGTCGTCCTGCTCGACGAGCCGACCGCCGCGCTCGGTGTCGCGCAGACCCGGCAGGTGCTGGACCTGGTCCGCCGGCTGGCCGACTCCGGCCTGGGCGTGGTCATCATCTCCCACAACATGAACGACGTCCTCGAGGTGGCCGACCGGGTCACCGCCCTCTACCTGGGCCGGGTGGCCGCCGAGGTGCGCACCTCCGAGGTCTCCAACACCGAGATCGTCGAGCTGATCACCGCGGGCCGGTCCGGCTCCTACGGGCTGCCGCTCGATCGTGACGACAGCGAAGGAGAAAGCTGATGGCCGCGTCCACGGCGACTGCCGCCGACCAGCCGATGGCCGTCGACCCGGCCCCCTCGATCCGGGACACCCTGCAAGGGTTCCAGAACCGGCTGAAGGCCGGTGACACCGGCCCGCTGCCGGCCATCCTCGGCCTGGTGGTGCTGGGCTTCGTCTTCACCCTGCTCCGTCCGGGCACCTTCCTCACCCCGCTGAACATGGCCAACCTGCTGGTCCAGGCCGGCGCGATCTGCATCCTGGCGATGGGCCTGGTGCCGGTGCTGCTGCTCGGTGAGATCGACCTGTCGGCCGGTGTCGCCGGGGGGGTGGCGGCCGGGGTGATGGCCACGGTCTTCCTGAACTACCACCTGGGCTGGTACGTCGCGGTGCCGGCGGCGCTGGTCGCCGGCCTGGTGATCGGCTCCCTGATCGGCGTCCTGGTCGCCACCATCGGGGTGCCCTCGTTCGTGGTCACCCTGGGGTTCTTCCTCGGCCTGCAGGGCATCAACCTGCTGCTCATCGGCCAGGGCGGAACCGTCCCGGTGCGGGACTCGGTCGTCCTGGCCGTGGCCAACCGCAACGTGCCGCCGACCTGGGGCTGGATCCTGTGCGCCGCAGTCGTCGTGCTCTACGCCGGAACGGCGATCTGGCAGTACCAGCGCCGGGTGGCCAAGAACCTGGTCCGCGCCCCGTTCCCGCTGATCCTGGCCCGGGTGGTGGTGGTCGCCCTGATCGCCATCGCCGTCACCGCGCTGCTGAACACCAACCGGGCCCGGGTCTCCACCATCACCCTGGCCGGCATCCCGTGGGTCGTGCCGCTGGTCATCCTGCTTCTGCTGGCCTGGACCTTCGTGCTGGACCGCACCCGCTGGGGCCGGTACCTGTACGCGGTCGGCGGCAGCGCCGAGGCGGCCCGCCGGGCGGGCATCTCGGTCACCCGGATGCGGATCTCGGCCTTCGCGATGTGCACCACGATGGCCGCGATCAGCGGCATCGTGGCCGCCTCGCGGCTGAACTCGGTGACCCCGGACGCCGGTGCCGGCAACACGCTGCTGTACGCGGTGGGCGCCGCGGTGATCGGTGGCACCAGCCTGTTCGGCGGCAAGGGCCGGGCCCGGGACGCGGTGATCGGCGGCCTGGTGATCGCCACCATCGACAACGGACTGGGGTTGCTCGGCCTGCCGTCCTGGGTCAACTACCTGGTCACCTGCGGCGTGCTGCTGCTCGCGGCGGGCGTCGACGCGCTCACCCGCCGTCGGCGGCTGGCCAGCGGTCGATGAGGGCACGGTGCCGCTCCTGCCCCATCCCGACGGGCGGCCGGCGGGGACGGGCTCGCGGCCGGAGCTGATCCGGCGGCACAACCTGGGCACCCTGCTCAGCCACGTGCACCTCGAAGGTCACCTGCTGCGCAGCGACCTGACCCACCTGATGGGGGTGAACCGCTCCACCGTGGGCGCGCTGGTCGCCGAGCTGGTCGACCTCGGGCTGCTGGTGGAGTCCACCTCCGGTCGCGGTGGCTCGGGGGCCGGTCGGCCCTCGCTGCAGGTGGGGGTGCGGGCCGACGCCGCGGTCGTGCTGTCGGTGGACATCCGGGTCGAGCGCCTGGTGGTGGCCATGGTCGGGCTGGGCGGCGCCGTGATCGCCCGGCGGCAGGTCGACCTGGCCCCGCTGCCGGCGCCGGGGACGGTCTGCGAGCTGGCCGCCGCGCAGATGCGGGACCTGCTGAGCCGCTGCCGGGCGCACTGCCGGCTGGTCGGCGTCGGGGTCTCGGTGCCCGGTCTGGTGCACGCCGCCGACGGCCGAGTGCGGGTGGCGCCGAACATGGGCTGGCAGGACGTCGACCTGGCCTCCTTGGTGGCCGAGCGGCTCGGCGGCTGCGTCGAGGTCAGCGTGGGCAACGACGCCGACCACGGCGTGGTCGCCGAGCACCTGCGCGGCGCCGGCCGCGGCACCCGGAACGTGATCTACCTGACCGCGGACTACGGCGTCGGGGCGGGCATCATCTGCGACGGGCGACTGCTCAGCGGCTTCGGTGGCTACGTCGGCGAGCTCGGCCACCTGGTGGTCGACCCGCGCGGACGGCGCTGCCGGTGCGGACGGCGCGGCTGCTGGGAGACCGAGGTCGGCCAGTCGGCGCTGGCCGACGCGCTCGGCCTGCCCGGGGCGAGGATGGACGACCTGGTCCGGGCCGTCCAGGGCTCGCCGCGCACCCCGGGGCTGCGGCGCGTCGCGCGGTTCGCCGCGCAGGGCCTGATCGACCTGCTCAACGTCCTCAACCCCGAGGTCGTGGTGCTCGGCGGCCTGCTCGGGGCGGTTCACGCCCTGCTCGGGGAGTCGCTGGAGGAGGCGGTCCGGGCCGGCGCGTTCCGGGCGGTGGCCGAGGGCGTCCGGCTCACCCAGCCCGGGCTCGGCGCGGACTCCTCGCTGGTCGGGGCGGCCGAGGCGGCGTTCGCCGGCCTGCTCGCCGACCCGGCGGCGACCTTCGGCGGCGTGCACGGCAACGCACCGCGGGTGGCCGGGGTGCTGTGAGCGGTCCGGCCCGGCTCAGTCGCCGTCCTGGGCCGGGTGCGCCAGGTCGGCGGCCGAGCGCTCGGCGCAGGCCCGCATCAGGTCCCACAGTGCCGCGACGTCCTGGCGCTGGGTGGCCTCGGCCCCGATCGAGACCCGGGCCATCCAGCGGCCGCCGAGCTGGGCGGGGGTCAGGAAGGCCGCCCCGGAGGAGTTGAGCGCGTCCACCCAGCCCAGGGTGTGCGCATCCAGCTCCGGGCCGGACAGCTCGCGGCCGACCGGCTCGTGCCGCACGCACACGGTCTGCAGGGACACCGGGGCGAGCACCCGCCAGCCGGCCTCGGCGCGCACCTGCCCGGCCAGCCAGGCCGCGTTGGCCAGGTCCCGGCGCAGCCTCTCCCGGATCGCCGTCGCGCCGTCCAGCCGCAGGTGGAAGAGCAGCTTCAGGGCGCGGAACCGCCGGCCCAGCGGGATGCCGCGGTCGCGGTACTGGGTGACCTGGCCGTCCGCGGCCGAGCGCAGGTAGGACGGGTTGGTCGACATCACCCGCTCCAGGTGGGCCACGTCGCGCACGTACAGCAGCGAGCAGTCCAGGATCGTGCCCATCCACTTGTGCGGGTTCCAGGCCAGGGAGTCGGCCCCCTCCACGCCGTCGAACCGGTGCCGCAGCTCGGGCAGCATCATCGCCGCGCCCGCCATCGCGGCGTCGACGTGCACCCAGGCGCCGTGCTCGGCGGCGACCGAGACCACCGCCGCGACCGGGTCCATCGCGGTGGTGCCGGTGGAGCCGACGGAGGCGACCACCGCGGCCGGCGTCGCCCCGGCGGCCGCGTCCTGGGCCATCAGCTCGGCCAGCGCCCTCGCGTCCATCGCCTGGTCGCCGTCCACCGGCACCTCCCGCAGCCGGGCCGCGCCGTACCCGGCGAGCAGGGCGGCCTTGGCCACCGAGGAGTGCGCCTGGCCGCTGGTGTAGACGGTCAGCGGCCGGGGGTGGCCCTGCAGCCCGGCGCCGAACTCGCTGCCGTCGCTGGCCCGCTCCCGGGCGGCGATCAACGCGACCAGGCAGGCGGTGGACGCCGTGTCGTGGATGGTGCCGCTCCAGGCCGGGGACAGCCCGCACAGCTCGCGCAGCCAGTCGGTGACCACCTCCTCGACCTCGGTCAGGGCGGGGGCGGACTGCCAGCTGATGCCCAGCGCGCCGAGCCCGGAGGAGGCCAGGTCGCCCAGCACGGAGGCGAGGCTGGCGTTGGAGGGGAACCAGCCGAAGAACGCCGGGTGCTGGGTCTGGGTGATCCCCGGCACGATGACCTCGGTCAGGTCCCGCAGCAGTCCCTCGAGCGGCTCCGGCTGCTCCGGCACCGGGCCGGCCAGCGCCCGACGGACCTCACCGGGCGCCGTGCTGGCCTGCACCGGCAGCTCGGGAAGGCGGGCCCGGTGGTCGGCGATCCAGTCGATCAGCTCGTGCCCGGCGGCGCGGAACTCCTCTGGTGTCACCCCATCATCCTGCCCACCCCGGGCGCGGCAGCCGCGGCCGGGCTGCGTGCGATGCTGACCGGTACTGACGATGAGCAGCTCCACCGTCCCGAACGCGCTTGCCGCGCTG
Organism: uncultured Actinomycetota bacterium; assembly: GCA_963821825.1. GTDB lineage: Bacteria > Actinomycetota > Actinomycetes > Actinomycetales > Kineosporiaceae > CAWGFD01. The sequence continues at coordinate 1,255,854 of CAWGFD010000002.1, forward strand.
CTGCACATCCGCGACGCCGCCGGCCGCCGGCCGCCGGCCCAACATCTCCTTCGAGTGGGGGGAGGGCAGCCCCTTCCGCAACGTGCTGCGCTTGCTCATGCTCGGGGTGGGTGAGGTGGCGCCGGTCACCCGGGAGGTGCTGCGACAGGCCGAGCCGAACCGGTCCCGCCGTCCGCACGTGCACGTCGGCTGACCGTCCGCCCCCGGGGGCGGACGGTGGGGACCGCACGATCCCGGGGTGGGTCAGGAGATGGTGAGCCCGCCGTCGATGGGCAGGTCGACGCCGTTGAGCATCTCGGCGGCGTCCGAGCACAGGTACAGCACCGCCGACACGACGTCGCGCACCTCGGCGAAGTGGCCGGCCGGGATCCGGGCCAGCATCGGGGCGGCCTTCTCCTGCTCGCCCCAGACCCGCTGACCCATCTCGGTCATCACCACGGTGGGGCACACGGTGTTGGCCCGCACGCCACGGCCGCCGAGCTCCAGGGCCAGCACCTTGGTCGCCATCGACAGTCCGGCCTTGCTCGCGCAGTACGCGTAGTGCTCGGCCAGGGCCCGCAGCCCGGCGGCGGAGGAGACGTTGACGATCCGGCCCCAGCCGGCCTCGGCCATCGTCGCGCCGATCCGGGAGCCGAGCAGGGCGGGCGCGCGCAGGTTGACCGCCAGCACGGCGTCCCAACGGTCGGGGTCGACCTCGACCGCGGGTTCGGGGAAGCTGATCCCGGCGTTGTTGACCAGGATGTCCAGCCCGTCGAAGGCGGCCAGCGCCTGCCGGGCCAGCTCCAGGGTCGAGTCGGCGTCGGACAGGTCGGCGGCCAGCCCCACGGCCCGTACCCCGTGCTGGTCGCCCAGCCGGGCGGCCTGCTCCTGCACCTCCTGAGCGCTGCGGGCGGACAGCACCAGGTGCACCCCGGCGGCGGCCAGCGCCTGCGCGATGCCGGCCCCGATCCCGCGGGTCGAGCCGGTGACCAGCGCGCGCCGGCCGGCCAGGTCGTCAGCGTTCACGGGTCTTCCTCCAGAGCGTCGAGAACCGCTGCCGCGGTGGGAGAGTCGGTCACCAACTGGTTGAAGTAGCCGGCCCGGGCGCCGGCCACCAGGCTGGGCACCTTCTCCTGGCCGACGGCGACCGCGATGGTCACCGGGATCTTCGCCAGCGTGGTCAGCCCGGTCGCGATCAGCCGCTCTCCGCCGGGGAAGGGCACCGGCGCGCCGTTCGGGTCGAAGAACCGGGAGCAGACGTCGCCGACCGCCTCGCGCAGCAGCACCCGGTCGCGGGGGACGAAGCCGGGCAGCGAGGAACGGGTGACCGGAGGGCCGCCGACGCCCACCACCGCGCACCGGGCCTCGTGCCACAGGTCGCGGACCCGGCCGTAGGCGGGGTCGACCATCAGCTGCTCGTACAGCCCCGGGGCGGGCAGTGCCGGCGCGTAGAGGAAGACCGGCGTGCCCCCGACCTTGGCCGCCACCTGCCGGGTGATCTCGTTGGTCTGGTACCAGGGTTCCGGCTCGTCGGCGCCGCCGACGGTGGGAACCACCACCACCCCGGGCAGGCCCGGCAGCTCGGCCTGCGCGGCCTCATAGACCGTGCGCCCGGAGGAGACCAGCAGGACGTCGCCGGGGGACAGTCCCGCGGTGCGCAGCGCCGCGCCCAGCTTGGGGGTCAGCGTGGCGCCGACCAGCCCGCGCTGGGCGACCGGGGCGACGTGAGCGGCCTCCAGCGACAGCGCCTGCGCGAGCCGCTTGCTCAGCGCCTCGTCGTCCGCCTCGGTCTGGGCCACCACCTCGATCCGGACGACGCCCTGGCGGCGGGCCTCGGCCAGGATCCGGGAGACGGTGGGCCGGCTGGTGCCCAGCCGGTCGGCGATCTCGGCCTGGGTCGCCTCCTCCAGGTAGTAGAGCGTGGCGGCGGCGTGCATGAGCTGGGCGGGGAACCGCCCGCCCGGCCGCCCGGTCGCCCCGCCCCTGCCGCTCATCCGCATCCGGACAGCCTCTCGCATCGCCTGGACAGGACGGTACCCGATCGTTGCCAACTCGTGAACAAATGTGCTGGACAGATGTGCTGGGCGTTGTCTAGCGTGGCGCAGCAACACCGCACAGCTTGCCGTGCCGATGCGCTACCAGGAGGTCGCAGTGACGCCACCCAACGGTCCGGAGATCCCGGCGACGATGCAGGCAGTCATCTGCCACGCACCGGAGGACTACCGCCTCGAGGAGGTCCCGGTGCCCCGGCCGGGCCCCGGTCAGGCCCTGGTGCGGGTCGAGGCCGTCGGCATCTGTGCCAGCGACCTGAAGTGCTACCACGGGGCCGCCAAGTTCTGGGGCGACGAGAACCGCCCGGCCTGGGCCGAGACCGAGGTCATCCCCGGCCACGAGTTCGTCGGGGAGGTCGTTCAGCTGGACGACGCCGCGGCCCAGCGCTGGGGGGTGGCCGTCGGCGACCGGGTCACCTCCGAGCAGATCGTGCCCTGCTGGAACTGCCGGTACTGCGACCGCGGGCAGTACCACATGTGCGCCCCGCACGACTTGTACGGCTTCAAGCGCCGCACCCCCGGCGCGATGGCCTCCTACATGGTGTTCCCGGCCGAGGCGCTGGTGCACAGGATGAGCAAGGCGCTGCCCCCGGCGCACGCGGCCTTCGTGGAACCACTCTCCTGTGCACTGCACGCGGTCGAGCGTGCCGGGATCCTGTTCGAGGACGTCGTGGTGGTCGCCGGCTGCGGGCCGATCGGGCTGGGGATGATCGCCGGCGCGGCCGCGAAGTTCCCGGCCGAGGTGGTCGCCCTGGACCTGGCGCCGAACAAGCTCGAGCTGGCCAAGCTGTGCGGGGCGACCCGGGTGGTGAACATCGCCGAGGAGGACGCCGTCCAGGTCGTCAAGGACCTGACCGGCGGCTACGGCGCCGACGTCTACCTCGAGGGCACCGGCCACCCCGCCGCGGTGCCGCAGGGTCTGAACCTGCTACGCAAGCTGGGCCGGTACGTGGAGTACAGCGTGTTCGGCTCCGACGTGAGCGTCGACTGGAGCATCATCAGCGACGACAAGGAGCTGGACGTGCTCGGCGCCCATCTGGGCCCGCACACCTGGCCGGCCGCGATCCGGATGCTGGAGGCCGGCACGCTGCCGATGGACCAGATCTGCACCCACCAGCTCCCGCTGGAGCGCTTCCAGGAGGGCCTGGACCTGGTGGCCGACGGCAAGAGCTCGATCAAGGTCTCGCTGATCCCCGGCGCCTGACCCGCGCCACCACGCCCCGGACCATCACCGGTCCGCCCCGGCGATGCCGGCCCCCCCGCCGCATCGCGCCACACCCACGACGCGAGGAGCAGCACAGACATGAACGGCAATCCCCCCACCGGATCCTCCTTCAGTCGCAGGTCGATGCTGCGCACCCTGGGCGCCGCGGGTGCCGGCCTCGGCGCGGTGCCGCTGCTGGGCGCCTGCGGCGTCGGCACCGGCACCGGCGGCGGTGGCGCCGCCAGCAGCAGCGGCAGCGCCGCGGACGCCGTGACCGGCGGCTTCGACTGGAAGAAGGCCTCCGGCCAGACCATCAACGTCCTGCAGACCCCGCACCCCTACCAGCAGAGCTTCCAGCCGCTGCTGAAGGAGTTCACCGACCTGACCGGCATCCAGGTGCGGGCCCAGCTGGTGCCCGAGGCCGACTACTTCACCACCCTCAACACCGAGCTCCAGGGCCGCGGCGGCAACTACGACGCGTTCATGACCGGCGCGTACTTCATCTGGACCTACGGCCCGCCCGGCTGGATGGAGGACCTGAACCCTTGGCTGAAGAACACCTCGGCCACCAACGCCGACTACGACTTCGAGGACATCTACCCCGGCCTGCGCAAGGCCACCCAGTGGGACTTCACGACCGGTGACCCGATCGGCACCGGTGGCCAGTGGGCCATCCCGTGGGGCTTCGAGACCAACGTCATCGCCTACAACAAGCCGCTGTTCGACAAGCGCGGGATCAAGCTGCCGGACACCTTCGACAACCTGATCGACGTGGCCAACGGGCTGACCGACCGGGGCAACGGCAAGTACGGGATCGCCTTCCGCGGCACCAAGTCCTGGGCGACCATCCACCCCGGTTACATGACCGGCTACACCCGGCAGGGCGCGCAGGACTACACCTCCTCCGGCGGCAAGCTGACCGCCGCGATGGACTCCGACGCCGCGGTCACGTTCACCAAGAAGTGGGCCGACCTGGCCAAGTCCGCCGGCCCGGCCAACTGGACCTCCTACGACTACCCCGACTGCACCCGCGACCTCGGCAACGGCTCGGCCGCGATGGTCTGGGACGCCGACTCGGCCACCTACCCGCAGAACAAGCCGGGCGCCAGCGCCGAGGCCGGGCACATCGCCTGGTACCCCGGCCCGGCCGGCCCGGACGGGAACTACAAGACCAACCTGTGGACCTGGTCGCTGGCCATGAACGCGGCGTCCAAGAAGAAGCTCGCCGCCTGGCTGTTCATCCAGTGGGCCACCGGCAAGGAGGCGATGAACAAGGCGGTCAAGTCCGGCGCCTTCGCCGACCCGGTCCGGGACTCGGTGTTCCAGGGCTCGTTCAAGCAGACCCTGGGCTCCTTCCCGGGCTACCTGGAGACCTTCGAGAAGGTCATCCCGCAGACCACCATCTACTTCACCCCGCAGCAGGCGTTCTTCCAGACCACCGAGAACTGGGCCGGGGCGCTGCAGAACATCTACAACGGTGCGGACGCCAAGAGCACGATGACCGCCCTGGCCCAGCAGAGCACCCAGGCGGTCAACCAGGCCTGAGCGGTGCGCCCCGCACGGCCGACCGAACCACGCCGACCTACCCTCGGAGGTAGAACACCGTGACCACCAACGTCTCCGAACGGCGGCGTGACCAGCAGTCCCCCCCGCCGCAGCGGGCGGGGGGGCTGCCGGCCGTGCCGGCCTGGCGCCGCCGCCTGTGGCCCTACATCCTGTCCGTGCCCGCCCTCGTGCTGACCGTGGGCATCCTCTACCCGTTCGTGCTGTCCGCGTACTACACGCTGCTGAACAACAGTGCGCGCACCCAGGGCAACGTCTCCTTCGTCGGCCTGCATAACTACGTGACGGTGCTCGGCGGGACGGCGTTCTGGAACGCGGTCAGGACGACGCTGATCTACGCGGTCAGCGCCACCGCCCTGGAGACGGTGCTGGGCGTCGGCATCGCCCTGCTGCTGTACCGGGCCAGCCGGGTCGGGAGCATCTTCGAGAAGGTCCTGATCCTGCCGCTGATGATCGCCCCGGCGATCGCCGGGGTGCTGTGGAGCCTGATGTTCAACAGCCAGTTCGGGGTGCTGAACCACGTGCTGGGGCTGGGCTCCTTCGACTGGCTGAGCCAGACCTGGGCGCTGCCCTCGACCATCCTGGTCGACATCTGGATCTTCACCCCGTTCGTGGCCATCCTCGTCCTGGCCGGCGTGCGGTCCCTGCCCCGGGAGCCGTTCGAGGCCTCGGCGGTGGACGGCGCGGGCTGGTTGTTCATGTTCCGCAAGCTGATGCTGCCGATGATGTGGCCCTACATCCTGGTGGCCGTCATCTTCCGGTTCATGGACTGCCTGAAGATCTTCGACCACGTGTACGTGCTCACCGCCGGCGGCCCGGGCACCACCACGACGACGATCCAGGTCGCGGCCTTCCAGAACTCGATCGTCTACTCCAACTACTCCCTGGGGGCGACCTACATGTTCCTGCTGTGGGCCATCGTGTTCCTCACCGCGCGCTACCTGGTCAGCGTGCTCGGCAAGGCGCAGCTGCGGGCTGCGGGAGCGGAGAGCTGAGATGGCGACCGAGCTGATGCCGGGGCAGAAGCGGTTCACCGCGCAGGCGGTCGGGGCGGACCTGTTGCTGCTCGTCTGGTTCGTGTTCTCCCTGTTCCCGCTGGTCTGGCTGGTCCTGCTGTCGCTGAAGAGCAGCGCCGAGCAGACCAGCACCTACTTCCGGTTCACCCCCACCCTGGACAGCTTCGCCACCGTGCTGTCCTCCCGCGGCGAGCGGCTGACCAGCGTCAACTTCCTCTCCGCGCTGGCCTCCAGCGTGCTGAGCTGCGGCGGGGCGGTGCTCGTCTCGCTGGTGATCGGGATCCCGGCCGCCTACGCGGCCGGCCGGTGGAAGTTCAAGGGCTCGAACGACCTGATGTTCACCATCCTGTCCTTCCGGTTCGCCCCTGAGCTGATGGTGATCCTCCCGCTGTTCCTGATCTACAACCAGCTCGGGCTCTTCGACACCAAGATCGGCCTGATCTGGGTGCTGCAGCTGGTGACGATGCCGCTGGTGATCTGGATCCTGCGGTCCTACTTCGAGGACCTGCCCGAGGACCTGGAGCAGGCCGCCCTGCTGGACGGGTACACCCGGCGGCGGGCGTTCGTCATGGTCGCGCTGCCGCTGGTCCGGCCCGGGATCGCCGCCGCCGCCCTGCTGGCCTTCATCTTCGCCTGGAACAGCTATATCTTCCCGTTGATCCTGACCGGGGCGAACAACCAGACCGTCACCGTTGCCGTCGGCAAGTACCTCGGCGGCGGCGGCCAGGCCTACTACAACCTCACCGCGGCCGCGGCGCTGCTGGGGGCTCTGCCCCCGCTGATCCTGGCCCTGACCATCCAGCGCTACCTGGTCCGCGGTCTGTCCTTCGGAGCGGTGAAGTCCTGATGGGTGCAGTCAAGCTGACCGGGGTCAGCAAGTCCTACGGGTCCAAGCGCGGGATCCTCGACCTGAGCCTGGACATCGCGGACGGCGAGTTCTTCGTGATCCTGGGCCCATCAGGCGCGGGCAAGACGACCACGCTGAAGTCGGTGGCCGGGCTGGTGGACATCGACGCCGGGCAGGTGGAGATCGCCGGCCGCGGGATGCAGGGCGTCCAGCCCTACCACCGGAACGTGGCGATGGCCTTCGAGAGCTACGCCCTCTACCCGCAGAAGACCGTCTCGCAGAACCTGGCCAGCCCACTGCGCTCGGGTCGGACGGGCTCCTACAGCAGCGCCGAGCAGACGTCCCGGATCGACGCCGTGACGACCACGCTGGGGATCAACCAGCTGCTCGCCCGCTTCCCGCGGGAGCTGTCCAACGGCCAGCGCCAGCGGGTGGCGCTGGGCCGGGTGCTGGTCCGTCCGGCCGACGTCTACCTGCTGGACGAGCCGCTGTCGCACCTGGACGCCAAGCTGCGCGCGCAGATGCGGGCCGAGCTGAAGCAGCTCGGCTCGATGTCCAGCACGACCTCCCTGTACGTCACCCACGACTACCAGGAGGCGTTGGCCCTGGGCGACCGGATCGCCGTGCTGCGCGAGGGGCGCCTGGTGCAGGTCGGCACCCCGGAGGAGGTGTGGCTGCGGCCGGTGGACAGCTTCGTGGCCAAGGCCCTCGGCCAGCCGGAGATCAACCTGATGGACGCTGAGCTGGCCGACGGCGCCCTGGTCGCCGCCGGCGGCGGGGTCCGGGTGGTCCCGCCCGCCGGGCTCGACCTGCCCGGTGGACGGGCCCGGATCGGGATCCGGCCACGCGACCTGGTCGTGGCCGACGACGGCACCCCGGCGCAGGGCTGGCTGAGGATGCGCGGCCAGGTAAACCTGGCCGAACGTCTGGGCCGGGCGGTTGAGCTCGACGTCCGGGTCGGCCAGCGGGACCTGATCGCGGTGGACACCACCGACAACCCCCCCACCGAGGGCGACCAGGTCGAGCTCGCCGTCCCGCTGCACCTGGTCCACCTGTTCGCGCCGACGTCCTCCGAGGCGGAGGAGACGGCGTGGCTCGGCACCGCCGCGCCGACCCCTGCGCACGCCGCGGTCGGCGTCGACACCACTTCGGAGGCAACCCGATGAGCACACCCACGGTGGAGCGCACGGAGGCCATGAGCCTGCGGCTGCAGAGCCTGCGCAAGACCTACGTCGCCCGAGGCCGGGAGCCCTTCGAGGCGGTCAAGGGGATCGACCTGGACATCCGGCCGGGCGAGCTGGTGGCCCTGCTCGGCCCCTCCGGCTGCGGGAAGACCACCACCCTGCGGATGATCGCCGGGCTGGAGACGGTGACCAGCGGCGACATCCGGATCGGTGACCGCGTGGTTCAGGACCTGGCGCCGAGCAAGCGGGACGTCGGCGTGGGGTTCGAGAGCTATGCGCTGTACCCGCCGATGGATGTGCGGGAGAACCTGTCCTACGGGCTGAAGGCGCGCAAGGTGAAGAACGCGGCGCAGCTCGTCGACGCCCTGGCCGAGCGGCTGGAGATGACCGACCTGCTGTCGCTGCGCCCCGCGTCGCTGTCCAGCGGGCAGAAGCAGCGGGTCGCGCTGGCCAGGGCGCTGATCCGCAACCCCCCGGTGCTGCTGCTTGACGAGCCCCTCTCCCATCTGGACGCCTCCGCCCGGCAGCGGGTCCGCCGGGAGCTGAAGATGCTGCAGCGCGAGTTCGGGTACACCACCATCGTGGTCACCCACGACCAGTTGGAGGCGCTGTCCCTGGCCGACCGGCTGGCGGTCATGGACGGCGGGGTGATCCAGCAGTTCGGTACCCCGGACGAGGTGTTCGACGACCCGGCCAACCAGTTCGTGGCCGACTTCGTCGGCGAGCCGAAGATCAACCTGGTCGAGGGTGTGGTCGAGGGCGACGGGCGGGAGGCGGTGGTGCGCATCGGGCGCGAGTCGCGGCTGCGCGCCGCGGCCTCGAGCCTGACCAACGGCCAGTCGGTGGTCGTGGGGCTGCGCCCGGCGGACTGCCGGGCGGTGAGCGACACCTCGGCGCCGCACCTGGTCGGGCAGGTGGTCGTCTTCGAGCACCTGCTGGAGTTCGGCCTGGCCGGCGTGCAGGTTCCGGGTCTGGACAGCAACCTGGTGGCGCAGACCGCGGCGGAGGTGCGGCTGGCGGCCGGGGACACCGCCCGGATCACGGCGGCACCGGAGCGGGTGTACCTGTTCGACCCGACCAGCGGGGACCGGATCCGCTGACCGGGCCGGGGTCCGAGCGGTCCCGAGACCGTGAGAACGTGCAGCAGCCGGCGACGGCACCCCCGGGGGCCTGCCGGTAGTCAGCACCTGGAGCAGCACCGACGCTGAGGAGAGGTTCGATGACCCGCCTGTTCGACGACCCGGCCACCTTCACCGAGGACGCCCTCGCCGGCTTCCTGGACGCCAACGAGCGGTACGTGGTCGGGGTGCCGGGCGGGGTGGTCCGGGCCAGCCAGACCCGTCCGGGCAAGGTCGCGGTCGTGGTCGGCGGTGGGTCGGGCCACTACCCGGCCTTCTGCGGGGTGGTGGGGGCCGGGTTCGCCGACGGCGCCGTGGTCGGCAACGTGTTCACCTCCCCGTCGGCCGCCGAGGCCGCCTCGGTGGGGCGCGCCGCCGACGGCGGGGCCGGGGTGGTGTTCAGCACCGGCAACTACGCCGGGGACGTGATGAACTTCGGCCAGGCGGTGGACCGGCTGGAGAGCGAGGGGATCAGCGCCCGCTACGTGCTGGTCACCGACGACGTGGCCAGCGCGCCGCCGGGGGAGCGGGACAAGCGGCGCGGGATCGCCGGCGACTTCACCGTGTTCAAGGTGGCCGGTGCCGCCGCTGAGGAGGGCCTGGACCTGGACGCCGTTGAGCAGGCCGCGGTGCACGCCAACGACATGACGCGCACCCTCGGGGTGGCCTTCTCCGGCTGCACCATGCCGGGGGCGAAGGAGCCGCTGTTCAGCGTGCCGAAGGGCAAGATGGGCGTCGGACTCGGCATCCACGGCGAGCCCGGGATCGCCGAGGAGGACCTGCCCAGCGCCTCGGAGCTGGCGGCCAGGCTGGTCGAGGGGGTCCTGGAGGACGCGCCCCGCCAGGGGCCGGGCCGGGTGGCGGCCATCCTGAACGGGTTGGGCGGCACGAAGTACGAGGAGCTGTTCACGCTCTGGCGGCGGGTCGCCGAGCTGTTGCGGGAGGCCGGGCTGGAGGTCGTCGAGCCCGAGGTCGGGGAGCTGGTCACCAGTCTGGACATGGCCGGCTGCTCGCTGACCCTGATGTGGCTGGACGAGGACCTGGAGCGCTGGTGGCGGGCCCCGGCGGACACGCCGGCCTACCGCAGGGGCGCTGCGCCGGCCGAGCAGGGTGAGCGGCGCAGCCCCGAGCAGGCCGCGGCCGCCGGGCAGCGCCGCACCAGCACCGACGAGCAGGGCCAGGCCTGCGCGGCCACCGTGACCCGGGCCCTGGAGGCGTTGGCCTCGGTGATCGTCGAGGCCGAGGAGGAGCTGGGCCGGATCGACGCGGTGGCCGGCGACGGCGACCACGGCCGGGGCATGGTCAAGGGCACCGCCGCGGCCGTCGAGGCGGCCCGGGCCGCCCAGGCTGACGGCGTCGGGCCTGCCTCCCTGCTGACCGAGGCCGGGGACGCCTGGGCGGCCAGGGCCGGCGGCACCTCCGGGGTGCTGTGGGGGGCGGCGCTGGCCGCTCTGGGCGGCCGGCTCGGGGACGCCGGCCGGCCCAGCGGCCAGGACGTGGCCGAGGCGGTGCAGGCCGCGGCCGACTCGATCATGAAGCTGGGGAAGGCGCAGCCGGGCGACAAGACGATGCTGGATGCTCTGCTGCCGTTCGCGCGGGAGCTCCGGGCCAAGGTCGGGGCCGGCGAGCAGCTGCCGGCGGCGTGGTCGGCGGCGGCCGAGGTGGCCCAGCAGCAGGCCGAGGCGACCGCCGAGCTGCGGCCCAAGGTGGGCCGGGCCCGTCCGCTGGCCGAACGCTCGGTCGGCACCCCGGACGCCGGCGCGGTGTCGATGGCGATGGCGGTGCGCGCCGTCGGCGAGGTGCTGTCCCGCTGAGGCGGCGCCCGCGGGCCGGCACGGTCGTCGCGAGCGGCGTGATCGTCGTGAGCGGGCAGGATCGAGGCGAGCGGGCAGGATCACGGCCCGCCCGGCGTTGGCGCCGGTGAGGATCAGGACAGCGAGGAGGAGAACGACGATGACGGACAGCGGACTGCGGATCGCGGTGGGCTCGGACGACGCCGGGCTGCGCTACAAGGACGTGCTGGCGGCCGACCTGGCCGCCGACCCCCGGGTCGCCGAGGTCATCGACGTCGGGGTGAAGGGCGAGGAGGGCACCTACTACCCGCACGTGGCCGCGAGCGCGGCGACCCTGGTCGCGCAGCACCGGGTGGACCGCGCGCTGCTGATCTGCGGCACCGGTCTGGGCGTGGCGATCAGCGCCAACAAGGTGCCCGGCGTCCGGGCGGTCACCGCGCACGACAGCTACTCGGTGGAGCGCTCGGTGCTCAGCAACGACGCGCAGGTGCTGTGCATGGGCGAGCGGGTGGTGGGCCTGGAGCTGGCCCGGCGGCTGGCCAAGGAGTGGCTGGGCTACACCTTCGACCCCACCAGCGCCTCCGCCGACAAGGTGGCCGCGATCGGTGAGGTGGAGGGCCGGCGGGGCAGCACCGAGGCAGAGGCGACCGCCTCGACCTGCTGACCCGGGCGGCGCCGGGGCCCGGCAGGTAGGTTTCGGGCACCAGGGCTGGGCTAGCGTGCGGCGGTGTGCCAGTGAGTGAACTGTTCCTCGGCGTCGACATCGGCACCGGCAGCAGCAAGGCCGTGCTGGCCGACGCCACCGGCCAGATCACCGCCAGCGCGGTCCGGGCGCACTCGATGACCCTGCCCCGGGCCGGCTGGGCCGAGATGGACGCCGAGGACGTGTGGTGGGGTGACGTCGTCGCGCTGTGCCGGGAGCTGACCAGCCGGGCCGCCGGCCCCGTGGTCGGGATGGCCGTCAGCGGGCTGGGCCCGTGCCTGGTGGCCTGCGACGAGCAGGACCGGCCGCTGCACCAGGCCATCCTGTACGGGATCGACAGCCGGTCGATGACCGAGATCGACGAGATGACCCAGCGGCTGGGCAAGGAGTCGATCGTCGACCGCGGGGGCTCGGCGCTGTCCGCGCAGGCCCTGGGACCCAAGCTGGCCTGGCTGCGCCGCCACCAGCCGGAGGTCTGGCGCTCGATGGCCCGCTGGTACTCGGCGAGCTCGTTCGTGGTGGCCCGGTTGACCGGGGAGTACGTGCTGGACCACCACACCGCCAGCCAGTGCGACCCGTTCTACGACCTGTCCCGCTTCGACTGGGCCCGGGACTGGGTGGAGGAGCTGCTGCCCGGGCTGCGGCTGCCGCGGCTGGCGTGGTCCAGCGAGGTGGTCGGCCGGGTGAGCGCCGGGGCGGCCGCACTGACCGGCCTGCCGGTGGGCACCCCGGTGCTGGCGGGGGCGGTGGACGCCTGGGCCGAGGCGTTCAGCGCCGGGGTGCGGCGCCCCGGGGACCTGATGGCGATGTACGGCTCGACCATGTTCTTCGTGCACGTGCTGGGCTCGCGGCGCCGTCAGCCGGCCCTGTGGACGACCAGCGGCCTGGAGCCGGGCCAGCTCACCCTGGCCGCCGGGATGGCCACCTCGGGCAGCCTCACCACCTGGTTGCAGGAGCTGCTCGGCGGGGTGCCGATCGAGGACCTGGTCGCCGCGGCGGCGCTGGCCCCGCCGGGCGCGGACGGGCTCGTCCTGCTGCCCTACTTCGCCGGTGAGCGCAGCCCGATCTTCGACCCCCGGGCCCGGGGGGTGGTGGCCGGGCTGACCCTGCGGCACAACCGCGGGCACCTGTTCCGGGCCGCCTACGAAGGGATCGCCTGCGGGATCCGGCAGATCCTGGAGGAGCTGGACGTCTCCGGGGAGCCGGTGGACCGGATCGTGGCGGTCGGCGGCGGCACCCGGGGCCCGCTCTGGCCGCAGATCGTCTCCGACGTCACCGGCCGCGAGCAGCAGGTGCCGGCCCAGACCATCGGCGCGAGCTACGGGGACGCGCTGCTGGCGGCGATCGGCACCGGTGCGGTGCCGCCGGAGACCGACTGGGCCCGCACCCACCGGACGATCGCCCCCGACGAGCGGAACCGGCAGGTCTACGACGAGCTGTACTCGGTGTACCAGGAGGCCTACCCGGCCACCCGCGCCCTGGTCCACCGGCTGGCCGGCATGCAGGAGCACGCGCAGCTGACCGTCGGTCGCTGAGGCGCCCGGCCAGCCCTTCAGTTCACCCGTTCGGCGGCCGACACAACGGGGACCTCACCTGCCTAGGAGATCCCGATGCCTTCGACCCTCACCCCCGCCCGGCGGCACACCCCGCTCGACCTCGCGGTCAGCGACGTGATCGTGCACGCCGTCTCCCGCCGCGGGCTCGACCTGCTGGTCACCCTCAGCGGCGCCTTCCCGGTGCAGGGCGTCGTCGCCGGCCGGCGCACCGTGGACCTGGTGCACACCTGTACCGACGTCGTCGAGCGGGCCGACCTGGCGCCGACCGTGGGCCAGCTGGAGGAGTGGGCGGCCCTGGGCACCCGGGTCCGGCTCACGGCGGCCCCCCGCTGGTGCTTCCTGCTGGTGGACGAGATGGGCGCCCGGGCCGTCATCCCGCGCGACTGAGCAGGTTCGAGGGAGCCGGCGCAGCCGGGTCCGCCGTCCCGGCGGCGTGCCGGGACCACGGCAGCGCGCTGCCCGGGTCCAGGCGCACCGGCACGCCGTCCAGCCCGACCACCAGGGCCGCGTAGCCCGCCGCCCCGAAGCCTGCCCGGCCGGCCAGCCAGGACGCGGCGTCCCGGCCCCGGGCGAACGCGGCCGTGGCCCACACGTCGGCCCAGCACAGCGAGGGCCCCCAGACGCTCACCGAGAGCAGGTCGCGGGCCGCCCCGCCGGTGGCCGGCACCACGATGTGACCGCCACGGGCCGCCGTGCCGGAGGTCGCGATGCCGCCGCCGGCCAGCGGTACGGCGGCCACCAGCCGCCGGCCGTCCGCCGGGTCCTGGATGCCGACCAGCCAGCGCCCGGAGGGCTCACCCAGGTGCACCGCGACGTCGCCGCCGGCGTTCACCGCGGCGTCCAGCCCCTCCAGGCCGGCCTCGGCCAGGCCGGCGAGCAGGACGCGCAGGGCACCCTGCACCGCCCAGCCCTTGACCAGCCCGGTCGGGTCCAGGCCCCGCCGGCCGTCCGGCCGGGCCGGTTCGTGGTCGAACCAGCCGTCGGTCAGCGAGCGGGCCTGCTCGCACAGCTGCAGCACCTCGGCCACCACCGGCGGGCAGTCCGCGACCCCCAGCTCGCGGCGGGCCAGCCGGCTCAGCGGGCTGGCCGGCCGCCACAGGCTGAGCACGGCGTCCACCTCGCGCAGCGCGCCGAACGCCGCCTGGACGGCGGCCACCGGCTGCGGCCCGCGGGCGTCCGCGCCGCGCAGCATCACGCTGACCGGCATGCCCATGACCTGCTCCACGAACGAGCGCCGGGGCGGTCCGTCGAGCGGCGGGGAGGTCATGAGGTGGCCTGGTCGATCGCCGACTGCAGCGAGGCGATGTAGCCGTCGCTGGTCACCGTGGCGCCGGAGACGGCGTCGATCTGGGAGCTCTGCGCGGAGAGCGCCTCCTGGTCCAGGATCGGCAGGGCGTAGCTGTTGATCTCCATGTCCCGGCCGTTGTTGGCGGGGTAGACCACGGGGTCGACCTTGGTGATGGTGCCGCCCGCGACGGTCACCGCCACCTGAACGGGCCCCCACCGGGTCTGCGCGGTCTGACCGGTCCAGGTGCCGTCCTTCAAACCCGAGGACGGCGTGGAGGAGGACGAGGATCCACCCGGCGCCGAGCCGGGGGCCGGTGACGGGGAGCCCGGCGAGGGCGTCGGCGCCGGCGTGCCGCCGCCGGCCCCGGCCAGCGGCGTCCCCCCGAGGCCGGTGCGGTTGGTGCTGGTGTGGTAGCTGAACAGCAGCACCAGGCCGCTGATCGTGCCCAGGGCTGCGACGACTATCCGGCGCACGCCGTCCTCCTTCCTCGCGGGCTGATGCCGGGGTGCTCGGCGGCGCCGGCGGCGGGCGCGGCCCGGGTCACCAGCTGAACCTCTCGGTGTGGATCCGGGCGGCCGGCACGCCGGCGTCCAGGGCCGCGGCCCGGGCGGCGTCCATCCAGTGCTTGCCGCCGCACAGGTAGACGTCGTGCTCGGCGACGTCCGGCACCAGGTGCAGCAGCGCCTCGCTCTCGCCCACCTTGGCCGCCGCCGCCGGCAACCAGGTGCGTTCGCGGCCGGCCAGCCTCGGCCCGAGCAGGTAGAAGATCCGGGCCCCGCGACCGGCGGCCAGCGCGTCCAGCTCCTCCCGGAAGAGCACGTCGGCGGCCGACCGGGCCCGGTAGAGGAGGGTGACCTCACCGGGCCGGTAGTCCAGCTCCTCCAGCAGCGCCCGCAGCGGCGTCACCCCGATCCCGGCGCCGATCAGGGTGACCCGGCGCCGGGTCCGCACGTCGGAGGTCAGCCGCCCGTACGGGCCCTCGAACAGCACCTTGGTGCCGGGGCGGACGTCGGCCAGCGCGCCGCTGGCGTCGCCGAGGTCCTTGACGGTGACCCGGACCCGGTTCCCGGACGGCGGCGCGGACAGCGAGTAGGGGTGCGCCCGGGTCCAGCCCGGCCCGGACCGGAAGCGCCAGGTCAGGAACTGCCCGGCGCGCAGCTTCAGCCGGTACAGCTTGCGCCCGGCCAGGTGCACCGAGACCACGCCGTCGGCCTCGCGGACCACCGCGGTCACGGTCAGCGCGTGCCGCCGGGAGCGCCACAGCGGCAGGGCCACCCGGAACGCCAGCACCGAGCCGGCGCTGACCGCGTAGGCGCTCCACCAGAAGACCTGGGCGGCCGGGGCGGCGAAGTCCGCGCCGGTCCACAGCTGGTGCGGCAGCGCGAGCCCGGCCCCCAGGTAGGCGTACAGGTGCAGCAGGTGCCAGGACTCGTACCGCAGCCGGCGCCGGGCCGCGCGCAGCGAGGTCACCACCACCATCACCAGCAGCGCGGTGCCCGCGGTGGCCAGCAGCATCCCCGGGTAGGTGAGCACCATGCTCACCGTGGTGGCGACCACGCCGGTGCCATCGGTCGCGGCGTAGCCCAGCACGATCAGCACGATGTGGGCGAGCATCAGGTCGAAGGAGGCGAAGCCGACCCAACGGTGCCGGTGGGCCAGCTCGTCCTGACCGTAGCTGCGCTCCACGAACGGCACCCGGGCCATCAGGAACACCTGGAGCAGCAGCAGGTCGGCCGAGACCATCCCGGTCACCCGGCCCAGGGAGGTCAGCGGCTCGCCGGCCAGGCCCTGCACGCCCCCGCCGGCCACCCACAGCGCGACCACGACGAGCATGCTCGCCCACGCCAGCGACCCGGCCAGGTCACGCCACCAGGCCGGGGTCCGAGCCGGCCGGGCGCTTCGGCGCGGGCGGCTGGTCAGGGGCCGGGCGGACGCCGTCTCGGCCGTCATCTCGCTCCTCGGGGCAGTCACGCGGGTCGCGGTGGGTGCTCTTGGTCAAGCCTGCTCCCAGTCTCGCCGGTGCGCCTGAGAGCCTGCTGTGGCCGGGCTGGCGGAGACTCATGCGCTGGCCGCCGGGGGACCGGCGGGTAGGTTGGCCATCACACCCGCCTGCAGAGAGGGAGCCTTGTGAGCGAGGCCCGCTACGACCTCGTCGTGGTCGCCAACCGCCTTCCGGTCGACCGCAGGGAGGAGCCGGACGGCAGCGTGAGCTGGCAGCCCAGCCCCGGCGGGCTGGTCGCCGCGCTGGAACCGGTGATGCGCTCCCACCAGGGTGCCTGGGTCGGGTGGAGCGGCGCACCCTCCGCCGAGCCGGGCAGCCCCGAGGCGCTGGAGCAGGCCGACCAGGACGAGGTCGTCCTGGTCGACGGGATGCCCACCCACGAGGAGTTCGACGCCGCGGACATGCACCTGGTGCCGGTGCCGCTGACCGCGGACGAGGTCGAGTACTACTACGAGGGGATGAGCAACGGCACGCTGTGGCCGCTCTACCACGACGTGATCGCCCCGCCGATCTTCCACCGGCACTGGTGGGAGGCCTACCTGCGGGTGAACCAGCGGTTCGCCGACGCCGCGCTGGCCCAGGCCGCCCAGGGCGCCACGGTGTGGGTGCAGGACTACCAGCTCCAGCTGGTGCCGGCCATGCTCAGGCAGGTCCGGCCGGACCTGCGGATCGGCTTCTTCAACCACATCCCGTTCCCGCCCTACGAGATCTTCGCCCAGCTGCCCTGGCGTCGGCAGGTCGTCGAGGGCCTGCTCGGCGCCGACCTGCTGGGTTTCCAGCGGCCGGCGGACGCGAACAACTTCCTGCGCGCCGTGCGCCGCACCGGGCACGCCACCCGCCGCGGTCTGGTCCCCCTGGAGGGCCCGCAGGGCCCGCGCGAGGTCCGCGCGCAGGCGTTCCCGATCTCGGTCGACACCGGCAGCCTGGACGAGCTGGCCCGCAGCCCGCAGGTCGCGGCCCGGGCCCGGGAGATCCGCGAGGAGCTGGGCAACCCCACCCTGCTGCTGCTCGGGGTGGACCGGCTGGACTACACCAAGGGCATCCTGCACCGGCTGAAGGCGGTCGGGGAGCTGCTCGCCGACGGCCGGCTGGAGGTGCCGGGCACGGTGTTCGTGCAGGTGGCCACGCCCAGCCGGGAGCGGGTGGACAGCTACGCCGCGCTGCGGGACGAGGTCGAGGTCACCGTCGGGCGGATCAACGGTGAGTTCGCCCAGCTCGGTCACCCGGCGGTGCACTACCTGCACCAGTCCTTCCCCAAGGCCGAGCTGGCGGCGATGTACCGGGCTGCCGACGTGATGCTGGTGACGGCGCTGCGGGACGGGATGAACCTGGTGGCCAAGGAGTACATCGCCAGCCGCGTCGAGGGCGGCGGTGCGCTGGTGCTGAGTGAGTTCACCGGGGCCGCCGACGAGCTGCCGCAGGCCTGGCAGATCAACCCGCACGACGTGGACGGCACCAAGGACCAGATCGTCCGGGCGGCGACCGCCGGCGAACGGGAGAAGGGGCGCAGGATGAGGGCGATGCGCAAGCGGGTGGCCGAGCACGACGTCGAGCGCTGGGCGCGGGACTTCCTGCAGGCGCTGGACCAGGGGGCACCGCGGTGAGCGGGGCGGCGGCCGGGGCCGACCGGCTGTCCCGGGCGCTGGCCGGCCTGGCCGGCCGCCCCTGCCTGCTGGTCGCTCTCGACTTCGACGGGTCGCTGGCCCCGATCGTGGAGGACCCGGGCGCCGCCGAGCCGCTGCCGGAGGCGGCGCGGGCGCTGCAGCGGCTGGCCGAGGACCCCGGCGTGCAGCTGGCCCTGCTCTCCGGCCGCAGCCTGGCCGACCTGCGCCGGCTGGCCCGCCCGCCCCAGGGCACCACCCTGATCGGCAGCCACGGCGCGCAGGTGCACCTGCACGGCGACGACGACGAGGGCCTGGAGCTGCTCGACCCCGAGCGCCGCGAGCTGCTCTCCGGGCTGGCCGACGCCCTGGACGGCGTGGTGGCCGAGCACCCCGGCACCGCCGTGGAGCTGAAGCCGACCGGCGTCGTGCTGCACACCCGCCGGGCGCACCGTGAGGTGGCGCACCGGGCCGCGCGCTCGGTGCTGGACGGGCCGGCGTCCTGGAGCGGGGTGCACGTCACCGAGGGCAAGGAGGTGGTCGAGCTGTCGGTGGTGGAGACCACCAAGGGCAGCGCGCTGACCGCGCTGCGGGAACGACTGGACCTGCCCGCGGCCGGGGGCGGCGTGCTGTTCGCCGGGGACGACGTCACCGACGAGCGGGCGTTCGCCGTCCTGGACGACGAGATGGGCGACGTGACGATCAAGGTCGGCGAGGGCGAGACCCGGGCCCGGCACCGGGTGCCCGGCCCCCGGGAGCTGGCCGCCGTGCTGACCGAGCTGGCCGACCTGCGCTCGTCCGCCTCCGGTTGACCGGCTGACCGGGGTGACTGGACCGTGACCGCGACGGTCCGTGCCGGACCCGGCGCCCCTCTACAGTGAGTGGCCGTGACGATCAGGGTCGCTCTCGAGCACCGCACCACCTACCGGTTCGACCGCGCCGTGCCGATCCACCCGCACGTGGTGCGGCTGCGCCCGGCACCGCACTGCCGGACGCCGGTCAGCGCGTACTCCCTGACCGTCACCCCGGCCGATCACTTCATCAACTGGCAGCAGGACGCGTTCGGCAACCACCTGGCCCGGCTGGTCTTCCCCGAGCGGGCCACCGAGCTGAGCATCACGGTCGGCCTGATCGCCGACCTGACGGTGATCAACCCGTTCGACTTCTTCCTGGAGGAGTACGCCGAGCACTACGGGTTCGACTACCCGCCGGGGGTCCGGGCCGACCTCGAGCCCTACCTGCGCCCAGTCGAGGGCGCCGGCGGCGTCCCGGCCTGGGTCCGGGCGCACGGCCTGGCCGAGCCCGGCAAGCGCACGGTGGACTTCCTGGTCGGGGTGAACCAGGCCGTCCGGGACGCGGTCGGCTACCTGGTCCGGATGGAGGTCGGCGTGCAGGCGCCGGACCAGACCCTCGAGCTGGCCTCGGGCTCCTGCCGGGACAGCGCCTGGCTGCTGGTCGCCGCGCTGCGCGAGCTGGGGCTGGCGGCCCGGTTCGTCTCCGGCTACCTGGTCCAGCTGGCCCCCGACCAGGTGCCGGTGACCGGCCCGGCGGGGCCGACGGCCGACTTCACCGACCTGCACGCCTGGGCCGAGGTGTACATCCCCGGCGCCGGCTGGGTCGGCCTGGACCCGACCTCGGGGCTGTTCGCCGGGGAGGGCCACATCCCGCTGTCGGCCACCCCGCACCCGGCGACCTCCGCCCCGATCAGCGGGTCGACCGGGGTCTGCCAGGTCACCTTCGACTTCGCCAACGTGGTGCACCGGGTGCACGAGGACGTCCGGGTCACCCGCCCGTACAGCGCCCAGCAGTGGCAGCGGGTGGAGCGGCTGGGCCGGCGGGTGGACGAGCAGCTCGCGGCCGGCGACGTCCGGCTGACCATGGGCGGGGAGCCCACCTTCGTCTCCACCACCGACATGCAGTCCGCGCAGTGGACGACCGACGCCGACGGTCCGGACAAGCGCCGGCTCGCGGCGGCGCTGGCCGACCGGCTGGTCGCCGACCAGCCGCCCGGCGCCCTGGTGCAGCACGGGCAGGGCAAGTGGTACCCGGGTGAGCCGCTGCCGCGCTGGCAGATCGCGATCACCTCCCGGCTGGACGGCCAGCCGCTGTGGCCCGACCCGGCCCTGCTGGATGCGCCGTGGCGGGCGGCCGTGCTGGACAGCGGCAGCGAGGCCGCCGACCGGACGATGGCCGCGTTGGCGGCAGCGATCGCCGGCCGGCTGGGCCTGCCCGGCTCGGTCCTGCTGCCGGCCTTCGAGGACCCGCTGGACGCCCTGGCCGCCGAGGTGCGCCGTCCCACCGGGCCCCGGCCGCAGGTCGACCCGCAGCCGGGGGAGCCGCTGCCGCCCGAGGCGGACCCGGCCGACGCCGGCCGGGCGATCGGCTGGGTGCTGCCGCTCTTCCGCCCGGAGGACGCCGAGCCCGGGGACGCCTGGGGCACCTCGGTGTGGCGGCTGCGCCGTCGCCACCTGTACCTGATCCCCGGCAGCTCGCCGCTGGGCCTGCGGCTGCCGCTGGACTCCCTGGCCTGGACCCCCCCGCCGCCGGTGGGCGAACGGTCCCCGTTCGAGCCGCGCCGCGGGCTTCCGGTGGCCGCGCTGCCGGACGTCGCGCCGGCCCGGGTGCTGGAGGTCGAGGAGGCGCCGCGGACGGCGCTGGCCGTCCAGGAGCGCGAGGGTCACCTGCGGGTGTTCCTGCCCCCGCTGACCCACGCCGAGGACGGCGTCGCGCTGCTCGCCGCGGTGCACGCGGCCGCCGCGCAGGTCGGCGTCCCGGTCGTGCTGGAGGGCTACCCGTTCCCCGGTGACCACCGCACCCGCACCGTGTCGGTCACCCCCGACCCCGGGGTGATCGAGGTGAACGTGGCGCCCAGCGCGTCCTGGCCGGAGCTGGTCGCCACCACCGAGGGGCTGTACGAGCACGCCCGCCAGGTCGGGCTGGGCAGCGAGAAGTTCGACCTGGACGGCCTGCACACCGGCACCGGAGGTGGGAACCACCTGACCCTGGGCGGGGCCACCCCGGCGGACTCCCCGCTGCTGCGCCGCCCCGACCTGATGCGCAGCCTGGTCACCTACTGGCAGCACCACCCGGCGCTGTCCTACGTGTTCTCCGGCCGGTTCATCGGCCCGACCAGCCAGGCGCCGCGGCCCGACGAGGGCCGGCAGGAGGCGATGTACGAGCTGGAGATCGCCTTCGGGGAGCTGGACCGGCTGGGGCAGGACGTGCGGCCCTGGCACGTGGACCGGCTGCTGCGCCACCTGCTGACCGACATCACCGGCAACACCCACCGCGCCGAGCTGTGCATCGACAAGCTCTACAGCCCCGACAGCGAGCGGGGCCGGCTCGGGCTGCTGGAGCTGCGCGGGTTCGAGATGCCGCCGCACCCCCGGATGGCCCTGGTGCAGGCGCTGCTGGTGCGCGCCCTGGTCGCCCGGTTCTGGGTCGACCCCTACCGCGGTCCGCTGGTGCGCTGGGGCCCCCGGCTGCACGACCGGTTCCTGCTGCCCGCCTTCGCCTGGGCCGACCTGCTCGACGTCGTGGGCGACCTGCGCGAGCACGGCCTGGACTTCGAGCCCGGCTGGCTGGACCCGTTCCTGGAGTTCCGCTTCCCCCGGCTGGGCCGCGCCGAGGTGGCCGGGGTGAGCCTGGAGCTGCGGCAGGCCATCGAGCCCTGGCACGTGCTCGGCGAGGAGGCCACCGCCGGCGGCACCGCTCGGTACGTGGACTCCAGCGTGGAGCGGGTGCAGATCGAGGCCGCCGGCCTGGTCGAGGGCCGGCACGCGGTGACCGTGAACGGCGTCCCGGTGCCGTTGGTCCCGGGGCCGGCCGGCCACCCGGTCGGTGGCGTCCGGTACCGGGCCTGGGCCCCGCCCTCGGCCCTGCACCCCACGATCGGCGTGCAGGCCCCGCTGGTGGTGGACCTCATCGACCGCTGGAACGACCGCTCGCTGGGCGGGTTCACCCACCACGTGGTGCACCCCGGCGGGCGGGCCTACGACCGGTACCCGGTGAACGCGGCCGAGGCGCAGTCCCGGCGGGCGGCCCGGTTCGAGACCAACGGGCACACCCCCGGCCCGGTGGACACCTCGACCTGGCCGCCCGCCGAGCAGCTGCTCGGCGGCGCCGGGGAGTACCCCGCCACGCTGGACCTGCGCCGCACCGCCGCGCTGCCCGACGTCCTCGCCCGGCGCCGCGGCTAGGGTGCGGGGATGAGTCTTGCGCCGGAGGCGGCGGCCGGCGCGGAGTCGGTGCTGGCCGGGTACCGGCCGGCCGGCCCCGACGAGCTGGTCGGGCCGGACGGCCTGATCCGGCCCGGCTCTCTGGACCTGGCCTCCACCGTCGACCTGCTCGGGGTGGCCGGTCTGCGCACCCGGGCGGGCGAGGCGACCCGGATCGCCGAGGACGAGGGCGTCACCTACGGCGCCGGCCGGCGCTGGTCGGTCGACCCGCTGCCGGTGGTGGTCGAGGCGGGCGAGTGGTCCCGGCTGCGGGCCGGGCTGGTCCAGCGCGCCGAGCTGCTGGACCTGGTGCTGACCGACCTGTACGGGGCCCGGACGCTGCTGCGCCGCGGCGTCGTGCCGCCGGAGGTGGTGCTCGCGCACAGCGGCTTCGTCCGGGAGGCGGACCGGATCCGGCTGCCCGGCCCCCGTCAGCTGTTCCTGTCCGCCACCGACGTCGCCCGGGACGCCGACGGCACCTGGCGGGTGGTCGAGGACCGTACCCAGGCCCCCTCCGGGGTGGGCTACGCGATGCAGAACCGGCGGGTGGTCTCCCGGGTGATGCCCAGCCTGTACCGCAACACCCGGCTGGAACGGCTGCGCGGCTGGTTCCACACCATGCGCCAGGCACTGCAGGAGGTCGCCCCGGTCACCGCCGAGGCGCCCCGGGTGGTGCTGATGACCCCCGGCCCGGGCAGCGAGACCGCCTTCGACCAGGCCTTCCTGGCCAGCCTGCTGGGGTTCCCGCTGGTCGAGGGCGAGGACCTGACCGTCCGCCAGGGCCGGCTGCTGCTGCGCGCCCTGGGCCGGATGGACCCGGTCGATGTGCTGCTGCGCCGGGTGGACGCCGCGTTCAGCGACCCGCTGGAGCTGCGCGGGGACTCCCAGCTCGGCGTCCCGGGGCTGCTGCACGCCGGCCGGACCGGGGCGGTCAGCGTGGTCAACCCGGTCGGGGCGGGCGTGCTGGAGAACCCCGGGCTCCTGCCGTACCTGCCGGCGGTGGCCCGCGCCCTGATGGACAGCGACCTGCTGCTGGACTCCGCGACCACCTACTGGTGCGGCGTCCCGGCCCAGCGCGAGCTGGTCCTGGACCGGCTGGACACCCTGGTGGTCAAGCGGATCGACCGCGGCGTGGGCCGGGCCAGCGTGTTCGGCTGGGAGCTGTCCGGTGCGCAGCGGCAGGATCTGGCCGACCGGGTCCGGGCCGAGCCGTACCGCTGGAGCGCCCAGGAGGTGGTCGAGGCGTCCACCGTCCCGGTGGTCACCGACTCGGGACTGGAACCCCGCCGGATGGTGCTGCGCGGCTTCGCCGTCGCCCACGGCGGGGCGTACGAGGTGATGTCCGGCGGGCTGGCCCGGGTCGCCGCCGAACGCGACTCCCACCTGGTGGTCGGCGCCGCCGGGGCGGTCAGCAAGGACGTCTGGGTGCTGCAGCCGGAACCGGCCAGCGGGGCGATCACCCTGGCCGGCGTGGAGCCGGCCGCCGCTCGCCCGGTCAGTGCGCTGCCGGGCATCTCGGCCGCACCGGCGCTGTCCTCCCGGGTGGCCGAGGACCTGTTCTGGCTGGGCCGCTACGCCGAACGAGCCGAGGACGCCGTCCGGCTGCTGCGGGTCTGCGACGACCTGGCGGAGGACCACAGCCTGCGGCCGGGGTCGCCGGGCGGGGTGGCCACCGCGGTGATGCTGCGCGCCCTGACCCGGGTGAGCACCACCTGGCCCGGGTTCACCGGCCCGGACGCCGAGCCGGCGCTGCGCGACCCCCGCCCCGAGCTGCTGGCGCTGGTCGTGGACGCCGACCGGGCCGGCACCCTGGCGCACGCCGTCCGGGCCACCACCGAGATCGCCTTCGGCGTCCGCGAGCTGCTGTCCACCGACACCTGGATGGTGCTCGGCTCCCTGGACCGGGTGCTGGCCGAGCTGGCCCGGGCGGACGCCGACACGCCCCTGCCGCCGACCCTGTCCCGGGTCCTGGAGGGGCTGCTGGCCCTGTCCGGCCTGGCCGCCGAGAGCATGGTGCGCGACCCCGGCTGGTTCTTCATGGACGCGGGCAAGCGGATCGAGCGGGCCCTGCAGGTGCTGGCGGTGCTGCGCGCGACCCTCGACCAGCCGCACCCCTCCGCCGTCGCGGCGCTCGTGCTGGAGGCCGTGCTGGTGGTCGGCGAGAGCGTGATCACCCACCGTCGGCGCCACCCCGGCGGCACCTCCGGCGAGGCCGCCGTGCAGACCGTGCTGGACCTGCTGCTGCGCGACCGGGGCAACCCCCGCTCGGTCGCCTTCCAGCTGGACCGGCTGGCCGACGACCTGACCCAGCTGCCGCACGCCGAGGTCTCCTCCGGGGGGATCGGGTCGGCGCTGCGCACCGTCGCCGTCCTGCTGCGGGACACCGAACGGATCCCGGTGGGTGAGCCGGCGGCGCTGGCCCGCGCCCTGGACGTGATCTCCTCAGGGCTGGCCGATCTGGCCGACCAGCTGCAGCGGGTGCACTTCGTGCACGTCGCGCCGCTGCGCCCGCTGGGCATGTCACGGTGGTCGGCGTGAGCGCCGACCCCTCCCCGGGCAGCCGGCGCAGCTACCAGGTCCGGCACGCGACCAGCTACGGCTATGACGACGTCGTCACCGCCTCCTACGGCCGGGCGCACCTGCTGCCCCGGGACGCGCCGGGCCAGTGGTGCGCCAGCACCGACGTCCGGGTCGAGCCGGCGCCGACGACACTGGCCGAGACCGAGGACTACTACGGCAACCGGTGCGCCTACCTGGAGGTGCTCACCCCGCACGACCGGCTGGTGGTGGTGGCCACCTCGCAGGTGGAGGTGGACCGTCCGGTGCCCGACCTGTCGGCGCTGGACGGCTGGAGCGTGGCCCAGGCGGCCGCCGCGGTCGGCGACTGGCCCGAGGGCAGCCAGGGCGACCCGAGCACGGCCACCGACTTCCTGCTGCCCTCCAGGCACGTCCCGCTGGAACCGGCCCGGGAGTACGCGACGCCGGTGCTGGCGCCGGGTCGCCCGCTCGGCGAGGCGGTGGCCGACCTGGTGCACCGGATCTACACCGACTTCACCTACTCCTCCGGCTCCACCTCGGTGCGGACCACGATGCAGGAGGTGCTGACGCAGCGGCGCGGGGTCTGCCAGGACTTCGCGCACCTGGGGGTGGCCTGCCTGCGCGGGGTCGGACTGCCCGCCCGGTACGTCTCGGGCTACCTGGAGACCCGGCCGCCGCTCGGGCGGCCCAAGCTGGCCGGCGCCGACGCCTCGCACGCCTGGCTGTCGGTGCTGCTGCCCGAGCTCGGCTGGGTGGACGTGGACCCCACCAACGACAAGCTCGTCGACGGCTCCTACGTGGTCACCGCCTGGGGCCGGGACTACGCCGACGTGCCCCCGCTGAAGGGCGTCATCTTCACCCAGAGCACCAAGCGCACGCTCGAGGTGGCGGTGGACGTGACCCGGCTGGACCCGGCCGCCGCCGGCCTCACCGGCGTCGGCGGCCCCGGCGGTGACCGGTAGGTTCCGCGGGTGCGTTCCTTCACCTGCCAGGTCTGCGGCAACCTGCTCACCTTCGAGAACAGCGTGTGCCTGCGCTGCTCGACCGACCAGGGGTTCTCCGTCGCCCGGCTGCAGCTGGTGCCGGTGGCCGGCCGGCGCGTGTGCGCGAACCTGGGCGCCGTCGGCTGCCACTGGCTGGTGGAGGCGGACGGGGCGGCCGGCGGGGACCTGTGCCTGGCCTGCCGGCTGACCCGGACCCGGCCGCCGGCCACCGACCTGGGCTCGATGGCCTCCTGGGCGCGCACCGAGACGGCCAAGAAGCGCTTGGTCTACCAGCTGCTGGACCTCGGGCTGCCGGTCCTGCCGCAGGCCCAGGACGCTCGGGGGCTGGCCTTCGACCTGCTCTCCAGCGCCGCCCAGCCGGTGACCACCGGGCACGCCGACGGGGTGGTGACGATCGACCTGGCCGAGGGCGAGGACGCCCACCGGGAGGCGGTCCGGCAGAAGATGGGCGAGCCCTACCGGACGTTGCTGGGCCACCTGCGGCACGAGGTGGGGCACTACTACTGGCAGGTGCTCGTCGAGGGCAACGGCCTGATCGCCTCGGCGGGCGGCGCTCGGCTGAGGGAGTTCCGGTCGGTGTTCGGCGACGAGCGGGTGGACTACGGCCAGGCCCTGCAGCGGCACTACGGCTCCGGCGCGCCGGCCGGCTGGCAGGACACCCACGTCAGCGCCTACGCCACCGCGCACCCGTGGGAGGACTGGGCCGAGTCCTTCGCGCACTACCTGCACATCCTGGACACCATCCAGACCGCCTCGGCCTACGGCATGGTGGTCACCGGGCCGCAGGTCGCCGCGCCGGAGCAGGCCCGCGACCTGGTCGCCCTGCCGACCGACGCGCAGGCGCAGGCGGACAGCATCGAGCAGGTGGTCGCCACCTGGCTGCCGCTGACCTACGCGCTGAACGCGGTGAACCGCAGCATGGGCCAGGACGACCTGTACCCGTTCGTGCTGTCCGCCGCGGTCGTGGCCAAGCTCGGCCTCGTGCACCGCGCGGTCCGTGCCGCCTCGGCCGCCTCGGCCTGACCCGTCAGCGCAGCTGCCGCAGCGGGGGGAAGATCGCCTCGCTGAAGGTGGGGAAGGCGCGGACGTGGTCGGTCAGCAGGTCCACGTCCAGGCCGGCCCGCACGGCCAGCGCCAGCTCACCCATCCAGCTGTCGGCGTGCGGGGCCAGCGCGGCCGCCCCGAGCAGCCGACCGGTCGAGGCGTCGACGACCACCTCCAGCCGGCCCGGCCCGCTCAGGTCCGGGTCCAGGTAGGCACGGGCGGTGCCGGTCACGTCGAACTGGGCGGTGCGGACCTGGTGTCCCGCGCCTCGAGCCTGCTCCGGGGTCAACCCGACGGCCAGCATCGGCGGCGCCGTGTACACCCCGCGGGGCACGCCGCTGTAGTCGGCGTCCCGGCCGTGCCCGAGCAGCTCCGCGGCCACGATCCGGGCCTGGTAGTTGGCCGTGTGGGTGTACGGCGCGACGCCGTTGACGTCACCGATCGCGAACACCGGCACCGGGCCGGCGCCGCCGGTCACCCGGCACCGGGCGTCGACCTCCAACTGCCCCTGGTCGCCGGGTTCCACCCCCGCGTCCGCCAGCCCGAGGCCGGCGGTGTTCGGCCGCCGGCCGGCGGCGACCAGCAGGCGGTCGGCCCGCACGTCCTGGCCCTGCGCCAAGTGCAGTCGGACCCCGCTCCCGCCGGTGCCGCTGACCTGCTCGACCTGGGCCCCGGTCAGCACCCGGACGCCGTCCTGGGCCAGCACCTCGGCCATCGTCGCGCCGATCATCTCGGTCTCGGCGGCCAGCAGCCGCGGCGCCACCTCGACCAGGCTCACCTCGGCCCCGAACCGGGCGTAGGCCTGGGCCAGCTCGCAGCCGATCGCCCCCCCGCCGAGGATGGCCAGCCGGCCCGGCAGCTCAGCGCTGGTCAGCGCGTCGGCGCTGGTCCAGACCGGAACCTGGTCCAGCCCGGGCACCGGCGGCAGGGTCGGCGAGGCGCCGGTGGCCACCACCACGGCCTGGCCGGCGCGCAGCCGCGCGGTCTGGGCCTCACCCTGGGGGGCGATCGGGTCCAGCAGCGGTGAGACCCCGATCAGGTCGGCGGCCAGGAACCGGCCGGTGCCGCGCAGCAGCCGTACCCCCCTGCCGGTCAGCGACCGGGCGGCCTCGCCGTCGTCGAGGTGGTCGGTCGCGTCGTCGCGGCGGGCCACCGCCTCCTCCCAACCGAGGCCGGCCGCGGCCGACAGCAGCAGCGACTTGCTGGGGATGCAGGCCAGGTAGGGGCACTCGCCACCGACCAGCCGGCGCTCCACCACCGCCACCGACCGGCCGGCGTCGGCCAGCTCGCCGGCCAGGTACTCACCGGCGCTCCCGGTGCCCAGGATGACGACGTCGACCCGCTGCTCCTCGTCCATCACCCGATCCTGCTGGCGCCGCCGGGGGAGGGCAATCGGGAGCCGGGGGATCAGTGCGGGTAGTGGCCCCCGGCGTCGGCGAGCCGTTTGACCGAGGCCTCCACCTCGGCCTCGGCCTCCAGCTTGCCCGCCCAGTGCGCGCCCTCGACGCTCTTGCCCGGCTCGAGGTCCTTGTAGGTCTCGAAGAAGTGCTGGATCTCCAGCCGGTCGAAGCTCGACACGTCGTCCAGGTCCTGGATGTGCTTCAGCCGCGGGTCCTTGGCCGGCACGCAGAGCACCTTGTCGTCGCCGCCCGCCTCATCGCGCATGTGGAACATGCCGATCGCGCGGCACAGGATCAGGCAGCCCGGGAAGGTGGGTTCCTCCAGCAGCACCAGGGCGTCCAGCGGGTCGCCGTCCTCACCCAGGGTGCCGTCGATGAACCCGTAGTCCGCGGGGTAGCGGGTCGAGGTGAACAGCATCCGGTCCAGCCTGATCCGGCCGGTGGAATGGTCCACCTCATACTTGTTGCGCTGCCCTTTCGGGATCTCGATGGTGACGTCGAACTCCACGTGGTCTCCCCTACGAGGCCGGCTGGTCGGTCCAGGGTAGTCTCCCCAGACCGGAGCGCCGCCGGGGACGGGGACAGCATGACGCGGATCACCACAGGTCGCAGGGCGGCGCCGGTCGTGCTTGTGCTGCTGCTGGTGGTGGGCGCGCTCGTGCTGGCCGTGGGCGGTGCCGGGCCCGGCCGCCGATCCGGCCCGTCCCCGGGCGCGACGTCCTCGCCGGCCGGCCCGCCGAGCCCCAGCGCGGTGCCGGTGCCCGGGGCCACCGGGCTGCCGATGCCGGCCGGTGTGCTGAGCGCGTTGCCCGACCCGGCGGCCGCGGCGCCCAGCCCGGCCGGGCTGGCCGCCGCCCTCGGCCCGATGCTGACCTCGCCGGCCTTCGGCGGCGCCGCCTCGATGCAGGTGGTGGACGCCGCCAGCGGGGCGGCCCTGTTCGGGCTGGCCGCCGGGACGCCGCGCAGCCCGGCCTCGACGGTGAAGATCCTGACCACCACCGCGGCGCTGGCCGCGTTCGGCCCGGACGCCGTGCTCGCCACCCAGGTGGTGGCCGGGGCCGGCGACCAGGTCGTGCTGCTGGCCGGTGGTGACCAGCTGCTGTCCGCGGGCGCGGGCGACCCGAGCGCCGTCGACGGCCACGCCGGGCTGGCCGACCTGGCCGCCCAGGTCGCCGCCGCGCTGCGGGCCCGCGGCACCGGCACGGTCACCGTCGGCCTGGACGACCGGCTGTTCTCCGGCGCCACCCGCTCACCGCACTGGCAGGGCGACCCGGTGGCCGGGGGCTACGTGGCGCCGATCACCGCCGTGGCCGTCCACGCCGGTCGGCTGACCAGCAAGGACTACGCCCGGCGCAGTCCCGACCCGGCCCGGGCCGCCGCGCAGGCCTTCGCGGCCCGGCTGCGCGCGCAGGGCATCACGGTCACCGGGGCGATCACCCGGGTGGCCGCCCCGGTGGGGTCGCCGCTGCTCGGCGAGGTGCGGTCGGCCCCGGTCGGGGAGGTGGTCGAGTACGCGCTGCAACGTTCGGACAACACGGTGGCCGAGGCGCTGGCCCGGCTGGTCGCCGAGCACGCCCAGCGGCCGACGACGTTCACCGGGGCGGGGCAGGCGGTGCTGTCCCAGCTCGCCGGCCTGGGCCTGGACGTGTCCGGCGCGGTGATGGTCGACGGCAGCGGCCTGGCCCGGGCCGACCACGTGCCGGCCAGCCTGATCACCGCTGCCCTGCAGCTGGCCGTCGACCAGGACCACCCCGAGCTGCGGGCGGTGCTCACCGGCCTGCCGGTCGCCGGGGCGACCGGCACCCTGGCGGACCGGTTCCGGACCGGCTCCCGGGCCGCCGCGGCCGGACTGGTCCGGGCCAAGACCGGCACCCTGACAGGGGTGAGCGCGCTGGCCGGCACCGTGGTCGACGCCGACGGGCGGCTGCTGCTGTTCGCGCTGCTCACCGACCGAGCCTCGACCGGTACCGATCCGCGGCCAGCGCTGGACGCGGTGGCCTCCCGGCTCGCGCGCTGCGGGTGCCGGTCGTGACCAGCCGCACGTGCCCGGCCGGCAGTTCCGGGCCGCAGCGCCGCCGGCCCAGCACGTACGGTGGGGCGATGAGCGCCTCCGCGGCCGTCGACCGCCTCGTGGACTGGGAGCTGGCCGCCGTCACCGCGGCCGCGGTGAGCCGCCCCGGCCCCGCGGTCACCCACGAGCAGGCCGGTGAGGTGGTCGCCGAGCTGCGCCGCTGCGCCGAGCAGGCGGTGGAGCACGTCAGCCGGGTGACCGGGATGCAGGCGCAGGGGCCGGACCGGGCCGCCGCCACCCTGGTGGTCGACCGGCCCGGCTGGGCCCGGGCCAACGTGCAGGCCTTCCGCACCCTGCTCGCCCCGGCGGCCGACCGGGCGATGGCCCGCCGCTCCGGGTCCTGGCCCGGCCCGGCCGGTGCGGTCGGCCGTCGGCTGACCGGTCTGGAGCTGGGTGGCCTGCTGGGCGTCCTGGCCTCGCGGGTACTGGGCCAGTACGACCCCTTCGGTGACGGCCGGCTGCTGCTGGTGGCGCCCAACGTGGTGCACGTGGAGCGCGAGCTGTCGGTGGACGCCGGTGACTTCCGGCTGTGGGTGTGCCTGCACGAGCAGACCCACCGGCTTCAGTTCGCCGCCTCGCCGTGGCTGTCCGGGCACGTCACCGACCAGATCAGCGAGCTCACCGGAGACCTGCTGGCCGAGCCGGGGCAGTTCCTGGCCCGGCTGCGGGGCGCCTCGGCCGAGCTGCCCAAGGTGCTGCGCGGAGAGTCCTCGGTCGGGCTGGTGGAGCTGGTCCAGACCCCGGCCCAGCGCGAGCAGCTGGCCCGGCTGACCGCGGTGATGTCGTTGCTGGAGGGCCACGCCGACGTGGTGATGGACGACGTCGGCCCGCAGGTCGTGCCCAGCGTGGGGGAGATCCGGCGCAAGTTCGGCCGACGGCGCGCCAACCGCGGCGGCCTGGACGGCGTGCTGCGCCGGTTGCTGGGGCTGGACGCCAAGATGCGGCAGTACACCGAGGGGGCCGCGTTCGTCCGGGGCGTGGTGGCCAGGGTCGGGATGCAGGACTTCAACGCCGTCTGGTCCGGGCCGGAGGCCCTGCCGCGGCCGGCCGAGATCGCCGATCCCGCCGCCTGGGTCCGGCGGGTGCACGGCTGAGCCCCGGTCCGCACCCCACGGTCGCCGCGGTCCGTCGCGCCGTCCGGGCCGAGCTGGCCGACCTGGACGGCCAGGACCTGGTCCTGGTGGCCTGCTCGGGCGGCCCGGACTCCCTCGCCCTGGCCGCCGCGGCCGGCTTCCTGGCCGCCGGGTCCGGCCGCCGCCCCGGCCGGCCCCAGCCGCGGGCCGGGGCCGTGGTGGTCGACCACGGCTGGTTCGCCGGCTCGGACCTGGTCGCCCGCCGGGCGGCGGACCGCTGCGCCGAGCTGGGCCTGAGCCCGGTGCTGCTGCGGCGGGTCTGGGACCCGGCCGAGGCGCCGTCCGCCGGCGGGGGACCCGAGGCCGCCGCCCGCCGGTCGCGGTATGCGCTGCTGCAGGCCTGCGCCGAGCAGGCCGGAGCCCGCGCGGTGCTGCTCGGGCACACCCGGGAGGACCAGGCCGAGACCGTGCTGCTCGGCCTGGCCCGGGGCTCGGGCGCCCGGTCGCTGGCCGGCATGCCTCGCCGGCGCGGGGTCTTCCGCCGGCCGCTGCTGGACCTGCCGCGGGCCTGCACCCACGAGGCCTGCCGGGTGCTGGGCCTGCAGCCCTGGGCCGACCCGGCCAACGAGGACCCGGCCTACGCCCGGACCCGGGCCCGCCGCTCGCTGGCCGTGCTGGAGCAGGAGCTGGGCCCGGGGATCGCGGCGGCCCTGGCCCGTTCGGCGGCGATGCTGCGCGAGGACGCCGACCTGCTCGAGGAGCTCGCCGACCGGGCGGCGGAGGAGCTGGCGGCCGGCCAGCCGGAGACGTCCGGGCCGGCGACGGCCGAGCTGGCGGGGCTGCCGGCCGCGCTGCGCACCCGGGTGCTGCGCCGGCTGCTGCTGGCCGCGGGCTGCCCGGCGAACGACCTGACCCGCGAGCACGTGCTCGCTGTGCAGGGGCTGGTCACCGGCTGGAGGGGGCAGGCAGAGGTGCAGCTGCCCGGCGGTGTCCGGGCCCGCAGGGCCTGTGGCAGGCTGTCGCTGGCCCGGCCGCGGGAGCAGTCGGGCGGCCGCCCGGCCGGCCACGGCTGACGCCCGGACCGTCCGCCGGACCACCCGCCGGACCACCCGCCGGACCGCCCGCCGGACCAGCCACCAGACCGACGACTGAGCAGGAGCGACGTGGACGCGCAGGACATGGGTCAGGACCTGGAGAAGGTGCTGTACACCCAGGAGCAGATCCACGACCGGCTGGCCGAGCTCGCCGGGCAGATCAGCGCCGACTACGAGGGTCGCGACCTGCTCCTGGTCGGGGTGCTGAAGGGCGCCCTGATGGTGATGGCCGACCTGAGCCGGGCCCTGCACCGCAGCGTGGACACCGAGTGGATGGCCGTCTCCTCCTACGGCAGCGGCACCAAGTCCAGCGGCGTGGTGCGGATCCTCAAGGACCTGGATCGCGACATCAGCGGCCGGCACGTGCTGATCGTGGAGGACATCGTCGACTCCGGCCTCACCCTGTCCTGGCTGATGGCCAACCTGACCAGCCGCGGGCCGGCGTCGGTGGAGGTCTGCACTCTGCTGCGCAAGCCGGACGCGGCCAAGGTCAGCGTGCCGCTGAAGTACGTCGGCTTCGAGATCCCCAACGAGTTCGTGGTGGGTTACGGCTTGGACTACGACGAGCGGTACCGCAACCTGCGGGTGGTCGGCACCCTGGCGCCGCACGTCTACAGCTCCTGAGCAGGCTGGGAGCTACCTGTGCAGGTGCTGCGCCCGGAACACCGGGCGCCCGCCGTCCGTTCCGCTCACAGTCGTGCTGCCACCCTTCCGCAGGAGGTCGGTGACGCGCGGCCGGTGTACCGTCAGGAGAACTCTGTGCGACCAGGAAGGATGGGGCGGCAGCCCCACGGGTGGAGATGAAGCGACTCACGCGCGGGCCGTGGATCTGGGTGATCGTCGCGGTCGTGGTGCTGGTCATCGGGTCGCAGCTGTTCGGCACGAGCCGTTCGCAGACGATCGACACCAGCCAGGCCATCACGCTGATCAGCCAGGACAAGGTGAGCCACGCCACCCTCGTCGACGGCGACCAGCGGATCGACCTCGTCCTGAAGGACGGCCAGACCGTCGACGGTGCCACCAACGTCACGGCGTACTACATCTCGGCGCGCGGTCCCGAGCTGGTCACGCTGCTCAACCAGCACACGCCGAGCAACGGGTTCAACGACGAGAACCCGACCACCCCCTGGTGGTCCAGCCTGCTGCTGACCGTCTTCCCGCTGCTTCTCATCCTGGGCCTCTTCTGGTTCCTGATGAGCCAGATGCAGGGCGGCGGCTCGCGGGTGATGAACTTCGGCAAGTCCAAGGCCAAGCTGGTCAGCAAGGACACCCCCAAGGTGACCTTCGCCGACGTCGCCGGTGCCGAGGAGGCGGTCGAGGAGCTGCACGAGATCAAGGAGTTCCTGGCCGACCCGGCCAAGTTCCAGGCGGTCGGCGCCAAGATCCCCAAGGGTGTCCTGCTCTACGGTCAGCCCGGTACCGGCAAGACGCTGCTGGCCCGGGCGGTGGCCGGTGAGGCCGGCGTGCCGTTCTACTCCATCTCCGGCTCCGACTTCGTCGAGATGTTCGTCGGGGTCGGCGCCAGCCGGGTCCGGGACCTGTTCGAGCAGGCCAAGAACAACGCGCCGGCGATCATCTTCGTCGACGAGATCGACGCCGTCGGCCGGCACCGTGGGGCCGGGCTGGGCGGCGGCCACGACGAGCGCGAGCAGACCCTGAACCAGCTCCTGGTGGAGATGGACGGGTTCGACGTCAAGACCAACGTCATCCTGATCGCGGCCACCAACCGGCCGGACATCCTGGACCCGGCGCTGCTGCGTCCGGGCCGCTTCGACCGGCAGATCTCGGTCGAGCCGCCGGACATGGCCGGCCGGCACC
The DNA here is from genome assembly GCA_963821825.1 of uncultured Actinomycetota bacterium. Classification (GTDB taxonomy): domain Bacteria; phylum Actinomycetota; class Actinomycetes; order Actinomycetales; family Kineosporiaceae; genus CAWGFD01. Next base: position 1,290,018 of record CAWGFD010000002.1, read on the forward strand.
AGATCCTCAAGGTGCACTCCAAGGGCAAGCCGATGGCACCCGGGGTGGATCTGCTCGCGGTCGCCCGCCGGACGCCCGGGTTCACCGGCGCGGACCTGGCCAACGTGCTCAACGAGGCGGCGCTGCTGACCGCCCGGGCCGGCGCCAAGGTGATCGACGACCGTGCGCTGGACGAGGCGATCGACCGGGTGGTGGCCGGCCCGCAGAAGCGCACCCGGATCATGAACGACAAGGAGAAGAAGATCACCGCCTACCACGAGGGCGGCCACGCCCTGGTGGCGGCGGCGCTGCGGCACACCGACCCGGTCACCAAGGTGACGATCCTGCCGCGTGGCCGGGCGCTGGGCTACACGATGGTGATGCCGGTCGACGACAAGTACTCCACCACCCGCAACGAGATCCTCGACCAGCTCGCCTACGCCCTGGGCGGCCGGGTCGCCGAGGAGCTCGTCTTCCACGACCCGACCACCGGGGCGAGCAACGACATCGAGAAGGCCACCTCGCTGGCCCGCCGGATGGTCACCCAGTTCGGGATGTCGGAGCGGGTCGGGGCGATCAAGCTCGGCCAGTCCCAGGGGGAGGTCTTCCTGGGCCGCGACTACGGCCACCAGCGGGACTACTCCGAGGAGGTCGCCGGGGTGGTCGACGAGGAGGTCCGACGGCTGATCGACGCCGCGCACGACGAGGCGTGGGAGGTGCTGGTGGAGAACCGTGCCGTGCTGGACGACCTGGTGCTCGCCCTGTTCGAGCAGGAGACGCTGAACAAGGAGCAGCTGGCGGAGATCTTCGCGCCAGTGGTCAAGCGTCCAGAGCGGCCGGTCTGGCTGTCCAGCGCCCGGCGCACCGTCTCGGACATCCCGCCGGTGCTCACCCCGGGTGAGCGCGAGCGGGCCGGTACGAACGGAAACGGCAACGGCAACGGTCACAACCCAGGCTTCGGGTCGGCGGGCGTGCCGGTGCCCGGTGTCGGTGGCGGCCAGGAGCCGTCCTGACCGCCAGCGCGCAGTCGGCGGTCGACGCCGGGGCCGCCGGCGGCCCGGTGGCCGGCCGCCCGTTCGACGCCGGGAGGGTCGAGCGCGCCGTCCGGGAGATCCTGGTCGCGATCGGGGAGGACCCGGAGCGGGAGGGCCTGGCCCAGACCCCGGCCCGGGTGGCCCGGGCCTACCAGGAGATGTTCGCCGGCCTCCGTCAGGACCCGGCCGACGTGCTGGCCACCACCTTCGACCTCGGTCACGACGAGCTCGTGCTGGTCAAGGACATCGAGGTGTTCTCCTGCTGCGAGCACCACCTGGTGCCCTTCCACGGCGTCGCGCACGTCGGCTACATCCCGGGCCGGGACGGCCGGATCACCGGCCTGAGCAAGCTGGCCCGGCTGGTCGACGTGTACGCCCGCCGGCCCCAGGTGCAGGAGCGGATGACCTCCCAGATCGCCGACGCCCTGATGGCCCACCTGTCCCCGCGCGGGGTGATCGTGGTGATGGAGTGCGAGCACCTGTGCATGTCGATGCGCGGGGTGCGCAAGCCGGGTTCGCGCACGGTGACCTCCGCCGTCCGGGGCCAGCTGCTGGCGGCCGCGACCCGCGCCGAGGCGATGAGCCTGATCCTGGGCCGCTGAGCCGGCCGGCCCGCCGCGCCCGGGCCGTGGCGCCGGCCCGCTGGCTAGGCTGACGACCGTGACCACCACGCCTGCCCCGGTCGCCCTGCCACCTGGGCTGCCGGCAGGGTTGCCGCCGGACCTGACCGACGTCGGCCGTTGCCTGGTGATGGGCGTCCTGAACGTCACCCCCGACTCCTTCAGCGACGGCGGGCGGTGGCTGGACCCGGACGCCGCGATCGCCCACGGCCTGGCGATGCGGGCCGAGGGGGCCGACCTGGTCGACGTCGGCGGGGAGTCCACCCGCCCCGGCGCCGAGCCGGTCAGCGTGCAGGAGGAGGGCCGCCGGGTGCTGCCGGTGGTCGCGGCCCTGGTCGCCCAGGGCGTCCCGGTCAGCATCGACACCATGCACGCGCTGACCGCGGCGCAGGCCCTGGAGGCCGGCGCCACCCTGGTCAACGACGTGTCGGGGGGGCTGGCCGACCCGGCGATGCCCGCCCTGATGGCCGCCGCCCACGTGCCGGTGGTGGCCATGCACTGGCGCGGGCCCAGCCGCACGATGAACCAGCGCGCCGTCTACGAGGACGTCCTGCACGAGGTCGCGGCCGAGCTGGAGGAGCGGCTGGAGGTGCTGGTCGGTGCCGGCGTCGACCGGGAACGGGTGGTGCTCGACCCCGGCCTGGGCTTCGCCAAGACCGGCGAGCACAACTGGCAGCTGCTGGCCGGTCTCGGCTCGGTCGTGGGTCTCGGCCAGCCGGTACTCCTCGGTGCCTCCCGCAAACGGTTCCTGGGGTCACTGCTGGCCGGCCCGGACGGTCGGCCGGCCCCGGTCGAGCAGCGGGACGCGGCCACCGCCGCGACCACCGTGGTGGCCGCCTCGGCCGGCGCCTGGTGCGTGCGGGTGCACCAGGTCCGGCCCTCCGCCGACGCCGTCCGGGTGGTGGCCGCGGTGCAGGCCGGTGCGTCCGTCTGGCCGGCGTGAGCGACCTCGAGCCGGTGCTGCTGGCCGCCGGTGTGGTCGCCGACCAGGTCCGGCTGACCGGCCTGCGGGTCCGCGGTCACCACGGCGTGCTCGAGCACGAGCGCCGGGACGGCCAGGACTTCCTGGTCGACGCCGTCCTGCACCTGGACAGCCGGCCCGCCGCCCGGACCGATGACCTGCAGCTGACCGTCGACTACGGCGCCCTGGCCGTCGCGCTGGCCGAGGCCGTCCGGCGGGACCCGGTCGACCTGATCGAGACGCTGGCCGACCGGCTGGTCCGGCTCTGCCTGGCCCCGGGTGGGGTGCTCGCCGCCGAGGTCAGCGTGCACAAGCCCGCCGCCCCCATCCCGGAGACGTTCACCGACGTCGCGGTGACCGTGCGGCGCAGCCGGGCCGAGCTGGAGCTGGACCTGCCCCCGGCTCGTCCGCTCCCGGTGGTGCTCGGCCTGGGCACCAACCTGGGCGACGGCCCGGCCACCCTCGCCGCCGCCGTGGCCGCGCTGTCGGCCACCGACGGTGTCACGGTCGAGGCGGTGTCGCCGCTGTACGCCAGCGACCCGGTCGGTGGCCCCCAGCAGCCCCGGTACCTCAACGCCGTCCTCCTGGCGACCACCGCGCTCAGCCCCCGGGCGCTGCTGGCCCGCTGCCAGCAGGTCGAGCAGGACCACGGCCGCACCCGGCGCCAGCGGTGGGGGCCACGCACCCTCGACATCGACCTGCTGGACGTCGGCGGCCTGCAGGCCCGCTCGCCCGACCTGACCCTGCCGCACCCGCGCGCGGCCGACCGCGCGTTCGTGCTGGCGCCGTGGGCGGACGTCGACCCGCAGGCGGTGCTCACCGGCCCGCGCGGGCCCCGGCGGGTCCTCGAGCTGCTGGCGGACCTGCCGGACCGGGACCGTCACGGGCTGGAGCGGGTGCTCGGCGGCTCGGCGGCTGCGCCGGACCCGGACGGTGGCACAGTGGTGTCGTGACCCCCGCCCGACCGTCAACAATGCTGCTGGTGTTCCTGGCCGTGACCGGGGTCGCCTGGTCCGCGCTGCGGTTGCTGGACGCCCGTGGCGCACTCGCCCTGCCCCTGCCGTGGCCCGCGGTGCCCGGCCTGCTGCTGCTGGCCGGCGTGGTGCTGGCCGCCGGCTGGCCGGTGCGGCGCTGGGTGCGCGGTGAGCGGGACCGCCAGCTCGACCCGTTGGTGGCCGCCCGCACCGTGGTGCTGGCCAAGGCCGCCTGCTACGCCGGCGCCGCGCTGGCCGGCTGGTACCTCGCGCAGGGCCTGATCCTGCTGCCCGCGCTGGTGGGGGACCGGCGCTCCCGTTTCGTGGTGGCGCTGCTCTGCGTGCTGGCCTCGGTGGCGCTGGCCGGGGCCGGGCTGCTCGTCCAGCGCTGGTGCCGGGTGCCCCCCGACGACCAGGACCCGGGCGCGGCCGGCCGTGCCCGGCGCGCCGCTCAGACCCCGTCCGGCACGGCCTCCGACCCCGCGGGCGAGGACGAGGAGCCGGGCACCTCGCGCCGCAGCCCGGCCAGCACGCCGTCCGCCGTCACCGTGCCCCGGTAGGTGCCCTGCTCGTCGACCACGGGCAACGACCCGCGCCCGGAGGTCACCAGCCGGGACAGCGCGTCCTGCAGGGTGTCTCCCAGCCGCAGCACCAGCTCCGGCGCGGTGCCGTCCACCCCGTCGCCCTGGACCAGCTCGGCCTCGGTCAGCGGGGTGACCGCCAGCCGGCGGATGCCCCGTTCGACACCCAGGAAGGTGGCGACCTTCTCGCTGGCCGGCCGGGCCAGCAGCCGCTCCGGGGTGTCCAGCTGCTCCAGGGTGCCGCCCACACCCAGCACCGCGACCCGGTCGCCGAGCTTGACCGCCTCGTCGATGTCATGGGTGACCAGCAGCACCGTCTTGCCCAGCTCGGCCTGCACGGCCAGGAACTCATCCTGCAGCTTGCCCCGCTGCAGCGGGTCGACGGCCGCGAACGGCTCGTCCATCAGCAGGATCGGGGGGTCGGCGGCCAGCGCCCGGGCCACCCCGACCCGCTGCTGCTGCCCGCCGGACAGCTCGTCGGGGTAGCGGCCCGAGTACGTGTCCGGCGGCAGCCCGACCAGCTCCAGCAGCTGACTGACCCGTTCCCGGGTGCGGGTGCCGTCCCAGCCCAGCAGGGTGGGCACGGTGGCCACGTTCTGCGCCACGGTCTGGTGCGGGAACAGGCCCACCCGCTGGATCACGTAGCCGATGCCGCGCCGCAGCTGCACGGCGTCGGCGTGGGTGACATCCTGCCCCTCGATGACGATCCGTCCGCCGGTCGGCTCGACCAGCCGGTTCACCATCCGCAGGGTGGTCGACTTGCCGCAGCCGGATGGCCCGACCAGGGCCACCGTCTCCCCCCGGGCCACGTCCAGGCTCAGCCCGGAGACGGCCACCGTGCCGTCGGGGTAGCGCTTGGAGACGTCGTCGAGACGGATCGCCGTCTCGCCGGTAGCGTCACGGCGGTGATCGGGTGGCATGCGGCAACCCTTGCCGAGGGATGCCTGCTCCGCAACGCCTGGGTGTGCCCGGAGTACCTGAGCACCCGCCGGGCCGAGCTGGCCGGCGCCGTCCTGGCCCACCTGGAGCTCACGGTCACGGCGCTGGCGCTCAGCCTGCTGGTCTCGGTTCCGCTCGCCCTGGTCGTGCGCCGCCACCCTCGAGGCCGGGTGATCGTGCTCGGCGCGAGCAGCATCATCTACACGATCCCCTCGCTGGCCCTGTTCTCGCTGCTGCTGCCCTTCCTCGGGCTGACCGCCACCAACGTGGTGGTCGGGTTGACCCTGTACAGCCTGGTGATCCTGGTCCGCGGCGTGCTGGTGGGCCTGGACGCGGTACCCGGGGAGGTGGTCGACGTCGCCAAGGGGATGGGGATGGCGCCCAGCCGGATGCTGTGGACGGTCGAGATGCCGCTGGCGCTGCCGCCGATGTTCGCCTCGCTGCGGGTGGCCACCGTCTCCACCGTGGCGCTGACCACGCTGGGCACGATCGTCTCGCACGGCGGTCTGGGGAACCTGATCAACACGGGGGTGTCCTCCAACTTCCACGCCCAGGTGCTGACCGCATCGGTGCTGTGCGTGGTCATCGCGGTGCTGCTCGACCTGGTGGTGGTCGGCGTGCAGCGGGTGCTCTCGCCCTGGTCGCGCCGCCGCCCGCAGTCCGCGCCGCGGCGCGCCGGCCGGCTGTCCCGGCGGCTGCGCACCCTGGTTCGGCCCGGGTCGGTGGCCTGATGCCGCAGTGGCTGCTCGACGTCTTCGCCTGGTTCGGTGACCCGGCGCACTGGCAGGGCCCGGACGGGGTGCCGGTCCGGCTCGTCCAGCACCTCGGGCTGTCCGCGGCCGCGCTGGGCCTGGCGGTGCTCATCGCGCTGCCGATCGGTCTGTGGCTGGGTCACCTCGGCAAGGGGGGCGTGCTGGCCGTCAACGTCTCCAACATCGGACGTGCGGTGCCGACCTTCGCGGTGCTGGCCATCCTGGTCCTGGCCGGGTCCCCGTTCGGGCTGTCGATCTGGACGACGCTCACCGCGCTGGTGCTGTTCGCGCTGCCCCCGGTGCTGACCAACACCTACGTCGGGGTCAAGGAGGCCGACCCGACCACGGTGGACGCGGCGCGTGGGATGGGCCTGAGCGGCTGGCAGGTGCTGACCAGGGTCGAGCTGCCGCTGGCCACGCCGCTGCTGCTGGCCGGGGTGCGGCTGGCCGCCGTCCAGGTGGTGGCCACCGCCACCATCGCCGCGCTGGTCGCCGGGCCGGGTCTGGGGCGGATCATCACGCAGGGGTACGGCCTGCAGGACCAGGCCGAGCTGATCGCCGGGTCGGTGCTGGTCGCCGCGCTCGCGCTGCTGGTCGAGGGCCTGAGCGCCATCGCCCAGCGCCGCCTGACCCCGGCCCGGGTACGCCGCCAGGGCTGACCGTGGCCCGCGGAAGATCACGAACCGATCACGTCGGGCCCTCCCCGGTGGCGGCCCGGCCCCCGCTTGTGTTGGCTTGACCGGTGCCCCCGACACGACGCGTCGTCCCTCGTCCCGCGCTGGCCCTGCTCGCCGTCAGCGCCTTCGCGCTGAGCGCCTGCGGCGGTGGTGGTGGAGACGCGTCTCCTCCTCCTCGTCGTCGTCCTCGAGCTCCTCCGCCGCCTCGGGCGGTGCCTCGGCCAGCGCCTCAGACGCCTCCTGCGGCTCCGTGGTGGTCGGCGGGGCGAACTTCACCGAGATGTCGATCATGGAGCAGATGTACGCGCAGCTGCTGACCAAGGCGGGCTGCCAGGTCAGCATCACCGCGGTGGACAACCGGGAGATCTACTACCCGGCGCTGGTCAAGGGCCAGATCTCGGTCGTCCCGGAGTACGCCGCCACCCTCGCCGACTTCGTCAACCTCCAGGTGAACGGGCCCAAGGCGCCCTCGATCGCCACCAACGACCCGCTGACCACGGTGGAGGCGATGCAGCCGCTGCTGGCCAAGCAGGGGCTGCAGGCGCTGACCCCCTCCCAGGCGGCCGACCAGAACGGCTTCGCGGTCAAGACGTCCTTCGCGCAGAAGAACAACATCTCCACCCTCAGCGGGCTGGCCGGACTGAAGAAGCCGATCGTGCTGGCCGCGGTGACCGAGTGCCCGCAGCGACCGTTCTGCGCGCCCGGCCTGGAGAAGACCTACGGGCTGAACATCACCAAGATCCTTCCGCTGGGCTTCGGCACCAGCCAGGCCAAGCAGGCGGTGCTGGACGGCAAGGCCGACCTGGTGCTGACCGGGACCACCGACGGCACCCTGAAGGCGCTGGGGCTGACCCTGCTCAAGGACGACAAGAACCTGCAGCTGGCCGACAACCTGGTGCCGGTGATCAACACCAGCACGCTGCCGACCTCGGTCGCCGAGAAGGCCCTCGACCCGCTGTCGAAGGTGCTCACCACCGAGGACCTGACCGCGATGAACCTTCAGGTCGACGGTCAGCGCAAGCAGGCCCAGGACGTGGCCAAGGCCTACCTGACCTCCAAGGGCCTGCTCTGACCTGCTCCGCCCCTGGTTGATCGCGTCCAGATCGGCGGATCCGCCCCCTGAGGTGGGCGGATCCGTCGATCTCGGGCCGATCTACTTGTCGATGTCCCCGACCACGAAGAACATCGACCCGAGCACCGCGACCATGTCGGCCAGCTGGCAGCCGGGCAGCATCCGGGAGAGCACCTGGACGTTGTTGAAGGAAGCCGAGCGCAGCTTCAGCCGCCAGGGCACCTTGTCGCCCCGGCTGACCAGGTAGTAGCCGTTGGCGCCGAGCGGGTTCTCCGTCCACCGGTAGATGTGGCCCTCCGGCACCCGCAGCACCTTGGGCAGCCGCACGTTCACCGGGCCGCGGGGCAACGCCCGCAGGCGGTCCACGCAGGCCTCGACCAGGTCCAGGCTGACCGTGACCTGCTCGAGCAGCCCCTCCAGGCGGGCCAGGCAGTCGCCGTGCGTGCCGGTGACCACCCGGCCGGGGCCACCGGGGGCGAACAGCTCGCCGTAGCCCAGGTACGGCTCGTCCCGGCGCAGGTCCAGGTCGACCCCGCTGGCCCGGGCGATCGGCCCGCTGACCCCGAACGCGGCCACCGTCGCGGCGTCCAGCACACCGACCCCCCGGGTGCGCGCCCGGAGGATCTCGTTGCCGGTCAGCAGGGAGGCCAGGTCGGGCAGCCGCGTGCGGACCGCGGCGACCGCAGACAGCACCCGGGTCGTCCACCCGGCCGGCAGGTCCTCCTTGAGCCCGCCGACCCGGTTGAACATGTAGTGCATCCGGCCGCCGGAGACCTCTTCCATCACCGCCTGCAGTTCCTCCCGCTCCCGGAAGGCGTAGAACACCGGGGTGATCGCCCCCAGCTCCAGCGGGTAGGAGCCGAGGAACATCAGGTGGTTCAGCACCCGGTTCAGCTCGGCCAGCAGGGTCCGCGCCCAGACCGCACGCTCCGGCACCTCCATGCCGAGCAGCTGCTCGGTGGCCAGGACCACGCCCAGCTCGTTGGCGAAGGCCGACAGCCAGTCGTGCCGGTTGGCCAGCACGATGATCTGCCGGTAGTCGCGGACCTCGAACAGCTTCTCCGCGCCGCGGTGCATGTAGCCCACGACCGGGTCCGCCGAGACGATCACCTCACCGTCCAGGTGCAGCCGCAGCCGCAGCACACCGTGGGTGGCCGGGTGCTGCGGGCCGATGTTGAGCACCATGTCGGCCGTGGCCAGACCGCCGGCCCCGATCCCGACGTCGAGGGCGCGCCGGCCTTCGGCGGTGAGGTCCGGGCCCTGCTGCACACCGGGGAGTCTGTCACGGCTCGTGGCCGCGACGATCCGCAGAACCGGACCCAGACGGTCGGCGGGACGACCGAGCACGTCCCGTTCCGACGACCATGCTGGACGCCGAGGAGGAGCTCGTGAGCGGTGACCGCCCTACCCGGCATCAGCCCGTCTCGTCTGCCCGTCCCTGTGTCATGCTGGCGGCATGGACGAGGCAGCGTCGCTGCGCCCGGGGGCGGGGGAGCCGTTCGACCCGGAGGGGGTCAGCTGGTCCCGCGTGTCGCCGGCGCTGACCAAGGTTCGTGCGCTCTCCCTGATGCTGACCGCGCTGCTGCCGGTGGTGGGCTGCGCCGTCGCCGCCGTCCTCTGGCTGGCCTGGTTCTGGGTCGGGGTCCTGGTCGTCCTCGCCCTGGTCGGGTGGGCGCTGTGGGTCATCCGGCGCCAGGTGGCGGCCCTCGGCTACGCCGAGCGCGACGAGGACCTGCTGATCCGCCGGGGCGTGCTGTTCCGCGAGATCGTGGTGGTGCCCTACGGCCGGATGCAGTACGTGGACGTCAAGGCCGGGCCGCTGGACCGCGCGTTCGGCGTGGCCCGGGTGCAGTTGCACACCGCCTCGGCCGGCACCGACGCCCAGATCCCCGGCCTGCCGCCGGAGGAGGCCTCGACGTTGCGTGACCGGTTGGCCTCCCGCGGCCAGGCGCAGCTGGCCGGGTTGTGACCAGCACCCCCAGCCGGCTGCGCACCGACGCTCCGCTGGCCGACGGTCAGTGGCACCGGGCTCACTGGTCCACCCCGCTGATGAAGTCCTGGCAGGCGCTGGCCGTGCTGATCGTGTTCGTCGGCCAGGACGCCGGGCAGTCGGCGATGCGCGGGGAGGGCAGCTGGTGGAACGACCTGCGCTCGGGTGACCTGGGCCGGGCCAGCGGCTCCTTCCTGGCCGGGGGGCTCGGCCTGCTGGTGCTGCTGCTGGCGGCCGGGGTCGGTCTGGCCGTGCTGTCCTGGCGGATGACGCGCTTCCGGGTCACCGAGGACGCCGTCGAGCTGCACAGCGGGGTGCTCAACCGGCAGCAGCGCCGGGCCCGCATCGACCGGATGCAGGCCGTGGACGTGGTGCAGCCGCTGCTGGGCCGGATCGTCGGCCTGGCCAAGCTCAAGCTCGAGGTGGCCGGCGGGATCGGGTCCAGCGTCGAGCTCGCCTTCCTGCGCGAGGAGGAGGCGCAACGGCTGCGTGACACGCTGCTGGCCCGGGCGGCCGGGGTGACCTGGGAGGCCGACCAGGCGCCGCCGACCGCCCCTGAGCAGCTCGTGCTGGAGGTACCGCAGAACCGGTTGATCGGGTCCATCGCGCTGTCCGGGATCGGCGTGCTCGTCGTCGGCTTCGTGGTGGCGGTCTCGGTCTCGGCCGCCGTGCTGGGCTCAGCCGAGCCGCTGTTCGCGCTGGGCCCGGCCATGCTGGGCGTGGTGGGGGCGATCTGGAACCGGTTCGTGGGAGGTTTCGGGTTCACCGTGGCCGCCTCGCCCGACGGTCTGCGCCTTCGGCACGGCCTGCTCGAGCACCGCGCCCAGACCGTGCCGCCCGGGCGGGTGCAGGCCGTCGAGGTCTGCCAGCCGCTGCTGTGGCGCCGGCCGGGCTGGTGGCGGATCCGGGTGAACGTGGCCGGGTACGGCGCCGGCACCTCCCAGATCACCGAGAACGTGCTGCTGCCGGTCGGCACCCTGCGCGAGGCGATGGACGTCCTGGCCCTGGTGCTGCCCGACCTCGGCGTGGAGGACGGCGAGCAGCCGGTCGCGGTGGCATCCGCGGCGATGGTGGGCAGCGGCGACGCCGCCGGTTTCGTGCCCAGTCCGCGCGCCGCGCGATGGCTGGACCCGGTCAGCTGGCGGCGGCGCGGGTTCCGGGTCACCCGGCACGCGCTGCTGCTGCGCTCCGGCCGGCTGCGCCGCCACCTGGTACTGGTGCCCCACGCCCGCACCCAGAGCTGCGGGTTGTCCCAGGGGCCCCTGCAGCGCCGGCTGGACCTGGTCAGCTTCACCCTGCACTCCACCGCCGGTCCGGTCTCACCGGTCCTGCACCACCTCGACGCGGCGGTCGGGGCGAGGCTGCTGGCCGAGCAGTCCGAGCGGGCCCGGACGGCGCGGGCCGCCGCGGGGCCCGAGCGCTGGATGGAGCAGCTGCGCGAGCACCCCGAGCAGGTCGCCGAGGAGCTGCGGGCGGTGGAGAGCGAGCTGGCGGCTCAGGGTCTGGGCGCGGGCGCAGCGGACGCCGACCCGGTGGCCGGCGCGCAGAGCTGAACCCCGGGCATCCCGCCCACCGGTTGGAGCAGCCAGCCGAACCCGCCCAACCCGCCCGGGTCGAGCAGCTCCGGGTGGGTGGTGCCCGCCGGCCACAACGCCCGCAGCGCCTGGTGCTGGGTCAGCAGCACCCCGGCGTCGCCGCCGGCGCGGACGCCGGCGTCGGCGACGGCGTCCAGGGCGACGTGCGAGGTCAGGTCGCAGCTGCCGTCGGGTCGCGGGGGCACCGCCCGTCCGGCCCGGAAGGCACTCAGGCTTCCCGCCGGCGGCCGGCCGGTGCGTCGGTGGCTGTAGTCCACGGCCAGCAGGAGGGTCGGGCCGCCTCGCGCGGTGCAGCGGCGCACCAGGTCCGCCCACAGGTCGTCCCGGGCCGGGGCCGGTTCGACCCGGTCACCGGGCCGCAGCCCGGCGACCGGCCACCAGCGGCGGCACCACGCTCAGGTCGACCTCGCTCGGCTCGGCGCCGAGCCGCTCCCGACCGACGCGGTCGACCAGCACCTCGCGCAACCGCCCGCTCTGGTCGACCTCCAGCACCGGGTGCGCCTGCACGTCGAGCAGCTCCCAGGCCATCACCAGGGCCGGGACGTCCGGGGGCAGGCTCAGCCCGCGCAGGCCCGGGGGCTGCACCGTGGACCAGCCGCTGTCCGGCGGCAGGCCGGCCGGCCGGGCCACCACATCCGCGGCGTGCAGGGCCACCGACGGGTCGAGCCGGTGCACCGCGGTGACCAGCTCGCCACGGCCGGCCCCCAGGTCCACCACGGTCCGGGCACCGGCCAGCTCGGCCAGTCGCAGCACGGCCCGCGCCAGCAGGTCCGGGGCGGCGTGCGCCGCCGTCCGGAAGTGCCGGACGGGTGCGGAGCGGCGGTAGAACCCGTCGGCGCCGTACAGCGCCTGCTGCCAGGCCGTCGACCAGCTCTGGTAGGGCGGCACGGCCCCACCCTGGCACAGGGCAGGCCGTGCCGCCCCAGCCCGGCCCGTCGGCCGGGCCACAGCTCAGAACATGGCCAGGCCCCGGGGGGATCCCACCCCCGTCGGGCCGTCGTAACCCGGCTTGCCGTTGCACAGATAGTCGGTGCCGCAGTCCATCAGCAGGGCGTTGCGGCCCTGGGTGATGTCGTACCGTCCGGTGGTCGCCCGGTAGAAGCGAGCGGGGTCGCGGTAGCTGCGGCCGGTGCCCTTCAGCCCGATCATCCCGGCGACCAGCGGCGAGGAGACGCTGGTGCCGCCGAACACCAGCCAGCCCCCGTCGCTGCCGAGGCCGAAGGTGTCGTAGACCGCGACGCCGGTCTGCGGGTCCGCCACCGCGGACAGGTCGGCCACCGTCCGGCCCGGGCAGTGCGCGTCCTTCTGGAACCAGGGTTTGGCCACGTAGGCCGAGCACCCGCTACCTGCGCCCTCCCAGACCGTCTCGCTCCAGCTCGACCCGCTGCGGCGCAAGGAGGTCCCGCCGACCGCGGTCACGTACGGCAGTACCGCGGGGAAGGAGGCAGTGCCGAAGCCCCAGTCGCCGGAGGAGGCGACGATCGCCGTCCCGGGGTGCCGGTAGTACCTCGACCCGTAGCTGCTGGTCCCGGCGAACTCGTCGGCGCCGTAGGAGTTGGAGACCACGTCCGCGCCGAGGCGGACGGCGGTCGAGACGGCGGTGCCCAGGTTGTCCAGGGCGGAGTCGTCGGCCTCGACCAGCAGCAGCCTGCAGCCCGGGCAGGCCGCCGACACCATGGCCAGGTCCAGCGCGGACTCGGTGGCCCACCCCGCGTCCGAGGGCGGGAACGCGGCGCCGCCGCGCTGGTTCACCTTGCGGAAGCAGCCGTTCCCGCTGGTGCACGGCGGCAGCCCGAAGGTCTTGCGGTACACGGCCAGGTCGGACTGCGCCCTGGGGTAGTCGTAGGCCAGCACCACGGCGACCGTCTGGTTCGCCTTCCCGGTGGCCGGCAGCCGGTAGGCCGCGCGCAGGTCCGCCGGGCCGAAGCCGGCCGGCTTGGTCGCCGCCGCCCCGGCCGCCCGCCGGCCCGCGCCGCTGACGGGTGCGCGCCAGGTGGACAGGCAGCCGGCGTGCCCGGGCCTGGTCGTGGTGCAGGTCGGGTGCGGGGACGCCGGCCCGACCGCCTCCGCGGCGCCGGCCCCGCCCAGGCCCACGGCCAGGGCGGCGACCGCAGCCGCGGCCGAACGGACGATGCGGGACCAGCGGGCCCCGGAGTGATGGTGCGCCACGATGGATTGCTCCTGTTCGACTGCTGATGATCGGGCTGGACGGGGAAGGTCTGGTCGCCGTACGCGCCGCGGGGCCCGGCGCATCAGGAGACCGTGAAGGCGGAAAGGACGGTCTGGCTCAGGGTCGAGCCCGCGGTGTCGGCCGCGGTCCAGCGCAGGTCGGGCCGCTGACCGGCGTGCCCGGCGGGCAGCGCCAGCCGGCCGCAGAACCGCCCGTCGCCGAGGAGCTGCAGCGGTACGCGCGTCCAGGCGGCGCCCGGCCAGCGCAGTTCCAGGGTGGCCCGGCGCACCGGGATCGCCGCTGCCCCGGGGCCGTGAGCGACGTCGAGCACCACCGGCCGGCTGCCGTGCGCGAGGGTACCGGTCATCGAGACGGGGTAGCCCAGGTGGGCGACGAGCAGCGGCAGCGCCCGGCACGGGCCGGCCAGGTGGCCGCAGGAGTCGTCCGGCAACCGGACGCCGGAGCCGGCGGAGGAGGTGAAGGCCAGCTCGGTGTGGGTCGCGGTGGACAGCTCGGCCCCCAGCCGGGTCACGTCCGAGACGATCCGGAACCGGCCGGCCGCGGCGGGTACCGACACCTGGGCGCCCACCGCGTCGTCACCCCCGCCGAGCAGAGTGCCGTCCCGGTAGACCGCGAACCGGACCACGGAGCGGCCCAGGGGCAGCGCCGGGGTGCCGTGATGACCGGGGGTGGAGTCGGTGACCGGGTCGAGCACGCTGGTCAGGGCCGTGACGGACCGGCAGTTCTGGCAGGTGGTCCGGCCGGAGACGTCGGGCGCCGGCTCGGTGGTCGGCGCGCCCGCGACGAGCGGCCCGCTCATCCAGCGGACGGTCCGGGCGTCCCCGGCCCGGTAGGAGTGAGCGGTGTCGTCCAGCTCGTCGGGGAACAGCGAGCCGTCCGGGCGCCAGACCAGGTGCGACTCCAGCCAGCTGACGTCCGGGGCGGCACTCAGGTGCTGGACCAGGATCAGCGGCGCGCTGCGGTCGACGAAGCTGCCCGAGACGAAGCCCAGCCCGGCGAAGGCCGGCATGCTCAGGTGGGAGACCGAGGTGCTGCCGTCGACGGCGATCGCCGCGCTCACGTGGGCGGTGGCCCGAGGGTCCAGACGGTGGGACTGGTCGCGCAGGACGGCCGGGGACGCGAACGCTGCCGCCCAGACGGTGGGGACCGCGCTTCCCCGCGGCTCCAGCGACCAGCTGGCCGCCAGGACCTGACGACCAAGGGTGACCTGGGGCACCGGGGTCAGGCGCAGCGGCAGGTCCATGCCGACGCTGGACAGCCCGAACCCGTAGCTGGTGCTGCCGCGGGCGTCGGTCCGGGACAGGTCGACGTCCTGGCTGATGGTGCGCAGCCCCGCGGGCCGGCGCAGGGCGAGGGGGGTGGAGGCGGCGGTGCGGGCGTCCAGCACGATCGACTGCCCGGAGGCGTTGATCGTGATGCCCTCCTTGATCACCAGACGCTGCTCCGGCCTGCGCCGGTCGCCGTCGACCAGGGTGGAGGCCCAGTAGTGCCCGGTGGGCAGCGAGAGCCGGGTGGACGCGCCGGTGACCGCGACGTAGGTGGCGTACCGGTGCCCGTCGTCGAGATCCATCAGCTCCACGAAGGCGAACGGCTCGAGCGCGCCGGCCGCGTCGAGCACCTTCACGCTCACCGTGTGCATCGGGAAGGCCGGACGCGCCACGGGCGTCGCCGGCCCGTCCAGGGCCATCGAGCCCACTCCGGCCAGGATGCCGGCGTCGGCCCAGCGGTCCGCCCGGCCGGCCCGGTACTGCGCGGCGAGCGCAGCACCGAAGGCCCGTGCGCCGTCGCGGTCGAGGTAGCCGTGCTGCACACCGGCCGCCGTCGAGGTGACGGTGACGCCGGGAACGGGCCGGGCTGCGGCCCTCAGGGTCAGCCGGACCGGCACCCGGGCCCGCCCGGCCAGCGCCTGCACGTCGAACAGCCCCGGGTCCAGCCCCCGGCCCAGGTAGGGCCGGGCGGACAACGGGATGGCCAGCACCCCGGCCGGGGTCGCGGAGCTGGAGATCACCGGGTCGGCGTTACGGCGCAGGATCTGCAGCCGGCGCCGGCCGTCGGCCGAGGTCACCAGCCGGACCAGCTCACCGGTGGGCAGCAGCGCGTCCTGCGTCGTCGTGCCGGCCGACAGCGTCGACGCCGGCGTCGTCGCGCGTCGTCGGCGTCGGCCTCGTCGACGTGGTCGACGTGGTCGGCGTCGAGGTGGTGGCCGCGACGGCCGCGCTGACGCCCGGCCGGGCCGGCCCCGCCGCGAGCAGGGCGACCCCGGTCAGCGCGGCGACGGCGGTGATCCTCCTGGACGCCGGGACCGCCCGGCATCGACGCAGCAGGTATCGGACGATCACTGATGAACCCCCCCAGGTCGGCCCCCCGGAGCAGGGCGCCAGCACACTCTGGCACGACCGTCGACCCGGTGCAGGGGCTATCGGTTGCTTGAAGACAGAACTGCCGGTCCGCGGTGCTGCAGACCGGATCAGGTGGCCGGGCGGTCCGGCGGCACCTGCAGGACCACGGCGACGTCGGTGACCGTGAACAGGAAAGCACCAGCCGCCGACAGGTCGGCCAGGCCGCGCAGCCAGGCGCCCGCCGGCCCGGCCCGTTGCGGGTCGTTCCGGACCGAGGCGACCATGCCGAGCGCCACCTTCCAGGCGACGGAGTCCTCGTCGAAGCGGCGGTGACAGTCCGCCCAGGTGTCCACGTCCACCAGCTGCATCGGGCTGGCGGCGGCCAGGCCGAGCAGCTTGCGGCCCATGAAGCCGTCCGAGCGGTTCGCCCACTCGGGCACCATCGCGGTGAAGGCGTCGACCAGGGAGCGCGTGGTCTGGTCGTCGGAGGCGGCGAACAGGCAGGTGTCCCAGTCGCTGTGCGCCACCACCATCACCCCGCCCGGCCGTAGTACCCGGGCGCAGTCGCGCAGGTGCGCGCTCGGGTCGGCCAGGTGCTCCAGGACGTTCAGCGAGACGATCCGGTCCAGCGCGGCGTCGGCGAAGGGCAGCTGGCCGTCCAGGTCGGCGATCACGGAGCGGACCCGCTCGTCGTGCAGCACGTCGTCGTCCAGGGTGGAGGCGACGTCGACGGCGTGCACCCGCGCGGTCGGCGCGAGGGCCAGCACGGCCCGGACCGTCCGGCCGCGCCCTGAGCCCAGGTCCGCGACCTCCAGCGGCCGAGACCCGCCCTGGCCGGTCCGCGGCAGCTCGGTCAGGCGGGCCAGGTCGGCGACCCGGTCATGACGTCCCACGAGGGGAGCGTAGAGGCTGCCCGGCCGGGCGGGGATAGCCTCGCCCGGTGAGCGAACCGCAGCCGAGCCGTGCGCAGCCCGGGCCGCAGTCCAGGCCGGGCCGGCTCGGGGTCGGCGTGGTCGGCGCCGGCCGGGTCGGGGCGGTGCTGGGCAGCGCGCTGCGGGCGGCCGGGCATGCCGTGGTCGGCGCCTGCGCGGTCTCGGCCGCCAGCCGGGAGCGGGCCGAGGCGCTGCTACCGGGGGTGCCGGTGCTCGAGGTGCCCGCCGTGATCGAGCGGGCCGAGCTGGTGCTGCTCAGCGTCCCGGACGACGCCCTGGCCGCGCTGGTCGAGGGGATCGCGGCCACCGGCGGCTGGTTGCCCGGGCAGCTGGTGGTGCACACCAGCGGTCGGCACGGCTGGCGGGTGCTGGAACCGGTGGTGCGCAGCGGGGCGATCCCCCTGGCCATCCACCCGGCGATGACGTTCACCGGCACCAGCCTGGACCTGGCCCGCCTGGTCGACTGCTGCTTCGGGGTCAGCGCCCCGAACCCGGTGCTGCCCATCGCCCAGGCCCTGGTGGTGGAGATGGGGGCTGAGCCGGTGGTGGTGCCCGAAGAGGCGCGACCGCTCTACCACGCAGCGCTCGCCCACGGTGCCAACCACCTGGTCACGCTGGTCTCGCAGTGCCTGGACCTGCTGCACCAGGCGGGCATCGAGCCGGCCGACCGCGTCCTGGCGCCGCTGCTCTCGGCCGCCCTGGACAACGCGCTGCGGGCGGGGGACGGGGCGTTGACCGGGCCGGTGGCGCGCGGCGACGCGGGCACCGTCAGTACCCACCTGGGGGCGCTCTCGGCGCTGCTCGAGCGGGTCGACGGGGAGCAGGCCGCCGGCGCCGCCGGGACGCTGGCCAGCTACCGGACCCTGGCCCGGGCCACCGCGGACCGGGCGATGGCCAGTGGCCGGTTGCGGCCCGACCGGGCGGCCGACCTGCTGCAGGCCCTCGGCGACTGAGGGCCCGGTGGGACGCCCGGCCCGACGTCCGGCCCGACGTCCGGCCGGTCGGTCGGCCCCGGTAGCGTGACCGGCGTCCGGCGGGGCCAGGCGCCGGCGGCAGCCAGGAGGAGGTCAGGTGGGCGCTCCCAGGGTGGCCCGCACCCGGGACGAGCTGCGCGCGGCGCGGGCCGCGCTCGAGGGCACCGTCGCCGTGGTGATGACGATGGGCGCGCTGCACGAGGGCCACGTCAGGCTGATCCGGCAGGCCCGCTCGGAGTGCGACGCCGTGGTGGTGACCATCTTCCTGAACCCGCTGCAGTTCGGCGCGGGGGAGGACCTGGCCAAGTACCCGCGCACCTTCGACGAGGACCTGGCGCTGTGCCGCCAGGAGGGCGTCGACGTCGTGTTCAGCCCCGGCCCGGACGTGATGTACCCCGACGGCGATCCGGGGATCAAGGTGGCGGCCGGCCGGATGGGGGAGCTGCTGGAGGGCCGCTCCAGGCCGGGCCACTTCGACGGCGTGCTGACCGTGGTGGCCAAGCTGCTGCACCTGGCCCGGCCCACCCGGGCCTACTTCGGGCAGAAGGACGCCCAGCAGCTGCTGCTGATCCGGGCCATGGTCCGGGACCTGGACTTCCCCACCGAGGTGGTCGCGGTGCCGACCGTCCGCGAGCCCGACGGGATCGCGATGAGCAGTCGCAACATGTACCTGACCGCCCTGGACCGGGAGGTGGCGCTGACCCTGTCCCAGGCGTTGCGGGCCGGTGAGGCGGTCGCCGCCGAGGGCGCCTCGGCGATCCGGCGGGCCGCCCGGCAGGTGCTGCAGTCCGAGCCGCTGTGCCTGGTCGAGTACCTGGTGCTGGTGCACCCGCAGTCCCTGGAGGACGTCGCGGCCTGGTACCGCGGCCAGGCGCTGCTCGCGGTCGCGGCCCGGGTGGGCACCACCCGGCTGATCGACAACGTGCCGCTCACCGTCGGCGCCGGGGACGGCCGGTGAGCGGCGCGCCCCCGGTCGCGCGGGGCCGGCCGGGGCCGCCCGGTCAGCGGCTGCCCGCCGGACCGAGCCTGGACCGCCGGCTGCCGGCGCCCGAGCCGGGCTGGAGCACCACCGCCGACGTCGTGGTCGTCGGCTCGGGGATCGCCGGGCTGACCGCCGCGCTGGCGCTGCGGCGCCGGGTGCGCCGCGTCCTGCTGGTCACCAAGACGGTGCTGAACGCCGGGTCGACGAGGTGGGCGCAGGGCGGCATCGCGGCCGCGCTGGACCCGGCGGACAGCCCGCAGGCGCACCTGGGCGACACCCTGGCGGCCGGGGCCGGGCTGTGCGACGTCGACGCCGTCCGGGCGCTGGTGACCGAGGGGCCGGACCGGGTCCGGGAGCTGGCCGCGCTGGGCACCAGGTTCGACCTGACCCCGGCCGGGGGCATCGCGCTGACCCGGGAGGGCGGCCACCACGCCGACCGGATCGCCCACGCCGGCGGGGACGCCACCGGCGCGGAGATCTCCCGCGCCCTGATCGCGGCGCTGCAGGCGGTGCGCCACGACCCCGGGATCGAGGTGTTGGAGCAGGCCCTCGTGCTGGACGTGCTGACCGCCGGACCGCCCGGCGGCCGGCGCGCCTGCGGGGTCACCCTGCACGTCATCGGCCAGGGCAGCCGGGACGGCGTCGGGGCCGCGCTGGCCCGGGCCGTGGTGCTGGCCACCGGCGGCATCGGTCAGGTGTTCTCCTCGACCACCAACCCCAAGGAGGCCACCGGTGACGGCACGGCCGCCGCGCTGCGGGCCGGGGCGGAGGTGGCCGACCTGGAGTTCGTGCAGTTCCACCCGACCGTGCTGTGGCTGGGACCGGGAGCGCGCGGGCAGCAGCCGCTGATCTCCGAGGCGGTCCGCGGCGAGGGCGCCCGGCTGCTGGACGCCGACGGCGTGCGGTTCATGCCGCAGGTGCACCCGATGGCCGAGCTGGCACCGCGGGACGTGGTGGCCAAGGCGATCGTCCGGCAGCTGCGCCGGACCGGTGCGGACAGCGTCTTCCTCGACGCCCGGCACCTGGGCCGGGAGTTCATCGCCCGCCGCTTCCCGACCATCGACGCCTCGCTGACCGGGCACGGCTACGACCTGGCCGAGGACCTGGTCCCGGTGGCGCCGGCCCAGCACTACCACTCCGGTGGGGTGCTGGTGGACCTGCGCGGGCGCTCGTCGTTGCCCGGGCTGTACGCGGTCGGGGAGACCTCCTGCACCGGCGTGCACGGCGCGAACCGGTTGGCCAGCAACTCGCTGCTGGAGGGGCTGGTGTTCGCGCACCGGATCGCCGAGGACCTGGCCGCCCGGCTGGCCACGGGCGAGCTGGAGCAGCTGGAGCCCGACCCGGTGCCGTCCCCGCCGGCGCCCGGCTCGTTGCTGCCGGCCACCGCGCGCGGGCAGGTGCAGCGCACCGCCAGCGCCGGGCCGGGAGTGATCCGGACCGCGTCCGGCCTGGCCGAGGCCGCAGCCGAGCTGCACCGGCTCAGCCGGGAGCGGCGTTCCGGCCCCCCGGTCAGCACGCCCGGCACGGCCGAGTGGGAGAGCACCAACCTGTTGCAGCTGACCAGCGCCCTCACCCACGCCGCGGCACTGCGCCCGGAGACCCGGGGTGGGCACTACCGGGAGGACCACCCCGAGCCGGACCCGGCCTGGCGGGGTCGGCTGGTGCTGGACCGGCAGGAGGACGGCACGCTCAGGACGGTCCTGCGTCCGTTGCCGGAGCGGGCGCCGTGACCGGCGCCGCGCCGGATCCGGCGGCCGGGCCGGCCGCGCTGGGCCTGGACCCGGCCGCGGTGCACCGGGTCGTGCGCACCGCCCTGGATGAGGACCTCGGACCGCACGGGCTCGACGTCACGACGACCGCGACCATCCCGGCCGGCCAGCACGCGCAGGCCGTGCTGGTGGCCCGGGCGCCGGGCGTGCTGGCCGGGCTGCCGCTGGTCGCCGTCGTGCTGGCCGAGGTGGCGGCCCGGCTCGGTGCGGACCCGCCGCAGGTGGAGCTCCTGGCCGCCGATGGTGACCAGGTCGCAGTCGGCGACCGGCTGGCCCGGCTGTCCGGTTCGGCCCGGGTCCTGCTCGTGGCGGAGCGGACGGCGCTGAACCTGTGTTCGCGGGCCAGCGGGGTGGCCACCCACACCCGAGCCTGGGCCGATGCCCTGGCCGGCACCGGCGCCCAGGTGCTGGACACCCGCAAGACCACCCCGGGGCTGCGGGCGCTGGAGAAGTACGCGGTGCGCTGCGGCGGTGGCACGAACAAGCGGATGGGCCTGTACGACGTCGCGATGATCAAGGACAACCACAAGCTGGCCGCCGGCTCGCTGACCGCGGCCTACCGGGCGGTGCGGGCCGCCTTCCCCGACGTCCCGGTGCAGGTGGAGGTGACCACCGCGGAGGAGGCGGTCGAGGCGGTCGGCGTCGGCGCCCGTTTCCTGCTCTGCGACAACATGTCGGTGCCGGTGCTGACCGAGACGGTCCGGCGCGCGCGGCAGGCGGCCGGTGGGCAGCCGGTCGAGCTGGAGGCCACCGGCGGCCTGACCCTGGCGGTGGCTCGGCAGTACGCCCTGACCGGGGTGGACTACCTGTCGGTCGGCGGCCTGACGCACTCCTCGCCGGCGCTGGACATCGCGATGGACCTGGTCTGAGCGCCGGCTGAGCCGGCCGCGGCGGCGCCGGGCGCTGCGGGTCGAAGGTCCCGGTCCGGGGCCGACCGGCAGGACGAGCGTGGAGCCGTTCCGAGGTGACCGGGGCAGCCCAGACGGCGCCCGACCATGGTCGCCCCCGCCCCGACAGGAGCCGACCCATGCTTCCCGCGCCACCGACCCGGACCGGTCTGGTCGACCTCAGCGACTCCGGCCACTACCTGCACTGGGGCTTCTTCTGGCTGTCCTGGGCCAACGCCGCCATGCTCGGCGCCCTGCTCGTGCTGTTCGTGGCCGCGCTCCTGCTGCCCTTCCCCGGCAGCCGGCGGTGAGCACCAGCTGGACGGCCCGGCTACGGTCCCGGACGCTGGAGGCCGTCCCGGCCGAGCAGGCGCTGCCCGACCACCAGCCCGCCTACGTGGCCTCCTGGGTGTACGTGTTCGGGGTGGCGGCGCTGAGCGCCTTCCTGATGATCCTGCTGACCGGCACCGTCCTGGTGGTCGCCGGCCCGACCTGGTGGCACACCAGCGTCGCCGGGCACCTGGTGAACAGCGTGCACCTGTGGAGCGTGGAGCTGCTGTTCCTGTTCATGGTGCTGCACCTGTTCGGCAAGTTCTTCATGGCCGCCTGGCGGGGCCGGCGGGTGCTGACCTGGGTGACCGGGGCCCTGTCGATGGTGATGGCCACGGCCGCCGCCCTGACCGGCTACCTGGTGCAGACCAACTTCGACTCCCAGTTCATCGCCTCCGAGGCCAAGGACGGGATCAATGCGGTCGGGATGGGCGGGGTGATGAACCTGATGGACACCGGGCAGATGCTGCTCTGGCACGTGATGTTGATGCCGTTGGCCGCGGGGCTGCTGGTGCTGCTCCACGTGGTGCTGGTCCGGCTGCGCGGGGTCGTCCAGCCCTACGGGGTGGCCCCGGACGGCAGCAGCGACGCGCGCCCGGCGGGTGTGCGATGACCACCACCTCGCGGGCCGGTGAGCCACGGCTGACGCCCGGCCCGGCCGCGCCCGTCGTCCGGCACCCGGTCTGGACCGGGCCGAACCGGCCCTACGACCTGGTCAAGGAGGTCGTGGTGGCCTTCGTGGTGATGGCCGTGGCCACGGTCGGGCTCGCGCTGGTCTTCTCCTCCCCCGACGACCCGCAGGTCAGCCTGAGGCAGTGGGCCGCCACGGCGCCCGCCGACTTCGTCGCCACCGCCACCGGCGAGCTGGCCGGCACGACCACCTCGGCCGGCTACGGGCCGCCGTACAACGCCGCCTCGACCGGGCAGCGGCTGGGCCCGCTCACCCTGCAGCAGTGGGCCGGGATCTCTCACCCGCTCGACCCCGGGACCGCCTTCGTGCTCTCCCCGCTGCGCACCCTGACCGGCGACCCGGCGCTGACCTCCGCGCTGGCGCAGTGGGACGGCGCGACCCCCGACCAGCGAACCGGCTGGGCCACCCGGTACGCCGACGCCCTGGCCACGGCCCCGCAGGGTGACCCGGGTGCGGTCGCCAGCGGGGACTACGGTCCGGTGCCGACGCTGACCGCGGCGGAGCTGGCCCTGGCCCGGCGCGGCGGGCTGGACGCCCAGCTGGTCAGCCCGGGGTCGGGGTTCTACCTGACGGACTACACCGCGGCCGGCCTGTTCCTGGCCGACGGCGGCTACTTCGACGCCCTGGCCGGGCAGCAGCACCTGCACGGCGAGCAGTGGGGGATGGCCAACGAGACCGGCTCCTACCCGGGGCAGTTCTGGCTGCTGCCGATCTCCTTCCTGTACCAGGTGCCGCCGTTCAACACCTCCGACAACGGCGACGTCCTGGTGCTGGCGGTGATCGGCCTCATCACCGCCGTGATCGTCCTGCTCCCGCTGATCCCGGGGCTGCGGCAGCTGCCGCGCAAGCTGCCCGTCTACCGGCTGATCTGGAGGCGGTGGTACGCCGAGCATCCCGACACCCGGCCGGGCCGCCGCACCGGCTAGCTGTACTCGGCCGGGACGGTGGTGACCACGCCGGCGGGGCTAGCTGGCCACGCCCTGGCGTCGGGGCAGCCGGCCACGTAGGTGGGCGCCGGTGTGCAGGTAGCGCACCGGCCACCGCCGGGCGAGCTGCTCCAGGAACTCCACGCCCCGCTCGTCGAGGGCCTCGACCTGGTCCAGGTCCACCACCACCCGGTTCAGCACGAGGTCGGCCACCTCGTCCACGGCCCGGTCCAGCCGCTCGGAGATCGCACCGCCCACCGCGCCGCACAGCCGGACCACCACCTGGGTGCCGATCCTGGTGACGGTCACCGCATCGCCCTGCTCGCGCACCCGGTGGGCCCCTTCCTGTCCCGATCGACCAGTTGGTCGATCATCTTGTCGGTGGCCCGGGGCGGGCGCTAGTCGAGCCCCGTGGTCAGCCGGTCAGCGCAGGCCGATCCCGCTCAGCCGTTCGTAGGTCGAGCGCAGCGACTCCCCGACCTGCACCCGCTCGTTCCACCGGGCGCCGGGGTCGGCCTTGGCCGCCTGGCCGTCCCGGGCGCAGCGCAGCGCCCGGACCAGGGAGGCCACCGTCGGGCGGCCGTGCCGGTCCACGTCGTACTGCAGGCAGGGCCGCTGCCCGGCGGCGTGGCTGCCGGAGGGCACCACCGCGTGGGTGCCCAGGTCGTAGCAGGCCTCGGGCCAGATCGAGTGCGAGCCGTGCAGGCCCGGGACGACGCACACGTCCAGGCTGTAGATGTGGTCCCAGAGCTCGGCCTCCCCGAACGGTCGGTGCGCCCGCACCGTGCCGCCCACCTCGTGCACGGCCTCGGAGATGGCCCGCGCGGCCGTGGGGTCGTAGGCCGCCGAGCCGGCGTCGAGCACGTTCTCGTGCAGGCTCACCACCAGCCGGACGTCGCCCACCTGGCGGGCCGCCGAGCACAGCGACCGGGTCAGCTCCACCGGGTCGGTGGTGCCCCGCAGGCTGGCCAGGTGAACCCCGACCACCAGCTGGCTGCTGCGGGGCGGGTGCGGACGGCGCATCCGGACGAAGTCGACCGCGTGCGGGTGCGGCAGCACGCTCGGGCTCACGTTCCACCGCCGGCCCATCTCGGCGGCCGCGGTCTCGGTCAGGGTGACCACGGCGTCGGCGTTGGGCACCAGCTCGTCCAGCTGGGCACCGTATCGTCCGTCGTCCACGCCGTTCGGGTCGGACAGGTGGTACCCGGTGAAGACCAGCGGCTTGCCCGCCTCCTTGGTCGCCTCGATCGCCTTGCGGACGTCGGCGACGTCGTGCCGGCGGGGCACGCCCAGCACCTCCAGCACGTCGACCTGGTGCAGGTGTGCCTCCAGCCACCCGATGTCGAAGGCCGCCGGCGCCTTACCCGACCCGGTCGGGGAGACCGTGACCCGGTGCACGCCGTCGACCCCCTCGGGATGGGACAGGTGCCGGGAGTACAGGCCCCGGCCGGGCAGGGTGGCCACCGTGATGGCGGGCCGGCCCTCCCACTCGGGGCTAGCTCGACGGCGGCGACGGGACGGCGACATGGAGGTCCTTTCGGTCGTGCAGGTCTTCGCTGGCGGACCGCGCCAACGATCGGCGGTCCGTCCCACCGGCTCTGTACCCAGGTTCAGGGCGCATGACACGCTGGCGCCCTCGGACAGCAACGGCCGTAGGGTCGGTCCCGCCAGCCACCGCCCCGCGGTCCGGCCGGTGGGGATGACAGGAGATGAGACGGTGAACGTGCAGGAGTTCGGCGTCGACCTGCTGGCCCGGCTGCTGGACCACGTGGTCCAGGTGGTGCCGGAGGCGGTCGGTGCCGGTCTGGTGCTGGGCGCCGAGGCGGCGGCCAGCGCGGCCGCGGAGGAGGACGACGAGCCGCGCCCGCCCGGGCGCGCCCGGCACGCCCGGACCGAGGACGGGGAGCTGGTCCGGCTGGCCGCCGCGGCCGGGGTCGCCGTCGACGTCGACGAGGCCCAGCTGGCCTGCGGGCGGGGCCCGGTCTGGTCGGTGCTGGGCGACCAGCAGGCGGTGATCCTGCCCGGCCCGGCCGCCCAGGCGGGCGGCCCGGCCTCGTCCGGGCCGGTGCTGGGCGCCTGGCCCGAGCTGACCGCCATCGTGGACGAGAAGGTGCTGAGCCGGGTCCGGGGCCTGGTGCTGACCCCCGGGGAGTGGGGTGGGCCGCTGCCCGCGGTGCTCACCACCTACCTGGCGGTACCGGCCACCGCCGCCCACGTGGAGCAGCTGGACGGGCTGGAGGCCCTGGTCTCCCAGGCGGTCGCGGTGGTCGAGTACTGCGCGGGCTCGGAGATCCGCTCCCGGCAGATGCTGGAGATGATCCAGTACCGGCGGGTCATCGAGCAGGCCAAGGGACTGGTGATCGCCGCGCTGGGCGGCGACGGGCCGGCCGCATTCGGCGTGCTGAGCCGGGCCAGCCAGCACTTCAACGTCCGGTTGCGGGCGCTGGCCATCGCGTTGGTCGAGCACGTCGGGCAGGGTGAGGCCGAGCACCCGGAGGACCCCTCGCTGGTCGTCCGGCCGAACGAGCGCGAGCGCACGATCGCCGCCTCGGTCTGGACGGCGCTGCGGGCCGGTAGCTCCGAGCCCCGCTGACCACGCCGGGCGACACCACCCGGGTGACACCGCCCGGCCGGCACCCCGTGGCCGCTGGCCACCGACCGGGCCGGGGGCGGGGGACCGATAGCCTGGCTGGCCGTGACCGAACAGCAGCCGCCATCGCCAGCGGACCCGAGGACGTCCGGCTCGCCGTCGTCCGCCCTCGAGCCGGAGGACCTGCCCGAGCAGCTCCGGGTCCGCCGGGAGAAGCGGGACCGGCTGCTGCGCTCGGGGCAGCAGGCCTATCCGGTGGTGCTGGACCGCAGCGACACCCTGGCCGCGGTGCGCCGGCGCCATCCCGACCTGGCCCCCGGCGAGGAGACCGACGACGTCGTGGGGGTGACGGGTCGGGTCGTGTACCTGCGGGCGACCGGGCGGCTCAGTTTCGCCACCCTGCAGGAGGGCGACGGCACCCGGCTGCAGGCGATGGTCTCCCAGGCGGGCGTCGGCCCGGACCGGCTCGCCGACTGGAAGGCCGATGTCGACCTGGGCGACCACGTCTTCGTGCACGGCCGGGTCGTCGCCAGCCGCACCGGTGAGCTGTCGGTGATGGCCGACCGGTGGCAGCTGGCGGCCAAGTCGCTGCGTCCGCTCCCGGTGCTGCACAAGGAGATGAGCGAGGAGGCCCGGGTCCGGCAACGGTACGTGGACCTGATCGTGCGGCCGCTGGCCCGCGAGGTGGTCCGGTCCCGCGCGCGGGTGATGAGCACCCTGCGCCGGGTGTTCGCCGAGCGTGACTTCCTCGAGGTCGAGACCCCGATGCTGCAGGTGCTGGCGGGCGGGGCCAGCGCCCGGCCCTTCGTGACCCACAGCAACGCCTTTGATATCGACGCCTACCTGCGGATCGCCCCCGAGCTGTATCTCAAGCGCTGCGTGGTCGGGGGTATCGAGCGGGTGTTCGAGATCAACCGCAACTTCCGCAACGAGGGCGCTGACTCATCCCATTCGCCGGAATTCGCGATGATCGAGGCTTATGAGGCCTACGGGTCCTACGACACCATGGCCGAGCTGACCCGCGAGCTGGTGCAGGAGAGCGCTCGGGCGGTATTCGGCTCGACCACCGTCCGGCTGGCCGACGGCGCCGACTACGACCTGAGCGGGAGCTGGCGCTCGGTCACCATGTTCGGTGCGCTCAGCGAGGCGCTCGGGGAGGAGGTGACGGTCGCCACCCCGATGCCGGCGCTGACCGCCCTGGCCGACCGGCTGGGGGTGCCGGTGCTGGATCACTACGGGCCCGGCAAGCTGGCCGAGGAGCTGTTCGAGGCGGTGGTGGTGCCCACCCTGCACGAGCCGACCTTCGTCCGGGACTACCCGGAGGAGACCAGCCCGCTGACCCGCGCGCACCGCAGCCAGCCCGGTCTGGCCGAGAAGTGGGACCTGTACGTCAGGTCGGTCGAGCTGGCCACCGCCTACTCCGAGCTGGTCGACCCGGTGGTGCAGCGCGAACGCTTCGAGCAGCAGGCGGCGGCCGCCTCGCGCGGGGACGAGGAGGCCATGCGGCTGGACGAGGACTTCCTGCGCGCGATGGAGTACGGGATGCCGCCCTCGGGCGGGATGGGCATGGGGGTGGACCGGCTGCTGATGGCTCTGACCGGCCTGGGCATCCGGGAGACGATCCTGTTCCCGATGGTCAAGCCCCTGGCCCGCTAGGGACACAGCGGGGCGGTCTAGCCTGAATGGGTGACCGGTTTCCTGATCGCCATCGTGCCCTCCATCGGGGTGGGATGGATCTTCTGGGTGGCCATGCGGGCGATCATGGGCGCCGACCGTCGGGAACGGGAGGCGCAGGCCCGGCTCGAGGCCGACGAGCGGCTGGAGAGCCGCCGGCCGGCCGGCGACCAGGCGGCCGACCAGGCTCGGGACATGGCTCGGGACGTCGCTCGGGACGGGGCTGATGACCAGGGTCGGGGTCACGCGCAGGACCGGGCCCGGGTGCGTCACGAGGACTCCTGAGCAGCGTCCTTCGTTCTCTGTCGGCCTTCCCCGCCCTGCCCCTCACCCATTCATTCCTACATCCTTTTCAGGATTTCTTGGGGCGAGCCGCCGAGGGCGAAAGGTGCGGCCGCCGCGGGCGCTGCCCGCCGAATGTGCCGGTTTGCCGCCAGATGCTTCGCCGACGCTCAGAAAAGTTGAAAGAAGAAGGGTTCACCTGATTTGACGCAGGGCATATCGGAGGAACATGATCTCCCTGTATTCCTCCTCCGCTCCGCTTTACCAGAAAGGTGACTACCCCCATGGCCCAGAAGACACAGGTGATCCTCATCGACGACATCGACGGCGGGGACGCCGACGAGACGGTCTCCTTCGCCCTGGACGGGGTGAGCTACGAGATCGACCTGACCACCGAGAACGCCCAGGAGCTGCGGGACGCGCTGGCCCAGTGGGTGGCCAGTGCTCGCAAGGTCGGTGGCCGGGCGGCCGCCGGGCGACGGTCCGCCGCTCCCCGGCGTGCCTCGGCCGACAAGCCGGACCTGACCGCCGTCCGCAGCTGGGCCCGCGAGAACGGCTACACGGTCAGCGACCGGGGCCGGATCTCCGGGGAGGTGCTGGCCGCCTACGAGGCCGCGCACTGATCTGCGCTCGACGCCACAGGGCCGGCCGCCCCGTTCCAGGTGGCCGGCCCTGTGGCGTCCGTCCGTCCGTCTGTGCCTCGGGCGTCAGTGGCGCAAGGGGTCGGGCTCGTCGGCGTCGGCCTGCTGCGCCCGGGGCAGTGGCCGGTTCCGGACGGCGCGCAGGCTGGTCGCGGTGACCACGGCCAGCACCCCGAGGATGACGGCCAGGGAGACCGGGGTGGGGATCTCGGGCACCGCACTGACGTGCAGGTGCGCCCAGTGCAGGATGAGCTTGAGCCCGATGAAGCCGAGGATGACGGCCAGGCCGTAGCCGAGGTGCACGAGCTTGGACAGCGCACCGACCAGCAGGAAGTACAAGGCACGCAGCCCGAGCAGCGCGAAGGCGTTGGTGGCGAAGACCAGGTAGGGGTCCTGGGTGACGCCGAACACGGCCGGCACCGAGTCCACCGCGAAGACGATGTCGGTGCCGAAGATGGCCACCACCACCACGGCCAGCGGGGTCAGCGCCCGGCGGCCGTGCTCGCGCACGGTCAGCCGCGGTCCGTGGTAGCCGGAGGTGATCGGGAACAGGCGTCGCAGCAGCCGGACCGAGCGCATGGTGGTGATGTCCGGAGCCCGGTCGGTGTGCTGGCGCGCGTCCCGGAACACCTTCACCGCGGTCACGGCCAGGATCGCCCCGAAGACCAGGAAGACGATGTCGGCGGCCTGCAGGGCGGCGGCCCCGATGGCGATGAACACCCCGCGCAGCACCAGGGCGCCGACGATCCCGAACAGCAGCACCCGCTGCTGAAGCTGGACGGGGACGGCGAAGGCGGCCAGCAGCAGCATGAACACGAACAGGTTGTCCACCGACAACGACTTCTCGACCAGCCACCCGGTCAGGAACTCCACCCCGGTGGTGTGCCCGTGGGTGAACCACAGGTAGCCGCCGAACAGCAGGGGCAGGGCGATGTAGAAGGCCGACCAGCCGGCTGCCTCCCTCATCCCGACCGCGTGCGGGCGGCGGGTGAGCAGGAAGTCCAGTGCGATCAGACCCAGGACGAGGGCGAGCGAGACGCCCCACAGCGCAGGGGTACCGATGGTGTCGATGACGGGCTCCTCGGGCTCGACGGCGATCGCCGTGCGGCCGAGGTCTCCTCCACCCGGCGGGCCGGGCCGCCGCCCGGGAAGGCCGTGGGACCTTCGTACTGACCGGGACGACGCTGAGCGGGAGTACTCCCCTCGATGAGGCGATGCTAGGGCAGGACCGGGTCAGGGGCCAGGCCCGGTTGCTCCGCCTCCTGCTCGGGAGTGACCAGCACCACCACCAGGGTGCGCGGGCCGTGCACGCCCTCCACCCGGCTCAGCTCGATGTCGCTGGTCGCCGACGGACCGCTGACCCAGGTCAGCGGTCGGGTCGGGTCCAGCCGGGGCAGCGCCTCGGGCACCGTCTGGACCACCTGGTCCGACCGGACCAGGCACAGGTGCAGGTCCGGCACCAGGCTCAGGGCCCGTCGGCCCTGCTCCGGCGCGCCGTCCAGGACGATGGTGCCGGTGTCGGCGACGGCCACCGCGCACCCGGTCAGCACGGCGTCGACCCCGTCCAGGACCTCCAGGCCCAGCGGGGCGGAGCTGTCGTCGACCACCTGCTCCACCGCGGACTGCGACAGCCAGTCCGCCGGTACGCCGCGGCTGCGGACCAGCCGGTGCACCCGGTGCTCGGTCAGCGCTCCGGCCACCGTGGCCGGCAGCTGCCCGGCCGGGCAGCGCAGCACCTGCGCCCCGTAGTCCTCCAGCCGGTCGACGAGCAGGTCCAGCAGCGCCGGGTCACCGGGGGCGAGGTCGCCGTGCGTGCGGTAGCCGTGCGGCGGCGGCGCCGCCGGCGGTACGGCCGCCGCCCGGAGCCGGGCCAGCACCTCATCGCGGGCGCTCACCGGGCCGCCCACCACTGCCGGAAGGTCTGCGCCGGGGGCTCGGGCAGGTCCCGGGAGCGGGTCCAGGCCGACAGCGGCGGTGGCAGGGAGCTGATCGCGCCGTCCCGGGCGAGCAGCCGACCGAGACGCAGGCCGGTCTCGGCCGCGGCGAAGCGCCGCGGCGAGGACATCGTCCAGGCGGCCGCGCTCATCGTGGCCTGCTCCGCGCTGGGCACCGTGCGGCGCTGCCGCTCGCCCTCGACGTGCCGGGCCCGCAGGTGCACCAGGATCCGCGGAATGTCGATCTTCACCGGGCAGACGTCGTAGCACGCCCCGCACAGCGAGGAGGCGAACGGAAGGGTGTCCACCGGGTCGGGGGAGCCGCTGGGCAGCTTGCCCTGCATGCCGGCCAGCTGCGGGGTCAGCACGGCGCCGATCGGCCCCGGGTAGACCGAGCCGTAGGCGTGGCCGCCGGTGCGCTCGTAGACCGGGCAGACGTTGAGGCAGGCCGAGCAGCGGATGCAGTGCAGCGCCGACCGCCCGGCCTCCTCGGCCAGCGTGGCGCTGCGCCCGTTGTCCAGCAGCACCAGGTGCACCTGCTGGGGCCCGTCGCCGGGGGTGACCCCGGTCCACATCGACGTGTAGGGATTCATCCGCTCCCCGGTGGAGCTGCGGGGCAGCAGCTGCAGGAACACCTCCAGGTCGCTCCACCGGGGCAGCACCTTCTCCACGCCCATCACGGTGATCAGGGTGCTGGGCAGGGTCAGGCACATCCGGCCGTTGCCCTCCGACTCCACCACCCCGAGCGTGCCGGTCTGCGCCACCGCGAAGTTGGCGCCGCTGATCGCGACGTCGGCGGCCAGGAAGGTCTGCCGCAGGTGGGCCCGGGCGGCCATCGCCAGCACGCGGGGCTCGTCGGTCAGGTCGGGATCGACCCCGGGCATGTGGTCCAGGAAGATGCGCCGGATCTCGGCCCGGTTGCGGTGGATCGCCGGCACCAGGATGTGGCTGGGCAGGTCGTCGGCCAGCTGCACGATCAGCTCGGCCAGGTCGGTCTCCAGCGCGGTGATCCCGGCCTGCGCCAGAGCCTCGTTCAGGCCGGTCTCCTGGGTGGCCATCGACTTCACCTTGACCGCCGTCCGGGAGCCGGTCGCGCGGACCAGGTCGGTGACGATCGCGTTGGCCTCGTCGGCGTCCCGGGCCCAGTGCACGTGGCCGCCGTGGGCGACGACGTTGGCCTCCAGCTCCTCCAGCAGCTCCGGCAGCCGGGACATCGCCTCGGCCTTGATCGCGGCACCGGCGTCGCGCAGGGCCTCCCAGTCGGGCAGCTCGGCGACCACGGCGGCCCGTTTCGCCCGGATCGTCGCCGTGGCGTGGGCGAGGTTCGCCCGCAGCTGGGGATCGGCCAGCGCCTTGCGGGCCGCGACCGGGAAGGTCTGCTGCCCGCGCAGGGTGCCACGCTCGCTGGCCCGGGGCGGGCCGCCGGTCGGCAGGCCGAGGAAGGTGCTCACAGCGACTCCTCCCATCCCTCGCCGGCCAGGATCTCGGCCAGGTGCACCGTGCGCACCCCGGCCCGGGTGCGGCGCAGGCCGCCGCCGATGTGCATCAGGCAGGAGGAGTCTCCGGCGGTGACCACCTCGGCGCCGGTGCTGCCCACCGCCCGCAGCTTGTCGGTCAGCATCGCCGTGGAGGTGTCGGGGTTCTTCAGCGCGAACGTGCCACCGAACCCACAGCAGACGTCGGCCGCCGGCAGCGCCATCAGCTGCAGGCCGCGCACCGCCCGCAGCAGCTGCAGGGGCCGGTCGCCGACCCGCAGCATCCGCAGCGAGTGGCAGGTCGGGTGGTAGGTGACCCGGTGCGGGTACCGGGCGCCCACGTCGGTCACCCCCAGCACGTCCACCAACAGCTCGGACAGCTCGTAGGTGCGAGCGGCGACCCGCGCCGCGCGCGCCGCCAGCCCGGGCTCACCGAACCGTTCGGCCAGCTCGGCGTGCTGGTGCCGGACCGACCCCACGCACGAGCCGGAGGGGGCGACCACGACGTCGCAGTCCTCGAACACCTCGACGTGGTGGCGGACCAGGGGCAGGGCCTCGCGCTGGTAGCCGGTGTTGATGTGCATCTGCCCGCAACAGGTCTGGCCGGCCGGGAACACCACCTGGTGCCCGAGCCGCTCCAGCAGCACAACGGTGGCCTGCGCGGCCTGCGGGAACATCGCGTCGGCCAGGCAGGTGGCGAACAGGGCGATCTTCACATGGCCTCCGTCGGCGGTGAGCGCGCCAGGCCCCGGCTGCCGGTGGGGCGTGGTCTGACCGTCCGTCGGCCCCGCCCGGTGTCATGGTCGGACCAGGCCTGGATGGTCGGACCATAGCCTAGGCCGGCGGTCTGCGCCTAGCCTGCGCCTGGTGAGCGACGTGCCGCCGGTCCGGGCCTGGGAGGTGGTGCTGTCCACCCTGGAGGCCGACCTGAGGGCCGGCCGGGTCTCGCCCGGCGACCGGCTCCCGGCCGAGCGGGTGCTGGCCGAGTCGCTGGGCATCAGCCGGTCCAGCGTGCGGGAGGCGATGCGGGTGCTGGAGGCGCTCGGTCTGGTGCGCACCGCAGCCGGCCAGGGCCGCAGCTCCGGCGCCGTGCTGGTCTCCGAGCCGGGTGCGGCGATCGGTGTCGCGCTGCGGATGCACCTGGCCGCCGGCAGCCTCCCGCTGCAGGACCTGGTGGACACCCGGGTGGTGCTGGAGCGGGCGGCGGTGGCGTCGGCGGCCGAGCTGGTCCGGTCGGGGGCCAGGCCGCCCGCGCTGGCGCCGGCCGCCGACCTGCTGGCGCAGATGCGCGAGCCGGACCTGAGCCCGGAGCGCTTCCACACCCTGGACGCCGGGTTCCACGAGGCGCTGGCCCGGGCCAGCGGCAACGCCGTCGTGGCGGTGGTGATGGCCAGCCTGCGGGGGGCGATCGAGGGGTACGTGCTGGACGGGGTGAGCCGGCTGACCGACTGGGAGCAGGTCGGCCACGGGCTGCGCCTGGAGCACGCCGCGGTGCTGCGCGCGGTGAGCGAGGGTGACGCCGAGCGGGCGAGCCGGCTGGTGGAGCGCCACATCCGCGGCTTCCACGGCCGCACCGCGCGGGGCTGAGCGCCTGCCGGTGCTCAGGCCAGGTCGTGCTCGGGCGCCGGTTGACCGGCCTGCCGGGGCGGCCGGGACCGGACGGGACGGGTCGAGGCGCGCACCACCAGCTCGGGGCTGAACACCAGCTGCTGGTGCTCGTGCCCGGCCGGCTGGTCGGACTCCTGCAGCAGCAGCTCGGTCGCGGTCCGGCCGAGCAGCTGGCGCGGCTGGCGCACCGAGGTCAGCGGCACGGTCGCGGCGGCGGCGAACTCGATGTCGTCGTAGCCGACGATGGCGACGTCGCCGGGCACGTCCACGCCCTGCTGGACCAGCTCCTGCAGCATGCCCAGGGCGAGCAGGTCGTTGGCGCAGAACACCCCGGTGGGTCGCAGCCGCGCCGGCAGCCCGAGCAGCCGGGCACCGGCCCGCCGGCCCTCGGCGATGGTCAGCCCGGTGGTGGCCAGCACGGTGAGGTCGCCGGGCCGGCCGCCGGACTCCACGATCGCCCGGGCCGCGCCGAGCTGCCGCTCACGCACCTGCTGGATGCTGTCCGGCCCGCCGACGAACCCGAGCCGGGCGTGCCCGGTCTCGAGCAGGTGGGTGGCCGCCAGCTCGCCGCCGTGCGCGTCGTCCACGGACACGCTGCAACCGCGGTGGCCGTCGTGCTGGGCGCGGTCGACCAGGACCACCGGCACCCCGCGCGCGGCGAGGCTCTCCAGCCGGCCGCCCCGGGTCCGCGCCGGGGTGATGAGCACCCCGCGGACCCGCTGCTCCAGCAGCAGCTCCAGGTAGTCGTCCTCGCGCTGGGGGTCCTGGTCGCTGCTGCACAGCAGGACCGCCACGCCGGCCGCCCGGGCCGCCTCCTCGACGCCCTTGGCCACGTCGGTGAAGAAGGGGTTGCCGGCGTCCAGCAGCACGTAGGCGATCGTCCGGCTGCGCCCGGCCCGCAGCTGGCGGGCGGACTCGTTGCGGACGAAACCGAGCTCGGCGATCGCGTCCTCCACCCGGGCCCGGGTCGAGGCGGCGACCAGCTGCGGCCGGTTCAGGACGTTGGACACGGTGCCGACCGAGACGCCGGCCCGGGCCGCCACGTCCTTGATCCCGGGGGTCGCGGACGCCGCCCAGGTCTGCTCGCGCCGCTGGTCCCCGGTCATGGCCCCCATTGTGGCCCGCCGTCCCGCCGGTCCGGGGCCGACCGCGGACGCCGATCATGGCCCGGCGCGGCAGGGCGCGCTGCGCTGACAGCGAACACCCGGGCCGCAGGCCGGCGCACCGGAACACGCAAGGTGGGTCGGAAGTTGGCCGAAGAGCAAGTACCGATCAGGTCTCGCCCCGTCCTGGGGAGGGCAGCCTGTCGGTCAGCGGAGATAGCATCGAAAGGTCAGCCGGAGGACCGAGGCGTCCCTGGCCCCGACCCAGGAGGAGCGCAGATGTTCGAGAGGTTCACCGACCGCGCCCGCCGTGTCGTCGTCCTGGCCCAGGAAGAGGCCCGGATGCTCAACCACAACTACATCGGCACGGAGCACATACTTCTGGGGCTGATCCACGAGGGTGAGGGCGTCGCGGCGAAGGCGCTGGAGTCTCTGGGGATCTCCCTGGACGCCGTCCGCGAGCAGGTGCAGGAGATCATCGGCCAGGGCCAGCAGGCCCCGTCCGGGCACATCCCCTTCACCCCGCGCGCCAAGAAGGTGCTCGAGCTGTCCTTGCGCGAGGCGCTGCAGCTCGGCCACAACTACATCGGCACCGAGCACATCCTGCTCGGCCTGATCCGGGAGGGCGAAGGTGTCGCCGCCCAGGTCCTGGTCAAGCTCGGCGCCGACCTGAACCGGGTCCGCCAGCAGGTCATCCAGCTGCTGTCGGGCTACCAGGGCAAGGAGCCGGCGACCGCCGGCGGGCCGGCCGAGGGCACCCCGGCGGGGTCGCTCGTGCTGGACCAGTTCGGCCGGAACTACACCCAGGCCGCCCGTGAGGGCAAGCTCGACCCGGTGATCGGGCGCGAGAAGGAGATCGAGCGGGTCATGCAGGTGCTGTCCCGCCGCACCAAGAACAACCCGGTGCTGATCGGCGAGCCCGGGGTCGGCAAGACCGCCGTGGTGGAGGGCCTGTCCCAGGCGATCGTCAAGGGCGAGGTGCCCGAGACGCTGAAGGACAAGCAGCTGTACACCCTCGACCTCGGGGCGCTGGTCGCCGGCTCGCGCTACCGCGGTGACTTCGAGGAGCGCCTGAAGAAGGTGCTCAAGGAGATCCGCACCCGCGGCGACATCATCCTGTTCATCGACGAGCTGCACACGCTGGTCGGGGCGGGGGCGGCCGAGGGCGCCATCGACGCGGCGAGCATCCTGAAGCCGATGCTGGCCCGCGGGGAGCTGCAGACGATCGGCGCGACCACCCTGGACGAGTACCGCAAGCACGTCGAGAAGGACCCGGCCCTGGAGCGGCGCTTCCAGCCGATCCAGGTCCAGGAGCCGACCCTGGCGCACACCATCGAGATCCTCAAGGGGCTGCGGGACCGCTACGAGGCCCACCACCGGGTCTCGATCACCGACGCGGCGCTGGTCTCGGCGGCCACCCTGGCCGACCGGTACATCAACGACCGCTACCTGCCGGACAAGGCGATCGACCTGATCGACGAGGCCGGTGCGCGGTTGCGGATCCGCCGGATGACCGCTCCGCCGGACCTGCGCGAGTTCGACGAGAAGATCGCCCAGACCCGCCGGGAGAAGGAGTCCGCGATCGACGCGCAGGACTTCGAGAAGGCGGCCTCGCTGCGCGACTCGGAGAAGAAGCTGCTGGCCGCCAAGGGCGAGCGGGAGAAGCAGTGGAAGGCCGGCGACATGGACGTGGTCGCCGAGGTCGACGAGGAGCTGATCGCCGAGGTCCTGGCGATCGCGACCGGCATCCCGGTGTTCAAGCTGACCGAGGAGGAGTCCTCACGGCTGCTGCACATGGAGGACGAGCTGCACAAGCGGATCATCGGCCAGGAGGACGCGATCCACGCGCTCTCCCAGGCCATCCGCCGCACCCGCGCCGGCCTGAAGGACCCCAAGCGCCCGGGCGGCTCGTTCATCTTCGCCGGCCCGACCGGGGTCGGGAAGACCGAGCTGGCCAAGGCCTTGGCCGAGTTCCTGTTCGGTGACGAGGACTCGCTGATCCAGCTCGACATGAGCGAGTACAGCGAGAAGCACACCGTCTCCCGGCTGTTCGGCTCCCCGCCCGGCTACGTCGGGTACGAGGAGGGCGGGCAGCTGACCGAGAAGGTCCGCCGGCGTCCGTTCTCGGTGGTCCTGTTCGACGAGGTCGAGAAGGCCCACCCGGACATCTTCAACTCGCTGCTGCAGATCCTGGAGGACGGTCGGCTGACCGACAGCCAGGGGCGGGTGGTCGACTTCAAGAACACCGTCATCCTGATGACGACCAACCTCGGCACCCGGGACATCGCCCGGGCCCAGGTCGGGTTCCAGGCCGGCAACGACACCAAGACGGCCTACGAGCGGATGAAGGGGAAGGTCAACGACGAGCTGAAGATCCACTTCAGGCCGGAGTTCCTGAACCGCGTCGACGACGTGATCGTCTTCCCGCAGCTGTCCCAGCCCGAGATCGTGCAGATCGTCGACCTGATGGTCGCGCGGCTGGACGAGCGGATGAAGGACCGGGACATGGGCCTGGAGCTCACGCCCGCGGCCAAGCAGCTGCTGGCCGACCGCGGCTACGACCCCGTGCTCGGGGCACGGCCGCTGCGTCGGACGATCCAGCGTGAGGTCGAGGACGCGCTGTCGGAGAAGATCCTTTTCGGCGAGCTGAAGGCCGGGCAGATCGTGCTGGTCGGCGTCGAGGGTGAGGGCGACGAGCGGAAGTTCACCTTCACCGGTGAGGTCAAGTCGACCCTGCCGGACAGCCCGCCGGTGGAGGCTGCCGCCGCCGACGAGTGAGCACGCGCCGCTGGCGCAACGGCTGAGCGCGAAGGCCGGTGGTCCCGTCTGGGGCCACCGGCCTTCGGCGTCTGCGGCGAGGGGCCGATCGGGGAACGAGCGGCCTCGGCGATAGGGGGCGAGCTGGTTCCCGGCCCCCGGTGCGCGACCGGTCCTCAGTGGAGCGGCTCAAGGGACTTTGGTACCAATTGTCCGGAAAACGCCGCTATAGGTTCCACGGGACCCCGAACCCCGGACCGAAGGAAACTCCCGTGCTGAGCAGGACCTCTGCTGCCGTCGTCAGTGCCACCGCTCCCGTCGTCGCCGAGAACGCGCTGGCCATCACCCGTTGCTTCTATCCACGGATGTTCGCCGCCCACCCGGAGCTGTTGCGGGTGTTCAACACCTCCCACCAGGCCTCCGGAGACCAGCCGGCCGCGCTGGCCGCCTCGGTCGTCGGCTACGCGCTGCACCTGCTCGACCCCGAGGCCAGCGACCTCACCCCGATGCTGGAGCGGGTGGTGCACAAGCACGTGGCCCTCGGTATCCGACCGGACCAGTACGTCATCGTGGGCCGGTACCTGATCGAGGCTGTGGGGCAGGTGCTGGGCGAGGCCGTCACCCCCGAGGTGGTGGCGGCCTGGCAGGAGGTCTACTGGCTGTTCGCGCTGGAGCTGACCGCGGCCGAGGCGCGGCTGTACGGGCGGCTCGGGGTGGACCCGGACCAGCCCTGGCGGCCGTGGCAGGTGGTGCAGCGCTGGGAGGAGACCCCGGACGCCGACGTGGCCACCTTCAGCCTGCTGCTCCGCCCGGCGGACGCCGGGCCGGTGCCGGCCTTCGCCGCCGGTCAGTACGTCTCGGTGGCCGTGGACCTTCCCGACGGCGGCCGGCAGGCTCGCCAGTACTCGCTGTCCTCGGCGCGCCAGGACCTGCTGCAGCTGACCGTGCGCCACGTGCCCGCCGGCGAGGGCGCGCCTGAGGGTGTGGTCTCGGGCTGGCTGAGGGCGCACGCGGTGCCGGGGGCGACGCTCCAGCTCGGCCCGGTCGTGGGCGACGTGCTGCTGCCCGAGGGCGAGGGTCCGATGGCGCTGCTGTCCGCCGGTGCGGGCATCACTCCGCTGGTGGCCATGCTCGAGCAGCTCGCGGACACCCGGCCGGAGCAGCCGCTGCTGGTCGCGCACGCCGATCGCAGCCCGCAGGCGCACGCGCTGGCCCAGGCGCAGCGTGACGCCGTCGCCAAGTGCCCTGGCGCGCAGCTGCGGCTGTTCTACGCCGAGGGCGCGGACGGCGACGAGCTCGCCCGGGCCGGTGAGCTGGACCTGACCGGCTGGCACGCATGGCCCGGTACCTCGGCGGTGCTGTGCGGGCCCGCCGGATTCGTCCGGCATGCCCGGTCCGAGCTGGTCGCCGCGGGGGTGGCGCCGGAGCGGATCAGCTACGAGCTGTTCGGGCCGGACGTGTGGGGCGCGGTGCTGCCCGCCTGAGACCGGCGGCGCTCAGCCCGGGAGGGAGTACCCGGAGCCGACCAGGTCGACCAGGCCGTCGACCACCAGGGAGTCCAGCGCGCGCTCGCGCTGGCCGGGGTCGCGCAGCCGGCCGGCCGGGACGGCGGCAGCCAGATCGGCCGGCTCCAGCGGGCCGGAGGCCGCCCGCAGCGCCGCCATCAGCAGGCCGCGCACCTGACGGTCGGTGCCCTCCCAGGGCTGAGCACGCCGGGCCGGGCCGGGGTGGGCGGGGTTGCCGGCCGATCGCCAGTCGCACAGGTCGCGCACCGGGCAGTCGGCGCAGCGGGGGGCCCGGGCGGTGCAGACCAGCGCGCCCAGCTCCATCGCCGCCACGCCCCACCGCGCGGCGAGCGCGCCGGTGTCCGGCAGCAGCCGGGTGGCCAGCGCTCGTTCGGCGGCCGTGGTGGCGACCGGCGGCAGCGCGACCCCGGTGAGCGACCTGGCCAGCACCCGCCGCACGTTGGTGTCCAGCACCGGGTGCCGCTGCCCGAAGGCGAAGGAGGCCACCGCCGCGGCGGTGTACTCCCCGATGCCGGGCAGCGCGCGCAGCGCCAGCAGGTCGGCCGGCACCGCGCCGTCGTGGTGGCGGACGAGGGCCTGCGCGCAGGCGTGCAGGCGCAGGGCCCGGCGGGGGTAGCCCAGCCGTCCCCACAGCCGGACCGCCTCACCGGGGGAGTCGGCGGCCAGGTCCTGGGGCTGCGGCCAGCGCTGCACCCAGGTCAGCCAGCTCGGCAGCACGCGCGCCACCGGGGTCTGCTGCAGCATCACCTCGCTGACCAGCACGCCCCACGGCGAGACGTCGGGGGCGCGCCAGGGCAGGTCCCGGCGGTGGACGTCGTACCAGGCCAGCACCCGATCGCGGATGGCCTGGTCGCGAACCGGCTCGGTGGGGGAGGAGCTCACACGTAGCGTTCCAGGATGCTGGACTCGGCCAGCCGGGACAGCCCCTCGCGGACGGCGCGGGCGCGCTGCTCCCCGACCCCCTCCACGGTCATCAGGTCGTCCAGGTTGGCGGCCAGCAGCTTCTGAAGGTCGCCGAAGTGCTCCACCAGGCGTTCGATGATGGCGCCCGGCAGTCGCGGCACCTTGGTCAGCAGCCGGTAGCCCTTCGGGCTGACGGCGCCGTCCAGCGACTCGGAGGTGCCGGTGAACCCCAGCACCCGCGCCACCGCGGACAGGTCGACCAGCTCGGCCGAGCTGATCTCGGCCAGGTCGGCCAGCACGTCGAGCATCGTCCGCTCCCGGCGGGCGTGCTCGAGATAGTCCCGGATCACCAGCTCCCGGTCGTTGCCGACGCCGGAGATCAGCTCGTCCAGCTGCAGGGCCATCAGGCGTCCGTCGGTGCCCAGCTCGATCACGTAGTGGGCGATCTCCTCGGAGATCCGGCGCACCATCTCCAGGCGCTGCACAACCACGGACACGTCGCGCACGGTGACCAGATCCTCGATCTCCAGCGCGGACAGCGTGCCGGTGACCTCGTCCAGCCGGGACTTGTAGCGCTCCAGGGTCTGCAGCGCCTGGTTGGCCTTGGCCAGGATCGCGTCGGTCGCCTCCAGCACGTACCGCAGCCCGTCCACGTACAGCGCCACGATCCGCATCGACTGGCTGACCGAGATGACCGGGAAACCGGTCTGCTTGGCCACCCGTTCGGCGGTGCGGTGCCGGGTGCCGGACTCGCTGGTCTCGATGGCGGCGTCCGGGACCAGCTGCACGGCGGCCCGCAGGATCCGGGACGGCTCGGCGTCGGTGACGATGGCGCCGTCCATCTTGGCCAGCTCGCGCAACCGCGTGGCGGAGAACTCGACGTCGAGCTGGAAGCCTCCGGTGCAGATCTGCTCGACCGTCCCGTCGTGACCGAGCACGATGAGGGCGCCGGTGCGCCCGCGCAGGATGCGCTCGAGCCCGTCGCGCAGCGCGGTACCCGGCGCCACCGCGGCCAGGGTGGTTCGCAGCAGCTCGGACGCGGAGCGTTCAACGGCCACGGCGGACTCCTGGACGGCGGGGCTCTCCCGCAGCATGCGGGTCGGGGTCGAGCGGGGCAGTAGCGATGGCGGAAGTGTATCGAGACGGTTCGGGCCGGCGGAGCGCCACTGAGGGTGAGCGCGCTTCCTGAGAGCGGCGACTACTTTGCGTTATCGACGCTTGACACTCCGACATCGGGCACCGTAGGTTCCGCGCAGGTGACAACACCACCCTATGCACCGGTTTGCGCGCAAGTGCGGCGCGGCCGGAAGCGACCGACCGGGGCCCACGGCGTGACCTGGGCGCGGCGACGAAAGGTGTTCGTGTGATCAAGCATCGGATCGTGGCAGTGCTCTGCGCGGCGGTCACTGTTCTGGCGGCCTCGACCGCGGTCGGAGCGTCAGCCGCCGAGGCCGCCTCCAGCCACATCGGGCGCGCCCGGGGTTTCGACACCTGCAGCGTCCCGACCGCGGGTCAGATGAGCGTCTGGGCCGCTCGCTCCCCGTACTCCGTCTACGCCACCTACCTCGGCGGTGCCAACTTCGCCGGCGGCTGCGTGCCCGCCTACTCCTGGTGGACCTCCCAGGTGGTGGCGCAGGGATGGAACCTGTCCTTCACCTGGGTCGGGGCGCAGGCGCCGACCGGGTGTGCGACCACCCGTTACAGCACCTACATGAGCTCAGCCGCCTCGACCGCCTACTACCAGGGCCGTCAGGAGGGGCTGAACGCCTACCGCGCACTGGGCCGGATCGGGGTGACCCAGCGCAGCGCACCGATCGTCTACGACCTCGAGGGCTACTACGGCGGCAGCACCTGCCGGGCGGCGTCCCGCGCGTTCATGAAGGGCTGGGCGGACATGCTGAAGAACAGCAGCCCGGGCAAGGCGAGCGCCCAGCACGCCGGGGTGTACGGGTCGGCCT
Organism: uncultured Actinomycetota bacterium; assembly: GCA_963821825.1. Lineage (GTDB taxonomy): Bacteria > Actinomycetota > Actinomycetes > Actinomycetales > Kineosporiaceae > CAWGFD01. The sequence goes on from CAWGFD010000002.1 coordinate 1,331,664, forward strand.
GCAGCTCCTACCTCGCCGACCTGGCCTCGGACGGCACGCCGCCGGACTTCATCTGGGGAGCGGACTGGGACGGCATCTCCTCCCCGTCGCAGCTGAGCTGCGTCGCTCCCCGGCAGTGGATCTACAACCAGCGGGACAAGCAGTGGAAGGGCCCGCACGTCGAGACCTGGGGCGGGGTCAGCCTGGTCATCGACAGCGACTGCTTCGACGCCCCGGTGTACGGAAACCGCGCCCCCTACGATGGAGCCTGCTCATGAACCGCCGCTACCGCCTGATGACCGCTGCCCTCGCCCTGGCTGCGCTGCCGCTGGCCGGCTGCGGCCAGGCCGGTTCGTCCGCCTCCCGGCAGGCCGCCAGCGGCCCCGCCGGCCCGAGCAGCCCGACCAGCACGGCCGGGGCCGCTGCGGCCGCACCGGCGACCAGCGTGATGCGCAAGGAGGTGGCCCGCGGTTCCGGCGACCTGGCCGTCAGCATCCGGCCCGCACATGGCCCGGTCGGCACCAGGGTCACCGTACGGGCGACCAACTGCCTGGACCCCGACGGGCAGAACCATGCGGTCAGCTTCAACCCGGCGCCGATGGACCGCTTCGGCCGGACGGTGCGCATCGTGGGCTCCACGCTGACCGGCCGGGTGATCACCGGCAGCTACACGATCACCGCGGCCGACGCCGCCGCCGCGTCGGCGCCGACCACCCGGTTCTTCGTGCAGTGCGCGACCGACCTGGGCACCGCGGACTTCACGATCACCCCCTGACCCCTGCTGCGGTCAGGGGGAGGGGACGGCGCGCAGGGCCAGCGCGACGGCCTCGGCGACCGAGCGGACCTCGGTGACCGCCATCCCCTTCGGCCAGGTGTCGTCCGAGCCGGCCGGCACGAACGCCGTGGTGAAGCCGAGCCGGTGCGCCTCGGCCAGCCGGCGGGTGATGCCGCTCACCCGCCGCACCTCACCGGCCAGTCCCACCTCGCCGAAGCAGACCGTGCCGGTCGGCACCGGGAGGGTGGAGGCGCTGCTGGCCACGGACACCGCCACCGCCAGGTCGGCCGCCGGCTCCCCGATCCGGACGCCGCCGACCGTGGAGGCGTAGACGTCCTTGTCGGACAGCGGCAGCCGGGCCCGCCGTTCCAGCACGGCCAGCACCATCGCCACCCGGGCGGAGTCCAGCCCGGAGGTGGTGCGCCGCGGGTGGCTGAGGTGGCTGGGCCCGGTCAGCGCCTGCACCTCGGCGACCAGCGGGCGGCGCCCTTCCAGGGTGACGGTCAGCGCGGTGCCCGGCACCGGGTGCTCGTGCCGGGTCATGAACAGTCCGCTGGGGTCGGCGAGGGAGACGATCCCGGTGTCGCTGAGCTCGAAGCAGCCCACCTCGTCGGTCGGGCCGTAACGGTTCTTCACCGCTCGGAGCAACCGCAGCCGGGCGTGCCGCTCGCCCTCGAACTGGCAGACGACGTCGACCAGGTGCTCCAGCAGCCGGGGACCGGCGATCGTGCCGTCCTTGGTGACGTGGCCGACCACCACGGTGGCCATGCTGCGCGACTTCGCCGCCCGGATCAGGCTGGCTGTGACCTCCCGGACCTGGCTCAGGTTGCCGGGCGAGCCGTCCACCGCCTCGCTGGCGATCGTCTGCACCGAGTCGACCACGAGCAGGTCGGGGGTGACGGCCTCGACGTGCCCCAGCAGCAGGCCGAGGTCGGTCTCGGCGGCCAGGAAGAGCCGGGGACGAAGCGCGCCGATCCGCTCGGCCCGCAGCCTGACCTGGGCCGCCGACTCCTCGCCGGTCACGTACAGCACCGTGCGGCCCGAGGTCGCGGCCCGGGCGGCGACGTCCAGCGCGAGGGTGGACTTGCCGGTCCCGGGCTCGCCCGCGAGAAGCACGACGGCGCCGCTGACCACGCCGCCGCCGAGCACCCGGTCGAGCTCGCCCACCCCCGTGGGCCAGGCCGCCGCGGGCACCGCATCCACCTCACCGATCGGGCGGGCGGGCTCGCGAACCGAACGCACGGCGGTCACCCCGGTGGGTCGGCCACCCGCCTCCTCGACCGTGCCCCAGGCCTGGCACTCCCCGCACCGGCCCACCCAGCGTGGGGTGCTCCAGCCGCACTCGGCGCACCGGAAAAGAGGTCGTTCAGCACGACCGGAGCGAGCGGTACGGGCGGGGCGGGGGTTGCCGGCGGCGTCGTGGAGGGGCACCCGGCAGACGCTAGTAGCCGCCTCGGACAATCGAGCCGGTCATCCCGGTCGACATGGTGACGGCGAGGATGATCCCGCCGAACACCGACGACAGCGCGGGCAGCATACCGAGCAGCAGGTAGACGTTCTGGCGGTACCGACGGGCCAGCGCCAACGAGGCGACCAGCATGATCAGCGCGCCGCCGAAGGTGATCCCGAGGGCGGACCAGATCGCGGTGGTGGACACGTTGGTGGCCCCGGGCGGAGCGACCCAGGCGGGCAGGCCCAGGGCCACCGCCAGGCCGAGCAGCCACAGGGCCAGGATGGCCAGCGTGCGAGCGTCGGCGCGTGGCCAGCGGATCGGTGGCTGGGCGCGCTGCACGCTGCCCGGTTCGCGATCCTGGCGTCCGTCCGAGGTGGTCTGCGAAGCGCTGCCTGCCATGTCTCAACGATGCCGCTTATCGACGCCGAATGCGAGTGCTGTGGATCACCGGCCCGCGCCCGCTCTCAGTACCGGTGCCAGAACAGGTTCACCGCGTAGTCCACCGCGGTGCCGGGGTGCTCGGCCAGGAAGCGCTGCGCGTGCTCGTGGTCGAACTCGATCCGGACGCAGGCCTCGAACTCCTCGCGGCTGGCCATCTGCCAGCGGATCTCCAGCGGCAGCCGGGTGAAGCCGTGGGTGGACCAGAAGCGCTCCACGGTGAGCGGGTCGACCGTGGGCAGGGCGGTGCGGAACCAGCGCCCGAACGTCGAGCGGGAACCGTCGTTGTCGACCACGAACGCGACCCCGCCGCGGCGTACCACCCGGGCCAGCTCGCGCAGCCCGGGCTCACAGCCCGGGCCGAAGAAGTAGGCCCAGCGGGCGTGCGCGACGTCCACGCTGGCCTCGGGCAGGGGTAGCCGTTGCGCGGTCCCCTCCCGGACCTGCACCGTGGGCAGCCCGGCGGTCCGCCGCCGGGCCAGGGCCAGCAGCGGCAGGTGCGGCTCGACGCCGATCACCCGGGCCGCCTGCTCGGCGAACCGGGGCAGGTGGAACCCGGCGCCGCAGCCCACGTCCAGCACGGTGGCCCCCTCCCACGGCTGGATGGCGGCCATCGCCGTCTCGATCACCCCGTCCGGGTCGACGCTGCGGTTCTCCAGCTCGTAGACCTGCGGGTGGTTCCAGATGTTCGGGCTGGGGATGACGCCGTCAGCCACCGGAGCGCCGGCCGCGGCGCGGGCCGGGGTCGGCCGGATGGATGGTCAGCGCCCGGGCCCGCCGCGAGGACAGGTGGTGCTCGCAGTGCCGGGCGAGCTCCGCGTACGCCGGCTCCCCGATCAGCTCGACCAGCTCGGCCGCCAGCGTGCGGAACACCGGCTCGGCGGCCACGTGCGCGGCCGGGTTGCCGGTGCAGTACCAGTCCAGGTCATGCCCACCCGGCCCCCAGCCGCGCCGGTCGTACTCGGCGACCGAGGTCTCCAGGTAGCTCGTGCCGTCCGGACGCTCCACGGTCCGGTAGGTGCGCCGGATCGGCAGCTGCCAGCAGACGTCCGGCTTGAGCTCCAGCGGCTGCTGCTCCTGCCGCCAGGCCTGCTGGTGCAGCGCGCAGCCGGCACCGGCCTCGAAACCCGGCCGGTTGAGGAAGATGCAGGCCCCCTCGACCACCCTGGTCTTGCGGTTGCCCTCCTCGTCGGTCTCCGTCCAGCCGCCCGCCCGGGCCGCCCGGCGGTGCTGCCAGGTCTGGTCGGTCAGTCCCTTCATCGCCTTCCGGACCCGCTTCTCGTCGTCGCCGTCGCTGAAGTGGGCGCCGAGGGTGCAGCAGCCGTCGTCCGGCCGGCCGGCGTAGATGCCCGCGCAGCCGGACCCGAAGATGCAGGTCCAGGACGAGGTCAGCCAGGTCAGGTCGCACCGGAAGACCTGCTCGGGGACGGCGCCGGGCTCGGTCTGCGGGTCGGGGAACTCCACCCAGGCCCGGGCGACGTCCAGGGCGGCCTCGAAGGACGCGTCGGGAACCGGCACCCGGACAGGGTAGGGCGGGGAACACCGGGCCGGTCACCGGGGTTGCGGCGGTCATGGCCACCATCGGATTCATCGGCAGCGGAAACATCGGCACGGCCCTGGCCCGGGCGGCGATCTCGGTCGGGCACCAGGTGGTGATGAGCAACTCCCGCGGTCCGCAGACCCTGGGCGACCTGATCGCCGACCTCGGCCCGCAGGCCAGCGCGGCGAGCGCGGAGCAGGCCGCCGAGCGTGGCGACTGGGTGGTGGTGACCATCCCGCTGAAGGCCTACGCCCAGGTGCCGGTCGCGCCGCTGGCCGGCAAGACCGTGGTCGACACCAACAACTACTACCCCGAGCGGGATGGCCACTTCGCCGAGCTGGACGCCGAGACGACCACCACCGCCGAGCTGCTGGCCGCGCACCTTCCCGAGGCCGACGTCGTCAAGGCGTTCAACCACATCTACTTCGAGGACATCGCCGGGCACGCCGCCCCGGCCGGCAGCCCGGACCGGCGGGCCCTGGCCATCGCCGGCGACGACGGTGCGGCCAAGGCCACGGTGGCCACCTTCGTCGACCAGATCGGGTTCGACGTGCTCGACCTCGGCCCGCTGGCCGAGGGCTGGCGGACCCAGCGCGACACCCCCGCCTACGTCACCCGGTTCACCCTGGCCGAGCTGCAGGACGCGGTGGGCCGGGCCCGCCGCTACGCCGACCTGGAGCCCTCGGCGGACTGAGCGACGGACCGCGCCGGGGCGGTGACGTCCTGGTTATGGGTGACCGCAGCCGGTAGCCGTCCGATCGGGGCCGGTCGGCCCCGGCGCGTAGCCTGGTCGCATGTCGGGAACAGGGGACCCGGGCCGCGCCGGGGCGGGTCCGGCGGTCCAGGTGCCGGTCGCGCCGGTCGGCCTGTCCACGGCCTCGGCCTACCCCGACTCCTGTGCCGACGCCTTCGCGATGGCCGCCGCTCTGGGCTACGACGGCGTGGAGGTCATGGTCTACACCGACCCGGTCAGCCAGGACACCCGGGCGATCGCCGGGCTGGCCGAGCACTACGACCAGCCGGTGCTCGCCGTGCACGCGCCCTGCCTGCTGGTCACCCAGACCGTCTGGGGCCGCGAGCCCTGGGCCAAGCTGGACCGTGCCTGCCGCATGGCGGCCGACCTCGGTGCCGGCACGGTCGTGCTGCACCCCCCGTTCCGCTGGCAGCGCGAGTACGCCGCAGGCTTCGTGCTCGGTGTGGCCCGGATGGCCGAGCGGCACCAGGTGGCCGTGGCGGTGGAGAACATGTACCCCTGGCGGGCCGGTGGCCGGGAGATGATGGCCTACCTGCCGGGGTGGGACCCGGTGCCCTGGGACTATGCGGACGTGACCTTGGACCTGTCCCACGCCTCGACCGCCGGCAGCGACGCGATGGCCACGGTGCGCGCCCTCGGCGGCCGGCTGCGCCACCTCCATCTGGCCGACGGCTCCGGCTCGGCCAAGGACGAGCACCTGGTGCCGGGCCGGGGCAGCCAGCCCTGCGCCGAGCTGCTCGGCCTGCTGGCCGAGAACGGCTTCGAGGGCACGGTGGTGCTGGAGGTCAATACGCGCAAGGCACGCACTCGGGCCGACCGGGAGTCCGACCTGGCCGAGTCGCTGGCCTTCGCCCGGCTGCACCTGGCCGCCGCCGCGCCGGCGCCGACGGCAGCCGCGGAGGTACCCGGGGCGGGTCCGGCGGCCGGGGCCGGCAGGGTCGCCGGCGGCAGCTCCTGGTACGGCTCGCAGGCCCTGGACCGACGCTCCTGACCCCCGCCCGACCCGTCCCCCCGGAGGAACGACCATGACCGACCCCTCATCCGCCCCCCGCGGCGGCACTGTCGCCTTCCTGGGTGCCGGCGCGATGGCCGAGGCCCTGCTGGCCGGCTTGCGCCGGGAGGACGCCGAGGTGGACGTCGTGGTCAGCGTCCGCCGCTCCGAGCGCGGCGCCGAGCTGACCGAGCGCTACGGCGTCCGAGTGCTGGAGAACCCTCAGGCCGCCGGCCAGGCCGACGTCGTCGTGGTCTGCGTCAAACCCAAGGACGTCGCCGGCCTGCTCGATGAGATCGGCCCGGCGCTGGCTGAGGGCGCCGTCGTGGTCAGCGTCGCCGCCGGGCTGACCACCGCCTTCTGCGAGCAGCACCTCCCCGCCGGCACCGCCGTGGTCCGGGTGATGCCGAACACCCCGGCGCTGGTCGGGGCGGGCGTCTGCGCCGTCTCGGCCGGGTCCTGTGTCACTGCCGAGCAGGTCGAGCGGGCCGAGGCCCTGCTCCGGCCGGCCGGCCTGGTGCTGCGGGTGCCGGAGGACCAGCAGGACGCCGTCACCGCGGTCAGTGGCTCCGGGCCCGCCTACCTGTTCTACGTCGCCGACGCCATGATCGAGGCCGGTGTGCTGCTCGGACTGACCCGGTCGGTGGCCACCGAGCTGACGGTGGCCACCCTGCTCGGTGGCTCCCGGATGCTGGCCGAGACCGGTGAGCACCCGGTGCTGCTGCGCGAGCGGGTGTCCAGCCCGGCCGGGACGACCATCGAGGCGCTGCGCACCTTCGACGAGCGGGGGGTGCGGGCCGCGTTCGTGGCGGCCATGCAGGCCTGCCGGGACCGCGCCCGCCAGCTGTCCGCGTCCTGACCTGTGGCGCGGCGGCCGCCCGGACCGCGCGTGGTGGGTGGTCAGCGGGTGCGGATGGGTACGGTGGCGGCGTGGAGGCGCTGCGGCTGGTCTGGGACGAGTCCTTCCTGAACTACGACTTCGGGCCCTCCCACCCGATGTCGCCGGTCCGGCTGGACCTGGCCTGGCGGCTGTGCCGTGACCTCGGGCTGCTCGCGGTGCCCGGCGTCCGGGTGGTCTCGGCCGAGCCGGCCGAGCCGCAGGTGCTGGCCCAGGTGCACACCCCGGCCTACATCGAGGCTGTCCAGCGCGCGTCGGCGGACCCGGCGTCGGCCGAGACCTCGATGGGCCTGAACACCGACGACGTGCCGGCCTTCGCGGGCATGCACGAGGCCGGGGCCAGGATCGTGGCCGCCAGCCGGGACGTCGCCCTGGCGGTCTGGCAGGGGCAGGCGCGGCACGGGGTGAACTTCACCGGCGGGATGCACCACGCGATGCCGGACCGCGCCAGCGGGTTCTGCGTCTACAACGACGTGGCCGCGGCCATCCGCGCCGTGCTGGAGGCCGGTGCGGAGCGGGTGGCGTACGTGGACGTCGACGTGCACCACGGTGACGGGGTGGAGCGGGCGTTCTGGGACGACCCCCGGGTGCTGACCATCTCCCTGCACGAGACCGGTCGGGTGCTCTTCCCCGGCACCGGGTTCGCCTCCGACCTCGGCGGCGCCCGGGCGCAGGGCGACGCGGTGAACGTGGCGCTGCCGGCCGGCACCTCCGACGCGACCTGGCTGCGCGCCTTCCATGCCGTCGTTCCTGCGCTGCTGCGCGCCTTCAGGCCCCAGATGCTCATCAGCCAGCACGGCTGTGACTCCCACGCCAGCGACCCGCTCGCCTACATGGCACTGTCCCTGGACGCCCAACGGGCCTCCTACCAGGCCCTGCACGAGCTGGCCCACGAGGTCTGCGAGGGTCGCTGGGCGGCGCTGGGCGGAGGTGGCTACGAGGTCGTCGACGTCGTGCCGCGGGCCTGGGCGCACCTGGTCGGGATCGCCGCCCACCACCCGGTCGACCCCGGTACCGCCGTTCCGGCGGACTGGCTGGCCTACGTCAAGTCCCGCTACGCCAGGGTCGGCCCGGCCCGGATGACCGACGGGGCCCACCCGCAGTACCGGGACTGGGCCACCGGCCACGACCCAGACGACCCCGGCGACCGAGCGGTGATGGCCACCCGGCGGGCCGTCTTCCCGCTGCACGGCCTGGACCCCTGGTTCGACTGAGCCCGCTTCGGCCGACGCCGCGCTGCGGGCGAGCAGGTACCCTGGGGTGCCAGGAGCCGGGCGGTTGCCCGGTCGAGCTCCACCCGAAGACGACAGCGCGCTGACGCGCGCCAGAACAGCGAGGACTCATGGGTTCCGTCATCAAGAAGCGGCGCAAGCGGATGGCCAAGAAGAAGCACCGCAAGCTGCTGCGCAAGACCCGTCACCAGCGCCGCAACAAGAAGTAGGCCGCGGCCCGGGGCAGGTGGCGCGGGCAGGTCGAACCGGGTAGGTCGAGCCGAGCGAGGGGGCCGCGTGGGTCAGGTCGTTCTGGTGGCGGGCGTGTCCCGCTACATGGGCGGCCGGTTCGCGCGCCTGCTCGCTGACGACCCCGCCGTGGAGCGGGTGATCGGGGTCGACGTGGTGCCTCCGCCGCACGACATCGGGCGCACCGAGTTCGTCCGGGCCGACATCCGCAACCCGGTGATCGCCAAGGTGATCGACCGGGCGGGCGTCGACACCGTGGTGCACACCAACGTGATCGCCACCCCCACCGGGGCGGGCGGCCGGGTCTCCATGAAGGAGATCAACGTGATCGGCACGATGCAGCTGCTGGCGGCCTGCCAGCGGGCCCCGGGGGTGCGCCGGCTGGTGGTCAAGTCCACCTCCGGGGTCTACGGGGCCAGCCCGCGGGACCCGGCGATGTTCACCGAGGACACCGGCGCGAAGGTGCTGCCCCGCACCGGCTGGGCCAAGGACTCGGTGGAGGTCGAGGGCTACGTCCGCGGCTTCTCCCGGCGCCGGCCCGACGTCGGGGTCACGATGCTCCGGTTCGCCAACATCGTCGGTCCCGGCATCCGCACCGCGCTGACCGACTACTTCCGGCTGCCTGTGGTGCCCAGCGTCCTGGGTTTCGACGCGCGGTTGCAGTTCGTGCACGAGGACGACGCCGTGGAGGCGCTCCGGGTGGCGACCGTGGGCCCGGCGGCGGGCATCGTCAACGTCTGCGGCGACGGCGTGCTGCTGCTCAGCCAGGCCGCGCACCTGGCCGGCCGGCCGACCCTGCCGGTCCCGGCGCCGATGTCGTCGACCATCGCCCAGCTGGTCCGCCAGGCCGGGCTGGTCGACTTCACCGGAGACCAGCTGCGGCTGATCACCTACGGCCGGGGTCTGGACACCACCCGGATGCGTACCGTGCTGGGTTTCGAGCCGCGCTGGACCACCCGAGACGCCTTCGCCGACTTCGTCCGCGGACGCCGGCTGCACGGGCTGCTGGATGCCGCCCGGGTGGAGCGCGCGGAGACCTATCTGGCCTCCACGCTGGGGCGGATCGCCCGGTTGGCGTCATGACGCCCGATCCGGACGCCACCGTGGTGTCGTTGGAGGGTGGCCGGGCCCGGCGCCGGGCCGGGGACACCGTGGCCGCGGGTGCGGCCCGGGCGTCGGCCGAGCGGCAACGCCGGCGCCGGCGGACCACCCCGCTGCTGGACGAGGCGTCCGCGGCGCAGCGCCCGGAGCTGGTCGGGGACCGACCCGAGCCAGGTCGGTCGCCACAACCGGCCGACCCGGAACAGCCGGGCGGCACGACGCGGGCCCGCAGCGGCACCCGGAAGCGGTCGGCGGGCAGGACGGCCCCGCGGAAGACCTCCACGGGGAAGACCACCGCCAGGAAGACCACGGCGGCCAAGACGGCGGCGGGCAGGACGACGGCGGGCAGGACGACGGCGGGCAGGACGACGGCGGCCAAGACGACGGCGGCCAAGACGACGGCGGCCAAGACGGCGGCCAAGACGGCGGCCGGCAAGACGACGGCCGGCAAGACGACGGCCGGCAGGCGGCCGGCAAGACGGCGGCCGGCAAGACGGCGGCCGGCAAGACGACGGCCGGCAAGACGACGGCCGGCAAGACGGCCACCAGGGGGGCGGCCGCGGCCAGCACCAGGCCGGCCGACTCCCCGCCGGCGACGCCGGTCTCCCTGGCCCTGGCCCGGGGCCGCGCCCGCCGGTCCGGCTCCGTTGCGCGGCCGCAGGCCGACCCCGCCGGCACGCCGACCGTCGAACCCGCCGGCCGGCCGGCGGTGGAGGCCGCCGAGGCTGCGGTGGCCGCGAACGAGGCGGGCGAGCAGCTGGTGGAGGCTCTGGAGGGCGTCTTCTCCGACTCCACCCCGCCCTCGCCGCCGCAGCGTACGGCGATCGAGCAGCGGGTCGGGGAGGTGCTGGCCTTCCTCGGCCGGCGGCTGACCGGCCAGTTCGCCGTCGACCCGTTCGGGTTCGACCCCGAGTTCACCGAGCACGTGGTGTACGCCCTGTTCCGGCCGTTGTACCGGCGCTGGTTCAGGGTCGAGGTGCGCGGGGTGGAGAACATCCCGGCGCAGGGCGGCGCCCTGGTGGTGGCCAACCACTCCGGTGCCATCGCGCTGGACGCGGTGATGACCCAGCTGGCCATCCACGACGAGCACCCGGCGCACCGCAACCTGAGGATGCTGGGCGCCGACTTCGTCTTCTCCACCCCGGGGCTGGGCGAGGTGGCCCGCAAGGCGGGCGCCACGCTGGCCAGCAACGCCGACGCCGAGCGGCTGCTGGCCGGGGGTGAGGTCGTCGGCGTCTGGCCCGAGGGGTTCAAGGGGATCGGCAAGCCGTTCAGCGAGCGCTACAAGCTGCAGCGGTTCGGCCGCGGCGGCTTCGTCAGCGCCGCGCTGCGGACCGGGACGCCGATCGTGCCCTGCGCGATCGTCGGCGCGGAGGAGATCTACCCGATCATCGGCGACATGCCCACCGTGGCCAGGCTGCTGGGCGTGCCCTACGCGCCGGTGACCCCCACCTGGCCGCTGCTCGGGCCGCTGGGCATGATCCCGTTGCCCAGCAAGTGGCTGATCGAGTTCGGCGCGCCGGTGCCGACCGAGGAGCTCGGGGACGCCGCGGCCGAGGACCCGATGCTCGTCTTCGACCTGACCGACCAGATCCGGCAGACCATCCAGCAGACCCTCTACGCCCTGCTGGTGCAGCGCCGGTCGGTGTTCTTCTGACCCACCCCGGTCGGTGACGGGCGGGAGTCAGCGGCCGGCCGGCACGCCCAGCGTGCGGGTGAAGCCCGGTGGAACGACCACGTCGGTCGGTGACAGCTCCTCCATCGCCGAGTACCCCAGTCCGGTCATCGTGGAGTCGATCCCGTTCCGGATGACGTCCAGCACGTTCTCCACCCCGGCCTGCCCGCCGACCGCCAACCCCCACAGGTAGGCGCGGCCGAGCATCACCGCCCGAGCCCCCAGCGCGACGGCCTTCACCACGTCCGAGCCGCGCCGGACCCCGCCGTCCAGGACGATCTCCAGCTGGCCGCCGACCGCCTCGACCACCGAGGGCAGCAGCCGGATGGTGGCCGGCGTGCCGTCCACGTTGTTGCCGCCGTGGTTGGAGACCGAGATGGCCGAGACGCCGGCGTCCACCGCTCGCCTGGCCTCGTCGACCCGGGTGACGCCCTTGACCATGAACGGCCCCTCCCACTGCGAGCGCAACCAGGCCACGTCCTCCCAGGTCGGCGGTGGGGTCTGCATCCACTGGTAGTAGGCGCCGAAGAAGGTCGGTGGCGGTTCGCCGTCGGTGGGGATGTTCGGGCAGGTCAGGTCCGGGATCGCGCCGCTGCGGGCGAAGCTGGCGAACCACTGCGGGCGGCGGATCGCCTCCGGGGCGAACTGCGCCATGGCCTTCAGGTCGACGCGCTCGGGGATCTTCGGGCTGCCCCAGTCGCGGCCGTAGGAGAACGACCAGTCCAGGGTCAGGATGATGCCCTTCACCCCGGCGGCCCGGGCCCGCTGCATCCGGGCCACCATCTGCTCCCGGCTCCCCAGCCAGTACACCTGGAAGAACACCTGGTCGTTGACCGCGCAGACCTCCTCCACCGACTTGCTGGCGAAGGAGGACAGACCCATCGCGGTGCCCCGAGCCGCGGCGGCCCGGGCCACCGCGACCTCGCCGTCGGGGTGCACGGCCTGGACGCCGGTGGGGGAGATCAGGGCCGGCATTGAGATCGTCTGGCCCATCACCGGCACGCTCAGGTCGCGCTTGTGCGACTGGCCCGCGGTGCGTGGCGCGAAACCGAGCTCGCTGAACGCCTCGACGTTGTCGTGGTAGGTGATGCCCTTCTCCGAGCCGGCCAGCAGGGCGCTGTAGACCGACGGCGGCAGCCGCCGCCGGGCTCGGCGCTGGGCCTCGGCGATCGTCTCGAACCACGTGTGCGCCATCGCAGCCGTCCTTCCGCAGCAGGTCCGGCGAGGTTATGGCACCCGATGTCAGAACTGGAACTGCCCGGACGGGCAGGGTCCGACCTGGCCGGGCGGCGCCCGACCCCTCCTCGCCTCCGGGACCGTGGGGGCGGGCACCGGTTTGCGGCAGGATGGGCCGATGAGCGCGCGACCCGGGCGCCCGCCGTCCACCTCGCGCGAGGAGCTGGAGGCCGTCTGCCTGGACCTGTTCAGCAGTCGGGGCTTCGAGCCGACCAGCGTGGAGGACGTCGCCCGGGCCGCCGGGATCGGCCGGCGGACGTTCTTCCGCTACTTCGAGACCAAGAACGATGCGGTCTGGGGGGCCTTCGAGGAGCAGCTCGACCGACTGCGGGAGCGGCTGCGGGCCAGCCCGCCGGAGCTGTCGCTGACCGAGGCGGTCCGCCGCGGGGTGCTCGCGTTCAACGTGGTGCCCGACTCCGAGCGGGCCAGGCACCGGCAGCGGATGACGTTGATCCTCGGCACCCCGGCCCTGCAGGCCCACGCCACCCTGCGCTACGCCCAGTGGCGAGCGGTGATCGCTGAGTTCGCCGCGGCCCGGTTGGGCGCCCGACCGGAGGAGCTGCTGCCGCGCACCGTCGGGCACGTCGCGCTCGGCGCGGCGCTGGCCGCCTACGAGACCTGGCTGGAACAGGACGGCGACCTCGCCGTCCTGCTGGAGCAGGCCCTTCAGGCGCTCGACCTGACGGTGCGCGGCGCGGGCGACGGACCGGTCGCCGGACAGATCGCCGGACCGGGCTCACCGCACCGGCGGCCCGGCTGACCGGCCCAGGTCAGCCGCGGGCGACCCGCAGCGCCCAGGCCACCAGCGGCGCCTGCAGCGGCAGTCGCCCGAGGGCGGCGACCCGCCGTCCGGGCGGCGCGTGCCGCCAGTCCCAGGCCATCTGCACGTTGGCCGGGAAGACGGCCACGAACAGGGCCGCGGCCGCCCAGCCCCCGGCCCGGCGGGTGACCGGCGCGGCCAGCGCCGCCGCGACCACCAGCTCGCCGACCCCCGAGGCGTAGGTCCAGCCGCGGGCCGGCCCGGGCAGCGCCGGGGGCACGATCCGGTCGAACGGGCGGGGCCGCAGCAGGTGCAACGTGCCGGTCCCGGCCAGGGTCGCGGCCAGGGTCAGGGCGCTGGCCCGGGGGCTGGTCACCGCCAGCCCGCCTTGCGGGAGACGGCCAGCGCGCCGGCCACCGCCCCGGCCACCGCCCCGGCGCCGGCGGCCAGCGGGATGCCGACCCGGGCCGCGCGGCGTCCTCGCCGGTAGTCCCTGATCCGCCAGCCGTTGCGCTTGGCCAGCTTCTTCAACCGGGCGTCGGGGTTGATCGCGCACGGGTTGCCGACCAGCTCCAGCAGCGGGATGTCGTTGGCCGAGTCGCTGTAGGCCGAGCAGCGCTGCAGGTCCAGGCCCTGGGCGTCGGCCAGCGCCCGCACCGCCTCGACCTTGGCCGGCCCGTGCATCACCTGCCCGACCAGGCGCCCGGTGTAGATCCCGTCCACCGACTCGGCCACCGTGCCCAGCGCCCCGGTCAGGCCCAGCCGGCTGGCGATCACCTCGGCCACCTCGACGGGGGAGGCGGTCACCAGCCAGACCCGCTCTCCGGCGGCCAGGTGCATCCGGGCCAGCGCGTGGGTGCCGGGCCAGATCCGGTCGGCCATCACCTCGTCGTAGACCTCTTCGCCGATCGATCGCATCTCGGCCACCGAGTGCCCCACGACGAAGGCCAGCGCCTTCTCCCGGATCTCCTCGACGTGGTCCATGTTCTCCCCGACGGCCACGAACCGGGCCTGCTGCCAGCCGAACCGCAGGATGTCGCGCAGGGTGAAGAACTTGCGGGTGTACATGCCGCGGGCCAGGTAGAAGATCGAGGCGCCGCGCATGATCGTGTTGTCCAGGTCGAAGAACGCCGCCGACGTCGGGTCGTCGGGCACGTCCAGGGCGGCCTCGACCTCGGGTGCGGCGACGCCGGGCTCCGCCGGGCCGGGCTGGGTGGCCGACTCGGCGGCGGCCCGGCCGGCCTCGCGGGCCCGGCCATGGTCGATGGAGCCCTCACCGCTCGCCATGGCTGTCACTGTAACCACGCGGGGTCGCTAGCGTGGTCGGCGTGCAGGAGCGGATCACGTTGATCGGCAAGCCTGGCTGCCACCTGTGCGAGGCCGCCCGCGAGGTGGTGGCGGCGGTGGCGGCCGAGACCGGCACCGGTTGGCGAGAGCTGTCGGTGCTGGACGACCCGGCGCTGGCCGAGCAGTGGGCTGAGCAGATCCCGGTGCTGCTCGTGGACGGACGGGTGCGGGGGGTCTACCGGGTCGACCCCGACCGGCTGCGGGACGCGCTGGCCGGGCGCCGTCGCTGGTTCTCAGGCCGGCCCAAGGTCTGACCCCGTACTCCCCGAGCCCGCTCCGCGCAACTTTGTGCGCTCGTTCACGAACACCTACGCTGGGGTTCTCCGCCATCCCGGAGTCTTCCGTCAAGGAGCAGGCACCTCGTGACCACCCCCCGCGCCGAGCGCGTCGAGGCGACGGCCGAGCCGTTGCGCCAAGGGTTGTCCGACGCAACCGTCGCCCGGCTGCCGCTGTATCTGCGCGCCCTGACCGCGCTGGCCGAGACGGGAGTCGCGACGGTCTCCTCCGAGGAGCTGGCTGCGGCGGTCGGGGTCGGCTCGGCCAAGCTCCGCAAGGACCTGTCCCACCTGGGCTCCTACGGCACCCGCGGCGTGGGGTACGAGGTGGACTACCTGATCTACCAGGTCTCCCGGGTGCTCGGCCTGACCCAGGACTGGCGGGTGGTGATCGTCGGGGTCGGCAACCTCGGCCACGCCCTGGCCGGGTACGGAGGCTTCGCCAGCCGCGGCTTCAGCGTGGTCGGGATGGTGGACGCCGACCCGGCGCGGGTGGGCGACACGGTGGCCGGCCAGCTGGTCCGGCACACCGACGAGCTGGAGGCCCTGGTGCGCTCCAGCGGCGCGCGGATCGGGGTGATCGCCACCCCGGAGGGCGCCGCCCAGGAGGTGTGCGACCGGTTGGTCCAGGCCGGGGTGACCAGCGTGCTGAACTTCGCGCCCTGCGTGCTGTCGGTGCCGGACGGCGTCATGGTGCGCAAGGTCGACCTGTCCACCGAGCTGCAGATCCTCGCCTTCCACGAGCAGCGCCGTGAGGTGCCCGGCGGCCCGGTGCCGGTCGGTCCCGGGCCGGTCGGCCCGCAGCTGATGCGGATCGGAACAGATCCGGTGGCGGGGTCGCTGCCCTCCCGCGGAGAGGTCGTGCCATGAGTCTGCTCGCCGTCGGGTTGTCCTACCGCACCGCGCCCCTGGCCCTGCTGGAGCGGGCGGCGCTGGACGACGTCCGCTCGCGGGCGCTGGAGAGCGCGCTGGTGGGCTGCGAGCACGTCGCCGAGGCCGCGGTGCTGAGCACCTGCAACCGGCTCGAGGTGTACGCCGAGGTGGACAAGTTCCACGGCGGTGTGGCCGAGGTGGGGCAGGAGCTGGCCGCCGCCACCGGCGTCCAGCTGGCCGCGCTGACCGACCACCTGTACGTGCACTACGAGGCGGCGGCGCTGGCCCACCTGTTCACGGTGACCTCCGGCCTGGACTCGATGGCCCTGGGGGAGCAGCAGATCCTCGGCCAGGTCCGGGCCATGCTGCGGGCCACCCAGCACGCCGGCTCGGCCGGCCGGGTGCTGGAGCCGACCCTGCAGCGGGCGCTGCGGGTGGGCAAGCGGGTGCACACCGAGACGGACCTGGACCGGGCCGGCCACTCGCTGGTGGAGGCGGGGCTGGAGCTGGCCGGACGCCGGCTGGGTCCGCTGTCCGACGTCGACGCCCTGGTCGTCGGGGCCGGCTCGATGAGCGGGCTGGCGGTGGCGACTCTGGCCCGCGCCGGGGTGCGCACCGTCACCGTGGTGAACCGCACCCACGCCCGGGCGACCCGGCTGGCCGCCACCGTCGGTGGCCGCGCGCTCCCGGTCGCCGACCTGCCGCGGGCGCTGGCCGAGGCCGGTCTGGTCATCTCCAGCACCGGGGCGGTCGGCTACGTACTGGACGCACAGGCGCTGGCCACGGCGCGGCAGCGGCACGGCGCGGACCAGGTCTACGTCGACCTCGCCCTGCCCCGGGACGTCGAGCCGGCCGCCGGCGAGCTGGCCGGCCTGCAGGTGCTGGACCTGGAGGACCTGGGCCGCTCGCTGGCCGCACAGGGCGCCGGGGAGCAGGTCGCCGCGGCCCGGGCGATGGTCGCCGAGGAGGTCCGCGGCTACCTGGGGGAGCGGCGGGCGGCCGAGGTGGCGCCGACCGTGGTGGCGTTGCGCCGGCACGCGCGGTCGGTGGTCGACGTCGAGCTGGCCCGGCTGGCCGGCCGCCTCGGCGACGTCGACGACCGGGTCCGGGGTGAGCTCGAGCAGTGCGTGCACCGGGTGGTGGAGAAGCTGCTGCACACCCCGACGGTGCGGATCAAGGAGCTGGCCGGGGAGGGCGACGCGCAGACCTACGCGCAGGCGCTGCGCGCGCTGTTCGACCTGGACCCCGGCCGGGTGGAGGCGGTCCAGGCGGTGCCCGCCGGCCAGGACCGGGTCGCTGCCGGCCCGAGCGCCGACCTGATGGCCGGAGGTCCGCGATGAGCGTCCTGCGCCTGGGCACCCGGGCCAGCGCCCTGGCCACCCGGCAGTCCGGTCACGTCGCGGACGCGCTGCGGGCCCTCGGGCACCGGGTCGAGCTGGTCGAGGTGAGCACCCATGGTGACCGCAGCTCGGCCTCGCTGGTGTCGATCGGTGGCAGCGGGGTGTTCGCCTCGGCGTTGCGTGAGGCCCTGCACCGGGGTGAGGTCGACCTGGCCGTGCACTCGCTGAAGGACCTGCCGACGGTGCCCGAGCCGGGTCTGGTCGTGGCGGCGGTGCCCACCCGGGAGGACCCGCGTGACGTGCTGGTCGCCCGGGACGGGCTCACCCTGGCCGAGCTGCCGGCCGGCTCGCGGGTCGGCACCGGCTCCCCGCGCCGGGCGGCGCAGCTGGCCGCCCTCGGCCTCGGGCTGCACGTGGTGGACATCCGCGGCAACGTCGACACCCGGATCTCGCTGGTCACCCGTGGTGAGCTGGACGCCGTCGTGCTGGCCCGGTCCGGTCTGCTCCGGCTCGGCCGGGCCGGCGAGGCCACCCAGGTGCTGGACCCGCTGCAGATGCTGCCGGCGCCCGGGCAGGGCGCGCTGGCCGTGGAGTGCCGCAGCCAGGACGCCCGTACGGTGCAGCTGCTCGGCGAGCTCGACGACCTGCCCTCGCGGGTCGCGGTGAGCGCCGAGCGGGCGCTGCTGGCGGCCCTGGAGGCCGGCTGCACGGCACCGATCGGGGCATTGGCCGAGGTCGTCGACGGCGAGCAGGGCCCGGAGGTCTGGTTGCGGTCGGTGCTGGGTACCTCCGGGGGTGCAGAGCTGCGCCGCTCCCACACCCAGCCGTTGCCGGCCGAACGGTCGACGTGGTGCGCGAGCGCCGTCGCGGCCGGTGAGCGGCTGGCCGCCGTCCTGCTCGAGGACGGCGCCGGTGAGCTGATCGACCCCCCTCCCCGACAACCCGGCCGCGACCGGCACACCGAGCAGCACCAGCACCACCCCGGGCGCGACGACGCGCCGCAGCCCGTCCCGAACCAGCCGGACAGGCCCGCCGTGCGGGCCAGAGAAGGTGACCTGTGAGTACCCCCCGCACCACCAAGAAGCCCCTCGGACAGGTGTCGTTCGTCGGCGCCGGCCCCGGAGACGAGGGCCTGCTGACGCTGCGTGCCGCCGAACGGCTGGCCACCGCCGACGTCGTGATCACCGACCAGCTCCCACGACCGGAGCTGCTGGCCCACCGCTGCCGCCCCGACGTGGAGGTCCTGGACGGCGGGTTCGGCGAGGACGGCCAGCCGATCACCCGGGCCGGCCGGGCCAAGCTGGTCGTCCAGGCCGCCCGGTCCGCGGTGCGCGTCGTCCGGCTGATGGACGGTGACCCGGAGACCTTCACCGCGCTGGCCGAGGAGGTCGCCGCCTGCCGCAAGGCCGGTGCGCCCTTCGAGATCGTGCCCGGGGTGTCCGCGGCCACCGCGGTGCCCGCCTACGCGGGCATCCCGCTCACCCCGGCCGGAGTGAACGCCGTCCACGTGGTGCACCCGCACGGCGCGACCGTCGACTGGTCGATGCACGCCGGCGACGGCCAGACCCTGGTCGTGCTGGGCCGCCTGGACGACATCCTGGACGCCGTCTCCGGCCTGGACCAGGCCGGCCTGCCCGGCCGGACCAAGGTCGCCGTGACCAGCCAGGGCACGACCATCGGCCAGCGCACCGTGACCACCACCCTGGAGCAGGCCAAGGAGGTGCTCAGCGCCGCCGACCTGGCCGAGCCGGTGACCGCGGTGGTCGGGGCCGCCGCCGGGCTGAGCTCGGCCGGCTCCTGGTTCGAGACCAAGGCGCTGTTCGGCTGGCGGGTGCTGGTGCCCCGGACCAAGGAGCAGGCCGGCGCCCTGGTGGACCGGCTGGCCGAGCACGGCGCGCTGGCCGAGGTGGTGCCGACCATCTCGGTGGAGCCGCCGCGCACCCCGCACCAGCTGGAGAAGGCGATCAAGGGCCTGGTCACCGGCCGGTACGAGTGGATCGGGTTCACCTCGGTGAACGCGGTCAAGGCGATCCGGGAGAAGTTCGAGGAGTTCGGGCTGGACGCCCGCGCGTTCAGCGGGCTGAAGGTCGCCGCGGTCGGTGGGGTGACCGCGGCCGCGCTGCGCGAGTGGGGGATCGTGGCCGACCTGGTGCCGACCGGGGAGCAGTCCTCAGCCGGTCTGCTGGAGGTGTGGCCGGCCTTCGACGAGGTGCTGGACCCGATCAACCGGGTCTTCCTGCCCCGCGCCGACATCGCCACCGACACCCTGGTCGCCGGTCTGGTCGAGGGTGGCTGGGAGGTGGACGACGTGACCGCCTACCGGACGGTCCGGGCGGCCCCGCCGCCCGCCCCGGTGCGGGACGCGATCAAGACCGGTGCCTTCGACGCGGTGGTCTTCACCTCCTCCTCCACGGTGCGCAACCTGGTCGGCATCGCCGGCAAGCCGCACCCGGCCACGGTGGTCGCCTGCATCGGGCCGGCCACCGCCAAGACCGCCGAGGAGCACGGGCTGCGGGTGGACGTGCTGGCCGCCGAGCCGAGCATGGACGCCCTGGTCGCGGCGCTGGCTGGCTACGGCAACGGTCTGCGGCTGACCGCCGACGAGGTCGGGGAGCCGGTGCTGCGGCCCAGCCAGCGCCGGGCCGGTGCGCGGCGGAACGCCAGATGAGCGCCTTCCCGGCCGTCCGGGCGCGCCGGCTGCGCGCCAACGCCCCGATCCGCGCCCTGGTCGCCCAGACCCGCCTGCACCCGCGGGAGCTGGTGCTGCCGATGTTCGTCCGGGAGGGCGCGGGCGACCCGGTGCCGATCTCCTCGATGCCCGGCGTCGTGCAGCACTCCCGGGAGAGTCTGCGCAAGGCGGTCGCCGAGGCGGCCGAGGCCGGGATCGGCGGGGTCATGCTGTTCGGGGTGCCCGAGGAGAAGGACGCCGTGGGCTCGGGGGCCACCGACCCGGACGGGGTGCTGTCGACCGCGGTGCGCGACGCGGTCGCCGAGGCCGGTGACGCTCTGGTGGTGATGGCCGACCTGTGCCTGGACGAGTTCACCGACCACGGGCACTGCGGGGTGCTGGACCGCGACGGCCGGGTCGACAACGACGCCACCCTGCTCCGGTACGCCGAGATGGGGCAGGTGCTGGCCGAGGCCGGCGCCCAGGTGCTCGGCCCCAGCGGCATGATGGACGGTCAGGTCGCCGCCATCCGTGCCGCGCTGGAGAGCTCGGGCTACCACGACACCGTCCTCCTGGCCTACGCGGCCAAGTACGCCTCGGCCTTCTACGGGCCGTTCCGGGAGGCCGTGGACTCCTCCCTGACCGGCGACCGGCGCACCTACCAGCAGGACCCGGCCAACGCCGGCGAGGCGTTGCGGGAGGTCGCCCTGGACCTGGCCGAGGGCGCCGACGCGGTGATGGTCAAGCCGGCCGGCGGCTACCTGGACCTGGTCGCCCGGGTGGCCGACGCGGTCGACGTGCCGGTCGCCGCCTACCAGGTGTCCGGGGAGTACGCGATGATCGAGGCGGCCGCGCAGCGCGGCTGGATCGACCGCGACCGCGCGGTGCTGGAGTCGTTGACCGGCATCCGCCGGGCCGGTGCGTCGATCGTGCTGACCTACTGGGCCGTGGAGGTGGCGCGCTGGACGAGGTGAGCGGATCCTCCGGCGGCACCCGCTGGCTGACCGAGGACGAGCAGCAGGTGTGGCGCAGCTGGCTGGACGTCTCGCGGCTGCTGAACGTGCAGCTGCAGCGCCAGCTCAGCCGGGACAGCGACCTGTCGCTGGCCGAGTACGAGATCCTGGTCCAGCTCTCGGAGACCCCGCCGCGCAGCATGCGGATGAGCGAGCTGGCCGAACGGGCCGTGCACAGCCGCAGCCGGCTGACCCACACCGTCGCCCGGATGGAGAGCCGCGGGCTGGTCACCCGCCAGCCCTGCGCCGACGACGGCCGGGGTGTGCTGTGCGTGCTCACCGACCAGGGCCTGGCCACCCTGGTCGCGGCCGCCCCCGGTCACGTGGCCGAGGTGCGCCAGGCGATCTTCGATGCCCTCACCGAGCAGGACGTGCAGGCCCTGGGCCAGGCCCTCGGCGCGGTGCTGGAACGCCTGCGCGGGATGTGACGCACCAGTCGGCACCCGGGCCCGCCACCGCCCCCTCGGGGGCGCTGCGCACAGGAAGGACTGTGACACTGTGATGGTGAACGGCGCGACGAGCACCCCATCGACGCCCACCGGGCCCGTCCTCTACCCCGAGCGGGCCCCGGCCTCGGAGAAGCTGTTCGAGGCGGCCCGGGCGGTCACCCCCGGCGGAGTGAACTCCCCGGTCCGGGCCTTCCGGGCGGTCGGTGGCACGCCCCGGTTCATGGTCCGTGGCCGCGGGCCCTACCTCTACGACGTCGACGGCCGCGAGTACGTGGACCTGATCTGCTCCTGGGGGCCGATGATCCTCGGGCACGCGCACCCGCAGGTGCTGGACGCGGTGCAGCGGGCGGCTGCGAACGGGTTCTCCTTCGGGACCCCGACCGCGACCGAGGTGCTGCTGGCCGCGGAGATCGTCCAGCGGATGCCGCCGGTCGAGCAGGTCCGGCTTGTCTCCTCCGGCACCGAGGCCACGATGAGCGCGCTGCGCCTGGCTCGCGGGTTCACCGGCCGCTCGGTGGTGGTGAAGTTCGCCGGTCACTACCACGGCCACGTGGACGCCCTGCTCGCCTCGGCCGGCTCCGGACTGGCCACCTTCGCCCTGCCGGACACCCCTGGGGTGACCGGCGCGTCCGCGGCCGACACCGTGGTGCTGCCCTACAACGACGTCCCGGCCCTGCAGCAGGTGTTCGCGGCCCGGGGCGCGGAGATCGCCTGCGTGATCACCGAGGCGGCGGCCGGCAACATGGGTGTGGTGCCGCCCGCCCCGGGGTTCTCGGCGGAGATCCGGCGGCTGTGCACCGAGCACGGCGCGCTGATGATCAGCGACGAGGTGATGACCGGGTTCCGGGCCAGCCCCGGCGGGTGGTTCGGCCTGGAGGGGGTGGTGGCCGACCTGTTCACCTTCGGCAAGGTGATGGGCGGCGGCTTCCCGGCGGCCGCATTCGGTGGCCGCGCCGAGGTGATGTCCCGGCTGGCGCCGGAGGGGCCGGTCTACCAGGCCGGCACCCTGTCCGGGAACCCGGTCGCCACCGCGGCCGGGCTGACCACCCTGCGGCTGTGCACCGACGAGGTCTACACCGCCGTCGGGGCGGCCTCGGACACGCTCTCCCGGGCGGCGTCGGCGGCGCTGAGCGAGGCCGGCGTGCCCCACGTCGTGCAGTACGCCGGGACCATGTTCAGTGTCTTCTTCACCGGGCTGGACGAGGTTCGCGACTACGACGACGCGCGGACCCAGGACCTGGCCGCCTACCGGGCCTTCTTCCACGCCATGCTGGCCCGCGGGGTGTACCTGCCGCCGAGCGCGTTCGAGGCGTGGTTCCTGTCCGCCGCGCACGAGGAGTCGGCGCTGGCCCGGGTGCTGGACGCGCTGCCGGCGGCGGCCCGGGCGGCGGCCGAGGCGGGGGCCGGCGCCTGATGGCCGAGCGGACCCGGGTGCACCTGCTGCGGCACGGAGAGGTGCACAACCCGGCGGGCGTGCTGTACGGGCGGCTGCCCGGCTACCACCTGTCCGAACGCGGCCAGGAGATGGCGCTGCGCGCCGCGGAGTTCTTCGCCGGGCGGGACGTGGTGCACGTGGTCGCCTCCCCGCTGGAGCGGGCCCAGGAGACGGCGGCCCCGGTGGCCGCCGCGCTCGGCCTGCCGGTGCACAGCGACGACCGGCTGCTGGAGACCGAGAACGTGTTCCAGGGCAAGACCTTCGGGATCGGGGACGGGTCGCTGCGGCACCCGGCCGTCTGGCGGCACCTGTGGAACCCGTTCCGGCCCTCCTGGGGCGAGCCCTACGTCCAGGTCGCGACCCGGATGCACGCCGCCGCGCGGGACGCCCTGGCCCAGGCCCGCGGCCACGAGGCCGTGCTGGTCAGCCACCAGCTGCCGATCTGGGTGACCCGGCTGGCCGCCGAGCGGCGCCGGTTCGTGCACGACCCCCGGCGCCGGGAGTGCTCGCTGGCCTCGGTGACCACGCTGGAGTACGACGGCGAGGAGCTGGCCGCCACGGCCTACGCCGAGCCGGCCGCCGACCTGCTGCCGGGCGCGAACCCGGTGCCGGGGGCGTGATGGCGGCGCGGCCCCAGCTGCGCCGGGCCGTGCTGGGCCTGGCCGGGCTGCTGGTGCTGGCCGGCTGCTCGGCCACCAGCAAGGGCTCGGGCACCTCCTTCGTGGCCGGTGACGGCACGGTGACCACGGTGGCCGCCTCCAGCCGCGGCGAGCCCGTGACGCTGTCCGGGACGACGCTGGCCGGGAACCAGCTGGATGTGGCCACCCTGCGCGGTGAGCCGGTGGTGCTCAACGTGTGGGGCTCCTGGTGCGCCCCGTGCCGCAAGGAGGCGCCGGGCCTGGTGGCCGCCGCGCACCGGCTGGCCGGCAGCGCGCACGTGGTCGGGATCAACGTCCGCGACTCCGACGCGCAGGCCAAGGCCTACGAGCGGACCTTCTCGGTGACCTACCCCAGCCTGGTCGACCCCGACGGGCAGCTGCTGCTGGCCCTGCGTGGAGCGGTCTCCCCGTCCTCCATCCCCAGCACCGTCGTGCTGGACGACCGGGGCCGGATCGCGGCCCGGGTGTCCGGCCCGGTCGACACCTCCACGCTGGTCGGCCTGGTGCAGGACGTCAGCAGCGGGGTCGTGCCCAAGGCGGCCGGCCGGTGAGCGGGCCGGGGTCGGTGGTGCTGGACGGCTCGTTGCTGCTCGCCGTCCCGATCGCGGTGGCCGCCGGCCTGGTCTCCTTCCTGTCCCCGTGCGTGCTGCCGCTGGTGCCCGGCTACCTGGGCTACGTCACCGGGCTGACCGGCGTGGACCTGGAGCAGCAGCGCCGGGGCCGGATGCTGGCCGGCATCGGGTTGTTCGTGCTCGGCTTCACCGGCGTCTACGTGCTGCTCGGCTGGGCCGCCGGCTGGGCCGGGCTGGCGCTGGCGGCGCACCAGGCCGCCCTGCAGCGCGTCCTCGGGGTGGTCGTGGTGGCGCTCGGGCTGGCCTTCGCCGGCGCGCTGCCGGCCCTGTCCGGGCAGGCCCGGTTGGCCTGGCGCCCGGCGGCCGGGCTGGCCGGCGCGCCACTGCTGGGGGCCGCCTTCGGCCTGGGCTGGACCGCCTGCACCGGCCCGACCCTGGCGGCCATCGTCGGCCTGTCCGGGGTGGGCGGCAGCCCGGCCCGGGGCGCCCTGCTGGCCACCTTCTACTGCCTGGGGCTGGGCGTGCCCTTCCTGCTCGCCGGCCTGGCCTACCGGCGCGCGATGGGCGCCTTCGCGATCGTCCGTCGGCACCGGGTCGCGGTGACCCGGGCCGGGGGTGTGATGCTGGTGGCGGTCGGCCTCCTGCTGGCGACCGGGGCCTGGGCGGAGCTGGTGGCCCGGTTGCAGGGCCTGGTCGCCGGGTGGGTGAGCCCGCTGTGAGCGCCGCGGTGGCGACCGGACGCTGGGCCTGGCGGCAGCTGACCAGCATGCGCACCGCGCTGGTGCTGCTCCTGCTGCTCGCGGTGGCGGCGGTGCCGGGCTCGATCCTGCCGCAGCAGGGGATCAGCCCGGACCGGGTGAGCAGCTACCTGTCCGACCACCCTCAGCTCGGGCCCTGGCTGCAGCGGCTGGGCTTCTTCGACGTCTACGCCGCGCCCTGGTTCGCGGCGGTGTACCTGCTGCTGTTCCTGTCCCTGGTCGGCTGCATCGTCCCCCGGACCCGGGTGCACCTGCGCAACCTGCGGGCCGCCCCGCCGCGCACCCCGAGCCGGCTGTCCCGGATGCCCGAGCACCGGCGGGTCGTGCTGGCCGACGGCCGCACCGCCGAGCAGGTGCTGACCGCGGCCCGGGCGCACCTGCGTCGCCGCCGGTTCCGGGTCGCCGGGCACGACGCCGGCCAGGGCGGCACCAGCCTGGCCGCCGAGCGCGGCTACCTGGGCGAGAGCGCCAACCTGGTCTTCCACGTGGCCCTGCTCGGGCTGCTGGTCTCGGTCGGGGTCGGGGCGCTGTACTCCTGGTCCGGCCAGGCCCTGGTGGTGCAGGGCGGGGGCTTCTCCGACACGTTGCCGCTGTACGACTCGTTCCGCTCCGGCGCCCAGGTGGACCGCGGCGACCTGCCGCCCTTCTCCTTCAGCCTGGACCACCTGGCGGTGAAGTTCGACGAGCAGAGCGGCGGCAACCAGTTCGGGGCGCCGCGGGACTTCACCGCCGCGCTGACCGTGCGCAGGGGCGTGGACGCGCCCGCCCAGCGGGTCGACGTGAAGGTGAACGACCCGCTCAGCGTGGGCGCCACCCGGGTGTACCTGGTCGGCAACGGGTACGCCCCGGTGCTCACCGTCAAGGACGGCCGCGGCCAGGTCGCCTTCTCCGGGCCGGTGCCGTTCCTGGTCCGGGACAGCCAGTACACCTCGCTCGGCGTGGTCAAGGTGCCGGACGCCCAGCCGCGCCAGATCGGCCTGTCCGGGCTGTTCCTGCCGACCGCGGTGTTCTCCCAGACCCAGGGCCCCATCTCGGTGTTCCCGGACCTGCACCTGCCCCGGCTGGCGATGACCGCCTGGGTGGGGGACCTGGGCCTGGACAGCGGGCGCCCGACGTCGGTGTACCAGCTCGACACCAGCCGGATGACCCAGCTCAAGGGCGCCGACGGCACCCCGGTGCGGATCCTGCTCGCCCCCGGTGACTCCTTCACCCTGCCTGACGGCGCGGGCACGGTCAGCTTCGACGGCATCCGCCGGTACGCCGCCTTCGACGTCCACTACGACCCCTCCAAGACCCCGGTGCTGGTCTTCGCGGTGCTGGCCCTGGTCGGGCTGACCGTCTCGCTGTTCGTCCGCAAGCGCCGGGTGTGGGTCCGTGCCGTGCCCGGACCGGACGGACGTACGGTGGTCGAGGTGGCAGGGCTGGCCCGCGGTGAGGACGAACGGCTCGCCGAGGAGGTGGACGCCCTGCTCGCCGCCGGCGTCCCGTCGGCGGTCGCGGCGCAGAACTCAGGCAGCGGTGCAGAGCAGATGACCCCGATCGGGACGAGGGAGTAAGGCGTGGCGGTCAACGAGAGCCTGGCCCAGGCCAGCAACGTGCTGGTGTACTCGGCGATGGTGGTCTACACCGGCGCGTTCGGTGCCTACACCGTCGACCTGTCCGGCCGCGGGCGGGTCGCGGCCCGCACCGCGGCCGCGGCGGCGCAGGCACCGCGCGAGCCGGCGCCTGCCCTGGTCGGGGCCGGCGGTCCGCCGTCCGGCCCGGGCCCGGAGGTCGCCGGCGCCGCACCGGTGCCCGCCCCCGGCCGGGCCGCCGGGATCGCCGTCTCGCTCACCGTGCTGGCCTTCGCGCTGCACGCCGGCGCCGTCCTGGCCCGCGGCCTGTCCGCCGGGCGCGCCCCGTGGGGCAACATGTACGAGTTCGCGGTCTCCGGCGCGATGGTCGTCACCGCGGTGTTCCTGGGGGTGCTGGCCCGGCGCGACATCCGCTACCTGGGCGCCTTCGTGATCGGCCCGGTGCTGCTGACCCTGGGCCTGGCCGTCACCGTGCTGTACACCCAGTCCTCTCAGCTGGTCCCGGCGCTGCAGAGCTTCTGGTTGTTCATCCACGTCAGCGTCGCCTTCATCGCCTCCGCGCTGTTCACCCTGGCCTTCTCCACCACCGTGCTGCAGCTGGTCCAGGAGCGCCGGGAGATGGCCCGGGCCGCCGGCCGGCCGGTGCGCGGCGCCCGGTTCATGGACGCGATGCCCACCTCGCGGGCCCTGGACCGCTCCTCCTACCGGCTGCACGTGATCGCCTTCCCGCTGTGGACGTTCACCGTGATGGCCGGCGCGATCTGGGCCGAGGCGGCCTGGGGCCGGTACTGGGGCTGGGACCCCAAGGAGGTCTGGAGCTTCGTGATCTGGGTGGTCTACGCCGGCTACCTGCACGCCCGGGTGACCCGCGGCTGGGACGGCCGCCGGGCGGCCTACCTCTCGCTGGTCGGCTACGCCTGCATCCTGTTCAACTTCCTCGTGGTCAACGTCTTCTTCGTCGGTCACCACTCCTACGCCGGGATCGGCTGACCCCTGCGCCCCCGGCAGCGCGGCCACGGGGGTGGCGGAGGTCAGGAGGGCGTCTGGCCGCGGTCGTCGTCGCCGTCCTGGGGGCCCGACCCACGCTCGCGCAGCGAGGCCAGGAAGTCCGGGTCGTCGTCCGGGGCGGTGACCCGGCGGGCCGTGCCGCTGGGTTCCAGCTGCTGACGACCGACGGTGAGCCAGACGCCCGCGCCGACCAGCGGGACCAGGACGATCAGCGCCAGCCAGCCGGCCTTGGGCAGGGTGCGCGCGCCGGTGGTGTCACTGCCCAGGCAGTCGATGGCCGCGTAGATCGTCAGGCCGACGACGAGGAGGAGGAGAACCGACTTGACCACGACCTCACAGTAGGTCGCCGGGCGGTGCGTGGCACGGCAGATGTGCCAGTCAGGCGCCCTGGGGCAGAAGGGGTCGCACGGTCAGCAGCGGGGCGGTCGGCAGCGGGGCGGTCGGCAGCGGTGCGGTCGGCATCGAGAAGGTCGGCACCGGGGCGGGCGCGACGGCCGACTCCGGGACGGCGCCGAGCTGGGCGGCCAGCGCCCGCTCGGCCGCCCGGACCAGGCCCGCGCCGTCCCGCTGGCCGGCTCCGGGGACGGCCAGCGCGCTGACCGTGCTGAGCGACAACTGCTGGGTGCCGACGGTCACCGGCTCCTCCAGCAGGTGACGGCAGCGGCGGGCGATGCCGCTGACCGCGTCCGCCCGGTTGCCCTCGACCAGCACCGCGAACCGCGCCTCGTCCAGCCGGGCGACCACGTCGTGCAGCGGCCGGCCGGAGCGCAGCCGCCGGGTCACGGTGGCCAGCAGCTGCCGGGACCGGTCCTGGCCCAGCGCCCGGGACGTCGCCGGCCAGTCCGCGAGCTCGAGCACGACCACGGCCACCGCGGGGCTGTCCACCGCGGCCCGGGCCAGCAGGCTGTCGGCCCGGCGGACCAGCAGCTGGCGCGAGGCCAGCCCGGTGAGCAGGTCGACCGCCGCCGAGCCCGTCAGGCCGGGCTGCTGGGCCGGCGGGTGCGGGCGCGAGGTCTGCGGGGTGCCAGGAACGCTCCGGAGCAGGAAGGTCAGGCCGAGCAGGACGACGACCACCGCGCTCACCAGCTGTGCCGACATCGCTGCTCCCCAGGTTGCACCGGACGATGGACCCGTTCGGGTCCGTTGGTCACCCAACGTAAGAGGACTGTCGGCCGTTCGGTGGAGGGAGTTGAGCTATTCGGGCCGCCCGCGGCCACCTCGCTCCGGCGCGCCGGCGTCCTGGGGGCCGGCGTCTCGGGTGGCGGCGTCTCGGGTGGCGGCGTCTCGGGTGGCGGCGTCGTCGATGGCGGCGTCGTCGATGGCGGCGTCGTCGATGGCGGCGTCGTCGATGGCGGCGTCCTCGATGGCGGCATCCTCGGCGGCGGCGTCGGCGGCCAGCTTCTTGCTCAGCCGGCTCCGGGGGCCGCGAGCGTGACGGCGCTGCGACCGGGCCGCGAGCTCGCCGGCCAGCTCGTTGCGCATCCGGGACAGCAGCACGTACGACAGGGCCATCGAGACCACCGCCGCCAGCACCAGGGCCAGCAGGTCACCGGCGCCGGCCCAGCGGATGAGCAGGAAGGCGCCGACGAACAGGGCCAGCCGGAGCACCGTGTAGGTCGCCAGCACACGCATCAGGCCAGGGTAGTCGCCGGCGCTGTGTGCCCCGGCCTGTGGACAACCGGGGCGCCGGCCCGGGGGACCGGTACGGTCCGCGGGTGCGCTGCCGGATCGTGGTCGACGTGGAGGCCCTGCGAGAGCGTTCGCTGGCGCTGCGCCAGGCCCAGGGTCTGGTGCAGCGCGCCGCCGGCTGGCTGCCGCCGGCCCGCCTGCACGAGGGCGTGGACGACGCGGTCGGTGCCTTCCAGGTCGAGCTCGGCCACCAGCTGGGCCTGCTGGCGCAGGCCCTGCGGGAGCAGGCGGGGGCGGTCTCGGCGGTGGCCACCGGCTACCAGCAGGCCGAGTGCGCCGCGACGGCACCGGGCGGCCCCCGCTGACCGGTGGCCCGCCCTCAGCCCAGCGCCGGCCCTGCGGTGCGCCGACCTCAGGTCAGCGCCAGGCCGATCCCGAGCAGGACGCCGTACAGCAGCTCGCTGCGGCCGGTGTCGCGCAGCGCGGGCAGCAGCGCCCG
Source organism: uncultured Actinomycetota bacterium (assembly GCA_963821825.1). GTDB lineage: Bacteria > Actinomycetota > Actinomycetes > Actinomycetales > Kineosporiaceae > CAWGFD01. The sequence goes on from CAWGFD010000002.1 coordinate 1,360,823, forward strand.
GCCGTCGGCCCCGGAGCGGACCAGCCGCAGCGGCCGCGCGGCCGAGGCCATCGCCGCCACCCCGAGCAGGGCACCCAGGTGGGTGGGAGCCACGGCCAGTGCGGCCAGCGCGGCCACGGCCAGCAGGCCGGCGTACAGGGTGCGGGTGCGCCGTTCACCCAGCCGGACGGCCAGCGTCCGCTTCCCGGTCAGTGCATCGGTGGGGATGTCACGCAGGTTGTTGGCGACCAGCAGGGCGCAGGCCAGCACGCCGACCCCCACCGCCGCGGCCAGCGCCGGCCAGGAGAGGGTGCCGGCCTGGGTGTAGGTGGTGCCGAGCACGGCGACCAGCCCGAAGAACACGAACACGAACACCTCGCCCAGCCCGGCGTAGCCGTACGGCCGCCGCCCGCCGGTGTAGTACCAGGCGGCCAGCACGCAGCCGGCCCCGACCGCCAGCAGCCACCACTGGCCGACGATGGCCACCAGCGCCAGCCCGGCCAGGCCGGCCACCCCGAAGGCGGCGAAGGCCGCGCGGCGCACGGTGGCCGGGGCGGTCGCGCCGCTGCCGGTCAGCCGGAAGGGGCCGACCCGCACGTCGTCGGTGCCCCGGACGCCGTCGGAGTAGTCGTTGGCGTAGTTCACCCCGACCTGCAGGGCCAGGGAGACGACCAGCGCCAGCAGCGCCCGGCCCAGCGCGAACCCGTGCAGGGCGGCGGCCGCACCCGAGCCGGCCGCCACCGGCGCCAGGGCCGCGGGCAGGGTCCGGGGTCGGGCTCCCTCGAGCCACTGAGCAGGTGTCGCCACCCGCTCATTGTGGGTCACCCCCGGACGGCCAGGTCCCGCAGGGCGGCCCGGTCCGGCTTGCCCGGCCCGCGCAGCGGCAGACCGTCCAGCAGCACCAGCTGGCGCGGCGCCGCCTCGGCCCCCAGCCGGGCGCGGACGTGCTCGCGCAGGTCGGCCAGGGTCGGCGCCGGTCGCTGCGGCGCCGGCACCACGGCCGCCACCACTCGCGCGCCCCACTGCTCGTCCGGGACGCCGACCACGACCACCTCGCCCACCCCGGCCAGCTCGGCCAGACAGGCCTCCACGACCGTGGGCGCCACCTTCAGGCCGCCGGTGACGATCACGTCGTCGGCCCGGCCGTGCACGAACAGCTGCTCGCCGTCCCACTCCCCGAGATCGTCGGTGGCGAACCAGCGCGTGCCGTCCCGGTCGAGCGGGAAGCGCCCCAGACCCCGGTGACCGCGGGCCACCGTGCTGCCGCCGAGCACGATCCGGCCCTGTTCCAGCCGAACCCGGACCCCGTCCAACGGCCGGCCGTCGTAGACGCACCCCCCGCTGGTCTCGCTCATCCCGTAGGTGGTCACCAGGCGGACGCCGGCCCGCTCGGCCCGCTCGCGCAGCGCCGGCGGGGTGGCCGCGCCGCCGATCAGGACGGCGTCGAGCCCGGCCAGGGCGGCCAGGGCGTCACCCCCGGTCTCCAGCAGGCGGACCAGCTGGGTCGGCACCAGGGCCGCGTACCGCCGCGGACCCCGCAGCCGGCCGGCGGCCCGGCCGAACGCCTCCTCCTGGAAGCCGGCGGACAGGTCCAGGCAGACCGGGTCGACGCCGGCGACCAGGCTGCGGACCAGCACCTGCACCCCGGCGACGTGCACCGCGGGCATCGCCAGCAGCCAGTGCCCCGGCCCGCCGAGCCGGTCGTGGGTGGCCGAGGCGGAGGCCAGCAGCGCCGAGGCCGGCAGCAGCGCGCCCTTCGGAGCGCCGGTCGACCCCGAGGTGGCCAGCACCACGGCCGTCGGGTCCTGCTCCTCGTCCTCCCCGGCGGCCAGGGCGCTGCCGGGTCCCAGCGCCGGGTGGGCGGGCGTGCCGGCCGGGTGCGGCAGCAGCGCCGGCCCCTGCCCGTTCAGCGCGGCGGGCAGCGCCCGCAGCAGCGCCAGCGCACCATCGCCGGCCGCGGTCGGGAAGGGCTGCAGCAGACGGGCCACGTCGATACGTAATCACACGTTGACGCGAACCACCCTCCTGACCGGCGTCCGGGTGACACGCTGGCCCGATGGACACGGTCGTGGCGGATGCCCTGGTCCAGCTCGGGCGCGCCGACCCCGACCGGGCCGAGCAGGCCAGGCGGGCCTGGCACCTGCTCTCCGGCGGGGTGGGCCCGGCGGCCGTCACGCAGTGGCGGGTGCAGCAGTTCTGCTGGACGGTGCTGCCGCACCTGGGCCCCGGCCCGGCCGCCCGCCGGCACGGCGCGGCGCAGGCGCTGGGCGACCTGCTCAGCGGACTGGGGCTGCCCCGGTACGCCCGGATCGCCGCCGGCGCGACCACGGCCCGCCTGATCGAGGCAGCCGACCGGCCCGGCGCGGGCGCCGGCCCCTCCCACCAACCGGTGCGGGTGGTGCGGCAGCAGGCGATGCGCCGCTCGGGCATCGAGCCCCCGGACACCGCCCTGCTCAGCTGGGGCGCTCACCTGGACACGCACGAGCGACGGGCCCGGGACGCCGCGGCCGAGCGGCTCGAGCTGGCCATCGCCGCCGGGGAGATCCGGATCGGGGCGCGGTCCTGGCGCCAGCGGCAGCAGGAGACCACCGTCGACGTGCTCTGCGAGGCCAGGGCCGACCTGGACGGCTCCACCTTCTACGACCGGATCCTGGACGAGCGCCTCGAACGGTGGATCCGCGGGCCGGGCTCGACCGCCCGCCGCGGGTTGCTCACCCCGCTGGCTCCAGCCCTGCGCCGGCCCGTCGCGCCACCGGCCGACGCCGGCGGCCTGCTGCGCCCGCTCAGCTGGCTGCTGGCCCAGGCTGAGCCCGGCCTCGCGCTGACCGGCGCCGGCTACCTGCCGCCTGCGCTGGTGGGGCGGGCGCAGGCCGAGCTCGGCTGGCCGTCGTCCGCGTCGTCCGCGTCGTCCGCGTCGTCCGGATCGTCCAGCCGGCCCCGGGAGGTCAGCTGCTACCCGGTGACGGTGCTCAAGCGCGCGGCCCTGCGGCTGGGCCTGCTACGGCGGCGGGGTGGCATCCTGCTGCGCACCCCGGCCGGCCGGGCGGCCGCCGCCGACCCGCAGGTCCTGTTCACCGAGGTGGCGGCGGCCCTGGTCGGCCCGGCGCAGAGCGCGCTGGCCGACGGCTGGGAGGTCGTGCTGGCCACCCTGGCCGACGGCGGCGCCGTGTGCGATGCCGACCTGCGGCACCTGGTCCGGGTGGTGGTGCTGGAGTCCGGGTGGCAGTTCCGCGGCCGGTCCCAGCCGCACCAGGCCGACAGCGACAACCTGTACTACGCCGTGCGCAGCGAGCTGGTCTGGCTGGGCCTGGTGGAGCAGAGTGGTCCGCCGGCCGACCCCCGGGTCAGGGCGCTGCCCGGCGCGCAGGTGCTGTTCCTGGCCACGCTGCGGCACCGGCTGGTGCACCGCACCGTGGTCCGCTACTGACGAACCGACCCGACCGGCCCGACCGTCGGTCGTCTCAGGGCTGCAGCCAGGCCAGCGCCCGGGCGACGAACGCCGGCTGACGCCAGTAGTCGTTGTGGTCGACCGCCGCGGCCGGCCCGAACAGCAGCGGGTCGGGCACCGGGAAGCCAGGAGCCTGCCCGGCGCGGTAGGTCCCGGCCCGGGGCACCACCAGGTCGTTGGGCGCCTGGTCGAAGATGGCGTCCGAGCCGGCGTCGGCCGCCACCCGCCAGGGCGGTGAGCCCGGCGCCGGCTCGTAGTCCGAGCCGACCGCCCGGTAGGGCACCGCGATCGCGCCGGGCCGGTTCAGCCGTTCCAGGTACGCGCCGCCCGGCTCCATCGCGGCCAGCCCCGGCAGGTCGGTGACCGAGGCGGAGGCCAGGGTGCGCAGCAGCACCAGGACGGCGTCCAGCGCGCCGGTGCCCGGCAGGCCCGAGCGGCCGAGCAGGGTGGTCAACCGGTCCACCAGCTGGGCCCAGGCCCGCGGCTCGGCCAGCGCCGTGCCCTCGTTCGGGGTGGCCACCATCACCAGCCGGCGGACGGCCAGCCGGCCGGTCAGGCCGAGCGTCTCGGCGTGCTGGACCAGCTCCCGGGCGACCAGGCCGCCGCGGCTGTGCGCCAGCACGTCCACCTGCAGCTGCTGACCCGCGGGCACCTGACCGGCCAGCCAGCGAGCGTTGTCGAGCGGCGAGGAGGCCAGCGTCGGGTGGTCGAGGGCCAGCACCCGGTGCCGGTAGCGCCGGTCCAGCTCGGTGACCAGCTCCAGCCCCAGCCCGGGGAAGCCGGTGTCGGAGCGGGAGAAGGTGCCGTGCACCAGGAGCAGCGCGGGACCGGTGCCCAGCTGCGCCCAGTCGGTCGCGGTCAGTGCGGTGGCGTCCGGGCTGGTGAAGTCGCCCGGCCCCAGGCGGCGCAGCCGGTAGGGCCGGTTCACCCGCTCCCAGGCCGCCACCAGGTCCACGGCCAGCTCCGGGCCCGGGAAGGCCAGCACGCTCAGGTGCTGCGCGCCGGGTGCCGGCGGCCCGCCGCTGGGCGGCCCCGGCAGCTGGAACCGCTGCCGGCCGGCGGCCGGCGGCCCGGGCAGCGGCAGCAGCCAGCGCCGGGTGCCGTCAGCCAGCTCCAGCAGCAGCACCTGCCGGTGGCCGGGGGCCGGGGCCGGCACCAGGACGACGGCCGGCGCTCCCGGCCCGGGGGTGCCCCGCAGGTCCAGCGAGACCACCGGCTCCAGGCCGGCGGCCCGGCAGGCGCCGGCGACCTCGGCGTCGTGGGAGCCGGCGGGCTCGCACCGGCCGGCCGTCCCCGTCCAGCCCGGTGTCGACACGCCCAGACCCGCCAGCCCGGCGTCGTCCAGCTCCAGCACCGAGCCATCCGGTGGCAGCGGCAGTCTCACCCGTACACCTTCCCTCCAGTCCCGTCCTGCGCCCGGTCGGGGGCGCCGCGCCGGCCGGCGACCTGCACGATCGGTGCGGACACGGTAAGCATGTCGGGTGCCGGTGCCGCGTCCAGACCTGGAGGAGGTGCTGGCCGCCGCGCACGTCGTCCGGCTCCCGATGCGGGTCCGGTTCCGGGGCGTCGAGGAGCGCGAGGCCGTCCTGCTGAACGGCCCGGCGGGCTGGGGGGAGTTCTCCCCGTTCCTGGAGTACCCCGACCAGGAGGCCGCCCGGTGGCTGGCGTCGGCCCTCGAGGCGGCCTGGCAGGGCGCGCCGCCGGCCCGGCGGGCGCAGGTGCCGGTGAACGCCACCGTGCCGGCCGTCCCGGCGGAGCTGGTGGCCCAGGTGCTGGCCCGGTTCCCCGGCTGCCGGACGGTCAAGGTCAAGGTGGCCGAGACCGGCCAGGACCTGACCCAGGACCTGGCCCGGGTGGCCGCGGTGCGGCAGGTGCTGGGCGAGGGCGCGCAGCTGCGGGTGGACGCCAACGGCGGCTGGGACGTCGAGCAGGCGCTGACCGCGCTGCGGGCCCTGGGCGAGCACGGCCTGGAGTACGCCGAGCAGCCCTGCGCCACGGTGCCGGAGCTGGCCGAGCTGCGCCGCCGGCTGGCCACGGAGCGGGTCGGCGTGCTGGTCGCCGCGGACGAGAGCATCCGCAAGGTCCGCGACCCGTTCGCGGTGCTGGCGGCCGGCGCGGCCGACGTCTGCGTGATCAAGGTGGCGCCGCTGGGGGGCGTGCGGGCGGCGCTGGCCGTCGCCGCCCGGCTGGCCGAGCACGACGTCCCGGTCGTGGTCTCCTCCGCGCTGGACACCTCGGTCGGGATCGCCACTGGGCTCCGGCTGGCCGCCGCCCTGCCCGACCTGCGCTACGCCTGCGGCCTGGGCACGGTGGCGTTGTTCACCCGGGACGTCGCCGACCCGCCGCTGCTGCCGGCCGGGGGAGTGCTACCGGTGCCCGCCGCAGCCTTCGGCCCCGACCCACGGGTGCTGCGCGAGCTGGCCGCGCCGCCGGCCCGGCGGGCGTGGTGGCTGGACCGGCTGCGGCGCTGCCTGCCCCTGGTCCCCGGCGGGGGGGTGTCGTGAACCCGGCCACTGTGCTGGCCCGGATGGTCCTCCAGGCGCTGGCGGCGGCCGGCGTCGGTCACGTCGTGCTGGCCCCCGGCTCACGCAGCGCACCGCTGGCCTACGAGCTGGCCGGGCAGGACCGGCTCAGCCTGCTGGTCAGGCAGGACGAACGGGTGGCCGGCTTCACCGCGCTGGGGCTGGGCCTGGCCGGCCGGCCGGCGGCGGTGGTCACCACCTCCGGCACCGCGGTCGCCAACCTGCACCCGTCGGTCCTGGAGGCCCACCACGCGGGGGTCCCGCTGCTGCTGCTGACCGCTGACCGTCCGGTGGCCGCCCGCGGCACCTGGGCCAACCAGACCAGCGACCTGCAGGCCGACCTGTTCGGGGCGGCGGTCCGCAGCCGGATCGACCTGATGGACACCGCCGCCACCGCGGACCCCGACCGGGCCTGGGCCGGCCTGGTCGTGGCGCTGGAGCACCTGCGGGGCCGCCACGGCGGTGAGCGACCCGGCCCGGTGCACCTCAACCTGGGTTTCAGTGAGCCGCTGCTGCCCGCCGGCCCGGTGCCCGCCGGCCGGCCGCGTCCGGTGCCCCTGGCCCGGCCGCCTGCCGCCGAGCCGGCCCTGGAGCTGCCCGCCGGCCCGCGCACGGTGGTGGTCGCCGGTGACCGCTCCGGGCCCGCGGCCCGCGAGCTGGCCGAGGCGCGGGGCTGGCCGTTGCTGGCCGAACCCTCGTCGGGGTCCCGGGGCGGGCCCAACACGGTCGGCGGGTACCGGTTGCTGCTGCCGCTGCCCGAGCTCGGCGGCCGGGTGCAGCGGGTGGTCGCCTTCGGCCGGCCCACCCTGTCCCGGCCGGTCACCGCCCTGCTCGGGGCGCCAGAGGTGGAGCTGGTCGTCATCACCCCCTACGACGGCTGGCCCGACCCTGGCCGGCCCGCCCGCTACGCCCGGCAGGTGGCACCCGGGCCCGCCGACCGCAACGGGCAGTGGCTGGCTCAGTGGCTGCGCTGCGGCGCCGCCGCGCAGCGCGCCATCACCGGCGTGCTGGCCGGCACCGCGGCGCCCAGCGGCCTCGAGGTGGCGGCGGCGACCGCGGCGGCGAGCGCCGAGGGCGACGCGCTGGTCGTCGCGGCCAGCAACGCCGTCCGCGACCTGGACCTGACCGCCGCCGGGTGGCCGGGTCAGGGCCCGCTGGTGGTCGCCAACCGGGGCCTGTCCGGGATCGACGGGACCCTGTCCACCGGGTGCGGGGTGGCCACCGCCTGGCCCGCAACCACCCGGGTGCTGCTCGGCGACCTGGCCTTCCTGCACGACGCCAACGCCCTCCTGGCCCCACCGGACCCGGCCCGACCGCCGCTGCAGGTCGTCGTGGTCAACGATGACGGCGGGGGCATCTTCTCCGTCCTCGAGCACGGCGGACGGGCTCAGGAGTCAGCGGCCGCCCGGGCGGTGTTCGAGCAGGTCTTCGCCACCCCGCACGGCGCCGACCTCGGGGCGCTGTGCGCGGGGTACCGGGTGCCGCACGAGCTGGTCACCGACCGGCGGCGGCTGGCGCAGCTGCTCGCCGACCCACCCCCCGGCACCAGCGTGCTGGAGGTCCGGACCGACCGGCAGGCGCTGCGCCCGCTGCACGCCCGGCTGCAGGCCGCCGTGCTGGAGGCCGCGGAGCCGGCGCTGGCCGGCTGAGCCTGGCCCGGCTCGGCGTCCGTGGCTGCTGAGGCGCCGCAGCCGCGCCCCGGGGGGCCCCGGCTGCTGCGCCCGGAGGCTCAGCCTCCGCTGCCGTCCTGCAGTGCCTCGCGCATCGGCAGCAGCTTGGCCCGTGACTCGGCCAGCTCGGCGGCCGGGTCGGAGCCGGCCACGATGCCGCAGCCGGCGAACAGCCGGATCCGGCGCGGGTCCTCGCGCTCCAGCCGGCCGCAGCGCAACGCGATCCCGAACTCGCCGTCGCCGGCGGCGTCGATCCACCCGACCGGACCGGCGTACCGGTCGCGGTCCATCCCCTCCAGGTCGTGGATCACGTCCGCGGCGGCCAGCGTGGGCGTGCCGCAGACGGCGGCCGAGGGATGCAGGGACTGCGCCAGGTCCAGCGCGGTGACGCCGCCGCGGAGCACCCCGGTGACGTCCGAGCCCAGGTGCATCACGTTGGCCAGGTGGAGCACGAACGGGGCGTCCGGCACGTTCATCGACCGGCAGTGCGGCTCCAGCGCCTCGGCCACCGACCGGACCGCGTACTCGTGCTCCTCCAGGTCCTTGGACGAGCGGGCCAGCGAGGCGGCCAGCGCCAGGTCGCGGTCGTCGTCGCCGCTGCGCCGGATGGTGCCGGCCAGCACCCGGGAGGTCACCAGCCCGCGCTCGCGCCGGACCAGCATCTCGGGGGTGGCGCCGACCAGACCGTCGACGTCGAAGGTCCAGCAGCCGGGGTAGCGCTCGGCCAGCCGGGTCAGCAGCCAGCGCGGGTCGATCGGGCGCTCGCTGACCGCGGTCACGTCGCGGGCCAGGACCACCTTCTCGACGTCACCGACGCCGATCCGGTCGCGCACCGCCGACACCGCCTCGGTCCAGTCCTGGGCGCTGCGCGCGCCGTCGGAGAAGGCGACCCGACCGGGGCCCTGCGGCCGTTGGTGGTTGCGGGCGGTGGCCGGCGCGGGCAGCGAGGGGCTGGTCGAGGTGGTGGTCACCCACCACCGGTGTCCACGCCGGCCGACCAGCACCGAGGGCACCACGAGCACCCCGCCGGCGGGGGAGCGGCGGGAGAAGGCGAAGGAGGCGAACGCCACCGGGCCGCAGCCGGGCAGACCCACCTCGTCGCGGACGGCGGCATGCGCGACGACCTGCTCCCACGCCGTGCGGGCCTGCTCGAAGCGGTCGGCGCCGGTGGTCTCGATCCGCAGCGTCTCGCCCCAGCCGACCATGCCCTCCCCGCGCCGGACCCAGGACAGGATCGGCTCCTGGCCCGGGTCGGGCAGCAGGCTCAGCAGGGCACCGGGGTCGTCCACGGCGACGGTGCGGGTGACCAGTGGGGCGGCGGCGGGTGCGGTGCTCATCTCGCCGGTCAGCCTAGGTCGGCGCGTGCGGCGCCGCGCTGTGAGGTCCGGCCGGGCCGGTGTGAGGTTCGCGGCCACCCCGCGGCTGCCACACTGACCGGCATGCCCCGAGCCGACCTGGACAAGCAGCCGCACGAGGTCGCCGCGATGTTCGACGACGTCGCCGAGCGCTACGACCTGACCAACGGCGTCCTGTCGCTGGCCCAGGACCGGCGCTGGCGGCGCAGCGTGGTGCAGGCGGTCAGCGCCCGGCCCGGTGAGACCGTCCTGGACCTGGCCGCCGGGACCGGCACCTCCTCGCGGCCGTTCGCCGACGCCGGGGCGCGCACCGTGCCCTGCGACTTCTCCCTCGGCATGGTGCGGGTGGGCAAGAGACGCCAGCCGGACCTGGGTTTCGTGGCCGGCGACGCGACCCGGCTGCCGTTCGCCGACCGCAGCTTCGACGCCGTCACCATCTCCTTCGGGCTGCGCAACGTCGTCGACCCGCGGGCCGCCCTGGCCGAGCTGCGCCGGGTGACCCGGGTCGGCGGCCGGCTCGTGGTGTGCGAGTTCTCCCGGCCGACGTGGGCGCCGTGGCGGACGGTCTACACCGAGTACCTGATGCGGGCGCTGCCCACGGTGGCCCAGCGGGTGGCCACCAACCCCGAGGCGTACGTCTACCTCGCCGAGTCGATCCGGGCCTGGCCGGGCCAGGCCGAGCTGGCCGGCCGGCTGCAGCAGGCCGGGTGGCGCAACGTGGAGTGGCGGAACCTGACCGGCGGGATCGTCGCGCTGCACCGTGCCCGGCGCTGATCCCACCCCCACCTCGCCCCCTCCACCATGATCACGCTCTGGGAACGCCACCGACCCGGTTGAGGGGCAGGACGTCCCGGGACCGCGATCAAGGACGTCGTCCCCAGGCGTAGGGGAGTGAGCCGAGACGCTCGGGTCGGCGTCCACAGCCGTCGGCCCGGGCCGCAGGAGGGGACCGCGGGGCAGGTCAGGCTCGGCTCATGTCCTCCCGCGCGCCGTCGTCGGTGCCCGACGTCAGCCGCAGGCAGGGCGGGGTGTTCACCCGCGAGCAGGCCCGCCGCGGTGAGCCCGGCCGAGCGTGAGGTCCACCGGCTGCTGCGGCGGGCCGGCATCACCGCTGTCCTTGATCGACGTCCCGGAACGTGAGTCGACGGGATGAGGTCGAGTGCCGTTCCGGGGCGTCGATCATCAGTCCAGCTCGATGGTGAACGTCCAGACCGCGACCACGTGCCGCTCATGCCGCCAGGTGACCTGCCCGGAGCCGGCGGCGAAGGTGCCGCGGACGACCAGGTCGGCCGGGTGCCCCGGGGTCGCGGTGACGGCGGCCGGGCCGACCGGGGACAGCGGCACGACGTGGCCGAGCTCGTCGCGGGAGCTGAGCTCGGCGGCGTCGGCCCGCACCGAGCCGGACACCACCTGCAGGTGCAGGGTGAGGGTGGCCGGGGTGGACGTCGCCACCGCGGCACCCCGGCTCGCCGGTCCGGCGGTGACCGCCTGCCGCGGGCCCAGCGCGGTGACCACGACCGCGGCCCCGCCGGCCAGCGCGGCCCGGACCGGGCCGCCCATCGCCGCCACGGCGGGCCGGCCGACCGAGGACGTCGAGGTCGGGTCCACCGGCCCTGGGGTGGCGATCGGCACCGCGCCCAGCCGGTCCACGACCTGCTGGGCGCCGTCGTCGGAGCCGGTCGAGCTGCTCTGAGCGCCGGGGGAGGCCCCCGTGGCGGAGCAGCCGCCCACCGCGAGGGTGAGCAGCAGCCCCGCCACCAGGAGAGGTCTGGCTGACCTCACCGGCCACCGGCCACGGCGACCGGCTTGCGGACGACCTTGGGCACCAGCGCCGAGGTGGTGCTGGCCGTGGCTGGGTAGACCACGCTGCCCGAGGCGGCCGGCCGCAGGGCCCGGCCGGAGACGTTGTTGTAGACGTCGGGGCCGAAGGTGCGCAGCCCGTCCATGGCGGCGAAACCGAGGTGGCCCTTGCCGTCCGTCCCGCCATGGCTGACCCCGAACAGGTCCTCCATGCTGCGCAGCCAGCTGTAGTGGTTGTACGGCTGGTCGCTGATCGAGCCGGGGGTGATGAACCGACTGATGAACACCGCACCGGTCACGCCGCCGCCGGGGGTGGTGTCCTGACCGAAGGCCTGGAAGCCGGGCTGGGTGGTGTTCGGCCCGGGCAGCTCGTTGCAGCAGCTCACCACCGACTGCGCGGTGTCGGTCGGGGTGTTCAGCGCCGGGTCGGAGTTGCCCTGGTAGTCCGCGATCGAGTTGCCGTACATCTTGTACGGCGGGAAGGCCTCGTCGAAGATCACCTGGATCATGCCGTCCTTCTGGAAGGCCGGGGACGCCATGATCATCGGGACGTACTTCTTCAGGAACAGGTCGGCGGCGTACAGCCCGCCCTGGTGGTTGTTCGGGTCCCCGGACAGGTTGTCGCCCACGCAGGTGGCGTCATGGGCGTCGCTGCAGTTGTTCGGGGAGATCCAGGAGAAGGCCGGGGTAGTCCGGACCGACTTCAGGTCCTGCTCGATGGAGGGGATGGCGGCGTGCCCGGTGGTGGGCGGGTAGCCCTCCAGCGGGACGACCTTGGCGCAGTCCTGGGGGTGGTCGGTCAGCGCGTGGAACCAGGGAGCCGGGTTGTGCTTGGGCACGTACTGGTCGGTGGGCTCGGCGGCGCCGGGGTCCTTGACGCCGGCGCCGGAGGGGTCACCGGGCCGGCCGCAGGTGTAGACCTGCTCCCGGGCGGGGTCGTTGCCCATGTCCTGGGCGTAGATCCTCCAGGAGGTGTGGTTCTTGTCCAGCTGGTTGAACAGGGTGGGCACCGTGGCGGGGTAGACGCAGCCGTTGCTGGCGTAGACCTGCCCGTCCGGGGCCGGGAAGCCCGGCGCCACGTTGTCGTACTGCGGGCAGTCGGCCTGCAGGTCCGGTGCGGGGGACTGGCCGGCGACCAGGCTGATGTAGTTGTCCAGCGAGTAGTGACCGGTGCCGTAGTACTGGCGCAGCAGCTCGCCGTAGCTGGGCAGCGTCTTCCACAGGTAGCTGTTCTGGTTCAGCCCGGTGAACGTCGACTCGTAGGACTTGTTCTCCAGGATGATCGTCCAGACGTGGCCGATCTTCGGGGTGCCGGCCTTGGTCCTGGCCGGCCCGTGCGGGGCCCGGGCCAACGGGGAGGCCGACACCGCGTCCCCGCCGGTGACAGCGGTCAGTGAGGCGATGGTGAGCGAGGCGGTGAGGGTCGCGAGGACGGCGACGAGCCGTCGGCGAGGACGTCTGAGCATGAACGACCTTCCTGAGACGGGCCTGAGCCCGGCATATCGGGCAGCCCAGAAGATGCAGGACCGGGCTGAGCGTTGTCACCGATCTGGGTGGCCGGTGGGCGTCCGGCCGGTGAACACCCTTCGTTGCGAGGGCCTGAGCACCGCCTCCGACCCCGCTGGGCGGAAGACCCGGGCGCCGAGGTCGGCGAGTGATCTGGCGAACCGGACCTGAACGGTCGCCAAGACGAGCGGGCCGGTCCCGTTCGGCGGATCCTGGTGCCGCGGCCCGAGACGGCCGGCGTCCCGGGTAACGGACGCGTGACGATCAGGCGCGCCGCCCCCCGGGGCTGCGCCCTGTGCGTCGACCATGGGCATAGACTCCCACCGTGCATGTGAACCAGTTCACAAGCGCACGCGACGTCGCGGTCGTCGCGTGCCGGCGTGGGCAGCGGCCGCCGCGCCCCGGGCCCGGCCTGGGGCGGACGGCACTCGTGCCTAGGATGACCATCCGACACCGGGCGGTCGGCCCGGTCGAGCACAGCGCGGTCCCGACGACGGCGTCCGACTCGAGCTGGAGGGGGTGGCTCAGATGAATCCCTACGTGCCGATCCTGGTGCTGACCGCGATCGCGGGCGGTTTCGCGGTGTTCAGCATCGGCGCCGGGGCGCTGGCCGGCCCCAAGCGCTACAACCGGGCCAAGCTGGACGCCTACGAGTGCGGCATCGAGCCCACCCCGCACGCGGTGGGCGGCGGTCGCTTCCAGGTCAAGTACTACCTGGTCGCGATGCTGTTCATCATCTTCGACATCGAGAGCGTGTTCCTGCTCCCGTTCGCCGTCGCCTTCGACTCCCTGGGCCTGTTCGCGCTGGTGGAGATGCTGCTGTTCATCGTGACCGTGTTCGTCGCCTACGCCTACGTCTGGCGCCGGGGTGGTCTGCAGTGGGACTGAGCGCCGCGACCCGCGGCCGCGTGCCGTCGAGCGGGAGAGGTACCTGATGGGGATCGAGGAGAAGCTGCCCAGCGGCTTCCTGCTGTCCACGGTGGAGTCGCTGGCCGGCTACATGCGCAAGAGCTCGCTCTGGCCGGCCACCTTCGGCCTGGCCTGCTGCGCCATCGAGATGATGACCACGGGCGCGCCCAAGTACGACCTGGCCCGGTTCGGCATGGAGGTCTTCCGGGCCTCCCCGCGGCAGGCCGACCTGATGATCGTCGCGGGCCGGGTGAGCCAGAAGATGGCTCCCGTGCTGCGCCAGATCTACGACCAGATGGTCGAGCCGAAGTGGGTGCTCTCGATGGGGGTGTGCGCCTCCTCCGGCGGCATGTTCAACAACTACGCGATCGTCCAGGGCGTGGACCACGTGGTCCCGGTGGACATCTACCTGCCGGGCTGTCCGCCGCGGCCGGAGATGCTGCTGCATGCCATCCTGGAGCTGCACAAGCAGATCCAGGACACCCCGTTGGGCGTGGACCGGGTCCGGGCGGCGCGCGCGGCCGAGCAGGCGGCGTTGACCGCCCCGGCGACCCACGAGCTGAAGGGCCTGCTGCGATGAGCCCCGCCGCCGGCGGCTCCGGGCCGGGCCCGGACGAGCAGGACACCAACGCCCCGGACGCCCTGCCCACCCCCGAGGAGGTCTCCTCGGACTCCGCGTCGGTGGGTAACCTGCCGGCCACCACCGCCGCCGAGGCCGAGCTGATCGACCGTCGGCAGGGGATGTTCGGGGTCAAGGGCAGCGGCGACACCTCCGGCTACGGCGGGCTGGTCCGGACCATCTCGATGCCGGCGCCGTCGACCCGGCCCTTCGGCGGCGAGCACGACCGGGTGGCCGACGCGCTGCTGGCCGCCCTGGCCCGCGAGGACGTGCCCTTCGACACCGCCGTGGAGAAGGTCGTCATCGACCGCGGCGAGATGACGCTGTACGTGCGCCGCGAGCACCTGCCGGTGCTGGCCCGGGTCCTGCGCGACGACCCGGACCTGCGGTTCGAGATGTTCTCGGGGGTCTCGGGCGTGCACTACCCGCACGAGACCGACCGCGAGCTGCACGCGGTCTACCACCTGCTCTCGGTCACCCACAACCGGCGGGTCCGGCTCGAGGTCGCCTGCCCGGACTCCGACCCGCACATCCCCTCGGTGGTCGAGACCTACCCGGGGGCGGACTGGCACGAGCGGGAGACCTGGGACTTCTTCGGCATCCAGTTCGACGGCCACCCGGCGCTGACCCGGATCCAGATGCCGGACGACTGGCCCGGCCACCCGCAGCGCAAGGACTACCCGCTGGGTGGGATCCCGGTGGAGTACAAGGGCGCGACCATCGCGCCGCCCGACACGCGGAGGTCCTACAGCTGATGAGCGAGACGACGACGGGGCACCCGGGCGCCGGCCCGGCGGGCTCCCGGCTGCGCAAGGGCGACCCGTTCGGGGCCACCGAGGCCGAGCCGGCCGAGGGCACCGTGTTCACCTCCTCCGGCGGTGACTGGGGGGAGATCGCCGAGGAGGCGCGCCAGCTCGGGGAGGAGCGGGTGGTGGTCAACATGGGCCCCCAGCACCCCTCCACGCACGGCGTGCTCCGGCTGATCCTGGAGATCGACGGCGAGACGGTGACCGAGTCCCGGTGCGGGATCGGCTACCTGCACACCGGTATCGAGAAGAACATGGAGTACCGGACCTGGACCCAGGGGGTGACCTTCTGCACCCGGATGGACTACCTCAGCCCGCTGTACCAGGAGGCCGCCTACTGCCTGGGGGTCGAGCAGCTTCTCGGGATCACCGACCAGGTGCCGGACCGGGCCACCGTGATCCGGGTGCTGCTGCTGGAGCTGAACCGGGTCTCCTCGCACTTCGTCTGCCTGGCCACCGGTGGCATGGAGCTGGGCGCGCTGACCGTGATGACGGTCGGGTTCCGGGACCGTGAGGAGATCCTCAGGCTCTTCGAGATGATCACCGGCCTGCGGATGAACCACGCGTTCATCCGGCCCGGCGGGATCGCCCAGGACCTGCCCCCGGGCAGCATCGAGGCGATCCGCGCGGCGCTGCCGCAGATCGAGACCGGGATCCGGGAGATCGAGAAGCTCACGACCGAGAACCCGATCGTCAAGGGCCGGATGCAGGACGTCGGCTACCTGGACCTGACCGGCTGCATGGCGCTGGGTGCCACCGGGCCGGTGCTGCGGGCCACCGGGCTGCCGCACGACCTGCGCAAGTCCCAGCCCTACTGCGGCTACGAGACCTACGACTTCGACGTCATCACCTGGGACACCTGCGACGCCTACGGGCGGCTGCGGATCCGGCTGGCGGAGATGTGGGAGTCGCTGAAGATCGTCCGGCAGTGCCTGGCCCGGCTGGAGGATATGGGCCCGGGGCCGGTGATGGTGGCGGACAAGAAGATCGCCTGGCCCGCGCAGCTGGCCGTGGGCGGTGACGGGATGGGCAACAGCCTGGGGCACATCCGGCAGATCATGGACACCTCGATGGAGGCCCTGATCCACCACTTCAAGCTGGTCACCGAGGGGTTCCGGGTGCCGGCCGGTCAGGTGTACTCCAGCATCGAGAGCCCCCGCGGGGAGCTCGGGGTGCACCTGGTCTCCGACGGCGGCACCCGGCCCTACCGGGCGCACTTCCGCGACCCCTCCTTCCACAACCTGCAGACGATGGCCGCGATGTGCGAGGGCGGGCAGGTGGCCGACGTGATCGTCGCGGTCGCCTCGATCGACCCCGTGATGGGAGGGGTGGACCGCTGATGGCGTTCGCCACCGAGGTGTTCGACCGGCTGGCCGGTGACGCGCGGGCGATCATCGCGCGCTACCCCAGCGAGCGTTCGGCGCTGCTGCCGCTGCTGCACCTGGTGCAGAGCGAGGACGGCTACGTCAGCCCGGACGGGATCGCCTTCTGCGCCCAGATGCTCGACCTGACCACCGCCGAGGTGTCGGCGGTGGCCACGTTCTACACCCAGTACAAGCGGCACCCGAACGGCACGTACACGGTCGGGGTGTGCACCAACACCTTGTGCGCGGTGATGGGCGGCGACGAGATCTTCGCCGACGTCAGCGAGTACCTGGGGATCGGTCACGACGAGACCACCGCGGACGGCGCGATCACCCTGGAGCGCCTGGAGTGCAACGCGGCCTGCGACTACGCCCCGGTGGTGATGGTCAACTGGGAGTTCTTCGACAACCAGACGCCGGCCAGCACCCGCGACCTGGTGGACCGGTTGCGGGAGGGCAAGGGTGTGGTGCCGACCCGCGGTGCGGCGTCGGTGTGCACGTTCAAGCAGGTCTCCCGGGTGCTGGCCGGGTTCTCCGACGGCCGGGCCGACGAGGGCGTCGCGGCCGGTGCACCGACCCTGGCCGGCCTCCGGGTGGCCCGGGACCGCGGCTGGCAGGCGCCGCCCGGCCGGGCCTCGGGCGACTCCGCGCCGACCGAGCAGGTCGGCGCCGAGGTCGAGGCGAAGGACGCCGCCACCTCGGCCAACGACGCGGCGGTGGCCGGCCCGGGGCAGGACCGCGGCGGCACCACGGCCGGCAAGCCGGCGGCCGAGGCGACCGTGGGTGAGGGCGACGACGGCGGCGCGAGCGCGCCGCAGGGCTCAGGGACGACGGAGGACTGAGATGGCGACGACGCTGACCCCGGTGCTGAGCGAGAATTTCGACGCGCCCCAGTCCTGGACGCTGGCCGCCTACGAGCGCACCGGCGGGTACCAGGCGCTGCGCACCGCCCTGACCATGGCCCCGGAGGACCTGGTCGCGATGGTCAAGGACTCCGGGCTGCGCGGCCGCGGCGGCGCCGGCTTCCCGACCGGGCTGAAGTGGAGCTTCCTGCCCAAGCCGGACGGCAAGCCGCGCTACCTGGTGGTGAACGCCGACGAGTCCGAGCCGGGCACCTGCAAGGACGTCCCGTTGATGATGGCCAACCCGCACGTGCTGATCGAGGGCGTGCTGATCACCATGCACGCCATCCGGGCCGAGCGGGCCTTCATCTACGTCCGCGGCGAGGTGGTGCACGTCTACCGCCGGCTGCTGGAGGCCGTCGCGACCGCCCGGGCCAAGGGCTACCTCGGCCACGACGTGCTGGGCAGCGGGGAGAACCTGGACGTGGTGGTGCACGCCGGCGCGGGCGCCTACATCTGCGGGGAGGAGACGGCGTTGCTGGACTCCCTGGAGGGCCGTCGCGGCCAGCCCCGGCTCAAGCCGCCGTTCCCGGCGGTCGCGGGTCTGTACGCCCGCCCCACGGTGGTCAACAACGTGGAGTCGATCGCCTCGGTGCCGGCCATCGTGGCCAATGGGGCGGACTGGTTCACCTCGATGGGCAGCCAGAGGTCCACCGGCTTCGGGTTCTTCTCCCTCTCCGGGCACGTCACGGTGCCCGGCCAGTACGAGGCCCCGCTGGGAATCACGCTGCGCGAGCTGCTGGAGATGGCCGGCGGGGTCCGGGAGGGGCACCGGCTGAAGTTCTGGACGCCCGGCGGCTCCTCCACGCCGATCTTCACCGATGAGCACCTGGACACCCCGCTGGACTTCGAGGCGGTCTCGGCGGCCGGCTCGATGCTCGGCACCCGCGCCCTGCAGATCTTCGACGAGACCACCTGCGTGGTCCGCGCGGTGCTGCGCTGGACCGAGTTCTACAAGCACGAGTCCTGCGGCAAGTGCACCCCCTGCCGGGAGGGCACGTTATGGATGTTCCAGGTGCTCAAGCGGCTGGAGGCCGGCGACGGCACCGAGGCCGACGTGGACAAGCTGCTGGACATCTGCGACAACCTGTTCGGCCGTGCCTTCTGCGCCCTCGGCGACGGTGCCGCCAGCCCGATCGTGTCCTCCATCAAGTACTTCCGCCAGGAGTACCTGGAGCACTTCCGGGCCGGCGGGTGCCCCTTCGACCCGGTGGCCTCGACCCTCTTCGCGAAGGCAGGAGCCCGATGACGGTCACCTCGAACCCGCCGGCCGCGCCCGCGGCTCCGGTGGACCTGGTCACCCTCACCATCGACGACGTGGAGCTGAGCGTGCCCAAGGGCACGCTGGTGATCCGGGCCGCCGAGCAGATCGGCATCGTCATCCCCCGGTTCTGCGACCACCCGCTGCTCGCCCCGGCCGGGGCCTGCCGGCAGTGCCTGGTCGAGGTGGCCACCCAGGGGCCGGACGGCTCGATGCGGGCGATGCCCAAGCCGCAGGCCTCCTGCACCCTGGAGGTCAGCCCGGGGATGGTGGTCCGGACCCAGTACTCCTCGCCGGTGGCCGAGAAGGCGCAGCGCGGGATCATGGAGTTCCTGCTCATCAACCACCCGCTGGACTGCCCGGTCTGCGACAAGGGCGGGGAGTGCCCGCTGCAGAACCAGGCGATGGCCAACGGGCAGGGCGAGACCCGGTTCACCGAGACCAAGCGCACCTTCCCCAAGCCGATCCGGATCTCCACCCAGGTGCTGCTGGACCGCGAGCGGTGCATCCTGTGCCAGCGCTGCACCCGGTTCTCCAAGGAGATCGCCGGCGACCCGTTCATCGACCTGCAGATGCGGGGGGCGCAGCAGCAGATCGGTACCTTCTCTCCCGGCGTCCTGGACTTCCACACCCAGCTCCGCGAGGTGGTCCCGGCCACCAACCCGGAGCTGGAGCCGCGGCCGGAGACCGACCTGCAGGGCGTGCCGGAGGACGAGTCGCGGGGCGCCTCCGGCGACCCGGCCACCACCCACCTGACCGGGTCCTACGCCTCCGACGCCCTGGCCGGCGGGCGCAGCACCATCGGGGACTCCCTGATGGATGAGTCCGGGCAGCCGTTCGCGTCCTACTTCTCCGGCAACACGGTGCAGATCTGCCCGGTGGGCGCGCTGACCGGCGCCGCCTACCGGTTCCGTTCCCGGCCCTACGACCTGGAGTCCGCGCCCTCGGTCTGCGAGCACTGCGCCTCCGGGTGCGCGCTGCGGGTGGACCACCGGCGCGGCGTCGTGCTGCGCCGGCTGGCCGGGGACGACCCGGCGGTCAATGAGGAGTGGAACTGCGACAAGGGCCGCTGGGCCTTCCAGTGGGGCACCGGCGCGGACCGGGTGACCAGCCCGCTGGTCCGTGGTGAGGACGGCGCGCTGCACGCGGTCTCCTGGCCGGAGGCGCTGCGGGTGGCCGGCCAGGGCCTGGCCGGCGCGTCCGCCGGCGTCCTGCCCGGTGGCCGGGTGACCGTCGAGGACGCCTACGGGTACGCCAAGTTCGCTCGGGTGGCGCTGCGCACCAACGACGTCGACCACCGCGCCCGGCCGCACTCCGCCGAGGAGGCCGCGTTCCTCGCGCACGCCGTCGCCGGTCAGGGCCTGGGCGTCACCTACGCCGACCTGGAGGCGGCTCCGGTGGTGCTGCTGGCCGGCCTGGAGCCGGAGGAGGAGTCACCGATCGTCTTCCTGCGGCTGCGCAAGGCCGTGCAGGCCGGCCGCGGCCGGGTCTTCGCGGTCGCACCGTGGGCCAGCCGCGGGCTGACCAAGCTCGGCGGCGAGCTGCTCGCGGCCGCGCCGTCCACCGAGGCAGAGGTGCTCACCGCGCTGCGGCACGAGCACGAGCAGGTCGAGCACGACCACGCCGGGCACGAGCAGCTGGCCAGCGCCGCTGCCGCGCTCGCCGAGCCGGGGGCGGTGATCCTGGTCGGCGAGCGGCTGGCCACCTCCCCGGCGGCCCTGTCCGGCGCCCTGGCCCTGGCCCGGGCCACCGGGGCCCGACTGGCCTGGGTGCCGCGCCGGGCGGGCGAGCGCGGCGCGCTCGAGGCCGGTCTGCTGCCCGGTCTGCTGCCCGGCGGCCGTCCGGTGGCCGACCCGCAGGCCCGGGTCGACGTCGGGGCGGTCTGGGACGGCGTCTCGCTGCCCGCCGCTCCCGGCCGCGACCTCACCGGCATGCTCACCGCGGCCGCCGCCGGCGAGCTGGACGCGCTGGTCGTCGGCGGCGTGGACCTTTCCGACCTGCCCGACCCCGAGCTGGCCCGGCGGGCCCTGGAGAAGGCGTTCGTGGTCTGCCTGGAGGTGCGCGCCGGGTCGGCCACCGCGCTGGCCGACGTGGTGCTCCCGGTCGCCCCGGCGAACGAGAAGGCCGGCACCTTCCTGGACTGGGAGGGCCGCTGGCGCTCCTTCCCGGCGGCGCTGGCCACCGACGCGCTGTCGGACTACCGGGTGCTGGACGCCCTGGCCGACGAGATGGGCGTCGTGCTGCGGCTGCGCACCGTGCACGCGGTCCGGTCCGAGCTGGCCGAGCTGGAGTCCTGGGCCGGGCCGGCCACGCAGCCGCCGCAGGAGAGGGCCGGCGACCCACCGCAGGTGGGCCCCGGGCAGGCCGTGCTGGCCAGCTGGCCGCTGCTGCTGGACGCCGGCCGGCTGCAGGACGGCGAGCCGTACCTGGCCGGCACCGCGCACCGGGCGGTGGCCCGGATGTCGGCCGGCACCGCGAGCCGGATCGGCGCGGTGGACGGGCAGGACGTGGTGGTGGCCACCGGACGCGGGTCGATCACCGCGCCGCTGCTGGTCACCGACATGCCCGACGACGTCGTCTGGCTGCCCACCAACTCCGCCCGCTGCGCGGTGCGGTCCACCCTCGGTGCCGACAACGGCGCCGTCGTCTCGATCAGCCGGGGTGAGCGCTGATGTTCCTCGCCGAGAACCCGGTCGCGGACTTCTCGAACGACAACGGCTGGGTGGTGGTCGGGAAGGCGCTGTTCATCTTCGTCTTCCTCGTGGTCGTCACGCTGCTGATGATCTGGGCCGAGCGGCGCGTGGTCGGTCGGATGCAGGCCCGCCCGGGTCCGAACCGGACCGGTCCGTTCGGGCTGCTGCAGTCGCTGGCCGACGGGGTGAAGCTGGCCCTGAAGGAGGACATCATCCCGACCGCGGCCGACCGGGCGGTGTTCATCGCGGCGCCGATCATCTCGGCCACCACCTGCTTCATCGCCTTCGCGGTCATCCCGTTCGGCCCGGCGGCGCGGATCCCGTTCACCGACATCGTCACCCCGCTGCAGCTGACCGACCTGCCGGTCGGCGTGCTGTACATCCTGGCCGTGGCCTCGGTGGGGGTGTACGGGCTGGTGCTGTCCGGCTGGTCCTCCGGCTCGACCTACCCGCTGCTGGGCTCGCTGCGCTCCTCCGCCCAGGTGATCTCCTACGAGATCGCGATGGGCCTGGCCCTGGTCAGCGTGTTCCTCTACTCCGGCTCGATGTCCACCTCGGCCATCGTCCAGGCCCAGGCCTCCGGGGCCACGCTGCACGTGGCCGGGGTGAGCCTGGACATGCCGTCCTGGTTCGCGATCCAGCTCTTCCCCTCCTTCGTGGTCTACCTGATCGCCATGGTCGGGGAGACCAACCGGGCACCGTTCGACCTGCCTGAGGCGGAGGGAGAGCTGGTCGGCGGCTTCCACACCGAGTACTCCTCGCTGAAGTTCGCCCTGTTCTTCCTCGCCGAGTACGTCAACATGGTGACCGTCTCGGCGCTGGCCACCACCTTGTTCCTGGGCGGCTGGCGGGCCCCCTGGCCGCTGTCGCTGTGGGCGGGGGCGAACCAGGGCTGGTGGCCGCTGCTGTGGTTCACGATCAAGATCTGCCTGTTCCTGTTCCTGTACATCTGGCTGCGCGGCACCCTGCCCCGGCTGCGCTACGACCAGTTCATGCACTTCGGCTGGAAGGTGCTGATCCCCTTCGCGCTGGGCTGGACCGTGTTCGTGGCCCTGATCCGCGAGCTGCAGATCAGCAACGTCGGCCAGGTGCAGCGGGTGGTCATCGTGCTCGCCGCCGCGGTGGTGGTGTTCGGCGCCATCTACGCCTGGAGCCTGTCCCGGGAGCGAACGGCGCAGGCCCGGGAGACGGCCCGGGCCGAGCAGCCGGACGAGGTCGACCCGTTCGCGGGCGGCTTCCCGGTGCCGGCGCTGCCCGGCCAGCGGCTGATCCGTGCCTCCGGGCCGCAGCCGGTCGCGGTGCCGGCCGGCGCCGCGGAGCCCACCGAGCAGGACCTGCACGACACCCGGACGAGCGGCACGGAGGTGCGCGGTGGCTGACGACATCGGCGGTGGGGACGGACGGCCCGAGCTGGGCGCGGGCTCCTCGCCCGGGGCGGAGCAGAAGAAGGGCTTCTGGAGCTTCCTGGACCCGGTGGCCGGGTTCGGCGTCACCTTCTCCCAGATGTTCAAGAAGATGGCGACCGAGCAGTACCCCGAGGAGAAGGTGCCGACCCAGCCCCGCTTCCACGGCCGCCACCAGCTCAACCGGCACCCGGACGGGCTGGAGAAGTGCATCGGCTGCGAGCTGTGCGCCTGGGCCTGCCCGGCGGACGCGATCTACGTCGAGGGCGCCGACAACACCGAGGAGGAGCGGTTCTCCCCGGGCGAGCGCTACGGACGCGTCTACCAGATCAACTACCTGCGGTGCATCCTGTGCGGGCTGTGCATCGAGGCCTGCCCGACCCGGGCGCTGACCATGACCAACGAGTACGAGCTGGCCGGGCCCAGCCGGGCCGGGCTGATCTACGAGAAGCAGGACCTGCTCGGCCCGATGCTGCCCGGGATGCTGGCCGCGCCGCACCCGATGGTCCCCGGAACCACGGAGAAGGACTACTACCGTGGCGAGGTCACCCGGGCGGTGCCCGAGCAGGAGGCCTGGGTCCAGGCCCGGACCGGCGAACAGGAGCGGACGTGAGGGACACCGGTACCGCCGAGGCGGTGCTGTTCTGGATCATCGGCCCGGTCATGGTGATCGCCGCGCTCGGGCTGCTGTTCGCCCGCAAGGCGGTGCACGCGGCCCTGTCGATGGCGCTGGTCATGGTCTGCCTGGGGATCGTCTACCTGGCTGAGCAGGCCCCGTTCCTGGGGGCCGTCCAGGTCTTCGTCTACACCGGTGCGGTGATGATGCTGTTCCTGTTCGTCCTGATGCTGGTCGGGGTGCAGTCCTCGGACAGCCTGATCGAGACGATCAAGGGACAGCGGGCGGTGGCCACCCTGCTCGCCCTGGCCCTGGTCGCCGTCCTGATCTCGGTGGTCGGCGCCTCGGTCAGCTACCCCCGGGCGGCCGGCCTGGACGCGATGAACAGCGACCCGGGCAACATCTCCTCGATGGCCGCGGCGATCTTCGGCACGTACGTGTGGGCCTTCGAGGTGACCAGCGCGCTGCTGATCACCGCGGCGCTCGGGGCGATGGCGCTGGCCCACCGGGAGCGGCTGACCCCCCGGCTCAGCCAGCGCCAGCTGTCCGAGCAGCGCATCCGCAGCGGCCCGATCAAGGCGCCGCTGCCGGCGCCCGGCGTGTTCGCCCGGCACAACGCCGTGGACACCCCCGCCCTGCTGCCGGACGGGACGCCGTCGGAGCTGTCGGTCAGCCGGGTGCTCTCGGCCCGCGGCCAGGTCCGGACCAGCGCCCACACCGGTGACGCGGTCGCGGCCACCCAGGCCGAGATCGACCAGCCGCTGGACGAGGAGGAGGTGCCCCGGTGAACCTGGTCAACTGGCTGGTGCTGTCCAGCATCCTGTTCTCGATCGGTGCCGCGACCGTCCTCACCCGGCGGAACGCGATCATCGTGTTCATGGGCGTGGAGCTCATGCTGAACGCCACCAACCTGGCCTTCGTCACCTTCTCCCGGATGGCCGGCAACATCGACGGTCAGGTGACCGCGCTGTTCGTGATGCTGGTCGCCGCGGCCGAGGTCGTGGTCGGGCTGGCGATCATCATGTCCATCTTCCGCACCCGCCGCTCGGCCTCGGTCGACGACGCGAACCTGCTGAAGAACTGAGAGGCGGAAGCGGTGACGGTTCTAGCGAGCCCGGGGGTCTACGAGGCCGCCACCACGGGCGTGCAGTCCGCAGCCTGGCTGCTGGTCGCCCTGCCGCTGCTCGGCGCGGCGGTGCTGCTGCTGGGCGGGCGGCGGACCGACGCCTGGGGCCACTGGCTGGCCACCGGGCTGTCCTGGGCGGCGTTCGTCGTCGGCGTTCTGGTCTTCCTCAGCCTGCACGGCCTGGACCCGCAGGCGCGCTCGCGGGACCTGCACCTGTTCTCCTGGGTGCCGGCCGGGGCCTTCCAGGTCGACGCCGGCATCCTGCTGGACCCGCTGTCGGTGTCCTTCGTGCTCCTGATCACCTTCGTCGGCTCCCTGATCCACGTGTACTCCGTGGCCTACATGGAGCACGACCCGGACCGCCGCCGGTTCTTCGGCTACCTGAACCTGTTCGTGGCCTCGATGCTGCTGCTGGTGCTGGCCGACTCCTACCTGCTGCTCTACGTCGGCTGGGAGGGCGTGGGTCTGGCCTCCTACCTGCTGATCGGGTTCTGGAACCACAACTCCGGCTACGCCGCCGCGGCCAAGAAGGCGTTCATCGCCAACCGGGTCGGTGACGTCGGCCTGTCGATCGCGATCATGGCGATGTTCGCCGGGTTCGGCACGGTCTCCTTCTCCGGGGTGCTGTCCTCCACCGCCGGGGCCTCCCAGGGGCTGCTCACCCTGATCGGACTGATGCTGCTGCTCGGCGCCTGCGGCAAGTCCGCCCAGTTCCCGCTGCAGAGCTGGCTGGGCGACGCGATGGCCGGTCCGACCCCGGTCTCGGCCCTGATCCACGCCGCGACGATGGTCACCGCCGGGGTCTACCTGGTGGTGCGCAGCGGCCCGATCTTCCAGGGGGCGCCCGCCGCCCAGCTGGTGGTCGCCATCGTCGGTGCGATCACCCTGCTCTTCGGGGCCGTGGTGGGCTGCGCCAAGGACGACCTGAAGAAGGCGCTCGCGGCCTCCACCATGAGCCAGATCGGCTACATGATGCTGGCCGCCGGGCTCGGCCCGATCGGCTACGCGTTCGCGATCTTCCACCTGCTCACCCACGGCTTCTTCAAGGCCGGCCTGTTCCTGGGTGCCGGCTCGGTGATGCACGGCATGAACGACACCGTCGACATGCGCAACTTCGGCCGGCTGTCCGGCGCGATGAAGATCACCTGGGCGACGTTCGCCCTGGGCTGGCTGGCCATCCTGGGCATCCCGCCGTTCTCCGGCTACTGGTCCAAGGACCGGATCATCGAGGCCGCGTTCGCCACCAACGGCGGCGCGGGCTGGCAGCCGTGGGTGTTCGGCCTGGCCGCGCTGATCGGGGCCGGGGTGACCGCGTTCTACATGTCGCGGCTGTTCTTCATGACCTTCCACGGCGACAAGCGCTGGCCCGCCCAGCTCAACGGCGAGCCGGTCCACCCGCACGAGTCACCGCTGCTGATGACCGCGCCGATGGTGGTGCTGGCCCTCGGGTCGGCCTTCCTGGGCCTGATCCTCGGCCCCACGAACTGGATCACCGGCTGGCTGGAGCCGGTGGTCGGGCGGGCGCCGGAGTCGCTGCCGGTGATGCCCGCGGTGGCGCTGATCGTGCTGACCCTGGCCCTGGTGCTGGCCGGCATCGCGCTGGCCTGGCGGATGTACTGGGCGGAGCGCGTCCCGGTCGCCGTCCCGCGCGGCAACGTGCTCACCCGCGCGGCCCGGCGTGACCTGTTCCAGGACGACCTGAACGAGGCGCTGCTCATGCACCCGGGCGACTCGCTGTCCCACGTCCTGGTCGACGTGGAGGAGAACGGGGTGGACGGCGCCGTCCGGGCCGTGCCGGCCGGCCTCGGTGGCCTGGCCGGGTGGCTGCGCGGGGCCCAGACCGGATATGTCCGCTCCTACGCCGCGTCGATGCTCGCCGGTGTGCTGGTCGTGGCCCTCGGCGTGCTCGCCGTGCGGCTGTAGGGCTGAGAGGAACCCATGGACGTCCCCTGGCTGACCATCGTCGGCGCCATCCCCCTGCTCGGGGCGGTCGGTGTCGGCGTCCTGCCGGAGAGCCGCCGGGCCCAGGCCCGTACGGTGGCGCTGGCCGCCTCCCTGCTCACCCTGCTGGTGGTGCTCTACATCGCGGTCCGCTTCGACGTCGGTGCCGCGGGCAGCTACCAGTTCGCCGAGACCCACCGCTGGATCAGCCAGCTCGGGGTCAGCTACGCCTTGGGCGTGGACGGCATCGCGCTGACCATGGTGGCGCTGACCGCGATGCTGCTGCCGGTCTGCGTGCTGGCCGGCTGGAACGAGGTCGACCCCGAGCGCGCGCGCAGCTTCTACGCCCTGCTGATGGTCCTGGAGACCTTCATGCTCGGGGTGTTCATGGCCCGGGACGTGTTCTTGTTCTACGTCCTGTTCGAGGCCATGCTCTTCCCGACCTACTTCCTGATCGGCCTGTTCGGTGGCCCGCGCCGGCAGGGCGCGGCGGTCAAGTTCCTGGTCTACTCCCTGGTCGGCGGGCTGATCATGCTGGCCGCGGTGATCGGGGTGTACGTCGCCGGCCCGGGCGGGGCGCAGGGCTTCCTGACCTCCAACCTGACCGGCCTGACCTACTCCTCGCACGCGGTGGAACGGCTGCTCTTCCTCGGCTTCTTCATCGCCTTCGCGATCAAGGCGCCGCTGTTCCCGGTGCACACCTGGCTGCCGGAGGCCGCCGGCCAGGCCCCGCCCTCGGTCGCGGTGCTGATCGTCGGCGTGCTGGACAAGGTCGGCACCTTCGGGATGATCACCCTGTGCCTGCCGCTGTTCCCCGGGGCCAGCCGCTGGGCGGCGCCGGTGGTGCTGGTGCTGGCGGTGATCTCGGTGCTCTACGGCGCCATGGTGGCCATCGCGCAGACCGACCTGATGCGGCTGATCGCCTACACCTCGGTGTCCCACTTCGGCTTCATCGTGCTCGGCGTGTTCGCGATGACCAGCACCGCGCAGAACGGCGCGACGTTGTACATGGTCAACCACGGTTTCTCCACCGCCGCGCTGTTCCTGGTCGCCGGGATGCTGGTCCGCCGCCGGGGGTCCTCGCGGATCGCGGACTTCTCCGGCCTGCAGCGGCTGACCCCGCTGCTGGCCGGGGCCTTCCTGCTGGCCGGCCTGTCGACCCTGGCGCTGCCCGGGATGTCCAGCTTCATCAGCGAGTTCCTGGTCCTGGTCGGCACCTTCACCCGTTACCCGGCGGCCGGGGTGGCGGCCACCCTGGGCATCGTGCTGGCCGCGCTGTACGTGCTGCTGGCCTACCAGCGGATGTTCACCGGCCCCGCCCGGCAGGACGGCCTTCGCTGGCGGGACATGAACGCTCGGGAGGCGTGGGTGGTTGCCCCGCTGGTCGCCGCCATCCTCGCCCTGGGCTTCTACCCCAAGCCGGTGCTCGACGTCCTGCAGCCGCCGGTCAAGCGGGTCATGCAGCAAGTGGGCCAGACCGATCCGGCGCCGACGGTGGCCGGTGCACAGAACGGAGGCGGACGGTGATCCAGGCCCTGACCGCGGTGAGCTTCACCGCGCCGTCCCTGAACTACTTCGCCGTCTCACCGATCCTGATCGTCTTCGGCGCGGCCGTGGTCGGCGTCCTGGTCGAGGCGTTCACCCCGCGCGCCGCGAGATACACCACGCAGGTCACGCTCAGCGTCGCCGGCCTGCTCGCCGCGCTCATCATGCTCGTGCTGTACGTGGTGATGGACGGCACCAGCGTGACCACCGCCGCGGGCTCGGTGGCGATCGACCACCCGACCCTGTTCCTGCAGGCCACCATCCTGGTGCTCTCCCTGCTGGCCGTCCTGATCATGCTGGAGCGCACCCCGGACCGCGGCGGCGCCTTCGCGGCGCAGACCTCCTCGGTGCCCGGCAGCGACGGGGAGCGGGCGGCCGAGCGGGCCGGCCTGGTGCAGACCGAGGTGTACCCGCTCACCCTGCTCTCGGTCGGCGGCATGATGATCTTCCCGGCGGCCAACGACCTGCTGACCATGTTCGTGGCCCTGGAGGTCCTCTCCCTGCCGCTGTACCTGCTGTGTGGGATGGCGCGTCGTCGTCGCCTGCTCAGCCAGGAGTCCTCGATGAAGTACTTCCTGCTCGGCTCCTTCGCCTCCGCCTTCTTCCTCTACGGCGCTGCGCTGATCTACGGCTACGCCGGCTCGCTGCGGCTGGCCGACATCGCCGCCGCCATCGACGGCACCGGCCAGGGCGGCCCGATCGTCGGCCGGGACGGGCTGCTGCTGCTCGGCGCGATCCTGCTCGCCGTCGGTCTGCTGTTCAAGATCAGCGCTGCGCCGTTCCACGCCTGGACGCCCGACGTCTACCAGGGCGCGCCGACCCCGGTGACCGGCTTCATGGCCGCCTGCACCAAGGTCGCCGCGTTCGGGGCGCTGCTCCGGCTGGCCTACGTCGCGCTGCCCGGGCTGCAGTGGGACTGGCAGCCGGTGATGTTCGGCGTGGCCATCCTGACCATGATCGTGGGCTCGGTGGTGGCCATCCTGCAGACCGACGTGAAGCGGATGCTGGGCTACTCGGCCATCGCGCACGCCGGCTTCCTGCTGGTCGGGGTGGTCGCGATGAACCGGGCCGGGGTCTCCGGCGTGCTGTTCTACCTGCTCGCCTACGGCTTCGCCTCGATCGGTGCGTTCGCCCTGGTCACCATGGTCCGGACGATCTCGGTGGACGGCTCGGTCGGCGGCGAGGCCACCCACCTCAAGGACTGGGAGGGCATCGGCCGGCGCTCCCCGCTGATCGCCGCGCTGTTCACCGTGTTCCTGCTGGCCTTCGCCGGCATCCCGCTGACCAGCGGCTTCATCAGCAAGTACTCGGTCTTCTCCGCCGCCCTGGCCAGCGGCGGGGACCTGCTGGGCTTCAACGGCGGGGGAGCGCTGCTGGTCGTGGTCGGCGTGCTGACCAGCGCGATCGCCGCCTTCTTCTACATCCGGGTGATCGTGGTGATGTTCTTCGGCACCCCGGCGCCCGAGGCCGGCACCACCGTGGCCCTCGGCGGGGCGGCGACCACCTTCACCGTCTTCGTCGGCGCCGCGGTGACCGTTCTGCTGGGGGTCTACCCTGGACTCGTGCTCGACATCGCGACCAAGGCCTCGACATTCCTGCCGTGACGCCGCTGACGTCGGCGCTCGACCTGCGGTTGGGCGAACCGGACCTGGACGCCGCTGTACGTGCCGGGCTCGCCCGGGTCGAGGACCGGCTGCGGGACGCCGTCCGGCAGGTCGACCCGTTGGCCGATGCCGCCTCCCGCCACCTGGTGATGGCCGGCGGCAAGCGGATCCGGCCCACGCTGGCCCTGCTGGCCGCCCACCTGGGCCAGCCGGACCGGGCCGAGGTGGTCGAGGCGGCCACCGTGGTCGAGCTCACCCACCTGGCCACGCTCTACCACGACGACGTGATGGACTCCGCCCCGGTGCGCCGCGGCGCACCGGCCGCGCACCGGGTGTGGGGCAACTCGGTCGCCATCCTGACCGGTGACCTGCTGTTCGCCCGGGCCTCCTCGATCGTCGCCGACCTGGGCCCGGAGGCGGTCCGGATCCAGGCCGCCACCTTCGAGCGGCTGTGCATCGGTCAGATGCACGAGACCGTGGGCCCGGGCCAGGGCCAGGACGCCGTGCAGCACTACCTGCAGGTGCTGGCCGACAAGACCGGTTCGCTGATCGCCACCGCCGGCCGGTTCGGGGCCATGTTCGCCGGCTGCGGCGTCGAGGCGGTGGACATCATGGTCCGGTTCGGGGAGAGGATCGGCGTCGCCTTCCAGCTGGCCGACGACGTCATCGACCTGGACTCCGAGGGCAGCGACACCGGCAAGACCCCCGGTACCGACCTGCGCGAGCACGTGCCCACGCTGCCCGGGCTGCTGGTCCGTCGGCACGCCGACGAGCACGCCGACGCCGAGTCGGTGGAGCTGGTCGGGCTGCTGGACGGCGACCTGGCCGACGACGGCGACCTGGAGCGGGCGGTGGCCGGGCTGCGGGCCCACCCCGCGCTGGAGCAGACCCGGGCCGAGGCCCAGCGCTGGGCCGAGCAGGCGGTGCAGGCCATCCAGCCGCTGCCCGCCGGCCCGGTCAAGGAGGCGCTGGAGGCGCTGGCCCTGGCCGCCGTCGCCCGCACCGCCTAGCCACACCCCCTCCTCCGCCGGCCAGCAATCCCGTCAGCACCTGCTGGTGGGGACCAGGCCAGCCTCGTGGCTCAGTCCTGGTGGTGCTCCTCGCGGGCGCGCAGCTCCTCGCGCAGGTGGGCCACCTCCTGCCGCAGCCCGGCCAGGGCGTCCTGGGTCTTCTGCCCCGAGGCGGCCATCTGGGTCAGCTGCTCGGTGAACCAGGAGGCCACCGAGGCGGTGACCACCCCGACGAGGGCGATCCCGGTGACCATCAGCGCAACGGCGATCCCCCGGCCCTCGACGGTGACGGGGTAGTAGTCGCCGTACCCCACCGTCGTGACAGTCACCACCGACCACCACAAGGCCTGCGCGAAGGTGTGGATCGTGGCCGACGGCTGCCCCCGCTCGGCGTCCAGCACGGCCAGCGAGGCTACGGTGCAGACCAGCAGCACGGTTCCGGCCGCGAAGGCCACCACCTGCCCGCGGGCGAACGCACGGCTGCGGCGGGTGATGATGCCCAGCGCAACAACCGCTCTCAGCGGTCGCAGGGCGGGCAGCAGGAGGGCGACCAGGTCGAGCCAGTGGGTCAGCAGGTAGGCCTTGCGGTGGCGGGCCAGACGCAGCCGGACCACCTGGTCGAGCGCGAACAGCGCCCAGACCACGTAGTTGACCGTCCGGCACCCGGTGGCCAGCCATGACGGCATCTGCCGCAGCAGGATCGGCAGTGCGTAGGCGACCAGGAAGACGGCTGCGGCCACCAGGAGCGGGACGTCGGTGCGGGCCTGCCAGCTCTCCAGCTTCGTCCGGGCCATCAGCGCGGGCGGTCCCTGTCCTTGCTCGGCTGCACGCGTTTCGGCTCACCCGGCATCTTCGGGTAGCTCGGCGGGTAGGGCAGGTCGCCCAGCCCGTTCGCCTCGTCCTGGGCCACCTTCTCCAGCACCGCCTCCAGGGAGAACGCGACGTCGTCCAGGCCGGCCATCGGGTCGCCGCGGCGGGCCACCAGGTCGGGCACCGTGGCGATGGTCAGGTCGTCCGGGTCGGCGTCGGCCAGCTCGGCCCAGGTCAGCGGCGTCGACACCGTGGCCCGCGGGGTCGCCCGCACGGCGTAGGCGCTGGCGATCGTCCGGTCCCGCGCGTTCTGGTTGAAGTCCACGAAGATCCGGCTGCCCCGCTCCTCCTTCCACCACGCCGCCGTCACCTGCTCCGGCGCACGGCGCTCGAGCTCGCGGGCCAGCGCGATGGCCGCCCGCCGCACCTCCACGAAGGACCAGCGGGGCTCGATCCGCACGTACACGTGGATCCCGCGCCCGCCGCTGGTCTTGGGGAACCCGGTCAGCCCCAGCTCGGCCAGCAGCGGCTGCAGCACCTCGCAGGCCACCGTCCGGGCCTGGGCGAAGCCGGTGCCGGGCTGGGGGTCCAGGTCGATCCGCAGCTCGTCCGGGTGCTCGACGTCGGTGCACCGGGTCGGCCAGGGGTGGAACGTGACCGTCGACATCTGCGCGGCCCAGACGACGTCGGCCGGGTTGGTCACCTGCAGCGCGTCGGCGCCGCGGCCGGAGGGGAAGGTGATCCGGCAGGACCGCACGTGCTCCGGTACGCCTCGGCCGGGCAACCGCTTCTGGTAGACCTCCTCGCCCTCGATGCCCTCGGGGAAGCGCTGCAGGAACGTCGGGCGGGTCCACAGCGCCCGCAGCAGCGGCGCCCGGACCACGCCGCGGGCGTCGGGCGGCACGGTCATGGTGGCCATGGCCGTGTAGTACCCGACCAGGTCGCGCTTGGTCCCGGCCGGGCCGAGCAGGGGGAAGTACACCTTGTCCGGGCTGGTCAGCCGGACGGGTGTGCCGTCGACGTCGATCTCCTCCGCGGGCGTGGCCACGGTCGTCAGCCTGCCCGAGATCGCCACGATTCGCACGGATCCGACGTCCGCGCGCGACTTTCGCGCGAATCCGGGCGATCTTGGCAGGGTGCTAAGGCTGACCGTCATCGCCGACACGCACGTCCCGCGACGTGCCCGGGACCTGCCCGCCCCGCTGTGGGCGAGCCTGGAGAGCGCGGACGTGGTCGTGCACGCCGGCGACTGGGTGGACGTCGCGCTGCTGCAGGCGCTGACCACGCGGCTGCGGCCGGACGCCGAGCTGGTCGCGGTGGCCGGCAACAACGACGGACCCGCGTTGCGCCAGCGCCTGCCGGAGGTCGCCCGGGCCGAGCTGGAGGGCCTGCGGCTGGCGGTGGTGCACGAGACCGGCGCCGCCGCGGGTCGTGAGCGGCGCTGCGCGGCGGCGTTCCCGGACGCCGACGTGCTCGTCTTCGGGCACAGCCACATCCCGTGGGACACCATGGCGCCCACCGGGCTCCGGCTGCTGAACCCGGGGTCGCCCACCGACCGGCGCCGGCAGCCGCACTGCACGTACCTGACCGCCCAGGTCGAGGACGGCGCGCTGCGAGAGGTCACGCTGCACCGCCTGCCGGCACGCTCCTGAGCGCCCACCCGGCGCCAAGATCGCCACGATTCGCACCGAGCCGACGCGTGACGTGTGACTTGCCGCGGTAGGTGGCGCGGTTCTCGCAGCGCTAGGTGGTCGATGTGGCCCTTGGCTGGACGGCGTCTGGTCGCGTCTCCACCGGCGCCGGTCCTGCCCGCTTGGCGAACTTGACGACCACCAGGCTGTCGCCGGGCCGGCAGGCGGCCAGCGCCTCGCGCAGCCCAGGCCGCGCCCGGTGGGTGCCGCTGATGCCGTGGTCGACGTAGACCCGGTCGGCCTGCGCCCCGAGGTCGGCGAGGGCCTGGCGCTGAGCGGTGAGGTCTTGTCCGTTAGTCGAGACCCGGGCGTAGCCGATCTTGATGTTGGTCACGGTGGCAGTGTTCCCGGTCAGCCCACCATGACCGGGCATTCTTCTCGGGCGCGTCCTGGGGGATCGGTCGAAGACCGAGCTGCGCTCGTCGAGCTGGGGCGAGAGCTTCGAACGGCGGGGGTCGGCCGTTCCCGTAGGACGTTCGGCTGTCGGAACCAATGCAGTCAGGAGACGGCTGCTCTTCGCGAGCGCGGAGGAGCCTTGGGGGCGGCGTGCGCCTGGGATGCTGGGCATGTCCGGACGCTGCCCTGGCCGCTGCGTCCTCCTGATGTACGAGAACGCTGAGGAGCAGCCGCATGAGCGTGGACTACACCGACGTGTTCGCCGGCGTGCGGGTCCGTGAGATCGGAAACGCGCGCGCCTGGTACGAAAGGCTCCTCGGGAGCGAGCCGGCGTTCTTCCCCAACGACGTCGAGGCCGTGTGGGCGGTCGGCGAGCACCGCTGGCTCTACCTGCTCCAGGACGCCGCGAAGGCCGGCAGCGCGCTCGTCACCATCATGGTTGCGGACCTCGACGCGACGGCGGCGGCAATCAGAGGGCGGGGCATCGAACCGACAGAGCTCGAGGACTACGGCGAAGCGCGCAAGTACGTCTTCCACGACCCCGACGGCAACGAGATCGGCATCGGCCAGGTCCCGCAGGAGCCTGACTCCTGACTGTCCTGAGCGCCAGCGATGTGGGAGCCGATCGTGGGTACTCCGGGGCAGGACGAGTGGGGCAGTGGGTGTCCGTGGCGGCACGACCCAGCCGCCGAGGGGCCTCGGGTACCGCCGTCCTCGCGGCGGGGAGGATGGCCTCGTGACCGAGGCGGTGCGGGCGGCGTGGGACGCCGCGGCGGAACCGTTCGACGACCAGCCGGACCATGGGCTTTTGGACCCGGCTGTGCGTGCAGCCTGGTGGTCCCTGCTGTCGCAGGTGCTGCCGTCGGCACCGGCCAGGGTGCTCGACGTGGGGTCGGGCACCGGCTCGGTGGCGGTCCTGCTTGCGGAGCGGGGATACGAGGTGGTCGGGGTCGACCTGGCTCCACGCATGGTCGATCGTGCGGCGCGCAAGGCCAGGGGCCATGCGGTGCCTGTGGACTTCCGGGTGGGGGACGCCTCGCAGCCGCCGGTCGAGGGCCGGTTCGATGTCGTGCTGGGCCGGCACGTGCTCTGGGTGCTGGCACACCGGCGCCGGTATCACGACCGAAGACCTGCTCGCGCTCGTGTGGGCAAAGGCGGGAAGCTTGACATGGCGGCGGCTCAGTGACGACGCGACGTTGTGGGGCGGTCCGGTCACGGACGAGCGTTACCTCGTCAGCGCCACAGGCAAGTAAGGGCACCGCCGGCCGTCGGGCCCGGCGACGACCAGGTCCGCGCACCGATCCCCTTGCGGGCAAGATCAGTCGGGCCGACGGGCCGACGGGCTGTCGCACGGCCACATAGCCCTGCGAGAACGGCGCCGCTCACCGTTGTGAGTCACAGCGTGAGTGCGGGTCAGCCGGGGTCGGCCAGGACGTCGCGCAGGTCGTACCGGGCCGGGACCTCCAGCTGACCGTAGCCGCAGGACCTGGGCTCACGGTCCTCGCGCCAGCGCTTCACCCGCGCCGCGTGCCGGAACCGGTCGCCCTCCATCTGGTCGTACTCCACCTCCACCACCAGCTCCTCGCGCAGCGGCACCCAGCTGTGGTCCTCCCGCTGGTTCCACCGGTTCGGCTCACCGCGGTAGGTCACGTCCGAGCCCAGCCGCAGCGCCTGCAGCTGGGCGAACAGCTCCTTGCGCACCTTCTCGGTGAACGCCGACGCGCCGCCGACCATGTGCAGCCGGTCCTGCTCGTCGTAGAGGCCCAGCAGCAGCGAGCCGATCGCCTCCGGGATGGACTTGTGCGGGCGGTAGCCGATCACCGCGCAGTCCGCGGTCCGGTGGTGCTTGACCTTGACCATGTCCCGCTGGTCGGGCCGGTACACCCCGTCCAGACGTTTGGCCACCACCCCGTCCAGGCCGGCGCCCTCGAAGGCGGCGAACCACTCCCGGGCCAGGGTGACGTCGGTGGTCGAGGTGGAACGGTGCACCGAACCACCGGCCCCGGTCAGCGCCGCGGCGAGCGCCTCGCGGCGCTCGGCCAGCGGCCGGCCGGTCAGGTCCTCCTGGCCCAGGGCCAGGCAGTCGAAGGCGATCACCTGGCCGGGGGTGGACTCGGCGAGCATGCTCACCCGGGACGCCGCCGGGTGGATCCGCTGGCTGAGCGACTCCCAGTCCAGGCGGGTGCGCCCGTCCCGCTCCCGGGGCACCACCAGCTCGCCGTCCAGCACCACTCGTTCCGGCAGCTCGGCCAGCACGGCGGCGACCACCTCGGGGAAGTAGCGGTCCAGCGGCTTGGTGTTCCTCGAGCCGAGCTGCACCTGGTCGCCGTCCCGGTAGACGATCACCCGGAAGCCGTCCCACTTCGGTTCGTACAGCCAGGTCGGGTCCCCGCCGTCCTGCTCGGGCAGGTCGGCGTGCGCCTTGGCCAGCATCGGCTTCAGCGGGGGCATCACAGGCAGGTCCACGTCCCCATCCTGCCTGTTCGGCGGATGGCCGGTCAGTGCCGGGCGCGCAGCAGCACGGCCAGTGCGGCGGCCACCGTGCCGGCCACCGCCGCGGCCGGCAGCAGCAGCCGGACCGGGCCGACCTCGTGCCGGGTCTCGGCCTCCATCACCCCCGCCCGGCAGGCGGCCGACATCAGGGAGCCGGCGCTGGCCGCGGACATCACCGAGCCGAAGCTGGCCGCCGACAGGGCCGAGGCGACGCTGGAGGCGGACCCCAGCCCGAACAGCGAGGTGACCGACCCGACCGAGGCGATCGAGGCGAAGCTGCCGACTGAGGCGATGCTCAGCACCGACCCGCGGCTGGCGATCGACAGCACACTGTCCTGGGAGGCGATGGACCATCTCGAGGCCATGGACTCATCCCACCGCCCGGGTGCTGCCGGGGGCAAGGCCCGAGTCGTCCAGCCAACCGCGCAGCAGCGGCACCAGCCGTCGGGCGTAGGTGGCCGACAGGTGCGCGGCGTCCCGGTAGACCAGCACGTCGTCGACGACCACCGGGCACCGGCCGTCGGCGCACAGCCACGGCCAGGGGTCCAGGGCGGGGACGTCGGCGGCGTGCAGGGCGGCGGCCAGCGAGCCCCGCCGGCCGCGCACCGTCTCGGCGGAACCAGCGGCGAAGGCGCAGGCAGCGGCGTCCTGCATGTGCGAGGCCAGGCAGTCCCGCGGCGGGGACGGCGGGAAGGGGGTGTCCCGCAGGTACCCCACCGCCGCGCCGGTGTCGGCCAGGGAGCGCAGGGCGGCGACGGTGGCCAGCGCCCAGCGCTGGTTGTCGTACTGCTGGCCGACGTCGAAGTCGGCCTGGCCGAGCAGCACCAGCGCCGGGTGCAGCGCCTGCACCCGGGCCAGGGTGAGGGCACGCCAGGTGTCGCACTCGCGGTACTCCCGGCGCAGGCCCGAGTTGTAGAACGGCAGGTCGGCCATCGGGCAGGAGCCCTTGGTCCAGGCCACCACCCGCCAGCCCTGCTGCCGGCCCAGCTGGTCCAGCGCGGGCAGCCACTGCTGGGCGTGGCTGTCGCCGACCAGCACCACGTTCGCCGAGCCCTGCGGGTCGCCGTACACGCACGGGCCCTGCTGGACCGCCAGGTAGTCCGCGTGGCACCCGTCGGAGCTGGAGGCGGGCTGGTCGGCCAGGGAGTCCGGCAACGGTGGGGTCAGGTTCGCCGGCACCGGAGCGGGGGCCAGCGCATGCCGCAGGGCGCGCTGCAGGATGGCCGCCGGGTCGGCGCCGGTCAGGTCCAGCCGGGCGGCGGTGCCTGTGCCGGCCAGGGAGGGCAGGCTCGCCCAGACCACCAGCAGGCAGGCCAGGGTGGACGCCGTGATCGCCGGGCCGATCGCCAGCCAGGCCCGTCGTGGCCAGCGCGAGCGCCGGCACGGCTGCTCGACCAGCGCCCAGGTCAGGGCGGCCAGCCCCAGGGCGCCGGCGGCCAGCAGGGTCAGCTGCGGCCAGGTCAGGGAGTGGCCCAGGGCCACCGGCGCCAGCACCACCACCGGCCAGTGCCACAGGTACCACGAGTAGGAGACGTCACCGACGAACCGCATCGGCCGGGTGCCCAGCACCCGGGCGGTGGGCGAGTGCTCGTGCCGGCAGCCGCCCCCGATCACCGCGGCCGTGCCCAGCACCGGCAGCAGGGCGGCCCAGCCGGGGAACGTCGTCCGCTCGGTGAACAGGACCCCGGCGCCCAGGACGGCGACCAGTCCCAGGCCGGCGACCGCGGACGCCGTCCGCTGGCCGGACCCGTGCTGGCCGGACCCGTGCTGGCCGGACCCGTGCTGGCCGGGTAGGGGGCGGGCCTGCAGCCGGGGCGCAGCCACGGCCAGCAGCGCCCCGACCGCCAGCTCCCAGGCGCGGGTGTGCAGGCCGAAGTAGGCGAACGGAGGGTTGGGGCCGCTCTGCCGGACCGAGGCGGTCAGGCTGGCGAGGACGACGACGCCCAGCACGACCGCCAGCACCGCGGGCACGCCGACCCGGGAGCGGCGCAGCCGGGCCAGCCTGCCGGTGAGCAGGATGAGCACCGGCCACAGCAGGTAGAACTGCTCTTCCACGGCCAGCGACCACAGGTGCTGCAGCGGGCTCGGTGGCGCGCCGGCGTTCAGGTACTGCACGCCGTTCCAGGCCAGCCGCCAGTTGAGCGCGGACAGCGCCGCGAACACCCCGTCGGTGACCACCGCCTGGGTCCGGAAGACGGTGTCCCAGATCCGGGAGGCGACGACGGTGGCGACGATCACCAGCGCGGCCGGGGCGAGCAGCCGTCGCATCCGGCCGGCGTAGAAGGGCGCGAAGCCGACCGTCCCGGTGCGTTCCAGCCGGCTGAGCAGCTGGCCGGTGATCAGGAACCCGGAGATGACGAAGAAGACGTCGACGCCGACGTAGCCACCGCTCAGCCCGGGCACATCGGCGTGGTCGAGGACGACGAGCAGCACGGCGACCGCGCGCAGACCCTGGATGTCGGCTCGGAAGCCGGTGGAGCGCCGGTCGGTACCGTCTCGACGCTGCTCGGGTCGGGACGTGACGACCACGGTGCCGTCGCTCTCCCGTCCGCTCGCCCGCCAGGCCTGACCCCAGGCTAGGTCACCCCCGCGGTCACCGCCGCCCCACCAGCCGTGCTCGGGCGGTCCCGTCACCCGACCAGGGGCGTCACCCGACCACTCCCGGGCCCGGCGAGGGCGGGGTCAGTCGGGGTCGGGGGGAGTCTCCTCACCCTGCCGCTCGTCACGCTCGGCCCACTCGAGCAGCACGTCCAGCTCGAACACGGCGTCGTCGATGCCGGCGTGCAGGTCGCCCAGCTCGGCGTAGCGGGCCGGCACGGTGGCGATGGTGAAGTCCTGCGGGTCGGCGTCGTCCACCTCGCTCCAGCGGATCGGGGTCGAGACGGTTCCCCGCGGGTTGCCGCGTACCGAGTACGCGCCGGCGATCGTGTGGTCGCGGGCGTTCTGGTTGAAGTCGACGAAGACCAGGTGCGGGTCGCGATCCTTGCGCCACCAGGTGGTGGTGACGTCGTCCGGGGCGCGCCGCTCGACCTCCCGGGCGAAGGCCAGTGCGGCCCGGCGGACGTCACCGAACCCGTGCCGGGGCGGGATCCGGACGTACACGTGCAGCCCGGACCCGCCGGAGGTCTTCGGCCAGCCGACCGCACCGAGCTCGCCCAGCAGCTCGTGGACGACGTGCGCCACCCGCCGGACCCGGTCGTAGCCGCACTCGGGCATCGGGTCCAGGTCGATCCGCCACTCGTCCGGCTTCTCCACGTCGGCGCGCCGGGAGTTCCAGGGGTGGAACTCCACGGTCGACATCTGCACCGCCCAGATCACGCTGGCCACCTCGGTGACGCACAGCTCGTCGGCCGTCCGGTGGTACCGGGGGAAGGTGACCCGGGCGGTCTGCAGCCACGGCGGCGCGCCGTGCGGCACCCGCTTCTGGTGCACCTTCTCCCCGTCCACGCCCTCGGGGAACCGGTGCATCATGCACGGTCGCTCACGCAGCGCGTTTACTACCCCGTCACCCACCGCCAGGTAGTAGCGGGCCAGGTCGAGCTTGGTCTCCCCGCGGGCGGAGAAGTACACCCGGTCGGGGTTGCTGATCCGCACCGTGCGCCCGCCGGCCTCGAGCTCGATCGAGGGGGACGCGCTGCTGGCCACCGCAGCAACGTACGGGCCCGGCTGCCGGTGCGCCAGGGAAGCCCCGCACCCGCCCGCGCCGGGCCGGGACCGCGCCGGATGGGGATGTGCAGGAGACTGGCGACGCCGGCCTGCGCCCAGGGGCCCGGCGTATCCCCCGGTCGGCGGCCGGGTAGGTGAGCAACGGATGCGATGGCACGGCAGAGGAGGAGTCGCCCATGGTGATCGCCGTCATCCTGGCCGGCGTCGCCGCGGTCGGGTTCGCCGGTGGCACCGTGGTGCAGCACCTGTCGGCCGAGGCCGTCGAGCACCCGGCCCTGCACCATCGCACGCAGCACGGCCTGTTCGGTCTGCTGGCCGGGGTCGCCCGCCAGCCCCGCTGGTGGCTGGGCCAGGCGTTGACCGGGGTGGCCACCGCCCTGGAGACCACGGCCCTGGCCTTCGCCCCGGTGGCCGTGGTCGGCCCGGTGGTGGCGGCCGGCCTGCCGGTCGCGCTGGTCATCGAGGTCGCCGTCGAGCGGCGGCGACCCGCGCCCGCCCGGGCGCTGGGCGCCCTGATGTGCCTGGGTGGCCTGGCGATGTTCATCGTCTTCGCCCAGCCCGGCGCGGCCCGTCACGTGGCCGGGCTGCGGACCGGGGGCCTGCTGCTGGGGCTGGGGCTCGGACTGGCCCTGGCGACCCGGTTCGCCAGCACCGGTCCGCTCGGCAGCCTGCTCGCCGGGGCCTGCTCCGGCGCGGCCCTGGGCACCAGCGTGGTCGCGACGTCGATCACCCTGCACAGCCTGTCCAACGAGGGCATCGCGGCGACCGTCACCAGCTGGACGCCGTACCTGGCGGCGGTGATGGGCCTGCTGGCCACCGCCGCCACCCAGCAGGCCTACGCCCGGGGAGAGCTGGCGTGGTCGCTGCCGGCCCTGACGGTGTCGAACACGCTGGCGTCCACGGCGCTGTCGGTGACCGTGCTGGGCGCGCCGCTGGACGCCGGCCGCACCGCGGGCTGGGCGGCCGGG
This sequence comes from uncultured Actinomycetota bacterium, assembly GCA_963821825.1. GTDB lineage: Bacteria > Actinomycetota > Actinomycetes > Actinomycetales > Kineosporiaceae > CAWGFD01. The sequence goes on from CAWGFD010000002.1 coordinate 1,400,926, forward strand.
GGCGCCCTGGCGCTGCTCGGGGTGGTGCTGGTCAGCCTGCGCGGCGCGGCGCTGCCCGGCGAGCCGGGCTGACGGCCGGGCTCAGCGCCGCACTGAGCGCCGGGGTCTGCTCGGACGCCGGAGCAGGACCGCTCAGGCGGCGCTGACCTCGGCGGCCACCGGTCGACGGGCGGCGGCTCGGGACCGGCGGGCCTGGCGCAGGCTGTCCCAGGTCAGCACGAGCAGGGCCACCCAGACCAGCGCGAACCCCGCCCACCGGGCGGCGGCCATCCGCTCACCGAGCAGCAGCACCCCGCAGAGGAACTGCAGCACCGGCGTCAGGTACTGCAGCAGCCCGACCACGCTGAGCGGCACCCGGCTGGCACAGGCGGCGAACAGCAGCAGCGGGGCCACGGTGGCCAGCCCCGTGGTGATCAGCAGCACGGCCTGCCACGGCGGGTCGTTGGTGAACGTCCCGTGCCCGGTGGCCTCGATCACCACCAGCGCGACGAGCGCGACCGGGGTCAGGGTGAGCGTCTCGACGGTCAGCCCGGACAGGGCGCCGACGTGGCCGCCGACCCGGTTCTTCATCAGGCCGTAGGTGCCGAACGAGGCGGCCAGGGTGAGCGCGATCACCGGTACCCGCCCGTAGGCCACGGCGAGCACGCCGACCGCGACCAGCCCGGTGCCGACCGCCACCCACTGGCCCGGCCGCAGCTTCTCGTGCAGCACCAGGACGCCGAGCAGCACGGTGACCAACGGGTTGATGAAGTAGCCCAGGGCGGCCTCGACGACCTGGCCGCTGTTGACGGCGTAGACGTAGACGCCCCAGTTGACGGCCAGCACGACGGCCGCGACCCCGAGCAGCAGGGTGCGCCGGCGGTCCCGCAGCACCGAGCGCAGCGCCGGCCAGCCGCGCACCCCGGTCACGATGGCCACGCAGACCAGCAGCGACCACAGGATCCGGTGAACGACGATCTCCACCGCCCCGGACCGCTCGAGCAGGTGGAAGTAGAGCGGGAAGACGCCCCACAGCCCGTAGGCGCCGACACCGAACGCCACGCCGCGGCGTAGCTCTTGATTCATAGGATGATCCTAGGGCTGGCGCCCGCGTGGTCGGTCCGGCTCAGGCGATGGTCCAGGTGTCCTTGCCGGCGAGGAGCTCGGCCAGGTTCGCGTCGTCGGCCGGACCGCCGGCGCCCTGCACCGCGCCGGCCACCTGCTCGCGGGCCAGGTCGTCGTAGGTCGCCCGCTCCACGTCCCGGAAGATGCCCACCGGCACGCTGGCCATCGTCACGTCGTCCAGGCGGGACAGCGCGAACGCCCCGGTCGGGTCCTCGGCGTGGGCGTCGTGCACGACCAGGGCGTCCGTGCCGGCCTGCTCGACGTCCACCACGTGCATGGTGCCGTCCGGCCGGCGGACGACGCCCTTGGCGCCCAGGCCGTCCGCGGCCGGCGGGCCGAACCGGACCGGCTGGCCGTGCTCGAGCCGGATCAACCGGGCGGTGGCCTCGTCGCGGTCCTTGAGCACCTGGAAGGCGTCGTCGTTGAAGATCGGGCAGTTCTGGTAGATCTCCACCAGGGAGGACCCGCGGTGAGCGGCCGCGGCCCTCAGCACCGAGGTCAGGTGCTTGCGGTCGGAGTCCAGGGTCCGGGCCACGAACGTCGCCTCGGCGCCCAGGGCCAGGGAGATCGGGTTGAACGGGGTGTCCACCGATCCGACCGGGGTCGACTTGGTCAGCTTCCCCGACTCCGAGGTCGGGGAGTACTGGCCCTTGGTCAGACCGTAGATCCGGTTGTTGAACAGCAGGATGGTCAGGTTGACGTTGCGGCGCAGCGCGTGGATCAGGTGGTTGCCGCCGATCGAGAGGGCGTCCCCGTCGCCGGTGATCACCCAGACGTTCAGGTCGGGCCGGGTGGTGGCCAGGCCGGTCGCGATCGCCGGTGCCCGGCCGTGGATGGAGTGCAGGCCGTAGGTGTCCAGGTAGTAGGGGAACCGGCTGGAGCAGCCGATCCCGGAGATGCAGACGATGTTCTCCCGGGCCAGGCCGAGCTCGGGCAGGAAGCCCTGGACGGCGGCCAGGATGGCGTAGTCCCCGCAGCCGGGGCACCAGCGCACCTCGGAGTCGGAGGTGAAGTCCTTCTTGGTCAGCCGCGCCCCCTCGGCGAGCGGCGGCACGCCCTCGGTGCCGCTGCGGCGGGTGGGCAGGCCGATGTCGATGCTCACTGCTGGCCCTCCTGGACGAGCTTGAGGATGGCCTCGGCCAGCTCGGTCGAGGTCAGGGGCAGGCCGCGCACCCGGTTGTAGCCGACGGCGTCCACCAGGTAGCGGGCGCGCAGCAGCAGGGCGAGCTGGCCGAGGTTCATCTCCGGCACCAGCACCCGGCGATAGCGCCGGAGCACGTCGCCGGTGTTGGCCGGGAAGGGGTTGAGGTGGCGTAGGTGCGCGGTCGCCACCCGGGCGCCGGACTCCCGTGCGGTGCGGGCAGCGGCCTGGATCGGCCCGTAGGTCGAGCCCCAGCCGACGACGAGCACGTCCGCGTCGCCGGTCGGGTCCTGAACCTCGAGCGGGGCGACGTCGATGCCGTCGATCCGGGCCTGACGCAGCAGGGTCATCCGCTCGTGGTTGTCCGGGTCGTAGGAGATCTCCCCGGTGCCGTCCGCCTTCTCCAGCCCGCCGATCCGGTGCTCCAGGCCGGCGGTGCCCGGCGGAGCCCAGGGGCGGGCCAGGGTGTCGGGGTCGCGCAGGTAGGGCCGGAAGGTCGCCTTCCCGGCGTCGTCGACCGCGTTCGGCCCGGTGGCCAGGCCGGCGGCGACCACCGCGGACAGGTCCGGCAGGGCGGACACGTCGGGCACCGGCCACGGCTCGGAGCCGTTGGCCAGGTAACCGTCGGACAGCAGCAGCACCGGGGTGCGGTAGGTGATGGCGATCCGGACGGCGTCCAGGGCGGCGGCGAAGCAGTCGGCCGGCGAGCGCGGAGCGATCACCGGCACCGGTGACTCGCCGTTGCGGCCGAACATGGCCTGCAGCAGGTCCGCCTGCTCGGTCTTGGTCGGCAGGCCGGTGCTCGGCCCCCCGCGCTGCACGTCGATGACCACCAGCGGCAGCTCCAGGGAGACCGCCAGCCCGATCGTCTCACTCTTCAGGGCCAGCCCCGGCCCGGAGGTGGTGGTGACCGCCAGCGAGCCGCCGAACGCCGCGCCGAGGGCCGCGCCGATCGCGGCGATCTCGTCCTCGGCCTGGATGGTTGTCACGTCGAACCGCTTCAGGCCGGACAGCGTGTGCAGGATGTCGCTGGCCGGGGTGATCGGGTAGGAGCCCAGGACCAGCGGCAGCCCGGCCTTGCGGGCGGCCGCGACCAGCCCGTAGGCCAGGGCCACGTTCCCGGTCACGTTCCGGTACAGGCCGGCGGCGGCGGGGGCGGGGGCCACCTCGTAGGAGACGGCGAACACCTCGGTGGTCTCACCGAAGGCCCAGCCCGCGCGGAAGGCGGCCAGGTTGGCCTCCTGGACGGCCGGCCGCTTGGCGAACTTCTCGGCGATGAACTGCTCGGTGGGCTCGGTGGGGCGGGTGTACAGCCAGGACAGCAGCCCCAGGGCGAACATGTTCTTGGCCCGCTCGGCCTCCTTGCGGGTCAGGTCGAAGGCCTTCAGGGCCTCCACCGTCATCGAGGTCAGCGGCAGGGCGTGCACCTGGTAGCTGTCCAGCGACCCGTCCTCCAGGGGGCTGGCCTGGTAGCCGACCTTGGTCAGGTTGCGCTTGGTGAACTCGTCGGCGTCGGCGATCAGGGTGGCGCCCCGCGGCAGGTCGCCGACGTTGGCCCGCAGCGCGGCCGGGTTCATCGCGACCAGCACGTCGGGCGCGTCCCCGGGCGTGCTCACCTGGTGGTCGGCGAACTGCAGCTGGAAGCTGGAGACGCCGGCCATCGTGCCCTGAGGGGCGCGGATCTCGGCCGGGAAGTTGGGCAAGGTGGCCAGGTCGTTGCCCAGGGCCGCGGTCTCGGCGGTGAACCGGTCACCGGTCAGCTGCATGCCGTCGCCGGAGTCGCCGGCGAACCGGATGACCACCTGGTCCAGGGCCCGCACGGCCTTGCGCTCGTGCTCGGCCACGGCGTGCTCGAAGGTGGCCTCCGCACTCGGCGGCGTGCCCTCGGCCGCGGGGGCATCGAGGGCCTGCTCGTTCTCCTGGACTGGGCTGACGTCCATCGCTGACAACGCGTCCTACTCGCTCGTGCGCCCCGGGCTTCGGGGCGGCGTCGGGTGGGCGGCTCCACGCAGGGCGTGCTCTGACCGCCGTCCTGTGCGGACCTGCCCGGGCAACCGGTCCGGCCGATCGGGTGTTCCCGATCGTGAGACCAGGCTAATCGCCGGGTCCGACGCTCACCTATTCAACGAGCCACTCGAGGACGTCTCGTGCCTCACGCCGGGCGGCTCAGGCGTCGGGCAGCGCGCCGGCCACCGGCTCCGCGGTCTGGACGCCGGGCAGCTCGCGGACCCGCACCTGCACCGCGCTGCCCGCCAGCCGGACGTCGAACACCGGCTGCGGAGCGACGGCCGGACCGTGCACGACGGTGCCGTCGGACAGGTCGAAGGTGCTGGCGTGCCACGGGCAGACGAGGCAGTCCCGGCCGCCGTCGCTGACCACCTGGCCCTGCGACAGCGGGGCGGAAAGGTGACTACAGGTGTCGGCCAGGGCCCGGACGGTGCGACCGCGGCGGACCAGGACCACCGGCTCGTGACCGACCCGCACCTGGTGCGGGGCGCCCTCGGGCAGCTCCTCGAGGTCGGCCACCCGGTACCAGCCGCTGGGGGTGGTGTGCGGGACGTGCTCGGCGTGGTTGGCTCCCGAGGCGAACCGGTAGCTCAGGTGACCACCGAGCGCGGCGCCCAGCCCGCTGGCCGACATCCCGGCCAGGCCCAGGACCCGCCCGGACCCGGTCCGGCCACGCAGCCGCTGGACCAGGGAGGCGGCGAACAGCGCCACGCCGGCCGCGTTGGCCGCGGCGTGCACGAGCGCCACCCGCTGCTGCTCCTCGTGCTGGTCGGCGTAGTCGACCCAGCCGGCCGCGACGGCGGGCACCGCGCCGGCCAGCCCGGTCGCCACCAGCACCGCGCCCGCCCGGTCCAGCGCCCGGCGGGCGACCGGGTCGGCGCCGGTCACCTGCTGCACCGCGGCCATCGAGTCCAGCAGCAGCGCCGAGGTCCAGGTGCCGACCGGCACCTGGACCAGCACCGAGTGCAGGGAGTGGCCCAGGAAGGTGCCGTGCAGCACGTCCTTGACCGGGGTCGGGAGCACGGTCCGCCACCAGGTGGCGATCCTGGCCGCGGCCGGGTCCAGGCCCGTCCACGCCACCGGCAGGTCGAACAGCTTCACCAACGGCTGGTTCATGGCACGACCATAGGAGCAGCCGGGCCCGCGCTCCTGTCGACCGGACGCCGACCGGACGCCGACCGGACGCCGTCCGGACCGGGCCTGGCCCCGCTCACCACCGCCCGGCGTCGGTGATCCGGGCCAGGAACTGGCGGGTGCGCTCGGTCTGCGGGTCGCCCAGCACCTGCTCGGGCGTGCCCCGTTCGTGCACCCGGCCGGCGTGCAGGAAGCAGACCTCGTCGGCCACCTGCCGGGCGAAGCCCATCTCGTGGGTGGCCACGACCATCGTCATGCCCTCCGCGCGCAGGTCCCGCAGCATCGACAGCACCTCCCCGACCAGCTCCGGGTCCAGCGCGGAGGTGACCTCGTCGAACAGCATCAGCACGGGTTCGTTGACCAGAGCCCGGGCGATCGCCACCCGCTGCTGCTGGCCGCCGGACAGCTCGTCCGGGTGCGCGTCGGCCTTGGCCGCCAGCCCCACCCGCTCCAGCATGGTCATCGCCCGCTGCCTGGCCTGCTCGGCGGGCAGCTTGTGCACCTTGCGCGGAGCGAGGGTCACGTTCTCCAGCACGCTGAGGTGCGGGAAGAGGTTGAAGGACTGGAAGACGATCCCCATCCGGGCCCGGACGGCGTCGCCGTCCACCGCGGGGTCGGTGATCTCCCGGCCCTCGAGCTCGATCACGCCGTCGTCAACCGTCTCCAGCAGGTCCACGCAGCGCAGCAGGGTGGACTTGCCGCAGCCGCTGGCTCCGATCAGCACCACGCAGCGGTGGGCCTCCACCTCGAGGTCGAGCTGGTCCAGCACGACACTCGGCCCGTAGCTCTTGCGCAGCCCACGGACGGCCAGCAACGGCGGCCCGCCGCGGTCGGGGGAGCTCACAGCGTGCCGGCGGGGGTGTAGCCGTAGCGCCGGGAGACGGCGTCGGTCAGCCGGGACAGCGGGATGGTCAGCAGCAGGAACAGCAGCCCGGCCACCAGGTAGGGGGTGAAGTTGGCCGTCTTGGCCTGCCAGATGGTGGCGTACCGGATGGCGTCCAGCGGGATGCCCAGGACGGCGATCAGGCCGGAGTCCTTGGTCAGGCTGACCAGGTCGTTCATCAGGGCAGGCACCACCCGCCGGACCGCCTGCGGGAGCACCACCAGCCGCATCGTCTGACCGGCGGACAGGCCCAGGCTGCGGGCCGCCGTGCGCTGGCTGGGGTGCACCGACTCGATCCCGGCCCGGAACACCTCGGCCACGTACGCCGAGTAGGACAGCACCAGGGCGATGGTGCCCAGCACGGTCACGCTGCTCGGGGTGCCCTGCAGCCGCAGGCCGGGCACGCCGAACCCGACCAGGAACAGGACCAGCAGCAACGGCAGACCACGGAAGACGTCCACGTAGGCGGTGGCCAGGGCCCGGACCGGCCAGAACACCGGGCCGCGCAGCGTGCGCAGCACCGCCAGCAGCAGCCCCACCACCAGGATCGCCACCGCGGCCGCGCTGAACACCCGGATGTTCAGCCACAGCCCGACGGCGACGTCCGGCAGCGACTGCCGGGCCACCGCCAGGTTCAGGAAGGACTGCTTGACCCGCGGCCAGCCGGGGGCGGTGACCAGCACGCCGATCGCCACGCCGGCCACCACGACACTGCTGGCCACCGCCACGGCCGTCGAGCGCCGGGCCTGCCGGGCCCGGACGGCGCGCCGGGCCAGCTCCCGCGCCGACGGCTGCCAGCCCGGCGACCCGGGAGGCGACCCGTGAGCCGACCCGGCTGATGACCCGGCCGAGGACCCGGCGGCCGCGGCCGGGGTCGAGGAGGCCGGGGGACGGGCGCGGCTGCTCACTTCAGGACGGGGGCGCCCGCGCTGTCGGTCAGCCACTGCTGCTGCAACCGGCTCAGGGTGCCGTTGGCGCGCAGCACGTCGACCGCCGCGGACACGCAGCTGGTCAGCGGGCTGCCCTTGTCCAGCACCGCGCCGAACTGCTCGCTCGTCGCCGACCCGCTGCCCTCGATCTGACCGACCACCTTGCCGCCCTTGATCTCGGCGGCGGCCAGGTACAGGGCGGTCGGCAGGTCGACCACCAGGCCGTCGATCTGGCCGTTGGCCAGTGCGGCCTTGGCCGCGTCGTTGGTGTCGAAGACGGCCGGGTCCTGCGTCGGCCTGATCACCTGGGTGATGGTGTCGTAGCTGGTGGTACCGACCTGGGCGCCGAGCTTGGCGCTCTTGAGGTCGGCCAGCGAGGTCGCGTCGGCGATCGGGCTGGAGGCGTCGGTGACCACGGCCTGGGTCACGTCGTAGTAGCCGGAGGAGAAGTCGACGGCGCTCTTGCGCTCAGGGGTGATCGAGACCTGGTTCAGGTCGAAGTCGAAGGTTTTCGGCCCGGGAGCGATCACCGAGTTGAACGAGGCCACCGTCCAGGTGACCTGGTCCTTGGTGAAGCCCAGGGTGTCGGCGATCGCGTACCCGACGGCCGACTCGTAGCCCTTGCCGTTGCTCGGGTCATCGTTGGAGAACCAGGGCTCGTAGGCCGGCTTGTCGGTGGCGATGGTGAGCGTGCCCGGGGTGGTCAGGGCGAGCTTGTCCTTCGCGCAGGAGGGGGGCAGCGCGCCGGAGGAGGATGGCTCCGGCGTGCCGGCCGACGCGGGGGAGGAGGCCGACGAGGAGGTCGAGGAGGCGGCGGTGTCCTGCGGCGCGCAGGCGGCCAGGGCGAGCAGGATCGCGGTGGCCGCGCCCAGGCGCAGCGGGAGAGCGTTCATCGGTACCTTCCGGGACGGCGTGCGGGCGGTGGCGCCAGCCTAGTGATGGCCGGGGGCATCCCGCCCGGCCGAGGTCAGGACCAACTCGAGCGCGAGAGGCAGGGCCGACGATGGGCTCCTTGTTCGACATCACCGGACGTACCGCACTGGTCACCGGCTCCAGCCGGGGGATCGGCCGTGCCCTGGCCCAGGGGCTGCTCGAGCACGGCTGCTCGGTGCTGGTCAACGGCCGGGACCCGGCCACCGTGCGGCGCGCCTGCGAGCAGCTGGCCGGCTGCGCTGTCGACGGCGCGCAGGCGCACCCGGCCGTGTTCGACGCCACCGACCCCGCCGCGGTCACCGACGCCGTCCGGGGACTGCAGGAGCAGGTGGCCCCGATCGACATCCTGGTCAACAACACCGGCATGCAGCAGCGCCGGCCGGTCACCGAGTTCACCGACCAGGAATGGCGCCGGATGCTGGACACCAACCTGTCCACGGCCTTCTACGTCTCCCGCGAGGTGGCCCGCTCGATGATCGCCCGGGGCGGCGGGCGGATCGTCAACGTCTGCTCGCTGCAGAGCATGCTGGCCCGGCCGGGCATCGCCCCGTACTCGGCCACCAAGGGCGGGCTGCTGATGCTGACCAAGGGGCTGTGCGCCGACCTGGCGCCGCACGGCGTCACGGTCAACGCGATCGGGCCCGGCTACTTCGACACCGAGCTGACCTCGGCGCTGGTCGCCGACCAGACGTTCAGCGCCTGGGTTCGGGAGCGCACCCCGGCCGGTCGTTGGGGCCAGGTGGAGGACCTGGTCGGCACCCTGGTCTACCTGGTCTCCCCCGCCTCGGCCTTCGTCAACGGCCAGATCGTCTACGTGGACGGCGGGATGTCCAGCGTGCTGTGACCTGCCGTGCGCAGTGGGGCGGCCTGGTCGGTGCCGGCGAGTAGGGTCGGCCCGTGGTCAGTCATCCGTACGCGGTGGTCGCCGCCACGCTGGCCGGCGGGGTGCTGTTCGTCGCGGCCGGCCTGGGTGCGAACCGGCTGCTGCGGCCCACCGCGCCCACCCGGGAGAAGCTGCTCAGCTACGAGTCCGGGGTCGACCCGGTCGGCCAGGGCTGGGCCCAGACCCAGGTCCGCTACTTCCTCTACGCCTTCCTGTACGTGGTCTTCGCGGTCGACGCCGTCTACCTCTTCCCCTGGGCCACCGTGCTGGCCGGCTACGGCTGGCGGACGATCGCCGAGATGGCCGTCTTCCTCGGCGTCCTGGCGGTCGGGCTGGCCTTCGCGTGGCGCCGAGGGGCGTTGCGGTGGGCGTGACCGAGCTGCCGATGCCCCGGGTGGGTGCCCTGCAGTCGGCCGCCCCGCACCCGTTGCGGCTGGTGCTGAACTGGGGGCGGCGCTACAGCCTGTGGGTCTTCAACTTCGGCCTGGCCTGCTGTGCCATCGAGTTCATCGCCGCGTCGATGGCCCGCCACGACTTCATCCGGCTCGGAGTCATCCCGTTCGCCAACGGCCCGCGGCAGGCCGACCTGATGGTCACCTCCGGCACCGTCACCGACAAGATGGCGCCCGCCGTCCGCCGGCTGTGGGAGCAGATGCCCGAGCCGAAGTACGTGATCTCGTTCGGGGCCTGCTCCAACTCCGGTGGCCCCTACTGGGACTCCTACTGCGTCACCAAGGGTGTGGACCAGGTGATCCCGGTCGACGTGTACGTGCCCGGCTGCCCACCGCGGCCCGAGGCGCTGCTGCAGGCGATCATCAGGTTGCAGGGCGCGATCGCCGCGGAGGACCTCGGCGAGCGGTACCGCCGCCGGCCCGGGGCGGGGGCCCTGACCCGGCCCCTGGTCCCGCCCCCGGAGCGCGGGTGAGCCCGCCGCGGGCCCGGCCCGCGGCGGCCACCGCGGGACCGGAGGCCGAGGCGGTCGCCGCGCTGCTGGGGAAGTCGCTGGGCGAGCCGGTCCTGCCCGGCGTCGACGGCGCCGGGGTGCCGTGCCTGGACGTGCCGTGCTCGCGCTGGCACGACGCCGCGCTGGTCTGCCGGCAGGAGCTGGGCCTGGCCCTGTTCGACTGGTTGTCGGCCGTGGACGAGCCGGACGCCGACCCGCCGGGGGTGGACGTCGTGCTGCACGTGGCCGCCCTGCCGGGTGCGCCCGGCCCGGCGCAGGAGGTGCCGGTCGTCGGCCGACTGCGCCGGGTGCTGCTGCGCACCCGGGTGCCCGACGGCGCGGAGCTGGCCAGCCTGACCGACGTCTGGCCCGGGGCGGCCTGGCACGAACGGGAGACGGCCGAGATGTTCGGGCTGCAGTTCTTCGGCTTCGAGGACGGCAGCGGCCTGGGGCTGCGTCCGCTGCTGCTGCCCGACGGGTTCGTCGGCACGCCGCTGCGCAAGGCCTTCGTGCTGGCCGCCCGGGCGGCCAAGGCCTGGCCGGGCGCCAAGGAGCCGGGGGAGTCCGAGCACCGGCCGGCGGCCGGGGCCCGGCGCCGGAACGTGCCGCCCGGGGTGCCGGACCCGGCCACCTGGGCGCAGCCGCCTGGCCCGGCGCAGCCGCCTGGCCCGGAGCAGCCCGATGGGTGAGCCGGCCGCCGTGGGCTGGGTGCTGCTGTCCGCCGTCGCCGTGCTGGTCGCCTTCCTGGTGCTGCCGCTGCTGGTCGGTCAGGCCGAGCACAAGGTGATGGCGCACATGCAGGGCCGGCTCGGGCCGATGTACGCCGGTGGCTTCCACGGCTGGGCCCAGCTGGTCGCCGACGGCGTGAAGTTCGCCCAGAAGGAGGACTCCACGCCCTCTGCGGCCGACGGGCCGGTCTTCCGGCTGGCGCCGGCCGTCGCGCTGCTGCCCTACCTGCTGGCGATGGCCGCCATCCCGCTCGGCCCGCGGCTGGTCGCCGCCGACGTCGACGCCGGCCTGCTGTTCGTCCTGGCCGCCAGCGCGGTCGGCGTGCTCGGCTCGCTGATGGGCGGCTGGGCCAGCGGCAACAAGTACGCCCTGCTCGGCGCGTTGCGGGCCGCCGCCCAGCTGCTCAGCTACGAGCTGCCGATCGTGCTGGCCGCGGCCAGCGTGGCGATGGCCGCCGGCACGCTGCAGCTGCGCGGCATCGTGACCGCCTGGCAGCCGTGGTGGCTGGTCTGGCAGGCGCCGGCCCTGCTGGTGCTGTTCGTCGCCGGGCTGGCCGAGCTGCGCCGCCCGCCGTTCGACATGCCGATCGCCGAGAGCGAGCTGGTCGCCGGGCCGTACACCGAGTACGGCGGCCTGCGCTTCGCCCTGTTCCTGCTCGCCGAGTACGCCGGGATCGTTCTCCTCGCGGCCCTGGTCACGGTGCTGTTCCTGGGCGGCTGGCGAGGCCCCGGCGCAGCCGCCCTGGGCGGTGGGGTCGGGGCCGTCTACACCCTGGCCAAGACCTTCGCGGTGTCGCTGGTGGTGATCTGGGTGCGGGTGGCCTGGCCCCGGATGCGGGAGGACCAGCTCACCCGGTTGGCGTGGGGCGTGCTGGTGCCGGTCGGCCTGGCCCAGCTCGCGCTGACCGCGGTGGTCGTGGTCGCCCGCTGACCGGCGCGCCCGGGCTGCGGTGGGTCGCTTTCGCGATGTCGGTGCCGCGCGGCAGGATGCGGGTCGTGGATCCCCAGCCGCACACCCACCCGCCGCGACCCGGCGCCGGGCTGCTGCGCGGCCTGGTCACCACCGCCCGCACCCTGGCCCGGCCCGCGCACACCGCCGAGTACCCCGACGTCGCGCCGTCCCTGCCGCCGCGCAGCCGCGGGGTGATCGCGCTGCTGACCGAGAACTGCACGGTCTGCATGCTGTGCGCCCGGGAGTGCCCGGACTGGTGCATCTACATCGACTCGCACAAGGAGACGCTGCCCGCGGTGGAGGGCGGCCGGGAACGCCAGCGCAACGTGCTGGACCGGTTCGCGATCGACTTCTCGCTGTGCATGTACTGCGGCATCTGCATCGAGGCCTGCCCGTTCGACGCGCTGTTCTGGAGCCCGGAGTTCGAGTACGCCGAGCTGGACATCAAGGACCTGCTGCACGAGAAGGAACGCCTGGGGCAGTGGATGGCCACCGTGCCGCCGCCCCCGATGCCGGACGAGGCCAGCGTCGAAGCCAAGGAGCTGACCACCGCCCAGCGCGCCGCGGACAAGTCGACCGCCCGGCCGACCGCGGCTCGGGGCGAACAGGACGACCAGGGCGACCGGTGACCGGCTACGACCTGGTCCTCGGGCTCACCGCTGTGACCACGGCGGCCGCCTCGGCCGCGGCCGTGCTCAGCCGCCAGGTGGTGCACGCCGCGCTGTGGCTGGTGGTCGCGCTCGGCGGGGTCGGCGTGGCCTACCTCGCGCTGGGCGCCGAGGTGGTCGCCCTGGTGCAGCTGCTGGTCTACGTGGGCGCGGTCGTGGTGCTGGTCCTGTTCGCCCTGATGCTGACCAGGGCGCCGATCGGCCCCGGCGCCGACCTGGACTCCGGCCCCGGACGGCGGGTGGCCGCCGCGCTGGCCGGCCTGGCCACCACCGGCCTGCTGGCCGGGGTCCTGGTACCCGCCCTGGCCGGCGTGCAGGGCCGGGTGCCGGCCGGGCAGGGCGGTGCCCGGGCCCTCGGCCAGGCGCTGTTCGGTGGCTGGCTGCTGCCCTTCGAGCTGGTCTCGGTGCTGCTGCTGGCTGCCCTGGTCGGTGCTCTGGCCCTGTCCCGCGGGCGCAGCCGGTGACCCCCCGGCAGGAGCCCGGCCTGCGCAGTCCCGCGGGAGCGCAGGCCGGCTCCGTGCACCGGTTCGGCCACGGCGTCCCAGGGGCCGAGGTGGTGGCCGGTGACCACCTGATCGAGGTGCCGCTGGACCACCAGGATCCTGCCCGCGGTTCGCTCACGCTCTACGCCCGGGAGGTCCGGCGGGCCGACCTGGCCGGGCTCGACCAGCCGTACCTGCTGTTCCTGCAGGGCGGCCCGGGTGGCCGCTGCCCGCTGCCGGGGGTCGACGCGCCGGGCTGGCTGGGCTGGGCGCTCAGCCGGTACCGGGTGGTGCTGATGGACCAGCGCGGCACCGGGCGCTCCTGGCCGCTGGACCGCCGGACGCTGCCCGCGCTGGCCGCGGACCCGGCGTCGACGGCGGACCTGCTGGCCCTGTTCCGGGCCGACTCGATCGTCGCCGACGCCGAGCTGCTGCGTGCCCACCTGCTGGGCGATGCGCCGTGGACGGTGCTCGGCCAGTCCTTCGGTGGCTTCTGCGCCTGGACCTACCTCAGCCGCGCCCCGCACGGACTGGCCGCCGCGATGGTCACCGGCGGCGTACCACCGGTCGGACGGACCGCGGCGGAGGTCTACCGGGCCACCTTCGGCTGCCTGGACCGGCGGGTCGCCGACCTGGACGCCGCGCACCCGCAGGCGCGCGTGACGCTCGCCGGGGTGGCCGAGCACCTGGACCGGCCGCAGACCCGTGAGCTGCTGCCCACCGGTGAGCAGCTGACCGTGGCCCGGCTGCAGGAGGTCGGCATCGTGCTCGGCGGCGCAGCCGGCACCGACCGGCTCGCGCACCTGGCGGCCGACGCCTGGGCCCGGCCCGGCCGGCAGCTGTCCACCGCCTTCCTGGCCGAGGTCGCGGCCGTCGTGTCCTACGCGCACCACCCGCTGTACGCCCTGCTGCAGGAGTCGATCTACGCCCAGCCCGGACAGCGCACCGGCTGGGCGGCGCAGCAGGTCAGGCAGCAGCTCGGGATCCCCACCGGCCCGCAGCCCGGCGACGGCGCCGCCGTGCTGCCGCTGACCGGGGAGATGGTCTTCCCGCACGATCTGGACCACGACCCGGACCTGCGCCCGCTGGCCGAGGCCGGGCAGCTGCTGGCCGACCGGCTCTGGGACCGTCCGCTGTACGACCCGGTGGCGCTGGCCGCCAACCGGGTGCCGGTCGCGGCCTGCGTCTACGACCAGGACGTCTACGTCGACCCCGGGCTGTCGGCGGCGACCGCGGCCGCGACCGGGTCGGTGCACGTGGTGCGGGACGGCGTGCACCATCACGACGGACTGCGCCGGGACGCGCCCGGGGTGCTCGACCCGCTGGCCGCGGCCCTGGGGGACCTGGTGCCGGCCCCGGCCCCACCGGCCGTCCCGGCGGGCGCACCGCCCGCCACCGGCCGCAGAGGTCGATGGTCCCGTTCCGGCCCTGTCGCGGCGGCACCCTGATGGCCCACCTGGTGCTGCCCGCCGTGCTGGCCTCCGCGCTGGCCGGGCTGGGGGTGTACGGCGTGCTGGCCCGCCGTAACGCGGTCCTGGTGCTGGTCGGGGCCGAGCTGCTGCTGAACGCCGCCGGGCTGCTGCTGGTGACCGCCGCCGCGCTGCCCGCCGGGGGACTGGCCGCCGCCTCGCCCGGTCCGGCGGCGGCCCGCGCCGCCGCCGGGGCCGATCCGCTGGTGCCCGGTCAGGTGCTGACCCTGTTCCTGGTCACCATCGCGGCCGCCGAGATCGGCCTGGCGCTGGCCGTCGTCCTGCTGCTGTTCCGGGCCCGGGCCACGGTGGACCTGACGGCGGTCCGGGACCTGGGTGAGACCGCACCGGCCACGACCGGGCCGGCGACCGGGCCCTCGACCGGGCCGTCGACCGTGGCGACGACCGGGCCGGTGCGCCGGTGACCCACGCCGGACCGGTCGCCGCCGAGATCACCGTGCTGGCCCCGGCGCTGGCCGCGCTGGCCGGGCTGCTGCTGCCCGGCCCGCGCCCGCTGCGGGTCGCGCTCGGGATCACCGGCGCCGCGGTCGCCCTGCCGGCCGCCGCGCTGGAGCTGGCCGGAGCCGGTACCGGCGTGGGCCGGATCGGCCTGCTCGGCACCGTCGACACCGGCGCCACCCGGATCGTGCTGGACCTGCGCACCGACAGCCTGTCCGCGGTGCTCGCGGTGACCGTCGCCCTCGTCGCGTTGTGCGTCCAGGTCTTCTCCAGCGGCTACCTGGCCGGGCCCGCCGTGCCGGGTGCGCCGCTGCGCTACCGCGCCTACGCCGCCGAGGTGTCGCTGTTCACCGCCGCGATGATGCTCGTGGTGCACGCCGACGACCTCGTCCTGCTGCTGATCGGCTGGGAGGTGATGGGCGCCTGCTCCTACCTGCTGGTCGGTCACCACAGCGAACGGGAGTCCGCGCGCCGGGCCGCCGTGAAGGCGTTCCTGGTCACCCGGGTCGGTGACGTCGGGGTGTTCCTGGCGGTCGTCCTGCTGCTGGCCACCCAGCGCACCACCTCGGTCAGCGAGCTGCTGTCCCGGGCCGGCGACGGCCGGCTGGCCGGTGGCGCCGCCACCGCCGCCGCGTTCCTGCTGCTGCTCGGGGTACTCGGCAAGTCGGCCCAGTTCCCGCTGCACACCTGGCTGCCGGACGCCATGGAGGGCCCCACCCCGGTGTCCGCGCTGATCCACGCCGCCACCATGGTCGCGGCCGGGGTCTTCCTGATGGCCAGGATGCTGCCGCTGTTCCTGGCCGCCCCCGCCGCGCTGGCCACCACGGCGGTGCTGGCCTGCCTGACCATGGTGGGCGCCGCCCTGGCCGCCCTGGCCCAGGAGGACCTGAAACGGCTGCTCGCCTACTCCACCATCAGTCAGGTCTCGATCATGCTCGCCGGGGTGGCCGTCGCGCGCGCCCCCGGCGGGGCCGCACCGGCCGTCTTCCACCTGCTCGCGCACGCCGGGTTCAAGGCGCTGCTGTTCCTGGTCGCCGGCGTCGCCGCACACCTGGCCGGCTCCACCCGGCTCACCGACCTGCCCGGCCTGCGCCGGACCCACCCCCGGGTGGCGGCCGGCCTCGCCGTCGGCCTGCTCGCCCTGGCCGGGGTGCCGCCGCTGTCCGGGTTCTGGTCCAAGGACTCGGTGCTGACCGCCGCGGAGCAGACCGCCACCGGGCAGGGCTCGGCCACTGCCTGGCTGGTGCTCGCCGCGACCGCGGTGACCACCGTGCTGACCGGGTTGTACGCCGGCCGCGCCTGGTGCCTGGTCGCGCTCGGCCGGGCGCCGGAGGGCCGGCCGGAGCATCCGCTGCCCCGCTCACTGACCTGGCCGCTAGCTGTGCTCGCCGGGCTCACCGTCGCGCTGCCTCTGGTCCTGCTCGCCCGTCCCCCGGTGCTGACCGGCGTCCGGGTGGCGCCGGTGACCGCCACCACCGGCGCGCTGCTCGCGCTGGCCGGGGTCGGCTGGGCGCTCGGCGCGGCCCGGCTCGGGTCGACGGACGTGGCCGACCTGCTGCCCCGGTCGGTGCGGGCGCTGGCCGCCGACGGGTACCACCTGGACGCGGTGCAGCGGGCGCTGGTCGTGCGCCCGGTGCTGGCCGTGGCCCGGGTGGTGGACGCCGGGGACCGGGACGTCGTGGACGCCACCGCCCGGTCCGCGGCCCTGCTGGCCAGCCTCACCGGCCAGGGCCTGCGCCGCACGCAGCGCGGCCTGGCCACCGGGTACGCGCTGTGGGCCGTGGTCGGCGCTCTGCTGGCCGGGGCGGTCGGGGTGTGGCTGTCGTGAACGCCCTGCACGCGGTGGCCGTGCCCGCGCTGGTTCTGATGGTGGCGCTGCCGCTGCTGGCCTCGGTGGCGCTGCTGCTGGCCCGGGCGGTGGGTGACACGCTGGCCTCCGTGCTGGCCTCCGGCGCAGCCGGCCTGACCCTGCTGGCCGGCGTGCTGGTCGCGCTGGCCGCGGCTCCCTACGACGTCCCCGGACCGGGTGTCGAGCTGGACGTGGCGTGGGTGCCGGCGCTGGGCCTGCGGCTGCACCTGGGCGTGGACGGGATCAGCGCCCCGCTCGTCCTGCTGACCGGCCTGCTCGGCCTGCTGGTCTGCCTGCACCTGCTGCGCGACCGGCCGCCGACCGGGCAGGCGCGCGGCCTGCTGGCCTGCGTGCTGGCCGTCCAGGGCGGGGCGCTGGCCACCTTCACCGCCCTGGACCTGCTGCTGTTCTTCGTCGCCTTCGAGGTCGTGCTGGTGCCGATGTGGTTCGCGGTGGCCGGCTGGGGCGACCCGGGGCAGGCCCGCCGGGTGTTCCTGCTCGGCCCGGCCCGGGTCGGCGGCGAGCACGCCCGGCGGGACGCCGCCAACCGGTTCGTGCTGTTCACCGCCCTCGGGTCGGCGATCATGCTGCTCGGCCTGCTGCTGGTCGCGGCCGGCACCGGGAGCACCGACGTGCTCGCCCTGGCCGGCGGGTCGGGGCCGGCGCTGGGTCGCAGCACCCAGGTGCTGGCTGCCACCCTGATCACCCTGGGCCTGGCGGTGAAGACCCCGATGTGGCCGCTGCACACGTGGCTGCCGCCGGCGCACACCATCGCGCCCACCGCGGGGTCGGTGCTGCTGGCCGGCGTGCTGCTCAAGATGGGCACCTACGGCCTCGTCCGGATCGTGCTGCCGGTGCTGCCCCAGGGTTTCGCCGTGATCGCCCCCGGGGTCGCCGTCTGCGGGGTGATCGGCATCCTGTGGGGCGGTCTGGCCTGCCTGGTGGAACGCGACCTCAAGCGGCTGGTCGCCTTCTCCTCGGTGGCCCACATGGGGTTCGTACTGCTCGGCATCGCCTCGATGACCCCGACCGGGGTGCAGGGCGCGCTGTTCGCCAACGTCGCGCACGGCCTGATCACCGGCCTGCTCTTCCTGGTCGTGGGCGGGCTGAAGGACCGTCACCACAGCGCCGACCTGGTCCGGATCGGGACCGGCCTGCGGGACCGTATGCCGCGGCTGGGCTGGCTGCTCGCCTTCGGCTGCCTGGCCGGTCTCGGGCTGCCCGGGTTGGCCGGGTTCTGGGGGGAGATCCTGGCCGTGACCGGGAGCTGGTCCGGCGGCGCCGCGCTGGGCGGGCTGGCCCGGCCGCTGGCCGTGCTGGCCGGCGTCGGCACCGCGCTGGCCGCCGCCTACCTGCTGCGCGTGCTCCGCCTGGTCTGGCACGGCCCCGCCGCCGGACCGGCCCGGCCGAGCACGGCGGCCGGGCCGGCCGGTGCACCAGCGGCGGCACGGGTCGACGACGCCACCCGCTACGAGGTGTCGGTCGCCGTGCCGTTGGTGCTCGCGGTCACCGCCCTGGGGCTGCTGCCCTGGCTGCTGCTGGACGTCACCGGGCCGGCGGTGCGCGCGCTGCTCGGCTCCGGGCCGTTGGTCGCCACTGTGCTGGGCGCGGCGCCGTGACCGGGCCGCTCGCCTCGGTGCCCGCGGTCGACTGGGCCGCGCTCGCGCCGGTGCTCGCGCCGTCCCTGGCCCTGCTCGCCGTCCTGGTCGCCGACGCGCTGCGCCGGCGTCCGCAGCAGGAGCCCTCACCCACCGCCCGACGACTGCTGGACGCGCTGGCCCTGGCGGGCCTGCTCGCCGCCGGGGCCGCGGTCGTGTGGCTGGCCCGCGACCTGGCCGCCACCGGGTCGGTGCGCTCGACGATCTGCGTGCCCGGCGCCGGGGACGGGCTGGGACCACGCTGCTCGTGGACCGTCTCGGGGCTGACCCTGACCCTGCAGGCCCTGCTGGTGCTGGCCGGTCTGGGCGCGCTGCTGCTGGCCCTGGACGGGCAGGGCGCCAAGGACCGCGCCACCCACCACGCGCTGCTGCTGGCCGCGGTCACCGGCGGCGTCGCGCTGGCCGGCGCCCGGGACCTGGTCTCCTTCGTCGTCGCGCTGGAGACCGCGTCGCTGCCGGCCGTGGCGCTGGTCGCGCTGCGCCGCGACGCCCGGGGCGCGCAGGGAGCGCTGACCCTGCTGCTCACCTCGGTCACCTCGTTGGGCCTGCTGCTGCTCGGGATCGCCCTGCTCCTGCTCACCACCGGGTCGCTGCACCTGCACCAGGTGGCCGCCACCCTGGCCCAGCCGGGGCTGCCGGCTCCGGTCCGGGCGCTGGCCGCCCTGGGCGTCGTGCTCGCCGCGGCGGGCATCTTCTTCAAGCTCTCCGCAGTGCCCTTCCACGGCTGGACCCCGGACACCTACGCGGGCGCGCCGCTGCCGGTCGCGGCCTTCCTGGCCGTGGTCAGCAAGCTGGCTGCCGTCGCGGCCCTGCTAATCCTGGTCGGCGTGGGTGCTCCCGGGCTGGCCGGCGTCTGGGCTCCGGTGATCGGCACCATCGGGGCGGTCTCGGTCACCGTCGGCAACCTCGTCGCGCTGCGTCAGCAGGTCGCCGTCCGGCTGCTGGCCTGGTCCACCGTCGCGCAGTCCGGCTGGGTACTGCTGCCGTTGGCGGCCGCGGGGCAGGGTGCCCGGCCGGCCGTCCGGGCCGCCTCGGCCGGCTCGCTGGGCTACGCGCTCGCCTACGCCGCGGCCAGCCTGACCGCCTTCACCGTCGTGGTCCTCTTCGGCCGCCGGCACCCGGCCGGAGAGGGGCACACCCTGCTGGACTACCGGGGCCTGGCCCGGCAGCAGCCGGTGGCCGCCGCCTGCCTGGCCTTCGCGCTGGCCTGCCTGGCCGGCCTGCCACCGGGGGTGATGGGCCTGGTGGCCAAGGTGGTCGCCGTCCGGCCGCTGGTCCAGGCCGGGATCTGGCCGCTGGCCCTGGTCGCCGCCGTGAACGTGGTCCTCGGCCTGCTGTACTACCTGCGCTGGGCGGCCCTGATGGTCGGGCCGTCGGCGGCGGAGGTGACCCCCCGCTGGCGGATCAGCCCGGCCGAGGGCACGGTGCTGGCCGCCGGGACCGGGGTCTGCGTCGGGTTGTCGATCTGGCCGCAGCTGGTCGCCGGGGTGCTGCCCGGGCTGCTCCGCTGAGGGTCGGCTGGGGAACGACACGCCCAGGTCGGGCGTTGATCTCGGCGAGCGGCCCCGGGGTGGGGCCGGCCACAGACGTGAGAGGGGTGCGGAGGCCGCCATGGGTCACCGTCACTACAACGGCCTGAAGACCGCCGCCCTGCTGGGTGGCCTGTCCGCCTTCGTGGTGCTGGTCGGCGGCCTGATCGGCCGCGGCACCGGAGCGTTCATCGGGCTGCTGCTGGCCTTCGGGATGAGCGCCTACAGCTACTGGAACTCCGACAAGCTGGCCATCCGGGCGATGCGCGCCCGGCCGGTCAGCGAGGCCGAGCAACCGATGATGTACCGGATCGTGCGCGACCTGTCGACCCGTGCCAAGCAGCCGATGCCCCGGCTGTACGTCTCACCGACCAACGCCCCCAACGCCTTCGCCACCGGTCGCGACCCGGCCAACGCCGCGGTCTGCTGCACGCAGGGCATCCTGGACATCCTCGACGAGCGGGAGCTGCGCGGCGTCCTGGGGCATGAGCTGATGCACGTCTACAACCGCGACATCCTGACCTCGGCGGTGGCCGGCGCACTGGCCGGCGCGATCACCTTCATCGCCCAGTTCGCGCTGTTCTTCGGCGGCGGTAGCGATGAGGAGCGGCCCAACCCGATCGCGGCGATCGCGCTGCTGCTGCTCGGCCCGCTGGCCGCCGGGGTGATCCAGATGGCGATCAGCCGGACCCGGGAGTACGACGCCGACGAGGACGGCGCCACGCTGACCGGTGACCCGCTCGCGCTCGCCTCGGCCCTGCGCAAGCTCGAGATGGGCACCCGGGCGCTGCCGCTGCCCCCGGACCGGGAGCTGGTCAACGCCAGCCACATGATGATCGCCAACCCGTTCCGGGCCGAGGGGATGACGAAGATCTTCTCCACCCACCCGCCGATGGCCGAGCGGATCGCGCGGCTGGAGCAGATGGCCGGCTATCGCCGCTGACCAGGGCCGACCGCTGACCAGGGCCGACCGCTGACCAGGGCCGACCGCTGACCAGGGCCGACCGCTGACGGTGGCCGGCCGGGTCAGCCCGCGAGCACCTCGCTGAGTCCCTGCAGCAGCCGGTCGACGTCCTGCTCGCTGCTGTAGGGCGCCAGGCCGGCCCGGACCCCGCCGTCGGCGCCCAGCCCCAGGTGGTGGCTGCACTCCCAGGCGTAGAAGTGCCCGGCCGGCGCGTTCACCCCGCGGTCGGCCAGGCCCCGCCGGATCGCCTGCGGGTCGTGGCCGGCCACCGTGAACAGCAGGGTCGGGGTGCGGCGCGCGGCGTTGCTGTGCAGCGTCAGCCCGGGCAGCTGCCGCAGCCCGGCCTCCAGCCGGCCGGCCAGGGCGTCCTCGTGCGCCTCCAGCTGCGCGAACGAGCGCACCAGGCGCTCCCGGCGGGAACCGTTCGCCGCGCCGTCCAGACCGGCCAGGAAGTCCACCGCCGCCGTGGTCCCGGCCAGCAGCTCATAGGGCAGCGTGCCCAGCTCGAAGCGCTCGGGGACGGCCTCGCTGGAGGGCAGCAGCTTGTCCGGGTGCAGGCCCTCCAGCAGGCCGGGGGCAGCGCCCAGCACGCCCAGGTGTGGGCCCAGGAACTTGTACGGCGAGCAGACCCACAGGTCCGCGCCGCTGGCCGGCACGTCGGTCGCCACGTGGGCGGTGGCGTGCACGCCGTCCACCCAGAACAGGGCACCGACCTCGTGCGCCGCCGCGGCGACGGCCGGCAGGTCCGGCCGGGTGCCGATCAGGTTCGAGGCCCCGGTCAGCGCCACCAGCCGGGTGCGCGGGCTGAGGGCGGCCGCGACGTCGCCGGCGTCCAGCTCCCCGGTGCGCGGGTCGAAGCCGACCCAGCGGACCTGCGCACCGGCCCGCTCGGCGGCGATCACCCACGGCCGGACGTTGGCGTCGTGGTCCAGCCGGCTGACCACCACCTCGTCGCCCGGGCCCCAGCCCGCGGCCAGGGTGCGGGCCAGCTGGAAGGTCAGCTCGGTGGCCGACCGGCCGAACAGGATGCCCGCGGCCTCCAGCCCCAGCAGGTCGGCCATCGCGGCGCGGGCGGCCACAGTGACCTCGTCCGCGCGCCGCTCGGCCGCCGTGACCTGGCCCCGGTTGGAGATCGCCGAGACCATCGTGGCCGCCACGGCCTCGGCCACCACGTCGGGGGTCTGCGAACCCCCCGGGCCGTCGAAGTGCGCGGCGCCCTCGGCCAGCGCGGGGAAGTGGGATCGGACGGCGTCCAGGTCGTAGGCCATCCGCCGAGTCTGGCAAGCCGGCCCCGCCACGCCGTCACCAGGCTGCCCGGTCACCCCCGACCCCGTGATCATCCACTCCCACCCGCCCTCCGGACGGGCGCTGTGAGGCTCGGCACGGGTGGGCGCGGAACACCGGACCCGCAGGGTGTGCTGACCCCGGTATGAGCCAGCTCTTCAGCCCGCTGAAGCTTCGCGGGACCAGCATCCGCAACCGGGCCTGGGTGTCCCCGATGTGCCAGTACAGCTCGGTGGACGGGTTCCCCAACGACTGGCACCTGATGCACCTGGGCCAGTTCGCCGCCGGGGGAGCGGGCCTGGTGATGACCGAGGCGACCGCGGTGACGGCCGAGGGCAGGATCAGTCCCTTCGACGCCGGCATCTGGAACGACGAGCAGGCCGAGGCCTACCGTCGGATCACCGGGTTCGTCGCCGAGCAGGGCGCCACCCCCGGCATCCAGCTCGGGCACGCCGGCCGTAAGGCGTCGACGTCCCGGCCGTGGTCCGGGCACGGCTACGTGCAGCCCGAGGACGGCGGGTGGGCGACGGTGGGGCCGTCGGCCGTGCCGTTCGGCTCGTGGCCGGCTCCGCGCGAGCTGACCGAGCACGAGGTCAGCGCCCTGGCCGGCGACTTCGCCGCGGCCGCGGTGCGGGCGGACGAGGTCGGCTTCCAGCTGGTGGAGCTGCACGCCGCGCACGGGTACCTGCTGCACCAGTTCCTGTCCCCGCTCAGCAACCGGCGCCGCGACCGGTACGGGGGCGACCTGGCCGGGCGCTCGCGGGCGCTGCTGGAGACCGTGGACGCCGTGCGGGCCGTCTGGCCGGAGGACAAGCCGCTGCTGGTCCGGGTGTCGGCCAGCGACTGGGTGGACGGCGGCTGGGACCTGGAGCAGACCGTCACGCTGGCCGGCTGGCTGGCCGAGCGCGGCGTCGACCTGGTCGACGTCTCCAGCGGCGGGCTGAGCCCGCAGCAGCAGATCACCGTCGGGCCGGGCTACCAGGTGCCCTTCGCGCAGGCCGTCCGGGAGCGGGCCGGCGTACCGGTCAGCGCGGTCGGCATGATCACCACCGCCCGGCAGGCCGAGGACATCCTGAGCCAGGGTCAGGCCGACGCGGTCATGCTGGCTCGGGAGCTGCTGCGTCGTCCGCACTGGGCCCTGGAGGCCGCCCACGACCTGGGTGAGGCCCCCTCGACCGACCCCGACGACGCCGTCGCCTGGGCACCGCAGTACGAGCGCGCGCAGCCGGCCTGAGCCGGCCCGGCCGGGGCGGGCCGGTGCGTCGCGCCCGTCCCGCTGGCAGGCTGGGGGCATGACCAGCGAGCAGACCGGGAACCAGATGGGGACAGATCCGGCTCCGCCCCGGCCCTCTACCCGGCGGCTGGTGACGGCCTGGGCGGTCGGGGTCGGTGCGCTGGTGATCCTGCTCGCTCCGTTGGCGTTCACCCTGCTGTTCGCGGTGGCCAGCTTCTCCGGCTGCCTGGGCGAGTGCGCGGTGCGCAGCCCGCAGCCGGTGCTCGGACTGGCCTACAGCCTGCTGGCGCTGGCCATGCTCGTCTTCGTGGTGAGCTCCGGGTTCGCCGTCGGCTCGCTGCGCCGAGCCCGGTTCTGGCGGGTGGCAGCGGTCTCGTCCGGCGTCCTGCTCGTCGCCGTCGTGGTCACCGCCCTGGCCACCAACCGCTGACCCCCCACCCCCTCCACCCCCCCTCCACCCCCTCCACCCCCTCCACCCCCCGGCCCGTCCTGTCAGCGCGTGATCATGGGCTAGCGGTTCTCCGGGCGCCGGGCGGACAACCGTTAGCCCATGATCAGCGAGGAGGGGGGAGGGAATGGAGGAACTGCCGAGCTGCGGGACGGGGCTGACCGGGCGTGCCAGGTTCGTGGGACGCGAGCTCGTCGACCTGTGGCGTGAGCTGCGCGGGAAGCCGGCGGACGGGCGCGGGTCGGGCGCCAGGCCCTCCGGCGCGCAGTCCTCGGGTGCGGAGCGGACGAGCGGTGACGCGACCCAGGAGCCGCGAGCCGATCGCTGATCGGGGGCTGCTGTGCCGCGCCTGCTGACACCCGCGCGCTGTCACCGTGCTCTGTCACCGTGCGCTCACACCGCTGCGGCGGGGCCGGTGGGCCCCGCCGCAGCAGGTCAGGCAGGTGGAGCAGGGAAGGCTGGGGGTCGGGCGCCGGGTCAGGCCGGGGCGACCACTCGAGAGCTCGGCGCGGACGCCGCGGTGACGGCGCGACGGGAGTGCCAGAAGCCGAGCCCGACCAGGGCGAGCAGGGCCAGCGCCGCGACGTAGGCGCCGATGGCGGCGTACCCGGCGATCGTGCCGATGGTGGCGAAGGCGAAGCCGTACAGCAGCAGCCCGCGCAAGGTCTCGCCCATGAACAGGGTCTGGCGCTGACCGGACAGCGTCTGGCAGGCGGTGGTCGCTGCCGCGGCCGGCGTGGAGCACTGCTTGACGTACTGGCCGCTGACCGCGGAGTAGGTCTGGCCGCCGGCGGCCTCGTTGAGGTGCACGGCGATGTAGTGGTCGGCGTAGGCGCGGGCCTGCGGGCCGGTGGTCAGCTGCTGACCCGCGTAGGGGGTCAGGGCCGACTGGTCGGCCGCCGGCAGCGCGGACAGGCCCGTCTGCGTGGTCGGCATCGTGATGTGCTGGGCGGCGAGCTGGTCGTGGACCTGGCCGCCGACGAAGGTGCTCGCCCACGTCAGCAGGCCACCGGCGACCAGCAGGACGACCGCCAGGAGGAGGCCGGTCCAGGAGATGAGCCTGTCGAGAGTGCTGCGCATGGTGTGTCCTTGTGTCCCGTTCAGGTGCCGGACCTTCCCGCACCGCGGCGATACAAGGGTGTGGCCTCGCGCCGGGCCGACCCAGAGCCCTAGGTCCCGGTGCCCGTGTCCGGTGGCCGACGCGACCTGCTCAGCGGTGGCCGCTCAGCGGTAGTTGACGAACTGCAGCGCCACGTCCAGGTCGGCGTCCTTGAGCAGCGCGATCAC
This sequence comes from uncultured Actinomycetota bacterium, assembly GCA_963821825.1. Lineage (GTDB taxonomy): Bacteria > Actinomycetota > Actinomycetes > Actinomycetales > Kineosporiaceae > CAWGFD01. The sequence goes on from CAWGFD010000002.1 coordinate 1,425,894, forward strand.
CTGCTGCAGGTCGTCACGGCTCTTGCTGGACACCCGCAGCTCATCGCCGGTGATCTGGGTCTTGACGCCCTTGGGGCCCTCGTCCCGGATCAGCTTGCCGATCTTCTTCGCGTTCTCCTGGTTGAGCCCCTCCTTGAGCGTGCCCTCCATCCGGTACTCCTTGCCGGAGGCCTTCGGGTCGCCGAGCTCGATCGCCTTCAGCGAGACCCCGCGCTTGATCAGCTTGGTCTGGAAGACGTCGAGCACCGCGCGCACCCGGTCCTCGCTGTTGGCCCTGAGAACCACCACCTCCTGGCCGGACCACTCGATGGAGGCGTCCACGCCCTTGAAGTCGTAGCGCTGGGAGATCTCCTTGGCCGCCTGGTTGAGGGCGTTGTCGACCTCCTGCCTGTCGATCTTGCTCACCACGTCGAACGAGGAGTCGCTGGCCACGTGTCGTCCTTCCTGTCGAGGCTGCCCGCGGTGGGACCCGTCCCGAGCACCCGGCGGGGCTTGCTATTCTTCCGTGGTCGTCGGCGCTGCCGGCGATCTGGCGGGTTGCCCGAGTGGCCAAAGGGAGCGGTCTGTAAAACCGTCGGCTCAGCCTACGTTGGTTCGAATCCATCACCCGCCACCGCCTCGGCCCCCGGCTTGCGCAGCCGGGGGCCGATCGCGTGTTCGGCGCCCGCGGCCACCGCGGTGCCGGGCGGTTCGAAGCACCCTCCGGGCTCGTGTACGCTTGCTTCCCGTTGCCCCGATAGCTCAGTCGGCAGAGCGTCTCCATGGTAAGGAGAAGGTCTAGGGTTCGATTCCCTATCGGGGCTCTGGTGGTGGCCCGCCGAGGGTGGGTCACCGACCGGGCGGAGTAGCTCAGACGGTAGAGCAAGCGGCTCATAATCGCTGTGTCGTGGGTTCAAGTCCCGCCTCCGCTACCACGGGCGCGCGGTACGCGATTCGACCGGGAATGGTCGGCCCGCGTATCGTCGTTCCCTGCGTGTGCGCGCCCGGCCCCGGGCCGTGGCAGCGCCCAGCACACCCGTCCGACGCGAAAGTGAGTGCCGCCGTGGCCAGCAAGTCCCAGGACGTCCGCCCCAAGATCACGATGGCCTGCACCGAGTGCAAGGAGCGGAACTACATCACCAAGAAGAACCGCCGCAACGATCCGGACCGGATGGAGCTGGCGAAGTTCTGCCCGCGGTGCAGCCGTCACACCGCGCACCGCGAGACCCGCTGAGCGCAGGTTCCGTCGCCACGACCGCCCCGGCCCCGGCCGCAGGGCGGTCGTCGCGTCTGCGGGTGCCGTCGCCGCAGTGGAGGGCCGGGCCGCGACGGCGGGCGGCCGGGTCGGGGCGCTGCGCAGGCCCCGGCGGCGTCCGGTAGCGTCCGGGCAGACCCGGGGTGGCCGGGTGCGTGCGGAAGGACGCTGTGATGGCAGTCAACGCCGACTACGCGGGCAAGGTGTACCCGCCCTCCCCGCCGTACCAGGTCGGCCGGGAGAAGATCGCCGAGTTCGCCCGGGCGATCGGCAGCGACGACCCGGCGCACGTGGACCCGCAGGCCGCCCGGGCGCTGGGCCACCCGGACGTGATCGCCCCGCCCACCTTCGCCGTCATCGTGGCCCAGCGCAGCGAGCAGCAGCTGATCGTCGACCCGCAGGCCGGGATCGACTTCACCCGGGTGGTGCACGGGGAGGAGAAGTTCACCCACCACCGGCCGATCACCGCCGGTGACAGCCTGGTCGCCACCTTGCACGTGGACACGGTGCGGGAGGCCGGCGGCCACGGCATGGTGACCACCCGGGTCGAGATCGCCGACGCTGACGGCGAACCGGTGTCCACCGTGGTCTCCACCATCGTGGTCCGGGGGGAGTGAGCAAGCGATGAGCAGACCCAGCTTCGAGGAAGTCACCGTCGGTCAGCAGCTGCCCGGCCGTGACTTCCCGCTGCGCCGGGTGGACCTGGTCCGCTACGCCGGGGCCAGCGGCGACTTCAACGTCATCCACTGGAACGAGCGGGTGGCCCGGCAGGTCGGCCTGCCCGACGTGATCGCGCACGGCATGCTCACCATGGCCACCGCCGGCCGGCTGGTCACCGACTGGTGCGGCGACCCCGGGGCGGTGGTCGCCTACTCGACGAGGTTCACCAAGCCGGTGCCGGTTCCGGACGACGAGGACGGCGCTGCGCTGAGCGTGACCGCAGCGGTGCGCAGCAAGGACGAGCAGGCCCGCACCGTGGTGGTGGAGCTGACCGCGACCTGCGGCCCGGACAAGGTGCTGGGCCGCGCCCTGGCCACCGTCCGGCTGGCCTGACTCAGGCCCGGGGTCAGCGGCGCGGGGGCGCCGGGCCCGTGGTGGTGCCGACCCGCAGCCGCACCGGGAGCACCACGTCGGCGGGGGACCGGCCGGCCAACCGGTCCAGCGCCAGGCGGGCCGCGACCCGTCCCTTGCGGGCGCCGTCCTGCACCAGGGTGGTGAGCACGGTGCCGCCCACCAGGTGCAGGTCCACCCCGTCGAACCCGGCCACGCTGACCGCGCCCGGTACGGCCAGGCCGCGGTCCGCGGCAGCCTGCAGGCAGCCCAGGGCCAGCACGTCGGACTGGGCCACCAGCGCCGTCGGCGGGTCCGGGTCGTCGAGCAGCGCCCCGGCCTGAAGGCGGCCCTCCCGGACCAGGTTCTGTTCGCTCTGCGCCAGCCGGACCCGGACCTCCGCACGGTCGCGGACGGCCTCGAGCACCCCGCGCACCCGGTCCGCAGCGACCCCGGTGCTCTCCAGCTCGAACGGGTCGGCCACCCGGCCGGGGCCGGCCGCGAACGCCTCCGGGAGGGTGACCACGCCCAGGTCGCGGTGGCCCAGCCCCAGCAGGTGCCCGACCAGCTCGGCGGTCGAGCCGCGCTCGTCCAGCCGGACCTGGGTGGCCGACGGGGTCACCGGGCCGTCCACCACCACCAGCGGCAGCCCCCGGCGCACCAGCTCGGTCAGCGTGCTGGTCGCCCGGCCGGTGTGCAGGACGACGGCGGCGTCCACCGCCGAGCGCAGCCCCGGCGGCAGGGCGCCGTCGCGGCGCCGGGGGTCGGGCAGCAGCAGCAGGCCGTGGCGCGCCTCGTCCAGCGCCCCGGCCAGGCCGTCCAGGGTGGCCACCATCATCGGGTCGGCGAAGGCGTAGGCCAGCCGCTCTCCGACCAGCACACCGATCACTGCGCTGCGGCCCCGGCGCAGCGAGCGGGCGACCGGATCGGGGCCGGAGTAGCCCAGCCGCTCGGCGGCCGTCAGCACCCGCTCCCGGCTGGCCGGTGAGACCCGTGGCGACCCACTGAAGACCAGCGACGCGGTGGAGGTGGCGACCCCGGCCAGCCGGGCGACGTCGGCCAACGTGGTCCGTGGCGGCGCCGGCTCGCCCTCGTGGCTCATCAGTCCTCCCTGGGTCGTCGGTTCCGCCTCGTCGCCGGCCGGGGCCTCGTCGCCGGCCGGGCACTGCCCGCCGCCGGCGGCCGCCGGACGGCCCGACCCGGTTCGGTTGACCGGGCCCCGCTCCTGCGGGACGATAGCGAAGAAGCTCATCGAATCGATTTGATACCTCTCTGGGCCATCACCCGACCACTCGACGTCTTGGGTCGGCCCCCTGCCTGCCGGAGCGTCTGCTGTGTCGTCCCCGTCCCTGCCCGTCCGCCCGGCCGTCTCGTCGACGGTGCTGTCCGGCCGGAACGCCGTCGCGGTGGTCTTCGCCGCCAACGGCTTCGCCTTCAGCAGCTGGGCCTCCCGGCTGCCGGCGATCCGGGAGGGGATGCACCTCACCCCCAGCCAGCTGGGGCTGGTCCTGCTGGCCGTCTCGGTCGCCTCGGTCGCCTCGATGCCGTTCGCGGGCAGCGTGGTCGACCGGCTCGGACCGACCCGCGCCGTCCTGGTCGCCTCGGCCCTGTGCCTGCTCGGTCTGGCCGGGGTGGGCCTGGCCCCGTCCGTGCCGTGGCTGCTCCCGGCGCTGGCCCTGGTCGGGCTGGGCACCGCCCAGTGGGACGTGGCCATGAACGTGGAGGGCGCGGACGTCGAGCGCGCCCTGGGTCGCTCGGTGATGCCGCGCTTCCACGCCGCGTTCTCCCTCGGCACCGTGGCCGGGGCAGCGGTCGGCTCGGTGGCCGCCGGCACCGGCTTGGGCACCGGCCCGCACCTGGTGCTGGCCGCCGTCGCCTGCCTGCTGGTCACCCTGGCCTTCGCCGGCCGGTTCGCCTCCCGGACGGCCCCGGCGGCGCTGCCGGCCACCGGCCCCGCCGCCGGCGCGCCGCAGCCCCGGGGCGGCCTGGACTTCTGGCGTGAGCCGCGCACCCTGCTGATCGGCGTGCTGGCGCTCGGGATGGCCTTCGCCGAGGGCTCGGCCAACGACTGGCTGGCGGTCGGCCTGGTCGACGGGTACGGCGCCGGGCAGGCGCTGGCCGCCGCCGGGTTCGGGGTCTTCGTCACCGCGATGACCGTCGGCCGGCTGGTCGGGCCCTGGGTGCTGGACCGGTGGGGCCGGGTGCCGGTGCTGCGGGTCGGGGCCGTCCTGGCCCTGGCCGGCGTCGGGCTGGTCAACGCCGGGGCCCGGGCCGGCCTGGTGCCGGTGATGACCGCCCTGGCCGTGCTCGGCGCGGTCACCTGGGGGCTGGGGGCGGCCCTCGGCTTCCCGGTCGCGATGAGCGCGGCGGCCGACGACCAGCGCTACGCCGCCGCCCGGGTCAGCGTGGTGGCGACCATCGGCTACACCGCCTTCCTGGCCGGGCCGCCGCTGCTCGGCCTGCTCGGCGACCACATCGGGGTGCTCGCCGCGCTGAGTGCCGTCGGCGTCGCGGTCGCCCTCGCGCTGCTCGCCGCCGGTGCGGCGCGGCCGCTGCCGCAGGCCGGGACGCCGCGCCCGGCGCGGAGCGACCCGACTACCGTGCAGGTGTGAGCGCCCCGACCGTGACGACGCTGGCCGAGCTGACCACCCTGCGGGTGGGTGGGCCGGTCGCCCGGCTGCTGGAGCCCAGCACCCCCGATGAGATCGTGGCGGCGGTGCGCTCCTGCGACGAGGCCGGGGAGCCGGCCCTGCTGGTGGGCGGCGGCTCCAACCTGCTGGTCGACGACGCCGGCTTCGACGGCACCGTGATCCACCTGACCGGGCGGGGCTTGGAGGTCGACCACGACTCTGCCTGCGCCGGGGTCGAGGTCCGGGTCGCGGCCGGGGAGCCCTGGGACGCCGTGGTGGCCCGGGCGGTGGCCTCGGGCTGGTCGGGGGTCGAGGCGCTGTCCGGGATCCCCGGGTCGACCGGCGCCACGCCCGTCCAGAACGTCGGTGCCTACGGCCAGGAGGTGGCCGACACCATCTCCCGGGTCCGGACCTGGGACCGGCTGGAGAACCGGGTGCGCACCCACTTCGCGCTGGACTGCGCCTTCGCCTACCGCGACTCCCGGTTCAAGCGCGAACGCCTGGCCGCCGACCCGGTCGGCGGCCCCCGGTTCGTCGTCCTGGAGGTCTCCTTCCAGCTGCGGATCGCCGACCTGTCGGCCCCGGTCCGCTACGCCGAGCTGGCCCGCGCGCTCGGCGTGCCGGTGGGCGCCCGGGCCCCGCTGCGCGAGGTGCGTTCGGCCGTCCTGGAGCTGCGGGCCGGCAAGGGCATGGTGCTCGACCCGGGCGACCCGGACACCACCAGCGCCGGCTCCTTCTTCACCAACCCGGTGCTGGACCCCGGGCAGGCCGACGGCCTGCCCGAGCACGCGCCGCGCTGGTCGATGCCCGACGGCCGGACCAAGACCAGCGCCGCCTGGCTGATCGAGCACGCCGGGTTCGGCAAGGGGTTCGGGGCCCCCGGGCCGGCCACCCTGTCCACCAAGCACACCCTGGCCCTGACCAACCGTGGTACGGCCCGCGCCCAGGACCTGGTCGCCCTGGCCCGCACGGTGCGCGACGGCGTCCGCCAGGCCTACGGCGTCACGCTGGTCCCCGAGCCGGTGCTGGTCGGCTGCTCGCTGGACTGAGCCGCGCCGGGCCGGGTGGCGATCAGGGTGCCCCGGACCAGGTCCAGCACCTCCTCCTCGCTCATCCCCGCGGCCCGGCCGACCCGCACCAGCAGCTCGGCGGCGTCCTGGGTCGCCGAGCGCTGGGCCCGGGTGCCGGGACCGGGCGGCGCGCCGCTGACCACCGTGCCGCTGCGCCGGCGGCTGACCACCAGCCCGGCCAGCTCCAGCTCCCGGTAGGCGCGGCCCACGGTGTTGGTGGCGATCCCGAGGTCGGCGGCCAGCGCCCGGACCGTCGGCAGCCGGTCCCCGGCCCGCAGCGCACCGGTGGCGACGTGGCCGCTGACCTGGGCCCGGATCTGCTCGTAGGGCGGCACCGGGGAGCTCAGGTCGACCACGACGGCCAGCTCGGGGCTGGCCGGCGCGCTGCCGGTCATGGGTGCGCGTCGGCCGGCTCGGCGGTGGGCGCCGCGGCGCCGGGCGCGGGACGGCTCCCGGCCGGCACGGCGACCACGACGGCGGCCAGCAGCCCGGCGGCCAGGCCGGCGCCCACCAGCACCCAGCCGGTGACCGGCCACCAGGCCGGCGAGGACTGGCCGTTCATGGCCAGCGTGGTGGCCAGCGAGGTCAGCGCGCCTCCGGCCACCACCCAGGTGCCGGCCACGGTGAGCAGGGCGCCGGCGGCGGCCGCCCGCAGCACTCGGTGCGCGCTGGCCCGGCGCAGCGCGTGCTCGGCGACCGGGTCGGCGTCCATCACCGCCGGCCGGGCCCGTACCTGAGCCAGGGCGAGCTCGGCCACGGCGAGCACCAGCAGCAGACCGCCGGCCAGCGGCAGGCCGTACCACCAGCCGGGGAACGGGCCGGCCGAGGCGCCGGTGGTGGGCCGGACGACGGTCAGCGAACGCCCGTCCTGACCGGCCACGACGGCGAACGCGGCCAGGCTGAGCAGCAGCACGCCGGCTGAACCGAGCTGCAGGACCCGCAGCCGGGCAGGGGTGAAGTCCCGGGACCGGCGCACGGTCAGCCGGGCGCGACGCCGCCCGCCCTCCGGCCGCGGCCAGCTGTGCTCTCCGGCGAGCAGGACCAGCAGCCAGGCCAGCGCGCCGGCCAGCGGGGCCAGGGCCGTGCCCCTGGCGCCGGCCGGCCCGCCGAGCAGGAGGACCGAGGCGGCGACCGCCAGGACGGCGCCGAGGACCTGGAAGCCCAGGGCGTGCCGGGCGGCGGCCCGCACGGTCATCGGCTGGCGGCCCGCCCGCCAGGCCGACCCGGTCGGGGCCATCATCAGCCGGCTCAGCCCGACCACCACCAGGACCAGCAGGCCCAGGCCCAGGATGGGCAGCAGTCGGCTCATGGCACGCTCCCGGTCGACGCAACGATTGTCTCAATGATGCAGATGATTGAGACAATGGGCCCCGGCTGCGGCGCTGTCAAGACCGGGCGGCGCCGTCCGGGTGCAGCCACCGGTCGATCCCGGCCAGCAACCGGGCTCGCAGCGGCCGCGGAGCCAGCGAGGCGTGCACCGAGCAACGGGCCAGGTCGGCCAATTCCCCGTCGGTCAGCCCCTGGTCGGCCCGGGCGCTGCGGTACTGCGCGAGCAGCCGGCTGCCGAACAGCAACGGGTCGTCCGCGCCGAGCGCGACGGTGGCGCCGGCGGCCAGCAGGGCCCGCAGCGGCACCTGGCCGAGGGTGTCGTAGACGCCGAGGCTGACGTTGCTGGCCGGGCAGACCTCCAGGGCGACGCCGCGGGCGACCAGCTCGGCCAGCAGGGCCGGGTCCTCGGCGCTGCGCACACCGTGCCCGAGCCGAGCCGGGGCCAGGTGCGCCAGCGTGCTGCGGATGTGGTCCGGGCCGAGCAGCTCGCCGCTGTGCGGCACGCAGGCCAGGCCGGCCCGCCGGGCGATGTCGAAGGCCCGGGCGAACTCGGCGGTGTCCCCGCGCCGCTCGTCGTTGCTCAGCCCGAAGCCGACCACCGAGCCGGGCCCGTCACCGGCGTGCCGGACGGCCAGCCGGGCCAGGGTGCGGGCCTCCAGCGGGTGCCGCATCCGGCTGGCCGCCACGATCACCGCGACCTGACAGGCGGTGCGCTCCCCGGCCTGCCGGGCGGCGTCCAGGACGATCTCCAGGGCCTGGGTCAGGCCGCCCACGAAGGGCGCGTAGGAGGTCGGGTCGACCTGGAGCTCCAGCCAGCGCGAGCCCTCGGCGGCGTCGTCCTCGGCGGCCTCCAGCACGATCCGGCGCATGTCGGCCTCGTCCCGCACACAGGCGCGGGCGGCGTCGTAGAGGCGCTGGAAGCGGAACCAGCCGCGCTCGTCCGGGGTCAGCTCGGGGAGCCGGTGGCTGACCAGGGAGGCGGGCAGCCGGATCCCGTGCTTGGCCGCCAGGTCCAGCAGGGTGGACGGCCGCATCGAGCCGGTGAAGTGCAGGTGCAGGTGCGCCTTGGGCAGGTCCGCGAGGGAGCGCTCCATGGCCGGAGTCTGCCAGCCCGTCCGGGTCAGGCCCGGACGGCCTGGTCGGCCCGGACGGCCTGGTCGGCCCGGACGGCCCGGACGGCTCGGACGGCTCGGACGGCTCGGCCGGCCGGCGGCCGAGCCGCGGTCAGGTCGAGCGCCGGGCTGACCTGGTCGCGGCCGGCCTGCTTGGCCCGGTACAGGTGCTGGTCGGCCCGGGCGATGAGCTCCTCGGCCGGCTCGGCGCCGTCCCACTGGGCGGCCCCGGCCGAGCAGGTGATGCCGGCCGGCGAACGCTGCCGCAGCTTCTCGGCCACCACCGCGGCGCCGCGCAGGTCGCAGCCGGGCAGCAGGACGGCGAACTCCTCCCCGCCCCAGCGGCTGAGCAGGTCCTCCGGGCGCAGGCAGCCCGACCAGGACCGGACCGACTGGGCCAGCAGCCGGTCCCCGTACAGGTGCCCGAGCGCGTCGTTGACCGCCTTGAAGTGGTCGAGGTCCAGCATCAGCACGCTCAGCGGGCGTGAGGTCCGGGTCGCCTCGGCCAGCGCGGCCCCGGCCACCTCGTCCCACTGCCGGCGGTTCGCGGCTCCGGTCAGCGGGTCCTGTCCGGCCTGCCGTTCCAGCTCCCGGCGCCGGTGGCCGGCGTGCATCACCCGGGCCAGGTGCCCGGTCAGCGTCCGCAGGTCCGTGGCCGACCGGGTGGTGCCGGGGCCGGAGCCGGTGAAGGCGACGGCCAGCACCCCGACCCGGCTGCCCCGGTGCTCGACCCGCAGCCAGCGCGCCGACCGGATCGGGCCGCCGACGCGCAGCCCGAGGCCGGCCGCCGCGGACAGGTCCAGGTCGGTCCGAGCGCCCGGGGCCTGCAGCTCGGCCGGGCCGTTCCAGACCAGCGCCGAACCCGAGCGCCCGCTGACCGGCACCCGCAGACCGAGCAGGTCCGCCCCGGCGGACTCGGTGCACACCAGGTCGCCGTGCTCGTCCGGCTCCAGGTAGGCCACCACCTGCGCTGCGCACAGCCGCTGCGCCGTCCGGACCAGCACGCACCGGGCCGGTGCGCCGTCCAGCACCTCGGCCACCGCCTGCAGGACCACAGCCGCCGTGCCCTCCCCGGACACGGCAGCGGCTCTGCGGCCCGGCAGGTGCAGTCTCACAGGTGGCTCCTCGGCAGGTCGCGAGTCAGGACGCCCACCGCATCGACGCCACCCCCCGGCGGCTTGAGGATCGCCCGGGGCGGCGGCTGCGCCCCCCGCTCGCCACTGTCAGGAACCGGTCAGGTCGCCGGGCGCCAGGTGCTGCAACTGAGCCCTGACCAGCGCGGCGGCCAGCCGGGGCAGCTGCGGCCCGGTCAGGCCGTCGGTGAGCTGCTCCGGGTCGGTGGGCAGGTCCAGCGCCTCGGCGCCGTCGGCCATCTTCGGGTCGACCAGGAACGGCAGCCCCCACACGTCCTGCACCTCGCGCAGGAAGATCTCCGCGCCTGCCGGGCCGATCCCGGGGAACTCCTGCAGCGCGGACGCCAGGCGCTCGCGGTCCTGGCCGCCGTCCTCGTGCAACCGGCGCAGGTCGCCCTGCCAGCGGTCCAGGCAGAGCTGGGCGCCGTCCCCCAGCCGGGTGGCGGTGCTCTCGTCGTAGCGCTTGTAGTGGCCGCGGCCCAGGGCGTCCACCCGGTCCTGCCAGCTCGCCGCCAGCATCCGTTCGGGGGTGCGGCAGCCGGCCCGGAACAGCTCGGTGGCGGCGGCCACCGCGATGTCGGCGGAGATCCGGGCGCTGAGCAGGGTGGCCAGCACGAGCAGCTGGTACAGCGGCATCGGCTTGTCCTCCAGCGTGATCCCCGCCTCCTCGGCGAAGCTGCGTCCGTGCTGCTCCAGCAGCGCGCGGACGGTTGCTGCCCGGTCGCTCATCGTCGGCCACCTCCTGCCTCGGTTCGCCCGCCGCGGGCGCTGAGCACCGGTCTAGCCAGCCCGGCCGCGGTCCGCAGGTCGAGCGGCTCGGTGGTGGGTAGGGTCACCAGCGGGCACCGGGCCTCCGTGGAGTGGTCCAGGCGGTGCAGAGCTGGAGCGCAGGAGGAACCGTGTCGGTCAAGCTGGGGTACAAGGCGTCGGCGGAGCAGTTCGGCCCCGGGCCGCTCGCCGACCTTGCCGTCCGGGCCGAGCAGACCGGCTTCGACTCGGTGTGGGTCAGCGACCACTTCCAGCCCTGGCGGCACGAGGGCGGGCACGCCCCGAACGCGCTGATCTGGCTGGCCACGGTGGCCGCCCGCACCGAACGGGTCACCCTGGGCACCAGCGTGCTGACCCCGACCCTGCGCTACCACCCGGCGGTGATCGCGCAGTGCTTCGCCACCCTGGGCTGCCTGCACCCGGGCCGGCTGGTGCTGGGCGTCGGTACCGGTGAGGCCCTGAACGAGCAGGCCCTCGGGATCGAGTTCCCCGAGCCGAGGGAGCGGTTCGCCCGGCTGCGGGAGGCGGTCAGGCTGATCCGCGCGCTGTGGGCGGGGGAGCGGGTGGACTTCGAGGGCGACTACTACACCCTGTCCCAGGCCACGGTGTACGACCGGCCCGAGGTGCCGGTGCCGATCTACGTCGGTGCGGGCGGCCCGGGGGTGACCAAGTACGCCGGCCGGGTCGCGGACGGCTACATCTGCACCTCCGGCAAGGGCCGCGAGCTGTACGAGCAGACCCTGCTGCCGGCCCTGCGCGAGGGTCTGGCCGCCCACGATCGCAACCTGGACCAGATCGACAAGATGATCGAGATCAAGGTGTCCTACGACCCCGACCGCGACCGCGCCCTGGAGGCCTGCCGGTTCTGGGCCCCGCTGTCGCTGACCGCGGAGCAGAAGGCCTCGGTGCACGACCCGGCGGAGATGGCCCGGCTGGCCGATGAGCTGCCGATCGAGCAGGTGGCCCAGCGCTGGATCGTGGCCACCGAGCCGCAGGAGGTGCTCGACGCCGTCCAGCCCTACCTGGACTCCGGCTTCACCCATCTGGTCTTCCACGCCCCCGGTCAGGACCAGGCCCGGTTCCTGGACCTGTTCAGCGAGCAGGTGCTGCCGCAGCTGCGGCAGAGCGGGACCGCCGGCGGCTGAGCCGGGCCCCTGCCCGGGTCGTGAGCCCGGGTCGTGGGTCGGTCAGCCGCGCGGGCGACCGCCCCGTTGCCCAGGATGGTCGAGCCGCCCACCTCCCGGACGTGCACCCCGAAGCAGGCGCGCAGCCGGATGTGAGGGGCTTGCCGGGTGTGGGCAGGGGGCCGTAGAGCGCGGCCGGGGGAGGGCCCGGGGTCAGCGGCCGGCGCGCCGGCGGACCAGCAGCACAGCTCCCAGGGCCAGCACGAGCAGCAGCGCGATCACCCCGACGACCAGGGCGGCGGAGCCTGACCCGCCCTGACCACCGGCCGCCGAGGCCACCGGCGAGGAGCTCGAGGCGGCGGCGGGGGTGGGCGTGGACGTCGCGGGGCTGGGCGGCGCGGTGCCGGTGGTCGGACCAGGCGAAGCGGTGACGGTCGGTGAGCCGGACGGGGACGGCGAACCCCCGCCGGGAGCGAGCGGGGTGGCCATCGGCGGCGTCGAGGCGGGCCCGGCGGCGACCGTGAAGGTGTAGCTGCCGTCGGTCGGGTGGCCGTCGGTGGAGACCACCCGGTAGGTGACGGTGTAGGAACCCGCGCTCAGCGGGTCGGTGCTGATCACCATCGTGGTGTGGCCCCGGGCGGTCACGTTGGTCGCCTTGTCGGTGCCGGCGGAGTCGGTCACGGTGGCGCGGTAGGGAAGGTCGGGCAGGAAGGCCTCGAAGGTCAGGGTGAGCGTCGAGGTCCCGGCCGGGGCGGCGCTGCCGGGCGGCGGGTCGGCCCGCAGCAGCTCTGCGTGCGCCGACGCGCCGGCCGCCGAACCCAGCAGCAGGGCGATCGCCCCGACGATCACGACCAGGGCCCGCCGGAGGCTGGTGGGGCTGGGCACGTGGCGTCTCCGTTCGATCTGGCGCTGGACCTGTCGCGACCGCCGGGCCCTGGCGGGGCGCCGGTCCTGGCGACGCTACCGCCCCGGGCGGGCGGCCGGCAGGCTGCCCTCCAGCTCCAGCAGGGCGGTCTTGCGGGCCAGCCCGCCGGCGTACCCGGTCAGCGTGCCGGCGGAGCCCAGCACCCGGTGGCAGGGCAGGAACAGGCAGACTGGGTTGCGGCCCACCGCTGCCCCCACCGCCCGGGAGGCGCCCGGCCGGCCCAGCTCGGCGGCCAGTCGGCCGTAGCTGGTCAGCGCGCCGAACGGCACCGCCAGCAGGGCCTGCCACACCTGGCGCTGGAAGGTGGTGCCGGCCGGGTCCAGCCGCAGGTCGAAGCTGGTCCGGCCGCCGGCGAAGTACTCGGTGAGCTGCTGCCCGGCGCGCTCGAGCAGCGGGTGCCCGGCGACGGCACACCCGAGCTCGGCCTCGGCGGGGCGATGCCGCTGGTCCCCGAAGTAGCACCCGACCAGCGCGGCGCCGCGAGCGACCAGGGTGATCGGCCCCAGCGGCGAGCCGGTCACCTGGTGCACCGCGGTCACGGCGGGCCGGTCGCTCACCGGTCGGGACGCGGCTTCGGTCGTGGGTTGGGTCATGGTGTCCTCCAGATGGCTCGATCGGGGCAGGTTCAGCTGGTCGGCACGCGGTTCACCGGGTGGTCCAGCACGCCCCACAGGTACTGCACCGCGTAGGAGCGCCAGGGGCTCCAGGCCCGTGAGGCCTGCTCGAGGTCGGCCGGACGGCCGGGCAGGCCGACGGCCACCGCCGCGGAGCGCAGGCCCAGGTCGCCGGCCAGGAAGGCGTCCGGGTCGCCGAGGGCCCGCATCGCCACGGTGCCCACCGTCCACGGCCCGATCCCGGGCAGGGCCAGCATCGTCCTGGCCGCCGCGCGCGGGTCCGCACCGGGGGAGAGGTCCAGCTCCCCGGTGGCCAGCGCGGTGGACAGGGCCAGCAGGGTCGCTCGGCGCCGGGCGGGCAGCGCGAGGACCTGCGGGCCGACGTCCTGCGGGTCGGCGGCGGCGATGGCGGCGGCGGTGGGGAACAGGTGGGTCAGGCCCCCCTCGCGGTCGGCGACGGGTGTGCCGAGGGCCTGCACCAGCCGCGCGGCGTGCGTGCGGGCCGCCGCCGTGGACACCTGCTGGCCGAGTACCGCCCGCACCGCCAGCTCCTCCGGGTCCACGGTCCGCGGCACACGCCGGCCCGGGTCACGAGCCACCAGTGGGGCCAGGGCCGGGTCGGCGGACAGCGCCTCGTCGATGCCCACCGGGTCGGCGTCCAGGTCCAGCAGCCGCCGGCAGCGGGCCACCGCGGTGGCCAGGTCGCGCAGGTCGCTCAGCTGCAACCGGCAGCTCACCGCCGACTCCCCGGGGGTGAGGGCCACCACGCCGTACCCGCGGGGCAGTCGCAGGGTGCGGCGGTAGGCGCCGTCCCGCCACTCCTCCACGCCGGGCACGGCCGTCGCGGCCAGGTGACCGAACAGGTTGCCCGGGCACAGCGGCCGGCGGAAGGGCAGGGCGACGGTGATCGTGCCCGTGGTCTGGGCGGCGGCGCCCGGGCGGTCGGTGAGCGGCCGGAGGGTGGCGGCCCGGCGGCGCAGCTCGCCGGGCGTGGTCGCGTACACCGCCCGGAGGGTGTCGTTGAAGCTACGCACACTGGCGAAGCCGGCGGCGTGGGCGACGTCCGACATCGACAGCGTGGTGCCCTCCAGCAGGGTGCGGGCGTTGACCGCCCGCTGCGCGCGGGCCAGCGCCACCGGGCCGGCGCCGACCTCGGCGAGCAGGTGGCGTTGCAGCTGCCGGGGGCTGTAGCCGACCCGGGCGGCCAGCTCGGTCACCCCGTCGCGGTCGAGCAGGCCGTCGGCGATCAGCCGCATCGCCCGCCCGGTGGTGTCCGCCCGCAGGTCCCATTGCGGGGAGCCGGGCGAGGCGTCGGGCCGGCACCGCTTGCAGGCCCGGAAACCGGCTCGCTGGGCCGCTGCGGCGGTGGCCAGCACCACGACGTTCTCCGGCCGGGGCCGCAGCGCCGGGCAGCTGGGCCGGCAGTAGATCCCGGTGGTCCGCACCGCGGTCACGAACCAGCCGTCGAAGCGCTGGTCCTTGGCCAGCGCCGCCCGCAGCTGCCAGTCCGGGCTCGGGTGGCCGGTGCTCACCGGCCCGCCGCCCACTGAGCCGGCCGGGGCGCTGCTGATCTCCAGGGGCTCCGGCACGGCTCCAGTCTGAGGCCCCACCGGCGGCGTGTCTGGCAGGAATGCGACAGCAGGCTCCGGCGGACCCCGCCCCTGGGTCGACTTGCGGCCCGCAGGGACGCGGGGGACCGTCGAGCCAGGAGGGGGAAGCACCTCCGCCCCGACGGTCCAGGCATGCTGGCTCGCAGGGCAGGCGATGGGAGTGTCATGGGACTCACGGACAAGGCCAAGAACGCCGCGCAGGACGCCACCGGCAAGGCCAAGGAGGCCACCGGCCGGGCCACCGACGACGAGCAGCTCGAGGCCGAGGGCCGCACCGACCAGGCGTCCTCGGACGTCAAGCAGGCCGGCGAGAACGTCAAGGACGCCTTCAAGCACTGACCGCCTCGCGCCGCGCTGGGTCGCGGCCGCCTCGAACGAGGGTGCCCGGAGCTGTTCCGGGCGCCCTCGCCGCGTCTGGCCCGGTGCTGCGGCGGCGTCCTGACGGCGCACCGTCACCGCGGTCGGCGGCCGGCTGCGCCGGACGGGTGACGCGGCCAGGACGGGTCACCTCAGGGCCCAGGATGGTCGATCCACGCCTTCGTGAGCAGCTCTGAACCCGGGGTGGTCGACGCCGCCCGGTCGATCGTGGCCAGCCTGACCAAGACCTACAACGAGCGCGGCCTGTTCACCGGCGGCGTGGTGCCGTTGGCGTCGCTGCGCGCCGCGGTGGCCTGCAGCGGGTTCGACCAGGCGCTGGACTGGCTGGTGCACGAGGACCTGCTGCTGCGCTCCTCCACCGGGCGGGTGGCCCTCAACCCCGTGGTGCGGTTGCGCTCGCTCACCCCGCCGGTGCTCTGGCGCTGGGCGACCATCGTCGACCAGGCCCGCGACCAGGACGAGCGCTCCCGGATCGTGGCCCTGGTCCGGGACGAGCTGGTCGCGGTGGCCGGCTACGCCCTCGGCCAGGGCGAGGGGCTGCCACCTGATCTCGACGTCCGGCTGGCCGAGGTCTGCGCGATCCTCGCCCTGCGCGACTTCGACTGCGACGCCGGGATGATGTCCACCCGGCACGGCGGCGACCCGCAGCAGCGGGCCCGGGTGCTGTTCGCCCGCGTCCGGGACCCGTTGGTCTCGCAGGAGGCACTGATGGCCCTGCTCGCCGGCAGCGTGCCCCGGGCCCCTGTCCCGGCGCGGGCCTGGACCGGGCTGAGCCGGTCGACCCCGGTGGGGGTGGCCGTGGACGTGGCTGTGCGGCCCGGGCAGCGCGAGGCCCCGGCCGCGCCGGCCCTGCGGGGCCGCCTGACCCAGGTGCGGCCGGCCGGCCGCCGGTGCGGCTGCGGCCAGCCTGGCTGCCGGCACTAGGCCCGGGGCGCTGCGGCCGGCGGAGCCGCTCGGCGAGGGGCTTATGACCGGGCGGGGTTCGAGAGGTTCTGACCGGGCGCGGCGTCTGCCCTGCCCTGGCCCGGCCGGTGGTCCGCCACCGGCCGGGTCAGGCCGTTGACCAGCGGCAGCAGCATCCACCGCTCGATGTCCTGCCGGGCGAGCGTCCCCTGGAGCAGCTGGCCGGGACGCTGCACCCCCTCGTGGACGGCCATCAGCCCCATCGCCAGCACCTGCACGTCGGTCACCGGCTCCAGACCGGCGCGGGCCAGCGCGTCCTCCAGCAGCTCGCAGAGCAGCTGGCGTTTGGTCTCCCACTGGCGGTCCAGCTCCCGGGCCACCTGTGGGCGGCGCGCCGCGTAGAGCAGGAACTCGGTGCTGACCAGCCAGCGGTCGCGGTCGTCGGCGTCGTCGGCGCGCAGGAACTCCTCCACCCCGCGGCGCACCAGGGCGGCCGCCGCGCCGGCGTCCGTGCCCGGTGCGTTCGGCTCGGCGGGGTCGGCCTGGTCCAGGGCGGCTCGCAACCGGGCCAGGCTGTGCGCGGCCTGCGCCTCCCAGACGGCCAGGAACAGCTCGTCCAGGGTGCGGAAGTTGGAGTAGAAGGCGCCGCGGCTGAAGCCGGCCCGGGCGCAGACCTCCTCCACCGTGGTGGAGCCCAGGCCCTGCTCGGCGATCACCTCGTGCGCGGCCTGCAGCAGCCGCTGCCGGGTCTGCGCCCGGCGCCGGCCGGGGCCCCTGGCCTCGGCCGGGTCCGGGCCCCGGCCGATCCCGGGCGTCGTCTCCCGGCCCACGCTCAGACCCCGGCGCGGTGCTTGGGGCGGCGCTCGACCACCGGGGGCAGGGCGGCGAGCTGCTCACCCTCGATGTCCACCCGGGGCAGCACCCGGTCAAGTCCCCGGGGCAGCCACCAGGCGCTGCGCCCGACCAGGGCGAGGACGGCCGGCACCAGCGTCATCCGGACCACGAACGCGTCCACCAGGACGCCGACGGCCAGCGCCAGCGCCATCGGCTTGACGGTGGGGGAGTCGGTGCTGGCGAAGCTGGCGAACACCGAGAACATGATCAGCGCGGCGGCGGTGACCACCCGGCCGGCGTGCCGGAAGCCCTCCAGCACGGCCTGCTGCGGCTCGCCACGGTGCACGTAGTCCTCCCGCACCCGGGAGACCAGGAAGACCTCGTAGTCCATGGCCAGCCCGAACAGCACCGCGATCACGATGATCGGCAGGAAGCTGATCACCGGCCCGGTGGTGTGCACCCCGAGCACCCCGGACAGCCAGCCCCACTGGAACACGGCCACCACGACACCGAAGCTGGCCACGATCGACAGCAGGAACCCGACGGCGGCCTTGACCGGCACCAGGACGGAGCGGAAGACCAGCAGCAGCAGGACCAGGGCCAGGCCGACGACCACCGCCGCGAACGGCAGCAGCGCGTCCGACAGCCGTTGCGAGACGTCGATGTTCGCGGCCGTCGCGCCGGTCACCGACAGCGAGGTGGAGGTGCCGGAGGTCAGCTGGGGGGCGCGGGTGCGGATCGTCCGGACCAGGTCGGCGGTGGCCGGGTCGGTTGGGCCGGTGGCCGGGACGACCTGCAGCACGGCCAGCGTGCCGTCCGGGCTGAGCTGCGGCGCCGAGGCGGTGACCACCCCGGGCAACCTGGTGACCTCGCCGCGGATCTGCGCGGCCGCCTGGGTGAGCTGGTCGCCCTGCACCGTGCGACTGCCGGCGGCGCCGTCCACCAGCAGCAGCAGCGGGCCGTTGAAGCCGGGACCGAAGGCCCGCGAGAGGGTGTCATAGGTCTGCCGCGGGGAGGTGCCGGGGGCGGCGCTGCCGTTGTCCGGCAGGGCCAGGGACAGGTCCCGCGCCGGGAGCGCCAGAACGGCCAGGCCGACCAGCCCGGCCACCAGCACCACGACCGGGCGGCCGGTCACCAGCCGGGCCCAGCGCACCCCGACCGGGGTGCGACTGCCGTCGGCGCCGGCCGGCTGGTGTGCGCGGGAGCGGGGCCGCAGTCGCTCACCGGCCAGCGAGAGCAGCGCGGGCAGCAGGGTGACGGCGATCAGGACGGCCACCGTCACGGTGAGCGAGGCGGCCAGACCCATCACGGTCAGGAACGGGATCCGGACCACCGCCAGGCCGGCCATCGCGATCACCACAGTGATCCCGGCGAACAGGACGGCGCTGCCGGCGGTGCCGGTGGCCCGCCCGATGGACTCCCGGACGGCCATCCCCTCGGCCAGCTGCGCGCGGTGCCGGGAGAGCAGGAAGAGGCTGTAGTCGATCCCGACGGCCAGGCCGATCATCAGGGCCAGGGTGGGGGCGGTGGAGCTCAGGGTGATCAGACCGGTCAGGGAGAGCAGGCCGGTCAGGCCGACGCCCACCCCGAGCAGGGCGACCAGCACGGTCAGCCCGGCGGCCAGCAGCGAGCCGAAGGTGACCAGGAGCACGACCAGCGCGACGACGATGCCGACCAGCTCCTTCGGGCCGACCGTCACCGCGGTGGGGGCGAACGCCGCGCCGCCGACCTGGACGTCGAGGTTGCCGGCGGCCGCCTGGACGTCCTTCTCCAGTGCGCTCAGGGCCGCGTCGCTCAGGGCGGCGCGCTGCACGCTGTACTGCACCTGGGCCAGGCCCACCGAACCGTCCTGGGAGATCGCCCTGGAGGTCAGCGGGTCGATGACGCCGGCGACCTGCGGGGCCGAGGCGGCCGCGCGGACCACCGCCTGC
The DNA here is from genome assembly GCA_963821825.1 of uncultured Actinomycetota bacterium. Classification (GTDB taxonomy): domain Bacteria; phylum Actinomycetota; class Actinomycetes; order Actinomycetales; family Kineosporiaceae; genus CAWGFD01. Next base: position 1,444,539 of record CAWGFD010000002.1, read on the forward strand.
ACCTTCGCCTGCTCGGCCGGGCTGGTCAGGCTCTGCCCGTCCGGGGCCTTCAGGACCACCTGCGCCGAGGTGCCGGAGGCCGCCGGGAAGCGCTGGGCGAGCAGGTCCAGCGCAGTCTGGGACTGCGTGCCGGGGATGGTGAACTCGTCGTTGGTCTTGGCGCCGGAGGCCACCACGCCCCCGATGCAGGCGGCCAGCAGCAGCAGCCAGACCACGACCACCGTCAGCCGGTGCCGCGCGCTGGTCAGGCCGAGCCGGTAGAGCAGGGTGGCCATGACGTCTCCTCGAGCTGGGTGGCGGGGGCCCGCCTGAAACGGTCGGCTGCCCGCCACGCGGCCTGTAGACCGTCGACGGCCGGGGTGCGCCGGGAGGTTCCGATACGTCCGTGGATCCGATACACGAGTGTATGCACCCGACGGGCGGGCCGCTTCGGCGTTCGTCGTGAGACCTGTCACCCTGGTCGGGATGAGCACCCCGGACAGCGGTTCCCGCGCCTTCGCCCTGGTCCACGCCGACGACCCGACCGCCGCCCGTGCGGTGCTGGGCGCCCTGCCCTCGGCGTTCGAGCAGCACGGCCTGGAGCTGGGGGTCGGCAGCCTGACCGGCGCCTCCGGCCTCGAGCCGGTACCGGCGCCGGACCGGCCCGCCGCCCTGGTCGTGATGGGGTCACCGGCCGCCGCCTACGACGACACCGTGCCCTGGCTGGCCGCCGAGCTGGACTACCTCGCTGCGGCGGTGCGGGCCGGCGTCCCCGTGCTGGGCATCTGTTTCGGCGGCCAGGCGCTGGCCAGGGTGCTGGGCGGGCGGGTGGCCCTGGCCGAGCAGGGCGAGCACGGCTTCGTGACCGTCCGCACTCGCCGGCCCGACCTGGTGCCGCCCGGGCCCTGGATGCAGTTCCATCAGGACGCCTTCACCCTGCCGCCGGGCGCCACCGAGCTGGCCCGCACCGACCGGGCTCTGCAGGCCTTCTCGCACGGCGCCAGCCTGGGTCTGCAGTTCCACCCGGAGATCACCCCGGCGGCCTTCTCGGCCTGGTCGGCCGGCTGGGACGCGGGCACGCTGGCCGAGTTCGCCCGGCTCGGGGTCGACCCCGACGCCATCGCCGCGCAGATCCGGCAGCGGGCGGCCGAGTCCAGCCGGCGCTGCGCCGCACTGGTCGGCGCGTTCCTGACCCGGGCCCGGACGGCGTCCATCTCCTCCGTCTCCTCCGTCTCCTCCGTCTCCTCCGCCTCGGCCGGGTAGCGGCCCCCGATCCGACTGCCCGGCGGGCCGGCGGGAAGGGCTCATGGCTGCGGATAGGTGCACAGACCGGTCCGTGCTAGCCTTGAGGTGGCTTCATGATGTTCTTTGCGCCCTTCGGCGCCACGCCTGGTCGTGGTCCGTCTGCGGTATCGGTTCCCCCGGGCCCCGCCTCACGGCAGGGTCCGGAATCCCGGGCTGATGAGCGAGTTCAGAAGCAGCCCGGTGACGGTCGACCGACCTGATCCGCAGCACACCCGTAACAGGAGAGACATTCCCATGGCACAAGGCACCGTGAAGTGGTTCAACGGCGAGAAGGGGTTCGGCTTCATCACCCCCGACAGTGGCGACGGCGACGTCTTCGTCCACTTCTCGTCCATCCAGACGAGCGGCTACCGCTCGCTGGAGGAGAACCAGCGGGTCGAGTTCGAGATCACCGCGGGCCAGAAGGGCCCCCAGGCTTCCAACGTCCGCCCGCTCTGACCTTCGTGGTCGAGGTCTGATCCTCCTGTGATCAGACCTTGGGTGACCGGCCCTCCGGGGCCCACCCGCTGAGGCAGACCTCACAGAGAGGACCATCTGGGCCGACCGGCCCGGGTGGTCCTCTCTGCGTTGTCGCTGCTCTCCGCCTCCCCACCAGGGCCCGGTGGCCCGCCGGGGCGCTCACGATCGGTGCCCCGGATGCCGATGTTCCCCGGTCGGGATGCGGGTGCCCGGTCAGTGAGGAAGGGGCCGTGCAGGTGCACCCCAGCCGGTGGACGGCGGGGTTTCCTGGCGGCGCTGTCCAGCTGGCACCCGAGCTGCTCGGGGCAGTGGTTGCACGCCGTCGCGGCGCTGTGCCGGGCCAGCAGCCGCCGCCCTCGTCCTGCGGGAGGTGGACCGGCCCGAGCAGCGGCCGATCAGGTGCCCGGCTGGCTGCTGCGACACGGCCTGCCGGTCGGCGTCTGAACGGCCCGAGGGCGCTCGGCCGGCCGCAGGCCGCCCCGCGTGCCCACTCGGGCCGTGCTGCCTGTCACCATGCTGGGATGGGACTGGGCGGGTGCGCGGCGCCGTGGGACGACCTGGCCTGGGAGGAGTACGAGTGGTTCGACCCGGCCGAGCTTCCCCCGGACGAACCGCTGCTGCTCACCCCGGCGCTGCAGAGCTGGCTGGAAGAGGACCCGGTCTGGCTGCCGGGTGAGGGTCATCGGCTGCTGCTGGCCGACCTGGACAACCTGCGCTCCCGGCCGGCGGTCTGGCGCGGCCGGATGGCGCTGGTCGCCGCGCTGGCCCGGGACGCCGACCACGTGGTGATCTCCGGCCAGGAGGCGGCGGTGAGCCGGGCGCAGCCGTTCCTGGCCGAGTGGGCCGGCCACGCCGAGGCGGTGGCCTACGGCGCCGACCTGGCCGACCTGGTGCTGCTCGCCGGCGCCGCCGCGGTGCAGGCCGACCGGGTGCAGGTGGTGGTGGTCAGCAACGACAACATCTTCGCCGAGCTGGCCGACCGGGGGCCGCTGACCGTGCTCAGCCCCGGCGCCGACGCGCTCAGCGACCGGCTCCGTGAACGCGCCCGGCTGGTGCTCGACCTGGTCGAGATCGAGGGCAGCGGCGCGCCCGGCGCGCCCGGCAGCACGCCGGCCCGCCCGCCGGCCCCCCGAGGGCGCCGCCGGAGCCGGCGCTGAGCGCACCCGCGGCCGGAGCCGCGCAGCCGCGCACCGCCCGGGCCGTGACCCCCTGGGCCTTCGTCGCCGTCCTGATGGTCGTCGCGGTCAACCTCCGGCTGCCCTTCGTCGACGTCGCCCCGATCGCCGGCCGGATCAGCTCCAGCCTGGCCACCACGGCCGGACAGACCGGCCTGCTGACCAGCCTGCCGGTGCTGTGCTTCGGCCTGGCGGCCCCCGTGGGTCTGCTGGTCGCCCGGCGCACCGGTGCCGACCGTGCCGTGCTGGTCTTCCTCACCGCGGTGGTCGCCGGTCAGCTGCTGCGCTCCGGCGGCGGCTTCGGTGTCGCCGTGCTCGGCACGCTGGTCCTCGGTCTGGGGATCACCCTGGGCAACATCGTGCTGCCCGTGCTCATCCGCCGGGATGTGCCGCGGCACGCCGTCGGGCTGGTCACCGGCCTGTACACCAGCGTGATGAACGTGGGCAGCATGGTGGTCCAGCTGGCCACCGCCCCGCTCGCCCTGCTGCTCGGCTGGCGGTTGGCGCTGGTCTGCTGGACGGCGCCGGCCCTGCTGGCCGCCGCGGTGTGGACCTGGTCCCGGCGGCGGGCCGGCCGACCGTCCGCGGCCGACGCCCAGCCCGCGACCGCCTCCGCCGACCTCCGGCCGGGGCCCGGCCGTCCGCCCTGGCGCAACCGGACGGGGTGGCTGCTCGCGCTGGCCTTCGCCGCCCAGGCCGCCTGCTACTACTCGATGACCGCGTGGCTGCCCACCCTGCTGGCCGACACCCTGGGTCTCGGCCCGACCCCGGCCGGCGCGGCGTCCTCGGTGTTCCAGGTCTTCGCCCTGGTCGGCGCTCTGGGCGTGCCGGTGCTCGGGCTCCGGCTGCCAGCCTGGGCGCCGATCGCCGTGGTCGGCCTGCTGTGGATCGCCTTCCCGACCGTCCTCGTGCTGGCCCCGCACCTGTTCCTGCTCGGCAGCGTGCTCGGCGGCGCGGCCCAGGGCGGCGGCTTCGCGGCGGTCTTCACGGTGGTGATCCGGGTCTCCCGCAGCGATCGGGACAGTGCCCGGCTGTCGGCGTTCGTGCAGGGCGTCGGCTACACGGTCGCCGCGGCCGGTCCGCCGCTGCTGGGGGTGCTGCACGAGCACACCGGCGGCTGGACCTGGCCGTTGCTGGTGGTGCTGGCCTCGGCGAGTGCGTTCGCCGTGCTCGGCGTCGCGGCCGCGCACCGCGCCCGGCTGACGGTGCTGCCGGCGGGCTGAGCCGGTCGGCCGGCCGGGCTCAGCGCCCGGGGCTCAGGAGGACGGCGGCCGGCAGGCCTTCGGCGGCCAGCCCCAGGCCTGCGCGATCACCGGCGGCGGGGTGGCCGGGCACGGCGTCCCGCTCGGTCCGGCGCCGCCCACCTCCCAGGCCGACCACTTGCCGGCGTCCTTGCGGCGGAACAGGTCGTAGGAGCCGCTGCCGGTCAGCGCCGCCTGCGCCACCGCGTTGCCCTTGACCGCCTGCAGCCGTCCGGCGGCCCACTCGTCCCCGGTGGCCGGGTCGACGGCGTAGTAGGTCGAGCCGGGCGCCAGCCCGGTGAAGTAGCCCATCGGCACGCTGTTCTTGGCTGCTGCCGCCGCCCCGACCAGCTTGGCCGCCAGCTCGACGTCCAGGGTCCGTTTGACGTCCAGGGCCCCACCGGGAGCAGAGCTGCCCGAAGACGGGGACGCCGTCACCGACGGGGAGGACGACGGGGTGGTGTCCGCCTTGGTGCCGGAGAAGACCCCGGAGGAGGAACCGGAGCAGGCGGCGAGCAGGCCCACGCAGCCCGCGCCCGCGGTGAGGATGAGTCCGTGGTGGATCGCTCGCTGTAACCGTCGCATGCCTACCTAGTTTTCCTGCCGTGGCCGGGAGCGCGCGTGCAGATGGCCCCGGGCAGCGCAGAGCCCCGCCGGTCCCTGAGCGGTCAGGGTCCGACGGGGCTCTGGGTAACGAGGCTCGCTCAGTCGCTGAGCGTGCGGTTGCGCTGGTTGGTTCCCGCCTCGCCGTAGGGGTAGTCCTCCAGGCCGGGGTCGCTGGCCTCGCTCAACCGGCTGGTCTCCTGCTCGCTCAGGTGCAGGTCGGCCGCAGCCAGGTTGTCCTTGAGCTGCTTCACCGTGCGCGCCCCCAGGATCACCGAGGTGACCCCGGGCCGGTCGCCCAGCCAGGACAGCGCCACCTGGGCCGGGCTGACGCCGCGTCCCTCCGCCACCTCGCGGACGGCGTCCACCACCCGCCAGGTCCGCTCCTGGGCGTTGCGCGCCTGCCAGGCCTCCATCCCGCGCTGCGGGTTCTCACCGAGCCGGGTCGCCCCGGAGGGGTCGACGTCGCGCTGGTACTTACCGGTCAGCCAGCCGCCGGCCAGCGGCGACCACGGCAGCAGACCCAGCCCGGCGTCCATCGCGGCCGGGACGATCTCCTGCTCGATGCCCCGGACCAGCAGGTTGTACTGCGGTTGCAGGGTCGCCGGGGCGGCCCAGCCGTGTGCGGCCGCCACGTGCGCCGCCTTGGTCAGCTGCCAGCCCAAGAAGTTGCTGAACCCGTAGTAGCCGATCTTGCCCTCGGCCACCGCGTCGTCGAGGAAGCGCAGCGTCTCCTCGATCGGGGTCAGCGCGTCCCATGCGTGCATCTGGTACAGGTCGATGTGCTCGACGTCGAGGCGGCGCAGCGAGTCCTCCAGCGCCGCCCGCAGGTGCCGCCGGGACAGCCCGCGGTTGTTCGGCCCGGTACCCATCGGGAACCGGCCCTTGGTCGCCAGGACCACGGTCGAGGCCTCCTGCGGGTGCTTGGCCAGCCACCGCCCGACGATCTCCTCGGAGACGCCCTTGCTGTAGACGTCGGCGGTGTCGAAGAACGTCCCGCCGGCCTCGACGAAGGTGTCCATGATCTCGCCGGAGGTCTGCTCGTCCGACTCCGCACCGAAGGTCATCGTGCCCAGGGTCTGGGTCGAGACCACCGTGCCGGTTCTGCCCATCATTCTGAATTCCATCGTTCCTCCTTCGCATCCAGCCTTGCGCACGCCTGCGGGTCGGGCGACTCCGGCCGCCCCCGAAGTGGGCGGACCCCTGCCCGGCCCTCGGCGGAGTTGGTGCGCACGCCCGGCCGCCGCTACCGTTACCCGGCGAAGGGGAGTAGCCCTCCCGCCGGCTGTCGACATGCTGGAGCACCGTTGCTCCCGGCATCCGGGCCCGCGATCTGCGGGTGGGCGAGACCTTCGACCACATCGGACCGGGCCCAGCGCCCGGCGTGGGTCGAGGTCGCCACCCCGTTCAGGTGCCCCGGTCCGCGGCCTGCGGAGGGAGAACTCCTGTGCTGCACGTCGTCCTGCTGCTCGCCTGCGCAGGCGTGATCTACCTGGCCTGCGAGTGGTTCGTCAACGGGGTGGAGTGGCTGGGGGTGCGCCTGCGGATGGGCCCCGTCGCGGTCGGCACGATCCTGGCCGCCGCCGGCACGGCCCTGCCGGAGAGTGTGGTCACCCTGGTCGCCGTGCTGTTCGGCAGCCCGCAGCAGGGCCCGTGGATCGGGATCGGCGCCGCCCTCGGTGGTCCGCTCGTGGTGGGGACGATCGGCTACGCGGTCCTCGGCGGGATGCTGGTGTGGCGTCGGCGCAGCGCCCGGGCCGATCGGCCGGTGCCGGTCAGGGCGGGCTCCGCCGGCCCGGCCCCGGCCGGCGCACGGCCCGGCTACCAGGACGGCTCCGGTGACTCCGGCGAGCCGGGTGCCGCCGGTGACCCCAGCGTGCTGTCCCGGGTGGACGGCGGCCGGCTCAGCCGGGACCAGACCTGGTTCGTGGTCATCTTCGCGGTCAAGGTGGCCCTCGGGCTGGTCGCCTTCGCCCTCAAGCCGTGGGTTGGCCTGCTGTTCTTCGCGGCCTACGGCGTGTACTTCTGGCGCGAGGTCAGCGGCGCCGACGAGGGGCACTCGGGGGAGGACCTCGAGCCGCTCAAGCTCCAGCCCCGGCGGGCCCGGCCGGGCACCGGGCCGGTGCTCATCCAGACCCTGGTCGCGCTGGTCGTGGTCTTCGGCGCCTCCCAGCTGTTCGTGGCCCAGCTGGAGTGGGCCGGCCCGGCCCTGGGGCTGCCGGCCGTGGTGGTGGCGCTGCTGCTCTCCCCGGTGGCCACCGAGCTGCCGGAGATCATGAACACGGTGATCTGGGTGCGGCAGGGCAAGGCCGAGCTGGCCGCCGCCAACCTGTCCGGCGCGATGATGATCCAGGCCACCGTGCCGTCCGGGATCGGCCTGCTGTTCACGCCCTGGCTGTTCGACGCTCCTCTGCTGCTGGCCGGGGCGGTGACCCTGGCCTGCGTGCTGTACCTGAACTGGCTGCTGCGCAGCGGCCGCGCCAGCGCCGCCCGGCTGATGGCCGCAGCCGGCTTCTACCTGGCCTTCGGTGCCGGGCTCGCGCTGCTGCTGGCCTGACCCCCTACCATGACGCTCGGCCGCCGGGTCGGCGGTCGGCTGAGCAGGAGGGCGATCACCGATGATCTTCATCACCGCGAAGTTCCAGGTCCGGCACGAGTCTGCGGATCGCTGGCCGCAGATCGCCGAGGCCTTCACCGCCGCGACCCGCTCCGAGCCGGGCTGCCTGTGGTTCCAGTGGTCACGCAGCCTGGACGACCCGGAGGAGTACGTGCTGGTCGAGGCCTTCGCCGACGACGCCGCGGGCGCCGCGCACGTGGGGTCGGACCACTTCCGCCAGGCCCAGCAGGACCTTCCGCCGCACCTGACGGCAACGCCGAAGATCGTGAACTTCTCCGTGCCGCAGGGCGACTGGTCCGAGCTGGGGGAGATGGCGGTGCCGCCGGCGGGCTGAGCGCCCGGGTGCCTCAGCCCGCCGCCCGCCGCTCGTTCCAGGTGGTGGCCGCCGTCCAGGCGACCGCTGCGACGGGGACGGCGAGCAGGGTGCCCACGATGCCGCCCAGGATCGTGCCGGCGGTCAGCGCGAGCAGGATCGCCAGCGGGTGCAGGGACAGCGTCTGGCCGAGCAACAGCGGCTGCAGGACGTTGCCGTCCAGCTGGTTGACCAGGATGACCACGCCGACCACGAGCAGCGCCGTGGCCGGACCGTTGGTGACCAGGGCCACCAGCGCGGCCAGGGCGCCGGCCACCACCGCACCGATCACCGGTACGAACGCGGCCAGGAAGGTCAGCAGGGCGATCGGCAGCACCAGCGGCACGCCCAGCGCCCAGACGCCCAGCGCGATCAGGGTCGAGTCGGTGACCGCGACCGCCGCGGTGCCGCGGACGTAGCCACCGAGCACCTTGGCCCCCTGCTGCCCGACCGCCTCGAGCCGCTCCTGGTGCACCGGGCCGGCCGCGCCGATCAGGAAGCGCCAGATCTGCGCGCCGTCCTTGAGCAGGAAGAACAGCACCACCACGCCGAGCACCAGCCCGGTGGCGACCTGCCCGGCGAGCGAGATCCCGGCCAGTGCGGTGGAGCGGAACTGCCTGCCGGACAGGAAGTTGAGGATGCCGTCGCGCGTCTGAGCGATCTGGTCCTCGCTGATCGGCAGCGGACCGTCGGTGACGAAGGACTGCAGCTGGGAGACCCCCTGGCTCGCGCTGTCGCTCAGCTCCGGCCACTGTCCGGCCACCCCGCGTACGACCAGCCACATCAGGACCCCGACCAGGCTGAGGCCGCCGACCAGGACCAGGGCGGTGGCCAGGGTGCGCGGCACGTGGTGGCGGTGCAGCCAGCCGACCAGGGGGCTGAGCGCGGCCGCCACGATGGTGGCGATCAGGACCGGGATGACGAGCACCCGCAGCTGCAGGCCGGCCCAGATCACCAACGAGGCGAGGGTGAGCACCAGCAGGCTCTGCCCGCAGCGCACCGACGTCCGGCCGAGACCGTCCTGCCAGGGTGAGGCGGGTGCGCCGGCCAGCAGCGGAGGCTCATCCGAACCGGCCGCGGTGGCCTTCTCCTGCCGGTCGTCGGTGTGCCTGTCGGTGGCGCGTCGGCGCAGACCCAGCTTCATGGGTCACGACGGTAGGGGGCGGCGTCCAGTCGAAGGACCCTCGCGCGGGCGCCGGCCGGCGTCGGCGGTCGGGGTTGCTTGACGCTTCCTGTGACCCGGATTACAGTTCCACTGCCTCGTGAAACGTTGCAAGCGTGGACGTCTGCCCGGGTGCCCTGAGCCCCGCGCCCGCCCGACAGGAGCCCTGCATGTCCCGCACCTGGACCGCACGCTTCATCACCCCCGACCGGCACCTCGACGCCGCCCCGCTGCTGCGCACCGAGGTCCGGCCCGAGCCGGGGCACGGTGAGGTGGCCTCGGCGACCCTGCACCTGTCGGCCCTCGGCGTGGTCGAGGCGCTGCTGGCCGGCTCGCCGGTCAGCGACGAGGTGCTCACCCCCGGCTGGTCGGCGTACGAGTGGCGGCTGCGCTACCGCAGCCACGACGTCACCGCCCGGCTGGCCGGGGTCGAGCGCTGCGTCCTGGGGCTGAGGCTGGGCAACGGCTGGTACCGCGGCCGGCTGGGCTGGAGCGGGGCACGGGCGTTGTACGGCCCGGAGCTGGCGGCGATCGCCGAGCTGGAGATCACCTATGCCGACGGGCACGTCCAGGTGGTCGGCACCGACGACGGCTGGCGGGCCGGGCCCTCGGACGTCACGGCGGACGACCTGTATGACGGGCAGACCATCGACGCCCGCCGTCGCGACCCCTCCTGGCTGGAGCCGGGCGCCGAGCCCGCGGGGTGGACCGGGGTGCGCGTCCTGGCCGAGGACACCGCCGCCCTCACCCCCTACCTCGGACCGCCGGTCCGGCGACAGCAGGTGCTGCCTGCTCAGCAGTTCTGGACCTCCCCCTCGGGGCGCACCCTGGTGGACTTCGGGCAGAACCTGGTCGGGTGGGTGCGGTTCAGCGTGCAGGGGCCGGCTGGTCAGCTGGTCACCATCGGGCACGCCGAGGTGCTGGAGGACGGCGAGCTGGGGGTGCGGCCGCTGCGGACGGCCCAGGCCACCGACCGGTTCGTGCTCTCCGGCGGGCAGGACGACTTCGAACCCACCTTCACCTTCCACGGCTTCCGCTACGTCGAGGTCGACGGGTGGCCCGGCGAGCTGGCCGCCTCGGACCTGGAAGCCGTCGTGGTGCACTCCGACCTGGACCGCACCGGCACCTTCGAGTGTTCCCAGCCGCTGCTGAACCGGTTGCACCGCAACGTCGTCTGGGGTCTGCGCGGCAACTTCCTGGACGTGCCGACCGACTGCCCGCAGCGTGACGAGCGGCTCGGCTGGACCGGCGACCTGGCGGTGTTCGCGCCGACGGCGGCCTACCTGTACGACGTCAAGGCCTTTCTCGACGACTGGATGGCCGACCTGGCCGTCGAGCAGTCCGCGGCCGACGGCAGGGTGCCGTTCGTCATCCCGGACGTGCTGAAGTACCTCGAGCAGCCGGCACAGTTCCAGCCGGTGGAGAGCACCGCGGTGTGGGCGGACGTCGCGGTCTGGCTGCCCTGGGCGCTGTACCAGGCCTACGGGGACCGGGAGGTGCTCGCCCGCCAGCTGCCCGCGGTGCTCGCCCATGTCCGGCACGTCGAAGGCCTGCTGTCCGACAACGACTTGTGGGACAGCGGCTTCCAGTTCGGGGACTGGCTGGACCCGGACGCCCCGCCGGACGACCCGGCTGCCGCCAAGGCTGACCGGGGGGTCGTGGCCACAGCGTCCTTCTACCGGTCCGTCGCGCTGGCCGCCGAGCTCGCCGCGGCGGTCGGCGCCGAGGCGGAGGTCGAGGAGCTGTCCGGACTGGCCGAGCGGGTGCGCGCGGCCTTCCAGCGGCACTACGTCTCCCGCGGCGGCCTGGTGCGCAGCGACTGCCAGACCGTCTACGCGCTGGCCATCCGCTTCGGCCTGCTGGACGCCGACCAGCTGCCGGTGGCCGGTGACCGGCTGGCCGAGCTGGTGCAGCAGGCGGAGTTCAGGATCGCCACCGGTTTCGCCGGCACCCCGTACGTTCTGGACGCGCTGACCGACACCGGGCATCTGGACCTGGCCTACCGGATGCTGCTCCAGCAGGCCAACCCGGGCTGGCTCTACCCGATCACCATGGGCGCGACCACGATCTGGGAGCGCTGGGACTCCATGCTGCCCGACGGATCGATCAACCCGGGCGAGATGACCAGCTTCAACCACTACGCCTTCGGGGCGGTGGCCGACTGGCTGCACCGGGTGGTGGCCGGGATCGCGCCGCTGGAGCCCGGCTACCGCAGGGTGCTGGTGGCACCCCGGCCCGGTGGCGGGCTGAGCTCGGCCGGTGGCTCGCTGCGCACCCCGCACGGCCTGGTCTCCAGCGTCTGGACGCTGGCCGATGACGGAAGGCTGGAGGTGGAGGTGGCGATCCCCGACGGCGTCAGTGCGCTGGTCCGGCTGCCTGGCCGCGACGACGTCGAGCTCAGCGCCGGCTCGCACCGCCTCTAGCCGAACGGCAGCGGCTGCTGGGCAGGCCCAGCGCCGCTCCCGCCTGTGCCGTCGTGGCATGATCGAGCGACAGGTGACCAAGCCGTCTTCGACCGCGGCCGTCCTGACCGGCTCCCGCCAGTCGTGCGGCGGAGGCGCCGGAGGGATCTCATGCCCGAACCCGACACCACCGGTCAGGCGAAGCGCGCCACCATCTTCGAGGTGGCCAAGGCGGCCGGTGTCTCGCACCAGACGGTCTCGCGCTACCTGAAGGGCCGTGGTGGTCTGCGCCCGGCCACGCTGACCCGGGTCGAGCAGGCGATCAGCGAGCTGAACTACCGGCCCGACGTCATCGCGCGCTCGATGCGGACCCGCCGTTCGCAGCGGCTGGCCATCGTGCTGCCCGAGCTGAGCCATGGCGCGCCGGTGGCGATGCTGCGCGGGGCCTGCCGGGTCGCGCGCGACGCCGGGTACTCCACGGACGTGATCGCCCTGGAGGGCGACGAGGGCGCCCGCCGGGACAGGGTGCTCGACCTGCTCGACACCACCCGGCCCGAGGGCATCCTGTCCTTCGCCCCGCTGGGTGGGCTGGAGCGGTCGGCGGTCGTCTCCGACGGCACGCAGGTGGTGGTGGCTGAGGAGTTCGACGACCGGATGCGTTCGTTCGGAGCCACGGCCGCCGCCGCGGTGGCGCAGGACGTCCTGCACCACCTGACCGACCTGGGCCACCGTCACCTGCTGCACGTCTCGGGGCCCTCGGGCTGGGTCTCGGCGCGCAACCGTCGCGACGTGTTCCTGGCCGCCGCCGCCCGACGCGGCCTGCCCGAGCCACTCGTGCACGAGGGCGACTGGTCGGTGACCTGCGGCTACGAGGCGGTCCGGGCGCTGCCTCGGACCAGCCCGGTGACCGGGTTCTTCGCGGCCAACGACTTCACGGCCCTCGGAGTGCTGCGCGGCCTGCAGGACCGCGGGTTGCAGATCCCGCGGGACGCCAGCGTGATCGGCTGGGACGACGAGTCGTTCTCGCCCTGGGCGGCACCGGGCCTGTCCACCGTGCGGGTGGACCGGGAACGGCTGGGCCGGCAGGCGATGGCCGCGCTGATCGCCGCACTGGGGGGGGCGGCGGCCGACGTCGAGCCCGACGGCGCTCTGATGCAGCTGGTGGCCCGTGGTTCCAGCGGTCCGGCCCCGGCCCGGGCACGGCGCCTCGGTCCGCCGCCGGCCGGCGGCGGGCTGGGCGGCCCCGAGCCGGAGCGGCTGCCGGACGCCGGGCGGACCCCGCACCGCTGAGGCCCCGCGCCGAGTCCTGCGGCTCGAGCGCAACGCCCACCCTTGACGATGAAAGTGATCGATCACTACGGTGGTCAGACCACCTACCGACCTCGGGCCCGGCGTTCAGTTCGGCTGTCCCTGAGAAGGAGCCAGTTCGTGATCAGTGTCGCCGTGATCGGGACGGGCAACATCGCGCCCTCCCACCTGAAGGCCTACCTGGAGTTCCCCGAACGCTGCACCGTCACCGCACTGTGCGACATCTCGCCGGAGAAGGCGGAGGCGGTGCGCGACGAGCTGGGTCTGGACCAGGCCGCCGTGTACGCCTCGTACACCGACCTCCTGGCTCATGAGCAGATCGACCTGGCCAGCGTCTGCACCCCACCCTCGACCCACGAGCCGATCAGCGTGGCGTTGCTCGACGCCGGCGTGAACGTCCTGTGCGAGAAGCCGATGGCCCCCTCGCTGGCAGCCTGCGACGCCATCCTGGCCGCCGAGCAGCGCAGCGGCGCGGTGTTCTCCTCGGTGGCCCAGAACCGTTTCCGGGACGACGTCGTCCGGCTGCGGTCAGTGCTGGACTCCGGCCTGGCCGGCCCGGTCAGCCACGTGCAGGTGGACTCGGCCTGGTGGCGGGGCCTGAGCTACTACGACCTGTGGTGGCGCGGCACCTGGGGGCAGGAGGGCGGCGGCTGCACCCTCAACCACGCCGTCCACCACATCGACCTGGTGCTGTGGCTGCTCGGGGCGCCGGAGTCCGTCACGGCGGTGCTGACCAACGCCACCCACGAGAACGCCGAGATCGAGGACCTCTCGGTGGCCGTGCTGGCCTACGAGCGGGCCCTGGCCACGATCACCAGCTCGGTGGTCCACCACGGAGAGCGGCAGCAGATCGTGGTGCAGGGCCGGGAGGCCAGCGTCAGCCTGGCCGGTGAGGTGATCGCCGAGACCTCCCAGCCCAACGGGTTCCCGGCGCCGGGCGGGAACGCCCAGCTCGTCGAGCGGATGCAGGCGCTGGCCGCCGACGTGCCGCGGCTGGCCCACACCGGCCACCAGGGCCAGATCGACGACGTGCTGAGCGCGCTGGAGACCGGTCGCCGCCCGATGATCGACGGCCGTGACGGACGTCGCACCATCGAGCTGATCACCGCCGTCTACCAGGCCGGTATCGAGCGACGCGCCGTCGACCTGCCGCTGACTCCGGACGACCCCTTCTACCAGCCCGGCACGCTGACCGAGCGGGCCCCACGCTTCTACGCCAAGTCCGCCTCCCTGCGTAGCCTGGGCGGCACGATCAGCGTCTCCGGCGCTGACCCTCACGACCCCGAGCAGCTGGAGAGCATGTGAGCACCTCAGACGGCGGCACCTACGCCCCGGCCCCGATTCCCGACCCGGTCGTCGGGCCCGACGAGTTCGTCTTCGCCGCGATCGGCCTGGACCACGGACACATCTACGGCATGTGCGAGGGCCTGATCGGGGCCGGCGCCACGTTGCGCTGGGTCTACGACCCGGACCCGGCCAAGGTGGCAGCCTTCCGCGAACGGTTCCCGCAGGCCCGGGCTGCGCGCGAGGAGTCGGAGGTCCTGCAGGACGACGGCGTGCATCTGGTCGCCGGCGCCGCGGTGACCGGTGACCGGTGCGCTCTCGGGCTGCGGGTGATGGAGGCCGGCAAGGACTACTTCTCGGACAAGGCGCCGCTGACCACCCTGGACCAGCTCGCCGCGGCCCGCCAGGCGGTGCAGCGGCTGGACCGCAAGTACGCGGTCTACTACTCCGAGCGGGTCCACGTCGAGGCGGCAGTGTTCGCCGGACAGCTGATCGAGCAGGGCGCGATCGGCCGGGTGCTGCAGGTGGTCGGTTTCGGGCCGCACCGCCTCAACGAACCGAGCCGGCCGGAGTGGTTCTTCCAGCGGGCGCGGTACGGCGGCATCCTGACCGACATCGGCAGTCACAACATCGACCAGATCCTGCACTACACCGGGTCCCAGGACGCCGAGGTGGTGAACAGCCAGATCGCCAACTACAACCACCCGACCCATCCCGAGCTCGACGACTTCGGGGACGCCAACCTGGTCACCAGCAGCGGGGCCACCGGGTACTTCCGCTGCGACTGGTTCACCCCCGACGGCCTGCAGAGCTGGGGCGACGGGCGGGTGTTCATCCTCGGCACCGAGGGGTTCATCGAGCAGCGCAAGTACCTCAACCTGGCCACCCAGGAGGGCCCCGGGCACGTCTTCCTGGTCAACGGGCAGCAGGAGACCCACTTCCAGGTGGCCGGCCAGGTCGGGTACCCCTACTTCGGCCAGCTGGTGCTGGACTGCCTGAACCGCACCGAGAACGCGATGACCCAGCAGCACGCCTTCAAGGCGATCGAGCTGGCCCTGCAGGCGCAGATCAACGCGAGGGACCTCACCCCCGGACGCTGAGGCAGCCCGCAGACCGGCCCGCGCCCCGATCGGGGTGCGGGCCGGTCCTGTTCCGTGGGGTCCGGCTGGTTGGTCAGGCGCTGTCGTTCACGGGTAGCTGGTGACCGTGACCGGCACGTCCGGGTTGGCGATCGTGGAGGACCCTCCGGTGTCGTTGACCACGTGCAGGATGCCGCCGCTGCCATTGGTGGCGTCCAGGAAGATCGTGGTCAGGTCCCTCAGGCTTCCGGCCGGCAATGTGGCCGGCACCTCGAAGGAGTGGTCGGCGTAGATGTCGATGCCCTGGTTGAAGAAGCTGTAGCTGCCCATCCCGTAGCCGTTGAAGCTCCGGACGTGGTCGGCGACCTTCAGGGCCGGGTAGCCCTGACGACCGTGGTCGGACCAGGCGGCCTGGCTCGGCGGGTCGTAGGGCAGCTCGTTCTGGAAGAACACCACCTGGCCGCGCTCGCCGTTCCAGATCACCTCGCTCTTCTGGTAGTGCTCGACGAACAGGCCGGTGGCGGTCACGTCGTCACCGTTCACCACCAGGCCGGTGTCGGCGGTGTTGACCGTCCAGCCGACCGTTCCGGGGTTGCCGTGGTCGGCCCGCCAGGCCCAGATGTCGTCCAGGATGACGTGGTCGCTGTTCACCTGCAGGCTGACCGTGGCCTTGCCCACGTGCGGGCCGCCGATCCGGAAGAAGACGTCCTGCAGCGCGGTCGGGTCGCACGCGCTGCTGGAGTGCGCACCGTGGTGGGCCTTGTCCTTGCCGATCCGGACCAGGACGGGGGAGTTCACCGGGCCGGCGTCGATCATCAGCCCGGCGATGTCCACCCCGGGGACGTCGGCGACGTCGATCACGGTCGAGCCGTGGGCGGCGGTCAACGACGCCAGTCCCAGGCCGAGCACCACGGTGTCCGCCCGCTTGACCGACAGCGGCCGGTCGATGCTGTACACCCCCGGGGTGATCAGCAGGTTCTTGCCCCGGGCAAGCTGGGAGCTGATCGTCTGGGCCGAGTCGGACGGCTTGGCGATGAAGAAGTCCGACAGCGGCAGCGAGCGGCCCTTGGTCGGGCCGTCCTGCCACGTGGTCCCGGAGGAGCTGGTCCGGGCGGCCGGCACGAACACCCGCCAGGCGCCCTCGCCGTCCACGTACAGGTACGGCTTCTCCCGGCTGACCGGCGTGGTGGCCAGCGTGGTGTAGGGGCTGCTGCACGCGCCACCGGCCGGGAAGCACTGCGCCGGAGCGCCGTCCACCCCCGAGAACACCTGGTTCCACACGCCGTTCGTCCACAACCCGATGCTGGAGTTGCGGGTGTAGAACTGCTGCTGCGTGTCGTTGATGACGGTGCCGGCCCGGGAGTCGGCGATGAACCCGCCGCTGGCGAACCGCGGTTGGCTGCAGTAGTCCGCCAGCGTCAGGTTCCCGCCGGTCACGTCGACCCGGCGCATCGGCGCCGCCTGCGAGACGGCCCAGAAGTCGGCCGAGCCGTGGCAGCCGTCGCCGCCCAGCACGTTGATGGTCAGGTTCGACACCGACCGCCAGAAGTTGTCTAGCGCGATGCAGTTCGTCCCGCCGGCCCCCAGGCAGCGGTTGTAGACGTCCACGTGGCCGTTGATCGTCACGTCCGAGGGGGAGGCGCCCAGCCCGACCACCTCTGTGTAGTACCCGACCTGAATGATCAACGGGTGCTGCGTGGTGCCGTAGCTGCCCGGCTTGAACAGCAGCGCGTACCGGCCGGTGCCCATCTCGCTGTCCACCTGCTTGGCGTTGACCGCGTCGACCGTGGCCTGGATCTGGCTGATCGGCATGCTCGGGTCGAAGACCTTCACCTGGGGGCCCAGGTCCGGAGCGGCTGGTTCGCCGTGTCCGCCGTGGCCGGGGTCGGCGGCGGCGGCACCGGCCAGCGCGCCTCCGGTGCCCGCGACGAGCGCTGCCGCGACCAGCGCGACGGCGAGCCTGCGGAGCAGCGAGCGCGGCTGGTGCCCGGCAGCCGGGCGGCGGCGCCGGGGTGATGCGGGGGGTGGAGACGTCATCGTCGACCTGTCTCTCTCGCTGGGGGCCGGCCGGACGCGGCCGCACCGGGACCCGCGAGAGCAACCGGGTCCGGGGTCCGCGACGGCCTGGCACAGAGGGTGAACAGAACGGACCTTAGCGCGGCCGACCGCGTCGGTCCAGAGAGCGCTCTCTCGTGGTTGAGCAGCGTCGGGCCAGACTTGAGTGGCCTCGGGGTCAGCCGGACTCCCGGACGACCAGACGCACCGGTAGCACCAGATGGTCCCGGGCGCTCAGGTCGGGTAACCCCTCCACGGGCTCCGGCGGGGACTGGGGGCGCAGCTGGGCCAGCAGCAGGGCAACCATGGCCCGGCCCTGCAGGACCGTCTCCTGTCGCACCGTGGTCAGCGGCGGGTCGCTGTGCGCCGCCAGCGCCGTGTCATCGAAGCCGACGACGGCGACGTCGTCGGGCACCCGTCGGCCCGCGCGCCGCAGCGCGTGCAGGGCCCCGAGCGCCATCAGGTCCGAGGCGACGAACACCCCGTCCAGGTCGGGTGCCCGGTGCAGCAACCGGGTCATCGCCCGTTCCCCGCTGGCAGTGGTGAACTCACCCCGCTCGACCCGGCGGGCGCGGTAGCGCCGGCCGAGGGCCACCCGGAAACCGGCCAACCGGTCCACCCCGGCCGCCATGTCGCCGGGGCCGGCCAGCGTGCCGATCCGCGAGCGGCCGGCCTTGAGCAGGTGCTCGGCCGCCTGCCGGCCGCCGTCCACGTTGTCGTTGTCGACGTAGGGCACCACCACGTCGGGGGACAGCGGCCGGCCGCCGATCACCACCGGCACGCCGGCCTGCGTCATCGCGGCCGGCAGCGGGTCGTGGGCCGCGTGCTCGGAGATGAGCAGGACGCCGTCCAGCGGCGCGGCGCGCAGGTAGCTCTCCACCCGGGCGAGCTCGGCGTCGGTCTGGGTCAGCATCAGCGTCAGCGCCAGGCCGGCGGAGGTCGCCTGGTGGCTGACCCCTCTGATGATGTCGCTGAAGAACGGGTCCCCGAACACCCGGCTGTCGGGCTCGGAGGCAACCAGGGCGATGGTGTCGCTGCGCCGGGTCACCAGCGCCCGGGCGGCGTGGTTGGGCACGTAGCCCAGCTCGTCGACGGCCTGCTCCACCCGGCGGCGCAGCTCCGGGTCGACCGAGGGAGACCGGTTGACCACCCGGGAGACCGTGGCGCGCGAGACGCCGGCTGCCGCCGCCACCTGCTCCAGGTTGGGCCGGGAGGAGACCGATGGGCTGCGCGCCACCTGCCCTCCCTGCGACCCGTCGAGTGACCGATCATGCTAGTCGCTGGGCCGGTCGTCGTCGTCCGCCCGCGGGGTCAGTCCGCGCTGCTCGTGGCCTCACCCGGCGGGTCGCCGAGGTCCTCGACCGGCAGCCGCTCGCCGTCGCGCTGCGCGGAGCGGTGCGCGACCAGGCCGGGCAGGGTGAACCGCGCGGCGACCCAGGCGTTGACCGGAGGCAGCGTTCCGGTGCTGACCGCGGTCACGAAGTCGTCGACCAGGAAGTGGTGGCTGCCCTCGTGCCCGTTGGGCGCCCCGGCCAGCTCGGGCGGCAGCCGGGCGACATCGTGCACCGCCGCGTGCCCGGAGACGAACGAGGCCCGCAGCTCGGGTGCGACGTGGGCCAGTGACGGGTCGTCCAGGCTGATCGAGGCCTCGGAGTCCAGCTCCGTGGAGATGTCCCAGACCCGTTCCTTGTCCTGCCACAGGGTCACGGTGGCCAGCTGCTCCAGGCTGGCCTCGGTGCCGAAGAAGCGGAAGCGGGACTCCCGGATGTGGGAGGGGTATCCCACGCGACGCATCTCGTTGGTGCGCATCACCCCGCCGTCGCTCAGCTCGAAGAGCGCGCTGGCGTTGGAGAAGTCGTTGTCGAACATGCTGACCTCGCGGTCGAAGACGCCGTCCCCGCGCTGGTCGCGCACCCCGATGCAGCTCACGCTGACCGCGTGCGCGGGCACTGCTCCCAGCACACCCCCGATGGCGTGCGTCGGGTACATCATCGGCGGGTAGCTGGCCGTCCGCTTCCAGTCCTCGCCGCCGCTGTAGCGGTAGGCCTCGTAGAAGCCGAGATCCATGTCGTGCACGTAGTCGCCCTCGGCGTAGAAGACGCGGCCGAAGGCGCCCTTGTCCACCTGCTTGCGGGCGTAGACGGTGGCCGGGTTGTAGTAGCTGGTCTCACCCATCATGTACGTCAGGCCGGTCTGCCGGACGGTGCTCACGATCTCGGCGATCTCCTCGGGGGTGATGCCCATCGGGACGGCGGAGTAGACGTGCTTGCCGGCGCGCAGGGCGGCCAGCACCAGCGGGCCGTGGGTCCAGCGCTGGGTGAACACCGCGACCGCGTCGACGTCCGAAGAGGCGATCATCGCCTCGAAGCTGTCGAAGGTGCCGGCCAGCCTCTCCTGCTGCGCCAGCAGCCGGGCCCGCTCGGGCAGCAGGTCGGTGGCGTAGGCCCGGCCCACCCCGGGGTGCAGGGAGAACAGGCGGGCGAAGTGGCCGGCGAACTGGCCGGCGCCGACGATGCCGATGGAGAACACGGGTTTCCTTTCAGGTCCGCCCGGTGCGGGTGGACGGTTGGGCAGCGGGTGGTGTGTACCGGTGCGCGAACGCCCGCGCGGCCTCCGGCGCGACGCCGAGGTGGACCACGACGCGGCAGCCCGGGTCGCCGACGGCGATCCGCTCCTCGAGCAGGACCGCGGCGCCCTCGTCGCTGTTGCGGGCGGCGATGCCGCCGAACACCGAGCTGGTCATCCGGCACAGCGCGGGGGAGCGCTGCACGACCTCGCCGAACGGGCAACGGGTGTTGCCCAGCACCAAACGTTGCGGGGTGGCCTCGATCAGGTAGAAGCCGCCGTCGATGGCGTGCTTGAGCCGGACGAAGCAGTGCGCCAGCTGGTCGGGGCTCATCTGGCCGACGACCTGCTCGGCCAGCCGGTACTCCTCCTCCATCTGGCCACCCACCGCCGCGCCGACCTCGGCGACGATCTGCTCGGTGATCCCCGGCCCCTGGGAGGCGTCCACGGCGTTGGCCAGCTGGACGACCAGGGCGCGCAGGAAGGCCTCTCGGCCGAAGCCCCCGCCGGGCTCGGCCTCGGCCAGGTCCGGCAGCGCCCCTCGGACCCGGCGCGGTGGGTCGATGCTCGGCGAGGCGGCGCGGGTCACCGGTAGCCGCACCTGCACACTGGTGCCGCCGCCCGGGCGGACGGCGGCCTGCAGGTCGCTCGCCAGGTGCGTGACGATCAGCAGCCCCCGGCCGCCCTCGCTCCACAGGTCCTCCGGCCGGCCGCGGCGACCGGGGGCAGCGGGCTCGTCCACCAGCTGCTCGGCGAGCAGCTCGACGTCGGTCAGGGTGAAGCCCGGACCGAGGTCACGCACCGTCAGCGTCGGCTGCTCCTCCAGCCAGGACAGCTGCACCCACACCGGGCCGGCCGCGTGCTCCAGCCCGTTGGCGACCAGCTCCTGAACGGTCAGCAGAGCCTCGTCCACCCCGGTGCCGTCGAGGCTGTGCCGGGCCAGGTACGCCTGGACCTGGTGCCGCAGCTCGGTCAGGGCCATCGCGTCTCCGGCGGGCAGGTACCAGTCCACGGACGCCGACCCTCCTGAGAGATGAACCTTCACCGACATAGTGGCACGCCGCTGTTCGGGGTCCAGCCGGTCTGGTGCATGAGCGCGTGCAGCCGGCGGACGTCGTCCCCTTCGTGAGGCGGTCAAGACCTGGTTCGCGGTCTCGTTGCAGACCTTCGGCGGCCCCGCCGGCCAGATCGCGGTCATGCACCGGGTCCTGGTCGAGGAGAAGCGGTGGGTGGGCGAGCAGCGGTTCCTGCACGCGCTCAGCTTCTGCACGCTGCTGCCCGGGCCGGAGGCCCAGCAGCCGGCCACCTACCTGGGCCGGCTGCTGAACGGCGTCCGGGGCGGACTGGCGGCGGCCGTGCTGGCCATCGTGGTCCAGGCGGTGACCCGGCTCATGCTGGCCGTGCTCGGGGTCTGCGCCGGGCTGGGCCTGCTGTCCGGGCTGCTGCTGCCGGGGGCCTGACCGGGGCCCGACCCTGGTCCCGGGCTCCGGTGAGCATCATCGAACGTCGTAGGAGGTCGAGGCGAGGTAGGTCTGGGCGCCCTGCCGCAGCTGCAGCCGAACCTCCCACCGCCCCGTGGAGGGCACGCTGACCAGGGCGTCGTCGACCTCGCCGGCGGTGACCGTCAGCTCGACGGTGATCGGGCCGATCCCCAGGCCGGGGTTGGTGAAGGTGGCGGTCGCCGCCGACAGCGGGAGGCGCGCGCGGCCGTCGGACGCGCGCACCGTCAGACCCTCCCAGCCGGCCCGGGCGGGCCGCAGCAGCACGCCGACCTGGACGCTGCCCCCGGTCTGGGCCCGGCCGGTCACCGTGTCGCTGAACTGCGGCAGGTAGGACTCCCGGGCCGGGACGGCGTTGACCAGCGCCGCGGTCACGGCCAGCACCAGGACGCCCAGCCCGGTCTCCGCCGCCACCGAGCGGCGAAGGGTGGACACCGCCGGCCGGGTCGGGAGCGGATCTCCGCGGGTCACGGTGAGCAGCCCCGGTGAGGTTCCGCCCGCCGCGCCGGCCCCCGGTGAGCCCGGCAACGACCTACGGGCACCCACCGGGCCTGGGTGCCCGTCCGGCCACCCGGTGGCGTACCGACGCACCCAGGACCGGCCGAGCGCCGCGAGCACCAGCATCACGCCCAGCAGGCCGACCTTGCCCAGCAGCAGCAGCCCGTACCCGGTGCCGGGCAGGGAGTCCCAGCTGCCGGTCTGCCGCCAGGCCTGGTAGCTGCCGGTCCCGATCAGGGCGAGCACCGCCAGCGTCGCGGTGCGCGACCAACGTGCCAGCAGGGGCGCCAGGTGCTCGGCCGGCGAGGCGTGCCGGGCGTCCAGGACGACGGTGGCGAGCATGACCAGGCCACCCAGCCAGACCGCGGCGGCGGCCAGGTGGATGGCGTCCATCGCCGCGGACAGCAGCAGCCGGCTGCCCTGGCCCGAGTGCCCGGTCAGGCCGAAGGTCATCAGCAGCAGGAACGCCACCCCGGTCAGGTCCACGGCGCTGACCGGTCGCTGCTCCCGGCGGGTGGTGCGGTACAGCGGGACGGCGGCGGCCAGCGCCACCAGGCGCAGCAGCAGCAACCTGCCGTACCAGGTGCCGAGGGTCTGGCCGAGCAGGGAGGAGTCCAGGGCGTGCTGCAGCGGCAGACCGGCCGCGTAGGCGCCCAGCAACAGGAACAGCGCGACGTCCGAGGCCACGCTGAACAGCCAGGAACCGACCAGGATCCGGCGTGCGCGCCGGAGCTGGATCGCTTGCGGCCAGAGCCGACGGACGAAGAACGCGCCCCCCACCAGGACGACGACGCCGGCCAGCTCCAGCAGGTCCAGCACCCGGCGCAGCACCGGCGCCGCCCGGTCGGTGCCCGGCGTGACCGGACCGGCTGCCCGCGCGGGCGGCACCCCGTAGCCGAACCGGAACTGCCCGTACACCGGGTGGCTGTCGTCGGAGACCGCGTGCCAGACCACGAGGTAGGGGGCCTTTGGCAGGTCAGGCCGCAGCCGGACGAAGACGGTCGCCGGATCCCCGGGCAGCACCGCCGTCGTGCCGATCTCGACGTCCGAACCCGTCGGGTCCAGGACCCTGATCGCGCCCGCGCTGACCGACACCGCCTCGTCGAAGGTCAGGCTGACCTGGGTCAGCGTGCCGTCCACCTGGCTGCCGTCCACCGGGGAGGTCGAGACCAGGGTGGCGTGCGCGGACACCGGGGCCGCAGCACCCAGGCCGCCGACCGCGAGGGCGGCGACCGCGGCCAGCAGGGCGAGGCCGAGCCGCCGCCGGCGCGCGCGGTCCCTGGCCCACCGACCGGCAGTCATCGCCCGGTCGGCAGGACGAGGTCGAGCTCGCGGTGCACGACCGGGGGCAGGCAGCTGGTCCGGCTGCAGGCGGCGAACGTCACCCAGGTGCGGATCGGTCGCCCGGACGGGCGCCCGGCCGCCGGGGTCAGGGTGACCGGCTGGGTCAGGACGACCGGGCCCGGCGGGTACACCGGCAGCGGTGCGCTGACCCCTGGCACCGACAGCGGCGAGGCGTGCACATCCGACCGGGCTGGGCCCCGGGCGCTCAGGCCGGGACCGAGCTCCACCCGGGTGGGTCGGCCGACCCCGTCGACCCCGTGGTCCGGCAGGTCGGTGCTGTAGAGGTGGTACCCGGGCCGGTCGGGGGTGAACGTGACCCGCAGGGCGGCGCCGTCGGCGCTGCCCGCCGCCCAGCGGACCGTCACCGCCACCCCGTCCTGGTGCAGCGAGCCGACCACCGGCTGGCCGGCCGGGACCGCTCCGGCCGCCGCGCCGGTGAACGACCAGGAGGCGATCAGCACGTCGGCGGCCAGGGCCAGGAACAGGGCCGACAGATAGGTGATCGAGACATGGAACACCCGCATCGGGCGCAGCGGGAGGCCGGCGGCCAGCCGCGCCCGCAGCCGGCTCACCTCCCGCAGGAAGCCCGCGCCGAGGACGGCGGCCGCGATCGGGTACAGCAGGCCGGTGCGGGCGATCGGCCACAGCAGCAGGGAGGAGACCACGGTGAGCCAGGTGTAGACCGTCATCTGGTTCACCACGGTGCGCAGCGAGGCGACCACCGGCAGCATCGGGACACCGGCGGCGGCGTAGTCGGCCCGGAACCGGATGGCCAGCGCCCAGAAGTGCGGCGGCGTCCAGAAGAAGACGACGGCGAACAGCAGGAACGGGGCCAGGGCCAGGTGACCGGTGACGGCGGCCCACCCGATCAGGGTGGGCATGCAGCCGGCGCTTCCGCCCCAGACGATGTTGGCGGAGGTCCGTCGCTTCAGCAGCATCGTGTAGCCCAGCACGTACACGGCGATGGCGAGCACGGTCAGGGCGGTGGCCAGCGGGTTGGTCAACCACCAGAGCAGGCCGGTGGCCAGCGCGCTCAGGCTCAGCCCTAGGCCCAGCGCCCCGATGGGGGAGACCCGGTCGCCGTTCAGCGGCCGACCCGCCGTCCGCCGCATCACCGCGTCGATGTCCCTGTCCAGGTAGCAGTTGAGCGCGTTCGCCCCGCCGGCGGCGAACGCCCCGCCGGTCATGGTGACCAGGACCAGGCCGGTGGACGGCCAGCCGCGGGCGGCCAGGATCATCGCCGGCAAGGTGGTGACCAGCAGCAGCTCGATGATCCTCGGCTTGGTCAGCGCCAGGTAGGCGCGCAGCCGGCCGAGCAGCTGTGCTCGCAGCCGGACTCCGGCCACCGGCAGGAGCTGCCCCGCGTCCAGGTCGGTCATCAGGCACCTGCCGCTCGGAGCAGAGCGGCCAGCTGGCTGGGGGTGGTGGCTCCGACCACCCGCGCGGCGACCCGGCCCTGGCCGTCCAGCACCAGGGTGGACGGCACGGCGCCCGGCAGCCAGTCCGTGAGTCGGTCAAGCAGTGTGCCGTCGTCGACCAGGGTGGGCAGCGAGGGGGGCACCAGCGCGGCCGCGGCGTGCACGTCGTCGCGCTCGTCCAGGCCGATGAAGTGGACCGAGTGGTACGCCGGGTCATCGGCCATCCTGACCACCGAGGGCAGCTCCTCGCGGCACGGCTCGCACCAGGAGGCCCAGACCAGCACGACCACCGGGTGCCCGTCGGCGGCCGGCACCACCACCGGCCCGGTCCCGGCCAGGCCGGGCCCGGACAGGGCCGGGGCGGTGCGGCGCAGCGCCGCGGGGTAGGAGGTGACGCCCTCGGGGTAGGCCACGGTGACCCTCGTCGCGCCGGAGCCGGCCTGGCTCACCGCGGGCTTCGACGCCGCCGGCGCCGACCCGGTGCACGCCGACAGCGAGGTGAGCAGCACGGCGGACAGCAGCAGCTCACGGCGTGACATGCGCCGTCGTGGTCAAGGAGGTGACGGTGGCGGTGAGCACGGCCGAGACCGCCACCCAGGCCCACCAGTAGCCGACCAGGCGGACGTGCCAGGTGTTGGAGGCGAGCAGCCCCAGCCGCGCCCGGTTCCAGATCCCGACGCCGATGAACAGGGTCAGGGCGAGGTGGACGGCGTGGTAGCCGGCCAGCGCCATCCACGAGGAGGCGTAGGCGCCGTCATGCACCTTGATCCCCGCGGTGCCCAGCTGGTAGGCCTGCAGCACGAGGTCGGCCAGCACGAGCAGGGTGGCGGTGAGCAGGCCGACCTGCAGCCGTTCCGGACGGTGCGCGCCGGTCTCGGCCCAGCGGTAGGCCAGCCAGCTGCCGACCATCACCGCGGCGATCACCCAGCCCAGCCCGGTGCCGACCACCCGTCCTCCCTGCGGGATCCACGCCCCCTCGGTGTTCAGGCCGCGCAGGTAGAGGTAGGTGAACACCAGCGACAGCACGAAGGCCACGTCGCCGGCGATCAGCAGCAGGACGCCGAGCCGTTGCCGCAGACCGACATCCAGCGGGCTCTCGTGCATCACGGGGCCCTCTGGGGCTGCGGTGGTCATGACGCGCTCACCCCTTCTCCGCCGGTCGGGGCCTGGCCACCCGGCACCGCTCCCACGGGTTCGACCCGTGGTGCCGGCAGCTGCTCGATGGCCGGCGCCGGGTCCGGCTCCTCGCTGTAGCCGTAGAAGTCGGAGGTGACCACCGGTAGCACGCTGAAGTTCTCCAGCGGGACCGGGGTGGGCACCTGCCACTCCAGCGTCTTGGCCCCCCAGGGGTTCGCCGTCGCCGGTTCGCCGCCCCGCCAGGAGTGCACGACGGCGTAGAGGTAGACCAGCATGCCGGCGCCGATCACGTAGGCGCCGAGGGAGGAGACCAGGTTCCCGGCGGCGAACATCGCCGACGGGTCGGCGACCCGGCGCGGCTGCCCGGCCAGGCCGACCGCGAACATGCCGAGGAAGGTGACGTTGAAGCCGACCTGGGCCGTCCAGAACCCGACCAGCGCGACGCGCTCGTCCAGCATCCGTCCGGTCATCTTGGGGAACCAGTAGGCCAGCGCGCCGAGGGCACCGGTCAGGCCCGCGCCCATCAGGGTGTAGTGGAAGTGCGCGGTGACGAACATCGACCCGTGCATCGCCTGGTCGACCGGGACGTCGGACAGGTAGATCCCGGTGATCCCCCCGATGGTGAAGTTCCACAGCACCGCGTAGACGGCCATCACCGGCAGTCGCATCCAGACGTGACCGCGCCACAGCGTGCCGAGCAGCACCATGAACAGCAGCCCGGTCGGGACCGAGATCATCTCGGTGGTGACCATGAACGGGCCGTTCATGGCCGGCGCCCAGCCGGCCATGTACATGTGGTGGGCCCAGACGAACAGGCTGAGGCCGACCACTCCGCCGATCCCCAGCACGGCCCCGTTGAAGCTGAACAGCGGCTTGCGGGTGAACACCGGTGTGATCTCCAGCAGGGCGATCAGGGCCGGCAGCAGGATGACGTAGACCTCGGGGTGGCCCATCAGCCAGAACAGGTTCGAGTACAGCCAGCCGCTGCCGCCGCCGGAGGCCACGTAGAACGTCGCGCCGAGTGAACGGTCCATGGCCAGCTCGATCATCGCCACCATGAACATCGGGAACGCGATCAGTCCGAGCGCCACGCTGGTCACCGTGCCGAAGACGAAGATCGGGGTGCGGGTCCAGGTCATGCCCCGGGCCCGCATCCGGACCGCGGTGGTGGTGATGTTCAGGCCGGCGACCCCGGTGGAGACGGCGAAGATGACGATGGTGACCAGGAACGCGTCCATCCCCGGGGGTGCCTGGTCCGACAGCGGGGCGTAGGCGGACCAGCCGGTGGGGATGCCGCCGAGGAAGAAGGCGGACATCAGCACCGGGACGGCGGCGAACAGCAGCCAGAAGCTGAGCGCGTTCAGCCGCGGGAAGGCCATGTCCCGGGCGCCGATCATGATGGGGAGGATGAAGTTCCCGAACGGTCCGCTGACCATGATGATGGTCGCGATGATCATGATGATGCCGTGCAGGCCGACCAACTCGTTGTAGACGGACGGGCTGACGAACCGGGTACCGGGGCGGATCAGGTTCGTCCGGATCAGCATCGCCAGGGTGCCGCCGACGGCGAACAGCGCCATGGTCGCCACCAGGTACTGGATGCCGACCACCTTGTGGTCGGTGGTGAAGCGGAAGTACCGCCACACCCCGGCGTCCTTGCCGGCCAGGAACTGCTCGTCCTCGTGGGTCAGGTCGCGCCCGGCCAGCCAGCGCAGCGGGCCGACGAACGCCCCGATCCCGATCAGGAAGCCGATCGCCCAGCAGAGCATGGTGATGATCGTGACCGCGTCGACCTTGTGGTTGTTCTCCTCCGGGTCGGGCAACAGGGCGTTGGCCAGGGCCCAGCCGGTGACGGCCAGCACCACACCGAGGGCGACGCCGGTGACCACGTTGAGCCGGCGCATCAGGCCGCCCACCGGCACCGCGAGATGCGAACCCCGCTGTCCCGCAGCGATCGTCGTGCTCATCTGTCTCGATCCTCCTGGCCGCTCAGATCCGGGCGCGGCTGGTCAGCCAGGCCTGGTAGTCGCTGTCGGTGACGACGTGCACGGTCGTCTGCATGTACGAGTGGTAGAGGCCGCACAGCTCGGCGCACCGGATGGTGTACGTGCCCAACCGGTCCGGGGTCACCGAGGCGACCGTGGTCTGCCCGGGGTTGGCGTCGATCTTGACGGCCATCTCCACGATCCAGAACGAGTGGATGACGTCCTTGGAGGTGACCTGGAAGACCACCCGCCGGTCCAGCGGCAGGTACAGCTCGTCCGACTCCGCGCCGCCTGCCGCCGGGTAGGCGAACGTCCATGTCCACTGCTGCCCGGTGACGTCGACGACGACCGGCGCACTGACCGCATGGGCCTCGCTGTCCGGCGGGGCCAGCACCACCAGTCCCCAGACCAGCAGGAACAGGCACAGCGCGGTGGAGACGACCAGCCAGACCACCTGGAGGCGGCGGTTCTCCCGGATCGGCGGGGCGTCGTCCGTGGGCGGCTGGCTGCCGCGGTGCCGCCAGGCGATGAGGCTGTAGAGCAGGATGGCCCACACCATGGCCGCGACCGGCGCGGAGGCGACCGTGAACGCGGTCATCGTCGACTGCACCTCGCGCATGGTCGGCGAGGCGGCGGTGCCCATCAGCCGGGCGGGCACGGTGAGGGCGAAGACCAGCAGCACGGCGGTCAGCCCGAGCCAGATCAGCAGGATCGGGAGGACCGGCGGGCGTCGCCAGGCCGGACGTCGGTCCCGCGCCTCCTCCGGGGGCGGGCCGCCCGGCTCGGTCTGCAGGGTGGTCATGCCGACGCCGTCACGGTGACCGTGCCGGCCATGTAGCCCTGGGCCGACATCGGGCCGCCGAACTTCGCGTACGTCCCGTCACCGCAGGGGAACTCGCACTGGAAGACGTAGTGTCCCGGGCCCCCGGTGATGAACGAGAAGGTGACGACGTGTGGAGCCGGGTACCCGTTGGACAGGGCCGGTGCGTCATCGGCGACCGCCGGCAACGGCACGGACACGAACAACGGGTCCTGGTCGGTCACCTCGCTGTGGAGGGTGAACGTGTGACCGATGTGCGTGGGATCGACGCTGGACACCGCGTGACCGTCGACCGTGGCCACGTCCCCGACCGTGCCGTGCACCTGCGCGAAGTAGGGGTTGGTGATGGTCTCACCGGTGTCGTACTGGCTGATGCTGATGGTGACCAGGCTGTGCGCGGGCACCGACACGTTGGTCGAGGGACCGTAGGTCACCCAGTCGGGGTGCGCGCCCCCGTCCTTGCCGTGCGGGCCGGCCAGGCTGTCCGGCCAGGTCGCAAGCTCCAGGAACGCATGCGGCAGAGCGCCTTGCGGTGTCTGCGCAGTTCCCACCACTCTTGCCTTGAGCACGGGCGGCGCCGGATCGCTGCGGGCCAGGGCGCCGCCGGCCAGCCCGACCGCCACCGCGCCGCCGAGCACCGTCGCTGCTGCTCCGATGACGATCCGCATCGTTGACCCACCGCCCAGAGGAATGCCGGACCCGCGGAGTCGAGCGGTCGACGGGGGACATCGGTCGACGGGGCTCCCGGGTGCTGATCTGGATGGTGTCCCTACGTCAAGGCAACGTCAAGGGCCAAATCCGGGCACGGCGCCAAGGATGACGAAGCTGTCATCTGGCGTCGGCCTGGAATGCTCCGGGAAAGGCCTCGGAACCATTCCCGCTCGGGGCTATCCTCGGCGGATGGGGCAGGTCCTGAGCTACCTGGGCAACTGGGATCCGGCACCGGTGCCGATCGCCGGGCTCACTCTGTCGGCCACCGCGTACCTCTTCGCGGCGCGCCGGGTGACGGCTCACCATCCCGACCGTCCGTGGCCGATTGCTCGCAGCGTTGCCTTCGTAACCGGTTGTGTGGGGCTGGCTCTGGTGCTGGTCGGGCCGGTCGGCGCCTGGGACGACGTCTTCTTCTGGTGCCACATGGTGCAGCACCTGGCCATCATGATGGTCCTGGCCCCGCTGCTCCTGCTCGGGGCTCCGGTGCTGCTGGTGTTGCGCTCGGTACCGCCTCGTTTCCGTCGCCGGTGGGTCGTGCCGCTGCTGCGCAGTCGGCTGATGGCGAGGCTGTCCGATCCGGTGCTCGGCTGGGTGGTGTTCGCCGGGACCTTGGTCGGCACCCATTTCACGCCGTTCTATACCTATTCGCTGACCCACCCTCTGGTTCATGACTACATTGAGCACCCGCTATATCTCTGCGCGTCACTGATGTACTTCTCGCCGCTGATCGGGGCGGACCCGGCCGCGCGTCGAGTACCGGCGCTGGGCAAGGTGGTCTCGCTGGTGCTGGCCATGGCTCCGGAGAGCATGACCGGGTTCGCCATCTACACCGCCCGCTCGGTGCTGTATCCGCCCTATGCCGTCGTGGCCCGGCCGTTCGGGCCCGGCCCGTTGGCCGACCAGCAGCTCGGGGGTGCCCTGATGTGGTGCGCCGGGATGCTGCTCGGAGCGTTCTGGACGGCGGTCGCCGTCCAGTCCTGGCTGCGGGCCGACGCCGACGCCGCGGTCCGCGCCGACCGCCGGCTGGCGGGCCGTCAGGCACCGGCGGTGCTGCCGTGAACCGCGTGCACCGGCTTCACCTGACCGCCGCGGTGGCGGTACCCGGCTGCCTGGCCGCCGGGGCGTTCGAGCTGTCCCGGGCCCTGGGCGGCAACGAGCTCAGCTGGCTCTACGCCGCCGAGTGGCCGATGTACGCCGGGCTGGGGCTGTACGTGTGGCGGCGGCTGGTCCGGGAGTCACAGGCCGCGGGCCGGCCGGCGGTCGAGGGTGCGTCGTCCACCGCGCCGACGCCGAGCGCCGGCCCCCCGGCCGCAGACCCCGCCGCTGCCGGCGATCCGGGGCTGGCCGCCTGGCAGGACTACCTGCGGCGGTTGCACCAGGCGCAGCCACCCGGTGGGCCGCCCCGGGCCCGGCGGTGAGCCCGATGACGAGCCGCCGGGTCGGTCGGCGGGCCATGGTGGGGGCTGCCGCGCTGCTGCTGTCGGGCTGCGGTGCGCTGGCCCCCACGCAGCCGGCCCCCTCGCCCGGCCGGCCGGTGGCCACGACGGTGGGCCCCGGCACCGGGACGGTTCTCGACCGCCGGCTCGACCCCGCCGTTCTCTCCCTGTCGTTCAAGGACGCGCAGGGCCGCTCGCTGACCCTGGCCTCCCTGCGCGGGCGCACCGTGGTGGTCACCGACTTCCTCACCACCTGCCAGGAGATCTGCCCGATGACCAGCGCGAACCTGCGGGCGGCCGCGGTCGCCAGCGAGCGCGCCGGTCTGGGCGACGCGGTCACGTTCCTGGAGGTGACCGTCGATCCGGAGCGGGACGGCGTGCCCCGGCTCGCTGCCTACCAGGCCCTGTACGGCGCGGCGCCGAACTGGCGGCTGCTCACCTCCGACCCGCGCACGGTGGCCAGCTTGTGGCAGGCGCTCGGGGTGGCCTACGCCCGCACGCCGTCGAAGCCCCCGTTGCCGCGAGACTGGCTGACCGGTGCACCCCTGACCTACGACGTCGTCCACCAGGACGCGGTGTTCCTGATCGACGGCGCCGGCCGGGAACGGTGGCTGGTGATCGGCAACCCGGACGCCGCCGGCACCGCGCTGCCGGCCCGGCTGGACGGGTTCCTGAACGAGGAGGGCCGGCAGAACCTGACCGCGCCGGGAGAGGCGTCCTGGACGGCGTCCGACGTCGAGCGGGCCGTGCAGTGGAGCCTGGCCGAGGCAGCCGTCGAGCCCGAGACCGTTACGGGTGCACCGTGAGCGGACCTCTGCGGCCGAACCGGGCCCAGAGCGCCTGGGCCGTCACGGCGCTGGTGCTGTACGCCGCGGGATACCCGCTCGCCCTGGTCGGCGGCTCGTCGGTCGGCTGGCTGCTGGTGTCGCTGGGCGGGGTGGCCCTGCTGGTCCTCGGTGCGCTGACGGTGGCCCGGGTCACCGGCGCCGGTTCGCCAGCCCGGCCCAGCACCCCGCCGGGCGACCGGGTCTCGCCCGCCGACCCGGCTGCGGCGGCCGAGGCTGATCCGGGGCAGGTGGAGCAGCAACCGTGAGGCGCAGCGCCGCCTCGCCGGTGGCGCCGTCCGCCCGGCCGTCGGGCCAGCTGCGCCCGGCCGTCGTGCTCGACCCTGCGCCGTGCAGGGCACGGATGCCCGTCCTGCCGCCCGGGTCGGGCCCGAGCTTCGGGACACCCGGCGGGCGCGGCTCGCCTGACCACGCCGAGGGGTGGCCCGGCGCGCTGGACGGCAGGCGCCCGCGGCGCGCACCATGACGGCACCGAGCAGGGTAGGGACAGGGACGGCCATGGGACTGTACGGCGAGCAGGTGCTGCCGCGGCTGCTGGACCTGGCCTGCGGCTCGGAGTCGACCCTGGGGGCGCTGCGCGAACGGGTCTGCGCCGACCTGACCGGCCAGGTCGTCGAGGTCGGCTTCGGATCGGGCTGCAACGTGCCGCACTACCCCCACGCGGTCACCGCGGTCGCCGCGGTGGAGCCCTCGGACGTCGCCTGGCGGCTGGCCGCCCGACGGATCGCGGCCGGCTCGACGCCGGTGCGCCGGGCCGGGCTGGACGGTCAGCTGCTCCCGTTCGAGGACGCCAGCTTCGACGGTGCGCTGTCCACCTGGACGCTGTGCACCATCCCGGACCCGACGGCTGCCCTGCTCGAGCTGCGCCGCGTCCTGCGACCCGGCGGCCGGCTGCACTTCCTCGAGCACGGGCTCGCGCCGGACGCGCCGGTCGCACGCTGGCAGCACCGGCTCGAACCTGTGCAGAGGAGGCTGTTCGGCGGCTGCCACCTGACCCGCCGGGTGAGCGACCTGCTGACGGTGGCCGGGTTCGACATCATCGAGCTGGACAGCTTCTACCAGCAGGGGACCCCGCGGGTGCTGGGTGCGGTGACGGTCGGGGCGGCGACCCCGGCGGGCGGTCAGCGACCGTCGTCCGCGCCTTGATCACGAAGCGGCCGGCGCGAGCCCGCATAAGGTCGTCGGCATGCGCGTTGTGGTGATCGGAGCGACCGGACACGTCGGTGGGTACCTGGTGCCCAGACTGGTGCGGGCCGGGCACGAGGTGGTGGCGGTCAGCCGCGGCACGTCCCAGCCCTACCGCCAGGACGACGCCTGGGCCCAGGTGAAGACCCTGCAGATCGACCGGGCGGCGGCCGAGGCCGACGGCACGTTCGGGAGCCAGGTCGCCGAGCTCGACGCCGACGTCGTGATCGACATGATCTGCTTCACCCCCGAGTCGGCCGAGCACCTGGTCGACGCCCTGCGTGGCCGCGTCCGGCAGCTGGTGCACGTGGGCACCATCTGGATCCACGGCACCCTCACCGAGGTGCCGGCCACCGAGGACGAGCCGCGCCGCCCGTGGGGGGAGTACGGCACCCAGAAGGCGGCGATCGAGGAGCTGCTGCTGGCCCAGAGCCACTCCGCTGGGCTGCCGGTGGCGATCGTGCACCCGGGGCACATCTCGGGCCCGGGATGGAACATCATCACCCCGCAGGGCACCGCCGACCCGGCGGTGTGGGCCACGCTGGCCCACGGCGAGCCCCTGCTGCTGCCCGACCTCGGCCTGGAGACGGTGCACCACGTGCACGCCGACGACGTGGCCGGACTGATCGTGGCCTGTGTGGAGCAGCCGGAGCAGGCGAACGGCGAGGCGTTCTACTCCGTCTCGCCGCGGGCGCTCACCCTTCGCGGGTTCGCCGAGGCGGCTGCCGGGTGGTTCGGCCGGGAGGCGGACCTGCGCTTCCTGCCGCTGAAGGAGTTCCTGGCCACGTTGCCCGATGAGCACGCCGAGGCGGCACTGCAGCACGTCTCGCGGAGCCACTCGATGAGCACCGAGAAGTCCCGCCGGCTGCTCGGCTTCGCGCCCCAGCACTCCTCGCTGGACACCGTGCGGGAGGCGGTGGGCTGGTTGGCCGCCGAGGGCCGGCTGGGGGAGGACCTGCGCGGCGCCCTGGCCTCCTGAGGCGGGTCTGTCCCGGCCGGCCCCGGCGTGCTTCGATGCTCCGATGAGCCAGCCGGACGCAGAAGCCAGGGTCGTCACCGCCACCCGGGAGGTGAAGGCCCGAGCAGCCGACATCTTCGAGCTGGTCGCAGACCCCTCGGCGCAGCCGCGGTGGGACGGCAACGACAACCTGGCTCGGCCCACCGCCGGCGCGGCCCGGGTGCGCGCGGTCGGTCAGGTGTTCGCGATGGAGCTGACCTCGGGCGCGGTCCGCGAGAACCACGTGGTGGCGTTCGAGGAGGGCCGGCTGATCGCCTGGGCGCCGGCCGAGCCCGGCTCACCGCCGATCGGACACGTGTGGCGCTGGGAGCTCGAACCGGCGGGGGACGGTCGCACCCGGGTCCGGCACACCTACGACTGGACCCGGCTCACCGATGAGTCCCGGCTGCCCCGGGCCCGGGCGACGACCCCGGACAAGCTCGGCGCGTCCATCGATCGGCTGGCCGCCCTGGCCGAGCAGGTCTGAGGCGCCGGCCAGCCCTGGGCCGGGGCGGCCGACCGGGCCTCAGGCTTGCCCGGTCCTGGTGGCAGCGACGTCGTCCCGGTCGGTGCCGGCGCTCGCCTGCGCCCACTGGTCGATCTCGGCCAGCGAGGTCTGCAGCGCGGAGCGCACCACCGTGAGGGCGTCCGACCCCATCAGCGCCAGCCCCGGGGCGTGGTCGGACAGCGCCAGCTCCCGCAGCAGGCGGGCGCCCTTGGCCGGGTCCCCGGGCTGCGTGCCGTGCGCGGTGTCGACCTCCACCCGGCGGGGACCGACGGTGTCGGCGTAGTCGTCGATCACCGTGCTGGTGCCGGTCAGTGACCGGCCGGCGAACTCCGTCCGGAACCCTCCCGGCTCCACCGAGGTGACGTTGATGCCCAGTGGGGCAAGCTCTTTGCGCAGCGACCCGGAGATCCCCTCGATGGCGCACTTGACCGCCGCGTAGTAGCCGGACCCGGCCGGCTTCACGCTGGCGGCGATCGAGGAGATGGTCAGGATGCAGCCCGACCGGCGGCTCCGCATGCCCGGCAGGACGGCCTTGATCAGGTTGACCGGCCCGTGCACGTGAACCTCGAACAGCTGTCGGACGTCCTCGTCCTCACCCTCCTCGACCGCGGAGCGGTACCCGTAGCCCGCGTTGTTGACCAGCACGTCGATACCGCCGAAGCGCTCCTCGCCGGCCCGGACGGCGGCCACGATCTGGTCGGGACGGGTCACGTCCAGGGCGACGGTCAGGGCCTGGGAGGGGTAGGCGTCAGCCAGGTCCGCCACGGTCGCCGTGTCCCGCGCGGTGACCACGGCCTGGTCGCCCTCGCGCAGCACCTCCTCGGCCAGGGCTCGGCCCAGCCCGGCGGAGCAGCCGGTGATCAACCACGTCGTCATCTCGTCGTCCTTCCTCGGTACCGCGTCAGCGTCGCTGCTCAACGCTACTGGCGCCCCGCCGGTCCCAATCGGCGGCGTCGCCGGCCCCCGCGTCCATGATCCGCAGAACGGGACGTGAACGATCGTCCAGACGACCGTTCACGTCCCGTTCTGCGGATCACCGGGCGTGATGAGGTGGACGGGTCAGGCGTTGACCGGTTCGTGCATCGCCGACCAGGCGGCGAAGCCGCCGAGCAGGTCCGAGACGTCGGTCCGGCCGTCGTGCCGCAGCAGGCTGGCGGCGACGCTGGAGCGCCAGCCGCCCGCGCAGTAGGTGACCAGCGGGCGTCCGGTCGGCAGCTCGGCCGAGCGACGCCGCAGCTCGGCCAGCGGGATGTGCACCGAGCCGGGCACGAAGCCGGCCTCGCGCTCACCGGCGTTGCGCACGTCCACCACCACGGGGCCCTGGCCGGTGGCGTCGGCGGTCAGCTCGGCCAGCTGCACCGGGGTCAGCCGGCTGGCCCGTGAGGTCAGCTCGGGGTGGGCCACCATGACCGGCTCCGGGTCGCGCAGGTGGCCGACCACGTGGTCGAAGCCGATCCGGGCCAGGCGGACGGCGAGCTCCGCGTGCCGGTCCTCAGGGGCGATCACGACCACCTCGTCGTCGGGACGCAGCACCATGCCGGCGGTCTCGGCGAACCGGCCGTCGGCCGGGACGTTGACGGCGCCGGTCAGGTGGCCGGCGGCGAAGTCGGTGGTGTCCCGGGCGTCGACCACAACCGCGCCGCGCGCCAGGGCAGCGGTCAGGGCGGTGGCGTCCAGCGCCGGGAGCTGGGCGGCGGCGTCCAGGACGGGGTGGTCCTTGCGGTTCAGGACGGCGTCGTAGACGAAGTACTCCGGCGCCGACGGCTGCCCGGCGGTGACCAGGGCGACGAACTGCTCCTGGGTCAT
Source organism: uncultured Actinomycetota bacterium (assembly GCA_963821825.1). Lineage (GTDB taxonomy): Bacteria > Actinomycetota > Actinomycetes > Actinomycetales > Kineosporiaceae > CAWGFD01. The sequence continues at coordinate 1,480,314 of CAWGFD010000002.1, forward strand.
CGGCTGGCAGGCGTAGTTGAGCAGCCGCTGCTGCCCGATGGTGGACTGCAGCTCGGTGGAAAGGTTCTTCCCGCAGGCCGACCCGGCGCCGTGCGCGGGGAAGACCCGGACCTCGTCCGGCAGGGACATCAGCTTGCGGTGGATGGAGTCGTACAGCTGCACGCCGAGCTGATCGGCGGTCACCCCGATGGAGGCCAGCAGGTCGGGCCGGCCGACGTCGCCGATGAACAACGCGTCGCCGGTCAGCACACCGTAGGCGACCCGGTCGTCGTCGTGCTCGAAGACCAGCACGCTGATCGACTCCGGGGTGTGGCCCGGGGTCGACATGATCTGCAGCGTGACCTCGCCCAGGCTGATCCGTTCGCCGTCGGCCAGGGAGCGGCTGCGGTACTCGGTCTGCGCGGTCGCCCCGTACCCGATCCAAGCCCCGGTGGCCTCGGCCAGCTCCAGGTGGCCGGCCAGGAAGTCGGCGTGGAAGTGGGTGTTGATCACGCCGATGATGCGCAGCCCGTGCGCCGCCGCGTCGTCCAGGTACTCCTGCACGTCACGACGCGGGTCCACGACCACCGCTTGGCCGCTGCTCTGGTCGCCGATGAGGTAGGACGCCTGAGACAGGCAGTCGAGATAGTGCTGGGCGAAGTACATGGTGGGCTCCTGGTGCTGCCGGAGGTGCGGTCGACCGCTTCAGCATATACCCCCCGGGGTACCGCTGTGCTCACCGTCCTGGACGGCGACCGACGTCACGCCGAACCCGTCCATCGGGCCGTCGGAGGGGTATCAACAGCCGTCGACGCATCTCCTCAACGCATTGACCCCGACTCGGCGCAGGTCTAGCGTCCGGAGCGCCGGGGGGACTGGTCGCACTCACCGAACGCAGGAGGCGTGGTGGCTGGCGAACCCGTACACCTGAGCGTGCTCAGACCGGAGGACCTGCTCGTCCTGGACGTCGCGTTGAGCAACCTCGCGCTCGCCGAGGACGGCGCGCTGCACGTCCTCGATCCGGCCAGCCCGGGCCGGTTGGTGTTCACCCTGCCGCCCCAGCACCTCGCCGAAGAAGCGTTCGGGGAGAACGAGACCCAGAGCCAGGCCGTGGCGCCGCTGCCGGTGCGGTCGGTGTCCGCCGGTCCCAGCCGGCTGGCCTTCGACGTCCCGGCGGAGGAGTCACCGATCCCGCTGACCGTCGCCGGCCTGCTCGACTGGGCCCGGCTGCACCCCGCCCTGGCCGCCAACGCCCTGCCGCCCGGGGCCCCGAGCCGGGCCGGTGGCGTGCGTCCCGGGGAACCGGCCCCCGACGTCACCGCGCTGGAGCTGGCCTACCGGCTGGTCCTGTCCCCGGTCGGCGAGCACGCGTGGCAGCACCGGGGCGAGCCGTTCACCGCGGCCGGCCTGACGGAGCTGTGGCACACCCAGCTGGTGGGTTCCGGTCCGCTGAGTCTGCGGGCGATCCACGGGCGCCCTGGCGACCCGTTCCTCACCTCGCTGTCCCCGACCGACATCGCGGACCTGGTCACCCTCACCGGTGACTTCGGCAACGTGGTGCGCTCCGCCGCCGAGCTCGGCATCCCGGTCATCCGCTGGCTGCTGTGGACCCGGCGGCTCAGCCTGCTGGGTCGCGGCATCGTCCCACCGCCGGCCACCCTGACCGCCCAGCACGTGAGGCTGACCGCACTCGGTGCCCACCACCACGTGCTGGGCACGTTCGACTTCCCGCGTGAGGACCAGAACCCCGCTGAGCTGCAGCGGGTGGGCATCACCGTGCCCGGTCTGCAGGCCTACGAGCACATCACCGGCCTGGGCCGTGACCAGTACGTCAAGATCGTCCGGCGCGGCTTCCTGGACACCGGTCACCGGGCCTCGATCGTGCAGGTGACCGAGCGCCGGTTCGAGCCGGTGTCGCTGGGCAGCGAACCCGGGCCCCTCGGGCCGGTCGGGGTGTTCGGCACCCGCACCGTGCTGCGCCAGTACTACCGGGTCGTCGTCACCCAGCCGTCGCTGGACTACCGCCTGCTGGCCGGCGGCTACCCCCACGGACGCCGGGAGATGCCGCTGCGCACCATGGAGCTGCGCACGCTCCAGACCCCCAAGCTGGACCTGCCGATCCCGTTCACCGCTGAGGTCACCCAGGGCCAGATCGACCATGTGCTCGGCAACCCATTCTGGCTCAGAGCGTCAGGGCAGCTCGTGCCCTTCGACGTCGATACCGAGGACGGCGAGGGTCGCCGGGTCGGCCTGACCAAGCCGATGCTGTTCATCCCCTACTCCGCGGTCACCGACACCGACGGCGTGCTCGCCGCCTTCAACACCGCGCCGGCGGCGAACCGGACGGCGACCGCCCGCGCGCAGCAGCTGGCGCTGACCGAGGCCGTACCCGGCCGGCCGGACGCCACCACCGCCCCGACCGACTACCTCACCTTCGACCTGGTCAAGGTCAGCGCCGCCGCCGGCCTGCCCCGCGACTACCTGCCGGGCTGGCTGCCGCAGGTCCTCACCGCCGGCGTCCACCTGCAGGCGGTGCAGCAGCTGACCGGCGCGGCCCAGGCCGTCGAGGTGCGGCTGTCGACCAGCTACCTGGAGCACGGGTTCGACCCAGCGGCGAACCCGGCCGGCCTGTTCGCGGCCTTCCCGTCGGTGGGCTTCGGGCTGGGGGCCGCGGCCGGCGGGGGCGTGGCCGCGCCCGCGATCACCCTCGACGCGCTGTCCGCCACCCACGGCGCGATGCCGGGCGCGATGGCCGCGGCCGGCGCCGACAGCGCGACGTTGAGCACGCTGCTGGCCGGCATGAAGCTGTTCGGCACGGTCGACCTGGCCGACCTGCTGGCCCCCATGCCGGCCGCGGTGGCCGGCGGGCCGGCCGGTGGCTCGGACGGCGACCTGGACTCCGCCCTGGCCGACCCCGCCGCGCTGATCCGGACCCCGGTGATCCGCAGCCGCCCGGTGCCCGGACCGGACGGGCGGCCCGTCGCCCACGTCACCCGGCTGGTCTGGAAGCCCGCCCTGCTGGCCGCGCCGCCGGTCGAACCCACGTTCGAGCTGGGAACGGCCCAGTTCCTGCTCGACGTGCGGACCGTGACCAGGCTGGACGGCTCACCGCCGGAGACCACCATCGCCGGTGAGCTGCGCGGGTTCTCCCTGACCCTGGCCGGCGTCGTGCGGGTGTCGATGAGCACGATGAAGTTCCTCTCCCTGCCCGGCCGCAAGCCCGACGTGACGGCGCAGGACGTCGCGCTGGAGTTCGTCGGCGCGCTGGCCTTCGTCGACACCATCCGCCGGTTGCTCCCGGCCGACGGGTTCAGCGACCCGCCGGCCATCTCGGTGACCCCCGAGGGGATCCAGGCCGGGTTCAGCCTGGGCATCCCCACCGTCGGTGTCGGCATCTTCTCGCTGCAGAACCTGTCGCTGTCGGCGGCACTCTCCCTGCCGTTCGTCGGACGCCCGGCGGGTCTGCGGTTCGCGCTGTCCTCCCGGGAGCACCCGTTCCTGGTCACGGTCACCCTGTTCGGCGGGGGAGGGTTCTTCGCCCTCGGGGTGAGCGCGGCCGGCGTGGAGGAGATCGAGGCCGGCATCGAGTTCGGTGGCAACGTCTCGCTCAACCTGGGGGTGGCCAGCGGCGGCGTGTACGTGATGGCCGGCGTCTACTTCAGGATGTCCACCACCAAGGGCACCGAGCTCACCGGCTACCTCCGGTGCGGTGGGTACCTGTCGGTGCTCGGCCTGATCAGCATCTCGCTGGAGTTCTACCTGGCCTTCACCTACCGCGAACAGGGCAACGAGATCTGGGGCCAGGCCAGCCTCACCGTCTCGGTGAAGGTGCTCTGCTTCAGCACGAGCGTGACGTTGTCGGTCGAGAAGCGGTTCGCCGGGCCCTCCGGTGACCCGACGCTGGAGCAGGTGCTGTCCGTCGAGGACTGGCAGGCGTACTGCCTGGCCTACGCCCAGGAGGCGGCGGCATGACCACCGAGCAGAGGCTGCAGTGGGTCAGCGTCCCGGCGGGCACCCTGCCCGACGGGCGGCGCAGGCTCTCGGTGGCCATGTCCCCCCGGCTGCGCACCGACGAGGGTGGCACCCTGGCGCTGTTCCCCGACCTGCTCGACTGGCCGGCGACCGTCGCCGCCGCGACGTGGACGCTGGACGCCGACGGCACCGCGCCGGCCGCCGAGGTGGTCAGCCCGGCCCCGGACCCCGAGCTGTGGGCCGCGCTGTTCCCGCCGCAGACGCCGGTCGTGCCGTGGCGGTTCCCGGACCTGGCCGACCGGCCGATGGTGACCTTCGACGTGCTGAAGGTGCACGCCCAGCTGCGAGGGCTGTACGCCAGGGCGGCAGCGGCGTCGCCGGCCGAGCTGCCTGCGCTGCGCACCCGGCGCGACGTCGAGCCCCCGGTGCCGGGGCTGGATGACCTGCTGACGGAGGTGGTCCGACCGGGCCAGACCCGGTACGGGGAGCTGGAACGCGGGTACGGGGTCGCCGGCGCCGCTGCCCGGCTGCTGTCCGGGGCCCGCGAGCAGGCTGCGGCCCGCCGGGCGGGCGGGGTCCGCGGCGGTCCCACGATCCACCCGCTGCCGCCGGGCGCCGCGTTCGAGGTCGAGCGGGCCGCGCTGTTCCACTCCTCGCCGGAGGCCGAGCCGCACGAGCTGCCGCCCGACGGGCAGCACTACCGGGACACCGTCGACTTCCACCAGCTGGTCGCCGGGCTGGCCGAGCACCCCGACCTCCTGCGCCGCCTCGGCCTGGTCGTGGACCTGGCGTTCCCGGCGCAGGCGCTGCCCACACCGACCGGGTTCATCACCGCGACACCGGCGCTGGCCGGGGCCGCCGATGCGGTGGTCCGCGAGAACCTCGCCCATCACACGGCCTACCGCGTCGACGGCGACCGGTTCGTGGCCGCCCGTCAGGTCCCGGACGCCGTCGTCCCGGAGGGCCTGGTGCCGTTGCCGGCGGGCAGCTTCGTGGTCAACCAGGTGGACGTCGACGGCGCCGCCCTGAAGGCGATCGCCACCGCCACCACGGCCACCACGCCGCCCCCGGCGGCCGGGGGCGCTGCACTTCAGCAGCCGGACGACGCGGGTCTGGCCGCGCTGCGGACGACGGGCCTGTCGCTCGTGCAGTCCGGTCGGGCCGACGCGCTGCAGGCCGAGTTCAGCCGCAGCGGCACCGTCAACAGCGCCATCGAGGGTGGCTCGACCCGGCTGTTCGCCGAGGACCTGGTGCGCGGCTACCGGCTGGACGTGTTCGACGACCGCACCGGGGTCTGGCGCTCGCTGCACGAACGCGTGCTGACCACCACCGCCGAACGGTATCCCGCCGGGCTGGCGCCGTTGCCGGGTGAGGGGCACGTTCAGGTCGCCCTGGCCCAGCGGCTGGCCCCTCCCGGGCAGGCCCCGGACCCGAACGGCGAGCTGTACGTGCACGAGTCGCTGGTGACCTGGGACGGCTGGAGCCTGTCCGCGCCGCGGGCCGGGCTGCCGCTCTCCCGGCACCCCGACGCGCCGGACCCCGGGCGGCCGGAGACCCTGCCCGCGGCGGTGCCGAACGACCCGCAGACGGTGATGGGGCTGAGCTTCGCCTCCGCGGTCGTGCCGGGTTCGCTCCCGCGGTTGCGGTTCGGCCGGTCCTACCGGCTGCGGCTGCGGGAGGTCGACCTGGTCGGCGGCGGCCTGACCCGCGCGGAGGCGGACGCGATCGGCGTCGGGGCCCTTCAGGTCGAGCCCTACCTGCGGTTCGAGCCGGTGCCCGCACCGACCGCGGTGCCGTACACCGCGTTCGGGGAAGGTGCCTCGCTGCACCGGCTGGTGATCCGCAGCGACGCCGGGTTGGAGCCGGGGCAGTACGCCGAGTGGTTCACCGCCGAGCTGCCGCAGCATCCCGGGTACGCGCCGGTCGACGTGCGGCACCTGGCGCCGCCGAAGGCGAGCTTCGACCTGGCCGAGAAGCACGGTCTGTTCGACCTGGCCGTGGGCTCGGACGGCAGGCCACCCGGCCCGGAGCAGGTGGCGGTGATCGCCGGGGCGTACGAGGTGGCCCGGCGGGAGAAGGGCTCCTTCGACGACCCCGAGGCACCCGGGGCCACCGTGGTCGACCTGCCGGCGGTCGGCGGCGCTGCCGGTGGGCGGTACGTGCTGCACACCGTCGACCAGCTCGAGCTGCCCTACCTGCCCGACCCGCTCGCCACCGGCGTGATCTTCTGGGGGCTGCCCGGGGTGGCCCCCGGTGAGGCGTACGTCCTGCCCTTCGACGCCGAGGACGGCACCTGGTGGCGGGCCCGTCCACTGCGGCTGCAGCTCGCCGGAGGGGAGGGCCCGCCGCAGTGGGACGCCGCGGCCCGCCTCCTCACCGTCGCACTGCCGCAGGCCGCCACCGCGCGGGTGCGGATGGCCTCCCAGCTGCCTGCTCCCGAGCTGATGGGCATGCTGCGCTGGTGCGAGCAGGAGCTGACCGGCGAGGAGCTTGACCGCGTGGTCGGCGCCATGAAGGACAACCGTTGCTGGCTGACCACGCCGTGGCACGAGCTGGAGCTGGTGCACGCGGTGCAGCACCCGCTGCAGGTGCCGCAGTGGGAGCGGTTCGAGGTGTCCCGTCCGCTGGGCCAGACCTACGCCGACGTCGCTGGCGTCCTCTCCCTGGACGGCCGGTCCAGCCAGCGGGTCGACCTGGACGCGACCTGGACCGAGCCGGTCGACGACCCCCGGGAGGACGGCCCCCGCGAGCTGTCGGCGCGCACCACCGTCTTCAGCCTGCCGATGGACACCTCGGCGCTGATGCCGGAGGGTCGGCCCGCCGCCTACCGGCTGCGGGACGGCAAGGAGCTGACCTTCGACACCCGGATGGCTCGTGAGCTCGGCACCGGAGCGCCGACGCCGCACCACTTCGGCGACACCAAGTACCGCCGGGTCAGCTACGCGGCGACCGCCACGACACCCTTCCGCGAGGACTTCCCGGCCGCGTGGATCGACGAGCCCGACCGGTTGTCGGTGACCAGCCAGGTGGTGACCGTGGACGTGCCCAGCTCCGCACCGCCGAAGCTGCCCGACCTGCAGTACGTGGTGCCGACGATGGGCTGGAGCGGCGGCGAGCAGGACGGCGGCTACGTCAGCCGGCGCCGGGGCGGCGGCCTGCGGGTCTGGATGGGTCGCGGCTGGTGGTCCTCCGGTGCCGGTGAGCTGCTCGGGGTCGTCGTCGGCAGTGACGTCATCTCGCCCCAGGGCAGCGACTACCCGTTCGTCTCCCTGATCGGGCAGGACCTGATCCGCTCCGGCGCCCCGCTGCGCAACCTGCGGCCGGCCAGCTTCGGCGGTGACCCGGTGGTGGCGACCCGGGTGCCCCTGGTGGGCACGCCGGTGCCGTTCGTCACGGTGGTCGGTCACCAGCCGCAGTACGACGCGACGACGAAGCGCTGGTTCGCCGACGTGGCCCTGGACACCGGGGAGGCCTACGCGCCGTTCGTCCGGCTCGCGCTGGTCCGCTACCAGCCGAACTCCCTGGACCGGTGCGCCATCTCACCGGTCGTGCTCGCCGACATCGTGCAGCCGTTGCCGGACCGGACGGCGACGGTGACCACCGCGGCCGATGACCCTGCGGTGCGGACGGTGACGGTGGCCGGCCCGAGCTACACCGCCGTGCACGGCCGCGGTCCGGACGCCGGCACCGAGGACAGCGTGCTGCCGCAGGTCACGGTGACAGTGCAGCGGGCCGACCCGGCCGTGGCGGACGACGTGCTGCGCTGGCAGAGCCTGCCGGAGGCCACCACTGTGCTGACCCGCAGCGTCAGCGGGACGACCGCCACCTGGGCCGGGCGGGTCGCCGTCCCCGCCGTGGACGGCGAGCTGCGGCTGCTGATCGTGGAGGTGGAGCGGCTGTACGCCGACGGCGAGCCGGAGGCGATCACCTCCCGGATCGTGTACGCGGCCGCGGTCCCGGTCTGAGGGTCGTCCGCGCCCGACCCGGCCGGTCCCTTGTCAGCACCAGAGCTGGGCGAGCCGCTCGGCCAGCGCCGTGCCCTGCGCCTGGCCCGCGCGGGCGGCGGCCGGGCGCAGGGACGGGTTCATCGCGTTGGCACCGAACAGGTGCTCGACCTCACTCGGCGGGAAGACGGTCTGCACGGTGCTGCCCTGGGCGCGTAGCTCGTCCACCTGCGCCGACAGCTGCATGCCCCAGTCCCGGGGGTGCAGGGTGCGGCCGCTGAACGGGGAGAGCACCAGGACGCGCTGGTACCCGCGGGCCAGGTCGGCGTTCTCGTTGCGCCGGTAGCCGCCGTCGATGTACATGTGGTCGCCGATCCGGTAGGGAAGGCCGCTGGCGCAGCTGGCGGCCACGGCGTCCACGAGGTCGACGCCGCTGTCCCGGTCGAACACGACCGCCTCCCCGGTCCGGGCGTCGACCGCCGTGATCAGCACCCGCCGACGCGGCCAGCGCTGGTCGGGTAGTCGCGCCGCCACGGTGGCGCGCCACTGCGCCGTCCAGGAGCCGTCCGAGGCGGCGTCCCGGTCCAGGGCCGCCGCGCCCATCCTGCGGCGCAGGTCCGCGGCATCGGTGGCGGAGGCGATGATGGCGCGCATCCGTTCCAGGTGGTCCACCACCGGACCGGTCCGAGCCCGCTGGTCGGTGGGGACCGTGGTCGGTCGCGGGGGAGCAGCGGCCCGGACGGCGGCCAGCAGCTCGGTGGGGGTGGCGCCGGCCAGCTGGGCCGCGGCGGTCGAGCCGGCCGACGTCCCGACGGTGAGGTCGGGCGAGGTGACGTCGAGCCCGGCCTCGGACAGGCCGGCGACCACGCCGATCAGCCACGCGTTGCCGGTGGACCCGCCGCCACCCAGGACCAACGCCCGGGTCGGCACAGGCGTGCGAGAGGTGTGCATGGGAGACGCCTTTCGACAGTGCTGGGAGGCGCTCCCGCTGACGACTAGGTCAGGTACCCGGTCGAGTACGGCGCAGGAGCACCCACGGTGGGTACTGCGGTCATGGGTGTCACCTCCCGGCGTCGGGCTTGTCGCGAAGCTACCACCCGCCGGCCGTGGCGCGAAGACCTCCTCGACCCAGTGGCGATGAGTTCATGGCGCCTGACAGGTCTGATGGGTAGAACTGATAGGACCCCGACGGAGGAGTGCCCCGTGCCTGACGTGACCTACTCGATGAGCATCTCGCTGGACGGTTACATCATCGGGCCCGACGGGCGCTTCGACTGGTCTGTTCCTGACCCGGAGGTCTTCGCCCTGGCCACCGATGAAGTGCGGGGCGTGGGCGTGCACCTGTTGGGCCGCAACCTTTACGAGACGATGCTCTTCTGGGAGACCGCTGAGGCGGATCCGGCCCTCGGTGAGGCGGAGCGGGAGTTCGCGGTCCTGTGGCGGCAGCTGCCCAAGGTGGTCTTCTCCACCACCCTGCCGGCGGTGGAGGGCAGCAACACACGCCTGGCCACGCAGGGGTTGGCCGAGGAGGTCGCGCGGCTGCGCGCCGAACCGGGCGCGGGCGACATCGGCATCGGAGGCGCGCGGCTCGCCGCGGCGGCGGCCGACCTGGGGTTGATCGATGAGTACCGGGTCAGGGTCTACCCGGTGCTGGTCGGCGGCGGGATCTCCTTCTTCGCCCAGCAGCAGCGCCGCGTCGACCTGGCCCTGGTCCAGACCCGGACCTTCGACTCCCAGGTGGTCTACCTGCGCTACCGAACGGCCCGGAGGTGAGGGCGGCCTGGGCGGCGGCTGCCTCCGTCCGCCGTGGCCGGAGCCATCATGGCCCGATGACCGGGTGTGCGAAGTCGGCTGGAGGGGAGCGTCGGTGACGCAGGAGTGGTCGATGGGCTGGTCGGCGGACGGGCCGGCGCCGTACCGGTCGAGGCTGTCCCTGTCCGGCGGCGGCCCAGCCGGCATGCCGCCCGGTCCGGCACCAGGAGACGCCGGTGACCGGCTGCGGCCGGTTGACCTGGTCCGGCTGGCGCGGCACGCCTCCCGACGGGTGGCCCTACGGGCCCGCACGCTGGACGCCCCCTCGCTCAGCGGCCTTGTCCTGGCCCACCTGGCGGTGGCCGGCGACGTCGCGCAGCAGCTGCCGGTCACGGTGGAGAACTGGCCGGGGTTCGACCACGTCAACGTGCAGACCGCCGTGGACCGCTGGTTGACGCAGGGTGGCCGGGAGCACCGACTGGTCGGGGTGACCAGCTACCGGCACCACGACTTCGGCCTGGCCGAGGTGCTGGCGGCGGACCCGACGCTGCAGCACGGGCCGCGGCCCGGTCCGGTGGCCGTCGAGCGACGCCCGGCGGGTCCGGACGGTCAGCTTGTGGCCTGTGTGCGCTGCGCGTTCTACCTGGTCGAGGACGGTCCGGCACGGCACGTTCTGCTGGTGCGCGGCCCCGAGCCGGAACGCGGCGAGAACGCCGTGACGGTGCAGGTGGTCTCCACCGAGCCGGACGCCGGTGCAGCGATCGTCTCCGACCTGCGCGCACTGGCCCTGCGGCACAACGTCTACCGTCAACAGGTCGTCTCCCTGGGCGGGGAGCTGTTCGGGCCGCAGGGCGCGCTGCTGACCTTTCACCGCCGTCCGGCGGTCAGCGCCGACCAGCTCGTGCTGGCGCCCGGGGTCCGGGAGCTGATCGAGCAGCAGGTGGTCGGGGTCGCCCGGCACCGTGACCGGTTGCTGGCCGCCGGTCAGCACCTCAAGCGCGGACTGTTGCTGTACGGGCCGCCCGGGGTCGGCAAGACGCACACCATCCGCTGGCTGAGCTCGGTGCTGACCGGCAGCACCGTGGTGCTGCTCAGCGGCGAGGCGCTGGGGGCCATCTCGCAGGCGGCGCAGATCGCCCGCACCCTGCAGCCCGCGATCCTGGTGGTGGAGGACGTCGACCTGATCGCCGAGGACCGCGGCATGCACCCCGGGCAGCACCCGTTGCTGTTCCAGCTGCTGAACGAGATGGACGGCCTGGCCGAGGACGCCGACGTGGTGTTCGTGCTGACCACCAACCGGGCCGACCTGCTGGAGCCGGCGCTGGCCTCCCGGCCGGGCCGGATCGACCAGGCGGTCGAGATCGCGCTGCCGGACCTGGATGCCCGGCGGCAGCTGTTCGAGCTGTACCGCGGCGCTCTGCCGGTGGACACTGCGCGCCTGGAGCAGGTGCTGGAGCGCGCCGGTGGTGCTACGGCGTCCTTCCTCAAGGAGCTGCTGCGGCGCTCGGCGCTGCTGGCCGCCGAACGTCGCCCCGGTGACGGCCCACCGCCGGTGAGCGCTGATGACCTGGACGACGCCCTGGAGCAGCTGCTGGACACCCGCAACGCGATGACCCGGACCGTGCTCGGCGCGGCCCCCGACGTCCGGCCGGTCGCTCCCGCGCCACCGCAGCCCGGCCTGGCGCCGCCGGGCCCAGGGGGCGGGCCGACCCCGTCCTGAGAACTGCCGCGTGGCGAGTGCCCCTTCGCCACGATCGGGTGGGATCGGGGCAAGGGGTGGGATCCGGGCCGCCAGGAGATCCCGATCCCACCCAGAGCGCCAGAGGTCAGCTGCGCGGTGCTGGGTGGCGGTCGGTCTGCTCACGGCCGGGTCTGGCCGGGCCGGCCCTCCCACCGGCGAGGAGCCGACTTCCGCAAAGCGAGTGACAGAACGCCGTGGCGCGGCCAAGATAGGGGTCGATCAAGATGCGTGGCCACAAGCCCTCCGGCTGGCCACCTGGCAACCGCGCCGCCGCGCACGGTGCCCCCGGAGGAAGATCGGCTCCCGGCGGACGTCCGGGAGAAGAGCGAGAGAAGGTTGAGTTGTCATGCAGCAGAACGACTCAGACAGTCACGCGGAGTCTGCCGACTCCGATCGGGCGTCCCAGATTCAGGAGGCATCCGCGGCCGGGGTCAGGTTCGTCCCCCCGGAGAGGTTGAACTGCCCGCTGGGACGCCGTGTGCGCCAGGCTCCGAACGAACCGGTCGCCTTGTCGTGGCTCTCCCAGCGTCACCTGTGGCTCGACGATGGGGAACGTGTCTGGTTGGAGCCGTCCGCCGAGACCGTTGGGATGCCTGAGCTCGATCGTGGCACCCGGTGGCTGCTGACCGGGTGGAACGCCCGCGGTCGGCACTGCTCGTTGTCCGAGAACGATGCGGCGCAGGCGGAGCTGACCGGTCAGGTGCTCGAGCACGGCGCCGAGGTGATCCGTCGCGTGGCGACGGTGCCGCCGGACGGGTCCTGGTTGGAGGAGACCCTGATGGTGACCGGACTCGACGTGTGGGAGGCGCAGGAACTGGCAGCCGCCGCCGGTCAGCACGCGGTGTCGGCCTGGGACGGCGACGTCCTCCTGGTGCTGGTGACCGGACCGGACGGCCAGCAGCAACGCAGTGCGCGGCGTTGCTCGCTCGTCCGGCGGGCTCGCCATTGCCCGATGCGCCTCGACGACGTGGACGGCGCGCGCTGCTTCATGTGGGGCGGACCTTACGGCAGCGCGGCGATACACGCTGCGTCGCTGTGGACCTCGCACCGGAGTCTGCTGCTGGACTGGATGGGTTGCGATGCCTGCCAGGACGGAGCTTTGCCGACGCTGGGCCCTTGGGGGCGAGCGAGGGGGGCCATCTCGGTGCACGATCAGCTGCTGCCCTCGCGGCACGGCGGGTGGTCCTGGCGCCCCTATGAGGACGCCGAGAGGCCGGAGCCGCGCCCGAGCGACGTCGTTCATCGCTACGCCGACGGGGCCGGCGACCAGCTCGCGTCCGGGGTGACGGGCCTGGACGACACCACGCCCGAACCACCAGGTCGATGATGGCCGCGATGGTCTCGCGGTTCGGCGTTCGGCCACCAGAGCAGGATCTGCAGCCGTTGTGCAGCGCGGCCCTGGTCCGCGGCCGGTGCTCGAACCGCACGGACGCTGAGCGACCAGCGCCGACCTTCTCCGGCCAACCACCACCGGGGAAACGTGTGCGACGCTCAGCCGGCGCCGAGCAGGATCTCGCCGGCCTCGACATGGACGGCGACGGACGGCAGCGGTCGTGGCGCCGGGCCCGAGATCACCCTGCCCGTGGCGGCGTCGTAGACGGAGCCGTGGCAGGGGCAGCGGTACCGGTCGCCGGTGGGTTTCACGGTGCAGCCCCGGTGGGTGCAGATCGCACTGAACGCCACCACCTTGCCGGCCGACGGTTGCGCCACGACGATCGGCTGGCCTCCGGCATCCTGCGCCGGGATCGCGCCACCGACCGGCACATCGACGACGGCGGCCAGTGGCTGGCTGGCCGCAGCGCCGCTCACGTCGGTGGGACCGGCCGAGTCGTTCGTCGCCGAAGCGGGGGATCCGCCGTTCGACGTCCCGCCGCAGCCGGCCAGCAGCACGGTTCCCGCCGCGACTCCGGTGCTGATGATGACGTCACGACGGGTGACGGTGTGATGGTCCACGTCGGTTCCTTCCGTGAGTGAGCTCGTGGTCAGTGGGGGACACGAGGCGCGGCTGAGTCCGGTTCACGTCGCGGCGGTGAACCGGCAGCCGACCACGCCCGTGATGAGGGACGTGACCACGCACGGATCCCGCCCCCCACCGTCACTCGGTGCAACCGGCCGCCCCGGCGCTGACGTAGGCCTGCGGGTGTTTGCCGGGTGGCGAGGCTGGCTGGCCCGGATCGTCGGCGCCGGGCTCCTGGGCGCGATGGGCGGCATTCACCTGTATCTGTACGGCCTGGGCTACTCCTCGGTGCCGGCGATCGGGCCGCTGTTCTCCCTGAACGCCGTCCTGGGGGCCGTCGTCGGCGCCGCGGTGCTGCTGGCCCCCACCCGGTGGCTCGCGGCAGCGGCTGCGGCCGGAGCCGGGCTGCAGCTCGGGACCCTCGCCGCCCTGGTGCTCAGCCTCACCGTGGGCATCTTCGGTTTCGAGGAGAGCCTCACGGCTCCGCTGGTCGGCTGGACGATCGCCGTCGAGTCAGCAGGCTTCCTCGCCCTTGCGCTACCGGCCGCCGTGGACGGGCCACGTCTGGTTGCCGAGCTGCTGGCGCGCCGCCGGTCGGAGTGATCGGTGTGGCAGGGCTCAGCTCCACCGAGGACGCGGCGTTGCGCGCGCTGTTCGACCAGCACGCGACGCCGCTGCTGTCCTACGCCCTGCGGCTCACCGGCGGGGATCGCGGACGCGCCGAGGACGTCGTCCAGGAGACGATGCTGCGCGCGTGGCGGCACCCACAGGCACTCGACCCAGACCGGGGGCCGGTCCGCCCCTGGCTGTTCACGGTGGCACGCAACGTGGCGATCGATGCTCATCGCTCCCGCAGGGCACGACTCCCCGAGGTCGGCGACGACGCCCTGGCGGCGCTGGCCGCCGCGGACGAGATCGAGCACGCACTGGACACGTGGTTGATCGCCGACGCCATGCAGGCGCTCAGCGAAGACCATCGGGCCGTGCTGATCGAGACGTACTTCCGCGGACGGTCCGTCAACGAAGCGGCCACCACGCTCGGGATCCCGGTCGGAACGGTCAAGTCGCGGACCTATTACGCGCTGCGCGCGCTGCGCCTGGCCCTGCAGGAACGAGGGGTCACCGCATGAGCGCAGCCTGCCCGCAGTGGGCGCCAGAGGTCGCCGCCTACGTCCTCGGCGCGCTCGAGCCTGCCGACCGGCGGCGGGTCGAGGCGCACCTGGCCCGATGTGAGTCCTGCCGCGAGGCGCTGGCCACCTTGGCGTCGTTACCCGGCCTGATGTCCCGGTTGAGCCTGCCGGAGGCGGCTGGTGGGCCGCCGGCGGCCAACGAGGAGATGCTGACCCGGCTGATGCGCGCCGCGGCCACCGAGCGTCGAACGGCCCGCACCCGGTGGTGGGTCGCCGCCGCGGCCGTCCTCCTGGTCCTGGGCGGGGCGGTGGGGGGCGTGGCCGGCTACCGCGCTGCGACCGCTCCGCGCTGGGACACCGTCGCCGCGACTCACGGTCAGGTGCAGATGACCGTGCACCTGCATCCCACCAGCACCGGCACTGACCTACGACTGCAGCTGTCCGGCGTGCCGGCGGGCACCCGCTGCCAGCTGGTTGCCCTGTCCGATGACGCAGAGCGCGAGGTCGCCGGGTGGTGGACCGCCTCCTACCAGGGGACGGCCTCCATCTCCGGGACGACCTCGATCAGCTACGGCCACCTCGCCCGGCTGACCGTGGAGACAGCGTCCGGAACGGTGCTGGTCGCCTCGGGGGTGCCCGACCGCTGATCCCGTTCTAGGAGGGCTGCGCCGGGGGGCAGTCGAGAGGGCACGCCACCGTGGCGCCGCAGCGGCGTCGCCCACCGCGAAGCCGCCAGCGCGGCATCGGCGGGGAGAGCCGAAGCGGTGGCGCCGTACCGGAGGTCGGTCCGTCGTGAACCGAGGCTGGTGAGTCGTCGTGCTGGGGTAGGCCTATGTCGATCCGGGAGGCGCCGGGAGATCCCCGCTGATCACCGCCTGTGCGACCTCGTGCAGTTTCGAGTTGTGGTCGCGGGCATAGCGGCGCAGCGACCGGAAGGCAGTGTCCAGGTCGGCCCCCGTCCGTCCGGCGATCAGGCCCTTGGCCTGCTCTATCACCGTCCTCGAGGTGAGGGCTGTGGTCAGCTGCTCGGTCAGCCGGACCAGCTCTTCGCGGTCGTGGCGTCGCTCGGTGACGTCACGCATGTTGCAGACCACGCCGCGGATGACCTCGTCGTCGAGGTAGTTGGTCAGCAGGAGGTCAACCCAGCGAGGCTCGCCGTCCGTCCGCAGCAGCCGGCACTCCAGGGCCGAGAGCGGCTCAGCCGAGGCGCTCACCTGGCGCAGGTGCGCGGCGGCGGACTCCCGGTCGTCAGCGTGCACCAGGGCGGTCAGATGGCTGCCCAGCGTGTCGCCCGCGGTCCACCCGAACAGCCGCGTCGCCGCGGGGCTGATGAGCGAGACCCTTCCGTCGCCGGTCAGCACCAGGGCGGCGTCAGCCGACTGAGCGAGCAACGGCCTCAGCGCACGCCTGAGATCCGTCGAGACCCCGACGATGCCGACCAGACGTCCCCCAGGGTCGCGCACACCGGTGTCGGTGACCAGAGCCGGGAAGCTCGAACCATCCCGGTGCTGAACGCTGAACCCCCCGGACCACTGGCCGCCCGACCGCAGAGTGTCCATGATCTCTTCGGCGACCGACTGGGTCACCCGTGGGACGGTCAAGGTCGCTATGTTGCGACCGACGGCCTCCTCGCTACTCCATCCGTACAGGCGTTCGGCCGCCGGGTTCCAGTACTCCACCACCCCGGCCAGGTCGGTGACGATGACGGCGTGACCCAGCGCTTGCAGGATCTCCTCCGCCGCTGCCAGGACGTCGGACGTGCTGGTCATCCCGAGTCCCTTCTGCAACCGTCTGCCGATGTCATCAGCTGACCCTCACCATCGAGTCTGCCGCTGGTCCGAGCGCCTCCATCCGGGACGTGAGACCTTCCCCGGCCACGCGCGTCCTGGCCCCGGAGGGCCCCGGAGGCATCCTGCGATCCGGTCCTCATCCTTGTCCTTTCGGGGAGTGCCGGGCTAGCCTCGGGAGGACTTACAGGTTGCTGGTCCACCGCAGTTCTGGTGGATGTCACTGTCGCTCCGGTCCCTGGCGACGCCACGCATGGCGTGCTCAGTCGGGAGGAGAGACGTGACCACGACGCCGAGCAGTGCTGGCCTCGTTCGTCTGCAGGAAGGGGCACCCCCGCGCAATGACATGCGCTGGGTCTCTGAGCGGTTGATCGAGGAGTTCGCCGGACGGCTCCCTGAACCCACGGTCATTCGACACGTGTCGCGTGCCCGCGAACAGCTCGCCGCGCAGGGACTGCGGGCTGGTCTCGGATATGCGACCGAGGCGATGGCCCGAAGCCGCCTTCGCGACCTCAGCCGTACCGGAGAGTCCGCCGCCGGCGGGTCGAGTCCAGGCCCACGATCGGCGAGTCCTGGCTCCGGGGAGACCGTGTAGGCAGCCGCGTCCTGAGGTTCGGGCCCGGGAGGGGCCGGCCCGATCCTCGGTGCCGTGCCGGTTGCCCGGTTCCCCGCGGCATCCTCGGGCCGGAACGGGCGCTGCGGCAGCAGGTGCGGGGGTACAACCCGAGGAAGACGTCGCCGACCAGGTGCGCGGCGACGATGTCGGGTGTCAGCGGCAGGTGGGTGACGGCGCGCCGGTCCATTCCTTTGCGCCAGCCGCCGGCCACCGCCGGCATCCAGCCCGCTGTGCCGGTACGGCTGTTCTCCCAGCGCAGCGCGTACACGTCGGTCCGCGCGCGGAACCGGTCGGTGAACAATGCCACCTTGTCCGCAACCGGTGAGGCCATGGTGACCATTCCGGGCTGGGCGAGCGGCGTCGCCGCCTGGTCGGGCAGTCGCTCCGGTGCGGGGACGCTTTCGGAGCCCTGCATCCCCAGGAGCCGGGTCAGGCGGACGTTCTCTGCCCGCAGCCGGTCCACCTCGCGGCGGAGGCCGGCTGCGTCGTCCACGGACGTCACCCAACCACGCGTTCGGTTGTGCGGTCAGGGGGACGTCGAGGGGCAGGTCGTGCTCAGGGAGCCTCGCCAGCCTCAGACTGAGCGGCTGAGGGCTGGTCTAGTGCCATGAGGAGGTCGGCGAGCTGTTCGATCAGGGGGCTCAGATCCTCGCTGGCGACCCCGTGGAGGATCGCCAGGTCAACATCCCAATAGCCGTGCACGATGCGGTTGCGGAGCCTGATGGCCTGCGCCCATGGGATGTTGCGGTGCTTGTTCTTGAAGGTCCTCTGGCAACTGGCTGGAGGCCTCGCCCAGAACCGTGTAGTTCCAGAGCACTGCGTCCCGGCGGAGGCTGTCCCCCCGCAGGCTCTCCACGTCCAAGTCTGCAACGATCTCCTGGATCCGGCTCGCAGCCTCCAGCATCTCCCGGAGGACGAGAAGTTCACGCCGCATACAGCGGCTGAGCGTCGCGGAGCACCTGTTCGCGGATGTACTTGTTCACGGAGGACCGCGCGACGAGGTCCACGGGTCGACCGAAGAGCTGTCTGAGTTCGTCTTCGAAGTCGAAGAAGCGGAAGCCGAGCCTTGCGTCCTGCTTCAGCTCGTACAGCAGATCGATGTCGCTTTCCGCAGTGGCTTCGCCCCGGCTCACGGATCCGAACACCTCAAGTCGCGCGACGCCGTAGCGTTCGCACAGCTCGCGGAGGCGCTCGGTGTCCGCGCTGAGCCTGGCCATGACTCCATGGTAGGAGCCGACGCAGGCGCAGGGCAGCCCTGGACGCTCTGGCCACCTGCCCGTCACCAGGCGGTTCGTCAATTGCCTCTTGGGCTCGCCGCTGCCGCGGGCCCAACGGGGCTCGGCTGTGCGACCCTGGGAAAGATGTCCGTAAAGTGTCCGTGAGGACCTTTCCGCACCAGCGGAAAGAACGCCTAGGCCTGTGACCTGCGCTTTTGTGGGCCCCGTGGGGATCGAACCCACAACCCGCGGATTAAAAGTCCGCTGCTCTGCCAGTTGAGCTAGAGGCCCGGGTCCGGGCTCGCGCCGGTCGGGCCGGGAGCTGTCCCCCGTGACCTGGACCGTCCGCGACCCGTGCGCGGTCAGTCTGCCAGGTGCGGGCGCACCGTGCCGCTGACACCCACGCCCGGACTCAAGGCTGCCACCTGATGACAGAACGTGGTCAGGGCCGGGTGGGAGGCGAGCCTACGGGACCAGGCGGTACCCCACCCCGGGCTCGGTGATCAGGTGCCGGGGGTGGGCGGGGTCCGGCTCGAGCTTGCGGCGCAGCTGGGCGATGTAGACCCGCAGGTAGTGCGTCTCGTGGTCCAGGTGCGGTCCGCGCAGCTCGTGCAGCAGCTCGCGCTGGCCCACCACCCGGCCAGGGCTGCGGGCGAGCAGCTCGAGCATCTGCCACTCGGTGGGGGTCAGCCGCACCGCCACGCCTTCCCGCAGCACCTGCCGACGGCCGACGTCCACGGTGAACGACGCGGTCGCGACCACCGGCGGGGCCTCCTCGCCGCCCTTGCGCCGGGTCGCGGCCCGCAGCCGGGCCAGCAGCTCCTCCACGTCGAACGGCTTGGTCACGTAGTCGTCGGCGCCGGCGTCCAGGGCCTCGACCTTCTCCTCGCTGGCCTGCCGCGCGGACAGCACGACCACCGGCACGTCGGACCATCCGCGCAGCGCCCGGAGCACGTCCATCCCGTCCAGGTCCGGCAGCCCCAGGTCCAGCACCACCAGGTCGGGGTGGGCCCGGGCGGCGACCTCCAGCGCGGCGGCGCCGGTGTGGGCGAGCAGCACCTCATAGCGCCGGGCCCGGAAGGTGATCGCCAGGGCCCGGGCCAGAGCCGGCTCGTCCTCCACCACCAGCACCCGGTTCATCCGGCGGCCCTCGCCGCCGGCAGCGTGATCACCATGGTCAGCCCGCCTCCCGGGGTGTCCTCCGCCTCCAAGGTGCCGCCGACCGCCTCGGTGAAGCCCCGGGCCACGGCCAGCCCGAGCCCGACGCCGTGCCCGGCGGGCGCGTCACCCAGCCGCTGGAAGGCCGTGAACAGCTCGGGTTTGCGCTCGTCCGGCACACCGAGGCCCTGGTCCACGACCCGGACCACCACCCGGTCGCCGACCGCGCCCGCGGAGACCAGCACCGGGGTGCCGGCGCGGTTGTGCCGCACCGCGTTCTCCACCAGGTTGGCCACCACGCGTTCGAGCAGCCCGGGGTCGACCTGCACCAGCGGCAGGTCCTCGGGCACCTCCAGCACGACCTGCTCGCCGCCGGTCCCCGCGACCGCCTTGGGCACCACCTCGTCCAGGGCCACCAGCACCGGTACCGGGTGCACGGCGCCGGCGTCCAGGCGGCTCATGTCCAGCAGGTTGTCGATCAACGCCTGCAGCCGGTCGGCGCTGTCGGCGATGTCGACCAACAGGGCGTGCTGGTCGGCCTCCTCGAGCTCCACGTCGGTGCTCAGCAGGCTGGTCACCCCGGCCTTGACCGCGGCCAACGGGGTGCGCAGGTCGTGGCTGACCGCGGCCAGCAGGGCCGTCCGCATGGTGGTGCGCTCACGTTCGGCGCGCGCCGAACGGGCCTCCCGGCGCAGCCGGTCACGCTCCAGCGCGGACTGCGCGTGAATCCCGACCGTGGTCGCCACCCGCAGGTCGTCCACCGACAGCGGCCGCCCCCGAAGGGCCAGGACGAGGCCCTCCTCGACCGGGACCACCGTGTCGGCCTCGCTCGGCGACCGGACGGCGGCGGCTCCGGCCTCACCGAGCGCCTCCCAGGAGCCGTTGCGGCGCAGCAGGAGAGCCACCCCGGACAGCGCGAAGGTCTCCCGCAGCTGCTCCAGCAGGGCCGGTACGGCGTCGCCGCCGCGCAGCACGGTGCCGGCCAGGGTGGTCAGGGTGCCGGCCTGCGCCCGGGCCCGAGCCGCCTCCGCGGTCCGCCGGGCGGACCGGTCGACCACCGCGGACACCGCGACGGCCACCCCGACCAGGATGACGATGGCCAGCGCGTTCTCGGGCTGGGCGATCGTCCACCGGTGCACCGGCGGGGTGAAGAAGTAGTTGGCCAGCAGGCCGGCGACCAGGGCGGCGGCCAGCGCCGGCCACAGCCCGCCGACCAGCGCGACGCCCACCGTGAGGGCCAGGAACAGCAGCAGCACGGTCGGCAGGCCGACGCCGTCCCCGGCGTCGCTCAGCGCGCCGCTCAGCGCGCCGGTGCCGGCCAGCGCCAGCGCCCAGCCACCGGCCAGCCGCTGGTGCCCCAGCAGGGTGCGCCGTGGGGTCCGCCGCGGACGTCGCCCTGCGTGCTCGTGGGTGACGATGTGGACGTCGATGTCGCCGGACTCGCGCACCACGGCCTGCCCGACCCCGGGGGACAGGGCCCGCGCCAGGCGGCCGCGGCGGCTGGCTCCCAGCACCAGCTGGGTGGCGTTCACCCCGCGGGCGAACTCCAGGATCGCCCCCGCGACGTCGTCGCCGACCACCGAGTGCCAGGTGCCGCCCAGCGACTCCGCCAGGGTCCGCTGCCGGGCCAGCGCGTCCGGCTGCGCGCCGGTCAGCCCGTCGCTGCGGGTCACGTGCAGGGCCAGCAGCTCCCCGCCGGAGGCCCGCTGGGCGATCCGGGCCCCGCGCCGGACCAGCACCTGGGACTCGGGCCCCCCGGTGAGCGCGACCACCACCCGCTCCCGGGTCGCCCACGGCGTCGAGATGCCCTGCTCGGCGCGGTAGCGCTCCAGGGCGTCGTCGACCCGGTCGGCCACCCACAGCAGCGCCAGCTCCCGTAGCGCCGTGAGGTTGCCGACCCGGAAGTAGTTCGCCAGCGCGGCGTCGACCTTCTCCGCCGCGTAGACGTTGCCGTGCGCCAGCCGCCGGCGCAGCGCCTGCGGGCTCATGTCCACCAGCTCGATCTGGTCGGCCCGGCGGACCACCTCGTCCGGCACGGTCTCCTGCTGCCGCACACCGGTGATGGCGTCGACGACGTCGTTCAGGCTCTCCAGGTGCTGCACGTTCACCGTGGTGATGACATCGACCCCGGCGGCCAGCAGCTCCTCCACGTCCTGCCACCGTTTGGCGTTGCGCGACCCGGGCGCGTTGGTGTGCGCCAGCTCGTCGACCAGCGCCACCTCCGGCCGGCGGGCCAGCACCGCGTCCAGGTCCATCTCCGGCAGCCGCGCGCCCCGGTGTGGCAGGGTCCGGCGGGGCACGATCTCCAGACCGCCGAGCAGGGCGTCGGTCTGGGCCCGACCGTGGGTCTCCACGTAGCCCACGACGACGTCGGTGCCCCGCTCCAGCCGGCGCCGCGCCTCGCCGAGCATCGCGTACGTCTTGCCGACGCCGGGTGCCGCGCCGAGGTACACCCGGAGCCGGCCGCGCGTGCTCGCCTGCATGGGCCCAGTCTCGCGCACGGCTCAGGGGCCGGTGCTCAGGCGCTGCAGGGCCAGGTTGAGCTGCAGCACGTCGACGTGCGGTTCACCGAGGATGCCCAGCTGGCGGCCCTGGACCTGGCGGTCGACCAGCGCCCGGACCTCGGCCACCGGCAGACCGCGGGCCCGCGCGACCCGCGGCACCTGCAGCCGCGCGTAGGCCGGTGAGATGTCGGGGTCCAGGCCGGAGGCCGAGGCGGTGACCGCATCGGGTGGCACGGCGGACGGCGGCACCGCCTCCCGGGCCGCCACCTGCTCCTTGCGCCGGCTGATCTGCTGGATCAGCTGCGGGTTCTCCGGGCCCAGGTTGCTGGCCCCGGAAGCGAGCGGGTCGTAGCCGTCGCCGGCCGCCGAAGGCCGGGGCAGGAACCACTGGTCCCCGGTGAACGGCTGACCCAGAAGGCTCGAGCCGACCACCCGGCCGTCGGCCCGGACCAGCGAACCGTCGGCCCGGCCGGGTACGGCGCGGCCGACCAGGAAGACCAGGCCGGGGTAGACCAGCCCCAGGAGCACGGTCATCACGAGCAGCACGCGCAGGCCGGCGGCTGACTGGCGGAGGAAGGCAACAACCACGACAGGATCCTTCGTCGGCAGGGCGGGCTACAGGCCCGGGAGCAGGGAGACCAGCAGGTCGAGCAGCTTGATCCCGGCGAACGGCGCGAGCACTCCGCCGACGCCGTAGATGAGCAGGTTGCGGCGCAGCAGCGCCGAGGCGCTGGAGGGGGTGTACCGCACCCCGCGCAGCGCCAGCGGGATGAGCACGAGGATGATCAGCGCGTTGAAGATCACCGCCGACAGGATGGCCGACTCGGGGGAGGACAGCCGCATCAGGTTCAGCCGATCCAGCTGGGGGTACAGCCCGACGAACATGGCCGGGATGATCGCGAAGTACTTCGCCACGTCGTTGGCGATCGAGAAGGTGGTCAGCGCGCCCCGGGTGATCAGCAGCTGCTTGCCGATGGCGACGATCTCGATCAGCTTGGTCGGGTCGGAGTCGAGGTCGACCATGTTGCCGGCCTCCTTGGCGGCCGAGGTCCCGGTGTTCATCGCGACCCCGCAGTCGGCCTGCGCCAGCGCGGGTGCGTCGTTGGTGCCGTCACCGGTCATCGCGACCAGGTGCCCGCTCTCCTGCTCGCGGCGGATCAGGGCCAGCTTGTCCTCCGGGGTGGCCTCGGCGAGGAAGTCGTCGACGCCGGCCTCGCCGGCGATCGCGGCCGCCGTCAATGGGTTGTCGCCGGTGATCATCACCGTGCGGATGCCCATCTGGCGCAGCTGTTCGAAGCGTTCGGCCATCCCGGGCTTGACCACGTCCTTGAGGTGGATGACGCCCAGCACCCGGGCCGGTGAGCCGGCCGTGCGGTCGGCCACCACCAGCGGGGTCCCCCCGGAGCCGCTGATCGCGCTCACCACCTCCTCGACCTGCGGGCCGCAGCGGCCGCCGTGCTCGAGCACCCAGGCGGTCACCGCCGAGGAGGCGCCCTTGCGGATCTCGCGGCGCCCTGTGGGCTCCTCCAGGTCGACCCCGCTCATCCGCGTCTGCGCGGTGAACGGCACGAAGGTCGCCTGGCCCAGGGCTGTCTGGGCGGGCGAGGACAGCCCGTACTGCTCCTCGGCCAGGGTGACCACCGAACGGCCCTCCGGCGTCTGGTCCGCCAGGCTGGACAGCTGCGCCGCCTCGACCAGCATCGCCTGATCCACCCCGGCCAGCGGCAGCAGCTCACTGGCCCGGCGGTTGCCCAGGGTGATCGTGCCGGTCTTGTCCAGCAGCAGGACGTCGACGTCGCCGGCGGCCTCGACCGCACGACCCGACATCGCCAGCACGTTGCGCTGCACCAGCCGGTCCATGCCGGCGATCCCGATCGCCGAGAGCAGCGCGCCGATCGTCGTCGGGATCAGGCAGACCAGCAGGGCGAGCAGGACCACGACCGGCTGCTGCCGGCCGCTGTAGGCCGCGAACGGCTGCAGGGTGACCACGGCGAGCAGGAAGATCAGGGTCAGCGAGCTGAGCAGCAGGTTCAGCGCGATCTCGTTCGGTGTCCGCTGCCGGGCCGAACCCTCCACCAGGGCGATCATCCGGTCCAGGAAGGTGGCACCGGGTGGTGCGGTGATCTGCACGACCACCTCATCGGACAGCACGACCGTGCCACCGGTCACCGAGCTCCGGTCACCGCCGGACTCCCGGATCACGGGGGCGGACTCTCCCGTGATGGCGGACTCGTCGATGCTGGCCACCCCGTCGACCACGTCGCCGTCACCGGGGATCGTCTGGCCGGCGCTGACCAGCACCCGGTCGCCGACCCGCAGCTCGGTGCCGGGCACCTCCTCGGTTCCGCCGTCGGCGGTCAGCCGGTGCGCGGTGGTCGTGGAGCGGGTGCGGCGCAGCGACGCCGCCTGGGCGCGGCCGCGCCCCTCGGCGACGGACTCGGCGAGGTTGGCGAACAGCACGGTCGCCCACAGCCAGAACGCGATCGAGAACGAGAACAGGGTCGGGCCCTGCACGGCCAGCACCGCGGTGTAGACCGCGCCGACCCAGACCACGAACATCACCGGGGTGCGCAGCAGGTGCCGCGGGTCGAGCTTGCGCAGCGCGTCCGGCAGGGCGGCGAGCAGCTGCCGCGGCTGGAACGCGCCGGCGCCGGTCCTGCTGTGCGGCTGGGCGTCCGGGGTCTCCGGCCGGAGTGTGGACGGGGGTCAGCACCGAGCTCATGACAGGGCCTCCGCGATCGGGGCGAGTGCCAGCGCCGGGAAGAAGGTCAGGCCCGCGACCACGACGATCACGAAGCCGAGCAGGCCGGCGAAGACGGGCGTGTGGGTGGGCAGGGTTCCGGCGCTCTCGGCCACCCGGTGCTGCCCGGCCAGGCTTCCGGCCAGGGCCAGCACCAGGATGATGGGCACGAACCGGCCGAACAGCATGCACAGCCCCAGCGCGATGTTCTGGTAGGCCGTTCCTGCGCCGAAGCCCGCGAAGGCCGAGCCGTTGTTGTTCGAGGCCGACGCGTAGGCGTAGAGCGTCTCGCTCAGCCCGTGCGCCCCGGGGTTGAGGATCGAGGCGCTGGCCAGCGGCCCGATCCCGGCGGTCAGCGCGGCGCCCACCAGCACCAGGGCCGGCATGGTGAGCACGTACAGGGCGACCAGGGTGACCTCGCGGCGGCCGATCTTCTTGCCGAGGTACTCCGGCGTCCGCCCGACCATCAGCCCGGCGAGGAAGACGGCCAGCACGGCCAGCACGAGGATGCCGTACAGGCCGGCGCCGACCCCGCCGGGGGAGACCTCGCCGAGCATCATGTTGAGCAGGGTTACCCCGCCCCCGAGTGCGGTGTAGGAGTCGTGGAAGGAGTTCACCGAGCCGGTGGAGGTGCCGGTCGTGGAGGCGGCGAACAGGGCGGACGCCGCCGGGCCGAACCTGACCTCCTTGCCCTCCATCGCCGCTCCGGCCAGCTGGGGCGCGGTGCCCAGACCCCGGCTCTCCGCCCAGGAGATCAGCGCCACCGACGCCAGCCAGGTCGCACCCATCACCGAGACCACGGCCAGGCCCTGCCGGCGGTCACCCACCAGCCGCCCGTAGGTCCGGGGCAGGCTGAACGGGATGGCCAGCAGCAGGAAGATCTCGAACAGGTCGGTCCAGGCCTGCGGGTTCTCGAAGGGGTGGGCGCTGTTGGCGTTGAAGAAGCCGCCCCCGTTGGTGCCCAGGTCCTTGATCGCCTCCTGGCTGGCCACCGGGCCGGTCAGGATGGTCTGGCTGCCGCCGTCCAGGGTGGTGTAGGTGTGCGGGCCGAGGAAGTTCTGCACGACGCCGCCGAGCAGCAGGACGACCGCTGCCACGAAGGCCAGCGGCAGCAGCACCCTCAGGGTGGCGCGGGTCAGGTCGGTCCAGAAGTTGCCGATCCGGTCGGTGCGCTGGCGGGCCAGCCCCCGGATCAACGCCACGGCCACCGCCAGGCCGACGGCGGCGGACAGGAAGTTCTGCACGGCCAGGCCGGCCATCTGGACCAGGTGACCCATCACCGCCTCACCGGAGTACCACTGCCAGTTGGTGTTGGTCACGAAGGAGACGGCGGCGTTCCAGGCGCCGAGGGCGGGCACGCCGCTGTGGCCCAGGCTGAGCGGCAGGTGACCCTGCAAGCGCTGCCAGGCGTACAGCACGAGCACGCTGACCAGCGAGAAGGCCAGCAGCGAGCGCGCGTAGACCGGCCAGCGCTGCTCGGCGTCCGGGTCGACGCCCACCAGCCGGTAGAACCCGCGCTCCACGGCCAGGTGCCGCCGTCCGGACAGCGCCCAGGCCAGGTAGTCCCCCAGCGGGGCGTGCACGGCGGCCAGGGCGGCGACCAGGACGCCGACCTGCAGCACCCCCGCCCAGGTGGACGACATCAGAACCGGTCCGGCAGGAGCAGGGCGGCCAGCAGGTACCCGCCGAGGACGGCGGCGAGCACGAGGCCCACCAGGTCGCCGGCGCTCACTGCTTCTCCAGCCCGTGCACCAGAGCCGCCAGGGCGGCGAAGCACCCCACGGTCAGCAGAACGACGGTGGCGTCAAGCATGGTCGTGATCCCTCAGCAGGTCCTCGGCCCTCGGGCCGGCGCCCCGTGAAGGGGCCGCTCGGCCATCTCAGCGCGAGGGAACCCCTTCTCCGCTCCTCCTGACGATCTCCGGACGCCCGCCCAGTGCTTCCTGACGGTTCCCGGACCCCCGCCCGGCCGCGCGGCGGGCCTGGCGAGCCGGCCTCAGCGCGGGTCCGCCCAGCGGCTGTTCGGCAGCAGCGGGAACCACTCCGGCCGGCTGGGGTCGCGGTCGTAGGGGTAGGAGCCCAGCTCGGCGAAGGCCTGCGCGTACTCGGCGACCTTGTCCCGGTCCAGCGTCACGCCCAGCCCGGGGGAGTCCGGGACGGCGATCGCGCCGTCCTTGGTGGGCCGCTTGCCGCCGACCACCACGTCGTCGAGCAGGTGGTGGTAGTGCGAGTCGGCGGCGAAGGTCAGGCCGGGCAGCACCGCGCCCAGGTGCAGCATGGTCGCCAGCTGGATGCCCAGCTCGCCGGAGGAGTGCACCGAGATGTCCAGCTGGAACGTCTCGCACACCGCGGCCGCCTTCACGCACGCCCGGATCCCGCCCCAGAACGTGGTGTCCAGCAGGATGACGTCCACCGAGCGCTGCAGCACGTTGCTGGCCAGCTGCTCGAAGTTCACCACGACGGTGTTGGTGGCGATCGGGATCGGCAGCCGCTCGCGCACCTGGCTCAGCCCGGACAGGCCGAACGTCGGGTCCTCCAGGTAGTCGGTGTCCAGATCCTGGATGGCCCGGCCGAACCGGATCGCCTCCGAGGTGCTCCAGGCACCGTTCGGGTCGAACCGCAGCCGGTCCCCGGGCACGGCCTCGGCCAGCGCGCGGAAGCACTCCAGCTCGTAGTCCGGCGGGTACACCCCACCCTTGAGCTTGTGCGTGCCGAACCCGTGCTGCTGCTTGATGGCCAGCGCGTGGTCGACCAGCTGATCGGCGGTGCGGACCTCGCCGGCGCCGTCGTCGTTCGGCAGCCGGAAGAACAGGTAGGAGGCGAACGGCACCTCCTCGCGCAGCTTGCCGCCCAGCAGCGCGTGCACCGGGACGCCGAGGTCCTGGCCGACCAGGTCCAGGCAGGCGAACTCGATCGCGGCCAGCAGCTGGGTCCGGTTGTTGTACAGCGACGCCGTCGGGTTGGCGATCTTGAACCGCAGCTCCTCCAGGCGGATCGGGTCGTGGCCGCGCAGGTAGGGGTTCAGTGCTGCGATGGCCGCCTCGGCACTCTGCCCTCCACCGCCCATCTCGCCCAGGCCGACCAGGCCGTTGTCGGCCTCGACCTCGACCAGGGTGCGCACGAACCGACCCCAGTGCGCTCCGTTGCTGTGCAGCAACGGCGCCTCGAGCGGGACGGACACCGTAGTCGCTCGGACATCGACGATCTTCATGGGCTCCTCCACGCAACGGGCACTTGACTAGTATGGCAGTTATGTCGACAGCTGAGGCTCCCGAGCCCGCCGTGCCCGACCCCGACCCGTTCCATTTCGCTCTGGTGGGCAGCGGCTTTCGTGCGCTGGCCTACCTGCGGGTGGCCGCGGCGCTGCCGGACCGGTTGCGCGCCACGGCGGTCCTCAGTCGGAACCCGGCCGGTGCCGCCGTCCGGCTGGCTCGCTTCGGAGTGCCGGTGGTGGGTTCTCTCGCCGAGCTGGCCGGCCCCGCCCGACCGGACTTCGTGCTCACCTCGGTGACCTCGGCCGTCAACCCGGGCCTGCTGGTGCAGCTGGTGGAGTCCGGTCACGCGGTGCTGTCCGAGACGCCACCGGCCTCCGACGAGGCGGCGCTGCTCGCCCTCTGGGCGGCCGTCGGGGCCGGCGGACGGGTGCAGGTCGCCGAGCAGTACCGCGACCAGCCGATGAACGCCGCCCGCCTGCAGCTCGTGCGGGACGGCGTCCTGGGCACGCCGACCTCGGCCCAGGTCTCGATCACCCAGCTCTACCACGCGGTCTCCCTGCTGCGCGGAGCGCTCGGCGTCGGCTTCGCCGACGCGGAGGTCAGGGCGGTGGCGGCCCGCTCGCCGTTGATGAACCCGGTCACCCGGGCGGGGTGGACCGGTGACCGGGAGCCGCTTCAGCAGCTGACCACCTGGGCCACCCTGGACTTCGGCTCCGCTGTCGGGGTGTACGACTTCACCGAGACCCAGACCCGTAACCCCTTGCGGGCCAGCCGGTTCCTGATCCGCGGCAGCCACGGCGAGCTGTCTGAGGAGCAGGTGCGACGACTGGCCGACCCGCGGACGGTGCTCCAGGCGCCGATCGTCCGCCGGCAGACCGGGCTGCACGCCGACTTCGAGGTGCCCGACCTGGACCAGATCTCCTTCGAGGGCCGGGTCGTCTACCGCAACCCCTACTACGGCGCCCGGCTGTCGGACGAGGAGATCGCGCTGGCCACCATGCTGGAACGCACCGGCCGGTGGAGCCGCGGCGTGGGGCCCGCTCCCTACCCGCTGGCCGAGGCCGCGCAGGACCACCTGCTCGGGCTGGCCATCGGGCAGGCGGCCCGCACCGGGGCTCCGGTCCGGACGGCCGCCGGCCCATGGGCCGACGGCGGCTGAACCGACCCCCTGCCCTGGCTGCTCAGCCTCCTGCCGCGCCATGCGTACTACCATACATGTTTGGTTCGGCAGGGGGTCCCCGCTCAGCTCCGGGGGCGTCGCCGGAGCGGCATCGGCCGTCCGTCGTCGAACATCTCCGGGTGCTGCTGCCGGATCACGGCGACGTCGGAGAACACCAGCCGCAGATGGTCGCGCAAGGCCAGGTCCGCAGCGGCCACGTCGCCGCTCGCTAGCCGCTCCAGCACGTCGCGGTGCTGGCCGATGAGGGCCGGTAGCCGCTGGGTCAAGGACAGCGACAGCCGCCGGGCCCGGTCCAGCTGGGCCTTGGCCTGGCTGACGATCGGCCAGGCGGCCTGGTGACCGGTGGCGTGCATCAGCCGGGCGTGGAAGGCCTCGTCCAGGGCGAAGAACTCCTCCTGGTCCTCCCGCCCGTCGGCTGCCGACTGGGCGTCCAGCAGCTCCCGCAGCGCCCTGAGGTCCTCGCCGGTGACTAGCTCGCCGCCGTCCCGCACCGAGGCCCGCTCCAAGGCCTCGCGGACGAACTGCGCGGCGGCGATGTCCTTCTCCCGGATGCGGGAGACGAACGTGCCGGCCTGCGGAAAGACATCCACCAGACCCTCGTCGGCGAGCAGAATCAGGCTCTCCCGGACCGGCGTGCGGGAGACACCCAGCTCGCGAGCGAGGTCGTTCTCGGACAGCGCCTGACCGGGGGCGAGCTGCAGGGAGATGATCCGCTCGCGCAGCAGCTGGTGCACGATCCGCCGGGCGTTGCGTCCCTGCGCGCGCAGCTCGGGCACCCCGGACGGCGTGACGCTCATGCATGCACCGTAACGGCACCGTCGGGGCGCCGGTCAGCGCCCGGACGGTGCCGCCCCCCTGCTGTGCGGGCTAGAGCACAGGCCGTCCACCGGTGACCGCGACCCGGGCGCCGGAGACGAAGCTCGCCTCGTCGGAGGCCAGCATCACGTAGACCGGGGCCAGCTCGGCGGGCTGCCCCGGCCGGCCCAGCGGCACGTTGCCCCCGAAGGACTCGACCTTCTCCTCGGGCATCGTCGAGGGGATCAACGGTGTCCAGACCGGCCCGGGAGCGACGCTGTTCACCCGGATGCCGCGCGGCCCCAGCAGCTGGGCCAGGCTGGCGGCCAGGTTGGCGATCGCCGCCTTGGTCGCCGCGTAGGGCGCCAGGGTGGGGGAGGGCATGTCGGAGTTCACCGAGGAGCTGGCGATGATCGACCCGCCGCGGGGCATGTGCGGCAGCACGGCCTTGACCAGGTAGAACATCGCCGACAGGTTCGTGTCCAGGGTGTGTCGCCACTCGGCGTCCTCGATCTCCTCGATGGACTCGTGGCTCATCTGGTACGCGGCGTTGCTGACCAGGACGTCGACCCGGCCGAAGGCGTCCACCGCCTCCTGGATGACCTGCCGGCAGTGGTCGGGCTGGGAGACGTCGCCGCGCACCAGAACGGCGGTCCGGCCGGCGTCCCGGACCAGGGCAGCGGTGTCCTCGGCGTCGGCGTCCTCCTCCAGGTAGGAGATCAGCACGTCGGCGCCCTCCCGGGCGAAGGCGATGGCCACCGCCCGGCCGATGCCGCTGTCGCCTCCGGTGATCACGGCGACCTTGCCGGTCAGCCGGTCGTGGCCGCGGTAGCTGTCCTCCCCGCAGTCCGGCCGGGGCGTCATCTCGGACTGCTCGCCCGGGGGCTCCTGCTGCTGGCTCGGCTGGCTCACCGCCGGTCCTCCCCGCTCGCTCGCCGGCCGCTCAGCCCTTGCCCCGGATGGCGTCCCTGGCTCGGTCGAGCATGGCCGCGAAGGGTCCGGCGACCAGGTTCGCCCGACGGGACTCCACTCCCGGGTGGGGGCGGGTCGGAGCCATCGCCTCGGCTCGTTGCACCGCCTTCTTCATGGTCTGCAGCTGGTGCTCCTCCAGCTCGGCCTTCAGCCAGCCGAACTCCTCCCGCTCCTCGGCCTCGGCGTGCGCGATCACGTCACGTTCCAGGGTACGGAACTTCTCCTCGAACTCGGTGGAGTCCACGTCGAGCTTCTCCAGCTCGGTCAGCGCCTCCTTGGCCGAGTTCTCCTCGGCCAGCCGGTTCTTGACGGTGACGTCGTCGTCGGCCAGGGCCTGCTGCACCCGCGGGTGCACGATCTCCTCCTCGGCCGTCTCGTGCACCGCGAGCAGCCGGCGCAGGTCGTAGAAGGCCTCCTCCCGGGCCTTCCCGGAGGTCTTGCCGACCTGGGTGAACAGCTCCTTCACCTGGTCGTGCTGGACCTTCAGGAAGGTGACGACGTCGTCGACGTTCTGGATCTGCTCAGCTGCCATGGTCTCTCCCGCAACGGTGTTCGGCCCGTGCCGGCCGACGGCCGGCGCAGAACAGGGACGTCGGTTGTCTTACCCGCCGACCGGCGGCTCAAACGGGTGCGCCCCCGACAGGGCCTGCGGCCGGGGGTGGGCAGCACCCTGCTTCGGCGCTAGGTTGGCCGACCAGGAGGCCGACCTCATGATCCGACGCGTGCGTGTGCTGCTGGGGGCGCTGGCCGGGCTCGCCCTGGCCGCGCTCACCGTGCTGGTCCTGGGGCTGCGGCTGAAGCTGCCCTGGGTGCGCTCCCTGGTCCGTCGGCTGGCCCGGGACGTCGCCAACCCGCGCGAGCTGCAGCGGGCCGGCACCGCCGGGTCGCCCAACTCGGTGGTGACGCACGTCGGACGCCGGTCGGGGCGCACCTACCGGACCCCGGTGACCGCCGTCCGCACCGACGACGCCTTCGTCGTCGCGCTGCCGTACGGGCCGGGCGCGGACTGGGTCCGCAACGTGCTGGCGGCTGGGGCCGCGGAGCTGCTGACCGACGGACGGCAGGTCAGCCTGCACCGGCCCGAGGTGCGTCCGATGCGGGAGCTCACCCGGGTCTTCCCACCGGGGGCCCGGCTCGGGCTGCGCCTGATGGGTGTGAGCGAGTGCCTGGTACTGCACGACGGCGGTCAGGACTCCTCCGGCGAACCGGTCTCCGGGTAGTCCTCCTCGTCGTCGACGGACAGCTCGGCGCGCTGCTCGACGACGTCCGCCTCGTCCGCGTCGTCCGGCAGAGGGGTGGTCGGGTCACCGGCGGGGGCCGGCTCCTCGCTCGGCTGCCCGGGCACCACAGGCTCACGCTGCTCGAGCCAGTCCTCGGCGGGTTCCTCGATCGTCGGCTCGGTCTGCGGCTCAGTCATCGCTGCCTCCCCACATCGACGTCCGGTGTCCTTCCGGTCTACCACACATCCGGGAAGGGCTGGCCAGCAGGCGATCCCAGACAGTCCCGGCCACTCGGCCACGACTGGCCAGGACTGGCCAGGACCAGAGGATGGCAGCTTCGCGGAGGGAGAGGGGGGACGTCGGTGGGTGGACAGCAGAACGGCGGCACCGGTCTGGTGCCGCCGTCCTGTCCCGCCCGCCGTGCGCCATCGCGGAACATGCTCCGGCAGCGCGCCTCAAGCGACCTGCGTCCCATACGGACGCCGTCGAGAGGTGCTCCAGCATGCCGGCCGTCCGCGCCCTCCATACCGGGTCAGGCTGCGCGACTAGCGGTGGTGGGTTCTGGACCCCTTCACGGGCCGTGGATGAGGATGTTCGCCGTTGTCGTCACGATCGACTCCTCCCTCCGACGTCGGTGCCGAAATGGGTACTTCCATGGTGCTCGGATCTGGCCTGCTGTCAAGGGTTTCGCCCGGTCGGAGTGGACGTCAGCTCCCGGCCGAGATCCCGCATCCCGCCCTGGATCGCGTGCAGGTGGGCGAGCGCGGCCAGCAGGGCCCGGCGCTGGGCCGGGGCCAGCTCCCCGGCGGCCTGGGCCACCGCGTCCAGCCGTTGCTCGGCCGGCCCTTCGGGCAGCGGGTCGCGGCGGCGGTCCACCACCACCTCCCGGACCGCCGACACCTCCTCCAGCACGGCGTCCACGGCTGAGCGCAGCGCCGGGCACACCGGCCCCCTCGCGGCCAGGCCCGGCTGGACGTCAGCGATCCGGGCCAGCGCACGGGCGTGGTGCTCGCAGGCCCCCATCACCTGGACGGTGTGCCGGATGCTGCTGCGGCCCCCGATCCCGGACAACCCGTGGGTCAGCGGCCGCGAGGCCGCCTGGAGCTGGCTGTAGCTGTCCCGGACGCCCCGGGCCCCGGACCGGGTGCCGCGCTGCGGCCCGGCGGGCCGGGTCAAGGTGGCGGTGGCCTCGGTCAGCAGGTCGTCCAGCTCGTCCAGGACGTCGTCGATGGCGGCCCGGGCGGCGGCGGAGGTGCTGGCCGGTAGCACCACGAAGGAGACCGCCACGCCGATCGCCGCGCCGGCCGCGGTCTCCTCCAGCCGCAGCAGCAGCAGGCCCGTGCTGAACCGGCCCAGCAGCCCGTAGAGCAGCGCCAGCATCGTGGTGATGAAGAAGATCATCAGGCCCGGGGAGACCCGGATGAAGTACACCGCGAAGAACAGGCACCCGAACAGCAGGACGAGCGAGAGCAGCGTGTGCCCGCCGACGGCGGCCGCCACCAGCACCCCGGCCAGCACCCCGGCCAGGGTGCCGACCGTGCGCTGCCAGCCCCGGCTGAGGATCTGGCCGCGGCTGGACGTCCCGGTGAAGATCACGAAGGCGGTGATCACCGCCCAGAACCAGCGGGCCGGGGAGAGGGCCTCGCCGACCACCACGGCCAACGCGCAGGCCAGCCCGACCTGCACGGCCTGCCGGGCGTTGTCGTCCAGCCGGCGGCCGCCGTGGGCCGCCTCCTGCGCCGGCTCGTCGGAGTCCGCCTGGCTGCGCGGCGGTTCGTCCGGGTCGGCGGCGTGCCGCGGGCCGGGCGGTCGGTGGACCTCGTGGGCCAGGTCCGCCACCGGGTCCTGCTCGCGGTGCGCCTGCAGGCCATCGGCCCAGGCGTTCAGCATGGCGGTCAGCGCCAGGTGGAACCGGTCCCGGTGGCCGCCGTCCTGGGCGGCGAGCGCCGCGGCCTGCTGACCGCGGGCCAGGCCGGCCAGCAGCACGGCCTGCTCCTGCCCCGACCGGGAACCGGCACGTCGCATCGCCTGCGCCACCGGGGCCAGGGCCGCGGCCAGCTCGCCTGAGTCCTCGGCCGACGAGCCGTCCTCGAGCAGCCGGACGGCGTGGGCGACCACCCGCTCGAGGAAGAGCTGGGCGTCGAAGACGTGCACCGCGAGATTGTCGTGGGCCAGCGAGCGCAGGGTCCGTTCGTCGGCGGCGTCCAGCTGCTGCTCGATCACCAGCGCCGACTGCCCGGTGCGCCCCAGACGGGCCTGCAAACGGCGGCGGTCCCCTCCGGTCAGCTCGCCGGCGGTCAGCGCCTGGACCAGCAGGTCGAGCACGGTCGCCGTCCGGATCTGGGCGGCGGTGAGCATCTGCTGCAGCAGGCGCTGCGGGCGCCGCGGCCGGATCAGCAGCAGCCGGACCAGCAGGGTGACGGCCGACCCGGTGCAGGCGGCCAGCATCAGGGCCGGCAGCTGACCCGGTCTGGCCTGGAGGAACAGGGTGAAGAAGTAGGCCATGAAGGCGGCCATCCCCAGGGCCAGACCCCGGGGCCCGGCCCGGCGAGCCAGCACGGCGCCCACCGCGACGAGCACGAAGACGGCCTCGGCCACCATCGGGAAGGGGTCCAGGGCGGTGGCCAGCCCGACCGCGGCCACCGCCGTCGGGGCCATCAGGGCGACGGTGCGCAGCTGCTGGGTCGGGGAGGGGTCGTTCACCGCGATGGAGCTGATCATGGCGACGACCACGCCGAGCATGGCGACCGTGACCTGCTGACCGGCCGCCGCGGCCGCCAGGCTCAGCACAGCCAGGGTGAGGACCAGGGTGACCAGGGTGCGGCCGGCCATCCGCAGCCGCACGAACCCCGGGTCGGAGGCGACCAGCGCGGTCCACAGGCCGCGGGTCGGGCGCAGTGCTCTCGGTGCCCCGGCAGGCACCGGGGAGGGCCCGGCTCGTCGGCCGGCCGAGACACTGTCCATGGACGCCGAGCCTGGCGGGTGTGGCGCCCGGTTGCACCCCGGCCACCCCGACCGCAACGACCGCGTGCTCGGCGGGGCGGCTCGCCGGCCACTCGTCTGGCCGGATACTTGAGCCGGGCACACAGTGTGCCGACCCGGTGACTGGATGAGGGTGGACGGCGGAGGGGGGCCCGGTATGGTCGCGGGCAGCAGCGGGCCCGGGCGTCGGGCGGTGACCGTGCCCTCCCGCTTCGTGCACCAGCAGACCCGCGCCGCCCACCAGGCCTCACGGGCCCTGCTGGGCCTGAGCGACCGACGAATGCCGGGGCCGCAGGCCGAGCGGCTGCTGGTCGGCTGGCTGCTGGTCTGGCGCACGGTGGACGACGCGCTGCGACTGGACCCGGGCGCCACGGCCGACCCGGATCTGCCCGGCTTCGCCCGGGCTTGCCTGCACCAGCTGGAGCAGGCCCGACCCGGCCCGGCCGGCTGCGACGACGGCCCCCCCGCCGGTGGGGGGGCTGCGATGGTGCAACAGGCCGACCGCCTCCGCCTGGGTCGTACGCTCAGCCACCCGGTGGCCAGCTGGGGGACCTCCTACGCCTTGCGGGAGGCCCACCTGGGGGCGGGGCAGGCGCAGGCCGACCGCGAGTGGGCGGCCTTCCGCGCCCGGCTGGACGCCCGTCCGCTGGCCGGGGAGGCCCTGTGGCAGGTCTGCGACGCGGCCCGGTGGACCACCGGCTGGCTGACCGAGGTGCTGTCCGGCGTCCTGCAGGCCGGCGCCGAGGACGACCCGGGTGAGGACAGCGCCGCCGTGGCCTGGTGACGGTGCGTAGGCGCTGACCGGGTCAGGACCGCAGCTGGGCACTCACCGCGTTCGCCACCGCCTCCTCGTGCCAGGGGCTGGCGGCCTGCAGGGCCCGGCTGACCAGCTGCTCGGCGTGCGAGCAGGCCGCCGGCGCGTCCCGGTCGTTGACCATCACCCGGAACTCCAGCTTGACCAGGTCATGGGTGCGCGTCAGGTCGATCAGCGTCGAGGTCGGCAGGCTGGCGCGCAGCGTGGCGGCCAGCGGGTCCTCCTGCTGGTGCCCGACCACGGCAACGCCTCTGAGCAGCACCTCGTACGTGGCTGCCATCGACAACTCCTTGATCACTGCGCCCACCACATCGCGCCGGTGGTTGCCCGGCGACCAGCCGAGTCCCGCGGCGACCCCGTCGGCGTGGGGGTACCCGGCCCGGTCGCCCGCATACCGGCGGGTGAGCGCCGCAGCACTGCTTGTTGACCCAGGCCAGACCAGCACGTAGGTTCTGGGCAGGGAGTGCGGGCGTGAGCCCGTGGTCCCGACCGCCTTGTGTCCGCGGTTTCCTGGTCGCCGGTATGAGCGATGGAGGTCACTGTGAGTTACAAGGAATCTGAGGACGGGCCCGTCCGGCCGGGTCCGATCGATCGGCGCGCGGCGGACGTCGTGCCGCTCGCCGAACCGCAGCCTGCGCTGGAGGTGCTCCGGCGCCACACCGAGGCGACCCAGGTGCCGCTCGCCCGCCGCGTGGAGACGCTGCTGCTGGGCACCCAGGACATCCTCGAGGCGGACTGCGTGGGGCTGCTGATGCTCGATGAGCAGGAGCGGCTGCGGACGGTGGCCTCGACCAGCGACCTGGCCGCCCGGCTGGAACAGGAGCAGGAGCGGCTCGGTCTGGGGCCCGGTGTGGACGCCACCCGGAGCGCCACGGTCGTCGTGGTGCCCGACCTGGCAGTCGACCCGCGTTACCCCTCCCTGTGGCAGCGGCTGAGCCCGGCCTCCCTGCGGGCGGTGCTGGCTGCGCCGGTGATGGTCGCGGGCCGTCCGGCCGGTAACCTCAACGCGGTCTGCGCGCGGCCGAGGCAGTGGAGCGACACGGCCGTCCGAACGGCAGCGGCGATGGCTAGTGTGCTCGGAGACCTGTTGCGAATGGAGCACTTAGAGTTCGGCCGTGCCGTGCCGCGTTCTGGCGCAGTCGATCTCGAAGGCTACCAGGATGGTGGCTGGTGAGTGCGCAGATCGACGCGCGTGCGCTGGCCAGCACCCTGGCACGTCTGGAACGGCGCGAGCAGGGCGAGGTCCTCCAGCACTCGATCGATACCCTGCTCAACGCGTGCGTCGACCTCTTCGACTGCCGCGGAAGCGGTCTGATGCTTGCCGATGACCAGGGCCAGCTGCACTACGTGGCCACCACCGACACCGCCAGCCGTGAGCTCGAGCGGCTGCAGATCGAGGTGGGTGAGGGGCCGTGCGTGGACGCGCTGGCTGAAGGCCGCGAGGTGTGGACCAGCGACGTGACCACAGACCCGCGTTGGCCCCGGCTGGCTCCCCTGCTCCGGTCGGCGCCGCTGCGATCCGTTCTGGGACTGCCGATCAACCTCTCCGACGCCACCATCGGCAGCTTGGACCTGTGGCGCGACTCGGTGCAGCCGTGGCATCTGACCGAGCGGACGGCGCTGGCCCAGTTCGCCCGGGTGGTCGAAGCCATGGTCGGCGCGGCGGTGAACGCCGAGCGTTCCGGTGAGCTCGCGGCCCAGCTGAACCATGCTCTGGCCTACCGGATCCCGATCGAACGCGGAATCGGGTTCCTGATGGCCCGGGACGGGTTGTCCGCCTCAGAGGCGTTCAGCCTGCTGAGGAATCAGGCGCGCAGTCGTCGCCGCAGGGTGGTGGACATCGCCGCCGAACTGCTGGACAGCGGCCGCCTGCCTCTCGAGGTCGCCGAGGAACAGAGGTAGATGGGTGTCGACGTTTGCCTGTGAGCGGCATCGGGTAACCGCCTATTGAGCCGCGCGAACAACGACTGACTGCCGGTGGCGTGAGTCACGCTCTTTGACAGCGTAGGAACCGCACAGGATTGGTGGTGAAGGCATGACCCCGGTCGGTGCTGTGGACGGCGGTGCTGTGGACGTCGGTGCTGTGGACGTCGGTGCTGAGGATGGTGCTCTGGACGGCTCTGCGGACGAGGAGCCGGGCTGCATCACGGTGCGTCACGCACCCTGCCGGTCACCGCGTCCCGCGTCGGTGCTGCGACGTCTGGATGACCGGGTCGTGGCTCCGCCGCGCCGCAACCGGCTGATCTGCCTCGATGAGCTCGACGCCGCCTCCGCCACCGTCGTCGTCGACGGTCTGCGCCGATGTTCACATGCTCAGTTGACGTTGGTCTACCCAGCTCAGCATCGGCAGCGGTCACGGGTGCTGCTCG
This sequence comes from uncultured Actinomycetota bacterium, assembly GCA_963821825.1. Taxonomy (GTDB): domain Bacteria; phylum Actinomycetota; class Actinomycetes; order Actinomycetales; family Kineosporiaceae; genus CAWGFD01. The sequence continues at coordinate 1,518,357 of CAWGFD010000002.1, forward strand.
CCCTGGCCGAGGAGGCCGGCGTCCGGGCCCAGGTGCAGGTGGCCCTGTCCGAGTCGGCCGGGGAGTACCCCGCTCTGGTGGACGGCAGCGACCTCGTCCTGTCCCCCCACGGCAGCACCGTCGCCGCGACCTGCGCCATGTGGCGGGCCAGGCCGTTCGTCGGCGCTCTGTCACCGGCGCTGGTCGAGCTGCTGCCCGTCGGGTCGCCGCTGGTGCCCGAGGGAGACTCGCGGGCGCTGGCGGAGGCCGTCCGGGGTTGCCTGGCCTCACCGTTCGGGCTGCTGGCCATGGGCTGGACCGGCCGGCGCCGGATCGAGACGCTGCGCGAGCTGCACGCCGAGCGCGCCGCTCGCCATGCGGAGCACCGGGCGTGAGCGCGGACGCCGTGGACGGCCCAGAAGGTGCGGACCGCGGCTGGCCCGCACAGGTCGAGCAGCTGCTCGACCTCGCCGTGGCCGCTCAGGCGCAGGGGCAGGAGCAGACGGCCGCCGAGCTGCGCGAGGAGGCGGTCCGGCGGGCGATGCCGGCCGCCCGGTCGGCCGCGCGGGTCTACGCCGGACGTGGGGAGGACCTGGAGGACCTGGAGCAGGTGGCTTGCCTGGGACTGGTCAAGGCGGTCGCCGGATACCGGCCGGGGGAGGGCCGCACGTTCCTGGCCTACGCGATGCCGACCCTGCACGGGGAGCTCAAGCGCTGGTTCCGTGACCACAGCTGGGACGTCCGGCCTCCGCGGCGGCTGCAGGAGCTGCACCTGTCGGCCCGCACCGCGGTGCCCGAGCTGACCCAGGCGCTGGGGCGTTCCCCCACTCGAGGAGAGCTCGCGGAGTGGCTGTCGGTGCCCGAGGAGGAGCTCAGGCTCGCCGAGCAGGCGGCGGAGGCCTACAGCCTGGCCTCGCTGGACGCCGTCCGGGACAGCGGCAGCGTGGTCTGCCCCGACGAGCGGGTGGAGCTCCTGGGCGAGCACCTGACCGCCTGGTCCTCAGCGCTGCGTTCGCTGGACGACCTGCCCGAGCGGGACCAGTGGATGATCGCGATGTCCTTCTTCGGCGGCCGGACCCAGCAGTCCATCGCCGAGGACCTGCACATCTCCCAGGTGCAGGTCTCCCGGGCGATGGCGCGCACCATGCGACTGCTGCGCGAGCGCCTGGACGACAGCGCCTGAGCCGGCCGGAGCCGGCTGCTGGTCGGTGCCCGCCGCCTGGACGGTCGCGGGCGCCCCGGTTCGGGCCCGGCCGGGCTGGGTAGCCACAGGGCATGGATGAACTGTTCGGCGGTGACAGCCAGTTCGTGTGGGTCGCGGCCAAGGCGGCCCTGCTCTTCCTGACCGCGGCGCTGGCCCTGCGCGTCGCCCGCAGACGCACGATCGCCGAGATGAGCACCGTCGACTTCGTGGCCGCGGTCGCCGTCGGCGCCATCGTCGGACGCATCCCCAACTCCTCCAAGACCTCGTTCCTGGAGGGGGCGGTGACCCTGATCACCGTCCTGGTGGTGCACGGCCTGTTGTCCCACGCCCGCCGGTGGCCGGGCGTGACCACGGTGATGGACCACCCGCCGATCGTGCTGCTGAAGGACGGGCAGCTGTTCGACAGCCAGCTCCAACGGGCCAGCCTGACCAGCGGAGACATCGACTCGTTGCTGCGCCGGCACGGCGTCTGGGACCGCGCGCAGGTGCGGTTGCTGATCTATGAGTCCAAGGGCCAGTTCTCGGTGGTGCCGGCGCAGGTCCAGGACCCGGGCTCCGCCCCCCTGCTGGCTCCGTTGCTCGCCGCGGACGACGCGGGGGGCGCCTCGTCCTGAGCCTCAGGCCGACGCTCGGGCCAGGGTCAGGGTCTCCCCGCGCGCGCCGCCCATCCAGACGTCCGCGCAGGCCGCCGCCATCGCCTCCAACCCCTCGACCACCGTGCCGAACACGTTCCCCGGCACCCAGCCCTGGTCCCCGTTCAGCAGCAGGTTGTTCCGGCCGTAGAACAGGGCGAGGTCGACGACCAGCTCCGATCCTGCCGGGCCTGCCTCCTGGTAGCCGTGCGAGGGCGTGGCGATCTCGGCCAGCGGGAAGGCGAAATAGCACAGGTCCCCCGGGATCGGGGTGACAGTGGTGTTCTCCCGGCCCGGCTCCACCGGGGCGAACGCGGGCACCAGGGTGTAGATCTCGTTGCGGGCGTACTTGCCGTGGAAGACCTGGCTGGAGACCGGCAGCGCGTCCCACACCGCCGCCGCCGTCCGGGGTGCCTCATCCTCGAGCAGCCGGGCGGTGCAGGAGACGCCGCGCGAGTCCAGGGTGATGGTGAGGTGACGGGGCACGGCGTCCTCCGGAGGGTGAGCGGGTCGACGGGGTGGGACAGCGGTTACGGGTGCTACCGGGCCGCGGCAGCCGGCGGGACGGCGTCCGCCCAGGTGGTGGCGACGCCGTAGGCGTGCGCGGCCCGCAGGACGAGGGCGTCCGCGTGCCGCGGGCCCACGATCTGCAGCCCGATCGGCAGGCCGTCGCGGGTGAAGCCGCAGGGCACGCTGACGGCGGGCTGCTGGGTCAGGTTGAACGGGTAGGTGTAGGGCGTCCAGCTGGTCCACTCCGGTGCCGGCCAGCCGTCCGGGACGTCCTGGCCCGCCGGGAAGGCGGGAATCGGCAGGGTCGGGGTCAGCAGCAGGTCGTAGCGTTCGTGGAAGGACCCCATCCGCCGGCCCAGGTCCATCCGGACGGCGGTCGCGTCCAGGTACGCCGAGGCGCTGAGCGAGCGGCCGCGCTGCACGCAGCGGCGCAGCCCCGGGTCGACCAGCTCCGGCAGCGGCTCCCCGAAGGCCTGCAGCACCTTGGCCGCGCCGGCCGACCACAGCACGTCGAAGGCGGCCACCGGGTCCTCGAAGCCCGGGTCGGCCGGTTCGACCGTGGCGCCGGCGGCCTGCAGCACCAGGGCCGCCTGCTGCACGGCCTCGGTGACCTCGGGGTCGTTGCCGTGCAGGCCCAGGTCGTTGCCGGTCAGACCCAGGTCGGTGGACAGCGCGATCCGCAGGCCGTGCACGCCCTGCTCCAGCCCAGCCAGGAAGGAGCCGGACGGGGCGGGGCCGGCGGACCAGTCCCGGGCGTCCGGGCCGGTGATCACGTCCAGCATCAGCGCGGCGTCCCGGGCGCTACGGGTCATCGGCCCGACGTGGGCCAGGGTGCCGAACGGGCTGGCCGGGTAGGCGGGCACCAGCCCGTAGGTCGGCTTCAGGCCCACGGTCCCGGTGAAGCCGGCCGGGATCCGGACCGAGCCGCCGCCGTCGGTGCCCAGCGCCCAGGTCGCGGTGCCCATCGCGACGGCGGCCGCGCTGCCGCCGCTGGAGCCGCCGCTCGTCCTGCTCGGCTGCCACGGGTTGCCGGTGGCCCCCCAGCCGGCGGAGTCGGTGACCCCCTTCCAGCCGAACTCCGGGGTGGTGGTCTTGCCGATCAGCACGGCGCCGCTGTGCCGCAGCCGGGCCACAGCAGGGGCGTCCTCGGTGTCCGGGCCCGCCCCGGCCAGCAGCGTGCTGCCCCGCCGGGTCGGCCAGCCCCGGGTCAGCAGCAGGTCCTTCACCGCGGTCGGCACACCGTCCGCGGGGCCGGCCGGCTCCCCGCGCCGCCACCGCCGGTGCGAGCGTTCGGCCTGCGCCAGCGCCGCCTCGGCGTCGACCAGCAGGTAGGCGCCGACCTGCGGGTCGAGGGCCTGCAGCGCGTCCAGCACGGCACGGGTGACCTCGACCGGCGACAGCGCCCCGGTGCGGTAGCCGGCCACCAGCTCGTGCGCCGCGGTCCGCTCCAGCCGGCCGCCCGGTGCCGTGCTCACCGCTGCTCCGCCGGGGTTCGGCCGCTGACGTAGCCGCGTTCCTTGTCGACCGGCGGGCCCGGGGGGATCCCGTCCAGCCAGCCCAGCGCGTGCCCGGCGAACTGGTCGGCCAGCGCCTGCCGCCAGCCGACCACGTCACCGGACATGTGCGCCGAGACCAGCACCCCGGGGGCGGTCCACAGCGGGCTGTCCGGCGGCAGCGGCTCGGTCGAGAAGACGTCCAGGCTGGCCGCGGCCGGCCGGCCGGTGTTCAGCGCCCGCACGAGGTCGGCCTCGATCACCAGCGCGCCCCGGCCGACGTTCACCAGGTGCGAACCGGGCCGCATCGCGGCCAGCACCGCGGCGTCGACCATCCCGCGGGTCTGCGGCGTCAAGGGGGCGGCCAGCACCAGGTGGTCGGCCCAGCCGACGTGCTCGGCCAGCCGGGCGCTGTCCAGCACGACGCCGAAGTCCGGGTCGTCGGCGACCGGCCGGCGGCCTGCCCCCCTCACCTGGACGCCCACCGCGGCCAGCAGCCGGGCGGTCTGCCGGCCGATCCCGCCGGTGCCGACCACCAGGGCCCGGGCGCCGGCCACCGAGGTCGTCTCGCGGTGCTCCCAGCGCCGTTCGGCCTGGCGCCGGGCGCTGCCCGGCAGGTCCTTGGCCACGGCCAGCACGCAGGCCAGCACGTACTCGGCGATCGGCCGGTCGAAGACACCACGCGCGTTGGTGACCAGCACCGGCGAGGCGACCAGCTCCTGGAACAGCAGGGTGTCCACCCCGGCGGCGGCGACGTGCACCCACTCCAGCCGGTCCGCCTGCGGCCAGGCCGGGCGCAGGGCACCGGAGAAGAAGTCCCAGACCAGCAGGGCGCGGGCCCCGCGCAGGGCCTCGGCCAGGCCCGCCGCATCGGTGAACCGCAGCACCGCGCGCCCGGCGAGGCGGTCGATCCCTGGGCCGACCGGCCGCTGCCCGGAGCCGTCGCAGAGCACGGCGATCACGGGGAGGTCCGGATCGGATGAGTCAGCTCCCGGCACGTGACGACCCTAGAGAATCCCCGGTGATTGTCAACAATCAGATGATCTGAAACAGTGATCCGATGGAGGCGGTGCCAGCAGGAGCCGTGGCCGATGCCGGACTGCATGGGCAGCCCCGGTTGGCCGGGGTGGTGGTCCCGCACGACATGGCCCTGGACGGTGAGCTGTGGCGCTGGGCGCCCCCGGGGGTCTGGCTGCTGTTCTGCCGCACCGCGTTCTCGCCCGGGCTGGTGACCGCCGAGCTGGCCCGCGACCTGGCCGACCCCGAGCTGGTCGCGTCGGCCGCCTGCGGACTGGCCGCCGTCCGGCCGGCGGCGGTGGCGTACGCCTGCACCTCGGGCAGCTTCGCCCGGGGTGCGCAGGGTGAACGCGCGATCGTCGCCGCGGCCGGGGCGGCAGCCGGCGCGCCGGCGTTGACCACGTCGGGTGCGCTGCTGGCCGCGCTGGCCGCGCTGGACGTCCGGCGGGTCGCCGTGGCCACGCCCTACGACGACGGCGTCGGGTCACTGCTCGAGGCCTACCTGGCCGAGGCCGGGGTCGGGGTGGTCGGGCGCGCGCACCTGGGCCGGCACGAGCAGATCTGGACCGTGCCGCTGCCGACGACGGCCGACCTGGTGCGCCGGGCGGACCACGCCGACGCGCAGGCGGTGGTCGTCTCCTGCACCAACCTGGCGACCTTCGACCTGGTGGCCGACCTGGAGGCGGAGCTGGGCAAGCCGGTGCTGACCGCGAACCAGGTCACGATGTGGGCGCTGATGGCCGCGGTGGGCCGGGCCGCCGTCGGGGTAGGGCAGAGCCTGCTGGACCGAGCCGGTCAGCCGCCTCGCCAGGCGGCCGGCCGCCGGTCGACCGCGCAGCTCGAGGAGCACTTTGGCTGACCACCCGTTGCCCACCCAGGTGCCGGAGCCGGAGCGGGACTGCCGCCTGCGCCGGGTGCGGCAGGAGCTGGCCGCCCGTGGTCTGAGCGCCCTGGTGGTGGCCGACCCGGCCAACATCCACTACCTGTCCGGCTACGACGCCTGGTCCTTCTACACCCCGCAGTGCCTGCTGGTGCCGCTGGACGCCGAGCCGGTGCTCTTCGCCCGCGCGATGGACGCCGCCGGCGCCCGGTTCACCAGCTGGCTGCCGGCCGAGCAGGTGGAGGGCTACCCGGAGGAGCTCGTGCACCGGCCCGACGTCCACCCTTTCGACTGGATCGCCCGCCGCTGCCGGGAACGGGAGCTGGTCGGCCAGGGTGAGCGGCTGGCCGTCGAGGGGGACAGCGCCTACTTCACCGCCCGCGCCTACCTGGCCCTGGCCGCGGGTCTGCCCGGGGTCGGGCTGGAGGACAGCCACGAGCTGGTGAACTGGGTGCGGCTGGTCAAGTCCGACCGCGAGGTGGCGCTGATGCGCTGCGCCGGGCGGATCGCCGAGCACGCTATGCAGGTCGCGCTGGCCGCGGTCCGGGCCGGGCGGCGGCAGTGCGACGTGGTCGCCGAGATCGTGGCGGCCCAGACCGCCGGCACCGGTGAGCACCCCGGCGGCTACCCGGCGATCGTCCCGTTGCTGCCGACCGGGGTGGCGGCCGGCACCCCGCACCTGACCTGGTCCGACGCCGTCTTCCGGTCCGGGGAGGCGACCACCGTGGAGCTGGCCGGGGTCTACGGCCGCTACCACGCCCCCCTGGCCCGCACCCTGGTGCTGGGCCGCCCACCTCACCGGCTGGCCCGAACCGCGGACGCCGTGCGCGAGGGGCTGTCCGCCGCGCTGGCCGCGATCCGGCCCGGGGTGACCGGCGACGACGTGCACGCCGCCTGGGACCGGACGATCCGGCGGCGCGGGCTGACCAAGGACTCCCGGATCGGCTACTCGATCGGGATCGGCTACCCGCCGGACTGGGGCGAGCGCACGGTCAGCCTGCGCCGCGGGGAAGCCACCGTGCTGGCCCGCGGGATGTGCTTCCACCTCATCCTGGGGATGTGGATGGACGGCTGGGGCTATGAGGTCTCCGAGCCGGTCGTGGTGACCGGCGACGGTGTCGAGCGGCTCACCGGTCTGCCGCAGGAGCTGGTCGCCGCCACCGGCTGAGCGGCCGGGCACCACGGGCGGGCCAGGCGCGTCGGCCACGAGGAGCAGGAGCGAGGAGAGGACGAGGACATGACGCAGACCACGAGCAGCACCTCTAGGCTGCCGCTGGCGGCCCGCACGGGCGGGCTGGTGGGCTCGGTGATCGACTCCAGCACCTCCCTGCTCAGCCGGCAGCAGCACGACATCGTGCGGTTCGCGATGGGCAGCCCCGCTCCGGAGGCGGTGCCGACCCAGCTGCTCGCCGAGATCGGGGCCAAGGCGCTGGCCGGGGCCGACGCCTACGACTACGCCGCGACCGAGGGCGACCCGCCGCTGCGCGAGGCCGTGCTGGAGATGCTGGCCGGCACCGGTGAGCAGACCAGCCCCGACCGGCTGACCATCACCTCGGGCGGCATGCAGGGGCTGGACCTGGCCTGCAAGCTGTTCGTGGACCCCGGCGACCTGGTCGTGGTCGAGTCCCCCACGTACACCAACGGGACGGCGACCGTGCTGTCCTACGGCGGAGCGGTGCTGGAGGCTCCGGTCGACCAGGACGGGCTGGTGGTCGACCGGCTGCCGGAGCTGGTGGCGGAGACCGGCCGCCGGCCCAAGGCGATCTACACCATCCCCACCTTCCAGAACCCCTCCGGCACGACCATGTCGCTGCCGCGCCGTCGCCGGCTGCTGGAGCTGGCGCACCAGTGGGGGAGCGTGGTGATCGACGACGACCCCTACGGGATGCTCCGGTTCGAGGGGGAGGAGCTGCCCACCCTGCGGGAGCTCGGCGGCGGCAGCCCGCTGGTCTTCTCGGTCCGCACCTTCTCCAAGATCCTGGCCCCCGGGCTGCGGGTCGGCTGGGTGGACGCCGCCCCCGAGCTGGGTCCGCTCCTGGTCAACGCGAAGCAGGCGATGGACACCTGCACCAACCTGCCCGCCCAGCGCCTGGTGGCCGGCTTCCTGGCCGGCGGCGAGCTGGCCGCCCACCTGGACCGGATCCGGCCGGAGTACCGGCGCCGCAAGCACGCCATGCAGGAGGCGCTGGCCGAGCACCTGGGGGACGTCGCGACCTGGACCGACCCGCAGGGCGGGCTGTTCCTGTGGGTGACGCTGTCCAACGGGGTGAACACCCAGGCGCTGTTCGAGCCGGCGCTGGCCGACGGCGTCGCCTACATCCCCGGTCCGGCGTTCTCCCCGGCCGGGCGGTTCGGCGACGCGCTGCGGCTCTGCTTCGCCTCCACCTCCCCGGAGCGGATCCGGGAGGGCGTGCGCCGGCTGCGGGTGGCGCTCGACCGGGTCGCCGGCGCTCCGTGACCGGCCGGCTGCGACCCGAGGAGGCGGCGGCGCTGGCCGCCGTGGACGAGGCCGCGCTGCTCGAGCTGGCCGTCCGGCTGGTCGCTGCGGCGGGGGAGAACCCACCCGGCGAGGAGGCCGCGAGCGCACAGGTGCTGGCCTGCGCCGGTCGCGCGCTCGGGCTTCAGGTGGAGCTGCAGGAGGTGGCGCCGGGCCGGCCGAACGTGCGCATCGTGCTTCCCGGGGGTGACCGGCCGGGACTGCTCCTGCTGGGGCACACCGACGTCGTCCCGGTCGGCCCGGGCTGGACCGTGCCGCCGTTCGGTGCGCTGGTCCGCGACGGCCGGTTGTACGGCCGCGGCTCGGCCGACATGAAGGGCGGCCTGGCCGCCTGCCTGGCCGCGATGGCGGCGCTGCGCGGCAGCCGCACCGAGCTGGCCGGCCCGGTGGAGCTGGTGGCCACGGTGGACGAGGAGGAGAGCGGGCTGGGCGTCCAGGCGCACCTGGGCAGCCAGCCGCCGGCCGGCGGCGGGCCGGCCCGGTTCGCCGGCTGCGTGGTGGCCGAGCCGACCGACCTGCAGACCATCGCCGCGGCCCGTGGGGACTCCTACCTGGAGATCACCGTGCACGGCCGGGCGGCGCACTCCGGCCGGCCGGCGGACGGACTGAACGCCGTGCACGCGGCCGCCCGGATCGTGACGGAGCTGGAGCGCTGGCACGAGGAGCTGCTGGCCGGCCCGGCGCACCCGCTGGCCGGTCCGCCCACGTTCAGCGTGGGCCGGATCACCGGGGGGTCCGGGACGAGCACGGTCCCGGCCCGGTGCCAGGTCAGCGTCGACCGCCGGCTGGCCCCGGCCGAGGACGCCGGGGCCGTGCTGGCCGAGGTCTGGGACCGACTGCGCGGCCTGGGGCTGGAGCAGCGCGGCTACCGCGTCGAGGTGGAGCTGGGCATGCAGATGCCGGGCTTCGACACCCCGGTCGAGAGCCGGCTGGTCAGGACCGCGGACGCCGCGGTGAGCGACGCCGGCGGCCCGGGCCTGCCGGTGGGCGGGTGGACCGCGGCCTGCGACGGCGGCTACGTGGCCCGTGACGCCGGGGTGCCGGTGGTGGTGCTGGGGGCGGGCTCGGTGGCCGACCAGGCGCACCGGCCGGACGAGTCGGTCGCCGTGCACGACCTGGTGGTGGCCGCCCGGGCCTACGCGTTGACCGGGCTGCGGCTGCTCGGCACCAGCTGAGCGGCCGCAGCCCGGACCGGGACCGGACGGCGCCGGCCGCCCTGTTCAGGCCTGCGCCGCGACCGCCGTCCGGCGGCGCACGGTGGACTTGTGCAGCACGCCGGGCAGCTCGCGCCCGCGAAGCGGGCAACCCGCCGTCTCCACCACGAAGACCAGGGCGACGGCGCCGATGGCGCAGGCCACCATCATCCCGAAGGCCGGGACCAGGGTGTTGCCGGTGGCGTTGATCAGGGCGTCGTTGACCGCCAGCGCGGTGCCGCCGAACAGCGAGGTCGACACGTTGTACGCGATGGCGAAGCCGGCGAACCGGACATGGGTGGGGAACATCGCCGGGAACGTCGCCGAGATGGTGCCGAGCTGCAGCACGTACAGCAGACCCAGGACCCCGAAGCCGATGACCGCGCCCCCGGTCCCGGTGCCCATCAGCATGTACATCGGGATGGCCATCACGAACAGCCCGACGAGGGAGATCCACCACACCGGCTTGCGGCCGATCCGGTCCGACAGCGAACCGGCGAACGGGATCACGCACATCATCGCGATCATGCCGAGCACGGGGACCACCAGCGCGCCGTTCTCGCTCAGGCCGATCTCCTTCTGCAGGTAGGTCGGCATGTAGCTGAGCAGCGTGTAGTTGACGAAGTTCAGGGCGATGACCAGGCCGGACAGGGTCAGCAGCGGCTTCCAGAAGCCGGTCAGCAGGTCCTTGAACTGGGTGCCGGTCTCGTGCTCGGCGTCGTCGGCGGCCTCCAGCTCGCGGAAGATCGGGGTGTCCTCCATCTTGTTCCGCAGGTAGTACCCGACGCCGCCGAGCGGGATGGCCAGCAGGAACGGCACCCGCCAGCCCCAGGCCGCCATCGCGCCGTCCGACAGGCCGACCGACAGGCCCAGCATCAGACCGGCGGCCAGCACGAAGCCGGCCAGCGTGCCGAACTCCAGGAAGCTGCCGCAGAAGCCGCGGCGACGGTCCGGGGCGTACTCGGACATGAAGGTCGCCGCGCCCCCGTACTCACCGCCGGTGGAGAAGCCCTGGACGATGCGCAGCAGGACCAGCCCGGCCGGGGCCCACCAGCCGATGGCGTCGAAGGTCGGCAGCACGCCGACCAGGGCGGTGGCCGAGCACATCATGATGATCGTCATCGAGAGCACGGCCCGGCGGCCCAGCCGGTCCCCGAGGGGACCCCACACCAGCCCGCCCAGCGGCCGGACGATGAACGACAGCGCGAAGGTGGCCAGGGCGAAGAAGGTGGCCTCCTCCACGCTGCCCGGGAACAGGGCCGCTGAGATCCAGGTGACGCCGTAGGCGTAGATGCCGTAGTCGAACCACTCGGTGGCGTTGCCCAGGGCGGAGGCGGCGATGGCCCGCCGCAGGACGGCCGGCTCGACGTCCACCGGGGGTGCGGTGCCGGTATCGGAGGCCATGGTTTCCCTCCACGTAGTCGTAGGATCGTTGACAATCCGAGCGTAGGGTTGTCATGCGTGCAAAGGAATACCTGGCACCATGCCGATACACAGATGTCACGTGGGTCGCTCCGGCGTTGGGCCCCGCAGTGCTGAGGAGGTGGCGGCCGGTGAGTGCAGCAGCGGCCGCGGCCCGCGCCCCGGTGGTGGGCCTGCTCTACCCCGGTCACGGCGCGGAGGACGACTTCCCTGCTCTGCAGGCCCGGCTGGCCGGCGCGCTCCACTTGCCTCTGGTGCATACCTCGGTCGGTGAGGACGCACACCGGGTGGACGCGCTGCTGGACCTGGGCCGGGCCGAGCGGCTGGCCGAGGGCGCGCAGCAGCTGCGCAGCCATGACCCCGACGCCGTGATGTGGGCCTGCACCTCGGGCAGCTTCGTCTTCGGCTGGGAAGGCGCCCGGGGGCAGGCCGAGGCGCTGGCCGGCCAGCTGGGCCGGCCGGCCTCCTCCACCTCGCTCGCCTTCGTGCAGGCCTGCCGGGCGCTGGGCGCGGAACGGGTCGCGGTGGCCGCGTCCTACCCGCTCGAGGTGGCCGAGCACTTCGTGACCTTCCTGGCCGATGGTGGGGTGCAGGTGCTCGGGATGGGGGTGCGCGGCATCGTGACCGCCGCCGAGGTGGGCCGGCTGGACTACCAGCAGGTGCTCCAGATGGTCCTGGCGGCGCTCCAGGAGCAGCCCTGCGCCCAGGCGGTCCTGGTGCCGGACACGGCCATGCACTCCCTGGCCTGGGTCGCCGACCTGGAGCAGGCGGCGGGCCGACCGGTGCTGTCGGCGAACCAGGTCACGGTCTGGGAGGGGTTACGGATCGCCGGGGCGGCCCGTCCGCTGCCGGGGTTGGGAAGGTTGTTCGGTGAGTGAACCGCTGCGGATGGAACCGGTCGTGATGGAGTCGACGCCGAGCATCATCGCCCGGCGGCTGCGCGAGGCGATCGGCTCGGGTCGGCTGCCGCCCGGGGCCCGGCTGGGTGAGGCCCAGCTGGCCCGCGAGCTCGGGGTCAGCCGTGGGCCGCTGCGGGAGGCGATGCAGCGGCTGACCCAGGAGGGGTTGCTGGTCTCGATCCGCAACCGCGGCCTGTTCGTCGTGGAGCTGACCGACGCCGGGGTGCGCGACCTGTACCTGGCCCGGACGGCGATCGAGCGGGCCGCCGTCGGGCGGGTGCTGGCCGGGGACCACCGCGCGGCGGCGGGCCGGCTGCTCGCGGTGACCGGCGAGATGGCGCAGGCCGCTGCGCGCGGCGCACAGGAGGAGATGGGCTGGACCGACATCGCCTTCCATGAGCTGATCGTCGAGCTGGCCGCCAGCCCCCGGCTGAGCCGGATGCACGCCACGTTGGTGACCGAGACGCGGATGTGCATCCACGTGATGCAGGGCACCTACGGTCCGGGCGACGTCGACCGGGTGGCCGAGCACCGGGCCATCGCCGAGGCCATCGGGGCCGGCGAGCAGGCGCTGGTCGACGTCCTGCTGGTGGCGCACATGGAGGACGCGTTGCGCCGGCTGATCCCGGTCACCGACCTGCCGGCCACCCCGGCCGGTGGTCTGGTCAACCCGGCGTCCTGACCCCGGCCGGCGCCCGGGGGGCGGCCCCCGGTCAGGAGGTGGTGATCCCGATGTACTTGGTCTCCAGGAACTCCTCGATCCCGGTCGGCCCGCCCTCCCGGCCCAGGCCTGAGGCCTTGACCCCGCCGAACGGGGCGGCCGGGTTGGAGACCACGCCCTGGTTGAGCCCGACCATGCCGGTCTGCAGCGCGTCGGCCACCCGCAGCGCGCGCCGCAGGTCGTTGGTGAAGACGTAGGCCACCAGCCCGTACTCGGTGTCGTTGGCCTGGGCGAGGACCTCCGCCTCGTCGCTGAACGCGGTCAGTGGGGCCACCGGGCCGAACACCTCCTCGTGCCGCATCCGAGCGCCGGCGGGCACGTCGCGCAGCACGGTCGGCGGGTAGAACCAGCCGGGGCCCTGCGGTACCTGCCCCCCGGTCAGCACCCGGGCCCCGGCGTCCACGGCGTCCTGCACCAGGTCGGCCACCTTCTCCCGCTGCGTGCCGTCGATCAGCGGGCCGACCCGGACGCCGTCCTGCACGCCGCGGCCGACCGGCAGCGTGGCCATGGCCCGCACCAGCCGCGCGCTGAACTCCTCCATCACGCTGTCCTGGACGTAGATCCGGTTGGCCGCGGTGCACGCCTCGCCGCCGTTGCGCATCTTGGCCGCGATCGCGCCGGCGACCGCCTCGTCCAGGTCGGCGTCCTCGAAGACGATGAACGGGGCGTTGCCGCCCAGCTCCATCGAGGTGCGCAGCACCCGGTCCGCGCACTGCGCCAGCAGCACCCGGCCGACCTTCGTCGACCCGGTGAAGGACAGCTTGCGGGCCTTGCCCGAGCGGATCAGCGGCTCCATCAGCTCCCCGGCCCGGGTGCTGGTGACGATGTTCACCGCGCCGTCCGGCAGACCGGCGTCCAGCAGCACCTGGCCCAGCGCCAGCATCGACAGCGGGGTCTGCGCGGCCGGCTTGATCACGCTGGTGCAGCCCGCGGCGATGGCCGGTCCGAGCTTGCGGGTGCCCATCGCCATCGGGAAGTTCCAGGGCGTGATCAACAGGCACGGTCCGACTGGCTGCTTGGTGACCAGGAACCGCGCGCCGCCGGCCGGGGCGAGCATCGTGCTGCCCTGCACCCGGACGGCCTCCTCGGCGAAGTGCCGGAAGAACTCGGCCGCGTAGGCGATCTCGCCCCGGGACTCGGCCAGCGGCTTGCCCATCTCCAGCGTCATCAGCAGGGCCAGGTCCTCCACCCGCTCGTGCAGCAGGTGGAAGGCGCGGGTCAGGATGTCGGCGCGGCGGCGGGGCGGCAGGGCGGCGAAGGAGGGCTGCGCGGCCACCGCGGCGTCGAGCGCGTCCATGCCGTCCTGCGGCGAGGCGTCGGCGACCCGGGCCAGCACCGACCCGGTGGCCGGGTCGCTGACCTCGAAGCTCGCGCCGTGCTCGGCGGCTCGCCAGGCGCCGCCGACCAGCAGGCCGGTGGGCACCGCGGCGACCACCGAGCGTTCGCGTTCGGCCTGCTCGGCCTGCTCGGCCGGCGGCGCCGGCCGGGTCGCGGCCGGTTCGGGTGCGGTCGTCCGCGCGGTCATCGCTCTGCCCTCCAGTGGCGTCGGTGCGGCCCTCCGGCCGGGGCGGCCCGACGATCGGAGCGCCGCCCGCCGGGTGCTCGGTACTATTGTTGACAATCTACCGCCTGATCAACCAGGGTCGGGGACCCGAACGGTATGAGGAGTGCGAGATGACGCAGCTGTCGCCAGTCCTGAAGCAGGCCACGCCGGTCGTGGTGGAGCGCGCCGAGGGTGTCCACGTGTGGGACGAGGACGGCCGCCGGTACCTGGACTTCACCGCCGGGATCGGCGTCACCTCGACCGGGCACTGCCACCCGCGGGTGGTGCAGGCCGCCCAGCGCCAGGTGGCCACCCTGATCCACGGCCAGTACACGACGGTGATGCACCGGCCCCTGCTGAGCCTGACCGAGCGGCTGGGGGAGGTGCTGCCGGCCGGGCTGGACCGGGTCTTCTTCGCCAACTCCGGCTCCGAGGCGGTGGAGGCGGCCCTGCGACTGAGCCGGCAGGCCACCGGCCGGCCCAACGTGGTCGTCTTCCACGGCTCCTTCCACGGCCGGACGGTCGGCGCGGCCTCGCTGACCACCTCGGGCACCAAGTTCCGCTCCGGCTTCGCCCCGCTGATGGCCGGGGTGCACCTGGCGCCGTTCCCGAACCCCACGCACTACGGCTGGTCCACCGAGCAGGCCACGCAGTTCGCGCTGACCGAGCTGGACTACCTGCTGCAGACCGTCAGCGCGCCCGCGGACACCGCCGCGTTCTTCGTCGAGCCGGTGCTCGGCGAGGGCGGCTACGTGCCGGCCAGCACGGAGTTCTTCGCCGGTCTGCGCGAGCGCGCCGACCGGCACGGCATCCTGCTGGTCGTCGACGAGGTGCAGACCGGCTGGGGTCGCACCGGCCGGTTCTGGGGCGGGGACCACTTCGCCGCCCGGCCGGACGTCCTGATCACCGCCAAGGGGCTGGCCTCAGGGTTCCCGCTGTCGGCCATCGCGGCGCCCGAGGCGCTGATGAGCAAGGCGTGGCCCGGCTCGCAGGGCGGTACGTACGGGGCGAACGCGGTGGCCTGCGCGGCGGCGCTGGCCACCCTGGACGTGATCGAGGAGGAGAAGCTGGTCGACAACGCCGACCAGCGGGGGCGCGAGCTGAAGGCCGCGCTCGGCCAGGTGGCCGGCCGGACGCCCGCGGTGCACGACGTCCGCGGCCTGGGACTGATGGTCGGCAACGAGTTCCGGGACGCGCAGGGCCGCCCGGACGCAGCCACGGCCACCGCCGCGCAGCAGGAGGCGGCCCGCCGGGGGCTGCTGCTGCTCACCTGCGGCGCCTGGGGCGAGGTCGTCCGGTTCATCCCGCCGCTGGTGGTCAGCGCAGACCAGGTGCAGGAGGCCGCCCGGATCTGGTCGGACTGCGTGGCCGCGGTGACCGGCGGTGCCCCCCGCTGAGCGAGGGGCACCGCCGACGAACCGCAACCTCCGCTCAGCTGCGCCCGATCCAGGCGGTCAGCGCGGAGGCGCTCAGGCCGCTGGTGGTCGAGGGCCGACCGGCGGACGGCGTGGACAGGGACGGGAGGTAGCGCGGGGCCCGCCGGGCGCGGGTGGTCTGCTCGAAGCCGTAGGCGAGGGAGACCATCTGCGGGTCCGACCAGCGGGTCCCGATGAAGGACAGGCCGATCGGCAGCGGGCCGTCGAACCCGGCCGGCACCGTGACGTCGGGGTAGCCGCTGACCGCCGAGGGCGTCGAGGAGGACGGTCCGGTGAAGTTGTCCCCCTTGCCCAGCGTGGTCACCCACGCCGGACCGTTCGTGGGCGAGACGATCGCGTTCAGGTGCTTGGTCTTGAGCACCCTGTCGATCATGGCCCGGGCCCGGCTGGTGGCCCGGCTGCGGGCGGCCTGGATCACCGCGGACGACGCCGGTGGGCTGGCCTGGGCGTCCAGGAAGGTCTGCTGGCCGAAGTACTTCAGCTCGATCGGGTCCTTCTTGTCGAAGGCGATCAGACCGGCCAGGGTCTGCGGGTGCTCACCGCCGGTCTTGGCCAGGTAGGAGTTGATGTCCCGCTTGAACTCGGCGTTCAGAGCGGTGGTCTCGTCGGCGTACACCGGGCTGGGGTCGATCGAGACGTCCACCACGGTGGCGCCCGCCGCCCGCATGCTCCTCACGCTGGCGTTGACGATCGCGTCGACCTGCTTGTCCTGGCCGGCCTGCCGCCAGACACCGATCCGGGCGCCCCACAGCGACAGGCCGTTCAGGGTGTAGCTGGTCGGCTGGTTCTTGGGGATCGCGTTGGTGGCGGCGTCCTGGGGGTCCTTGCCCTGGATCACCGAGAGCATGATCGCGGCGTCCACCACGTGCCGGGCGATCGGGCCGGCGGTGTCCTGCTGCGCGGAGATCGGCACGACGCCGCTGCGGCTGACCAGCCCCAGCGTGGGCTTGATCCCGACCACCCCGTTGGTGCCCGAGGGGCAGACGATCGAGCCGTCGGTCTCGGTGCCGATCGCCACCTGGGCCAGCGAGGCGGCCACGCCGGCCGCCGAGCCGGAGGAGGACCCGCAGGCGTTGCGGTCCAGCACGTACGGGTTGTGGGTCAGCCCACCGACCCCGCTCCAGCCGGAGGTCGACATCGGGTCACGGAAGTTCGCCCACTCGGACAGGTTGGCCTTGCCCAGGATGACCGCACCGGCCGCGCGCAGCTTGCGGGTCAAGGTGGCGTCGGGGGTCAGGGAGCCCAGCAGCGCGCGCGAGCCGGCCGTGGTCACCATGTCCTTGGTGTCGACGTTGTCCTTGAGCAGCACCGGGATGCCGTCCATCGGCCCGAGGGAGCGGCCCTTGCGCCGGCGCGCGTCGCTGGTCCGCGCCTGCGCCAGCGCGCTGGCGTCCACCCTGATCACCGCGTTGACCTTCGGGTCGATGCTGTAGATCCGGTACAGGTAGGCGGCGGTCAGCGTGGCCGAGGTGAGCCTCTTGGCCCCCATCAGCTGCTGCAGCTGGGGGATCGTGGCCTGGTCCAGCACCACGCCGATGCCCTGCATGTCGCGCAGGGCCTGCGGGCCGGCGACCCGGATGTCGGTGCCGGTGACCAGCGCGGAGCGGGCCTGGGCCGGGCCGGACGTCGCGGCGGACTGGCTGGTGGGAGCGGCGAGGGCCGGACCGGCCAGCGCGGGGACGAGCAGGAGCACCGAGGAGGAGGCCACGGTGGCGGTGACGAGAGTGGGGATGAGGTGGGGACGGCGCACAGAAGCCTCCGAGAGTTGGCCGCCGAGTGAGGAGGCGAACGCTAAGCGTGCCCGGCCGCAGCCGCACTCCCTCGCCCACCGCTTATCTGAGAGCGCTCTCAGGTAAGCGGTGGGCGTCGCGGCTCAGCTCGCCGAGTCGCCCGCTCGGGCCCGGTACAGGTCCCGCAGCAGGCAGAGCTCGGCGCTGTGGTGCAGCACCTCGCGGTGGTGGGGCGGCGCCAGGTGCGCCAGCGGTTGCTGCCCGGTCACCTCCCGTCCTGAGGCCGCGGCGGCTGGCCCGCCGGGCTAGATCACCCGGTTGATCAGGAACGGCGCGCCGGCCCCGCCCGGGCCCGTGGCCCGCACGCCGAGCGAGTGCCGGCCGTGGCCGACCCTGATCCGCCCAGCGACGGTCGTGGACCCCACGTGGGCCACCACCCGGCCGTCCTGGATCAGGTCGTAACCGCTCACCGGGGCTGTCCGGGTGGGGGCCACCGGCCGCCAGCAGATGTTCACCCAGCTCGCGTCGAACCGGCGGAGGGCCAGGGCGGTGGTCCGGCCCGGCGCGCTGCCCGAGGGCGCCGCCTGGGTGAACACCCCGGTGCCCCGGTGCCCGTAGGGGCGGGCGGCCGGCGCAGTGGGCACCATCCCGGTCCAGGACGTGCCCCCGGTCAGCCGCGGGTCGGCGCGCAGGCCGTTGTCGCCGCCGCTGAGCAGGGCGTGGTCGGGGTCGTAGGTGAACATCGAGGCGCCGAAGGCGTAGTTGTTGCGGAACAGGTTGGTCCGGTTGTTGACCATGTGGACGTAGATCGTGGTGGTCCGCGGGTCGCTGGTGAACGGCGCCGTGGATCTGCCGAACAGGTTGCCGTACACCAGGTTGTTGCGCACGTCACCGTGCAGGAGCATCTGCCGGCCGCCGGACAGCACGGTGTTGTCGGCGATGGTCAGCCCCCACGGACCGCGCGCTCCGGCGGCACCACCGTCGCCGATCTTGATCCCGACGCCGTTCGGGTGGTTGTAGATCAGGTTGTGGTCGACGAGTCCGGAGGTGGTCGGGTCGCCGGCGAAGTTCAGGTAGAGGTTGTGGTCGGTCTGGGAGCGCGAGGAGCGTCCGGCGTCGTGGATCGCGTTGCCGGCGATCCGGAACGCCCGCTGCTGGCCCGCGGGGACCGACAGGTTCGCGTAGGCCCCGGTCTGGGCGGCCCCGAAGATGTCGTTGCTGAGGATCTGCCAGCCGGTGGCCGAGCCGAGCACCGAGATGGCCTCGTCGCCGGGCACGGTGGCCTGGAAGCGCATCCGGGAGACCGTCCAGTAGCTGGGGCTGCGCATCTTCCACATGCCCTGCAGCAGCGGAGGGTGGCTGGGATCCAGGGCGGTGACCGTGATCCGGGCGGTGGGGCGCCCCGGCTGCAGCACCGGGTCCCAGTAGCCCAACCGGTAGGTGCCCGGCGCGAACCGGACCTGGCTGCCTGGGCCCAGTCGGCTGAACAGCCTGCTCAGCGAGGCGCCGCTGATCCCGGGCCGGACGACCACGCTGGTGCCCGCGGCGGCCGCCGGCCCGGTACCCAGCTGGCCGGCCAGCCCAGCGGTCACCACCACAGCGGCGGCCAGGCTGACCCGGCGGGGCGAGAACAGACGACGGACGGTGGGCCACAGGACGCTCATGCCTCAAGGCTTCGGCTGCGCAGCGTCAGGAACGTTAACCGAATCACCGGATCAGGTTAAAGAACCACCCGTTCGGGTGATGATCCACCCTCTGGACAAATCCACTGATGTGTGTATCAGGTGGTCAGGCCCGGGGGGCCGCCGTTGCTGGAGTCGTCGCCGGAGCCCGGGGCCTGCCCGCCGTGGCCACCCGAGCCGACCGGGCCGAGGTCGCTGCCGACCAGCACCATCTCCGCGACGCAGCTGCCGTCGGACTGCGGGATGGCGGCCACCAGGGCGGTCTGCCCGGTGCTCACGTCAGCGATCGTGGCCCGGCTGCCGTTCACCGCGACCAGCGTTCCGGTCTCGACGGCACAGCTGACGCTGGTGCCGTCCTGGACCTTGACGGTGATCCCGCTGCCGCTCACCGAGGCGACGGTGCCCAGCACGTGCAGCTCGCCGGTCACCCGGCCCGGTCCGCCGCCCAGCGCCCCGGCCGAACCGTCCTGGCTGGTGCCGTCCTGGCTGGTGCCGTCCTGGCTGGTGGCGTCCTGGCCGCTGCTCACGCCGTCGTCGTCGCGGTGCCGACCGCCGAAGCCGGGCCCGCCCTGCCCACCCTGGCCGGGGCCGGCCAGGTACCCGCCACCGGGCTGGCCCTGGCTGGCCGCCGCCCGGGCGCTGCTGGCGTCCGAGTCGGTGGCCAGCTTCGCCGCCCAGCCCCCACCGACCACCAGGCCCGCAGCCAGGACCGCGGTCAGGGCCAGGTTCTTGCGGCCCGGGCGTCCCGGCCGGCCGGTGCCCGGCCGGGCCGTCCCGGGCGACCACGCGCCGGGGTCGTTCGGCGGCGGGTCGACCTGCCAGACCGAGTTCTCCGGCTGCTCGCCCGGGGTGCCCGGGTCCTGCGCCGGCCGGGCCGGCTCCGCCCCGGGCGCAGCGTCCGGCTCATCCTCAGGGTTCTGGCTGTACCAGGTCATCGCGTCTCCTCCGTGCCGTGCCGCGGCGTGGTCGCCCGCTCGCCCGTCCACCACGGTGGCCCGGCCCGCTGATCCGGGGCTGGCGCAAGGCTGTGGCTGGGCTGTGGGTGCAGGATCAGCCCCTGCGGTCCGCGGCCACCGCCTCGACCAGCGCGGCGGCGCGGCGCAGGGACTGCCCGGCCGCCTCCACCCAGGGCGTCCACACCTGGCCCAGGGGGAGTCCGCAGGGTCCTGGGGGTCCGTCCCGGGCCTCGCCGTCGCGGCCATCGCCCGGTCACCGGCGTCGTCGACCATCGGGTCCTTGGGCGTGTTCACCTGCCGGGTCCGACTGCGGCCGGTCCGGTCGGTGTTGGGGGAGAAGAGCAGCAGACCCTGGACCGGCATGCCGCGCCGGCTCAGCTCCAGGGCGGTGACCAGGGCCAGGTGCCCCCGGCGCTGTCCCCGGACAGCACGACGGTCCGGGCGCCGTCCGCGCGAGCCTGCGCCACCGCGGCCAGCGCGTCCTCCAACGGCGCCGGCCAGGTGTGCTCGGGGGTCAGTCGGTGGTCCGGCAGCAGCACCGGCGCCCCGCAGAGACCCGCGAGGGTCTCGGTCCACGCGCGCGTCGCCCGACTGGGCCATCGTCCCCGATCGTTGGCGCGGTGAGCGTGGGCCGCCACCCGAGGCCCGCCTGCCCGGCCGCCTCCTCGGCCGGTGCGGGACGTCCGGGCCGATCGGATGGCCGGTGACCGCGGTCACCGGTGTCGGTGACTGGCTGCTCGCCTGCCTGCACGTAAACGGATAGGTTGGGGACGTCGTCCGGGCCGGCCGGAGCTGGGGGTTGCGGGCGTCTGGACGGCGTTCAGGCCCGTGCGCCGTGGTCATCGGTGCCGCACGCCGAACCCGGGGGATGACGGTGTTCGGTCGGCGCCGTCCGTGCTTGATGGTTCGACCTCGATGGTGTCGCCTCGATGGTTCGACCTTGATGGTGTCGACCTCAATGGTGTCGATCTCGATGGTTCGACTCGATGGTGTCGACGGAGATGAGTGCAGTTGGCCGAACACGCCGCCAGCACCCAGCCCGGTGCGGCCGAGCGCGCCGCCTGGCCGGACGCCGCGACGGTCGTGGCGCTGTCCCCGCTGCCCCTGCTGCTGACCACCGACGACGCGCGGGTGATCTACCTCAACCGCACGGCGCAGTCCTTCCTGGGCCTGGGTCTGGAGGAGCTGCGCGGACGTCACCTGGCCGAGCTGGCCGGTGCCCCTCGGGGCCGGATCCGTCGGCTGGCGCACCTGGCCGGCACCGCGTCCCGGCCGCTGGTGGCCGAGGTGCACCTCCTCGTGCAGCGCAGGCGCTCGGTCCGGGTCCGGGCGGTGGTGCACCGGATCGCGGGCCGTGGCCCGGACGGCACGCTGGTCTGGCAGCTGACGGAGTCGCCGCTGGCCCAGACCGTGCCGATGCTGCCCGAGCCGACCGGCGGCGACCCTGGCCTGCTCTCCTGCCCGGCCGGTGCCGGAGGGCAACCCCAGCACGCAGCGGTGCCGGGTGATCCGGGTGATCCGGGTGATCCGGGTGATCCGGGTGATCCGAGTGATCCGGGGGAACGGCTGGACCTGGCGGCGGCGACCGACGCGGTCCTGGCCCAGCCGGTCGACCGGTCCCCGGCCGAGGTCTGCGAGGCGCTGGTCGCGGTCGTGGGCCGGCTGGTGCCGGGCGTGGCCAGGTTGAGCGTCAACGGCGTGCTGCACCGCGGCCCGCTGACCGCCGCCACCGACACCCTGTCGGCGATGTGCGGCCAGCTGGAGGACGGCGTGGCGGACACCCCGTCCCGCGCGGCCGACCGGGGTGAGCGGGTCCTGGTTGAGGACCTCTCCAAGGACCCGCGCTGGCCGGCACTGTCCCGGGCCCTGCACGAGCGGTTCGGGATCGCGGCGCTGGTCGCGGTGCCACTGCGCGGCCCGACGCACCGGCTCGGGTCGTTGACCTGCTACCTGGAGCACGGGACGGTCGGGGCCGACAGCGCCCGGCTCGCCGACCTCCTGGCCGGGGTGGCCCGGCCCTGCGGGGCGGTGCTGGAGGCCGTCCTGCTGCACGACGCCGCGGTCGGCGAGGTCGAGCAGCTGCGCACGGCGATGACCTCCCGGGCGGTGATCGAGCAGGCCAAGGGACTGCTGATGGCGGTCGAGCACATCGACGCGGACCTGGCCTTCGACCGGTTGCGCGAGCGCAGCCAGACCCAGAACCGACGGCTGCGCGACCTGGCGGTGGACCTGGTCGCCGAGGCGGTCACCGTCACGGCCGCTCGGGACCGGCCGGTCTGAGCCGGCGGGGGCCCCGGCCCCGGCCGCGGCGCCCAGGAGGTGAGAAGTCCGGACATGTCTCACTCTTTCGGCGGATCTGGTGCTCTGTCCGGGTGATCGACCCTGGTCAGGCGAACGGCGGATCTGCCACACTCGCCGTCGCAACCACGACACGTCCCGTGATAGGCGGGGCCGCCCTGACGAGCGCCGAGTCTCGTCTGACGTCAGGGCGCCACCAGGCAGCAGACGAGAGTGGGGGATGCAGCGCAGTACGGACGTCATGTGCGTCCTTGGGGTGAAGCCGCTCATGCGGCCGGGCACACCTCCCGCCCGAACCCGACAGCTCACCTCGCAGGCGTGCCGGAGGACTCACCCATGCCTGCTGCCTGCCCCGGCGCGCCCGCGCGCGCCCACCACCCCGACCCGGCGACGCCGTCCGCGGCCCCGCCGGCCCCGTCCGACCGACCGGTGCGCCGGTCCCTGCCCCGTTCCGTCCGCCGGCCCGGCCGGTTCGCCGGCCTGCCGCGCCGCGCCCTGCTGGCCCTCACCGCCCTGTTGGCGGCTCTGGGCCTGACCGCCGTCGGTCAGGGCAGCGCCCAGGCCGCGGCCCCGGAGTACGCGGCCCGCGCCGTGTGGTACGGGATGGCCTACTTCGGCACGCCGTACGTCTACGGCGGCACCGGCCCGAGCGGCTTCGACTGCTCCGGCCTGACGATGCGCGCCTACCAGTACGCCGGGATCGCCCTGCCGCGGACCGCGGCCGACCAGTTCAAGGCCGTCCCGCACGTCCTGCTCTCCCAGGCCCAGCCCGGTGACCTGCTGTACTGGGCCACCAACCCGGCCGACCCGAACACGATCTACCACACCGCCATCTACGTCGGGGCGGGCCGGATGATCGCGGCCCCGCACACCGGCGCCGTCGTCCACCTCGAGGACGTCTACTCCACCAACCTGGTGCCCCGGGCGGCCCGTCCGTCGCTGGTGCGGACCGGGCGGGACGCCGCCGTGATCCCGGTCAGCCCGGGCGCGCGCAGCGTGGCGGTCAAGGTGGTGCAGGGCCGGTTGCGGGCCAACGGCTACCAGATCCCGGTGGACGCGAACTACTCCAGCCTCACCTTCGCCGCCGTCCGGGACCTGCAGCGCAAGCTGGGCTTCAGCGGCACCGGCGAGGTCGGCCCGGTGACCCTGGGCTGGCTGATGGACCACGGCGGCTTCGCCGGCTGAGCCGGCGCCCGCCAGCCGGGACCCGGCAGCCCGTGGGCCGGTCACCTCAGGTGGCCGGCCCATGCGGCGTCAGCCATCGGGCAGAATGCCGGAGGTGAGGACAACAGGCGTGGTCGGGGCGGGGATCGTCGGTCTGGCCGTGGCCCGCCGGCTGCTGGCCGAGCTGCCCGGCAGCCAGGTGACGGTGCTGGAGAAGGAGGACCGGGTCGCCGCGCACCAGACCGGTCACAACTCCGGGGTGGTGCATGCCGGCCTGTACTACGCGCCGGGCTCGCTCAAGGCCACTTTGTGCCGGCGGGGCGTCGGCCTGCTCAAGGAGTACTGCCAGGAGCGCGGCCTGCCCTACCAGGAGTGCGGGAAGCTGGTGGTCGCCGTGGACGACGGCGAGCTGGCCCGGCTCGGCGACATCGAGGCGCGCGCTCGCAGCAACGGCGTCCCCGAGCTGGCCCGGCTGGACGCCCGCGGGCTGCGCGAGATCGAGCCGCACGCCACCGGGGTGGCGGCGCTGCACTCCCCGCGCACCGCGATCACCGACTACACCGCGGTCAGCCGGGCGCTGGCCGGAGACATCCAGGACGCCGGAGGGCAGGTGCTGCTGTCCAGCCCGGTCCGCGACGTCCGGCTGGGCGCGGACGGCGTCGAGGTGCTGACCGGCGGCCCGCAGGAGTACACCCGGCACCGCTTCGACCGGCTCGTGGTCTGCGCCGGGCTGCAGTCCGACGAGGTCGCCACCTGGGCCGGCGACGCCGCCGGGCCGCGGATCGTGCCCTTCCGCGGGGAGTACTTCACCCTCGTGCCTGAACGTCGCGACTTGGTCAACGGGCTCATCTACCCCGTTCCCGACCCGGCCTACCCGTTCCTGGGCGTGCACTTCACCCGCCGGGTGGACGGCGGGGTGGACGTCGGCCCGAACGCGGTGCTGGCCGCCGCCCGGGAGGGCTACCACCGCAGCTCGCTGGTGCCTCGCGAGCTGTGGCAGACGCTGTCCTGGCCCGGGTTCCGGGTCCTGGCCCGCCGCCACTGGCGGGCCGGCGCGCAGGAGATGGCCGGCTCGCTGAGCCGCCGGCTCTACCTGGCCCGCGCGCAGCGCTACGTGCCCGAGCTTGCCCTGGACGACGTCGTCCCGGCACCGGCCGGGGTGCGCGCGCAGGCGGTGGACGCCGACGGCTCCCTGGTGGACGACTTCCGGATCTCCGAGCTCGGCCCGGTGACCGCCATCCGCAACGCGCCCTCGCCGGCGGCCACCTCCAGCCTGGCCATCGCCGAGCACGTCGTGGCCCAGCTGCTGGCCACCTCCGGGGCCTGAGCCCCACCGTGTCGCCGCCGCTGTGGGACGTGGCCGTCGTCGGGGCCGGCCCCGCCGGTGCCGCGGCCGCCCTCGCCGTGCTGCACACCTGGCCGGGCGCGCGGGTGCTGATGCTGGACCGCAGCGACTTCCCGCGGGACAAGACCTGCGGGGACGGGGTCGCCCCGCACACCCTGGACGTGCTCGCCGAGGTGGGCTGCAGCGACCTGCTGGCCGACCTGCCCACCGTCGACCGCTACGCGATGGGCTACCCGCAGGGCCCGTGGGTGGAGCACCAGGTCCGGGCCGGCCACGTGGTGCCCCGCCTGGAGCTGGACGCCCGGCTGGTCCGGGCCGCCCAGCAGCGCGGGGCGGTGCTGCGCCGGATGCGGGTCCGGGCGCTGTCCCGCTGCGGCCCGGACCGGATCCCGCTGCTGCAGCTGACCGGCGACGACCCGGCGGCGCGCCGCACGCCGGCCGATCACCGCGACCCGCCGCCGGTACTGGCCCGGGTGGTGATCGGCGCGGACGGCGCGGCGTCGGTGCTCCGCCGCGCGGCCGGGCTGGGCGCCCAACGGCGCGGGACGGTCGCGGTGGCCCTGCGCGGCTACGCGCCGGTGCAGCCGGGGGGCGAGCGGGCCCAGGTCATCTCCTTCCTGCCCGGCGCGCGGCACTGGCCTGCCTACGCCTGGAGCTTCCCGATCGGGGACGGCCGGGCCAACGTCGGATACGGCGAGCTGATCCCGGCCGGGCGACCGGGCCCGACCCGTGCCGAGCTGGCCGACCGGCTGGAGCTGCTGCTGCCCGGCGCCGGGGCGCAGGCCGGCTCCTGGCGGGGAGCGCAGCTGCCGCTGGCCACCGGCCGGGCCCGGCAGCCGGACGGGCCGCTGCTGCTGGCCGGGGACGCCCTCGGCCTGGTCAACCCGATCACCGGCGAGGGGATCTACCACGCCGTGCTCAGCGGCGTGCTCGCCGGCCGGGCCGCGGCCCACGCCGCCCGCGCCGGTCACCCGGGCCAGGCCGGCGGTCTCTACCGCAGGACGCTGTCCCGGCGGCTGCACCGGCACTGGGCCACCGTCGGCCTGGGTGCCCGGCTGGCCGGCCGGGACTGGCTGCTGGCCGGCACCGTGTCGGCGTCCCGACGCGACGCGCGGGTGTTCGATGACCTGGTCGAGATCGGCCTGGGCACCGGCGCGGTCACCCCCCGGCTGACCGGGGCGCTGGTCACCGGGCTGGCGCGGCGGGCCGGGCGGCGGCTTCCGGTCCCGGGTCGCTGAGCGCGGGGGTGGCCGCGCGCCGCAGCCGGTCCCGGACCGCCGCGGCGATGCCCCCGCCGGCCGGGGCCACGGCCAGCACCCGGGCCAGGCCCAGGGCGTCGGCCTCCCGCAAGGCGGCGTACAGGCTCCGGGCGTAGTCCGCGGCGTCCTGTGGGGCGGTCAGCCGGACCAGGCCGGGCGGGGTCGCCACCGTCGCCGGGGCGAGCAGGCCGGTGCCGGGTCGGGCGGCCTGGCCGGCCAGGTCCTCGACCTCCACCAGCTCGACCCGGGCCCGCGGCGCGTAGTGGCTGGCCAGCGTGCCCGGCGCCCGGACCTGGCTGGGCCGGGTGCCCAGCGGGACCCCGCCGTGCTCGGCAACCTGCTCGGGGCTGACCGCTCCGGGTCGCAGCAGGACCGGTCGCGGACCGGTGCAGTCCAGGATGGTCGACTCCACCCCCACCCCGGACGGGCCACCGTCCAGCACCACGTCCAGGCCGGGGCGCAGCTGGTCGCGCAGCTCGGCCACCACGTGCCCGGCGGTGGTCGGGCTGACCCGGCCGAACCGGTTCGCCGACGGCGCCGCCACGCCACCGCCGAACAGCTCGATCACCCGGGCGGCCAGCGGGTGAGCGGGGCAGCGCAGGCCGACGGTGTCCTGACCGCCGGTCACCTGGTCCGCGGCCCGGCCGGTCCGGGGAAGCACCAGGGTGAGCGGCCCGGGCCACAGCGCCCGCGCCAGCCGGCGCGCGTACTCGGGCACCTCGCGGGCCCACTCGTCCAGCTGCCCCGGGCCGGTGAGGTGCACGATCAGCGGATGGTCGGCGGGCCGGCCCTTGGCCGCGAAGACCCGGGCCACGGCCCACGCCGACGCTGCGTCGGCGGCCAGGCCGTAGACCGTCTCCGTCGGCAGCCCGACCAGACCGCCGCGCCGCAGAGCCTCGGCGGCCACGGCTGGGTCCTGGGTGAGCAGCTCCTCGTCCACGCCCCCATCCTGCCCCCGGCCGGCGAGGTGAGAGGACGGCGACGTGGCGCAGGCCACGACGGGAGGGCCCCGGGCGCCCGCCGTCAGGTGAGATGATCCATACGGAGAGTGGCGCAGCGCGGGGCCCTCGAGACACCGGCTCGACCTGGCCGGGCCCGACGACCTGATTGCGTGCACCTCCATGCCGACCACCCAGCCCCTGCCCGTGATCGAGCCGACCCCGCCTGCCGGGACCCGGCTGCTGCGTCCGGCCGCCGCCCCGCCCGCTCCCCGTCGCCTCGAGCTCAGCCTGACCCAGGTCGGTGCCTCGGCGATGGCCTCGGTCACCGCGGCGGCGGCCGGCTCGACGCTCGGGGTGGCCGGGACGCTGGCCGGGGCCGCGGTGGGCTCGGTCGTCACCACGGTGGCCGCCGCGCTGCTCAACCACTCCTTCCGCCAGGCCGGTGACGTGCTCAGCACCCGGGTCGTGACCCGGCCGGTCCGCCCGGCCGGTCGCGGTCGCCGGGTGCTGGCGTTGTCGGCGGCCGGTTTCCTGGTCGCCGTGGGCGGGATCACCGGGTTGGAGGAGGTACTGGGCCACCCGCTGTCCGGGGCCGGCCAGAGCGGCACGACGGTGAGCCGGGTGGTGGGGCGCAGCTCCACCATCAGGCAGCCGCCGGCGTCGTCCGTACCGTCCACCGGGTCCGGCACGGTCAGCGGCCCGACCTCCAGCGGTTCGCCCACCCCGGACGGCTCGGCGGGCCCCGGTGCCTCGAGCACCGCCACTGACCCCGGGTCGAGCGCCGGCTCCAGCAGCGGGTCCACCTCGGGTGCGACCGGCTCGACGACGCCCGCTCCGTCCACCACCGCCTCCACCACCCCGTCCGCCGACCCGTCGGCACCCTCGTCCGGGTCCTCCGCGCCGCCCGCGGGCCAGCCGGCCCCGGGCAGCCTCATCCCCTGAGCCGGGGCTGGCGGCTGAACGTGCGGCCCTGCCAGACCTCCTCCACGGCCCAGGTCAACGCGTAGCCCATGCAGACCACCACGTGCAGCACCCACAGCCACAGCAGCAGGGCTGAGCCGGCGCCGACCGCGAAGAGGCCGCCGAAGGGTCGCGCGAGGTCCACCGGCAGCGCCAGGAACAGCACGAACCCCTGAAGGAACCCGGACACGAACGCTCCGGTGACCAGCGCGCCGACGAAGGCGGCGCGCCAGGACGGGCGGCCGGGACCGACCACCCGGAAGGTCCACGCCAGCGGGGCCCAGGTGAGCACCCAGACGATGTTCAGCGAGGCGTACGCCGCGCGCAGCGCCTCGAACAAGCCGTTGCGGCCGTTCAGGTCTCCGAGGTAGGGCGAGGCGAGCATCAGCCCGGAGAGGGTGAGCGGGGCCAGCCCCAGCAGGGCCAGGGTGGCCGCCCGCAGCCACCAGGCCGGGGACTTGGTCACGTCGGTGGGGGCGAACCGGCGCAGCGCCCGGGCCAGGCCGTCACCGTAGGCCGACCCCATCACCGCGGCGAACACCACGCCCGGCACCCCGAGGCCGAGACCGGCGGACAGCAGGGCGCGCACCGCCTGGTCGGCGCCCATCGCGGTGGGCAGGGTGTGCGCCCAGGCCCGGCCGAACCTCTCCACCCCCGACCGGCCCAGGACCAGCTGGGCGGTGGCGATGGCGACCAGCAGGGACGGGACGACGGCCAGCGCCCCGTACAGGGTGGCGCCCGCGGAGGCCAGCATCAGGTCCTGGCCGGCCAGCCGGGCCCGGGTCCGGGCCAGGACCGCTCGCACCACCTGGGCGGCTCGCACACCGGCCCCGGGGGCCCTCACCGCCCGCCGGCGGCCCGGCGCCGGTCGGTGCCGGTGAGTCGGCCGCAGGACGCGGCACGCGGCGGGCGAGCGGTCGGGAGCATGATCCGATCCTGAGGACCCCACCCGGTCGGCGCCAGCCGAGGCCGGTCCGGATCTGCGTGAACGCCGCGGTCGACGGCGCTCGGCCCGGCTCCGCCAGGGCATTGTCAGCAGGCTGACGTACGGTGACCCGGTGGAGGATCGAGCAGCCGGCGCCCGACGCTCGGGCGGGCCCCGGCGGGCCCGGGGGGGTGTCCGGCGGCCTTGGTGGCGGTTGCCCGCCGTCCTGGTCGTGGCCGTCCTGGTGGGCTGGCCCGGCGCCATGCTCGGCGGCGCGGTGGCGGCGACCTCGGTGGCCGCCCCGTCGGTGGACGCCCCGTCGGTGACCGCCCCGTCGGTGACCGCCCCGTCGGTGACCGCTCCTTCGGTGCCGGCGGCCGGCACCGGGGTGCAGGTGCGGCAGGTGACGGTCGCCGGGGTGCCGGAGCCGGACGGTACGCCGGTCCGGCTGGACGCCTCGTTCTACCTCCCGCCGGGCAGCGCCACCGCGCCGGCGGTGCTGCTGGCACACGGTTTCGGCGGGAGCAAGGCCGAGCTCGACCCGCTCGCCCAGGTGCTGGCGGCCAGCGGGTACGCCGTGCTGACCTACTCGGCCCGCGGTTTCGGGGCCAGCGGCGGGTCGATCCACCTGGACAGCCTGGACTACGAGGTCCGGGACGCCTCCTTGCTGCTCGACTGGCTCGCGCAGCAGCCGCGGGTGCAGCTGGACTCACCCGGGGACCCCCGGGTGGGCGTGGCGGGCGCCTCCTACGGCGGCGGTCTGGCCCTGCTGCTGGCCGGCACCGATCCCCGGGTCGACGCGGTGGTCCCGGCGATCACCTGGAACGACCTGTCGCAGGCCCTGTTCCCGCAGTTCCGGACCGCCTCGCGGTCCTCCGCGCTGCCCGCCCTGGCCGGTTTCACCCCGGCCTCGGGGCACCAGGTGGTCAAGAGCGGCTGGGCCGTGGCTCTGCTCGGTGGTGGCGGGGTGGACAGCTCGGCGGCCGGGCCGTCCGGCGCCTCGGCCGGGACGGCGGCCGGGACGTCGGGTGCCCCGCCCGGCCCGGCCCTGGGCGGCGCGCGGGGTGCCGCGCTGGCCGCCCGCCTGACCTCGGGCGGGTGCGGACGGTTCGCGGCCGACCTGTGCCAGGAGATCGCCCACCTGGCCGCGACCGGTGAACCGTCGTCGCACCTGCTGCAGCTGCTCAAGCAGTCCAGCCCGGCCACCGTGCTCTCCCGGGTGCGGGCGCCCACCCTGCTGGTGCAGGGGGAGGCGGACTCCCTGTTCCCGTTGTCCGAGGCTGACGCCAACGCCGCCGGCATCGCCGCCACCGGGACGACCGTCCACGAGTTCTGGTACACCGGCGGCCACGACGCCCTCGGGACCGGGCTGGACCAGGTGCAGGCGGCGACCCTGGACTGGTTCGGTCGCTACCTCGGTGGTGGGGGCAGCCGGCGCCCGGCCGCCACCCCGGCCTTCCAGGTCGCCGTGCCCGGGTCCGCCGGCGTCCAGGTCCGCAGCCTGGACGCCATCCCGGGGATCGCTGGCGCCCCGCTGACCAGCCGCTCCCTGCCGCTGACCGGCTCCGCCCAACCGGTCTCCGCCGGCCAGGACGCCCGGTTCGGCACCGCTCCGCTCGGTCAGGACCTGGCCTGGACGGGGGCGCCGCAGGTCACCCTGACCCTCACCCCCCGCTCAGCGGAGCTGGCGCTGTACGCCCAGGTGGCCGACGTCGACCCGACCGGGCAGGCCAGCATCCCGAACGGGCTGGTGGCGCCCTTCTCGTTGACCGGTCTGACCCCCGGACGGGCGCAGACGGTGACGGTCCGGTTGCCTGCCGTCGTCCGCCAGGTCCCGGCCGGGCACCGGCTGCAGCTCGTCGTCTCGGTGGCGGCCACCGGCTACGAGGCCAGCGCCAGTCCCACCCCGGCCACCGTGGCGCTGGCCACCGCGGGCGCCGGCCCGGCGTTGCTGGTGCCCACCTCCAGCTCGGCCGCGGTCTCCGGCGGGCCGGTGAACGGTCCGCTGTGGTGGTCGGTGGCGCTCGGCGTGCTCGGCGTCCTGGGCGGGGTCGGGGTCGCGGTGGCCGCCCGGCGGCGCAGCGCACCCTTCGAGCCGGCCCTGGCCGAGGTGCCGCTGGCCATCGAGGGGCTGGCCAAGAGCTACCGCAACGGCTACCGCGCGGTGGAGGACCTCAGCTTCCGGGTCGAGCGCGGCTGGGTGCTGGGGCTGCTGGGCCCCAACGGAGCGGGCAAGACCACCGCGTTGCGGGTGCTGATGGGCCTGATCCGTCCCTCGGAGGGCGCCGTGCGGGTGTTCGGTCACCAGGTGGTGCCGGGCGCCCCGGTGCTCTCCCGGGTCGGGTCCTTCGTGGAGGGCCCCGGCTTCCTGCCGCACGTGTCCGGCCGGGACAACCTGCGTCTGTGGTGGCGCGCCACCGGCCGCCCGGCCGAGCAGGCCCGGCTGGACGTCGTGCTGGACATCGCTGGGCTGGGCGAGGACGCCGAGCGGGCCGTGCGCACCTACAGCCAGGGCATGCGCCAGCGGCTGGCCATCGCTCAGGCGATGCTGGGCATGCCCGAGCTGCTGGTGCTGGACGAACCCACCAACGGGCTCGACCCCCCGCAGATCCGGGAGATGCGCGAGGTGCTGCGCAGCTACGCCGCGACCGGGCGGACCGTCGTGGTCTCCAGCCACATGCTCGCCGAGGTGGAGCAGACCTGCACGCACGTGGTCGTCATGCACCTGGGCCGGCTGGTCGCGCAGGGCCGGGTGGCCGAGCTGGTCGCCACCGGGGGATCGGTCAGCCTGGACGTGTCCGACCCGGTCCTGGCCGAGCGGGTCGCCGCCGGGGTGCCCGGGGTCGACCAGGTCAGGACCGAGGACGGCGTCCTGCTCGCCCGGGCCGACGCCGAGGCCCGAGCCGCGCTGGTCGCCGCCCTGGTCCGGGCCGACGTCGCCGTCTCGCGGGTCGCGCCGCAGCACGGCCTGGAAGATGCGTTCCTCGAGCTCGTCGGGAGGCAGTGACCGTGCCACGTCAGGGCATCCACAGCGGGCTGGACTCGATCGGCCCGCCGCCGGCGCTCACCGAGCGCAGCGGCGCCGCCGAGGGCTACTCCCCGCGCGCCACGCTCGGGCTGGGCGTCGAGCTGCGGCGCCAGCTGACCCGGCGCCGCACCCAAGCCACCCTCGGCTTCCTGGTCGTGCTGCCGTTCCTGCTGATCGCCGCCTTCAAGCTCGGCTCCGGCAGCAGCGGCAACCCGCGCGGCGCCCCCGACCTGGCCGACCTGGCCACCTCGGGCGCGGCCAACTTCACCGTCTTCACCCTGTTCGTCTCGGCCGGGTTCCTGTTCGTGGTGGTGGGCGCCCTGTTCGCCGGCGACACCGTCGCCCGGGAGGCCAGCTGGTCCTCGTTGCGCTACCTGCTGGCCGCGCCCGTGCCGCGGGGGCTGATGCTGTGGCGCAAGCTCGTGGTGGCCGTCGGCTTCAGCTGGTTCAGCCTGATCCTGCTGCCCGTGGTGGCCTACCTGTCCGGTGGTGTCGCCTTCGGCTGGCAGGGCCTGCGGATCCCGTTGGGCGCCTCACTGGGGGTGGGGGAGAGCCTGCTGCGGATCGCCGGGGCCGTCGCCTACCTGGGCCTGACCCTGCTGTTCGTGATCGCTCTGGCCTTCCTGATCGGGGTGTGCACCGACGCCCCGCTGGGCGCGGTGGGCGGGGCGGTGCTGCTGGTCATCGTGCTGAACATCCTGGACGCCGTCACCGCGCTGGGCGACTGGCGGCTGTACCTGCCCACGCACGACAACTACGCCTTCACCGACCTGCTCACCCAGCAGGTCAGCTGGGACGCCATGCAGAGGGGGGTGGCCCTGTCGCTGGGGTACGGCGCGGTGCTGCTCGCCTTCGCCTGGTGGCACTTCCTGCGCAAGGACGTGGTCAGCTGAGTCGGAGGCGGGCCGGGCTGCGGCTCAGCCGTCGAACACCGACCAGCAGAGGTGGTTGCGTGCCCGCTGGTCGTCCAGGACGAGCTCGCGGACGGCTGGGGGGAGCTGCTCGCGCTGCCATCGGCGCTCCAGACGGGCCGCGGCGTCGGCCTGCTCGACCGGCGCGGCTGCCCGCGCGGCCTTGATCGCATAGGCGGCGGCGCCCAGGTCGTGGGCGGCGACATGGGCGACCACCCCCGCCTGTCCGGCGGCGTAGGCGGCATGCCGGGCCGCGCCGCGCAGGTTCTGCGCGGCCCCCATCGCGTGCCCGCCTGCGGCGCGGGCCTGGGTCATGCTGACCTCGCCGCGCACCCAGGCCCGGACCAGCTCGATGGACCGGCGCGGGCGGGGGTCGTCGGGCCGGACCGACTCGAACAGGTGCAGGACGTGCTCGGCGCACGAGGCGGCCCAGGCCGCGAGCAGCTGGTGGTCGCGATCGGTGAGGGTGCCGCCGCGGCGCAGGGTCACCAGGCGGGGGTCGGCGACCGTCGGCAGGATCACACCCGACCTCCTCCCCGCCGACGCGCCGGGCGGGCAGGTGGCCGCGGACGCGGGACGCCGGACATCACGGTCAGTGTGCCAGCGCCTCGCGGTCGACGGCGAAGGCCAGCAGCTGGGTGAACTGGCCGGCGGCGACGTTGTTGTCGCTGACCAGGACGACGGTCCGGCGGCCGTCGCGCAGGGTCGGGCCGAAGGTGATGCCCTCGACGTTGGCCAGCGGGATCCCGAGGTCGGCCAGGTCCAGCAGCAGGCGCTTACCGGCGGTCCGCACGCCGTCCAGGTGGCCGGCCAGCGCCGGCACCCCCCGTCACGTCCGTCGCGCCGTGCAGGGACACCGCGTACAGCTTTTCACCTGCCCGTCGACCGGACTGGTCAGCGCCGTGCTCAGCAGACCTCCGCCGGGCAGCCGACACACCACCTGCTGGACGCCGGGGTGCAGGCGGGGCTCCGGCCGGCCGTCGCCGTCCTCGTCGGGAAGCTCCAGCAGCGAGCTCACCGCACGTAGGCCGTCGACCGCGAGCAGCTGAGAGGTCAGCGTGTGGGACAGCACCGGGACGCCGTCCCGCAGCACCCGGGTGCGGCCCCGCCAGGTGCCGGGCCGTTCGCCGTGCCGGCCGAGCCGGACCTCCTCCAGGACCCGGACCCTGGCCGATCCCTGCGCCCGGACGGTGGTCGTGGTGTGCAGGGTGGCCGAGGCCGCCACCACGACGGGTTCGGGGGCCAGGTCCAGCTCGGCGCCGTCGGCGACGTCGATCTCCACCCGCAGCCGGGAGGGGCCGGCCTCGGCCCGGCGCCAGGCGGGCAGCGCGATCGTCGCCGCCGCGCTGCGCACCCGCAGCCGGGCTCCCGGCCCGACGCTCAGCCGGATGGTCACCCGGTCGCCGTCCATCGGCCCGGCCGCGGTACCGACCAGGTGCAGGACGCCCGGGCCGGTGCTGCGGGCGGCGAGGTGGTGCCCGGTACTGCGTACCGAGTGCAGCACGCAAGGCCGCCGGTCCCCTGAGGCGATGGCCACCACCTCGAGCAGGCTGTCCACGTCAGGTGCCGGCCACCGGCGTGCCGGCCGCGGTGGACTCCAGGGCGGCCACCACCCACGCGGCCACCTGCGCCGCGCTGGGGTCCTCGCGCAGCGAGATGGCCAGCACCGGTGCCCCCGAGCGCACCCGGTCGGCATCGGAGGTCATCACCTGCAGGTCGGCCCCGACCAGGTCGGCCAGGTCGGTCTTGTTGATCACCAGCAGGTCGGCGGTGGTCACCCCGGGACCGCCCTTGCGTGGCACCTTGTCACCGCCGGCGACGTCCACCACGAAGATCTGACGGTCGACCAGCCCCCGGCTGAAGGAGGCGGTCAGGTTGTCCCCGCCGGACTCCACCAGCACCAGGTCCAGCGGCGGCAGCCGGTCGACCAGGTCCTCGATGGCGTCCAGGTTGGCGGTGATGTCGTCCCGGATCGCGGTGTGCGGGCAGCAGCCGGTCTGCACCGCGACGATCCGCTCGTCGGGCAGCACGGCGTTGCGGCGCAGGAAGTCCGCGTCCTCGGTGGTGTAGATGTCGTTGGTCACCACCCCGAGCTGCAACGACCCGGACAGGGTCCGGCAGAGGGCGGCGACCAGCGCCGTCTTGCCCGACCCGACCGGACCGCCGATCCCGACCCGCAGCGGCCCGGCGCGGCCGGTGCGCTGGGTGCTCAGGTGCTGGTGCGGGTCATGGCTGTGGTCGGCGCCCATCGGTGGCTCCTCGTGGTCGGTGACGGTCGGGAACGGGGGGAGGTCGTGGGGTGGACCTAGGACGCGAACAGGGTGTCCGCTCGGCGGTGGTGGCGCTCGGTCAGGACGTCGAGCAGGACGTCGCCCTCGTCGGGCAGGTCGGCCGGGTCGTCCTCGGCCGCGCTCTGCGCCGCCCGGGCGGCGACCAGCTCGATCTGCGGGCCGAGCCGGATGGTGACGCCGCTGACCTGGATCGGGTCCAGGCCGAGCAACCGCTGGGCCGCCGTCGCCGGGCCGGTGACGCTCAGGTACGCGGCGACCAGGGCGGCGGCCGCGCCGTCCAGACCCGCGGCCCGGCAGGTGCAGCCCAGCACGACCGGGTGGTGCGGCCGGGCGCCCAGCGCGGTCCACGCAAGCCCGGGCCCGGGCGCCGGCCAGGTCGCGCGGGCGGTCCGCAGCAGCCCGCGTCCCATCGACCGGGAGGCCTCGCGCTGGGCGGGCGAGGGTGAGCGGGCGTCCGTCTCGGCGTCCAGCACGGCCAGCTGGTCCGCCGTGCCGGCCGAGGCAGCGGCCGCGGACAGCGCCGCGCCGACCAGGCCCGGGCCGGCCAGCCGTCTGCTGAGCAGGGCCGAGAGCGAGGCGAGGTCGTGCAGCACGCCGTCGGCGACGGCCTGCTCCACGCCCCCCGAGTGCACGTGACCACCAGAGGGCAGCCGCTGGTCGGCCAGGGTGAGGACGAGCGCCATCCCGGTCAGCTGCACGCCGTCCCCTCAGAACAGGAAGTAGCGCTGGGCCATGGGCAGCTCGGCGGCCGGCGCCTCGTCCCACACCTCGCCGTCGATGGTGACGGTGAAGCTGTCCGGGTCGACCCGGATCTCGGGCAGCGCGTCGTTCTGCGGCAGGTCGGTCTTGGTCCGGCGCCGGACGTCGGCCACCGGCACCAGCCGGCGGTCCAGGCCGAGCCGGTCGGCCAGCCCGTCCTCGATCGCGGCGGGGGCCACGAAGTGCACCGAGGTGGACGCCGCGGCCCGCGGCGCGGCGCCGAACATCGGCCGTGGCAGCACCGGCTGCGGGGTGGGGATGGAGGCGTTGGCGTCGCCCATCTGGGCCCAGGCGATCATGCCGCCCTTGACCACGGTGGCCGGCCGGACGCCGAAGAAGGCCGGGTCCCACAGCACCAGGTCGGCCAGCTTGCCCGGTTCCACCGACCCGACCTCGGCCTCCAGGCCGTGCGCCACCGCCGGGCAGATCGTGTACTTGGCCACGTACCTGCGGGCGCGCAGGTTGTCGTTGCCGTGGTCGCCGGGCAGGAACCCGCGTCGTCGCTTCATCACGTGCGCGGTCTGCCAGGTTCGCAGCACCACCTCCCCGACCCGGCCCATCGCCTGGGAGTCGCTGCCGATCATCGAGATCGCGCCCAGGTCGTGCAGCAGGTCCTCGGCCGCGATCGTGGTCGGCCGGATCCGGCTCTCGGCGAAGGCGAGGTCCTCGGGGATGGAGGGCGAGAGGTGGTGGCAGACCATCAGCATGTCCAGGTGCTCGGCCAGGGTGTTCACGGTGTGCGGCCGGGTCGGGTTGGTCGAGCTGGGCAGCACGTACGGCTGACCGGCGACGGTGATGATGTCCGGCGCGTGCCCACCGCCGGCGCCCTCGGTGTGGTAGGCGTGGATGCCGCGGCCGGCGATCGCGGCCAGCGTCGACTCCACGTAGCCGGCCTCGTTGAGGGTGTCGGTGTGGATCGCGGCCTGCACGCCCGACTCCTCGCAGACCCGCAGGCAGGCGTCGATCGCGGCCGGGGTGGTGCCCCAGTCCTCGTGCAGCTTGAAACCGGAGGCACCGCCGCGCAGCTGCTCCCACATCGCCTCGGTGGAGACCGTGTTGCCCTTGCCGAGCAGGGCGACGTTGACCGGCAGGTGGTCCATCGCCTCCAGCATCCGGGCCAGGTACCAGGCGCCAGGGGTCACCGTGGTCGCCTTGGTGCCCTCGGCCGGGCCGGTGCCGCCGCCGATCAGGGTGGTGATCCCGGCGCCCAGGGCCTCGTCCACGATCTGCGGGCAGATCAGGTGCACGTGACAGTCGATGGCGCCGGCGGTGAGGATCTTGCCGTTGCCGGCCAGCACCTCGGTGCTCGGGCCGACCACCAGGTCGTGGTGCACGCCGTCCATGGTCTCGGGGTTGCCGGCCTTGCCGAGCGCCACGATCCGCCCGTCCCGCACGCCCACGTCGGCCTTCACCACACCCCAGTGGTCCAGCACCACCGCGCCGGTGACGACCAGGTCTGGCGCGCCCTCGGCCCGGGTCGCCCGGCCCTGGCCCATCGACTCGCGCAGCACCTTGCCGCCGCCGAACACCGCCTCCTCCCCGGCCCGGCCGGGGCCGCCGCAGAGGTCCTGCGTGACCTCGATGACCAGGTCGGTGTCGGCCAGCCGGACCCGGTCGCCGGTGGTCGGCCCGTACAGGGCGGCGTACCGGGCGCGGCTGAGCCTCACGAGGGGATCCTCTCGTCGCTGGTGGGCAGGCTGAGCCCGGGCACGACCCGGGTGCCGGCCAGCGGCACCAGGTCCACGTCGCGTTCCAGGCCGGGTTCGAACCGGACGGCGGTACCGGCCGGGATGTCCAGCCGCCAGCCGCGGGCGGCGTCCCGATCGAAGTCCAGGGCCGGGTTGCACTGGGCGAAGTGGAAGTGCGACCCGACCTGCACGGGGCGGTCACCGGTGTTGACCACGTGCAGCCGCCGCCGCGGGGCGCCCTCGTTGATCTCGATCTCCCCCTCGGCGGGGATGACTTCGCCGGGAACGACCTTGCCGGGGACGACGGACGGCCGGCTCACCGGGCACCTCCTGGCTGCAGGCGAGTCCGCCGCGGCGGGTGGCCGGGCGTGGTCGCCACGCAACGCACGATCACGGGATGGGGTCGTGGACGGTGACCAGCTTGGTCCCGTCCGGGAAGGTGGCCTCGACCTGCACCTCGGGCAGCAGCTGGGGCACGCCCTCCATCACGTCCTCCCGGGAGAGCACCTCGCGCCCGGCCTGCATCAGGTCGCTCACGCTCCGACCGTCCCGCGCGCCCTCGAGCAGGAAGGACACCAGCACCGCGGTGGCCTCCGGGTGGTTCAGCCGCAGACCGCGCTGGCGGCGCCGCCAGGCCAGGTCCGCGGCGTAGGAGACCATCAGGCGCTCCTGCTCGTGCGGGGTCAGCAGCATGCGATCGGCTCCTGCCTGTCGTCGCCCTCCGGACACGGCCGTCGCCGACCCGCACCGCCGGCGCCCTGCGGCGCTGCGGACGCGACGGCTGCCCGCACGTTAGGAACCGACTGTTTCACGGACGCAACGGCCACATGTCGGTTCGGTAGCGCAGGAATATAGCCCCTGCCCGGGCGTGCCCGGCAGCCGTCGGCCCCGCTCGGGGACCGGATAGGGTCCGGCTCAGGCGCGGCCCGGGTCCGGGCCGCGGGCAGGAGAGGACGGTGGTCCCCGTCGAGGTCCGGACGCCGCAGACGGCCACCGAGACCGGCCTGCTGGCCGCCACCGACCCGGAGGCGGTCGACGCGGCGCTGGCCGAGGACGACCGCGCCCGGGCGCTCGCCTACCCCGGTGAGCCGGCCACCGTGCAGCCGGTGCACACCGTCTACGTCCCGGCCGACCAGGCCGCGCCCGGGGTGTGGCAGGAGTGGGGCCGGCGGGCGCTGCAGCTGCTGGACGCGCCCGGGATGGACGGCCCGGACGGCCGGCTGGCCCGGGCGGCCGGGTTGGACCGGTCGCTGGCCGAGCAGGTGCTGCCCCGGGTGCGCCGCACCCTGGCCACCCGGCCGGTGCAGGACCTGCGGGTGGACCTGGAGGACGGGTACGGCCCGCGCAGCGAGGCGGAGGAGGACGAGGCCGCCCGCTCGGCCGGGCAGGTGCTGGCCGCCGCCGGGGCCGAGCCCGGCGGCGCCCCGCTGCTGGCCGGGATCCGCCCGAAGGCCCTGGAGCCGGCCACCCGGCGCCGCAGCCTGCGCACCCTGGCGCTCACCTTCGCCGCCGCGGCCCAGGCCGGCGGCCTGCCCGCCCGTCCGGTCGTCACCCTCGCCAAGGCCACCTCGGTGGCCCAGGTGCAGGTGGTCTGCGGCGTGCTGGACCGGCTCGAGGACGCGCTCGGCCTGCCGGCGCACACCCTGCGGCTGGAGCTGCAGGTCGAGGTGCCCTCGGCGGTGCTCACCCCGCAGGGCCTCACCGGGGTGAGCCGGATGCTGCACGCCGCCGGCCGCCGGTGCGAGGGGCTGCACTACGGCACCTACGACTTCAGCGCGGCGCTGGGGGTCAGCGCCGGCCAGCAGGCCGGGGACCATCCGCTGGCCGACGCGGCCAAGGACGTGATGCAGCTCGCCGCCGCCGGCACCGGGGTGCGGGTCAGCGACGGCTCCAGCAACGTGCTGCCGGTCGGGGCGCCCGCCGAGGTGGACGCCGCGCTCGCCGTCCATGCCCGGCTGGTGCACCGCGCCCTCACCCGCGGTCTCTACCAGGGCTGGGACCTGCACCCGGGGCAGCTGCTCACCCGTTACGCCGTCACCTTCGGGTTCTGGCGCCGGGAGCTGGCCGCCTCCGGCGACCGGCTGCGCGCCTACCTCTCGCGCAGCGCCGGTGGCGTGCTCGACGAGCCGGCCACCGCGCAGGCCCTGGCGCTGGCCGCGCTGCGGGGCCTGGACTGCGGCGCCGTGGACGCCGAGGAGGTCCTGGCGGTCACCGGGGCGAGCGCGGTGGCCCTGGAGCGGCTCAGGCGCAGGCAGGCATGACCGGCGCCCGCACCGCCGCCGGCCAGCTGGACCTGGTCCTGCGAGCCCACCGGGTGCTCACCGATGACGGCGAGCGGCCGCTGGCGGTCGGGGTCCGGGACGGCGTCATCGCGGCTATCGAGCCGCTGACGGCCGACCTGCCCGCGCGGCACACCATCGAGGTGCCCGACGAGCACGCCCTGCTGCCCGGCCTGGTCGACTCCCACGTGCACGTCAACGAGCCCGGGCGCACCCAGTGGGAGGGGTTCGCCTCGGCCACCCGGGCCGCCGCCGCCGGCGGGGTGACGACCATCATCGACATGCCGCTGAACTGTGTGCCGCCGACCACCAGCCTGGCCGCCCTGCGGGTCAAGCAGCAGGTCGCGGCCGGCCAGACGCACGTCGACGTCGGCTTCTGGGGCGGGGTGGTCCCGGACAACCTGGACCCCGAGCACCCGGCGGAGCTGCGGGCGCTGCACGAGGCCGGCGTCTTCGGGTTCAAGTGCTTCCTGCTGCCCTCCGGGGTCGAGGAGTTCGGGCACCTCTCGCCGCAGCAGCTGGACCAGGCGACGGCGGTGATCGGCGGGCTCGGGTCCCTGCTGGTGGTGCACGCCGAGGACGCCGAGACCATCGAGGGCGCGCCGCCCGCGCACGGCCGGCGGTACGCCGACTTCCTCAGCTCCCGGCCGCCGGGCGCCGAGGACGTGGCCGTCGGGCGGGTGCTGGCGGCGGCCCGCTCGACCGGCGCGCGCGTGCACGTGCTCCACCTGTCCTCCGCCGCCGCCCTGCCGATGCTGGCCGCCGCCCGTCGGGAGGGCGTGCGGGTCACCGCCGAGACCTGCCCGCACTACCTGGGTTTCGCCGCCGAGGCGGTGCCGGACGGCGCCACCCAGTACAAGTGCTGCCCGCCGATCCGGGACGCCGCCAACCGTGAGCGACTCTGGGCGGGCCTGGCGGAGGGGACCATCGACTGCGTGGTCACCGACCACTCGCCCTGCACCCCCGAGCTGAAGCGGCTCGACGTCGGCGACTTCGGCCACGCCTGGGGCGGGGTCTCCTCGCTGCAGCTGGGGTTGTCCGCGGTCTGGACCCAGGCCCGGGCCCGGGGGTTCACCCTGGCCGAGGTGGTGCGCTGGATGGCCGCCGGGCCCGCGGCGGTGGCCGGCCTGACCGGCAAGGGCTCGATCGCGCTGGGCCACGACGCCGACCTGGTCGTGCTGGCCCCGGACCAGGCCCGGGTGGTCGACCCCCGCCGGCTGCGGCACCGGCACCCGCTCACCCCCTACGCCGAGCTGCCGCTGACCGGGGTGGTGCGCAGCACCTGGCTGCGCGGGGTCTGTGTGCATGCCGAGGACGACGAGCCGCTGCCGGCGGCGCTGGCCCCGACCGGCCGTCCGACCGGGCAGCTGCTGAGGAGAGGACAGGCATGAACGATCCGGACGGCGCGCCCGCCCCCACCCTCGACCCGCGCACCGACCCGCCGCTGGTGGACCTGGCCTCGCGGGCGCTGGGCGGCAGCGTGCTGTACGCCACCGACGAGCTGTTCGCCGACCGGCGCAACCTGATCGAGCCCGGCCCCTCCCGCTGGGACCCCGACGTCTACACCGCGGACGGCAAGGCCTACGACGGCTGGGAGACCCGGCGCAAGGTCGGCCGGGGCGAGCCCGGCCAGGTCGAGCAGCCCGACCACGCGGTGCTCCGGCTCGGTGCCGGGGGAGTGGTCCGGTCGGTGGTGGTCGACACCGCCCACTTCGTGGGCAACTACCCCCCGCAGGCCTCGATCGAGGCGCTGGCCACCGAGGGCCACCCGTCGGCCGCCGAGCTGAGGGCCGCGACCTGGACGACGATCGCGCCCCGGTTCGACCTGGCGCCGGACGCCGCCACGCAGGCCGAGGTGGCCGACGACCGCCGGTGGACGCACGTCCGGCTCACGATCCACCCCGACGGTGGCGTGGCCCGGCTGCGGGTGCTCGGCCACGTGGTGCCCGACCCGCGGCTGATGACCGGCACGGTGGACGTGGCCGCGCTGGCGAACGGTGCCCTGTTGCTGGCCTCCAGCAACAGCTTCTACTCCTCGGCGGCCAACCTGCTGCGGCCGGGCGTGGCCACCACGATCGCCGGCGGCTGGGAGACGGCTCGGCGGCGCGGTCCCGGGCACGAGTGGTTCGTGGTCCAGCTGTCCGGCCCGACCGTGCCGCGGCTGGTTGAGGTGGACAGCAGCCTGTTCACCGGCAACGCGCCCGGGGCGGTGCGGGTCAGCGGGATCGACGCCCGGGCCGGCGACCTGGCCGACGAAGGGGCCTGGACCGAGCTGGTGCCGCGGGTCCGGGTGCTGCCGGACACCCTGCACCGCTACCGGGTGCGGGACACCGCGCCCGGCCTGGGCGACGGCGGCCAGCCCGCGGAGGTGACCCACGTGCGGCTGGAGGCGTTCCCGGACGGCGGGCTGAACCGGTTCCGGCTGCTGGGTGAGCTCAGCGCCGCCGGCCACGCCGAGCTGGCCGCGCGCTGGGCGGCGAGCCTGCCGCAGGGTCACCGCCGCCAGGTCGGTCCCTGGCTGGGCGAGGGCGAGCTGACGCCGCAGGCCCTGGCCCGGCTCGCCCGCTGACCCCGCCCCACCCGCCGACCCCGCCCCACCCGCCGACCCCGGTTCATGATCGCGCGGATTCGCACCAATCCGACGCGCGAGGATCGGATCCGTGCGAATCGGCGCGATCTTGGGGGCGATGACACGATGGCGGCGTGGTGGATCGAGGTGACCAGAGCTCTGCCGGCGGCCCGTCCGGCCGCGGGCGTCCGCGCCGTCCGGCGCTGTTCGGCCCGGTGGTGATCGACGCCTTCGTCGGCGGCACCGACCCGGCGCTGCGGATGGAGGCGGCCCACCTGACCGCCCAGGCGCTGCTCCGGTTCGGCCGCGGCGGCGCCGACGAGCAGGCCACGGCACGGCTGGTGGCCCTGACCGACCAGCACGGTCTGGACGAGGTGGCCGACCTGTGGGCCGAGTGCGCGGGCGACACCCTGCCCGGAGCGCTGTGGCGGGTGTACGCGCTGCGGGCGGGCATCCGGGCCGACGCCTCGGGCATGGCCCGGGCCTTCGACGCCGGACGCCGGCACGCGCCGGTCGACGAGGCGGTGGCCGGGGTGGCCGAGCCGCCCGGCCCCCCGGAGGTGGTGGCCCTGGCCGACGCCGTGCTGGCCGGCGCCTTCACCGGGGATCTCGCGGTGGCGCTGGAACGGGCGGCCGCCTTCTGCCGGGTGGTGGCCACCGGGCGCGCGGTGCTGGCCGATGAGCCGGCCGGTGGGCCCGACCCGGACCCGGACCCGCTGGCGCTGGTCGTCCGCCGGGCCGCGAACCTGCAGCGCACCGCCCATGACCTGGACCGCGCCGCCGGCGCCTGGCGGCTGGGTGAGCTGAGCTGAGCCCTGCCGATGGGCATCCCGGGGCCAGGCCGCGGGGGAGTGGGGTGGGGAGGTACCGGACCGGGAGCGCCTCTCGGCGCAACGGCCGCTCGTGGCGGCTTCAGATGGGACCCGGGGCTACCGCGGCCCGGCACCTGGTGAGACCCGAAGGTGTCACCGAGCGGACCGAAGCCCGCTCCCCGCTCCCTATGGTTGCACGAGCCGGGCACCTCGCACGTGGGCCGGGTGGGGGATGGGGAGGACGGGCTCCGGAACGGCGCCGAGCCCCCGGGTCGTCGCTCGTTCGGCGAGATCCGGACAATCGGCCTGGTGGGCTTCAGCCGGACCCCCTCCGATGCCGTTGCTCCTGGCATGGGACCGGTCCTGCTCCGCCTCGCCCGCCGGGTGCTGCCGGTGCTCGGCCTGGTCGTCGTCGCGCTGGTCGGGGGGTACCTGGGCGCCCGGCTGGTGCCGCCGACGACTGCTCAGGTCGGGCCGC
The DNA here is from genome assembly GCA_963821825.1 of uncultured Actinomycetota bacterium. Taxonomy (GTDB): domain Bacteria; phylum Actinomycetota; class Actinomycetes; order Actinomycetales; family Kineosporiaceae; genus CAWGFD01. The sequence continues at coordinate 1,561,858 of CAWGFD010000002.1, forward strand.
TGACCACTGAGGTGACGATCGTGCCCAGCCTGCACCCCGGGGTGTCGGTGCTGCTGCCGCCCGCCGGCGAGGTCCGGTTCCGGGCCTTCGCCGCGCCGCTGGCGGTCAACGTTCGGATCACCCAGGTCGACCTGGCCTCGGCCCGGGCGATGATCGAGGCGCCGGACGCACTGGCCCAGCTGGAGGCCCAGGCGCCGGCCGAGCTGCGGGCCGCGGCGCTGCGGGCCGCCGCGGCCACCCTGGGCGGGGCGCTGGCCGGGGCGGCGGCGCTCGCCCTGGCCGTCTACCGGCGCTCGTTCCGGCGCGCCGCGTCGGTGGTCGCCCTGGTCCTCGGGGTGCTCGCCGCGACCTCGGGGCTGGCGGTGGGCACCTTCGACGCCGACCGGTTCGCCCAGCCGCAGTTCTCCGGGCTGCTGTCCCGCGCGCCGTACCTGACCGGCAACGCGCGCAGCATCGCCGCCCGGCTGCAGTCCTACCGCAGCGGACTGGCCGACCTGGTCTCCGGGGTGACCACGCTCTACGCGGCCACCGACTCCCTCAGCCTGGGCCAGGTCGGCCCCGCCGACGACGTGACGGTGGTGCTGCACGTCTCCGACATCCACCTCAACCCGCTCGCCTTCGACCTCATCGACCGGCTGGTCAAGCAGTTCCGGGTGGACCTGGTGGTCGACACCGGTGACATCACCACGTGGGGCACGGACGTCGAGGCGGGCACCGTGGCCCGGATCGGCCGGGTCGGGGTGCCCTACGTCTACGTCCGGGGCAACCACGACTCCCTGCGCACCCAGGCCGCGGTGGCCCGCAACCGCAACGCCGTCGTCCTGGACGGCCAGGTGAAGACCGTGGCCGGCCTCACGCTGGCCGGGATCGGTGACCCGGTGTTCACCCCGGACAACCCGATCGAGGCGGCCCAGCCCTCCGCGTCGGCCGGCGCCGGGGCCGCCCCGCCCAGCCCGCTGCCGCCGCAGGCGTCGGTGGCCGGCGACGCGCCGGGCGCGGACACCACCGTGGTCGGGGAGGACAACGCCGGGGACGACCCGCAGGGTGCGGCGAACCTGCGGCTGGCCGAGGCGGTCCGCGGCTACGACACCGGCCACGCCGCCGCACCGGTCCAGGTCGCCCTGGTGCATGAGCCCTATGAGCTGGAGCCCCTGCTGGGCCGGGTGCCGCTGGTGCTGGCCGGGCACACCCACCGCCGGTCGGTGCGCGACCCGGTGAACGGCACCCGGGTGATGGTCGAGGGCTCGACCGGCGGGGCCGGGCTGACCGCCGCCGGCCTGCAGCGGCTAGGCCAGGGCGAGCCGCTGCCGATGTCGGCCTCCCTGCTCTACTTCGCCAAGGCCGGACCCGACCGGGGCCGGCTGCTGGCCTACGACGACGTCACCGTCGGCGGCTACGGGCTGGCCTCGGTGTCCTTGCAACGGCATGTGATCCGCTCCGAGCAGGTGCCGGACCTGACCCCCTCTCCGGTGCCCACCCCATCCGAGCCGTTGCCCTCGCTGCCCGTGCCGCCGCCGGCCCCCGCACCGGCCGGGGCCGCCAGCCCGTTCACCCGGGTGTCGTAGCATCGCCGCCGTGGCGACCCCAGGAGTTCCCCGGTGCGACTTCCGCTGACCTTCCGGGACACCCAGTTCGGCGAGCTGTTCGCCGCTGTGGCGGCCACCCTGGTCGACCAGGCCGGGCTACTGTCGGAGATGCTGGGCGCCGAGGAGACGGAGCGGCAACGGCTGGCCGGGCGGGTGCGCGACCTCGACCACAGTACCGAGGCCGGCGTGCACAGCATCCTCAGCGCCCTGGCCGCCGCCTTCGTCACCCCGGTGGACCGGGTGGATGTCTACCAGCTGGCCTGGGGCCTGCGGCTGTGCGCCCGCCGGATCGACGCGGTGGCCGACCAGCTGACCCTGTTCCGGATGGGTCCGCTGCCGAGCGGGGTCACCGAGCAGGTGCACTCGATCACCCGGGTCGCCGACGCCGCCCGGACCGCCGTGCCGCAGCTGACCCAGCTGCCCGCCATGTCCGACTCCTGGGTGGAGATCACCCGACTGCGCAAGCAGGCCGGGGCCGTGCACCGCAGGCTGATCGCCGACCTGTGCGGGTCCGGGACCGACGTGATCAGCCTGACCCGGCTGGTCACCGTGGCCAACGGGCTGGAGCAGACCGTCCAGGCCTTCGAGGACGTCGCCCAGATCCTGGAGCGGATCGTCGTCAAGGAGGGATGAGCGCCCGGTGACCCAGACCCTGCTGTGGGTCGTGCTCGGGCTGTGCCTGGTCTTCGCCTGGACCAACGGGGCGCGGGACGCCTCCAACGCGGTGGCGCCCAGCCTGGCCACCCGGGCGTTGAACCCCGGCCCGGCCCTGGCCCTCGCCGCGGTGCTGAACGTGGTGGGTGCGCTGCTCGGCCAGGGCGTGTTCACCCGGATCTTCGCCGCCGGCTACCTCGACCCCTCCGCGCTGCGTCCGGCGGCGGCCCTGCTGGCCCTGACCGGCGCGCTGGTCGCGGCCGTGGCCTGGAACGCGCTGACCTGGCGGGCCGGGCTGCCGTCCTCCTCCACCCACGCGCTGGCCGGGGGCGTGGTCGGCGCCGGTCTGGTGGCCGGTGCCGGGGTCGCCGTTGCCCCGGTGCTGCTCCTGGTGCTGGTGCCGTTGGTGCTCTCCCCGCTGCTGGGCCTGGCCCTGTCGGTGGGGGTGGTCCGGCTCCTGCAGCGGCTGTTCGCCGAGGCGGCGTACGGCCGGGCCGGCGCCCGGCTGCGGGTCGCCCAGTCGGTGAGCACGGCCGCGATGGCGCTGGGTCACGGTCTGCAGGACGGGCCTCGGACCATCGGGGTGATGCTCACCGCCCAGGTGCTGGCCGGGCCGGCCAGCCGGCTGCCCGGGCAGGCGCCCTGGGACCTGCGGGTCGCGGCCGCGCTGGCCCTGGGCCTGGGCACCGCGCAGGGTGGCTGGCGCCTGATCCGCACCATCGGACGGCGCCTGGTGCCGATGGAGCCGGTGACCGGTTTCGGTGGCCAGGCGGTGGCGGCCGGGTTGCTCTACTTGACCGCCACCGCCGTCCGGCTGCCGGTCTCCAGCACCCACACCGTGGTCGGTTCGGTGATCGGCGCCGGGGTCGCGGCCCGCGGCCCGAAGGCACCCCGCTGGCGGGTGATCAGGCAGGTGGTCGGCGTCTGGCTGCTCACCTTCCCGGCCACCGGGGCACTCGCTGCCGCCGTCACCTACCTGCTGCTGCTGCCGGCCTGAACCGAGCCGACCGGCAAGACCCGGCGGTCAGCCGAAGCGACCGGCGATGTAGTCCTCGGTGGCCTTCTCGTGAGGGTTGGAGAAGATCGTGTCGGTGTCGTCCATCTCGATCAGCCGGCCCGGCTTGCCGGTGGCGGCCAGGTTGAAGAAGCCGGTCCGGTCCGAGACCCGGGCCGCCTGCTGCATGTTGTGGGTGACGATGACGATCGTGTACTCGGACTTCAGCTCCTCGATCAGGTCCTCGATGGCCAGGGTCGAGATCGGGTCCAGCGCCGAGCACGGCTCGTCCATCAGCAGCACCTGCGGTTCGACGGCGATCGCGCGGGCGATGCACAGCCGCTGCTGCTGCCCGCCGGACAGCCCGGCGCCGGGCTTGTCCAGCCGGTCCTTGACCTCCCCCCACAGGTTCGCCCCGCGCAGCGACCGCTCCACGATCTCGTCCGCGACCGACCGGCTCACCCGGCCCTTGAGCTTGAGGCCGGCGACCACGTTGTCGTAGATCGACATCGTCGGGAAGGGGTTGGGGCGCTGGAAGACCATGCCGATCGTCCGCCGCACGTTCACCGGGTCGATGCCGGGGGCGTAGATCTGCTGCCCGTCCAGGGCGATGTTCCCCTCGACCCGGGCCCCGGGGATGACCTCGTGCATCCGGTTCAGCGCGCGCAGCACGGTGGACTTGCCGCACCCGCTGGGCCCGATGAAGGCGGTCACGCTGCGCGGCTGGATGGTCATCGAGATGCCCTCGACGGCCAGGAAGGAGCCGTAGTAGATGTTGACGTCCTCGACGTCGATGCGCTTGGCCACGGTGTGCGGTTTCCTTCTGGTCAGCGGACTCGGGAGAAGCGGGCGATGACGCGGGCGCTCAGGCTGAGGATCATCACGATCACGATGAGGGTCAGGGCCGCGCCCCAGGCCCGGTCGATGGAACTCTGGTTGGGCAGGAACGCCTGCTCGTAGATGAACAGCGGCAGCGAGGACTGCGGCCCGTTGAACAGGTCGAAGTTGATGCTGTTGGTGGTCTGCAGGAGCAGGATCAACGGGGCGGTCTCACCGATGATCCGGGCGATGCCGAGCATGATGCCGGTGACGATGCCGGGCAGCGCGGTCGGCACCACCACCTTGAGGATCGTCCGCCACCGGGGCACCCCGAGCGCGAACGCGGCCTCGCGCAGCTCGTTCGGCACCAGCTTGAGCATCTCCTCGGTGCTGCGGACCACGATCGGGATCATCAGGATGGGCAGCGCCAGGGCGGCCGCGAACCCCGAGCGCTGGAAGCCGAACAGCAGGATCCACAGCGTGTACAGGAACAGGCCGGCCACGATCGAGGGGATCCCGGTCATCACGTCGACGAAGAAGGTCACCCAGCGGGCCAGCGCGCCGCGGCCGTACTCGACCAGGTAGATCGCGACCAGGACGGCGACCGGGATCGAGATCAGGCTGGCCATCCCGGCCTGCTCCAAGGTGCCCACGATGGCGTGGTAGACGCCGCCGCCGGGGTCCCTGGGGCCGATGTTGCGCAGCGAGTGGGTGAGGAAGGTGGCGTTGATCGCGCCCGCCCCGTGCCCGACCACGGTGGCCAGCAGGGAGGCCAGCGGGACGACGGCGAGCAGGAAGCAGCCCACCACCAGCGTGGTCGCCAGCCGGTTCACCGCGTGCCGGCGGCCCTCCACCGAGAAGCTGGCGACGGTCTGCAGGACCAGGAACAGCACCAGGGCGACCAGGACCGAGCCGGCCCAGCCCTGGACCGGGGTGAGGGCGGTGATCAGCGCGGTCAGACCCACGGTGACGGCTGCGGTGGCCGGGACGGCCCAGGACGGCAGGACGGCGTTGTGCAGGTCCCCGGCGGCGGGCGGGCGCTGGGCCCGGGTCTGGGTGATGGTCATCAGTTGGCTCCGGAGAAGGCGGCCCGGCGGACGATCACGGCCCGGGCGATCATGTTGACCACCAGGGTGATCACGAACAGCACCATGCCCGAGGCGATCAGGGCGTCGACGCCGACCTTCTGGGCGTACCCGAACTGCAGGGCGATGTTGGCGGCGAAGGTGTTGCCGCCGCCTTCGAGGATCTTGATCGTGATCTCGTAGTTGGTGGCCAGCACCAGGGCGACGGCCACCGTCTCGCCGAGCGCCCGGCCCAGGCCGAGCATCGAGGCGCTGATCATTCCGGATCGCCCGAACGGCAGCACCGCCAGCCGCATCACCTCCCAGCGGGTGGCGCCGAGGGCCAGGGCGGCCTCGATGTGGGCGCGCGGCACCTGCAGGAACACCTCACGGCAGACCGCGGAGATGATCGGCAGGATCATCACCGCCAGCACCACGGCGGCGGTGAACATGGTCCGCCGGAAGGTACTGCCGCCGTCCACCGCGAACAGCGGGAACCAGCCCAGGTGGGTGGCCAGGAAGCGCTGCAGGTGGACCATCTGGGGGACCAGGAACAGCAGGCCCCACAGGCCGTAGATGACGCTGGGCACCGCGGCCAGCAGGTCCACCAGGTAGCCCAGGCCGGAGGCCAGCCGGCGCGGGGCGTAGTGGGCGATGAACAGCGCGACGCCGACCGCGACCGGCACCGCCATCAGCAGGGCCAGCACGCTGGACAGCAGGGTGCCCCAGGCCAGCGCGGCGATGCCGAACACCGAGGGGCTGGAGTCGGGGAACCAGTCCTTGGTGGTCAGGAAGTTGCGGGTGTCGGCCTGCAGCGCGGGCACGGTGCGGCTGGCCAGGAAGGCGGCGATCCCGGCGATCACGATCAGCAGCAGGATGCTCGCCCCGCGGGACAGTCCGGCGAAGACCAGGTCGCCGAGCCGTGCGCCCCGGCCGGAGGACAGGTCGACCGGACCCGGGTCGGTGGGTGTCACGGTCACGCCGTGCTCCTCGTCGATGCTCATCTGCTCCAGACTTCCTCTACGAGGTTGAACGATACCTAGACCGAAGGCCCGGACCGGCCTGGCGGACGGTCCGGGCCCGAAGGTCCGGCTGGATCAGGCGATCTTGTCGACGACGGCCTGGACCTTGGTCTGAATCTCGGCCGGCAGCGGTGCGTAGCCCAGGTCGGTCAGCGACTTCTGGCCCGCGTCGCTGGCGGTGTAGCTCAGGAAGCTCTTGACCAGCGCCGCCTGGTCCGAGGGCAGCCCCTTCACGCAGGTGATCTCGTAGGTCACCAGCAGGATCGGGTAGGCGCCCTGGGCCTTGGTCGCGTAGTCCAGCTGCAGGGTGAGGTCGTCACCGGTGCCGGTCACCTTGGCGGCGGCCACGGCCTTGCCGACCGCCTCCGGGGTCAGCTCCACCGCGCCCGAGCCGTTGTCGATCTTGGCCATCTGCAGGCTGTTCGCCGTGGCGTAGCTGTACTCGTCGTAGGCGATGGTGTTGGGCGTCGACTTGACGGCCGAGGCGACGCCGTCCGAGCCCTTGGCGCCCTGGCCGCCCGGGGCCTTCCACTGCTTGTCGTGGTCGAAGGTCCAGTCCGAGCCGGCCGCAGCGGCCAGGTACTTGGTGAAGTTGTCGGTGGTGCCCGAGGAGTCGGAGCGGTGCACTGTGGTGATGGTCGCGTCGGGCAGCGTGACGCCGGTGTTCGCCGCGGCGATCGCCGGGTCGTTCCACTTGGTGATCTTGCCGCTGAAGATCTGCGCGAGCAGCGACGGGGTCAGGGTGATCCCGTCGGCGCCCTGCACGTTGTAGATGACCGCGATCGGGCCGGGGACCATCGGCAGGTCGACCGCCTGGCCGGTGCCGCCGCAGCGCTTGTCAGCCGCGGCCACCTCGCCCTTGGCGGGGCTGAGCGCGGAGTCGGAGCCGGCGAAGGAGGTCTGGCCGTTGGTGAAGTCGGTGATGCCCTTGCCGGACCCGCCGCCGCCGTAGTTGACCGTGGCGTCCGGGCACTGGGTCTGGTAGTCCTTGATCCACTGCGTCATGGCGTTGGCCTGGGCGGTGGAGCCGGTGCTGTTCAGCGTCCCGCTGGCGCAGTTGATCGAACCGCTCATCGACGACGACCCTGACGACATGCCGGAGGAGGACGAGGAGCCCCCGGCGTTCGTGGTCGTGTTGTTGTCCGAGCCGCAGGCGGTCAGAGCAAGGGCGCCCGCCAGGGCGACTCCGGCGAGCTGGGTCGGTCGAGACAGCTTCACTCAAGATCCTTGTCCGGACCGCGTCCGGCGGTCCTTCTGGTCTGGGGGCGGCGGACCGCGGCGTGCGGCGGTCCCGTCTGATGTCACGCTAAGCAGTCCAGGTGACGTGATCGCTGGTGGCGGGTGAACGCAGGGCGAACGGCGGCTGCCGCGATCGTGACCGCTGGGCGTGCGTCAGGTGACCCATAGGTGAACGCCTTGTTGAAGGCGGGAGTATCGCCCGTTCAGTGACTGAGGGTGAGCGCCGTGGTGCCGAGGGTGGGTCGACGGCGGCTCACAGGTCGGGGGCCGGGAACCGTTCCAGGGCCAGCACCACCGGCGGACCGGGCAGGCCCGGCCGGGCCACGTGCAGGACCATCGCCTCACCGGGCGCCAGCCACGGGTCGGCGTCGGGCAGCTGGGCCGCCACACGGGGGGTGCAGAACGGCCGCAGCGCGGCCACCACCCCGGCCAGCACCGGCCGGTGGGTGCACAGCACCGCACCGTCGACCCGCTCGAGCAGCTTGCGGACGTGCTTGCCCACCTTCTCGGGGTGCCGGCGGAAGCCGTCCTCGGCCAGGCCCCCCTTGGTACGCACCTTCACCCCGCTGTTGCTCGCCCAGGGCCCCAGGGTGTCCACGCAGCGTCGCCACGGCGAGCTCAGCACGTGCTGCGGCGCCCAGCAGGGCAGCAGCCCGGCCAGCGAGGCCGCCTGCCGGCGGCCGGCGGCGACCAGCGGACGGTCGGCGTCAGCCCGGCTCCAGGAGTCCCGCGGGCGCGCCTTGCCGTGCCGGACGACCACCACCGGGCTGGTCGCGGCCAGCGGCAGGTCGACCACCGAGGCCTCGAAGGCGTCCAGCAGCGGCTGCATGCCGGGTTGTGGCAGGAGCTGGCGGGCCCGTTCCAGGCTCACCCAGCCGACGTCGTCGATCTCCTGCTCGGAGGCGGTGCGCGGGCCCGCCCGCAGCACCCGGGCCGACCAGTACTCGACCTCCTTGGCCCGTCCGTCGGGCAGCACGTAGTGCACGTCGGGCAACCGGGGGCCGAGCACCACCTGGGCGCCGCTCTCCTCGCGGGTCTCCCGCAGCGCCGCCTGCGGGCTGAGCTCGCCGGGGTCCAGCTTGCCCTTGGGCAGCGACCACTGGCCCCACCGGGCGCTGTGCACGAGCAGTACCTCCGGCGCCGAGCCGGCCGAGTCCGGCCGCCAGCACAGCGTGCCGGCCGCGCGGACGGGCAGCTCCTCGGGCTCCGGCTCGGTCAGCGAGGCCAGGGTCATCGCCGGCGGGTGCCCCGGCGCCGCGGGCGGGTGGCGATCAGGTGCGCCTGCAGGTCCAGCAGCGGCTCGCCGTCGGCGTCCAGGTGCTCACGCTCCCAGTCACCGTCCGGGCCCAGGTGCCAGGAGGCGGTGCCGGGATCCATGCACAGGTCGAGCAGCTCGGCCAGCTCGGCCAGGTGACCGGGGTCCTTCAGCCGGACCATCGCCTCCACCCGGCGGTCCAGGTTGCGGTGCATCATGTCGGCGCTGCCGATGAACACCGCCGGCTCACCACCGTTGGCGAACCAGAACACCCGGGAGTGCTCCAGGAAGCGACCCAGGATGCTGCGCACGCGGATGGTCTCGGACAGCCCGGGCACCCCGGGCCGGATCGCGCAGATCCCGCGGACGACGACGTCCACCGGCACCCCGGCCCGGGAGGCCCGGTACAGGGCGTCGATCACCGCCTCGTCCACCATCGAGTTCATCTTCATCCGGATCCCGGCGGGGCGGCCCTGCTCGTGGTGGGCGATCTCCCGCTCGATCCGGTCGACCAGCCCGCTGCGCAACGAGCGGGGGGCGACCAGCAGCCGCCGGTAGGCGGTCTTGGGTGCGTACCCGGAGAGCTGGTTGAACAGCCGGGTCAGGTCCTCCCCGACCTGCGGGTCACAGGTCAGCAGGCCCAGGTCCTCGTACAGCCGGGCGGTCTTGGGGTTGTAGTTGCCGGTGCCGACGTGGCAGTAGCGGCGCAGCCCCTCGGCCTCCTGACGGACCACCAGGCTCAGCTTGGCGTGCGTCTTCAGCCCGACGATGCCGTAGACCACGTGCACCCCGGCCTGCTCAAGCTTGCGGGCCCAGGAGATGTTCGCCTGCTCGTCGAACCGGGCCTTGATCTCCACCAGGGCCAGCACCTGCTTGCCGGCCTCGGCGGCGTCGATCAGGGCGTCGACGATGGGGGAGTCGCCGCTGGTGCGGTACAGCGTCTGCTTGATCGCCAGCACCCGGCGGTCCCCGGCGGCCTGCTCCAGGAAGGCCTGCACGCTGGTGGAGAAGGAGTCGTAGGGGTGGTGCAGCAGGATGTCGCGGCTGCGGATCGAGGCGAAGACGTTGCTCGGCTTGGCCGTCTCCATCTCGTTGAGGTGCCGGTTGGTCTTCGGCACGAACTTCGGGTAGCGCAGGTCCGGGCGGTCCAGGTCGGCGATCACGTTCATCCCGGTCAGGTCCAGCGGCGAGGGCAGGTCGTAGACCTCGGCGTCGCTGACCCCCAGCTCGCGGACCAGCATGTCCCGCACGTGCGGGTCGCTGCCCGAGGCGATCTCCAGCCGCACCGGGGGGCCGAAGCGACGCCGCAGCAGCTCCTTCTCCAGGGCCTGCAGCAGGTTCTCCGCGTCGTCCTCCTCCACCTCCAGGTCCTCGTTGCGGGTGACCCGGAACATGTGGTGCTGCAGCACCTCCATGCCGGGGAAGAGCTGGTCGAGGTGGACGGCGATGATCTCCTCCAGCGGCACGAACCGGTGCAGGTTCGGCCCGGACTCGCCGGGGGCGGAGATGTGGTCGCCCTCGATGCCGATGAACCGGGGCAGCAGCGGGGGCACCTTGACCCGGGCGAAGTGCTCCTTCTCGGTGGCCGGGTTGCGCAGGATGACGGCCAGGTTCAGGGACAGGCCGGAGATGTAGGGGAAGGGATGCGCCGGGTCCACCGCCAGTGGGGTCAGCACCGGGAAGACCTGGTCGCGGAAGAAGGCGTGCAGGTGGTCCTGCTCGTCCGGGGAGAGCTGGCTCCAGGCCACCACCCGGATGCCGTGCTCCTCCAGGGCGGGGGCGACCTCGTCGGTGTAGACCTGCGCGTGCAGCGCCTGCAGCTCGTGGGTGCGGATGGCGATCGCCTCCAGCACCTCCCGGGGCGCCAGGCCCGAGGCCGCGGTCACCGCGAGCCCGGTGGCGATCCGGCGCTTCAGCCCGGCCACCCGGACCATGAAGAACTCGTCCAGGTTGCTGGCGAAGATGGCCAGGAACCGGGCCCGCTCCAGCAGCGGCACCTCCGGGTCGCGGGCGAGCTCCAGCACCCGGGAGTTGAAGGCCAGCCAGGACAGCTCGCGGTCGCTGAACCGGTCGGCCGGCAGGTCCGGCTGCTCCGGCTCCTGCCCGGCGGCCGGGCGGCCGGTGCCGCGGGCCGCCGTCCGGGCCGCGGAGCTGCCGCGTGCACCGTTGGCTGAGCCGGCCGACGCCGCTCGCGACGTCCGGGCCGCGGTCCGTCGGGCGGTCGTCGGGCCGGCCGGCGAGGTCGCTGACGCGCCGTCGGAGGCGCGGTCAGCGCCCGCGGCGGCGCGTGCTGAGGTGGAGGTCACCGGGCCGGTCATGACCTGATGCTCTCACCCGGACCGGTGCCGGGGCAGCCCTGGTGCGCCCGGGCCCGGCGGCCGCGCTCAGCGGCGACGCCCGGGATCGACCGCCCGCTGGAACACCACGTCGGTGTCGTGCACCTCGAAGCCGATCGAGCGGTACAGCCGCATCGCGGCCGGGTTGTCGTTGTCGACGTAGAGCATCGCCTGATCCAGGCCCTGCTCGCGCAGCCAGTGCAGGCCGGCCAGGGTCATCGACCGGCCCAGGCCCCGGCCCTGCTGGTCCGGGTCGACGCCGACCACGTAGACCTCACCGATCGGGTCGTGGCCGTGGCCGTCGACCTGGTCCTGACCACCGTGCACCTTCGTCCAGTGGAAGGCCACCATCGGTGGCTGCCGGGGGTCGGCCCGCAGGTCCTCGGCGACCAGGAAGCCGGCCGGGTCGAACCAGGACTCCCGCATCCGGGCGTCCAGGTCCTGGCGGGTCCAGGCGCCCTGCTCCGGGTGCTGGGCGAAGGCCCGGGCGTTCAGCCGCAGCCAGGCGTCCTCGTCCTGGTCCGGGGCGAAGCTGCGCACCCGGACGCCGTCGGGCAGCTGAGCCGGCCCCGGCCCGGCGGTCAGCGGACGCCGCATCTGGAACAGCTGACGGGTGCGGGCGAAGCCCATCCCGGCGGCCAGCGCCCGGGCGTCCGGGTGGTCCCCGTGCGCCCACAGCCGCAACCGGCCGTCACCGGCCTCGGCGGCCAGCTGCAGCGCAGCCTCGACCAGCGCCCGGCCGTGACCGCGGCGGCGGTGGCCGGGGTGCACCGCGAGCTCGGCCACCGCGCCCTCGACCGCGTCGGTGGTGTCCACGTGCGCGTAGCCCACCGGCTCGTGCCCGCCGGGCTCGCGCAGCAGCAGGTTGTGGTCCGGGCCCTCCCCGCCGTAGCGCAGGTGCAGCGTCACGTGCTCGCTCAGCGGCGGCACGCCGTCGGCGGCGGCCACCGCGTCGATCAGCGCCCGGACCTGGCCCAGCGCCTCGCGCCCCAGGCGGCCGGTGACCTCCAGGCCGGTCGCGGGCGGGCCGTCCGGGGCGTCGACTGGCTGCACGGCTGACACCCTAGGCGAACCGGTCGCTGCGTCGGCGTCGCCTGGGCAGGGCCCGGTCGGCCCGGCCGCTCAGACCTCGGCGCGCCGCGGGTCGGCGAGCTCGGCGACGTCCTGGGCCACGGCCCGCTCCCGCCCCGGCGGCACGAACCGGTAGCCCACGTTGCGCACCGTGCCGATCAGCGCCTCGTGCTCGGGGCCGAGCTTGGCCCGTAGCCGGCGGACGTGGACGTCGACGGTCCGGGTGCCGCCGAAGTAGTCATACCCCCACACCTCCTGGAGCAGCTGGGCGCGGGTGAACACCCGGCCCGGGTGCTGGGCGAGGAACTTCAGCAGCTCGAACTCCTTGTAGGTCAGGTCCAGCGCCCGACCGCGCACCTTGGCGCTGTAGGTGACCTCGTCGACGACGACGTCGCCGGCGCGGATCTCGGGCGTCCGCGGCTCGGCCGCCTCGGCCAGCCGCGACCGGCCCGAGGACAACCGCAGCCGGGCCTCGACCTCGGCCGGACCGGCGCTGTCCAGCACCACGTCGTCGGCGCCCCAGTCGGCGGCGACCGCGGCCATCCCGCCCTCGGTCAGGACGAGGAGCAACGGAGAGGACAGCCCGGTGGTGCGCAGCAGCCGGCACAGCGAGCGGGCGCCGGCCAGGTCACGGCGTCCGTCGACGACGACCGCGTCGGCCGGCGGGGCGTCGACCAGGACGGCGGCCTCGGCGGGCAGCACCCGGACCTGGTGCGGGAGCAGGCCCAGGGCGGGCAGCACCTCGGCGGACGGGGCGAGAGCGTTCGTCAGGAGCAAGAGCTGTGCCACGTGACCTCCTCCGGGTGAGCCCAGGCCCGGAGGGCTGGTCTCACCCACGGACCGGATGACCGGGGACATGCGCCGCACCCTTGCGGGACGTGATGGTTCACGATACCCGGAGGTTGCTACGCCGTGACAGAGGAACGACCGGAAGGTTACCCGGGCCACGCCCGCCGTCATGGCCCGGACATCGCCGCAGGATCGCGGCGCAGGACCATGGGGGCATGCTGCTCACCGAGGACGGCGTCGAGCTGGACGCCACGCACGACCCGGCCGCCGACGGCTCCCGGGAGCTGGCCGTGGTCGTCGTGCACGGCTTCACCGGCTCCCTGGCCCGGCCTCAGATCCGCGCGGTGGTGGCGGTCCTGCGCGCCCGCGCCGGGGTGGTGGCCCTGGACCTGCGCGGCCACGGCCGTTCCGGCGGCGCCAGCACGGTCGGCCAGCGTGAGCGCCTGGACCTGGACGCCGCGGTCGGCTGGGCCCGGGCGCTGGGCTACCGCCGGGTGGCCACCCTCGGGTTCAGCCTGGGGGCTGCCACCGTGCTGCAGCAGGCCGCCGCGGCGGCGCCGGGGTCGGCGCTGCGACCCGACGCGGTGGTCGCCGTCAGCGCGCCCAGCCGGTGGAACTACCGCGGCACCGCGGCCATGCGCCGGTTGCACCGGGGGATCAGCACCGCGCCCGGGCGCGCGGTGCTCGCGACCGCCTTCGGTACCCGGGTCCGGCCGGTCCGCTGGCAGGACGACCCGTTCGATGCGGCCCCGCTGCCCCCGGACGCGGCCGTCGGGCTGATCCCGCCCACACCGTTGCTGCTGGTGCACGGGGACCGGGACCAGTACTTCCCGGTGGAGCACCTGCGCTGGCTGGAACGCGCCGCCCGGGGCGGGGCACAGACCTGGCTGGAGCCGGGCATGGGCCACGCCGAGCACGCCGCCGGCCCCGCGCTCGTCTCCCGGATCGCCGACTGGGTGCGTGACAGGATCGGCCCGTGAGCGCTCTGCCGTCCGTCCTCGTCGCCGTGGCCCTGGTGCTGGCGGCGCTGGGCGGCACGGTGCCGCTGGCCACCGTGGCCGGCCTGCTGGGTGTGCTGGTGGCCGCCGGCTGGCCGCGCGCCGTCGACGTCCCGGCTCCGGTGGCGGCCTCGGTGCTGATCGGCCTGACCGGGTTGAGCGCGGTGGCCGCGACCGCCGGGGCGGTGGCCGCCGGGTGGTCGCAGCCGCTGGGCACCCTGGCCCCGGTGACCGCGCTCGGCGTCCTCGCCGCGTTCGGCCGGGAGCTGGTCCGCCGGGACGGGCGGCCCCGGCTGGTCGAGTCGCTGACCGCGACGGTGGCCGGCCAGGTGACGGTGGTGCTGGTCTGCGGCTGGGTGCTGCTGCCGGCCACCGACCTCGGCGCCGGCGGGGTACTGGTCGCCGGCTCGGCGGTGGCGGCCGCCCGGGCCGCCACCGCGCTGCCCTGGCCGGTCCGGCTCACCTCCTGGGCCGCCTTCGCCCTGGGGGCCACGGTGGCTGCGCTCAGCTCCTGGTGGGTGGAGGGAGTGCGGGCCCCGGAGGGGGCGCTGACCGGGATCGTGGTCGCGGCCGGCGTCGCTGGGTTGGACCGGCTGCTGGTCAACCAACCGGGTGCCCGCCGGGGGGCGGGACTGATCGCCGCCGCCACCGCGCCGGTGGCGGTGGCCGGGGCCGCCGCCTACCTGGTGGCCCTGCTGCTCGGGCTGTGAGGCGCTGCTCGGGCCGTGAGGCGCTGCTCGGGCCGTGAGGCGCTGCTCGGGCCGTGAGGCGCGGGTCAGCGGGTCAGTAGACCAGCGCCTGCGTGCCGGGAGACATCACCTGCTCCACGAAGCTGGCCGATCCGGCGATCCGGGCCCCGGGCAGCAGGTCGCCCGGGGCGATCCCGCGCCGCGCCGCGCACTGCGTGCAGACCGTGACCTGACCGCCGTCCAGCACCGCGGCCAGCAGATCGGCCAGCGGGGCGGAGTGCGGCAGCTCGACCTGCTCGGCGCGGCCGGGCAGAGCCAGCCAGGCCGCCTCCCCGGTCAGCCACAGCTCGACGGCCACGCCGGAGGCGAGCGCGGTGGCGGCGACCGTGACGGCCTGGCTGCAGCGCTCCGTGGCCTCGGCCCCGCAGGTCAGCTTGACCACCAGCCGGTGCGGGGCCGGCGCTGCCGGGTCGTTCGGCGCGTCCATCCCGGCACGCTAGCGGAGGCCCGTTCCGGCGGCGCGGATAGGATCGCGGGCGTGCAGCTGCTCGAAGCGTTCTACCTCGTCCTGCTGGTGGCCACCTCGTTGGCCATCGCCTGGTTCGCCGTCTTCGTCGTCCTGCGACTCTTCCGCGGGCAGCAGTGATCGAGCTCGACGCGGACCTGCCCCCCGCCCTCGCCCCGCTCGCCTGGCTGGTCGGCACCTGGGCCGGGGCCGGCGTGGTCGGCTACCCGACCGTCGAGCAGGCCCGGTTCGGCCAGGAGGTGGTGTTCGCCCACGACGGGCGGCCCTTCCTCAGCTACACCTCCCGGACCTGGCTGCTGGACGAGGCGGGCCAGCAGGTCCGGCCGCTGGCCACCGAGACCGGGTTCTGGCGACCGGCCGGGCCGGTCACCTCCGCGGCGCCGGAGGGGTCCGAGGCCGGAGCCGGCCCGCAGGGTCAGGGCACCCAGGGTCAGGGCGCCCAGGGTCAGGGCACCCAGGTCGAGGTGCTGCTCAGCCACCCGACGGGGTACGTGGAGATCTACCTGGGGGCGGTCGTCGGCCCCCGGGTCGACCTGCGCACCGACCTGGTGGCCCGGACGGCCACGGCCAAGGAGTACACCGCCGCCACCCGGATGTACGGGCTGGTGGACAGCGACCTGCTGTGGGTGATGGACATGGCCGCCGTCGGCCAGCCGCTGCAGTCCCACGCCTCCGCCCGGCTGCGGCGCACCTGAGCGGCCGGGGAAGTTCGCAAGCCCTCCCGACGCTGAGGTGAGCATGGCCACGACCGAGAGCACGAGCACCGGCACCGCCCCCGCCCGTCTTCGTTCGCCGCTGCTGGACCGGCCCGGGGCGGTCGCCGCCCAGGGCCTGGACGACGGGGTCGCCTGGCACTACGGCGACCCGGTGCGTGAGCAGCGTCTGCTGTCCGACGGCCAGGCGCTGGTCGACCTGTCGAACCGGGACGTGGTCCGGGTCTCCGGCCCGGACCGGCTGTCCTGGCTGCACTCGCTGACCACCCAGCACCTGCTCCAGCTGCCGGCCGGCGGCAGCGCCGAGACCCTGGTGCTGACCCCGCACGGGCACGTCGAGCACGCCCTGCATCTGGTCGATGACGGACAGAGCAGCTGGCTGAGCGTCGAGCCCGGGACCGGAGCGGCATTGGCGGCGTGGCTGGACCGGATGCGCTTCATGCTCCGCGTCCAGGTGCACGACGAGACGCCGTCCTGGGCGGTGCTCGGCCAGGCCTCGGCCGGGCCGTCGGCCTTCTCGCTGGACGGCGCGCCGCCGCCCTGGCAGGACCTGTGGCCGGCGGTCGGCCCGGACTCCACCAGCTACGCGGCGGTGGCCGAGGAGGAGCACCCCGGCCGGGAACGGCCCTGGCGGGAGGTGCTGGTGCCGCGCGAGCAGCTGGCCGCGATCGGCGCCCAGCACCCGCTGGCCGGGACCTGGGCCTCGGAGGCGCTGCGGATCGCGGCCTGGCGGCCCCGGCTGGGCGCCGAGACCGACCACCGGACCATCCCGCACGAGCTGGACTGGCTGCGCACCGCCGTCCACCTGCACAAGGGCTGCTACCGCGGGCAGGAGACGGTGGCCCGGGTGCTCAACCTGGGTCGGCCGCCGCGCCGGCTGGTGCTGCTGCAGCTGGACGGCTCCGGGCACGGCCTGCCCGAGCACGGCGCGCCGGTGCTGCTCGGTGAGCGTCAGGTCGGCTTCGTGACCAGCGCTGCCCGCCACCACGAGCAGGGCCCGATCGCGCTGGCCCTGCTCAAGCGGTCCACGCCCGCGGAGGCGGTGCTCACGGTGGACGACGCGAGCGCGGCCCAGGAGGTCATCGTCCGGCCCTGAGCGTGAGCCGGCCGGCTCCGTCGTGGCCGGCTCCGGTGTCGTGGCCGGCTCCGGTGACCGGGCCGGTGACTGCGTCGGCGAGCTGCTCGCAGGTCAGCGGCACGTACCACAACCGGCCGCCGGGCGGGATCGGCACGTCGACCACGCCTTGTCCGTCCGGGCACCGGGCGGCGGCCTGCCGCAGGGCCGGGCCCCACTGCGGGCCGAGGTTTCGCCGGCCGGCGGGCAGAGCGAAGTAGGCCAGCTCCAGGGTGAGCAGCGCGGCCACCGCGAGGGCCACCGTGCCCCGCCGGTTCGACAGCAGCACCGCGCCGCCGAGCAGCAGCAGGGCCACGGTCAGGAAGTCGTACCGGCTGCCGATGTGGTGGTTGACCTCCACGTCCAGGCCGAAGACGGCGGGGGAGGCCAGCGCCAGCGTGCAGCCGGTGAACCGGCGGGAGGACGCCGCCACGCCGCGCACGGCGCGTAGCGCCAGCCCGCCGACCCCGACCAGCACCAGCACGCCGACCCAGGGCAGGGCGGGTGCCAGGCCGTGCACCACCGCGCTGAGGTACCCGCTCACCGACTCGGTCAGGGGCACCGGTGCGGTCGGCGGCGCCGGCCGGGGGATGCTCAGGGTGACCACCAGCTGGACCAGCGCCCCCGCGACGGTGCCGGTCGCCACCGCGGCCGACCCGGGCGTCATCGCCCGGCCGCGCCAACGGGCCAGGACCAGCACGCCGACCAGCACGGGTGCCAGCAGGATGGTCATCGCGTCGCTGAGCCCGATCAGCACGCCGACCACGCCGCCGCCCACCCGGAAGGGGCGGCCACGGCCCCCGTGCAGGAACAGGCCGATCAGGGCCAGGGTCGCGAACCAGTGCAGGTTCGCCGCGTTCGCGGCGACCTCACCGGCGGCCGCCGCGCTCGAGGCCAGGACCAGGACCAGGCCGGCCGCCTGCCACCAGTGCGGTAGCCACCGGCGCAGGCCCGCCGCACAGGCCGCCAGGGCCAGTCCGTCCAGCGCGGCCGGCACCAGCGCCATCACGACCGGCGCGTCCGGCAGCGGGAGCGCGGCGGCCAGCGACGCCAGCATCCGCGGCAGCAGGTGCAGGTAACCCGCGTAGGGCTGCAGCCAGCCCGCCGGCCCGGGCCGGTCCATCGCCCCGCTGAGGAAGATCCGGCCGTCCTCGGCCCACAGCGTGGTCCAGGCCGGGGCGCCGCCGGGCCGCAGCAGCAGGAGCAGGCTCGCCAGCGGCGCGGCCACCGACAGGGCCAGCACCCGCTGCCGGTCCGTCCTGGCCATCGCCCCCCAGACACCCACCGCGGGACGGTAGCAGCCGGGTCCGGAGCCGGCCGGTACGCCGTGACCCGGCGCGCCCGGGCAACGGCAGAGCGGGGTCAGGGCGGGGTGAGGGCGGCCGGTGTGAACGGCTTCACAGCGCTGGGGTTTGCATCTGCTTGCTCCGGCAAGCATTGTGGTGTCTGTGGCAAGCATCCCGCAGCGCGTCCTGTCTCAGCGTGTCCTGTCCCCTTCGGTGGACGGGCTGGGCGGGTACCTGCGCGAGCAGCGCGAGCACGCTCGGCTGTCACTGCGTCAGCTGGCCCAGCTCACCGGGGTCAGCAACCCCTACCTCTCCCAGGTGGAACGGGGTCTGCGCAAGCCCTCGGCCGAGGTGCTCCAGCAGCTGGCCCGCGGCCTGCAGATCTCGGCCGAGACGCTGTACGTGCGGGCCGGGATCCTTGAGGCCGCACCCCGGCCGGACGTGCAGGCGGCGCTGCAGACCGACCCCACCCTGACCGACCGGCAGAAGCGCGTGCTGCTGGACATCTACGCCACGTTCCGGGCCGAGAACGCCCGGCCCGAGAACGCCCGGCCCGAGGCCCCGCCGGAACCTGCGACGGCCGACGACGGGCCGGAGCGGGTGCGGGCGGAGCCGAGCCGGCCCAGGCGCCGCCGGCGCAGCACCGAGCCCGTCGAGGGCGACTGACCCACCGTTCGGCGACAGCCGCCGACCGGCGCACCGACCAACCAGCGATCAACGAACCACAGGAGGACGACATGGCCACCACCATCGATCTGACCAAGGCCACCCCGCTGATGGCGGTGGTCGGCGTCACCGACCTCGCCGTCGAGCAGCTGCGCAGCGTCTACAGCTCGGCCTCGACCGCGCAGGCGGACCTGGAGGCCCGGCTGGCCAAGGCCCAGAGCGACCTGCAGAAGGCGGTCGGCGACGTCGACGTCGCTTCGCTGCCCTCGGTCGCGGTGGCCCGCGCCCTGCAGGCCGCCGGCCGCGCCGAGCAGACCTACGAGGAGCTCGCCCAGCGGGGCAGCACTCTCGTCGGGCGGATCCGCGGGCAGCGCGCCACCCAGGAGCTGGTCGAGCAGGGCCGTTCGACGGTGAGCCGCACCAGGGCGGCGGTGACCACGGTGCGCCGCGGCGCCGAGGACACCACCACCGCGGCCAAGGGCACGGTGACCACTGGTCGCCGGCAGGCCGAGGAGGTCGCCGAGGAGACCGGGGCGCGCGCCCGCGGGGCCGCCAAGGCCACCCGGACCAGCGCGAAGCGGACCACCACGACCGCCCGCAAGCGGACCACCGCCGGCCGGTCGGCGACCAAGGGCGCGGCCACCAGCGCCCGGAAGACGGCCAGCAAGGCCGCCACCGCGGCCACCGACGCCGCCGAGAAGGTGGGCGACTGAGTCGCGAGCCGTAGGCTGAGGACATGTTCACGGTTCTGCAGGGCTGGGTCAGCGCCGTCCTGACCGTCGTGGTCTTCGGTCTGGCCGTCTACGCGCTGGTCGACGTGCTGCGCCGGCCGGCGGGGGTCTTCACCGCAGCGGGCAAGCAGTCCAAGACGCTCTGGACGGTGATCCTCGGGGTCGCCACCGCGCTGTCGTTCATCAGCCTGCAGATCCCCGGGGTCACCTACGGGGGCGGTCTGGGGCTGTTCGCCATCCTGTCCGTGGTCGCCGCCGGGGTGTACCTGGCCGATGTCCGCCCCGCCGTCCGCCAGATCCGGGGCGGCGGTGGTGGGCACAGCGGGCCCTACGGCCCGTGGTGAGGCCGAGGCCCGGGGAAGGCGCACCGGCCGGTCTGGTTCGGTCAGGCCTCCCGCCCCGGACGACTTCGCTACTGTGAGTCAAAGCGCGCGTACCGGGTGCGGTGGGGCTGGAGCGAGAGGCCGGAGCAGGACATGACGGAGTACGTGGCGGGCGGTCGCCGCCGGATCGACAAGGTGCTCGACCCGGAGTTCCTGTCCGGGGTCGGGGAGCTGACCGACGCCGAGCTGCGCGACCGCCGGCACGAGGCCGAGCAGGAGGAGGTGGACATCTCCTACGCGCGCCGCCTGCTGCAGGGCCGGGTCGACATCCTGCGCGCCGAGCAGCAGCGCAGGCTCGAGCACGGCCACCTGCAGGGCGCCCGCTCGGACGCCGAGCTGGTCGCCTCGCTGGCCAAGGTGCTGGCCGACGAGCGGCACACCGACCACGGGCTCGGCCGGCACCTGACCGTGGAACCGAGCCGGGTGGGCGAGCACCGCCGGGAGGCCGAGCGCGCGGTCTCCGACGTCGGCGCCTCCGACCCCGCCTCGCTGGATGACCAGGGCCTGGCCGAGGCCATCCGCCGGCTGGCCGACATCGAGGCCCGGCTGAGCACCTCCCGGCGCCAGGTGCAGGAGGTCGCCGACCAGCTGGCCGACGAGGTCGCCGCGCGCTACCGCGGCCACCGGGCCGGGGCCGTGCTGCCGACCGAGGTCGGCTCGGACTGAGCCGGCCGCGCCGCCCCGCCCGACTTGGACCGCGCCCGGCCTTGGCGGCGCGCCCGGCGCGTACGCTGCTCAGGTGCCGCACGTCGTCCTGGCCGAGCTGACCCGTTCCGGGGTGGTGGAGAGCGTCCATCACGGCAGCGCCGTGGTCGTCTCGGCCAGCGGTGAGGTCATCCTCGCCCTGGGTGAGCCGCGCGCCCCGGTCTACCCCCGGTCGGCGGTGAAGCCGGGGCAGGCCGTGGCCATGCTCCGGGCCGGCCTGGACGTCGACGGCCCGCTGCTCGCCCTGGTCTGCGCCAGCCACTCCGGCGAGCGCTACCACCTGGACGGGGTCCAGCGGCTGCTGGCCCGGGCCGGGTTGGCCGCGCAGGACCTGCAGAACACCCCGGACCTGCCGCTGGACCCCTACGAGCGGGCGGTGTGGACGGCGACCGGCCGGCCGCCGAGCGCGCTGGCCCAGAACTGCTCGGGCAAGCACGCCGGGTTCCTGGTCACCTCGGTGCTCAACGGCTGGCCGGTGCAAGACCTGCTCTCTGTCGCTCATCCCGTGCAGCAGGCGGTCTGCGCGACGCTGGCCGACCTGGCCGGGACCGCCCCGGTCGCCTTCGGGGTCGATGGCTGCGGCGCGCCGACGCCGCTGATGGACCTCACCGGCCTGGCCCGGACGCTGAGCCGGGTGGCGGCCGCGGCCGACGGACCCGAGCAGCGCGTCGGTCAGGCGATGCGCACCCACCCCGAGTGGGTCGGCGGCACCGGCCGGGAGGTCACCCGGCTGGTGCAGGCGGTGCCCGGGCTGCTGGCCAAGGACGGCGCCGAGGGGGTGCTGGCCGCTGCACTGCCGGACGGCACCGCGGTCGCCGTGAAGATCGCCGACGGGTCGGCGCGGGCCCGGCTGCCGGTGCTCGTCGGTCTGCTCCGCCGGCTGGGGCTGCAGTCCGCCGGGCTGGAGGAGCTGGCCCAGCTGCCGGTGCTGGGCCACGGCCGACCGGTCGGCGCGCTGTCGATGGCCGGCTGAGGGAGCACGATGAGAGTCCTGCTGCAGCGGGTCAGCCGGGCCCGGGTGCTGGTCGCCGGGGAGGTGGTGGGTGAGCTCTCCCGACCCGGCCTGCTCGCCCTGGTCGGGGTGACGCACACCGACGGCCCGGCCACGGCCGACGCGCTGGCCGCCAAGGTGGCCCACCTGAGGGTGTTGCGCGACCCGGCCGGGCGCGGGCCCGGGGTCGGCGACGTCAGCGCCGTCACCGCGGCGGCGCCGGTGCTGGTGGTCAGCCAGTTCACCCTGTACGCCGACACCGGCAAGGGACGTCGGCCGTCCTGGGCGGCCGCCGCGCCCGGGGCGGTGGCCGAGCCGCTGGTGGAGCGGCTGGCGGTCGGGCTGGAGGGGCATGGCCTGGCCGTGGCCCGGGGCCGCTTCGGGGCCGACATGCAGGTCGAGCTGACCAACGACGGCCCGGTCACGGTGCTGCTGGAGACGACCTGAGATGACCGGCCCGGACCGGCCGGCACCGGTCCGGCTGGCCGAGGAGGCGGGCCGGCTCTACGGGCACCCGCCGCAGACGTTCGTCGCGGCCCGTCAGGCCCGGGTCGCCGAGCTGAGGCCGGCCGACCGGGAGCTGGCCCGGCAGCTGGCTGGGCTGCGCCGGCCGACGGCCGCCGCCTGGGTGGTGAACGCGCTGGCCCGGCACCGGCCCGAGCAGCTGGGCCGGCTGCTGGAGCTGGGAGCCGCGCTGCGGGCCGCGCAGGCCGAGCTGGACGCCGGAGCGCTGCGCGAGCTGGACCGGCGCCGCCGCGGCGTGGTCGCGGCCCTGGCCCGGGACGGTCGCTCGCTGGTCGCCGGCCTCGGGTCGCCGGTCGGCCCCGGCACCGCCGAGGAGGTGGAGGAGACGTTGCGCGCCGCGATGGCGGACCCGGCGGCGGCCGCGGCCGTCCGGGCCGGCCTGCTGGTCAAGGGGCTGCGCACGGCCGGCCTGGCCGGCGTGGAGCTGACCGGGGCGGTCGCGCTGAGCGAGGAACAGCTGCCGGAGCGGGCCGCCGAGCCCACCCCGGAACCGGTGGGGCAGTCGGCTGAGGAACCGGGCGGCGGGCATCAGCCGGGGCCGGCCGCGGACGCCGGGCCCGGCGGCACGGTGGTCCGGCTGGCCGCCGCCGTCCGCCTCGCCCGGCGCGCGGCCCGGCAGGCCGACCGGGAGGCCGACCGGGCCCGGTCCGACCTACGCCGTGCCGAGGGGGGTCTGCGGCGGGCCGCGGCGGCCCGCGCCGACGCCGAGGGCGTCCGGGACCAGGAGCGCCAGGCCCGCGCCCAGGCCCGGGAGGCGGTGGAGGAGCTGCACCGACGGCTCGCCGAGCTGAACCGGCAGCTGGAACGGGCCCAGGACGACCTGGACCGGGCAGGCACCGGGCTGGAGCGGGCCGAGGGCGCCCTGCAGACCGCACGTACCCGGGAGGAGGAGGCCGTCCTGGCCCGGGACACCGGCGCGGCGGACCTCCAGGGCGCCGAGCAGGCCGTCCAGGACGCCGAGCTGGCGTTGGCCGAGGCGGAGCAGGACGAGGCGGAGAAGATTGAGGGCGACCGGTCGTCCTGATTGATCCTGACTGACAACGGCCGCACAGGCGGCTCCCAGGGGGGCGTGCTATGAACGAGTGCCCAGGACGATCCGCGCCGGACGGCGCCCGACGGCAAGAGGATGCGTGAGTCGCGGACCGAGAAGCACGGGTGGGTCGTCATCGACCCGGCTGGCGTCCCTGGACGGTCTGCGCGGCTGGGCCGTCGTGCTGGTCGTGCTCGACCACGCCGGGGTGCCCGGCCTGGGCGCCGGCGGGGTGGTCGGGGTCTCCCTGTTCTTCGTCCTCAGCGGCTTCCTGATCACCGGCATCCTGCTCGCCGAGCTCGAGGCGACCGGCCGGCTCGACGTGCCGGCCTTCTACCTGCGCCGTGCCCTGCGCCTGGTGCCCGCGCTGTGGCTGATGCTGGCCGTCATCGTCGCCGTCCTGGTCGCCTGGGTGGGGCTGGGCTGGCCGCAGGTCCGCGGCTGGGTCGTGCCGGCCGCGACCTACCTCACCGACGTCCTCGCGCAGGTCGGGGAGACCGGCCCGTTCGGCCACACCTGGACGCTGGCCGTGGAGGAGCAGTTCTACCTGGTCTGGCCGGCCCTGCTGGCGCTGGTCGTGCTGCCGCTGCGGCGTCGGCGCCGGGCGGCCCGCGCCCTGCTGCTGGTCGTGCTGGTCGCGTTGACCGCCGCCAGCGTGTGGTCCCGGACCGAGCTGGCCTCCGCCGGTACAGCGCAGGATCTGCTCGCCGCCTTGCGCCGTCCGGACAGCAACGCCTTCGGACTGACCGCGGGCGCTGTGCTGGCGGTGGCCTACCGCTCCGGCTGGCGACCTCGCCCCGCGGCCCGCTGGGCGGCCCTGCCGCTGGCGGTGACCCTGGCCGTGCTCGGCTACCTGATGGCGCCGTTCGGCCTGAACGGTCCGGTGTGGGTCTCGGTGGCGGCGGCCGCCGTCGGCCTGCTGCTGGTGACGGTCAGCGTGGGCGAGCGCAGGACGGTGCTGGCCGCCGGGCCGCTGCGCCACGTCGGCCGGGTCTCCTACGGCTGGTACCTGTGGCACTTCCCGCTGATCTGGCTGGTGCAGCAGCTGTGGCCGCCGGCCGGTGGCCGCCCGGTGCTCGACCTGGTCGTGCACGGGGTGCCGGTGACCCGCGGCTGGGCGATGGCCGCCGCGGTGCTGCTGTCCCTCCTGCTGGCCGAGGCCTCGTTCTGGGGCCTGGAGCGGCCGGTGCTGCGGCTCAAGCGCCGGTTCGAACGCAGCCAGCTGCGGTCCCCGGAGGACAAGGCGATCGACCTGCGGGAGGGCGTCGCCGACCAGCGGCACCCGGTCGCGCCGACCCTGAGGCGCTGACCCGCCGCGAGCCGATCAGCTGCCGCCGACCGCCTCAGTGCGCGCCGGCGAGCTGGCCGGAGTGCCGCTGGTAGCGGTCTGCGGAGTGCCCGGTCAGGCCGATGAACTCCACGCTCTTGCCCCGGGTGGCGTACTTGTGCTCGATGGCATCCAGCGCCGCGACCGTGGAGGCGTCCCAGACGTGGGCGTCGGACAGGTCGATCACCACCGAGTCGGGGTCACCGGCGTAGTCGAACTGGGTGTACAGCTCGTTGCTGGAGGCGAAGAACAGTGCGCCACTGACCGAGTAGACCCGGGCCCCGCCGTGGGGGTCGAGCACGCTGGTGACCTCGACCAGGTGGGCGACGCGGCGGGCGAAGAGCAGGCAGGCCAGGAGCACGCCGACGCCGACGCCGATGGCCAGGTCGCTGGTGGCGACGACGACGGCGACCGTGGCGAGCATGACGGCGGTCTCGCTGCGGGGCATCCGGCGGATGGTGCGCAGACTGTGCCAGTCGAAGGTGGTCAGCGAGACGAAGACCATCACCGCGACCAGGGCGGCCATCGGGATGATCGCCACGACCGGGCCGAGGACGACGACCAGGATGAGCAGGAAGACCCCGGCCAGGAAGGTCGACAGCCGGGTGCGGGCACCGGAGCGCACGTTGATCATGGTCTGGCCGATCATGGCGCAGCCGCCCATCCCGCCGAAGAAGCCGGTGACGATGTTGGCGATGCCCTGGCCGACCGCCTCGCGGGTCTTGTTCGAGGGGCTGTCGGTGATGTCGTCGACCAGCTTGGCGGTCATCATCGTCTCCATCAGCCCGACCAGCGCCATCGCCAGCGCGTAGGGCGCGAGCAGCTGCAGCGTCTGCCAGGTGAACGGCACGTGCGGCAGGGCGAGCGTCGGCAGGTCGTGCGGGAGTGCGCCCTCGTCGCCCACGGTCGGCAGGTGCAGGCCGAGGGCCGCGACGACCAGCGTGAGCAGGATGATCGAGACCAGCGGCGCCGGTACGGCGGTCGTCAGCCGGGGCAGGGTGAGGATGATCGCCAGCCCGACGGCGGCGATCGGGTAGACCAGCCACGGTACGTGGGTCAGGTGCGGCAGCTGGGCCATGAAGATCAGGATGGCCAGGGCGTTGACGAAGCCGACCATCACGCTGCGCGGGATGAAGCGCATCAGCTTGGCGAACCCGAGCGCGCCGATCGCGATCTGGAACAGCCCGGCCAGGATGACCGTGGCGACCAGGTAGCCCAGCCCGTACTCCCGGGCGACCGGGGCGATCACCAGGGCGACCGCGCCGGTGGCGGCGCTGATCATCGCCGGGCGGCCGCCGACGATGGAGATGGTCACCGCCATCGTGAACGAGGCGAACAGCCCGATGCGCGGGTCGACGCCGGCGATGATCGAGAAGCTGATCGCCTCCGGGATCAGGGCCAGGGCGACGACGAGGCCGGAGAGGATCTCGGTGCGGGCGACCTTGGGCGAGGACCAGGCGGGCCGGGAGGGGCGCAGGGTGGTCAGAGGAGGCAGGACTGAGGCCATGGATCCGTCTCGTTCGGCGCCTCGGCGGCGCGGGCGGCCAGCACCAGGTTCGGTGCCGGGTCAGGGCGCTGCGCCGATGCAGCTGACACGGGCGCTGGCGGGGCGGAGGTCAGGTTCTGGACCGGTCCAGCCGTGCCGGTGACGCTGGTGTCAACCCAAGTCTGCCGGTAACTCGTCCCGAACGTCAGGGTTGAGTCCTGAGTTCTTCGTCACTGTGTCGGTCGGTCGGGGCGCCCTGTGTGGGCCCGGTCACCGGCGGCGGGGCGGCCAGCACCTCGCCGACCGACGCGTCGCCGTCCTCTCCGCCGTCCTCTCCGCCGTCCCGGTGCGTCGTCGCCTCCAGCGGCCTGGGGGTGGGCACGAGCAGCGCGCCGACGGTGACGAGCAGCGGCAGCACCGCGCCGCCGAGCAGGGCCAGCCTGTAGTGGCCCGTGGCCGCGTCCACCAGCGCGAACGCCACCGGGCCGAAGGCCGTCGCGCCGACCGCGACGGCGTGGACCGCACCGCGGATCGCGCCGAGGTGGGCGGTGCCGAAGTAGCGGGGAAAGGTGCCGGCCTCCAGGGTGCGGATCACCCCGCCGGAGGCGCCGATGGCCATCCCGAAGCCGATCGCCGACCAGCCGGGGGTCACCGTGGTGCCCCACACCAGCCCGCCGGCGAGGCTGAGCATGCAGGCGGCGGTGAGCCAGCGGCTGTTGACCCGGTCGATGAGCGCCCCAACGGCGAGCGTGGCGACCAGGGAGGCGCCGGTCTGCGGCACGAAGTTGGCCGCCGCCTCGGTACGGGAAAGCCCGCGTTCGGCGAGCAGGTCGATCTGGTGGAAGCCGACCGCGGTGGCGAGCAGGCCGGTGACGGCGACCCCTGCGAGCACCACCCAGAAGAAGGGCGTGTGCATCGCCTCACGCAGCGTCCGTCCGGGAACCACCTGGGCGGGCGCGTCGTCGCTGGTAGGGCGGCCGTCCGGCTGCTGGCCGAGGTCCCGCGGATGGTTGCGGACGCCGAGGAGGGCCAGAGGCACGACGACTGCCCACACGGCCAGCCCTTCGAGGAACCATGCCGTCCGCCACCCGTGGGCGGCGATCAGCGACTCCAGGCCGATCGGGGCGAGCGAGATGCCCGCCGCGCCGAGCGCAGAGACGAGCCCGACGGCCAGGCCGCGTCGGCGGGTGAACCAGACGGCGACCGCGGTGGTCGCCGTCAGGCTCAGGGCGCCCTGCCCGGCCATCCGCAGACCCACGAAGCCGACGGTCAACCCGATCGGGCCAGTGACCCGTGACACAGCGATGAGGACCGCGCCGAGGACCACCCCGATGGTGGCCATCGTGGCGCGGGTACCGAACCGGTCCAGGGCCCGGCCGATCAGCGGCATGCCAGCCGCCCCGGTGAGCGTCCCGATCAGGTAGAAGGTGGAGATCGCGGATCGACTCAGCCCCAGACCGGCACTGACCGGGTCGATGAACGCGGAGACACCGGTGGTCTGGCCCGGTGCCGTGGCCGCCAGGGCGATCGTGGCGACGGCGACCATGTGCCAGCCGTAGAACCCGCCGGGGCTACGGGCACCCTGCCGTCGGTCGGGTGCAGGACGGGGGAGCAGTGCCGGTGTGGAGCGGTACGTGGCAGATCCTTCCCGCAGGTCGTGCCAACCGGCCGGCGTCTCGCAGTGGCTGGCGCCGGCGCCGGGTCAGCTCAGGGGCGGCGACCAGGGACAAGCGCTCGATGAGCGCGGCGACGCTGCGGCGCGACCAAGACTCTAACGCTTCGGCAGAGTTGCGCAGGCCAGCCCGGACGGCGTCTCGGCCGACGGGTGATGACCGGGAGCCGGTGCCGGTCGCCGACGGCTCCCTCACCGGTGAAGGCCTGGTCGACGGGCGACCAGGGCCTTCACCTGCCGGGGTGAGTGACGGGACTCGAACCCGCGACGTCCTGGACCACAACCAGGTGCTCTACCAGCTGAGCTACACCCACCATCGGCCGTGCTGAACGGCCGGGACGAGTGTACCTGTTCCTGGGGCCAGGACCGGCACCGCTGCCGAGCCTGCGGGTCGGCCGACGGCGGGTCAGCCGACGCCGGCCTGCTGGTCGGGCTGCTGGTCGGGCTGCTGCTCGTCGGCGGCCGGCAGCGCGTGCCGGGCGGCGATCGTCCGGCAGGTCTCGGTGTCCGGGCCGGGCGCCGGCACGAACACCGCCTCCCGGTAGTAGCGCAGCTCGGCGATGCTCTCCTTGATGTCGGCCAGCGCCCGGTGCCCGCCGTTCTTCTCCGGTGAGGCGAAGTAGGCCCGCGGGAACCAGCGCCGGGCCAGCTCCTTGACCGAGGAGACGTCGACGATCCGGTAGTGCAGGTGCTGCTCCAGCGCGGGCATGTCGCGGGCGATGAACGCCCGGTCGGTGCCCACCGAGTTGCCGGCCAGCGGGGCCTTGCGCGGCTCGGGCACGAACTGCCGGACGTAGGCCATCACCTGCTCCTGCGCCTGTTCCAGGCTCACCCCGGCGTCCAGCTCCTCGAGCAGCCCGGAGGAGGTGTGCATCCGCTGCACGACCTCGTTCATCTGGGCCAGGGCGGCCGGCGGCGGCTTGATCACCACGTCCACGCCGTCACCGAGGACGTTGAGCTCGGAGTCGGTGACCAACGCCGCGATCTCGACCAGGGCGTCGGCGGCCAGGTCCAGACCGGTCATCTCGCAGTCGATCCAGACGATCCGGTCCGCGGACCGCTCACCCGGGCGCTCGTTCTTGCTCCTGCTCACCTGCGTCACTGTACGGGGTGAGCCGGGTCCCTCCCCGGCTAGCCTGGGCGGGTGAGCGAGCCCGGGCCCTACCGCCCCGCCGTCCCCGCGGGCCTGCCCTCCGGCACGGCGCTGCCGCGCCCGGACCGGCCCCGGTTGCTCACCGGGCTGGTCTGGGCCGCGCTGAGCGTGGTGCTGGTGGGGGCGGCGCTGCTGTCGCTGCTGGAGGTGACCAGCGAGACCGGCTGGCTGGGTCTGGCCACCGGGGTCGTGCTGGCCGCCGTCCCGGTCTTCCCGGTCGTGGCGGCCTTCCTGTGGCTGGACCGGTACGAGGCCGAACCGACCTCCTTGCTGCTGTTCGCCTTCGCCTGGGGAGCCGGGATCGCGACCCTGGGCGCGCTGACCCTCAACACGCTGTCACTGCGGGCCATCCAGGCCGCCGGGGGGGACCTGACCACCACGGCCGTGCTGGTCGCCCCGTTCGTGGAGGAGACCCTGAAGGGGCTGGCGGTGGTCGCCGTCCTGCTGGTCCGCCGCCGGGAGTTCGACGGCGTGCTGGACGGCATCGTCTACGCCGGGATGGCCGGGGTCGGCTTCGCCTTCATCGAGAACGTGCTGTACCTGGGCCGGGCGCTGGGCGAGTCCGGCGGCAGCGGCACCGTGTTCGTCTTCGTCCTGCGCTGCGTGGTCTCCCCGTTCGCGCACCCGCTCTTCACCTCGGCGACCGGAATCGGGATCGGGGTGGCCGTCCGCACCAGGCGGCGCTGGCTGCGGGTGGTCGCCCCGCTGGTCGGCTGGGCCGTCGCGGTCGGCCTGCACGGGCTGTGGAACGCCTCGGCCTCCTCCGGGCTGTCCGGGTTCCTGTCCGCCTACGTCGTCGTCCAGCTGCCGATCTTCTGCGCGTTCGTGCTGCTCGCGGTGCTGGCCCGGCGCCGGGAGGGCCGGCTGATCGCCCGCCACCTGCAGGTCTACGCGAGCACCGGGTGGCTGACCCCCCAGGAGGTCGGGATGCTGGCCTCGCTGCCGGCCCGCCGGGACGCCCGCGGCTGGGCACGGCGCACCGGCGGCGGCCGGGCGCACCTGGCGATGCGCCAGTTCCAGGAGCTCGGCAGCGAGCTGGCCTTCCTGCGGGAGCGGATGAGCCGCGGCACCGCCCAGCCCGACGCCCGCACCCAGGAGTACGCGATCCTGGCCGCGATGTCCCACCAGCGCGGTGAGTTCACCCCGGCCTGGGCCACGCTCAGCCGTGGCTGACCGGCCTGGCCACGCCCGGTGGCCGGCGCCCAGGTGCCCCTGACGGGCAGGAGCGGACCCGGCGCGGCAGGATGCCGCCATGCCCGCAGCCGATCGCCCCACCGGCACCGACGCCGTCCCGCTGACCACCACCGCCGTACCCGGCACCTCCCGCCGGCTCACCGGCTACGTCGCCCGGCCCGCCGGCCAGGGGCCCTGGCCGGGCGTCGTCGTCGTGTTCGAGGCCTGGGGGCTGGACGACGTGATGCGCCGCCAGGCCGACCGGCTGGCCCGGGCCGGGTACCTGGCGGTGATCCCGGACCTGTACGCCGACGGCGGGACGCTGCGCTGCCTGGTCCCGACCATGCGGGCGCTGTCCGCGGGCCGGGGACGGGCCTTCGCCGACATCGAGGCCGCCCGCCAGTACCTGCTGGGGGACCCGGCCTGCACCGGCAAGGTCGGGGTGATCGGCTTCTGCATGGGCGGCGGGTTCGCGCTGCTGGCCGCCGGCCGGGGGTTCGACGTCTCCTCGGTGAACTACGGGATGCTGCCCAAGGACCTCGACGACGCCCTGGCCGGCGCCTGCCCGGTGGTCGGCAGCTACGGCGGTGCGGACCGGATGCTCAGCGGCGCCGCGGCCACCCTGGACGACGGGCTGGCCCGGGCCGGTGTGGCCCGAGACGTCAAGGAGTACCCCGGGGCCGGGCACTCCTTCCTCAACGACAAGGACAACTCCCCGCTCCTGCTGCGGCCGCTGATGAAGGTCTCCGGCGCCGGGCCGGACCCGGAGGCGGCGGCCGACGCCTGGTCTCGGATCGAGGCGTTCTTCGCCGCCCACCTGCGCTGAGGGACCAGCCCGGCGCTGACCGAACCGAAGGAGCCCGATGAGCACCCCGACCGACGACGCGGTCACGGCCCAGGTCGCTCTGACCGTGAACGGGACCACCAGGACGCTGGAGCTGGACACCCGCACCTCCCTGCTCGACGCGCTGCGCGAGCACCTGGGCCTGACCGGCACCAAGAAGGGCTGCGACCACGGCCAGTGCGGGGCCTGCACGGTGCTGCTCGACGGTCGCCGGGTCAACGCCTGCCTCCAGCTGGCCGTCGCGGTCGGCGAGCGTGAGGTGACCACGGTGGAGGGACTGGCCACCGACGGCGCGCTGCACCCGGTGCAGCAGGCCTTCCTGGACCGGGACGCCTACCAGTGCGGCTACTGCACCCCGGGTCAGCTGTGCTCGGCGGTCGCCGTCCTGGAGGAGGCCGGCCGGGGCTGGCCCAGCGCCGCGACCCCGGCGGACCGGCTGGCGGCCGGCGGACCGGCCGACCTGGACGCCGCGGAGGTCCGGGAGCGGATGAGCGGCAACCTGTGCCGGTGCGGGGCCTACGCCAACATCGTGCCCGCCGTCCTGGACGCGGCCGCCGCGGAGAG
This sequence comes from uncultured Actinomycetota bacterium, assembly GCA_963821825.1. Taxonomy (GTDB): domain Bacteria; phylum Actinomycetota; class Actinomycetes; order Actinomycetales; family Kineosporiaceae; genus CAWGFD01. The sequence continues at coordinate 1,593,263 of CAWGFD010000002.1, forward strand.
CTCGCGATGAGGCCGTTCGGCTACGCCGTGGCGACCAGCGTGCAGGACGCCGTCGAGCGGGTCTCCGCCGACCGGGACGCCGTCTTCCTGGGCGGTGGCACCAACCTGGTCGACCTGATGCGGCTCGGGGTGGCCCGGCCCGCCCACCTGGTCGACGTCACCCACCTGGGCCTGGACGGGGTCAGCGAGAGCGTCGACGGCGGCCTGCTGCTCGGCGCCGGCACCGCCAACAGCGACCTGGCCGCCGACCCCCGGGTCCGCCGGGACTACCCGGTGCTCAGCCAGGCCCTGCTGGCCGGCGCCTCCGGCCAGCTGCGCAACGCCGCCACGGTCGGCGGCAACCTGCTGCAGCGCACCCGGTGCGTCTACTTCCAGGACGTCACCAAGCCGTGCAACAAGCGGTCCCCGGGGTCGGGCTGCCCGGGCCGGGAGGGCGCCAACCGGGACCTGGCCGTGCTGGGCACCGACGAGCACTGCGTGGCGACCTACCCCGGTGACATGGCCGTCGCCCTGGCCGCCCTGGACGCCCGCGTCCAGGTCACCGGACCGGCCGGAGCCCGCACCCTCAGCCTGGACGAGCTGTACCGCTCGCCCGGCTCGGACCCCTCGCAGGACACCACCCTGGCCCACGGCGAGCTGATCACCGGCGTCGAGCTGCCCGCGCCGGACCAGGACAGCCGCACCTCCCGGTACCGCAAGACCCGCGACCGGGCCTCCTACGCCTTCGCGCTGGTCTCGGCCGGGGTCAGCCTGGGCGTGCGCGACGGCCGGCTGGGCACGGTGCGGATCGCGCTCGGTTCGGTGGCCCCCCGACCCTGGCGGGCGCGGACCGCGGAGGCGGCGCTGACCGGCGCCGAGCTGGGCGACTCCTTGCCCGCCGCGGTGACGCAGGCGATGCGCGAGGAGCTGAGCCAGGCCCGGCCGCTGTCCGGCAACGCGTTCAAGCCCGACCTGGCGGTGCGACTGGTCACCGCCGTGGTCACGGACCTGCTGGAGAACAGGAGCGCGGCATGACCACCCCCGCCCAGGCGCCCCCGGCGCCGCCCGCCCCTGGTTCGGGAGCTGATCGCGGCCTGCCCCGGGTCGAGGGCCGGGACAAGGTGACCGGCGCCGCGACCTACGCCTACGAGTACCTGCACACCGAGGACGGTCAGCTGCGCGGCGCGGTCGGCTGGGTGGTCGGGGCCGCGGTGGGCGCCGGCCGGGTGCTCTCGGTCGACGAGGCGGCGGCGCTGGCCCGACCGGGCGTGCTGGCCGTGCTCTGGCACGCCAACGCGCCCGCCCTGGGCCAGACCGGCGACCCGATGCTGGCCGTGCTGCAGTCCGACCGGGTGGCCCACCGCGGCCAGGTGGTCGCCCTGGTGGTCGCCGAGAGCGCCGAGCAGGCCCGGGAGGCCGCCGAGCAGCTCGACGTGCGCTACGAGGCGACCGAGCCGGACGTCGTGCTGCGCGCCGACCACCCGGGGCTGTACACGCCCGAGACGGTGAACCCCTCCTTCCCCGCGGTGTCGGCCGTGGGCGACCTGGACGCCGGGCTGTCGGCCAGCGAGGTGGTCCTCGACGCCACGTACACCACGCCCGCCGAGCACAACCACCCGATGGAGCCGCACGCCACCGTGGCGCAGTGGGACGGCGGGTCGTTGACCGTGTGGGACAGCAACCAGGGCGGTCACGTCTCCCGCGGCATGCTGGCCGCCGCCTTCGAGGTGGCCGAGGACGACGTCCGGGTGGTCACCACCCACATCGGCGGCGGCTTCGGGTCCAAGGGCACCACCCGGCCGCAGGCCGTGCTGGCCACGATGGCCGCCCGGGTCCTGGGCCGGCCGGTCCGCGTCGCGCTCACCCGCCAGCAGATGTTCACCCTGGTCGGCTACCGGACGCCGACCATCCAGCGGGTCCGGCTGGGGGTGGACGCCCAGGGCCGGCTGCAGGCGGTGGCGCACGAGGCGGTGGAGCAGACCTCGACCCTGAAGGAGTTCGCCGAGCAGACCACGGTGGCCACCCGGTCGATGTACGCCGCGCCGAACCGGCTGACCAGCCACCGCCTGGTCAAGCTTGACGTGCCGATCCCGTCCTGGATGCGGGCGCCGGGGGAGTGCCCCGGCATGTACGCGCTGGAGTCGGCGATGGACGAGCTGGCTGTCGCGCTGGGCATGGACCCGGTCGAGCTGCGGGTGCTCAACGAACCCGGCGTGCACCCCGAGTCCGGGATCGCCTTCTCCTCCCGCAACCTGGTGGCCTGCCTGCGGCAGGGCGCCGAACGGTTCGGCTGGTCGGGCGCGCAGCCCCGGCCCACCCTGCGCCGGGACGGCCGGTGGCTGGTCGGCACCGGGGTCGCGGCGTCCATCTACCCGACCTACCTGGCGCCGGCCTCCGCCCGGGCCGAGGTGGCCGCCTCGCCGTCGGGACGGCGGTGGGCCGTGGCCATCAACGCGACCGACCTGGGCACCGGGGCGCGGACCGTGCTGACCCGGATCGCCGCCGACGAGCTGGGCGTGCCGCCCGCCGACGTCAGCGTGCAGATCGGTGACACCCGGCTGCCCAAGGCCGGGCTGGCCGGTGGGTCGATGGGCACCCGGTCCTGGGGGTGGGCGGTGAGCAAGGCCTGCCGGGCCCTGCTGGCCCGGCTGGCCGAGACCGACGGCCGGGTGCCCGACGGCGGGCTCTCGGTAACCGAACGCACCCATGACGACGTCAAGGCGCTGGAGAAGCTGTCCCGGAACGCGTTCGGTGCCCAGTTCGTCGAGGTCCGGGTGGACGCCGACACCGGGGAGCTACGGGTGCCGCGGATGCTCGGCGTGTTCGCCGCGGGCCGGATCGTCAACCCTGTCACCGCCCGCTCGCAGATCCTGGGCGGGATGACGATGGGGCTGTCGATGGCCCTGCACGAGGAGTCGGTGCCGGACGCGCGGTTCGGCTCCTTCGCCACCCAGGACCTGGCCAGCTACCACGTGGCCGCCAACGCCGACGTCCAGGACATCGACGTGCTGTTCGTGGACGAGGACGAGCCGAGCCTGGGCGGGTACAAGGGGATCGGCGAGATCGGCATCGTGGGGACGGCGGCAGCCGTCGCCAACGCCGTCTTCGACGCCACCGGGGTGCGGGTCCGCGACCTGCCCATCCACCTGGACGACGTCCTGCCCCGGCTGCCCTGACCCCGCGCCGCCACGAGAGGGCCGCTCAGAGCAGGAGGGCGGCGGCGGCGACCGTGGCCAGGCCGAGCGCCAGCCGCTCGAACAGCCGCTGGTTGATCCGGCGGACGGTGCGGATGCCGATCGCGGCGCCGACCAGCACGGCCGGGGCGAGGGTGAGGTTGACCAGCAGCGAGTCCGGCCGGATCAGACCGAGCCCGGCGCTGAACGGCACCTTGAAGGCGTTGACCACGAAGTAGAACCAGGCGCCGGTGCCCAGGAACTGCCACTTGCTCATGCCGTTGAGCAGGAAGTAGATGGTGGTCACCGGCCCGGCCGCGTTCGCGACCATGGTGGTGAACCCGGCCGCGGTGCCGGCCGTGCCGCTGGCCACCCGCCGGCCGCGGGCGGTGGCGGCCCGGGCCGCGAGCTGGTCCTTGCCCCACACGTTCAGCACGACCACCAGCAGCAGGATGACGCCGATCGAGCGGCGCATCGTGGCGTTGTCGACCTGGGAGATGAACCAGGCCCCGCCCACCGTGCCCAGTGCCACCCACGGGAACATCCGCAGCAGCAGCGGCCAGTCGGCGTGCCGCCGGTAGACGGTGATCGCGATCACGTCGCCGACCATCAGCAGCGGCAGCAGGGCGCCGGTGGACTCCTTGGCCGGCAGCACCGAGGCGAACAGCGCGGCGCTGACCACGCCCAGGCCGCCGATCGCCGTCTTGGCGAACCCGATGACCAGGGCGGCCACGGCCATCACCAGCCACGCCTGCACGCCCAGCGGTTGACCCGCGATGCTCAGCACGCCGGACAGGTTCTCATCCGCACCGGTCGGACAGGTCGTCGAGGGTCACCGAGGTCTCCGTGCCAACGGGGCGCGCACATCCACACGATGTCAGCGTGCGGGCCGACCAGCGCGGCCCCGCTCGCCGTCGGCGAGCAGGGCGAACTGGCGCAGTACATGGGTGGACTCGCTGTGGCTCACTCGGCGTCGCGGGCGAGGGCGGCGCCGGTCAGCGCCCCGGTGGCGGCGAACGCGGCGCTGACCAGGGCCAGTCGCCGGTAGCGCGGCTTCCACAGCGCCAGCCCGACCATCGAGGAGGCGTGCAGCGCATCGACCACGGCGCCCAGGGTCACCACCCCCGCGGTGGGCACGGCCAGCAGCGCGACACCCTGGCCGATCTCCCGTACCCCGAGCACCCGGGCGGCGCCGCCCGCGAGCTCCGGTGGCGGGCCGCCCTGGACGGCCCGGACCAGCCGGTCGCTGCCGCCGATCAACCCCACGCCCACCGCCAGCCGGACCAGCCCCTTGATCCTGATGGCGGTCGTCGGTGCACTGCTCATCTGCTCCTCCGTCCCGTGCCGTGCCCGGCACACGTGTGGTCCAGGTCGTTGCCTGATGGTGCTGAGGTACCCGCTCAGCCGAGGGTGACCGGCCGGCTGCGGCCGGTCGGCCCGCCGCCGGGGTTCAGGTCGCCTCGGCCGGGCCGGTGACCGGCGCCGTCGGCGGTGCCACCGGAGTCACCAGCGCAGTGGCGGCCGCCGGGCTGGCCAGGGCCCGCAGCAACGTCTGGTGGCTCAACCATCCGACCAGCCTGCCGTCGACGTCCTCGACCGGCACGCCGGCCGGGTCGGCGCGGAGCAGGAAGGTCAGCGCCTCCCTCAGCGGCTGCTCAGGCCCGATCCCGTCGGAGGACTCCACCAGGCTGCGGATGTCGGGCGGGGCGTGGCCGTCGTCGTCGGACAGCAGCTCGCTGACCGCCCGGGCGGTGACCACCCCGTTCAGCCGGCCGTCGTGCACCACCGGCATGGCGGCCCGGCCGGCGGCCATCATGATCAGGGCCGCTTCGCGCAGGCTGGTCAGCTCGTCCAGCGGGTCGGGCGGGGCGTCCATCACCTCCCCGACGGTCAGCGTGGCCAGCCGCGGGTCGCCGACCGGTGCGTCGAGGTCGACCCCGCGGCGGCGCAGCTTGAGGGTGTAGATGGTGTCCGGGCTGAGGAAGTGGCTCACTCCGGTGGCCAGCACGATGGCCAGCATCAGCGGCAGGATGATCGAGTACTCCCCGGTGAGCTCGAACAGGATGATCACCGCGGTGATCGGGGCCCGGGTCGCGCCGGCCAGCATCGCGCCCATCCCGACCAGGGCGAAGGCGCCGACCGGCCCGGCCCGCGACCCCATCACCAGGTGCGCGACGTCGCCGTAGGCCGCGCCCAGCATCGCTCCGCAGAACAGGGTCGGCGCGAACACCCCACCGGAGCCGCCGATGCCCAGGGTCAGGGAGGTGGCGACCATCTTGCCGACCAGCAGCAGGATGAGGACGGCGATCGTGAAGCGCCCGGCGACCCCCGCCTCCAGCACCGGGTAGCCCACGCCGTACAGCTGGGGCAGGGCCAGCAGGAGCAGGCCCAGGAACAGGCCGCCGACGGCCGGCCGCAGCGACTCCGGCCAGCGCCAGAGCCGGTCGCAGGCGTCCTCCACGCCGTACAGCACCTTGGTGAACACGACGCCGGCCAGGCCGGCCACCAGGCCGAGCACGATGTACAGGCCGTAGTCGTAGCCCGAGGCGATGCTGAACGGAGGCAGGGACAGGAACGGGTGACTGCCGAACGCGGCCCGGCCGATCACCGAGGCGACCACCGCGGAGAGCACGACCCCGCCGAAGGCCTCGGCGGCGAAGTCACGCAGCAACAGCTCCAGGGCGAAGAACACCCCCGCGATGGGCGCGTTGAAGGTGGCCGCGATGCCGCCCGCCGCACCACAGGCGACCAGCGCCTTGAGCCGGGGCTCGGGCACGTGCAGCCAGCGACCGATCGTCGAGCCCAGGGCCGACCCGATCTGCACGATCGGGCCCTCCCGGCCCACCGAGCCACCGCTGCCGATGCAGACCGCCGAGGCGAGCGCCTTGACCACCGCGACCCGGCCGCCGATCCGCCCACCCCGCAGCGACACCGCGTACATCACCTCCGGCACGCCGTGCCCGCGGGCCTCCCGGGCGAAGCGGTCGACCACCGGGCCGTAGAGCAGGCCGCCGATCATCGGGGCGATGACGATGAAGCCGGCCCCCAGCCAGGGCACCCAGCGGTTGGTCGGGTGGGTCCACAGGGCGGCGGCGCTGACGTCCACGGTGCCGGTGAACAACCGGGTGGCGGCGGTGATCAGCCACCGGAAGGCGACCGCGCCCAGCCCGGTGCCGGCCCCGACGGCGACGGAGAGCAGCACCAGGCCGGTGCGCCCGGAGTGCAGATGCCGCCACGTGGCCGGGCGTTCGCGGATCACAGGGGCTCCTGACGTGCTGGTGGGGAACGTATGGTGTAGACCATGAGAATACATGCGTTGCATGCTTCACATGCACAGCTCCGTGGAGGTCCGCCATGCGTCAGCAAAGTGCCACCAGTCTGGTTCCGCGCCCCATCGCCGAGGTCGAGCGAACCTTGTGCGATGTCGAGTTCTGGCCTCAGTTCCTGACCGGCGTGACGAACGTCACCAAGACCGCGCACGAACGATACCTGTTCACGCTGGACTCCCGCTTCGCGCACCGGGACGTGCCGACCGCCGTCCACCACAACGGCCGGGCGCACCGGTTCAGCTGGCGGTCCCTGGCCGGCCCCACCTTCGCCGGCACCCTCGAGCTCACCCCGGTGGACGGCGCGCACACCGCGGTCCACCTGGACCTGACCCAGCACCCGTACGGGATGGCCGAGGGGCTGGCCGAGATGGTCATGCCGCTGACCTCACGGGCGGCGCTGGACCTGGACGAGCTGGCCCGGGCGCTGGCCGTCCGCCAGGTCACGGTGACCGCCGGCGAGTAGCATCGGCGCCGTGGCAGGTGGTCAGACATCGCAGGTCAACGGCGCCGACGCAGCCGCCGGTCAGGTGCTCGCCGCCTCCCGGGCCCTGCTCGGGGTGGTAGCGGCTTCCCTCGGGCCGGTGCTGGAGGAGGTGTCCCTGCCCCAGTTCCGGGCCCTGGTGCTGCTCTCCACGCTGGGCCCGACCCGGATCGGTGAGCTGGCCCGCCGGGTCGGGGTGCACCAGTCCACGCTGACCCGCACCGTGGACCGGATGGTCGAGGCCGGCCTGGCCCGCCGCACGGAGAACCCGGAGAGCCGCCGGGAGGTGCTGGTCGAGGCGACCGACCGCGGTCTGGCGCTGGTCGGTGAGGTGACCGAACGCCGACGTCAGGAGATCCGGCGGATCCTCGGCGAGGTCAGCCCCCAGGAACGCGCCGACGTGCTGCACGGGATGTCGGTCTTCGCGCGTGCGGCGGGCGAGCCGGAGGTCGGCGACCTGGCCTGGCTGGGCGGCTAGGTCAGCCGATCCGGGACGCCCGCCCCTCGATCTCGCGCAGCACGTCGTCGGCCGCGGCCGGGGTGACCTGGCCGCTGTTGCGTGCCCTGAGCACGAGTTCCCGCTCGGCGTCCACGCCCTCGACCAGGGTGTCGTTGAGCTTGCGGTCCATCTCGCGCTGCTCGTCCTCGTCCGGCCCGGAGCGGCGGTCCAGACCCTCGCAGACCGTGGTCTGGGCCTTCAGCCGGCCCTCGTACTGCTGCAGCGCGGCCTGCACCCAGGGCTGCTCCTGGTCCTCCAGGCCGCGGATCCGGTCCACGGCGGCGGTGAGCGCGCGGTGCCTCAGGTCGGCGATCTCGCCGCCCTCGTCCTCGTCGCTGCCCACCCCCAGCTGGCGGACCAGTGCGGTCAGGCTCAGGCCCTGCGCCAGCAGCGTGACCAGCACGGTGAGCAGCGCGACCAGGACGAGCGAGGCCCGCTGGGGCAGGTCGGGGGGCAGCGACAGCGCGGTGGCCACGGTGACGACGCCGCGCATGCCCGCCCACGACACCACCGTGGTCTCCTGCCAGCCGACCGGGATGGGGGCGTTGCGTCGTCGGCTCACCGCACGCACCCCCGCGGTCGCCGCGAAGATCCACAGCGGGCGGGCGATCACCACGGCGGCGATCACGCTGACCGTCAGCCAGACCACCGAGCCGGCTGAGGTGGTGTTCTGGATCACCGTGGTCAGCTCGAAGCCGACCAGCGCGAAGACCAGCCCGGTGATCAGGAAGTCGATGTACTCCCAGACGGTGCGGCCCACCAGCCAGCCCTGGGCGGTGATGGCCGGGTGGGCGTAGCTGCGCAGGAACAGGCCCAGGGTCAGGACGGCGAGCACGCCGGAGCCGCCGATCTGCTCGGCGGCCAGGTAGGCCACGAACGGCGCGGCCAGGGTCAGCGTCGTCTCCGGGGCGGCCTGCCGCAGCAGGCTCAGGCCCTTGACGGTCAGCCAGCCGACGGCAGCCCCCATGCCGACGCCGAAGACGATGGCGCGCACCAGCTCCAGGCCTGCGGCCGGCACGGACAGGTGACCGGTGACCGCCACCGCCAGGGCCACCTTGAACAGCACCAGGGCGGTGGCGTCGTTGAACATGCCCTCGCCCTCCAGGATGGTCACCATCCGCTCGGGCAACCGCAGCCGGCGGGCCACTGCGGTGGCCGCCACCGGGTCCGGCGGGGAGACGATGGCGCCCAGGACGGCCGCCGCCGTCCAGGGCAGGCCGGCCAGGTGGGCCACGACGGTGGCCACCACCGCGCTGAACAGGGTCAGCCCGACCGCCAGCAGCAGGACGGCTCCGGCGTCGCGCCGGAACTGGGCCACCGTGGTCCGCTGGGTGGCCGCGAACAGCAACGGCGGCAGCACCACCGGCAGCACCAGGTTCCCGGGCACGGTGATCGAGGGCAGGCCCGGGACCAGGGCCAGGCCGAGGCCGAAGATCAGCAGCAGGATGGGCTGCGGCACCTTGATCGCGTCAGCGGTCGGGGTGAGCACGATGATCCCGGCGATCAGGGCGGCGGCGAGGAGCAGCTGGGGCATGGGGGCAGATTGTCAGTCCGCCACCCTGGCCTGCACCTCGGGCCGGGCCGGCCGGTCGGCGATGCGCGCGGTCAGCCGACCTCGCGCAGCCGGCCGGTGGCCACGTCGAAGACGAACCCGCGGACCTGGTCGGTGTGCGGGACGAAGGGGCTGGTCCTGATCTGGTCCAGGCACGCCCGCACGTCGGCGTCCAGGTCGTCGAAGGCCCGCGTGGCCCAGCCCGGCTCGGTGCCGGTGTCCTGGCGCAGCTGCTCGCGGAAGTCCTCGTCGCGGAAGGTGAGCATCCCGCAGTCGGTGTGGTGGATGAGCATGATCTCCCGGGTGCCCAGCAGCCGCTGGCTGATGGCCAGGGACCGGATCTCGTCGTCGGTCACCACGCCGCCGGCGTTGCGGATGACGTGCGCCTCGCCCTCGGCCAGGCCGAGCAGGCGGTAGACGTCGAGCCGAGCGTCCATGCAGGCCAGCACGGCCAGCTGGCGGGCCGGGGGCAGCGGCAGGGGACCGGAGAAGCTGGTGGCGTACTCGGCATTGTTGGCGAGCAGCTCATCGGTGACCGACATGCCCGCAGCCTGCTCCTGCAGCGGCGGCCGCGACAAGACTCGGATCATCGCGGGCCGGGCATCGCGGGCCGGGCATCGCGGGCCGGGCATCGCGGGCCGGGCTCACACGTAGGCGTCCCAGGCCAGCCAGCAGGCGACGCCGAAGCCGGTCAGCACGATCGCCCGGCGCAGCGCCGGGGTGGGGATCCGCCGGGCCACCGAGGGGCCCAGCCAGCCACCGAGCAGGAACCCGATGGCCAGCGGCGCCACCGAGGGCCAGTCCACCGGGCCGAACAGCGCGAACCCGATGGCCGCGACCCCGTTGGCGAAACCGGACAGCGCGTTCTTCACCGCGTTGATCCGGATCAGCGGCAGGTCCAGGACGCCGCCGAGCACGACCAGGATGATGATGCCTCCTGCGGCGCCGAAGTAGCCGGTGTAGGTGGTGGCCGCGACCAGCGCCAGCACCGAGCCGGCGCGCAGCCCGCGGGGGCGCATCCGACCGGCCAACTGCAGCCGGGGCTGGATGAGCAGCAGCCCGCAGGCCGCCGCGATCAGCACCGGCGCCACCCGCCCGAAGGCGGCGCCGGGCAGCAGGAGCAGCAGCGCCGCGCCGCTCGCCCCGCCCAGGGTGGTCAGCAGGCCCAGGCCGATCACCGTCCTGGCCAGGCCGCGCAGCTCCCGTCGCGCCCCGACGAGCGAGCCCAGGCTGGTGAAGGTCAGCGCCACGGTGTTGGTCACGTTGGCCGCCACGGGCGGCAGTCCCAGCGCCAGCAGCGCCGGGTAGGACACGATCGAGGCCAGGCTGACCACGATGCTCACCATCCCGGCGGTCAGCCCGACCAGGACCAGCAGCAGGGCATGCAGGATGGTGTGCAGCAGGGGGTCGGCCACCCGTCCACCCCATCACGCCGGTTCCGGGGCCGGTCCGCCGGACCGGTGGGGTGTCCCGTCGGTCGTCCTGGCGGGCGGCCGCCTGCGGGCGCCGAGGGGGTGGCGGCCCTGGCCGGAGCCTCTAGGCTGCGGGGGTGCCGGAGGGGTGGACGCCGATGCTGGCCGTGGCCGGTGCGCCGCCGGCCGACCCGCGGGGCTGGGCCACCGAGCTGAAGTGGGACGGCGTCCGGGTGATCGCCCTGCTCGGCCCGGACGGCGTCCGGTTGTACAGCCGCAATGACCGTGAGGTCACTGTCGCCTACCCCGAGCTGGTCGCCGTGCCGGCCGGGATGAGCGGGCGCAGCGCCGTCCTGGACGGCGAGGTGGTCAGCCTGGACGCCGCCGGCCGGCCCAGCTTCGCCCGGCTGCAGGAGCGGATGCACGTCGGCGACCCGGTCGCGGCCCGGCGGCTGTCCCGGTCCGCCCCGGTGGTCTACCTCGTCTTCGACCTGCTGCAGCTGGACGGCCAGGACCTGACCGGGCTGGGCTACCGGCAGCGGCGAGACCGGCTGGAGGGGCTGGACCTGGGGCCGGCCTGGCCGGTGCCGCCGTCCTTCCCGGACGACCCGGCCACCATTCTGGCCGCCAGCGCCGAGCAGGGCCTGGAGGGTGTGGTCTGCAAGCGGCTGGCCTCGCCCTACCGTCCCGGCCGGCGCTCCCCGGACTGGGTGAAGGTCAAGCACGTGCGGACCCAGGAGGTGGTGGTGGTCGGCTGGCGGCCCGGTCAGGGCAGCCGGGACGGCGGCATCGGGTCGTTGCTGACCGGCGTGCACGACACCGGTGGGTTGCGCTACGCCGGCCGGGTGGGGACCGGGTTCAGCCAGCAGGCGCTGGCCGCGCTGCGCGCCCGGCTGGAGCCGCTGCGCCGGCCGGACCCGCCGTTGGACGTCCCGCTGGCCGACCGGAGCATCGTGCGGGACGCCGTCTGGGTGCAGCCGGTGGTGGTCGGTGAGGTGGCCTTCGGCGAGTGGACGACCGACGGCCGGTTGCGGCACCCGGTGTGGCGTGGGCTGCGCCCGGACAAGTCGGCCGCGGACGTGCGCGTTGAACCCTGAGTCTGCCTGGGGCGGGCCGGATGACAACCGGATGACAGCTCACCGGAGCGCCCGCGCCGCGGGGGCCGGCGACCCTACCGTCGAGGCATGCTCATGCACGCCTTCGGCGAGCGGTTCGACTCGCCGGTTCCGCTATGGCTGTTCGTCACCGGTGGGGCCAGCGTCGTCCTGCTGTCCTTCCTGATGGTCCGCAACCGTGCGGTCCCCGATCCCGCTTCGGCTGACCCGCGGGTCGTCGACGTCGTGCCGCCCCGCTCCGGCCCGCTGGCCCGCGCGGTGTCCGTCACCGTCCTGGCGTTGCTGGTGCTCGCCGGTCTGCTCGGCACCCAGGAGGTCTCCGAGAACCTGCTACCCACCGTGTTCTGGCTCGTGGTGTGGGTGGCGCTGCCACTGTTGTCGGGCGTGGTGGGTGACTTCACCGGACCGCTGAACCCGTTCGCCGCGCTGGCCGAGCTCGGCGACCGGCCCGCGCTGCGCCGGCTGCTGCTCGGCCGCCGGCGGCCGCTGACCCTGCCCGCCGGGGCCGGCTGGTGGCTCTCCGCCGGCTTCTTCTTCGTGCTGGTGCTGGGCGAGCTGGTGGTCAACGACGTGGCCACCCTGCCCTGGGTCAGCGCGAGCGCGCTGGCCGGTTACGGGCTGGTCTGCCTGCTGGCCGGTGCGGTGGTCGGGGCGCCCGCCTGGAACAGCCGGGCCGAGGTGTTCACGGTGACCATGGCCAGCTGGGGACGGCTGGGCTGGTTCCGGTTCCGGGCGCCGGGCCGCGACGGCTTCGCCCGCGGGCTGGCCACCCCGTTCGAGGCCCGGCCCGGCCGGCTGGTCGGGGTGCTGCTGCTGCTGGTGGCGGTGGCCTTCGACGGGCTGCTGTCCACCCCGCAGTGGGGGAGCGCGGTGGCCCGGCTCCCGCAGGACGTGCAGACCGGCAGCCCGGGCTTCCGGCTGCTGGCCACTGCGGTGCTGGTCGCCCTCCTGATGGCCACCGTGGCGGTGTTCGGCTCCTTCGCCCGCGGCTCCGGCTCCAGCCTCCTGGGCCTGGCGCCGTCCCTGCTGCCGATCGCCTTCGGCTATGAGCTGGCGCACTACCTCCAGTACGTCGTGATCAACGGCCAGCTCCTGTTCCCCCTGTTGGGCAACCCGATCGGCTCACCGGGCTGGCCGATCCACCTGCCCTACCCGTTCAACGACGACTACGAGGTGGCCACCGGGATCATGCCGACCTGGGCGGTCTGGTACGTCCAGATCGTGGTCATCGTGCTCGCCCACATCGTGGCCGTCGTCCTGGCCCACCACGAGCTGGCGCCGGTGGCCGGGGTGGCCCCGACCGCAGCCCGGGCCTCGGTCGCCGCCCCGACGGTGGCCCGCCGTCCGCGCCGTGAGCTGCCCTGGCTGGCGGCGATGGTCGGCTACACGATGCTCAGCCTGTGGCTGTTGGCCCAGCCGTTGATGGAGCAGGCCAGCACCTCGGCGGCGGGTCTGCCGTGACCGCCCGCGCGCTGCCCGCCTCGTCCCTGGACCGGCCGGCTGCCGGCTCGTCGACGGCGGGCCAGCAGCGCGCCGGCGGGTGGCAGGCGGCCGGGCTGCTGCTGGTGGCCGGCGCCGCGGCGCTGGCCGTCCGGCTGGCGGTCGCCGGTGGGCAGGGCGTGGCCAGCGTGTCCGCGGGCCTGGTCTTCGCCGGGCTCCTCTGGCTGGTGCACCGGTCGGCGCCGGCCGGCGGCCCGGCGCTGGGCCGGCTGCGCCCCGCCGGGACGGTGCTGGCCGGCGTCGCGGTCGCCGCCGCGCTGTGCGTCGTGCCGGTCGCGGTGCACCTGCGGGGCGGCGGGTCGGCGCTGCCGGCCGGTGAGTTCCCCATCTGGGCCGTGGTCGTCACCGCGGTCGCCGTGGCGGAGGAGGCGGTGCTGCGCGGCAGCCTGTGGTCGGCCGTGGCGCGCGCCGCGGGCACACCGGCGGCGCTGGTGGTCAGCACGGCCGCGTTCGCCTTGCTGCACGTGCCGCTGTACGGCTGGACCGCTCTGCCGTTCGACGTGGCGGCCGGTCTGCTGCTCGGCGGCCTGCGCCTGGTCAGCGGGGGCTGGGCGGCGTCCGGGGTCGCGCACGCGCTCGCCGACCTGGCCGGTTGGTGGGTGCGGTGAACCGCCGTGCACCCCGGTGGTGGGGGGCCTTGAGCCGCAACGAGCGTCGGCTCGGGGCTTGGACGCTGCTGCTCGGCGTCACCCTGCTGCTCGCCCTGACCGGGGTCCGGCCGCCGTCCGCGCCGCCGCTGTACGACGGCCTGGGGTTCCCCGACGAGGTGTACCGCTGGGTCGTCCCGCCGGCCGGCGCACCGGCCACCCCGGCCGCCGGCCGGGCCGCCTTCGACGTGCCGGTCACCGCCGGGCGGAGCGCGGCCGGCCAGGGCGCCAGCCCGGAGCAGGGGCCGCAGGTGGCGCTGGCGGTGGGCAGCGGCGCGCTCGACGTGCACGCCCTGGGCGCCGAGGCCGCGGTCCGGGTGGCCGCCGAACCGGTGTCGCCACCGGCCGGCCGACCGACCTACGGTCAGCTGGTCAGCAACGTGTACCGGATCCGGGCCACCTCGGCCTCGGGCGCCCCGGTCCCGATCGGCGCCGGCGGGCACGTGGTGGTCAACCTGCGGGCTGACAAGGCCACCCGGGACCCGGTGGTGATCAGCGAGTGGGACGGCGCGACCTGGCAGCAGCTGCGCAGCTACCAGGTGGGCACCGAGATCTACGCCGCCGAGCTGCCCGGCTGGGGCGAGCTGGCCGCCGTCCGGCTGGCGCCCGGGGTGAGCCCGCAGCTGCCCGCGACGGCAGCGGCCGCGCCCGGCTCGGCCGGACCCGGCGCCTCCGGCCCGGCGCAGGCTGGACCGTGGTGGCGCTCCCCGGTGGCCGGGGTGGTGGGCGGCGGCCTGGTGCTGGTCGTGGCGGCCGGGCTGGTCATCCTTCGCCGGCTGGCGGGCTCAGGGTCCGACGCAGCTCACGCTTGAGCACCTTCATGCTCGGGCCCAGCGGCAGGGACTGCACGTACCGGATCTGGCGCGGGTACTTGTGCCCGCCCAGCCGCTCGCGCGACCAGGCGACCAGCTCGTCCGGTTCCGGAACCGCAGCCCCCGGCTCCGGCACCACCACGGCGCAGATCTCCTCACCGTGCACCTCGTCCGGCAGGCCGATCACCGCCACCTGCGCCACGGCCGGGTGGGTGATCAGCACGTCCTCGACCTCGCGGGGGTAGACGTTGAACCCGCCGCGGATCACCAGGTCCTTGGTCCGGTCCACGATCCTGATGAAGCCGTCGGCGTCCTTGCTGCCGAGGTCACCGGTGCGGAACCAGCCGTCGACGAGCACCTCGGCGGTCGCCTCCGGGCGGCCCAGGTAGCCGCTGAACACGTTGTGGCCCCGGATCACCACCTCACCGACCTGGTCGGTGGGCAGCAGCTCGATCCGGCTCGGCTGGGCGGGGTCGGCGATCTCCACCTCCACGCCCCACACCGGGTGGCCCACCGTTCCGGCCCGGGTACCGAAGTGCGGCTGGTTGGTGGTGGCGGTGGGGGAGGTCTCGGACAGCCCGTACCCCTCGAACACGGTGGTGGAGAACCTCTCCTGGAACCGCTCGAGCACGCTGACCGGTAGCGAGGCGCCACCGGAGACGCACATCCGCAGCCGCGGCAGCCGTTCGGTGTCACCGGCCGCGGCCAGCAAGGCGTGGAACATGGTGGGCACGCCCTGGAACACGTCGACGCCGTGGGCGACCATCAGCTCCAGCGCGGCCTCACCGCTGAACCGGGGGAGCAGGACGAGCTTGGCCCCGACCCGGAAGGTGGTGTTCATCGCCACCGTCTGACCGAAGGTGTGGAACAGCGGCAGGCAGCCCAGGACGACGTCCTCGCGCCGGGTGTCGTTGGCGTCGAAGGCGTTCACGGTCACGTTCATGACCAGGTTGAGGTGGCTGAGCAGAGCGCCCTTGGGGGTCCCGGTGGTGCCCGAGGTGTAGAACACCACGGCCGGGTCCATCGGGTCGCGGCTGACGTAGCCGGGCAGCGGGCTGCTGGCCGCCACCACCTCCTCCAGTCGCCGCGCCTGCTCCCCGGGCGGCAGCGGCCCGACGGTGAGCAGGTCGACACCGGCCTCCTCGGCCGCGGCGCGCGCCTCGGCCAGTCGCGCGGTGTGCGCCACCAGCAGCTGTGACCCGCTGTCCCGCAGCAGGTCAGCCGCCTCGTGCGGGGTGAGCAGCAGGTGCACCGGCATCACCGTCGCCCCGGCGGCCAGGGCGGCGTAGTAGGTGCGCGGGAAGTCGTTGACGTTGGGACACATCAACGCGACGGTGCTGCCCGGGCCGACGCCCAGCGAGGCCAGCGCGCCGGCCTGGGCCAGGGCCTGGCTCCACAGCTCGCGGTAGGTCAGCTGGCCCCAGGGATCGACCACCGCGACCCGGTCCCCGTGCCGGCGGGCCGCCTCGGCCAGCACCGCGGCCAGCGAGAGCGTGCTCATCCCTGCTCCTTCCGGTCGGGGCCCGCAGCGGCGAACAGGACCAGGGTCTGCGCCACGCAGACCGGCTTGTCCCGGGCGTCGCACTCGATGCTCACGCTGGCCACCAGCTGGCGCCCGGAGGGCACCTCCCGGATCGTCTCGGGCCGCACCCGGGCCCGGACCCGGGAGGGCACCGGCACCGTGGCCGGGAAGCGCAGCCGGTCCAGGCCGTAGTTGATCCGCATCCCGGCGTCCTGGCGGACGTCGTAGACCGAGGAGACCAGCGCCGGCAGGAGCGAGAGGGTCAGGTACCCGTGCGCGACGGTGGTGCCGAACGGACCCTTGGCGGCCCGGTCGGCGTCCACGTGGATCCACTGGTGGTCCCCGGTGACCTCGGCGAAGGCGTCGACCATCGGCTGGTCGACCGCCAGCCACTCACCCGGGGGCAGGTCCTGCCCGCAGGCCGTCGCCAGCTCGGCCAACGACTCGAACGTCCTCACGCCAGGTGCCCCCCGATGCTGGTGTACCCGCGCAGCAGGTCGCGGGAGATGATCAGCCGCTGCATCTCGTCGGTGCCCTCGTAGATCCGCATCAGCCGGACCTGGCGGTACCAGCGCTCGATCGGCAGCTCACGGGTGTAGCCCATCCCGCCGTGGATCTGCATCACCCGGTCCACCACGGCGTTCACCATGGCGGCGCCGTTCAGCTTGGCCATCGAGGAGGAGTGCCGGTGGTCCATCCCCTGGTCCACCACCCACGCCGCCTTGAGGATCAGCCAGCGGGCCGCCTCCAGCTCCACCTCCGAGTCGGCGATCATCCACTGGATGGCCTGGTTGTCGGCGATCGGCCGGCCGAAGGTGTGCCGGGTCCTGGCGTGCTCGATCGCCATCCCCAGGGCCCGCTCGGCGATCCCGATGGCGGTGGAGGGGATCAGGTAGCGGCCCTTGCCGATCCACTTCATGCCCAGCTCGAAGCCCTGGCCGACCTCGCCCAGCACGTTGCGCTCGGGTACCCGGACGTCGTCGAAGACCAGCGCCGCCGGACCGCCCTCGCCCATGGTCTGGATCGGCTCCGAGCGCCAGCCCATCGCGCGGTCCACCAGGAAGGCCGTGGTGCCCCCGCCGCGGGCGCCCTTCTCCTTGTCGTTGACCCCGATCACGATCGCGAAGTCGGCCTCGTTGCCCTTGGTGATGAACACCTTCTCCCCGTTCAGCACCCAGTCCGAGCCGTCCTTGCGGGCGCTCAGCCTGATGTTGGCGGCGTCGGAGCCGGCGCCGGGCTCGGTGATCGCGAAGCAGGAGGTCCGGTCACCCTCGATGGTCGGCAGCAGGTACTCCTGCTTCTGCTCCTCGTTGGCGTGGTAGAGGATGTTGTCGGCCTCGCCGCCGAACATGAACGGCACGAAGGTGCGCCCGACCTCGGTGTAGATCAGCGACTGCATCACCGCGGGCAGCGCCATGCCGCCGTACTCCTCCGGGGTGGACAGCCCCCAGAACCCGAACTTGCGGGCCTTCAGCTGCAGGTCGCGCAGCTCGCTGCGCTCCAGACCCGGGCCGTGCGCGCGCTCGCGGCGCAGCACCTCCGCCTCCAGCGGCATGACCTCGTTGCGGATGAAGGCGCGGGCGGTGTCCCGGACGGCCCTCTCCTCCTCGCTGAGCGAGAAGTCCATGGTGGGTTCCTTCCTCGAGATCTCGTGGGGTGCCGGCTCAGCGGGCGCCGCCGTTGACGTACAGGGTCTGGCCGCTGACGTAGGAGGCGTCGTCGGAGGCCAGGAAGGCCACGACGGAGGCGATCTCCTCCGGCTGGGCGACCCGGCGCAGCGGGATCTGGGCCGACGCCATCTCCTGGTGCTCGGCGGGGGTGGCGCCGACCCGGGTCGCGGTGGCCGCCGTCATGTCGGTGGCCACGTAGCCGGGCGCCACCGCGTTCACGGTGATGCCGAACGGGCCGAGCTCGATGGCCAGGGTGGCGGTGAAGCCCTGCACCCCGGCCTTGGCCGCGGCGTAGTTGGCCTGGCCGCGGTTGCCCCGCGCCGACTGGCTGGAGATGTTCACGATCCGGCCGTAGCGGCCCTCGACCATCAGCTTCTGGGCGGCGTGGCAGACCAGGAACATGCTGGTCAGGTTGGTCCGCAGGACGGCGTCCCAGTCAGCCGCGCTCATCTTGAACAGCAGGTTGTCCCGGGTGATGCCGGCGTTGTTGACCAGCACGTCGAGCCGCCCCCAGGTCTGCTGCACCTGGGCGAGGGCCGCGTTCACCGCCTGCTCGTCGGTGACGTCGGCGCCGATCGCCAGGGCGCGGCCGCCGGCGTCGGTGATCTCCTGGGCCACCACGGCAGCCCGCTCCTGCGTCAGGTCCAGCAGGGCGACCCGGGCGCCGCCGGCGGCCAGTCGGCGGGCGGTCGCCGCACCGATGCCCTGCGCGGCGCCGGTGACGACGGCGACCCGGTCGGCGGGGGAGTGGGACGGGCTGGTCACGAGGACCTCCTCGGCATCGGCGGCGGGGCGGCCCGGTCTCGCCGGGCACCCTGGCAAACTAACGCTGGTAGTTTTATGTGTCCAGAGCAGCCGGTGAGGTCAGGAGGTGTCGTGCCCAGACCCCGACAGTCCCTGCTCAGCCGGGAGCGGATCGTCGACCAGGCGCTGGCCATCGTGGACGCCCACGGCCTGGACGCGCTGTCCATCCGGGGCCTGGCCGCCGAGCTGGGGGTGGCCGGGCCCTCGCTGTACAACCACTTCGCCACCAAGGACGCGATCCTGGACGCCGTGGTCGACGCGGTGGTGGCCGAGGTCGACCTGACCATGTTCGACCGGCCCGGCCCGGCCCGGCACTGGCGGGCGGCGCTGACCGCGTGGGCCCGGTCCTACCGCCGCGCCCTGCTGGCCCACCCCAACGTGGTTCCCGCCCTGGCCTCCGGACCGGGCCGCCGGCCGGCGGCCCTGGCGATGGCCGACGCCGTCTACGGCGGTCTGGTGGACGCCGGCTGGTCACCCTCGCGCGCCACCCGGGTGGCTGCCGCGCTGCGCTACCTGGTCACCGGCTCGGCGCTGGCCAGCTTCGCCCGCGGGTTCGTGCCCGACCCCCGGCTCTACGGCGAGCGCTACCCGCACCTGGGCCAGGCGCACCGGCTGGCCGAGCACCAGCAGGCGGTCGACGACGGCGCGTTCGAGCTGGGCCTGCAGGCGCTGCTGTCCGGCCTGGAGGTGCAGGGCCCGCCCGGCTGAGCCACCCGCGACCGGGCGCGCTGGACAGGCCCGGGACCGGGCGAAAGACTCCGCGGGTGAGCTACCAGGCCGACCCCAGCCGCTACGACTCGATGACCTACCGCCGCACCGGACGCAGCGGGCTGGACCTGCCCGTCCTGTCCCTGGGCCTGTGGCACAACTTCGGTGACGACAAGGCGATGGACGTGCAGCGGGCCACCCTGCGGCGCGCCTTCGACCTCGGGATCACCCACTTCGACCTGGCCAACAACTACGGCCCGCCCTACGGCTCAGCCGAGATCAACTTCGGCCGGGTGCTGGCCGAGGACCTGCGCCCCCACCGGGACGAGCTGGTGATCTCCACCAAGGCCGGCTGGGACATGTGGCCCGGCCCCTACGGTCAGGGCGGCGGCTCGCGCAAGTACGTCACGGCCAGCCTGGACCAGTCGCTGGCCCGGATGGGCCTGGACTACGTCGACATCTTCTACTCCCACCGCTTCGACGCCTCCACCCCGCTGGAGGAGACGATGGGCGCGCTGGACGCCGCCGTCCGGGCCGGCAAGGCGCTCTACGTCGGCATCTCCTCCTACGGCCCGCAGAACACCCTGGAGGCGGCCCGGATCCTGGCCGACCTGGGCACCCCGCTGCTGATCCACCAGCCGTCCTACTCGATGCTCAACCGGTGGGTGGAGACCGAGGGCCTGCTGGACACCCTGGAGCAGGTGGGGGCCGGCTGCATCGCCTTCTCCCCACTGGCCCAGGGGATGCTCACCGACAAGTACCTGGACGGCGTGCCGGAGGGCTCGCGGGCGGCCCAGAACAAGTCGCTGGACCCCTCGATGCTGGACGAGGCCGCACTGACCCACGTGAGGGCGCTGAACGCGATGGCGACCGAGCGCGGCCAGTCGCTGGCCCAGATGGCGCTGGCCTGGGCGCTGCGGGACGAGCGGGTCACCTCCCTGGTGCTCGGCGCCTCCAGCGTGGCGCAGCTGGAGCAGAACGTGGCCGCGCTGGACAACCTGGTGTTCACCGACGAGGAGCTGAGGGCGATCGACGACCACGCCGTCGAGGCCGGCATCGACCTGTGGGCGGGCGTCCGCGGGGACTGACAGACCGCCCGCATAGGCTCGGCCGGTGCGCAGGCTGACTGGCAGAGGGGTACCAGGAGCGGTGGCAGGGGGCCGGCGGTGGCCGGCCGCGGTGGGTCTCGGCTGCGCAGTGCTGCTGCTCGGCGCCTGCACCGGCCCCTCCGAGCCCGACCCGGCTCCGGCCGCCGCCTCGCTGGCCCGGGCGCTGAGCAGCGGCGACTTCAGCGCGGCGCCGGTGGTGGACCCCCCCGGCGCCCAGGCGTTCTACCGGACGGCCGTGGCGGGGATGGCCGGGGCCCGGCCGGTCGTGGCGGTGGCCGGCGGCCGGCGCAGCGGCGGCACCTGGGCGCAGCGCTACCGCCTCGGCTGGCAGCTGGACGGGGTCGGTCCGGTGGACTGGACCGAGACCACGACGGTGCCCCTGCGGCTGGTGGACGGCGCGTGGCGGGCCGCGCTGAGCAGCTCGGCCCTGGCCGACGGCCTGCCGGCCGGTGGCCGGCTGCAGCTGGAGCGCACCCTGCCGCCGCGGGCGGACGTGCTGGACCTGCACGACCAGCCGCTGGTCACCGCCCGGCCGGTGCTGCGCTACGGAATCGACAAGGCCCGGCTGGGTTCGGCCGACGCCGCCGCCTCAGCCACCGCGCTGGCCCGGCTGGTCGGCGTCGACCCGGCTGCCTTCGCGGCCCGGGTCGGGGCGGCCGGGCCCCAGGCCTTCGTGGAGGCGGTCGTGCTGCGCCGGACGGACCCGGCGCGACCCGCCGCCGCCCGGCTGGCGGCCGTCCCCGGCGCCCGCGCGCTGGCCGACACCCTGCCGCTCGCGCCCACCGCGGGCTTCGCCCGGCCGGTGCTCGGGCGGGTCGGGCAGGCCACCGCCGAGATCGTCCAGGCCTCCGGCGGGCGGGTGGTGGCCGGGCAGCTGACCGGGCTGTCCGGCCTGGAGCTGCGCTACGACGCCCAGCTGTCAGGGTCGCCGGCACTGACCGTCACGGCGGTGCCAGCCCCGGCGTCCGCCTCGTCCTCGTCGTCCTCGTCGTCCTCGTCGCCCTCGTCGCCCTCGTCGTCGCCCTCGTCGTCGCCCTCGTCGTCGGCCGCGTCGGCGCCACCGAAGGTGCTCTTCCACCGGGACGCCACGCCGGGCACCCCGCTGCGGACCACCTTCGACGTGCCGGCCCAGACACTGGCCGAGACGCTGCTGGCCGGGGTGCCCTCGGCCAGCGCCGTGGTGGCCATCCGGCCCTCCACCGCGCAGATCCTCGCGGCGGCCAGCGGGCCGGCCGGTCGGGGGCTGGACACCGCGATGCTGGGCCAGTACGCGCCCGGGTCCACCTTCAAGGTGGCCAGCTCACTGGCGCTGCTGCGGGCCGGCAGGACGGCTGACTCCACCGTGCCCTGCACCCGTACGGTCACCGTCGACGGTCGCGTCTTCACCAACTACAGCGACTACCCCGCCTCCGGGCTCGGCCAGATCCCGCTGCGCACGGCGGTGGCCGACTCCTGCAACACCGCCTTCATCTCCCAGGCAGGCGTGGTCAGCCAGCCGGAGCTCGCCGCGGCCGCCGCCTCGCTGGGGGTCGGGGTGCCGGCGGGGGCGGGGTTCGCCTCCTTCCCGGGGTCGGTGCCCACCACCGCGGCCGCGACCGGTCACGCGGCGTCGATGATCGGTCAGGGCCAGGTGCTGGCCTCGCCGCTCACGATGGCCGGCGTGGCCGCCTCGGTGATGGCCGGGCACCGGGTGCAGCCGCAGCTGGTCCGCGGCCTCGGCCCGTCGTCCCCGTCCGCGTCGTCGGCCGCGTCGTCGTCCGCGGGCCCGGCGCCGTTGACCGCCGCCGAGGCGAGCACCCTGCGGGCGCTGATGCGGGGCGTGGTCACCTCGGGCAGCGGCCGCCTGCTGGCCGACCTGCCGGGTCCGCCGGCGATCGCCAAGACCGGGACCGCCGAGTTCGGCACCGCCTCACCGCCGGCCACGCACGCCTGGATGATCGCCGGGCAGGGGGACCTCGCCGTGGCCGTGTTCGTCGACCAGGGATCCTCCGGCTCGGGCACGGCCGGACCGATCCTGCGCGCGTTCCTGAGCGGCATGGCCGGGCACTGACCCGGGCGCCGGACGTGGACCGGCGTCGCCGGCGCCTGATCGTTCAGGCGTGGGCGGCCTGCTCGTGGGCCCGGTGGCTGGCCGGTTCGAGCTGGAACGTGGAGTGCTCGACGTCGAAGTGGCCGGCCAGGCAGTGCTGCAGGGTGTCCAGGAGCTGGGGGGCGTGGCCGTCGGTGAAGCAGGAGTCGGCCACCACGACGTGGGCGGTGAGCGTGGGCAGGCCGGAGGTGACCGTCCAGGCGTGCAGGTCGTGCACCGCCAGGACGTGCTCGACGCCGGTGAGGTGCTCGCGCACCTCGGCCAGGGCGACGTGGTCCGGCGCGGCCTGCAGCAGGATCCGCCCGGAGTCTCGCAGCAGCCCCCAGGAGGCGTGCAGCATCAGCGCGGCGACGAGCAGCGAGGCGACGGCGTCGGCGCGGGTCCAGCCGGTGAGCAGGATGACCAGGCCGGCCGCCGCGGTGCCGAAGAAGGCGTACAGGTCGGTGAGGATGTGGGTGAACGCGCCGCGGACGTTCAGGCTGTTGCGGTCGGCCTTGCCCAGCACGTAGGTGGCGGCCACGTTCACCACGACCCCGACGAGCGCCACGCCGAGCACCACGCCGCCGCTGACCTGGGGCGGTTCGAGCAGGCGGCGGACGCCCTCGACGGCGATCACGGCGCCCAGCACCAGCAGGGTCGTCCCGTTCACGGCGGCGGCGACGATCTCGGCGCGCTTGAGGCCGTAGGTCCAGCGGCCGGTCTCCGGGCGGGCGGCCAGCCGGGCGGCCCACACGCTGACCGCGAGGGCCGCGACGTCGGTGAGCATGTGCGCGGCGTCGGCCAGCAGCGCCAGCGACCCGGACACGACGGCGGCGACCACCTCGGCGAGCATGAACGCGGCGATCAGCCCGAGCGCGACCAGCAGGTAGCGCAGGTCCGTGCTCGCCGACACGGCGTGGGAGTGCCCGCTGTGGGAGGAGCCGTGCTCGTCGTGGCCGGCCGCGCCCCTCGTTCCCGGCCGACCGTGGTCAGTCATCGCCGGCCTCGGGGTGCGCCAGGTCGCTGTGCGCCACGTGGGCCAGGGCCAGGTCCAGCAGCATCCGCACGTGCGCGTCGGCCAGGCAGTAGTAGGCCATCCGCCCGGCGCGCCGGGCGAGGACGACCCGGTGCGCGCGCAGGATGCGCAGCGCGTGGCTGGTGGCCGACTCGCTGATCCCGGCGGCCGCGGCCAGGTCGCACACGCACAGCTCACCGCTCAGCAGCGCGACCAGCAGCCGCAGCCGGTTCGGGTCGGCGAGCAGGCCGAACACGTCGGCCAGGTCCACGACGTCGTCCTCGCCGGGCATCGCCGCGCGCACCGCGGCCACCCGGTCGGCGTCCACCAGGCGGACCGAGCAGCCGTCCGCCAGCACGTCTGAACGCATGGTCATAGGTCGAGGCTAACAGCGGGGAGTCAGCCTGGCAGGGCACGCCCGGCAGGATTTGAACCTGCGACCGGTGGATTAGAAGTCCACTGCTCTATCCGCTGAGCTACGGGCGCCCGGGCGGTGCCGACCGCCCACCAACCCTGGCCGGGGCGGCCAGGGACAGCACGCGGGCCAGCCTACGGGTGCGGCCGCCGTCGCGGAGCGCCGACCGGCGCCCGGCTGCCCGCGCGTCGCGTTGGCCGGGGTGGCCCCCGCCACGGCAGGCTGGGCGCCGTGCCCGCGCCCCGCTGCACCGCGGGGCACTAGCGTGCCGATCGTCGGACCTGCCCTCGCCCCGGTGACCGGGGCCGGGCGGGAGAAGCCCTGAACCGGGAGGTCGTGGTCGTGGAGCGGGATCGTGCCGGCGGGCCGCTGCCCGCGGACCCGCCCCACAGCGCAGCCTCGCTGGCCGGCCCGGCCGGGCGCGCCCCGGATGCGGCGCCGGACCTGCTGGTGGCCGCGGAGCGGCTGCGGGCGGTCGTGGAGGATCTGCGGCTGCCGCTGCGTCTGCCGCACGTGGAACGGGCGGCCCAGGAGCAGGAGACCCTGCTGGGTCAGCTCGAGGACTACCTGCTGCCCCGGCTGCGCCGGATGGACGCCCCGCTGCTGGCGGTGGTCGGCGGCTCCACCGGGGCGGGCAAGTCGACCCTGGTCAACAGCCTGGTCGGGCACGAGGTGTCCGCGCCGGGGGTGCTGCGGCCGACCACCCGCGCTCCGGTCCTGGTTCACCACCCGGTCGACTCCGGCGCGTTCATGTCACAGCGGATCCTGCCCGGGATGGCCCGGGCCACCGGCCATGCGCCGTCCTCCGAGGCCACCGCCGCCCCGTCGGTCAACGTGCTGCGGCTGGTGCCGGCGGAACAGCTGACGCCCGGGCTGGCGCTGGTCGACGCCCCGGACATCGACTCGGTCGTCGAGGCCAACCGCGACCTGGCCGCCCAGCTGCTGGCCGCAGCGGACCTGTGGCTGTTCGTCACCACCGCCGTCCGGTACGCCGACGCCGTGCCCTGGGACCTGCTGCGTCAGGCCGCCGAGCGGGGCACCTCGGTCGCCGTGGTCCTGAACCGGGTGCCCGCGGTGTCGATGGCCGAGGTGCGGCGCGACCTGGCCACCATGCTGCGCGACCGCGGCCTGGCCGGCGCGCCGTTGTTCACCCTGCCGGAGACGCCGCTGGTCTCCGGGGCACTGCCCGACCCGCTGGTCGCCCCGCTGCGCGGCTGGCTGCAGCGGCTGGCCGGTGACGCCCGGGCGCGCGCGGTGGTGGTGAACCGGACCCTGTCCGGAGCGCTGGACAGCCTGCCCGCCCGGGTCGAGGTGCTCACCGCGGCGGCGCAGGACCAGGCGGCGGCCGAACGGGTGCTGCGGACCAGCCTGGACGCCGTCTACGCCCAGGCCCGGGCCGACATCGCGGTGAAGCTCAGCGACGGCTCGCTGCTGCGCGGGGAGGTGCTCACCCGCTGGCAGGAGTTCGTCGGCACCGGCGAGCTGCTCAAGGCGCTGGAGAACCGGGTCTCCCGCGTCCGGGACCGGCTGACCGGGCTGCTGCGCGGGCGGCAGCCACCCGTGCAGCCGCTGGAGGACGCCCTGCAGGTCAGCGTGGCGGCCATGGTCCGGGCCCAGGCCGCGGACGCCGTCGCACAGACCGTGCTGTCCTGGCGGGCCCACCCGGCCGGCGCCGTCCTGGTCGAGCGCGACCCCGAGCGGCTGCGCCTGTCGGCCGACTTCGACCGCCGACTGGCCCGCGCCCTGCGGGAGTGGCAGGGCTACGTGCTCGAGCTGGTCGGCCAGGAGGGCGCCGGCAAGCGGGTCGCCGCACGCGCCATCTCCCTGGGGGTCAACGCCAGCGGCGTGGTGCTGATGCTGGTCGCCTTCGCGCACACCGGCGGCATGCTCGGCGGCGCCGAGATCGGCGTCGCCGCCGGCACCGCAGCCGTGGCCCAGCGGCTGCTGGAGGCGGTGTTCGGGGACCAGGCCGTGCGCACCCTGGCCAGCAAGGCACGGATCGACCTGCTGGCCCGGGTGGACACGCTGCTGGACGCCGAGCGGGGACGCGCGTCCGCGGTGCTCGGCGCGGCGCAGGTGCAGCCGCAGGCGACCCAGGAGCTGCGCGACGCAGTGGCCGCGCTCCGGGCGGCCCGGTGAGCCGCGGCCGCCGGCGCCAGGGCCCGGACCTGGCCACCCGGGTGGCGTCGCTGCGCTCGGCGCTGGAGCTGGGCGGGGACCGACTCGACCCGGGCGCGGTCGGCCGCGCCCGCTCGGTGCTGGACCGGGTCGGGGCCCGGCTGGCCCTGGGCCCGGACAAGACGGTGGTCGCCCTCGCCGGAGCCACCGGCACCGGCAAGTCCAGCCTGTTCAACGCCCTGGCCGGGATGGAGATAGCGCCGGTCGCGGCGCTCCGGCCGACGACCGCGACCCCGAGCGCCTGCGTCTGGGGCGAGGACCCGGCCGACGCCCTGCTGGACTGGCTGTCCGTGCCCCGCCGACACCGGACCACCCGGGAGAGCGTGCTGGACGCCCGGGAGCAGGCCGGTCTGCGCGGGCTCGTCCTGCTCGACCTGCCCGACCACGACTCCCACCAGGTCTCCCACCGGCTGGAGGTGGACCGCCTGGTCGAGCTGGTGGACCTGCTGGTCTGGGTGGTCGACCCGCAGAAGTACGCCGACGAGGTGCTGCACGCGCAGTACCTGCGCCGGCTGCGCGGTCACGAGCAGGTGATGCTCGTCGTGCTCAACCAGGTGGACCTGCTCGCCCCGGAGGCGGTGCAGGCCTGCCGCAGCGACCTGCAGCGGCTGCTGCGCCAGGACGGGCTCGGGTCGGTGCGGGTGATGTGCTCCTCGGCGCGCACCGGTGAGGGCGTGCCTGAGCTGCGGGCGGTGCTCGGCGAGCTGGTCCGGGCCCAGGCCGGGGCATCAGACCGGCTGGCCGCCGACCTCGACACGGTCACCGCCGAGCTGTCCCGGGGGGTCGCGGGGGAGGAGGCCGACCCGCGCTCGCTGCCGGGCTCCGGCGAGCTGGTCTCGGCGCTCGCCGGCGCAGCCGGGGTGCCGGTCGTGGTGCAGGCCGTGGTGGCCGACCACCAGCGCCGCGGCGCGGCCGCCACCGGCTGGCCGTTCACCCGCTGGGTGACGCAGCTGCGCCCGGACCCGCTGGCCCGGCTGCACCTCGGCGGCCGGCGCGAACCGCAGCTGGTGGCCCTGACCCGGTCCTCGGTGCCGGCGGCCAACCCGGCCCAGCTGGCCCGGGTCGAGCTGGCCCTGCGCTCGGTGGCCCAGGCCGCCTGCGCCGGGCTGCCGCTGCGCTGGCAGGACGCCGTGCAGGATGCGCTGACGCCGCGGGCGGCCGACCTGACCGACGCCCTGGACGGCGCCGTCAGCTCCGTCGAGCTGGACCTGCGGCCCGGCGGCTGGTGGCCCGTCGCCCGGGCGCTGCAGGCCGTGTTGGCGGCGGCCGGGCTGGCCGGCCTGGTCTGGCTGGTGTTGCTCGGCCTCGCCCAGTGGCTGATGGTGGGCCCGGCCGGCGTCCCGGCGCTCGGACCGCTGCCGCTGCCGACCCTGCTGGTCGCGGTCGGCCTGCTCGGCGGCCTGGTCCTGGCCGCGGTCTTCCGCTGGCTGGTCCGGCTCGGCGCCCGGCACCGGGGCGACCGTGCCGCGGCCGCGCTGGGCGGCGCGGTGGCCGCGATCGCCCGGAGCGAGGTGCTGGACCCCGTCGCGCAGGTGCTCCGCGACCACCGTGGGGTCCGGGAGTCCCTGTCCGGCTGACCGGGGCCGCGCCCGGTCCGCCGGGTGGTCCCGCCGGCCCGCCGCGTTCGAGCCGGTCCAGCGTTCCGCGGCCCGTCCACAGCCGTGCGGGTCCGGCCCGTCCGCCCGCCGCGCCATGCACAGCCGGGGCCGCCGTCCGGCTCGCGCGCACCGCCGGCCGAGCAGGGTGGTGGCACCCGGTGTGGTACCGGGGTGCAGGGAGGAGAACAGCATGTGGGAGACCTCGGTCACCTTGGTCGGCAACGTGGCCACCGAGCCGCGGGTGCTGCGGCGGGACGACGGCACGATGATCACGAGCTTCCGGATCGGCTGCACCAGCAGACGCTTCGACCGTGCTCAACGCTCCTGGGTGGACGGTGGCACCACCTGGGCCACGGTGACCTGCTGGCGCGCACTGGCCGAGAACGTGGCCGGCTCGGTCCGCAAGGGTCAGCGGGTCCTGGTCAGCGGCCGGCTGTCCACCCGGGACTGGACGGCCCCGGACGGACGGCAGGGCACCAGCGTCGACGTCACCGCGGACACCGTCGGTCACGACCTGTCGATGGGCACCGCCCAGTGGCAGCGCAAGGTCCGTCACGAGCAGGTGGACGTCGACGCAGCGGAGCTGCGTCAGGCCGTGGAGGCGCAGGCCCGGGAGGACCTGGCCCGCGAGGACCTGGACGCCGACGAGCTGGACGCGTTGGGGCTGGAGGAGGCACCGGCGCAGGTCGCTGCTCCCGTCGGCTAGCGTCGGGCCGGTCGCACCGTCACGAACCAGGCCGGAGGCTGGCATGCAGGAACCGGGCCCCCCGGCGGGGCCGGCCGGCGGCCCGCCGGCCGCCGTGCCCGTCCCGCCGTACCCGCTGGGCCTGGACCTGACCGGGCGACGGGTGCTGGTGGCCGGCGGCGGGAGCGTCGCGCTCCGCCGGCTGCCCGGGCTGCTCGCCGCCGGCGCGGACGTGCTGCTCGTCGCCCCTGAGGTCACCCCGGCGATCGAGCCGCTGACCCAGGCGCCCGGCGGGCCGGGCCGGCTGGTGCTGGCCCGCCGCCAGGTCGCTGCGGCGGACCTGGACGGCGCCTGGTTCGTGCTCGCCGCCACCGACTCGACCGCGGCGAACCAGGCCCTCGCCGGCTGGGCCGCCGACCGCCGGGTGTTCTGCGTCCGGGCCGACGCCGCCGGCGGCGGCACGGCCCGGACGCCGGCCTCCGGCCGGCACGACGGGATGAGCGTGGCCGTCTGGGGCGGGGACGACCCGCGCCGTGCGGTCGGCGTCCGGGACGCCGTGCTGCAGGGGTTGGCCGAGGGCCGGCTGACCGCCCAACGACACCGGCTGGACGGCGCCCGCCCGCTGCCCGGGATCGCCCTGGTGGGCGCCGGCCCGGGAGACCCCGAGCTGATCACCGTGCTCGGTGCCCGGCTGCTCGGCCAGGCGGACGTCGTGGTCGCCGACCGGCTGATCCCCGCCTCGCTGCTGGCCGGTCTGGGCGAGCACGTCGAGGTGATCGACGCGGCGAAGCTGCCCCGGGGCCGCTCCATGCCACAGGAGCAGATCGAGGCCCTGCTGGTCGAGCGGGCGACGGCCGGCCGGTTCGTCGTCCGGCTCAAGGGTGGTGACCCGCACCTGTTCGGCCGCGGCCATGAGGAGGTGCAGGCGGCGCTGGCCGCGGGGCTGCCGGTCCGGGTCGTGCCGGGCGTGAGCAGCGCCCTGGCCGTCCCGGGGCTGGCCGGCATCCCGCTGACCGCCAAGGGCGTCGCTCAGGAGGTCAGGATCGTCTCGGGGCACCTTGCGCCCGGGGCCGACGGCTCGCTGGTCGACTGGCCGGCGCTGGGCCGGTCCGCAGCCACGGTGGTGGTGCTGATGGGCCTGCAGACGGTGGGCGAGACCAGCGCGGCGCTGATCGCCGGTGGCCGTCCGCCGCAGACGCCGGCCGCGGCGATCGAGCAGGGCAGCCTGCCCGGTCAGCGGGTGGTCGAGGCGCGCCTGGACGCGCTGGCCGCCGCGGTCCGCTCGGCCGGCCTGCGCCCGCCGACCATCCTGGTGATCGGACCGGTGGTCCGGCTGCGTCCCGGCTCGACGCCGGCCACCGGGTCCGGGCGGCCCGGCGGGCCCCCCTGACCTACGCTCGGCGGGGTGAGCACCCAGGGCGCGAGCGCCGCCGAGCTCGGCCGGCAGACCTACCTCAGCCTGACCACGTTCCGACGGGACGGCACCCCGGTGCCGACCCCGGTCTGGGTGGTGAGCGAGGGGGACCAGCTGCTGGTGACGACGATGACCGCCACCGGCAAGGTGAAGCGGGTCCGGCGCACGCCCGCGGTGCGGCTCAGTCCGTGCGACCGGCGCGGGAAGGTCGCCGAGGGGGCCCCCGTCGTCGTGGGCCGGGCGCAGGTCCGGACCGACGCCGCCACCCTGGACCGGCTGGAGGAGCTGCTGGCCGGCAAGTACGGCCTCACCTTCCGGGCCATCCGGTTGCTGTCCGTGCTCGGCCGGCTGCGCCGCACCCCGGCGCAGCGCTGCGCCCTGCTGATCAGCCTGGACCCCTCCGTGCCGGCGACCGGACCGCAGGGTCAGCCGGCCTCGTAGGCCCAGATCGTGGTCCGCCGGACGTCGCGGTCCTCCAGGGTCGCCGGCACCGGGACGTCCAGCTCGGCCAGCCGGCGCAGGCCGGCCGCCGGCAGGTAGGCCCGGCCGGGGTCACCGACCAGCACCCGGGCGCCGCGGCGGGCGTGCGCCTGCAGGTAGGGCTGCACCAGGGCGGACATCGCCCGGTCGTAGAACACGTCGCCGGCCAGCACCAGCTCGGGCTCGGCGAGGTCGGCCGGCACCGGCCCCGGCCCCAGCACGTCGGTCAGGTGGGCGTGCACCGGCAGGTCGTTGGCTCGCGCGTTCAGGGTGATCGCCCGCACCGCCAGCGGGTCGATCTCCACGGCGTCCACGCGCCGCGCGCCGCTGCGGGCGGCGGCCAGGGCGACGACGCCGCCGCCGGCCGCCAGGTCCAGCACCGCCTTCCCCCGGGCCTGCGCCGGGTGGTCCAGCAGGTAGCGCGCCAGCGCCTGACCGCCGGCCCAGCAGAACGCCCAGAACGGCGGCGCCTGCTGCCCGCCGAGCACCCGCTCGGTGTGCTCCCACAGGCTGATCGCGTCCTGGGCGAGCAGCAGCTCCAGCTCCGGCAGCAGGGGCGCCCGCCCCGGCCGGGTGCTGGAGCGCACCAGGTCCTCCAGCGGGTCGGCCGCGGTCAGCTGCGGACCCAGGCCGCGGTGTCCGGCGGCAGCAGGCCCTCCTGGGTGGCGCCCGAGGTGAGCAGCACGGTGCCGGAGGGCAGCGGCACCGGGGACGTGCCGGTGTTCAGCACGCAGACCAGGTCGGTGCCGCGGCGGAAGGCCAGCACGCCGGCGCCCAGCTCGAGCCACTGCAGGTCACCGGTGCGCAGCGAGGTCTCCTCGCGCCGCATCCGCAGCGCGGTGCGGTACAGCCACAGCATCGACGAGCGGTCCTGCTCCTGCACCGAGGCGGCCAACCGGGACCACCAGGCCGGTTGCGGCAGCCACGGGGCCGCGTCGCCGAACCCCAGCGAGGGGCCGTCCGGGCTCCACGGCAGCGGTACCCGGCAGCCGTCCCGGCCCCGCTCGGTGTGCCCGGAACGCTCCCACACCGGGTCGGCGAGCACCTCCTCGGGCAGGTCCTCCACCTCGGGCAGCCCCAGCTCCTCACCCTGGTAGAGGTAGGCCGCCCCGGGCAGGGCCAGCAGCAGCAGGGCCGCGGCCCTGGCCCGGGTGGTGCCGAGCACGACGTCGGTCGGGCCGTGGGCCGAGCCGTGCAACGGGTCGGCGTCCGGCTCGGGCTGCGGCCGGCCGTACCGGGTCAGGTGCCGGGTGATGTCGTGGTTGGACAGCGTCCAGGTCACCGGCGCGTCGACCGCGGCGTGCGCCGCGACCGAGTCGCTGATCGTGCGCCGCATCGCCTGGGCGTCCCAGGGGGCGCGGACGAAGGAGAAGTCGAACGCGGTGTGCAGCTCGTCGGGGCGCAGGTAGCGGGCCAGCCGAGCCGGGGAGGCCACCCAGGCCTCGGCCACGTAGATCCGCGGCGGGTCGTACTCCTGCGCCACCGAGCGCCACTCGCGGTAGATCTCGTGCACGCCGTCCCGGTCCCAGTGCGGGTGGTCCTCCCGGTCCGGCGCGCCCAGGATGCGGTCGCCGTCCAGCAGCAGGTCGGGCAGCTCCTCGTGCTTGACCAGGCCGTGCGCGACGTCGATCCGGAACCCGTCGGCGCCCAGGTCGAACCAGAACCGCAGGATGTCACAGAACTCGGCCCGGACCCGCTTGTCCGCCCAGTTCAGGTCCGGCTGCTCGGGGGCGAACAGGTGCAGGTACCACTGCCCGGGTGAGCCGTCCGGCTCGTCAACCCGGGTCCAGGCCGAGCCGCCGAACACCGAGCGCCAGTCGTTCGGGGGCAGCTCGCCGTCCTCACCGCGCCCGTCCCGGAAGACGAACAGGTCACGGTCGGCGGACCCGGCCCCGGCGGCCAGCGCCTGCCGGAACCAGGCGTGCTGGTCGGAGGTGTGGTTCGGCACGATGTCCAGGATCACCTTCAGGCCCAGGTCGTGGGCCTGGCCGATCATCTCCCGGGCCTGCGCCAGGGTGCCCAGGGTCGGCTCGATGTCGCGGTAGTCGGAGACGTCGTAGCCGCCGTCGGCCTGCGGCGAGGGGTACCACGGGTTGATCCAGATCGCGTCCACGCCGAGCTCGGCCAGGTAGGGCAGCCGGGAGCGGATCCCCGCCACGTCGCCCAGCCCGTCGCCGTTCTGGTCGGCGAAGGAACGGATGTAGATCTGATAGGTCACGGCGTCTCGGTACCAGGTGGGCTCGCTCACGACCGACGAGCCTAGAGCAGCCGGGGCCCGCGCCGGATGCCGATAGCCTGGGGGCATGGCGGAGTTCATCTACACCATGACCAAGGCTCGCAAGGCACTCGGTGACAAGGTCATCCTCGACGACGTCTCGATGTCGTTCTACCCGTCCGCCAAGATCGGCATGGTCGGGCCGAACGGGGCCGGGAAGTCGACCATCCTCAAGATCATGGCCGGCCTGGACCAGCCCTCCAACGGCGAGGCCCGGCTCAACCCCGGTTACTCGGTCGGCATCCTGCAGCAGGAGCCGCCGCTGAACGAGGACAAGACGGTCCTCGGCAACGTCGAGGAGGGCCTGGGCGAGATCAAGGTCAAGCTCGACCGGTACAACGAGATCGCCGAGAAGATGGCCGTCGACTACTCCGACGAGCTGATGGAGGAGATGGGCGGTCTCCAGGAGGACATCGACCACGCCGACGCCTGGGACCTGGACGCCCAGCTGGAGCAGGCGATGGACGCCCTGCAGTGCCCGCCCGGCGACGCCGACGTCAGCGTGCTGTCCGGCGGGGAGCGGCGCCGGGTCGCGCTGTGCAAGCTGCTGCTGTCCAAGCCGGACCTGCTGCTGCTGGACGAGCCGACCAACCACCTGGACGCCGAGAGCGTGAGCTGGCTGGAGCAGCACCTGGCCGGCTACGCCGGCGCGGTGATCGCCGTCACCCACGACCGGTACTTCCTGGACAACGTGGCGCAGTGGATCGCCGAGGTCGACCGCGGCCGGCTCTACCCCTACGAGGGCAACTACTCCACCTACCTGGAGAAGAAGCAGGAGCGCCTGCAGGTCCAGGGCCGCAAGGACGTCAAGCTGGCCAAGCGCCTGAAGGACGAGCTGGAGTGGGTGCGGCAGAACGCCAAGGGCCGGCAGACCAAGAGCCGGGCCCGGCTGCAGCGCTACGAGGAGATGGCGGCCGAGGCCGACCGGATGCGCAAGCTGGACTTCGACGAGATCCAGATCCCGCCCGGTCCGCGGTTGGGCAGCGTGGTCATCGAGGCGAAGGACCTGAAGAAGGGCTTCGGCGACCGGACCCTGATCGATGGCCTGTCGTTCTCGTTGCCGCGCAACGGGATCGTCGGCGTGATGGGGCCCAACGGGGTCGGCAAGACCACCCTGTTCAAGACCATCGTCGGGCTGGAGCCGCTGGACGGCGGTGACCTGAAGATCGGCGAGACGGTCAAGATCTCCTACGTGGACCAGAGCCGCTCCGGTCTGGACCCGAAGAAGTCGGTGTGGGAGACGGTCTCCGACGGGCTGGACTACATCAAGGTCGGCAACGTCGAGATGCCCTCCCGGGCCTACGTGTCCGCGTTCGGGTTCAAGGGCCCGGACCAGCAGAAGGCCGCCGGCGTGCTGTCCGGCGGGGAGCGGAACCGGCTCAACCTGGCCATGACGCTGAAGCTGGGCGGCAACCTGCTGCTGCTCGACGAGCCGACCAACGACCTGGACGTGGAGACCCTCGGCTCGCTGGAGAACGCCCTGCTGGAGTTCCCCGGCTGCGCCGTGGTGATCTCCCACGACCGGTGGTTCCTGGACCGCGTGGTGACCCACATCCTGGCCTACGAGGGCACCGACGAGAACCCGGCGAACTGGTTCTGGTTCGAGGGCAACTACGCCAGCTACGAGGCCAACAAGGTCGACCGGCTCGGCCCGGACGCCGCCCGGCCGCACCGGGTGACCTACCGCAAGCTCACCCGGGACTGACCGGGGCCGACCTCACACCGGCACCCGGAGCATCCCCTCCTGGGCGACGGTGGCGGCCAGCACGCCGTCCGCGGTGTACATCCGGCCCAGGCCGAGGCCGCGGGCTCCCGAGGCCGACGGGCTGGACTGCGCGTACAGCAGCCAGTCGTCGGCCCGGGCCGGCCGGTGCCACCACATGGCGTGGTCCAGCGAGGCCGACTTCAGGCCGGGTTCGTTCCAGGACCGCCCGTTGCGGCGCAGGGCCGGCTCGAGCAGGGAGTAGTCCGAGGCGAACAGCAGCACCGCCGCGTGCAGCGCGGGGTCGTCGGGCAGGGCGCCCACCGCCCGCATCCAGACGTGCTGGGTGTCCGACCGCTCGGCCGCCGGGGCCAGGTAGATCGGCGTCTCGACGTGCACCAGGTCGACCGGCCGTTGCCGGAGCCAGAATCGTGCGGCGTCGTTCACCGGTATCGAGGTGTACCGCTCGTCCAGCGAGGGCAGGTCCGCCGGGGCGGGCACGGCCGGCATCGGGGACTGATGGTCCATGCCCTGCGCCGGCGCCTGGAAGGAGCTGATCATCGACAGGATGGGCCGGTCCTTCTGGATGGCGTGCACCCGCCGGGCCGAGAAGGACCGGCCGTCGCGCAACCGGTCCACCACGAACCGGATCGGTTCGCGCACGTCCCCGGCCCGCAGGAAGTACCCGTGCAGGGAGTGCACCGGCCGGTCCGGGTCGACGGTCGCCTGGGCGGCCCGCAGCGACTGCGCCAGCACCTGGCCGCCGAACACCCGGCCGCTGGGCATCGACTGGTTCACGCCGGTGAACTCGTCCGGGCCCTCGCGGCGCAGGTCGAGCACCGCGAGCAGCATCTGCAGTGCCTGGGCGGGGTCCTCCGCGCCGAACACCACCGGGGCGGGGGAGGGGTCGGTGTCGGTGTCCGTCCCGACGTCGGCGCCGGGTCCTGCGCCCGCGCTGCGGTCCGGTGCTGTGCTCACCCGCACGTCCTCTCGATCGGTTCAACGTTCGGCCGGTACGTCGGCGACCGGTACTCCGCCGCCGGCACGGGCCGGTTGACGTCCGCCGGGGCCCGGGTGACGCTGGCAGCATCACGCAGGCGCGCGGGGCAGTCAATGCGGCACGATCGTGGCACGCCTGGTCGTCACGGCGTCCCGGGCCCCGGCCCGGGCGGCCCACCACCGATGAGGACGGGTATGCGCCGAAGCATCTTCGAGGCCGACCACGAGGCCCTGCGGGCCAGCGTCCGCGCGTTCCTGGACCGCCACGTGCGCGGACGGGAGCCGGAGTTCCGGGCCGCGCACGTGGTGCCCCGGGACGTCTGGGTCGAGGCCGGCAAGCAGGGCTTCCTCGGCCTGGGGCTGCCGGGTGAGCACGGCGGTGCGGGCGTCCAGCACGACCTGCGCTTCCTGGTGGTCTGGCTGGAGGAGCTGGCCCAGGTCTCGATGGGGATCAGCTCCAGCTTCGGCATCCACACCGCCATCGTCCCGCCCTACCTGGTGGACCTGGGGACCGCGGAGCAGCAGGCGCGCTGGTTGCCGGGGATGGCCAGCGGCGAGCTGAAGACGGCGATCGCGATGACCGAGCCGTCCGCCGGCTCGGACCTGGCCGCGCTGACCACCACGGCCACCTGGGACGGCGACGGCTGGGTCCTGGAGGGCAGCAAGACGTTCATCACCAACGGGGCGAGCGCCGATCTGGTGCTGGTCGCCGCCCGCAGCGACCCGGCCGCCGCCGGCGCCCGGGGCATCTCGCTGTTCGCGGTGGAGGCCGGCGCCCCCGGCTTCACCCGCGGGCGCCCGCTGGAGAAGGTGGGGCAGGAGGACGCCGACACCGCGGAGCTGTTCTTCGCCGCCGTCCGGGTGCCGGCCGCCAACCTGGTCGGCGAGCCGGGCCGGGGCTTCGTGCACCTGATGGAACGGCTGCCGCAGGAGCGGATCAGCGCGGCGGTGCAGAACCTGGCCCACGTGCAGGCCGCGCTGGCCGCCACCGTGGAGTACTGCCGGCAGCGCACCGCGTTCGGCGTGCCGATCGGGTCGTTGCAGCACAACAAGTTCCTGCTGGCCGAGCTGGTCACCCAGGTGGAGGTGGCGCAGGCCTACGTCGACCGGTGCGTGATGGAGGCGGTCGCGGGCCGGCTCAGTGCGGTGGACGCGGCCAAGGCCAAGTGGTGGACGGCGCAGGTCCAGAACGACGTGCTGGACGCGTGCGTGCAGCTGCACGGAGGCTACGGCTACATGACGGAGTACCCGGTGGCCCGGGCCTGGCGGGACGCCCGGGTGACCAAGATCTGGGCCGGCTCGAACGAGATCATGAAGGAGCTGATCGGGCGCGACCTGGGCCTGTGAGCGCCGCCGGGGTCACCAGGCCTGACTCCCGGGTGAGCTGTGATGTCGCCGGGCGGCGACGAGTGACCCCGTCGCCGCCCGGACCGTGGCGGGCCTCACCTCACGCGCGGGTCACCGGGTTCGCCGGTCCGGGCCCCTTCGTGCGGTACGAGCAGTCCATCGGTCGCCCCTGCCGCACCTGAACCCCGCCCAGCTGTGGCGTGGGTCACGCGGTGGCCCTGGCCAGGGCTGCGGCAGCGGCGGACCGGCGGTGACGGCGGCGGCCGGGTGCGGTTGGATGCCTGCATGCCGCGACACCGGGTGCTGACGCCGTTGCGCTGGTCGGACATGGACGCCTACGGGCACGTCAACAACGTGCAGTTCCTCCGGCTGCTGGAGGACGCCCGGGTGGTCGCCTTCGCCGCGCACGGCAGCGACGAGGGTGGGTCCATGGTCAGCGCTGGGCTGCTGGTGGCCCGTTCCGAGATCGAGTACCTGCTCCCGCTGGTCTACCGGACCGCGCCGGTGGCGATCGACCTGTGGGTGACCCGGATCGCGGCGGCCAGCTTCGAGATGGGCTATGAGGTGCTGGACGTCGAGCCCGGCCCGCACGGGCCGCCGGCGGTCTACGCGCGGGCGGCGTCCACCCTGGTGCTGTACGACCTGGCCGGCCACCGCCCGCGCCGGATGACCCCGGCGCAGCGGGAACGCCTGCAGGAGTGGTTGGACGGCCCAGTCGCCTTCCGGCGCCGTTGAGCGGGGGATCGTGATGAGTGAGGTCCAGCAGCTGCGGCTGGCGCAGGAGCAGGCGCTGGGTGACCTGCAGACCTATCTGGCGC
Source organism: uncultured Actinomycetota bacterium (assembly GCA_963821825.1). Classification (GTDB taxonomy): domain Bacteria; phylum Actinomycetota; class Actinomycetes; order Actinomycetales; family Kineosporiaceae; genus CAWGFD01. The sequence continues at coordinate 1,630,569 of CAWGFD010000002.1, forward strand.
GGGCCGCCCGGGTCGACCCGGACGGTGCGGTACGGCTGATGGTGCTCGGCCCGGTGCTCGCCGTCTACGTCAGCCCGCTGCACCTGCCGGCCGCGCCGACGGTGCTGGGCCTGCGGACCTTCGCGCTGGCCGATCCGCCGCCGTCGCTGGATGTCACCGTGCTGCTGGCCTCGATGGCCGAGCGGTTCGCCCGGCTGGCCACCGTGCCCGGCCCGCCCGGCGTCCTGCCGCTGCCGCCGGGCCAGGCGCCGGGGATCAGCTGGGCCGGCGTGTCACCTCCGCGCAACGGCTGGGAGGCGACCGGGCTGCTCGATCCGCAGGTGCTCACCCACGCGGCGCAGGAGGGGATCGCCGAGGTCGCCGCCGGCGCGCCCGAGGGCTCGGGCGGGGCCGCCGTGGCCGCGCTGCGGGCCCGGGTCTGGTCGCGGCCGCTGGACGGCGGCGTCCCGGCCGGTGCCGCCCTGGCCGCCTGGTCGCTGGGCTTCCTGTCCGACCAGGAGCCGGTCGCCGGGTACGAGCGCCGGCCCTGGACGCGGCTGTCCACCGTCCGCGGGCACGTGCTGTGCCGGCCGCCGCAGGGGCTGTGAGGCCCGGGCGGCTCACTCCATCCGGTTGACCATGCTCCAGGCCGCGCGCTCGAGGTAGTCCCAGAGCATCGACTCCTGCATCGGCGGCAGCGCGAGGGAGGTCACGGCCTCCCGCATGTGCGCCAGCCAGCGGTCGCGGGCCAGCGGGGTGACGGCGAACGGCGCGTGCCGCATCCGCAGCCGGGGGTGGCCACGCTGCTCGCTGTAGGTGGTCGGTCCACCCCAGTACTGCTCCAGGAACATCCGCAGGCGTTCCTTGGCCGGCCCGAGGTCCTGCTCGGGGTAGAGCGGGCGGAGCACCTCGTCCTGCTCCACGCCCTGGTAGAACCGGTCGACCAGGGCCTCGAAGGCCGGGTGCCCGCCGAGCTGCTGGTAGGGCGTCACCGGCCCGTCGGGTGCCGTCGGCTCCGCGGCCGGGGTGGGGTCAGCCGGTCGGCTGTGCGCGTCGTTCACCCCTCCATCCTCGCCCACCCGGGCGGGCCGGCCCCGGCCAGCCCGGCCGCCACGACCCTCAGGCGGCTCGCCGGCCGGCCCGGACCGGGCTGAGGGTCGCCGGTTCGCCGGTGCGCTCCAGCTGCTCGGCGGCCTTCGCCATGTTGCGCTGCATGCCGCCGAACACGACGCCGTGGAACGGGGTGACGGCCGTCCAGTAGGCCTGCCCGAGCAGGCCCTTGGGGTGGAAGTAGGCCTTCTGCCGGAACACCGTGCGGCCCTGGTCGTCGGCCTCGACGATCAGGTCCAGCCAGGCCAGCCCGGGCAGCCGCATCTCCGCCCGCAGCCGCAGCAGGCGGCCGGCGTCCACCTCCTCCACCCGCCACCAGTCCAGGGCATCACCGACGTGCACGACGTTGGGGTCCCGCCGGCCACGGTGCAGTCCGGGGCCGCCCACGAAGCGGTCCATCAGGCCACGCACCCGCCAGGCCAGCGACCAGGAGTACCACCCCTGCTGGCCCCCGATGCCCTGGATCACCCGCCACAGGGACTGCGGGCTGGCCTGGACCGGCATCGCGCGCTCGTCCAGGTACAGGCTGCCGCCGGCCCAGTCCGGGTCGCTGGGCATCGGGTCGCTGGCCGCCCCAGGCTCGGCCGCCGAGGACCAGCGGGTGGAGACGTCGGCCTCGCCGACCCGCTTGAGCGCGAGCTGGACCGCTCGGTCCAGGCCGACCAGGCCGGCGGGCGGGTCCGGCACGTACCGGGCGATGTCGTGGTCGGAGCAGACCACCTCGTGCACCAGCGACTCCACCAGGGGGCGCGCGAGCCGGCTCGGCACCGGGGTCACCACCCCGATCCAGTGGCTCGACAGCCGCGGGCTGAGCACCGGGACCGGAACGATCAGCCGGCGGTTCAGCCCGGCGATCCTGGCGTAGCGGCGCATCATGTCCTCGTAGGTGAGCACGTCCGGGCCGCCGATGTCGAAGCCGCGGTTGACCTGCGGCGGCATGCCGGCGCTGCCCACCAGGTAGCGCAGCACGTCCCGGATGGCGATCGGCTGCACCCGGGTCCGCACCCAGCTCGGGGTGATCATCGCCGGCAGGCGCTCGGTGACGTAGCGCAGCATCTCGAAGGACGCCGAGCCCGAGCCGATGATGACCGCCGCCCGCAGCACGGTGGTCGGCACCCCGGAGGCGAGCAGGATCTCCCCGACCTCCTTGCGTGAGTCCAGGTGGGGGGAGAGGTCCTCGCCCTCGGGGAACAGCCCACCGAGGTAGACGATCCGACCGGTGCCCGCCTCCCGGGCCGCCCGGCCCATGGTCAGGGCGGCCCGCCGGTCGGTGGACTCGAAGCGGTGGCCGGTGCCCAGGGAGTGCACCAGGTAGTAGACGACGTCGACGCCGGCCAGAGCCCGCTTGAGGTCCTCGATGACGAGCACGTCGCCGCGGGCGGTCTCGACCCGGTCGGCCCACGGCCGGTCCCGCAGCTTCTCCGGGCGACGGCTGAAGGTGCGCACCTTCCAGCCGGCGTTCAGCAGCTCGGGCACCAGTCGGCCGCCGACGTACCCGGTGGCCCCGGTGACCAGGGCGGTGCGCCCCTGCCCGGGCTCGATACCGGTCAGGTCGACCCGGGGGTCGACCTCGGTCTGGGCGGTGGAGGACAGCTGGCTCATGGCTCGAGTCTCGTGCGCCGGGGTCATCGGCGCACCACGAACCTCGGTGCCTGCCCCTGCCACTCCCCTTCGCCCGCCGTGATCAGCCAGTCCCCGTCCAACCGCCGCTTGATGGGGACGAGAGGGGCGGATCCGCCCACGGAAGGGGGCTGATCCGGCGATCTGACCGCGATCTCGCCTAGGAACGGGCGCGGTCCTGGCCGGCGGGGTCCTTGGCGTCCGGGTCCTGGCCCTCGGCGGCGTTGCGCAGCCACACGGTGCGCTGCGGGAACGGGATCTCCACCCCGGCCTCGTCCAGGGCCGACTTGATCCGCTCGCGCAGCGCGCGGGCCACCGCCCACTGCTGAAGCGGCGCGGTCTTGACCACCAGCCGCACGGTGACCCCGTCCGCCGCCAGCGCCTCGACGCCCCAGACCTCCGGCTCCTCGACCAGCTTGGCCTCGAAGTCCGGCTCGCGGCCCAGCGCCTGCGCAGTGCGGAGCAGCACCGCCTTGGTCAGCGCCAGGTCCGCGCCGTAGGCCACGTCGACGTCGACCACGGCGCGCGCCCAGCCCTGGGACTTGTTGCCGACCCGAAGGATCTCCCCGTTGCGCACGTACCAGACGGCGCCCTCGACGTCGCGCAGCCGGGTGACCCGCAGCGCGACCGCCTCCACGGTGCCGGTGGCCGAGCCGAGGTCGACCACGTCACCGACGCCGTACTGGTCCTCCACGAGCATGAAGATGCCGGAGAGCATGTCCTTGACCAGCGCCTGGGCGCCGAAGCCGATCGCGACCCCGACGATGCCGGCGCTGGCGATCAGCGGGGCCACGTTGAACCCCAGGTCACCGAGCGCCATCAACCCGACCACCGCACCGATCAGCGCCGTGCTGCCGCTCTTCAGCACGCTGGCCAGGGTGCGGGCGCGCTGGCTGCGGCGCGCCGACAGCAGCCCGGTGTTGGACAGCACCGCGGCCGCGGTGGAGGACCGGGCGTCGGCGGAGCCGACGGTCGCGCCGCCGGTGGCGATCCGCTCGCTCACCCGGTCGATCACCCGGTGCAGCACCCAGCGCAGCAGCAGGCCGACCAGCAGGATGGCGATGACCCGCAGCGGGGTACCGACGAAGGCCTCGGCGAACTGGCCCATGGCCTTGCTCCCTGTCCAGCCGCGCACCGTGCTGCAGATCAGCGACCCGTCCGCGCACCGGATCGCCGCCTCCTGCTGCACGCTCTGGGTCAGCGACGGCGTGGGCGAGGGCGTGGAGCCGGCGGCGGAGGTCGGGAGCAGGGAGGCGGTCAGGGCGAGGCCGTCGAGCAGGCCAGCGGGCACTGGGTGAACCTTTCCGGGTCGGGGGCAGCAGTGTTCGAGCCTAACGGGGGCACCTGGCCCTCGACGGTGGTCGCGCCCCGCGCGTCGAACCGCCCGCCGAGGGCGCCGCGCTGACCTGCGACGCACGCCGTCGGGGGTGACGAGGTGCACACCGCGGCAGGGGCTCAGAACACCCGGCCCACCGACGTGTGCTGTGATACATCTACTGTGGGACCAGTCGCCTCCCGGCGCGAACGGATGGCTCCGGTCACATCAAGAGATCCTTAAGTCACGCGCCGTCATGGCGCGGTGACGGCGATGACGAGCGCGGTGACAGCTGGATGACGCGGCTGTCATGCAGCGCTGCGGTGGTTCCGGCGACCGGACAGTGGTGCCCGTCGGTCCTATGACCCGTCTGAGGGGACTCCATGACACGCCACCGTTTGTGGGCGCCGCTGGCCGCTTTGGCCGTTCCGGCTGTGGCCCTGCTCCAGTTCAGCCTGCCCGTCCTGGGCGCACCGGCCGCAGCCGCGGCCACCTCCGACGGCCACATCACCCTCAAGGTGAGCAGTGCGCGTTCGGTCAACGGCGGCCCGTCGAAGGGCGACGCCGTCAAGGACTACCACTGGCTGGTGACCGCCGAGGATGTCGGCAACCCGCACGATGCCGTCAACACCTGTGTCCCCAAGGACAACAACGGCCACCCGAGCAGCAGCTACCAGCCCGGCACCGGGCACAGCTACAACCCGGCGGACGGCTCCTGCCAGTGGCCCTCGGTGCGGTACACCCCCGGCAACGTGCCGGTGGTGGCCGAGGGCGACCAGAGCGACCTGAACGCCACCAGCTCCCTGGATCTGCCGGCCGGCCGGTACCTGATCTCGACCACCGCCTCGGACTACAAGATCGACGGCGCGCACTTCACCGTCGCCGCCGGCGGCAACGCCGAGGTCGACGTGGACATGCAGCCCTACCCGCTGCCCACCGGCACGCTGCGCGCCCGGGTCTTCAAGGACGTCGCCCCGGTGGACGGCACCTACGAGGTCGGCGCCGAGCCGGTGCTGGCCGGGTTCACCGCCCACCTGAACGACGTGTTCGGCGAGGTGACCACCGACTTCTACGGCAACCGGCTGTGCACCAACTACAAGCGTCTGCCGGCCGACGCCACGCACCCGGACGGTCAGGTCCAGCTGGACGGCAACGGTCTCCCGGTGATCAACACGGCCAACCCGGGTGGCTCCTGCAAGTCCGACGCCAACGGCGACGTGGTGATCCCCAACCTCGGCCCGGACCGCTACACCCTCACCGTGGTCGCCCCGACCGGCCAGAAGTGGTACCAGACCACCACGCTGGAGGGTAACCACGACTGGGACATGTGGATCGCCGAGGGTGACTCGGGCTTCGACAACGAGATGACCGTCGCCGGGGAGAAGGTCCCGCCGGTCGACATGGGCTACGTGCCGGCCAACCCGACCCAGGGCCTGCCGGACTCCGCGCCCAAGCCGATGACCGGCAGCGCCTCGATCGTCGGCACCGGTGTCGAGATCAACGCCTACGTGGGCGGTTCCGGCGGCGTGCCGGTCGCCGCCGGGGTGGCCGGTGGCAACATCCGCGGCCCGATCAACGCCCCGATCATCGCGCTGTCCGACCTGGGGGCCAACGACCAGATGGTCTGGATCGGCCGCGGTGACGCCAACGGCAAGTTCACCATTCCGAACGTGCCGACCGGCGACTACCAGCTCACCGAGTGGGACTACAACCAGGACATGATCCTGGACAGCTTCAACGTGACGGTGAACAAGAGCGACACCGTCGCGGGCGCCAAGCCGGTGGACGTCGGGCAGAAGGGTCTGACCGACTGGTACACCGAGGTGCGCGGGTCGGTGTTCGTGGACGCCAACGGCAACGGCAAGCGCGACCCGGGCGAGTCGGGCATCCCGCAGTTCCCGATCGTGCTCAAGCAGCGCGACAACTCCACCATGGACGCCGGCCAGAACACGGCCACCACCGACAAGGACGGGCACTACGACCTGCGGGAGGGCTACCCGATCTCGCGGTGGTCGGTCCTGGAGGCGTTCAACACCCGGTACAAGACCACCGGCGTCACGGTCAAGGCCGACAACGAGCCCACGCCGACCACCTACCTCGGCTCGGCCGTCGACATCAGCCTGCTGCCGGTGATCGGCCTGTCCGGCACGGTCGACTGGGGTGTGCAGCCCTACGCGAACGGTGAGAACGGCGGGATCGTCGGCACCGTCACCTACGACACCACCCGCAACGAGCTCGACCCGGCCGACGCGGTGACCGAGGGCTACCAGCCCGGCATCCCGGGCCTGACCGTGCACCTGTACGCGCCGGTGGCCTGCACCGCGACCAGCACCGCCCCCGACTACGCCGGGGCCGATGCCACCTGCACCGACGGCTACTGGCACTACAGCGCCGGCGACGCGGCGCACCCGGGCGCCATCGTGCCGGCCTCGGACGCGGGCGGGCCGATCAACCTGGCCGACCCGTACACCACCGAGACCTGGGAGCAGCCCACCGGCTGCACCGCCCGCCAGCACGACGGCTCGGTGCTGACCGACCAGTACGCGCTGCCCGACCCGACCGACAAGAACGCGCTGTGCGTCGAGGCGCCGATGAGCGGCTGGCAGGTGGCTCCCTCGGACAAGACCACGGGCGCCTTCGGCCAGACGGTCAACGGCAACTACGGGTTCACCGACTCCACGGTCAACCTGAACCCCAGCAGCCCGGACTACCTCAAGCCGCTGGGCACCGACAGCAACGGTGACCCGATCACCGCGCCGCTGCCGGGCGACGACTTCATCGTCACGGTGGACATCCCCAAGACCGCCAACGGCAAGCCGATGTACCAGGTCACCAAGGAGGAGGACGTCAACGTCTTCGACGGCGACCGCAGGCTGCCGCAGGAGAACTTCCCGGTCTCCGACACCGGCGCCGGTGACACCAGCGCGACCCCGGGCCAGGGTGGTCCGATCTCCCAGACCGCCGGCATCGTCTCGGCCTGCGTGGGTGACCTGCACACCGTGCACGTGACCGACCAGGGTTTCCTGGACAACGGCGGCAGCCCGTACGAGGGCGAGAGCCGTCCGCTGTGCGACCAGAAGCTGGTCTCGGTGCGGGCCAACCAGGCTGTGGCGCCGAACTTCAACCTGTTCACCACCGTGCCGCTGCCGACCCACTTCTGGGGCCTGACCATCAACGACCTCGGCCTGTCCAACGACAAGACGCAGGTCGGCTACGGCGAGGCGCAGCCGCTGCCGGGTGTCCCGATGGGCATCTACGACTGGGCCGGCAAGCTCGTCGACACGGTGCAGACCGACTACAACGGCATGTACGAGGCGCTGGAGCCCTCCACCTCCTCCTACAACTGCCCGCTGCCGGCCGGGCCGTGCCCGGGGATGTACTACTTCAAGGGCAACGACCCGGGTCAGCCCGGTCACGTGAACAAGACCTACAACCCGCGGTTCCGGACCATCGGGACGAACTTCCAGGCCTGGCCCGGACTGTTCACGGTGACCGACACCGCACCGACCCAGGTCGCCTCGATCGTGCTGCAGCCTGACGGGACCCCGGTCGGCCAGGTGGTGTGCGACATCGCCAACGACACGCCGCAGCTGTTCGCGGTGGACAAGCCGTACACCCGCAACAGCGTGACGACGACCAAGTCCGGGCGCAAGGTGACCACCACCTACAACCCGGTGGACCTGACCATCAGGGGGGTCGGCTTCGGCACCGCACCCACGGTCACCCTGACCGGCAACGGCTCGGTCTACTCCCAGGCGGTCAAGACCGGCACCACGGCCACCGACGGCCAGGTGCAGGTCACCTTGCAGACGGGCAACACCGGCGCGCTGGCGAACGCCCTGACGCCGGGGGTGTACACCCTCAACGTCACCAACGCGGGCGGGAAGTCCCTGGTCAACGGGCTGACCTTCCACGTGCTGGGGACGAACATCGCCAGGCACAGCTACGACCCGAAGCTGATCCAGGTCAACCCGCCGGCCTCGGCCGCCGGGGACTCCTCGAACGGCCCGGGCAACGCCAAGCTCAACTTCCCCAGCGCGGCCTTCCCGGCCATCACCGCCGGCGACCCGAACACCACGCCGGAGAACGTGCTGCAGCGGGCGGTCAGCCAGGCCGCCTCCTACCCGCAGGCCCTGGTCGTGGTCTGGCCGAACGGCCAGGTCAAGGACAACCCGACCGGTGACTACTTCGAGAACCTCGTGGTCTCCAGCCCGGTCAAGCTGCAGGGCGTGGGCCCGGGCGGGTTCAGCACCGGGGACGTGTTCGTGCCGGGTTCGCGGATCGACGGGATCGGCTTCAACCCGGACAACAACGCCGGCGCCGCCTGGGTGACCACGGTGGCCGGCATCACCCACGGCGGACCGGCCGACGTGCCGGACGCGGCCGTGGTGACCGTCCTCCCGGCGACCAACCACAAGTTCACCCCGGGCTACGCCGCGGCGATCAACGGGTTCACCATCACCGGTGGCTCGCAGGCCGACACGGTGACCAACGTGAACACCAACGGCAGCCAGACCACTCCGGTGGGCGGCAGCGGCCAGCTGATCACCCAGGGCGGCGGGGTTTACGTCCACTCCGACGGTGACTACCTGCAGATCAGCGACGACATCATCAGCGCCAACAGCGGCAGCTACGGCGGGGGCATCCGGGTCGGCTCTCCCTACCTGGACGCCAGCAACAACAACGTGGCGATCAGCCGCAACCAGATCCGGGACAACGGCGGCACGAACCTGGCCGGCGGGATCGGGATCTTCCGCGGGTCGACCGGCTACTCGATCGACCACAACAACATCTGCGGGAACTTCTCCGCCGAGTACGGCGGCGGGATCACGCAGTACGGACTGGCCGGTGGGAAGTCCATCGGCGCCGCCAGCCGGATCGTGGCCAACAAGATCTGGTTCAACCAGTCCTACGACGAGGGCGGTGGGGTGATGGTCGCCGGTGAGCTGCCGCTCAGCCTGAACCAGCTGTCCACCGGCTCGGGCACCGTGGTCATCGACCAGAACCTCATCGAGGAGAACATGGCCAACGACGACGGCGGCGGGTTGCGGTTCCTGCAGGCCGGCAACGCCGAGATCGACGTCACCAACAACATGGTGGTGAACAACATCTCCGCCCACGAAGGTGGCGGTCTGGCCCTGGACGACTCGACCAACGTGCACGTCACCGGCAACACCGTGATGAAGAACGTCACCACGGCGACCGCGATCACCAGCAACGGACAGCCGGCCCCCGCCGGCCTGTCCACCGGGACCACCAGCGACCTGCTGCAGGCCACGTTGGGCTCCAAGGCGCCCACCTACAGCAAGCCCCAGGACTTCAAGAACAACATCTTCTGGGACAACCGGGCCGGCACCTGGGATCCGACGAGCCAGACGGTGACCGGGATCGGCGCGAGCGGGGCGAAGATCTGGAACGTCGGGTCGGGCGACGACCTGGCGCGCAGATCGGGAACGGGGACAGTGCCGGACACCATCGCGGTGGCCAACACGGTGCTCAACCCGCTCACCGGGGCGGAGACCAGCCAGCTGGTCGCCCCCCTCACCGGCACCGTTAACAAGGGAGTGAACCGCACCGGCGACCCGCAGGTCCTGTCGCCGTTCGACCTGACCATCCAGGTCCAGACGTCGAGGTTGTTCCCCTCCTTCCGGCAGTCGGCAATCGTGGCCGACATCGTCACCCCGGGCATCCGCGGTGACTACCACCTCCCGGTCGACGTCGGCTCGGCGGTGGGGCTGGCTGACAACCGGACCAACCAGTACGTGAGCACATCGGTGGCCGGCCTGATGGCGCACGACATCGACGGCGACAACCGGCCCAAGGTGACCAACCGCCAGCCGGACGCGGGCGCGGACGAGGTGTCCTGACCCACGGTGGTGGGGCCGGCCGGGCCGGCCCCACCACCCCTCCGGCGGCCTCGTGCCGCAGACCCGACACACCCTGCGGGCCGCCGAAGCGCCGGTCCGTCACCCCCGTACTGCCTGGAGGCACCCGTGAACTCCCCGTCGTCCCGTCCGCGACTGACCCGCAGGGGCTTCCTGCTGGGCGGCGCGGGCGCTGCCACCGTGGTGGCTGTCGGCCGCTCGCTGCCCTCGCAGCCGGCGACCGGCGCGGCCTTCGACCTGACCGCCGCCAACCCCCTGGACGCGACCATCCACCTGGCCGCGACCGACGGCTGGGTGGCGATGCCCGGCCCGGTGCAGCCCAACCTGAAGGCGTTCTGGCCCGACCCTCTGGCCGCCAGCCACGGCACCGGGCTGAACCTGTACGTGTTCGGCTTCCGCGACGTCACCGGCCTGACCGCCGACCAGGTGACCCTGCAGCGCGGCAAGGCCCAGATCAGCGCCCCGCAGCTGGTCTTCGACGAGGGCACCGAGGTCCGGGTCACGCTGTCCAACCTCGGCCTGTCCCAGCGCCCGGACCTGGTGGACGGTCACACCATCCACTGGCACGGGTTCGTCAACGCGATCCCGTTGTTCGACGGCGTGCCGGAGCTGTCCATGTCGGTGCCGATCGGCCGGGACTTCACCTACTTCTACCGCCCCAAGGACGCCGGCACCTACATGTACCACTGCCACTACGAGGACGTGGAGCACGTCCAGATGGGCATGACCGGCATGCTCTTCGTGCGCCCCAAGCAGAACCACCAGGACGTCGCGCTGCCGGACGGCACCGTGCTGGCCGCCGGGACGACGAAGTACGCCTACAACGACGGCGACGGCAGCACCCGGTACGACCGGGAGTTCGGCTACATGCTGACCGAGATCTGGGCCGAGGGTCACTACCGCGACGCACACATCCAGACCAGCGACTGGACCGACTTCAACCCCAGCTTCTGGCTGATGAACGGGCGCTCCTACCCCCAGACCCTGGTCGGCCCGGGCAGCCGCGACCCGGGCACCGGTGACCTGGTCGCCCCGGCCGGTCACCCGGAGATGCAGTACCAGCCGATCCCCAGCCTGATCACCTGCAACGCAGGGGACCGGGTGCTGCTGCGACTGTCCAGCCTGGGCTACCAGAGCCACCCGATGACGGTCGACGGGATCGACCTGCGAGTGGTAGCCCGGGACGCCGTGCAGCTCAGCCACCCCTACACCACCACCCAGGTCCAGGTGGCGCCCGGCGAGAGCCACGACGTGATCTTCACGGCACCGGCCAAGACCGGCAGCGGCGCCTACGACACCTACCTGTTCTACGACCGGAACTACGCCTACGCGAGCAACGCCGGCAACGCCGGACTCGGTGGCATTGCCACCGAGATCCGGGTCTACCCGTCGGGCTACCTGGCACCCCAGGCTCAGGCCAACGACCTGTCCGCGAAGGCATGAGGAGCGCAGCGATGAGGATCGACAAGCTCACCGGTGGCGTCCGTCGCCGGTTCTTCCCGCTGGCGGCGACCGGGCTGGCCGCCGCCACGGGGTTGGCCCTGGCCATGCCGCCGGCGTCCTCGCAGGTGCCCGGCGGGGCCTCCGAGGGCATCATGTGCGAGCGCAACAACTCCAGCACCTCCTCCGGCCCGGTCTACGACCTGGACGCCACCACCGGCTACATCACCGAACCGGACGGCAACTCGGTCTTCATGTGGGGCTACACCGCCAACGGCCGGGGCTTCCAGCTCCCCGGCCCGACGCTGTGCGTGACTGAGGGTCAGAAGGTCACCGTCATCCTGCACAACCACCTGAGCGAGGCCACCTCGATCATCTTCTCCGGGCAGGGCGACCAGCGCGCCGACGACGTACCGGCGCAGCCCCAGATCGGTTCCGACGGCCTGGTCACCTCCCTGGTGGACGCGGCCGACCCGAACGGCAGCGTCACCTACACCTTCGTGGCCGCGTCGCCGGGCACCTACCTGTACAGCTCGGGCAGCGACGTGACCAAGCAGCGCCAGATGGGACTGTACGGCGGCCTGGTGGTCAGGCCGAAGAACGGGGCGGCCGGCCAGGCCAACGCCAACGCGGCGCAGTCCCAGTTCAACCCGGCGCGCGAGTACCTGTACGTGCTCTCCGACATCGACCCCGACCTGCACCTGGCCGTGGAGCGGAACCGGCCGTTCGACTTCAGCCGGATCACCCCGCGCTACTTCCTGATCAACGGCCGCAGCATGCCGGACACCCTGGCGCCCAACAACGCCTCCTGGCTGCCGGCCCAGCCCTACGGTGCGCTGGTGCACATCAAGCCCTACGACCCGGTGACCAACCCGAAGTCGGCTCTCATCCGCTACCTCAACGCCGGTGAGGTCGACTACCCGTTCCACCCGCACGGCAACAACCAGGTCGTCATCACCCGGGACGGCGCGGCCCAGCTGGGCGCGGACAACAAGGACTCATCCTTCGACGTCTACCTGATCGACGTCCAGCCCGGTCAGAGCGTGGACACCCTGGACAGGTGGGTGAACGAGTACGACCCGGCCGACCCGGCCAAGAAGATCCCCACCGACGTCACCCTGCCCCAGCTGCAGGACCAGATCGTCGGCCCGGGCACCGAGACCTGGTTCAGCGAGAACCCCTACCTGGGTGGCGCCCAGGGCGACATCCCCTCAGGCATGGTGCAGAACAACCAGTGCGGCGAGTTCTACCACGTCGCCCACAGCCACGCCCTGGAGCAGTCGACCAACTACGGGGCCAGCTTCGGCGGCATGATGACGCTGATCCGCATCGACCCGCCGGTCGGATGTCCGGCGTCATGAGGCACGGCGCTGCAGGAAGCAGCCGACACAGGACATCCAGCAACGGGCAGGGCCAGGCGGCCCGGAAGGACGGCAGGCAGATGAACCTGCAGGACAAGGGCGAGGGCGCTCCCCGCCGGCTGCGGCTGCGGCTGCGCCGGATCTCGGCGGGCACCGTGCTCGCGGTCAGCGCCCCGTTGGCCGTGGGCCTCGGGGTCGGGGCCGGCTCTCCGGCCCAGGCCTACACCTCGGCGCCGCCGCAGGGCGCGGTCAGCGGCACCGGCTGCACCTACGCCGGCGGCGCGGTCTGCGACGTCTACGCCGAGAAGGGCTCCTTCAACCTGGCCGGCCAGGCCAGCGCGGTTCCCTTCTGGGGGTTCGCCGCGTCGGCGGTCACGCCCACCGGCGCGGCCCCGGTGCTGGTGGTGGCCGCCGGGCAGTCGGTGACCCTCACCCTGCACAACGACATCGGGCAGCCGATGTCGCTGGCCCTGCCCGGGGTCACCGGCCTGCAGGACGACACCGCCGGGGTCGCCTCCGGCGCCGCCAAGAGCTACACCTTCACCGCGCCGGCCAGCCCCGGCACCTACGTCTACGAGGCGGGGCGCACCGACGGCGGGCCGCGACAGGTGGCGATGGGCCTGGTCGGCGCGATGGTGGTGCGGCCCAGCGGGTTCGCGGCCGGCAGCCAGAGCGTGCTGGGCACCGGCGCCGCGCCGGCGTCCGGCTTCGACGACGAGGCCGTGATGGTGCTGACCGACGTCGACCCCGACTTCAACCGGGCCACCGCGGCCGGCACGGCGGCCGACCTGCGCAACTACCACGCGACCTACCACATGATCAATGGCAAGTCCTTCCCGGAGACCGACCCGATCTCCACCGACCCCGGCCGTCGGGTCCTGCTGCGCTACGTCAACGGCGGGCTCGGCTCCCACTCGATGGGCACCATGGGGGCCCGGCAGCGGACGGTGGCGGTCGACGGCCGTCCCTCGGACGGCGCTGCCCTGGTCGCCGACCAGATCCCGGCCGGCGGCACCGAGGACGCCGTGGTCACCGTGCCCGGGAACGGCAAGTACGCCGTCTACGACACCTCCGGGCTGCTCAACTCCGCCGGCCTGATGCGCGGCAGCAGCAACGAGGTGGCCTTCGGTGGTGCGATGGCCTTCATCGACACCGCGGCGCCGTTGCCCTCCCCGGACCAGTTCGGGCCCCGCACCTCCGGGGTCACGGTGGACAAGACCTCGGTGATGCCGGGGGAGACGATCACCGTTACCGCGACGATGGACGACAGCAAGTCCGGCCACAGCGGGATCATCAACGCCGAGGTGCTGATCGACGACGAGGTCACCTCGGTGGCGGCCGGCTCCGGCCGGACCATGACCGCGTTCCCGATCGACGCGACGAGCAACCCGCCGGCCACGGTGACCGCCGCGCTGCCGGTCACCCTGACCCCCGAGCTGATCAGCGGTCTCAACCTGGCCAAGGGCAGCCACACGTTCTACGTCCGCGGCCAGGACTCGGCCGGCAACTGGGGGGCGGTCAGCTCCGTCCGGTTCACGGTGCCGTCGACCGGCCCGGAGACCACCGGGCTGTCGGTCACCCCGGCCGTCACCAACGGCGGCTCGGACCTGGCCCTGTCGTCGACCGGCGACGACACCGCCCTCAAGGGCACCGTCGACCAGTGGCGCTGGACGATCGACAACCCGACCTTCGACTCAGCCACCAGCCCGGTCACCACCAAGCCGGTCGGCACGCCGGGGATGGTCACCGCGGACAGCGACACCATCCCCGCGGCCATGGTCACCGCACTGCATCCCGGTCAGCACTTCGTCTACGTGCAGCACCACGACACCTTCGGCGGCACCGGCCTGTGGGGCCCGGTCGCCGAGGTCCCGCTCGTGCTGGACGTCGACGGGCCGGCCTCGGTCAACGAGCAGGACGGCGTCTCCCCGAAGTACACCAACGGCAAGCAGGGTGACCCGGCGGACGGCACCTCGGTCAAGGTGTACGGCACCTTCCACGACAACGAGACGAACGTCGTCGCGGCCGAGGGCTTCCTCGCCCTGCCGGGCGCGCCGACCCAGCAACCGTCGGTGGCCAACGGCAGGGGCTTCACCTTCCTGGCCAAGGACGGCAAATGGGACACCGGGACCGAGGCCACCTACGGCCTGATCCCGCTCAGCCAGCTGACCGCCTACAAGGACGGTGACGTGCACGTCTGGATGCACGCCAAGGACCAGGCCGGCAACTGGGGCCCGCTGCAGGAGGAGGTCTTCACCGTCGACCGGGCCGCACCGGTCGTGGTCTCCCTGGCCGCGGCGTTCAACCAGGCCGCCAACCTGGTCAACCTGACCGGCACGGCCACGGACAACCCCAGCGGCGTGCTGACCGACCCGCGCAGCGGGCTGGCCGCAGCCGAGTGGTTCGAGGGCGCCGACCCCGGCGCCGGGCACGGCCAGAGCGTCGCCCTGGTCGACCCGCCGACCGACTCGCGCACCTACGGCCTGACCGCGGACGTGTCCGGGCTGGCCATCGGGGCGCACACCCTCTCGGTCAGGGTGCTGGACGGGGCCGGAACCTGGAGCGCGGTGAAGACCGTCAAGGTCACCGTGCCGAAGACCGACCGGATCTTCGCCGACTCCTTCGCCTCGGGTACGTCCGCGGCCTGGAACAACGGCGTGGGTGGTGGCTCGGCGGCTGGTCGCGCGGTCACGGCGGCGGCCGGGCTGGACGGCACGCCGGGGCTGGCCGTCACCGGCTCGGGCAACCTGACCAGCTACCTGATCGATCCGACCCCCGCGGCCGACACCTCCTACCGGGGGAGGTTCAGCTTTGCGCCGAACACGCTGGTCACCGGGAGCAACACGGTGACCCTGCTGTCCGGGCGGGCGGCGAGGGCGGGTACCGAGCTGTTCTCGGTGCAGTACCAGCGCAACGGGGCGGGCGGCACCCCGCAGGTCCGGCTGGCAATCCGGAACAGCAACGGCGGCACGGTCAACGGGGCCTGGGTCCCGCTGACCACCGCCAGCGTCACGATCAACGTGGCCTGGCAGACCGGGGCGACGTCGGCCAGCCTGACCGTCACCCCGTCCAGCGGACCGGCGACCACCAGCACGGTGCAGGCCGGCAACAAGGTCAAGATCACCACCGGCACCACGCCGCTGGAGACGGTCTACTTCGGGATCACCGCCGCCACGCGCAACACCCGGAAGAGCGTGACCGCGGGCACCGGCTACCTCGACGCCTACGTCAGCAACCGGACGACGACGCCGTAGCGCCTTCGGTGGTGCCCCGGAGCGTGGGGAGACGCGACGGGGCACCACCCACCGGCCGGTCCCTGGTCAGCGGCCGTCCGCACCTTCACCTGCACCTGGACCTGTACCACCAGCGTTCCCGGCACCCCTGCCGGCCTTGGGAGAGGCACACCATGAGCATCATCGACACCCCGCGGCCCAGCCCCACCGACGACCCCGGCCCGCGCCGGCACCGACCCCGCCCACGTGCCCTGCGGCTGCTCGCCCTGCTCGGGCTGACCCTGGCCCTGGCCGGCGCCCTGACCTACCGCTTCCTGCCCCAGCCCCGCGCCGCGGCGAGCGTGGTGATGCCGCAGAGTCCGGCGATGGAGGACCGGCTCGGCCTACGGTTCACCCACGCGGCGCTGGTGGCCGACGGCGGGCTGATCGAGCTTCGCTACCTCGTGCTGGATGAGGAGAAGGCCTCCAACTTCCAGTCCGACATCACCCACCCGCCGCTGCTGATCAGCGAGGCGCACGGCGGTGACCCGCTGGACCGCACCGCGCTGATGAAGCAGGGCCACACTCTGCGGGCCGGGCAGGACTACTTCGTCATCTACCAGAACGCGCACAACACGATGCGCCGCGGCGAGCTGATGACCATCAAGGCAGCGGGGGTCGAGCTGACCCACGTCCCGGTGGAGTGAGCATGTCGCTCGCCGTGCCCCCCGCGCGCCGCCTGCGCGCCGGGCTGGCCTTCGTCCTCGCCGCCGCCGCGTGCCTGCTGACCGGCCTGGCACTCGCCGTCCCAGCGTCGGCGCACGCCCTCCTGGTGCGCAGCAACCCCTCCGACGGCGCCACCCTGACCGCGGCCCCCGGCACCCTGCAGCTGTGGTTCTCCGAAGGTGTCCAGCTGGATCAGACCCGTCTGAAGGTCACCGGCGGCTCCGGCCTGGCGGTCAGCATCGGCGCCGTCCACCGGCTCGAGGGTGCGGCCACCGGCGCTCCGGCCGGGCTCGCCTGGGACCCGACCAGCCGCCCGATCGCCGCCGGCGAGACTGCCCTGGAGATCGACCTGCCACCGCTGGCGCCCGACGTCTACCGGCTGTCCTGGCAGACGCTGTCCAGTGACGACCTGCACATCACCAGCGGGATCGTCACCTTCGGCGTGCAGCGGACCGTGGCCGCCGGGGGCGCGCGCGCCGCCGACCCGGCCCCCGACCTGTGGGAGGCCCTCTCCCGCTGGGTGGGCTCGGCCGGGCTCGCGCTGGCCGCCGGAGCCCTGGCTCTGGCGCCGGTGCTGCGCGGCGCAGGTTCGGCTGCCGGCCGGCGGCGACTGCGCCTGGTCAGCGTCGGCGGCGCGGCCGCCGCGGTGACCGGCGGCCTCGCCTCCCTGCTGCTGCAGGTGCACCAGGCTGGTGGCGGCACCACGGTCGCGACGGTGCTGTCCGGCGGGTACGGCCCGCGGTGGCTGCTGCGCGAGCTGGCCGCCGTCGTGCTGCTCGGCCTGCTCCTGGTGCCCGGAGGTCGGCGAGATCGCGTCCGCGGCGCCGGTACAGCCACTGCCGTGGCTGCGGTCTGCGCGTCCGCGGCGGGCATCGCGCTGACCGGTCACGGGGTGAGCGGCCCGGCCGCGCTGCTCCGGCTCGCGGTGGCCGGCCTGCACGTGGCCGCCGGCCTGACCTGGGCCGGTGGCGTGCTGGCCCTGGCTGTTGCGCTGCCCGGCCAGAGCGAGCTCCGGCACTCGCTGCTCGCCCGCTTCGGCCGGCTCGCGGCAAGCTGCCTGGCCACCGTCACGGTCACCGGTCTGCTGCTGACCAGCTACGGCGTCGCCTCGCTCGATGCCCTGCTGTTCTCCACCTACGGGCGTCTGCTGGCGCTCAAGCTGGCGCTGCTGGCCGCGGCCCTGACGGTCACGGTGCTGGCCGTCCGGCCCAGACGAGGTCGGGTGAACCGGCGGGTCCGGGCCGGGCTGGCCGGCGAGGCCGCCCTGCTCGCCTGCGTGCTGGGCGCCGCCGGGCTGCTGGCCTCCAGCGCCCCGGCCATCGGGCCGGCCTGGGCGCAGGTCAGCGCCGCGCAGCCGATCCGGACGGCGACCATCGGCGACCTGACCGTGGCGCTGAAGGTGAGCCCCAACCGGCCGGGACGCAACTTCGTCAGCGCCGACGTCGAGGACGCCCGGCGACCGGTCATCGCTCCGGTCACCGCGGTCGCCTTCGAGCTCACCGCACCGGGCGCGGCCGCGCCGGTGACGGTGGCCGCCCGCCCGGACGTCGCGCACCGCTGGATGGTGGTCACCGACGACGTCGCGCGGCCCGGCGCCTGGCGGGTGCGGGTCGTGGTGACCCGGCCCAGCCTGCCGGACACCCGGACCTCCTTCGACTGGGTGGTGGCCGACCCGGCGTCCCGGCTGGGCCGCACCGTCGTCTCCAGCCGCCCGTGGGTGACCGCACTGGACGCGCTCGCGGTCCTGGTGACCCTCGGGGCGCTGGCCACGGTGGTCGCCGGACGGTGGCGCCGGCGTCGCTCCGGATGGTCGGACGACGCGGGCGGCCCGGGGGCCCGGGGCGCCGAGACGGTTGCCCAGCAGCTGGCTTCCGGCACCGACCCCGGCGAGGATCGGATGGCCGCGGCCGGCAGCGGCCGGCCGCGCTAGGACCGCTCCGGGCCGGCCGGCCCGGAGCACGGCTCGGACCGGCTCCCCCCGGTTCGTGATCGCACCGGCCTCCGGGCCGGCGCGACCGGGACCCGCCCGTCACCTCCTCTCCCGGTGACAGGCGGGTCCCTCGGTCGTGCCGGCCGATACGGCCTGCCTGGACGTCGCCGACGCCTCGCCGCCGGCCGTGCGTGGGGTCCGTGCGGCCTCCCGCGCGTCCCGGACGGCCTCAGGGACGTCCGGCGGCCAGCTCCGGCTCGATCAGGACGTCGAAGGAGCCCTCAGGCACCTCCAGCGCCAGTGCGATGGCGTCCTTGATCCAGGTCTCGGCCTGGGACAGTGAGGCGACCTGAGACACCGCCCCCGGCACTCCCACCGCCTCCAGCACCCACCACCTGCCATCGCGGGTCGCCCGCACGGTGTACCTCGGCCTGCGCTCCACCGGCTCCGCCAACCCTTCCCGAACTCGACCTCCAGCTGCCGGTGGACCGTCGCCGCTATCTGGCTGAGGATCTCCGGGTGGCGGGGCGCCGTGGTGACACCACGCGCGCCCACCTCAACTCGTCGACCGTTGGTTCGCCGGACTCACGTTCGAGGAGGTGGCGGTCGCCCGGTCCGAGACCGAGGTGGCGATCCGGGTCGTGACAACGTCTTCGGGCACGCGGCTCCTCAGGACGTGGCGGTCAGGCCGGGCTCGGTGCTGGTCACCAGGTCATCGACCTGGGGGCCGGCGACCTCGGCCAGTGGTAGCACGAGCCGGAACACCGCGCCGCCCTCGGGCGCGGTGCCCACGCTGACGCTGCCCTCGTGGCTGCGTGCCACCGCCGCCACGAGGGCGAGCCCCAGGCCGGTGCCCGGCTCCTGGCCGGGACGGCGGGGCCGGCAGTAGAACCGGTCGAAGACCTTCTCACGCTCCTCGATCGGGACGCCCGGGCCGGAGTCGGCCACCTCGACGACGATCCCGTCCGGGTCGGGCCGGGTCGACACCCGGACGGTGTCCCCGGCGTGAGTCACTTTGAGCGCGTTCTCGATCAGTGCGTCGAGCGCCTCCTCCAGCCGTGCCGGGTCGCCCATCGTCATCCCGGCCGGCACACAGTCCAGCACCCAGCGGCGGGCGGCGGCGTGCTGCCACTGCCGGGCGTGCACGCCGGCCAGCCCGGCCACGTCGACCGGGCGCGGTTCGGGGCCGACCACGGTGTCGAGCTGCTCGATGGCCAGCAGCCGGTCGGCGAACCCGGCGAGCCGGTCCAGCTGGTGCAGGATCTCCTTGACGTCCTCGGCCTGCTGGGTGCTGCCGGCCGAGAGCAGCAGCAGCTCCACGTGCCCCCGGGCCACGGTCACCGGGGTGCGGATGCTGTGCGAGGTGTCTCGCAGGAACTCCCGTTGCCGCTCGGTGCGGCCGGCCTCGCGGGCGGCCAGCCGGGCGACCTTGCGGGAGGCCTCGGCGGCCCGGCGGGCGTGCCAGGCCATCGCCCCGACCAGCAGCGGCATCATCGGTACCTCGGTGACCTCGTCCAGCGTCACCTGGCCGGCGCGCAGCATCAGGAAGAAGACGAACCCGGTGACTGCGGTGACCGCGATCAGCGACAGGTTCGTCACCCACCCCGCCCACAGCCGGTAGCCGTAGAGCACGGTGAAGCTGACGAAGATCAGGTGGTAGGGCAGGGTCTGCTGGGACGGGACGTACACCATCACCCAGCACATCAGCAGCGAGAAGGCCACCCAGGCCAGGTCGGCCCACAGGCCGCGATCCACCTGGCCGGCCCGGCTGCGGACCTCGGCCCAGCTCACGCAGGGCTCAGGGTGTATCCGACGTTGCGCACGGTCTCGATCCGCATCCCCTCGATCTTGGAGCGGAGCCGCGCCACGGTGACGTCGACGACGTTGCTGCCCGGGTCGAAGCCGTACCCCCAGACCTCCGAGAGCAGCTCGCTGCGGGTGCAGACGTTGCCCGAGCGGCGCATCAGGAACTCCAGCAGCGCGAACTCGCGGGCCGAGAGCTCCACCTGCCGCTCGCCGCCCTTCAGCCGCCGGGAGCGCAGCTCCAGGCGCATCGAGCCGACATTGATCTCGTCGGCCGCGAGCCGGGGCATCGGCACCTCACCCGGTCCGCGTAGCTGGACCCGCACCCGGGCCAGCAGCTCCGAGATCGCGAACGGCTTGGGTACGAAGTCGGCCGCGCCGGCGTCCAGGGCACGCACCCGGGCCTGCACGTCGGCGACGGCGGAGAGCACGATCACCCGGCCGTGGGGGTTGTCGGCCAGCACCGCGGCCAGCACGCTCATCCCGCTGAAGCCCGGCATCACCAGGTCCAGCAGCATCAGGTCCGGCTTGAGCTCGCCGTGCAGGCCCAGCCCGCTCAGACCGTCCGTGGCGGTGTGCGCAGTATGTCCGGCGCTCTCCAGCGCACGCTTGACGAACCGGACGATCCCCGGCTCGTCGTCCACCACCAGGATCCTGGCCATCCCCGTCTCCTTCTGCGCCGCCGACGGCTGCGTCGGCCCTGACCCGGCGCGGACCGGGGTCGCTGAAAGGTACAGCGACCGAGACGGGGCTGTGCAGCGTTTCGGCCAACCGTTCACCCTCTTGGTGGCAGGCGGTGAGTGCGGACACCTGCTGAGCGCCAAAGATGGCGGTGGCGATACGCAGAGTTACTTAGTTGGCACCAACGTCAGTCCGGAGCCGGGGTCGGCAACCCGGTCGCCCAGGCGCTGAAGGCCAGGCCGTCCGCCGACAGGGTCACCGTCCGGCTGATCGAACGGGCGCCGTGGCCGACGTCCTTCTCCCGGCGGAGCAGCACCGGCCGGACGCCGGAGGTCGCGTGCTGCAGCGCGGCGCACATCTTGCGGGCATGCAACGGATCCACCCGGGTGTCGGAGTCGAAGACGGTGAACAGCGTGGCGGGGTAGTCCACGCCCGACCGCACCCGGTGATAAGGCGAGTAGTCCAGCAGCCAACCCAGCTGCTCGGGGTCCTGCGCCGTCCCGTACTCCTCGTTCCAGGTGGCGCCCAGGCCGAACTGCTCGTAGCGCACCATGTCCAGCAGCGGGGCCGAGCAGACCACCGCGGTGTACAGCTCCGGCCGCTGGGTGAGCGCGGCGCCCACCAGCAGGCCGCCGTTGGACCCGCCGTGGATGGCCAGACGCTCGCTGGTCGTCCAGCCCCGCTCGATCAGGTGCTGCGCCGCGGCGTGGAAGTCATCGAACACGTTCTGCTTGACCGCCATCATCCCGTCGCGGTGCCACTGCTCACCCTCCTCGGAACCGCCGCGCAGGTTGGCCACCGCGTAGACGCCGCCCGCCTCCACCCAGGCCAGGGCGGAGGCCGAGTAGCCCGGGGCCAGCGGAACCCCGAATCCGCCGTAGCCGTACAGGATGGCCGGCCGGGCCTCGCCCGGCCGGCCGTCGGGCTGCACGGCGTCGGCGCGGGCGATGACGAACATCCGCACCGTGGTGCCGTCCGCGCTGGTGAACGTCTCCTGGCCGGCGCGCACCGGCGGCACCGTCACCGTGCCGGGCGGGGCGCAGAACACCCCGGCTCGGGCCGGCCGGGTGCGGGCCTCGCGCAGGTCGACCCGGTACACGTGCGGTGGGCTGGTGTGGTCGGTGTAGCTGAACCACGCCTCGTGCCCACCCTCGGGCCGGGAGACCAGGGCGCCGACGGTGCCCAGGCCGGGCAGCTCGACCCGGCCGCTGTCGCCGGCCAGCTGCTGCCCGGTGGCCAGGTCGTGCACCGTCACCTCACTGACCGCGTGCCTGGTCCAGGCGGCCAGCAGCAGCCCCTGGCCGGCCAGCTCGGGACCGTCCAGCACGGTGAAGTCCTCCAGCACCGCCTCGGCGTCCTCGGCCAGCAGGTCCTGCCAGTGCTCACGGCCGGGCCGGCGTGGGTCGCCCACGCACAGCCGCCCTCGTGGGGCGTCCAGGTCGGTCGAGACGTAGAGCCGCCCGTCCCGGCCGACCGCCGCCCCGACCTGGGCGTCCAGGCCGACGGCGACCGGCTGCAGCACCGGCTGCTGCGGCCCGGCCGCGCCCAGGTCGGCGATCCACACGTCGGTGCGCGGAGCGGTCCCGACGGCGGCCGAGAGCACCAGCCAACTACCGGTCCGGTCCACCCACAGCCCGTAGTAGCTGCGCGGGTCCAGTCCCTGCCCGAAGACCTCGACGTCCTGCCCGGGGTCGGTGCCGACCTGGTGCCACCACACCCGGCGGTGGTACTGGCGCTCGCGCTCCGGCAGCAGCTGCGGGTCGAGCCGGCGCACGTAGTAGTAGGACCGGCCGTCGGGCAGCCAGGCGACCGGGGAGTACCGGGCCCGGTCGATCGGACCCTCCACGACCTCCCCGGTGGACACCCGCAGCACGCGCAGCACGCTCTCCTCGGTGCCGCCCTCGGAGACCTGGTAGGCGAGCAGCTCGCCGTCCACGTCGGGCTGCCAGGAGTCCAGCGTGGTCGTGCCGCTGGGGTCCAGCAGCATCGGGTCCACCAGCACCCGCTCGGTGCGCCCGCCCTGCGGCGCCGGGTCGCTGACCAGCAGGACGGCGTGCTCCTGCCCCGGCCGCCGGCGGATCTGGAACATCCGGCTGCCGCGCCAGATCGGCACGCCCACCGTGCCGGCGCCAAGCAGCTCGGTCAGCCGGCGGGCGAAGTGCTCGCGGCCCTCCCAGTCGGCAGCGGCGGCGGCGAACAGGCTGTCCTGGTCGGCCAGCCAGGCCCGGGTGCGCTCGTCGTCCGGGTCCTCCAGCCAGCGGTAGGGGTCGGCCACCAGGTGGCCGTGCAGCTCCTCCTGCAGGGCCAGGCGCTCGGCGCTGGGGTAGCCGGGCCGGGTCTGCTCCGGTGTCTGCTCCGGTGTCTGCTCGGGCGCTGCGCGGGCGGGTCCGGGCTGGGGGGAGGCCGAGGTCATGTCGTCAGGGTAGGTGGGGGCGGCGCGCCGGGTGGCGATGGTGGGGGGTGGCCCAGGATTCTGGACCCGGACAAACTCCCGCCCCTGCGAGCGACCAGGAAAGCACGGATCGTGACCCTCCAGACCGACCCTGATCTCTCTCCGCCCTCGGCCACGCTGACCGAGCTCGCCCGTGCCTATGGCGTGGCCGTGGACTACCACGACTGGCAGGGCCGGCCCGTCCAGGTGCCGGCGCGCACCCTGCGGGCCGTGCTCGGCGCTCTCGAGCTGGACGTGCACGACGAGGCCGCCGTGCGTTCGGCGCTGCAGGCCCACCAGGAGCAGCAGTGGCGCCGGGTGCTGCCGGCGGTGCTGGTCGCCCGCTCGGGCAGCGGCCCGGCCGGCCCGGCGGGCTCGACCCGGGTGGCGGTGCACGTCCCGCACGGTAGCCAGGTGCAGGTCGAGGTCGTCTGCGAGGACGGCGGACGGCGCCGCCTGGAGCAGGCGGAGCACTGGGTGGCGCCCCGGGAGGTCGACGGCCGGCTGGTCGGGGAGGCCACCTTCACCGTTCCCGCCGACCTGCCGCTGGGCTACCACCAGCTCCACGCGACCACCGCCGACGGGTCGGCGTCCTGCCCGCTGATCATCGCCCCGCAGTCGCTGGAGCTTCCGGACAAGTTGCAGCACAAGCGCTCCTGGGGGCTGATGACCCAGCTGTACCAGGTCCGGTCGGCGCTGTCCTGGGGGCTGGGCGACCTGGCCGACCTGGCCGAGCTGTGCGCCTGGGCTGCCGGTGAGCACGGCGCCGACTTCGTCCTGGTCAACCCGCTGCACGCCGCCGAGCCGGTGCCCCCGATGCAGCCCTCGCCGTACCTGCCGACGACCAGGCGGTTCGTCAACCCGGTGTACCTACGGGTGGAGGACATCCGCGAGGTCGCCTACCTGCCCGCGACCGACCGGGCGGTGCTGGAGTGGGCGGCCGAGGCGGTGCGGGAGAGCAGCGCCAAGGGCGCCGAGCTCGACCGGGACGCGGTGTGGGCGGCCAAGAAGCCCGCCCTGGAGACGGTCTTCGCCCAGCCGCGCAGCCCGGCCCGACAGCGGGCCTTCGAGGCGTTCTGCGCCCGTGAGGGCGAGGGCCTGGCCGACTTCGCGACCTGGTGCGCGCTGGCCGAGCACTACGGGCTGCCCAGCTCGGGCTGGCCGGCCTACGCGCACGACCTGACCGGCGAGGCGGTCGCCCAGCTCCGGGTGGAGCTGGCCGAGCGGATCCGGTTCCACCAGTGGCTGCAGTGGTGCCTGGACACCCAGCTGGCCCAGGCGCAGTCGGCGGCGCTGGAGTCGGGCATGGCGCTGGGCATCGTGCACGACCTGGCGGTCGGTGTTCACCCGGAGGGCGCGGACACCTGGTCGCTGCAGGGGGTGCTGGCCCACGACGTCACGGTGGGCGCGCCACCGGATGCCTTCAACCAGCAGGGCCAGGACTGGTCCCAGCCGCCGTGGCGGCCGGACCGGCTGGCCGAGCTCGGCTACGCCCCCTACCGGGACATGCTGCGCACCGTGCTGCGGCACGCCGGCGGCCTGCGGGTGGACCACATCATCGGCCTGTTCCGGCTCTGGTGGGTGCCCAACGGCCAGGGACCGGACCAGGGCACCTACGTCCGTTACGACCACGAGGCGCTGGTCGGCATCCTCTGCCTGGAGGCGCACCGGGCCGGAGCCGTGGTGGTCGGCGAGGACCTGGGCACGGTCGAGCCCTGGGTGCGGGACTACCTGCGCGAACGGGGTGTGCTGGGCACCTCGATCCTGTGGTTCGAGAAGGACGGCGAGGGCCGGCCGCTGCCGCCGAGCGCGTGGCGCGAGCTCTGCCTGGGCACCGTCACCACCCACGACCTGCCACCGACCGCCGGCTACCTGGCCGGGGAGCACATCGAGCTGCGGCACCGGCTGGACCTTCTGACCCGAACCCTGGAGGAGGAGCAGGAGGCCGACTCAACCGACCAGGCCGCGGTGCTGCAGCAGCTGCGGGAACTGGGCCTGCTCGGCCCCGACCCGACCGAGCGGGGCACCGTGGAGGCTCTGCATGCGTTCCTGCTTCGTACCCCTGCCCGGCTGCTCGGGGTCTCGCTGGCGGACGCGGTGGGGGACCGGCGGACCATCAACCAGCCCGGCACGAGCGATGAGTACCCGAACTGGCGGCTGCCGCTGGCCAACGGGGTCGGCGTACCGGTCGGGCTGGAGGAGCTGATGACCTCGGCCCGGGCCGACTCGCTGCTGCGGGTGATGGAGCCGGTGGCCAACGACCGGGTCACCCCCCGCTAGGACCGGGCGGGTGGGCGCTGGTCAGAGGTCGCTGGTCGGGTCGCCGGCGGCGTCCCGCTCCTGGCCACGCAGCGCCCGCTGCACGCCGTCCCGGCCCTCGACCAGCAGCCGGACCAGGGCCGGCTCGGCGTCCGGGTGGTCCTGCAGCCAGGCCGTGGTGGCATCGACCACGGCCTGGCTGCCGACCATGGTCGGGTAGAGGCCGACCACCACCTGGCTGGCCATCTCGCTGGTCCGCTCGCTCCAGACCCGCTCCAGGCCGTCGAAGTAGGGCTGCACGAACGGCTCCAGCAGCCGAGCGTCACGCACCCGGGAGAACCCGCCGATCATCGCGGCCTGGCTGGCGTTGGGCAGGCCCTCCTTGTCCACCACCTGCTCCCACACCTCCGCCTTCGCCTCGGCGGTCGGTGTCATGGCCCGGACCCCGGCCGCGTGCACCCGGCCCGAGGCGGTGTCGTCGCGGGCCAGCTCGGCCTCGATGTCGGCGTCTCCGGCCCGCCCGCCCGCGACCAGCGCGCCCAGCAGGTCCCAGCGCCGCTCGGTGTCCACCACCAGGCCGGGCAGCTCCTGCTCACCGGCCAGCAGGCCGGCCACCACGTCGAGCTGGGCCGGGCTGGTGGCGTGCGAGGCGAAGCTGCGGGCCAACAGCAGCTGCAGGTCGCTGCCCGGCGCGGCGCGGCGCAGCAGCTCGAGCAGGGCGTCGGCGGCCTGGACGGTCGTCTCCTCCCGCACCGTTGGAGCGATGTAGAACTGCAACGCCGACGCCAGCTGGCGCAGCAGGGTCTGGGCCACGCTCGGGTCGTCCACCGAGGCGATGTTGCCCAGCACCAGCTGGACGAAGTCGCGCCCGCGCATCTCCGCGTCGCGGGTCATGTCCCAGGCCGCGCCCCAGACCAGGGTGCGCGGCAGCGACTCGGCGAAGTCGGACAGGTGGCCGATCGCGGTGTCCAGCGACCGCGCGTCCAGCCTGATCTTGCCGTAGGCCAGGTCGTCGTCGTTGACCAGCAACAGGTCCGGGCGGGCCCGGCCGACCAGGCCGCCGAGCTCCGTGGCCTCGCCGGCCACGTCCAGCTCGAACCGGTTCGTCCGGGTCAGGATGCCCGAGACCAGGTCGTAGCAGCCGACGGCCAGCCGGTGCGGGCGCAGGTCGGGGTGCTCGGTCGGTGCGGTCTGGACGATCTGGGCCGAGGTGACCCGGTTGTCCGCGTCCACCTCCACCACCGGCCGCAGGGTGTTCACGCCTGCGGTCCGCAGCCAGGACGCCGCCCAGGCGTTCAGGTCCCGGCCGCTGGTTGCGGCCAGCTCGTCCAGCAGGTCGGCCAGCGTCGTGTTCCCCCACGCGTGCTTGGCGATGTAGGCCCGCAGACCGGCGTCGAAGGCGTCCCGGCCGACCCAGTGCACCAGCTGCTTGAGCACCGAGGCGCCCTTGGCGTAGGTGATCCCGTCGAAGTTGACCTCGACGTCGGCCAGGTCGCGGATGTCGGCCACGATCGGGTGCGTCGAGCCGAGCTGGTCCTGCCGGTAGGCCCAGGCCTTCTCGGCGGACAGGAACGTCGTCCAGGACGTCGCCCACCGGGTGGCCTCGCTCTGGCACCGGGTGCTGGCGTACTCGGCGAAGGACTCGTTGAGCCACAGGTCGTCCCACCAGCGCATGGTGACCAGGTCCCCGAACCACATGTGCGCCAGCTCGTGCAGGATCGTCAGGCCGCGCCGCTCGACCAGTGCCTGCGGCACCTTGGACCGGAAGACGTAGGTCTCGGTGATGGTCACCGCCCCGGCGTTCTCCATGGCGCCGGCGTTGAACTCCGGGACGAACAGCTGGTCGTACTTCTCGAACGGGTAGGCGTGGTCGAACAGCTCCTCGAAGTAGGTGAACCCGGCGCGGGCCAGGTCCATCACCTCCTCAGCGTCCAGGTGGTCGGCCAGCGAGGCGCGGCAGAAGACCCCCAGCGGGACCACCCGCCCGTCGCGGCTGGTCAGCTCACCCCGCTGGCAGTGGTAGGGGCCGGCGACCAGCGCGGTGACGTACGGGGCCAGCCGCGCGGTCGGCGCGAACCGCCAGCGGGCCGCCCCGTCGTCCAGCCGCTCGGGCGTCGGGGTGGGGGAGACCGAGACAACCTGCCAGTCCTGGGGGGCGGTGACGGTCCACACGAAGGAGGCCTTCAGGTCCGGCTGGTCGAAGCAGGCGAACACCCGCCGGGCGTCGGCCACCTCGAACTGGGTGTA
The DNA here is from genome assembly GCA_963821825.1 of uncultured Actinomycetota bacterium. GTDB lineage: Bacteria > Actinomycetota > Actinomycetes > Actinomycetales > Kineosporiaceae > CAWGFD01. The sequence goes on from CAWGFD010000002.1 coordinate 1,658,568, forward strand.
CAGGTACACCTGGTCGTCCACCGGGTCGACGAAGCGGTGCAGCCCCTCACCGGTGTGCATGTAGGCGCAGTCGGCCTCCACCACCAGCTCGTTGGTTCCGGTCAGCTCGGGCAGCTGGATCCGGGCCGGGCCGCGGACCTGCTCGACGTCCAGCGGCCGACCGTTGAGCTCCACCCGGTGCACCTCGGCGGCGATCAGGTCGATGAAGGTGCCGGCACCGGGCTGGGCGCAGGAGAAGTGCACGGTGGTGACCGACCGGAAGACCGACTCACCCCCGGTCAGGTCCAGGTCCACGTGGTAGCTGGACACCTCAAGGGCTGCGGCGCGGGCTGCCGCCTCCTCCCGGGTGAGGTTGGTACCTGGCACGTCACGCTCCTGGTCGGTGGCCGATGGAAATTCCGGTCGGGGGTCCGGTGTTGTTGTTCGCTGTCCTGAACTTACCGCCCGCGCGTCGGGCGGCACGTGTTGAAAGGAATCACATGACCGAGCGCAGCAAGGCCGACTTCTGGTTCGACCCCGCCTGCCCGTGGGCCTGGATGACCTCGCGCTGGATGGGTGAGGTGGAGAAGGCGCGCGACATCGACGTCGTGTGGCACGTGATGAGCCTCTCGGTGCTGAACGAGGGCCGCGACCTCCCAGCGGAGTACCAGGAGCTGATGACCGCGGCGTGGGGGCCGGTGCGGGTCGTGGTCGCCGCCCAGCAGGAGCTCGGCGACAGCGTGGTCAAGCCGCTGTACGACGCGATGGGCACCCGGATCCACCCCGGCGGCGACAAGGACTTCCCGCGGGTGATCAAGGAGTCGCTGGCCGAGGTCGGTCTGCCGGCCCGGCTCGCGGAGGCGGCCACCAGCCCCGAGCACGACGAGGCGCTGCGGGCCAGCCACAAGGCGGGGATCGACCTGGTAGGCGAGGACGTCGGCACCCCGGTGGTCGCGGTAAACGGGGTGGCGTTCTTCGGCCCCGTGGTCACCCCGGCCCCCACGGGCGAGGCGGCCGGCCGGTTGTGGGACGGCGCGGTGCTGGTCGCCGGCACGCCGGGCTTCTTCGAGCTCAAGCGCACCCGTACCCAGGGGCCGGTCTTCGACTGAGCCTGTCTCGCCCACCAGCGGGCCCGGCCGGTGGCCGCCGGCCCGGGCGCGCGGCCGGCGGGCTGGCAGGATGAGGTCATGCGCGTGCACATCGGCTGCGATCACGCCGGGTTCGAGCTCAAGGAGCACCTGGTGACCGTGCTTGGCGGGTCCGGCTACCAGGTGGTCGACCATGGTCCGGCCGAGTACGACGGCCAGGACGACTACCCGCCGTACTGCCTGCGTGCGGCGGCCGCCGTGGTGGCCGACCCGGGCAGCCTGGGCCTGGTGATCGGTGGCTCGGGCAACGGTGAGCAGATCGCGGCGAACAAGGTGCCGGGCGTGCGCTCGGCATTGGCCTGGAGCCTGGAGACGGCCACCCTGGCCCGGCTGCACAACGACGCCAACGTGCTGTCGGTCGGTGGCCGGATGCACTCGCTGGACGAGGCCACCTCCTTCGTCGAGGCGTTCCTGGCCGAGCCGTTCAGCGGCGAGCCGCGGCACGCCCGCCGGATCCGGATGCTGGCCGAGTACGAGGAGACCCGGGTCCTTCCGCCGCTCCCGGCGTCCGGGGACCAGGACTAAGGCCGGTGCCCGAGGGGCACACCGTCCACCGGCTGGCCCGCCGCCTGGGCACCGACCTCGGTGGCCGTCAGGTGCTGGCGTCCAGCCCGCAGGGCCGCTTCGCGGACGGCGCGGCCCAGGTCGACGGCAGCACGCTGGTCAGCGCCGAGGCCGCCGGCAAGCACCTGTTCCTGGGCTTCTCCCCGGTCCGGGACGGTCCGGCCGACCGCTTCGTGCACGTCCACCTCGGTCTGTACGGAGCGTGGCGGTTCGGCCCGGGGGAGCCGCCCGCACCCCGCGGGGCGCTGCGGCTGCTGCTGCGCACCGACCAGCACTGGGCCGAGCTGCGCGGGCCGACGGCATGCGAGCTGCTGGTCGCCGAGGAGGTGCAGGAGGTCCGGGCCCGGCTCGGGCCCGACCCCCTGGTGGCCCGGGCGGACGGCGCGCTGGCGGGGGAGAGGGTCAGGCGGTCCCGGGCGCCGGTCGGAGCGCTGTTGATGGACCAGAAGATGGTCGCCGGGGTGGGCAACGTGTACCGGGCGGAGGTGCTCTTCCGGGCCCGGATCGACCCCTGGCGCCCGGGGCGCGCGGTCGAGGAGCAGGAGTGGAAGGCGTTGTGGAATGACCTGGTGACGTTGATGCGGGCCGGGGTCGCCAGCGGGCGGATCGTGACCACCCGGCCGGCCGACCGGCCGGAGGGCCGCCGCCGAGGCGCGGTACGCCGCGAGGACGCGCACTACGTGTACCGGCGGGCCGGGCTGCCGTGCCGGGTCTGCGGTACCGAGGTGGTCACCGAGCCGATGGTGGCGCGCAATCTGTTCCGCTGCCCCAGCTGCCAGGTCTGACCGTCCGGCCCGTCCGGCCCGTCCGGCTGGCCCCGCCGCCCGCGCCGGGTCAGAACGGCAGGCAGCAGGCCGGCCGGACCGGCCAGTCGAAGGCCGCGCCCACCCGGTGCGCCGCCCCGGGGGTGTGCTCGCTGACCAGGCCGGCGGCCAGCAGGGCCTGCGCCGAGGTGCCGCCGAGCAGCATGCTGCCCAGCTCTCGCACGTCCAGGCTGAGGTCCGGGGCGGTCAGCGCCGGCTCGACGGTGCCCCGGCCGTCCTCGACCCGCAGCCGCCACAGCCCGGCGTTCTCCGGCAGCAGGGCGTCCTCGACCCGCAGCACGACGTCCAGTTCGGTCAGGTAGGCCCGGCCCGCCAGGGCGGCGGGCAGGTCGACGATCCGCAGCCAGAGACCATCACCCAGGTGTGGCCGCGCCGCCCTCACGTCGGTCAGCAGCTGCAGCAGCGGGTCGTCCTCGGGGCGCAGGCCCGAGCCGGTGGTGCTGGTCAGGTCCAGGTCGGTCAGTGCGGCCCACAGGGCGCGGGTCAGGCCGGGGTCGACGGCGACCAGGTCGCGTACCTCGACCTGACCTTCGGGCACGCCGCCCTCGGACCGCTCCCGGCGCCGGAACAGGGCCGCCCCGCCCACCGGCCGGCCCGGACGGCGGGCGAGCAGCACCCGCCGGCGCTCGGCGCCGGCGCGGAAGGACGGGGGGTCGGCCATCACCACGTCGCGCATCACGGCGACCGAGCGGTTCACCCAGCCGGGACGCCCTGCCAGGTACTGCGTGTGCAGCCCGCTGAACACCGGTGCGTGCCGGTCGGGCTCCAGCAGCTCGAAGCTGAGCTCGACGTCGGGGTCGGGGCGACCGCGCAGCCCGGTGCCGCGCGGCAGCGTCAGGGTCAGCTCCCGGGTCGCCGTGCCGTACCCGAACCGGCCGTAGATGCCGGCCTCGCTGGCGAACAGGCCGGACAGGGCCTCCCGGCCGGCCGCGCGGACCTCGCGCAGGTGGTGGCCGATCATCGCGGTGAGCAGCCCGCGTCGGCGCCGGCCGGGATGTACCGCCACCCAGGTCAGGCCGGCCAGCGGCAGCTGGCCGCCGGGCACGCCCATGGTCAGCGACCGCACCGAGTACATGGCGCTGAGCGGCTGCGGCCCGTCGCCGGCCGGCTCCGGCCCGCTCGGCATGCCGAAGGTGCGCTCCCACTCCAGGGAGCGCAGCGCCGGCTCGGCGTCCAGCCCCTGGTCGTCGTAGGCGAAGGCCCACTGGTCCAGGGTCTGGACGGCGGCCCCGTCGCGGTCGCGGTTCAGACGGACGATGGAGGAGTGGGGCGGGCTCACCTGGGCACCGTGCTCTCGGGTCGGTCGGGTCGGTCGGGTCGGTCGGGTCGGTCGGGTCGGTCGGGTCGGTCGGGTCGGTCGGGTCCGTCGGGTCGGTCGGGTCGGGTGCGACAGGGCGGCACCGGCCCGAGACCGGGAGCACCGTAGGACACCGGGTCACCCGCGCGCAGGTGCATGTCCGGCACACTGGGGCGGTGAGCAGCCAGCCGTCGGTCCCGCCCGGGCCGGCCGGTCCCGGAGCGGGGCTGGTCGAGGCGGTGGCGCGCCGGCTTCGCGAGCGCGGCGAGCGGATGACGGTGCCACGCCGGGCGGTACTGGAGATCCTCGCCGGCCGGGAGGCGCACCTGGGTGCCGAGGAGATCGTCGCCGCGGTGGCGCAGGCCGTGCCCGGCGTGCACCGGGCCAGCGTCTACCGCACCCTGGACGCGCTCAGCGAGCTGGGCGTCGTCCAGCACGTGCACGTCGGCCACGGCGCGACCGCCTACCACCTGGTCCTGGACGACGGGGCGCACCTGCACTCCCAGTGCCGCAGCTGCGGGCGGGTCCGCGACCTGCCCTCGGACCTGCTCGCCCAGGTGGCCCAGGACCTGCGCCAGCACTACGGCTTCGTGCTCGACCCGGGCCACGTCGCGCTGTCCGGGCAGTGCGCGGACTGCGCCGGACGGGCTGCCGGCGGGCCGGGCTGAGCGATCGCCCGGAGCTGGGCCCCGATCCGCTGGCGGCGCACCGCCGCCGGCTGTCGCGGACAGCTGGCACAGACCCGGTGCGCCGGCGCCACCTCGAGCATCAGGCAGCACGAGCTGCGCCGAAGCACCCGGCTCGGCGTGCCCTGCGGGCCGTCGACCAGTTCCAGCCGGGGCGCCGGGAACCTGCCGCCGGCGCCGTGGGCCAGGTCGTCCGCCCAGGCACGGGCGCGGGCGACGGCGTCCGGGGCGCCGGGCTCGGGGGCCATCCGAGCCAGCAGCGCGCCGGTCACCGCGTCGGCCGCGACCGCCCAGACGGGAGCCGGTCGCGTGCCCGCGCAGGCCGACAGGCCCGCCACCACCGGTGACCAGGCCTGCGCCACGGCCTGGCCCAGGCGGCGCGCGGCACCGGCCGGCGACCCGGCCGCCGGCGGCATGCCGGCCCGCAGCAGCAGCCCGTCGTGCTCGACCAGCTCGGTGCCGGCCAGCGCCGGGTCACCCACCAGTACGGGGACACCCACCAGCACCGGGTCGCCCGCCGGCGCCGGGCCGGCCGGCCGGGCGGCCCGGCCCGGGTTGAGCAGTGCCTCGGCCAGCACCGCGGTCGCCGACCACCACCACAGGATGGCCGCGGCCCGGTCGTCGGCCGCTGGCCAGTACCGCAGGCGTGCGGCGTCCCGGCGCCCGGTCAGCCAGCCCCGGTCGGCCAGCGCGAAGCCCGTGACCACCTGCACGCCCCGAGTCTGCCCAGCCCGGTGCGGGAGCCGGACGGTGGGTCGGGATGGACGTGCCGCCTCCTGGCCAGGAGAATGCCGCCAATGGGCAAGCATCGTGCGACCGAACCTGCGGCGACCGACTTCGACGCCGCCACCTCCGTGCTGGATGACGTCAGCGGCGACTACGTCGTCGACGTCACCCACACCCGTCTGGGCTTCCGGGCCCGGCACGCCATGGTCACCACCGTCCGTGGCTCGTTCACCGACTTCACCGGCGCCGTGCACCTGGACGCCGGCGCTCCGGCGAACAGCACGGTGGACCTGCAGATCGCCACGGCGAGCATCGACACCGGCACGCCTGACCGGGACGCTCATCTGCGTTCGCCGGACTTCCTGGACGTGGAGACCTTCCCCCGGATGACCTTCGTCTCCACCGACGTCCAGCAGGTCGGGGACACCACCTACCGGGTGGCCGGCGACCTGACGATCAAGGATGTGACCCGGCCGGTGACCATCGACTTCGAGCTCGAGGGGTCGGCCCGCGACCCGTTCGGGAACCTGCGGGTCGGCTTCACCGGTGCCGTGGTCGTCCGCCGCGGTGAGTGGGGCCTGGTCTGGAACACCGCTCTGGAGACCGGCGGGGTGCTGGTCAGCGACAAGGTGCAGCTGGAGTTCGACGTCTCGGTCGTGCAGCAGTCACCGGCCGCCGAGGACTGACCCGGCGGGGAGCCGGCGCCCGGCGATCACGCGAGCCGGCGTCACGGCTGCACAGGACGGGAGAGCCGCCGGGCGCTAGCGTCGACGCGGCTGATGGCGGCCGTCCCACCGCACGATGCGGAGCGGACACCCCGACCCACAGCTGATGCACGCGTCCCCGCACCACGCGAACAAGGAGATCACGCATGACTGGCGTACCCACCGTGTCCCTGAACAGCGGCGTCCAGATGCCCCAGCTCGGGTTCGGTGTGTTCCAGATCCCGGCCGAGGAGACCTACCAGGCGGTGAGCACCGCCATCCAGGCCGGCTACCGGAGCATCGACACGGCGACCGCCTACCGCAACGAGGAGTCCGTCGGGCTGGCGCTGGCCGACGCCGAGGTGCCGCGTGAGGAGCTGTTCGTCACCACCAAGCTGTGGAACGCCCACCAGGGTTACGACTCCACGATCGAGGCCTTCGAGGCCAGCATGAAGAAGCTGCGGCTGGACGTGCTCGACCTCTACCTCATCCACTGGCCCACGCCGAAGTTCGACACCTACGTGGACTCCTGGAAGGCCATGGTCGAGCTGTACCGGGCGGGTCGGATCCGCGCCATCGGGGTGTCGAACTTCCAGCCCAACCACCTGCACCGGGTGATCGACGAGAGCGGCGTGACCCCGGCGGTGAACCAGGTCGAGCTGCACCCGCGCTTCCAGCAGGCCGAGCTGCGTGAGCTGCACAGCCGGCTCGGGATCGCGACCGAGGCCTACAGCCCGCTGGCGCAGGGCGGTGAGCTGCTGGATGACCCGGTGATCACCGGGATCGCTGACAAGCACGGCAAGACCCCGGCCCAGATCGTGCTCCGCTGGCACGTCGAGAACGGGATCATCGTGATCCCCAAGTCGGTCACCCCCGAGCGGATCCGGGCCAACATCGACATCTTCGACTTCGCCCTGGAGGACGACGACCTGGCGGCGATCGGGGGGATGGACAAGGGCGAGCGGATCGGCGGCGACCCGGACACCATGAACGTGCGCTGACCCACGCCACTTCCCCGGCAGCGGTCAGCACCACGGTTCTGGGCGAAAACCGGACAGCCTGGCACAATCGGCGGGTGGTCCGGACGTTCCTGTCCGGCGTGAGGGGGTGGACCCGGATGGGCGAGGCGGGTAGCCCCTGGCAGCCGTTGAACACCGCCCGGCGTTCCCCCGCCCTGGAGATCCTGCTGCACGGCCCCCTGTCGAGGGTCGAGCTGGCGCACCGGCTGGACCTCTCGGCGGCCACCCTGACCCGGCTCACCAAGCCGCTGATCGACAGTGGGCTGGTGCGGCAGATGCCGAGCCGGCGGGAGCCGAGCACCGGCCGACCGAGGCTGCCGCTGGACGTCGTGCCCACCCGGCACCACTTCATCGGCGTGCGGCTGACCGCCGAGCACGCCTACGCCGTGGTCACCGACCTGCGTGCCCGGGTGGTCGGCGCCGCCGACCGTCCGATCCCGGACCCCTCGCCGTGCGGCGTCGTCGAGACGGTGGCCGGCCTGGTCGCGGCGCTGGCCGCGGACGGTCACCGGGTCACCGGCCTGGGCGTGGGGGTCGGCGGCCTCACCGTGGCCAGGCGTGAGGTGCGGCGGGCCGGCTTCCTCGGCTGGGAGGCCCCCGTGCCGTTGGCCGAGCTGCTCGAGGAGCGCACCGTCCTGCCGACGACCGTGGACAACGACCTGCTCGCCCTGACCAAGGCCGAGCACTGGTTCGGCGCCGGCCGCGGGCACCCGCACTTCGCGCTGATCACCACCGGGGTCGGGATCGGCTACGGGCTGGTGGTCCACGACCAGCTGGTGGAGACCAGCGACGCCGGGGTCGGACTGCTCCAGCACTACCCGCTCGAGCCCGGCGGCCCCCCCTGCCCGGTCGGCCACCCGGGCTGTGCGCTGGCCATGCTGTCCACCCCCGCGCTGACCCAGCGGGTGTCCGACCGGCTGGGCCGACCGGTCGGCTACCCGGAGGTCCTGGAGCTGGCGGCCGCCGGCGAGCCGGGCGCCGCCGAGCAGGTCCAGGACGCCGCCAGGGCCCTGGGCCGGCTGGTGGCCGCGGTGGCCAACCTGACCCTGGCGCCCCTGGTGATCATCAGCGGCGAGGGCGCTGGGCTGGCCACCGTGGCGGCCCGGACGCTGCGCCGGTCGCTGGAGGTCGACCGGGACCCGCTCACCCGGCCCATCGACCTGGTCGTCCAGCCCCTGGACACCACCCGTTGGGCGCGCGGCGCCGCAGTCAGCGCCATCCAGGCGCACGTCGACCCCGCCGCGGGCGGCGCCACCGGTGGACGCCAGCCGGCGCCCGCGCCCACCCGGAACATGTTGCCGTGGCGTTTATAGTCGTGGGTCATTGTGCCGGCCCGCCCGCGGGTCATCGGCAGCGAGGGCTGGGTGCGGTCCAGGGCCTGGCAGGAGGTCTTCTCGTCGTAGGAGAACACCACCGCCCGGGCCGGTGGGTTCAGGTACAGACCGACGACATCGACCAGCTTCGCCTCGAAGTCCGGATCGTTGCTGATCTTGAAGGTGGTCACCCGCCACGGCTTGAGCCCGTGGTCCTTCCAGATCCGGCGCACCGTGTCGTCGCTGACCCCCACGACCGCCGCCAGCGAGCGGGTCGACCAGTGCGTGGCCCCGCCCGGCGGGGTCCCGGTCCGGGTCAGCTCCACCACCCGCGCCGTCGTGTCCGGCGGCAGCCACGACGTGCGGCCCCGGCCCTTGGCGACCTTCCCGACACCCTCGATCCCCATCGCGGCGAACCGCTTTCGCCACGCCCGCACAGTGTCCGGGACAACCCCCACCCGCCGGGCGATCTCCTCGTTCGCTACCCACTAGGCGGTCGCCGCGCCCACCTCACGGTCGGCGACGGCCGGCAGCGGGATCGCGTCCGGCCCGGTGGCCGGCGCCGCCGGCGCGTTCTGCCGAAACCATGCGACGGTGCGACGCAGACCGTCCTCGAAGGGCACCGTGGGGCTCCAGCCCAGCTCCCGGCTGATCGCGGTGATGTCCGGGCAGCGCACCGACGGGTCGTCCACGGGGCGGCCCACGAACCGGATCGGCGAGGAGGACCCGGTGGCCTCGATCACCGCCTGGGCGATCGCCAGCACCGTGTGCTCACGGGGGTAGCCGACGTTGAACGGTCCCGGTGAGCCCCCGCCCGCCACGGCCAGGATGCCGTCCACGGTGTCGTCCACGTAGCACACCGAGCGGGTCTGGCTGCCGTCCCCGGCGACCGTCAGCGGCGCCCCGGCCAGGGCCTGGGAGATGAAGGTGGGGATGGCTCGCCCGTCGTCACGGCGCATCCGGGGTCCGTAGGTGTTGAAGATCCGGACGATAGCGGTGTCGACACCGTTCGCGGTCCGGTAAGCGGTGGTGATCGCCTCGCCGAACCGCTTGGCCTCGTCGTAGACCCCGCGCGGCCCGATCGGGTTGACGTGCCCCCAGTAGCTCTCCGGCTGCGGGTGCACCTGGGGATCGCCGTAGGTCTCCGAGGTGGAGGCGAGCACCATCCGGGCGCCGGTCCGGCGGGCCGCCTCGAGGGCGTGCCAGGTGCCCACGCTGCCCACCCGCAGCGTCTCCACCGGCAGCCGCAGGTAGTCCGCCGGTGAGGCGGGGGAGGCCAGGTGCAGCACCAGGTCCACGTCCTGGGCGGGCGGGAAGGGGTCGCTGACGTCGTGCTCGAGCACGGTGAAGCCTGGCGCGCCGCGCAGGCCCACGATCGCCGAACCGTCACTGGTGCAGAAGTTGTCCACACAGGTCACCCGGGATCCCGCGGCCAGCAGCCGTTCACACAGGTGGGATCCCAGAAAGCCGGCGCCGCCGGTCACCAGGGCGTGACGGAATCGCGGACCGGTCACGCCGACATCCTCCTGCTCGCTTCCGCCCAGGTTCGGGCCACGGCTGCATCCATGGCTCCGTGAGGGTAGTACCCGCTCACCGGCGGGCTAGTCGACCGGTCCGGCGGGGGCTCGGGCGCCGGTCCGAGCGAGCCGGCGGGGCGCCGGGCGGGTCCGTCACGCCCGGGTAGCGAGGCCGCAGTCCCTCGCTACCATCCTTCACGCAGTCGAGCCCGTGCTGTCCGGGCACGGACCGTGGGGTCCGTGCCACCGCCGTCGACCGGAGGCGAGCATGCGCATCCTGGGGATCAACGCCCTGTTCCACGATCCCGCCGCGGCCCTGGTCGTGGACGGGCGGATCGCTGCCGCCGCCGAGGAGGAGCGGTTCAGCCGGCGTAAGCACGGCAAGCGCCCGGTGCCCTTCTCCGCCTGGGAGACCCCCGACCTGGCGGCACGGTGGTGCCTGGCCAGCGCCGGCGTGCGGGCCGAGGAGCTGGACGCGGTCGCCTACTCCTACGACCCCGCGCTGCACCGCACGCCGGAGCAGCTGGGTGTGCACGACCCCTTCGACCACCTGCGGCTGCAGTACGCCGAGCTGGCGCCCGGTTTCATCGCCGACGCGCTGCCCGGCCTGGACCCCCAGCGGGTCCGCTTCGTGCCCCACCACGTGGCGCACGCGGCCTCCGCGGCGCTGGCGGCGCCGTGGGGCGGGGACGCCGCGGTGCTCGTCCTGGACGGGCGCGGCGAGCAGCACTCCCACCTGGCCGGGGTGTACCGGGGCGGGTCGCTGGAGGTGCTGGCGAGCCAGGGCCTGCCGCACTCGCTCGGGCTGTTGTACGAGGACGTCACCGCTCACCTGGGGTTCCTGCGCAGCTCGGACGAGTTCAAGGTGATGGCGCTGGCCTCCTACGGTCGGCCGCGGCATGCCGAGGCGCTGCGCGCGCTGGTCCGGGCCACCGGTGACGGTGGCTTCCGCACCGCGGGCGTGGACCTGAACGCGCTGGCCAAGCCGCGAGCGGCGGACGAGCCCTGGACGGCCGAGCACGCCGACCTGGCCTCCAGCGTGCAGCTGGTCTGCGAGGAGGTGCTGCTCGACCTGGCCCGATGGTTGCAGCAGGCCACCGGATCCTCGCGCCTGGCGCTGGCCGGCGGGGTGGCCCTGAACTGTGTGGCGAACAGCAGGATCGCCGCCGAGTCCGGCTTCGAGCAGGTCTGGGTGCAGCCGGCGGCCGGCGACGCCGGGACGGCGCTGGGTGGCGCCCTGGAGCTGTCCTGGCGGGCGGGCGAGCCCACCGAGCCGTTCCCCGGGGCCGACCTGGGGCGGGGCTGGGAGGAGAGCGAGATCGAGGCGGCGCTGCAGGCGGCCGGGGTCGCCTACCGGCGCAGCGACGACGTCGCGGCCGACGTGGCCGAGGCGCTGGCCCAGGACCAGGTGGTGGCCTGGTTCCAGGGCCGCAGCGAGTTCGGGCCGCGGGCGCTGGGCCGGCGCTCGCTGCTGGCCCACCCGGGGCGGGCGCAGAACCTGGAACGGTTGAACGAGGTCAAGGGTCGCGAGCAGTTCCGGCCGGTGGCGCCGATGGTCCTGCTGGAGCGCGCGGGTGAGCTGTTCAGCCGGGGCCCGATCCCCTCGCCGTACATGCTCTTCGTGCACGACGTGGACCCACGCTGGGCCGAGCGGATCCCGGCTGTGGTGCACGTCGACGGCACCGCGCGGATCCAGACCGTGGACGCCGAGCAGGAGCCGCTGATGGCCGCCGTGCTGCGCGGGTTCGAGCGGCGTACCGGGCTGCCGGTGGTGGTCAACACCAGCCTGAACACGGCGGGCCGGCCGATGGTCGACTCCCCGCGTGACGCCCTGGAGTGCTTCGGTTCCGCACCGGTCGACCTGCTGGCCATCGGCCCCTTCCTGCTGCGCCGCAGCTGGGCGCACCGGGGGGCCGCCGATGAGTGACCCCACCGCGGCGCCGAGCCCGGCGCCGGACTACGCGGTGGTCGTCCCGACCCTGGGCCGTCCCTCGTTGGCCGTCCTGCTGCGCTCACTGGCCGCGGCCGGCCGCCCGCGGCCCTCATGGCTGATTGTGGTCGACGACCGCGGGTACAGCCCGGGTGTGCAGACCGGACCGCAGCGCGAACCCGTGCTGGACGTCCGGCAGGTACCGGACGACCTGGCCGAGCACGTCCTGGTGCTGAGCAGCGGCGGCCGGGGGCCGGCGGCGGCCCGCAACACCGGCTGGCGCCACGTGCCGCGCCAGGTGCCCTGGGTGGTCTTCGTCGACGACGACGTGGTGCTGCCCGCCGACTGGTGCCGGCGGCTGGCGCAGGACCTGACCGCCGCGGACGCCGCCGGCGTGGCCGCCAGCCAGGCCGAGCTCGACGTCCCGCTGCCGGCCGGGCGACCGCCCACGGACTGGGAACGCTCGACCGCCGGGCTGTCCGGTGCCTGGTGGATCACCGCTGACATGGCCTACCGGCGGGACGCGCTGGAGGCCGTGCAGGGGTTCGACGAACGCTTCCCGCGGGCCTTCCGGGAGGACGCCGACCTGGCCCTTCGCGTGCAGGCGACCGGCCGCCGCCTGGTCCAGGGCGCCCGCCGGAGCACCCACCCGGTACGGCCCGCCGGCCCGTGGGCCAGCCTGCGCCAGCAGCGCGGCAACGCCGACGACGTGCTGATGAGCCGTGTGCACGGGCGCACCTGGGCCGACCGCGCGGGCGCCTCGACCGGCCGTCGCCCCCGGCACCTGGCGATCACCGCCGCCGCCGCGCTGGTCGCGGCCGCCGGACTGACCGGGCGCCGCCGCTGGGCGGCGGCCGGCGCCGCGCTGTGGGCAGCCGGGACGGCTGAGTTCGCCGCCGCCCGGATCGTGCCCGGCCCGCGGGACCGCCGGGAGGTGGCGACCATGCTGGCCACCAGCGTGGCCATCCCGCCGGCCGCCGTCTGGTGGTGGGGGCTGGCCCGGCTGCGCCGGCTGCCGCGCCGACCGCCGCCGCCCACCGAGCCCGCGGTGGCAGCGCTGCTGCTGGACCGGGACGGCACCCTGGTGCAGGACGTGCCCTACAACGGCGACCCCGAGCAGGTCCGCCCGCTGCCCGGCGTGGGCCGGGCGCTGGCCCGGGCCCGGGCCGCGGGGCTGAAGCTGGCCGTGGTCAGCAACCAGTCCGGGCTGGCCCGGGGCGCCTTCAGCACCGAGCAGCTGGCGGCGGTGCAGCAGCGGGTGGAGTCCGAGCTCGGGGCGATGGACACCTGGGCGGTCTGCCCGCACGGGCCGCAGGACGGCTGCAGCTGCCGCAAGCCCGCTCCCGGTCTCGTGCTCCAGGCCGCCGCCACGGTCGGCGTGCCACCCGAGCGCTGCCTGATGGTCGGCGACATCGGCTCGGACGTGCAGGCCGCGCAGGCCGCCGGCGCTCGAGCGGTGCTGGTGCCGACCGAGGCCACCCTGGACGTCGAGCTGGCGCAGTCGCCGGCGGTCTGCCGCGACCTGGCGACCGCCGTGGAGCTGGCCCTGGCGGCTGGTCGATGAGCCACGCCGACCGCCACGTCCTGGTCGCCCGCCTGGACTCGATGGGCGACATGTTGATCTGCGGGCCGGCCATCCGCGCGGTCGCCGCCGGGGCCCGGCGGGTGAGCGTGCTGGCCGGCCCGCGAGGCGCGCAGGCCGCGCGGCTGCTGCCCGGCGTCGACGAGGTCGTCGTCTTCGACGCACCCTGGATCGCCTCTCCCGCACCGCCGGTCAGCAACCTTCAGCTGCAGGCGCTGACCAGCCGGGTGGCCGCCCTGGCGCCGGACGCCGCGCTGGTGCTGACCTCCTTCCACCAGAACGCGCTGCCGACGGCGCTGCTGCTGCGGATGGCCGGCGTGCCGTGGATCGCGGGGATCAGCACCGACTACCCCGGCAGCCTGCTGGACGTCCGGCTGGCCGAGCCGGCGGAGGCGCCGGAGCCCCGCCGGATGGCCGAGGTGGCCCGCTCGGCGGGCTGGCCGCTGCCGCCGGGCGATGACGGCCGGCCGGCCGTCGACCGCCGCAGGCTGCCCGCAGCCCCTCCGGTGCCCGGGTTGCCGGACTCCTACGTCGTCGTCCATCCCGGGGCCGACGCCCCGGCCCGCAGCTACCCGGCGCGTTCCTGGGCCGCCGTGGTCGACCTGCTGACGGCCGCCGGCCAGCCGGTGCTGGTCACCGGGGGGCAGAAGGAACGGGCGCTGACCGCCGCAGGTGGCCGGGCGCCGGGGCGTGGACCTCGGCGGCCGGCTGGACCTGCCGGCCCTGGCCGCGGTGCTGGACGGGGCCGACGTCGTGGCCGTGGCCAACACCGGGCCGGCGCACCTGGCGGCCGCCGTCGGCACCCCGGTGGTCAGCCTCTTCGCCCCGGTCGTGCCGCGCACCCGGTGGGCGCCCTGCGCGCCGGCCTCGGTGGTCCTGGGTGACCAGGACGCGCCCTGCGCCGGCAGCCGGGCCCGGCGCTGCCCGGTGCCCGGTCACCCCTGCCTGTCCGGGGTGCCCGCGGCGGAGGTGGTCGCAGCCGTCCGTGGTCTGCAGGCTGCAGGGGCGGCGGCATGACCCGCCGGCGCACCGTCCTGGTCTGGCACGTCCACGGCAGCTGGTTGACCGCCCTGGTCCAGGGACCGCACCGCTACCTGGTGCCGGTGCTGCCCGACCGCGGCCCGGACGGGCTGGGTCGGGCGCGGACCTGGGACTGGCCCGCCGACGTGGTTGAGCGCACCCCGGAACAGCTGCGGGACAGCCAGATCGACGTCGTCGTGCTGCAACGGCCCGGGGAGGCCGAGCTGGTCCGGCGGTGGACCGGCCTGCGGGTCGGGCTGGACGTGCCCGCGGTCTACCTGGAGCACAACACCCCGTCCTCGCCCACCGACCAGCGGCACCCGGCCGCCGCCCTGCCCGGTGTGCCGATCGTGCACGTGACCGCCTTCAACGCGTTGGTCTGGGACAACGGTAGTGCCCCGGTGCGGGTCGTCGAGCACGGCGTGCTGGACCCGGGCCCGATCTGGACCGGTGAGCTGAACCGGACGGCGATGGTCAGCAACGACCCGCTCAGCCGGCCCCGGGTGGTCGGGGCGGACCTGCTGCACCGCTTCCTCGACGCCGGCACCGGACTGGACGTGTTCGGGATGGGGGTGCAGGGCATCGCCGTGGCGCTGGGCCTGGACCCGGCCCGGGTGGGCGAGCACGAGGACCTGCCGCAGCACCGGATGCACGCCGAGCTGGCCCGTCGGGGGGTCTACCTGCACCTGACCCGGTGGACCTCGCTGGGGCTGTCCCTGGTGGAGGCGATGACGATGGGCATGCCGGTGGCGGTGCTGGCGACCACCGCCGCCCCCGGTGCGGTGCCACCGGCCGCGGGGGTGGTCAGCGACGACCCGCAGGTCGTGGTGGAGAGCGTCCGGGAGCTGCTCAAGGACCGCGCCCGCGCCGCGCAGGCGGGCGCCGCGGCCCGGCAGGCCGCGTTGGCGCGGTTCGGGCTGGCCCGGTTCCTGCGGGACTGGGACGAGGTCTTCGAGGAGGTGACGGGATGAGGGCCGGACGGGTCGTGGCAGCCCCGCGCGGGCTGGAGGTGGCGATGCTGTCCGAGCACGCCAGCCCGCTGGCCACCCTGGGCGGGGTCGACGCCGGCGGCCAGAACGTGCACGTCGCGATGCTCGCCACCAGCCTTGCGGCACGCGGTCACCGGGTGCGGGTCTTCACCCGGCGCGACGACCCCGAGCTGCCGCGGACGGTCACCCTGGCCCGCAACGTGGTGGTCGAGCACCTGGACGCCGGACCGGCCTGCGCGGTGCCCAAGGATGAGCTCTGGCCGTACGTGCCGGAGCTGGCGGCCGAGCTGGCCGCGGCGCTGCGCCGTGCGCCGGCCGAGGTGCTGCACGCGCACTTCTGGATGAGCGGCAGCGCCGCCCTGACCGCCGCGCGCGACCTGGGAACGCCTGTGCTGCAGACCTTCCATGCGCTCGGCTCGGTCAAGCGGCGGTGGCAGGGGGCGGACGACACCAGCCCGGGGGCCCGGATCGGGGTGGAGACCGACGTGGCCACCCGGTGCGCCCGGGTGATCGCCACCTGCGCGGACGAGGTCAGCGAGCTGGCCGCCCTGGGCGTGGACCCGCAGCAGGTCCGGGTGGTGCCCAGCGGGGTGGACACCACCGCGTTCAGCCCGCGCGGGCCACGCCGGCCGCGGGGCGCCCGGCCCCGGCTGCTGGTGATCGGCCGTCTGGTGCCGCGCAAGGGGATCGGTGACGTGCTGACCGCGCTGACCGGGCTGCCGGACGTGGAGCTGGTCGTCCTCGGCGGCCCGGCAGCCGAGGGCCTGGCCGCCGACCCGCAGGCCGGGGCGGTTCGGGAGCAGGCGGAGCGGCTGGGTGTGGCCGAACGGGTCCGGCTGGTCGGACGCGCCGACCGGGCGGAGGTCGCGGCCTGGGTCCGCTCCAGCGACCTGGTGGTCTGCGCGCCCTGGTACGAGCCGTTCGGCATCGTGCCGCTGGAGGCCATGGCCTGCGGCGTGCCGGTGGTCGGGACGGCCGTGGGCGGGCTGCAGGACACGGTGCTGCCCGGCCGGACCGGCCTGCTGGTGCCACCGCGCCGGCCGCAGGAGCTGGCCGGGGCCGTGGCCGAGCTGCTGGCCGACCCGGACCGGCGGGCCCGGATGGGGAAGGCGGGACGTGAACGAGTGCTGAGCACCTACGACTGGCGGGAGGTGGCCCGGATGGTGGAGCAGAACTATCGCGAGGTCCTCGGGAAGAGCGCGCGGGCACCGCGGGCCGGGGCGGCCGCGGTGGTGGCCCGGTGAGCGCCGCCGCGGGCCAGGAGCGGGCCGCGACCCCGACCGGCCAGGAGCACCTGCGCCAGCTGCAGGCAGCCCTGGACGGCGCCGGGCCGGTGGTCGCCACCGCCCACGCCTGGGGTGGCCGGCTGGCCCGGATGCTGCCCGCTGGCCGCCGGCTGTTCGCCGCCGGGAACGGGGGCAGCGCCGCGCAGGCGGCCCACCTGACCGCCGAGCTCGTCGGCCGCTACCGGCTGGACCGGCGCCCGTTCTCGGCGGTCGCGCTGCACGCCGAGGTCTCGGCGCTGACCGCGATCACCAACGACTACGGCCAGGAGGAGGGGTATGCCCGCCAGCTGGAGGCGCACGCCCGCCCCGGGGACGTCGTGGTCCTGATGTCCACCTCCGGCGGCAGCCCGAACGTGCTGCGGGCGGCTGAGCGCGCCGCCCGCTGCGGCGTGCTGTGCTGGGCGATGACCGGCCCGGGGCCCAACCCGCTGACCGAGCGCGCCGACGACGCGATCAGCGTCGACTCCCCGTTCACCGCCACCGTGCAGGAGGTGCACCTGCTGGCGCTGCACGTGCTGTGCGCCGGGCTGGACGAGGCCCTCGGCGTCGGCGCCGCCGCAGACCTGGCCGACCTGGAGGTGGCCCGGTGACCGCCGGCCGGCCGGACCGGTCGGGCCGCCAGCTGCACGTGCTCGTCGTCGGCGACAGCCTGCTCGACGTGGACACGACCGGCCGGGCCGAGCGGCTCAGCCCCGACGGGCCGGTCCCGGTGCTGCAGGAGGAGACCGAGCAGGTGCGGGCCGGTGGGGCCGCGCTGACCGCGGCCCTGTGCCGGGCGCCGGGCACCCGAGTCGTGCTGGCCACCCCGCTGGCCGCGGACCCGGACGGCGCCCGGCTGCGCTCGGTGCTGCCCGAGGACGTGGAGCTGGTGGCGCTGGACTGGGCCGGGGCCACCCCGGTCAAGCACCGGTACCGCGCCCAGGGGCAGACCGTGCTGCGGGTGGACCGCGGAGGGGTCCGCGGCGCCGTCGGCCCGCTGCCGCCGGTCCTGGCGGACCGGCTGGCTGAGGCCGACGTGGTGATCGTCTCCGACTACGGCTACGGCGCGACCGAGGACCCCGCGCTGCGGACGGCGCTGACCCGGGCGGCCGGTCGCCGTCCGGTGGTGTGGGACCCGCACCCGCGTGGCGCGCCCCCGGTGCCGGGCTGCCGGCTGGTCACCCCCAACGCCCGGGAGGCCCTGGGCCGGGACCCGGGCCGGCGACCGGACGTGCGCGAGGTCGCCGACTGCGGCCTGGCCCTGCGCGAGCGGTGGCAGGCGGCCACCGTGGCGGTCACCACCGGCTCGTCCGGCGCCGTCCTCTGCTCGGCCGCCGACGACGTCACGGTGGTACCGGCCCCGGCGGTCGAGGCGCGCGACACCTGCGGGGCGGGGGACCGGTTCGCCGCGGCCGCGGGCCACGCGCTGGCCCAGGGCGCGCTGCCCAGTGAGGCCGTCGCCCGGGCCGTGGCCGAGGCGTCCGCGTTCGTCGCCGCCGGTGGCGCGGCCGGTCAGGTCCGGGCCGTCCCGGACCCGGCCGGGGACGCCGGCCCCCGGGCGTCGTCCGGCACCGGCGGCGTCCTGGTCGCCACCGGCGGCTGCTTCGACCTGCTGCACGCCGGCCACGTCGCGACCCTGCAGGCGGCCCGGGCACTGGGCGACCGGCTGGTGGTCTGCGTCAACTCCGACGCCTCGGTGGCCCGGTTGAAGGGCCCGGGCCGGCCGCTGCAGCCGGCGGCCGACCGGGTCCGGATCCTGCAGGCGCTGGAGTGCGTGGACGAGGTGGTGGTGTTCGAGGAGGACACCCCTGAGCAGGTGCTGCGCCGGTTGCGTCCGGCATTGTGGGTCAAGGGATCCGACTACGCCGGCGCCGACCTGCCCGAACGCGGCGTGCTGGCCGGCTGGGGCGCGCGGGTGGTCACCGTGCCCTACCTCGACGGCCGGTCCACGACCCGGCTGGCCGACCGGGCCGCCGGCGGAGCGGTGCCGGTCGGTGGCCGACCGGCCGGCCCGCGGCAGTGAGCGGCCGACCACCGGTCGCGGTGCTGCTGCGGGCGATCGGCCTGGGCGACATGCTCACCGGGCTGCCCGCGACGGCGATGCTGCGCCGCGCCCTGCCCGGTCACCGCCTGGTCGGTGCCGTCCCGCAGCGGTTCGCCGGACCGCTGCTGGCCGCCGGCCTGCTGGATGAGGTGGTGCCCACCAGCGACCTCGACGCGGTGGCCGGCCTACCCAGGCGTCCGGAGATCGCGGTGGACCTGCACGGCAACGGGCCGGCCAGCCGGAGGCCGCTGCTCGCGCTGGCGCCGGGCCGGCTCCTGGCCTTCGTCCGGCCCGGGCAGGTCGTCGACTCAGGCGGCGCCGCCCCGGCCGACCCGGGCAGCGAGCTGCTGATCAGCCGCTGGGACTCGGCCGAGCACGAGGTCGCCCGCTGGTGCCGGCTGGTCACCGAGCACCTGCCCGGGGCCGGGCCGGCGCCGTCGGTGCGAGGCCTGCTGCCCGAGCCGGAACCGCTGTGGCCGGGCAGCACGGTGCTCCACCCGGGGGCGGCGTCCGGTGCCCGCCGCTGGCCCGCCTCCCGGTGGCGGCAGGTCGCCGGTGAGCTGGCCGCGGCCGGGCACGCGGTGGTGGTCACCGGCACCCCGCAGGAGGCAGCGCTGGTGCACGAGGTGGCCGGCTCGCACCCGGTGCGGACCGCGACCAGCCTGCGCGTCGAGCAGCTGTTCGGCCTGGTCGCCTCGGCGCGGCTGCTGCTCAGCGGTGACACCGGCCTGGCGCACGTCGCCTCCGCCTTCGGCACACCGTCCGTGGTGCTGTTCGGGCCGGTGCCGCCCGCGGCGTGGGGCCCACCGCCCGACGCCCGGCACCGGGTGCTGTGGCCGGCGCCCGACCCGGCCTACCGGGGTGACCCGCACGGGCAGCTGCCCGACCCCGTGCTGACCGCGATCGCGGTGCCGGACGTGCTGGAGCAGGTGCCGGCGGCGTTGGCGGACACCGCCCGGCACCCGGAGCCGGCCGGATGAGCGACCTGCGCGAACTGCTGACCGTGGTCCTGCTCACCCATGACTGCGCCGGCTGGCTGCCGCACACCCTGGAACGGCTGGCGGAGCTGGACCTGCCGGTGGTCGCGGTGGACAACGCCTCCACCGACGGCACCCGCGAGCTGCTGGAGCGCACCGGGTGGCTGCGGCTGCGGGCGCTGCCGGCCAACACCGGTGCCGCCGGCCGCAACGAGGGCGTCCGGGCCGCCACCACCCCGTACGTGGTGTTCTGCGACGACGACGGCTGGTGGGAGCGGGAGGGTCTGGAGCGGGCGGTGCAGCTGCTGGAGGAGCATCCCCGGCTGGCGCTGGTCAACGCCCGGATCGTGGTCGGCCCGGACTGCGAACCGGACCCGATCTCGGCCGAGATGGCCGACAGCCCGTTGCCGGAGACCGAGGGTGTGCCCGGGGCGGTGCTGCTCAGCTTCATGGGCGGCGCCTGCGTGGTGCGGATCAGCGCCTACGAGCAGGCTGGCGGCTACCACCGGAGGTTCTTCATCGGTGGCGAGGAGGAGACCCTGGCCTGGCCGCTGGCCAAGCAGGGTTGGCTGATGCGTTACGTCGAGGACGTGGTGATGCACCACCACCCGAGCCTGGCCAACTTCTCCCGGATCCGGCACCTGGGCATCCGGAACACGCTGTGGAACGCGTGGCTGCACCGGCCCTGGCGCAGCGCCCTGAGGTGGACGGTGTTCACCGTGCGCTCCTCGCCCCACGACCGGGAGCTGGTCCGGGGCCTGGCCCTGGCGCTGGCCGGGCTGCCCTGGGTGCTGGTCCGTCGCGACCCGGTCGATCCGGCCCTGGACGCGTCGCTGCGCACCCTGGAGCAGCGGCGCTTCGAGGCGTTCGCCGCTGCCCGGCGCGCCGGTCTGGCCGCCGGGGCGGCGCCCAAGTACCCGGGCCGGGAGCAGGCGTGAGCCGGGTCCTGGTCGCCGGCTGGTTCAGCTTCACCGAAGTGGTGGCGACGGTGGGCGACGAGGCCAGCGGTCTGGTGGTCCAGGGCTGGCTGAACCAGGCCGGCCTGGAGGCAGACCTGGCCTACGCCGACTACCTGGGCCGCGGCGTTGACCTGGCCACGGTGGACCCGCAGCGGTACAGCCACCTGGTCTGGGTCTGCGGCCCGCTGATCGCCGACCCGCTGCTGGACCGGCTGCTGTGCCGGTTCGAGGGCGTGCCGCGGCTGGCGGTCGGCGTCTCGGTCCTCGACGGTCCGACCGCGGCCCGCTTCGACCAGGTCTGGGCCCGTGACGGCGCCGGTCCGCCGCGCCCGGACCTGGCCGCCGTCCCGCCCGAGGACGCCGCCGCGCCCGGGGTGGGGCTGCGCGCCGGCCCCCCGGTGGTGGCCACCGTGCTCGCCCCGGTGCAGGCCGAGTACGGCGACCGCGGCCGGCACGACCTGGTCCGGCAGACCGTCGAGCAGTGGGTGGCCGAGCGTGGCCTGGGCTGCTTCGAGGTGGCCACCGACCTGCTCACCGCCGGGCACCGGCCGTGGCGGTTCGAGCAGGCGCGGGCCACCCTGGCCCGGGCCGACGTGGTGGTCAGTTCCCGGCTGCACGGCCTCGTCCTCGGCCTGGCCGCCGGCCGGCCGGTGATCGCCTGCGACCCGGTCGCCGGCGGAGCGAAGGTCGGTGCGCAGGCCCGGGCCCTGGGCTGGCCGGTGCTGCTGGACGGCGAGGAGCTGACCGGTGGCCGGCTGGACGACGCGCTGGCCCGCTGCCTGGGGCCCGGGTCGCCGAGCGCCGACTGGGACCAGGTCGCGCTCGCCCGCCGCCGGCTGCGGGCCGAGCTGACCGACCGGCTCACAGGTCGCGTCGGCCGAAGCTGAGCACGCACAGCCCACCGACGACCAGCACCCACACCAGCACCCAGGCCAGGTAGCCCGGCGCCGGGGCGGACCCGCTGAGGAACGGGAAGCCCTGGACGGCGGAGGGGAAGCTGGCCAGCAGGGAGCTGTCCTGAAGAGCGTGCATCGCCCCGCGCCACAGGCCGTCGGTGGGCAGCAGCACCCGCGCCACGGCGCCCACCCGGGCGACCCCGGGGTTGTCCAGCGCCTCACCGACACCGCCGACCACCCCGGCCACCCAGACGGCGCCGAACAACCCGACCGACAGCACCCCGGAGGCCATCGGCGAGACCAGGGAGGACAGCAGCAGCGCCAGGGTGAGCAGCACCACGGCCTCACCGGCCAGCATGGCCAGCGCACCGACCGGGTCCGGCGGCCAGTAGCCGACCGTCCACCGGACCACGGCCAGCTCCGCCAGCCCGGCCGCCACCACGTAAGCGCAGGCGAACAGGCTGAGCCCCAGCCACTTGCCGATCAGCACGGCGGACCGCCGGACCGGTCGCGCCAGCACGACCAGCGCCGTCCCCGACTCCAGCTCCCCGGACAGGGTCGGGGCGGCCAGGAACGCCGCGCCCAGGGCGACGATCAGGCTGAGCGCGAACATCACCAGGTTGAGCAGCTCCGAGGCCAGCAGCCGGGCTTCCCCGCTGGTCATCGCCCCCAGGGAGGTCTGCATCCCGGGCAGCCGGGAGAACCCCCAGCCGTTCAGCGCCAGCAGCACCGCGGTGAGCACGGCCAGCGCCCAGACCACCTTGCGGCGCACCGCCTCCACCAGGGTCAGCCCGGCCATCGTGAGCACGGTCATCGGCCCGCCCCCGCCTCGGTCCGGGGACGATCGTCCTGCGGTGCGCGCAGCACACCGAGCAGACGGTCCTCCAGCGTGATCCTGGTCGGCTGCACGGCATGCACCCGCACACCCAGGGCGACCAGGTCGGCGACCAGCTCCGGCACCGGGTCACCCGGGCCGTCGGGGAGGTCCACGGTGTACACGTCCCCGAGCTGGTGGACCGGCCCGGTCCGGGCCAGCCGCTCCCGCGCCGGTTCGCTGACCAGGTCCAGCCGGAGCCGGACCTGGTGGCGGCCGAGCAGCTCCGCGAGCGTTCCCGACGCGGCGACGCGGCCGTGGTCGAGAATGACCACCCGGTCGCAGACCCGCTCCACCTCCCCGATCAGGTGGGAGTTCAGGACCACGGCGGTCCCGCGGGCCCGCAGCTGGACCACCAGGTCGCGCACGTCGGCCCGGCCGAGCGGGTCCAGGGCGCTGGTCGGCTCGTCCAGGATGACCAGCTCCGGGTCCCCGACCAGGGCCACCGCCAGCCCCAGCCGCTGCTGCATGCCCTTGGAGAAGGTGGCGACCCGGTCCCCGGCCCGGCTGGCCAGGCCGACCTGCTCGAGCGAGGCCAGCCGCCTGGCCCTGGGCCAGTCCACCCGGGCCAGGCGGGCGTGCAGGCCGAGCACCTCCTGCGCGCTCAGCCACGGCTGAAACCGGAACAGCTCGGGCAGGTAGCCGACGCCGCGCCGGGACGACGGCGTCCCCCCGGCGCGCCCGAGCAGCATCACCTCCCCGGCGTCGGCGCTGACCAGACCGAGAAGGATCTTGATCAGGCTGGTCTTGCCGGCGCCGTTGGGTCCCAGCAGGCCCAGCACCTGTCCCCGGCCGACCTCGGCCCCCACGCCGTCCAGGGCCTGCTGCCGCCCGTAGCGCTTGCGGACACCTGAGCACCACAGCGCTGGGGAGGGGTCGTGATCGGCCCGCTCAGCGCAGGCCACGGGCCACGCTCAGGACCTCCTGCGGGCTCAGCGGCCCGGCCACCGCCTCGAGCCGGCCGTCCTGCACCCAGACCACCGCGGCGGCGGTGGACCCGGTGGACTCCAGCACGGTCGCCGGGGCGCCGTTCACCTCCGCCTGGGTCTGGGTCGCCACTCCCTGCGGGACGGGCACCGGCAGCGTGCCGCCGTCCCCGGTGACCGCCCTGAGCTGGGCGGCCAGGTCGGCCGGGATCCCGGGCAGCGAGAGCAGGTAGTCCCGCACCACGGGCAGCGAGGCGCCCTGCGTGGAGACGGTCGGTGCGCCGACCCGGGCCACCATCAGGGTGGGGATCCGCCCGTCCTGGGTCCAGGTCTCCAGCACCCCGGGGCCGGCCTGCAGCCGCAGGCTGGTGCCGTCCAGCCCCTCGGGCATCGGCGGCAGGCTCACCCCGTCGGCGGCCGCGGCCTGTCGGGCCTGGGCCGCCGAGAACGTGAAGGTGGCCGTCTGCACCCCGCTCACCCGGTAGGTCGGTGAGCCCTGCACGCCCACCGGCAGGGAGGTCACCGCGGGGACGGCGGCGCCGGTCGCCGCGGCGGCGGCCGCGGCGTCGGGGACCGACCGCAGGGTCGGCGCCGCCGGCAGGTCGACCTGCCCGTAGGCAGCCAGCGAGGCCAACCGGTCCAGCCCGGGGGAGGTCAGGTCCCGGACCGAGACGGTGACCGGGGCGACCGCCCGGGTGGCGAAGATCGGCAGCCAGTCGGCGGCGGCGGCCGCCGCCGTGCCACCGAGCAGCAGCGCCGTCACGGTCGCCGCGACCACGACCGGCCGCCGGCGCCGCGGCCGCCGGCGCGCCGTCAGCGAGCGGCGCGGTGGTGCCGACGGCGTCGGACCCGGCGCGGCCAGCGCCAGGTTGAGCCGGGCCCAGGCGGCGTCCACGTCCGGGTCGGGCCGCCGGCCTGCGCTGTCCTGCAGCGCGCCGGCCACCAGGTCGGCGTCGCGGGTCGCCTGCGCGGCACGGCGGGCGCAGGCCGGGCAGCTGGCCAGGTGCCGCCGGTCGTCGTCACCGACCGCGGCCGGCTCGTCGAGGTGACGGCGCAGCACGCCCTCAGCTGGGTGACTCATCACGCACCAGTTCCTTCCTCAGGGCCGCTTCGGCGCGGCGCAGCAGGGTTCCGACGCCGCCGGGAGCGCAGCCCAGCGCGTCGGCGATCTCGGCGTAGCTCAGCCCGCTGTGCCGCAGCACCAGGGCCAGCGCCTGCGGCCGGGGCAGGGCGGCCAGCCCGGCCCGGACCCGCGAGTGCTCCAGCCGGCGCACGACGTCCTCGGCCGGGTCCGGCCCGGTGGCCGGCCGGGCCAGGGCCGGGTCGGACTCCACGCCGAGCTCCCGGCGGTCGCGACGGCGCCGGGAGCGCAGCAGGTTCAGTGCGGTGTGCCCGGCGGCCACGGTGAGCCAGCCACCCGCCTCCCGGGCCGGCACGTCGGACCGGGCGAAGGCCACGAACACCTCCTGGGCGACGTCCTCGGCGCCGTGCTCTCCGCCCAGCACCCGCCGGGCCACCGACAGCACGCCCGGGTAGTACGCCCGGAACACCTGCTCCAGGTCGGCGCGGGGCGGGGCCGGGTCACCGGTCGGCGCCGCCGGGCGGGGGCCGGCGGGGAAGTCCATGACCGCCACCGTGCCCCGCGCGGGGCCGGCGCGTCGACCGCCGGGCGGGCCGGGTTCGCCGGGAGTGGGGTTCCGCGTCGCGCTCACCTCTGTAGAGCACCGCGGGGCAGGCTGATGTGACGTCCGGGCGGACCCGGCTGCTGATCGGTGGCGGGGAGGCGAGCCGGTGAGAGGGGGTGGCTCCTGGGCAGGACCGCCTGGGCCGCAGGGGTCGGCTAACGGGTCCTGAGGCTCTGGGTCACCGGGCCGCGGAGGGCCCGTCGGGCCGCGGCCGCCAGGCCGATGGTCGCCACTGCGACGGCGGAGGGTTTCGGCGATCACCGCAGCGCGGCGAGAGCCCAGCCGATGGGCGCCTCGCGTTGCCGGTCGGACGCACGGGCCGGTGCCGTCGGCGCGAGGGTCCGACCATCCAGGAGTCCCGCCGATGCGAGCACCCACGGTCCGTGGCAGAGGCTGGCGATGGGCTTGCCAGCCGCGGCAAACGCGCGGACGAACTCCCGCGCCGGGGCGGACTGCCGGAGCAGGTCGGGATTGACGAACCCGCCCGGCAGCAGCAGGGCGTCGTAGTCGGCGGCATCGGCGTCGCGGACCGTCTTGTCCACGTGGACCCGGCTGGCCGGCATGTGCAGGTTGACCCCGCGGATCCGCCCTCGCCGCAGGGACACCACGTCCACCTTGGCGCCGGCCGCCTTCAGGGCTCGCAGCGGGACCACCAGCTCGACCTTCTCGAAGCCGTCGGCTGCCAGCGCAGCGACCCTGCGGCCCTTGAGTCTGCCGCTGGTGGTCATGTCGTGCCTCCCGACGCTCCATGCTGCAGGCTGACGCCCAGGTCCGGGTTCCGCGCCGACCGCCCCGGGCCCACGGCCGCGGCGTGCCTCGTCCCGGGCGGCGCGAGGACGCCGATCACGGTGTGAGGACGACCTTCTCGCAGCCCTCCTGCTTGTGCTTGAAGATGTCGTAACCGCGCGGTGCCTCGGCCAGCGGCATCCGGTGGGTGATCACCCGGGTGGGGTCGATCTCGCCGCGCTCGATGCGCTCGAGCAACGGGCGCATGTACCGCTGGACGTGGCACTGCCCGGTCTTCAGGGTGAGGGCCCGGTTCATGAAGGAGCCGGCCGGGAACTTGTCGATGAACCCGCCGTACACGCCGATGACCGACACGATCCCCCCGCTGCGGCAGGAGGTGATCGCCTGGCGCAGGGCGTGCGGCCGGCCGGTCTCGGCCCGGACGGCCTGCTTGGCGCGGTCGTAGAGCTGCACGTGCGCGGCCCCGTGGGTGGCCTCCAGGCCCACGGCGTCGATGCACTTGTCCGGGCCGCGGCCGCCGGTCAGCTCCAGCAGGGCTGAGCGGACGTCGGTGTCGGAGTAGTCGATCGTCTCGTACCCCTGCGAAGCGGCCATCTCCAGCCGGTACGGGACGTCGTCGATGGCGATCACCTTCGCCGCGCCGAGCACCCGGGCGCTGTCCAGCGCGAACTGCCCGACCGGCCCGGCGCCCCACACGGCGACCACGTCGCCGTCGGTGATCTCGCACAGCTCGGCGCCCATGTAGCCGGTGGGCAGGATGTCGGAGAGGAAGAGCACCTGCTCGTCGGTGAGGTCGGACTCGATCTTCAGCGGGTTGACGTCGGCGAGCACCACGCGGGCGTACTCGGCCTGCCCACCGGCGAAGCCACCGGTGAGGTGGGAGTAGCCGTAGATGCCGGCGACCGGGTGGCCGAACATCTTCTCGGCCACGCCGGCGTTGGGGTTGGTGTTCTCGCAGCAGGACCACAGCTGCTTCTGGCAGGCGGCGCAGGCGCCGCAGCCGATGGGGAAGGGGACGACGACCCGGTCGCCGACCCGGAGCTTGTCGCGGTCGACCCCGGGGCCGACCTCCACCACCTCGCCCATGAACTCGTGGCCCATGACGTCGCCCTCCTGCATCGTCGGCACGTAGCCGTCGAGCAGGTGCAGGTCGGACCCGCAGATCGCCGTGGCCGTGATCCTCACGATCGCGTCCCGGCGGTTGAGGATGGACGGGTCCGGGACGTCGGTGACCTCGACCGTGTTGCGGCTGATCCAGCAGTTGGCCTTCACGCCAGGGCCTCCTTGAGCTCCTCGTCGGTCAGCGGTCGGGCGGGGTGCTGGGGGAACTCCTGGCGGGCCCGCTTGCCCCGTGGTGCGCCCTCGCTGCGGATGACCTCGCCGGTCTCGATGACCTGCTTGAACCGGCGCAGGTCGTCGTCGAGCTGCTGGGAGGGCTCCTCGCCGAAGTACCTCGCCGCGGCCTTGGCCAGCGCCCCGCCGGGTAGGTCGTAGCTGAGGGTCACGTGCACCTCGGTGCCCCGGCCGCCCGGAGCGGGCACGAAGCGGACCTGCCCGGAGTTGGGGACGTCGGCGCCGTCCAGCGAGTGCCAGGCGATGCGCTGCGCCGGGACGTCCTCGGTCGTCTCGGCGTTCCACTCGACCGACCGGCCGAACGGTGCGCTGGCCCTCCAGTGGCTGCGAGGGCCGTCCATGGCGCGCACCTCGTCGAGGTGGGCCATGAACGTCGGGAGCCGGTCGAGCTGCCGCCAGAAGGCGTACACCTCCTCCGGGGGCTTGGTGACGGTCGTGGTGGCGGTGAGCTCCATGGGTGCCACGGTCTCCTTCCGGGTCGTGCGGGCGACCGCCGCGTAGCGGTCGACGGCGGCGGTGACGACGAGGCCGGCCATGGCCGGCGCCGCAGGCCCCGACCGTCGTGACTGCGCAGTACCCGCGCGACCGGGATGCGATCCATGGCGTCTGTGAACACCGAGCCGGCCGCCACGCGGGATGCGGGCGGCCCAGCGGGCCGGTTGCGGCGACCGATTCCCGCACGCCGACGAGTTCGGTGACCTCGCGGCGGTGCGGGCGGCGTCGCCGGTGCCGGGTTCCACCTTCAGTCCTGGTGGAGCGGGTGACCGGGATCGAACCGGCATGACCAGCTTGGAAGGCTGGGGCTCTGCCATTGAGCTACACCCGCGTGCCGCCCACCCGGCGTCCGGGGATCGCCCTGCCGGGACGGGTGACGCACCGATAGCCTAAGCGCACCGAAGGTCCCGACGTCCACCGGCTGCCCGCCGGCCGGGGCCCTCGCGGGGTGTGGCGCAGCTTGGTAGCGCGTCCGCTTTGGGAGCGGAAGGCCCCCGGTTCGAATCCGGGTACCCCGACAGTGGAGCAGGGCTGCCCCTCGCGCGTTCGGCCGATCCGCGCAGGACCGATAGCATGCTGCAGGCGTGGACGCCGCACGCCTGTTCGCGTGCCGAGCCCGGTCGCGCGAGCGGCGGCGCGAGCCACCCAAAGCGTCAGCAGTCGAGCACGTCCGCCAGCCCTGAACCAGATCCCCACCGCAGGAGAACCCGCTGTGAAAAGCGCCGTCGAGTCCCTCAACCCCACCCGGGTCAAGCTGACCGTGGAGGTGCCGTTCGAGGAGCTGAAGCCGAGCGTCGACGCCGCCTACAAGACGATCGCCGGCCAGGTGAGCATCCCCGGGTTCCGCAAGGGCAAGGTCCCGCCGCGGATCATCGACCAGCGGGTCGGCAAGGGGGCCGTGCTGCAGGAGGCGGTGAACAGCGCGCTGCCCGAGCTGTACGCCCAGGCCGTGCAGGAGACCGACGTGCGCCCGCTGGGCCAGCCCGAGGTCGACGTCACCGACGTGCCGGACCCCACCGAGGGCGGGGAGCTGAAGTTCACCGCCGAGGTGGACATCCGCCCGCAGATCGACCTGCCCGAGTACGAGCAGGTCACGGTCACCGTGGATGACCTGGTGGTCTCCGAGGAGGACGTGGACGAGCGGCTGGAGGCGCTGCGCGAGCGCTTCGGCACCCTGGTCACCGTGGAGAAGGTCGCCGCCAAGGACGACTTCGTCAGCATCGACATCTCCGGCACGGTGGACGGCGAGGAGGTCGACACCGCCAAGGGAGTGTCCTACCAGATCGGCAGCGGCGGCATGCTGCCCGGCATGGACGAGGCCCTGGAGGGGCTGTCCGCCGGGGAGACCACCAGCTTCGACGCGCCGCTGGCCGGCGGTGAGCGGGCCGGCCAGGAGGCGCACATCACCGTCGTGCTGGGCGCTGTCAAGGAGCGCCAGCTGCCGGCCGCCGACGACGACTTCGCCCAGCTCGCCAGCGAGTTCGACACCCTGGAGGAGCTGCGGGCCGACCTGCGCACCCAGGTCGAGCAGAGCAAGCAGATGGAGCAGGCCATGCAGGCCCGCGAGCGGTTCGTCGAGCAGCTGCTGGAGAGCCTGCAGGTGCCGGTGCCCGAGGGTCTGGTCGAGGCCGAGGTGCACCGTCACCTGGAGAGCGAGAGCCGGCTGGAGGACGAGGAGCACCGGGCCGAGGTCTCGGTCGAGGCCCGCAAGGCGCTGCAGCAGCAGCTCCTGCTGGACACGATGGCCGAGCGTGAGCAGGTGTCGGTGGAGCAGCAGGACCTGGTCGAGTTCCTGGTCGCCAACGCCCAGCAGTACGGCATGGAGCCGAACGCGTTCGCGCAGGCCATGGACTCCTCGGGGCAGATCCCGGCCGTGGTGGCCGAGATAGCCCGGCGCAAGGCGGTCACCTCGGTGCTGACCCGGATCACCGTCGTGGACGCCTCCGGCAACACCGTCGACCTGAACGCGCTGCTGGAGGAGGAGGACGGCGAGACGGTCGCCGACCTGGTCGGCACCGGTCAGGACGGTGACAACGTCGAGGGTGACGTCGTCGAGGGTGACGTCGTCGAGGCCGGCGCGGTCGAGGGTGACGTCGTCGAGGCCGGCGCGCAGGAGCAGGACGCTCCCACCCAAGCCTGAGCCGCGCCCGCTGGAGCACTTCGCGCCCCGCCGACCGAGCCAGCACCGGCTCGGCCGGCGGGGCGGCGTCGTGCAGGACAGGACGGCGTGCGCCGACAGCGAACAACGGTCGGGTGGGGCACAGAACCGTCCGAGGACGGCGTTAGGGTCAGTGCGCGGGCCGAAGTCGGGCCCACCGGCTGAGCCGGAGCGCGAGGACCACCAGCCGGTGGTCCGTAGTCGAGCAGAAGCTGGAGCGAGCGAGTGAGCGAGCTGTTCCTGCCGGGTCAGTCGACCGGCGACCCGCTGGCGCGTGGACCGCAGCCAGGTGGCGGGCTGGACGACCACATCTACAACCGGTTGCTCAAGGACCGGATCCTCTTCCTCGGCTCGGACGTGCGCGACGACAACTCCAACGCGATCTGCGCGCAGCTGCTGCTGCTGGCCGCCGAGGACCCCGAGCGCGACATCTACCTGTACATCAACTCCCCGGGTGGTTCGGTCACCGCGGGCATGGCGATCTACGACACGATGCAGTTCGTCCAGCCGGACGTCGCCACCGTGGCGATGGGCCTGGCCGCCTCGATGGGGCAGTTCCTGCTCTCGGCCGGGGCCAAGGGCAAGCGCTACGCCCTGCCGCACGCCCGGGTGATGATGCACCAGCCGCTGGGCGGCATCGGCGGCACGGCCAGCGACATCAAGATCCAGGCCGAGCTGATCCTGCACATGAAGCGGCAGATGGCCGAGCTGATCGCCGAGCAGACCGGTCAGGACGTCGAGACCATCACCCGCGACAGCGACCGCGACCGGTGGTTCACCGCCGACCAGGCCCAGCAGTACGGGCTGGTGGACCACGTGGTGACCAACGCCCGCGACGTCAGCGGCGGCGGCGGCACCCAGAGCCCCACGGACTGACGACCTCCCCCCTGTCCGCGAAACCCCCAGCCCCGGCCACCGACCCGGCTTCAGGCCGAAGGAGCGAGCCCCATGTACGGACCCAGTCCATTCCTCGGCGGCGCCAGCCAGTCAGGCGCCCCCCAGCCCGGCCGCCCGGCTGACCGCGGCCCGGCGACCCCCAGCTCGCGGTACATCCTCCCGCAGTTCGAGGAGCGCACCGCCTACGGCTTCAAGCGCCTGGACCCCTACACCAAGCTGTTCGAGGACCGGATCATCTTCCTCGGTGTCCAGGTCGACGACGCCTCGGCCGACGACGTGATGGCGCAGCTGCTGGTTCTGGAGAGCCAGAACCCCGACCGCGACATCACCATGTACATCAACTCCCCGGGTGGCTCGTTCACGGCGCTGACCGCGATCTACGACACCATGCAGTACATCCAGCCGGACATCCAGACCGTCTGCCTGGGCCAGGCCGCCTCCGCGGCGGCCGTCCTGCTCGGCGCCGGCACGCCCGGCAAGCGGCTCGCCCTGCCCAACGCCCGGGTTCTGATCCACCAGCCGGCGATGTCCGGCGGGGACTACGGCCAGGCCTCGGACATCGAGATCCAGGCCAACGAGGTGCTGCGGATGCGGATCTGGCTGGAGGAGACCCTCGCCCGGCACGGGAACCGCACCGTCGAGCAGGTCCGCCAGGACATCGAGCGCGACAAGATCCTGACCGCGGAGCAGGCAGTGGAGTACGGTCTGGTGGACCAGATTCTCGGTACCCGCAAGACCAGCGTCCCTGCCTACGGCACGCCGTGAGCAGCTGCCGTCCGTGAGCCGTTCGGGCGCTGACAACGGGCGGCATGTGGCGTTCAATGGAGTAGGTGCGCCGACCGCGGCCGCCTGGCTCCTTCATCGGGCCTTGAGGGAAGGATGCAGGCGTGGCACGCATCGGTGATGGTGGGGACCTGCTGAAGTGCTCCTTCTGCGGGAAGAGCCAGAAGCAGGTCAAGAAGCTCATCGCCGGGCCGGGCGTCTACATCTGCGACGAGTGCATCGACCTCTGCAACGAGATCATCGAGGAGGAGCTGGCCGAGGCCACGGAGTTCGAGTCCTTCGAGCTGCCCAAGCCGAAGGAGATCTTCTCCTTCCTCGACCAGTACATCGTCGGGCAGTCCGCGGCCAAGCGGTCGCTGTCGGTCGCCGTGTACAACCACTACAAGCGGATCCAGGCCGGCGAGGCGGTGCGGCGCGGTGAGGAGCCCGTCGAGCTGTCCAAGTCCAACATCCTGCTCATCGGGCCGACCGGGTGCGGCAAGACCTACCTGGCGCAGACCCTGGCCAAGATGCTGAACGTGCCGTTCGCGATCGCCGACGCGACGGCGCTGACCGAGGCCGGCTACGTCGGCGAGGACGTCGAGAACATCCTGCTCAAGCTGATCCAGGCGGCGGACTACGACACCAAGAAGGCCGAGACCGGGATCATCTACATCGACGAGGTCGACAAGATCGCCCGGAAGTCGGAGAACCCCTCGATCACCCGCGACGTGTCGGGCGAGGGCGTCCAGCAGGCGCTGCTGAAGATCCTCGAGGGCACCACGGCCTCGGTGCCGCCGCAGGGCGGGCGCAAGCACCCGCACCAGGAGTTCATCCAGATCGACACCACCAACGTGCTGTTCATCGTCGGTGGCGCCTTCGCCGGGCTGGAGGAGATCATCTCCAACCGGTCCGGCAAGCGGGGGATCGGCTTCGGCGCCCAGCTGCACATCCCCCGCGACGACGTCGACCCCTACGGCGAGGTGATGCCGGAGGACCTGATGAAGTTCGGGCTGATCCCGGAGTTCATCGGGCGGCTGCCGGTGATCACCACCGTCACGAACCTGGACCGCGACGCGCTCACCTCGATCCTCACCGAGCCCAAGAACGCCCTGGTCAAGCAGTACCAGCGGATGTTCGAGCTGGACGGGGTGGAGCTGGAGTTCTCCGACGACGCGCTCGAGGCGGTGGCCGACCAGGCGATCCTGCGCGGCACCGGCGCTCGAGGCCTGCGCGCCATCATGGAGGAGGTGCTCCTGCCGGTGATGTTCGACGTGCCCAGCCGCGACGACGTGGCCCGAGTGGTGGTCAACCGCGACGTGGTGCTCAAGAACGTGAACCCGACCCTGGTCCCGCGCGAGCGCGAGACCCCGGCCCGCAAGCCGCGCGAGCGCCGGGACAAGTCCGCCTGAGCCGGGTTGCCCCGCCCTGGGCGCGCTGCCCTCGCGGGTGCCCGGCACCGCCCAGAGAATCGGGGCATGTCGCGCCGGTTGGAGCCGCTCCGGGAGCTGCCCGGCCAGCTGCTCTTCGGTCGGTGGCCGCGGATCGGGTTGGCCCTGCGGACGGCTCTGTCCGCGGCCCTGGCCTGGCAGGTCGCGCTGTGGCTGCCTGTCCCGATCGCTGAGCAGTACCCCTACTACGCACCGCTCGGCGCGGTGGTCAGCTCCTACGGCACCGTTCGTGCCTCGGCCCGCAACTCCGCGCAGGCGGTGGCGGCGGCCGCCGTCGGGGCCGGCGTCGCGCTGCTCGCGCAGGTCGCGCTGCCCAGCTCCACCGCCGTCGTCTTCGTCGTGGTCGCCGTCGCGACCCTGGCCGCCGGCTGGTCGGTGTTCGGTGAGCAACGCGGCTGGGTGGCCACCGTCGCGGTGTTCGTGCTGGTCGTCGGCACCGGTGACCCGCTGGAGTATGCGCTGGCCTACTGCAGCCTGATCACGTTGGGCGGTCTGGTCGCGGTCCTGGTCAACATGGTCATCCCCGAGATGCCGCTGGCCCGCTCGGAGCAGGCGCTGCGCGAGCTGGCGCAGGTGCTGGCCGACCAGATGGACGACCTGGCCCGCACGCTGCGCGAGGAGCAGCCTCCGACCCAGGAGCAGTGGCGCGAACGGCTCTGGGCGCTGGAGCCGGTGCGCCGCATCGCCGGGGCGAGCGAGCAGCAGGTCGAGGAGTCGCTGAGGGACAACCTGCGCGGTCGACGGCACCGGGAGTCGGTGCGCCGGCAGCGGGTCCTGGGCGTCATGCTGGGCAACCTGGCCGCCCGGGTGCAGGAGCTGACCGAGCTGCTGGTCGAGGTGCACGCGGCTGACGTCCGGGAGATCACCCTCGCCCCCGGTCCGCGGGGGGCCGCCGCCGAGGTGCTCACCGCGCTGGCCGAGTTCGTCCGCTGCCTGCCCCAGGACGTCTCCCAGGGCCGGCCGATGACCCCGGTCGACGAACAGCGTGAGCTGCTGCGCGATCAGCTGCGCCGGTTGGCGTCGGTCGTCACCGCCACCTGGTACCCGGGCGAGCGTGATCGTCAGACGGCCGGCACGGTCGTCACGCTGCTGCGCCGGTGCCTGGGGACCCTCCAGCTGCCGACCGACGACCCGAACCCGGAGGCGGTGCTCCCGACACCCTGGGCGTTGCCTGACCCGCACCCGGCCCTCGCCGGGCGACGCCCCCGGCGGCACCGCATCCGGCGCTGAGCCCAGCCGACGACGACGCCGACCGGCGCGAACTCATCGGCGAGCGTCCACCACTGTCAAAGGATGATTGGCGCATCGATCCTTGACGCTCGATCCTATAGGATCTACGGTACTGGTCACCCGGTGGACCGCGGTGATCGGAGGTGGCGACGATGGTGCTCATGGATGCCCCTGACGCACGCCGCCTGCGCGCCCCAGCCGACAGATGCTCGCCGACATGTCTACGACGCCTTGATGGATCTGTTGATCGATGGCGAGCTGGAGGCCGGTGCCGTGCTCGGGATCGACGCCTACGCACGCCATTTCGGCGTTTCGCAGACGCCGGTCCGCGAGGCGCTGGTCCGGCTGGAGGCGACCGGCCTGGTCCGCCGTACCGCTTTGAAGGGCTACCGGGTGGCACCCATCACCACGCCCGAGGAGCTGGAGACCTCATGCAGGCCCGGCTCGCCATCGAGCCGATGCTGGCCGAGATGGCGGCCGCGCGGATGGACGCTGACGTCCTCGCCCGCCTGGAGGAGGCGGTGGCTCACCTCGCCAAGGCGCCGCTCGGCCCCTCGTTCCGCGACTTCCGTCAGTACTGGGAGGCGGACGAGCGCTTCCACCGCATCGTGGCCGAGGCGACCGGGAACGAGTTCCTGGTCGCTGCCTACACGGCACTGGGCGGTCAGATCCAGCGCTTCCGGCTCTTCGGTGGCGGCCGTGGGGTGACCGACTCGGCGCACGCATCGCCGAGCACACCCGGGTCCTGAACGGGCTGCGGACCAAGGACCCGTCCCAGGCCCGAGCGGCGATGGCCGCCCACATCGCCGACGCCGCGAGCGGGCTGCTTACACGATGGGGATGAACCGGCGCACCACCTCGACGCGAAAGGCAACGACGCCACGTGAGCACAACGACCAGCACCCACAACCCGGGGCTGAGCAGCGACCAGAGCCACTTCCCGCGCTCCGCGCCGTCCGACCCCGCTGCGCCCCACGTCGACTCGGCCACGGTCAGGGTCGAGGCGGACCAGGACCGCGGTGAGCTGCTGCCGATCTGGGCCTCGATCGGGTACGACGAGATCAACTGGACCTGTATGCCGACCGGCAAGCGGCTGCTGAGGACCTTCGCTGCGGATACCGGCCGCGCCTTCCACATCCGGCCGCACTACGTCTTCTGCTCCGGGTCCGGCTTCGCGATCCCGCACTGGGGCAACGGGAACGTCTACCACGAGGACGACGAGGGCAACCCGTCCTACGACTTCACCATCGTCGACCAGGTGTACGACGCGATCGTCGGGGCCGGCCACCACGTGCTGGTCGAGCTCGGCTTCACCCCCCGCGACCTGCTGCCCGCGGAGGCCGAAGAGCTCACGGTGACGCCGAGCCCGACCGTCTACAGCAGCTACGAGGCGGGCGCCTGGGCCTACCCTCCGCGCGACTTCGGGCGCTGGGGCGACCTGGTGGCCGCGCACGCCCGGCACTGCCTCGAGCGGTACGGCCGGGAGGAGGTCTCGACCTGGTTGTGGGAGCTGTGGAACGAGCCGGACATCTTCTACTGGAAGGGGACCGTCGCCCAGTTCTGCGAGCTCTACGACGTGACCGCGGCCGCTGTGCGCAGCGTCCTGCCCGAGGCCAAGGTCGGTGGCCCCAGCGTCACCGGTGGAGGGGTGCAGTTCCTGCGTGAGTTCCTGCAGCACACCTCCAGCCACCAGACGCCGCTGGACTTCGTCTCCTTCCACACCAAGGGCAGCGCGTTCACGCCCTGGCGGGTCTACGGGCCCACCGGCGGCCCGGCCCCGCAGCCGCAGAACCCCTCGGCGCACAAGATGCTCTTCGAGATCCGCAGGCTGCTGCGGGTCATCGCGGAGTTCGACGCCTACCGCGACCTGGCGGCGATGGTGGACGAGTGCGACGCCGGGGTGCCCGCCCACTACAGCGTCTACGACAACGCCAACTTCCAGTTCCAGAACACCGAGTACTACCCGGTCTTCCAGGTCAAGCTGTTCAAGCGGATCCATGACCTGAACCAGACCGAGGCGGTGCGGGTGCACCAGGCCACGTCCTGGAGCTTCTACTTCGAGGGCGAGCGGTACTTCGAAGGCACCCGCTCCTTCCTGACCGCGGGAGGGGTGCAGAAGCCGCTGCTGAACGCCTACCGGCTGATGGCCCAGCTGGGCCCCCGGCGGCTGCAGGCCCGCTCGGACAGCATGAGCCCGCCCGAGCTGCTCGACGCCGGCGACGGGCGCAGCATGCCCGAGGAGGTCGACGTGCTGGCCGCCGGCGGGCCGCAGGACCGGGTCGCCGTGCTGGTCTGGCGGCACAGCGACGACCAGTACCACCGCGACGATCGAGCCACCCCCGTCCGGCTCGAGGTGACCGGACTGCAGGACGGTCGGTGGTCTCTGTCGCACAGCCGGATCGACGCCGGACACAGCAACTCCCACACCGTGTGGCAGGAGCTCGGCGCCCCCACGGACCCCACCCCCGACCAGCTGAAGGCGATCACGGATCGGCAGGGCCTGGAGGCGTTCGAGCCGCCGCGGGAGGTCACCGTGGCCGCCGGTCACCTGGAGTGGAGCACGGAGCTGCCGTTGCCGTCGGTGTCCCTGTTCGTGCTGGAGCGCGCGTCGTGAGCACCGGCACCGACCGGCTGGTGCTGGAGCTGGCGGACCAGGTGAGGATCCCCCAGCTGGGGCTCGGCGTCTTCCAGGTGCCGCCGGCCCAGGCCCAGGAGGTGGTCGAGACCGCGATCGAGCTGGGCTACCGGCACATCGACACCGCTGCCGCGTACGCCAACGAGAGCGGCGTCGGCGCCGGGATCCGGGCCAGTGGCCTGCCGCGGGAGCAGGTGTTCGTCACTTCTAAGCTGCGCAACGGCGACCAGGGCTACGCCTCGACCAAGCGGGCCTACGCCGACAGCTGTCAGCGCCTGGGACTGGACCGGATCGACCTCTACCTGATCCACTGGCCCAACCCCGCGGCCGGCCTGTTCGTGGACAGCTGGCGGGCGCTGGTCGCCAGCACGAGGCGGGGGCGGTCCGCGCGATCAGGGTCCCCAACTTCCTGCCCCAGCACCTGTCCGAGCTGGCCCAGGCCGGGCTGCCCGCACCCGCGGTCAACCAGATCGAGGTGCACCCCTCGTTCCAGCAGGTGGAGGTGGCCCGGGCCTCGCAGGCGGTCGGGGCCGTCGTGGAGGCGTACTCCCCGCTCGGCCAGGGTGTCGACCTCGAAGCCGAACCCGTGCTCGCAGCCGCGGCCGCGCACGCGGCGACCCCGGCGCAGGTGGTGCTGGCCTGGCATCTGCAGCGGGGCCATGTCGCCATCCCCAAGTCGGTTCGGGCCGCACGGCTGGCGGAGAACCTGGCCGCCCGCGAGCTGCGGCTGGAGCCGGCCGAGCTGGAGCTGATCTCTGCCTTGGACAGCGGGAACCGGATCGGCGGCGACCCGGCCACGTTCTCTCTCAGTCAGATCCGCTGACCTTTTCGGACGGAGAACCTCGATGGCGAGCGACACCGCAGAAGTGAGCAGCGCCCCGGTAGCGGCATCACGCCCGGCGCGCCGGGTGAACGGCGCCCGGCGCCAGACCCTGTGGGTCTGGCTCTTCCTGATGCCCACGGTGGTGCTGTACGGCGCGTACACGCTGTACCCGATCGTAGCCAGCTACTGGTACTCCCTGGTGGAGTGGAACGGCTTCCAGGCCCATCCGCAGTTCGTCGGCCTGGGCAACTACCGGGCGGTGATGAGCGACCCCGGCTTCTGGTCCTCGGTGAAGATCACTCTGCTCTTCATGCTCTTCGTCGCCCCTGCCCGGGTGCTGCTCAGCCTGCTGCTGGCCATCACTCTCAACTCCCCGAAGCTGCCGCTGCGCAACCTGCTACGCACCATGTACTTCCTGCCGGTGGTCACCACCACCGCCATCGTCGGAGTGGTGATGCAGTTCATCTTCGACCCGGCCAGCGGGCCGGTGAACAGCGCGCTGCGGGCGCTGGGGCTGTCCGAGGGGATCGACTTCGTCGGGGACTCCAAGACCGCACTCTTCACGGCCGCTGCGGTCTACGTCTGGAAGTTCTTCGGGATCACCATGATCTACTGGCTCGCGGCCCTGCAGACGATCCCGAACGACCTCTACGAGGCGGCCCGAATCGACGGCGCGGGCGCCGTTCATATCTTCCGGTACATCACGCTTCCCCTGCTGAAGCCCTTCCTGCTGATCATCTCAGTGCTCACCATCGAGGACACCTTCCACGCCTTCGACCTGATGCAGACCATGACCGGGGGAGGGCCGTTCTTCAGCACTGAGATCATCGAGCTGTACATCTACCGGTTCGCCTTCAACGCCTCCATCCCCCAGCTCGGTTACGCCTCGGCGGCCGCGGTGATGTTCGGGGTGCTGGTCATGCTGGTCGGGCTGGTCCAGGCTTGGACCCTGTGGGTCGGGCGCCGCAGTAGGGGGGTGAGCCGGTGAGCGCCCCGGCCGTCGCCGGCCACGGGACGTCCTCGATGCTGCGCCGGGTGGTCCGCCGCGGGCCGTGGTGGCTGCTGGTCGTCCTGCTCTGTGTCGGTGCGCTGCTGTGGGTCTATCCCTTCATCTGGATGGTGTCGGCGTCCCTGAAGTCGCCGATGGAGATCTTCGGCTCCGGGCTCAGCCTGATCCCGAAGTCGCTGCAGTGGGGCAACTACAGCAGGGCCTGGAACGACGCCGGTTTCGGCCGCTACATGCTCAACACGGTGATCGTCACCCTCGCCACGGTCGCCATCGTGGTCATCCGGTCGGCGCTGTGCGGCTACGTACTGGGCCGGTACTCCTTCCGCGGCTCCAAGATCTTCATCGGGATCCTGGTGGCCACCCTGTTCGTCCCCACCGGCTACACGATCATCCCGGTGGTCAAGCTGTCCATGCAGCTGGGTCTGCTGAACTCCCTGACCGGCATGGTGCTTGCGCTGTCCGGCGGCGCCAACGTCTCGGCGATCCTGATCTACGCCGGCTACTTCCGCCAGCTGCCCAAGGAGTTGGAGGAGGCCGCGGTGGTCGATGGGGCCGGCTTCTTCCGGGTCTTCTTCCAGATCATGCTCCCGCTGTCGATGCCGGTCACGGCGACCGTCGGCCTGCTCACTTTCCTGCTCAGCTGGAACGCCTTCTTCCTGCCGTTGGTGTTCTCCTTCAGCCGCCCCGAGCTGCGTACCCTCTCGGTGGGGATGCAGGCCTTCGTCGGCGAGAACGCCACCGACTGGGCGGGGATGGCCGCCGCCGGCGTGGTGTCCATCCTGCCCATCGTCGCCCTGTTCCTGTTCCTTCAGCGGTACTTCGTGGACGGCATCGCCGGCGCCGTCAAGTCCTGAACCGCCCTCCGGCCACCGGACGGCACCCCCTGACCCTCGATGAGGAGAACGTCATGCGACACCTGGATCGACGCACCTTCCTGTTCGGCAAGCTCCGCCGCCGTGGCCTCAGCCGTCCTCGCCGCCTGCGGCTCCAGCGGGTCCAGCGGCAGCGGTGGCGGAGGTGGTGGCGGGGCCAAGCAGCTGCGCTGGTGGGACCACTTCAGCGCGCTGCAGAAGTTCCACAAGAGCTGGGCGGCCAAGGAGTCCACCGCGCTGGGCGTCAGCGTCAACTACACCTACACCGACGTGTCCAAGATCGCAGAGGCGCTGCAGCTGGCCAAGCAGAGCAACCAGCTGCCGGACGTGTACTCCAACGTCCTGAACCTGCCGCTGGCTGCGCTGGTCTCCGGTGGCTGGGTCGGCGAGCTGCAGCTGCCGCAGGACGCCCTGGACCGGCTGCCCAAGGGGTCGCTGACCGAGGGGGTGACCAGTCTGAACAGCAAGCTCTACGGGATCCCGCTGTTCACCTGGCAGCAGTACTCCACCGCCACCTGGTTCAACGCCAAGGCCACCCAGGCGGCCGGGCTGGACGCCGCCAACCCGCCGACCACCTACGATCAGTACACCTCGGCGCTGAAGCAGGTGAAGTCCTCCGGGGGAGGGATCGCGCCGATGATCATCGCCCTGGGCGGTACCGCGCGGATGCGCGAGCAGATCGACGACATGGCCCAGGCAGCGGGCTTCCCCGGGTACCAGGGGATGCGGTTCAAGGACGGTCAGTACGCCTACGAGGACGACACCTACGTCAACGCGATCGAGTTCTGGAAGAGCCTGAACGACAGCGGGCTGATCCTGCCTGGGGTGGGAAGCATGACGGTGGCCAACGCCCGTACCCGGTGGGGCTCGGGGGCCGCCGCCTACTTCCCCGACGGCCCCTGGTGTGCCGGCGGCGTGCGCAACGTGGCACCGGGTTTCGAGAAGCAGATCGACGTCGGGCCGCTGCTGAAGCCGGACGCCGCCACCACCCTGGTCACCTACCGCGGCGCCCCGGGCGCCCAGTTCTTCGTCGCCAAGAGCTCCGGCGACGTGGCGGACGCCACCAAGCTGGTCGCCTCCTTCACCACACCGGAGTACCAGAAGGGGCTGGCCAGTGGGATGGACCAGCCTCCGCTGGACCTCAGCGTGGTGCAGACGGCCGATGTCATCGACCCCTACCGCAAGCTGTGCGGGTGGTTCGCCGACACGGTCAAGCGTGCACCGGAGGCGATCGTCCGCAACCCGCAGATCGCGAAGGTGCAGGCCGCGGCCAAGCCGATCAGCCCGCACCTGGGCGACATCGTGCAGGGTTACCTCGGCGGTGACATCAGCGACCTACGGCAGGCGCTGCGGCAGCTGAGCGCCGCGTTCTCGGCCGACCGGGAGCGCGCGCTGGCCGTGGCCAAGAAGGCCGGCGCCGACGTCTCCCTGGACGACTACGCCTTCCCGGACTGGAAGCCCGGCACCGACTACACCTACTCCTCGTGACCCTGCCGGTGACTGCGGCGGCCTTCCCGGACCAGCGGACCGCGGTCGTGACCGGGGTCGGCGCGCCCCGGGGCATCGGGCGGCGGGTGGCCGGCCGGCTGGCCGCTGAGGGGTGGCACCTGCTGTTGCTGGACGTCGACCGGCCGGGCCTGGAGGACTGCCGGCGCGAGCTGTCGGACGCCGGCGGTCCGGGCGCGCTGGGGGTGGCCACCGACATCACCCGGCCGGCGTCGGTGGCGGCGGCGTTCGAGGCGGCCGACGCCGCCCTGCCCCCGGTCGTCGGCTTGGCGAACCTGGCCGGGGTGGCCTGCCCCACCCCGCTGCTGGAGCTGAGCCTTGCGGAGTGGGATCGGGTGATGGCGGTGAACGCGACAGGTTCGCTGCTGCTGATCCAGGCGGCGGCGAGGCGGATGATGCGCTTCGGCGTGGGGCGGATCGTGAACACCGCTTCGATCACCGCCCTGGACGGTGGCGGCACGTTCTCCAAGACCGGGTACGCCGCCGCCAAGGCCGCCGTCCAGGGCCTGACCCGGGGCGCAGCCCGCGAGCTCGGGCCGCACGGCATCACCGCCAACGTGGTGCTGCCCGGCCCGGTGGACACCGACATCATGGGTGGCCGGATGAGCCAGGAGCGCAAGGCCGGGATGGCTGCGACCATCCCGGCCGGGCGGGTCGGTGACCCGGCGGACATCGCCGCGGTGATCGCGTTCCTGCTGCGCGAGGAGGCGGGGTTCGTGAACGGGGCCAGCATCGCCGTCGACGGCGGCAAGCACATGCACTGAGGGCCCGAGAGGGCCCGGACACGACCAGCAGGCACACCCGCGCGGCAGCAGGCACGACACCAGGCACGACAGGCAGGCACGACAGGCAGGAGGCGAGCGGTGAGCGCAGTGCAAGACAGGGAGGGCGGAGCGGCCGGCGTCCGTCCGCGCGCACAGGACTGGCCGATCGGGGCGGCGCTGCTGCCCTTCCCGGGGGCCCTGCCCGACGGCACCCCGGTCAGCCGGGCGCCGGTCGACCAGTGGCGGCAGGTGCTGACCGAGGTGCGTGCCGCGGGTTTCGACCACGTCGACCTGACCGACTCCTGGCTGTCACCGGCCGAGCTCGACCAAACCCGGCTGACGCAGCTCGGTGAGCTGTTGGCCGAGCTCGGGCTGGGGGTCAGTGCCATCTCACTGACCAGGCGAAGCGTCATCGACCCCGACCCGCAGACCGCCGACCGCAACCTGCAGCACACGTTGCGGTCGGTGGAGGCGGCATCCGCGCTG
Source organism: uncultured Actinomycetota bacterium (assembly GCA_963821825.1). Classification (GTDB taxonomy): domain Bacteria; phylum Actinomycetota; class Actinomycetes; order Actinomycetales; family Kineosporiaceae; genus CAWGFD01. Next base: position 1,700,680 of record CAWGFD010000002.1, read on the forward strand.
GGTGTGGGCGTGCTGTGCGTCGGCCTGCACCGTCCGCTGACCGCGGCCCAGCGGGCCGCGCACTGGTTCTGGCTGGCGACCGGCGAGGTCGACCCAGTGCAGGACGAGCATGCCCGCGCGGTGGCCGTGCAGCGGCTGCGGCTGGTCGGCGAGCACGCCCGTCGGCACGGTGTGCTGGTCTCCCTCGAGCTGTACGAGGACACCTTTCTGGGCACCGCGGCGTCCTGTGTGCGGATGGTGCAGGAGATCGGGCTGGACAACGTCGGGCTGAACCCCGACGTGGGCAACCTGGTCCGGCTGCACCGGCCGGTGGAGCACTGGGCCGACGTCCTGGCGCAGACCTTGCCTTACACCAACTACTGGCATGTGAAGAACTACCTGCGGGACGAGGACCCGGCCACCGGCGGCTACGCGACCTTCCCCGCGCCGATGGAGACCGGGTTCATCGACTACCGTCTCGCCATGCAGATGGCCCTGGACGCCCGGTTCAGCGGTCCGCTGTGCGTCGAGCACTATGGCGGCGACGGTCTGTCGGTGGCCGCCCTGAACCGGGACTACCTGCGCCGCTTGCTGACCGTGAAGTTGGCGGCCTGCCGATGACCCACCTGCTGAACCGCCCCGAGGACTTCGCGCCGGAGGCGCTGGCCGGGCTGGCCGCCGCCCACCCTGATCTGCTGCGGCTGGTGCACGGCGGCGTCGTCCGGGCCGAGCCGCTGGTCCCCGGCCAGGTCGCCGTCGTGGTGGGCGGCGGCACCGGCCACCACCCCGCGTTCGCCGGCTGGGTGGGCCCCGGGTTCGCGGCCGGCGCGGTCTGCGGCGGCGTGTTCGCCTCCCCGTCGGCCTCCCAGATCAGGTCGGTGGCCCGCGCCGCCGCGGCCGGCGGTGGCGTGCTGCTCGGCTACGGCAACTACGCCGGGGACGTGCTGAACTTCGGGCTGGCCGCCGAACGGTTGCGGGCCGAGGGCCTGGACACCCGCGAGCTGGCGGTGACCGACGACATCGCCTCCGCTCCGGCGGAGCAGGCCACTCGCCGGCGGGGGATCGCCGGTGACCTGGTCGTGCTGAAGATCCTCTGCGCCGCGGCGCAGGACGGCCTGGACCTGGACGGCGTCGAGCGGGTGGGGCGGGCAGCGAACGCGGCCACCCGGACCTTCGGTGTCGCGCTGTCCGGCTGCACGCTGCCCGGCGCGGAGCACCCACTGTTCACCCTGCCGCCGGGCCGGATGGGGGTCGGGATGGGCATCCACGGCGAGCCCGGCCTGCGGGAGGTGGACCTGGGCACCGCCGACGAGGTGGCCGAGCTGCTGACCGAGGGCGTGCTGGCCGAGGAGCCCGCCCGCGGTCAGGGCGGGGCCGGCTACCAGGGCCGGGTCGCGGTCCTGGTCAACGGTCTGGGCTCGACGACGGCCGAGGAGCTGTTCGTGGTGTACCGGGCGGTGGCCCGCACGCTGGTCGGGCGGGGCCTGGTGCTGGTCCGGCCCGAGGTCGGCCAGCGGGTGGCCAGCCTGGACATGGCGGGCGTCTCGCTCACCGTGGGCTACCTCACCGAGGAGCTGGAGCGGTACTGGCTGGCCGCGGTGCAGTCCCCGGAGTACCGGCGGCCGGCCGGGGTGTCCCCGCAGACCTCGCCGGCGCCGGTCCCGGTCCCGCCGGCCCCCGAGCCCGCCGGCGCGCCCGTCCAGGGCAGCCCGGCCTCCCGGCAGGCGGCGTCCCGGGTGGTGCAGGCGCTGGCCGTGGTCAGGCAGACGGTGGCCGAGCACGCCGACCGGTGGGGCGACGTCGACGCCGTCGCCGGCGACGGCGACCACGGGATCGGCATGTCACGCGGGGCGGTGGCCGCCGCGGACACCGCGGCCGCGGTGGCCCGAGCCGGCGCCGGTGCCGGCGGGGTGTTGCTGCACGCCGGGGAGGCGTGGGCCGAGGCCGGCGGTGGCACCTCCGGCGCGCTGTGGGGGGTGGCCTTGACCGCCTTCGGGCGGCGGCTGGGTGACAGCGCCCCGGTCGGGGCGCAGCAGGTCGCGGACGGGGTCGGCGACGCCGTCCAGGCGGTGGTCCGGCTCGGGGGCGCCCAGGTGGGGGACAAGACGATGGTCGACGCCGCTGAGCCGTTCGCCCGCGAGCTGGCGGCCGGGGTGCAGCGCGGACTGTCGCTCGCGCAGGCCTGGACGGCCGCCGCCCGGGCCGGCGCGGCCGCCGCGCAGGCCACCGCGCAGCTGACCGCCCGCCGGGGCCGGGCCCAGCTGCACGGCGAGCGCAGCCTGGGCACCCCCGACGCGGGGGCGCTGTCCTTCGCGACCGTCGTGACCGCGCTGGGTGCCGCGGCCGGTTGGTCGTGAGCGCCGCGGCTGGGCCTGCGCCGCGGACCCGCTGGATCGGCACCAGCTGGAAGATGACCAAGACCCGGGCGCAGGCTCTGCAGTGGGCGCACGGGCTGGCCGAGGCCGCCACGCAGCGGCACTGGCCCGGGGTCCAGCCGTTCGTGATGCCGCCGCTCACCGCGCTGGCCGAGGTCGCCGCGGCGCTGGCCGCCCGGCCGGTCACCGAGCGGGTGCTGGTCGGCGCCCAGGACGCGCACTGGGAGGACGCCGGCGCCTGGACCGGTGAGGTCTCGATGCTGCAGGTCGCCGACGCCGGGGCGCGGATGGTGGAGATCGGTCATTCCGAACGCCGGGAGCACTTCGGGGAGACCGACCGGCGGACCAACCTCAAGGTGCTGGCCGCGCTGCGGCACGGCCTGCTCCCGCTGCTGTGCGTGGGGGAGAGCGCGCAGCAGCGCCAGGACGGGCAGTCCGCTCGCCAGGTCCGCCGCCAGGTCCGGGCCGGCCTGGAGCAGGTGGGCGACCCGAGCCGAGTGGCGATCGCCTACGAACCGGTCTGGGCGATCGGGGAGTCCGGCCGGCCGGCCCGCTCCGAGGAGGTCGCCGAGGTCGTCGCGGCCATTCGGCAGGAGATCGGCCGGGCACCGACGGTGCTCTACGGCGGGTCGGTGACCCCGGCCGGTGCGCCGCCGCTGCTGGCCCTGGACGGCGTCGACGGCCTGTTCGTGGGCCGCAGCGCCTGGCAGCTGGAGGGCTACCTCGCCCTGCTGGACCTGGCGGCGGCCGGCGCCTGAGCCCGCCGCCGGCGGTCCGGGCGGGGTCCGGCCAGGGTGGGGAACCCCCCTGGCGGCGCTCCGTAGGATGGACGCCATGCCGACCAGCCCGCTCGCGCCGTCCACCAGCCTGCCGCCGCAGTTCACGCCGGCGCAGGTAGAGGCGCCGCTGTACGAGCGCTGGGTCGAGCGCGGCTACTTCACCGCCGGCCGGCCGGAGTGCTCGGCCCGGCCCCCGTTCTGCGTCGTGATCCCACCGCCGAACGTGACCGGCAGCCTGCACCTCGGGCACGCCTTCGAGCACACCCTGATCGACGCGCTGGTCCGGCGGCGCCGGATGCAGGGCTACGACGCGCTGTGGCTGCCCGGCACCGACCACGCCGGGATCGCCACCCAGAACGTGGTCGAGCGGCAGCTGCGCGAGCAGGGCCTGTCCCGCCACGACCTGGGCCGAGAGGCCTTCGTGCAGAAGGTGTGGCAGTGGAAGGAGGAGTCCGGCGGCGCGATCCTGGGCCAGATGCGCCGGCTCGGGGACGGCGTGGACTGGAGCCGGGAGCGGTTCACGATGGACGCCGGGCTCTCCCGCGCCGTCCAGACGATCTTCAAGCGGCTCTACGACGACGAGCTGATCTACCGGGCCGAGCGGATCATCAACTGGTGCCCGCGCTGCCACACCGCGCTGTCCGACATCGAGGTCGAGCACCACGAGGACGAGGGCGAGCTCGTCGAGCTGGTCTACGGCGGCGACGAGAACGGCGCCGAGGGCGCGCAGGACCGGATCGTGGTCGCCACCACCCGGGTGGAGACCATGCTGGGCGACACCGCGATCGCGGTCGCGCCCGGTGACGAGCGCTACGCCCACCTGGTCGGCCGGTCGGTCTACCTGCCGCTGACCGGGCGCCGGATCCCGGTGGTCGCCGACGAGCACGTCGACCCGTCGTTCGGCACCGGCGCGGTCAAGGTGACCCCGGCGCACGACCCGAACGACTTCGAGATCGGCCGCCGGCACGACCTGCCCTCGCTGAACGTGATGTCCCCCGAAGGACGGATCACCGGCACCGACACCGAGTTCGACGACCTGGACCGGTTCGCGGCGCGGGTCGCCGTCCGGGAGGCCCTGGAGCGGCAGGGCCGGGTCGGCGTCCAGCGCCGGCCCTACGTGCACTCGGTCGGCCACTGCTCGCGCTGCAAGACGGTCGTCGAGCCGCGGCTGAGCCTGCAGTGGTTCGTCCAGGTCACGCCGCTGGCCAAGGCGGCCGGGAACGCGGTGCGCGACGGCTCGGTGGTCATCCACCCGGCCGAGCTGGAGCCGCGCTGGTTCGCCTGGGTGGACGACATGCACGACTGGTGCATCAGCCGGCAGCTGTGGTGGGGCCACCGGATCCCGGTGTTCTACGGCCCGGCCGGCGAGATCGTCTGCCTCGGCCCGGACGAGCTGCTGCCCGGTGCGCAGGCGCCCGGCGACGTCCCGGAGGGCTGGGCGCAGGACCCGGACGTGCTGGACACCTGGTTCTCCAGCGCGCTGTTCCCGTTCTCCACCCTGGGCTGGCCCGACGCCACCCCCGACCTGGCGCGCTTCTACCCCAACAGCGTGCTGGTCACCGGCTACGACATCCTCTTCTTCTGGGTCGCCCGGATGATGATGTTCGGTCTGTACGCCATGGGGGAGAAGCCGTTCGGCACCATCGCGCTGCACGGGATGGTCCGCGACGAGCACGGCAAGAAGATGTCCAAGTCGTTCGGGAACAGCGTCGACCCGCTGGTCTGGATGGACGCCTACGGCTCCGACGCCGTCCGGTTCACCCTGGCCCGGGGCGCCAACCCGGGCACCGACGTGCCGATCGGCGAGGACTGGGTCCAGGCCAGCCGCAACTTCTGCACCAAGCTGTGGAACGCGACCCGGTTCGCGCTGCTGAACGGTGCGACCACCGGCGGCGAGCTGCCGCCGCCGGCCCAGCAGTCGGTGCTGGACCGCTGGATCCTGTCCCGGCTGGCCGCCGTCGTCGAGCAGGTGGACGCCCTCTACGAGGACTACCAGTTCGCCAAGGCCACCGACCTGCTCTACCACTTCGTCTGGGACGAGCTGTGCGACTGGTACCTGGAGCTGGCCAAGCTGCCCATCGCGCAGGACGGCCCGGCGGCGCAGGTCAGCCGACGGGTGCTGGGCGAGGTGCTGGACGTCGTCCTGCGGCTCCTGCACCCGGTCACCCCGTTCGTCACCGAGGCGCTGTGGACCGAGCTGACCGGAGGCGAGTCCCTGGTCGTGGCCACCTGGCCGACCGCGGACGGCGCGCCCCCGCTGCCGGCCCGGGACGCCGCCGCCGAGGCCGAGGTCGGCGCCCTGCAGGCGCTGGTCACCGAGGTCCGGCGGTTCCGGGCCGAGCAGGGTCTACGGCCGGGCCAGCGCGTGCCGGCCCGGATGAGCGGTCTGGCGGACGCCGGGCTGAGCGGCCACCTGGAGCAGATCCGGTCCCTGGCCCGGCTGGAGGCGCCCGGGGAGGGGTTCGAGCCCACCGCGAAGCTGTCCTCGGGGGCGGTGAGCGTCGAGCTGGACCTGTCCGGCGCCATCGACGTGGCCGCGGAACGCCGGCGGCTGGACAAGGACCGCGCCGCGGCGACCAAGGAGCTTCAGGCGGCGGACCGCAAGCTGGGCAACGAGCAGTTCCTGGCCAAGGCTCCGGAGAAGGTGGTGGCCGGCATCCGGGCGCGCCGGGTCGCTGCCGAGGCGGACGTCGCCCGGATCGACGCCCAGCTGGCGGCGCTGCCCGCCGGGTGACCCGCCGCCAGACCCGCCGGCGCCGGAGGTGGCCGGGGAACACCTGGCGGGGCAGCTGGTTGTCCCCCACATGGTGCGTATCGGAACGACCGACCTGGACATCTTCCCGCTGCAGCTCGGCGGCAACGTCTTCGGCTGGACGTCGGATGAGCAGGAGTCCTTCGCCGTGCTGGACTCCTTCGCCGACGCCGGCGGCAACTCGGTGGACACCGCCGACGTGTACAGCCGCTGGGTGCCCGGCCACTCCGGCGGGGAGTCTGAGGCGATCCTCGGCCGCTGGATGGCCTCGCGGGGCAACCGGGACCAGATGGTCGTGGCCACCAAGATGGGCGCCCTGGAGGGGCTGACCGGTCTTGGCCCGGACACCATCGCCCGCGCGGTGGAGGGCTCCCTGCGCCGGCTGCAGACCGACCGGATCGACCTGTACTACGCCCACCGGGACGACGAGGGCACCGCCCAGGAGGAGACCCTGGCCGCCTTCGACGCGCTGGTGCAGGCCGGCAAGGTCCGCCACCTCGGCGCGTCCAACTTCAGCGCCGACCGGCTGGCCTCCGCGCTGAAGATCAGCCAGGCGAACGACCTGGCCCGGTACGAGGTCGTGCAGGACCGGTTCAACCTGATGGAGCGCGACTACGCCACCGACCTGGCTCCGGTGGTGGCCGAGCACGGCCTGGGCTCGCTGCCCTACTCGGGCCTGGCCAGCGGGTTCCTGACCGGCAAGTACCGCCCCGACAGCCCGCTGCCGACCTCGCCGCGCGCGGCCAAGGCCGCCGGCTACCTGGAGGGCTCGGGCCGGGCGGTGCTCGCGGCGCTGGACGAGGTCGCAGCCGACCGTCGGGTCAGCCCGGCTGCGGTGGCCCTGGCCTGGCTGCGTCAGCAGGACACGGTGACCGCCCCGATCGCCAGCGCCCGCACCCCCGAGCAGCTCCCCGACCTGCTCAGCTCCGCCGCCCTGGCCCTGACCCCCACCGAGCAGCAAGCCCTCACCGCCGCCCTCTAACCCCCACCCCCCAACCCCCACCCCCCAATCCCCAATCCCGTGATCATGGGCAAAGGGTTGTCCAGCGCGCCCTGCCGCAACCGTTAGCCCATGATCACCGGGGTGAGGCGGGAATGGGGTGGGTGCGCGGCGGGGGGGCGACTATGGTGGAGGCACAGGCGTTGACCCGGCCATCACCGGTGAGCCTCCGGAAGAACAGCGACCCGACGATCAGGTCGCCCAGTAGAACCGGACGGGTGCGGCCCGTGACAGCCGGAGGAGAGGTCGGACCGGGCCGAGGATGATCCGGGTCGGCAAGCGAGGTGGTACCGCGGTGCCCGGCTGGGCGTCGTCCTCGCAGCAGGTGCCCACCCACGGGGGTGGGCAGCGGCAGCGGCGAGGAGAGTGCACGTGACGTACCCCATGAACGCCCCGGCCGGGGTGCCGGCCAGCCCGCGGTTCCCCGAGATCGAGGACCGGGTGCGCACCTCCTGGGAGGCCGACCACACGTTCCAGGCCAGCGTCGACGCCCGGCCCGCGGGGCGGGACGGCGCCAACGAGTACGTCTTCTACGACGGCCCCCCGTTCGCCAACGGGCTGCCGCATTACGGACACCTGCTCACCGGCTACGTCAAGGACGTCGTGCCGCGCTTCCAGACCATGCGCGGGCACCGGGTCGAGCGCCGCTTCGGCTGGGACTGCCACGGTCTGCCCGCCGAGGTGGAGGCCGAGAAGCAGCTCGGGCTGACCCACAAGTCGCAGATCGAGGAGATGGGCGTCGCCCGGTTCAACGACGCCTGCCGGACCTCGGTGCTGCGCTACACCAAGGACTGGGAGGACTACGTCCACCGCCAGGCCCGGTGGGTGGACTTCGAGAACGACTACAAGACCCTCGACACCGACTACATGGAAAGCGTCATGTGGGCGTTCAAGACCCTGTGGGACAAGGGTCTGGTCTACGAGGGCTTCCGGGTGCTGGCCTACTGCTGGCGGTGCGAGACGCCGTTGTCCAACACCGAGACCCGGATGGACGACGTCTACCGCCAGCGCCAGGACCCGGCGGTCACCGTGGCCATGCCGCTGACCTCCGGCCCGGCCGCCGGCGCCCGGGCGCTGATCTGGACGACGACCCCGTGGACGCTGCCCTCCAACCTGGCCATGGCGGTCAACCCGGAGCTGGAGTATGCCGTGCTGACCGGCCGGCCCGGCACCCCGGAGGAGCAGACCCGCTACCTGATGGCGACCGCCCGGATCGGCCACTACGCCCGCGAGCTGGGCGAGGACGCCGCCGACCGGGTGCAGGCCACCTTCCGGGGCAGCGAGCTGCTCGGCTCCACCTACACCCCGCCGTTCGACTTCTTCGCCGGGCAGGCCAACGCCCACCAGGTGCTGGCCGCCGACTACGTCACCGTCGACGACGGCACCGGCGTGGTGCACATCGCGCCGGCCTTCGGTGAGGAGGACAAGGTCGTCACCGACGCCGCCGGCATCGAACCCGTGGTGCCGGTCGACGGGCAGGGCCGCTTCACCGGCCAGGTGCCGCCGTACGCCGGGCTGCAGGTCTTCGAGGCCAACCGGCCGATCATCGCCGACCTCAAGAGCGCCGGCCTGCTGCTGCGGCAGGAGACCTACGACCACCCCTACCCGCACTGCTGGCGCTGCGGCAACGCGCTGATCTACCGGGCGGTCTCCTCCTGGTTCGTCAAGGTCACCGCCTTCCGGGACCGGATGGTCGAGCTCAACCAGCAGATCCGGTGGGTGCCCGAGCACATCCGGGACGGCTCGTTCGGCAAGTGGCTGGCCGGTGCCCGAGACTGGTCGATCAGCCGGAACCGGTACTGGGGCAGCCCGATCCCGGTCTGGATGAGTGATGACCCGGAGTACCCGCGGGTGGACGTGTACGGCTCGCTGGCCGAGCTGGAGCGCGACTTCGGGGTGCCGGTCACCGACCTGCACCGCCCGTTCGTGGACGACCTGGTCCGGCCCAACCCGGACGACCCGCGCCCGGAGGGTCAGCGCTCGATGATGCGCCGGGTGCCGGAGGTGCTGGACTGCTGGTTCGAGTCCGGCTCGATGCCGTTCGCCCAGGTGCACTACCCGTTCGAGAACGCGGACTGGTTCGAGCATCACTACCCGGGCGACTTCATCGTGGAGTACATCGGGCAGACCCGCGGCTGGTTCTACACCCTGCACGTGCTGGCCACGGCGCTGTTCGACCGGCCCGCGTTCGCGACCTGCCTGAGCCACGGCATCCTGCTCGGCGACGACGGCCGCAAGATGTCCAAGAGCCTGCGCAACTACCCGGACGTGCGCGAGGTGTTCGACCGCGACGGCTCCGACGCCATGCGCTGGTTCCTGATGTCCTCCCCGGTGCTGCGCGGGGGCAACCTGGTCGTCACCGAGCAGGGGATCCGGGACGGCGTGCGCCAGGTGCTCATCCCGCTGTGGAACGTGTGGTCCTTCTTCTCCCTGTACGCCAACAGCTCTGCCGACGGCGCCGGCTATGAGGCCACGGTGTCGACGGCGTCCGCCGACCTCCTGGACCGCTACGCGCTGGCCAAGACCCACGACCTGGTCGTGCAGGTCACCGCCCTGATGGAGGACTACGACATCGCCGGCGCGTGCGGGGCGGTCCGGGAGTTCCTGGACGTGCTCAGCAACTGGTACGTGCGCCGGTCCCGCGAGCGGTTCTGGGCCGAGGACGAGGCCGCGTTCGACACCCTGGCGGCGGTGCTGGAGACCCTCACCCGGGTCACCGCGCCGCTGCTCCCGCTGGTCAGCGAGGAGATCTGGCGGGGGCTGACGGGCGGTCGCAGCGTGCACCTGACCGACTGGCCCGACGCCGCGCAGCTGCCCACCGACGAGGCTCTGGTCACCGCTATGGATCGGATCCGCGCGGCGGCTTCGGCTGCTCTCGGTTTGCGCAAGGCTGCGCGACTGCGCGTTCGTCAGCCGCTGCGCCGGCGCGCGTCCTGGTGCAGGACCCTGCGTCAATAGCTGAGTTGAAGCGTTTGCTGGCAGATGAGATCAATGTCAAGGACCTGCAAATCGAAGCGCTCAACGACTCCACGCCGCTAGCCCTTGGTCTGGAGTTGCGTATCACGGTCGATGCGAGGGCGGCCGGGCCTCGGCTCGGAAAGGACGTCCAGCGGGTTATCCGGGCGGTGAAGGCCAACGACGGCGTCGTCTGGACGGGGGACGCCGTCACGGCCGCTGGTGTGCAACTTCACCAGGGAGAGTTCCGGACCGAGTGGGTCAGCAAGTCGGTGCCGCAGGGGTGGGCGGTCGGCAGCTTCATGAGCCGGGGGCAAGCGTGCTTCGTTGCGCTGGACACCGCGCTGGACGCCGAGCTAGTGGCCGAGGGCTGGGCGCGGGACGTCGTCCGGCAGGTGCAGGACGAGCGCAAGGCCGCCGGGCTGCACGTCTCGGACACCGTGCTGCTGGAGCTGGGCGTACCGGCCGAACGCGAGGAGGCCACCCGCGCGCACACCGACCTGATCGCCCGTGAGGTGCTGGCCCAGCACGTCACGATCAGCGTGCTGCCCGAGCTGGCCGAGGGCGACGGCGTCCGGGTCGGGCTGGAGAAGGTCGCGTGAGCCGGGAGAGCGACGGCCGGGGGCCGGGCGCCGACGCCCGGGCCAGGGCCGCCGAGGAGCAGCAGCGGCAGGCCCTGCGGGAGGTCGAGCACGCCATCCTGGCCCGTACCCCCGAGCACGACCTGACCCCGTCGCTGGACCGGATCGCCGCGGTCTGCGACCTGCTGGGCAACCCGCAGCACGCCTACCGGGTGGTGCACCTGACCGGCACCAACGGCAAGACCTCGACCACCCGGATGGTCGAGCGGCTGGTCCGGGAGCACGGTCTGCGCACCGGGCGGTTCGTCAGCCCGCACCTGTCCTCGGTCCGGGAGCGGATCAGCATCGACGGCGAACCCCTGGACCCGCAGCGGTTCGTCGAGGTCTACCGGGACGTCGAGCCCTACCTGGAGCTGGTCGACGCGCGGTCGGCCGAGCAGGGCCAGCCCCGGCTGTCCTTCTTCGAGGTGCTGGTCGCGATGGCCTTCGCCGCGTTCGCCGACGCCCCGGTCGACGTCGCGGTGGTCGAGGTCGGGATGGGCGGCACGTGGGACGCGACCAACGTGGCCGACGGCGAGGTCGCGGTGGTCACCCCGGTGGCCATCGACCACGAGCGGTTCCTGGGCCACGACCTGGCCTCGATCGCCACCGAGAAGTCCGGGATCATCAAGCCGGGCGCGACCGCGGTACTGGCCGAGCAGGACCCCGAGGCTGCCGAGGTGCTGCTGCACCGGGCCGGCCAGGTGGGCGCCTCGCTCGCCCTGGAGGGCCGCGACTTCGGCGTCCTGGATCGCCAGGTGGCCGTCGGCGGCCAGCAGCTGCGGCTGAAGGGGGTCGGCGACACCTACGAGGAGGTCTTCCTGCCGCTGTTCGGGGAGCACCAGGCCCGCAACGCCGCGTGCGCGCTGGCGGCGGCCGAGGTGCTGCTCGGGGCGCGCGATCGGGGACTGGACCCGGACGTGGTGCGGGCGGCGTTCGCCGACGTGGACTCCCCGGGCCGGCTGGAGGTGGTCCGGCGCAGCCCGACCATCGTGGTGGACGCCGCGCACAACCCGGCCGGCGCGCAGAGCCTGGCCGACTCCCTGGGGGAGTCCTTCGCCTTCTCCCGGGTGGTCGGCGTGGTCGCCGTGCTGGCCGACAAGGACGCCGCCGGCATCCTGGAGGCGCTGCAGCCGGTGCTGGACGCCGTCGTCGTCACCCGGACGCTGTCGCCCCGCGCCTACCCGGTCGCCGAGCTGGGCGAGATCGCGCGTGAGTTCTTCGACGACGACCAGGTGGTGGAGATGGAGCGGCTGGACCTGGCCCTGGACACCGCGGTCACCCTGGCCGAGGGGGCCGGCCTGCCGGGCGCCGGGGTGCTGGCGACCGGCTCGATCACCCTGGTCGCGGAGGTCAGGACGCTGTTCGGTCTGACCTGACCCGGGCCCCTGCCCCGTCGTCGGCCAGGTCGTGGGGCGGCTGGTCGGTCGGCGAAGATGGGCAGGTGCGTTCCCCCACCCGGATCATGGCCGCCTCGACGCTGAGCTTCGAGGCGCTGGTCGTCTTCTTCGCCGGGCTGGTGGCCAAGAACCTGCCTGACCTGTCCACCGGCACCGCGCTGTGGGTGTCCGGGCTGCTGGCGCTGGCCTGCCTGGTCACGGCCGGGCTGCTGCGTCGCCCGTTCGGCTACGTGCTCGGCTCGATCCTGCAGGTCGGGGTCCTGGCCCTCGGGTTCTGGGTGCCGGACATGTTCGGCGTCGGTGCCGTCTTCGTGCTGCTCTGGGTGCTGGCCCTGGTGCTCGGCCGCCGCGTCGAGCGTCAGGCCCGGGAGCGCTGGGCGGCCCAGGATCGGGCCTGACCCGGTCGCGGCAGGTCATCGAGGCTGCAGCCACCGCGCCGGCCGGACGGGGGTCCGCCGGCCACGGACCCCGGACGCGGTCGGCACCAGGCGCGGCTGTCCGGCCGCACCGGTCCGCGGCAGCACCAGCACCCGGTAGGTGGACCAGTACTGCGCGTAGGACAGCGTCGACCCGGTCACGTTGTGCAGCGTGTAGATGCCGGCGTGGGTAGGGATGAACCCGAGCACGCCGTCCTGGCTGCACGGATAGCCGTAGAAGTCGGTCGTGCTGTCCAGCGACATCATGCAGCCGCTGAGCAGCTCGGGCTGCAACGTCTGGTTGCTGACCACGACGCGCACCCGATCACCGACCCGGACGTCAGTGGGCACCTTCCACCGGTGGATCGGTCCGCCCCAGGTCTTGACGGTCAGCGAGCGCGCGGCACCGACCGGGTGCTGCTGGGCGTCCAGCAGCTGCAACGTCAGACGGTGGGTCCGAGCCAGGCCCCCGGGGCCGTCCGAGGCGATGCTCTGAAGGGGTACCAGGGCGGGGTGCTGCAGCGGGTAGGCCCGGACGGAGGTGGGGAAGGGCATCGCCGGAAGCGCCTGGTAGCTCGCGGCCCCGTCGACGGACACCGCGACCCGCTCCGGGGTGGGCTCACCCTCGACCAGGGCCCCGACCGAGATGCTCGCCGTCAGATGACCGTCGGCCTCGGCCGAACCGAGCAGGCTGACGCCGACCGGAACGGTGTCCGGAAGCCGTGTGACGTAGATGACCCACGACCCGCTCGTCGCGCCCTGCGCGTCCACCAGCCACAGGTGCAGCGCGTACGTCCCGGGCAGCAGGCCGGCCAGGCTGATCGGCAGCTCCTGACCGACCCCGTACAGGGCCGCCTGGTCCGCGGCGACGACGTGGGGGGTACGCCCCTGGTTGTCAGGGTCGTTCTCGGCCACGACCCGGTAGCGGATCTCGACCGGAGCTGAGACGACCGGCAGCCCGACCGCGAACGGCGGGTCGGCGGGGTTCACCGCCCGCACCTTGACGCTCCAGTCCGCTCGCGCCGGCGGGGGGGTATTGGCAGAGAGCCAGCCCAGCTGGGGGCTCGGGTTCCTGATGACGGTGGTCCACCACGTGGCGGCCACGACCGTGCCCGCGCCGTCCACGGCGTAGATCTTGGTGTCGTAGCTGCCGTCCGGCGTCATGGGGGACGCGAAGGGGTCCGCCTGCGCCGGGACGGTCTCGATGACGTGCTCGAAGGTGCACACCGGCTGGTCGCAGGCGCCGAGGTCGAGCCGGCCGACGAGCGCGCCCTCCATGATCACGTGCGTGACCGGATGATCGGGAGCCCGAACCGTCACCGTGACCGGGATCCGGCCGGAGAGCGCCCACCCGTCCGGGACCACGTAGCTGATCGGCGCCGGTTCGTCGGCGGCCACCACCGGAGCGCCCCAGACGCCGGCGCTCGTAGCGCCGGCCAGCAGCGCCACGACGGCCGAGCGGAGCAGCCGCCGGACAGGCCGAGCCCGGTAAGCCGCGCTCACCCTCCGCTGCCCGGCGTGGGGGCGAGGGCCTCGCGGGGACCTGGCATCGGCTCAGGTCGTCGAGAGCCCTCGGGAGGGGCCGACACCGCGGTGAGCAGCACTGTGCGGTGGGTGGCCTCGACCACGGCCGCCACACACCGGTGGACCGCCGTGGGCAGAACCTGCTGCTCCTGCACGACTCCGCCTCCTCGCTGGGCCCAGGGGCCGTCCCGGCCGGGACGGCGTCCGCGCCGTGGCTGCGCCTCGGGAGGAGGATCGGCGCGCCGATCCCCGACTTGAGCGCTCTGGCTAGGCTGTCGGCTCCCGGCGGACCGTTTCTTGGCCGTCGGCACCAGCGCAGGTCACCCGAGCTCGAGGAGGGACGTCGTGGGCGACGTCGAACGCACGTTGGTCCTGGTCAAGCCCGACGGGGTGCGCCGCGGGCTGGTCGGGGAGGTGCTGCGCCGCCTGGAGGCCAAGGGGTACACCCTGGCCCGGCTCGACCTGCGCACCGTGGGCCGCGAGCTGCTCGAGCAGCACTACGCCGAGCACGTCGGCAAGCCGTTCTACGAGCCGCTGGTGGAGTTCATGTCCTCCGGCCCGGTGGCCGCCGTCGTCGTGGAGGGGGAGCGGGTGATCGAGGGGTTCCGCGCCCTGGCCGGGGCCACCGACCCGACCGCGGCGGCGCCCGGCACCATCCGGGGCGACCTGGGCCGGGACTGGGGCCTGAAGGTGCAGCAGAACATCGTGCACGGATCGGACTCCCCGGAGTCGGCCGAGCGGGAGATCGGCATCTGGTTCCCCGGGGCCTGATCCCCTCGCGCAGCGCGTGCGCGGCGGACTGTCCGGCCGGGGACTTACCCTGGGATCAGCCCAGTCCTCCCGCGGAAGGTTCCCGATGCCCGTCCAGTCGGTGTTCGACCAGCTCGAGCCGCTGCTCGACCAGGTGAGCAAACCGATCCAGTACGTCGGTGGCGAGCTCAACAGCCAGATCAAGGACTGGGACTGCGCCGGGGAGAGCACCGTGCGCTGGGCCCTGATGTACCCCGACGCCTACGAGGTCGGGGTGCCCAACCAGGGCGTCATGATCCTTTATGAGGTGCTGAACGAGCGGGCGGACGCGCTGGCCGAGCGCACCTACGCCGTCTGGCCGGACCTCGAGGCGCTGATGCGCCAGCACGGGGTGCCCCAGTTCACCGTCGACGCGCACCGCCCGGTGCGGGCCTTCGACGTCCTGGGGGTGTCCTTCGCCACCGAGCTCGGGTACACCAACCTGCTCACCGCGCTGGACCTCGGTGGCATCCCGCTGCACGCCGTCGACCGGGACGAGAGCCACCCGGTGGTGCTGGCCGGCGGGCACGCCGCGTTCAATCCCGAGCCGATCGCCGACTTCGTCGACGCCGCCGTGATCGGCGACGGCGAGGAGGCGGTGCTGCTGATCACCGACATCGTGCGGGACTGGAAGGCGGCGGGCCGGCCCGGCGGACGGCGCGAGCTGCTGCTGCGGCTGGCCGAGACGGGCCTGGTCTACGTGCCCGCCTGCTACGACGTGGACTACCTGCCGGACGGGCGGATCCGGCGGGTGGCGCCGAACGACCCCCGGGTGCCGTTCCGGGTGGCCAAGCACACCGTGATGGACCTGGACGCCTGGCCCTACCCCAAGCAGCCGCTGGTTCCGCTGGCCGAGAGCGTGCACGAGCGGATGAGCGTGGAGATCTTCCGCGGCTGCACCCGGGGCTGCCGGTTCTGCCAGGCGGGCATGATCACCCGGCCGGTGCGTGAGCGCTCGATCGAGGGCATCGGCGCGATGGTCGAGAGGGGCCTGGCCGCGACCGGTTTCGAGGAGGTCGGGCTGCTGAGCCTGTCCAGCGCCGACCACTCCGAGATCGCCCCGCTGACCAAGCAGCTCGCCGACCGGTACGAGGGCACCAACACCGGCCTGTCGCTGCCCAGCACGCGGGTGGACGCGTTCAACATCGACCTGGCCAACGAGCTGTCCCGCAACGGCCGCCGCTCCGGGCTGACCTTCGCCCCCGAGGGCGGCAGCGAGCGGATCCGCAAGGTGATCAACAAGATGGTCACCGAGGACGACCTGGTCCGGACCGTGGCGGCCGCCTACGGCAACGGGTGGCGGCAGGTGAAGCTGTACTTCATGTGCGGGCTGCCCACCGAGACCGACGAGGACGTGCTGCAGATCGCCGAGCTGGCCAAGCGGGTGATCCGGACCGGGCGCGAGGTGTCCGGCCGGCGCGACATCCGCTGCACCGTCTCGATCGGCGGGTTCGTGCCCAAGCCGCACACCCCGTTCCAGTGGGTCGGGCAGACCCCGCACGAGGTGGTGGACGCCCGGCTCGGCAAGCTGCGCGAGGCGATCCGCAGCGACCGGGAGTTCGGCCGCGCGATCGGGTTCCGCTACCACGACGGGCAGCCCGGGATCGTCGAGGGGCTGCTGTCCCGCGGCGACCGCCGGGTGGGCGCGGTCATCGAGCAGGTGTGGGCCGACGGGGGCCGGTTCGACGGCTGGAGCGAGCACTTCAGCTTCGAGCGCTGGATGCGCTGCGCGCAGCAGGCGCTGGCCCCCACCGGGGTGGACGTGGACTGGTTCACCACCCGGGAACGGGGCGTGGACGAGGTGCTGCCCTGGGACCACCTGGACTCCGGGCTGGACAAGGAGTGGCTGTGGGACGACTGGCAGGACTCCCTGGCCGAGGTCGAGGTGGAGGACTGCCGGTGGACGCCGTGCTTCGACTGCGGCGTCTGCCCGCAGATGGGCACCGACATCCAGGTAGGCCCGACCGGGCGGTCACTGCTGCCGCTGACGGTGACCTCGGGCACCGCGGTACTGGCCGACTGACCCGTCCCCGCCCGACGGAAGGAGCACACCCTGGCCCGGATGCCTGACGGTCCGCCGCCGCCGCCGGCCGTCCAGCGGCTGCGGCTGCGCTACGCCAAACGCGGACGGCTGCGCTTCTCCAGCCACCGCGACTTCCAGCGCGCCCTGGAGCGGGCGCTGCGACGGGCCGAGGTGCCGATGGCCTACAGCGCGGGGTTCAGCCCGCACCCGAAGATCTCCTACGCCAACGCGGCCTCCACCGGGGCCGGCAGCGAGGCGGAGTACGTCGAGCTCGCGGTGACCCGTCGCTGCGACGTCGCTCGGTTGCGCGAGGCGCTGGACGCGGCGCTGCCGCCGGAGCTGGTCGTGCTCGAGGTCGTCGAGGCCGCCCCCGGGGCGCTCGCCGACCGGCTGCAGGCCTCGCTGTGGCGGATCGAGCTGCCGGGTTGCGCGCCGCAGACCGCCCGGGCCGCGGTCGCCGCCTTCCTGGCCGCCTCGGCCGTCGAGGTCGAGCGGATGACCAAGAACGGGCCGCGCCGGTTCGACGCCCGCGCCGCGGTGGTCCGTCTCGAGGTGGCCGAGGTGACCGGCGGCGGAGCGGACCAGGCCGGCGGGGACGTCGCTGCGCATCTGGAGCAACGCGCGGAGTCACCAATCGGCTCGGCGGACCCGTCCGGTGTCGGCCTGTGTGCGATACTCCAGTTGGTCGTGCGGCACACCACACCGTCCGTGCGACCCGACGACGTCCTGGCTGCTCTTCGTTCAGTGGCGTCCTTCGCGCCGCCGTCATCCCCCCGGATGACGCGTCTGGCGCAAGGGCCGTTGGACGAGTCGGATGGTTCGGTGGCTGACCCACTGGCCACCGACCGGGAGGCCGTCGGCAGCTAGGGCTGCCCGCACCCTGCGAAGCCCTGACTGCGCCCCTGACTTTCAGCGCTCTCGAACCCGGGCGCGCACACGACCGCTCCGCGCGGTGCCGGACCGGTGTGGACCGGCACCCGGAGCCGAACGGGAGAACCCGTGCAGGACGACACCGAACCCACCTCCAGCGCCGAGCCCACGGCCGAGGCCACGGAGCAGCCGGCGCCCCCGGCCCGTAAGCGCGCCCCGCGCAAGCGAGCCGCGGCCAAGAAGGCCGCGCCGGCCGAGACCGCGCCTGCCGACGCCGCGGCTGCCGAGGCCGCGCCCGGTGCTGCTGAGCCCGCCGAACCTGAGCCGCCCGCTGCGGCGCCGGTCAAGAAGGCCACCCGCCGCCGGGCGACCAAGGCCGTCTCGGCGCCGGCCGAGTCCTCGGCTGAGGCCGACCTGATCCTGCCCCAGCCGGTCGAGGAGGCCCAGCCGGTCCAGGAGGCCCAACCGGTCGAGGAGGCCCAACCGGTCCAGGAGGCCCAGCCGGTCGAGGAGGCCCAGCCGGCCCAGGACGCTCAACCGGCCGAAGAGGACATGCCGGTCCAGGACGCTCAGCCGGCCCAGGAGAGTGAGCCGGCCGCGGGGAGCCAGCCGGCCGAGCCGGTGGCGCCTGCGCCGGAGGAGCAGGCGACCCAGCCGACGTCCCTGGTGTTCCAGGCCCCGCCCGCGCCGCGGGCCCGTCGCCGTCGGGCCGCCTCCCGCCCGGCCGGGCCCCCCGTGGTGGAGGACCTGCCGCCCTCGCCGCCGTCCGCCGTGACCAGCTCCGCCGCCGCGCCCGAAGCGGGTTCTGCTGCCGGCGAGGTGCACCCCGCCGCGCTGGCCGCCGATGTGCCCACCGAGGACGAGCCGACCGAGACGGTCAGGCCGCCCCGCACCCGCCGCTCGGGCCGGGGCCGCACGACGCCCCCGCCGGAGGCCCCCAGCTCCGACCTGCCCGCGCAGCCGACTGACACCGGAGCGCCCACGGATGTCGCCGCGGCGGCCGCGCCCGGTCCCGCCACCACCCCCGAGGACCTGCTTCGCGACCTGTTCGAGCCCCCGAAGCCGGCCACCGACCGCCCCGCCGAGGACGCGGCCGAGACGCCGCGACCCGGCGCCGACGGCTCACCGGAGACTCCGGGTGACGATGCCGCTGACAGCGCCGGGGACGGCGCCGACTCCGACGAGGACGGCGATGACGGTCGCAAGCGGCGCCGTCGCCGCGGCGGTCGCGGTCGCCGGGGTCGCTCCCGTTCCGCCGAGGAGCGTGGGGACGAGGCCGCTGAGGACGAGGACACCACCGAGGCGACCGGTCAGGACGAGCAGCAGGACGAGAAGCAGGACGACCAGCACGACGAGAAGCAGGACCAGAAGCAGGACCAGAAGCAGGACGAGGCGCCGGCGACCGGTCGCGGCAGCCGCCGCCGCTCGCGCCGGGCGGTCTCCGAGGTCACCACGCCGGAGGCGGCCGACGGGCCCACGGCCGACCAGGGTGCCCAGGCGAGGCCGGACGGCAGCTCGGGCGAGGCCGAGGACGGCGGACCGGACTCGGCGCAGGACTCCGGGGATGGTTCGGGGGAGGACTCCGGGGAGGACTCCGGGGAGGACTCGGGCGCCTCGTCCCGGCGCCGTCGTCGGCGCCGCCGTCGCGGCTCCTCCGACAGCGAGCCGGCCGAGGACAGCGGGCGGGGCCGCTCCCGAGAGGGCCGCGGCACCTCCAGCGACGACGTGACCGCCGTGCGCGGCTCCACCCGGCTGGAGGCCAAGAAGCAGCGCCGCCGGGAGGGCCGCGACGCCGGCCGACGCCGCCCGGTGATCACCGAGGCGGAGTTCCTGGCCCGCCGGGAGAGCGTCGAACGCAGCATGGTGGTTCGCCAGAGCGAGGGCCGGACCCAGATCGCGGTGCTCGAGGACGGCGTGCTGGTCGAGCACTACGTGGCCCGGCAGACCCAGAGCTCGATGGTCGGCAACGTGTACCTGGGCAAGGTGCAGAACGTGCTGCCCAGCATGGAGGCCGCGTTCGTCGACATCGGCAAGGGACGCAACGCCGTGCTGTACGCCGGTGAGGTGAACTGGGACGCCGCCGGTCTGGACGGCCAGCCCAAGCGGATCGAGCACGCCCTGAAGTCCGGGGAGTCGGTCCTGGTGCAGGTCACCAAGGACCCGATCGGGCACAAGGGGGCGCGGCTGACCAGCCAGGTGTCCCTGGCCGGGCGGTACCTGGTGCTGGTGCCCGGCGGGAGCATGACCGGGATCAGCCGCAAGCTGCCCGACACCGAGCGCAACCGGCTGAAGAAGATCCTGCGGCAGGTGGTGCCGGAGAGCGCGGGCGTGATCGTCCGGACCGCCGCCGAGGGCGCCAGCGAGGAGGAGCTGGCCCGCGACGTCGAGCGGCTCACCCAGCAGTGGGCGGACATCCAGCGCAAGGCCGGGGCGGTGAGCGCTCCGAACCTGCTGCACGGCGAGCCGGACCTGGCGATCAGGGTGGTGCGGGACGTCTTCAACGAGGACTTCGCCTCCCTCGTCGTCTCCGGCGACGAGGCCTGGGCGACCCTCCAGGGCTACATCGGTCAGATCGCCCCCGACCTGGCCGAGCGGATGCAGCGCTGGGACTCCGACGTCGACGTGTTCGCCGCGCACCGCATCGATGAGCAGCTGGCCAAGGCGATGGACCGCAAGGTGTGGCTGCCCTCCGGCGGCTCGCTGGTGATCGACCGGACCGAGGCGATGACCGTGGTCGACGTCAACACCGGCAAGTTCACCGGTGCCGGCGGCAACCTGGAGGAGACGGTCACCAAGAACAACCTCGAGGCGGCCGAGGAGATCGTCCGGCAGCTGCGGCTGCGTGACATCGGCGGGATCATCGTCGTCGACTTCATCGACATGGTCCTGGAGTCCAACCGTGACCTGGTCCTGCGCCGGCTGATCGAGTGCCTGGGTCGGGACCGGACCAAGCACCAGGTCGCCGAGGTCACCTCCCTCGGCCTGGTCCAGATGACCCGCAAGCGGGTCGGGCAGGGCCTGGTCGAGGTGTTCAGCGAGACCTGTGAGCACTGCCAGGGCCGCGGGATCATCGTGCACGAGGAGCCGGTGGAGAAGGGCCGACCCGCCGAGCAGCCCCGTTCCAACGGCTCCCGCAAGGGCGGTGGCTCGAGCAGCTCCCGGCCCTCGCCGGCGCCTGCCCGCCCGCAGGGGCGGCCCCCGATGCCGCCGCCGCCGGCGCACCTGGCCGGGACCCCGGCCGCCGGGGCGCAGGACGCCGAGCAGCCGGACGCCGAGCAGTCGGACGCCGACCAACCGGACGCCGACCAGCCGGTCGACGTCGCCCAGCCGGACGCCGACCAGCCGGTCGACGTCGGGCAGCAGGAGTCGGCGGCCAACCCGGTTTGACCCGGCGCACCCGGCGTCCGTAATCTTGACACCCGGTGCGTCTTCCGAGGCGCCTGTTGTCGAGCGCCCCCGGGCAGCCGCCAGGGCGTGGCAGCCGACGACCCGAGCTGGATCGAACAGAGAGCGAGTAGAACGTGTACGCGATCGTCCGCGCCGGCGGCCGTCAGGAGAAGGTCAGTGTCGGTGACGTCATCACCGTCGACCGTCTCGCCGGTGACGCCGGGAGCACCGTTCAGCTTCGTCCGCTCCTGCTCGTCGACGGTGAGGCCGTGACCAGCAACACCGGCGCGCTGTCGTCGGTGAGCGTGACCGCCGAGATCCTTTCCGACGCCAAGGGGCCGAAGATCCGGATCATGAAGTTCAAGAACAAGTCCGGCTACCGCAAGCGCCAGGGACACCGGTCCAAGCTCACCCGGATCAAGGTCACCAGCATCGAGAAGTGATCCGGAGCGTGGCGCGGGCCACGCACCGGCACCCGGCGGCACCACCCCGGGGCAGCGACGAGAGGGAACGGTCATGGCACACAAGAAGGGCGCCAGCAGCTCGCGCAACGGGCGCGACTCCAACGCCCAGCGGCTGGGCGTCAAGCGGTTCGGCGGGCAGGCGGTCAACGCCGGCGAGATCATCGTGCGGCAGCGGGGCACCCACTTCCACCCCGGCGACAACGTCGGGCGCGGTGGCGACGACACCCTGTTCGCGCTCGCCGCGGGCGCGGTGGAGTTCGGCAGCAAGCGCGGTCGCAAGGTCGTGAACATCGTGCCGGCGGGCGAGTGAGGCTCGACCCCAGCACACGGCCCTAACCAGGGCACTCAAGCATCGAAGGGCGGGCCGGGTGACCGGGCCGCCCTTCGTCGCGTCGACAGCGGTGCGGACCAGTCCGCACCATCCCGGGGAACCGGGGGAGCGAAGGAGGAGCGGTGACGACTTTCGTCGACCGCGTCGTCCTGCATGTGGCAGCAGGCAACGGTGGGCACGGCTGTGCCTCGATCCACCGGGAGAAGTTCAAGCCCCTGGGCGGTCCGGACGGCGGCAACGGCGGCCGCGGCGGTGACGTCGTGCTGGTCGTGGACCAGCAGACGTCCACCCTGCTGGACTACCACCGGGCCCCGCACCGGCGTGCGACCTCGGGCAAGCCCGGGCAGGGCGGCAACCGCAGCGGTGCGGCCGGGGAGGATCTGGAGCTGCCGGTGCCGGACGGCACGGTGGTCAAGGACGAGACCGGGCAGGTGCTGGCCGACCTGGTCGGCGCCGGCACCCGGTACGTCGTGGCCGCCGGCGGCCACGGCGGTCTGGGCAACGCCGCCCTGGCCTCGACCAAGCGCAAGGCGCCGGGGTTCGCGCTGCTCGGCGAGCCCGGCGACGCCCTCGACGTCGTCCTGGAGCTGAAGACCGTCGCCGACGTCGCGTTGGTCGGCTACCCCAGCGCCGGCAAGTCCAGCCTGATCGCTGCGCTGTCCGCCGCCCGGCCCAAGATCGCCGACTACCCGTTCACCACCCTGGTACCCAACCTCGGCGTGGTCGAGGCCGGCGACGTGCGCTACACGATCGCCGACGTCCCCGGGCTGATCGAGGGCGCCAGCCAGGGCCGCGGTCTGGGCCTGGAGTTCCTGCGTCACGTCGAGCGCTGCCTGGCCCTGGTGCACGTGCTGGACTGCGCCACCCTGGAGCCCGGCCGGGACCCGCTGTCCGACCTGGAGGTGATCGAGGCCGAGCTGGCTGCCTACCCGGTGGAGAGCGGCCGGGCGCTGCTGGAGCGGCCCCGGCTGGTGCTGCTGCACAAGGTGGACGTGCCCGAGGCACGCGAGCTGGCCGACCTGGTCCGTCCGGACCTTCAGGCCCGCGGCTACGAGGTGCTGGAGGCGTCCTCGGTCAGCCGGGACGGGCTGCGCGAGCTGTCCTTCGCGATGGCCCGGCTGGTCGCCGAGGCCCGCGCCGAGCTGCCGCAGGCACCGGCCGAGCGGGTGGTGATCCGGCCCCGCGCCGTCGACCAGGCCGAGTTCACCGTGCAGGTCGAGCCGGCCGGTGAGGGGGTGCGGTACCGGGTTCGCGGGGCCAAGCCCGAGCGCTGGGTCCGGCAGACCGACTTCACCAACGACGAGGCGGTGGGCTACCTCGCCGACCGGCTGGCCCGGCTCGGGGTGGAGGAGTCGCTGCTCAAGGCCGGCGCGGTGGCCGGCGCCGAGGTGGTGATCGGCGGTGAGGACGCGGTGGTCTTCGACTGGGAGCCCACCCTGATCGCCGGTCCGGGCGTGATGTCCGGGCCGCGTGGGGGTGACCAGCGGCTGGAGGACGTCGGCCGGGCGACCCGGGCCGAGCGCCGGGAGGTCTACGAGGACCGGCGGGTCGCCCGCCGGGAGGCCCGGGCCGAGCTGGACACCGAGCGGCGGGCCGGGGTCTGGACGGCGCCGGACGACGCACCCGGACGACCACCCGGACGACCACCCGGACGACCACCTGGACGACCACCTGGACGACCACCTGGACGACCGGGCGGGCGAGGCCGGGCCGCCGGCTCAGGAGGGATCCGACCCGTCATGAACCCCCGTGGTCCGGTGCTGGGCCGCGACCTGCTGCCGGCCGCCGGGCGGATCGTGGTCAAGGTCGGCTCCTCCTCCCTGACCGACGGCGGGGACCTGGACGTCGACCGGCTCGGCGCCCTGGTGGAGACCCTGGCCCGTCGCCGGCTGGAGGGCCGGGAGGTCGTCCTGGTCTCCTCCGGGGCGATCGCCGCCGGCCTGACCCCGCTCGGGCTGCCCCGCCGGCCCCGCGACCTGGCCACCCAGCAGGCGGCGGCCAGCGTCGGCCAGGGCCTGCTGATGAGCCGCTACACCGAGGCCTTCGCCCGGCAGGGGCTGACCGTCGGGCAGGTACTGCTGACCGCCGACGACGTGGTCCGGCGGATCAACTACACCAACGCGCGGCGAACGCTGTACCGGCTGCTGCGGCTGGGTGTGGTGCCGGTGGTCAACGAGAACGACACGGTGGCCACCCACGAGATCCGGTTCGGCGACAACGACCGGCTGGCGGCACTGGTCGCCCACCTGGTGCAGGCCGACGCCCTGGTCCTGCTCTCCGACGTCGACGCGCTCTACGACGGCCCGCCGAGCCGGCCCGGGGCCCGGCGGGTGCCCGAGGTCGCCTCGCCGCACGACCTGGCCGGGGTCGAGATCGGCAGCGTCGGCAGCGCGGTCGGCACCGGCGGGATGGTGACCAAGGTGGACGCCGCCCGGATCGCGCACTCGGCCGGCATCCCGACCATGCTCACCTCGGCCGGCAACGCCGCCGCCGCGCTGGCCGGCCACGACGTCGGGACCTGGTTCGCGACCGCCCGACGGCGGGCCGGTGGCCGCCGGCTGTGGCTGGCGCACGCCGCCCGCGCCGAGGGCCGGCTGGTGCTGGACGCGGGCGCGGTGAGCGCCGTCCTGGAGCGCGGCAAGTCGTTGCTGCCGGCCGGGATCACCGAGGTCCAGGGCGCGTTCAGCGCCGGCGACCCGGTCGACCTGGTCGGCCCCGACGGCGCGCTGGTCGCCCGCGGCCTGGTCGCTTTCGACGCCGAGGAGCTGCCGCCGCTGCTCGGCCGCTCGACCCGGGAGCTGGCCCGTGAGCTGGGCGCGGAGTACGAGCGGGAGGTCGTGCACCGCGACGACCTGGTGGTGCTGCGGCCCTGAGCGGACGGCCGGGCCGACCCCTGCGTCCGGTGGCGGAGAGCCTAACCAACCGTCACTATCAGTAAGAGCGTCAGTGGGCTGGTCCGGCGTCGAGCCTGCCGGAGGGCTTTCTGACTGATCGGCAGACGCCGGGGCCGCCGACCTGTTCCACTGGTGAGGTGAGCACGGGCTGCGCCGATCAGGCTCCGATTCAGTTTCAGTTGTGCGGCATGCCCGCCCACGCCAGTGCCCCTGGGGGAGATGTGAGCCGGGAACCCGATCTGTGGTTCGTCACCGTGACCGTGGGTGGCGCGCCAACCGATCCGGTCCTGGTCCGGCATGCCCTGGAGCGGCTGGCCTCGGAGCGTCCCTTCCTGGTCAGCGCGCACTACGACGCCGACCGGGCCGACGTGCGCTACTGGGACGAGTGCCACGACGTCGAGGTCGCGGTCGCCCAGGCGCTGCGGCTGTGGCGGGACCACATGGAGTCCAGCGCGCTGCCCGACTGGACGGTGCTGGGGGTTGAGGTGCTCGAGCGGGAGACGGCCCGCCGCCGCTGGGACAACCCGCCGCCCACGCCGCGGGTGCATGCCCTCGGCGAGATCCTGCCGATGGAGCCCTGACCCGACCGCTGCCCACCCGGGGCCGGTCTTTCCCGCCGGATCGGCCAGGCGGTGCCTCGGCTGACCTAGGCTTGCGCCATGACCGTGCTGCAGACCAGCGACCCCGGCGCGCCCGCGCGGAACGACCCGGCCGGGGGGCAGAGCCCGCAGGACGTCCGCGAGCCGGTGCTGGCGGTCTGCCGCCGGGCCCGTGAGGCCTCCCGCGCCCTGGCCCTGGCCTCCCGGGCGACCAAGGACGCCGCGCTGGTCGCGGTGGCCCAGGCCTTGGCCGACCACGTCGGCCCGATCGTCGAGGCCAACGCCCAGGACCTGCGGCGCGGTGAGCAGGACGGGCTGAGCGTCTCCCTGTTGGACCGGCTCCGGCTGGACGCCGCCCGGGTCGAGGCGATCGGGGATGCCGTCCGGGACGTCGCCGCGCTGCCCGACCCGGTCGGTGAGGTGGTCCGCGGCTCGACCCTGGCCAACGGCCTGCGGCTGCGACAGATCCGGGTGCCGATGGGTGTGGTCGGGATGATCTACGAGGCCCGGCCGAACGTGACCGTCGACGCCGCCGTGCTGGCCCTCAAGAGCGGCAACGCGGCGGTGCTGCGCGGCGGCTCGGCCGCCCGGGCCACCAATCAGGTGCTCGTCGAGGTGATCCGGCAGGCGCTGGAGCAGGCCGGGCTGCCGGCCGACGCGGTGTCCACCATCGACCCCTGGGGGCGCGAGGGCGCCGCGGTGCTGATGCGGGCCCGCGGCCTGGTGGACGTGCTGGTGCCGCGCGGCGGCGCCGGGCTGATCCGGTCGGTGGTGGAGGGCTCCTCGGTGCCGGTGATCGAGACCGGCTCGGGCAACTGCCACGTCTACGTCGACGCGGCCGCCGACCTGGCCGACGCGCTGGCCATCACCTTGAACGCCAAGGTGCAGCGGCCCAGCGTCTGCAACGCCGCGGAGACCGTGCTGGTGCACACCGACGTCGCGCAGCCGTTCCTGGCCGCCGCGCTGCCCGCCCTGGCCGGGCAGGGCGTGCGGCTGCACCTCGACGCCCGGGCCCTGGCGGCTGCCGAGCAGGTCGGGGTGGCCGCCGAGCCGGCCACCGACCAGGACTGGGCCACCGAGTACCACGGCCTGGAGCTGGCCGTCCGGGTGGTCGAAGACCTCGACGAGGCGCTGGCCCACATCCGGGCCTGGTCAACCGGGCACACCGAGGCCATCGTCACCGACGACCTGCGGGCGGCCGACCGGTTCGTGGCCGAGGTCGACTCGGCCGTGGTCGCGGTCAACGCCTCCACCCGGTTCACCGACGGCGCCCAGTTCGGGCTCGGCGCCGAGGTCGGCATCTCCACCCAGAAGCTGCACGCCCGGGGGCCGATGGGGCTGGCCGAGCTGACCTCCACCAAGTGGGTCGTGTCCGGCGACGGCCACGTGCGGGGCTGAGGGGTGGAGGGCACCGAGGTCCGCAAGCTGGCGGCCGTGGAGGAACGGCACTGGTGGTACCGGGAGCGGCGCCGGCTGCTGGCCGGTCAGCTGTCCGGGGTGCGGCCCGGGGACGCGCTCGACGTGGGAGCGGCCGGCGGCGGCAACACCCGGGTGCTGCAGCGCCACGGGTGGCGGGCGGCGGCGCTGGAGTACGGCGCGGACGGCGCGGCGGTCTGCGCCGAGCGCGGGGTTCCGGTGCTGCGCGGGGACGCCACCCGGATCCCGCTGGTCACCGCCTCGCTGGACCTGGTGGTGGCCTACGACGTGCTGGAGCACGTGGAGGACGACAAGTCCGCGGCCACCGAGGTGCTGCGGGTGCTGCGGCCGGGCGGCACCTTCCTGGTCGCCGTCCCGGCCGACCCCCGGCTGTGGTCCGCGCACGACGTCGCGGTCGCGCACATGCGCCGCTACACCCGCCCGGAGCTCCTGGAGCTGCTGGAGCTGGCCGGCTTCGAGATCGCGGCGGTGCGCAGCTGGATGGTGCTGCTGCGCCCGGCGGTCTGGCTGCGCCGGCGCAACGCCGCCGGCAGCGACCTGGACGACCCGCCGCGCTGGCTGAACGCCGCGCTGGGCGCGGTGGTCGCGGTCGAACGTCGGCTGCCGGTGGGCCGGCTGCCCGGCGTCTCACTGCTGGTCGTGGCCCGTAAACCGGCCTGACCGGCCCGTCGTCGCCCCCTGACGGTCCAGGCGGTCCTGACGGTCCAGGCGGTCCTGACGGTCCAGGCGGTCCTGACGGTCCAGGGAGTCGTAGGCGACGTGGTAGCCGGGCCGGTTCTGGGCCAGGGTGTACAACCGGCCCACGTACTCCCCGAGCATCCCCAGGCACAGCAGCTGCAGCGCGCCGACGGCGGCCACCGCGACGAAGGTCGACGTCCAGCCCGGCACGGTCCGCCCGGTCAGGAAGGCCAGCAGCGCGAAGGCGAGCAGGGCCATCGTGACCAGCGCCCCGCCGAGGCCGAACCAGGTGGCGGCGCGCAGCGGTGCGGTGGAGAACCCGGTCAGGCTGTCCACCGAGAGCCGGACCATCCGGGCCAGGCTGTAGTGCGTGCGTCCCGCGGCGCGCTCCTCCCGGCGGTAGCCGACCTGGGTGGAGGGGAAGGCCAGCGCCGGGACGGCGAGCCGGAGCACCCGGTGCTGCACGGGCAGGGAGTTCACCGCGTCCACCGTGGCCCGGCTCATCAGCCGGAAGTCCCCGGCCTGGTCGGGCACCTGCTCCCCGACCAGACGGCGGATCAGCCGGTAGTAGCCGTGCGCCGTCCAGCGCTTGAAGGCGCCGTCGCTGGTGCGGTCCTCCCGGACGCCGTACACGACGTCCACCGCGCTTCCGCCGGGCCCGCCCCGGCGGGCGGCGGCGAGCATCGCCTCCAGGGTCTCCGGCGGGTCCTGCAGGTCGGCGTCCAGGGTGGCCACCCACGCCCCACGGGCCCGGGCCAGCCCGGCGGACAGCGCGGCCTGGTGGCCGGAGTTGGCGCGCAGCCGGACCACCCGCAGCTCGGGCCACTGCCGCCGGTGCCGTTCCAGCAGGACGGGGGTGGCGTCCCGGGAGCCGTCGTCCACGGCGACCACCTCGTAACTCACGTCCAGCCCGTCCAGCACGGGGCGCAGCCGCTGCACGAACAGGCCGAGCACGGCCTCCTCGTCGAACATGGGGACCACCACGCTGAGCGTGGGGTCGCCGGCCGCCAGCACCTGCAGCTCGGCCGGCTCGGGGCGCTCGGCCGTCCCGGGGGCGGCGATGCTGACCTCGTCCTGCATAGGTGGCGCTCTCCTCCTCGACCTCGCCCGCATGGGCCTGTGCGAGACTGGGCACCAGACGTCGTGACGCCCTCAGCGTAGCGGCGCGCCCACGGCCCGCCCGGTACCGGCGGCTTGACGGAGAGGACAGAAGTCGATGCTCGCTCTGCTGGCGGAGAACCAGAACACGATCACCGCGCCGAACACGCTGCCGATCCCGGCGCTGGGTATCGCGCTCCTCACCTTCCTGCTGTTCATGATCCTGCTCGGGATCACCTGGACCTTCCGCAACTTCAGCCACCGGCACTGACCTGGGCGTGTCCAGCGCAGCGCGCCGGCTGGGGGTGATGGGCGGCACCTTCGACCCCATCCACCACGGTCACCTGGTCGCGGCCAGCGAGGTCGCGGCCGTGTTCGACCTCGACGAGGTCGTGTTCGTGCCGACCGGCACGCCGTGGCAGAAGTCCGAGCGGGAGGTGACCGCGGCCGAGCACCGGTACCTGATGACGGTGGTGGCCACCGCGGCCAACCCCCGGTTCACCGTCTCCCGGGTCGACCTGGACCGGCCGGGCCCGACCTTCACCATCGACACCCTGCGCGACCTGGCCGGTAGGCACCCGGACTCCGAGCTGTTCTTCATCACTGGTGCGGACGCGCTGGCCCAGATCCTCACCTGGAAGGACTCCGAGGACCTGTTCCGGCTGGCGCACTTCATCGGGGTCACCCGGCCCGGGCACACCCTGCAGCGCGGTGGCCTGCCCGAGCAGCGGGTCAGTCTGCTGGAGGTGCCGGCGCTGGCCATCTCCTCGACCGACTGCCGGGCGCGGGTGGCCAAGGGCGAACCGGTCTGGTACCTGGTGCCCGACGGTGTCGTGCAGTACATCGCCAAGTACGAGCTCTACCGCGGCCCGGGCCCGCACGCCGAGCTGGGGGCCGACGTCGCGGCCCCGCGGCCCTCGGGGGAGGGCGACTCATGAGGCGGAGCCGGCTGCGGTGAGCGCACCGGGGGAGGGGCGCGCCGGCCCGAGGTCGGCCGGGGCCCGCACCAACCCGCGGATCACCCTGCCCGGCGGCATCACCCCGATGTCCACACTGCCCGACCCGCCCGCGGAGCTGCCGGCCCGGCGGCCCGGTGCCTCCGCTGCGGCTGCGGACCGCAGCCGGCCACGAGGACGTCGACCGGGCACGGTGACCTGGCTGGCCGGTGCGCTGGCCCTGATCGCCGTCCTGGCCCTGCTGGTGCACCTGCTCGTGCCGTGAGCGGCCGACCGGTCACCGGGGTGAGCGTGGCCGGGTGCCCGGCGCCCAGCGTGAGAGGCTGAGGGTCGTGACTGCATCCGATCGAGCCGTCGAGCTGGTGACCGAGGCCGCGCTGGCCGCGGCGGACAAGCTCGCGGTGGACATCGTCGCGCTGGACGTCAGCGACAAGCTGGCGATCACCGACGCGTTCGTGCTGGCCTCCGCGCCCAACGACCGGCAGGTCCGGGCCATCGTGGACGCGGTGGAGGAGAAGCTGCTCGCCGTCGGCGCCCGCCCGGTGCGCCGGGAGGGGGAGCGAGAGGGCCGCTGGGTGCTGCTGGACTTCAACGACATCGTCGTGCACGTCCAGCACGCCGAGGAACGGGAGTTCTACTCCCTGGAACGGCTCTGGCGGGACTGCCCGGTGATCGAGCTGCCCGAGCAGGTCCGGCGCCGGGCCGCTGAGCCCGACGGGACGACCCCGGCGTGAGCGACCGGGGCGGAGCCACCCGGATCATCCTGCTCCGGCACGGCCGGACCGGCCACAATGCCGCCGGCCGCTGGCAGGGCCAGATCGACATCGACCTGGACGACGTCGGCCGGGCCCAGGCGCAGGCCTCGGCGGACGTGCTGGCCGCCGAGCTGACCGGGACGCCGGTGGTGATGGTCGCCTCCGACCTGCGCCGGGCCTGGGACACCGGCCAGGTGCTGGCCGGTCGGCTGGGGGTGGAGCAGGTCGCGGACAAGCGGCTGCGCGAGGTGGACGCCGGATCCTGGGAGGGCCTGACCCGCGCCCAGATCGTCGAGCAGGGCATGGGCGACCAGCTGCGGGCCTGGGCCGAGGGCGAGGACGTCCGGGTCGGCGGCGGCGAACGCCGCAGCGAGGTCGGGGCCAGGGGCGCGGCCGCCGTCCAGGAGCACGCGGACGCCGCCCCCGACGGGTCGACGCTGGTGGTCACCGCGCACGGTGGGTGCATCCGCGGCACCGTGCTGACCCTGCTCGGCCTGCCGCCCGGGCAGTGGGACCTGCTGGCCGCGCCCGGCAACGCCCAGTGGTGCCGGCTGGTCGCCGGCCGGGCGATCACCTGGCGACTGGCCGCCTACGGGCTGGGGCCGGCCTGACCCTCGGCACTTTGCCCTCGGGCTCTTGCCCTCGGGCTGTCGGCCTCGGGCTCTCGGCGTCGGACTCTTGACGCCGGCTCTTGACGCCGGCTCTTGACGCCGGCTCTTGGACCGGGGCGCCCGCGCGCCTAGGGTTGATCACGTGGCTGACGGTCACCTGGTGATCCAGGCCCGGTCGCTGACCAAGTCCTACCGGCGGCACCGGGGCATCGTCGACCTCGACCTTCAGGTCGAGGCCGGCCAGGTGCTGGGCCTGGTCGGGGCGAACGGCGCCGGCAAGACCACCTTCATGCGCACCCTGCTGGACTTCGTCCGGCCGACCAGCGGTTCCCTGCGGGTGCTGGGGATGGACAGCGTCCGGGACTGCGTCCAGGTCCGGGCCCGGTGCAGCTACCTGCCCGGTGAGCTGGTGCTGCCGCCGCGGCTGACCGGGCACCAGGTGGTGCGCCGGTACGCCTTCACCCGCTCCGGCCAGGACCTCGCCCGGGCGCCGGCGATCGCCGAGCGGCTCGGGCTGGACCTCTCCCGCCGGGTGCAGGACCTGTCCAAGGGGAACAAGCAGAAGGTCGGGCTGGTGCTCGCCTTCCTGCCCCAGGCCGACCTGCTGGTGCTGGACGAGCCGACCAGCGGGCTGGACCCGCTGCTGCAGCGGGAGTTCGCCACCATGGTCCGCGAGGTGGCGGCCGGTGGCGCGACCGTGCTGCTGTCCAGCCACGTGATGAGCGAGGTTGAGGACATCACCTCCACCGTCGCGCTGCTGCGGGAGGGCCGGCTGGCCGCCTTCGACACGATGGCCGCGATCCGCGACCGGGCTCGCCGCCGCGGCCGGGCCCGGCCCGCCGACCCCGGCCAGACCGCCACCCTGGCCCAGGCGCTGCAGGCCGTGCCCGGGGTCTCCCAGGTGAGGGTGCACGCCGACACCGTCGCCTTCGCCCTCGAGGGCCCGGCCGACCCGGTGCTGAAGTGCCTGGCCGGGTTCACGATCAGCGCGCTGGACCTGAGCCACGCCGACCTGGAGGACGCCTTCTTCGCCGCCGAGCCGGCGGCGCCGGCCGAGGGGGTGAGGCGATGAGGCTGCTGGCCAGCGAGCTGCGGCTGCAGCGGACCAGCCTGCTGGTCTGGGTGCTGGCCGTCGCCGCGCTGATGGTGCTGATCGTGGCCGTCTACCCCTCGATCCGGGGCGATGACTCGCTGAACGCCATCTACGCCAACCTGCCGCCCTCGGCGCAGGGCCTGCTCGGCGGCTCCGACCTGACCTCGCCGGTTGGGTACCTGAACACGCAGGTGTTCGCCTTCTTCCTGCCCGCCGTGCTGCTGGTGTTCGCCCTCTCCCGGGGGGCCGCGACGATCGCGGGGGAGGAGGAGGCGCACACCCTGGACCTGCTGCTGGCCCAGCCGCTGCCGCGCGCCGCCGCCTACGTGCAGAAGGCGGCGGCGCTGGCCGTCGCCCTCGTGCTGCTCGGGCTCGCCACCGCGGTGCCGGTGCTGGCCCTGGACGGCGCCGTCCGCCTCGACCTGGGCGCCGACCGCATCCTGGCCGTCTGCGGCCAGATGACCCTGTTCACCCTCGCCCTGGGCCTGGCCGCCCAGGCGGTCGCCACGGCCGCTGGCCGGCGCGCGGTCGGTGCGGCCGCGGTGGCCGGCTACGCGTTCGTCTCCTACCTGGTCTACGGCCTGGCGCCGTCCGCGGCCTGGGCGGCGCACCTGCGCCCGCTCAGCCCGTGGCGCTGGTACCTGGGCAACGACCCGCTGTCGTCGGGCTGGGGCCTCTGGGAGGTGCTCGTCCTGGCCCTGGTCGCGCTGGTCGCGGTCGGGGCCGGCGCGCTGGCCTTCCGGTCGCGCGACCTGCGGGCCTGACCTGCCGGACTGGTGCGCCGGGGCGCCCCCCCGACCCCGATTTGGAGGCGGCCCCCCTCCCCGCGGTATGCTCTTTGAGCCTTCCGGGGGCTGCTTGCAGCCTGGTCGGAAGGTGCGGGGCTGTAGCGCAGCTGGTAGCGCACCTCCATGGCATGGAGGGGGTCAGGGGTTCGAATCCCCTCAGCTCCACCGATAAGACCGCAGGGTCAGAGCCTGCGGGGCTCTGGGTACCTTTGCGGGGTGCCGTGATCCAGGTGCGGCTCGTGGCCTCGACAAGCTGATGGCCTCAGGCCAGGCGTGACCCACAGGGTCACGAGCATGGACGACGATGCGACGTCGGTTCTGTCGGGCTTGGACGACTACCGGGTCCTGGACGTCGGGCGCGCACGCCGCGGCGGTACCAGTCACGATGGAAGCCAGCGGGTGGCTGTGCTGTCGCCAGGGCTGCGGACAAGAACCTGGTGCACCTCAGACCTTTACTTCACGTACTCGAAGTTCGCATAGTGGTGGGGGTGAGAGCAGGGACCGCCCGACACCCGTACACGATCAAGGAGGCAGCAGCGCTGACTGGCCTCCCGGCCAGCACGCTGCGCTACTACGAGTCGATCGGCGTCATCGCGCCCGTGGGGCGGGGCGAGACCAGCAAGCACCGGGTCTACGACGATGACGACCTCGACCAGATCATGTGGGTCGCCTGCCTGGCGGCGACCGGCATGTCCGTCAGTGACATGCGGGCCTACGTGGCCAATGGGCGGCTCGGACCCTCGGCGGCCGGTGAGCAGATCGAGCTGCTCGCCGCGCAGGAGAAGCGGTTGGCGCAGGAGCTGGAGCACATCGCTCTGCGACGTCGCTATGTCCAGCTCAAGATCGACTACTGGCGGGCGGTCGAGGCAGGAGACGCCGACCGAACGGAGCTGCTGTCAGGTGAGGCACGCGTGCTCGCCGACGAGCTCAAGCGCGCCAAGAGCAAGTAATCATCGGCGCAAAGAGCGGACCGCACAGCGGGGTCCGCTGATGAGTGACGCCATCAACAGGAGGACACCACGGATGAGAACAGCCATCTTCAACGGCAAGGGCACCATCTCGGTCGAGGAGCGCCCGAAGCCGAGCATCAAGGAGCCGACCGACGCGATCGTGCGCGTCGTCCTGGCCTGCGTCTGCGGATCGGACCTGTGGTTCTACCGCGGGGTCTCTGACCTGCCACACGGCTCGGTCGGTCACGAGTTCATCGGCGTGGTCGACGAGCTCGGTGACGACGTCAAGAACCTGAGCATCGGCGACTTCGTCATCTCGCCGTTCACCTGGAGCGATGGCACCTGTGAGAACTGCCAGGCCGGCTTCCCCAGCGCCTGCATCCACGGCGGCGTCTTCGGCCAGGGGGGCCAGGGCGACGGCGGCCAGGCCGAGTTCGTCCGCGTCCCGCAGGCTGACGGCACCTTGTTCACGGTGCCGGGCTCGGACTTCAGCGACGAGACGATGGCCTCCTTCCTTGCCCTGACCGACGTCATGGCCACCGGCTACCACGCAGCGGTCAGCGCCGAGGTCGAGCCCGGTGACGCGGTCGCGGTGGTCGGTGACGGCGCGGTCGGTCTGTGCGCCGTGCTGTCGGCCAAGGAGCTGACTGACGGCTACGGCGCGGACGCCGTGATGGAGTGTGTGGGGGGCAAGGACGCCACCGACACGGCGTTCGCGATCGCGAAGGCCGGCGCGGTCGTCGGCCGCGTCGGCATCCCGCACGACGCCACTGTCGACGCGAACGTTCCGTTCTTCCGCAACGTGGGTACGCGCGGCGGCCCCTCGCCGGCTCGGTTCTACCAGCCGCGGCTGGTCGAGGCCGTCCTGCGGGGCGAGATCAACCCGGGCACGGTCTTCGACCTGACGGTCGCCCTGGAGGACATCGCCGAGGGCTACGCCGCCATGCACGAGCGGCGCGCCATCAAGGCACTGGTCAAGGTCAGCGAGCTCAGCGAGGTGTCAGCATGAGGTTCACCAAGAGCGGCGGGCAGACCGCCCCCGGCCCTACGGACTGGTTCACCGGATCGGTCCTGATCGACAGCGTCCGCAGCCCTGACGAGCACTCCGCCATCGGCTGCGCCCACGTCCGGTTCGCGCCCGGCGCCCGCACGGCGTGGCACCGCCACCCCAAGGGCCAGACGCTCTACGTCACCGACGGCATCGGCCTGGTCGCCACCCGCAACGGCGGCGTCCAGGAGATTCGCCCCGGGGACGTCGTCTACATAGAGCCCGGCGAGGAGCACTGGCACGGTGCCACTCCCGACCGCTACATGGCCCACCTCGCCATGCACGAGGCCGACGAGAACGGCCAGGTGGTGACGTGGCTCGACCACGTGACCGACGACGAGTACCAAGCCTGAGCGTCGATGACTCGAAGCAGTCTGCTCAGGCATGACCCGTCACGGCCGGAGCGTTCGTCAGGACGGGCCCGACTGACCAATGCCGTGGTCGTCAACGTCGTCCTTCTGACGATGATCGCGCCGCTGGCGACTGACATGTACGTGCCGGGCTTCCCGGCCGTGGGCCGGGACCTGCACGCCGGCGCTACCGGCGTGCAGCTGACGCTGACGACCTACTTCGTCGGCATGGCCCTGGGCCAGCTGGCCGGGGGTCCCGTCTCGGACCAACGTGGCCGGCGCCGGCCGCTGCTGGCGGCGGTGCTGGTGATGCTGCTGGCCTCCCTGGTGTGCGCGCTCAGTCCCAACCTCGCGGTCATGATGGTCGCGCGCTTCGTGCAGGGCTTCAGCGGGGGCTGGGCCATGGTCATCGGTCGCTCGATCGTGCTCGATTCTGCTTCCTCGACCCGGCTCGTCCAGGCGCTCAACCTCATCCAGGGGATCGCCGGCATCGCCCCGATCGTGGGTCCCTTGGCCGGTGGCTTGATCATGCAGTTCGCCGACTGGCGCCTCTCGTTCTGGCTGCTCGCGGCCTGGGCGCTCCTCATGCTCGTCACGATCGCGGTCTCGGTCCCGGAGTCCCTCCGGGGCGAGGACCGCAAGGGCGGCGGGCTGGAGCACCTGCGAGCCGCTGCCGGCCAGGTGCTGCGCTCGCGTGGCTTCGTCGGCTACCTGATCGTGATGGCCCTGTCCATGGGCGTCACGTTCGCCTACGTCGCGACGTCCGCGTTCGTCCTGCAGTCGATGAACGGGCTGTCACCGATGACCTATTCGATCGACTTCGCCGCCAACGCCGTGGGGTTGGCCATCGCGACGCTCATCGCCGCGCGGCTCGCGGGTCGAGTGCCGACGCAGCTGGTGATCCTGGCGGGCCTGCTCGCAACGGCGGCAGCGGGAACCCTGCTGCTGATCGGCGCCGTCTGGTTCGGCATGCCGCTGCCGATCGCCCTGATCGGCTTCTTCGTGCTGATGACCGCTCAGGGGCTGGTCGGGCCGAACGCGGGGGCGCTGGCCTCGGCGCAGGTGCCTGATCACCCAGGCACCGGGTCCGCAGTCCTCGGCTTCCTGCAGTGGTGCGCCGCTGGGTGCGTGGCGCCCATCGCCGGCCTTGGCGGTGAGCGGACGGCCGTGCCGATGGCGGTGATCGTCCTCGTGCTGGTCGCGGTCTCGCTCCTGGCGTTCTCCCGCCTGGGGATCGTCTCCGCCCGCCGCACCGGGGGCGCTGTCAGGACGGGTCGGCGTCGTGCACGACGATGGCGATCTGTACCCGGTTGACGACCTCGAGCTTGCTGAACAGGCGCGAGACGTGGGCCTTGACCGTCGCCTCGCTCAGGAACAGGGCGGCGGCCACCTCCGCGTTGGAGGCGCCGGCCCCGACCGCGGCCGCCACCTCGCGCTCCCGGTCGGTGAGCGTGGCCAGACGCCGGGCCGCGGCGCGACGACGCTCGGATGCCTGGCCGTCCCCGAAGTGGGACAGCAGAGTGCGGGTGACCGACGGGGAGATGATGGCGTCGCCGGAGGCGACGAGGCGTATGGCGTTGATGATGTCGGCGGGTGGGGTGTCCTTGACCAGGAATCCGCTTGCGCCGGCGCGTAGTGCGCTCATGACCTGTTCGTCGGCCTGGAACGTGGTCAGCACGATCACCTGGGGTGGTACGTCGAGTCGGCGCAGCGCGGCGGTCGCGGTGATGCCGTCCATCTGAGCCATGCGGATGTCCATCAGGACGACGTCGGGCCGGTGCTGGCGGACCGCGGCCACGGCGTGAGCGCCGTCGTCGGCCTCGCCGACGACCTCGAGGTCCTCGGCCGAGGACAGGATGAGCCGCAGTCCCGCGCGCACCAGGGCGTCGTCGTCGACCAGCAGCACCCTGATGGTCACCATCGGAGCTCGGCGTCCACCACGAAGTCGCCCGAGCCGTCCGGGCCGTGCACGAGGGTGCCGCCGGCGAGGGCGACTCGTTCCTGCAACCCGAGCAGGCCGGCCCCGGACCCGGGTAGCGCCGGTCCGGCGGGGGCGTGGAGTGGCTGGCGGTTGCGGACGCTGACGTGCAGGCCGCCGTCGGGTGCACCGCTGACCCGTACCCGTGTCGCGGTGCCGGTGGCGTGCTTGCCGATGTTGGTGAGCGCCTCCTGCACGATGCGGTAAGCGTCACGTCCCAGCGCGCTCGGTGCGGCGTCCGCGTGGTCCACCCGCATGTCGAAGTCGATGTTCGCGCCGGCCTGTCGGGTCTCCTCGACCAGACGCCGGATGTCGGACAGGGTCGGGGGCCGCGCCGGCGTCGCGGCGTCCGTGCCCGGCTCCTCGCGCAGGACTCCAATCACGCCGCGCAGCTCCTCGAGCGCCTGACGGGCGGTGCAGCGCAGCAGCTCGGCGGTCTCCCTGATCTTCGCCGGGGGCAGGTCGGGCCGCACCTCCAAGGCTCCGGCGTGCAGGGCCAGCAACGAGATCCGGTGCGCCAGGACGTCGTGCATCTCGCGGGCGATCCGGGTGCGCTCGGCCATCCGCGCCCGCTCCTCGTGCAGACGCTGGTCGGCCTCGGCGCGCTCGGCCCGCTCCTGCAGGGTGAGCAGGAGCCGTCGTCGTGTGCGCAGGAACATCCCCCACCCGATCGCGGCGAGCGCCATCGGGGTGGTCACCAGGACCACGGAGGCGGCGTCGGTGGTGGGGCTGTACAGGGCGAACACCAGCACCGAGGGAACCCAGATCGCGACCAGGGCCAACGCCCACCGGGCGGGTCGGTACACCGCCAGCGAGCACAGCGCCAGGAACCCTGCGGGAGTGGCGGAGATCGAGAACATGCCCAGCAGGACGCAGGCCAGCGCCACGCGGGCCGGCCGGGGGCGCCGCCACCACAGGGACGAGGCAGCCACCAGGCCGCAGGTGACGTCGACGACGACGCGGGACGGCGGCAGCCGAACGGCGTGACCGTGCAGGTCCGGGCTCAAGAACAGCGCCCCGAGGGCGGCGGCGAGCAGGCACACGGCGACGTCGATCAGCCGGTCGCGGCCCGCCAGCAGCCCGGTCGCAGTCGGCGGCCTCAGGTCCCCGACGGCGGACGGTGAGGCCGGTCTGACCAGGTCGCCCCACCACCTGCGTAATCGGGCCATCTCCCGAGCCTACGGGCCGGTGCCCACGCCGGATACCGACCCAGGTCTACGCGGCCGCGACGAAAGGCGACACCGGCACGGCTCGCCAGCCCTCCTACGGCGAGCCGTCGTGACCCCGCGGCCGATGTGCCGAACCGTCCCCGCGGTCACCGTTGAGGAACCACACCGACCAAGGAGCGATCACCATGAAGCAGACCCAGGAACGACCACTGACCACTTCCTCCCAGCCGAACCGTTCCATCAGTCGGGACGGACGAGCCTCGTCGCGAATCGCCTTGTGGCAGGTGAATCTCCTTCGCGCGGGGTACCTCCTCATGGCCGGCGGCATCGCAGTGTTCAAGTGGCCCTTGTTCTTCGAGCACAGGACCTGGGGGCTGGCTGAAGGCACCGTCCAGTGCATGCTCGTCGCGATGTCGGTGCTGGCTCTGCTGGGCATCCGCTACCCGGTCCGCATGCTTCCGGTCCTGTTGTTCGAGGTCGCCTGGAAACTGCTCTGGCTCGGGGTCATCGCCGTGCCCCTGTGGTCGCAGAACAAGCTCGAGGGCGCCACCCTCGACCAGACCGGCAGGATCCTCTGGGTCGTCCCCATCATCGCCGTCGTCCCGTGGCGCTACGTGTTCGCCCAGTACGTGATGGCCCGCGGCGACGCGTGGCGCGGCCGCCAGGAGCTCCTCCCGTGATCACGGTCGAGTCCCTCACCCGGGCCTACGGCTCCTTCACCGCGGTCGACGACGTCAGCTTCTCGGCCCAGCCGGGGCGCGTGACCGGCTTCCTGGGCCCCAACGGGGCCGGCAAGTCCACCACCATGCGGATCATCGTCGGTCTGACCCGGGCCACGTCGGGGGTGGCCCGGGTCTCGGGGCGCCGTTACCTGGACCTGCCCAACCCCGGACGGGAGGTCGGCGTCCTCCTGGACGCCTCTGCCCAGCACGGGGGTCGTACCGGCCGTGAGACGCTGACGATCGCGCAGCGGTTCATGGGTCTGCCGCGTGGTCGCGTCGGGCAGATGCTGGACCTGGTCAGCCTGACGCCGGCCGAGGCCTCGCGACGAGTCCGCGACTACTCCCTCGGCATGCGGCAACGCCTCGGCATCGCGACCGCGCTGATCGGTGACCCCGAGGTCCTGATCCTCGACGAGCCTGCCAACGGCCTCGACCCGGCCGGCATCCGCTGGATGCGCGACCTGCTGCGCGACTACGCCGACCGCGGGGGCACCGTGCTGCTCTCCTCCCACCTGCTCCACGAGATCGAGGTGATCGCCGATGACCTCGTGGTGATCGGTAGGGGCCGGATCGTGGCCCATGGCGCCAAGCCGGACCTGCTCCGCTCACCCGGGACCCTCGTGCGGCATGACCATCATCGAGCGGCCCCCCGCGCCCGCCCGCCCGGCCGGGACACGGCGCACTCAGCCCACCATCCCGCTGAGGCGCATCGTCACCACCGAGACCCGCAAGATGCTCGACACCCGCTCCGGCCGCTGGCTGGTCGCCGCCATCGGGATCCTGGCGGTGCTCGCGTCGGCCGCCGTCATCGCCTTCGCCGCTGACCGGAAGCCGACCTACCACTCCTTCGTCGAGGCGATCGGCATCCCCCTGACGTTGGTGCTCCCGATCATCGCGATCCTGTCCGTGACCAGCGAGTGGAGCCAGCGCAGCGGGCTGACCACCTTCACCCTGGTGCCCGGCCGCGGGCGCGTCATCGCAGGCAAGGCGATCGCGAACGTGGCGATCGCCGTCGTCTCCGTGCCGCTCACCTTCGGCATCGCCGCCCTCGGCACCGTGGCCGGCTCCGCCATCGCCGGCGTCACCCCGACCTGGGACCTGGCCCTGGCGAACCTGCTCACCATCACCCTCGCCGACGTGCTGAGCATGCTGGTGGGGTTCGCGTTCGGAGTGCTCATCCGAGGCTCGGCCGGAGCACTGGTCGCCTACTTCGTCTACCAGTTCCTGCTGCCCACGTTGGCTCTGCCGCTTGCCGCGTCGCAGAGCTGGTTCCGCGACCTCCAGCCATGGGTCGACTTCGACCACGCGCAGGGCGCCCTCTTCGACGGCGCCCTGACCAACCAGCAGTGGGCCCACCTCGGGGTCACCGGAGTGATCTGGTTGGCCATCCCGTTGACGGTCGGGCTCAGGCTCGTCATCAGGAGCGAGGTCAAGTGAGGCTGCCGGCCGCGGGTGATGTCCAGGCCGGTGGGGGACAGAAACGGCTGCTTCGGCAGGGAACGGGCTGCGACGGTCCCGGTCAGGGAACCCGGCGGTACGTCCTGACCGCGACCACGAAGCCGACGACTGCGATCCCCACGCACCAGGCCAGGGCCACCCAGAGGTCGGTGCCGACCGGCTGAGCCTCGAAGAGGGCGCGCAGCGACTGCAGGATCGCGGTCACCGGCTGATGCTCGGCGAAGGCGCGCACCGGGCCCGGCATCGTGTCGGTCGGCACGAAGGCGGAGCTGATGAACGGCAGGAAGATCAGCGGGTAGGCGAACGCCGAGGCGCCGTCGACGGACTGCGCTCGCAGCCCGGGGATGACTGCCAGCCAGGTCAGGGCCAGGGTGAACAGGGCCAGGATGCCGGCCGCGGCCAGCCAGGCCGACAGGTGCGCCGCCGAGCGGAAACCCATGGCGATGGCGACCAGGACGATGACCAGCAGCGAGATCGCGGTGGAGACCAGCGAGGTCAGCACCTGCGCCCACAGCACCGACGAACGCGCCACCGGCAGGGAGTGCAGGCGGGCCATGATGCCCTGCTGGGTGTCGGTGAAGATGCGCACGGCCGTGTAGGAGATGCTGGTGGCGACGGCGATCAGCAGGATGCCTGGCAGCAGGTAGTTCAGGTAGCTGCCGGTGCCGGCCCGGATGGCCCCGCCCAGCACGTAGACGAACAGCAGCAGAAGGGCGATCGGCATCACTGCCACCGTGAGGATCGTGTCCGGGCTGCGCAGCACGTGGCGCATGGAACGCCCGAACAGGGTCAGGGTGTCCCGGACCGGTTTCATGGCCGGTTTCATGGCCGGCCTCACGACTGAGCCTGCGCGGGTGCGCCGCCGACCAGGGCGAAGAAGATCTCCTCCAGGGTCGGCTGCTTCGGCACGTACTCCACCTTCACCGGCGGGAGCCGCCGCTTCAGCTCCTCCAGCGTGCCCTCGGCGATGATCCGGCCCTGATGCAGGATGGCGATCCGGTCGGCCAGCTGCTCGGCCTCCTCCAGGTGCTGGGTGGTCAGCAGGATGGTCGTCCCCGCTCCGGCCAGCCGTTTGATGGTGGCCCAGACCTCGAGCCGGCCCTCCGGGTCGAGCCCGGTGGTGGGTTCGTCCAGGAAGATGACGGCTGGGTGGCCCACCAGGCTCATGGCGATGTCGAGCCGGCGCGTCATGCCCCCGGAGTAGGTGGCGGCCCGCTTGTCGGCCGCGTCCTGAAGACTGAACTGCGCCAACAGGTCCGCGGCCTGCCGGGCCGGGTCGGCCACGGACCGCAGCCGCCCGATCAGGACCAGGTTCTCCCGGCCGGTGAGCAGGCCGTCCACGGCGGCGAACTGCCCGGTCAGCGCGATCTGCTCGCGCACCCGCTCGGGCTGCCGCTGGACGTCGTAGCCGCCGACCTCCGCGCGGCCGCCGTCCGGTCGCATCAGGGTGGCCAGGATCGTGATCGTCGTGGTCTTGCCCGCCCCGTTGGAACCGAGCAGCGCGAAGATCTCTCCCCGGCGCACGGTCAGGTCCACCCCGGTCAGGACGGGGCTGTCGCCGAAGGACTTCCTCAGGCCCCGCACCGAGATGGCGACGTCGGTCATCGTTCGTCCTCCCGTCCCAGCTTGCGGGCCACGTCCCGGTTCAGGTCCTCGTGCCACTTGGCCGTGTAAGTCCGGGCGCTTCGCAGCAGCTCGTCGCAGAACTCGGCGACGTCCTCGCCGGTGACCTCCAGGGCCCGCCGGCCGTCGGCGGCGCCGGACTCGAACAGCGGGACGAGGTCGTACAGGATCGCCACGGTGTCCATGCCGCTGCCGGCGGAGAACTTGAACAGGTACTTCTTGATCTCCCCGTAGACGATCCGGTAGTCGCGGGGCAGAGCCGCCACCCGCGCCTCCATCCGCCGCCACTCCCGCTTGTCACCCATGATCTTCTTCAGGACGTTCTTCACCGGCCTGCTCCCTCAGCTCGTTCATCCGGCGTGACAGGAACTCCCACTTCGCCCAGAAGCCGGCCAGCTCG
Source organism: uncultured Actinomycetota bacterium (assembly GCA_963821825.1). Lineage (GTDB taxonomy): Bacteria > Actinomycetota > Actinomycetes > Actinomycetales > Kineosporiaceae > CAWGFD01. Next base: position 1,742,951 of record CAWGFD010000002.1, read on the forward strand.
GCCCGGCCGACCGGGGTCAGGGCGTAGAACTTGCGCGGCGGCCCCATCGTCGACGGCTTCCTGATGCTGGAGACCAGCTCGTTCTTCTCCAGCCGCACCAGGATGGTGTAGACGGTGCCCTCCACCACGTCGGTGAAGCCCAGGCTGCGCAGCGTCGAGGCGATCTCGTAGCCGTAGGTCTCCCCGCGGCTGATCAGCTCCAGCACGCAGCCCTCGAGCACGCCCTTCAGCATCTCGGTGAGGTTGTCCAGGGTGACGCCCTCCTCTGTTACTGACCCGGGTCGGTACCTCGTGACACCGACTACCAGTACTGTGTAGCACGAGGTACCGATGCGTCAACCGTCCCGTCCTGGGGGCAGGCGAGACAGACAACGGCCCCGTTCGCAGCCGGGGCTGCGAACGGGGCCGGTCTTCGTGCGCGGTGTTCGTTGCTGGTGGAGCCGGCGCCACCCCTCGGTGGTGGCGCGCCCGGATCAGCGACGGTTCAGCACGAAGGAGACGATGGCGATCACGACGGCGATCACCAGACCCCACCAGAGCAGGTGCAGGACGAACCCGAGACCCCCGAAGATCAGGAACAGGACGATGGCGACGATCAGCAGCGTGGACATGACGGACTTCCTCTCGCGATGGTGCCGATCATGTTCCCCCTGCCGGTCGTTCTCACACCAGTCCCGGCCGGGGTGATGTGGCGCCGCTGCGGTGCCCACGCCACAGTGGGGCGATGACGACCGGCCAGGACGCCCGCGCGCCCGGGCCCTCGGCCGCCAGCGGGCCCTCGGCCGAGGCGGCGGCGGTGCGCCGGTTCAGTGGCCGGGTGCTGCTCGCCCTGCTCGCCACCCTCATCCTCGCCGGCCCTTTTCTGCTGGTGCTGCTGTTGGTGCTCAGCCGCTGGCGCGCCCTCGCCGACCTGGACACCGCCGCGGTGGACGCCGCGCACACCCTGGCGTTGGCCCAGCCCGGCCTGACCGAGTCGATGGCCCTGGTCAGCACCGTGCTGCACCCCTGGGTGCTGCGCGTGGTGGCCGCGGCGGTCGCGCTCGGGCTGCTGGTGGTCCGGCGCCGGCGGGTCGGGCTGTGGGCGCTGACCGCGGCGCTGGGCAGCGGCCTGATCGACATGGGCGTGAAGTCGGCGGTGGCCCGGGCCCGTCCGCACCTGCCCGACCCGGTCTCGCACGCCCCCGGCTACTCCTTCCCCTCCGGCCACGCCCTGGGTTCCCTGGTCTGCCTGGTGGTGGTGGCCGCCTGCCTGAGCGCGCCGGCCTCGGCGCCGCTGCGCCGGGTGCTCTGGTCGCTGGCCGGGCTCGGCGTCGCCGCGGTCGGCTTCTCCCGGGTCGAGCTCGGCGCGCACTACCCCAGCGACGTGGTGGCCGGCTGGCTGCTGGGTGCGGCCTGGCTGGCCGCCTCCGGCGCCGCCTTCGACGTCTGGCGGCGTCCGTCCCTCGCGGCATGGCCCGAAGACAGGGGGCGCGCCTGACGGCACCGTCTGCGCGCGCCGGGGTGATGGCCTCAGCCTCGCGAGCGCCACCGGATGGCCGGCGCGGGCAGCACGGTGAGCATGACGATCGCCATCCACAGCCCCCCGGCCAGCGCACCGGCCACCACGTCGGTCAGGTAGTGCATGCCGCGGTACAACCGTGACAGGGCTACGACGATCGGCACCAGGCAGAGCAGCGCGGCCAGCAGACGACCCAGCCAGGGTCGGGACCAGCTGCGGGAGAGCAGGACAAGGAGCACGGCGAGGCCGACGTACAGGGCCACCGACGCGCCGGTGTGCCCGGAGGGGAAGCTGGAGGTGGGAGGCGCCGGGTCCAGGCGCGGGACGGTCGGGCGCTGCCGGTGCACCGTCGCGGTGACCAGCACGAAGATGAACAGCTCACCCTGGATGGACAGGAAGATCGCGACCGACTCCCGCCACCGGTGCAGCCACAGCCGCAGGCCCACGACCAGCAGGACGGTCAGCGCGGACGCCGACAGCGTGTCCGACAGCGAGCTGCCGACGTGGGACCAGGTGTTCCACGACGGCGTCCGGTGGGTGAAGAACCACTGGCTGGTCGCGCCGTCGATCCCTTCCGCAGCACCGGTCGCCGCTCGACCGCCGTGTGGCGAGCATGGTTGCACCTTGCGTCCGGTCGCGATCCCCCTTTGGCCGCGGTGTGCCCCGCCCGGGCGTCGGAGGGAGCACCCAGGTCACATGCGGTCCTCCTTCAGGCGAGGGACCTAACGTCCAGGCGTGGTCTCGACCCGGCGTCCCGCGCACCCGCCGACCGCGGGCGAGTCCTCGCGCCGGTCGACCGGGTGGGCGCCCTACGTCCCCGCCGCGCTGGGGCTGGGCGTGCTGCTGCTGGCCCTGCTCGCGCCCTGGGACCAGGACCGGGCCGGCGACCCGCGGACCGCGCCGCTGACCAGGACGCCCACATTCCCACCCACCGCCACGTCCATCACACCCCCCTCGACCCCGGCGGCCAGCGCGCCGACCCTGGCCCGGCCGGCGACCAGCCCGGCCAACCCGACCGCACCGACCGCCCCGACCGCCCCGACCGCCCCGACAACCCTGACCGCGTCGGCCTCACCGGTCGCCCCGGCCGTGGCCGGCCCGGTGCTCGGGCTGGGTGACTCGGTGCCGGCCGGCTCGAACTGCGGCTGCACCTCCTTCGTGCAGCTCCTCGGCGGGGACCTCGCGCGCCGGACCCGCAGCGACGTCACCGTGCACAACGAGGCGGTCGGCGGGTCGACCGCCGTCCAGCTGCTGGACCAGCTGTCCACGTCCTGGATCCAGCGCGAGGCGGCCCAGGCCGGGGTCATCGTGGTGACCGTCGGCGCCAACGACTTCGACCCGGCCGCACTGACCGGCCCGGCGTGCGCCCAGCTGCGGTCCCGCTCCTGCTACGGCCCCACGCTGGACAGGCTGGCCGGGACGATGGCGGCCATCCTCACCCAGCTGGACCGGTACGCCCCGACCGGCAGCCGGATCCTGGTCACCGGCTACTGGAACGTCTTCCTCGACGGCGACGTGGGTGCCGCGCAGGGCCCGACCTACCAGGCGCGCAGCGACCAGCTGACCCGCGCCGTCAACGGCGTGATCGCGGCCGCCACCCGCGGCCATCGCGCGCAGTACGTCGACCTCTACCACCCGTTCGAGGACTCCGGCGCCGCCCCGCTGAACAGCCTGCTGGCCGGCGACGGGGACCACCCCAGCGCCGCCGGTCACCGCCTGATCGCCGCCACCCTGCTGGCTGCGCTCGGTGCCTGAGCGCCGCCGCCGCGTCCCCGCGAGCAGCAAGGGGCGAGGATGTCCCTGACCGGGTCCACGTTCCTGAACGGCGTCGCTGGCCTGACCCTGCTGGCCTTCATCGCGGTCGTCGTGCTGTGGACCAGGGTCGCCGGACCCCGGGTGCGCAGCGTGCTGGCCCGGGTCGCGATGCTGGTCACGGTCAACCTGCTGGTGCTCCTGACCGCCGCCACCCAGCTGAACGCCCGGTACCTGTTCTTCGCCGACTGGACCGACCTGCAGGGTTCACTGGCCGGCCGCCCGGCGGCCACCGTGCTGCACCGGGGTGCGGCGGCCGCCGTCGCCGAACCGGCCGCCGTCGCCGGCCCGCACGCAGTCGCGGCGAACGTCCTGCCGCCGCTGGCCGGTCGGTTCGGCCCGGACGGCACCCTGACCTACCAGGTGCACGGGCCGCTGAGCGGCCTGACCGGGCAGGTGGTCGTCCGCCTGCCGCCCGGCTACCGCTCCAGCCGGACCCGTTACCCCGTGCTGGAGACCTTCCACGGCTACCCGGGCGCCCCGCTGCAGTGGGCGCACACGCTGGCCCTGGGCGCCCAGCTCGACCAGGCGGCCACGCAACGCCGGCTCGGCGCCGTGCTGGTCGTCTCCCCCCAGCTGGAGTTCCCGGCCGGCGCGGACACCGAGTGCGTGGACGGCGGTCCCGGCCAGCCGCAGGTCGAGACCTGGCTGGCCAGGGACGTGCCCGACTGGGTGGCGGCCACCTTCCGGGTGCGCACCGACCGGCAGGCTTGGGCCACCATCGGCCTGTCGGCCGGTGGCTGGTGCGCCGCGATGATCGCCATGCTTCACCCGGCACAGTTCGCCGCGGCCGTGGTGATGGCGGGTTACTTCCGACCCGACTTCGGGCCCGAGTACCAGCCGTTCGGGCCGGGCAGCCCCGCCTGGCGCCGGTACGACCTTCTTGCCCTGGCCCACGCCAGCCCCCCGCCGGTCCGGTTGTGGGTCGAGACCTCCCACGCCGACGCGACCTCCTACAGTTCCTCGGCCGCCTTCCTGCACGCCGCCCGGGCGCCGGTCGACGTCAGCGCCACGGTGCTGGTCAACGCCGGGCACCGGATGGGGGTCTGGCAGGGCCTGCTGCCGGCCGCGCTGGCCTGGCTGGGCGCTAGGATCTCGGGATTCTCGGGCTCACGTTGAGCGACTGAGGGCCCGACGGTCGTGGCGGACCGGTTCGGGCGCACGGACCAGGGGGCGGGTCTGCGGACCCCCGCGGCGGCGTTGGGAGAGCATCGGAGCATGACGGTCGAAGAGTTCGCGCAGGTCTCGCCCGCGGACCAGGCCGGCCCCGGCTCGGCGGCCCGGGCCCGGCTGGCCGGTCTGACCGCCTCCGTGGCGGTGGCCGCGCTCCGGCTCACCGGGCGGGGCAGCGGCACCGCGCTGCCCGGTCGGCTCGCCCTGCGGGTCGACCCGCAGCTGATCGGCCGGCTGACCCACGGCGTCCGGGTGGTGCTGGTCTCGGGCACCAACGGGAAGACGACCACCACCCGGTTCACGGCCGGCGGGCTGGGGCTGCTCGGCCCGGTCACCACGAACAGCAGCGGGTCGAACCTGCGCTCAGGCGTGGCCAGCGTCCTGCTCGCCGCCCACCGAGAGGGCGGGGTCGGCCCGACCGCCGTGCTGGAGGTCGACGAGGTCGCCCTGCCGGCGGTCGCCGAGCAGACCCGGCCGGCGATGCTCGTGCTGATCAACCTGACCCGCGACCAGCTCGACCGGACCGCGGAGATCGGGATCCACGTCCGGCGCTGGGCGCAGATGATCCGCCAGCTGCCGGACGCCGTCGTGGTGGCCAACGCCGATGATCCCTCGATCTGCGCGGCGGTGCTGTCCGCCCGGCCGGACGGGCAGCAGGTGGAGTGGGTGGGCACCGGCCAGACCTGGCTGCAGGACAGCGCCCTGTGCCCGATGTGCGGGGGCCCGTGGCGACCGACGCCGGGTCGCTGGGCGTGCCCGGCCTGCGGGTTCGCCCGGCCCGAGCCGGTGTGGTCCGCACAGGGCGCCGACCTGGTCGGTCCGGACGGCTTCCGGCGGCCGGCCTCGCTGGCCGTGCCCGGGCGGATGAACGTCGGCAACGCGGCGCTGGCGATGGCGGCCGCGGTACGGTTCGGCGCCGACCCCGGCCAGGTGCTGCCGGTGCTGCAAGGGGTCAGGGAGGTCGCCGGACGCTACTCCCGGGTCTCCTACCGCGGCCGCACGGTCCGGCTGTGGCTGGCCAAGAACCCCGCCGGCTGGAGCGAGCTGCTCGGGGAGCTGCCGCCCGGCTGCCCCGCGGTGCTGGTGGTCAACGCCCGGGACGCCGACGGTCACGACACCTCCTGGCTGTGGGACGTGCCGTTCGAACGGCTGGCCGGGCACCCGGTGACCGCAGCGGGGGAGAGGTGCCAGGACCTGTCGGTGCGGCTGCGCTACGCCGACGTGGCGCACGAGGTGGTGGCCGACCCGCTGCAGGCGGTCGCCGCCAGCACCCAGGACACCGAACGGCAGATCGAGCTGGTCGCCAACTACACCGCCTTCCGGGCGGCCCGTGAACGGCTGGCCGCCGCGGCCGCCCGCCCGTTGCCGGTGGTGGCGCGATGAGCGAGGGCCTGCGGATCGCCGTGGTCTTCCCCGAGCTGCTCGGCACCTACGGCGACGGCGGCAACGTCGTGGTGCTGCGCCGCCGGCTGGAGTGGCGCGGCCTGGGGGTGGAGATCCAGCAGGTCGCGCTGGGTGACCCGGTGCCCGCCGAGTGCGACCTGTACCTGCTCGGTGGCGGGGAGGACCGGGCCCAGACCCTGGCCATGGACGCCCTACGGGGCGCCTCGGGGGCCTCTGGGCTGCACCGCGCCGCCGAGCGGGGGGCGGTGCTCTTCTGTGTGTGCGCGGGCATGCAGCTGCTCGGGCAGAGCATCACCGACGCGGACGGCGTCCAGCGGCCGGGCCTGGGCCTGCTCGACCTGGACACCGCGCCCCGTCGGCGACGAGCGATCGGTGACGTGCTGGCCGAGGCGGAGCCCGAGCTGGGCCTGGGCACCCTGGTCGGCTTCGAGAACCACCTCGGCGGCACCCGGCTGGGCCCGTCCGCCCGTCCGCTGGCCACCGTCCGGCAGGGCGTCGGCAACGGCGCCGAGCCGCAGGAGGACTCCCAGCGCGGTGAGGGCGTGCTACAGGGGTCGATGCTCGGCACCTACCTGCACGGCCCGGTGCTGGCCCGCAACCCCAGGCTGGCCGACCTGCTGCTGGCCCGCGCCCTGGGGCGCGACCCCGGACCGCTGCCCGCCGAGCACGCCGACCCCGACCCGGTGCCGTCCGCCGGCGTCGGGCCCGCGACCGGCCCGGCTCGGCGCCGGTCGACCGGCTGGCGCCCGCGGCTGACCCGGCCCCGGTGAGCCCGCCCGGCCCCCGGCCGCGGCCCGCTTCCTCAAGTCCGCGGCCGGCCCTTCCGATCAGAGCAGCGTGACTGACGTCCCCGGCTCCACCCCGGCCCCTGCCGCCATCGACCGGTCGGCGGCGTCCGCGCCCCGCCCGCAGCTCGGCCCGGACCAGGCCGGCCTGGGCGTGCTGGCCGTGCTGGCCGGCGCCGCGGCGCTGGTGGCCGGGATCTGGACGCACGGCGCGGCCCGGCTGGTGCTGCCGGCGGTGGCCGGCGCTGCGGCCGTCCTGCTCGTCGCGACCGCCGTGGCCATCACGCACCGGCGCGCCGCGCGGCTGCGGGGGCAGGCCCGGGCCGCCGCCGCGCTGCTCGCCTGCCTGGTCGCCGGCGTGGGTGCGGTCGCCACCGGCGACCCGACGCCACTGGCCGTCCTCGCCCTCGTCGCCCTGGCCCTGGGCCCGCTGCTGGCCGGTTCGGCCGCCTTCGTCCCCGCCTCGCTGGCCGTCTGGGCCCTGGCTGCCCTGGCCGCCGGGTCCACCGCCCTGCTCGACCCGCCGCTGACCCGGCCCTGGGCCTGGCTCGGGATCAGCGTCCTGGTCCCGGTCGCGTCGGCGGCCGCCGCGGTGTGCCGCGGCCAGCTGGTCACCCTGCGCGCCCAGCTGCTGACCGCGGGCCGCAGCGCGGACGCGCTGTCGGTGCGGGACGAGCTGACCGGCCTGGCCAACCGCCGCGGCCTGGAGATGGTGGCCCAGCCGATGCTCGAGCACGCCCGCCGCAAGGGCGAGGCGCTGCACTGCCTGTTCATCGACGTCGACGGGTTCCGCGCCGTGAACGAGGCCCTCGGCTCGGCCGCCGGCGACGACCTGCTGCGCGCCGTCGGCGAGGTGGTCAGCACCAGCACCCGGGCCACCGACGTGGTCGCCCGGTGGGCCGGGGACGAGCTGGTGGTGATCGGCCCCGGCACCGGGATGTCCCCGCTGGAGATGGAGCGCAGAGTTCGGGGCCGGCTGGCCGAGCAGGCGGTCGTGCCGCCGGAGGTCTGGACGCCCCGGGTCAGCGTGGGGTCGGCCACCCTGGTGCCCTGGGACGAGGGCGACCTCGACGGCCTGCTCCGCAAGGCCGACCAGGACATGAACCTGCGCCGGTCGCTGCGGCGTCAGACGGCGCTGCCGCGCCGCGAGCCCTCCGACGGCGGGCTGGTCAACCGCGACCTGTGAGCCCCCGCCGGCCTGCCGGCCAGGTGGGCTAGGCTGGCCGGGTGCGCATCCTCCTGCTTACCGGGCCGCGCTGACCGTCCGCCCCGACGGCAGGTCAGCGCGGCAGCCCCTCCTGTGCGAGGGGCTTCGTCATGTCCAGGCGGCTGGCCTGGCGGCGAGCCGGACGGGGGACCCCCAGCCAGCGACCGGACGAACGAGGACGACCATGACGCAGACCCCGACCACGACGACGACCGGACCCGACGGCGGACCGGCCGCCGACGAGGGCGCTGCTCGCTACGACGTCGAGGCGATCCAGCAGCGGTGGCTGCCGGTCTGGGAGCAGCGGGCACCTTTCCGCAGCGGTCAGCCCGGCGACTCCCGGCCGCGCAAGTACGTCCTGGACATGTTCCCCTACCCCTCGGGGGACCTGCACATGGGGCACGCCGAGGCCTACGCACTGGGTGACGTGGTCGCCCGGTACTGGATCCAGCGCGGGTATGACGTGATGCACCCGATCGGCTGGGACGCCTTCGGCCTGCCCGCCGAGAACGCCGCGATCAACCGGGGCCTTGACCCGCGGGCCTGGACCTACGAGAACATCGACGCCCAGCTGGCCTCGATGCGCCGCTACGCCTGCTCCTTCGACTACGACCGGATCCTGCGCACCTGCGACCCGGAGTACTACCGCTGGAACCAGTGGCTGTTCCTGCGGATGCACGAACGCGGCCTGGCCTACCGCAAGCCCAGCCTGGTGAACTGGTGCCCCAAGGACCAGACCGTGCTGGCCAACGAGCAGGTCGTGCAGGGGCTGTGCGAGCGCTGCGACACCCCGGTGACCAAGAAGCAGCTGACCCAGTGGTACTTCAGGATCACCGACTACGCCGACCGTCTGCTGGAGGACATGGAGCAGCTGAAGGGCCGCTGGCCCGACAAGGTGCTGACCATGCAGCGGAACTGGATCGGCCGCTCCACCGGCGCCGACGTCAGCTTCGTCATCGAGGGCCGCGAGCAGCCCGTCACCGTCTACACCACCCGCCCGGACACCCTGTTCGGGGCCACGTTCTTCGTGGTCGCCGCCGACTCCGACCTGGCCGCCGAGCTGGCCGCCGGCGCCGGCCCGCAGGTGCAGTCGGCGTTCGCGGCCTACGTCGAGACGGTGCGGGCCTCCACCGAGATCGAGCGGCTGTCCAGCGAGCGGGAGAAGACCGGCGTCTTCCTCGAGCGGTACGCGGTCAACCCGGTCAACGGGGAGCGGCTGCCGATCTACGCGGCGGACTACGTCCTGGCGGACTACGGCCACGGCGCGATCATGGCGGTGCCCGCTCACGACCAGCGCGACCTGGACTTCGCCCGGGCCTTCAACCTGCCGGTGCGCACGGTGGTCGACGTCCGCGACGAGGACGGTCGGCCGCTGCCCGACCCGGCGACCAGCGGGGTGGCCACCACCGGGGACGGCGCGCTGGTGCACTCCGGCCCGCTGGACGGGCTGGCCAAGGCGCAGGCGATCGAGGCGATCACCGCCCGGCTGTCCGAGCAGGGGCTGGGCGCGGCGGCCGTGAACTACCGGCTGCGGGACTGGCTGATCTCCCGGCAGCGCTTCTGGGGCACCCCGATCCCGATCGTGCACTGCGAGCGGTGCGGGGAGGTCCGGGTACCGGAGGACCAGCTGCCGGTCGAGCTGCCGCCGGCCGCCGGGCTGGACCTCAAGCCGAAGGGCACCTCCCCGCTGGGCGCGGCCTCGGACTGGGTGAACGTGACCTGCCCGGGCTGCGCGGGCCAGGCCCGCCGGGACACCGACACGATGGACACCTTCGTGGACTCCTCGTGGTACTTCCTGCGGTTCTGCTCCCCGGGCCGCGACGACGTGCCCTTCGACGTGGAGGACGTGCGGCGCTGGATGCCGGTGGACCAGTACGTGGGCGGGGTGACGCACGCGATCCTGCACCTGCTCTACGCCCGGTTCTTCACCAAGGTGCTGCACGACCTGGGCATGGTCGACTTCACCGAGCCGTTCTCGGCCCTGCTCAACCAGGGCATGGTGGTGATGGCGGGCTCGGCGATGAGCAAGTCGCGCGGCAACCTGGTCCGGCTCAGCGAACAGCTGGACGAGCACGGCGTGGACGCCGTCCGGCTGACCATGGCCTTTGCCGGTCCGCCCGAGGACGACATCGACTGGGCCGACGTGTCCCCGGCCGGTTCGGCCCGGTTCCTGGCCCGGGCCTGGCGGCTGGCCGGCGACGTGACCTCCCCGGTCGGTGCCGACCCGGCCTCCGGCGACCGGGAGCTGAGGGCGATCACGCACCGGACGGTGCACGAGGTGGGCGGGCTGGTCGAGGGCTTCCGGTTCAACGTCGCCGTGGCGCGCACGATGGAGCTGGTCAACGCCACCCGCAAGGCGATCGACACCGGCCCCGGCCCCGGTGACCCAGCGGTCCGGGAGGCGGTGGAGGCGGTCGCGATCATGCTCTCCCTGTACGCCCCCTACACCTCCGAGGACATGTGGTCGCGGCTGGGCCACGAGCCGTGCGTGGCGCTGGCCGGCTGGCCGGCGGTGGAGGAGAGCCTGCTGGCGCAGGACAGCGTCACGTGTGTGGTGCAGGTGGCCGGCAAGGTCCGCGACCGGCTGGAGGTGCCGCCGGGGATCACCGAGGCGGACCTGCGCGAGCTGGCCCTGGCCAGCGACGGCGTCCAGAAGGCGCTGTCCGGCAGGCCGATCCGGACAGTCATCGTGCGGGCGCCGAAGCTCGTCAACGTCGTGCCCGGCTGAGGCGGCGATGAGCCGAGCGGGCACGGTGGCGGTGGTCACCGACTCCACCGCGACCGTGCCGCCCGGCCCCGGCCTGTCCGTGGTGCCGCTGCAGGTGGTGCTGGACGGGCGCAGCCTGGCCGAGGGCGTGGACGTCGGACCGGACCGGATCGCGCAGGCGCTGCGGGCCGGGCGGTCGGTCACCACCTCCCGCCCGGCGCCGGCCGAGCTGGCCGCGAGCTACCGCAGGCTGGCCGAGGCCGGTCACGTCGGCGTCGTCTCGGTGCACCTGTCCGGCGACCTGTCCGGCACCGTCTCGGCCGCCCGGGCCGCGGCCGCGGAGGTCGCCGGGGACGTCCCGGTCCGGGTGGTCGACTCCCGCAGCCTGGGGCTGGGGCTGGGGTTCGCGGCGCTGGCCGCGCAGGAGGTGGCCGCCACCGGCGCGGACCTGGAGCTGGTCGCCGAGGCCGCGGCCCGCACCGCCTGGAACAGCCAGGCCTGGATCTGCCTGGACACCCTGGACCACCTGCGGCGCGGTGGCCGGATCAGCGCGGCTGGCGCGATGCTGTCCAGCGCCCTGTCGGTCAAGGCGATCCTGGTGCTGGACGACGGGCGGCTGGAGCTGCTGGACCGGGTGCGCACCGGCACCCGGGCCCGGCAGCGGCTGGTCGAGATCGCCGTGGCGGTGGCGGCCTCACGCGCGGTGGACGTCGGGGTGCACCACCTCGGCGCCGCCGACCGCGCCGCGGAGCTGGCCGAGGTGCTGCGCGCGCAGGTTCCGGGGCTGCGCCGGCTACGGGTGGCCGAGGTGGGGGCGGTGATCGGTGCGCACGCCGGGCCGGGGATGGTCGCCGTCGTCGTCTCCCCGGTCCTGCCGCCGTCGGCCGAGGGTCACTGACCGGTTCCGCCTGGCCTGGTGCACAGCCGTGTGGCCTGGACGGCCGGTGTGCCCGCCTCGTCCACACCCGGGCCGGCAGCGGCCGGCCGGCGTCGGTGCGGCTGCCTAGCGTCGTGGTGTGCCAAGACCGGATGGGGATCGAAGGGACCGGCGCGCCAGCCCTGGCGCGCAGCGGGTCCAGCAGCTGTGGGCGGCCGAGCCCGGTGACCAGGCGCAGGAGCCCTGGTTCTGGGCGTCGGTGCCGGACCAGGTCGAGCCGCCCGATCAGCCGCCCCACCAGCAGTCGGGCCAGCTCACGGAGTCGGCATCCGGCCCAGCCGCGCGCGTCGGGCGGGGCGCCGCGATCGCCGACGCGGTCGCCGACCGTCTTCCACCGGCCGTCTCGGCGTGGCGGTGGGCCGTCAGGCCGGCGGCCGCGGTGGCCCTGCTGGTGGTCGCGCTCGCCCTGGTCGGTGGCGCCCTGGCCCGACACTGGAGCCAGAGCGGTCAGGTGCTGGCCGCCAGCACCGTCACGGCCGCGTCTGGGTCGGCCGGAGCGGCAGCGAGGTCCGCACCACGGCCCACGGTGCCCCCCGACACTGGAGCCGGCGCCGGTGCGGGCCGCGGGCCGACCACCGGGCCCACCGGCGCCGCCGGGCGCGCCGGCGCCCCGGCCGGGATGCCTGCGACGACGTCAGCGGCGGCCCCGGTCCTGGTGCACGTCGTGGGTGAGGTGCGCCGACCGGGCGTGGTGTCACTGAGAGCCGGGCAACGGGTGCAGGACGCCGTCCGGGCCGCCGGCGGGCCGGCCCCGAAGGCAGACCTGGCCCGGCTGAACCTTGCCCGGCCCGTGCAGGACGGCGAGCAGGTCGTGGTCCCGGCGCGCGGGCAGCCGGCGCCACAGCCGGTGGACCCACCGCCGGCGGCCGGTTCGGGCAGTGCGGGACGCGGGGCCGGCGGATCGGGGGCAGCACCGACGGGGGCGGCGGCCGGTTCCCCGGTCAGTCTCAGCAGCGCGACCCTCGGCCAGCTGGACGAGCTGCCCGGGATCGGCCCGGTCCTGGCCCAGCGGATCGTCGACTGGCGGACGGCGAACGGGCCGTTCACCAGCGTCGACGAGCTGGCCGAGGTACCGGGCATCGGGGACAAGCTGCTGGCCGGGCTGCGGGAGCTGGTCCGTCCGTGAACCCGGCCAGCGCCCCGCTGCGGGTCGAGGCGCCGGGCGACGCGCTGCTCGAGGCGCCGGTCGACACGCTGGACGGGGCAGGCAAGGGCCTGCCGACGGACGTCAGGTTGGTCCCGGCGGCGATGGTGGCCTGGGTGCTGACGTGGTGGGCGGTGGCCTCGTCGGCCCATGTCGTGGCCCTGGCCTCGGCCGCCGCCGCTGTGATGGCCGCGGTAGCGGCGCTGGCGTGGCGGCTGTCGACCGTCCGGCGCGGCCGGGACCGCGCCCTGGCCGCTGCCCTGGCCGCCGCCGTCGGCGCGGTGCTGATGGCCGGTGCAGGCGCGCAGCTGGTGCTGCGCGAGCGGGACCCGGTCGCCGAGGTGGCCGGCCGCGGAGGAGTGGCGCAGGTGGTCGCCACGGTGAGCGCGGACCCGCACCTGACCCGGAGCAGCACACCGTCGATGCCGCGGTACGTGCTCGAGCTGCGCGTCCACCGGCTGACCTACCGGGGCCATCCGCACCCGTCCTCGGCCACGGTTCTGGTGCTGGCCGACCGGGCCTGGGCCGACCTGGTCGTGGGGTCCGGGCTGACCGCCGCCGGACGGCTGACGGCGGCCGACCCGGGGGAGCGGGTGACGGCCTGGTTCCAGCCCACCGGCGCGCCGACGACCCGGCATCCGCCGACCGGGCTGTGGGCGGTGGCCGAGCGGCTGCGCGCCGCGCTGCACGCCGCCTGTGCCGGCCTGGCGCCGGGCCGCGCCGGGCTGCTGCCCGCCCTCGCCGTCGGCGACACCTCGATGCTGCCGGTGCTCGTGCAGGACCGGCTGCGGGGCAGTGGGTTGACGCATCTGACCGCCGTCAGCGGGGCGAACCTGGCCATCCTGGCCGGGGCAGTGATGATGCTGGGCGGCCGGGTGGGGCTGCCCCGGTTGCTCCGGCCGCTCACGGTGGCCGCCGTCCTGGTCGTGTTCGTGGCCGCCGCCCGGCCGCAGCCCAGCGTGCTGCGGGCGGCGGCGATGGCGGCGGTCACCTTGGCCGCCTTCGTGCTGCGCCGGCGGGGGGCGGCGTTACCGGCGCTGGCCACCGCCGTCCTGGTCATGCTGGCCACCGATCCATGGCAGGCCCGCTCCTACGGGTTCGCGCTTTCCGTCTGCGCCACAGCGGGTCTGGTCGTGCTGGCGCCGCGCTGGGTGAGGGCCCGGCCGGTCTGGATGCCGCACTGGCTCGCGGTCTGCCTGGCGGCCCCGGCGGCCGCGCAGCTGGCCTGTGGCCCGGTGCTGGTGCTGCTGCAGCCGGAGGTGAGCCTGGCGGCGGTGCCGGCCAACCTGGTGGCCGAGCCGGCGGTGGCGCCGGCCACCGTGCTCGGCCTGCTGGCCTGCCTGCTGGGTCAGGTCTGGCCGTCCGCGGCGGTGGCGGCGGCATGGTGCGGCTCGTGGGCCACCGGGTGGATCGCCGGGGTGGCGGCCGTCTTCTCGGCGGCACCGGGTCGGGCGCTGCCCTGGAGCCAGGGTGTCGGTGGTGCGCTCACGCTGGCGGCGCTCAGCGCGGGGCTGCTGATGCTGCCGCGTGGCGTGCAGGTCGTGGCCGCGTTCGCCGGGCACCGGTCGGCCGCGGCCCCGGCGTCGGGAGCTGGCGCTCCGCGCCCGGCAGGCAGCCGGCCGAGAGTCGTTCGGCGCCGGGCGGTTCGGCAGCCGTCCCCTCCGCGGCGGCCCCCGGCGCGGCGGGGTGGGCGGCGCGCTCCGGCGGTGGCCGCGGGCTGGGTGGTCGCTCTGGCCGCGGCGGTGCTGCTGGGCTGGCTGAGCGGACCGGCGGTCACTGCCTCACTGCTGCCCGCCACCGGCCCGGCCTGGCAGGTCGCGATGTGCGACGTCGGGCAGGGCGACGCGCTGGTCCTGCGGTCCGGGCCCGACCAGGGCGTGCTGGTCGACGCCGGACCGGACCCAGCACCGTTGCGGCGCTGCCTGCGCGCCCTCGGCGTGCGGCGGCTGGACCTGGTGCTGCTCACCCACGACCACCTCGACCACGTCGGTGGGCTGTCGGCCGCCCTGGAGCTGCCGGTGGGGTCGGTGGTGACCGGCCCACTGGCCCGGCCGGCCGCCAACGCCGACCAGGTCCGCAGGCTGACCGCGGCGGCCGGCGTGCCACAGACCGCCCTGACCTCCTCGTGGTCCGGCAGCCGCGGTCACGCGGGCTGGCGGGTCAGCTGGTGGATGGACGCACCGGGAGCCGCAGGGCAGGACGCAGGCAGGGACGACCAGGACGCGGTCAACGACTCCAGCGTGGCCACCCTGGCCATCCTGCGCTCCCCGGGCGGCAGCTGCGCCGCCACCGTCCGGGTCGCTGCGCTGGGTGACCTGGAGACGGCCGGGCAGCACCGGCTGCTGACCGAGCTGGGCCAGGGCTGGGCGGTGGCCGAGGCAGCCGACGCCTCCGCGACCGGTTCAGCCGGCTCAGCCGGCGGGGCCAGCGAGACCGGCGGGGCCGGCGCGGACGGCGGCTCGCTGACCACCTCGGGCGGCCCGGTGGACGTGCTGAAGGTCGCCCACCACGGCAGCGCCCTTCAGGTGCGGGACCTGTACGCGGCGCTGTCCGGGCGGGTGGCCCTGATCGGGGTGGGGGCCGGCAACGACTACGGCCACCCGGCGGCCGCCGCGCTGAACCTGCTGCGCTCCGTGCACGCCGCGGTGCTGCGCACCGACCAGGACGGCACGGTGCGGCTGGCCAGCTGCGGCGGTGAGCTGCTCCGGGTCGGGTGAGCCGGCGCGCTCCGGGCGCCGCCGAGCGGACGCGCACGCCGTGGCAGGCTGTCCCGGTGGCGACCAGGACGAACCGCGCTGCAGCCGGTGGCACCGGCCGGCCGAGCCCCGCCGCGACGGTGGCTCCCGAGCAGCTGGTGCCTGCCCCCCTGCTGCTGGTCACCGGCACGGAGGCGCTGCTGGCCGAACGGGCCATCTCCTCGGTGCTGCGCGCGGCGCGGCAGGCCGACCCCGAGGTCGAGGTGCACCGGGTGAACGGCGCCGCCTACGGCACCGGCGAGCTGGCCATGCTGGTCACGCCCTCGCTGTTCGGGGGCAGCCACGTGGTGGTCATGGAGGGGGTCGAGGCGGCCTCGGACGCCCTGGTCACCGACGTCAGCGAGTACCTGAGCGACCCGGCACCGCAGACCACCCTGCTGCTGCGCCACGCCGGTGGCCAGCGCGCGAAGAAGCTACTGGACGCGGTCCGTGCCGCCGGGGCCAGCGAGGTGGTCTGCACGCCGATCACCCGGGACGAGGAGAAGCTCGACTTCGTCTCCGCCGAGTTCCGCCGGATGGGCCGGCGAATCAGCGGCCCGGCCGTCCGTGCCCTGGTCGACGCCGTCGGCAGCGACCTGCGGGAGCTGGCCTCGGCCTGCTCCCAGCTGGTCTCTGACACCACGAGCGCCGACGACGACGACGGCGTGCGGGTCGAGCCGGACCTGGTCGAGCGCTACTTCGGCGGCCGGGTCGAGGTCACCGGGTTCAAGGTGGTGGACGCCGCCGTCGCCGGGCAGCGCGAGCAGGCGCTGCACCTGCTGCGGCACGCGCTGGCCACCGGTCTGGACCCGGTCCCGCTGGTCGCCGCCTTCGCCGCCAAGCTGCGAGCGATGGCCAAGGTCAGCGCGGCCGGCCGGGGTCGTTCGGCCGACCTGGCCAAGGAGCTCGGCCTGGCCCCCTGGCAGATCGACCGGGCCCGCCGCGACCTGACGCGCTGGGACCAGGACAGCCTGGCCGGCGCGGTGCGGGCCGTCGCCGAGGCCGACACCGCGGTCAAGGGAGGCGGCCGCGACCCCGTGTACGCGGTGGAGCGGCTGGTGCTCACGGTGGCCGGGCTCCGCTCGGCCTGAGCTGGCTCTGGAGCGGCCGCTCGGCGGCGCGGCGCGGGGCCGGCGTCAGTGCCGGTGGGTGGCGTCCGGATGCCGCGGGTCACCGGGGTGTTCGAAACCCGGCTCGGTGCGCACCGAGGTCGCCAGCTCACCCTCCAGCCAGGCGCTGAACCGGCGACGCCGTTCGGCTGCTGCCAGCTCCTCGGCGATCCGGTCGTGGACCGCCGTCAGCGGGAGTCGGCCGTCCTGGAAGAGGTCCAGGTTGCGCCGGTAGTAGTCCTCGACCTGCCCCTGGGTCGGCTGCACCGCTCCGGACACCTCGCTCATCAGGTCGGTGCAGCCGGGCACGCCGGACAGCACCGCCGCCGTGACCCCGCCCATGGCCAATGCGTCGGGCAGCGACAGCGCTGGGCCGGGCTGCGTCACCGCCGCCAGCCCGCGGCGGCGCAGCTCCTGCTCGACCACCGCCTGGGCGCAGACCAGCTGAACCACCCAGCGCCGGGCGTTTCGCCCCTCGGCGGTCGCCGGCCCCGGCAGCCTGCTGCCGAAGGTGCCGCGCCGCAGCTGCTCCAGCCGCTCGTCCACCTCCCGGGCCAGGATGGGGCGTCCGGCCACCCAGGCGGCCACCGGTTCGGTCACGGTGCCGCTCATCCGCGCCGAACCTCCAGCCGGATCGGCTGCCCGTAGTGCAGCAGCCCGGCTGAGGCCACCTTGACCAGCACCCACCAGCTGCCCGGCTCCGCCGAGGCCGGCACCCGGACGGGCAGGTCCAGGGTGGCCGACCCGCGAGCCGCCAGCTCCGCGCCGGTGTTCCACTCCGGCAGCAGGTCCCAGCTCTGCCAGGGGCTGACCAGCTGCACCTGGGCGCTGGTGGCGGTGGCCGCGGTGCTGTCCAGCCGGACCTCCAGCCTGCCCTGCTCCCCGGGGGCCAGCTGCAGCTGCGGGGTGAGGGTGGTGACCGTCAGCTCGGTCTCGGCGACGTCACCGATGATCACCCGGAGCACGTCCTCGACCGTCTGGCCGTCGACCTGCGCCTGCAGCCGCACCCAGTACACGCCCGGGCCGGCCTCACCCGGGTCCAGCTCGAGCTGGACCTCGTGGTGGCCGCCGGCGTCCAGCGGCACCCGGGAGGCGCCCAGGCCCTGGGCGCCCCAGCCCTCGGGCAGCAGCAACGACCAGGACACCTCCGCCGCACTGTCGGTCAGGTCGCTGGCCAGTGTCGCGCCCGCCGTCACCGTGCCGCCGGCCACCGGCCTGGTCAGCACCTGCGGCTCGAGGTGCACGGCGACCGGCAGGTTCCCGCGTGGGGCCGGGCCGGTGTTGTTCAGCCAGTACCGCGAGTACACCGGCTGGTGCGGCTCGTGGGCGGTGGCGGCGTCCTCGGCCACCGCCGGAACCGGCTGGGCCAGGACCGCGCCCAGGGTGGCGATCTGCATCGGCCCCAGCTCCACCTCGACCCCCGTCCGCCGGCCGGCGGACGGCGCGTCGTCCTGGGTGCCGCCCACCTGCCGGGGCTCCTCCAGCAGGTCCAGCTCCCGCTGCCCGGACAGCTCCACGCCCAGGTCGACCACCGCCCGCGCCTGGCGCCCGTGCGGCTCGTAGAGACGGACGCTGATCCCCTCCAGGTCGCCGGGTCGCTGCCCGCGGGCCAGCGGGTTGCCGGTCGGCTTCAGCGCGCCGAGCATGGCCGGCCCGTTCAGACGCAGCAGCGGGTACGCCCCGTCCGCGGCCGGCCGGCCCGGTGCCTGCCCGGTGCCGGGCTCGGCCGCCGGCGCCGCGAGGCTGTGGTGCAGCGGGTGGTTCACCTCGTGGCCGGCCCTGACCAGGCCCACCGCCCGCCAGTCACCCTGACCGGCGAGCACGCTGTACTCGAAGGTGTGCGTCCAGTGCTGCTGCTGGAAGTTCGAGCCGTCCGGGGTGGTCCGTCGGGGCGGGTCGATCCACACCCCCGAGGGCCAGCCCGTGCAGGACCGGACCAGGGACAGGTTCAGCGCGCCGTTCGGCTCCACCGCGAAGCCCGGCATGCCCGTGTTGACCAGCCCCACGGTGTAGTCGTCGTGGTCGGCCTCCCCGGGGGTGCGGGCCCGGGCGTGCTGCTGCACCTCCACGACCCCGTCGGCCAGGTCGGCGACCAGGGTCTCGACGGCACCGTCCCCGGCCAGCACCAGGACGGGCAGGTCCCGCACCCCGGACAGGTCCGCGCCCGGCACCCACACCTCGCTCAGCGGCGCCCGGGCCGGTACCCACACGCGGGCCGGGCCTCCGGCGGCCAGCTGCTTGTCCAGCTCCACCGCGTACTCCTCGTCCGCGGCCTGCAGCAGCGCGGCGGTGAACGGGTTCTCGCCCGGACCGCCGACGCTGATCCGCACGTCGGGCAGGTTGGAGTCCACCGACAGCACGCCGTACCGCGGGCCGCTGCCCACCGACGTCGTCGAGGTCACGCCCTGACCGACCAGCGCCACGGCCAGCTCTCGCAGGCCGGCGGCGGCGGGCAGGTCCGCGGCGACCAGCTCGGCGATCCCGATGGCCCGGGCCGCGCCGGCGTCGCCCTGCTCGGTCGCGACCCGCACCCGGGCGGTGCTGGACAGGGCGAACCAGGAGTTCGCCGGGTTGTCCAGGGTCCACGGGTGCTCGGCGGAGTCGACGTCGATCAGGCCGAACCCGCGCCCGACGACGGCGTCGGCCACCTCGCTGACCGGCAGCGCGCCGGGCACCGAGACCGGCCAGCGCAGCCGCACCAGCTGGTCCACGCCGTCGAAGTCCTCCAGGGTCGTCCGGCAGTCGACCCGGTCCAGCCCGTGCCACAGGGTGATCCGCTGCCGGTAGCCGAAACCGCCCAGCCGGCCGGTGACGGTGACCCGGCTGCCCAGCGGGCCGTGCTCGGTGACCACCGAGGTGGCCGGCGCGCTGCTGGAGCGTTCCTTCCGGCCGGTGGGCACCAGGTGCCAGGGGCCCTCGTGGTAGGTGGGGTGCTCGGGGTACTCCTGCTCCAGCACCAGCTCGTTGCCGACCTGCCCGTCCTGCAGCAGGGAACGGCCCGCGGCCAGGTCGACCAGCTCCTCCACGCACCCACCACGCTGCGGGTCGACCCGCAGCCGGTACCGGTCGTTGTGCACCGACAGCCCGCCGGGCTCGGCCACCCAGGCCGGTTCGGCCGGGGTCGTCGTGAGCTGCACCCGCCAGCCGGAGCTGGCCGCCAGCCCCTGCGCCCGGGCCAGGAAGGTCACCGTCGCCCGCACCCGGGACGCCGTCCCGCCGTCGGGCGCCTGGCCATCGACCCGCAGGTGCTCGACCGTGCAGGGCACGGTGCGCCCGGCCGGGTCCAGCACCGCCAGCCCCAGGCCCGCGCCGGCGTCGCGGCCCGGCGGCAGGGGCAGGTCGACCTCGACGGCGACCAGGTCGTCGCGGTCCCAGGAGGAGGGGTTGAACACGGTGACCGGGACGCCGTCGCGCACGTCCCCGGCGGGCAGGGCGGCGGCCAGGTGGTCCAGGGCGCCGCTCAGCACGGCCCGGGACAGGTCGTGCGCCTCCCGCCAGCCGGTGACCAGATCCAGGTACACCTGGTCGGACTCCGACCCGGTGATCGCGTCGTGGTGCGCTCCGTAGACCAGCTGCCGCCAGGCCTTGTCGACCGCCGCGTGCGGGTAGGCCGCCCCGCGCAGGGCGGCCATGGTGGCGAACAGCTCGGCGTCCACCAGCAGGCTCTCGGTGGCCCGCTGCGCCTGCTTGGTGTCGATGTAGGACACGTCCTTGCCGGTGTACAAGGGGTTCATGTCCCGGGTCTGGGGTACCGCCGTGGCGCCCCGGGCGCTCAGCTCGGCCCGCACGGCGGCGAAGAACTCCCGCGGCAGCGCGGTGACGAAGCGGGGGGAGACGTAGCGGGCGTTCCAGTCCCGCTGCACCCGCGTCACCCACTTGGACGGCGGGGTGTAGTCGGTGCCGACCGGCAGCAGCACGTTGCGGGTCGAGGCGACCCGGGCGAGCAGCTCGAACAGGTCGTGCACGGCCGACTGCGCCTGCTCCAGTGTGGTCGCGGAGTCGATCTGCCAGCCGGCCGAGTAGTGCGCGGGCATGTAGTGGGTCAGCACGCCCTTGCCGGAGGGGGAGACCCACTCGAACTCGGCCGGGAACTGCATGCTCGAGGGGTCGCCCCAGCCCTCCACCGGGGCGTGGGTGCTGAGCATCGGGCCCCACTGGTGGAACGGCCCGCGGGCCCAGGAGGAGGAGGTCAGCCCGGCCTCGGCGGCCAGCCCCGGGAACTGCGGGTCGTGGCCGAAGACGTCCAGCTGCCAGGCGGTGTGCGGGTCACCGCCCAGCACGTCACGCTGGAAGCCGCTGCCGTAGACGAAGTTTCGGGCGGTGGTCTCGGCGGTGGTCAGGTTGGTGTTCGGCTCGTTGTAGGTGCCGCCCATGATCTCCAACCGGCCCTCGGCGAGCAGCCGGCGGATGAACCCCCGCTGCTGCGGGTGGCTGTCCCAGTACGGCTTCAGGTAGTCGACCTCGGCCAGCACGAAGCGGTAGTCCGGGTCCCGCCGAGCCTCGGCGAGGTGGGCGTCGACCAGGGTGAAGCCGCTCTGCTGGAAGGCGCTGCGGGTCCGCTGCGCCGCCTCGCCCAGGTCGTCCCAGGTGCAGGTGTAGGCGGCCTGGGTGTTCCACCAGACCGGGTCGTAGTGGAAGTGCGGGATCATCCACACCGTCCAGCCCGGCTCGCCGACCCGCAGCTCGACCTGCTCGTCGGTCTCGCCGCAGCGCACCTGCAGCGGCACCAGCTCGCCCACCTCCCGCCCGGCCAGCCCGGGCAGCGGCACCTCCAGGACGGGGTCAGGCGAGCCCGGAGGCACCGCTGCGGTGCCCACCACGGTGCCCGCCGCGCTGACCTCGATCAGCAGGGCGGGGTCCGCGGCCGGGCCGGCCAGCGCGACCTGGAGCACCTGGGCCGGCTGGCCGGACAGGTCGACGAACAGCTGGGTCGGGCGCAGGGATCGGATCCGCATGGTTCCTCGATGGGGGAGGGGAGCAGGTGAGGTCGAGCAGGGGCACCGGCGGCCAGCCGGCCGGTCAGCCCTTCAGGCCGCCGGCGAAGGAGAAGCCGCCGCCCAGGAACTTGGACAGCACGCCGTACAGGGCGACGATCGGCAGGGTGTACATGATCGAGAACGCGGCCAGCTGGCCGTAGATCACGGCCCCATACTGGGAGAAGAAGACGTAGATGCCGACCGAGGCGGGCTGCTTCTCAGGGCTGAGCAGCAGGATGAAGGGGACGAAGAAGTCCCCCCACTGGGTGACGAACACGAAGATGGAGACCACCGCCACACCTGGGGCCATCAGCGGCAGGACGACGTGCCGCAGCGAGGCCAGCCACCCGGCGCCGTCGGTCCAGGCGGCCTCCTCCAGGGTGATCGGCACGCCGTCCATGAAGTTCTTCATCATCCAGATCGCGAACGGCAGCGAGGTGGCGGACATGAACAGCACGGTCGCCACCATCGAGTCGGTGATCGCGAAGCGGGCGAACATCACGTAGACCGGCACCATGATCGCGGTGATCGGCAGCCCGGTGGAGAAGACGATGGTGTAGAGGAACGTCTTCTGGAAGCGCATCTTGTAGCGCGAGAGCGGGTAGGCGGCCAGGGCGGCCACCGCGACGGTGAGGATCGCTGTGCCACCGGAGAGGATCAGCGAGTTGCGCAGCGGGGTCCACAGGATCGACGGGGTCATGATGTCGCGGAAGTTGCTCAGCGTGTACTGACCGCCGAGCTGCACGGTCAGCGCCGAGTCCTTGTGCACCGAGCCGAGGATCAGCCACAGCATGGGAGCCAGGAAGACGGCCACGATCAGCAGCAGGACCAGTCCGGCCGCGATCGCGGTCGGTCGCCGGCGGGGCGAGGTCAGGGCCAGCGCGCCGGACCGGGAGCGGCCGGGCGCCGGGGTGGTGGCGGTGGCAGTCATCGGTCCTCCACCTGCACGAAGCGTAGGTACACCATCGAGAACAGCGCCCCGAGCAGCAGCAGGACCAGCGCCATCGCCGTCCCGTAGCCCAGGTCGTAGAACTTGAACGCCTGCTCGTACATGTAGATCGGGGTGGTCTGGCTCTTGTCGCCCGGGCCACCCCCGGTCAGCACGTAGATCGTGGTGAAGACCGCGAGCGTCTGCAGGGTGATCAGCATCAGGTTGGTCAGGATCGAGCGGCTGATCATCGGCAGGGTGATCAGGGTGAGCCGCCGCCAGCCGCCGGCCCCGTCGATCGAGGCGGCCTCCTCGATCTCCGGCGGCAGGTCGGACAGCGCGGCCGAGTAGACCATCATCGAGAAGGCGGTGCCGCGCCAGACGTTGGCCAGGATGATGGCCAGCATCGGGGTGGTGTAGAGCCAGTTCTGGCTCACCCCCAGACCGGACATCCACTCGTTCAGGGTGCCCTCGCGGTTCAGGAAGGCATACCAGCAGAACGCGGCGACGATCTCCGGCATCACCCAGGCCCCGACCACGACCAGCGAGACGGTGGTCTGGACGAAGCGGTGCCGGCCGCGCAGCAGCAGGGCGATCAGCAGACCCAGGGAGTTCTGGCCGATCACCGCCGAACCGACCACGAAGATCACGGTCAGCACCAGCGAGTGCAGGAACGCCGGGTCGGACAGCATCCGCCTGAAGTTGGTCAGCCCGATGAAGCTGGCCTGGCCCGCGCCCTGGCCGGACAGCGCCTGGTTGGTGAAGGCGGTGTAGACGCTCCACAGCACCGGGCCGGCGAAGAAGAGCAGCAAGAGGATGACGGCGGGCAGCAGGGGCAGCAGGCGCTGGGCCGTGAGGAAGGCCCGGCGCCGGCCCTGCCCCCCGGACGGTGCCGGGGGGCCGGGCGGCGCCTGGCTGGCGGTGGCGGCCGACATCAGCCAGCCGTGGTGGTCTTGTCCGCGCCGACGGCCGACTTCACCGTGTCGGCGAAGGTGTTCAACGCGTCCTTCGGTGAGGCCTGGTTGGTCATCACCGCCTCCATCATCTGCTGGATGGCGTCAGAGACCCGCGGGTAGGCGGTGTAGGCGGGCCGGAAGTGGGTGACCGAGACCAGGTCGGTGAAGAACGGGGTGAACGGGTCGGACTTGGCGTAGGAGGGGTCGGCGGCCACGTCCTTGCGCTCGGCGATCTGGCTGGCCGCGTTGTCGTAGGCCAGCGAGTTCTCCTTGTTCAGCGCCAGCGAGACGAACTTCCAGGCCGCGTCCTTGTTCTTGGACTGCGCCCCGACCGACAGCAGCCAGCCGCCGGACATGCTGGTGCTGCCCGGGGCCTGGCCGTTCTCGGTGGGCATCGCCGCGGTGCCCAGCACGGTGGAGTACTGCGGCCAGGGCTTGGCGCCGCTGTCCTTCCAGGTGCTGGTCAGCCACGAGCCGTCCAGGTCGATGGCCAGCTTGCTGTTCGGCAGCAGGTCGGTGGAGACCTTGGTGCCCCACTGCGGGTCCAGCGCGTCGGAGGGGTTCGGGCCGAGCTTCTGGCTGAAGACGGTGTTCAGGAAGTCCGCCGAGTCGGTCATCCCCGGGCTGGCGACGACCCACTTCTTCGCGCTGTCGTCGTACAGGGTGTTCTGGGTGCCGTAGAGCAGCATCTCGAAGCCCTGCATGGTGGCGCCCTCACCGGCCGCCTTGCCGGAGTAGATGTTGAACGGCACGACACCGGGCAGCTTGGCCTTGATGGTCTTGGCGGCATCCAGGATGTCCTGCCAGGTCTTGGGCTTCCAGTCCGTCGGCAGCCCGGCCTTGGCGAACAGCTGCTTGTTGTAGTACAGGCCTCGGGTGTCGGTGCCCATCGGGATGCCGTAGATCTTCCCGTCCTGGCCCGTGCCGGCCTTCTTGGCGGTGTCGGTGAACTCCGACCAGCCCGACCAGGAACTGACGTAGCTGTCCAGCGGGGCGAGGTAGCCGGCGGCGATGTCGGAGTTGACCAGGAAGGTGTCCTCGTAGAGCACGTCGGGCGCGGTGGACGCCGAGCGGCTCATCAGGTTCAGCTTCGTGTAGTAGCTGTTCTCGTCCGCCTGGATGGGGACCAGCTTCACGGTGACGCCGGGGTTGGCCTTCTCGAACTCGGACTTCACCTTCTGCATGTGGTCGTCCATCTGGGTGAACGCCCCGAACTTCTGGTAGGCCACACTGATCGTCTTGGACGATCCCGACGAGGAGGAGCTGCTCCCCGAGCCGCAGGCGGCCAGCGGGATCAGCGCCCCCGCCAGGAGTGCGGCGAGCGCCGCGGACTTTCTCGACATCGACTTTCCTTCCGGGTCGGCACTGACCATGTGACGCAGCGGTGCACGGTCCACGAACGTGGCCCGGCTGCCCGCCGCCGTCCGTCGACAGCTGTGGCGAGGCGTGGAAACGCTCCCAGATGGGAACGTAACCAGTCGGGTGTGACGAGTCAACGGTCGCTTCGGTCACGATCGGGTGTCGGGGCGGGGAAGATCCGGGCTGGACAGCCCCTCGGTGCCCGCTGGGTTGGGCACAATGGCCACGCGGGCGTGCACCTCGACGCCGCCCCCTCGCCCCGAAGCGGAGACAGCCGTGAGCCAGCCGACCATGCGCGACGTCGCGCTGCGCGCGGGGGTCGGGCTGGGCACCGTCTCGCGGGTGGTGAACGGCGGCGCCTCGGTGCGGCCGCAGACCGCCGAACGGGTCCGGCGGGCGATCGTGGAGCTGGGCTTCCAGCGCGACGAGGTGGCCCGGGCGCTGCGACCGGGGATGAAGACGTCGATGATCGCGCTGCTGGTCGGTGACCTGACCAACCCCTTCTACGCCGCGATCGCGACCTCGGCGGTGCAGGTGGCCCGGGAGGCCGGCTTCTCGGTGCTGGTCAGCAGCGTCGACGAGGACCCCGTGGCCGAGCAGAAGGCGGTCTCGGAGCTGCTCGGGCAGCGGATCGCCGGGCTGATGATCGTGCCGGACACCGGCCGGCACGACTACCTGGCCGCTGCGGTGGCGGGCGGCACGCCGGTGGTGTTCGTGGACCGGCCGGCCAGCGGGGTCACGGCCGACACAGTGCTGCTGGACAACGAGCGCGGCGGCTGGCTGGCCACCCGTGAGCTGATCCGGCGCGGCCACACCCGGGTGGCGATCCTGGTGGCGCCCAGCTACCACACCACCGGTCAGCGGTTGCGTGGCTTCCGGCGCGCGATGCGTGAGGCCGGGCTGGCGGTGCGGGAGGCCGACGTCGTCCGGCTGCCGCGGGGGACGGCCGAGGCGGCGCGGGTCGCGACCGAGCGCCTGCTGGAGCGTGCCGACCCGCCCGGTGCCGTGTTCGCCACCACGAACTTCCTGTCCGAGGGGGTGGTCCGGGCCTGCCTGGGCCGTGCGCAGCGCCCGGAGCTGGTCGGGTTCGACGACTTCCGGCTCTGCGACCTGCTGCCGATGCCGGTCAGCGTGGTGGCCGGTGACGTGGCCGAGATGGCGCAGCTGGCCACCCGGATGCTGCTGGAGCGGATCGGCGGGCGGACCGGGCCGGCGCGCCGGACGGTGCTACCGGTGAGCCTGCGACCGGCCGGCGGCTCCGAGGCCGTCGGTGCTCCCGATCCCGCGGACGCCCGCGGAGCGGGCGCTGGGGCATCGGCCGGCCGAGCGGGCACCCAGGTGCTGGCGCCGCGACGTCCGGGCGTCGGCTGAGGTCCGCAGGACCATCGCGGCGCGTGGGCACGACGAAGGCGCCGACGTCCGTGGGGACACCGGCGCCGTTCGTCGCGGTGGGCGGCCGTCACCCGGCCGCCCCGCGTCAGAGCTTGGCGACCTGCTGGGCCAGCGCCGACTTGCGGTTGGCGGCCTGGTTCTTGTGGATGACGCCCTTGCTGGCCGCCTTGTCCAGCTTGCGGCCGGCCACGGCCAGCGCCTTCTGGCCCGCCTCGGCGTCTCCGCTGGCGATCGCCGCCCGGACGGCGCGCACGACGGTGCGCAGCTCGCTCTTGACGGACTTGTTGCGCAGCCGCGCCTTCTCGTTCTGCAGGTTGCGCTTGATCTGGGACTTGATGTTTGCCACGCGTCGTCTCTCTCTGAGTGTTTCGGCGCCGGTCGCAGCGCCTGAGGCCGAAGAGGGCGTCGTCGCGGCCCGGCGCAGCAGTGGGTCGCTGTGGCGACCACGACGAGGGCGTGCACGACCTGGGCACGCACCGGTGGTCAAGAGTAGCAGCGCCGGCTGGCCTGTCCGACCGCTGCGAGCGGTAACGTCGGCGTGACATCGCCCGGCTATCGTGCGGGGCCCGCCGGCCAAGCGGTGCTGACGGGCGCGGTCGGGCGACCACGAGGGCCGAGCGAGGCAGGAGCACTGGATGGCGGAGCTGTTCGACGGCTACCTGGAGTCGCCACGCAACACCGGCCCGGACGGGCCGGCCTGGGACGAGATGCTGCGACCGGAGGACACCCCGCGCCGTTCCTACCGGGCGGTGCACACCACGCTCCGCCGGATGACCGGCGCCGAGCTGGGCGCCCGCGCCGACGCGCTGGCCCGTTCCTATCTGGACGAGGGGGTCACGTTCGACTTCGCGGGGGAGGAGCGCCCGTTCCCGCTGGACGTCGTGCCCCGGGTGATCTCGGCCGACGAGTGGGCTCAGGTGGAGGCCGGCGTCGCCCAGCGGGTGCGCACCCTGGAGGCGTTCCTGGCCGACGTCTACGGCTCCCGTGAGGTGATCCGGGCCGGGATCGTGCCGTGGCGGGTGATCGCCTCCTGCGGGGGGTTCCAGCGCGCCGCGGCGTCCATCAGCCCGGGCAACGGCGTCCGGTGCCACGTCTCGGGGATCGACCTGATCCGGGACGAGGAGGGCCGGTTCCGGGTGCTGGAGGACAACGTCCGGGTGCCCTCCGGGGTGTCCTACGTGATGAGCAACCGCCGGGCGATGATGCAGGTCTTCCCGGAGTCCTTCGCCACCCACCGGATCCGCCCCGTGGCGGACTACCCGGGGCAGCTGCTCTCGGCGCTGAGGGCGGCCGCCCCGCACGGCGTCCCGGACCCCACCGTGGTGGTGCTCACCCCGGGGATCTTCAACAGCGCCTACTTCGAGCACTCCCTGCTGGCCCGCACGATGGGGGTCGAGCTGGTCGAGGGCCGGGACCTGGTCTGCTCCGGCGGCCGGGTGAAGATGCGCACCACGCACGGCGAGCAGCAGGTGGACGTGATCTACCGGCGGGTCGACGACGAGTACCTGGACCCGGTGCAGTTCCGGCACGACTCGATGCTGGGCTGCCCCGGCCTGGTCAACGCGGCCCGCGCCGGGAACGTGACGATCGCCAACGCGATCGGCAACGGCGTCGCCGACGACAAGCTTGTCTACACCTACCTGCCCGACCTGGTCCGGTTCTACCTGGGCGAGGAGCCGATCCTGGCCAACGTGCAGACCTACCGGCTGTCCGAGCCGGAGGACCTGCACGCGGCGCTGGCGCGGATGTCGGAGCTGGTGTTCAAGCCGGTGGACGGCGCGGGCGGCAAGGGGCTGGTGATCGGCACCCGCGCGACCGCGGCGGAGCTGGACACGCTGCGCGAGCAGGTGCTGGCCGACCCGCGGCACTGGATCGCCCAGCCGGTCGTCCAGCTGTCCACCGTGCCCACCCTGATCGACGGCCAGCTGCGCCCGCGGCACGTGGACCTGAGGCCGTTCGCGGTCAACGACGGCGACAAGGTCTTCGTGCTGCCCGGCGGCCTGACCCGGGTGGCGCTGCCGGAGGGGCAGCTGGTGGTGAACTCGAGCATGGGCGGGGGGTCCAAGGACACCTGGGTGCTGTCCGGGGTGAGCCAGGCCGTGGTCGCCCGGAAGGCGAGCCCTCCGCCCAAGGTCTCCCACCCGATGCCGGGGCAGGACGAGGCGCCGCCGGACGTGCACGGCGTCCAGCAGCAGCAGCAACAACAACAGCAGCAGCGGATCGAGACGGGGCAGGGTGGGTCGGGATGCTGAGCCGGATCGCTGAGTCCCTGTTCTGGATCGGACGCTACGTCGAGCGGGCCGACGACACCGCCCGGATCCTCGACGTCCACCTGCAGCTCCTGCTGGAGGACGCCTGGCTCAGCGAGCCGGACGCCTGCCGTTCGTTGCTGTCGGTGATGGGGGTGGAGACCACCGAGCCGGAGGTGGACCGCGGCACCGTGCTGAGCCGGCTGGCCTTCGACGCCGGCAACCCCAGCGCGATCATCGGGTCGCTGGCCGCGGCCCGGGAGAACGCCCGGCGGGCGCGGGAGACGATCTCCACCGACCTGTGGGAGTGCCTGAACACGACCTGGATCGGTGCCCGGTCGGCGCAGCGCCAGGCCAGCAGCCCGCACCAGTTCTTCCACTGGGTGCGGGAGCGGACCGCCCTGGTGGCCGGGGTGGCCGGGGCGACCATGAGCCGGGACGACGCCTGGCACTTCCTGGTCCTGGGTCGCAGCCTGGAGCGGGCCGACATGACCGCCCGGCTGGTCGCGACCTCCACGATCGCCGGCAGCTTGCCGTCCTGGTCCACGATCCTGCGCTCCTGCGGGGCGCACGAGAGCTACCTGCGCAGCTACCGGGGGGTCTCCTCCGACGAGCAGGCCGCCGAGTTCCTGCTGCTGGACCGGCTGTTCCCGCGCTCGGTGCTGTCCGCCCTGCAGCAGGCCGAGGCCAGTCTGGAGAGGCTGGCAGTGACGGCCGAACGGGTCGGGGTCAGCGACCGCGCCCGGCGGTCGCTCGGGCTGGCCCGGACCAGCCTGGAGTACCGCTCTCTCGAGGAGGTCGTCTCGGACCTGCCGGAGGAGATGGAGATGGTGCAGCGGGCCTGCAGCGCGGCCGCCGACGCGGTCGCCAGGCGGTACTTCCCACGGGTCGTGACCACCTCCTGGCTGGAGGAGGCGTCGTGAGCAGCTCAGGCTTCCTGCCCGGGCAGCGGCTGCGGATCGTGCACCGCACCGGCTACCAGTACGACGGCGCCGTGGCCGCCTCCTACAACGAGGCCCGGATGACGCCGACCACGACCCTGAGCCAGACCGCCCTGGAGGCGACCCTGGAGATCGGCCCGGTCACCTGGCGGTCGGCCTACTGGGACTACTGGGGCACCCAGGTCACCGCGTTCGAGGTGCTGCAGCCGCACCAGCAGCTGTCGGTGGTCTCCAGCAGCCTGGTCGAGTGCGGCCCGATCGTGCCGGCCGAGGTGGACGACACCTGGGACGCGCTGCGCGACGAGAGGGCCTGCGACCCGCTGACCGAGTTCCTGATCCAGACCCCGAACACCGAGCCGGTGCCCGAGCTGGTCGCACTGGCCCGGCAGGTCGCCGACGGCGCCGGCCCGGACCAGGCCGCGCGCGCGGTGATCGGGGCGATCCGGGACCGGATGGACTACGTCCCCGGCTCCACCGCGGTGACCACCACCGCGGCGGAGGCGTGGATCGCCAACACCGGCGTCTGCCAGGACTTCGCGCACATCTCGATCGGCGCCCTGCGCAGCATCGGGCTGCCGGCCCGGTACGTCTCCGGGTACCGGCACCCGCGCCCGGACGCTGCGATCGGGCAGACCGTGGAGGGCGACTCGCACGCCTGGGTCGAGTGGTGGTGCGGGGACTGGGTCAGCTTCGACCCGACCAGCCTGGAGCCGGCGGGCGTCGACCACGTGGTGGTGGCCAAGGGCCGGGACTACGCCGACGTGGTGCCCCTGAAGGGCGTCTACGCGGGACCGTCCGGCTCCCGGCTGTACGTCTCGGTCGAGGTCACCCGCCTCGCCTGAGCCCCCCGATCCCGTCCCCGTGCGTGATCATGGGCCAGGGGTTGCCGGCCGGACCGCGGCACAACCCTCGGCCCATGATCACCGGACGGGGGGGATCACGGGGCGGTGAGGGTGACGTCGTCCAGCCAGAAGCCGGCTCCCGGCTGCGTCCAGGACGACACGGTCACGGTCAGCACCGAGTCGTTGCGCGCCGCAGTGACGTCCATGCTCAGCTCGCGCCAGGTGCCCGCCGCGGTCACCGACCGGTAGATCGAGGTGGTACGCACCGTGCCGTTCTGCTGTTCGGTGACGGTCAGCTTGATGGCCGTGCCGGGAGTCGCGGCGGTCGCCCAGGCGTCGACGTGGTAGACCCGTCCGGCCACCGTGGCGGTCACCGACTGCGGCTGCTCGCCGACTCCCACCGTGGCGGCGGCCCGGCCCACGTTGCTGACGTGCTCGGCGACCCTGCCGCTGCGCCGGGTGCCGGTGTCCAGGGCAGCGGCCGCCGAGGTGCCCCCGATCCGCCCGCCCCACCCGACCGTCCCGAGCTCGAACCCGCCGTTCTGCAGGTACGCCACCGGCCCGGGAGGGGCAGGGCCGACGGGCTGGGCGGCCGGCATCGCCGACAGGTACGGGTCGGCCGCGATCTGGGCCCAGGCGGCGATCGAGGAGGAGCTGCTGCGCAGGTCCCACACCGTCTGCCGGCCGTAGTGGGTCATCGTGGTGTCGAAGTACAGCACGCCCTTGACCAGCGGGAAGTCCGACTTCAGCGCGGTCAGCGCGGCGCGCAGCCAGGCGGCCTTGCGGCCGGCCACGGCCGGGTCCTCCATGGTGCCGACCTCGGCGAACAGGATCGACCGGCCCGAGCTGCGCGCCCAGGCGTAGAAGGGGGAGAAGATGCTGGCGAAGGACCGCCAGCCGCCCTTGACCGGGTACCAGTTGTAGCCGTCCGCGGCGACCCAGTCGACGACGTCGTCGCCGGGGTACCAGGCCGCGGGGTCGGCGGCCGTGCCCCACGACCAGGCGGTGGTGCACCACACCCACTCCACGTTGGTGGCGCCGGCGGCGTCGAAGACGGCGTGCACGTGCCGCCACGCGGCGACGTAGTCGGCCGGGGAGTGCGTGATCGAGGTCCGGTAGTCACCCTCCGGCTCGTGGAAGAAGCGGAGCAGCACCTGGCCCTTCAGCGAGGCGATCGACCGGGCCTGGGCGCTCAGGTAGGCGTCCTGGGAGCCGTCCGCCAGCGCCCGGGTGTCGCTCGCGCCCCAGGTGATCATCGGCGTCCGGCCGGCGGCCAGGTCGGCCCGCTCCCACTCACCGGTGACCAGCTCGGGATAGGCGTAGAACCGGTTGACCACCGCGAGGCGGCGTCCGGTCGCCTGCTCCAGCCCGGCCACCTCGCCCGGGGTGGAGTCGTTGGTGGCGCGGTTCGGATTGGTCATCGCGCCGAGGAAGGCGCCGTGGTCGGGCAGCACCGCCCGGCCCGCAGCCCCCCGGGCCCGGGCGGCGGGGGCGGCCAGCAGGACGCCGACGGCCAGGATGAGAACGGCGAGCAGGGCCAGGGTGGGCCGGGGGGCCCGGCGGGCGGTCATGCTGGGCATTGTGACCGTGCTGCGGGCGTTCTGTCCCGGTTCGGCGGGGGGTCGATCCGGCCCCGGAGCGCGCGGCGGCGGGCGACCGGCCCGGCGTGGGACGATGGGAGAGTCCAGGGCCGTGCCCACAGCCCCGTCCCCAACGTCCCCGGTGAGGTCAACCGCGTGTCCCCCATGGCCCGCACGGCGTACGCGCCGTCCGCCACGCCGCCGTCCGCGATCCGCAACTTCTGCATCATCGCCCACATCGACCACGGCAAGTCGACGCTGGCCGACCGGATGCTGCAGATCACCGGGATCGTCGACGAGCGCAAGATGCGCGCGCAGTACCTGGACCGGATGGACATCGAGCGCGAGCGCGGGATCACCATCAAGTCCCAGGCGGTGCGGATGCCGTGGGAGGTGGCCGGCTCCACCTTCGCCCTCAACATGATCGACACCCCCGGGCACGTGGACTTCACCTACGAGGTGTCCCGCTCGCTGGCCGCCTGCGAGGGGGCGGTGCTGCTGGTCGACGCTGCGCAGGGGATCGAGGCCCAGACCCTGGCCAACCTGTACCTGGCGATGGAGAACGACCTGGCCATCATCCCGGTGCTGAACAAGATCGACCTGCCCGCGGCCCAGCCGGAGCGGTACGCCGAGGAGCTGGCCAAGCTGGTCGGCTGCGAGCCGTCGGACTGTCTGAAGGTCTCGGGCAAGACCGGCGCCGGGGTCGGGGAGCTGCTCGACCAGATCGTCACCACGGTGCCGGCCCCGACCGGGGACGCCGACGGTCCGGCCCGCGCGATGATCTTCGACTCGGTGTACGACACCTACCGGGGCGTGGTCACCTACGTGCGGGTCATCGACGGCCACCTGTCACCGCGGGAGCGGATCGTGATGATGTCCACCCGGGCCACCCACGAGCTGCTGGAGATCGGGGTGATCTCCCCCGAGCCGGTGGTCAGCGAGGGGCTGGGCGTCGGCGAGGTGGGCTACCTGATCACCGGGGTGAAGGACGTCCGGCAGTCCAAGGTCGGCGACACGGTGTCCAACGCCTCCAAGCCGGCCAAGACCGCCCTGGGCGGCTATCAGGACCCCAAGCCGATGGTCTTCTCCGGCCTGTACCCGATCGACGGCTCGGACTACCCGACGCTGCGCGAGGCCCTGGACAAGCTCAAGCTGAACGACGCCGCGCTGGTCTACGAGCCGGAGACCTCGGCCGCCCTGGGCTTCGGCTTCCGGTGCGGGTTCCTGGGCCTGCTGCACCTGGAGATCGTGCGGGAGCGGCTGGAGCGGGAGGCCAACCTGGAGCTGATCTCCACCGCGCCGAACGTGATCTACGACGTCCGGATGGACGACGGCAAGCAGCTCGAGGTGACCAACCCCTCGGAGTTCCCCGGCGGCAAGGTCGCCGAGGTCCGGGAGCCGATGACCCGGGCCACGATCCTGGCCCCCTCGGACTACATCGGCACGATCATGGAGCTGTGCCAGCAGCGGCGCGGGGAGCTGCGCAGCATGGACTACCTCTCCCCTGAGCGGGTCGAGCTGCGCTACGAGCTGCCGATGGCCGAGATCGTTTTCGACTTCTTCGACGCCCTGAAGTCGCGGACCCGTGGGTACGCCTCGCTGGACTACGAGCCGAACGGTGACCAGGTCGCCGACCTGGTCAAGGTCGACATCCTGCTGCAGGGCGAGACGGTGGACGCGTTCTCCGCGATCGTGCACCGGGACAAGGCGTACGCCTACGGCGTGATGATGGCCGGCAAGCTGAAGGACCTGATCCCGCGCCAGCAGTTCGAGGTGCCGATCCAGGCCGCGATCGGGGCCCGGATCATCGCCCGGGAGAACATCCGGGCGATCCGCAAGGACGTGCTGGCCAAGTGCTACGGCGGTGACATCACCCGCAAGCGCAAGCTGCTGGAGAAGCAGAAGGAGGGCAAGAAGCGGATGAAGATGGTCGGCCGGGTCGAGGTGCCCCAGGAGGCCTTCATCGCCGCCCTCAGCTCCGACGCCGCCCCGGCCGGGGACAAGGCGAAGAAGTGAGCGCGGCCCGGGTCGAACAGGTCTGCGTGCTGCACGCCCTCAAGCCGGACGAGAAGGGCCCGGTCGGCACCACCGCGATCGACAAGCGCCCGGTCGAGGGGCCGGTGCCGGTCGGCGAGCTCGGCCTTGCCGGGGACCGGCAGATGGACACCGACAACCACGGCGGCCCGGAGAAGGCGGTGTACGCCTACGCCGTCGAGGACGCCGACTGGTGGGCCGGACAGCTGGAGCGTGAGATCCGGCCCGGCCTGTTCGGGGAGAACCTGCGCACCCGCGGTCTGGACGTCAGCGGCGCCCTGATCGGGGAGCGCTGGGCGGTCGGGGACGGCGGGCTGCTGCTCGAGGTGACCATGCCGCGGACGCCGTGCATGACCTTCACCCGGCACATGGAGGAGCAGCGCTGGGTCAAGCGGTTCACCCAGGGCGGTCGTCCGGGCGCCTACTTCCGGGTGATCACCCCCGGCCCGGTGGCGGCCGGAGACGCCGTGCAGGTCGTGCACCGGCCGGCGCACGGGGTGAGCATCGCCGCCAGCTTCCTCGGCGCCGACCCGGAGGCGATGCGTGCGCTGCTCGCCGAGGCCGAGGCCGGACGACTGGACCTGGCCCCGGAGATCCGGGAACGGGCCGAGGTCCTGGCCGCCCGGCCGTCCTGATGCCCTCTGCACTGCCCCTCGCCGGCCCCGCCCCCGCCGACGGCCTGCTTCCCGCTGAGCTGCCTGCGCCCGGCCCGGCCGCCGACCCGCACGCCTTCGGCGTCTACCTGCACGTGCCGTTCTGCGCCGTCCGCTGCGGCTACTGCGACTTCAACACCTACACCGCGACCGAGCTGGGCGGCGGCGCCGACCAGGCGGCCTACGCCGGTACGGCGGTGCGCGAGCTCGACCTGGCGGCGGGCGTGCTGGAGGCGGCCGGGCTGCCGTCCCGGCCGGCCACCTCGGTGTTCTTCGGTGGGGGTACGCCGACCCTGCTGCCCGCCGGCGACCTGGCCGCGATGCTGGACGGCGTCCGGTCCCGGTTCGGCCTGGCCGCCGGCGCGGAGGTGACCACCGAGGCCAACCCGGACTCGGTGACGCGGCAGTCGCTCGCGACGCTCGCGCAGGCCGGCGTGACCCGGGTCAGCTTCGGCATGCAGTCCTCGGTGCCGTCGGTGCTGGCCACCCTGGACCGCACCCACGACCCCGAGCGGGTGCCGCAGGTGGTCGGCTGGGCGCGGGAGGCTGGTCTGGCGGTCAGCCTGGACCTGATCTACGGCACGCCGGGGGAGACGGTGCCCGACTGGCAGGCCAGCCTGGACGCCGCCCTGGCCTGCGCGCCGGACCACGTCTCGGCCTACGCACTCGTCGTGGAGGAGGGCACCAAGCTGGCCTCCCGGGTGCGGCGCGGGGAGGTGCCGGCCCCGGAGGACGACGACGAGGCGGTCAAGTACGAGGTCGCCGAGCGGGCGCTGTCGGCCGCCGGGTACGGCTGGTACGAGGTCAGCAACTGGGCGCTGGCCGCTGACCAGGCCTCCCGGCACAACCTGGGCTACTGGCGCGGTGAGGACTGGTGGGGGGTCGGCCCCGGGGCGCACTCGCACGTGCGCGGGGTGCGGTGGTGGAACGTGCGCCACCCGCGGGCCTACGCCCAGCGGATCGCCGAGGGCGCGTCGCCGGCCGCGGGCCGGGAGGTGCTGCAGCCGGCCGAGCGGCACGAGGAGGACGTGCTGCTCGGGGTGCGGCTGGCGAGCGGTCTGCCGCTGGGCCTGCTGGACGTGGCCGGCCGCCGGGCGGTGGCCGGGTTGGTCGCCGATGGTCTGCTCGACGGCCGGGCCGCGATCGCCGGGCGGGCGGTGCTCACCCTGCGCGGGCGGTTGCTGGCCGACACCGTCGTGCGGGCGCTGCTGGCCTGAGGCGCACCCGCCGGCCGGGACGCGGACGGCCTGGCCTCAGCGGACGATCCTCGGGGTCAGCGGGTAGCGGAACCGGTGCCCGGCCAGCGCCCGGCTCGCCCCCCAGACGGGCAGCAGCAGCGCGCCCAGCGCATAGGCCACGATGAGGAGGGCCCCGAGCGCCAGGGCCCATCCGGTCCCGGTCACCATCCCGAAGAACAGTGACCCGGCGGCGAGCACGCCGACGACCGCTCCGGACAGGTACCACCAGATCCAGAAGTTCAGCGCGTTCGCGGCGTGCTCACGCGCGAACGGGCTGGTGTCCTTCTTGGCCAGGTAGACCACCAGCGGCCCGACGAAGGCCATCAGGACCACGGCGGCCGCGTAGGCGGACAGGTGCGCGGCGACGGCCCAGCCCCGGTCGGCGCCGGTCAGGGCGGGGGGCTCCGGGGGAGACCAGGCCGGCAGGGCCGGGCCGGTCGGCCGGGCGCGACCGGTACCGGGCTCGGGGACGGCGTCCGGGGCGGCGCCGGTGAAGGGACCGACGGCGGGTTCCACCCACGGCAGGTCGCGGCGGGAGGACCCCTGGGGGCTGTTCACGGTGTCCATCCTCCGCCCTCTCGGGCGCCTCGTCGACGGCGCTCCACCATCCAGAGGACGAGCCACCCGCCGGCGGGGTTCCCCCGGCCCTTCCGCTGGCCCTTGCTCCGGCGCGCTTCGGCCGGTGCCGGCCGAACCTGCGGGGTCAACGGTCCCCGCCGTCGCCGGTGACGAAGTCGATCAGCTCCTCCACCCGGCCGAGCAGGGCCGGCTCCAGGTCGGCGTAGCTGCGGACCGTGCCCAGGATCCGCTTCCAGCCCAGGGCGACGTCGGTCTGGGTGCGGTGCGGCCAGCCCAGCTCGGCCAGCACGCCCTCCTTCCACGGTGTGCCCTTCGGGATCACCGGCCAGGCGTCCCGGCCGATCCGCTGAGGGCGTACCCCCTGCCAGACGTCGATGAACGGGTGGCCGACGACGAGCACGTGCTCGGCGATCCCCCGCGGCTGGGTGGCCCGGGCCACCTCGCGCCACTCCTTGGTGCCCTCGACCAGGTGGTCGACCAGCACTCCGATCCGGCGCCCGGGGCCGGGGCGGTATCCGGCCAGGGCCGCCGCGAGGTCGTCGACGCCGTCCAGCATCTCCACCACGACGCCCTCGATCCGCAGGTCCTCGCCCCAGACCTTCTCGACCAGCTCGGCGTCGTGCCGGCCCTCGACCAGGATCCGCGACGCCCTGGCCGTCCGGGCCCGGGCGCTGGCCACCGCCCTGGAGCCACTCGCCGTCCTGGTCGCCGCGACCGGCGCCGCGGCCCTCGGGGCGACGAGCCGCACCGGGGCGCCGTCCACCCAGAAGCCCGGCCCGAGCGGGAAGGACCGGGCCTTCCCGCGCCGGTCCTCCAGCACCACGATGTGCACGCCGCCGCTCTTCTCGGTCCGCAGCACGGCACCCACCCAGCCGGTCTCCACCTCCTCGACCACCAGGCCCGGCTCGGCCGCCACCTCGGGCAGCTGCCTGCGCTGGGCCGGACGGACCACATCGCCCGCGTAGCGGTCCTGCCAGCCACCCGACCCAGGACCGCGCAGCGTTCTCTCGCTCATCCCGTCACGGTGCCAGGCGGGCCCGACAGTTCACGGGCGCGCCACGCGGTCGCCGGCAGATCTGCGGTGTGCCACCCGCACCACAGGGTGCCCCGCCCCGGTCCGGCGTAGACTTGGCACTCAGCATCTGTGAGTGCCAGGAGGCAGGGCCGACGGGCAGAGGCAGAAGGGAGGCCGGGTGAGCGAGGACCGACGCCTGGCCGTGCTGCGGGCGATCGTCGAGGACTACGTGCGCACCCGTGAGCCGGTCGGTTCCAAGGGCCTGGTCGAACGGCATGCCCTGGGCGTCTCCTCGGCCACCGTGCGCAACGACATGGCCGCCTTGGAGGAGGAGGGCCTGATCGCCCAGCCGCACACCAGCGCGGGGCGGATCCCCACCGACGCCGGCTACCGGCTGTTCGTGGACAAGCTCAGCTCGGTCAAGCCGTTGTCGGCGGCCGAACGCCGGGCCATCGAGTCGCTGCTCGACGGCGCCGTCGACCTGGACGACGTCGTCGACCGGACGGTGCGCCTGCTCGCCCAGCTGACCCGCCAGGTGGCCGTGGTGCAGTATCCCTCGCTGACCCGTTCCACGGTGCGCCACATCGAGGTGGTGCTGCTCGGCGACCGGCTGCTGATCGTCCTGATCACCAACACAGGCCGGGTGGAGCAGCGCTACCTGGACGCCCGGGCGCCGGTGGGGGAGAGCCTGCTGGCCGACATCCGCAGCCGGGTCAACACCGCGCTGGTCGGGCGCCAGCTGGTCGAGATCGCGGCCGCCGCGGCCCCGTTGCCGCAGACCTTCGCCGAGGCCGACCGGCCGGTGGTGCGGGCGGTGCTGGACGCCGTCGAGGACGCCGTCACCCTGGAGCGGGAGGAGCGGCTGGTGCTGGCCGGCACGGCGAACCTGGCCCGCTCCGGGCCGGACTTCCTGCGCTCGATCGGACCGGTCCTGGAGGCCCTGGAGGAGCAGATGGTGCTGCTCCGGCTGCTGCAGGAGATGGGCGGGGACCCTTCCGGGGTGGGCGTGCTGATCGGTCACGAGACCGCCCACGCCGGTCTCGCGGAGGCCTCGGTCATCGCCAGCGGCTACGGTTCACAGGGAGAGGTCGTGGCCCGGCTCGGCGTTCTCGGCCCCACCCGGATGGACTACCCGACGACCATGGCGGCCGTCCGGGCGGTCGCTCGCTACGTCGGCCGGATCCTCGGCACGTGAGCGACCTGCCGGTTCCCGGCCGGGCCCGGCTCGCACGACCCGACCGCACCACCACCCCGTACCAGGAGAGATCCCAGACGTCGTGAGCGACTACTACCAGGTACTCGGCGTGGCCCGAGACGCCAGCGCCGAGGACATCAAGAAGGCCTACCGCAAGCAGGCACGTCAGCTGCACCCGGACGTGAACCCGGGGCCGGACGCCGAGGAGCGGTTCAAGGCGGTCGGCCAGGCCTACGAGGTGCTGTCCAACCCCGAGAAGCGTCAGGTCTACGACCTGGGTGGGGACCCGAACGGCCAGTCCGGGGCAGGCTTCGGGCAGGGATTCGGGTTCAGCGACATCTTCGAGACCTTCTTCGGGGCGGCGGGCACCCAGCGCGGGCCCTCCCCGCGGGCCCGTCGCGGGCAGGACGCGCTGATCCGGATCGAGGTCGAGATGGCCGAGGCCGCGTTCGGCTCGACCCGCGAGCTGCAGCTGGACACCGCCGTGGTCTGCCCGACCTGCAGCGGCTCCTGCTGCCAGCCGGGCACCAGCCCGCGGACCTGCGAGGTGTGCGGCGGCCGCGGCCAGGTGCAGCGGGTCGCCCGGTCCTTCCTCGGCCAGGTGATGACCACCCAGCCCTGCGTGGCCTGCCAGGGGTTCGGCTCGGTCATCCCGCAGCCCTGCCTGGAGTGCTCGGGCGACGGCCGGGTGCGCACCCGGCGGACGCTGACCATCAAGGTGCCGGCCGGGGTCGACACCGGCACCCGGATCCAGCTGGCCGGCCAGGGCGAGGTCGGCCCGGCCGGCGGACCGCCCGGCGACCTGTACGTGGAGATCGTCGAGCGGCCGCACGCGGTGTTCACCCGGCGCGGTGACGACCTGCACTGCACCCTGGAGCTGCCGATGACTGCCGCGGCGCTGGGCACCCGGGTGAGCCTGGAGACCCTGGACGGCACCGAGGAGCTGGACATCCGGGCCGGCCAGCAGGCCGGTGAGGTGATCACCCTGCGGTCCAAGGGGGTCAGCCACCTGCGCGGGGGCGGTCGCGGTGACCTGCTGGTCCACCTGGCCGTGCTGACCCCGACCCGGCTGGACGAGGAGCAGGCCCACCTGCTGCGTCAGCTCGCCGAGCTGCGCGGGGAGGAGCGACCGCAGGGTCAGATCGCGCCCGCCCACCCGGGCATGTTCTCCAAGCTGCGCGAGAGGTTCGCCGGCCGGTGACCCTGCCGCGGTTCCTGGCCGACGGGCTGGCGGGGCTGCACGCGGGGGACAGCTACCGGCTGGCCGGTGCCGAGGGCCGGCACGCCGTCACCGTGCGACGGATCCGGGCCGGTGAGCCACTGGAGGTCACCGACGGCCGCGGGACCGTGGCCCGGGCGGTGGCGACCGGGGTGGACGGTGCCGAGCTCCTGCTGGAGCTTCTCTCGCTGACCGTGGAGCCGGCCCCCTCCCCGTCCTTCGTCCTGGTCCAGGCGCTGGCCAAGGGCGGCCGCGACGAGCTTGCCGTGGAGAGCGCCACCGAGCTCGGGGTGGACGCCGTCCAGCCGTGGCAGGCCGAACGCAGCGTCTCGGTCTGGAAGGGCGAACGAGCGGCCAAGGGTTGGGCCCGTTGGCAGGCCACCGCCCGGGAGGCCGCCAAGCAGTCCCGTCGGTCGCGGGTGCCGCAGGTTCGGGAACCGGTGGACACCTCCGGGCTGGTCACGGCCCTGCCCGGGGCCGCGCTGGCGCTGGTGCTGAGCGAGGAGGCGGAGCTGCCGGTCGGGGAGATCCGGCTGCCCGAGGCCGGGGAGGTGTGGCTGGTCGTCGGTCCGGAGGGCGGGATCAGCCCGGGGGAGCTGGCCGCCCTGACCGCGGCCGGCGGCCGCGCCGTCCGGCTGGGTCCGCACGTGCTGCGCACCTCCACCGCCGGCCCCGCCGCGATCGCCGCCCTCTCCGCCCCCACCCGCTGGCACTGACCCACCCCACCCACCCACCCCACCCACCCACCCCACCCCGCCCGCCCGCCCAAACCCCGCCCCCTCCGGTGCTGATCATGGGCTAAAGGTTGATCATCCGACCGCTCACCAACCCATAGCCCATGATCAGCGCAGGGGGTGAGGGGTGGGGGTGAGGGGTGGGGGGTGGGGGATGGGGGGTGGGGGGTGGGGGGGGTGGGGGGTCAGCGGAGGGTGAAGGTCTTGGTGTCGGGGTAGAGCTGGGGGCCTTCGGGGCTGGTGCCGTTGGAGACGTCCGGCGCCCAGACGGTGACCGTGTAGGTGCCCGGGCGCAGCGGCGTGGTGATGGTGAACGGCGCTCTGGCGGTGGAGCCGCCCACGGTGGTGCCGCTGGCCACCACGGTGCCGTCAGAACTGACGACGCTGTAGGACAGCTGGCCCTCGAAGGCCGTGCCGACGCCGTCGATGGTGACCGGGCTCGCGTGGAGCACCTGGCCCTGCTGGGGGTCGATGATCCAGATCGGGGCGACCACGGAGGGGTCCCGGTGGGCGACGTCGGGCAGGGTCAGCGCCCCGCCCCAGACGGTGGCCCCGGCCTTGCCGTCGACCAGCACCCTGACGCCGGCCCCGGTGTCGGTGGAGTCCTTCGCGGCGGCGGTCGCCGTGTAGACCAGCTGCTGCAGGGCCAGCTGAGCCTGGGTGGCGTCCAGGGTGCCGCGGAAGACCGAGGACGGCAGGTCGACGGTCACCACGGACGGGGACAGCGTGACCGTCACCTGGCCCGCCGCCCACGGGGAGGAGTAGTCGGGGTCCAGCGGCGCGCCGGCCAGCATCAGCCGCAGGGCCTGCGCCGCCCCCGCCGAGGTGCTGCCGGCGTCCAGGAACTCCCGGTACAGCCATGAGCGGGTCCTCGAGGCGCCGATCCAGTACACCGGCACGGTGCGCGCCCCGGCGGCCTCCGGCCGCGCCGCCTCCTGCACGGACTGGCCCGCGACCGAGGTCCCGGCCGGGTCGGACACCGACGGAACGACGGTCGAGCTGCTCGGGCTCTCCGGCTGCACCTTGCGGGCCAGCGCCGGGCCGCCCGGAGCCGGTGTTCCTGGCTCTGCGCCGGGCGAGGAGGACGGCCCGCCGGTCGAGGTGACCACCGGCCGCGCGGCCGCCGTCGGCGGCGTGGACGTCAGTCGCTCGGTGAGCGCCACCCCGCCGGCCAGCGCGACCACGGCTGCGGCCGCGGCCACCAGCGGGAGCAGCCGACCGGAACGGGACCGGTTCAGCGGGACCACCTCGCCACGGCCGCCGGCCGGACCGCTGCCGCCGTGCTCGTCGCGGCTGCGGGCCAGGATGGCCTCCAACCGGCCGTGGCCGGGCCGGACGACGGCCTCCGGGACCTGCTCGGCCTCCCGCGCGAGGGCGGCGCGCAACCGGGCGGCCGTGGTCTCCAGCGGGTCCTCGCCGCTCACATGTCCTCCTGGGTGGTGCTGGGGCGGCTCAGGGACGGGTCGGTCTCCAGGTCGGTGCGCAGCGCGGCCAGTCCGCGGTGCGCGTGGCTCTTCACCGCGCCTCGGGAGATGCCCAGCGCCTGGGCGATCTCCGCCTCGGACAGGTCGGAGTAGTACCGCAGCACCAGCACCTCCTGCTGGCGGCGGGGCAGCCGGCGCAGGGCCGCCATCACGGTCGCGTCCTGGTCGGCCCGCACCGCCAGCTCCTCGGGCCCGGACGGCTCGGGAGCGCCGGGTTGGCGGTGCCGGATCTGCACCGTACGGTGCCGCAGGGCGGACCGGGCGCCGTTCACCACGCTGGTGCGCAGGTACCCGCCGGCGGTGCGCGGGTCCTTCAGGGAACGCCAGCGGGCGTGCAGCGCCACGAAGGAGTCCTGGACGATCTCCTCGGCCACCGAGGCGTCACCGGTCAGCACGGTGGCCAGCCTCACCATCGGCGACCAGTGGCTGCCGTACAGGACGGTGACGGCCGTGTCGGCGTCCCAGGTCCGGGGCTCGGCAGCGCCCTGCTCCACGCGCACCCCTCTTCCGGTGTCCCGGGCGAGCGAGACGTCGGGCAACCACGACAGCACGTCGGTTGCGGCGTAGGCGGACACACCCTCTCCACGCGCGACCGCCCAGATCGGTTGACAGGTTAGGCTGCGCCGCACGGGTGGTGGTCGCTGGGTGCCCGGCGGGGTCCGCCGTCTGCGCGACCGGGTCTGCTGGAGGAGGGTGACGTGGCTCAGGAGTCTGACTGCGTGTTCTGCGCGATCGTCGCCGGTGGCGTCCCGGCCACCGTGGTCGACCAGGACGATCGGGTGCTGGCCTTCCGCGACCTGAACGCCATGGCGCCGACCCACGTCCTGGTCGTGCCCAAGCAGCACCACCGGGACGTCGTCGAGCTGGCCCGGGCCGATCCGGCGACGTTGTCCGCCCTGGTCGACATGGGTGCCAGGGTCGCCGCGGCGCAGCACGACGGGCAGTTCCGGCTGGTGTTCAACACCGGCGCCGGGGTCGGGCAGTCCGTCTTTCACGCCCACGGCCACGTGCTGGCCGGGCGAGCGTTCGGCTGGCCGCCCGGCTGAGCCGGACCGGCGGTGGGAAAACGGACCGGGCGGTTGTCGGTGCTCCTGGATACCATGAGGGGGTCCTGGCACCGAGATCGGAAGGGCGGGCAGTCGTCCCCCTCATGACAGACCACACGC
This sequence comes from uncultured Actinomycetota bacterium, assembly GCA_963821825.1. GTDB lineage: Bacteria > Actinomycetota > Actinomycetes > Actinomycetales > Kineosporiaceae > CAWGFD01. The sequence goes on from CAWGFD010000002.1 coordinate 1,786,002, forward strand.
AGAACCCGTCGGTCGACCCCGTGGCCGGGTCCGCTCAGCTGGCCTCCGGCCCCGCCCCGACGGGTGGGCACGAGGTCCAGGCCGTGCACAAGATCGTCCTGCCGCCCGAGGTGCCCATGGTGGCGCTGCTCGGCGCTCAGGACGAGATCCTGCGGGCCATCGAGCGCGCCTTCCCGCGTACCGACGTGCACGTCCGGGGCAACGAGGTCACGGTGACCGGTCGGCACGGCGAGGTCGCCCTCGTGGAGCGGCTGATGGATGAGCTCGTCACGGTGATCGGCGCAGGCCAGACGTTGAGCACGGACGCCGTGCAGCGGGCCGTGAGCATGCTGCGGCAGCAGACCACCGAGCGGCCGGCCGACGTGCTGACCCTGAACATCCTGTCCAGCCGCGGGCGGACCATCCGGGCCAAGACGCTCAACCAGAAGCACTACGTCGACGCCATCGACAACCACACCATCGTGTTCGGGATCGGCCCGGCGGGCACCGGCAAGACCTACCTGGCGATGGCCAAGGCGGTCCAGGCGCTGCAGGCCAAGCGGGTCAACCGGATCATCCTGACCCGACCCGCGGTGGAGGCGGGCGAGCGGCTGGGGTTCCTGCCGGGCACCCTGACCGAGAAGATCGACCCCTACCTGCGGCCGCTCTACGACGCGCTGCACGACATGATGGACCCGGAGTCGATCCCCCGGCTGATGGCGGCGGGCACCATCGAGGTCGCCCCGCTGGCCTACATGCGCGGCCGCACCCTGAACGACGCCTTCATCATCCTGGACGAGGCCCAGAACACCTCCGCCGAGCAGATGAAGATGTTCCTCACCCGGCTGGGCTTCGGGTCGCGGATGGTGGTCACCGGCGACGTCACCCAGGTCGACCTGCCGTCCGGCACCGAGTCCGGCCTGCGGATAGTGGAGCGGATCCTGGACGGCGTCGAGGACGTCGCGTTCTGCCGGCTGACCAGCCACGACGTGGTCCGGCACCGGCTGGTCAGCGACATCGTGGACGCCTACACCCGCTGGGACGCCCAGCGCAGCGGCGAGCAGGTGCAGCCGCAGCGCTCGGTGGGCCGCGCCCGACGCACCCGCTGAGCGGGCCGATGTCGATCGAGGTCAACAACGAGAGCGGCGTCGAGGTCGAGGAACGGACGATCTCCGCGCTCGCCCGGCACGTGCTCGACGCGCTGCGCATCCACCCGCAGGCTGAGCTGTCCGTGCTGCTCGTCGACGAGCCGACCATGGAGCACCTGCACGTGCAGTGGATGGACGAGCCCGGCCCGACCGACGTGCTGTCCTTCCCGATGGACGAGCTGCGCCCGACCGCCGAGGACGCCGAGCCCCAGCCCGGTCTGCTCGGCGACATCGTGGTCTGCCCGCAGGTCGCGGCCCGCCAGGCGGTCACCGCGGGGCACTCCACCCGCGAGGAGGTGCTGCTGCTGACCACGCACGGGATCCTGCACCTGCTCGGCTACGACCACGCCGAGCCGGAGGAGGAGAAGGAGATGTTCGCGCTGCAGCGCAAGCTCCTGCTCACCTACCTGGCCACCCAGGGACACGGGTGAACGTCCCCGTCGTCCAGCTCGTCGTCCTGGCTGTGGTCCTGATCGCGGTGGCCGGCATCTTCGCGGCCTCGGAGTCCGCGCTGTCGCGGGTGTCCCGGTCACGGGCCGGTGAGCTGGCCGCGGCCGGCCGGCGCGGTTCGGCCGCGCTGCTGCGGGTCGCGGAGGACCCGGCGCCCACGCTGACCGTCTCCACCTTCCTGCGGGTGGTGGTGGAGTCCTTCGCCGCCGTCTGCTTCACCTTGGTCTACGTCTCGCTGCTCGCGTCCTGGTGGCAGGTCGCGCTGGCGGCCGGCGGCACGATGACTGCGCTGTCCTTCGTGCTGGTGGGGGTCGGCCCGCGAACCGTCGGACGTCAGCACGCCGACCAGGTCGGCCTGGTCGCCGCGCCGTTCATCCTCGGCCTGTCCCGGGTGCTGGGCCCGCTGGCCCGGCTGCTCGTCCTGCTCGGCAACGCGCTGACCCCCGGGCGTGGGTACCGCGACGGCCCGTTCGCCTCCGAGGCCGAGCTGCGCGAGCTGGTCGACATGGCCCAGGAGAACCGGGTCATCGAGGACGAGCAGCGGGAGATGATCCACTCCGTCTTCGAGCTGGGCGACACCCTGGTCCGGGAGGTGATGGTGCCGCGCACCGACCTGGTCTCGATCGAGCGCGGTGCCAGCCTGCGGTCGGTGATGTCGCTGTTCCTGCGCTCGGGCTTCTCCCGGGTCCCGGTGACCGGGGACGACGTGGACGACGTGCTGGGCATCGTCTACCTCAAGGACGTCGCCCGGCGGGTGCACGTGCGCCCGGACTCCGCCCGCGAGGAGACCGTGGAGCAGGTGATGCGCCCGGCGCACTTCGTGCCCGACTCCAAGCCGGTGGACGACCTGCTGCGGGAGATGCAGACTGACGCCGGCCACGTGGCGGTGGTGGTCGACGAGTACGGCGGCACCGCGGGGCTGGTCACCCTGGAGGACATCGTCGAGGAGATCGTCGGGGAGATCGCCGACGAGTACGACCGGGACGAGGGGGACGTCGAGGAGCTCGGCGAGGGCCGGTACCGGGTCCGGTCGCGGATGAACGTCGAGGACGTCGGTGAGCTGTTCGGGGTCGACCTGGAGGACGAGGAGGTGGACTCGGTCGGGGGACTGCTGGCCAAGGCGATCGGGAAGGTGCCGATCGCCGGCTCGAGCGCCACCGTCAGCGGCCTGGTGCTGACCGCGGACCGGTTCGAGGGACGCCGCAACCAGCTCGCGACCCTGCTCGTGGAACGTGAACCCGAACCCGAACCGGAAGAGGAACCATGACCCAGAACAGCGAACCAGCGCAGGGAGCCCACCGCAGCGGGTTCGCCTGCCTGGTCGGGCGGCCGAACGCGGGCAAGTCGACGCTGACCAACGCGCTGGTCGGGGAGAAGGTGGCGATCACCTCGAGCAAGCCGCAGACCACCCGGCACACCATCCGGGGCATCGTGCACGGTCCGCAGGCGCAGCTGGTGCTGGTCGACACCCCCGGGCTGCACCGGCCGCGGACCCTGCTCGGCCAGCGGCTGAACGACCTGGTCCGGGAGACGCTGCTGAACGTGGACGTGATCGGGTTCTGCCTGCCCGCCGACGAGGCGATCGGTGGCGGCGACCGGTTCATCGCGGCCGAGCTGACCGAGCTGCGACGCGGTGGCCGGGGCACCCCGGTGGTCGCCCTGGCCACCAAGATCGACCGGGTCTCCCGGGACCGGCTGGCCGAGCACCTGGTCCAGATCACCGCGCTGCTCGAGGTGGACGACGTGGTGCCGGTGTCGGCGACCCGCGGCGAGCAGGTCGACGTGGTCACCGAGGTACTCAGCGGGCACCTGCCGGAGGGCCCCCCGTTGTACCCGGCCGGTGAGCTGACCGACGAGCCGGAGGCGGTGATGATCGCCGAGCTGGTCCGGGAGGCCGCCCTGGAGGGGGTGCGGGACGAGATGCCGCACAGCATCGCCGTCCTGGTGGACGAGATCGTGCCCCGGGAGGACCGTCCCGAGGACGACCCGCTGCTGGACGTTCGGGTGGTCATCTACGTCGAGCGGGACAGCCAGAAGGGGATCATGATCGGCCGGGGTGGCTCCCGGCTGAAGGACGTCGGCACCCAGGCGCGTACCGGCATCTCCGCCCTGCTGGGCACCAAGGTGCACCTGGACCTGCGGGTCAAGGTGGCCAAGGACTGGCAGCGCGACCCCAAGCAGCTGGGCCGGCTCGGCTTCTGAGGAACGCAGGCGCACGCGCGTCATCATTCACCCGGACTTCCGATCGCGTTCAGGCGATCCACCCTGTCCGTGTTCCTACTGTGCGACAGCCTCCTTCGCATGAGCGAAGACATGGCACCGGGTCAGGACACGGGGGCCGGACCGGCCGGTGCAGAAGCCGGGCCGGGCGGTGGCGGCCTGGACTTCTCCCGCCGCAGTCTGCTGTCCGCGATCGGGGCCACCGGTGTCGCCGTCCCGCTGGGGGCCGCGACGTGGGGGGCCACCCCGGCCTCGGCGGCCACGGTGTCCTCCCACGGTCACCACCACCCTGGCCGGCCGGGTTCGGACCCGGTGCACACCCCGGTGGTCGTCGGGCTGCACCTGCAGTTCGGTGCCGATGCCGCCAGCGAGGTCACGGTCTCCTGGCACACCCGGCAACCGGTGAGCAGGCCGCGGGTGCTGCTGGCCGAGGAGGGCCGCGGCTACGAGCGGCAGGTGCGGGCCGAGGACAAGAGCTACACCGACGCCCAGGGCGGGGAGACGGTGTACGCCTACCACGCCCGAGTGTCCGGGCTGCGTCCGGACACCAGCTACGTCTACGCCGCGGTGCACGAGGGGGCCGTGCCTCAGCTGGGCACCTTCCGCACCGCTCCGCGAGGACGGGCCGCGTTCACCTTCACCAGCTTCGGCGACCAGGGCACCCCGACCGTGGGTCGCCGGTACAGCCCACCGGCCGGGGTGAGCATCCCCAACCCGCCGTTCGTCAACGACAACCTGGGCTCCCCGGCCGCCGGTGACACCACCGCCGGCGTCGAGCGGGTCGCCCCTCTGTTGCACCTGTTCAACGGTGACCTCTGCTACGCCAACCTGGCCGAGGACCGGGTCAGGACGTGGGAGGACTTCTGGGACAACAACACCCGCAGTGCCCGCAACCGGCCCTGGATGCCGTGCGCGGGCAACCACGAGAACGAGCTGGGCAACGGACCGATCGGCTACCGCGCCTACCAGACCTACTTCCAGGTGCCGGAGGCTGCGGGTCAGGACGAGGTGACCAACGGCCTGTGGTACGCGTTCACGGTCGGCGCGGTGCGGTTCGTCAGCATCGCCAACGACGACGTCTGCTACCAGGACGGCGGCAGCAGCTACGTGCGCGGGTACTCCCACGGCGCGCAGAAGGCGTGGCTGGAGAAGGAGCTCGCGGCCAGCCGCGCCAGCCGCGACATCGACTGGATCGTCGTCTGCATGCACCAGGTCGCGATCAGCACCGCGAACAACTTCAACGGCGCCGACCTGGGCATCCGCCAGGAGTGGCTGCCGCTGTTCGACCGCTACGGCGTGGACCTGGTGGTCTGCGGGCACGAGCACCACTACGAGCGCACCCTGCCGATCCGCGGCCATCGACGCGACCGGACGCTGACCCCCGTGCCGCACGGCAGCTCGACCACGGTGATGGACACCGAGCGGGGCACGGTCCACATGATCATCGGTGGCGGCGGCACCTCGGTGCCCTCGAACGGGCTGCTGTTCGACCCGCCCCAGTGCCGCGTCATCGTGGCGGTGGGCGACCCTGACCCGAGCACGGGGAAGCGGCCGCCGGTCTACGTGTACGAGCCGGACGCGCCCTGGTCGGCCAAGCGGGACACCGCCCAGGCGTACGGGTTCGCCTCGTTCGCGGTCGACCCGGGACGCCGTAGGGGCGACCGGACGACGATGACCGTCACCTACTACGAGGTCACCGGTACCTACGGGCAGCTCACCCCGTTCGAGACGTTCACCTTGACCAGGCGCCGCCGCGACGACTGATCGGGACGAGTTCGGCGGATCTGCCCGTTGCCCTGAGCGGATCCGCGGAGCTCGCGCCGATCAACGAAGGCGGGTCAGGTGCGGTGGACGGTGCGGACGCCCCGCCCGGGTCGCCAGCTCTCGATCAGCAGGTGCTCGCGGCTCGGGTCGAGGCGGACCGAGGTGGCCTCGGTCAGCTGGACCACGAACAGCTCGAACGGCTCCGGCGGCCCCTGCTCCAGTGACTGCGCGAAGGCCCGCAGCAGGTCCGGGTCGGTGACCTCCACCGCGGTGCCGGAGACCTTGGCGTCCCCGGTCCAGCGATCCGGGTCCTCCGACCCGGAGTGGATGGCCACCCGCGGGTCGCGCCGCAGGTCGGCGAACCGCAGGTTGGCGACCATCCCGCCGAGGTAGAGGCCGTCGGGCCGGATCTCCACCTCGGTGCCGCAGATCCGGGGCGCCCCGTCGCGCCGGATGGTGGCCATCGTCGTGTGCTTGTGCGCGTTCAGTCGCAGCTCGACCTCGGTGGCGAGCTCCGGCGCCTCCACGGTGAACTGGTGCCAGGTGGCCACCGCGGTCACCCGTTCCCGCGCCACGCCCGTTCGAAGGGCAGCCGCCAGGCGTGCGGCGCGATCAGCTGGTGGATCGCGTTGGGTCCCCAGGTGCCCTGGGCGTAGGGCTTGACGGGGGGCGGGTCGGTGAGCACCGCCGAGGACCTGTCCCACAGGTTCTCGATGCCCTCGGCGGTGGTGAACAGCGTGTGGTCGCCGCGCATGGCGTCCAGGATCAGCCGCTCGTAGGCCTCCAGCACGTCCCCGGCGCGCTCGGTCTCCTGGGTGGAGAACTGCATCGACAGCTTCTCCAGGCGCATCCCGGGGCCCGGTCGCTTGCCGTAGAAGGACAGCGAGACCTTCGAGGCGTCGGCCAGGTCGAAGGTCAGGTGGTCGGGCCCGGCCGCGCCCACACCGGAGTGCGGCGGGAACATCGTGCGGGGCGCCTCGCTGAAGGCGATCGAGACGATCCGCATCCCCTCGGCCATCCGCTTGCCGGTCCGCAGGTAGAACGGCACCCCGGCCCAGCGCCAGTTGTCGATGTAGCAGCGCAGGGCGATGAACGTCTCGGTGTCGGAGTCGGGGGAGACGCCCTGCTCCTGCCGGTAGCCGCTGTACTGGCCGCGGACCACGTCGCTGGGGTCGACCGGCAGCATCGACCGGAAGACCTTGTTCTTCTCCTCCCCGATCGAGCGTGGCTCCAGCGCCGTCGGGGGCTCCATGGCCACGAAGGCCATGATCTGCATCAGGTGCGTCACGACCATGTCCTTGTAGGCCCCGGTGGCCTCGTAGAAACCGGCCCGGCGGTCCAGGCCGAGGGACTCCGGGACGTCGATCTGGATGTGGTCGATGAAGTTGCGGTTCCAGATCGGCTCGAACAGGCCGTTGGCGAACCGGAAGGCCAGGATGTTCTGCGCCGCCTCCTTGCCCAGGAAGTGGTCGATGCGGAAGATCTGGCTCTCCGAGAACGTCTCGTGCAGCTGGGCGTTCAGCTCGCGGGCCGAGCGCAGGTCGGTGCCGAACGGCTTCTCCATCACCACCCGGGAACGCTGCACGAGGTCGGCCGACCGCAGCATCTGGACCACGTCCAGCGCGGCCCGGGGCGGCACGCTGAGGTAGTGCAGCCGTTTCACCTGCGGGCCCAGGGTCTGCTCGGCGCGGTCCACGGCCGTCGCCAGCGCCTGCGGGCCGGCGCCCTGCGGCACGTAGGTCAGGGCGGCCAGGAACTTCTCGAGCCGCACCGGGTCCACGCTCCGGCCCGCGAACTCGGTGATCGCGGCCTGGGCGAAGGTGCGAAAGCCCGCGTCGTCGAAGTCCTCCAACGACGTGGCGACCACGGTGACGTCCGGGGCGAGGTCCGCGGTGGCCAGGTGCGCCAGCCCCGGCAGCAGCTTGCGCCGGGCGAGGTCACCGGTGGCGCCGAACAGCACGATGACGTGAGGCTCGGCCGGTTCCATCAGGAAGTGCAGGGGCCGGGCGCCGGGGGCGGGGTAGGAGATGGTCTGGGGCGGCTGGCTGGGCACCCTGACGATCCTGTCAGCCCGCCCAGCCCGCGTCGACCAGCTCAGCCGGCGAATCGGGTGGTGATCACCCGATCCTCCCGCTCGCCGGCGCTCGGGGTCAGGTCCGGGACGACGAAGGTGCGCTGCAGCCACCGGTCGGTGCCGTCGAAGCGGGCGGTGAACGGGCTGCGGCCGTGCACGGCCAGGGTGTTGTCCACCACCAGCAGGTCACCGGCGGCCAGGTACACCCCGGTCTGCGCCTGCGCCACCGCCTCGGAGAGCTCGCCGAGCGCGGCCTGCGCCTCGGCGTCGGTGCCGACCATGAGGTCGGCGTCGAAGGTGAAGACCGGGCGCTCGGCGGTCCCGGCCAGCACCGGCACCGGGCGGGAGAGGGTCCGGGCCTGCCCGGCATCGGGGGCCTGGACCAGGAAGGACTCGTCCACGCTGGTCCGGAACCGCGGCTGGCGCAGCACCTGGATGGTGCCCAGGGTCAGCCGGTCCAGGACGGCGTGCACCGAGCACAGCGTGGTCGCGGCGGCCGGGTCGCCGCGCAGGCACAGCAGCAGCAGGTAGCGCGGCTTGTGCGGGTGGAACGCGGTCTCGGTGTGGAAGGCCAGCTGCACCCCCGAGGAGGTGGAGGTCTGCCGGGTCACGGCGTCCGGGGTGGGGGACAGGCTCTGCACGAGCCGGCCACCGTGCTCGGGCAGGTAGCCGACCGGCTGACCGAGCCGGCGGGCCACGGTGAGCAGGACGAACTCGCTGATGGGGTCCTTGCCGGTCTCGGTGCCCGGCCGTAGCGGCGTGGCGGGTACCTGCCCGACCGGTAGCCGGCGGAGAAGCATCGCACCGGCCTGCGGTGGGGTGTCGGCGAAGTCGACCAGCGCGTCGTGCACCTGGGCGGGCAGCAGCCGGGCCGCGTGGGCCACCGCGCGCAGGAACGGCGGGCTCTGCACCGGCGCCCCCACGGGCACCGCGCTGACCAGGTCCGGGGCGGGTGGCGCGATGGTGACCGGCACCCTCGGGTGCTCGGCCGGGGGCCGCGGCCGGCAGCCCTTGACCGCTGCCGCCGGCCCGACGAGGTCGCTGCTGCCGGTGAGCAGGTTGGCCAGCACGCCTGCCGTGTCCGCCGCGGCCAGGAACTCCTCGCGCAGCAGGTCGGGGCAGCCGACGATGATCAGCCGGCCGCCGCGGGCGGTGGCCGACGTGACGATCACCGGCGCGCCGTCCAGCTCGGCGAGCGGCTCGCCGGCGATCCCGGCCAGGCTCACCCAGTCGGCACCGGCCAGCAGGTCCCCATCGGCGGTCCGCACGGTCCGCTCCCCGCGCAGCACCAGCGGGTCGGCGCGGTCCTGGGTCAGCAGCAGGCGGGGGTCGAGGCCACCCAGCGCGGCGGCGGCCGCCGGCCCGACGAGGGCGACGACCCGGCGCCCGGCCCGGGCGGCAGCCACTGCCGCGCCGGTCTGCGCCTCGGCGGCGACGGCGTCCTGGGCGGCGCAGTGCGCCAGCAGGATCGGGGGCGCTCCCGCGGAACCCTCGTTCGGGCTCGGTGCCTCGGCAGCGGCGTCCGGTGACAGGAGCACCTCGACCGGTGCGTCGAGGCAGCGCAGCAGAGCGTTCAGGCCGGGACGGCCGGCGAGGGTGAGCGTGGCCGGGGAGGAGGGCATGCCGTCATGGTAGAGACGTTCCGGACGGACGTCGAGAAGGAACATCCGTTCCGGAGGGTTCGGGGGCCGTGGCGGCCGTCGGGGGAAGCCGGCGGTCGCCCAGGGCGAACACGCCGATCACGACCAGCAGCAGGGCCAGGACACCGGCGCCGTTCTGCGCCACGCTCGGGTAGCCCAGGGCGGCCACGTCGATGAAGGGGTAGGGGTACCAGCGGCTGACCCAGCCGTGCAGCAACGTGTAGACCAGCCACAGCGCCGGCCAGACCAGGGCCAGCCACGCGGTCCGGCGCTCCACCCGCGGCCGGGGGCCGAAGGCCAACCAGCCGAGCACCATGAGAGCCGGTACCACGTAGTGGAACACCGCGTTGGTGCTGGTCTCCTGCCAGCCGTGCGGGTCGTGCACCCGGGACAGGACAGCGGCGTACACCACGCCGGTCGTGGTGATCCCGACCAGGGCGGAGAGCCGCAGCACCCGCCATCCCGGGCCGTCCCGACGGGGGTCGAGGGCGAGCTGCGCGCCGGCCACCCCGGAGAGGATGTTGCTCTGGATGGTGAAGAAGCTCAGCACCCGCAGCACCCGGGAGGGCAGCGCGGCGCCGTAGAGAGTGCCGGTCACGTGGGCGGGCGGGCTGCCCGGCACCCGCACGGCGATCCACAGCTGCAGCGCCAGCGCGGCCAGCACCAGGACGGCGACCAGGCCGTGCCAGGCGCGGGCCGCGCGCACCGCGGTCATCGACGCCATCGCCCTGGTCGCCCGTGGGTGCCGGGCCGCCGGATCCATGATCGAAGTGTCGCCGCGGTGGGACCCGAACGCCATCCGTGGCTCGGGCGCCCGGGTGGGTCCGTGGCCAGGCGGCAGTCGGGGCCGCACCGGCCGCCCTGCTTAGGCTGGCCCGGTGAGCCCCGAGAGCCCCACTCCCCGACCCGGCCCCGACCCGGTGATGCCCAGCGCGCCCGTCCGGGACCTGCTCAGCGACACCAGCGCGGGCGCCGACCCGGAGGTGATGCGGGCCTGGCTCGAGGCCGCCGCCGGTCACCACCCGGCCTACGGTCAGGACGCCTGGACGGACCGGCTGACCGAGCGGGTCGGGCAGCTGCTGGGCGTGCGGGCCGGTGTCCACCTGACCTTCGGGGGCACCGGCGCCAACATGGCCGCCCTGCTGACGGCGCTGGCGCCTGGTCGGTCGGTGCTGTGCGCCCAGGAGGCGCACCTGGCCGCCGACGAGGCCGGCGGCCCGGAGCGGCTGACCGGGGCCAAGCTGGTGCCGCTGCCGGTGCAGCACGGCAAGGTGGCCCCGTCGGCCGTCCACGCCGCGGTGCAGCAGGCACGGGCCGGCACCGCCGCCCCGGCCGGCGTGCTGTCCCTCGCGCAGGCGACCGAGGTCGGCACCCTGTACAGCGCGGCCGAGCTCGCCGAGCTGGTCGAGGTCGCGCACGGGTACGGCCTGCGGGTGCACGTGGACGGCGCCCGGCTGGCCAACGCCGTCGTCGGGCTGGGCGCCTGCGACCTGGTGTGGCTGGCCGACACCGGCGTGGACGTGGTCACCTTCGGGGGGACCAAGAACGGGCTGCCGGTCGGGGAGCTGCTGCTCGTGCTCGACCCGGTGGCGGCCGAGGTCAGCGCCCAGCTGGTCCGGCAGGCCGGCCAGCTGCCGGCCAAGCAGCGCTTCCTGGCCGCCGGGTTCCTCGCCCTGCTGGAGCAGGACCGCTGGCTGCACAACGCCTCCCGGGCGAACGAGATGGCCGGCCGGCTGGCCCGGGCCGCGCAGGCGGCCGGGGTCCGGCTCGCGCACCCGGTGCAGGCCAACGCCGTGTTCGCCGACCTGGCCGAGCCGGCCGCGAAGCAGCTGGCGAGCTGGAGCCCCTTCCACTGCTGGGGGCCGGGGCGCGGACCTGGGCGGACGCTGGTCCGGTGGATGTGCTCCTTCGACACCACCGAGCAGGACGTGGACGACTTCGCCGCCGGACTGACCGCCGTGCTGGCCAGCGGCTGAGTCAGTCGTCGAGCAGGGCCCCGGCCTCCCGCCAGGCCCGCTCGATGGCGTCCAGCCGCTCGGTGGCCAGCTCGCGGACGCCGTCGGCCACGCCGGTGACCAGCGCGTTGCCCAGGGCCAGTGCCCCGACGTAGGAGTCGAACGGGCCGGTGCCGTCCGCGCTGACCACCATGGCCACCCGGGCCCGGCGGGCCAGCGGGGACATCGGCCGGTCGGTGAGCGCGACCAGCGCCGCCCCCGCCTCGGCGCACCAGCGGCCTGCCGCGACCACGGCCCGGTCGTAGCGGCGCAGGTCCAGCGCCAGCACGGTGTGCCCGGGCCCGGACCCGGCCAGCGCGCGGCCCAGCGCGACCTCACCCGGGCCGGAGACCTGCACGCCGGGCCGGAGCATGCCCAGCTCACCGCCGAGCTGGGCGGCGACCCCGCTGGAGGCGTCCCCGGAGATGACCATCACCTGCCGGTCCAGGTCGGCCAGCAGGCCCACCGCGACGGCGAAGGCGTCCCGGTCGACCGCGGCCAGCGTGCGGCGCACGTTCGCCACCTCCAGCTCGGCCGCCCGCGCCAGCAGGTCGTCGCTGACCGGCCCGCGGATCCGCTCGGTGGCCGGGGACAGCCGCCGGGACAGGTCGCCCTGGACGGCGGACTGCAGGTCCGACCAGCCCTCGTAGCCCAGGGCGGTCGCCAGCCGGACCACGCTGGCCGCGCCCGCACGGGCCCGGGCGGCGACCTCCGCCACCGTCCCGAAGGCCACCGCCTCGGGAGCGGTCAGCACCACCTCGGCCACCCGGCGCTGGGCGGCCGTCAGCCGCTCCCGGTTCTGGGTGACCCGCTCGGCGACGTCCATCGGCGTCATCGTGCCAGGCTCGTGCGGTGCGCGAGGGTGCAGGCGGGGACGGCGTCAGGTCGGCAGGGCGGCGAACTGGCTGGCGTGCAGGTCGGCGTACGCGCCGCCGGCGGCGAGCAGGTCCGCGTGCCGACCCTGCTCGACGATCGCGCCGTCCTGCATGACCAGGATGGTGTCCGCGTCGCGGATCGTGGACAGCCGGTGGGCGATGACGAAGCCGGTCCGGCCCTCCCGCAGCCGGCCCATCGCCTCCTGCACCAGCAGCTCGGTGCGGGTGTCCACCGAGCTGGTCGCCTCGTCCAGGATGAGCACGGCCGGGTCGGCGATGAAGGCCCGGGCGATGGTCAGCAGCTGCTTCTCCCCCGAGGACAGGTTGGCGGCGTCGTCGTCGATCACGGTGTCATAGCCGTCCGGCAGGGTCGCCACCAGGTGGTCCACGTGGGCGGCCCGGGCCGCCTCCACAACCCGTTCCCGGGAGGCGCCCGGGTCGCCGTAGGCGATGTTGTCGGCGATGGTGCCGTGGAACAGCCAGGTGTCCTGCAGCACCATGCCGAAGCAGCGCCGTAGGTCGGCCCGGCGCAGCGTGGCGATGTCGACGCCGTCCAGCAGGATGCGTCCGGAGTCCAGCTCGTAGAACCGCATCAGCAGGTTGACCAGGGTGGTCTTGCCGGCCCCGGTCGGGCCGACGACGGCCACCGTGGCCCCGGCCGGCACGTCCAGGTCCATCCCGGTGATCAGCGGACGGTCCGCCTCGTAGCGGAAGCCGACGTCCTGCAGCTGGACGTGCCCGCGCACCGGGCGGGCGACCTGGGCGGGCGGGTCGGCGTCCGGCGGCTGGGGTGGGGTGTCCAGGACGGCGAAGACCCGCTCGGCCGAGGCGACCCCGGACTGCACCTGGTTGGCGATCCCGGCCAGCTGCGAGATGGGCATCGTGAACTGGCGGCTGTACTGCACGAACGCCTGCACCCCGCCCAGCGTCATCGCGCCGGTGGCCACCCGGTACCCGCCCAGCACCGCGACCGCCACGTACATCAGGTTGGAGACGATCTGGGTGGCCGGCTGGATCAGGCCGGAGATGAACTGGGCGGTGAAGCTGGCGTTGCGCAGCTCCTCGTTGGTCTCGGCGAACTCGGCGGCCACCTGCGGACGACGGCCGAACAGCTGGACCAGGGTGTGCCCGGTGTGGGTCTCCTCCACGATCGCGTTCAGCCTGCCGGTGCTGGTCCACTGCGTGACGAAGTGCTTCTGGGAGCGCTTGGCGATGAGTACGGTGATCACCAGCGACAGCGGGATGGCGACCAGGGCGACCAGGGCCAGCAGGGGTGAGATCCAGACCATCGCCACGAACACCGCGACCACCGTCAGCACCGCGGTCAGGGCCTGGGCCAGGACCTGCTGCATGGACTGGCCGAGGTTGTCGATGTCGTTGGTCACCCGGGAGAGGATGTCCCCGCGGGCCTGGCCGTCCAGCGCGGACAGCGGGATGCGGCCCAGATGGTCCTGCACGTCCCGGCGGAGCCGGAACACCGTCCGCTGGGTGACCCCGGCCATCAGCCAGCCCTGGCCCCAGACCAGCACCGAGGCGATGGCGTACAGCCCCACCGCGAGCAGCAGCACCCGGGCCAGGGCCGCGGTGTCCACCCCGGTCCCGGGCACCACGCCCGGCATCGCGGCGACCATCCGGGCCAGGTTCTGCTGGCCGGCGGCGCGCAGCGCGGCCACCGCCTGGGCCTGCGTGCTGCCGGCCGGCAGCCGCTGTGAGAGAAGCCCGCTGAACAGCAGGTTCGTGGCCCGGGCCAGGACCAGCGGGCCGATCACGTTGAGCACCACCCCGCCCAGCGCCAGCACCGCGGCGGCGGCGACCACGACTCGCTCGGGGCGCAGCCGCCCGGCCAGGCGGGCGAAGGTGCCGGAGAAGTCCGTCGCCTTGGGCGCTCCGGCGCCCATCGCGCCGGGCCCCCGGCCACGGGCCATGCCCCGGTTCGGCGGGGCGGGTCGGGTCGCGCTCACGCCGCCGCCTCGATCTCGAGCTGGGAGCGGACGATGTCCCGGTAGGTCGGGCAGCTGGCCATCAGCTCGGTGTGGGTGCCGTCCCCGACCACCCGCCCGGCGTCCAGCACGATGATCCGGTCGGCGCTCAGCACGGTCGCGACCCGCTGGGCGACGACCAGCACGGCGGCGTCGGCCACGTTCTCGGCCAGCGCGGCCCGCAGCCGGGCGTCGGTGGCGGCGTCCAGCGCGGAGAAGCAGTCGTCGAGCACGAACAGCGCCGGTCGGCGCAGCACCGCGCGGGCGATGGCCAGCCGCTGGCGCTGTCCGCCGGAGAGGTTGGAGCCGCCCTGGTTGACCGTGGAGGCCAGGGCCTCGGGCATCTGCCGCACGAAGTCGGCGGCCTGGGCGATCTCCAGGGCCCTCCAGACCTCGGCGTCCGTGGCGTCCGGGGCACCCAGCCGCACGGTCGAGGCGACCGTGCCGGAGAACAGGAACGCCTTCTGCGGCACGTACCCGATCTGCCGCCACAGCTCCTCACGGGCCTGCTGCCGCACGTCGATACCGTCCACCAGCACCTGACCGCCGGTCACGTCGTGCAGCCGTACGACGAGCTCGACCAGGGTCGTCTTGCCCGACCCGGTGCCGCCGACGACCGCGGTGGTCGTGCCGGGCTCCACGCTCAGGCTGACCCCGTCCAGCACCGGCTTGTCCGCTCCCGGGTAGCCGAAGGTGACCTCGTGCAGCTCGACCTGCCCGGTCCGCCGGGCCGGCCGCACCGGGTCGGGCGGGTCCGTGATCCCGGGCCGGACGTCGAGCACCTGCACGATGCGCTCGGCGCTGGCCGCCGCCCGGGGCACGATGAACAGCAGGAAGACCGCCATCATGACCGAGAACAGGATCTGCATGATGTAGCTGAGGAAGGCGATCAGGTTGCCGATCGGCATGCTGCCGTGGGAGACCAGCAGCCCGCCGAACCACAGCACCGCCACGCTGGAGACGTTGAAGATCAGCATGATCGCCGGCTGGGCGATCGCGAACAGCCGGGTGACCCGCAGCGCCACCCCGGTCAGCTCGGCGTTGGCCCGGTGGAAGCGCTCCTCCTCGTGTTCCTCGCGGGCGAAGGCGCGGACCACCCGGGCCCCGGAGATCTGCTCGCGCAGGATCCGGTTGACCGCGTCGATGCGCACCTGGTTGGTCCGGAACAGCGGCACGGCGGTGCGCACCATCAGCCCGATGACCAGGCCCATCAGGGGCAGGATGAGCAGCAGCAGCCCGGACAGCTGCACGTTCTGGCGCAGGGCCATGATCACCCCGCCGACCATCGTGATCGGCGCCGAGACCATCATCAGCAGCGACATGAAGACCAGCAGCTGGACCTGCTGCACGTCGTTGGTGTTGCGGGTGATCAGCGACGGCGCGCCGAAGGTGGACAGCTCGGCGGCCGAGAACTGCCCGACCGCGCCGAACACCCGGCCCCGGATGTCACGTCCGGCGCCCATCGCGACCCGCGCCGCGCCGTACACCGACCCGATCGCCGCGACCGCCAGCACCGCCGTGGCGGCCAGCATCAGCAGCCCCACGCTCCAGATGTGCCCGATGTCCCCGACCGCGACACCGTTGTTGATCAGGTCAGCGTTCAGGTCGGGCAGGTAGAGGTTGGCCAGCGCCTGCGCGAACAGCAGCAGGACGGTGGCGGCGACCCACGTCCGGTAGGGGCCCAGGGCCCCTCGGAGCAGCCGGGTCAGAGCGGAGGAACCCATGATCGAAGGCTACGCCGCAGCGGTGAGCGGATCGCACCGGATTTCCCGTGTACTGTGGCCGGGTGCGCGCGTGGCTGCTCCTGCTTCGCTGCCGCGGTGAGGCCCTCTAAGAGGCCGGTCCCCTCGCCGCGGAGTTCCAGCGTGCCGGCCGTCCGACCCTGGTAGGGGTCGCGCAGCGGAACCGATGAGCGAACGAGGCAGAAGATGAACAACACCCAGCAGCCCTCCGGGATGCCGATCCACCGCTACCTGCCCTTCCACGAGCAGATCCGGGTGGACCTGCCGGACCGGACCTGGCCGACGCGCCGGATCGAGAAGGCCCCGCAGTGGGCCGCGGTCGACCTGCGGGACGGCAACCAGGCTCTGATCGACCCGATGAGCCCCGAGCGCAAGCGGCGGATGTTCGAGCTGCTGGTCTCGATGGGCTTCAAGGAGATCGAGGTCGGTTTCCCCTCGGCCAGCCAGACGGACTTCGACTTCGTCCGGCAGCTGATCGAGGAGGACCTGATCCCCGACGACGTGGTGATCCAGGTGCTGACCCAGAGCCGCGAGCACCTGATCGAGCGCACCTACGAGTCGATCCGCGGCGCCAGGCAGGCCATCGTCCACCTGTACAACTCGACCTCGGTGCTGCAGCGCCGGGTGGTCTTCGGCGCCGACCAGGACGGCATCGTCGGGATCGCCCTGGACGGCGCCCGGCTGTGCATGAAGCTGGCCGACCAGCTGACCGGCACCGACGTCTCCTTCGAGTACTCCCCGGAGTCCTACACCGGCACCGAGCTGGAGTTCGCCGCGCGGATCTGCAACGAGGTCGGGGAGGTGTTCGAGCCCGCCCCGGACCGGAAGGTGATCTTCAACCTGCCGGCGACCGTGGAGATGGCGACCCCGAACGTCTACGCCGACTCCATCGAGTGGATGCACCGTCACCTGGCCAGCCGCGAGAACGTCGTGCTGTCGCTGCACCCGCACAACGACCGTGGCACCGCGGTGGCCGCGGCGGAGCTGGGCTACCTGGCCGGGGCCGACCGGATCGAGGGCTGCCTGTTCGGCAACGGTGAGCGGACCGGCAACGTCTGCCTGGTCACCCTGGGGCTCAACCTGTTCAGCCAGGGCGTCGACCCGATGATCGACTTCTCCGACATCGACGGGATCCGGCGGACCGTCGAGTACTGCAACCAGCTGAAGGTGCCCGAGCGCCATCCCTACGGCGGCGACCTGGTCTACACCGCCTTCTCCGGTTCCCACCAGGACGCGATCAAGAAGGGCCTGGAGGCGCTGGAGCGCGACGCGCACGCGGCCGGCACCCCGGTGCAGGACATGACCTGGGCCGTGCCCTACCTGCCCATCGACCCCAAGGACGTCGGCCGCAGCTACGAGGCCGTGATCCGGGTGAACAGCCAGTCCGGCAAGGGCGGCGTCGCCTACATCATGAAGAACGAGTACAACCTGGACCTGCCGCGCCGGCTGCAGATCGAGTTCAGCCAGGTGATCCAGTCGGTGACCGACGACGCCGGGGGTGAGGTGGCCCCGGAGACGATGTGGACGACGTTCGCCCACGAGTACCTGCCGACGCCGGAGAACCCCTGGGGGCGCTACCGGCTGCGGGGCATCCGGCAGGTCTCGGCCGACGAGGACGAGGTGGACCACCTCTCGGTCGACCTGGTCGACCAGGGGGTCGACGGCAGCGAGCGCCGCGAGATGACCCTGGAGGGGCGGGGCAACGGGCCGATCGCGGCCCTCACCGACGCGCTGGCCGCGGTGGGCGTGGACGTGCGGGTACTGGACTACACCGAGCACGCCATGAGCTCCGGCGGCGACGCCAAGGCGGCCGCGTTCGTGGAGTGCGCGGTGGGGGATCGGGTGCTGTGGGGGGTCGGCGTCGACCCGAACATCGTCCGGGCCTCGCTGAAGGCCGTGGTCTCGGCGGTCAACCGGGCCACCGGCCGGCCGGTCGCGCTGCGCTGAGAGATGTCGTGACCCGGCGCGGCGCGGCCCCGGCCGCGGCGCGCCGGCCAGGGGGGAGAATCAGCAGGTGACGCTGTACCGGGACGAGGCGCTGGTGCTGCGCACCCAGAAGCTGGGCGAGGCCGACCGGATCATCACCCTGCTCACCCGGGACAACGGCCGGGTGCGGGCGGTGGCCAAGGGGGTGCGCAAGACCAGCTCCCGACTGGGTGCCCGGGTGGAGCCGTTCGGGCACGTGGACGTCCAGCTGTACGTCGGGCGCAGCCTGGACATCGTCACCCAGGTCGACACCATCTCCCCCTACGGCTCGGCGATCGTGACCGACTACGACCGCTACACGGTGGGCACCGCGATGCTGGAGACGGCCGAGCGGCTGACCGAGGTGGAGCGGGAGCCGGCCCCGCAGCAGTTCCTGCTCCTGGTCGGCGGGCTGCGGACGCTGGCCGGCGCCGGCCACGACCCGCAGCTGGTGCTGGACGCCTACCTGCTCCGGGCGCTGGCCGTGGCCGGCTACGCGGCCTCCTTCCTGGACTGCGCCCGGTGCGGGGCGCCCGGCCCGCACCGGGCCTTCGCGGTCGGCCTGGGCGGCGCCGTGTGCCCGCAGTGCCGTCCACCGGGCGCCGCGGCGCCGCACCCGCAGACCCTGGAGCTGCTCGGGGCGCTGCTGGCGGGGGAGTGGCGGACCGCCGACGCCAGCGAGGACCGGCGCCGGCGCGAGGGCCACGGGCTGGTGGCCGCCTACCTGCAGTGGCACCTGGAACGGGCGGTGCGCTCGCTGCGGATGGTCGAGCGGTGAGGCGCGCCAAGGCGGCCCCGGCCCGAGCCCAGCCGGTCAGTCGGCCCGGCCCGCACCCCTCGGGAGCGCTGCCACCCCGGCTGCCCGCCGAGCTGGTGCCGCGTCACGTGGCCGTGGTGATGGACGGCAACGGCCGGTGGGCCAACCAGCGGGGGCTGCCGCGCACCCGCGGCCACGAGGCCGGCGAGGCCGCCCTGCTGGACGTGGTGGCGGGCGCGATCGAGATCGGCATCACCCACCTGTCGGCGTACGCGTTCTCCACGGAGAACTGGAAGCGGTCACCGGAGGAGGTGCGCTTCCTGATGGGCTTCAACCGCGACGTGCTGCGTCGTCAGCGTGACCAGCTGCACGCCTGGGGGGTTCGGGTCCGCTGGTCCGGTCGTCGTCCTCGGCTGTGGCGCAGCGTGATCAGCGAGCTGGAGGAGGCCGAGCGGCTGACCGCCGGCAACGACGTGCTGACCTTGACCATGTGCGTGAACTACGGCGGACGCGCCGAGATCGCCGACGCGACCCGGGCCATCGCCCTCGAGGTGGCCGCCGGCCGGCTGCGGCCCGAGCAGGTGGACGAGCGCACCATCGCCCGCTTCCTGGACGAGCCGGACATGCCCGACGTGGACATGTTCCTGCGCACCTCCGGGGAGCAGCGAACCTCCAACTTCCTGCTCTGGCAGTCCGCCTACGCCGAGCTGGTCTTCATGGACGTGCTCTGGCCGGACGTCGACCGACGCACCCTGTGGCAGGCGGTGGACCTGTACGCCCGGCGGGACCGTCGCTACGGCGGGGCGGTCGACGCGTCCCGGAGCTGAGCCGGCCCGTTGGCGCGCCTCAGGCCGGGTCGCCGCCGGCGTCCCCGGCCCGGCAACGGGAGCAGACGCCGAAGATCTCGACCACGTGGTCCACCTCGGTGAAACCGTGCTCGGCGGCGACGGCGTGCGCCCAGCGCTCGACGGCCGCGGAGTCGACCTCCTCGGTGCGGCGGCAGCGGCGGCAGACCAGGTGATGGTGGTGACCGGTGCTGCAGCGCCGGTACACCGCCTCGCCGTCCGCGGTCCGCAGCACGTCGATCTGGTTGTCCTCCAGTAGGTTCTGCAGGGTCCGGTAGACCGTGGCCAGACCGACCCCGAGGCCGTCGGAGCGCAGCCGGACGTGCAGCTCCTGGGCGCTGAGGAACTCCCGGGTGGCCTCCAGCGCCTCGGCGACGGCCAGCTGCTGCGGCGTCGGCCGACGGTGCGCGCGGGGCGTGCGGGGCGGTTCGGCCGCCGGCCGCCCGGCCGGGTCAGTGGTCGTCATCGTGCCCTGCGTGGACGGCGTTGCGGGGCCGTCCCTCGTACTGCGCCAGCTCCATGGCGGTGTTCACCCCTGTCCTTCCGGTGCTGCGAAGCGGGTGAGGTGATCCGCGCCCGGTCGCCGGCCATCGGTGGCGGCACGTCCTGGGGCGGGCACGAGGAGGTGCTCACGGACACGCCGCAGCCTCGCCCCGTCGACCTCCGCGCCCCCTGCTCATGAGAACAATTCTCACATGTCCCGGTCCAGGGTCAAGTCGGGCTACGGTGCACGGATGCTGGTGGTGACGCGGTACCGGGTGCCCGAGCCCGAGCAGGCGGAGTTCCTGGCGCTGGCCGGGCCGGCGGTCGAGGCGCTGGCCGCCCAGGCCGGCTGCACCGGCGCCTGGGTCGGCCGCAACGTCGACGACGCCGAGCTCTGCACGCTGACCACCACCTGGGTCTCGGTCGGGGCCTACCGTCGCGCGCTGGGCGCCTACCCGGTCAAGCTGCACGCCGTCCCGCTGATGTACCGCGCGATCGACGAACCCAGCGCCTACGAGGACCTGCTGCGCTGGAGCCCGGAGACCGGCCTGCGGCAGACCGGGACCGACCGGGCCGCGGACGCCGACCAGGCCGCACCGCACCGGGGCAGCGCGGCTCGCGACTCCCGGTAGCCTGACCGGACCGGTCCCGCCGGTCGGCGGTCACCCGCCGTCCACCAAGCCGACACCCAGCCGGATGGAGCATCACGTGGTCAAGTCCTCCGAGAGCCGTCTCGACGCCGTCGTCAACCTCTGCAAGCGGCGGGGGTTCGTCTATCCCTGCGGGGAGATCTACGGCGGGACCCGGTCGGCCTGGGACTACGGCCCGCTGGGCGTCGAGCTGAAGGAGGCCGTGAAGCGGCAGTGGTGGAAGGCGATGGTGACCAGCCGGGAGGACGTCGTCGGTCTGGACTCCTCGGTCATCCTGCCCCGCCCGGTCTGGTTGGCCAGCGGCCACGTCGAGGCCTTCGTCGACCCGCTGGTGGAGTGCCAGTCCTGCCACCGGCGTTTCCGGGCCGACCACCTCGAGGAGGAGTTCGCCGAGCGGAAGGGGCGGCCGGCCGCCTCCACCGCGGAGATCCCGTGCCCCAACTGCGGCACCCGCGGTGCCTGGACCGAGCCGCGGATGTTCAACGGGCTGCTGAAGACCTACCTCGGCCCGGTCGAGGACGAGTCCGGCCTGCACTACCTGCGCCCGGAGACCGCGCAGGGCATCTTCGTCAACTTCCTCAACGTGATGAACTCCTCCCGCAAGAAGCCGCCGTTCGGGATCGGGCAGACCGGCAAGTCGTTCCGCAACGAGATCACCCCGGGGAACTTCATCTTCCGCACCCGCGAGTTCGAGCAGATGGAGATGGAGTTCTTCGTCGAGCCCGGCACCGACGAGCAGTGGCACCAGTACTGGATCGACGCCCGCACGGACTGGTACGTCGACCTGGGGATCGCCCGGGAGAACCTTCGGCAGTACGAGCACCCGAAGGAGAAGCTGTCCCACTACTCCAAGCGCACGGTGGACATCGAGTACCGGTTCGGCTTCAGCGGAGCTGAGTTCGGTGAGCTGGAGGGGATCGCCAACCGGACCGACTTCGACCTGACCACGCACGCCAAGCACTCCGGCGTCGACCTGTCCTATTTCGACCAGGCCAAGGGCGAGCGCTGGGTGCCCTACGTGATCGAGCCGGCGGCCGGGCTGACCCGCTCGATGATGGCCTTCCTGGTCGAGGCCTACGACGAGGACGAGGCGCCGAACACCAAGGGCGGGGTGGACAAGCGGATCGTGCTGCGGCTGGACCCGCGACTGTCCCCGGTCAAGGTGGCCGTACTCCCGCTGTCTCGCAACGAGGCCCTCTCGCCCAAGGCCCGGGACCTGGCGACCGAGCTGCGCCGGTACTGGAACGTGGAGTTCGACGACGCCCAGGCGATCGGTCGGCGCTACCGGCGCCAGGACGAGATCGGCACGCCGTTCTGCATCACCGTGGACTTCGACACCCTGGAGGACGACGCGGTGACCCTCCGCGAGCGGGACACCATGGACCAGACCCGGGTGGGTCTGAGTCAGGTCCGCGACTGGCTGGCCACCCGCCTGATCGGCTGCTGAAGCACCCGCGCTCGGCCCTGCCTGGCCCCGCGGGTGTCCCGTGCGTTGGGAATGTACGGACATCCGGATACGCTAGGACGTGCAGGGCGCCAGTCGGGTGCCCCACGAGTGAGGAGGACACGTGGCCACCGAGATCCCGCTGCCCGAGTTCATCGCGGCGCACCGCAACGGCGCCTTCGTCGTCGACGTCCGCGAACCGGGCGAGTACGCCGAGGCGCACGTGCCGGGCGCCGTCCTGGCGCCGCTGGGCCAGCTGCCGACGATGACCGACCAGCTACCCGGGGACCGCAGGATCTATGTGGTGTGCGCCAGCGGCCGGCGGAGCCTGTCCGGCACCGACGTCCTGGTCGCCGCCGGGCTGGACGCCGTCTCGGTGGCCGGAGGCACGCAGGGCTGGATCAACCAGGGCCGGCCGGTCGACACCGGCTCCCCGGCCTGACCCCGGCACCGCCGCACGAGCGCCGCACGACAGGAGAGCAGACATGATCGAGATCCTGACCATCGAGACGCCGTCCCTGGGCGACCGCAGCTACCTCGCGACCGACGGCAGCGTCGCGGTCGTCGTGGACCCCCAGCGCGACCTGGACCGGGTGCTGGACCTGGTCGCCGAGCGCGGTCTGCGGATCACGCACGTGCTGGAGACGCACGTGCACAACGACTACGTGACCGGTGGCCCGGCGCTGGCCCAGCAGGTCGGCGCCCGGTACGCCGTGAACGCGCAGGACGAACTGGCCGTGGACCGGCTCGGGCTGAGCGACGGTGACGTGTTGACCACCGGCGACCTGAGGATCACGGCGCTGGCCACCCCCGGGCACACCTTCACCCACCTGTCCTACGCCGTCGCCGGACCGGACGGGCAGGTCGTGGCCGTCTTCACCGGCGGGTCCCTGCTGTACGGGTCGGTCGGACGTCCGGACCTGCTGGGCCCGGAGCACACCGACACGCTGGCCCGGCACCAGCACGCCTCGGTGCGCCGGCTGGTCGCCGAGCTGCCGGCGCAGGCCGAGGTGTACCCCACGCACGGCTTCGGCTCGTTCTGCTCGGCGACGCAGTCCGACGCAACCTCCTCCACCGTGGGCCGTCAGGCCCGTGAGAACCCGGCGCTGACCAGCGAGGAGGAGCAGTTCGTGGCCGAGCTGCTGGCCGGCCTCGACGTCTTCCCGGCGTACTACGCGCACATGGCGCCGACCAACGCCCAGGGCCCCTCGGCCGCCGACCTGTCCCCGGTCGAGCTCGCCGACCCGGCCGTGCTGCGCTCCCGGATCGAGGCCGGGGAGTGGGTCGTGGACCTGCGCACCCGCTCGGCCTTCGCCGCCGGGCACCTGCCGGGCAGCGTGAACTTCGGCCTGGACGGTCCGTTCGTGACCTACCTGGGCTGGTCGATCCCGTGGGGCACCCCGGTGACCCTGCTGGCCGCCTCCGAGCAGGACATCGCCGGCGCCCAGCGTGACCTGGCCCGGATCGGCATCGACCGGCCGGCTGGTGCCGCCACCGGCAGCCCCCAGGACTGGGCCGGCGGCGCCGAGCTGTCCAGCTTCGCCACCAGCGACTTCGCCGGGCTGGCCCGGGCGCTCGATGACGCGTCGGCCGAGGATGGCCCGCTGGTGCTGGACGTGCGCCGGCCGGCGGAGCACGCCCAGGGGCATATCGCCGGAGCGGTCAGCGTTCCCCTGCACGAGCTTCCCCGCCGGGTGGCGGAGCTGCCGACGGGGCGCACCGTCTGGGTGCACTGTGCCGGTGGCTACCGCGCCTCGGTGGCTGCCTCCTTCCTGGACCGCGCCGGCTACGACGTCGTCGCGGTCGACGACCCCTACGACAACGCGGCCCCAGCGGGCCTGGAGACCACAGCGTGAGCCAGAGCACCCAGTCCACCACCCACACCCCCGCCCTCGAGGAGCTCATCGGTCAGCCCGATGGGCCCAGGGTGATCGACGTCCGGACCCCCGCAGAGTTCGAGTCGGTGCACATCCCCGGCTCCTACAACGTGCCGCTGGACGTCCTGCGCGAGCACCGGGAGGAGCTCGCCGACGCTCTCGGCCAGGACGTCGTCCTGGTCTGCCGCAGCGGGTTGCGGGCTCAGCAGGCCGAGCAGGCGCTGGCCGGGGCGGGCCTGACCCGGCTGCACGTGCTGGACGGCGGCATCACCGGCTTCCAGACCCGCGGCGGCCAGGTCGTGCACGGCGTCCAGCGCTGGGAGCTGGAGCGCCAGATCCGTCTGGTGGCCGGCTCGCTGGTGATCGGCTCGGTGCTGACCTCCGCGCTGCTGCCGAAGGCCAAGTGGCTGGCCGCCGCGGTCGGCGGCGGGCTGACCTACGCGGCGCTGAGCAACACCTGCCTGATGGGCATGGCGCTGGCGAAGCTGCCCTACAACCGGCGCACCGAGGCGGACCCGGCGCGGGTGATCGCCGAGCTCACCCGCTGACCCACCTCTCCGGCGTGCTCGCGCGATCCGGGTGCCTCGGGTGCCCGGGTGCCCGGATCGCGCGATTACGACCGGGGACGGGGGTTTGCGACACTGGTGGGGTGAGCACGCAGCTGAGGATCGGTCCCTACACCTCGGCGACCCCGGTCGTCCTGGCGCCGATGGCCGGGATCACCAACCAGGCGTTCCGCCGGCTCTGCCGTGAGCACGGGGCGGGCTACTACGTCAGCGAGATGGTGACCTCGCGGGCCCTGCTGGAGCGCAACACGGAGTCGCTGCGGCTGATCCAGCACGACCCGGACGAGCACCCGCGCAGCGTCCAGCTGTACGGCGTGGACCCGGGGGTGGTCGGCGCGGCCGTCCGGATGATCGTCGAGGAGGACCGGGCCGACCACATCGACCTGAACTTCGGCTGCCCGGTGCCCAAGGTGACCCGCAAGGGCGGTGGCTCCGCGCTGCCCTGGAAGACCGACCTGTTCACCGCCATCGTCGGGCAGGCCGTGCGGGCGGCCTCGGTCGGCGGCGTGCCGGTGACGGTGAAGATGCGGGTGGGCATCGACGCCGACCACCAGACCTACCTGGAGGCGGGGCGGATCGCCGAGGCCGAGGGCGTGGCCGCGGTCGCGCTGCACGGCCGCACGGCGTCCCAGTACTACTCCGGGCAGGCGGACTGGAGCGCGATCGCCCGGCTCAAGGAGGCCGTGAGGACCATCCCGGTGCTCGGCAACGGTGACATCTGGACCGCCGACGACGCGCTGGCCATGGTCGCCCGCACCGGCTGCGACGGCGTCGTGGTCGGCCGCGGCTGCCTGGGCCGGCCGTGGCTGTTCGCGGACCTGGCCGCCGCCTTCGCCGGCCGCCCGGAGCGGGTCCGGCCGGGCCTGGCGGAGGTGCTGGCCGTGATGCGCCGGCACCTGCTGCTGCTCGTGCAGCACTACCAGGAGGCGGGGTACACGGACGCCGAGCGGCGCGGCTGCCGCGACATCCGCAAGCACGTGGCCTGGTACCTCAAGGGCTACCCGGTGGGCCAGGGCTCCCGTGCGGCCCTGGCCCTGGTCGCCTCGGTGGAGGAGTTCGACGCCCTGGCCGCCGGCCTGGACGGCGAGCAGCCCTACCCCGGCGAGGTGGCCGAAGGCGTCCGGGGCCGGACCGCGGCGGCCCGCCGGGTGCACCTGCCCGAGGGCTGGCTGGACTCCCGCGAGCTGGACGACGCCGGGGCGCAGGCCGTGCTGGCGGCCGAGCTGTCGGTCTCCGGCGGCTGAGCGGGTGCCCACCGCACCGGCTCGAGGCCGGGTACGGGTCCGCGGACCGGCAGCGCTGGGTGGCGGAGCCGGCCAAGGACCCCCGCCGCGGCGACTTCGCCCGCGACCGGGCCCGGGTGCTGCACTCCTCCGCGCTGCGCCGGCTGGCCGCCAAGACCCAGGTGGTCGGCCCGGACACCAGCGACTTCGTCCGCAACCGGCTGACCCACAGCCTGGAGGTGGCCCAGGTCGGGCGGGAGCTGGCCGCCGCGCTGGGCTGCTCCCCGGACGTCGTGGAGACCGCCTGCCTGGCGCACGACCTGGGTCACCCGCCCTTCGGTCACAACGGCGAGGCCGCGCTGGACGCGCTGGCCGGCCCGTGCGGCGGCTTCGAGGGCAACGCCCAGACGCTGCGGGTGCTGACCCGGCTCGAGCCCAAGGTGCTGGACCGGGCCACCGGCCGACCGGCCGGGGTGAACCTGACGCGGGCCAGCCTGGACGCCGTGGCCAAGTACCCGTGGCCGCGCGGTCGGGGCCCGGCGGGGTCGGAAACGGCGAAGTTCGGCGTCTACCCCGACGACCGGCCGGTCTTCGACTGGCTGCGGGAGGGAGCCGCCCCGGGGCGGCGCTGCCTGGAGGCCCAGGTGATGGACCTGTCCGACGACATCGCCTACAGCGTGCACGACGTGGAGGACGCCGTGGTCGGCGGTGCGCTGGCGCCGGCCCGGCTGGACGACCCGGAGGTGGTGGCGCGGGTGGGCGAGCAGGCCCGCTCCTGGTACCTGGCCGACCTGCCGGACGAGGAGGTGCAGGCCGCCCTGCTCCGGCTGCGAGGGCTGCCGGCCTGGGTGGGCGCCTACGACGGCAGCTACCGGGCGCTGGCTGCGCTGAAGGACATGACCAGCCAGCTGATCGGCCGGTTCACCCACGCGGCCGAGGACGCCACCCGGGCGGTGGCGGGGCCGGGCCGGCTGACCCGGTACGCCGCCGAGCTCGTCGTGCCGCGACAGACGCTGGTGGAGATCACCGTGCTCAAGGCGGTGGCCGCGGTGTTCGTGATGACGGCCGCTCACCGGCAGCCGGGCTACCGCCGTCAGCGGGACCTGCTCAGCGAGCTGGTGCTGGCGCTGGAACGGATCGGCCCGCGCGGGATGGACCCGGTGCACGCCGGCGCCTTCGTCGAGGCGGACGACGACGCCGGCCGGCGACGCGCCGTCCTGGACCAGGTGGCCTCGCTGACCGACGTCAGCGCCGCGGCCTGGCACTCCCGGCTGGTCGGTGCCAGCCTGGGGTGATGGACACCAGGTACGTCATCGTCGGTGGGGGAGTGGCGGCCGCGCGGGCCGCGGAGGCGCTGCGTCAGGGCGTCGGCTCCGGCCAGGGCAGCATCACGCTGATCTCAGCGGAGGACCGCGCGCCCTACGAGCGTCCCCCGCTGTCCAAGGAGTACCTGCTGGGCAACAAGGCCGCCGACGAGCTGTACGTGCTCGAGCCGCAGTGGTACGAGAAGAACGAGGTCCGGCTGCTGCTCAGCACCCGGGTGAGTCAGCTCGACCCCGCCGCCCGCACGGTGACCACCGACCAGGGCGAGCAGCTGGGCTACGACCGGCTGCTGCTGGTCACCGGGGCCGACCCGGTCGAGCTGCACGTGCCGGGCGTGGACCTGGACGGCGTCCTCTACCTGCGCCGGGCCGAGCAGAGCGACCGGATCCAGGCGGCCATCCGCACCGGCCGTCCGGTGGTGGTGATCGGCGGCGGTTGGCTGGGCCTGGAGCTGGCCGCCGCCGCCCGGCAGTCCGGGTGCCCGACCTCGCTGGTCGAGACCGGCCCGCAACCGCTGGCCGGCCAGCTCGGCGAGGAGGCCGGCCAGCGGCTGTCCGCCCTGCACCGTGCGCACGGGGTGTCGCTGCACCTGGGCGCCGAGGTCGAGCAGGTGCTGGGCGAGCAGGGCGCGGTGTCGGGGGTGCAGCTGAAGGACGGCACCCGGATCGAGGCGGCCTACGTCCTGATCGCGGTGGGGGACCGGCCGAGCCCCGAGCTCGCCGAGCAGGCCGGCCTGGCCGTGGACGGCGGGGTCACGGTCGACCGCACCCTCCGTACCACGGACGAGAACATCTGGGCTGCAGGCGATGTCGCCTCGATGGCGAACGACTGGGTGGGGCAGGTGCTGCGCGTGGCGCACTTCGCGGTGGCCAGCGACTCCGGCGCCGTGGCCGGCGCGAACATGGCCGGGGGCGAGCAGGTCTGGGCCGAGCCGCCGTTCTTCTGGAGCGACCAGTACGACGCCGGCATGGAGTTCCGGGGCTGGCAGCCGCTGGCCCAGGGGGCGCCGGTGATCCGCGAGCTGCCGGACAGCGACGTCTGGTTCGCCTTCTACCTCGACGAGCAGGAACGGGTGGTGGCGGCGCTGCACGTCAACGGCTGGGACGACGCCGACGAGGTCAAGGCCATGGTGGAGGCGAAGGCGCGGGTGTCCCGGCAGGCGCTGGCCGACCCGGGCACCCCGTTGATGGCCGCGCGAGCCTGATCGACCCCCGCCTCGGCCCGGTGCGCGCGGCCGGGCGGCGCTGTGGGTGACTGCGGCCCGGCCGGGCGGCCAGCCTAGACTCCGACGGTGGCTCTGATCCGGCGTGAGGACGTGGAACATGTCCGCGACTCCACCCCGATCGAGGAGGTCGTCGGCGAGCAGGTGACCCTGCGCAGCGCCGGGGTCGGCTCGAGGAAGGGGCTGTGCCCCTTCCACGACGAGCGCACGCCCTCCTTCCACGTCCGGCCCCCGGTCGGGCTGTGGCACTGCTTCGGCTGCGGCGAGGGTGGCGACGTGATCAGCTTCGTGCAGAAGATCGACCACCTGACCTTCGCCGAGGCGGTCGAGCGGCTCGCCGCCCGGATGGGCTACCAGCTGCACTACGAGGACGACGGCGCCCGGTCCGGCGCCCCGCGCGGGGAGCAGGTCGGCTCCCGGCAGCGGCTGCTGGAGGCCAACCGGGTGGCCGCGGCCTGGGCGACCGAGCAGCTGATGGCCTCCGAGGACGCCGGGGTCGGCCGCCAGTTCCTGCTCGACCGGGGGTTCGACCGGGACGCCGCCGTCCACTTCGGCGTCGGCTTCGCCCCCCGGGGCGGGGAGGCCATGCTGGGCATGTTGCGCGGCAAGGGTTTCACCGAGGACGAGCTCGTCGCCGCCGGGCTGGCCGCCCGGGGCCAGCGCGGGTTGTACGACCGGTTCCGGGGCCGCCTGCTGTGGCCGATCCGCGACCTGACCGGCGACGTCGTCGGGTTCGGCGCGCGCCGGCTGTTCGAGGACGACCGGATCGAGGCCAAGTACCTCAACACCCCGGAGACGGTGCTGTACAGGAAATCCCAGGTGCTCTACGGCGTCGACCTGGCCAAGCGGGAGATCGCCCGGCACCGTCAGGTGGTGGTGGTCGAGGGCTACACCGACGTGATGGCCTGCCACCTGGCCGGGGTGGGGACCGCCGTGGCTACCTGCGGCACCGCGTTCGCCGCCGACCACATCCGGATCGTGCGGCGGCTGCTGGGCGACGACAGCTCCCGGATCGGGGAGGTGGTCTTCACCTTCGACGGCGACGCCGCCGGGCAGAAGGCGGCGATGCGGGCGTTCGAGGAGGACCAGCGCTTCGTCGCGCAGACCTTCGTGGCCGTCGCGCGGGAGAACATGGACCCCTGCGAGCTGCGCCAGAACAAGGGCGACGAGGCGGTCCGTGAGCTGGTCACCGCCCGGCAGCCGCTGTTCGCCTTCGCCATCCGCACCACGATCGCCCGCTACGACCTGGACACCGTCGAGGGCCGGGTCAACGCCCTGCGCGAGGCCGCGCCCGTGGTGGCCCGGATCAAGGACCCGTCGCTGCGACCGGGCTACGCGCGCCAGCTGGCCGGCTGGCTCGGGATGGACGTCGAGGAGGTGCAGCGGGCGGTCCGCTCGGTGCGACCCGCTTCCGCCGGGCACACCGCGCCGGTCCGCCGCGGCGGGGACCGGGGCGCAGCCGCGGACCCGGGCCCGGCACCGTCCGCGGCGCCCCGGATGGACCCCCGGGACCCGGTGGCCCGTGTCGAGCGGGAGGCCCTGGAGTGCCTGCTGCAGGCGCCGCACCTGGTGCCGGCCGACGCCGACGACCTCGGCGAGGGCGCGTTCGAGGTGCCGGCCTACCGCGCCGTCCACCAGGCGATCCGGGCCGCCGGCGGCATGCGGCGGGCGGCCGGGCTGAGCCCGGCCGCGTGGACCGAGGCGGTCCGGGAGAGTGCGCCCGCGCCGATCGAGTCGCTGGTCGGCGAGCTCGCCGTCGCACCGCTGCCCGCGGACGGCGAGGACGCCCTGGCCCGGTACGTCACCTCCGTGGTGCTGCGGGTCGCCGAGTTCGAGCTGACCCGCACGATCGGCACCCTGCGCTCGCGGGTGCAGCGGCTGTCCGAGACCGACGCGTCCTACCTGCAGACGTTCAGCGACCTGCTCGCCGCCGAGGGGCGCAAACGCCTTCTGCGCGAACGCATCACCGGTGGCAGCTGATGCGCTGGCGACGACGCCCGGTTCTGCCGGCGAAGGTTCGCGAGGTGCTGGGCCTGGACCCCACCGACCCCCGGGAGCGGGTGCTGGCCTGGACCGAGCTGACCGCCGGCGGCCACGCGGTGGCCACCGTCGCCGGGCTGCGGATCGATTCCGCCTTCACCGGGGTGATCCGCCGGCCCTGGGTGGAGGTGGACCGCGCCTCCTGGCAGCGGCAGTCCGGCACCATCGCGGTGTGGTGGACCGGCGGTCACGTCTCGACCGCGCTGGAGGTGGGCGACGACACCCGCTTCGCCGACGTCGTCCAGGACCGGGTGACCGCCTCGGTGCTGCTCAGCGAGGAGGTCCAGCTCGGCCGCGGCCGCAGCGTGCGCGTCGCCCTGCGCCGTGACGACCTGGGCCGGTTGGTCACCCAGGCCGCGCCGGGGCCGGGCGTCCGGCTGGAGGACCCGGACACCGCGGCGGCCGTCGAACGCAGCACCAGAACGCTCATGGAGCAGGTCGGCGCTGCCGATCAGGGATGACGTGCCGGGGCGCGCAGGGGTCGGGAGCAGCCTGGGCGCTTTGCTAGAGTTCTCCCGAACGATCCCGCGTAGCTCAATTGGCAGAGCAGCCGGCTGTTAACCGGCAGGTTACTGGTTCGAGTCCAGTCGCGGGAGCCCCTCTGACGTCACCACCTCCGATCTCCATGGTCAGCGTGAGATCGGACGATCCGCCCGGATGAGCGGGCCGATCCGGTCATCTCACGGCGATCACGGGCGGGCCTGTCGGCCCCGCGCCCAGATCGCGCCCAGGGCCAGCGGGCATGATGCGGTGGACGTCACCGCGCCGCGACGAGGAGCAACCATGGACGACCACCGGCCCGACGCCCGGACGCCGCCGCTGCCGGACTGGGCCCGCGGACTGGCGATGGCCCGGCCCGCGATGGCCGCCGGGGTCGTCTACCGGGACGACGCCGGCCGGGTACTGCTCGTCGACCCCGCGTACAAGCCGCTGTGGGACATCCCGGGCGGCATCATCGAGCCCGGGGAGAGCCCGTCGGTCGCGGCTCGCCGGGAGATCGGGGAGGAGCTCGGGGCCGACCTGCCGGTGGGTGCGCTGCTCGTCGTGGACTGGTGCCCGGACCAGGTGCTGGGCGACAAGGTGCTCTGGCTGTTCGACGGCGGCGTCCTGGAGGCCGGGCAGCTGGCCGGCGTCCGGGTGGACGGGCAGGAGCTGCTGGAGGCCCGACTGCACGACGTCGAGGAGCTCGCGGCGGCCCTGCCGGCGCCGCTGCTCGCCCGGCTCGAGCAGGCCCTGCTGGTGCAAGCCACCGGCGCGGCGGCCGGCGCCCGGTACCTGGAGCACGGCACGCCGGTGCCCTGACGGCCGTGCAGACCTCAGCCGGTCTGCTGCCCGGAGTCGACCACCTCGCCGACCAGGCGTTCCAGTACGTCCTCCAGCGCCGCCATCCCGACCGGCCGGCTGCCCCGGTCGTCGGGGTCGCCGTCCATCACCATGGCCAGGTGCGCGCCGCTGGCCTGCATGGTGGCCAGCGCCTCGCGCAGCGACCGGTCGCAGGCCAGGGTGACCAGCTTGCGGATCTCGTGCTGCGGCACCGGGTCGGCGACCTGGTCGAGCGGGACGTCGAGCAGGTCCTTGACGTGCACGTAACCGGTGAACCGGCGGTCGGGGCCGGCCAGCGGGAACCGGCTGAAGCCGGTGCTGATGCACAGCTGCTCCAGGTCGGTGACGCTGGCCCCGGCCGGCGCGCTGACCACGTCCTCGATCGGGATGACGACGCCGGCGACCCGCTCCTCGGGCAGGGTCAGCGCGCCGGCCAGCAGGTCGTGCTCGGTGTCGTCCAGCAGCCCCTCGCGCCGTGACTGGTCGACCATCCCGGCCACCTGGTCGGCGTCGAAGCTGGAGCTGACCTCGTCCTGCGGCTGGACCCGAGCCAGCCGCAGGGTCAGGTTGGCCATCCCGTTGGTGATGGCGATCACCGGCCGGACGGCGCGGGAGATCGCGTACAGCGGCGGGGTGAGCAGCAGGGCCGCCCGGCCGGGGCCGGCGATGGCCACGTTCTTGGGCACCATCTCCCCGAGCACCATGTGCAGGCTGGTCACCACCAGCAGGGCGAGCACGAAGCCGACCGGACGGGTCAGCGCGGAGGGTGCTCCCGCGGCCGCCAGCGGACCCTCGACCAGGTGGGACAGCGCGGGCTCGCCCAGGCCGCCCAGCCCCAGGGAGCAGACCGTGATGCCGAGCTGGGTGCAGGCCAGCATCAACGAGACGTGCTCCATGCTGCGCAGGGTCAGCCGGGCCCGCTTGGAGCCGGCCCGGGCCCGGGGCTCGATCTGGTCCCGGCGGGCGGAGATCACCGCGAACTCGGCCCCGACGAAGAAGGCGTTGCCGGCCAGCAGGAGCAGCGCCAGCAGCAGCGCGAGCCACTCAGGCATCCTCGTCCCCGCTCTCCTCAGCCGGGGCCTCGTCCGGCCGGACCGAGGGCACGTGGTCCAGACGCTCCAGCCGGATCCGGGACACCCGGTGACCGTCGAGACGTTCCACCCGCAGCTGCGCGCCGGCCGGGCGGGGCACTTCGTCCTCGTCCAGGTCGAGGGTGTTCTCCACCCGGACCTCGACCTCGTCGCCGACCTCGGGCAGCCGGCCCAGCCGCTCGGTGACCAGACCGGCCAGGGTGTCGGTCATCTCGCCCTCGGGTAGCACCAGGCCGCTGACGTGCCGCATCTCGTCGGGGCGCATCAGGCCCGACACGGCCCAGACGCCCTCGCCGCGCTCGGTGAAGGGGCGCACCTCCTCGTCCTGCTCGTCGTAGATCTCGCCGACGATCTCCTCGACCAGGTCCTCCAGGGTGACGATGCCGGCGGTGCCGCCATACTCGTCGACCACCGCGGCCATCTGCGACCCCTCCCGGCGCAGCAGGGCCAGCAGCGGGTCCAGCTCCATGCTCTCGGGGACGGCGGGCAGCGGGCGGACCAGGTCGGCGACGCCGACCTCGCGGCGGCGGTCGACGGGGACGGCGAGGGCGTGCTTGAAGTGCACCACCCCGGCCAGCTGGTCGACCGTCTCGCCCATCACCGGGAACCGGGCGTGGCCGGTCCGGGCGGACCAGGCCAGCACGTCCGCCGCGTTCTGGTCGACGCGCAGGAAGCGCACCCGCGGCCGCGGCGTCATCGCGTCGGCCGCGCGCTGGTCGCCGAACGCGATGGACCGGGTCAGCAGCTCGGCGGTGTCGGAGGGCAGGGTGCCCTGGCTGGCCGAGCGCGCGGCCAGCGAGGCCAGCTCGGCCGGCGCGCGGGCCGACTCCAGCTCCTCGGCGGGCTCCAGCCCGATCATCCGGACCACCCCGTTGGCCGCCCCGTTCAGGACGACGAGCAGCGGGTGGAAGACGGCGGTGAAGGTGCGCTGCGGGCGGGCGATCAGCCGTCCCACCCGCATCGGCTCGGCGATCGCCCAGTTCTTGGGCACCAGCTCGCCGTAGACCATCTGCGCGACGGTGGCGATCAGGAACGCCACCGTGACCGACACCGCAGTCACCGAGCCGTCGGACAGCCCGGTCAGCCCGACCGGGCCACGCAGCAGGTCGGCCAGGGCGGGCTCGGCGATGTACCCCACGACCAGGGAGCTGACCGTGATCCCGAGCTGGGTGCCGGACAGCTGGGTGGACAGCGTGTGCAGCGCCGCCTGCAACCCTGCGGCCCGGCCGTCGCCCTGTTCGGCGGCCCGGTCGACCTCCACCCGGTCGACGGTCACCAGGGCGTACTCGGCCGCCACGAACAGAGCGTTCGCCGCGATCAGCAGGACGACCAGGAGGAGCAGGAGGACGTCGGTCATCGGGATCCGGGGCGGGCAGGGCCGGGCAGGGCGGGGCTGGGGCTCATCGGGCCTACCGTAGGCGTCGGGGGCGGGCTCGGCCCGCTGAGTGATCAACGATCCGGGCGTAGGGTCCGGGCCCGTTCGGTAGGGTGGCGCCGCCGCCGGGGAGCGTCCGCCCGGCGGGCACGGGGCGGTAGCTCAGCCGGTCAGAGCAGGGGACTCATAATCCCTGGGTCGTGGGTTCGAGCCCCACCCGCCCCACGACCAGGCATCCCCCCGGCCCGGCCACCCTGACGCCGACCGGCAGCGTCGGTCAGTAGGCAGGTCCAGGGCACCGAAGACCGACCACGCGGGGTCGCTGGCGATGGACGCGGCACCGGGCGCCGGAGCAGACTCCGCAGATGACGACGATCGAGCTGTGGTGGCCGAGGTTGCGGCCGGAGGCTCGCGACTGGTTGGTCGCCAACAACGGGGACGCGGTGCCCGCCGCCCTGAGGTCCGAGATCGAAGGCGCGGGTGGCCCGTCCGTCTCCGACCCCTGGTGGTCAGCCCAGGAAGGATCCGCCGGTCGCTGCATGCCTGACCAGGCCGTCGACTGGATCGAGGAGAGGGCGAACGACGAGCCGCCGGTCGACTAGCCCTGAGTCGGTGGTTCGCCGGGCTACCGCCACCTCTCGGGCGCACCCTCCTCACGATCATGTGAGGGGTCGACAGAGCAGGATCCGTCACCGGGCCGCCGACAGCGGCCCTCAGTCCTCGGGCAGGGCGGCGAACGCCTGCTTCGTGTCGCGGTACCACCCCATCGAGCGCCGGGGGTGCAGCCAGCGGTTCTTCATGGCGCGCAGGGCCTCCTCGTGAGTGGTGTCCCCGGCCTCCACCGCCTGCTTCAGGTGACGGTCCTGGGCCTTGATCACGTCGTCGGCGCTCTCGCCGTGCAGCTCGAGGTCGCAGGGGCCGGCGAGTGCCCGGCAGGTCATGGTCTTCATGGGTGTCGTCTCCTCGGTGGTGTGCCTGTGCTGCTCCGTTGACGAACGGGACCGGCAGGGGTGTGACCGGGTCAGCCGCGCGGGCGGCCGCCGTCGCGGCGCACGACCAGCGCGATCACCTCAGGGGCCGCGCGGAAGGTGACCGCGCCGACCAGGCCGTCCTCGATGGTGAAGTCGAAGACGACCTTGGCCGCGCCCAGGTGGAACCAGGCGGCACCGGGCCGCCGGCCCACGAAGACCGGGAGCGCGGACCTCGCGCTGCCGTTGAAGAAGGCCGCCACCTCCTGGCGGCCCTCGATCCGCCGTGGTGTGCCGATCGCGACCGCGGCGTCGTCCGCAGTCACGGTGGCATCCGGGGCGAGCAGCCGGATCAAGCGGTCGAACTCCCCGTTCCTGGCTGCGGCCATGAAGGCGTCCACAACCTCCCAGTCGGCCAGGCGAGCGTCCGTGCGCGGCTGGGCGAGCCTGGCCCTGGCCCGCGAGGCCAGCTTGCGGGCAGCCGCGGGGGTGGTGTCCAGGACCGCGGCGATCGTCGTGAACTCGAAGCCGAAGCTGTCGTGGAGCACGAAGGCCACCCTCTCCCGCGGGGAGAGCCGGTCCAGGACGATGGTCAGGGCCAGGCCCACGGTGTCGGCGAGCGCGATGTCCTCGGCCGGATCGTCGACGGTCTGGGTGGGCTCGACGTCCGCAGCAGGTACCGGGGTCCTCGACCGCAGCCGGTCCAGGCACAGCCGCGTGGTGACGGTCGTCAGCCAGGCCGGCAGGCAGTCGATGTCGGTGTCGGTGGCGTTCAGCCGCAGCCACGCCTGCTGGGCGACGTCCTCGGCCTCGGCGTGGTCGCCGAGCACGCGGCTCGCGATACCCACCAGGCGCGGCCGTTCAGCCTCGAACATCTCCGTCCGGTCCACGGGCTGCACCCTTCCACCTCGGTATCGACCTCGGTCGGTCTTCTCGGCCGGTCATCGGGCTGACGCGCGAGCCGTCGCAGGTGTGACCGCGCCGGCTGCTTGCCGATCACTGCGAGCGAACGGGGGAGCGCGATGTGTTGCCATCGCGTCCGGCGTGGTGTTTCCTCAAACGCATTCGGCGAAGCGGCCGGCCTCCGACGGGGGAGGGTGACGACGCCGACCGGCCGCAGCACGCGGCGTCTCGTCCTCACCCATGGAGCACGATCATGTCTGGATTCCTGCGCCGCGGCGCAGTCGCGGTGGCCTGCGCCGGCCTGCTCGCGGCTGCGCCGGCGGCGATGCCGGCTGCGCTGGCTCACGGCAACGACCCGCTGCCGGCCCGCACCCGGTTCTACGTCCCGCCGCCCCCGGAC
The DNA here is from genome assembly GCA_963821825.1 of uncultured Actinomycetota bacterium. GTDB lineage: Bacteria > Actinomycetota > Actinomycetes > Actinomycetales > Kineosporiaceae > CAWGFD01. Next base: position 1,822,322 of record CAWGFD010000002.1, read on the forward strand.
GGCTCGGTGCAGCAGGTCACGCAGCTGCTGACCACCGGCCACCTCAAGGACGCCGCCCTGGTCGCCGTGGAGGTGACCACGCCGCAGGCGGTCTGGTTCACCGGCGGCACCCCGCACCAGGTTCAGCAGCAGGTCCGGCAGACCGTCCGCCGGGCCGAGCTCGAGCGGGCCGTACCCACCCTGGTCGTCTACGACGTGCCCGGCCGGGACTGCTCCCAGTACTCCTCCGGGGGCGCGGGCTCGGACGCCGCCTACCGTGCCTGGGTCGACGGTTTCGCCCGAGGCCTGCCCCGGCACCAGAAGGTGATCGTCGTGGTCGAACCTGACGGGCTGGCCAACCTGCCCGCCGACTGTCCCTCGGCCTACCCCGGGCAGGATGTCGGCTCCTTCCCCAACCCGGCGCCCGGCACCTTGACGGCGGGACGGATCGCCGACATCGCCTACGCCGGGAGGACGATCACCACGGCGGACCGCGACGCCCTGGTCTACCTCGACGCCGGGCACAGCGCCTGGCACAGCGTGGCCGACGCGACCGCGCGGCTGGCCGCGGCCGACGTCCGTCGTGTGCGGGGCTTCTCGCTCAACGTCTCGAACTACCAGTGGACGGCGAACCTGTCCGAGTACGGCACCTGGATCTCCGACTGCCTGGCGCTGCACCCGGACGCGGCGAGCACGACACCGACCGACTGCAGCGACCAGTACTACAGCGGCGGGCCGGCGAACGGCTACGCCGGCGTCGCGCTGGACCCGACCAAGGTCTGGAGCGCCACGGCGCCGGACCCGACCGCGAACACCGCCGGCATCGACTCCCGCTACGCCCAGGAGCTGGCCGCGGCGGCCGCGACCCCGGCCGCGCACTTCGTGCTCGACACCAGCCGTAACGGCCAGGGCCCCTGGCCGGTGGCGGCCGGCACCTACCCGGACAACCAGGACTGGTGCAACCCACCGGGCCGGGGCCTGGGCGCCCGCCCGCAGGCCGATCCGTCGCCGGCCTACCCACAGCTGGACGCCTACCTGTGGATCAAGACCCCTGGCCAGTCCGACGGGCAGTGCAACCGGGGCGTCGCCGGCAGCACCAGCGACCCGGCCTGGGGCGGCATCACCGACCCGGCGGCCGGCGCCTGGTTCGACCGGCAGGCGCTGCAGCTCGCGCAGCTCGCCTCGCCGCGGCTGCTGCCCAGCCACCTCGCGCTCGCCCAGGCGATCAGGTAGGCCCGCCCGGCCGCGCGCGCCGGCTGTCCGGTCGCGCGCGCGGCCGCCGGCGGACGCAGCGGTGGTACGGTTCAGCCGCCGACGCCAGGCGTCGGTCGCGCTCGTGAGCGAAGTCCGGTGAGAGTCCGGCGCTGTCCCGCAACTGTGGTTCCTGCCCCCTGCGGGGGACGGGACGAGCCAGGTCGCCTCCCGTCGCGCGGACGTCCTCGACCCCCGAGGCAGGGGTCGCGCGTCGGGCGTGGGACCCCCGTGCGACCTGCGCCGCACCACCTCTGGAGCAGCTGTGAGCACCGCTCTTCGCCGGGGCCTGACCGCCCTCGTCCTGCCGATCCTGCTGGCCTTGTCCGCCTGCGGAGCGTCGGCATCCTCCTCCCCCCTCGCCGGCCTCGCCGGCCTCGCCGGCCTCGCCGGCCTCGCCGGCCTCGTCGTCGGTCTCGGGCGCTTCCGCCGCGGCCGTCTCGAGTACCCCCTACCCGGTCAGCGTGACCGGCGCGAACGGGTCGCTGACCCTGGACGCCGAGCCCACAAGGATCGTCAGCCTCTCGCCGACCGGCACCGAGATGCTGTTCGCGATCGGCGCGGGCAGCCAGGTCGTCGCGGTCGACGACCAGTCCACCTACCCAGCCGACGCACCGCGGACCAAGCTCTCCGGCTTCCAGCCGAGCACCGAGGCGGTCGCCGGCTACCACCCCGATCTGGTGCTGCTGTCCAACGACGCCAACGGCCTGCTCGCCGGCCTGAAGACGTTGCACGTGCCGGCTCTCCTGCTACCCGCCGCGCAGACCCTGGCGGACAGCTACGACCAGCTCAGGACGCTCGGCGCGGCCACCGGGCACCAGCAGCAGGCCGACCAGGTGGCGGCGCGGACCCGGCAGCGGATCACGGCCGCCGTCGCCTCGGTGCCTCAGGCCAAGGGGGTGAGCGTCTACCACGAGCTCGACCCCACCTACTACAGCCTCACCAGCTCCACCTTCATCGGCAGCCTGTATTCGATGTTCGGGCTGAAGGACATCGCCGACGCCGCGCCGGACCAGGCCGGCGGCTACCCGCAGCTGTCCGCGGAGTTCGTCGTCAAGGCCGCACCGCAGCTGATCGTGCTGGCCGACACGAACTGCTGCGGGCAGACCCCGGCGACGGTGGCCCAGCGGCCAGGGTTCGCCACCGTCCCGGCGGTGCGCGACCACCACGTGCTGGCCGTCGACGACGACATCGCCAGCCGCTGGGGCCCCCGCACGGCCGACTTCGCCGAGGCCCTGGCCAAGGAGCTGACCACCCTGCGATGAGCCGGGGACGCCGACCGGCCGTGACTGCCGGCCACCACCTGCCGGACCAGGTGGCCGCCCGGCGGCTGCTCGCCGTCGCCGTGGCGACCCTCCTGCTGCTGGTCGCCGGGGTCGCGGCGGTCTGCGTGGGCACCGTTGGGATGTCCCCGCAGGCGGTGCTGGCCACCTTCGCCGACCGGCTGCCCGGGGTGCACCTGCCCGGTCCGCTGGGCGGCGTCGACGCAGCGGTCCTGCTGGACATCCGGACGCCGCGGGTGCTGCTGGCCGCGGTGGTCGGCGGCACCCTGGCCGTCGCCGGCGCCGGCTACCAGGGCGTCTTCCGCAACCCGCTGGCCGACCCGTACCTGCTCGGCGCGGCGGCCGGCGCCGGTCTGGGCGCCACCCTGGTCATCGCCTACGCCCCGCAGCAGCGGCTCGGGCCGGTCGGGGTGGTGCCGCTGGCGGCCTTCGTCGGGGCGCTGACCGGCGTCGGCCTGGCCTACGGTCTGGGGTCGCTGGCCGACCGCAGCGGCGGCGGCAGCGCGACCCTGCTGCTGGCCGGGATCGCGGTGGCCTCGTTCCTGACCGCCGGGCAGACCATGGTGCAGCAGATGCACACCGACGACCTGCGCCAGGTCTACTCCTGGATCCTCGGTCAGCTCGGCAGCGCCAGCTGGTCCGACCTGGCCCTGTTGGGGCCCTACGCGGCTGCCTCCTCCGCGGCCATGCTGCTCGCCGGCCGGGCGCTGGACGTGCTCGCGGTCGGTGACGAGGAGGCCCGCGCGCTGGGCGTGCGCCCGGCCCGGATCCGGCTGCTGGTGTTGTGCGCGGCCTCGCTGGGCACCGCCGCCGCGGTCGCCGCCAGCGGCCTGATCGGGTTCGTCGGGCTGGTCGTGCCGCACGTCGTGCGTCGCCTGGTCGGCGGCTCCTACCGGGTGGTGCTGCCCGTCTCGCTGCTCGGCGGGGCCACCTTCCTGGTCCTGGCCGACCTGGTGGCCCGCACCGTGATGGCCCCGGCCGAGCTGCCGATCGGGGTGGTCACCGCCTTCGTCGGCGCGCCGTTCTTCGCCGCCCTGCTGCGGGTCGGGTCGGGCAGCTCATGACCGGCGCCGGCCCGGCCACCGAGCTGTGCGGGCTGGGGGTCAGCATCGGCCGGCGGCGGATCCTGGACGGCGTCGACCTGCGGGTCGAGCCCGGCAGCTGGACGGCGGTGATCGGGCCCAACGGGGCCGGCAAGTCCACCCTGCTGCGGGCGGTGGCCGGGCTGCTGCCGCACGAGGGGACGGTCCGGGTGGGCGGACGCCGGCTGGCTGAGCTGTCCCCGCGCGAGCGGGCCCAGCTGATCGGCTACGCGCCGCAGAACCCGGTGCTGCCCGACGGCGTGCAGGTGCACGAGTACGTGATGCTCGGCCGGACCCCGCACCACCGCCTGCTGGCCGGGCCGCAGCCCGGCGACCGGCGGGCGGCCGGTGAGGCGCTGGAGCGACTTGACCTGGCCGATCTGGCCGGGCGCCGGCTGCGGACGCTGTCCGGTGGGGAGCGTCAGCGCGCCGTGCTGGCCCGGGCGTTGGCCCAGCAGGCGCAGCTGCTGCTGCTGGACGAGCCGACGGCGGCCCTCGACCTGGGGCACGCCCAGCTCGTGCTGGAGCTGGTCGACTCGCTGCGGGCCGAGCTCGGGCTCACGGTGCTGTCCACCCTGCACGACCTGACCCTGGCCGGGCAGTACGCCGACCGGCTGCTGCTGCTGGCCGCCGGCCGTCCGGTGGCCGTCGGGTCACCCGCCGAGGTGCTGACCAGCGCGGCGCTGGCCGAGCACTACGGCGCCCGGGCCGAGGTCAGCGCCGGCCCGGACGGCGTCCGGATCCACCCGGTCCGCCCGGGGCTCAGCCCGGCTCGGCCCGGGCGGTGACCACGTTGGTGCGGAACGGCACCACCACCGGGCCCGCACGGTCGGGGTCGAGCACCCGGCGCACCCGGTCGATGACCTCGGCCACCGCCTCGTCCCCGGCGCCGCGGACCAGTCCGGCGATCGGGGTCGAGGCCAGGTGGCGAGGCACGAACTCGGCCAGGTCGTCCAGCCGGACCGGGATCCGGACCTGCTCGGTGCGGGCCTGCGGCACCCCGAGACCGGTCAGCAGGCCGACCACCGTCTCACCGTCCGGCACGGTGCAGGCCATGGTCAGCGAGGTGGCCGCGTCGGCGCCGAACACCTGGGTCAGCGCGCCGGCCAGCGCCTCGAAGTAGGGGTTCTCCGGCAGCGAGCGCCAGGTGCTGATCCCGATCACCCCGCCGGGGCGCAGCACCCTCAGCATCTCCCGCAGCGCCTGCCGGCGCTCCCCGATGAACTGCAGGGTCTGGGCGCAGACCAGGGCGTCGAAGCTGTCCTGGGGGAAGGGTAGGTAGCGGGCGTCGGCCTCGCGGAAGAGCAGGTCCGGGTGGGCCGAGCGGGCGGCCGAGACCATGAACCGGTTCACGTCGCAGCCCACCACCCGCCCGGTGGGGCCGACCTTGGCGTCGGCCACGGCCGCGGCCGCTCCGGTCCCGCAGCCGACGTCGAGCACCGACTGCCCGGGCTGCAGCCGCAGCCGCTCCACGACCACCGCCGCGGCCGGGCCGAGGTAGGCGGGCACGATCGTGTCCTGGTAGCTGCGCGCCGAGTCCTGGCCGAGCTGCCACTGCAGGGTCGTCAACGGATCTCCTCCCGGTCAGTGGCCGCGGGCCACCCACTCCTGGTAGTCCGCGGCCTCCTCGCCGATCGTGGTCGACTCGCCGTGCCCGGGCAGCACGCGGGTGTCCCCGGGCAGGCTCAGCAACCGTTCCCGGATCGAGTCCAGGATGTCCGGGAAGCTGGAGAAGGACCGGCCGGTGGCCCCCGGGCCCCCCTTGAACAGGGTGTCCCCGCTGAACAGCACGCCCAGGTCCGCGGCGTACAGGCAGACCGCGCCGGGGGAGTGGCCGGGGGTGTGCAGCACGGTCAGGGTGGTCCCGGCCACCTGCAGCTGCTGGCCGTCGGCCAGCGGCTCCGGCTCCCGGTCGGGGTGCACGACGTCCCACAGCATCCGGTCCGCCGGGTGCAGCAGCAGCCGGGCCTGGCGCAGGTCGGCCAGGTCGCCGGCCGCGCCGATGTGGTCGTTGTGGCCGTGCGTGCTGACCACCGCCCGGACCGTACGTCCGCCGACCGCGGCCAGGATCGGGGAGGAGGTGTGAGCGGCGTCGATGACCAGGACCTCGGCGTCGTCGCCGACGATCCACACGTTGTTGTCGACGTCGAAGTCCTGGCCGTCCAGGGAGAACGTCCCGCTGGTGGTCAGCTGCTCGATCCGGGCGCTCACCGGCCGCCGCCGATCATCACGACCGAGCGCAGGACCGCGCCGTCGTGCATCTTGGTGAACGCGGCCTCCACCTCGTCCAGGCCGATCGTCTCGCTGACGAACCGCTCCAGCGGCAGCCGCCCCTGCAGGTGCAGGTCGATCAGGGTGGGGAAGTCGCGGCTGGGCAGGCAGTCGCCGTACCAGGAGGACTTCAGCGACCCGCCCCGGCCGAACACGTCCAGCAGGGGCAGCTCCAGCCGCATCTGCGGCGTGGGCACGCCGACCAGGACGACGGTGCCGGCCAGGTCCCGGGCGTAGAACGCCTGGGTGTAGGTCTCCGGCCGGCCGACGGCGTCGATCACCACGTCGGCGCCGAACCCGCCGGTGAGCTCCCGGACGGCGGCCACCGGGTCGGTGCGCCCGGAGTTGACGGTGTGGGTGGCGCCGAAGTCCTTGGCCCACTCCAGCTTGGTGTCGTCCAGGTCGACGGCGATGATCGTCCGTGCCCCGGCCAGGGCCGCTCCGGCGATCGCCGCGTCGCCGACCCCGCCGCAGCCGATCACCGCCACCGTGTCGTCCCGGCCGACCGCGCCGGTGTTCACCGCGGCGCCCAGGCCGGCCATCACCCCGCAGCCGAGCAGGCCGGCGACCTCGGGCGCGGCCCGTCGGTCGACCTTGGTGCACTGCCCGGCGGCGACCAGCGTCTTCTCCGCGAAGGCACCGATCCCCAGCGCGGGGGAGAGCTCGGTGCCGTCGGTCAGCGTCATCCTCTGGGTGGCGTTGTGGGTGTTGAAGCAGTACCAGGGCCGCCCGCGAAGGCAGGCTCGGCACTGGCCGCAGACCGCACGCCAGTTGAGGATCACGTAGTCCCCGGGCGCGACCGACGTCACCCCCGGCCCGACCTGGTCGACCACCCCGGCCGCCTCATGGCCCAGCAGGAAGGGGTAGTCGTCGTTGATGCCGCCCTCGCGGTAGTGCAGGTCGGTGTGGCAGACGCCGCACGCCTGGGGCCGGACCGTCACCTCGCCGGGGCCGGGGTCGGGGACCACGATCGTCTCCACCGCGACCGGGGCGCCCTTGCCCCGTGACACCACTCCCGCGACCTGCTCCGGCATCTGCGGCCTCCCAGCCCTCTCACCTCGCGACCAGCTTCCCGGGGCGACCCTAGGCCACCGGCCGCCGGCCGTACACGTCCGCGTGTCGGGGGCCGGGTCCACCGGCCGGGCAGGTGCCCGTGGTGGGCTGGCCCCGGAGCAGCCGAGGCCGCCGCGGTCGGGGCAGCCTGGTGCATCGCCCGACAGTCAGGCACAATGACCGTGCACGAGGAACTCGCCACCTGCCGGGGGCTTCCAGTTCCGCCAGAGGTCGTTGGGGAAGACGCACCTCAGGTCGGTCAGGGAGGTCAGATGTCCGGTGCAACTACGCGTGGCGTGCTGTTCGTGCACTCCGCGCCGCGCGCGCTGTGCCCGCATATCGAGTGGGCGGCCGGCGGCGTCCTTGGCGTGCGCCTGTCACTGGACTGGATCGACCAGCCGGCCGCTCGTTCCATGCTGCGGACCGAGTTCTCCTGGCAGGCTCCGGCCGGGACCGGCGCCCAGCTGGCCTCCGCGCTGCGCGGCTGGGCCCACCTGCGGTTCGAGGTGACCGAGGAGCCGGCGCCCGGGGTGGACGGCGGTCGCTGGAGCCACACCCCGGACCTGGGGATCTTCCACGCCGTCACCGACGTGCACGGCAACGTCGTGGTGCCCGAGGACCGGATCCGCGCGGCCATGCAGGCCGGTGAGCCGGCCGTCGTGATGGCCGAGCTGGACCTGGCCCTGGGCCGCGCCTGGGACGAGGAGCTCGAGCCGTTCCGCTACGCCGGGGACGGCGCGCCGGTCCGCTGGCTGCACCGGGTGGGCTGACCCGGCACAGATCAACGCCTGGGAACGTCGTCCGGCACCGAGGTGCCGGTCGACGTTCCCAGGCGTTGACCATGAGAGGTGCTGTCAGTGCACGACCACGGCGCCGGGGTCGGAGTTCAGGTCCTGGTGCCGCACGGTCAGGAAGGTGAACACCACCACCGCCGCCACGACCACCATCACCGCGGCGGTCAGGTAGGCCGCCGAGGCGCCGGCCACGAAGGACTCCCCGCGCAGCAGCGGCGCCATGGCCTTGGCCTGCTCGGCGGACAGCGCCCCGGAGGCGACCTTGGCCTGCACCCCGGCCGCCAGCTCGCTCGACCGGCTGGTGAGCGCGTTGGTGAACACCGTGCTCAAGGTGGCCAGCCCCACCGCGCCGCCGACCTGCTGCATCGTGTTCAGCACCGCCGAGGCCACCCCGGAGTCGGCCTTCTGCACGCCGGCCACCGCGGTCAGGGTCAGCGGCACGAAGACGAAGCCCAGGCCGAAGGAGATGACCAGGATCGGGCCGAGCAGGTGGGTCAGGTACCCGGAGCTGACGGTCAGCGAGGTCAGCCAGTACATGCCCGAGCCGGCGATCAGGGCTCCGGTGCCGGAGATCCAGCGCGGGTCCACCCGGTTCACCAGCCACGAGGCGAGCTGGGCGGAGACCACGATGCCCACGCTGAACGGCAGGAAGGAGACCCCGGCCTTGACCGGGGAGTAGCCGAGCACCTGCTGGATGTACAGGCTGAGGAAGTAGAACATCGCGAACATCCCGGCGCCCACCACCAGCATCGCCACGTAGGAGGCGAGCCGGCTGCGCTGGGCGAGCACCCGGAAGGGCATCAGGGCGTGCGGGGAGCGGGACTCGATGACCAGGAACACGGCCAGCAGACCGACGCCGGCGGCCAGGTAGGTCAGGGTCAGCGGGTCGCCCCAGCCGCTGGTGGCGGCGTGCGTCAGGCCGTAGACCAGGCCGACCAGGCCGATCGTGCCGGTCACGGCGCCGGGCAGGTCGAAGCGGCCGCGGACCCGCTCGGACTCGTGCAGGAACATCGGGGCGAGCAGCGCCACCGCGATGCCGATCGGCACGTTGATCAGGAACGTCCAGCGCCAGCTGATCTCGGTCAGCACCCCACCCAGGATCAGGCCGATCGCCGCGCCCGCACCGGACATCGCGGCGTAGACGGCGAACGCCCGGTTGCGGGCCGGGCCGGCCGGGAACGTGGTGGTGATCAGGGAGAGCGCGGTCGGGGAGGCGATCGCGGCGCCGACGCCCTGCACGATCCGGGCCACGATCAGCATCGCCGAGTCCTGGCTGACCCCGCCGGCCAGCGACGCCGCGGTGAACAGCAGCACCCCGGTGATGAACACCGCGCGCCGGCCGAGCAGGTCACCGGCCCGGCCGCCGAGCAGCAGCAGGCCGCCGAAGGCGAGGGTGTAGGCGTTGATCACCCAGGACAGGTTGGCGTCGCTGAAGCCCAGGCTGGTCTGGATCGAGGGCAGGGCGATGTTCGCGATGGTGGCGTCCAGCACCACCATGAGCTGGGCCGCGCTGATCACGGCCAGCGCCAGACCGAGCCGGTCCCGGTGGTTGCGGCCGGCCGGGCGGGGGCGCCGCTCGGCCCGGTGCGCGGGCCGCGGGGGCCCGAGCAGGTCTTCGGACGTGCTGGTGGTCATGCTGCTCCTTCACGGACGACGCCGGCGGCGAGACGGGCAGTGGCGTGGCGTCGCTCCGTTGCGGACGCAGGGGGGGCGTGCGGTGCCCGGCCGCGGGGCCGGTGCACCGGTCAGGTGGGGGCCGGACCGGCCCGGCCGCCCGGGTCCTGCCTGGGCCGCTGCAGGGCGGGCAGGACGACCCGGTCCACCACCGCCAGCAGGTGGGCGACCAGGTCCGGGCACGGTTCGGCGCTCAGGTGGAACACCGCCATCGCCGGCAGCACCTGGACGACCAGGCCGACGTCGATGTCGCCGTCGACCTGGCCCCGCTGCTGCGCCCGGCGCACGATGGTCTCGAACCGGGTCAGGCGCGGCTGCAGGAAGCGTTGCCGCACGGCGGCGGCCAGTTCCTGGTCGTGGATCATCGCGGTGCTCAGGCTGCACAGCAGGCGGGTCTCGACGCCCGGTTCGGCGCCGGCGGTCAGCGACTGGTGGATCTCCGCCCGCAGGTCCGCGGCCAGGTCACCGGTGTCCGGCAGGGGCAGGTCCGGCAGCGTGCAGGCGGCCGGGGCCCAGGCGGCCAGGCAGTCGGCCACCAGCTCGCCCTTGTGCGGCCAGCGGCGGTAGAGCGTCGCCTTGCTCGCCCGGGCCCGGGCGGCGACGGCGTCGAAGGTGAGCCGGTCGTAGCCGACCTCGGCCAGCAGCTGCAGGGACGCGGTGCGGATCTCGGCCTCGCGTGCGTCGTCCACCGGCACCTCCCGCCTCTGAGTACGAAACCGTTCCGTACTGACGATAGGGCGGGGACACTCGCGCGGCAACCGGTGAACGGGTGACGGGCACAGCGAGGCCGGCCCACCCCAGGATGAGCCGGCCTCGCGACAGCCAGGGGCTGCGCTCAGATGGTGCGGAAGGCCAGCGCGACGTCGTGGCCGCCGAACCCGAAGCTGTTGTTCAGCGCCACCAGGTCGCCGTCTCCGAGCGGGCGGGGGTCCTTGCGCACCACGTCCAGCCCGACCTCGGGGTCGAGGTCGTCGAGGTTGATGGTCGGCGGCGCCACCCGGTGGTGCAGGGCCAGGACGCAGAACAGGCCCTCGAGGGCGCCGGCGGCGCCGAGCAGGTGGCCGGTCATCGACTTCGTCGCCGACACCGCGACGTGCTCGCTGTCCTTGCCCAGCGCGCCGCGGATGGCGGCGATCTCGGCCAGGTCGCCGACCGGGGTCGAGGTGGCGTGGGCGTTCAGGTGCCGGACGTCGGCCGGGGTCAGGTCGCCGTTGCGCAGCGCGGCGGTCATCGCCCTGGCGGCGCCGGTGCCCTCCGGGTCGGGTGCGGCGATGTGGTAGCCGTCGCTGGTCATGCCGGCCGAGACGAGCTCGGCGTACATGGTCGCCCCCCGCGCCCGGGCGTGCTCCTCGGACTCCAGGACCACCAGCGCGGCGCCCTCGCCCAGCACGAAGCCGTCCCGGCCGGTGTCGTAGGGCCGGGAGGCCAGCTCGGGCGCGTCGTTGCGGGTGGACAGCGCCTGCATGGCGGCGAACCCGGCGATCGGCAGCGGATGGATCGCCGCCTCGGTGCCGCCGGCCACCACGACGTCGGCCCGCCCGTCGCGGATCATCTGCATCCCGTAGGCCATGGCCTCGGCGCCCGAGGCGCAGGCCGAGACCGGGGTGTGCACCCCGGCCCGGGCCTTCAGCTCAAGGCCGAGCGCGGCGGCCGGCCCGTTCGGCATCAGCATCGGCACGGTCAGCGGCATCACCCGGCGCGGACCCTTGGCCTTGAGGGTGTCGTAGGCCGACAGGAGGGTCCACACGCCGCCGATCCCGGAGGCGCAGACCACGCCGATCCGCTCCGGGTCGACGTCCGGGGCGCCGGCGTGCTGCCAGGCCTCCCGGCAGGCGGCCAGCGCGAACTGGCCGGAGGGGTCCAGCCGCTTGGTCTCGGGGCGGGTGAGGACCTCGCTCACGGGCACGGCCAGCTCGGCGGCGAAGGTCACCGGGAGCTGGTGCTCGGCGACCCAGTCGTGCGCCATGGTGGCCGCGCCCGAACGGCCGGCCAGCGCGGCCTGCCAGGTGCTGGCCACGTCACCGCCCAGCGGGGTGGTCGCCCCCATGCCGGTGACGACGATGCGTCGGTTCGTGGACGAGGTCATGGCGATCGACTCCTCGGTAAGGCGGCCGTGACGGGACGCTAGCGCGCCGGCCCGGACATGGACACTCCGGCGGTGACCCCGACCCGTGGTGCCCGGTCGGGGCCGCCGGCCGGCGCGCAGTCAGCCCTGGGCGGACTGGATGTAGGAGACCGCGTCCCCCACGGTCTTGAGGTTCTTCACGTCGTCGTCGGGGATCCGGACCCCGAACTTCTCCTCGGCGTTGACCACGATGGTCATCATCGACAGCGAGTCGATGTCGAGGTCGTCGGTGAAGTTCTTCTCCGGCTGGACCGCGTCCGCGGGCAGGCCGGTCTCCTCGTTGACGATCTCAGCCAGGCCGCTGAGGATCTCCTGCTCGGTTGCTGCCACGGGGGCTGCTCCTTTTCCTCGGTGGTGCTCGGTGGGTGCTGCTCGGTTGGTGCTGCTCGGTTCGTGCGGTGGTGCGGTCTGGCCCATCGTGCCGCAGGGTCAGGGGATCTCGACCACCTGGGCGGCGTAGACCAGCCCCGCGCCGAAGCCGATCAGCAGGGCGAGGCCGCCGGAGCGCGCCTCGCCGTCGGTGATCATGCGGTCCAGGGCCAGCGGGATGGAGGCCGCCGAGGTGTTGCCGGTCTCGGCGATGTCACGGGCCACCGGCACCTCGGGGGGCAGGCCCAGCTCCTTGACCATCGCGTCGATGATCCGGATGTTGGCCTGGTGCGGTACGAACGCGGCGAGGTCCGCCCCGCTCACCCCGGCCGCGGCCAGCGCCTTCTGGGCCACCGGTGACATCTCCCAGACGGCCCACCGGAACACCTTGGGGCCCTCCATGGTCAGGTGCGGCCAGGGGGCGCCCTTGTCCCGCATGTCGATCCAGGAGTGCTTGTTCGAGATGGCCTTCCACTGCGCGCCGTCCGAGCCCCAGACGGTCGGGCCGATGGCCGGCCGCTCGCTCGGGCCGATCACCACCGCGCCGGCGCCGTCGCCGAAGATGAACGCGGTCGAGCGGTCGGTCGGGTCGGTGAAGTCCGACAGCTTCTCCACCCCGATCACCAGCACGTGGTGCGCGGAGCCGCCGCGGATCATGTCGCTGGCCAGCGAGACGCCGTAGCAGAACCCGGCGCAGGCCGCCGACAGGTCCATCGCGGCGGCCGGGGTCGCGCCCAGCCGGTCGGCGATGATCGCCGCCGCCGACGGGGTCTGGTAGGGGTAGGTGACCGTGGCCACCAGGACGCAGTCGATGTCCGCCCCGGTCAGTCCGGCCTTCTCGATGGCCCGGGTGCTGGCCGCCATCGCCATGTCCACGACCGTCTCGTCCGGGGCCGCGAAGCGCCGCGAGACGATGCCGGACCGTTCCCGGATCCACTGGTCGGAGGAGTCGATCCGCTGGCAGATCTCATCGTTGGTGACGACCCGCTCGGGCCGGTAGGAGCCGACGGACATGATCCGGGCGTAGGGGGCCCCGCTGGACGGGGTCAGGCCGTGACGGGCGCTGCCGCTCCCGGCCTCAGGGCTGCTGGACGAGCTCATGCGGACCTCCCGGCGTGCGACGTGACCAGGGCGCGCGCGGCGTCCAGGTCCTCGGGGGAGCCGAGGGCGAGGATCTCCACCCCGGGCATGCCCCGCTTGGCGAGGCCGGCCAGGGTTCCGGCCGGCGGCAGCTCGAGGACGGCGCTGACCCCGAGCCGGGTCAAGGTGGCCATGCACAGGTCCCACCGGACCGGGTTGGCGACCTGACGGACGATCCGGGCCAGGGCCTGCGCGCCGTCCGGGACCACCGCCCCGTCGGCGTTGGACAGCAGCGCGACCGACGGCTCGCCGGGCTGCACCCGGGCCGCGGCCGAGGCCAGCCGCTCCACCGCCGGCGCCATGTGCACGGTGTGGAAGGCGCCGGCGACCTTCAGCGGGATCACCCGGGCCCGGGCCGGCGGCTCGGCGGCCAAGGCGGCGAGCTCCTCCAGCGTCCCGGCGGCCACCACCTGGCCGCCGCCGTTGACGTTGGCCGGCACCAGGCCCTGCTCGGCCAGGGCGGCGGCGACCTGCTCGGGGTCGCCGCCGAGCACCGCGGACATCCCGGTCGGGGCGACGGCGCTGGCCTGCGCCATCGCGGCGCCGCGCTCGGCGACCAGGCTGAGCGCCTCGGTCTCGGTGAGCACGCCGGCGGCGGCGGCGGCGGTCAGCTCACCGACCGAGTGGCCGGCGACGGCGTCGAAGCTCGAGGGCGCCAGCGCACGCAGCGCGACCAGGCCGCTCGCCACGATCAGCGGCTGGGCGATCGCGGTGTCCCGGATCGTCTCGGCGTCGGAGGTGGTGCCGTGCGCCAGCAGGTCCAGGCCGGCCACCTCGCTCAGCTCGGCGAGCTGGGCCCGGACGCCGTCCACCTCCAGCCAGGGCGTGAGCATGCCGGGCTTCTGGGCGCCTTGGCCGGGACAGAGGATTGCGAGCACGACTTCCACACTCCTGGTTACCGGCTGGTCAGCCGAGGGACGGCTGGACGAATACTAACGGTCACTTTTGTAGGAAACCTCTAAGCGCGGGGTCTGGCTCTCACTCCCGTCCTGCGGGGACGGCCAGTCGGCCGGCGCTGACTGCGACCTGGATCACAAAGCCGTCGCGGGGGTCGGTCGGGTCCCAGCCGGTCACCGCGGCCGCCTTGGTCAGCCGGTAGCGCACCGTGTTGGGGTGCACGAACAGGGTTCGGGCCGCGGCCTCGATCGACCTCCCGGACTCCAGGTAGGCCGCCACGGTCACCAGCAGCGGGGTGTCGTGCTCGTGCAGCGGACGGTAGATGCGGTCGACGAGCGCCCGGCGGGCGGTGCCGTCCCCGGACATCAGCCGCTCGGGCAGCAGGTCGTCGGCCGGCACCGGCCGCGGGGCGGCCGGCCAGGCCCGGGCGGCGACCAGGCCGGCCGCCGCCGTCCGGGCCGAGCGGCCGGCCTCGGCCAGCTCCTCGACCACCGGCCCGCTGACCACCGGGCCGGGCCCGAACCGCGTGGCCAGCTCGGTGAGCAGCTCGGCGGGGTGCCGGTCGCAGCCCAGCACGACCACCAGCCGCTCGCCGTGCACGCCGATCAGGGCGTCCGCGCGCAGCGCGCGGGCCTGTCGGCGCAGCCGCTCGATCACCACCTCGGTCGGGCCGGGCGGGGTACTGCCGACCACGGTGACCACGTGCGTCCCGCCGGTCCAGCCCAGGGCCGCGGCCCGTGAGTGCAACGCGTCGTCGCTCTCCCCGCGGACCAGCGCGTCGACCACCAGGGCCTCCAGGCGGGCGTCCCAGGCCCCCCGCGCCTCGGCCGCGGCGGCGTACACCTGGGCCGCCGCGAAGGCCACCTCCCGGGAGTAGCGCAGCACCGACTCGCGCAGGCCCTGCTCGTCCCCGGCCGCGGCCACCTCGGCGGCGTGGTCCTCGACGACGTCCACCACCACCCGGACCAGCTCCAGGGTCTGCTGCAGGGACACCGAGCGGGTCAGCTCCCGCGGCGCGGTGCCGAAGATGTCGGTGGTGACCCGGGCCGTGCCGGCGGGCTGCTCGTACCAGGAGATGAAGGCGGAGATGCCGGCCTGGGCCACCAGCCCGACCCACGACCGGTCCTGGGCCTCCAGGGCGCGGTACCAGGCGTGGCCCTCCATCCGGCGCAGCGCCGCCGAGGCCAGCAGCCCGGTGCTGCGCCGCAGGCTGAGCAGGGTCGGGTCCGACGTCGTGGTCACGGCGGGCACGCTAGCCCTGGGCGGCCGGCCACAGGCCGGCCACGTGGTCGGGCACCTGGTTGAACAGCTCGCGGGGCGGGCGGGTGTACCCCTCTCCCGGCGGTCGTGGCGGCAGGTCGATCGCAGCCCTGGGCTGGTGGGCGTAGGGCAGGCTGGCCAGCAGGTGGGCGATCATGTTCAGCCGGGCGTGCCGCTTGATGTCGGCCTCGACCACGAACCAGGGCGCCTGCGCCGTGTCGGTGTGCACGAACATCTCGTCCTTCGCCCGGGAGAAGTCCACCCACCGCTCCCGGGTCCGCAGGTCGTTCGGGGACAGCTTCCAGGTCCGCAGCGGGTCGTCCAGGCGGGCCCGGAAGCGGCGTTCCTGCTCCTCGTCGCTGACCGAGAACCAGTACTTGCGCAGCAGGATGCCGTCCTCGACCAGCATCTGCTCGAAGGTCGGGCACTGCTGCAGGAAGCGTCGGTGCTCGGCCGGGGTGCAGTACCCCATCACCCGCTCCACCCCGGCCCGGTTGTACCAGGACCGGTCGAACAGCACGATCTCCCCGGCGGAGGGCAGCTGCTCGATGTAGCGCTGGAAGTACCACTGGGTGCGTTCCCGCTCGGTCGGCACCGGCAGGGCGACGATCCGGGCCACCCGGGGGTTGAGGTACTCGGTGACCCGCTTGATCGTCGAGCCCTTCCCGGCCGCGTCGCGGCCCTCGAAGACGACCACCACGCGGGCGCCGGTGGCGACCACCCAGTCCTGCAGGGCGACCAGCTCGGCCTGCAGGCGCACGAGCTCGCGCTCGTACAGCTTGCGGGGAAGTACCTGCGGGGTCTGCTCGCGCCCGTGGCCGCCGCTCATCGTCCCTCCTCACCGCCCGGCCTCACCCGGCGTCGGACCCACCTCATCCGAGCCGAGCCCACCGCGCAAGGGGGTGGTGGCTCCTGCACCGGTTCACCTGTTCGGCCCGGCGGGGTACGTCCGAGGTCGCCAGCGGCCGCCGGGCCGGTCTAGGGTCGGCGCAGGACGGCGGCTCTGCGGGCCGCACCGCAGGGCAGCGTCGCCCATCACGGAAGGAGGGCAGATGCGTGCACTCGACCGCTTCAGGCGGTTGCTCGACAAGCGTCCCCGGACCACCAGGACCACCGCGACCACGACGATGCCCGGGCTGGCCGCCGGGGACGTGGAGGCGGGCCTGAGGGACCGTCTCCAGCAGGACCCGAACGACGTCGAGGCCTTCGCGGCGCTGGCTGAGCGGGTCAGGATCTCGGCGGCCGAGGGCCACCCGGCCCAGGACCAGCAGGCCCGTGCGCATGCCGCCGACGACGCCGTCTGGGCGCTGGCGGAGGAGCTCGCCCACTCCGGCCGGGCCTGGTACCCACTGATCGAGATGGCCAGGCTGTCCCTGACCGAGGACCACGACGCGGCGATGCGCCGGGTGGCCACTGCCGCCGAGCGCGATCCCAGCGGCCAGGCGCTGGCCGAGGGCCTGCACATGCTGCGCGAGAGTGGGCACCCGGCCGACGCGCTGAACCTGGGGGTGGGCCACTGGCGCCCCCGGGAGCACGGCATCGAGGCCGGCGGGGAGATCGTCCTGGCGGCGGTGGCTGCCGGTCGGCACGCCGAGGCGCGCCGGCACCTCAAGGCGCTGTCCGAGCACCCCGACCAGGGCCGGGTCAGCGAGGTGCAGGCCGAGCTGGAGCGGCTGATCGCCCAGTCCGAGCAGGGCAAGCTGACCGACGTCCGGGACGCCGTCCGGCCGGGTCTGTTCCGCCGTCCCTGACCGGCCCCGCCACCAGCCCCACCCAGCGACCGTGGTCATCCGCTCCCCGCCACGGGGAGCGGATGACCACGGTCGTCCTGCTGGGGGGTGAGTCAGGCGTCGCCGCCGGCGGCGCCGGAGGTGCCGGCGGCGACGTCGTGCAGGCGGTACTTCTCGATCGCCTGGGCCGACAACGAGGGGTCGACCTTGCCCTGCTTGGCCAGCATCTGCAGGGTCCGGACGACCAGCGAGGGGCCGTCGATCTTGAAGAACCGGCGAGCGGCCGCCCGGGTGTCGGAGAAGCCGAAGCCGTCGGCGCCCAGCGACATGAACTCGTTCGGCACCCACTGCCGGATCTGGTCCGGCACGGCCCGCATGTAGTCGCTGACCGCGACCACCGGGCCCTGCGTGTCAGCCAGCCTGCGGGTCACGTAGGGCACCGGCGCCTCGGCGTCGGGGTTCAGGAAAGCCTGCTCGTCGCAGGCCAGGCCGTCCCGGCGCAGCTCGTTCCAGCTCGTCACGCTCCAGACGTCGGCGACCACGCCGAAGTCCTGCCGGAGCAGCTCCTGAGCCTCCAGCGCCCAGGGCACGCCCACCCCGGAGGCGAGCAGCTGGGCGCGCGGGGCGTCCTCCTCGCCCTGCCCGGCGGACAGCCGGTAGATGCCCCGCAGGATGCCCTCGACGTCGACGCCCTCCGGCTCGGCCGGCTGGGGCATCGGCTCGTTGTAGACGGTCAGGTAGTAGAAGACGTTCTCCGGGCTCTCCCCGAACATCCGGCGCAGCCCGTCCTGGACGATGTGCCCGATCTCGTACCCGTACGCCGGGTCGTAGGCGACCACCGCCGGGTTGGTCGAGGCCAGCAGCAGCGAGTGCCCGTCGGCGTGCTGCAGACCCTCCCCGGTCAGCGTCGTCCGGCCGGCCGTGGCCCCGACCAGGAAGCCGCGGGCCATCTGGTCGCCGGCCGCCCACAGCGCGTCGGCGGTCCGCTGGAAGCCGAACATCGAGTAGAAGATGTAGATCGGCACCATCGGCTGGCCGTGCGTGGCGTAGGAGGTGCCCGCCGCGGTGAACGCCGAGCTCGAGCCCGCCTCGTTGATCCCCAGGTGCAGGATCTGACCCGAGGTCGACTCCTTGTAGGCCAGCATCAGGTCGGCGTCCACCGAGGTGTAGTGCATCCCGTGCGGGTTGTAGATCTTGGCGGTCGGGAAGAAGGAGTCCATCCCGAAGGTGCGCGCCTCGTCCGGGATGATCGGCACCACGCGGGGGCCGAACTCCTTGTCCCGCATCAGGTCCCGCAGCAGCCGGACGAAGGCCATGGTGGTCGCCACCGGCTGCTTGCCCGAGCCGCGCTTGACCACCTGGTAGGCCCCGCTGTCGGGCAGCTTCAGCCCGGTGGCCAGCACCCGGCGCTCGGGAACCGGGCCACCGAGCTTGGCCCGGCGCTCCTTGAGGTAGCGCAGCGTGTCGTCGTCGTCGGCCGGCTTGTAGTAGGGCGGCAGGTAGGGGTTCTCCTCCAGCTGGGCGTCGCTGATCGGGATCCTCAGTCCGTCCCGGAACTGCTTGAGGTCCTCCAGGGTCAGCTTCTTCATCTGGTGGGTGGCGTTGCGGCCGGCGAAGTGCGTGCCCAGGCCATAACCCTTGATCGTCTTGGCCAGGATGACGGTCGGCTGGCCGGTGTGCTCCATCGCCGCCTTGTACGCGGCGTACACCTTGCGGTAGTCGTGACCGCCGCGCTTGAGCCGCCAGATGTCATGGTCCGACATGCCCTCGACGAGCTTGCGGGTGCGCGGGTCACGGCCGAAGAAGTGCTCGCGGATGTAGGCGCCGTCGTTGGCCCGGTAGGTCTGGTAGTCACCGTCCGGGGTGGAGTTCATCAGGTGCACCAGGGCGCCGTCCCGGTCGGCCGCCAGCAGCGGGTCCCACTCCCGGCCCCAGACGACCTTGATCACGTTCCAGCCGGCGCCGCGGAAGAACGACTCCAGCTCCTGGATGATCTTGCCGTTGCCCCGGACCGGGCCGTCCAGCCGCTGCAGGTTGCAGTTGATGACGAAGGTGAGGTTGTCCAGCTCCTCGTAGGCGGCCAGCTGCAGGGCCCCGCGCGACTCGGGCTCGTCCATCTCGCCGTCGCCCAGGAACGCCCACACCTGCTGCTTGCTGGTGTCCTTCAGGCCCCGCCCGGCCAGGTACTTGTTGAACTGCGCCTGGTAGATCGCGTTGATCGGGCCCAGACCCATGGAGACGGTCGGGAACTCCCAGAAGTGCGGCATCAGGCGCGGGTGCGGGTAGGACGGCAGACCGCCGGAGGCGTGCGACTTCTCCTGCCGGAAGCCGTCCAGCTGGTCGGTGGACAGCCGGCCCTCCAGGAAGGCGCGGGCGTAGATGCCGGGGGAGGCGTGGCCCTGGATGAAGACCTGGTCCCCGCCGCCGGCGTCGTCCTTGCCGCGGAAGAAGTGGTTGAAGCCGACCTCGTACAGGGTCGCCGAGGAGGCGTAGGAGGAGATGTGGCCGCCCACCGCGATGTCCGGCCGCTGGGCGCGGTGCACGATCACCGCGGCGTTCCAGCGCAGCCAGGCGCGGTAGCGCCGCTCGGCCTCCTCGTCACCGGGGAACCACGGCTCCTGCTCGGGGGAGATGGTGTTCACGTAGTCCGTGCTGGCCAGGCTGGGGACACCGACGCCGCGCTCCCGGGCCCGCTGCAGCATCGCCAGCATCAGGTAGCGGGCGCGCTGGCGGCCCCGCTCGTCGACGGCACCGTCCAGGGACTCCAGCCACTCGCTGGTCTCCTCAGGGTCGATGTCCGGCAGGTGGCTGGGGAGCCCGTTGAGGATGGGCCCGCTCTCCTCGCGTGCGGCCACGTCGGCCTTCCTCTCTGTGTGCACTGTCTGCGACGGTCGCGCGTCCCGCCGGTGGGCGGGGCGATCGGCGCAGCGGCGGCCCGTGGCCGGTCGGTCCGGCCCGCCCTGCTGGTCCCATCCTCGCGCGGCAGGCGGCGCCGCGTCACGTCGGGCCGACCCCTGGCCCGCCCGGCAGCACCCGGACGAGCGCCGAGCCGCAGCACCCGGACGAGGAACACCCGGCCAGTGGTTGCGCTCGGACCGTCGGGTCTAGTGCACTAGCGTTCAGGGAGCAGACCGGCGCTGGGCCGGTCACCGGAGCAGGAGGGCAGCAGCGTGGGCGCGTCCGCGGGACCCGAGGCTGAGCAGTCGAGGGCTGCGCGACTCGGCCTGAAGCACGGTCAGCAGGTGCAGGAGTTCGGTTACGACGAGGACGTGGACCACGACCTGCGCGAGGCGATCGAGGACCTGATCGGCCTGGAGCTGGCCGACGAGGACGCCCAGGACGTGATGGACGCCGTCCTGCTCTGGTGGCGGGACGGCGACGGCGACCTGGTGGACGCCCTGGTGGACGCCCTGACCAACCTGGCCGACGGCGGGGTGATCTGGCTGCTGACCCCCAAGTCCGGCCGGGACGGGCACGTCGAGAGCAGCGAGATCGAGGACGCCGCGCCGACCGCCGGCCTGCACGCGACCTCGACCGTGAGCGCCTGCCCGGACTGGACCGGCACCAGGCTGGCCTCCCCGCGCAGCGGCCGGCGCTAGCCGAACGACCGGGCCAGCGCGCCGAGCGCGCTGCCCGCCCGTCCCGCGGTGCGGCTGAGCGCGCTCAGCGCCGACCCGGACGGCATCCCCGGCACGTCCTCCAGGGCGGGGAGCAACCGGGTCAGGCTGGCCACCTCCTTCAGCCGCAGCCGGCGGGAGAGCACCATCGACAGCACGGCGCCGCGCCCTTCGGCGGCCAGCAGCACGTCGGCCGCCTGCCCCTCCACCCCGGGCCAGCGCTCACGGGCCAGCTCGGCGTCGCTCAGCCGCCAGGTCAGCCAGCCCCGCTCGGTGACCGAGGTCGCCCACCGCCCGGCCGGGGTGACCACGGCCAGCCGGGTGGTCAGCGCGTGCTGCCAGACCAGGGCCCCGGTGACGTCGACCAGGGCGGCGACCGCAGGGTCGAGCAGGGCGACCGGCAGCTCCTCGGCCGGCGCCAGGTCCAGTGCGTGGGTGGCCAGCTCGAAGCAGGCGGCGGTGAACGTGCCGTTCAACGGCAGCTCCCCGGCCGGGCTGGCGGTCAGCCGCAGCCCGACGGTCTCCGCCTCGGGGCCGGCCAGGAAGGCCGTGGCGGTGTCCCGGGCCCGGTGCAGCGCGGCCACGACCTCGCCGGCGTCGGCGTCGTGGTGGGCCGCGGTCAGCAGCGCGGTCCGGGCCCGGACGTCGACCAGGTCGTGCAACCGGCCGGCCCGGGCGTCGGCGATCAGCGACTCGAACCGCGCGTGCTCGGGCCAGGACCCGAGCTCGACCAGCAGGTCGCGCACCGTCCCGGAACCCGTCGGAGCCGGGGCGTCCAGGTCGCGGCCGGGCACCAGGGCGGCCACGGCGTCGAACGCGCCGGCGACCAGCGCGCCCAGCTCCTCCGGGTGCAGGCAGGCCAGGCCACGGTCGGGCACCTCGGGCCGCACCGGGGAGGACTTCGATGACACACTGGGCATCCTGCCCGGCCGCGCACCGGCGACCTACCCCGACCCGCGCGCCGGCGCCGGGAGGTCGCTCGCGACAGGTGCGGGCAGGCACCACCAGGTCGGCCGGAGGGCCGGCCCCCACGCACGGGAGGAGCACCATGGCGGTCGAGGCGGGCCAGCAGGCCCCGGACTTCGAGCTGAAGGACCAGCACGGCGAGACGGTCACCCTGAGCGAGCTGGTCGCCGACCAGCGCGTCGTCCTGGTGTTCTACCCGTTCGCCTTCTCCGGGATCTGCACCGGGGAGCTGTGCGAGCTGCGGGACAACCTGTCCGCCTTCGAGGACGCCGGGGTCCAGGTCGTGGGCATCTCCTGCGACCCGATGCACAGCCAGCGGGCGTTCGCCGAGGCGGAGGGGTACGGCTTCCCGCTGCTGTCGGACTTCTGGCCGCACGGCGCCGTGGCCAAGGCCTACGGCGTGTTCAACGAGAAGACCGGCTTCGCCGTCCGCGGCTCGTTCCTGATCGGGGCCGACCGCCGCGTGGAGTGGGCGGTCGTGAACGGCCCGGGCGAGGCCCGGCCGCTGGAGGCCTACCGGCAGGCGCTGGCCGCGGCCTGACGCCGCGGCCCGCCGGTGCATCTCCGGCCGGCCATCGGCCGGTCGGAGCGGGCCTGTAGCTCAGCTGGTAGAGCACCGCGCTTACACCGCGGGTGTCGTCGGTTCGAACCCGGCCGGGCCCACCGCAGCACCTCTTCCAGCACCGGACGTGACCAGCTCCACGCGCGCGGGTCCCCGCCGGCGAGTCTGGCGACGTGACGTGCCGGATAGGCTCCGCACTGTGACTGATACGGGAGGGGCTCCTACGCTCGGCGACGTCGCGGGCGTCCTGGACGGCCTGTACGACCCGGCCTGGGCCCGGCCCTGGGACGCCGTCGGGCTCGTCGTGGGTGACCCGTCGGCGGCCGTGCAGAAGGTCCTGCTCGCCGTCGACGCCACTCCGGTGGTCGTCGAGGAGGCCCTGCGCTGGGGCGCGGACCTGCTCATCACCCACCACCCGCTGCTGCTCCGCCCGGTCAACGCGGTGGCGGCCACCGGCCCCAAGGGCCGGATGGTGCACGAGCTGATCCGGGGCGGGTGCGCGCTCTACACCGCGCACACCAACGCCGACGCCGCGGCACCGGGCGTCTCGGACGCTCTGGCCCGGGTGCTCGGCCTGCGTGACCTGGTGCCCCTGGAGGCCGACGCCGGCGACCCCATGGACAAGATCGTCACCTTCGTGCCACCGGCCGAGCTGGACGCCGTGGTCGATGCGCTGACCGCGGCCGGCGCCGGCGCCGTCGGGGAGTACTCCCGGTGCGCGTTCAGCTCCGCCGGCGAGGGTACCTTCGTCGCGGGCGCCGACGCCCGCCCGGTGGTCGGCGAGCCCGGTGCCCGCACCACCACCGCCGAGCACCGGCTGGAGATGGTCGCGCCGCGCGCCGCGCGGGCCGCGGTGCTCGCCGCGCTGCGCGCCGCCCACCCCTACGACCGGCCCGTGGTCGACGTCCTGGAGCTCGCCTCCTGGTCGGGCCCGCGGGGGATCGGCCGGGTCGGCACGCTCGCCGCCCCGGTCTCGCTGCGCGACCTCGGCCTGCTGGTCGGGGAGGTGCTGCCGGCCACCGTGCAGGGCGTGCGGATCGCCGGCGACCCGACCGCGCAGGTCGGCCGGGTCGCGGTCTGCGGCGGGGCGGGCGACTCGCTGTTCGACGCGGTGCGGGCCAGCGGCGCCGACGTCTACGTCACCGCCGACCTGCGCCACCACCCCGCCCTCGAGCTGCGCGAGCGCGCCGGGGAGGGGCCGCCCTTCCTGGTCGACGTCGCGCACTGGGCCAGCGAGTGGCCGTGGCTGGCCGGGGTGGCCAACCGGCTCGCCGGCGCCCTGGAGGGGCTCGGCACCCCGGTGGAGACCCAGGTCTCGGTGCGCTGCACCGATCCGTGGACGCTGCGGCTACCCAGCGCCGGGGGCGTCAGCCGCTGACGTAGGGTGTCAGCCCCACCCCCAGCACCACCCTCAGCCAGCCCCGGGAGGCCGCCGTGGTGACCGCCGCGCCGCAGGACCAGTGGCGTCTGCTCGACGTCCAGGACCAGGACACCAAGCTCGCCCAGCTGGCGCACCGGCGTCGGACCCTGCCCGAGCACGCCGAGGTGGACCGGCTGGCCGGTGAGGTCGCCCGGCTGCAGGACGCGATCGTGATGGCCCAGGCCCGCGCCGAGGACGTGCAGCGAGAGGTGGCCAAGGCTGAGTCGGACGTCGAGCAGGTGCGCAGTCGCGCGGCGCGCAACCAGGCCCGGATGGACGCCGGCCAGGGCAGCGCGAAGGACCTGCAGGCGCTGGCCCACGAGAACCAGAGCCTGGCCGCCCGGCAGTCCGCGCTCGAGGACGTCGAGCTGGAGGTGATGGAACGGCTCGAGGCCGCGCAGGGCGAGGTGGCGGACCTGCGGCAGCGGGTCGAGGCTCAGGGCTCGGAGCTCGAGGCGGCCGAGGCCCGACGCGCCCAGGCGCTGGCCGACCTCGACCAGAGCGCGGCGACCGAGCAGCAGGCCCGGGACTCCGCGGCGGCGGGCGTGCCCGCCGCGCTGCTGGAGCTGTACGAGCGGATCCGGGCCAAGGCCGGCACCGGCGCCGCCCGGCTGCTGGGCCGCCGCTGCGAGGGCTGCCGGCTGGAGCTGAACACGGTGGAGATCGGCCGGTTCCGGGCCGCCCCGGAGGATCAGGTGCTGCGCTGCGAGGAGTGCGACCGGATCCTGGTCAGGGTGCCGGAGTCGAGCCTGTGACGTCGGGGCCGCCGGTCGTGGAGGCCCCGACGCGGCCCCGACGCCGATCTGCCACCGGCCTCGCGTCCCGCCTCGACCCGGGCCCCGCTGGACGACCTCGGCGGCGCACCGACCACGCTGGTGCTGGTCCGGCACGGCCGCACCGCGCTGACCGAGTCGGGCCGGATGTCCGGGCGCGACGGCGCGCTGGACCCGGACCTGTCCGCGGCCGGCCGGGCGGACGCCGGGGCGGTGGCCGAGCTGCTGGCCGGCGCCGGGCGCGCAGCCGGCTGGCCGGGCACCATCCCGACCCCGCAGGCGGTTCTCGCCTCGCCGTTGCGCCGGACCCGGCAGAGCGCGCAGCTGGTCGCCGACCGGCTGGGCCTGCCGGTGAGCGTCGCTCCCGGCTGGGCCGAGATCGCCTTCGGCGAGTGGGACGGCCTGACCGTCACCGAGGTGCTGGACCGCTGGCCCGAGCTGCTGGCCGCCTGGCGCGGCTCGACCAGCGTCCGGCCGCCGGGCGGGGAGAGCCTGCAGGAGTTCACCGAGCGGCTCACCGCTGCCCTGGCCGACACCGTGCGCGAGCACTCGGGCCGCACCCTGGTCGTGCTCACCCATGCCACACCGGTGCGGGCCGTGGTCGCGGCGGCGCTGCAGGCCGCGCCGGCCGCGCTGTGGCGCCTGCAGGTGCAGCCGGCGTCGGTGACGATCTGCCGGTGGTGGCCCGACGGCGGCGCCGAGGTGGTCACCGTGAACGCCACCGGGCACCTGCCGCCCTGACCGAGGCGTCCGGTGCGGGCGGCTGGCCGGGCCGGCCGGGCGGTCAGCCCGCGGCCACGGCGGTCTCGAAGGCCTGCTCCAAGATGTCCAGGCCCTCCAGGAGCAGGGGCTGGGGGATCACCAGCGGCGGCAGGAAGCGCAGCACGTTGCCGAACGTGCCGCAGGTCAGGGTGACCAGCCCGGCCGCGTGGCAGGCGGCCGACACCCGCGCGGTCAGCGCGGCGTCCGGCTCGGTGCCGCCCGGGCGGACGATCTCCACGGCGAGCATCGCACCGCGGCCCCGCACGTCGCCGACCTGCGGGAAGCGCTGCGCGAGCGAGTGCAGCCTGGGCAGCATCACCTGCTCGATGCCGCGGGCGGCGGCCGGCAGGTCGTGGGTCTGCATCGTCTCGATCGCCCCGAGCGCCGCGGCGCAGGCCACCGGGTTCCCGCCGTAGGTGCCGCCCAGGCCGCCGGAGTGCACGGCGTCCATCAGGTCGGCCCGCCCGGTCACCGCCGCCAGCGGCAGGCCGCCGGCGATGCCCTTGGCCGTGGTCACCAGGTCGGGCACCACGCCCTCGTGGTCGCAGGCGAACCAGTCGCCGGTGCGGGCGAAGCCGGTCTGGATCTCGTCGGCGACCAGGACGACCCCGTGCTCGGTGCACCAGCGGGACAGCGCGGCCAGGAAGCCCGGCGCCGGCACCACGAACCCGCCCTCGCCCTGGATCGGCTCGACCACGACGGCCGCCACCCGGTCCGCACCCACCTGCTTGTCGATCATGGTCGTGGCCCGCGCCGCGGCCTGCTCGCCGCTGAGCCCGGCGACCTCCCGGAACGGGTAGGACATCGGCGCCCGGTACACCTCGCCCGCGAACGGGCCGAACCCGTCCTTGTAGGGCATGTTCTTCGCCGTCATGGCCATGGTCAGGTTCGTCCGGCCGTGGTAGGCGTGGTCGAAGACGACGATCGCGTCCCGGCCGGTCGCCCGGCGGGCGATCTTGACCGCGTTCTCCACCGCCTCCGCGCCGGAGTTGAACAGCGCCGAGCGCTTCTCATGTGTCCCCGGGGTCAGCTCGTTGAGCTTCTCGCAGACCGCCAGGTAGCTCTCGTAGGGGGTCACCATGAAGCAGGTGTGGGTGAACGCGGCGACCTGCTCGGTGACCGCCTGCACCACCAGGGGGGCGGCGTTGCCCACGCTGGTCACCGCGATCCCGGACCCGAAGTCGATCAGCTGGTTGCCGTCGACGTCGACCAGCACGCCGCCTCCGGCCCGGGCCACGTACACCGGCAGGGTGGTGCCGACCCCGCTGGCCACCGCCGCGTTCTTGCGCTCGGTCAGCGCCCGGCTCGCCGGCCCCGGCACGGCGGTGGTCAGCAGCCGCCGCTGCTCGACCCCGGAGATGGTGGTCACCGCCGCGGAGCCGACCTCCGAGCCGACCTCCGAGCCGACCTCCGAGCCGACCGGGGGTCCCTCCGCTGCTGGGCCGCCGGGCCGCGAGCCGATCGTGCTGGGGTCGATCGTGTCGGTCATGCGCCGAGGGTAGTCCTGGCCGGGGTGGGGCGAGCGCTGCCGTGACCGGGCCGCTGCGATGATGGGCCGGTCGGCGCGCAGCCGACGTTGGCCGGCACGACCCAGGCGTAGGAGCACGACCCAGGTTCAGGAGGCAGCGCAGTGGCCGCACGGACGAGAGCACGGCGATGACCCCCCGGCCCGCCGACGGGTACGCCGGTGACCTGACCCCTCAGGAGGCCTTCGAGCTGCTGCAGGCCGAGGAGCAGGCGGTGCTGGTCGACGTCCGGACCGCGGCGGAGTGGTCCTACGTGGGGGTGCCGGACCTGTCCGGGCTGGACCGCCCGGTCGCCCTGCTGGAGTGGGTCCGGTTCCCCGACGGCGCGCGCAACCCCCGGTTCCTCACCGACCTGGCGCAGGCCGCGCCGCCGTCGGCCCCCGTGGTGTTCCTGTGCCGGTCCGGGGTCCGGTCGGTGGCCGCCGCCCAGGCGGCGGCCGCGGCCGGCTACCAGCGCGCCTACAACGTGCTGGAGGGGTTCGAGGGCCCCCCGGACGAGCGGCGGCACCGTGGCGTCCGGGCCGGTTGGAAGGCCCAGGGGCTGCCGTGGAGGCAGTCGTGAGCCATACCGACGCCGACCGCGGCCCGGTCCCGCGGCGCGCGCTGCGCCCGGACACCCTGGCGGTGCGCGGCGGGCTGCACCGCAGCGGCTTCCAGGAGACCTCCGAGGCGCTGTACCTGACCCAGGGCTACGTCTACGACGACGCCGCGCAGGCCGAGGCCGCCTTCTCCGGTGAGCTCGACCGGTTCGTCTACTCCCGCTACGGCAACCCGACGGTCGAGGTCTTCCAGCAGCGGCTGGCCGCGCTGGAGGGCGCGCAGGCCTGCTTCGCCACCGCGACCGGGATGTCGGCGGTGTTCACCTCCCTGGCCGCGTTCCTGAACGCCGGCGACCGGGTGGTCGCCTCCCGCGCCCTGTTCGGCTCCTGCTTCGTGATCCTGGACGAGATCCTGCCGCGGTGGGGGATCAGCTGCGAGTTCGTGGACGGTACGGACCTGGCCCAGTGGGAGCGGGCGCTGGCCGCGCCGGCCCAGGCGGTGTTCTTCGAGTCCCCGTCCAACCCGATGCAGGAGCTGGTGGACGTGCGGGCGGTCTGCGACCTGGCCCACGCCGCCGGCGCCCGGGTGGTGGTCGACAACGTGTTCGCCACCCCGGTGCTGTCCCGGCCGATGGAGCTCGGCGCGGACGTCGTGGTGTATAGCGCGACCAAGCACATCGACGGCCAGGGCCGGGTGCTGGGCGGGGCGATCCTGGGCGAGCAGGAGTACATCGACGGCGCGGTGCAGACGATGATGCGGCACACCGGCCCCTCGATGAGCCCGTTCAACGCCTGGGTGCTGCTCAAGGGCCTGGAGACGATGCGGCTGCGGGTGGAGCACCAGAGCGGCTCCGCGCTGCGGGTGGCCCGGTGGCTGGCCGACCAGCCGCAGGTGGCCGGCACCCGGTACCCGCACCTGCCCAGCCACCCGCAGCACGACCTGGCCCGCGCGCAGATGAGCGCCGGCGGCACGGTGGTCACCTTCGAGCTGGCCAGCGGGGACCAGAAGGCGGCGTTCGCCTTCCTGGACGCGCTGCGGGTGATCGACATCTCCAACAACCTCGGTGACGCCAAGAGCATGGTGACCCACCCGGCGACCACCACCCACCGCCGGCTGGGGGCCGAGGGCCGGGCGGCGGCCGGGATCACCGACGGGGTGGTCCGGCTCTCGGTGGGCCTGGAGGACGTGCAGGACCTGCTGGAGGACCTGGCGCAGGCGCTGGCCGCGACCGGCTGATCGCGACGCCGTCACCTCACCGCAACGACCTGCGGGCCGCCTCGGGGCCATCGAGGAGCACGGCATCACCGGGGACCTGCGCACGGTCGCACTGGTCGGCCGCGTCGACCACCTCGCTGCCGGGACAGCTGGGTGGGGCGCGCAACGGGGACTACCGCTACTCCTGGCTGCGGGACGCCGCGTTCACCGTTGATCAGCGCGACGGTCAACCTGGACCGCCCCCTGGACCGGTGACCGGTGACCGGTGACCGGTGACCGGTGACCGGTGACCGCTGACCGGCGGCCAGCAGGGGCCGCGGCTAAGGTGGGTCGGGTGCTGCCTCGTCCGCTCCGGCTCCTGCCCCGGCGCAGGACCCCTGCTCCTCGAGGCGCCGCCGGGTGAGCGGACTGGACGGACTGGCGCTGCTGTGCGCCGTCGGTGCCGCGCTGCTCTTCTCGGTGGCCAACAACCTGCAGCGGGGCGCGGCCTCGGAGGTGCCGCTGGAGATCGGCGGCCCGGTCCGGCTGTTCCTGCGGTTGCTGAGAAGCCCGCACTGGCTGCTCGGCTCGCTGCTGGCGCTGGCCGCGCTGGGCCTGCACGCGATCGCCCTGGCCCGCGGCGGGGTCATCGTGGTGCAGGCCATCCTGACCTCGGGCCTGGTCGTGGCCCTGGTCATCGAGGCGCGCCTGGCCCGCCGGTGGCTGCACCGCACCGAGGTGGTCGGTGCGCTGACCCTGGCGGCGGGGGTGCTGCTGCTGCTGGGCGTCGGCCGGCCCGGCGGCGGGCGACCGGTTGACCTGCACGCCCAGCTGTTCGGCGGCGGTGCGCTGGTCGCGCTCGCCGCGATCGGGTTCGGCCTGTCCCGGTGGGCCGGCGGCCGGCAGCTCAGCTCCCTGGTGCTCGGTCTGGTGGCCGGCTCCTGCTTCGCGGTGGACGCCCTCTTCCTGCGCGGGCTGGCCCTGTCCCTGAACGACCTGGACGCGCCCGCCGCCCTGGTCGACCTGGCCGGCTTCGTGGCCGGCTCCATGCTCGGCAACGTCATCGTGCAGCGCGGCTACCAGAGCGCCCCGCTGCGGGTGGTGCTGCCCGCGGTGACCGCCGCCGACCCGCTGGCCGCCTTCGTGCTGGGCCGGTGGCTGCTCGGGGAGCGCCTGCAGGGCGGCACCCTGTCCTCGGTGGCGGTCGGGTTCGGTCTGTTCGCGATCGCCGCCGGGATCGTGCTCACCACCCGGGGCGCGCTCGGCGGCGTCGAGGCCCCGGCCGAGCAGGTGGAGCCGGCCGAGCGGGGGGACTGATCAGGCCCGGGCACCGCTCAGCGCCCGCCACACCGCCTCCGGGGTGAGCGGCAGGTCGACGTGGTCGACGTCGATTGCGTCGCACACCGCGTTGACGACGGCCGGCGGCACGCCGATGCAGCCGGCCTCGCCGGCGCCCTTGGCCCCGTGCGGCACGTTCGGGTTGGGGGTGCACGTCTCCAGCAGGGCCAGGGCCGGCATGTCGGCCGCGGTCGGCAGCAGGTAGTCCAGCAGCGTGCGCTGGGCCGGGACGCCGTCTTCGTCGGTGCTCGCCTCCTCGAACAGCACCTGACCGAGCCCCTGGGCGATCGAGCCATGGCCCTGCCCGTCCACGATCAGCGGGTTGACCACCACGCCGTAGTCGTCGACCGCCACCACCCGGAGCACGCTGACCGTGCCGAGCTCCGGGTCGACCTCGACCGCCGCCGCGTAGGCGCCGAACGGGAAGGCCTGCGGCAGGCCCGGGCGGGCGTCGGCGCGCAGCGGGGCGGTGGCGGCCAGCTCGGCCAGGGTCGCCGTCCGCGAGCCGCAGCGCAGCACCCCGGCCCGGTAGCCGACCGTGGACACCGGCGCCGCGCACTGCTGGGCGAAGCGGTGCCGGGCCCGCTCGACCAGGGCTTCGGCGGCCGCCCACAGCGCGTTGCCGCCGACCTGCATCGAGCGGCTGCCGAACGTACCGAAGCCGTAGGGCACCTGCGCGGTGTCGTTGTGCAGCAGCTGAACGGTGTCCGGGGGCACGTCCAGCGCGGAGGCGAGCAGCTGCGCGAACGCCGTGGCGTGCCCCTGCCCGGTGCTGGTGGAACCGACCCGGGCGAGCACGCCCCCGTCCGGGCAGGCCTCCACCGAGCCGTGCTCGTCGCTGCCGGCGCCCGCCCCCGAACGCTCGACGTAGGTGGCCACCCCGACACCCAGCGGCCGCCCGCCCCGCGAGCGGCGCTCGGCCTGCTCCCGGCGCAGCGCCTGGTACCCGATCTCGGCCAGCGCGGCGTCCAGCGCCGCCGGGTAGTCACCGGAGTCGTAGCGGCGTCCGGTCGGGGTGTCGTAGGGGAACTGGCCGGGCTGCAGGTGGTTGCGCCGGCGCAGCTCGGCCGGGTCCAGCCCCAGCCGCCGGGCCAGGATGTCGACGGTGCGCTCGATCGCGTAGGCCGCCTCGGGCCGGCCCGCGCCGCGGTACGCCGAGGTCGGCGCCGCCGTGGTCAGCACGCTGCGCGCCACGGCGTGCACGGCGGGGGTGCGGTAGGCCCCGGTCGCCATGTTCGCGGTCATCACCGGCACCATCGCCCCGGTCTGCGGGTAGCCACCGACGTCGGCCTCGACCAGCAGCTCGTAGGCCAGCAGCCGGCCCTGCCGGTCGGCCGCCAGCCGGGTGTGCTGGCGCTGGCCACGGCCCCGGGTCGCGGCCAGCATGGCCTCGGCCCGGTCCTCCACCCACCGCACCGGGCGGCCCAGCCGCAGCGCGAGGGCGGTCACCACCAGGTACTCCGGGTAGAGCTGGCTCTTCGCGCCGAAGGCGCCGCCGGTCGCCGGCACGATGACCCGCACCCGTTCGGTGGCCAGCCCCAGCGCGCCGGCCAGGGCGTTGCGCAGGTTGTGCTGGGCCTGGTGGGAGGCCCAGACCAGCAGCCCGCCGTCCGGGGTCGGTGCGGCCAGCAGCGCCCGGGCCTCCAGCGAGGTCGGCAGCAGCCTCGGCTGGCGGAAGTCGCCCTCCACCACCACCGGGGCCCGCGCGAAGGTGGACTCCGCCGCGGCTCCGAGCTCGACCTCGGCGACGACGTTGCTGCGGCCCTGGAACAGCGCGGGCGCACCGGGCCCGGTGGCCGTCCGGGCGTCCAGCACCGGCGACAGCACCTCGATGGCCGGCACCGCGGCGCGGGCGCCGTCCTCGGCCTCGGCCCGCCGGCCGGCGGCGACCGCGGCGAGCGGCTGCCCGGGGTAGCGGACCCGGTCGGTGGCCAGCGCCGGCCAGTCCATCGGCGTCCCGGTCGGCTCGCCGGACCGGTCGCGGCCGGGCTCGCCGATCGTCGGCAGGTCCGGCAGGTCGGCCGCGGCCCAGGCGCCGGACACCCCGGGCGTCGCCCGGGCGGCGGTCAGGTCCACCCCGCGCAGCACCCCGTGCGCGCACCGGCTGCGGACGAAGGCCAGCTCGAGCGGGACGCCGGGACCGGCGACGCCGGCCTCGACCAGGTCCCTCGCGCGCAGGTCGGCGACCGTGCGGGCCCGGCCGGTGAGCAGGTCGCCGTCCTCCCGGCGGGTCAGCCGGGCCCCGATGTAGGGCCCCACCGGGTGGCCGGTGCGGGCGTCGGGCGGCGTCGGGCCGGGCATCGGGCACCTCCACGGTGTCGACCGGGGTCCTCGCCGGGGTTCCTCGACGAGAGGCTCATCCTGTTCCCCTCTAGCGTCGGCTGCATGCCCGAGGGACCCCGGTGAAGCTGCCCCCGTTCGGCTACCTCGCGCCGACCGGCGTCGAGGAGGCGGTCGAGGTCCTGACCCGCTTCGGTCCGAACGCCGCGGTGCTGGCCGGCGGCCAGAGCCTGCTGCTGCAGATGCGCCTCCTGGAGCGCAGCCCGGCCGTCCTGGTCGGCCTGGAGGCGGTACCGGGGCTGAGCGCGGTGCAGGCGGCCCCGACGCACCTGGAGCTGGGCGCGCTGGTCCGGCACGCCGCGTTGGAGGCGCGGTCGAGCCACGCGCTGGTGCCGCTCGGGACCGGCTCCGGCGGGGCGGCGCGGCCGGACCCGCTGGTCCGGCTGCTGGCGCTGGTCGCGCCGCAGGTCGCGCACCCACCGATCCGGGCCCGCGGCACCTTCGTCGGCAGCCTGGCCTGGGCCCACCCGAGCGCCGAGTGGTGCGCGCTGGCCGCGCTGGTGCGCGCGGTGGTCCTGGTCCGCGGCCCCGGCGGCGGCCGGCAGGTCGAGATCCAGGACTGGTTCCGCGGCGGGCAGCGCACCGACCTGCGCTCCGGTGAGCTGGTCACCGGGGTACGGCTGCCCCGGTTGCCGGCCGGCACCGGGGTCGGCTTCGTCGAGCACCGCCGCAGCCACGCCAGCTTCGCCCTGGTCGCCGCGCTGGCCGCCGTCCGGTCGGCCGAGGACGGCACCATCGCCTCGGCCCGGGTCGGGCTGGCCGGGGCCGGCGACCGACCGGTGGCCGCCGACCTGCCCGCGCTGGTCGGCCACCGGCCCGGCCCGCAGGACCTGGCCGCGGCCGCGGCCGAGCTGGCCGACGGCTGCGAGCCGGTGGCCGAGCCGCACTGCAGCGCCGAGTACCGCCGGCACTGCGTGCAGGTGCTGACCCGACGCGCGATCGAGCAGGCGCTGGCCGACGCCAACCCGGCCGGCGCCGGAAGGAGGTCCGGATGAGCCCGTACCCGCAGGACGGCGACGGGCTTGCGGCCCAGACCCGGCACCGGACCCGGCTGGAGGTGAACGGCGTCCTGCACGAGCTGGAGGTGCCCGCCCGGAGCACGCTGGCCGATGCGCTGCGCGAGGACCTCGACCTGACCGGCACCAACCTGGGCTGTGAGCACGGGGTCTGCGGGTCCTGCACCGTGCTGGTGGAGGGGGAGGCGCTGCGCTCGTGCCTGGTGCTGGCCGTGCAGTGCGACGGCGCCCGGGTGCGCACCGTGGAGGGTCTGGCCGCGCAGGGCGCGGACGAGGGAGGGCTCAGCCCGCTGCAGGAGGCCTTCCGGCTCGAGCACGGGCTGCAGTGCGGCTTCTGCACGCCCGGCTTCCTGATGCTGCTCACCCACGCGATGGAGCAGGGCCAGGAGCTCACCGAGGGGGAGGAGCTGGACCGGTTGCTCGCCTCGAACCTGTGCCGGTGCACCGGCTACGTCAACATCCGCCGGGCCGCGCTGCGCGCCGCCGCGCAGTCGGCCCGGCCGACGTCGTCCGCCGGTGGAGAACCGGTCTAGGGTGGGGGCTGCGGACGAGCCGGACGGGCGACCGCGTCGGGCCGGGTGACCGGCCCGCCGAGGAAAGTCCGGACTCCACAGGGCAGGGTGGTGGGTAACACCCACCCGGGGTGACCCGCGGGACAGTGCCACAGAGAACAGACCGCCCGCCTCCGGCCCCGGCTGGGAGCGGGTAAGGGTGAAACGGTGGTGTAAGAGACCACCAGCGCGCCGGGTGACCGGTGCGGCTCGGTAAACCCCACCCGGAGCAAGGTCAGACAGGCAGCGTTCGAGGGCGGCCCGCCCGAGCTGCCGGGTAGGCCGCTGGAGGGTGCCGGCAACGGCACTCCTAGATGGATGGTCGCCGCCGCCGGTCCTGGACCGGTGGTACAGGATCCGGCTTACAGTCCGGCTCGTCCGCCCTGCCGTCCCGATCCGTCCTGCTGATGGGTGGGCCGGGTGGGGGAGCGGTGACGGCGGACCTGGTGGGCGGTGGACCCGGTGCGGCAATCGGGTGGTGCCGGTCAGGACCGCGGACGTGCGAGCGACGGGCGTCGATGGGAAGGACACGATCCCATCGAGCACGGAGGTGACCATGTCCACGGACGAGCGGCGGCAGGCGGCCCAGGCCAACCAGTGGGCGGCCGCCTTCATCCGGTTCCAGCTGATGGGCGACCACGAGGCCATGCAGTTCGTGCTGGACGACCTCGCGTTCCTCGACGAGGACGAGGACCGGCTGGCCTTCGTCACCGCCCTGGCCTCGATCGCCGGGGCGATCGCCGACCGCACGATGGGCCGGGACGACGCGCTGGACCACCTGCGCGAGATCGCCGAGTCCAGCGCGGCCCTGGCCTGCTCGGACGACATCGACGACTTCTTCGACCTGCCGCCCCCGGCGACCTGACCGGCGGCGGGTCGCCCGGCCGGCCGCCGGGTCGCCGGCCGGCGTTAGTCTCGCCCGGGTGAGCCACCCGATCGGTGCGCCGTCCCCGGCCTGGCTGGCCTGGCGCCGGCAGACGGACCTGGACGAGTACGAGAGCCGGTGGGACGCCCTGGCGGCCGACGGCCAGGCCGTGCACGGCGAGGCCGACCTGGTCTGCTCCTGGGCGCCCGGCCGCGTGCTGGACGCCGGCTGCGGGATGGGCCGGGTGGCGGTCGAGCTCGACCGGCGCGGCATCGAGGTGGTCGGCGTGGACCTGGACGAGGATCTGCTCGCCCGGGCCCGGGCACGCGCGCCGCACCTGCGCTGGGTCCGGGCGGACCTGGCCGCCCTCGACCTCGGTCGCACCTTCGACGTCGTGCTGCTGGCCGGCAACGTGCTGCCGTTCGTGGCACCGGACCGGCGGCCCGCGGCGGTGGCCGGCTGCGCCCGGCACCTGGCCCCCGGCGGACGGCTGGTCAGCGGCAGCTCGCTGCGGGAGGGCTGGCCGCAGGTCGGTGAGCTGGAGGGCTGGTGCCGGGACGCCGGCCTGCAGCCGCAGGCGCGGCTGGCCGACTGGGGCGGCCGGGAGTGGACGCCGGACCGGGACTACCTGGTCAGCGTCAGCCGAGCTCGGCCGCCAGCAGCGCCGCCCCGATGATGCCGGCCTCGTTGCGCAGCCCGGCGGGGACGATCGGGGTGCGGATGTCCAGCAGCGGGAGGAACTTCTCGCTCTTCTTGCTGACCCCGCCGCCGACCACGATCAGGTCCGGCCAGAACAGGTTCTCCACCGCGCTGAAGTAGGTCTGCAGCCGCTTGGCCCACTTGGACCAGCTCAGGTCCTCCCGCTCCCGGGCGCTGTCGGCTGCCCGGCTCTCGGCGTCGTACCCCTCCAGCTCCAGGTGGCCCAGCTCGGTGTTCGGCACCAGCAGGCCGTCGACGAACAGCGCCGACCCGATCCCGGTGCCCAGGGTCAGCACCATCACCACCCCGGCCACGTCCCGCGCCGCGCCGTAGCGCACCTCGGCCAGCCCGGCGGCGTCCGCGTCGTTGACCACATGCACATGACGCCCCAGCCGCTCGGTGAGCAGCGCGTCGACATCGGTTCCCACCCAGGCCTTGTCGACGTTCGCCGCCGTCCGGGCCACGCCGTGCTGGATGACCGCTGGGAAGGTGACGCCGACCGCCCGCCGCCCCGAGCCGCCCCGGTGGCTGTCCACCACCTCGGCGACGACGTCGGCGACCGCCTGCGGGGTGGAGGGCTGAGGGGTCGGGATCCGGGTCCGCTCCGCGCTCAGCTCGCCGGCGCCCAGGTCGACCGGCGCGCCCTTGATCCCCGATCCGCCGATGTCGATCCCGTAGCCGAGCCCGGAGCTGATCCGGCGCCGTCGGTGCGTCGTGGTCGTCTGGCTCACCATGGGCCAGAGCCTAGCCAGCGACGATCACCGGGGCATGCCACCGTGACCGGGTCCGGGCCGGGTCCGGGCCGGGTCAGGGCCGGGTCGGTCAGGGCCTCAGGGCAGGGTGAGGATCTCGGCACCGGTGTCGGTCACCAGCAGGGTGTGCTCGAACTGGGCCGAGCGCCGACGGTCCTTGGTCACCACGGTCCAGCCGTCGTCCCACATCTGCCACTCGTGGGTGCCCAGGGTCAGCATCGGCTCGATGGTGAAGGTCATCCCCGGTTCGATCACGGTGTCGTAGGCCGGTGCGGCGTCGTAGTGCGGGATGATCAGCCCGGTGTGGAAGGCCGGCCCGACCCCGTGGCCGGTGAAGTCGCGGACCACCCCGTAGCCGAACCGGGCGGCGTACTTCTCGATCACGCGGCCGATGACGTTGACCTCCCGGCCGGGAGCGACGGCCTTGATCCCGCGCATCATCGCCTCGTGGGTGCGCTCGACCAGCAGCCGGGACTGCTCGTCCACGTCGCCGACGAGGTAGGTGGCGTCGGTGTCACCGTGCACGGCGACCCCGTCGACCTCCAGGTAGGCGGTGATGTCGATGTTGACGATGTCCCCGTCGGCCAGCACCGTGCTGTCCGGGATGCCGTGGCAGATCACCTCGTTGACGCTGGTGCACAGCGACTTCGGGAACCCCCGGTAGCCCAGCGTGGAGGGGTAGGCGCCGTGCTCGACCAGGTAGGCGTGGCCGACCTCGTCCAGCTCGTCGGTGGTGACGCCGGGGGCGATCCGGTCGGCCACCGCCGCCATGGCCCGGGCCGCCAGCCGGCTCGCCTCGCGCATCGCGGCGATCGTCGCGGCGTCCTTGACCTCCGGCCCGGTGTAGGGCGCAGGGGCCGGCCGGTCGACGTACTCCGGGCGCCGGATCGAGGCCGGCACCGGCCGGCGCGGGCCCACCACGCCCGGGGCCAGGGTGCCGATCGGTGCGGTCGAGGAGGGGCTGGCGGCTCCGGTGGGCATGCCCTGGAGTCTACGTGGGGGGGTGGCCTAGCCTGGCCGGATGGAGCAGGCCCGGTACTGGTTCAACGTGCGCACCGGTCAGGTCGAGACCGACGAGGACAAGAGCCAGAGCAAGGAGCTGATGGGTCCCTACCGCACCCGTGCGGAGGCGGCCGGTGCGCTGGCCGCGGCGGCCGAGCGGACGCATGAGTGGGACGAGCAGGACCGCCGCTGGCGCGAGATCGAGGACGAGGACTGAACCGGGAGGCGACGGCGGGTGCCTGATCGAGCGCCCACCGGAATCACCGCTGGTCGGTGGCGTGCGCCCCGCTGGAGATTGAGCCAGCCTTAGGACATGCGTGAGGGACCGTTGTCGGCTCCTGGGGCAGGCTGACCGCCGTCACGTTGTCGAGTGTGCGGTGCACGGCCCCGAACCGCGGTCCGGGGCCGCCGGTCTGGAGTCGAGGTCATGGGCGCACGAACAGGCCTGCAGGTCCGGCGGGTCGGGTGGTCGGCCCTGTTCGTCGGGCTGCTGCTGGTACCCCTGCTGCTCGGGGTGGGAGCCGGCGGCTACGGCGACCTCTGTCTGGAGGTCTGCCTGGCGGCCGGGGTGCTGTCCGCGTCGGTGCTGGTCGGGGTCTTCGTGCTGCCGGCCCGGCTGCGGGCGCTGACCTCGACCTTCGGGATCGAGAACGTGCTGCGCTCCCACCGTTGGCTGGGCCTGTGCGCCCTGGGCCTGGTGCTGGGCCACGTGGTCCTGGTGCTGGTCGACAACCCGGCCAACCTGGCCCTGCTGGTTCCCTGGCTCGCCCCACCCCGCGCCCAGGCTGCCACCGCCGCCACCCTGGCCCTGGTCGCGATCTGCCTGACCAGCGTGCTGCGCGGGCGGCTGCGGTTGAGGTATGAGACGTGGCGGGTCATCCACGTCCTCGCCGCCGTGGTGGTGCTCGTCGGCAGCGCGCTGCACGTGCTGTGGCTGCACCACCTGACCGCGGACCTGTTGATGCGCCGCTGGTTCGAGCTCTGCCTACTGGTGGTACTGACCGCCGGGCTGGTGCGCTGGGTGGTGCGGCCGCTGCTCGCCGCCCGCCAGGCGTTCGTCATCGACGAGGTCCGCAGCGACAACGAGAGCGTCACCACCCTGGCCCTGCGCCCGCTGCGGCACCGCCACCGGGGCCTGCACTTCCAGCCGGGCCAGTTCGCCTGGATCCGGCTGGACCGCCCGTTGCGACCACGCGAGGAGCACCCCTTCACGATCGCCTCCGGCGCCCACCGGCCACGGGAGATCGAGTTCACCGTGCGTCACGCCGGCGACTTCACCGACCAGCTCAGCCGGCTCACCCCCGGACGGCGGGTGTACGTGGACGGCCCGCACGGCACCTTCACCGTCGACGCCCGCCGATCCCGGGCGCTGGTGCTGATCGCCGGCGGGGTGGGCATCACGCCGATGATGAGCATGCTGCGCACCCAGGCGCACCGGCGCGACCCCCGCCGCCACCTGCTGGTGATGAGCGCCCGCAGCGAGCAGGACCTGCTCTTCCGGCAGGAGGTGGCCGAGCTGACCCGTCAGCTGGACCTGCAGGTGGTGGAGGTGCTGACCTCGGCGCAGCCGGGCTGGGCCGGGCCGACCGGCCATCTGAGCGCAGCGCTGCTGGCCCGGTATCTGCCCCGCCCCGGAGCCGGTCGCCGGTTCGACACCTTCATCTGCGGCTCCCCGGCGATGGTCCGGGCCACGGCCGGCGCGCTGGCCGAGCTCGGCGTGCACGAGCGTCACGTGCACACCGAGCAGTTCGACATGGTCTGAGCCTGCTGCCCGCCCCCGGTCCGCCCCGATCCGTCTGCACCCACCTGGAGGTCCCCTTGCCCGCATCCGTCCTGCCGCCGCGCACCGCGCCCGGCTCCCGGCGGACACCTGCCGTGCTGCGCGCCGGCGTGGCGGTCGCCCTCGGACTGGCGTTGGCCACCTCGCTGCTGCGGGCCGAGGTGGAGCCCGGTGCCGCCGGGCCGGCCGCGTCCGCCGGGCCGGTCGCCGTCGTGAGTGGGCCCGCGGCCGCCGTCGCCACCCCGCGCCCGGCCGTGCCCCTGGCCCACCCCCGGCCGGGCACCCGCTGGTGGCAGGTCTGGCGCTGGGCGTGACCTGAGCCAGGATGGAACGGTGAGCGAGCACGACCCGCCGGTGGACGATCAGGGACGCCCGGTGCGCCTCGCGCGGCCGGTCGCCAGGGTGGTCTCCCTGGTGCCCTCGCTCACCGAGGCGCTCGCCGTGACCGCCGCCGACCTGCTGGTCGGTGCCACCGACTGGTGCAGCCATCCCGCCGACCTGGACGTGCCCCGGGTCGGCGGCACCAAGAACCCCGACCTCGGGCGGGTCCTGGCCCTGCGTCCGGACCTGGTGCTGGCCAGCGCCGAGGAGAACCGGCAGGTCGACCTGGACGCGCTGCGGGCGCGCGGGACGGCCGTCTACGTCACCGACATCCGCCGGCTGGGCGGCGAGCGCGGGGCGTTCGCCTCGCTGAGCCGGATGCTGGCCGCCTGCGGACTGCCGGCACCGGGCTGGCTGGGCCGGGCCCGCTCAGCGTGGGCCACGCCCGCAGCCCCGGCCAGGGTGGCGGTGGTCCCGATCTGGCGCCGACCCTGGATGGTGGTCGGCAGCGACACCTTCACCGGTGACGTGCTGGCCCACCTGGGCGTGCTGAACGCCTACGCCGACCACCCGCAGCGCTACCCGCGGGTGGCCCTGGACGAGCTGGCGCCGCACGACCTCGTGGTGCTGCCCGACGAGCCGTACGCGTTCAGCGCCCAGGACGGCCCGGAGTGCTTCACCGCACCCAGCGCGCTGGTCTCCGGGCGCCTGCTGACCTGGTACGGGCCCTCGCTGGAGACCGCGCGGCCGGTGCTGGCCGCTCAGCTGTCGAAGCTGTGACCGGCGTCGGGGAAGGAGCCTGACACGACGTCGCCGGCGTAGGCCCGCGCGGCGTCCAGCATCACGGTGCGCAGGTCGGCGTAGCGCTTGACGAAGCGCGGGGCCCGGCCCGCCCGCAGGCCCATCATGTCCTGCCAGACCAGCACCTGGCCGTCGCAGTCCGGGCCGGCGCCGATCCCGATCGTGGGGATGGACAGCGCCTTGGTGACCTCCGCGGCGACCGGCGCCGGCACCATCTCCATCACGAGTGCGAAGGCACCGGCCGCCTCCAGGGCCAGGGCCTCGGACACCATCCGGGCCGCCTCCTGCTCGCCGCGGCCCTGCACCCGGTACCCGCCCAGGGCGTGCTCGCTCTGCGGGGTGAAACCGATGTGCGCCATCACCGGGATCCCCGAGCCGACCACCAGCTCGACGCTGCGTGCCACCCGTGCGCCGCCCTCCAGCTTCACGGCGTGCGCCAGGCCCTCCTTCATCATCCGCATCGAGGTGGCCAGCGCCTGCTCCGGCCCGGACTGGTAGGAGCCGAACGGCAGGTCGGCGACCACCAGCGCCCGGCTGGTGGACCGGGCCACCGCCCGCACCAGCGGGATCATCTCCTCCACGGTGACCGGCACGGTGGTGGCGTAGCCGAGCACGTTGTTGGCCGCCGAGTCCCCGACCAGCAGCACCGGGATGCCGGCTTCTTCGAAGATCGCCGCGGCGTACATGTCGTAGGCGGTCAGCATCGGGAACTTCTCCCCGCGCTGCTTCAGGTCGCGCAGGTGGTGCACCCGGACCCGCCGGGCGAGCCCGGACGGCGAGGCGCCGCCGGCCCGCTCGGCGTCCGGTCCGCGCGCCGGGCCGGGGGCCGGGTCGCCGTAGGGGTTGCTCAGCTCGCTCATGGCGGCATTGTCGTCGCTCGCCGACCGCATCGGTCAGACGGCCGGCACACCTTTGGCGCCCCACCTTCCACACGCGCCCGGCGGCTTCATGGGACGCTGGCCGGTGCAGGGCCGACCATGCCGTCAGGCGCAGCGCCGCCGGGCACCGCAGCAGAAGGGTCAGGATGGACAGACAGCAGGAGTTCGTGCTCCGGACCATCGAGGAGCGCGACATCCGTTTCGTGCGGCTCTGGTTCACCGACGTCCTGGGCTCGCTGAAGTCGGTGGCCGTGGCCCCGGCCGAGCTGGAGGGCGCGTTCGCCGAGGGGATCGGCTTCGACGGCTCCGCGGTCGAGGGTCTGACCCGGGTGTACGAGGCCGACATGCTGGGCCGGCCCGACCCGAGCACCTTCCAGGTGCTGCCCTGGCGAGGTGACCACCACGGCACCGCCCGGATGTTCTGCGACATCCTGACCCCGGACGGGGCGCCGGCGCCCTCGGACCCGCGCCAGGTACTCAAGCGGGCCCTGAACCGGGCCGCCGAGCACGGCCTGACCTTCTACACCCACCCGGAGATCGAGTTCTACCTGCTCAAGGACGAGCACCGGCCGGGCGGGTCACCGGTACCCGTGGACACCGCCGGCTACTTCGACCACGTGCCGCGCGGCACCGGGCACGACTTCCGCCGTGCGGCCATCTCCACCCTGGAGTCGATGGGCATCTCGGTGGAGTTCAGCCACCACGAGGGCGGGCCGGGCCAGAACGAGATCGACCTGCGCTACGCCGACGCCCTGACCACCGCGGACAACATCATGACCTTCCGCACCGTGGTCAAGGAGGTCGCCCTGGAGCAGGGCATCTACGCCACGTTCATGCCCAAGCCGTTCGCCGACCACCCCGGCTCGGGCATGCACACCCACATGTCGCTGTTCGACGGTGACCGCAACGCCTTCCACGACGCCGGCGCGGAGTACCAGCTGTCCAAGGTGGCCCGGCAGTTCATCGCCGGCCTGCTGCGCCACTCCGAGGAGATCAGCGCCGTCACCAACCAGTGGGTGAACTCCTACAAGCGGCTGTGGGGCGCGCACGAGGCGCCCTCGTTCGTCTGCTGGGGCCACAACAACCGCTCCGCACTGGTCCGGGTGCCCATGTACAAGCCCGGCAAGGGCAACTCGACCCGGATCGAGTACCGCGCCATCGACAGCGCGGCCAACCCCTACCTGTCCTTCGCCGTCCTGCTCGCCGCCGGCCTGAAGGGCATCGAGGAGGCCTACGACCTGCCCGACGGCGCCGAGGACGACGTGTGGTCGCTGACCGAGGCCGAGCGCAAGGCGCTGGGCATCCGCCCGCTGCCGCAGAGCCTGGCCGAGGCCATCTTCGTGATGGAGCGCTCGGAGCTGGTGGCCGAGACCCTCGGCGAAGGGGTGTTCGAGTTCTTCCTGCGCAACAAGCGGCAGGAGTGGGTCGACTACCGGCACCCGATCACCCCGTTCGAGCTCGACCGCTACCTGCCGATGCTGTGATTGCCGATGCTGTGACCGCCGAGGCTGTGACTGCCGAGGCTGTGACTGCCGAGGCTGTGACCGGGGCCGCCGGGTGATCCTGGTCGTCGAGCACGAGGAACGGGTGGCGGCGGGTCGGCTGGCCCGGGCCCTGGGGCCGCTGGAGGTGCTGCGGCCGCACCGTGGTGAGCCGTTGCCGGAGGACGCCGAGCGGGCCGGCTACACCGGGCTGCTGGTGCTGGGCGGCAGCGCCGGGGCCGACGCCGACGAGCGGTGGCCGTGGCTGCCGGCCACCCGCCGGCTGCTGGCCGCCGCGGTGCGCTCCCAGCTGCCGACCCTGGGGGTCTGCCTGGGCGGCCAGCTGCTGGCCAGGGCCACCGGCGGCGTCGTCGAGCGCGGCGGGTGCGGCTACCAGATCGGCCTGCTGCCGGTCGGGCTGACCGCGGCGGCCGTCGACGACGGGCTGTTCGGCTGGGTGCGCGAGGAGCTCGGCGAGCAGCTCGTCGTGCCGCAGTGGCACCAGGACGTGGTCAGCCGCCTTCCGGCCGACGCCGAGCTGCTGGCCACCGGGGCGACCTACCCGGTGCAGGCCTTCCGGGTCGGCCCGGCCGCCTGGGGCCTGCAGTACCACCCGGAGGTCACCCAGGAGGGCCTGATCGGCTGGTTGCGGGCGTGGCCGGAGCAGGCGACCGCAGCCGGGGTGGACGTGCCGGCGCTGGCCACCCAGATCCTCACCGGCGAGCCGGGGATGGCCGCGGTCGCCGCCGCGCACGCCGCCTCCTTCGCCGCCCTGGTCAACGCCCGGGACGCGGCCCGGCGCCGTCCGGTCGACCGGCGCTGAGCGGAGGACCGCCCCGCCGGCCGACGCCGGGCCGCGGACCGCTCGCGGGCGGTCACGACCGCCCGCCGTCCTAGGGTTGAGCGGTGGCCCCCTCCTCCCCGCGCGCGTCCTCCTCGACCGCCCGGCTGGCCCGGCTCGGGTTCATCGACCCCGAGCGCGCCGTCCGGCTGCTCGGTGACGCAGCGCTGGCCGATCTGGCCGAGGAGTCCGGCGAGCTGCCCGAGGACCTGCTGGTCGCCCTGTCCGCGGTGGCCGACCCCGACCTGGCGCTGCTGTCCCTGGTCCGGATGATGGGCGCGCTGGTCCAGCTGCAGGCCCAGGACGTGCCGTTCGGGCTGGACCCCCGCTCCGGGCGGCTGCGGGCCGTGCTGCGCACCGGGGGCACCGCCCGGGACCGGCTGCTGGCGGTGCTCGGCGCCTCCGCCGCGCTCGGTGACCACCTGGCCCGGCACCCCGAGCACTGGCCGATGCTGGTGCAGGAGGAGGCCGACGTCCTCGAGCCCGCCGAGGACCACGGTGAGCTGGCCGCCCGGCAGGCCGAGGTGGCCGACCAGATGCGGACCGAGCTGCTGCTGGCGGTCGGCGCCGACCCGGGCGCCGCGCGCCCGTCGGCGCTGCGGGTGGGCACCGAGGGGGCCGATGCGCTCCGGGTCGCCTACCGTCGCCAGCTGCTGGCCATCGCGGGACGAGACCTGGCCACCAGCGACCCGATGACCATCCTGCCGGACGTCGCGCGGGCGCTGGCCGACCTGGCCGCGGCCGCCCTGGAGGCCGCCCTGGCCGTGGCTCGCGGCGAGCTCCCGGCGGGCAGCCCGGACTGCCGGCTGGCCGTGATCGGGATGGGCAAGTGCGGGGGCCTGGAGCTGAACTACGTCTCCGACGTCGACGTGGTCTACGTGGTCGAGCCGCTGGCCGAGGACGACTCCGCGGACGCCGAGGCCCGGGCGGTGACGGTCGGCGCCCGGCTGGCGACCGGGTTGGCCCGGGTGTGCTCGGAGTCGACCAGCGAGGGCACCCTGTGGCCGGTGGACCCCAACCTGCGCCCCGAGGGACGCTCCGGGCCGCTGGTCCGCACCCTGGCCAGCCACCAGGCCTACTACCGGCGGTGGGCCCAGACCTGGGAGTTCCAGGCACTGCTGAAGGCCCGGCCGGTGGCCGGCGACAGCGAGCTCGGGGCGGCGTACGTGCAGGCGCTGTGGCCGATGGTCTGGGAGGCCTCCGCCCGGCCGGACTTCGTGCCCGACACCCAGGCGATGCGCCGGCGGGTCGAGCAGAACGTGCCCGCCCGGGACGCCGACCGACAGCTCAAGCTGGGCGCCGGCGGGCTGCGGGACGTGGAGTTCAGCGTCCAGCTGCTGCAGCTGGTCCACGGCCGGACCGACCCGCGGCTGCGGACCGGCAACACGCTGGCCGGGTTGGAGGCGCTCAGCACCTACGGCTACGTCGGCCGCGACGACGCCGCCGAGCTGGAGCGGGCCTACCGGATGCTGCGCTCCCTGGAGCACCGGATCCAGCTGTACCGGCTGCGGCGCACGCACCTGGTGCCGCGCGAGGCGGGCGACCTGCGGCGGCTGGGGCGCAGCTTCGGCCTGTACGTCGACTCCGCCCGGGAGATCGAGACGCTCTGGCGCCGGCACGCCATCGAGGTGCGCCGGCTGCACGAGAAGCTGTTCTACCGGCCGCTGCTGGCCGCCGTCGCCCGGTTGAGCAGCGACGAGATGCGGATGACGCCGCAGGCGGCGCAGGAGCGGCTGGCCGCGCTGGGCTACCGGGACCCGGCCGGCGCCATCCGGCACATCACCGCGATCACCCAGGGGGTCAGCCGGCGGGCGGCGATCCAGCGCCAGCTGCTGCCGGTGATGCTCGCCTGGTTCGCCGAGGGCGCGGACCCGGACGCCGGGCTGCTGGCCTTCCGGCGGGTCAGCGAGACCCTGGGCACGACGCACTGGTACCTGAAGATGCTCCGCGACTCCGGAGCGG
The DNA here is from genome assembly GCA_963821825.1 of uncultured Actinomycetota bacterium. Lineage (GTDB taxonomy): Bacteria > Actinomycetota > Actinomycetes > Actinomycetales > Kineosporiaceae > CAWGFD01. The sequence goes on from CAWGFD010000002.1 coordinate 1,867,217, forward strand.
CCGCCGAGCGGATGGCCCACGTGCTGGCCTCCTCCCGGATGGCCGCCCAGCTGCTGGAGCGCGGCCCCGAGGCGGTGGCCCTGCTCGGCCGGGACGCCGACCTGGCCCCCCGGCCGCTGGCCGACGTGCTGGCCTCCGAGCGGCGCGCCTCCAGCCGGCACGAGGACCCGGCCGGCATCGCGCAGGCGGCGCGCGCCGTCCGCCGGCGTGAGCTGGAGCGGACCGTGATCGCCGACGTGCTGGGCCGCCTCGAGGTCGAGCAGGTCGGGCACGCGCTGTCGGTGGCGGCCTTCGCGGCGCTGCGTGGCGCTCTGCGCGCGGCGCTGCGCAAGGTCGGCGCCCGTGACGGGCAGGTGCCGACCCGGATCGCGGTGATCGCGATGGGCCGGCTGGGCGGGATGGAGAACGGGTACGGCAGCGACGCCGACGTGCTGTTCGTGCACGACCCGGTGCCCGGTGCCGACCCCTCGCGGGCCGACGCGGGTGCCCTGGCCGTGGTCAGCGAGCTGCGCGCGCTGCTGTCCGCCGCCGGGCAGGAGCCGGCCCTGGAGGTGGACGCGGCGCTGCGCCCGGAGGGTCGCAACGGCCCCCTGGTCCGCACCCTGACCAGCTACGAGGAGTACTACCAGCGGTGGGCCTCCCCGTGGGAGGCGCAGGCACTGACCCGGGCCAGCTTCGCGGTCGGGGACCAGGACGTCGGCGACCGGTTCCTGGAGCTGGTCAACCGGGTGCGCTGGCCCAAGGGCGGGCTGGCCGAGCCCGCGGTGCGCGAGATCCGGCGGATCAAGGCTCGGGTGGAGGCGGAGCGGCTGCCGCGCGGCGCCGACCCGGCGCGCAACCTCAAGCTGGGCCGCGGCAGCCTCTCGGACGTGGAGTGGACCGTCCAGCTGCTCCAGCTGCAGCACGGGCACGAGGTGGGCGGGTTGCGGACCACCTCCACCATGGCGGCGCTGGCCGGTGCCGAGCAGGCCGGTCTGGTGCAGTCGCATGACGCGCGGGTGCTGCGGATGGCGTGGACCACCGCGACCCGGCTGCGGAACGCCGTCGTGCTGTGGTCCGGCCGGCCGGCCGACGCGTTGCCCGGGCGGCTGACGGACCTGGACGGGGTGGCCCGGCTGGCCGGCTACCCACCGCACGGGGCGGCGGAGATGGAGGAGGACTACCAGCGAGCGACCCGGCGCTCGCGTGCCGTCGTCAACCGCCTGTTCTACGGCGGCTGACAGCGTTCGACGACGCGCGCAGAACCACCTGTAGTTCACCAAGGGCGCCGCTGACCAGCAGACTTGCCGCCATGACGGCCCATGACGCCTCCTCCGCCGGCCCCCGCTGGCTGAACGCGCCGTCCCGCTGGGCGCACACCGGGCAGGAGGTGGTGATGACCTCCGACCCGGGCACCCGGTTCTGGCGGCACACCGGCTCCGGGGAGGTGCAGGACAGCGGCCACCTGCTCGGCTGGCGGGTGGCGGGCTCGTTCCTGGCCGAGGTGCGGGTGCACGCCGTCCCGAAGATCCGGCAGGACCTGGCCGGCCTGATGGTCCGGATGGACGCCGAACGGTGGATGACCTGCGGTCTGGAGTTCGGCGCGCCGCGCCACCACGTCAGCTCGGTGGTCACCCACGGCGTCTCGGACTGGGCCTGCGCCCCGCTGGAGCACGTGCCCACCACGCTGGCCCTGACCGTGCACCGGCTCGGCGACGCGCTGCGGGTGGAGTACTCCGCCGACGGCGCCCCCAAGCGGCTCGCCCGGGTCGCCTTCTTCCCGGCCGAGCTGCCGGTCCTGGTGGGGCCCATGACATGCTCACCGGGACGTACCGGGTTCGAGGCCAGGTTCAGCGGCTTCTCGGTGGACCCGGTCTGAGCCCGTCCGCCCCGGCCGGGACCCCCGTAAGGATCAGGAGCAGAAGCGCATGAGCGTCGTGGTCGTCGCCACCATCAAGCCCGTCCCCGCCGAGCGCGCCGCCGTCGTGGCCGCCTACGAGAAGGCGGTGGCTGCCGTCCACCAGGAGGAGGGCTGCGAGCTGTACGCCCTGAACGAGAACGCCGACCAGCTGGTGATGATCGAGAAGTGGACCAGCGCGCAGGCCCTGGAGGCGCACGGCAAGGGCGAGGCCCTGGTGGAGCTGGGGGAGGCGCTGGACGGCAAGCTGGCCGGGCCGACCGAGGTGCAGGTGTACACCGCCCGGCCGGCCGGGGACGCCGACAAGGGCGCGCTCTGAGCCTGAGCACCCCTCAGGATCACCCCGATTCGCGCGGATCGGACGCATCCGCGTCGGATCCGCGCGAATCCGCGGGGTCAGCGGCGCGGGCCGGTCAGCGGCCGGGGCCGGTCGGTCAGTCGGCCAGGCCGCGCGGGTCGGCGGGGACGTCGACGGCGTGCTCGCGCAGTGCGGCCAGCGGCACCACCTGCAGCACGCTGTCGTGGGTGGCGGCCAGCACCACCGGAGCCGCCGCCCCGTCGGCGTAGGCGCGGGCCCAGTTCATCGCCGTCACGCACCACCGGTCACCCGGCTCCAGGCCCGGGAAGCGCAGCTCCGGCCGGGGGGTCGACAGGTCGTTGCCGATCCCACGCTGGTGGTCCAGGAACGGCGCGGTGACCACGGCGCAGATGGTGTGCCGGCCCAGGTCCTCTGGGCCGGTGCTGCAGCAGCCGTCCCGGAAGAAGCCGGTCATCGGGTCGGTGCCACAGGGCTCGAGCTCGCCGCCCAGCACGTTGAGTTCGCTCATTCGCTCATCCTTGCCTGCTGCCGGCCGGTCCGGGCACCCCTGGCCCGGCTGAGCCTCATCGGTCCAGGATTGCCAGCGCCTCGCCGACCGTCTCGATCGAGGCCTGCGTGATCGGGTCGAGCACCAGCTGCACGTCCTGAGCGCCGACCGCGGCCATCGCACGCAGGTGATCGGCCAGCGCCTGCGGCGTGCCGGGCACCGGCGGCACGTCCGCGTCGTAGGTCTCGCCCATCAGCCGACCGGTGCCGCCGGGCATGGCGACCAGTACGGCGGCGGAGGCGGAGACCTCGCCGGGCGCCCGGCCGGCTCCGGAGGCTGCCTGCTCCACCCGGGACCGGACGGCGGCGAAGCCCTCGGGCGTGTTGCCGTAGTCGCTCCACCACACGTTCCAGGCGTCCACGTGCGGCAGGGTGATGCCCAGCATCCGTGGACCGGTCGAGCCCACCATCAGCGGTGGGCCGCCGGGCCGCACCGGCGGCGGGTCCAGCACGCACTCCTGCAGCCGGTGGTAGGTGCCATCGAGGTCCACCCGGCCCTCGCGCAGCAGCCGGCGGACGATCGTGAACGCCTCCTCGAAGCGGGCCACCCGGTGGTCGAAGGGGAAGCCGAAGGCCCGGTACTCGCGCTCGTTCCAGCCGGCGCCCAGTCCGAGCACCAGCCGGCCACCGGAGATGGCGTCGACGGTCGCCGCCTGCTTGGCCAGCATCGCCGGGGGATGGAAGCTGGTGCTGGCCACCAGCGGGCCGAGCTGCACCCGCTCGGTGACCGCGGCCAGCGCGGCGAGGGAGGTCCAGACCTCCCAGGGACCGCGCGTCGTCCCGTCCGGCAGGTCGTACAGCAGGTGGTCACCGAGCCACAGCGAGTCCAGGCCGACCGCCTCGGCGGTGCGGGCCATCGTGAACAGCTCCGGCCAGCCGACCCGGCGCTCGACCTCGGGCAGCTGGACGCCGACACGGCAGGGGCGGGGCATCCGCGCACTGTAGCGACACCCCAGCCCGGCTGATGGTGATGACCGGACCCGGCCGCGCCCGGGACGCCTGCGTTGCGCCGGGTGCTGGACGGGGGAGGTCAGGAGTAGCGGTGGCTCTTGGCCGGGTGATCCTTCTCGCGGGTACAGGTGCGACCGCTGATCGCCCGGTGCCCGCACAGCCCGGCCTGCGCCGGCCCGGGAACCGCGTCGGTCTCCTCGGCTCGGGTGGGTGGCTGAGCCGGCGTCCGCGGCGCCCTGCCCGGCCGGGCGGCCGGAGCCGCCGTGTCCGGCCGGGCGGCCGGTGCTCGGGATGCCTCGTAGCGGGCTTCGCGCATGGCACGCATGGCATCCGTCTTGCTCATCGTCGGGTCACCCTGGTGACTCTAGTGCGGTCGGTGCGCCGCCACGTGGACGCGCGCGGCCGGCCGCCGACCCGCCTCCGGCGGCCCGGCCGTGATCGGGCCGTGCAGGCCGGGCGGCTCGTGGCCGGCCGCTCAGCCGCGGACCTGGCCCAGGAAGGCGCTCAGCGCCCGGGTCATCCGGTCGACCTTCTCCTCCACGGTCAGCGTCTCCTCCAGGCCTCGTCCGGCGTCCCCCTTCCCGCGCAGGTGGAGCGAGCAGGCCAGGTCCGAGCACAGGTAGGCGCCGACCGAGTCGCCCTGCCGGCCCTGCGGACCGGCCTTGCGGGCGGTCATCAGCTGCACCCCGTCACCGCCGTGCGTGGTCAGGCACAGCGAGCACATGCTCTTGCGCTTGAGCCCGGTGGTCGGCGCCACCCGCAGCGCGACCCCCACCGGGCCCTGCTCAGACTCGGTGACCAGGTAGGCGCGCTGCGGGGCAGCCGGCTCGCGCCAGCCCAGGAAGTCCAGGTCCGGCCAGGGGCGCTGGTCCAGGTCCTTGGGCAGACCGGCCCGGGCGGCCTCGCCCTTGGTGCAGTTGATGAGGGACGCACGGATGGCGGCCTCGGTGAGTGCGTGCATGCCGCCAGGCTAGGAAGGCCGGGACCGGCGCGGCAAACCGTTTGCCGGCCCGGGGGTGGCGGGCGCCGGCGGACCTCAACCGGCACCGCGCAAGATCGGGACAGGGGCACGCCCGGACGCCTACCGTGGACCCGAGGGTGGGAACAGGGGTGGGCGACATGGACGGACGACACTGGCGTCGGCGACCGGGGTCGGTGCTGCGGTTCTGGATGTACCCGCTGGTGGGTCTGCTGGCGCTGACCATGCTGGTCGCGGCGCCGGCCCGGCCCGCCGCCGCCGCGCCGTCGTTCACCGACGGCACGTTCGTCCGGGTGTCCGACAACGGCGAGGTCTACCGGATCGCCGGCGGCGCCCCGGTGTACGTGGACAGCTGGTCCCGGTTCGGCGGTGAGCAGCCCGCGGTCACGATCTCCCGGGCCACCCTGAACGAGCTGCCGTGGGTGCCGGCCGACGGCACGTTCCTGCGCTCGAACTGGCGTGGAGAGGTGTTCCGGGTGGCCGGCGGGGCGCCGCAGTACGTCTCGGACTGGGCGCTGTTCGGCGGCCGGCAGCCCGTCGTGGACGTCACCCACCGGGCGATCGCGGACGCCGGGGCGGCCGGCCACTGGTCCCACCTGCGGCGCTTCCCCGCCGGCGGCACGGTCCTGCGCACGCTGCCGGACCGGCGGGTGTGGGTCGTGGCCGGCGGCGCCCCTGTGCCGAGCTCAGAGCCCGCCGTCTCCGCTCGCGCGGTGGACATCGACGCCTGGGTGGTCAGCAGTCCCGGAGCCACCGGGCTGTTCGGGCACCTGGCGCGCCGGCCGTCGACCGGCACCTTCCTGCGGGCCCCGGGCAGTGGTGGCGACGTGGTGTACCGGGTGGTGGCCGGTGCGCCGTTCTACGTGGCCGACTGGGCGCCGTTCGGCGGCCCGCAGCCCGCCGTGCCGGTGGACGCGGCGGTGATCGAGCGGGCCGGGCAGCCGAACGGCTTCGACCATCTGGTGGCCCATCCCGAGCAGGGCGTGTTCGTGCGGGATCGCGACACGGGACGGGTGTACCGGGTGGCCGGCGGGGCGCCGCTGTACGTCTCGACCTGGGCGGTGTTCGGCGCCCCGCAGCCGGTGGTGGACGTCGACCACCGCGCCCTGCAGTACGCCGGCAGCACGGGGCTGTGGCGGGCGCTGCTGGACCGCCCGGCCGACGGGGTCTACCTGCGGACCAAGCCCGACATCACCGTGTACCGGGTGGCCGGCGGCGCGCCCGTCGTGGTCACCAGCTGGCAGGCGCTGGCCCACCAGGGCGCGCCCAGCACCGACGTGGACCAGGCGGCGGTGGAGCGCGCCGGCAGCGGCGGGCCCTGGGACCACCTGCGCTTCCACCCTCAGGACGGCACCGTGCTGCAGGCCGGTGAGGACGGGGCGCTATACACCGTCCGGGACGGTGCCCCGCGGCCGGGCAGCGGTGGGGGAGAGCCGGTGGTGGTCGACCCGGTCGCCATCCAGCGGGCGGGGCAGCCGGGGCCCTTCGCCCACCTGCGCTCGCCGTCCTGAGCACGCGGGGAACCGCAGGACCAGCTCACCGCTCATCGAGCTCCTGCGACGGTGACCAGGCCGACATGCGCTTCCGGGGGTCCGGGACTACGCGTCGGCTTCGTGACGCGGCAGTCGTGCCTGCATGCGCTCTACCGCCTCGGCCAGAGGGGCCAGGCGTCTGTCGATGGTGAGCTGGATGATCTCAGGGTTCGTCGCGAAGTAGTGGTGAGCGAGGAAGTCGCGCATGCCCGCGATGTCTTTCCACGGTATGTCGGGCTCCGTCGCGGTCAGCTCGGGACTGACTGCCTTGACCGCTTCGCCGATCTCCAGGCGTCGCATGGCGACCGCGTCGATGACGATCTCAACTGAGATAGGGCCAGCAGGTCCTTCGAGGCGCGGGAGCGTACGCGCTCCTTGAGACCGTTGCGCGGCACCAGGTCGACGGGCACACCGAGGACGCCTTCCAGTTCGCGCTTGCTGCCGATGATGTCGGTCCCGGGTGCGAAGTCGACGAGTAGGTCGACGTCGCTGTCTTCGCGATCGTCGCCCCGTGCGGCGCTGCCGAAGATCTCGGGGTTCGTGACGCCGTGACGGCGCAGCACCTCGCGCAGCTCGCCGCGGTGGGCCGCCACGCGACGGCCAGTGGGGCCGCTGAGGGGCTCACGGGTCGGCGTTGCCGTCTCGGCCATGACTTCATCGTATCGGCGGCCAGGCACGGCGGCTCCGCGCGTGTTGTCGAGGGCGGCATCAATGTTGCTGACGAGACTGGCCACCTGCATTTCTGCGGTACTTGAGCCCGTAGGGGCCATGGGAAAGGGCCCCCGACGCTGCAAACATGCAGTTCAGAGGCCCTTTCGCGGTTACGACGCGTGTCAGATGTCGTAGTACAGCTCAAACTCGTGCGGGTGCGGGCGCAGCCGGATCGGGTCCACCTCGAGGGTGCGCTTGATGTCGATCCAGGTCGAGATCAGGTCGGGGGTGAACACGTTGCCCTCGGTCAGGTAGTCGTGGTCAGCCTCCAGCGCGTCCAGCACGGCCGGCAGGGACGCCGGCACCTGCGAGATCTGGGCGTGCTCCTCGGGGGGCAGCTCGTACAGGTCCTTGTCGACCGGGGCCGGCGGCTCGATCCGGTTCTTGATCCCGTCGATCCCGGCCATCAGCATCGCCGAGAAGGCCAGGTAGGGGTTGCAGGAGGGGTCGGGCACCCGGAACTCGATCCGCTTGGCCTTGGGGTTGGTCCCGGTGACCGGGATCCGCACGCAGGCCGAGCGGTTGCGGGCCGAGTACACCAGGTTGACCGGCGCCTCGAAGCCGGGCACCAGGCGGTGGTAGCTGTTCACCGTCGGGTTGGTGAAGGCGAGCAGGGACGGCGCGTGGTGCAGCAGGCCGCCGATGTACCAGCGGGCCATGTCGGACAGGCCGCCGTAGCCGCGCTCGTCGTAGAACAGCGGTGAGCCGTCCTTCCACAGCGACTGGTGGCAGTGCATGCCCGAGCCATTGTCGCCGAACAGCGGCTTAGGCATGAACGTCACCGTCTTGCCGTTGCCCCAGGCCACGTTCTTGATCACGTACTTGAAGAGCATGACCTTGTCGGCCGAGCTGCGCAGGGTGTCGAAGCGGTAGTTGATCTCCTGCTGGCCGCCGGTACCCACCTCGTGGTGGGCCCGCTCGACGTCCAGACCCAGCTCGTCCAGCGCCTTGCTCATCTGGTCGCGCAGGTCGGCGTAGTGGTCCACCGGCGGCACTGGGAAGTAACCGCCCTTGTACCGCGTCTTGTAGCCGCGGTTGCCGCCCTCCTCCACCCGGCCGGAGTTCCAGGCGCCCTCGATCGAGTCGATGTAGTAGTAGCCGGCGTTCTGCTTGGTCTCGAACCGGACGTCGTCGAAGATGTAGAACTCCGCTTCCGGGGCGAAGAACGCGGTGTCGGCGATCCCGGTGGACTTCAGGTAGTTCTCCGCCTTGCGCGCCACCTGGCGCGGGTCACGGCTGTAGGCCTCGTCGGTGTAGGGGTCGACGATGCTCATGTTCACGTTCAGCGTCTTCTCGACGCGGAACGGGTCGATGTAGGCCGTGTCCAGGTCAGGGATCAGCTTCATGTCCGACTCGTTGATGGCCTGGAAGCCACGGATCGAGGACCCGTCGAACATCTGACCGTCGGTGAAGAAGTCGGCGCCGACCGACCGGGCCGGCACGTTGAAGTGCTGCATGATTCCCGGCAGGTCGCAGAACCGGACGTCGACGAACTTGACGTCCTGGTCGGCGATGAACTTGATGACCTCGTCGGCGTTGCTGAACATCCAACCTCCACGATCGGGGAGCGGTAGGAGCCCACCGGCGCTGCGTGGACCCGTCAAAGACTCGCTGGGACGCTATGGGCGCACGATGACCGCGACGTGACACAGCTGTTTCGCGCGCGTTTCGGCAACCTGGAGCGCATTACCAGCACGTGACATGACGCTGCGCCGTCCGCGGGTGACCCTAGGTGCGACGTCCGGAGCATGATCATGCCGCAGCCGCGAGCATACGGCAGCGGACGCACTGGTTAGGCTCCAGGCGTGGTGGAACGCAAGGACCTGGGGTCCTGGCTGGAGGGCCCCGGGGGGCGACGCGCGCCCGCCCAGGGTTGGCCAGGCCAGCGCCTCGGGCTCCCGCAGGAGGGCCCGGGCAGCGTCGCCGGGCTCGGCCGACGGGTCGCTGCCCTGCTGCTGGACTGGGTGGCGTGCCTGCTGGTGGCCCGCGCGTTCCTGCCCGGGCTGGCCGGCTTCGGGCCGCTGCTGGTGCTGCTCGGTGAGCAGGCCGTGCTGGTCGCGACCGCCCGGTCCGGATTCGGCCACCGGGTGCTGGGGATGCGGCTGGAGCGGGTGGACGGCGGCGCGCCGCTGCCCTGGCAGGCGCTGGTCCGTGCCGTCCTGCTGGTGCTGGCCGTGCCGCCTCTGGTCTGGGACGCCGACCACCGCGGCCTGCACGACAAGGCCGCGGGCACCGTCCTGGTCCGCGCCGGGGCGGGCCGGGGGCGGGCAGCGACCGGACCCTCTCCGGACCAGGGCTGACGCCAGCCGGCGGGGCCCTCGTCGGTCAGCCGTCGGCGCTCAGGGCGTCCTCGACCGCCGCCCTCGGCGCGATGACGCCACGGGCCTCCAGGGCACGCAGGTCCCGCAGGGTCCGGGCGTCCTCCAGCGCCCGGGTACTGGCCGAGGCGGCGGCCACGGCGGCGTTCCGGGCGGCGGTCCGGAGCAGGTGCTCCTCCAGCCGTCGGAGCGAGCGGACCAGCGGGCGGCTCGTCAGGTGCTCGGTTGCGGTCATGGTGGTCCCCCAGTGCTAGAGCGAGTCGCGGAGCGACCCTCCCAGTGGATCAGCAGACTGTTACCACGAAGTGACGCCCAGATGGAAGTCTTCGCTCGCCCACAGGGCGGTGAGATCCCGGCGCCGGATCAGCGACCGCGCATCGCCTTGCGGTCCGGGCGCATCCGCATCGGATCGACGCCCTTGGGCACCGGCGGCTTCAACGCGCCCATCGCGTGCAGCCGGCGGGACACCTCGGCCACCTCGGTCTTGCTCAGGGCCGGCTTCAGCTTGGCCATCGACCGGGGCAGCTTGCGCAGCGAGGTCTGGCCCTTAGCGTCCCCCACGTTCAGCACGTGCACCGGCACCCCGCTGACCAGCTTGGTGGTCCGCCGCCGCTCGGTCTCGACCATCTTGGACAGCCGGTTCGGGTTGCCCTCGGTGACCAGGACCACCCCGGGCCGGCCCACCGCGCGGAACACCATGTCCTGGCTGCGGGGGTCGACGGCGACCGGCTGCTCCTCCACGTTCCAGCCGCGGCGCATGTTCTGCATCGCCCACAGCGCCGCGCCCGGCTGGCCGGAGACCTGTGCGACGGCGGCCCGTTCGGCCCGTCGACCCAGCACCAGGATGGCCAGCAGGACGCCGACCATCAGGCCCAGCACGGCGACGTAGATCGAGTGCCCGACGGCCAGGCCGACCAGGTAGCCGACCACCACCGGCAGCAGGACTGCGCCCAGCATCAACCAGACGACCGCCGGGTCATGCTTGCGGGTCATGGTCATGACCGCCCAGAACTGCTTGAGCTTGTTCGTCTTGGGCGGGGTCTGGGCGGAGGACGTGCTGCGGGCCATGGCGCTCAGGATACGCGGGCGGCGGCCCGCTCGGGGCCGAGCAGTGAGGACGCCTCCTGGCGGCTGGCCACAGGTTCGGCCAGATGGCTCAGCGCGCTCGGCAGCTCCTGGCCGCGGCGCTGCATGGCCCGGGCCCACAGCCGGCCCGCACGGTAGGAGGAACGCACCAGCGGCCCGGACATCACCCCGGCGAAACCGAGCTGCTCGGCCTCCTCGGTGAGCTCGACGAACTCCTCGGGACGGACCCAGCGGTCGACCGGGTGGTGCATCGCCGAGGGGCGCAGGTACTGGGTGATGGTGATCAGGTCGCAGCCGGCCTGCTGCAGGTCACGCAGCGCCTGGGAGATCTCCTCACGGGTCTCGCCCATGCCCAGGATGAGGTTGGACTTGGTGACCAGGCCCGCCTCGCGGCCCTGGGTGATCACCTCCAGCGAGCGCTCGTAGCGGAAGGCCGGGCGGATCCGCTTGAACACCCGCGGAACCGTCTCGACGTTGTGCGCGAACACCTCGGGCGCGGCGGCGAAGACCTGCCCCAGCAGCTCGGGCTTGCCGGAGAAGTCCGGGACCAGGATCTCCACCCCGGTTCCGGGGTTGAGGGCGTGGATCTGCCGGATGGTCTCGGCGTAGAGCCAGGCGCCCTCGTCGGGCAGGTCGTCGCGCGCCACCCCGGTGACCGTCGCGTAGCGCAGGTTCATCGCCTGCACGCTCTCGGCGACCCGCCGGGGCTCGTCACGGTCCAACGGCTGCGGCTTGCCGGAGTGGATCTGGCAGAAGTCGCAACGCCGCGAGCACTCGTCACCGCCGATCAGGAAGGTGGCCTCCCGGTCCTCCCAGCACTCGAAGATGTTGGGGCAGCCGGCCTCCTGGCAGACGGTGTGCAGGCCCTCCCGCTTCACCAGCCCGGTCAGCTCCCGGTACTCCGGGCCCATCTTCGCCGTCGTCCGGATCCAGGACGGCTTGCGTTCGATCGGGGTCTGGGCGTTGCGCGCCTCGACCCTGAGCATGCGGCGCCCCTCCGGTGCCAACGTCACGACGGTTCCGTCCTCTCCTCGCGGCCCGGGGTGTGCCCGGTCTGCTCCAGGGTAAGCCTGCTGCGGCGGCCCCACCCGGGGTGCGGCAGGGTGGGGCCCATGGAGCTGTGTGTCTTCACCGAACCCCAGCAGGGTGCCCGTTATGCCGACCTGCTCGCGATGGCCCGAACCGCGCAGGACGCCGGTCTGGACGGCTTCTTCCGCTCCGACCACTACCAGGCGATGGGTGAGGGCGACGGCGCGCCCGGCCCGACGGACGCCTGGACCTCGCTGACCGCGCTGGCCGCCCAGACCTCGACGTTGCGGCTGGGCACCCTGGTCAGCCCGGCCACCTTCCGGCTCCCGGGTCCACTGGCCATCCAGGTCGCCCAGGTCGACCAGATCTCCGGCGGTCGCGCGGAGCTGGGTCTGGGTGCGGGCTGGTACGAGCAGGAGCACCGCTCGTACGGCATCCCCTTCCCGGCCACCGGTGAGCGCTTCGACCGGTTCGCCGAGCAGCTGGAGATCATCACCGGCCTGTGGTCCACGCCGGCCGGGGCGCAGTACTCCTTCGCCGGCGAGCACTACACGCTCACCGACTCCCCGGCGCTGCCCAAGCCGGTGCAGACGCGGGTCCCGGTGATCGTCGGAGGCGGGGGGAAGAAGCGGACGCCGGCCCTCGCCGCACGCTTCGCCACCGAGTACAACACCGGCTTCAGCTCGGTGGAGGTCAGCGCCGAACGGTACGCGCGGGTGCGACAGGTCTGCGAGGACGCTGGGCGCGACCCCGGCACCCTGAAGCTGTCCTGGGCCGGGGCCACCTTCGTCGGGCAGGACGACGCCGAGGTGCGGCAGCGCACCGGCAAGGTGGGCCATGCCTGGGAGGACGTCGCCCAGCACGGGCTGGGGGGCAGCCCCGGGCAGGTCGTGGACCGGATCGGCCGGCTGGCCGAGCTCGGTGTCACCCGCGTGTACACCCAGCTGCTCGACCTGTCCGACCTGGCGCACGTGGAGCTGATCGGCGAACGGGTCCTGCCGGCCTTCCGCTGACCCGTCTGCGGACCGCTCGAGGAACCGTCAGACGGCGGCCGGCGCGGCCAGCCGGCCGCCGGGCAGGTCGGCCTCCTGCAGGGCGGACTCGACCAGCGGGAGCAGGTCCCCGACCCGGACCGGGCGGCCCAGCTCGGCCGAGACCGAGGTCACCCCGGCGTCGGCGATGCCGCACGGCACGATCCGCTCGAACACGCTCAGGTCGTTGTCGGCATTCAGGGCGAACCCGTGCATGGTGACGTCCTGGCTGACCCGGATCCCGATCGCGCCCACCTTGCGGGCCGGCCCGCGGGAGTCGGCCGGCACCCACACCCCGCTGCGGCGCTCCACCCGGGTGGTGTGCAGGCCGAGCCGGGCGCAGACCCCGATCATCATCGCCTCCAGCCGCCGGACGTAGGCGACCACGTCGATCGGTGCGGCCAGCCGCACGATCGGGTAGCCGGTCAGCTGCCCCGGCCCGTGCCAGGTGATCTTCCCGCCGCGGTCGACGTCGACCACCGGGGTGCCGTCGAAGGGCCGCTCGTGCGGCTCGGTGCGCTTGCCGGCGGTGTAGACCGGCTCGTGCTCGAGAAGGATCACGGTGTCCGGCGCGCGGCCGGCCACCACCTCGGCGTGCACCTGCCGCTGCAGGTCCCAGCCCCGCTGGTAGTCGACCAGATCCGGCGCCAGACCCGCGTGCACGATGCGCAATGCCATGTCCGGAACCCTACGCTCGCGGCTCCGAGCCGTCCTGCGGCCACCGCCGCCGCGCATGGTGGCGGACCACGCTGACCAGCGCCTCCCGCAGGGCCTCGATGTCGGCCCCGCTGTCCCGGACCATGTCCTCGGCCGCCTGCGGGTCGGTGGCCTGGACCAGGGCGGCGCGTCCGGCGTCGGTCAGGGTGACCAGCAGGCGCCGGCGGTCCTGCGGATCACGCTGCCGGGAGACGAACGCGTCACGTTCCAGCCGTTCGACGGTACGGCTGAGGGTCTGGTCCTCGACCTGGACGGCGGCGGCCAGGTCGCGCTGGGCCATCGGGCCGGCGCAGAGCACGTGCAGGACGGCGAAACCGGCGTGGTTGAGGCCCCAGCGCCCCAGGTGGGAGTTCCACTCGTGCTCCACCATCCGGGCCGCGGTGGACAGCAACCGCCCGGTGGCCCACTGCTCGACGTCCTCCGGCACACCGACAGGGTAGGACCCGCCTCCGCGACGGACTTGCCGGAACCGGTCCGGCTCGGCCACCCTGTACTCCATCAGCAGGCTGACCATCGCCGTGCCGAACCGAGGCGGGAGCCCCAGTGACCCTGACCGAGCGCGAGAGCGATGCCGAGGACGCCGGGTCCGCGGGCCCGGACGGCCGGCGTCCCGGCGGGCGGTTTCTGACCACCTCCCGGTTGCGCTGGCTGCTGCCGGCCGTGCTGGTGCTGGTCTGGCTGGCCATCGGAGGCGTAGGTGGCCCGTTCGCCGGCCGGTTGTCAGAGGTGCAGAAGAACGACGCCTCCTCCTTCCTGCCGGCCTCGGCGGAGTCCACCAAGGTCGCGGACCTGCAGGCCTCGTTCGCCGACAGCCAGTCCTTCCCCGCCTTCCTGGTGGTCGAGTCCAGCACCCGGCTGACCGACGCCCAGCTCTCCCGGGTGCGCTCCTTCGCCGCCTCCCTGCCGGACCTGACCATCCCCGTCCAGGGGTCGCCACCGGTGCGCCTCGGTGACTACCTCACCTCCGCCCAGGTCCCGGTCGTCCCCGCCCAGGACGGCAAGGCGGCCCTGGCGCTGATCAACTTCGACACGTCCTCCGCCCTGGGTCGGCTCGCGGACGGCAGCTCCCCGATCCAGGCGGGTGTCGAGGCCATCCGGGCCCAGGAGTCCCAGCTGGCCGGCGACGGGGTGCGGGTCTACGTGGCCGGCCCCGCCGGGCAGCTCGCCGACCTGGTGGTCGCCTTCTCCGGGATCGACGGCGCACTGCTGGGGGTGGCCCTGCTCGCGGTGCTGGTCATCCTGCTGCTGGTCTACCGCAGCCCGGTGCTCCCGTTCTTCGTCATCTTCACCGCGGTGTTCGCGCTCGGGCTGGCCAGCCTGATGGTGTACCTGCTGGCCGACCACGGGGTGATCACACTCGACGGTCAGGCCCAGGGCATCCTGTTCATCCTGGTCGTCGGGGCGGCCACCGACTACTCCCTGCTCCTGGTCGCGCGCTACCGGGAGGAGCTGCGCCGGCACGACGAGCGGTACGCCGCGATGCGGACGGCGTGGCGTCGCACGCTGGAACCGGTCGCCGCGTCGGCCGGCACGGTGATCGCCGGGCTGCTCTGCCTGCTGCTGTCCGACCTCGGGCAGACCCGGGGGCTGGGGCCGGTCGGGGCGATCGGGGTGGCCAGCTCGCTGCTGGCCGCGCTGACCTTCCTGCCCGCGCTGCTGGTGCTACCCGGCCGGTTGAGCCGCGGGGAGCACGGCCGGTGGATCTTCTGGCCCGGCGTGCCGCACGTCGGCAGCCAGGGCCCGGAGGTGCGCGGGATCTGGGCCCGGGTGGCCGGCCTGGTCGGCTCCTCGCCGCGCCGGGTGTGGGCGCTCACCGGGATCGTCCTGGTGGCAGCGGCCGCCTTCCTGCCCACCTTCAAGGCGGCCGGCATCTCCCAGTCCGACCTGTTCCTGACCACGGTGGAGTCGGTGACCGGCAACCAGGCCCTGCAGCGTCACTTCCCGGGCGGCGCCGGCAGTCCGACCGTGGTGATCGGCCCGGCTGACCAGCTCTCGGCGGCGACCGACCTGCTGCAGGGGCACGCCGGTGTCGCCGGGGTGCAGGTCACGCCCGCCCAGCCGGGGGGCAGCCAGCCCAAGGTGGTGGACGGCCGCGTCCAGCTCACGGTCACCCTCAGCGCGCCGGCCGACTCACCGGCGGCCGACGACACCGTTGCCGCGCTGCGCACCGACCTGGACCGGGTCAGCCCCCAGTTCCTGGTCGGGGGCACCACGGCGCAGAACCTGGACCTGCGCTCGGCGGCGGAGTCGGACCGGAACACCATCATCCCGGTCATCCTCGGCGTCATCGCGATCATCCTGGCCCTGCTGCTGCGTTCGGTGGTCGCACCGCTGCTCCTGCTCCTGGCCAACGTGCTGTCCTTCGCGGCCACCCTGGGAGTCTCGGCGCTGGTCTTCAACCACGTCCTCGACCTGCCCGGCGCCGACCCCAGCGTGCCCCTGTACGGGTTCGTCTTCCTGGTCGCGCTCGGCATCGACTACTCGATCTTCCTGATGACCCGGGTACGGGAGGAGTCCGGGCGTTACGGCACCAGACCCGGCGTGCTCAGCGGCCTGGCCGCCACCGGCGGGGTGATCACCAGCGCCGGGGTGGTGCTGGCGGCGACCTTCGCGGCACTGGCCGTGCTGCCGATCATCTTCCTGCTGCAGATCGCGTTCATCGTGGCGTTCGGCGTGCTGCTCGACACGCTGGTGGTCCGCTCGCTCCTGGTGCCCGCGCTGTCCCACGACCTCGGGCCGCGGATCTGGTGGCCCTCGCGGCTGGCCCGCTCCTCGGCCGGTGAGCCGCGCCAGGGCTCCGGGCACGGCCGGCACGTGGACCCCGCGGCGGTGCCGGAGTAGCGCAGCCGGCACGGTGCTCTCACAGGCGCCGGACCGGCAGGCTCTCCTCGCGGGCGCCGTCGCCCTCGCGCGTGACCGCGTACGCGCCGCCGGTGCGCCGCTCGGAGACCGCCTGGACCAGTTCGGTGCCCTGGTAAACCAGCCCGGCGCCGTCGTCGGTGCAGTAGGTCAGCGGCAGCACCCCGCGAGCGACCAGGTCGTGCACCAGCGGCCGTCGGCCGGGTTCGGAGTCGTAGTGCACCCCGTTGCCGAAGGGCAGGAAGGCCAGCCCGTCGGTCACCGGCCGCAGGGCCGGGCCGAAGGAGTCGGTCGTGCCGCCGACGTGCCAGCAGATCGACCCGGCGCTCACCCCGGCCAGCACGACGCCGGCCTGCCAGGCCCGGTGCAGGTGAGCGGGCAGGTCGTGCACCCGCCAGACCGCCAGCAGGTTGGCCACCGAACCGCCACCGACCCAGATCACGTCCTGCTCGAGCAGGTGGGCGGCGACGTCCTCATGGTTGGGCATCGGGAACAGGTGCAGGTGACTGCTGGCCAGGCCGGCGGCCCGGCAGGCCTCGTCCAGCTCGGCGGCCCACTCCCGACGGTCACCCAGGGCCGTCCCGACGAAGCAGATCCGCGGCCGACCGCTGCTGCCGGCCAGCTCGGCGGCGTACCGGACCAGCGGTCCGAGGTCGAAACGCCGTCCGCCGCCGGAGGCGGGGACCAGGCCCCCCGAGGTGGCCAGCACGGTCGGCCGGTCGGCGGTCACCGCTCGGCGCCCTCGGGCCGGCTCGCGCCCAGCCCGAGGTGGGTGAGCACCGCCAGGGCGGCCCGCCGCCCGGAGACCAGCGCGCCCTGGATGGAGGCGGTGTCCCGGTGGTCACCCGCCACGAACAGGCTGTCCCCGACCCGGTTCGGCCGGCGCAGGTCGAGCGGTGGGTCCATCACGGTCAGGGCCCGCGGCAGGACGTTGGTCTGCACGTTCTGCCAGTCGGCGGTCGACGTGCCGTAGACCCGGGCCAGCTGGGCCAGGACCTGCTTCTCCAGCCCCGCGTCGACGTCCGCGGTCAGCACCGTGGTCGCGACCAGGTGGCGGCCGGCCGGGGCGTAGCGCGGCGCCGAGCTGCTCAACACCACGCTGTTCGCGATCGGGCCGGTCCGGTCGGCGTCCACGTGCAGCAGTCCGGTCGGCTCGGGCAGCTCAGCGGTGGTGTGCCAGAGGGTGGTCAGCGGGCGCATCGAGGGAGCCTGGACACCGGTGAGCTCGGCGGCGCTCACCGGGTCGGTGGCGACCACCACGGCACGGGCGGGCACCGTGCCCTGGGTGGTGGCGACCGACGTGCCCGTCACCGACCGCACCACGACACCCAGCTGGAGACACCCCTCGGGCAGCCGGCGGGCCAGCTGGTCCGGCATCGCCTGCATCCCCTCGGCGGGCACCGACGGCGTACCCCGCACGAAGCTGCGGACCAGCAGGTCGACGAACCGTCGGGAGCTGACGCCCTCGCCCTCACCCAGGGTGCCGGACAGGAAGCGGTCGATCACTCCGGTGCGCAGCGGACCGTTGATGCCCAGTTCATCCAGCTCCCGCCCCCACGGACCGTCCGGCGCGTCGATGATCTCGGCGGCGTCGCCCAGCCCGACCCTCAGGGCGTACCGGGCGAAGCCCAGCGCCTCCAGCGGGCCGGCTAGCCGGCCCCGGGCCAGAGCGTCGAGCGTGGCGGGCAGGTGCAGGGGAGAGCTCCGGCGCGGGTCGCGCACCGTCCAGCGATGCCCGTCCCGGTGCACCGCCACACCGGCCGGCAGCGGCTGCAGGTCCAGGCCGGGAAGGTCCAGGACGACCTTGGCCGCCGGGTAGGAGGGGTTGAGCAGCTGGAACCCGCGGTCGCACCGGTAGCCGTCGATCAGGTCGGTGCGCACCCGGCCCCCAGGACCGTCTGCCGCCTCCAGCACCCGGACCCCGACACCGCTGCGCAGCAACCGCAGCGCGCAGGCCAGCCCGGCCAGGCCGGCCCCCACCACCACCACCTCGGAGTCCGGCACGAGGTCGAAGGTACCAAGGATCCGGGCGGCCCCCTCGACCCGCCGCTGACCGGTGGACGGGCGGCGGCCGGCCTCGGCGGCCTGTGGACAACCGGCCGGGCAGGCGTGGCAGCGGGCAGACTCCGGGCATGGTGAGCGAACCGGGCGGCTGGCCCAGCTGGGCCGACGCCGGCCTGAGAACCGTCTCGGCCCCCGGCGCCCCGTCGGCGGGCCGGCGTGCTTCCCGAACGGCGCGCAAGCCAGGGGGGGACGACCTGCGGCTCTGGTCGCGCCTGCGGGCCCGGGTCGGTCGGCGCCGCCCGGTCCTGGCTGCGGAGGCGGCGGAGGAGGGGGCCTGGTCCGGTGGCCGCCCGCAGGTCCGCGGTCTGCAGCTGGAGGCGTTGCTGGGGGTCGGTGCGCACGGGGAGGTCTGGCGGGCCGTCCGGCTCGGCGACGGCACCGAGGTCGCGGTGAAGATCGCCCGGCACGGTCCCCGCGGGCCGGCGGCCCGGGAGCGGCTGGAGCGCGAGCTCGCCTTCCTGGTCGGCTGCCGGCACCCGCACCTGGTGCCGTTGCTCGGCCGCCCCCCGCTACCCGGCGGCGGCGTCGCGCTGGAGATGCCGCTGATGGCCGGCGGCAGCCTGGCCGACCTGGTCCGGCGCCGGGGCCCGTTGCCGCCCGGCGAGGTGATCACCCTGCTGGTGCCGCTCGCGCAGTGCCTGGCCGACCTGCACCGCGGCGGCCTCACCCACGCCGACGTCGCGCCGGGCAACGTGCTGCTCGACGCCACCGGCAAACCGTTCCTGGCCGACCTGGGCCTGGCCCAGGCCCTTGGCGCGAGCGGGCCAGGCGGCGGGACGCCGGGGTTCGCGGACCCGGACCAGCCGGGTCCCGGCCCGGCGGGCGACGTTCGGGCGCTGGCCGCGGTTGCCTGGTACGCGCTCACCGGAGCGGCGCCCGGGCCGCTGGACCGTCCGGTTCGCCGGAGTCCGGAGTCCGGCGCCCCGCTGGACGCGCCGTCGGTGCGGGAGCGGCTGGTCGCGGCGCTGCTGCCGGCGCTCGCTGCCGACCCCGACGAACGCCCGGGCCCCGGCGACCTGGCGGCGTCCGTGTGGTCGTGCGGCCAGGCGGAGCCGATCCGAGTGGCGGCCGGCGGGTCGATGCCGTCGGTCGCGGACGCCGGGCCGCTGCCGGCCGAGCTCCGGAGCTCAGCAGGCGCGGGACCGGCGGGAGCGACCGGGCGCGTCCGACCGACGCGTCGGGCCGGTCGGCCCGCCGGCCGCCGGCCGCGGCGGGCCCTGGCCGGTGGGGTGGTCGGTGCCCTGGTCGTGGGGCTCGTCGCGCTGCTCGGCTGGTTGCTGCTGCCCCCGCACGATGGTCAGGGTCAGGCGCCGGCCGCCGTCGCCGCGGCGGCCCCGAACGCCTCCGGCGCCGCGGGGCAGGACGCCGGCACCACCGTGGCTCCGACCGCCTCCGGCGCCGTGGGGGAGGACCCGTTCGCCTCGGTGCTGCGCGCCCTGACCGTCCGCCGGGCGCAGGCGATCACTGCCGGCGACACCCGTCTGCTGGACGGGGTCGACGAGCCCGGCTCGGCGGCCTGGCGCGCCGACGACCAGCTGATCGAACAGCTGCGGGACGC
Source organism: uncultured Actinomycetota bacterium (assembly GCA_963821825.1). Classification (GTDB taxonomy): domain Bacteria; phylum Actinomycetota; class Actinomycetes; order Actinomycetales; family Kineosporiaceae; genus CAWGFD01. The sequence goes on from CAWGFD010000002.1 coordinate 1,886,814, forward strand.
CGGCCTGCAGGTGGCCGACCTACGGATCCAGCTGCAGCAGGTCAGCACCTTGCAGCAGGGCCCCGGCAGCGCCCTCGTGCGGGTGGCCAGCCGCACCGACGCCTACCGTCAGGTCCTCGCCACCGGGTCGGCCGGCTCAGCGCCGGCCCGGGCGTCACCCGGCCCCGCTGTCGCGGCCACCGTGCCGCAGAGCCGGTCCAGCACCGTCCGGGTCCGGCTGGTGCAGACCGCCGCCGGCTGGCGGGTCCGGGAGGTGCTGGCGGGGTGAGCGTCCCCGCCCGGTGGTCAGCTGCCCTCGGCGACGTAGCCGGCGACGGAGGCCACGTCCGGGTGGGTGAAACGGAAACCGTCATCGGCTTGCAGCCGGGTCGGCAGCACCCGCTGGCTGGAGAGCACGTCGGAGCTGAACTCGCCGAGCACCAGCCGCAGCGCCAGCGCAGGGGCGGGCACGAACGCCGGGCGGGCGAGCCGGTGGGCGAGCGCCTCGACCACCGCCTTCTGGCGATCGGGCTGCGGGGCGGTCAGGTTGACCGGGCCGTCCAGGCCGGCGGTGAGCAGGTGCTCGATCGCCGCGAGCTCGTCGGGCAGGGAGATCCAGCTCCACCACTGCCGGCCCGAGCCGAGCGGGCCGCCCAGCCCGAGCTTCAGCAGCGGCAGCAGCCGGGCGAGCATGCCTCCGCCGGGCCCCATCACCAGGCCGGTGCGCAAGGTGGCGACCGTGATGCCTGCGCTGCGGGCCGGGTCGGCCGCCGCCTCCCACTCCTGCACCAGGTCGGGGAAGAAGCCCTCACCGCGTGCCGAGGCCTCGGTCAGCTCCTCCTCGCCCCGGTCGCCGTAGAACCCGATGGCCGATCCGGAGAGCAGGACCGACGGCCGGGGCTCCAGCGTGGCCAGGGTGCGGGAGAGCAGAGCGGTGGAGTCGACCCGCGAGGAGCGCAGCAGCTGCTTGTACTCATCGGTCCACCGCTTGTCCCCCACCCCGGCCCCGGCCAGGTTGATCGCCGCGTCCACACCCTGCAGCCGGGCAGCGTCCAGCTCGCCGGCGGCAGGGTCCCAGGGAACCTCACCGGGGCCGCGTGGGCTTCGCCGGACCAGCCGGAGGACGTCGTGACCGGAGGCCTGCAACCGGGTGACCAGGTGGGTGCCGATGAATCCGCTGGAGCCGCTGATGACGATCTTCACACCGTCATCCTCCCGGCGCGGACGCCCGTCCGCCCGCCGGGGGCCGGCTCGCGCCGGCCCCACAACCACCACGGTCCTGCCCCCGGGGCCGGGGGCAGGACCGTGTCAGTGCGGTGGGTCTGGCTCAGACGCCCAGGTCGGCGTCGAACGCGCCCTCCTCCAGCCGCGCCTTCATCGCCGAGAGGAAGCGGGCCGCGTCGGCGCCGTCGACGAGCCGGTGGTCGTAGGACATCGCCAGGTACATCATCGACCGGACCGAGATCGCCTCGTTGCCGTCCCCGTCGGCGACCACCATCGGGCGCTTCACCACCGCGCCGGTGCCGAGGATCGCCACCTGCGGCTGGTTGATGATCGGGGTGTCGAACAGGGCACCCCGGCTGCCGGTGTTGGTCAGCGTGAACGTACCGCCGCCCAGCTCGTCCGGGGTGATCCGGTTGCTGCGCGTCCGGGAGGCCAGGTCGGCGATCTTGCGGGCCAGGCCGGCGATGTTCAGGTCACCCGCCGCACGGATCACCGGCACGATCAGGCCCTTCTCGGTGTCCACCGCGATGCCCAGGTTCTCCTCGGCGTGGTAGACGATCTGGTCGCCCTCGATGCTGGCGTTCACGTTGGGGAACTGCTTGAGCGCCTCCACCGCCGCGAGGGCGAAGAACGGCATGAACGACAGCTTCGTCCCCTCCCGGGCCTCGAAGTCGGCCTTGGCGCGGGCGCGCAGCGCCGCGATCCGGGTCACGTCGACCTCCACCACGGAGGTCAGCTGGGCCGAGACCTGCAGCGACTCGACCATCCGCTGGGCGATCACCTTGCGCAGCCGGGACATCTTCTCGGTGGTACCCCGCTTGGCCGAGACCTGCGCGGGCGTCCGCGAGGGACCCTGGCTCGCGGCCGGCGCGGACGCCGACCCGGAGGCCGGGGCGGCGGCCGCACGCTCGGCCGGCGCCTGCTTGGCCTGCTTGGCCTGTTCGGCGGCGTCCAGCACATCCTGCTTACGGATTCGGCCGCCCACCCCGGTACCGGTCAGCGAGGCCAGGTCCACGCCGTGCTGGGCGGCCAGCCGACGGACCAGCGGGGTCACGTAGGTGCCCTCGTCGCCGTCGGTGCGGCTGCTGCGCTCGACGGTCGGCGGCTGCTCCGCGCTCGGTCCACCCGAGGCCGGCGCGGCGGCCTCGTCCTGGGCCCCCTTGTCCTGGGCCCCCTTGTCCTGCGTGTCGTCCTGCGGTTCGGCGCTCGGCCGGCTGGACGGCTCGGCCTGTGCGCCGGTCCCGGCCTGCGCCGGCCGGCTGTCGCTCTGCTCAGCGGGTCGGCTATCGGCCGGCGTCGGCGAGCCGCTCTGCGCGGCGCCGTCGCCGATCACCGCGAGGTCGGCACCGACCGCCACGGTCTCGTCCTCACCGACCAGGATCTGCTGCACGGTTCCGGCGACCGGGGAGGGGATCTCGGTGTCGACCTTGTCGGTGGACACCTCCAGCAGCGGCTCGTCCGCCTCCACCTGGTCACCGACCTGCTTCAGCCAGCGGGTGACGGTGCCCTCCGTGACGCTCTCGCCCAGGGCGGGCATCTGCACGGTGGTGCCGGAGCCCGAACCCGACCCCTGCGATGAGCCGCCGTCCTCGTCGGCCACCGGGGCAGGCTCGGGGGCCTGCTGCTCGGAGTCGGCCTCGGTGGAGGGCTGCTCGCCACCGAGGTCCTGCTCCGGCGACTGCGGCTCAGCCGAGCTCTGCTGGCCGCCGGCCTGCTCGTCCTGGCCCGCCGAGGCGTCGGAGGAGCCCTGGCTGTCGCCTCCCTCGCCGGACCCGATCCGGGCCAGGTCCGCGCCCACCTCAACGGTCTCGTCCTCACCGACCAGGATCTGCTCCAGCACTCCGGAGACGGGGGAGGGGATCTCGGTGTCGACCTTGTCGGTGGACACCTCCAGCAGCGGCTCGTCCACCTCGACGTGGTCACCGACCTGCTTGAGCCAGCGGGTGACCGTTCCCTCGGTGACGCTCTCGCCCAGGGCCGGCATCTGCACGGAGTCCGACATCTGCTCTCCGCTCTCCTTCATCGCTTCGTCCTCCCGGTGGGGGAGGGACTGGTGGATCGAGTCTGGTGGGTGGTCGGGTCAGGCTGTCACCGTGGCGACCCGGGCGCGCGCGAGCGGGACGAGAACGGCTGGCTGGTCCTGCAGGCTACCGACCTCGCACGCACCTGCCCGTTGCAGGTGCCCGGACGACGGCGGTGCACGGGACGCTCCTTCGCGAGGCGGCGGACGGTTGACGCAGCCGTCATCCTGTCACTGTTGCCGAGGTGCTGTCGGGCGGGGCGAGCCGGGCGGGGCGGGCGGGGCGCGCACCGACAGGTCGGCGGCGGGCCACCGGGGGCGTCGGCGAGGACAATGGCGGCATGTGGCAGGGGCCGACGAGCTGGCGACGACGGGCGAGGCGACGCAACCGGCAGCAGGAGGAGCTGGACGAGGCCCGCGGGCACCTGCGGGACTTCGTGGCGAGCCGGCGCGGCGTGGAGGCCTTCGTGGAGCCCCCGACCGCGTTCCTGCCGCCAACCGTCCTGCTGGTCGCGGCGGACGGGGAGTGGACGCGGCGCCGGGCCCCGCGGCCCGAGCTGGTCCGCGAGCTGGCCGTGGAGCTGGCCGTCCCGGTCTACGACGTGCAGCTGGTGGGTTACCCGCAGCGGATGCGGGACTTCAACGCTCGACGCAGGAACGCCCCGACGGACTGAGCATCACCCGGGGTGGCGCCGTCGGGCGCACGCGCGACGGAGGGCGACCCCGGGTCGGGGTCGCCCTCCTGGCGTGCTCCGGTGTGGCGGCTGCGCCGCCTTGCGGTGATGCGGTGCCCCCTGGAGGCGCCGCTGGATCAGCCGACCAGCGACTTTGCGCGGGGCCACTTCTCGGCGGTGATGTGGCCCGCCGCGTGGTCCACGTGCACCAGCTGGGCGGCGGCACCCCCGAAGAAGGACAGGGCGAGCGCAGCAGTGACGCTGGCGACGAGGCGGCGGACGTGGGCCGGGCGCTGGGCCATGCGGTTCATCGGAGGACTCCTGTGGGTGATGAGGGCGGTCGGTCGAGCGTGCTGCACGCTCCTGACTGATGCCTCGCCCTTTCCCGCAGCGATCTTGAGCGGGTCAGAACCTGTCACCCGTCCGGCGTAGTGACAACACCGACCGTCACCAGATCGTGGACGCGCCACGCCGGCGGCATCCCTCAGCCCCGCACGAACCCGGCCTCTGGCTAAGCCGGGCTAAGCCGGGCTAAGCCGCGCCCTCCTCCTCCAGCAGGGCCAGCATCAGGCGGACCCCGGTGCCGGTGCCACCGACCGGGGTGTACCCCCAGGGCGAACCGCTGTTGAAGGAGGGCCCCGCGATGTCCAGGTGCGCCCAGGCAGTGGCCTGCTCGGCGGCCGGTGCTCCGGGCAGCGGGGTCAGGAACTCCTTCAGGAACAGCCCGGCGACCAGCATCCCGCCGTACCGGTCGCCGATGTTCGCGATGTCCGCCACCGGGGAGTCGAGGCTGGACCGGAGCTCGGAGGGCAGCGGCATCGGCCAGAACGCCTCACCGACCTGACCGGCGAGCCGGTGCAGCCGGGCCTGGAACGCCTCGTCGTTGGACATCACCGCGCTGGTCCGGTTGCCCAGGGCCACCATCTGGGCGCCGGTCAGGGTCGCGATGTCGACGATCAGGTCCGGGCCGGTCTCGCTCGCGGCGACCAGGGCGTCGGCCAGCACGAGCCGTCCCTCGGCGTCGGTGTTCAGCACCTCGACCGTGCGCCCGCCGCGGATCGTGATCACGTCCGAGGGACGTTGCGCGCTGCCGGAGGGCATGTTCTCGGCCAGGGCCAGGTACCCGGTGACCTTCACCGGCAGCTCCAGCTGCGCCGCGGCGCGCACCGTGGCCAGCACCGCCGCCGCCCCGGCCATGTCGCTCTTCATCGTCTCCATCGCGCCCGCGGGCTTGATCGACAGGCCGCCGGAGTCGAAGGTGATGCCCTTGCCCACCAGGGCGACGTGCCGGGCGGCGTTCTTCGGCGCGTACTGCACGGTGACCAGCCGCGGTGGCCGGGCCGAGCCCATGCCCACCGCGATCAGCCCGCCGTAGCCGCCCTTGGCCAGCTTCCGCTCGTCGAGCACGGTCACCTTCACCGGCAGGTCGGCCACCGCCGAGATGGCCTGGTCGGCGAACGCCGACGGGTACAGGTCGACCGGCGGGGTGTTCACCAGGTCCCGGGTCAGGTGCACCGCACCGGCCAGTGCCTCGGCCCGCCGGGTCAGCAAGCGCCCGGCGGCGCCCCGGCCGGCGGCCGTCACCACCACCACCTGGCGGACCGGCTCGGTGCCTCCGTTGCGGTAGCGCCGGAAGGCGTAGCCGCCCAGCAGCGCGCCCTCTGCGACCGCGGCCGCGGCGTCCGGCTCGTCCGCTGGCAGCGCGAGCACCACCGTGCGCAGCCCCGCCAACGACCGGGTGGCGCTGCCGGCCGCCCGGCGCAGTGCCTCCGGCTCACCGGCCGTGGCCGCCGGCCCGACCCCGACCAGGGCCAGAACGCCCGCCTTGGCCAGGCCACCGGAGGGCAACCGCACCACCTGGTCCACCGACCCGTCCACGCCCAGGCCCTTCAGCGCCCCGGTCACCGCTCGACGCAGCTCCGCGGGCAGCGCCTGCCCGCCCAGCAGCTGGGGACCGCGCTGGGCGGCGGCCACCCCCAGGACGAGCGCGTCGCCGGCCACGGTGGCCGGCGCGGACGTGGTGAGCTTCAGGTTGGGCACCGGCGCAGCCTAGACGGGGGGCGCGGGGCCATCGACCCGAACGCGCCGGGCGGGCACTAGGTTCGCCTGGTGCAGCCCGCTCCGCAGGAGGGACCCCGATGACCGACACCCAGCCCACCGGCTCCCGGCGCACCGCCCTGTACGAGCGGCACCTGGAGCTCGGCGCCAGGATGGCCGACTTCGGCGGCTGGCAGATGCCGATCGAGTACCCGGGTGGGGGCGTGCTGCGCGAGCACGCCGCCGTCCGGGAGCGGGTCGGGCTGTTCGACGTCAGCCACCTGGGCACCCTGTCGGTGACCGGCGACGGCGCTGTGGACTACCTGGACACCTGCCTGACCAACAGCCTGGCCAGGATCGGGCCCGGCCGGGCCCAGTACACGCTGTGCTGTGACGAGGCGACCGGCGGCGTCGTCGACGACCTGTTCGCCTACCTGCGCGGCCCGCGCGAGGTCCTGCTGGTGCCGAACGCCGCGAACAGCGCCCGGGTCGCGGCGCTGCTGCGGGCCGACGCCCCGGCGTCGGTGTCGGTCGAGGACCTGCACGAGGAGGTGGGGGTGCTGGCCGTGCAGGGCCCGCTCGCCGACCCGGTGCTGGAGTCGCTGGGCCTGCCGCACGGCCACCCCTACCTGGCCTTCGTGGACGCGACCTGGCGGGGCGGTCAGGTCACGGTCTGCCGCACCGGGTACACCGGCGAGCGGGGATATGAGCTGCTGCCCCGGGGCCCGGTCGTGCTCGAGCTGTGGGAGGAGCTGCTGACGGCGGTGCAGGAGCGCGGTGGCCTGCCCTGCGGGCTCGGCGCCCGGGACACCCTGCGCACCGAGATGGGCTACGCCCTGCACGGACACGAGCTCGGCCCCGACATCACACCGGTCCAGGCCCGGCTCGGCTGGGCGGTGGGCTGGGACAAGCCGACCTTCTGGGGGCGGGAGGTGCTCCTCGAGGAGCGGGGCCGAGGCCCCAGCCGGACCGCACGCGGGCTGCTGGCCACCGAACGGGGCATCCCGCGGGCCGGGATGGACGTGCGGGCGGTGGGCGAGGACGCCCGTCCGGCAGAGGTGATCGGCCGCACCACCTCCGGCACGTTCTCCCCGACCCTGCAGCAGGGGATCGCGCTGGCCCTGCTCGACGCCTCGGTGGCCGACGGCGCGGAGGTGGTCGTGGACGTGCGCGGCCGGGCGATCCGCAGCCGGGTGGTCCGCCCCCCGTTCGTCACGCCGTCCGCCCGGACCCCCTGACGGCTCGGCTCGGCGCCCGGGGCCCGGACGGCGCTGTCAGACGTCGGCGAGCAGCTGGGCGGCCCGCCGCAGCAGCGGCAGCGCCAGCTGCGCGCCGAAGCCGTTCTGCGCGGTGAGGTCCAGCTTCAGCAGCGGCTCCAGCTGCAGGCTCTCCAGCGCCCGGCGGTGCAGCCGGTCCGGGGAGTCCTGGGTGGCCTTCCACCAGGTCCGCGCCGGGCGCGCGCAGCGCCGGGCCAGCAGCGCGGCCACCGTGGCCGACCGCCCGTCCACCAGGACCGCGGTCCGGCGGGCCGCGGCAGCCACGCACACCGCGGTGGCGGTGGCCAGCGCCGGGCTGCCCAGGCCCTCCAGGAGCTCCATCGGCCGGCCGCGCAGCCCGCGGACCGGGGCCATGTCCTCGCGCGCCGTCGCCACCCGCTGCGCCCAGCCGGTGTCGTCGACCGACCCGTCCGGGCCGGGCACCGGCCAGCCGTGCAGCTCCACCGGGTCCAGGCCCATCAGCACCCCGGCCAGCGCGCTGGTGCCGCGGTCGTCCTCGACGGTGAGCAGGAACAGGTCGGTCCCGGCGTCGACCGCGCGGTCCACCTCGTCCACCGCGATGGCGATCGCCTGCCGTACCGCCTCGGCGCCGCGGCCCTGGTCGGCGACGGCCGGGTCGGGCAGTCCGATCTGGGTGATCCGGCGGGGCAGCGGGGCCGCCACCTCGCCGCGGGTGGCGGCCCACCAGGCGGCCAGGTCGGCCAACCGGCCCAGCGAGGACCCGTACCGGGCGGCCAGCCGCTGCTCCGCGGCGGCCACCACCCCCAGGTCCAGCCCTTCGACGCCCTCACCGAGGGCCTCCAGGTCAAGCGGGCCGCCGTCACCGGTCGCCGGCTGGTCCTCGGCCTGCTGAGCCACCTCGTCCACCACGCCGCAGAGCCTAGCGAGCGGCCCGGGAGCGCCTGCGGCCCTACGGTGGGCGGATGGACATGTGGACGTGGCGCTTCGAGTCGGCCACCGGGGCGCAGGTCCCGCTGCCCGAGCTGGCCGAGGAGTTCCCGAGCCAGGCCGACGCCGAGACCTGGGTCGGTGAGACCTACCCCGAGCTGCTCACCCGGGGCGTCGAGCAGGTCACCCTGTTCGAGGGCGACCGTGAGGTGTACGGGCCGATGAGCCTGCGGCCGGTCCGGTGACCGGCCGCAGGCTCATCGGCGGTTACAGGCTCATCGGCGGTTAGCCGAGGTCAGCTCGGGCGGCCCTGGGGCGCGTTCTGGGCCGTCTTGGCCGGGTCGCGCTCTACCACGTCACCCAGCGCCTCGTCGATCCGGGCCATCGCCTCGTCGGGGATCTTCAGCCCGCTCGCCTTGGCGTTCTCGGTCACCTGCTCCGGCCGGGAGGCCCCGACCAGCGCGGTGGCCACGTTGTCGTTCTGCAGCACCCAGGCCACGGCCAGGGTGGCCATGCTGACCCCGAGCTCGTCGGCGACCGGGGCCAGGGCCTGCACCCGTTCCAGGACGGTGTCGTTCATGAACCGGGAGATCATGTCGGCGCCGCCCTTCTCGTCCGTGGCCCGGGAACCGGCCGGCGGCTCCTGGCCCGGCTTGTACTTGCCGGTCAGCACCCCCTGGGCGATCGGGGACCAGACCACCTGGGAGATGCCGAGCTCGCGGCTGGTCGGCACCACCTCGCCCTCGATCACCCGCCAGAGCATCGAGTACTGCGGCTGGTTGGACACCAGCGGTACGTGAAGCTCCTGGGCCAGGGAGTGCGCGGCCCGCAGCTGGTCCGCGGTCCACTCGCTGACCCCGATGTAGAGCGCCTTGCCGGCCCGGACGACGTCGGCGAAGGCCTGCATCGTCTCCTCCAGCGGGGTCTCCCCGTCGAAGCGGTGGGCCTGGTACAGGTCCACGTAGTCGGTCCTCAGCCGGCGCAGGGACCCCTCGATGGAGTCCCGGATGTGCTTGCGGGACAGCCCGGAGTCGTTCGGGCCCTTGGGGCCGGTCGGGAAGTAGACCTTGGTGAAGATCTCCAGCGACTCCCGGCGCTGGCCCTCCAGCGCCTGGCCGAGGACCTCCTCGGCCTTGGTGTTCGCGTAGGCGTCGGCGGTGTCGAAGGTGGTGATGCCGACGTCGAGGGCGGCTCGCACGCAGGCCGTCGCGGCCTCGTTCTCCACCTGGGAGCCGTGGGTGAGCCAGTTGCCGTAGGTGATCTCTGCGACCTTGAGACCACTGTTACCGAGATAGCGATAGTCCATGCCTGGCAGGCTAGGGCCGGGCGGCACCGGCCACGAGCCGGGTCGTCCCGGCGGCGACGCCGGCGCTCAGCGTGGCCGCTGGCCGCGGCCGACCTGCGGCTTGGGCATCCTCGTCCGGCGCATCTGCAGCGAGCGCAGCATTCCGTAGGTCGCCGAGCCGCTGGTGGCCCGGCCGCCGAACCTGGCCTCGACCTCCCGGTTGATCCGGCGTCGCAGCAGGAACGCGTCCACCGCGACGGCCAGCACGAAGACGTACAGCACCACCGTGCTGAGCAGCTGCAGCAGGGGGATCCCGGTGATGGTCAGCACCAGCAGCACCAGGGCCACCGGCAGGAAGTACTCGCCCAGGTTGCGCCGGGAGTCCACGTAGTCGCGCACGAAGCGCCGGGTCGGGCCCTGGTCCCGGGCCGGCAGGTGCCGGTCGTCCCCGGTCATCATCGCCTGCCGGGTCCGGCCACGGGCCTCGGCCATGGCCTGCCGGCGCGCGGCCCGGTAGGCCTTCTTCTCCTCCTTGGTGGCGTTCTTGGACAGCGCCGACTGCTGGGCGCTCATCACCACGGGCCGGCGGTTGCGCTGCTCGGCCTCGCGCCGTCGCGGGGTCGGGCGTCCCTTGCCGCCGAGCCGGTCCTCCGGTGTCACCGGGGCCGGCGCCGTCGCCTGGTCATCCTTGGAGCGTCCGAACACGCCCTCAGACTACGTCGTCGGGTCGGCTCCCGGTGCACCGCGATCCGAACGGCTTCCCGTCCCGGCATAGGTTCGGGGGATGAGCGATGCGTACAGCCCCTCCTCCGTCGACGTCGAAGCGCTTCGGGCGCGGGTCGCGGAGCTGATGCCGGCCACCACCCGCGACCTGCAGGACCTGGTCCGGGTGCCCAGCGTGTCCGCCGCAGCGTTCGACGCCGCCCACCTGGAGGCCAGCGCGGAGCTGGTCGCCGGGCTGCTGCGCGGTGCCGGGATGCCGGAGGTGGAGATCCTGCGGGTGCAGGGCCCACCGGCCGGCGCGCCGGCGGTGATCGCCCGTCGGCCGGCACCGGAGGGCGCGCCGACCGTCCTGCTGTACGCCCACCACGACGTCCAGCCGCCGGGGGAGGACGGCGCCTGGCACAGCCCGCCGTTCGAGCCGACCGAGCGCCAGGGTCGGCTGTTCGGGCGTGGCGCCGCCGACGACAAGGCCGGGGTGATGGTGCACGTCACGGCCCTGCGGGCGCTGGCCGACCAGCTCGGGGTCGGGGTCAGCGTGTTCGTGGAGGGGGAGGAGGAGGTCGGGTCGCCGACCTTCGCCACCTTCCTGGCCGAGCAGCGCGAGCGGCTGGCCGCTGACGTGATCGTGGTCGCGGACTCCAGCAACTGGAAGGTGGGGGTGCCCGCGCTGACCACCAGCCTGCGCGGCCTGGTCGACTGCGTGGTCGAGGTGGCCACCCTGGACCACGCGGTGCACTCGGGGCTGTTCGGGGGCGTCGCGCCGGATGCGATGACGGCCATGGTCCGGCTGCTGGGCACGCTCTGGGAGGAGTCCGGCCGGGTCGCCGTCCCGGGCCTGGTCACCGGCTCCACCGACGTCGACTACGACGAGGCCGACTTCCGGGCCGACGCCGGCGTCCTGGACGGCGTCCAGCTGCTCGGCTCCGGTTCGGTGGCCAGCCGGCTGTGGCGCCAACCCTCGATCACCGTGGTCGGGCTGGACGCTCCCAGCATCGAACGCTCCTCCAACACCCTGCAGCCCCGGGTCCGGGCCAAGCTGTCGATGCGGCTCGCGCCGGGGCAGGACCCGGCGACGGCGCTGCGGGCGCTGCGCGAGCACCTGGGCGCGCAGGCGCCGTTCGGAGCCCGGGTCGAGGTGGAGCCCGGCGAGCTCGGGCAGCCGTTCGCCGCGGACGTCGACGGCCCGGTCTACGACGTCGCGCGCTGGGCGATGGCCGCCGCGTGGGGCGTGCCGCCGGTGCCGATGGGGATGGGCGGCTCGATCCCGTTCATCGCCGACCTGATCCAGACCTACCCCTCGGCCACCGTGCTGGTCACCGGCGTGGAGGACCCGGACTCCCGGGCACACGGCGCCGACGAGTCGCTGCACCTGGCCGAGTTCGAGCGGGCGTGCCTGGCCGAGACGCTGCTGCTGGCCGGTCTGGCGCGCAGCGCCGGCTGACGCCAGGCACCGGCGGCCACTCAGCACCCGCTGAGCGGCCGGCCCGCTCAGCGGGTGCTGCCCACCCCGGGCAGCGCCAGCATCTGGTCCAGCGCCACCCGGGCCCAGCGGGCCACCTGCGGGTCGACCACGATCTGGTTCACGGTCCGGCCGGCGAGCAGCTGCTCCATGGCCCAGACCAGGTGCGGCAGGTCGATCCGGTTCATCGTCGAGCAGTAGCAGACCGTCCGGTCCAGGAAGACGACCTGCTTGTCAGGGTGCGCCCGGGCCAGCCGGCGGACCAGGTTCAGCTCGGTGCCGACCGCCCACCGGGAGCCGGCCGGCGCCGCGTCCAGGGTCTTGATGATGAACTCCGTGGAGCCCACCAGGTCTGCCTGGGCCACCACCTCGGACCGGCACTCGGGGTGGACGAGCACCTGCACGCCGGGGACCCGGGCCCGCACGTCCTGGACCGCCTCAACGCTGAACCGCCCGTGCACCGAGCAGTGCCCGCGCCACAGGATCATCCGGGCGTCCTGCAGCTGCCGTCGGCCCAGCCCGCCGTCGGGCCGGTGCGGGTCGTACAGGACGCAGTCCGCCGGGCTCAGCCCCAGCTGCCGCACCGCGGTGTTGCGGCCCAGGTGCTGGTCGGGCAGGAAGAGCACCTTGCCCCGTCCGGCCGGCCGCTGCGCGAGGGCCCAGTCCAGCGCGGCGTGGGCGTTGGAGGAGGTGCACACCGTGCCGCCGTGCCGCCCGGTGAACGCCTTGATCGCGGCCGAGGAGTTCATGTAGGTGACCGGCACGACGTCCTCGGCCACCCCCGCCTCGACCAGCCTCTCCCAGGCCTCCTCCACCTGGTCGATGCCGGCCATGTCGGCCATCGAGCAGCCGGCCGCCAGGTCGGGCAGCACGACGCGCTGGTGGTCCCCGGTCAGGATGTCCGCCGACTCGGCCATGAAGTGCACGCCGCAGAAGATGATGAACTCCGCCTGCGGGCGGGCCGCGGCGTCCCGGGCCAGCTTGAAGGAGTCGCCGGTGACGTCGGCGAGGTCGATCACCTCGTCGCGCTGGTAGTGGTGGCCCAGCACGAACGCGCGCTCACCCAGCGCCGCCCGGGCTGCCCGGCCACGGGCCAGCAGGTCCGGCGCGCTCGGCGTGGGCAGCTCACCCGGGCACTCCACCCCGCGCTCGCTGGCCAGGTCCGCGTCCCGGCCGAGCAGCAGCAGGGCCAGCGGGGTGCCGGAGGGTTCGGTGAAGGTCGCCACCCTCAGATCGTGCCACGCGAGCCGCCGCCGAGCCCTGCGGGCTTATCCTGGGCTGGAGCACCGGTCCGGGCGCAGGTCGGCTGACCTGCTCCGGGGCGGGCGGCGCCGGGAATGCCAGAGTCCCCCGCCGCGCTCAGCAGGGAGCGGCCGGGACGGGCCGACGACCGGCACCACCACCACGCACGCTATGGAGATGAGCGCATGACCGTCCAGGAAGAGACCACCCAGGCCCACGGCGTCGAGCTGACCGGTGTGGCTGTGGAGAAGGTGCGAGGCCTGCTCGAGGCGGAGGGCCGCGACGACCTCCGGCTGCGGGTCGCGGTGCAGCCCGGAGGTTGCTCGGGGCTGATCTACCAGCTCTACTTCGACGAGCGCTTCCTCGACGGCGACCTGGTCCGGGACTACGACGGCGTCGAGGTCATCGTGGACCGGATGAGCTCGCCGTACCTCGCCGGCGCCACGATCGACTTCGCCGACACCATCGAGAAGCAGGGCTTCACCATCGACAACCCGAACGCCTCGGGCAGCTGCGCCTGCGGCGACAGCTTCAGCTGAGCCCCTCGCCCGGACGGTCCCGCGCCGTCCGGGCCCGGTCGGGCGTGGCGATGCGCACGACGGGCCGCCGGTAAGGTGGCGCGTCGTGCGCATCGCTGTCACCGGGTCCATCGCGACCGACCACCTGATGACCTTCGAGGGACGCTTCGCCGACAGCCTCGTCGTCGAGCAGCTCCAGAAGGTGTCCCTGTCGTTCCTGGTCGAGGACCTGCAGGTCCGCCGCGGCGGGGTGGCGGCCAACATCAGCTTCGGTCTGGCCTCCCTGGGGCTGTCTCCGCTGCTGGTCGGGGCGGTCGGCCAGGACTTCGGTGAGTACCGGTCCTGGCTCGAACGGCACGGGGTGGACTGCAGCGGGGTGCGGACCAGCGAGCTGGCGCACACCTCCCGCTTCATCTGCACCACCGACTCCGACCACGCCCAGATCGCCTCCTTCTACGCCGGCGCCATGTCCGAGGCGCGCGAGATCGAGCTGGGCCCGCTGCTCGCCCGGTCCCCGCTGGACCTGGTCGTGGTCAGCCCGAACGACCCGGAGGCGATGCTGCGCCACACCGAGGAGTGCCGGGCCCGTTCGCTGCCGTTCGTCGCCGACCCCTCCCAGCAGCTGGCCTGGTCGGACGGCCCGCGGATCCGCCGCCTGATCGAGGGCGCCGCGGTGCTGTTCAGCAACGACTACGAGGCCGCCCTGATCTCCCAGAAGACCGGCTGGACCGATCAGCAGGTGCTGGACCGGGTCGCGCTACGGGTGGTCACCTACGGCGAGAAGGGCGTGCTCGTCGAGGGCCGCGGGTTGGACCCGGTGGAGGTGCAGGCCGCCCCCGAGCTGGCGAAGGTGGACCCGACCGGCGTCGGTGACGCGTTCCGCTCCGGCTACCTGGCCGGGATGGCCTGGGGGCTGGAGCCGCGTCACTGCGCCGAGCTCGGCTGCATGGTGGCCACCCTCGTCCTGGAGCGGGTCGGCACCCAGGAGTACGACCTGCAGGACGCCGGGCTGCTGAGCCGGCTCGCCGAGGCCTACGGACCGCAGTCGGCGCAGGCGATCCGCCCGCACCTGCCGGAGGCGCTGCGCTGACGCCGTTCGAACCGGCGCCGAGCCGGTTCGGGTTCAGCCTGGACGCAGCTGCCCCGGGGGAGGACCTGGTCGGGATCGGCGCGGACCTGGAGCCGGGCACCCTGCTCCAGGCCTACCGCACCGGGCTGTTCCCGATGGGGTTGGGCCGGGGCGGTCGTGGGCCGATCGGATGGTGGTCGCCCGACCCCCGCGGGGTGCTCCCGGTCGGCGCTCTGATCGTCAGCCGGTCTCTGCGGCGATCGGTGCGTTCGTTCCGCACCAGCGTGGACACTGCCTTCGACGAGGTCCTGGACGGCTGCGCCGACCGTCGCCGGCCCGGGAGGTGGATCACCCCGCAGGTCGCGGCCGCCTACCGGGAGCTGCACCGGCTGGGCTGGGCGCACTCGGTGGAGGTCTGGTCCGGCCGGCAGCTGGTCGGTGGCCTGTACGGGCTGGCCATCGGTGGGCTGTTCGCGGGGGAGTCGATGTTCCACCGCGCCACCGACGCCTCCAAGGTGGCCCTGGTCACCCTGGTCGCCCTGCTGGAGCCGCACGCTCTGCTGGACGTCCAGTGGCGCACCGAGCACCTGGCCTCCCTCGGCGTGGTCGAGATCAGTCGCGCCGAGTACCTGCAGCGGCTGCGCGCCGCCCTCGAACAGCCGTTGCCGGCCGTCTTCGACGTCCCCGGGCGCGGGCTCAGCCCAGCCTGACCCTGCTGGTCAGCTCCTGCGGCCCGCCGGTCTGCTCGACCAGCGTGTGCCCGCGCATCCGGCACCAGGCGGCCACGTCGGGCCCGGCCGCCGGGTCGGTACTGACCAGCAGCAGGTGCCCTCCTGCGGGCAGCCCCCGGGCGGCCGCGGCCAGCCGGATCACCGGCAGCGGGCAGCGCAGCCCGCGGGCGTCGACCACCAGGTCCGGTGTCGGGTGCTGCGGTGCGCCGTCGCCGGTCACAGGTCCACCGCACCGAGCCGGTCGCGTACCCGGCGGACAGCCGGCCCGAGCTCTCGGCACAGCCTGCTGACCTGCTCCGGCTCCACCTGCACGGGCAGCCCGATGCGCACGTTGCCGTGGGTCAGCACGCCCATGGCGGCCAGCACGTGGCTCGGCCGCAGGTCCGAGGCGGTGCAGGCCGAGCCGGACCCCACCGCCAGGCCGAGCCCGTCCAGCTCCTGGGCGAGCACCTCCCCGTCCACAAAGAGGCAGGAGAAGGTGAGCACGTGCGGCAGGCAGTGCTCGGGGTCGCCGACCACCTCGACGTCCGGCACCGCCGCCGCCGCCCGGCGGACCTGCTCCAGCAGGACGCGCCGGCGCCGGTCCTGCTCCGCCCGGCGCGCCAGCAGCCAGTGCAGGGCCGCGGCGGCGGCCATCGCGGCCGGCACGCCCGGGAAGTCGGGCGTGCGCTCGGTGCCGTCGTGCTCGGGATAGGGCGAGAGCCACCTGGTGCCGGCCCGCAGCACCAGCAGCCCGGTCTCCGCGGGGCTGCCCCACGCCCGCGCGGAGGCCACCAGGGCGTCCCAGCTGGACGGCACGAGCACCTGGCCCACGGCCGCGGCGCCGTCGACCAGCAGGGGAACGCCGGCCGCGGCGCACAGCTGATGCGCCTCGGGCACCGGTTGCACGGTCCCCACCTCGGCGTTGGCGGCCTGCAGGCAGGCCAGCGCGATCCCCGGCCGGGCCAGCTCCTGGGCCAACCGGCCCAGGGCCACCCGCCCGGTCCGCGACACCGGGACGACGCCGTCCGTCGCTGTCGTCCGTCGCTGCCGTTCGTGCTGCCGTTCGTGCCGCCGGGCTGGCCGGCCCCGTCGGGCGCGCCTGGGCGGGAGCTCGACGGTGGCCAGGCGGCCAGCTGCCGAGCGGCGGCGTGCACGCCCGAGTGCTCGACGGCGCTGCGCACCACCCTCGCACCCACCCTGCGCCTGGCCCGAGCCAGGCCGAGCACGCCCGCGTGCAGCGCCGTGGTGTGCGAGGCGGTGAAGGAGACCTCCCGGACACCGACGCCGAGGTCGGCGGCCAGGCTGGAGCGGGCGGCGTCCAGCAGCCGCCGGGCGGTCCGACCCTCCCGGTGCAGGCGCCCGGGGTCGGCCCAGCCGTCCTGCAGCGCGGCGTCGTGCACCTCGCGGGCGGCGGGCAGCACCGGCGCCACGGCGGCGGCGTCGAGGTAGGCGCGCTGCATCCGGCCCAGGCTAGCGAGCCGGCGATCGGGACCTAGGTCCTGCATTGTCGAGCCGGCCGGCGACCGGGGCGCAGAGGCGGTCGAACCGGTGCCGGCGCCCCTCCTCGGGCCGGGCCGCCCGAAGGGCTGCGGGCGGTGACCCTGAGGTAGCCTGCGTGTGTTCGGACTGGTTGCCCCTGCGCCACGGTGCGTCGGGCCGGAAGTGGGAAGGCCGACTTTGCGTCCCAAGCAGCGAAGTGGCAGCGCAGGTGTGCTGGCCCGCAGGATCGTGGTGCTGGGCGGTGCCGTGGCGGCCGCTGGAGCGCTCTCCGGCTGCAGCCAGACCGTGCAGCACGGTTGGCTGCCGTCCACCCCCGACACCACGAACCAGACCGGCCGGATCATGAGCCTGTGGAACGGCTCCTGGATCGCGGCGCTGGCGGTCGGGGTGCTGGTCTGGGGGCTGATCCTGTGGTCGGTCTTCCGCTACCGGCGGCGCAAGAACGAGACCGACCTGCCCGAGCAGGTGCGGTACAACCTGCCGCTGGAGATCCTCTACACGGTCGTCCCGCTGATGATGATCGGCGTCCTGTTCTTCTTCACCGCCCGGGACCAGGCGGCGATCGCGAGCACCTCGGCCAAGCCGGACGTGACCATCCAGGTGGTCGGCAAGCAGTGGTCCTGGACGTTCAACTACCTGGACAGCAACGTCTTCGACACCGGGGTCCAGGCCGGCCTGAACGGGACCTCCGCCCCTGAGAAGACGCTGCCCACCCTGTACCTGCCGGTGAACGAGCGGGTGCAGTTCGACCTGACCTCCCAGGACGTGAACCACTCGTTCTGGATCCCCGCCTTCCTCTACAAGATGGACCTGATCCCCGGGATCACCAACACCTTCCAGGTCGTGCCCCAGATCGAGGGCACCTACCAGGGCAAGTGCGCCGAGCTGTGCGGTGAGTACCACTCCGAGATGCTCTTCAACGTCAAGGTGGTCTCCCCCGAGGCCTACCAGCAGCACATGCAGCAGCTGCAGGCCGCCGGCCAGACCGGCGCGCTCGTGCCGAACCTGGGCCGCAGCAAGCAGGTCCCGAACAGCAGCGAGGGGAACAACTGATGACCGCGGTCAGTGACACGCCGGGCACCACGTACACCGTCCAGCGCGCCCCGGTCAGCAAGGGCAAGCTGGTGGTCAGCTGGCTGACCTCCACCGACCACAAGGTGATCGGCAACCTCTACTTCATCACCTCCTTCTTCTTCTTCCTGGTCGGTGGCCTGCTGGCGCTGACCATGCGCGCCGAGCTGTTCGCCCCCGGCATGCAGGTCTTCCAGAACAAGCAGCAGTACAACGAGTTCTTCACCATGCACGGCGTGATCATGCTGCTGGTCTTCGCGACGCCGCTGTTCGCGGGCTTCACGAACGCGATCATGCCGTTGCAGATCGGCGCTCCGGACGTCGCCTTCCCCCGGCTGAACATGCTGTCCTACTGGCTCTACCTGATGGGCAGCCTGCTGGCGGTCTCCGGCTTCTTCACCCCCGGCGGGGCAGCCGGCTTCGGCTGGTTCATGTACGCGCCGCTGTCCAACCAGACCTTCAGCCCGGGCCTGGGACCTGACCTGGCGGTGATCGGGTTGGCGCTGTCCGGGTTCGGCACCATCCTGGGCGCGGTCAACTTCATCACCACGATCATCTGCATGCGCGCGCCCGGCATGACCATGTTCCGGATGCCGATCTTCACCTGGAACGCGATGGTCACCAGCGTGCTGGTGCTGATGGCCTTCCCGCCGTTCGCCGCGGCGCTGCTGGGCCTGTTCGCCGACCGGCGGTTCGGTGCCCACCTGTTCGACGCCGAGAACGGCGGCCCGATCCTGTGGCAGCACCTGTTCTGGTTCTTCGGCCACCCCGAGGTCTACATCATCGCGCTGCCCTTCTTCGGGATCGTCACCGAGATCCTCCCGGTGTTCAGCCGCAAGCCGGTCTTCGGCTACAAGGGGCTGGTCTTCGCCACCATCGCCATCGCCGGCCTGTCGGTCACCGTCTGGGCCCACCACATGTACGTGACCGGCCAGGTCGCGCTGCCGTTCTTCGCGTTCATGACGATGCTGATCGCGGTGCCCACCGGGGTGAAGTTCTTCAACTGGATCGGCACCATGTGGGGCGGGTCGCTGACCTTCGAGACCCCGATGCTGTGGTCGATCGGCTTCCTGGTGACCTTCCTGTTCGGCGGGCTGACCGGCATCATCCTCAGCTCACCTGCTCTGGACTTCCACCTGTCCGACACCTACTTCGTGGTGGCCCACTTCCACTACGTGGTCTTCGGCACCGTCGTCTTCGCGATGTTCGCCGGCTTCTACTTCTGGTGGCCCAAGCTCACCGGCAAGATGCTCGACGAGCGGCTCGGCAAGCTGCACTTCTGGATGACCTTCATCGGCTTCCACACCACCTTCCTGATCCAGCACTGGCTGGGCGTGGAGGGCATGCCACGCCGGTACGCCGACTACCTGCCCTCGGACGGGTTCACCCTCTACAACCAGATCTCCACGGTGGGCGCCTTCATCCTCGGCATCGGTACCCTGCCGTTCCTGTACAACGTGTACAAGACCGCCCGCACCGCGCCCAAGGTGACGGTGGACGACCCCTGGGGCTACGGGGGCGCGCTGGAGTGGGCCACCTCCTGCCCCCCGCCTCGGCACAACTTCACCTCGCTGCCGAGGATCCGCTCGGAGCGGCCGGCCTTCGACCTGCACCACCCCGAGGTGGCGGCCGTGACCACGGCCACCGCCGACCGCACGATGCTGGACGACCTGCTCGGTGAACCCGAGCTGCGAGACGAAGGGAAGTCGTCCAGATGAAGATCGAGACCTGGGTCTTCTCATCCGGGGTGTTCTTCTTCACCCCGATCGGGATCGTCTACGGCTTCGTGACCCGCTGGCACGAACCGGTCGGTGTGGTGGCGATCCTGCTCACCGCGGGGCTGTCGTTCCTCATCGGTCTGTATCTGCTGATCACCTCGCGGCGGATCGACAACCGCCCCGAGGACGACCCGTTCGGCAACATCAACCAGGGGGCGGGGGAGCTGGGCACGTTCTCGCCGCGCTCCTGGTGGCCGCTGCCCGTCGCCGGTGGTCTGGCCCTGGCCTTCGCCGGTTTGGCGGTCGGCTGGTGGCTGTTCTACATCGGCGGGGTGGTCACGGCGCTGGCCGCCGTCGGTTTCGTCTTCGAGTACTACCGCGGGGCGCACGCGCACTGATCAGAAGGTTCAGGTCCGTCCTCCGGACGCCGACGACAGGTCCGGTGCGCATCAGCGCACCGGACTCGTTGTCTACAGTGGGCACGGTCGGACAACCTCAGGACGCCGTCGGGCGTCTTGCCGGTGTCAGATCGAGCCCGAAGGAGAGGACGTCGGAGTGCGCAGGTCCACGGTGGCAGCCGCGATGCTGGTCGCGGTCGGGGTGAGCGGGTGCCAGGCGGCGTCCGGCGTGACGTCCGGACCCGCTTCGTCGCCCGCGTCCTCGGCGCCCTCGGCGTCCAGCAGCACCACCGCCCCGGTGCCGGTCCCGGTGTCCCTGAGCGTGGCGCCCTCCGACAAGACCTCCGCCGTCCCGCTGGACGCCCCCATCACGGTGACCGCGAGCAGCGGACGGGTCGACACGGTGACGGTCGTTGACGATGCCGGTGAGCCGCTGGCCGGCAAGCTGGCTGCGGACGGCACCCGGTGGACGAGCTCCTCGCCCCTGGCCCCCCGAACCACTTACACGGTGTCGGCGACCGGCTCCAGCCGGACCGGGGCGAGTGGGCGGGTCTCTGCCGTGCTCACCACCGCGGCCGCGGCCAAGACATCCAGCGCATCCCTCGTGCCCGGTAACGGCTGGACGGTCGGCGTGGGCATGCCGGTCGAGGTGGACTTCACCCACAAGGTCACCAACCGGGCGGCGGTCGAGAAGGCCCTCACGGTCACCGCGACGCCGGCGGCCAAGGGGGCTTGGCGATGGATCTCCTCCTCGCGCCTGGAGTGGCGACCGGAGAGCTTCTGGAAGAGCGGGAGCACGGTGAAGGTGAGTGGCGACCTGTCGAAGGTCGAGCTCGCGAAGGGCGTCTGGGGCGCCAAGGACATCAGCAGCGGGTTCAGCGTGGGCAGCGCCATGGTCAGCACGGTCGACGTGGCCAAGCACACGCTGACCGTCACCAGGAACGGCAAGCTGCTGAGGGTCATCCCGGTGACCACCGGCAAGCCGGGCTTCCAGACCCGGAACGGGATCAAGGTGATCATCTCCCGGCAGTCGTCGGTGCAGATGGATGCGGCGACCACCGGGATCGACCGGTCCAGCCCGGAGTACTACAACCTGAACGTGAAGTGGGCCATGCGGCTGACCTGGAGCGGTGAGTTCCTGCACGCCGCGCCGTGGTCGGTGGCCTCGCAGGGGAAGGCGAATGTGAGCCACGGCTGCACGGGGATGAGCACGGCGGACGCGGAGTGGCTCTTCCACCAGTCCAAGGTGGGCGACGTCGTCCGGTTCGTGAACAGCCCTCGGCCGTTGGAGCCCGGCAACGGCTACACGATGTGGAACATGTCCTTCGCGAAGTGGTCCGGCCAGTCGGCCTGACCTGGTGGCGCTGAGGCGCCCTACCGACACCGGCCGACCCGGGGGAGAGGCTCCCCGGGTCGGCCGCTGCCGTTGGCCGCCGGCGCGCGCTGCGCGGAGCTGGGGCGGGCGCCCGCCCCAGCTCCGGCGGCATCGAAGCCGGTGTGCCATCGAGGTCCTGGTCGACGGCGGCCAGGCATCGCGCCGGAAGACGCCGCCCCCAGCTGGGGGATGCCGGTTCCGGCTCGCTGAGGCTCGCTCAGTCCGGGTCTGAGGCAGAAGGCGGTCTGACGGGCAGAAGGCCTCCCCCGGGAGCCCGGGGGAGGCCTTCTGCCGTGGGACCGACGCCGCTGGGCGTCAAGGCCCCGCAGCCGAGCGGGGACTGCTACTGCTGCCCGCTGCCGATCGCGTCCTGCTCGACCGAGGCGGACTCGATGGCCTCATGGCCGTGCGGGTCGTGGTGAGCGGCGGCCAGCTCGGCCGGGGTGACCGGCTCCACGCGGTCCTCGAAGTAGAACCGGGACAGCCGCTGGCGCCACTTCTCCTTGCGTGAGCCCGGACGCCGGACCCCGTTGTTGTCCACGCCGGTGCCGGCGGTCAGTGGCGCGTAGTTCGGGTGCTGCACGAGCACCCAGCGCTCGCCGTCGGACAGCGGCTCGTGCGGCTCGAAGAACTCACCGGTCTCGGTCCGGTACAGGCGGGCGGTCTCCCGGCCGTGCAGGGCCAGCTCGCGGTCCTTGCGCTGCAGCCCGAGGCAGATCCGCTTGGTGACCACATAGGCCAGCGGCGGCAGCACGAAGACCAGCAGCCGCAGGCTGTAGGTGATGTCGTTGATCGACAGCGAGAGGTGAGTGGCGATGATGTCGTTGCCGCCGCTGATCCACATCAAGGTGTAGAAGGTGATCGCCATCATGCCCAAGCCGGTGCGGGTCGGGGCGTTACGCGGCCGGTCCAGCAGGTGGTGCTCACGCCGGTCACCGGTGACGAATGCCTCGATGAACGGGTAGGCCACCATCGCCGTGGTCACCAGACCCGGCATGATCAAGGTCGGGATCACGATGTTCAGCGACAGCGTGTAGCCCAGGAAGTGCAGCTCGGCCCAGCCGGGCATCAGCCGCACCGCGCCGTCCAGCCACCCCATGTACCAGTCCGGCTGCGACCCCGCGGTGACCGGGGAGGGGTCGTAGGGTCCGTACGCCCAGATCGGGTTGATCGTGAACAGCGCGCCGAGCAGGGAGATGACCCCGAAGACGATGAAGAAGAAGCCGCCGGCCTTGGCCATGTACACCGGCATCAGCGGGTAGCCGACCACGTTGTCGTTCGTGCGGCCCGGACCGGGGTACTGGGTGTGCTTCTGCACGACGACCATGAACAGGTGGGCGCCGATCAGGGCCAGGAAGATCGCCGGCAGCAGCAGCACGTGGATGGTGTAAAGGCGCGGGATGAACTGGTCGCCCGGGAACTCCCCGCCGAAGACGAAGAAGCTGATGTAGGTGCCGACCACCGGGATGGACAGGATGATCGCCTCGGCGATCCGCAGGCCGGTGCCGGAGAGCAGGTCGTCGGGCAGCGAGTAGCCGGCGAAGCCCTCGACGATGGCCAGCAGCGCCAGGATGGAGCCGATGACCCAGTTCAGCTCACGCGGCTTGCGGAAGGCACCGGTGAAGAAGATCCGGAACATGTGCACAGTGACCGAGGCGACGAAGATCAGGGCCGCCCAGTGGTGGATCTGGCGCATCAACAGGCCGCCGCGAACGTCGAAGGACAGCCGCACCGTCGAGGCGTAGGCCTCCGACACCGTCTGCCCGGCGAGGTTGATGTAGTTCCCGTCGTAGACCGTCTCCCCGACGCTTGGGGTGTAGAAGAAGGTCAGGAACGTGCCGGTGAGCAGCAGGATGATGAAGCTGTAGAGGGCCACCTCGCCGAGCATGAACGACCAGTGGTCGGGGAAGATCTTGCGGGCGAACTCCTTGACCGCCTTGTTCGCGCCGATCCGCTCGTCGATGAAGTTGCCGACGGCACCGGCGGCCTTCTCGCTGGTGGACATGCTGCTCATCCGCGCTCCCAGAAACTCGGTCCGACGGCCTCGTGGAACGGTGCCGCTGCCAGCAAATATCCGTCAGCATCAGTCTTGATCGCCAGCTGAGGAAGGGGATGGCCCGCAGGACCGAAGACCACCTTGCAGTCCTGCGTGACGTCGAAGGTGGACTGGTGGCACGGGCAGAGCAGGTGGTGGGTGGTCTGCTCGTACAGTGCGATCGGGCAGCCCATGTGGGTGCAGATCTTGGAGTACGCGACGATCCCGTCGACCGAGCCGGGCACCGACGCCGGAGCGAGCAGCTCGGGCTGCAGGCGGATCAGCAGCACCGCAGCCTTGGCCTTCTCCTCCAGCACGTCCGAGGTCTCCTCGATGCCCTCCGGCATGATGTGCACCACGGACCCGATGGACAGGTCCGAGGCGCGCACCCGGCCGCCCTCCGGGTCCTTGGTGAGGTAGATCCCGGCCTTCCAGAAGGTCGTGGACAGCTTGTTGCCGGGCAGCGGGCCCGTGTCGCGCAGGAAGACCACCGCGGGGATCGGGAAGATGGCCAGGGCGCCGATCAGGGTGTTGCGGATCAGCGGGCGGCGGCCCAGCCCGGCCTCCCCGGCGCCCTCCTTGAGGATGGCCACCGCCTGCGCGCGCTCGGCGTCACTGCCGCGCATCGGGTGCCGCAGGTCTATCCGCTCCTCGTCGACCATCAGGGTCTTGGCCCAGTGCACCGCGCCGGCACCGATCCCGAACAGGGCGATGAACAGGCCGACGCCGATCAGGATGTTCGAGGTCAGCAGTCGGCGGGCGTAGTCGGGGTAGGCGAGCTTGGAGTCCAGCTGCACCGCGTAATAGCTCACCAGCACCATCAGGGTGCCGATGATGGACAGCCCGAACAGGGTCGCCACCTGCCGCTCGGCCCGACGAGCGGCCGACTCGTCGACGTCGGTCATCCGGTGACGGTGGGCGGGCAGGCCGGGGTTGGCGAAGGACTGCTCGAGCTCGCCGTGGGTCTGAGCCTGGGTGAGCTCGCTGCCGGGTCGGGTGTCGTCGTGGGTGCTCATGTGTCCGTTCCCTCGCTCAGGAAGCCTTGGCGCCGAGCCAGACGGCGCACCCGATCAGCAGACCCAGGCCCAGCGTCCAGGCCAGCAGGCCCTCGCTGACCGGGCCGATGGAACCCAGCGACAACCCCCCGGGGCTCGGGGCGTTCTGGATGCCCTGCAGATAGGCGATGATGTCGCGCTTGCTCTGCGGGTCGATGGTGTTGTTGTTGAAGACCGGCATCGACTGCGGGCCGGTGAGCAGCGCCTCGTAGATGTGGGTGGGCGTGGAGCCCCAGAGGTTGGGCGCGTACTTGCCGTGGCTCAGCGCGCCACCCCTACCGGCGTAGTTGTGGCACATCGCGCAGTTGGTGCGGAAGATCAGGGCGCCGCGGGAGGGGTCCGCGCCCGCGGTGGAGACGTCGGCGGCGGTGGGGATCGCCGGCCCGGGAGCCAGGCTGGCCACGTACGCAGCCATCTGCTTGATCTGCTGGTCGGAGAACAGCACGGTGCGCTGGGCGGGCGCCTGCGGGCTGGACTGCTCCAGCGGCATCCGCCCGGTGCCGACCTGGAAGTCGACCGCGGCGGCGCCGACCCCGATCAAGGACGGGAAGCCGGCCTGGCCCTGGGCGTTCAGGCCGTGGCAGGTGGAGCAGTTGGCCAGGAAGAGTTTCTTGCCGGCGGCGATGTCGGACACGCTCGTCGTCGCGGCGTCCGCCTGCTTGGGCACGGCGGCGGCGTAGGCCGCGCCGGTGGCGAGCAGGGCGAGGAGCACGAGCACGGCCCGCGCCCAGGGACGGCGCCGGTGGGCGGCGAGTGCGGTCACGTTGTCTCTCCTGTTGCCGTGGGCACCGGTTCGGCGCCAGCCGTCTGGGTCTGGTTCGGGCGGCCTGCGCCGCCACCGGTCACTTCAGGATGTAGATGATGTAGAAGAGGGCGATCCAGACCACGTCCACGAAGTGCCAGTAGTAGGAGATGACGATCGCGCTCGTCGCCTCCGCGTGCCCGAACCGGCGGACGACGAAGCTGCGCCCGATGATCATCAGGAAGGCCATCAGGCCGCCGGTCACGTGCAGGCCGTGGAAGCCGGTGGTCATGAAGAACACCGACCCGTAGGCGTTCGCCGCCAGGGTGAGGTGCTCGGTGTAGAGGTTCATGTACTCGTAGATCTGCCCGGCGATGAAGATCGCACCGGAGATGTAGGTGACGACGTACCACTCGCGCATGCCCCAGTTGGCCCACTTGTGCTGGCGTGTGTACGGCGTCCACCAGGCGCCCAGGGAGCGGGGCTGGAAGCGCTCCGCGGCGAACACGCCCATCTGGCACCACACCGAGCTGAGCACCAGGATCAGCGTGTTGACCGAGGCGTAGGGCACGTCCAGCGACTTGGTCTCGGTGGCCCACAGCCCCGGCACCACGGACCGGATCGTGAAGTACATCGCGAACAGCCCCGCGAAGAACATGAGCTCGCTGGCCAGCCACACGATCGTGCCGACCTGCACCATGTTCGGTCGGTTCACGGCGGTGGGATGGGCCTCAACAGCGCTAACGGTCGCCACGCGGCCATTATTGCCCCACCCCGGGGGCGGCTGCCTCAGCGGGGCGGCGTCGGTAGGTACCGAGAAGGTCACATCTGGGGCGCCGGTCCCGCCGTCGCGCTCCGCCGGCCCCCTCGACCGCGGTGATCATGGGCCGAGCGTTGTGCCGCGCGTCCCGCCGCAACGAACAGCCCATGATCACGGGGGCGGGGGGCGGGGGGCGGGGGGGATCCCGGGGGGATCAGGGGGAGGGGTCGCCGAGGGAGCGTGGCGGTCGCCGGGGCGGCTGGGCCGCGACGCTACGATCGGCCCACGGTCCCGGCCGCGCCGCTGCGGACGGGCAGACGAGCACCCGGAGGGTCCAGATGAACGTGCCAGCCGAGGTCGGGCCCGCCGGTGAGCCCGGGCGCGAGGTGGCCGTGCTGGTGTACAGCGACGACTCCGCCACCCGGGCCAAGGTCCGGATGGCGGTGGGCAGGTCGCCGGGTCCCGACGTGCGGGTGAGCTGGACCGAGTGCGCGACCCCGGACGCGGTCGTGGCCGCGGCGGACTCTGGCCGGCCGGACATCCTGATCCTGGACGGCGAGGCGGTACCGGCGGGTGGGATGGGCCTGTGCAAGCAGCTCAAGGACGAGATCTACCAGTGCCCGCCGATCCTGCTGCTGACCGGGCGGGTGCAGGACGCCTGGCTGGCGACCTGGTCACGGGCGGACCTGGTGGTGCCGCATCCGCTGGACCCGGTCGCCATGGTCGAGGCCGTGCTCACCCTGGCTCGCCGCCCGCAGCCGGCGTGAGCGCGCCGGTCCGGTCCTGGTCGGCCCTGCTGGCCGGTCTGGTCGCCGGCCGCGACCTCAGCCTGGAGCAGGCCCGGTGGGCCATGGACCAGGTGATGGCCGGGGAGACGACGCCGGCGCGGCTGGCCGGGTTCCTGGTCGGGCTGCGGGCCAAGGGCGAGACGGTCGAGGAGCTCGACGGGCTGGTGGCGGCGATGCTCGAGCACGCGGTCACCATCTCGGTGCCCGGCCCGACCGTCGACATCGTCGGGACCGGCGGTGACCGCCACCACACGGTCAACATCTCCACCATGGCCGCCCTGGTCGTGGCCGGCGCGGGCCACCGGGTGGTCAAGCACGGCAACCGGGCGGCCTCCTCCTCCTCCGGGGCGGCCGACGTGCTGGAGGCGCTCGGGGTGCGCCTGGACCTGCCCCCCGCGCGGGTGGCCGAGCTGGCTCGGGAGGTGGGCATCACCTTCTGCTTCGCCCAGGTCTTCCACCCCGCGATGCGCCACGCCGGCGCGGTGCGGGCCGAGCTGGGGGTGGCCACCGCGTTCAACTTCCTCGGCCCGCTGACCAACCCGGCCCGGCCGGACGCCAGCGCGGTCGGCGTGGCCGACGCCCGGATGGCCCCCCTGATGGCCGGTGTGCTGGCCCGGCGGGGGGCACGGGCTTGGGTGTTCCGAGGCGACGACGGACTGGACGAGCTGGCCACCACCTCGCCCTCGACGGTGTGGGAGGTGCGCGCCGGGGAGGTGGTGTCGGCCCGGCTGGAGCCGGCCGCGCTCGGGCTGCCGCCGGCGAGCCTGGGCCAGTTGCGCGGCGGCGATGCCCGGCAGAACGCGGCGGTGGTGCGGGAGGTGCTGCAGGGCCGGTCCGGTCCGGTTCGCGACGCGGTGCTGATGAACGCCTCCGCAGCCCTGGTGGCTCTCGACCCGGGCCCGGTCGCTGCCGGTCACGATCTCGCCGGCCGGCTGGGTCGGGCGCTGGGTGAGGCCGAGCGCTCGGTCGACAGCGGCGCAGCCGCACAGGTGCTGGACCGCTGGGTGCAGGCCAGCCGGGCCTGAGTCGGGCGCCGGGGCGGTCTGGCGGCCCGGGGCGCAGCGCCGCCTGACCGGCGGCCGGCCTCAGTCGCCGTCGAAGCCGAGCGCGAAGGCCGCGTCCAGGTCGTGCCGGGAGTAGGCGCGGAAGGCGAGGTAGGTCTTGGTGCCCCGGACGCCGTCGATCTTGCTGAGCTGGCGGGCGATCACGCCCTCCAGGTCCTCGTGCGCACGGACCCGGACCACGGCGACCAGGTCGATGTCGCCGGTCACCGAGTAGACCTCGCTGACCCCCTCGAGCTCGGCGATCCGCTCCGCGGTCTCGGCGATGGCGTCGACGGCGGTCTCGACGAGGACGATGGCGGTGATCACGCGGCCTCCCGGGCTCGGGGCCGGACGACGCTGGCCGCCGGCTCGGTGCAGCCGAGACTACCCAGCGCGGGTGGGCACCATCGGCCACCGTCCCTCCGAGAACCGCACGGGGACGGCGCCGGCGCGGGCCGCGGCCTCCGGGTCCACCCGCAACCGGGCGCCCAGGGCACCGTCCACCGGGCAGGACCAGCCGTGCCCCGCGGCGAGGTCGACCAGCCGGACGCCGGGCTGCTCCAACCAGGCGGCCACCAGCTCGGTCTCCTCCGGCAGGGCGGCCACGCCGGGCAGGCCAGGGTCGCCGCCGGGCCCCGTTAGCACCACGTCGCCGCTGTCCCGCAGCATCTGCGCGGCCGCTCGGGCGTCCTCCCGGGGGCCCGTGACCCAGGTGCCCGCGAACCGGCCGTGCCGGACCAGCACCAGCTCCCAGCCCCCGGTGGGGGAGCGGGTGGCGGCGACCAGCTCGGGGATCGCGGTCAGCGCGCTCAGCCGCTGGGCGCGGCCGGCGCCGCGCAGGAAGGCCAGCAACCGGTCGCGGTGCCCGGCCGCCTCCTCGTACCGCTCCTGGCGGGACATCGCGGCCGCCCGGTCCAGGCAGGCCCTCACCACCGCCGAGCTGGCCCCGACGATCGCCTGCCGGACCTTGTGCACCACCCCGTCGTACTCGCCGCGGCTCTGGCCGCCGACGCACGGGGCACCGCACCGGCCCAGGTCGGCGAGCAGGCAGGCGGAGGCGCCCGGGCGGGGGCGGGCCGGCAGCCTTCCCGAGCACTGACGCAGCGCGTACGTCTCGTGCAGCGCGGCGATCGCCAGCCGGGCCTGCGCCGCGCCGCGGAAGGGCCCCAGCACCGCCGTCGTGCCGGGCCGGCGGCTGACCGACAGCCGGGGGAAGGGCTCCTCGGTCAGCGCGACCCAGGCCGCCCGCTCGGGGTGCTTGGACCGTCGGTTGAAGCTGGGGGCGTGCTCGGCGATCAGCCGCAGCTCGCGCACCTGGGCCTCCAACGGGGTGGCGCAGACCACCGGCGTCACGGAGGTCGCCAGCGCCACCATCTCGCCCATCCGGCTGCGCTGCTCGGAGGCGGTGAAGTAGCTGCGGACCCTGGCCCGGATGTCCACCGAGGTGCCCACGTACAGCGGCCGGCCGCGGTCGTCCTTGAACAGGTAGACCCCCGGTGCCTGGGGCAGGGACTCGGCCAGGTGTCGCTTGCGCCTGGTCGCCGGACGCACCCGCGAGGTGAAGGTGACCAGCTCCTCCAGCGACTGCACCCCGAGGTTGCCGACCCGGCCGAGCAGGGCGTGCAGTACGTCCACCGTCGCCCGGGCGTCGGTCAGGGCCCGATGGTCCGGCGTGGTGGGCGACCCGAAGTGCCGGGCGAGGCTGGACAGCTTGTGGTCGCGGACCTCCTCCCGAGGCAGCAGCTGGCGGGCGAGCAGGACGGTGTCCACCACGGTCGGCCGGGGCCAGGGGTGGCCGGTCCGCTCGCAGGCCGCCCGCAGGAAGGACATGTCGAACGCGGCGTTGTGGGCGACCAGCACGCAACCGGCGCTGAACTCCAGGAACGCGGGCAGCACGCTGGCCAGCCGGGGTGCGGCGGCCACCATCGGGTCGCTGATCCCGGTCAGCAGGGCGATGAAGGCCGGGATCGACTGCCCCGGGTGCACCAGGGTCTGGAACTCCCCGAGCACCTCCCCGCCCCGGACCTTGACCGCACCCACCTCGGTGATCCCGCACTCGGCGGCCGAGCCCCCGGTGGTCTCCAGGTCGACCACCACGAAGGTCACCTGGGACAGCGGGGTGCCGAGCTCGTCCAGGGTGCCCTGCACGCAGACGGCGTCGGATGGGTGGTGGGATGTCCTCACGCAGACGACCGTAGGGGCCGCCACCGACACCCCGGCCGGCGACGCGCAGGCGGGGCCCGCCGGGCCGGGAGGGACGGGATGGACGACGACGGCGCGCAGCTCGAGCTGGGCCCGGCCCAGGTGCCGGCCGTGGTCCGGCACCGGCTGGTCGAGCTGGCCTCCCAGACACTGGACCGGATCGACGGGCCGCAGACCCCGCCCGCCCTGCGCCGGGTCAAGGCCTTCGCCGCCAACCGCCGGGCCAAGGTCGCCGGCCCCGCCCTGGCCGCCGCCCTGGACGCCGACGAGGCGTTCCGGGCCCGGGTCGCGAACACCTTCCGCGACGCGCTGCCGGAGCTGGCCGTCCTGCTCGAGCAGGACGCAGCCCCGCCGGTGACCGTCGACCCGCAGGACCTGCTGGTGGGGCTGCTGCTGATCAGGCCGCCGGGCTGGCAGACCCGGGCGGGCGACCTGGCCCGCGACCAGCAGCAGGCGAACCGGGAGCGAGGCGGCCAGCGGGCCGCGCAGCACGCCGACGAGGCGGCCCGGGCGCTGGCCGGGCGTACCCGGCGGGCCGAGCAGGAGGCGGCTCGGCTGGTCACCGAGCTGACCCGGGCCCGCGATGAGCTCGGCGCTGTGCGCCGCCAGGAGCGCCGGCTGCGCTCGGAGGCCGACCGGGAGCGCAGCCGGGCCCGGTCGGCCCAGGGGCGCTGCGACCAGGCCCTGGCCGAGCTGGCCACCGCGCGGGCCCGGGTGCAGCAGCTGGAGGCCGACCTGGAGCAGGAGCGGCGACTGGCCGGGCAGGCCCGGGACCAGGACCGGGCAGCGGCCCGCCAGGAGAGCCAGCTGGCCACGGTCCGGGCCCGGCTGCTGCTGGACACCCTGGTCGAGTCCGCGGCGGGGCTGCGGCGCGAGCTGGCGCTGCCCCCGGTGCTGGAGCTGGCTCCGGCCGACTCGGTGCAGGCCGCGGCCGAGCCGCCGGCATACCAGCCCTCCGACCGTGGGCACGTCCGGGGCCGGGACGCCGACGACCCCGGCCCGCTGGCCGAGCTGGTCCGCCTGCCCCGGGCTCACCTGGTGGTCGACGGCTACAACGTCACCAAGACCGGCTACGGCGAGCTGCCCCTGCTGGAGCAGCGCCGCCGGCTGACCGACGGGCTGGCGGGCCTGATCGCCCGGGCCGGGTGCGAGGTGACCTGCTGCTTCGACGGCGCTGAGCTGGAGGGTGCCCGCGGCCCGAGCCGGGTGCGCGGGGTCCGGGTGCTGTTCTCCGCGGCCGGGACCACCGCGGACGAGCTGATCCGACGCCTGGTCCGCGCCGAGCCGCGCGGCCGGGTGCTGGTCGTGGTCTCCAGCGACCGCGAGGTGGCAGAGGCGGTGGTGCGCTCCGGGGCTCGAGCGGTCTCCTCGGCCGCCCTGCTCGCGCTGCTCGCGCGGCGGTAGGCCGGCCGGTTGTCGGTGCCCGCCCCTAGCGTCGTGGGCGCCGGCAGGTAGCCGGTGGGCGGCGGGACCGCCCTGCTCGCCGAGGAGTCACATGTTGATCGACTGTGGTACCTGCGCGGTCCGGGACGTCGCCTGCTCCG
Source organism: uncultured Actinomycetota bacterium (assembly GCA_963821825.1). Classification (GTDB taxonomy): domain Bacteria; phylum Actinomycetota; class Actinomycetes; order Actinomycetales; family Kineosporiaceae; genus CAWGFD01. Next base: position 1,918,153 of record CAWGFD010000002.1, read on the forward strand.
ACTGCGTGGTGAGCGTCCTGCTCGGCTCACCGGTCAGCCCCGAGCTGGACCAGGCCGAGCGGACGGCGATCGCCGTCCTGGCCGGTAACGGGCTGGTGCCGCCCCTGCGGCTGGTGCAGGGCGGTCAGGCGGTGGGCGAGGGCCGCTCCGGCACGGACCGGCCCCCACCGCTGGGCGCCACCGGGTGAGCTGCGGCGTGCCGGGTCGCCGTCGCCAGCACCCGGTTAGCCTGGGCCGGGTGTCCAGGAGTCCGGGCGGCCCGCTCGAGCGCGCGACCGGCAGGCCGCGACGGCGCGGCCACCGGGAGCGGACGGCGTTCGCGCTGGCGGTCGGTCTGGTGCTCGGGGTGGTCCTGGGCGCCGCGTCGGTGACGGCCGTTGAACACCTGCGCGCGAACCGGGACGCCGGGTCCTCCTCGGTCCCCTCCGCCGCGGCCGGCCAGAGCCGCGCGCCCGCTCCGGCGCCGGGCGGCCCGGCCACGCCGCTGGCCGCGGCGGCGTCCCCGGCGGGCGCCGTGGCCGCGCAGCCCTCCCCGGCGGAGGTCGTCCCCGCGGTCCGGGCGCTGTTCGACCGGCGGGCTACGGCGCTGTCCGAGGGGGACCGGGCCGGCTGGCTCGGTCCGCTCGCGGCCTCCTCGACCGCGTTGCGGGCCCAGCAGTCGGCGGTCTTCGACCGGCTGCGCCGGCTGCCGCTGGCCGGCTACCGCTGGCGGGTCGGCGACGTCCGGGTCACCGGCGCGCACACCTGGCTGGTCCAGGCCGTGCTGGCCTACCGGGTCGCGGACGACGGTCGCGACGTCACCCGCCGCCAGTACTGGTCGGTGGGTCGGACGGCGGCGGGCTGGCAGCTGCTCAGCGACGCGGCCGGCTCCACCGAGCGTGACCTGTGGGACCTCGGTGACATCCGGGTGGTCCGGAGCCGGCGATGCGTGCTGGTCGCTGCGGCTGCCGAGGCCTCGCAGCTGGCCGGGTTGGCGGCGACGGTGGACCGGGCCGCGGCGACGGTGGACCAGGTCTGGGGCACGGCCTGGCCACGGACCGTCGTCGTCCTGCTGCCGGCCTCGCTGGACCAGATGGCGGTCCTGCTGGGTAGGTCGTCCACCGCAGGGCTGTCCCAGCTGGCGGCGGTCACCACCGGCGAGCTGACGCCACCGGCCACCGGCACCGGCACCGGCACCGCCGACCGGGTCGTGCTCAACCCCGACGGCCTCGCCACCTTCAGCGCCGACGTCCGGGCGGTGGTGCTCAGCCACGAGCTGACCCACGTCGCGACCCGGGCCGACCAGCGGGTGTCCCCGCCGACATGGCTGGCGGAGGGGTTCGCGGACTGGGTGTCCTACCGCGCCGCGAACGTGGCGCCGGTCGCGATCGCCGAGGCTGCGCTGGACCAGGTCCGGTCGCACGGCCCGCCGCCGGCGCTGCCCACCGACGCCGCCTTCGACGCCACGTCGGCGCAGGTGCAGCCCGCCTACGCCCAGGCCTGGGTGGCGGTGGACCTGATCGCCGACCGGTACGGGGCCGCCTCCCCGGCCCGGTTCTACCGGCTGGCCGAGACCATCGGCCTCGCCGAGGCGTTCGCCGCGGTGACGGGCGCCGACCAGGCCGCCTTCACCCGGCTGTGGCGGCAACGGCTCGTCCAGCTGGCGGGCGGGGGCTGACCCGGTGCCCCGGACCCTGGTGGTGACCAACGACTTCCCCCCGCGGACGGGAGGGATCGAGTCCTTCGTGCTGGCCATGACCCGGCGGATGGAGCCCGGCCAGGTGGTGGTGCACACCGCTCGCCAGGACGGTGACGCCGCCTTCGACGCCACCCTCGCCTTCCCGGTGGTGCGCGACCCCTCACGGTTGATGCTGCCCACCCCGGCGATCACCGCGCGCGTCGTGCAGACCGCGCGACGGCACGGCTGCACGCAGGTCTGGTTCGGTGCGGCCGCGCCCCTGGCGCTGATGGGCGCCGCGCTGCGGCAGGCCGGCGCCCAGCACCTGGTCGCCACCACCCACGGGCATGAGGTGTGGTGGGCCCGGCTGCCGCCGACCCGGCGGTTGCTCCGGCTGATCGGTGAGCGCACCGACACGGTGACCTACCTGGGGGAGTACTGCCGGTCCCGGATCGCCCCGGCGCTGTCCGCCCCGGCCCAGGCCCGGATGCGACGGCTGACCCCGGGGGTGGACGACCGGGCCTTCCACCCCGGGGTGAACGGCCAGGCGGTCCGCGCCCGGCTCGGGCTGACCGGGCGGCCAGTGGTCGTCTGCGTCTCCCGGATGGTGGCCCGCAAGGGCCAGGACGTCCTGGTCCGGGCGCTGCCGCAGCTCCGGCAGCGGGTGCCGGGCGCGGCGCTGCTGCTGGTCGGTGACGGCCCGGACCGGCCCCGGATCGAACGTCTGGTCGGCCGCCTCGGTCTCGAGCAGCACGTGGTGGTCACCGGCCGGGTGCCGTGGGACCTGACCCCCGCCTACTACGCGGCCGGGGACGTGTTCGCGATGCCCACCCGCACCCGGCGGGCCGGGCTGGAGCCCGAGGCGCTGGGGATCTGCTACCTGGAGGCGGCCGCGGTCGGGCTACCGGTGGTGGCCGGCGACTCCGGCGGCGCGCCCGACGCGGTGCTGGACGGGCAGAACGGCTACGTGGTCGACGGCCGGGACGTGACCGCGGTGGCGCAGCGGTGCGCGGAGCTGCTGCTGGACCGCGAGCTGGCCGCCCGGTTCGGCCGCTGCGGGCGGGACTGGGTCGGGCGGGCCTGGCGCTGGGACGACCTCGCGGTCAGGCTGGAGAACCTGCTCGCCGGTCGCGAGGTGCCGCCGAGCTGACCCCGGCCCGGCCGGGTCCGCGCTGCAGCAGCGGCCCGGAGGGCGCCGCGCAGGAGGTCAGGAGCAGGGCCAGCACCAGCCAGTACTGGTTGTAGAAGGCCTGCTTGTTGACCAGGTTGGCGACCAGCAGGAGCAACGCGCACCAGCGCAGCACGGCGGGCAGGTCGGTGCCGGGACGGTGCACCGCCCAGGCCGCGCAGACCAGGGTCAGCAGCACCAGCGCGCCGGTCAGGATGAACGGCGGGGTCCAGCCGAGCTCGTTGATGGCCGCGATGTACACGGTGTCGGCGAAGACCAGTGGCTGGAAGCCCACCAGGACGGTGACGGTGTCGTGCAGGAAGTCCGCCGGGGAGGCGATGAACCAGGGCAGCATCGCCGCGCCGGCCAGCACGGCCGCCACGACGGCCCGGCGCAGCCCGAACCTGGGCCAGAAGGCCAGCACGATCAGCACCAGCACCAGGTGCTGCTTGCTGGCCAGCCCGACGGCCAGCAGCACGACGGCCCAGCCGTGCCGTCCGGTGGCCATCGCCCACGCCCAGCCGACCAGCGCGGCCAGCAGCAGCGGCTCGGTCCAGGCCTGCTCGACCTGGGTCGCGGTGCCGGGCATCAGCAGCAGCACGGCGGCGGCGGCGCCCCCGGTCGCCGCCCGGCCGTCCAGGCGGCCGAGCCGGACCAGGCCGAGCGCCGCCAGCAGCGTGAACAGCACGAGCATCCAGCGCACGTCACCGGCCAGCAGCCGGCCCGGCGCGACCAGCACGGCGGTCAGCGGCAGGTAGGTGAAGGCGTCCTGCACGCCCGGGGAGTCGCTCCAGTGCTGGGTGTAGAGGTTGGCGCCGTGCACCAGGCCCTCCGAGCCCTGCTGCAGGGTGACCCACACGTCGATCCGTGGCGCAGGGTCACCCAGCACGAGCAGCACCGCGGCCACCAGGTAGCCGGCCACCGCGACGCCGGCGGCCACCGACGCCGCCCGAGCCCGGTTCGCGCGTGCTCCGACCAGCAGCAGCACGCCGGCGGCCAGTGCGGCGCCGGCGAAGCACCAGCGCACCCGGGTGGCCTCGGCGGGGATCAGGTAGGTGTAGGGATGCACGAACGCCAGGCTGAGCGCGGCCAGCCCCAGCGCGAGGGCCCACGGCCACATCGGGCCGGCCGCCCGGGCGCCCCCCGCGGGCCCGGCGAGCGGTGACCGACGCAGCCCCGACAGCTGGACGGCGATCAGCCCCAGAGTGACCAGCAGGTAGGCCGCGACGATCCACCACCGGTAGCGCACGACGCTGTAGGTGGCCACCACGGCGGTGACGCTGACCAGGACGGGCAGGACGGCGTCGGGCGGTAGGGGTCGGCGCGGCACCGGGACAGCCTAGGCGAGCGGTGGCACGGGCCCCGGCTTCGAACCGGCCGGGCCGCGGCCGGGCGGCGCAGGACTGCTCAGGCCAGCAGCAGCAGCGCGGACATCACGCCGGCCACGATCAGCAGCAGGAGGAGGAACCAGCCTTCCGGCGTGATCGACTCCGGGCCCCCGGGAGCCCGCTCGTCCTCGGGCCGGCCGGGCCCCCGGTCCGAACGCGACGTGGCTGCCAAGCGGTGGCTCATCTTCGACCTCCGTCGACCCAGCGGTGGTTGATACCGACACAACCTAACGATTGTGCAACGGTTGGGTGACACCACCATGCGCCGCGCCGTGCCGGATCGCCAGCCCGTCCGGGAATGATCGGGCGAACGGGGGACCGGGGGGTCAGTCGCCCCGCTCGACCAGCCCCAGCCGGACGGCGGCCATCACGGCCTGGGCGCGGTTGGCCGCTCCGAGCTTGTCGTAGATGTTGGCGACGTGGGTCTTGGAGGTCGACTCGCTGATGTAGAGCCGGCGCGCGATCTGGGCGATGGCCAGCCCCTCGACCAGCAGGTCCAGCACCTCCCGCTCCCGGGCGGACAGCTTGGGCCCGGCCGGCGCGTGCATCCGGCGCTGCAGTGCCTCGCCCAGGTCCTGGGCGCTGAACGCGCGCGGGTTGGCCGCCGCGTGCCGGGCTGCGGCCACGACGTCCGCGGACGGCGCGTCCTTGGCCACGAAGCTGGAGGCGCCGGCGTCCAGCGCGGCGAACAGCTGGTCGTCACCGGCGTGCATGGTCAGCACCACGATGCCCATCTCGGGGTGGGCCGCCCGCACCCCGGCCGCGAGCTGGATCCCGTTGCCGCCGTCGGGCAGCCGGACGTCGGTCACCACCACGTCGGGCAGCACCCGCTCGATCAGGTCCAGGCCCTCGTCGGCCCGGCCGGCCTCGCCGACCACCTCGAAGTCACCGGCCCGGTCGAACGCCCGTCGCAGACCGTCCCGGATCAGCGCATGGTCGTCGATCAGCACGACCCGTAACGGTTGGTCGCCCATCCCCGGCCTCCCCTTGATCTCGCCGTCCCCACCCGTCGCGGCGAACCAGACGAAACGCCCCAGATCCTAGCCCCGGCCGGCCTGGTCCCTCGTCACGGGCCGTCGTCGGAGCGCACCCGGCCGATCGCCACCTCGACCTCGGTGCCGCCGTGGTCGGAGGCCGACAACCGCATCGTGGCGCCGATCCGGCTGGCCCGCTCCCGCATCCCGACCAGGCCCACGCTGTCCATCCGGCCCGGCTGCAGGCCTCGGCCGTCGTCGGCCACCCGGAGCCGGGCCGATGGCGGCTGGACGTCCAGGTCGATCCACAGGTTGCTGGCCTCGGCGTGCCGGCGCACGTTCGTCACCGCCTCCTGCAGGATCCTCAGCAGCTCGACCTCGACCGCGGTCGGCAGCCGGGCCGAGCCCTCGTTGAGCGAGAGGTTCACGGTCAGCCCGGACTGCGCGCCGACCCGCTTGGCGTACTCGCTGACCGCCGTGCCCAGGCCGACGACGTCGTCCACCCCGGCGCGCAGGTCGAAGATGCTCAGCCGCAGCTCGGTGACCATGGTGCCCAGGTGCCGGCGCAGCTCGGCGATCCGCTCGGCCACGTCGCCGGTGGCGTCACCGGCGATGTCGTCCAGCTGGTAGCCGACCGAGGCCATGTCCTGGGCGATGCCGTCGTGGATCTCCCGGGCCAGCCGGAGTCGTTCGTCCACGGTGGCCAGCTGGCGGATGTCGTCGAACAGCATCGCCGCCGCCAGCCTGGGCCCCGAGGTGTCCACCGCCTCCTGGAGCGCCTGCAGGGTGGAGCCGCGCAGCACCTCCCGGCCCCGGGGCAGGATGATCACCACCAGGGCGACCACCCGGACCCCCATCCGGACCGGCACCGCGATCACCGTCTTGTCGCGCACCGTTCGCCGGACGGTCTGGGAGGTGATCCAGGCGTCGTGCACCGCGGCGTTGGCCTCGGCCGGCTGCAGCTCCCCGACGAGCGGCACGAACAGGCCGCCGGGGGAGCGCACCAGCACCGCCGAGCTGCGCGCCGGGACCAGCGCCTCGACCTCCTCGACCAGGGCCGCGGCCAGCGTCTGCGGGTCCAGGCCCAGGCTCAGCTGGCGGGCGACCACGTGCAGCTCGGACAGCAGCCGGTGCGCGTCGGCGTAGGCCGGGTCGCTGCTCGGCAGGGCGGTGATCGGCCGTGGCCGTCCGGACCACGACGTCGCACCGGCCACCGCCAGCAGGACGGTGCCCCAGATCATCACCCGGCCGTAGGCCGACTGCTGCTGGGCCTGGGTCAGGAACGGCGAGGAGGTCAGCGCGCACGTGCCGGTCAGGATCAAGGTGGCCAGCACCGCCGCGCTGACCGCCCAGACCAGCCCGGCGACCACGGCCAGGACGGCGATCGGGACCAGCAGGTAGGGCCGGAAGTAGGCGCTGGTCGGGTCGCCGAGGATGGCCGCGGCCGGCACCACCTCGGCGAACGGCTGCACGACGCGGGGCACCGAACCGGGTAGCCGGGTGGAGGCCAACGCGGCGACCAGGAGCAGGAGCAGGGCGACGACCACGGTCCGGAGCCGGTCGATGGAGCTGTCGAAGCTCAGCTGGGTCAGACCGCACAGTGTGATCACCGCAGCCCGGACGAGCAGATGGGCGGCCGGACCCACCCCGAAGCCCTGCTGCTGCCAGCGCACGGCTCGAGCCTGCCACACGGGTGCGGGCGGCAGAGCGGTCGAGGACACCGGGGCGGTCAGGCGTACAGCTCCTCGATCTCGGCGCCGAAGTCCTTGAGCACCACCTGCCGGCGGATGCTCGACTTGGGGGTCAGGTGCCCGGAGGCCTCGGTGAAGTCGGTGGTCAGGACCCGGAACTTGCGGATCGACTCGGCCTTGCTGACCGCCTCGTTGGCCCGGTCGACGGCGCGCTGCAGCTCGGCGTGCACCTGCGGGTCGGCCACGGCCTGCGGCAGCTCCAGCGGCGGTCGGCCGTGGTTGGCCAGCCAGCCGGGCAGCATCTCCTGGTCCAAGGTGATCAGGCAGGCGACGAACGGCCGCCCGTCGCCGACCACCATGCACTGGGAGACCAGGGGATGGGCCCGCAACCGGTCCTCCATCACCGCGGGTGCCACGTTCTTGCCGCCCGCGGTGACGATGATCTCCTTCTTGCGGCCGGTGATGGTGACGAACCCGTCCGCGTCGATCTCGCCCAGGTCACCGGTCCGGAACCAGCCGTCCCGGACGGCGTCGGCGGTGGCCTCGGGGTTGTCGTGGTAGCCGGCCATCACGTTGATCCCGCTGACCAGCAGCTCGCCGTCCTCGGCCACCGCGACACCGACCCCTGGCAGCGGACGGCCGACGCTGCCGATCCGCAGGCCGTCCGGGGTGTTCACGGTCGCCGGGGCGGTTGTCTCGGTCAGCCCCCAGCCCTCCAGCACCGTCACCCCGATGCCGCGGAAGAAGTGCCCGAGCCGGTCACCCAGCGGCGCGCCGCCGGAGACCGCCCAGGCCACCCGGCCGCCGAGCGCTGCGCGCAGCCGGCGGTAGACCAGCCGGTCCAGGACGGCGTGCCGGGCCCGTAGCGCCAGGCCGGGTCCGCGCCCGTCCTGGGCCCGGCTGTAGGCGATCGCGGTCTCCGCCGCGGCCGTGAAGATCCCGCCCCGGCCCTCGGCGACCGCCCGGGCCTCGCTGGAGTTGTAGATCTTCTCGAACACCCGGGGCACGGCCAGCACGAACGTCGGGCGGTAGGAGGCCAGGTCCGCGAGCAGGTTCCGGACGTCGGGGGCGTGCCCCATCCGGGCGCCGGAGCTGATGCACAGCACCTGCACGAAGCGGGCGAAGACGTGGGCCAGCGGCAGGAAGAGCAGCGTGGAGGCGTCCTCGGCGCTGACCACCTCGCCCAGCCGGGCGGCGGCGTTCAGGGCCAGGTCGGTGAAGTTGGCGTGGGTCAGCTCGCAGCCCTTGGGTCGGCCGGTGGTGCCCGAGGTGTAGATGATCGTCGCGACCGAGGCCGCCGCGACCGCCGTGCGCCGCGCCTCCAGCTCGCTCTCGTCCTGGTCGGCGCCCAGCGCGCCGAGCTCGGCGACCGCGCCGGTGTCGAACGTCCAGACGTCGACCAGCGCGGGGAGGCGGTCCCGGACGCCGGCCACGGTGGCCGCGTGGGCCGTGGTCTCCACGAAGCAGGCCACCGCCCCGGAGTCGGACAGGATCCAGGCCACCTGCTCGGCGGAGGAGGTCTCGTAGATCGGGACCGTCACCCCGCCGACCCACCAGATGGCGTAGTCGGCCAACGTCCACTCGTACCGGGTCCGGGCCATCAGGGCGATCCGGGCGCCGGCCCCGATCCCGGCCGCCAGCAGCCCCCTGGCCAGGGCCATCACCTCGGTGCGGAACTGATCCGCCGTCACGTCCTGCCAGCCGTCGGCCCCCGGTCGGGCCAGCACCACCCGGTCCGGGCGGTGCACCGCGTTGTCCAGCACGGCGTCGGTCAGTCGACGTGCGGGGTCAGGCGGCACCAGCGCCGGCACCACGCACTCACGCACACTCACTGGGACTCCCTCATCCTGGTCCGGACCGACGCTCCGCCTGCGCTGCACCCGGAGGTCATGGCTCGGCGACGGGACGCCGGGTGGTCCTGCCATGCTGACATTCCTGGCCTCGGCTGTCACCGCGCCTGCCCGGAGTCTGGCCCGGCGGTCAGCTCGGACCGGGGATCAGCCCCCTGCCCGTGACCGGCCGGCTGAAGTCCGCCGGTCAAGGTCGGCGGTGGCGATGCCGACAGGGTGTCGTGCCGATCGCCGCCCAGCCGCCCCGGTGCAGCAGCTGCGGGGCCCGGGCGAGCGCCGAGCTGGCCTGGTGCCCGCAGTGCCTCGTGCCGCTCGGCGAGCAAGCGAGCCGCCACGTCCCGGCTGCCGCGGCGCCCCCACCCTCCCCGGCGGCGGGCACCTCGGCCCCGCCGTCGGTGGACCGGCCCGACCCCGAGGCGGAGATCATCGCCCAGCTCAGCGCGCACGAGCGCGCCCGCGGCGCCCAGCTGTCACCGGCTACGAGCTGGCTGATCGGGGTCGCCGCCCGCGGGACGGCGCCCCGGGTGGGTCTGGCCGTCCTGGTCGGGCTCGGCCTGCTGGTGCTCCTGCTCACCGTCCCGCTGCTGGTCGGCGCGCTGACCTGAGCCGGCGTGCTGAGCCGGCGTGCTGAGCCGGTGAGCGATCGCTCCGGCGCGGTGACCGGCCGGTGAACGGGTAACCTCGCGGCGAGCACCCGTCGAGAGAGGCACACCCGCATGGCTGAACGGACCGAGTCCACCATCGTCATCGGCGCCTCACCCGAGGCGGTGCTGGAGGTCATCGCCGACTTCGAGTCCTACCCGGACTGGACGGGCGCGGTCCGGTCGGCGACGGTGCTCACCCGCTGCGTTGAGGGCCGAGCCGAGCAGGTCCGGTTCTCCTTGGACGCCGGGGCCATCCGGGACACCTACACGCTGCAGTACACCTGGGACGTCGAGAGCTCCGGTCAGGGCACGCTGAGCTGGTCCCTGGTCGAGGCCGGCGTGCTGAAGGCCATGGACGGCGCCTACCGGCTGCGGCAGATCGCCGACGGCACCGAGGTGACCTACCTGCTGACCGTCGACCTGCGGGTGCCGATGCTGGGCATGCTCCGGCGCAAGGCCGAGAAAGTGATCATCGACACCGCCCTGAACGAGCTGAAGAAGAGGGTCGAGGGCTAGCCCCTTGCGCCTGATCCTGTTCACCGGCAAGGGCGGGGCCGGCACGAGCACCGTCGCCGCCGGCACGGCGGTCCGCGCCGCTCGGTCGGGGGTCAAGACCCTGCTGGCCACCCTCGGTGACGGGTGCGGCGCGAGCAGCGTGCTGCAACATCCCCTCGGGGCGGATCCGGCCGAGGTCGAGCCCGGCCTGGCGGCCGCCGCGCTGGGAGCGTCCCCGCTGCGTGCCTGGACCCCGGTGCGGGACCTGCTCGGCGACGTCCTCACCACCTTGCAGGTGGACCAGCCGCCGGGGTCGGCGGTGCCGCTGTGGCCGGGGCCGACCCACCTGGGAGCGCTGCTCGCGCTGCGGGCCCAGGTCCTGGAGGGTCCGTGGGACCTGCTGGTCCTGGACGCCGGCACCGTTGCCGAGCTGACCGCCGCGCTCGTCCTGCCGGCCGCGGTCGAGCAGCTGGTGGCCGCCACCCTGCCGGTGGAGCGCCGGCTGACCCGGGCGGTCGCCTTCGGCCGGGCCGGTACCGGCGCCGACCGGCTGTCCGAGGCGGCCGGTCGGTTGGTGGCCGAGCTGCGGTCGGTGGAGGCCGAGCTGACCGGTCCCCGGACCGGGGTCAGGGTGGTCTCGGCGGGCGACCGGCTGTCCCGCGCCGAGGCCCGCCGGGGCTGGGCGGCCCTGACCTTGCTCGGGCTGAGCGTGGAGGCCGAGGTGCGCAACGGGTGGCCGCCGGAGCAGGCGCCGGACACCCGGCCCGGGCCCGAGCCGATGTGGCTGCCCCGGGTGCCCGAGCCCGAGGGCCCGGTCGGGTTGGAGGCGCTGGCCCGGCTCGCCGGCCGGCTCTGGCCGGCGCGGGAACCGGCGGCCGAGCTGCAGCCGGTGATGACCCCGCTGACGCCGCGGGTCGAGGCCGACGGCGAGGGGTTCCGGCTCCTGATCGCCGCCCCCGGCCTCAGCCCGGAGGAGGTCGAGCTGACCCGGGTCGGGGACCGGCTCGTGGTGGCCGCGGTCGGCGTCCGCCGTGACCTGACGCTGCCCTCGGTGCTGCGCCGCTGCCAGGTCACCGGGGCGCGGCTGCGCGACGGCGAGCTGGCCGTCTCCTTCCGTCCCGACCCGCTGCTGTGGCGTCCGCTGTGACCGGCGAGGCCGGGTCAATGCGCGAGGAGGCCGGTCTGCTGCTGGAGGCGCTGATCGACCTGGCCGGCGCCGCCGCGTCGGGGTTGGAGCAGGCGGCTGACCAGGACGACCGCTGCGGCGGCGGCCCGGAGTGCGGCTGGTGCCCGGTGTGCCGGGTGGCCGCGCGGGTGCGCCACACGGACCCGCAGGCCTGGCAGCGGGTCGGTGAGGCCGCCGGCGCGCTGCTGGCCGCGGTCCGGGAGGTGGTCGGCCCCGTCGTCCCCGACCCGGCCGGCGCCCCGACGCCGTCGCCGGCGGACCAGCACCGACCGGACCAGCAGCCGGCCGACCTGGACCGGCCGGACCCCCAGGAGCCAGCCGTCCAGCGGATCACGGTGACCGACTGACCCGCCGGTTCGGTCGCCGGAGGAGGGACCCGACAGACTGTCCCCGGGGCAGCGAGGGCGAAGGAGCGGACGAGTGGACCTGACCATCGGCGTGGACGTGGGCGGCACGAAGATCGCCGCCGGGGCGGTCGACCCGGACGGCCGGATCGTGGACCAGGTGCGGCTGGACACCCCCGGGGAGGATGCCGAGGCGGTGGAGAAGACCATCCTCGTGGCGATCACCACGCTGTCCGGCCGGCAGGAGGTGCAGGCCGTCGGGCTGGCCATCGCCGGGTTCGTCGACGAGACCCGCTCGGTGCTGCGGTTCGCGCCCAACCTGCCGATGGCCGACCGCCCGCTGCGCCGGATCCTGACCGCCGCCAGCGGGCTGGACGTGGTGGTCGAGAACGACGCGAACGCGGCCGCCTGGGGGGAGTACCGGTTCGGCGGCGGCGCAGGCTCCAAGGACATGGTCGCGGTCACCCTGGGCACCGGGGTCGGCGGCGGGATCATCCTCCGGGGTGACCTGGTCCGCGGCGCCTGGGGTGCGGCGGCCGAGCTGGGGCACGTCAGGGTGGTGCCGGAGGGTCTGCTCTGCGGGTGCGGCAAGCGCGGCTGCTGGGAGCAGTACGCCTCGGGCCGCGCGCTGGTCCGCCTGGCCCGCGAGCTGGCCCGGGACAGGCCCCGGCAGGCCCGGCGGCTGCTGGAGCTGGCCGATGGCGACCCTGACCTGGTCACCGGCCTGGACGTCGCGACCGCCGCGGTCGAGGGTGACCCCGCGGCCGTCGAGGTGGTCGCCGAGATCGGACGCTGGCTGGGCCAGGGCGTCGCCGACATCGCCGCGATGCTGGACCCGGAGGTGGCCGTGATCGGCGGCGGGGTCAGCGAGCTCGGTGACCTGCTGCTGGTGCCGGCCCGGGAGGCGTTCGCCGCCCAGCTGTCGGCCGGCGAGCACCGACCTCACCTGCGGATCGAGGCGGCCACCCTGGGCAACGAGGCCGGCCTGATCGGCGCGGCCGACCTGGCCCGGCACCGGTGACCACCCGCGGCCGCGGTCACCGGCCGGCCCAGGGCCCGTTGGCGATCGGGGTGGACATCGGCGGCACCAAGGTGGCCGCCGGGGTGGTGGACTCCGGCGGCCGGGTGCTGGCGCGGGCCCGGCGCTGGACGCCCAAGCGGGACCCGCGTGAGGTGGAGGGGGTGATCGGCGACGTCGTCGCCGAGCTCCGGCAGACGCACGAGGTGGTCGCGGTGGGCATCGGCGCCGCCGGGTTCGTGGACGCCGAGCGGTCGCACGTGCTGTTCGCGCCCCACCTGGCCTGGCGCAACGAGCCGCTGCAGGAGGCGGTGGCGGCCGCGATCGGCCTGCCGGTGGTCGTGGAGAACGACGCGAACGCGGCGGCCTGGGCGGAGTGGCGGTTCGGCACCGAGGCGGGTGAGCCCCGGCTGGTGTGCGTCACCCTGGGCACCGGCATCGGCGGCGGGATCGTGATCGACGGTCGGGTGGAGCGTGGCCGGTGGGGGATGGCCGGGGAGTTCGGCCACATGGTGATCATGCCCGACGGGCGGCGCTGCGAGTGCGGCAACCGGGGCTGCCTGGAGCAGTACGCCTCGGGCAACGTGCTCGGTCGTGAGGCGCGCGCGCTGGCCCGGGCGGGCTCCCCGGTCACCGTCCCGTTGATGCAGCGGGTGAACGGCGACGTCGAGGCCCTGGTCGGGCCGGTGATCACCGACGCCGCCAAGGACGGCGACCCGATCGCCATCGAGCTGTTCGAGGAGGTCGGCCGTTGGCTCGGTGTCGGCCTGGCCAACCTGGCGGCGGCCCTGGACCCGGGCGCGTTCGTGATCGCCGGCGGTGTGTCCGACGCCGGTGAGCTGCTGCTGCGCCCGGCGCGGGAGTCCTTCCGGCGGACCCTGACCGGCCGGGGTTTCCGGCCCGAGCCGCGGATCGTGCGGGCCGGGCTCGGCCCGGAGGCCGGGCTGATCGGCGCCGCCGACCTGGCCCGGGTCGGCTGACCGGGCCGGCTGCTGTGCCGCCGTCGCCGGCGCGGCCGAACGGCCGGCCCGGCCGGCCGACGGCCGCGGCGCCGCTGAGGGTGATGAGCTGGAACGTCCACGACCACCGCGGCGAGCGGGCCGTCATGGTCGAGGTCATCCAGCGGCTGGCCCCCGACGTGCTGCTGCTGCAGGAGGCCTGGCGGCTGCCCGGCTCCCGCCGGGTGATCGGCTCGCTGGCCGCTGCGGCCGGTCTGCGGCACATCGTCGGCGGCCGGCCGGCCGCCGGGACGGCGGTGCTGGTCTCGACCGCGCTGGCGGGCCGGGCGAGCGGACGGTCGATCCGGCTGGCCGTCCGCCCGCCCTGGGACCGGCCGCGAGGCGTCGCCATCCTTGACCTCGACCCGGGCCCCGCCGCAGCCGTCGGCCAGCCGCGTGGCCGCTCCGGGGCCGGCTGGCGGCTGGCCTCGGCGCACCTCGGGCTGAGCGCGGCGCAGCGCGCCGCGCACGTGCGCACCCTCACCGCGTTGCTGTCCGGGCATCCGCGCCGGCTGGTGCTGGCCGCGGACCTGAACGAGGCGCCGGACGGGCCCTCCTGGCGGGGTCTGGCTCCGCTGGTCACCGACCGGATGACCGGTTCGGCCCCCACCTACCCGGCGGCGGCGCCCCGGCTGCGGATCGACGCCGTCCTGGTCTCGGACGACCTCGAGGTCACCGACCTGGGCCTACCCGGGGTCGCCGCCGACCGGCTGGCCCTGGCCAGTGACCACCGGCCGGTGCTGGTCGAGATCCGGCCGGCCGGCTGAGCCGCACCGCGGTCGGTCGCGCTCAGACCTGGGCGCCGTCGTCGTCCTCGTCGTGGGTCAGCGGCAACCGGGCGACCAGCACCGCGAACCCGGCCACGAACGCGGCCACCCCGAGCAGGGCCAGCGGGCGGGGCATGCTCTGCCAGGACAGCACGGCGATCACCAGCAGCAGCGGTCCGCCGAGCACGCCGGCCCATGCCAGCCGGGTGCTCCAGCTGCCGAGCTGGACCGGCGGCGGGTCGGGCGGCTGGTACCCCTCGTCCTCGGCCGGCACCGGCCCTCGGGAGGCCCACGGGTCGGGGGTCAGCGGTGGTCCGCCGGCCCGGCCGGCCAGGTGCTTGGGGTCCGGCGGCGGGCCAGGCCGGCGCTGCGGGTCCTGCGCGCGCCGCTCCGGGTCCGCGGGCGCCGCCTGGTGGCGTCCGACCGGTCGGGCCGGGTCGGCCCCCGGCCGGGCCGCGCCGGGCCGGGCCGGTGCGGCGGCCTGCGGGCCCGCTGCCCCGGGGCTGAGCGGCCCGGGGCTCGACTGAGCGGGGTCGGACTGACCGGGCGCGGACGAGTCAGGACCCGGGGGGTCCGGCGGGCCCGGGTCGTCCTTCGGGTTGTGGCCCTCCAGGGCCCAACCCGCGATGATGGCCGCGAAGGCGGCGTCCACGTCGACGTCCGGCAGGTCGTCCCGGTCACCGGGCCGGGGCCGGTCCGCATCGCTCACGAGGCCCCCTCGACGTCGGCGCTCATCCGGGCCACGAAGGCCAGCCCCGCCTCGATCACCTGCTGGGCATCGTGGTCGAGGGTCGCCACGTGATAGCTGTTGGCCAGCACCACCTCGTGCACCTCCCCGGAGGAGACCTCGGCCATGATCAGGCTGCTGGAGGACGCCGGCACCACGTGGTCGACCTCCGAGCGCAGCAGCAGGATCGGTGCGCTCACCTTGTGCAGGTCGGCCCGGACGGTGCTGAACAGCTGCAGCAGCGAGTGCGCGGCGTGCAGCGGGTTGCGGTCGTAGGCCAGCTCGCGCACCCCGGGCCGGGCGATGTCGCTGGCGATCCCGGGCATGCTCGGCACCAGGTGACGCAGCAGCGGCAGGGCCAGGCGGCGCGGGTCGTCATTGGTCAGCGCCGGGTTGACCAGCACCAGCCCGGCGACCCGGTCCGGGTGCTCCTGCGCCAGCCGCAGGGCCAGGGCCCCGCCCATCGACAGGCCGACGACGAACACCTGCTCGCAGCCGGCCGCGAGCTCCTCGAAGGCTTCCTCGGCCGCCGCGTACCAGTCCGGCCACCGGGTGGCGTTCAGGTCCTGCCAGCGGGTCCCGTGCCCGGGCAGCAGGGGCAGCCGGACCGAGCGCCCGGCGTCGGCGAAGGCCTGCGCCCAGGCCCGCATCGAGTGCGGCGTACCTGTGTAGCCGTGCAGCAGCAGGACCCCGGTCCGGTCGCCGTCCGCGGCGAACGGCTCGGCTCCCCGCAGCACGGACACCGGCGCTCCTCTCCCGCCCGGGCCTTCCCGGCCCGGCGTGCGTCCATCGTGACACGGGGCCTGCGGCGGCGCGAGGGTCGCGACCCGAATGCCGCCCCGGCGAGGGCTAGAGTGCGGGGCCTGTCGAAGGAGGCGCTCGTGTTCTACTGGCTGCTGAAGAGGGTCCTGCTCGGACCGGTCCTCTTCGCGGTGTTCCGGCCCTGGGTGCGTGGGGAGGAGCACGTGCCGGATACCGGCGGCGCCATCCTGGCCAGCAACCACCTGTCCTTCTCCGACTCCATCTTCCTGCCGTTGCTGGTCCGTCGCCGGGTCACGTTCCTGGCCAAGATGGACTACTTCACCGGTCACGGGATCAAGGGCCGGCTGACCGCCGGGTTCTTCCGGGGGGTGGGGCAGGTCCCGCTGGACCGCACCGGCGGCAGCGCCTCGGAGTCGGCGCTGAACTCCGGCCTGCGCGTGCTGCGCCGCGGGGAGCTGCTGGGCATCTACCCCGAGGGCACCCGCTCCCCGGACGGGCGGCTGTTCCGGGGCAAGACCGGGGTGGCGCGGATGGCCCTGGAGGGGCGGGTCCCGGTGCTGCCGGTGGCGATGATCGGTACCGACAAGGTGCAGCCGATCGGGCGGGTCTGGCCCAAGGTCGGCCGGGTCGGGGTGGTGATCGGCAAGCCGATGGACTTCTCCCGCTACGACGGCATGCAGGACGACCGGTTCGTGCTCCGCTCGATCACCGACGAGATCATGTACGAGCTGATGTCCCTGTCCGGGCAGGAGTACGTGGATGTCTACGCCGCCTCGGTCAAGGAGTCCAAGCGGGACGCCGTGCGCGAGGCCCTGATGGAGCGGCTGAACGCCGCCCGGCGGGGGCTGGGCGTCCAGACCACGGACGCCGGCAAGGCCGAGCAGCAGCCTCCCCTACCCTTGGACGGTGAGCACGACCCTTCCCCCCACCCTGACCGGCGCACGGACGGCTGACGAGGCGTTGCTGGACGGACTGGACGCCTGGCGTTCGCTGCCGGCCGCCCAGCAGCCGGACTGGCCGGACCTGGCGGCTCTGGAACGGGTCGCCGCCGAGCTGGCCGGGTGCCCGCCGCTGGTCTTCGCCGGGGAGTGCGACGACCTGCGCGCGGACCTGGCCGCCGTGGCCCGCGGCGAGGCCTTCCTGCTGCAGGGTGGGGACTGCGCCGAGACGTTCGCCGACGCCACCGCCGACCGGATCCGCAACAAGATCAAGACCATCCTGCAGATGGCGGTGGTGCTGACCTACGGCGCGAGCATGCCGGTGGTCAAGGTGGGCCGGATGGCCGGCCAGTACGCCAAGCCCCGTAGCTCGGGGATGGAGGTGCGGGACGGCGTGGAGCTGCCGGCCTACCGGGGGGACATGGTCAACGACTACGCCTTCACCCTGGAGTCGCGCACCCCTGACCCGCAACGGCTGCTGAAGGCGTACCACACCTCGGCCTCGACGCTGAACCTGATCCGGGCCTTCACCAAGGGCGGGTTCGCCGACCTGCGCCAGGTGCACGACTGGAACCGGGGCTTCGTCTCCGGGGCGGCCAAGCAGCGCTACGAGGTGCTGGCCCGGGACATCGACCGGGCGATGCGGTTCATGGCCGCCTGCGGGGGAGACTTCGCCGCGTTGCGGACCGTCGACCTGTACTCCTCGCACGAGGCCCTGTTGCTGGACTACGAGCGTCCCCTGATCCGGATCGACTCCCGGACCGGCACGCCCTACGACGTCTCGGCGCACTTCGTCTGGATCGGGGAGCGCACCCGCCAGCTGGACGGCGCGCACGTCGACCTGCTCTCCCGGGTCCGCAACCCGATCGGGGTCAAGCTCGGGCCGAGCACGACCGGGGAGGACGCGCTGGCCCTGATCGAGCGGCTGGACCCGGACCGGGAGCCCGGCCGGCTGACGTTCATCACCCGGATGGGCGCGGGCCGCATCCGGCAGGCCCTGCCGGCTGTGGTGGAGGCCGTCACGCGCAGCGGCGCCGAGGTCGTGTGGGTCTGTGACCCGATGCACGGCAACACCTTCGAGTCGGCGTCGGGGTACAAGACGCGTCGTTTCGAGGACGTCGTGGACGAGGTCCGCGGGTTCTTCGAGGTGCACAAGCAGGTCGGCAGCGTGCCCGGCGGGCTGCACGTCGAGCTGACCGGTGACGACGTCACCGAGTGCCTGGGCGGGGCCTTCCAGATCGACGACGCCGACCTGGCCACCCGGTACGAGACGCTGTGCGACCCGCGGCTGAACCACCAGCAGTCGTTGGAGATGGCCTTCCTGGTGGCGGAGATGCTGGGCGAGCGCTGATCGCCCCGGAAGGAAGCGCGTGACGGTACCGACGGTCGCTGACCTGCGTTCGGACACCCTGACCCGGCCCACGCCGGGGATGCGGGCGGCCATCGCCGATGCCGCAGTGGGCGACGACGTGTACGGCGAGGACCCCGAGGTCAACGCCCTGGAGGCTGAGGTCGCCGAGCTGCTCGGGCACGAGGCCGGTCTGTTCTGCCCCACCGGCTCGCTGTCGAACATGCTCGGCGTCCGGGTGCTGGTCGAGGCCGGCCAGGAGCTGCTCTGCGACAGCCTGGCCCACGTGGTCCGGGCCGAGCTGGGTGGCCACGCGGCGCTCGCCGGGGTCACCACCCGCACCTGGCGCGCGCCGCGTGGACTGCTGGACCCGGACGAACCGCTGTCGATGGCCACCCCGGACGCCGGCCCCTACCAGGTCTCCACCGCGGCCATCGCGGTGGAGAACACGCACAACTTCGGCGGCGGCACGGTGCAGCCGCTGGCCGCGCTGCAGCGGCTGCGGGCCGGCGCGCAGGCCCTGGGGGTGGCGGTGCACATGGACGGCGCCCGGCTGTGGAACGCCCACGTCGCCACCGGGGTGGCGCTGAAGGAGTACGGCGCCTGCGCCGACACCGTCTCGGTCTGCCTGTCCAAGGGGCTCGGCGCCCCGATCGGGTCGGTCCTGGTCTCCACGGCCGACCGGATCGCGCGCGCCCGGGTGTGGCGCAAGCGCTACGGCGGCGGCATGCGCCAGGTCGGGGTGCTGGCGGCGGCCGGCCGCTACGCGCTGGCCCACCAGCTCGAGCGGCTCGTGCAGGACCATGCGAACGCGGCCGCGCTGGCCGCGCGGGTGGCCGCCGAGGTGGGGCACCTGCAGCCGCTGGTGGTGCACCCGGAGGCGGTGCAGACCAACATCGTGGTGCTGGACACCCGGGCCTTCTCCGTCCCGGCCGCCGAGCTGGCCGCCCGGGCGGCCCGGGCCGGGGTGCTGGTCTCGGCCCTCGGCCCGCACGTGCTGCGCGCCGTCACCCATCTGGACGTGGGCGCCGAGGCCGCCGCTGAAGCCGGCGACGTACTGGCCCGGGTACTGGGCGAGGCTGCGACGGCGTGAGCGCCGGGGACGGGGGGACGGTTCGGTGCCAGGGGTGAACCCGGGGGAGGGCTACCTCGACCGTGCCCTGCCGCCCGGTCAACGCCAGGCCGACGAGCTGCCGGTCCTGCACTACGGGCCGGTGCCCCGGTTCCGGCCGGACTCCTGGAGCCTGCTGGTGAACGGGGCGACCGAGGACGGGCGGGAGCACTCCTTCGACCTGGCGGCCTTCTCCGGGCTGCCCCGCACCGAGATCACCGGTGACCTGCACTGCGTCACCCGGTGGTCGGTGCTGGACCGTCGCTGGGGTGGGGTGGCGGCCCGTACGCTGCTGGACCTGGTGCCGCCCTCGGCCGGGGTGGTCGCCGTGATGGCCTGGGCGGAGTACGGCTACTCGGCCAGCCTGCGGATGGAGGACTTCGCGTCCCCGCGCTGCGTGCTGGCCACGCACTGCGACGGGGCGGTACTGACGCCGGACCACGGCTACCCGCTCCGGCTGGTCGTCCCGCACCTGTACGCCTGGAAGGGTCCCAAGTGGCTGCGCGGGGTCGAGTACCTCACCGAGCAGCGCCGCGGCTTCTGGGAGGAGCGCGGGTACCACGTGGTCGGCGACCCCTGGCGCGAGGAGCGCTACTCCTACCAGGAGTGAGCCGGCCGAGTTTCGCGCAGGCTCACCCGGGGTGCGCCACGTCCAGCACCAGGATGCTCAGGCCGGGCCGGGGCTGCAGGACGAAGGAGCGGAACGGCAGCCGCTGGGACAGGCCCACCCCGACGCTGGTGTGGCCCTCGAAGCTGCCGGCCCACACCACCTGGTTGATGGCCGGGTAGCCGGTCACGTCGACCACGTGCTGGCGGTCCGCCGGCACGTACCAGGTGACCAACCGTTCCGGGTCATGGGTGGGGTCGAGCAGCGTCACCTGCAGCCGCGCCCGGCCGGTCACCGCGACGGCGGCACCCGAGCCCTCGGCCCGCACCACGTCGACGTAGCCGACCCGGTAGCCCCCGGCCGTCCCGGAGATGTCGAAGGCCAGCCGGTCGAAGTCCACGTGACGGCCGGCCCGCACCCCGACCAGCGGGGCGGAGGACAGCCGGCCCACCGACACGTTCGCGGTGCCCCAGCTGACGTCGTCGGCCACCGCGCGCCCGGCGAACCGGACCACGGTGATCGCGAACCGCTCGACCTGCTTGATGTGGCCACCGGTGGACACCGCGAGGGTGACCAGCTCACCCGGGTGGGCCGAGACCGGCAGCGTCGTCGACCACGGGGTCGCGCTACCCCCGGCCGGGACGCCGGGGGCGCTCCCGACCGGCTGCCCGCCGGCGGCGGACCGGGCGATCACCTGGAGGTTCTCGTCGACCCCGCTCACCCGGCCACCGACCAGCACCGGTGAGGTGACCTGGCTGCCGTAACCGGGCTTGCTCAGGCTGAGGTCGGTGTCGTTGCTGCCGACCACCTCCCAGGGCCCCGACGCGCCGCTGCCGTAGCGGGCCAGGTGCAGCAGCGCAGCGACGTGCTGGCCCCCCTCGCCCGACCAGCCGACTGCGACCACGGCCTGGTCGCCGTCGGTCTTCACGCTGAGCACCCGGTCGATCTCGGTGTAGCCCAGGAAGCCGCGGGTGAAGCCCAGGG
Source organism: uncultured Actinomycetota bacterium (assembly GCA_963821825.1). Taxonomy (GTDB): domain Bacteria; phylum Actinomycetota; class Actinomycetes; order Actinomycetales; family Kineosporiaceae; genus CAWGFD01. The sequence goes on from CAWGFD010000002.1 coordinate 1,938,810, forward strand.
CGGTGTCCGTGGCGGACAAGTGCCAGGGCTGGCTTCCGTTGCTCCGGTAGGCCTGCTGCCAGGCCCGAACCTGGCTGGGTCCGGTGAAGGGCCAGGCCCCGAGCAGGTGCGAGGGCAGCGAGGGCTGGGCCACGGACGAGGAGGACGACGAGGACGACCCCGTGGGCGAGGCCGGCGGCGAGGACGATGTCGAGGAGGGGCTGCTCGTCGAGCTGCTGGTGACGCCCGGGCCGGCCGTGCCGGTCGGTCCGCCGGGGCCGGCCGGCCCGACGCAGCCGGTCAGCAGGGCGGTGGCCACCGTGCCCACCGCCAGCACCGGCAGGAACCGGTTGCGCACTGCGGGGTGCGCCGGGTGCAGGGCCAGCCCACCGCCCACCCTGGTCGAAGGTCCGGACATGGCCGACCACCTCCCGGGTGCGGCTGACGCCGTCGCCCGCCCCACCCAGCTCCATGATCGGCTGGCCCGAGCGGGTCCGAGCACCGACGTAGGTCCCGCGGTCGCCGCCGGATCGGGAACGCCCGGCCGGTCCGCGGCCGCTCAGAAGGTGCGGAGCACCACGGTGCTGCCCTTGGGGGCCATCGTGCCGCCGGAGGGCGTCTGGCTGAACACCCGGTTCAGCACCCGGGTGCCCTGGCGCTGCACCGCGAAACCGGCCGACCGGAGCTGGGCCGCGGCCTGGTCGAAGTGCTGGTCGGTCACGTCGGGAACCTTCACCAGCGGCGGCCCCAGCGAGATGGTGAGGGAGACCTTGCCGCCGGGCAGCAGGGTGCCGTCCGGTGGCGTCTGGGAGACCACCGACCCCTTGGCCACCTGCTCGCTGTAGGTCTGGTCGCTCACCTCGCCGTTCAGCCGCAGCGCGGCCAGCTTCTGCAGGGCCTGGTCCTGCGGGACCCCGGTCAGGTCGGGCACCGCGATCGGTTCGGGGCCCTTGCTGACCACCAGGTCCACCGGCCGGTCCTTGCGCAGCTGCTGCCCGGCCACCGGGGCGGAGGAGATCACCGAGCCCTTGGCGACGTCCTCGCTCCAGTCCTGGCTGACCTGGCCGACGGTCAGCGAGGCGTTCCGGATCGCCTGCTCGGCCTCGGTCAGCGGGGTCCCGTCCACGGACGGGACGGCGTACAGCTGAGGCCCCTTGGAGACGTCGAGGGTGATGGTGGAGCCGTCACGGGCGCGCGAGCCCTCGGCCGGGTCGGTGCCGACCACGATGCCGGCGGCGATCGCGTCGTCGAAGACCGGCTTCTGGTCGACGGCGAAACCCTGGTTCTGCAGCTGGGTGACGGCGGCGGAGGCCGCCTGCCCGTGCACCGCGGGCACCAGGGAGTAGGCACCCGGGCCGGCGGCGAAGTACCAGCCGGCGCCGGCAGCCGCCGCGGCCAGGACCAGGACGAGCAGGAACGCCAACCGGCCGCGCCGGCGGCGACGGCGCATCAGCTGCCCGGCGGCGACGTCCACCGAGGTGTCGGCGCCGTCGGGGCCCTCCGGGCCCTCCGGGCCCTCCGGCTCACCGTCCGGTGGCTCGAGGCGGCCGTCCGGGTCGGCGTCCTCCAGGGCAGCGACGTCCAGCACCTGGGTGTCGTCCCGGATCACCCCGGTGTCGATCACCCGGGTGGTGCCCGAGGGGCTCGGCTCCTGGCGCGGGGGCCGGGCCCGCACGTCCAGCTCCTCGGTCGACAGCGCCGCCCGGACGGCGCGGACCCGCTCCAGCAGCTCCCCGGCGTCGGCCGGCCGCTGGTCCGGGTCCCGCGCGGTGGCCGAGGCGACCAGCTCGTCCAGCTCGGGGGCGAGGCCGTCGAACAGCTCCGACGGGGCGGGCACCTCGTCGTGCACGTGCCGGTAGGCGACCTGGATCGGCACGTCGCCGGCGAACGGCTGGCGGCCGGTGAGCATCTCGAAGGTCAGGATGCCGGTGGCGTAGACGTCGGTCCGGGCGTCGGCGATCCCGCGGCTGACCAGCTCGGGCGACAGGTAGGCCACGGTGCCCATCAGGGCACCGGTGGAGGTGGCCGAGGTGGCCGCCCGGGCCAGGCCGAAGTCGGCGACCTTCACCCGGCCGTCGTCGGCCAGCAGGATGTTCTCCGGCTTGATGTCGCGGTGGATGATGCCACTGCGGTGCGCCAGGGCCAGCGCCTCCAGCAGCGGCTCCAGCACCGAGAGGGCCTCGCGCGGGCTGAGTGCCCCCCGCCGGTTCAACGTCTCCCGCAGGGTGCGGCCCGAGACGTGCTCCATCGCCAGGTACAGGTGGTGCCCGTCGTTGCCCTGGTCGAAGACCTGCACCACGTTGGGGTGGGACATCCGGGCCGCCGCGCGGGCCTCGCGCACGAAACGGGAGGTGAAGGCCTCGTCGTCGGCCAGGTGCGGGTGCATCACCTTCAGGGCGACCTCGCGTTCCAGCCGCCGGTCGGTGGCCAGGTACACCGTGGCCATCCCGCCGCGGGCGATCCTGGCCACGATCTCGTACCGCTGGTCCAGCAGCTGGCCGATCAGCGGGTCGGAGACAGTCGTCGCCATGGCGTGAGTCTACGGTCGCTCGGGGTGCGGACCGGGCCATCGAGGGCGGCGCGCCCTGTCCGGCGCCTCCAGCCGGCCCGCAGCGGCTCAGCGGAAGCGGGCCGCCAGGGTCTGCACGTTGGCCACGTACCGCCTGGTGTCCGGGAGCATGCCGCCGGAACGGACCGATCCCAGGCCCTGGTAGTAGCCGGCGATGGCGGTGGGCTGGTCCCCGGCCTGCTCCAGCAGCGCCTTGATGATCGCCACCCCGGCGGTCACGTTGTCCCGAGGGAGGAGCAGGTTCAGCTCTCGGCCGACCAGCTGGCCGGCCCACCGGCCCGAGGAGGGGATGACCTGCATCGCCCCGATCGCGTTGGCCGGCGACACCACCCGGGCGTTGAAGCCCGACTCCTGGTAGGACACGGCCAGCGCCAGCTCGGGTGGCACGCCCATCGAGCGGGCGGTGCTGGTGATCATGGCGCGGATCTGGTCCCGGCCGGGAACCGGCCGGGTGGCCAGCACCGCCCGGTTGACCGCCGCCGCTGCGGCCACCTCGCGCGGGTAGGTGCGGCCGAGGAAGGTGTTCGGCACCGAGGCCGGCACGGTGCCCGGCACGGTGAGCTGCTGGCCGACCCGGATGGTGGCGGCGCGCGAGATGCTGTTCAGCTCGGTGAGCCGGGCCACGGTGGTGTGCGAGGCGGCCGCGATCGAGCTCAGGGTGTCCCCGCTGCGCACGGTGTACCGGTGCACGATCGGGGCCGGCGGCTTCGGCCGGGCCGGGGCGCCGGAGCTCCGGGTCAGGCTGGAAGCCGCCGTGACCCCGGGCAGCACGAGCTTGCGGCCGGGCCTGATCAGCGCCCTGGCGTCCAGGTGGTTGGCGGCCAGCACCGCGCGGACCGAGACGTGGTAGCGGGCGGCGACCGCCGAGACGGTGTCCCCGGGACGCACCAGGTGCACCACCGGGCGCGCCTTGGCCGCTGGCGGGGTGGCCCGGCGGGCTGCGCCCGGCGTGGCTCGGACGGGCGCCGGCCTCAGCCCGGGCAGCAGGAGCAGCTGACCGGGCTGGATCACCGAGCGGCTGGTCAGGTCGTTGGCGGCCAGCACCGCGGCCGGGTCGAGCCGCGCCCGGCGCGCGATGTCGTACACGGTGTCACCGGCCCTGACCCGGTAGGTCGCCGCACCGGGGGTGCGGCCCGGTCCCGGCGGCGTGGCGCGGGCCGGGTCGGCGGGCACGCTCAGCCGCTGCCCGGGCCTGAGCAGGTGCCGGGCGGCCAGCCGGTTGGCGGTGGCCAGCGTCGCCACGTCGGTGCGGTGGGCGGCGGCGATCGCGCTCAGGGTGTCGCCGTCGCGGACGGTGTAGGTGCTCCAGCCTGCGTGCCCGGAGGCGACCACCGCGGCCAGCAGCAGCGGCAGCCCCGCGGCCCGGAAGGCGGGCAGACCGACGGCAGCTGGGTCCACGGCCAGCCCGGTGCGCCGGGCGAGGTCGCAGACGGCCGGCTGCGCGCCGTCGTCCGTCGTCGTGCTGCCGTCGTCCATCGTCGTGCTGCCGTCCTCGCTCATCGTGCCCCTCGAGAGTGCGGTGCACCGGCCGCCCACGACGACGGCCACCGTGGGTGCCCGACCACAGGCCCGGTCGTGCCCCGGAGGCTAGCTGCGCTCCGGGCGAAGGTCACGGACCGGCACCTCCTGGCGCGTCGCCGTCCTCGGGGCGTGGCAGGCTTGTCGGGTGGACGATCTCGACACCGTGACCTGGCTGCCGCTGCCGGACGTGGCGCAGCGACTGGGCCTGGAGGTGGGCAAGGTCCGGCGGCTGCTGCAGGACCGCGACCTGCTCGCGGTCCGCCGTGGCGAGCGGCGCATCCTCAGCGTCCCCGAGGACCTGCTGCTGGACGACGCGCCGCTGCCCGAGCTGCGCGGCACGCTCACCCTGCTCGGCGACTGCGGCTTCAGCGACGAGGAGGCGATGCGCTGGTTGCTGACCCGCGACGACACCCTGCCCGGCCGGCCGGTCGACGCGCTGCGTGAGGGCCGCAAGACCGAGGTGCGCCGCCGGGCGCAGGCGCTGGCCTTCTGACCCCCGGCGCCGGCCGGCGGTCAGGCCGGCTGGTGCGCGTGCTGCTCGCGCCGGCGGGCCGCCCGGGCGGCGCGCAGCCGCGGCACGGCGACCCGCAGCCGGGTGCTGACCGGCACCGAGACCCGTTGCCGCAGCACCTGGTAGTCCGCCCGCTCGACCTCGTGCAGGATGCCGCGGTACAGCTCGAAGGCCGTCCGCAGGCAGTCCTGGCTGGTGGGGTGCACCATCGCGATCCCCGGCTCGGCGAACTCGTACAGCGCCTGGGTCCGTTCCACCTCGAAGCGGAGCAGCTCACGGACCGGTGGGCTGACCACCCCGCCGGCCAGCATCTCGCGGTCGACGCCGAACGCGTCGAGATCCTCCTGGGGCAGGTACACCCGGCCTCGGCGCAGGTCCTCCCCGACGTCGCGGATGAAGTTGGTCAGCTGGAACGCCTCGCCCAGGGCGCGGGCCCGGGCGGGGGCCTGGGGGTGGTGGGGCTCCAGGATCGGCAGCATCTGCAGCCCGATCACCGCGGCCGAGCCGTACATGTACCGCTCCAGGTCGGCGTAGGTCGGGTAGCCGGAGACGGTGATGTCCATCCGCATGGACTCCAGGAACACCTCGACCTGCTCGGTGGGGATGTCCCAGCGGCGCATGGTGTCCGCCATCGCCAGCCCGACCGGCTCGTCCGGGGAGCCGTGCTGCAGGCTGTCCAGGAACCGCTGGCCCCAGACCAGGAGCTGGCCGGGGTCGGGGTCGGTCAGCGAGTCGACGAACTCGTCGGCGTACCGGGCGAAGCCGTACAGCGCCCAGACGTAGGGCCGCTTGGCCGGGGGGAGCAGGAAGGTGGCCAGGAAGTAGGTCTTGCCGTGCTCGGCGTTCAGCGCCCGGCACCGGGTGTAGGCCGCCCGTAGCTCCGGGTCGGTGATCCCCGCCGCGTCCAGCGGGTCGACGATCAGCGCCATGCGCGCGAGCGGTAGGAGCGGTCCTGACCGAGCACCCGCTCGGCCGCCAACCGGCCGGAGACCAGCACCATCGGCACCCCGACCCCGGGCTGGGTGCCGGAGCCGGTGAACACGATGTTCTCCCCGAGCAGGTTGCCCGGCCGGAACGGGCCGGTCTGGCCGAAGGTGTGGGCGGCGGCGAACGGGGCGCCGGCCTCCATCCCGCGGGCGGCCCAGTCCAGCGGGGTCGTGACGTGCTCGACCTCGATCGACTCGGCGAACCCCTCATACCCCCGGGCCTGCAGGGTGGCGAGCACGTGGTCCCGGTAGATCGGCGCGATCCTGGTCCAGTCCGGGCCGGTGTCCAGGTTCGGGGTCGGGAACAGCACGTAGTAGATCTCCTTGCCCGGCGGGGCGAGGGTGGGGTCGCTGCGGGTCGGGTTGGTGACCAGCACCGAGGGGTCGCTCATCAGGCGCCCGGACAGCAGCTCGTCGAAGATCGTCCGCCACGCCCGGCCGAAGTGGATGGTGTGGTGCGCGCCGTCGGGGTAGCTGCGCGAGGAGCCGGCCAGCATCAGGTAGCAGGAGGGGGAGTAGCTCAGCCGCTTCACCCGGCGCGGGGTGTGACCGAGCAGCTCACGGTAGGCGACCGGCAGGTCGGGGTTGAGCACCACGACGTCGCAGGGCACCCGCTCGCCGTCGGCGGTCAGCACCGCGCTGGCCCGGCCGCCGCTGTGCTCCACCTCGGTCACGGTGCGGCCGTAGCGGATGTCCACGCCGTGCTTCTCGGCCGCCGCGGCCATCGACTGCGCGACCGCGAACATCCCGCCGCGCGGGAAGAACACCCCGGCCACCGAGTCCATGTAGGCGATCACCGAGTACAGCGAGAGCGCCTGGTAGGGCGAGAGCCCGGCGTACATCGCCTGGAAGCTGTAGATCTTCTGGGTCCGCTCGTCCTTGAGGTAGCGGCCCACCTTGGGCGCCATCCGGGTGAAGCCGCCGATCGCGACCAGCCGGGCCAGGTTCGGGGTCAGCAGGTCCAGTGGGGTGTCGATGTTGCGGTCGATGAAGTCGCGCATCTCGTAGCGGTACAGCCGGGAGACGAAGTCGACGTAGCGGCGGAACCCGGCCGCCTCACCCGGCCCCACCACCCGGCGGATCTCCTCGGTCATCTCCCCGACGTCGGAGTGCACGTCCATCTGGCTGCCGTCGGCGAAGTGCGCGCGGTACAGGGGCCGGACCGGTTCCAGCTCCAGCCAGTCCTGCATCCGCTCCCCCACGGCGTCGAAGCAGTCGGCGATCAGGTCTGGCATGGTCAGCACGGTCGGCCCGGGGTCGAACCGGTAGCTGCCCTCGGGCGTGTCGTGCACCAGGACGCCGGCCCGCCCACCGGGCACCTGCTCCCGCTCCAGGACGGTCACCCGCCGTCCGGCCCCGGCCAGCCGCATCGCGGCGGAGAGCCCGGCCAGGCCGGCGCCGACGATCACCACGTGGTCGGTGGGCCCGTGCACGGTGCGTACCCGACCGGGCAGCCAGCCGGCCAGGTCCGCGACCGGGCGGCTCACGCGGCACGCTCCGTCGCCGCGCTGACCAGCCCGCGCAGCACGCTCAGCGGTAGGCCGGACAGGCCGGTGCGGTCCAGCGCCTGCACCGACTGTGCGACCAGCTCCTCGATCAGCCGCTCGACCGCGGCCAGGGCGCCGGTCTCGACCAGCACGTCGCGCAGCCGGGCCACGCCCTGCGCGTCCAGCCCGGGGTCGCCGAGCAGGCTGCGGATCACCGAGGCCTGGCTGGGGTCGGCGGCCTGCAGGGCCAGCGCGACCAGCACCGTCCGCTTGCCCTCGCGCAGGTCGTCGCCGGCCGGCTTGCCGGTCTGGGTCGGGTCACCGAAGACCCCCAGGACGTCGTCCCGCAGCTGGAAGGCCTCGCCCAGCGGCAGCCCGAACCGGGAGAGCTGGGCCTGGTCGTGCGCGTCCGCCCCGGCCAGCGCGGCACCGATCAGCAGCGGGTGCTCGATGGTGTACTTCGCCGACTTGTAGCGGATCACCTGACGGGCCCGGTCGACGGCGCCCTCGGGATAGAGCGAGGCGACCGTCTGCTCCAGCATGTCCAGGTACTGCCCGCCCATCAACTGGGTCCGCATCCGGTCGAACATCGGCCGGCCCAGGGCCAGGGTCGGCGCATCCAGACCGCTGGTGGCGTACATCTCGTCGCTCCAGACCAGGCACAGGTCCCCGGCCAGCACCGCGCCGGCCAGTCCGAAGCGCTCCCGGTCCCCGGTCCAGCCGGCCGAGCGGTGCAGGGTGGCGAACCGGCGGTGGACCGCGGGCATCCCGCGCCGGGTGTCGGAGTCGTCCATCACGTCGTCGTGGATCAGCGCAGCCGCCTGGAAGAACTCCAGCGCCGCAGAGGCGCTCGCGATCTCGGCGCAGTCGGCCCCGCCGTGCGCCCGCCAGCCCCAGTAGCAGAAGGCCGGCCGCAGGCGCTTGCCGCCGCGGGTGAGGTCGAGCACGTAGTCCACCAGCGGGGCGCAGTCCGGGCTGACGTCCTCCAGCACCACGCACTGGCGGGCCAGGAACTCCTCGAGCACCTTGTGCACCCGGGTCCGTAGGTCCTCGGTGTCCAGCGGCTGCGCCCGATCCGGCATCGCGCTCACGCCACCTCCAGGTCTCGTTCGTCGGCAGCATCGGCGGGTCCGGCACGTGCGCCGTTCGCGTCAGCCTAGGGTGCGGCCCCTGGCTCGGCACCTTGGTCATCTGGGCCGCCGGCCCGCTCGCGGCACCTATCGTGGAGGGGTGAGCACCGCCCCCCGATCGGAGCGTCCGGGCAGCCGGACGGTCCCGCAGACCATCCACGCACGGCTGGCCGGTGGCCGGCGGTCGTTCTCCTTCGAGTTCTACCCGCCCAAGGACGACGCCGGCGAGCGCGTGCTGTGGGACGCGATCCGCCGGCTGGAGCCGCTGGACCCGGCCTTCGTGTCGGTGACCTACGGAGCCGGTGGCACCACCCGGGACCGGACCACCCGGATCACCGCCGGGATCGCCGCGACCACCACGCTGACCGCGGTCGCCCACCTGACCTGCGTGGGCGCCTCCCGTGCGCAGCTGCGCCAGGTGGTCGGCGGCTACGCCGCGGCCGGGGTGCGGCACGTGATGGCCCTGCGCGGCGACCCTCCCGGAGGTCCCCGCCAGCCCTGGCAGCCCCACCCGGAGGGTCTGGACCGGGCCACCGACCTGGTCGAGCTGGTCGCGGGCCTGGGCGACTTCTCGATCGGGGTGGCGGCCTACCCCGACGTCTACCCCTCCTCCCCGGACCTGGACCACGACGCCCGGGTGCTGGCGGCCAAGCAACGGGCCGGAGCCAGCTTCGCCGTCACCCAGATGTTCTTCGACCCCCAGGCCTACGTCCGGCTGGTGGAGCGGGCCGCCGCCCACGGCTGCTCGATGCCGATCATCCCCGGGGTGATGCCGATCACCTCGCTGAAGCAGATCGAACGGGTGTCGGCGCTGGTCGGCGCCGCAGTGCCCGAGCAGGTCGTCGCACCCCTGGTCGCCGCCGGCACGGACCCGGCGCGGGTCCGGGCGGTGGGCACCGAGCTGGCCACCGCGTTCTGCGCCCGGCTGCTCGAGGTCGGCGCACCGGGCCTGCACTTCTACACGCTGAACCGCTCGATGGCGACGCTGGACATCTACCGGGCGCTGGGCCTGGGCCCGCACGGCGGCCGTCCGCTGGCCGGCTCGGCGGCCCGGACCATCCCGGCCTGACCGTCCCGGGGCCGGGGTGAGACGCGCGGAGTACCTGACCCGCTGGTCGGCCGCGCACGGCGGGGTGCGGGCCACCGGGGTGGTCCGGTGGTGGCTGGTGCTCACCCACAGCCTCAGTCTTCCGCTGGCCCGCACCGGGGTCCACCCGAACACCGTGACGGGGTCGGCCGTCCTGCTGGCCGCGGTGGTACCGGCGGTGGCCGCGGCCGGGGGCCGCTGGTACCTGCTCGCCGCCCTGGTCGTGCTCGCCTCGGGTCTGTGCGACAACCTGGACGGCGCGGTGGCCCTGATCTCGGGCCGCTCCAGCCCGCTGGGGGCCGTGCTGGACGCCGTGGGGGACCGGGTCGCGGACGCCGCCTACGTGCTGGCCCTGGCGGTGGCCGGCGCGCCGACGCCGCTCTGTCTGGCCGCGGTCGGGCTGGCCTGGCTGCACGAGTACCTGCGGGCCCGGGCCGCGCAGGCCGGGATGTCCGAGGTGGGCGTGGTCACCGTCGGCGAACGGCCGACCCGGGTGGTGGTCACACTGATGTTCCTGCTCGCGGCCGGGGTCTACCCGGCAGCGGCCCCGGCGTGGGCGGTGGCCGGCGCCGCGGCGCTGGTGGCCACCGGGGCGCTGGGGCTGGCGCAGCTGTCGGTCGTGGTGACGCGCCGGCTGGGCTGACTGGCTCAGGCGGGGCCGACCAGGCCGGCGACGATGTCCGCCGACATCGCCACCAGCGGCAGGCCGCCGCCCGGGTGGGCCGACCCGCCGACCAGGAAGAGGCCGGGCACCGGGGACCGGTTGGCCGGCCGCAGGAACGCCGCCCGGGCCCCGTTGCTGCTCGAGCCGTAGATCGAGCCGCCCAGGCTGCCGGTGTCCCGCTGCAGGTCCGCCGGCGAGCGCAGCTCGCGCCAGAGCACGCGCTCCCGCACGTCCGTCCCGCGGGCGGCCATCACGGCCAGCAGCCGGTCGGCGTAGGACTCGGCCAGACCCGGTGCGTCCCAGTCGATGCCGAGGGCGCGACGGCCGGCTGCGGGGTCCCGTCGGCTGACCCGCCGCGGCAGCCCGCCCTCCGCCCGGGCGCGCTGACGGCGGCTGCGCACCCGGTCCCGCCGGCGGGCCGTGCCGGGGGCGTGCCGGGGTGCGTTGACCAGGACGAACCAGGCCTCGGTGTTCGGCTCCGGGCGCAACGCCGGGTCGTCGGGGGCGCTGATGTACACGGTGGGGTCGGCCACCGGCACCGGGCCGCTGAGCCGGTGCCGGCCGGTGGCGAAGATCGAGTCGAACTCCTCGTCGTAGTCCCGGGGGAAGAGCACGGTGTGGTGGCGCAGGCCGGGCGTGCGCCCGCGCAGCGCCAGCATCATGACGAACCCCGACAGCGAGGGTTGGGTGCGGCGAAGCGAGGCGAGCACCTCGACGGCGGCCGGCCGGGGCAGCAGGTCGCGGTACAGGTGCCGGGCGTCGACGTCGGACACGACGACGTCGGCCGGCAGCACGCTGCCGTCCGCCAGAGCGACCCCGCTCACCCGCCCACCGTCCAGGACCACCTGCGTGACCGCCGTCCCGGTCAGCACCCGGGCGCCCAGCTCCTCGGCCCGCTCCAGGACGGCCTGGCCGAGCCGGTGCAGGCCGCCGCGCACGTACCAGGCGCCGAACGACTGCTCCACATAGGGGACGGTGGCCAGCGCCGCCGGCGCGCGGCGCGGGTCGGAGCCGGTGTAGGTGGCGTAGCGGTCCAGGAACATCCGCTGGTGGGGGTCGCGCAGGTACTGCCGGCCCAGGCCACGCAACGAGCGCCAGGGCGCGATCAACCGCAGGTCCTCCACCCGGCGGGTCTGGCGCAGCAGGCTGCGGGCGCCGTCCAGCGGGGTCTCCAGGAACGAGCCGCGGGTCGCGTCCCAGATCTTGCCGGCCCGGTCCATGAAGGAGGCCCAGTCCGCGCCGGCCCCGCCGCCCAGGGCGTCGTCCCAGGCCCGGGCGATGGCCGGCCGGGAGACGTTGGGCATGTCCAGCTCCAGCCCGTCCGGGAAGCGGTAGTGCGCGACCGGGTCGACGGCGTCCAGGGTGAGCACGTCCTCCAGCGGTGCGCCGGTGTCCCGGAACAGGTTGCGGAAGACCGCGGGCAGGGTGAGCAGGCTGGGGCCGGTGTCGAAGGCGAAGCCGTCCCGCTCGAACCGGCCGAGCTTGCCGCCGACCTGGTCGCTGCGTTCGACGACCTGCACCTGGTGGCCGGCCGCGGCCAGCCGGGCGGCGGCGCACAGCCCGCCGACGCCTGCCCCCACCACGACCACCCGTGCCACCGGGCTACTCTCTCGCGCCCGGCGTCGGACCGGTGCACGGGGTGGCCGGGGCGGGCCGGGCGGCGGGCGGCGGTCCGCCGGGGGAACGCGGCAGCAGGCGCCCCTTCCAGGCCAGGTCCCCGCGTCGGCGCCCGGCCCACGAGGCTCCGGTCAGCGCGGCCAGGGCGGCGATCGAGACCGGGTGGGCCAGGCTGTCCGGCAGGGCGCGGCCGCCGGTCCGGCGGGCGACGGCGTACCGGCCGGCGACCGCACAGCCGTAGCCCAGCAGCCCGGTGGGGGAGCCGGCCAGCGCGGCGAGCGGGGGAGCCAGGTACAGCACGGCCAGGCCGCCGAGGGCGAGCGCGGCACCGGACCGGGTGCCGAACGCCGACCACAGCGACTTGGTGTACCCGGCCCTCAGCTCGGCCCACCCCTGGTACATCCGGCAGCTGGCCAGAGCGGTGCCGTCGGCCACCCCGCCCCGGCCACCGGTCCGCTTGACCGCCCGGAGCAGCGCGATGTCGTCCAGCACCTCGCCCCGAACCGCCGCGTGCCCGCCGGCCCGTCGGTAGGCCGCGGCGTCCAGCGCCATCAGCTGCCCGTTAGCGGCGGCCAGCGAGGGCCGGGCCGAGCGCTCGGCCAGCCGCAGCGGCAGGGTGGTGGCCCACGACCACTGCAGCAGGGGCTGGACGAGCCGCTCCGCCAGGCTGCCGGCGACCTGGCGCGGGTAGGGGCAGACCATGGCCAGGTCGCGCTGACGGAGCAGGGCGACGGTGGCGGCCACCGCGTGCGGCTCCAGCACCACGTCGGCGTCCAGGAAGACCAGCACCCGGCCGCGGCCGGCCGCGGCCAGCTGCTGGCAGGCGTAGGGCTTGCCGAGCCAGCCCGCCGGCAGCCGGCGGCCGCTGATCAGGCGCACCCGCGGGTCCTCGGTGGCCTGGGCCCGGACGACGTCGGCCGTGGCGTCGCCGGAGTCGTCGTCGAGCACCAGGATCTCCAGGTCACCCACCCCGGACTGCCGGCGCAGCGCCTGCAGACAGGCGCCGATCCGCTGCTCCTCATCACGTGCCGGGACGAGCACACTGACCGGTTCGGTGACCGCCGGCGGCCGGGCGGCGGGGCTGGCCAGCAGGCGCAGGTTGACCAGGCTGTGCACGGTCAGCGCGAACGAGCCGGCGGCGCCGGCCCGCACCAGCCAGCGGGCCGCGGTGCGCGCCGTCGTCCTCGCCGGCCTGCTCACCGACCTCCTCGCCGACCTCACCGGTGGGCGGACCGGGTCAGCCGCCACAGGTAGGGCCCGACGCTCGCGCCCATCCCGAGCACTCCCCAGGCCGCGACCGCGGGCCGGTCGAAGAAGAACAGGTTCGCCACCGCGGACCCGGCCCAGGTCCAGGCCAGCAGCACCGCGGGTGGCCAGCCGGGCACCTCGGGCCGGCTGTGCCGGGGCAGCAGCCGGTGCAGCAGGGTCAGCAGCACCACGGCGGTCAGCAGCCAGCCCGCGTAGTTGGTCAACGGGATGCCACCCAGCCCGGGCAGGGCGGGGCTGGGGTGGGCGAACCGCCAGTGCCCGGCGGAGACCATCTGGGGGTCCAGGTACAGGTCCCACGCCGCCAGGGCCGGCGCGCCGCTGAGCACCGGCAGCCGTGGGGTCAGCGCCCGGCCGAGCAGCAGGCAGGGGTAGGCCATCATCGTCCAGGCCGCCACCACGACCAGCGGGACGCCGAGCAGCTCGGCGCCCAACGTGCCGGTGTAGTGGTAGGCGCCGAACGGGAACCCGGTCCGGATCCCGACCGCCTCGGCGCTCAGCCCCACCCCGCCGGCCACCAGCAGCAGGACCAGCGCCGCTCGCGGTCCGAGGGAGGTGCCGGCGTGCAGCACGCCGGCGGCGGCCAGCAGCAGGACCGAGCCGATGGTGGCCGCGCGCAGCCCGAGGCCGCTGAGCAGCGGGTAGCTGATCTGGGTGAGCACCCCCAGGGCCAGCAGCACCAGCACGACCCGGTGCGCGATCGCCGGGGTCCCGGCGTCCCGGCTCGGCGCAGCCCGGTCGAGGGCGGGCGCCGTCACCGGGCGGCCGGGCTGGTCCATCCCGCCGAGTCTAGGCAGCCGGACGGGGCCGGGCGAGGTGGCTGCGCGGGCGGCGGGCGGTGAACGTGCCGGTCGCTGACTCCACGGCGAACCGGGCGAACAGCTCCTCGGCGTACCAGCCCTCGACCGGGGTGCGGTCCACGACCGCGGTGTGCGCCCGGCGCCGGTAGGCGAACTCGTTCAGCGCTCGTGCGTCGTCCCACAGACTGAAGGTGCCCTGCAGGCCGATCGGCGCCTCACCGATCCCCAGCGCCAGCCGTAGGCCGTTCACCGAGCGCAGGTCCTGCGACACCGCAGGCACGGCGCGCCAGAACGTGCGGGCGGCTCGCAGCCGCAGTCGCGCCCTGGTGATCGAGGCGACCGGGCCGGTGGTGTCGCGGGGGACGGCGGCCGCCGGTTCGAACGGGGTCCGGCCCGACCACCGGCCCCGGCTGGCGGTCGGCGTCATCGTCACCTGCAGCTGCTCCCCGGCCAGCGCGGCCCAGCGCCGGTGGGTCGGGCCGAGGGCGAACGCCGCCGCCCGGGCGCGTCCGTCGTCGGTGCCGTCCCAGACCGTGAGCAGCGCCCAGTGGTGGGGGTCGGCGTCCCGGACGGTGAAGGTGGTGCCGTCGCCGGTGCCGAGCAGCTTGGCGAACCGGAGCCCCTCGGTGGCGCGCAGCCGGGGCCGGTCCAGGGCCATCCGGGCGGTGGCGGCGGGCACCGCCCGGGTGGGCACACCCCACACGGTCAGCACGACCAGAGGCGCCTGCGGGCGGTGGGCGTCCGTCGGCTGGTCCATGTCGGGAGGTTAGGTCGCGCGGGCGGCGGGTGCCCAGCCGGCCGGTCAGGCGGGCCGGGTGGGCCGCCCGGGCCGTCGGCTGACCGGAGTCGGTCTGCCCGCCGGAGGGCTAGGGTCCTGGCCGTGGACGGCGACCGGCAGCGGATCGAGGCCGAGGGCTGGTACGAGGGCCTGACTCTGGAGGGGGCCGAGCTGCCCGACGCCGACGCCCGCGGGGCGACCCTGCTGGACCCGGTCTGGTCCGCGGTCGAGGTGCCTGGCGGCGACTGGGAGGCAACCACCTGGCGCGGTGCCCAGCTGCGCAGCTGCCGGTTCCTGGGCACCGGGCTGGCCCGGTCCCAGTGGGTGGGGTCGAGCCTGCAGGGCTGCGTGCTGGCCGGGTGCGAGCTGCTCCGGGCCAGTCTGCGCGGGGTCCGGCTGGTGGACTGCCGGCTGGACTCGGTGAACCTGCGCTCGGCCGTGCTGGAGGACGTCGTCTTCGACTCCTGCGTGCTGGGCGACCTGGACCTGGGGGGCGCCCGGTTGCGCCGGGTCTCCTTCCCGGGGTGCAGGATCGAGCGGCTCGACCTGACCCGGGCCGACCTGGCGCAGGTGGACCTGCGGGGCTCCTCGCTGCACCTGTCCCGGGGGGCGGACCGGTTGCGCGGGGCGGTCGTGGACCACGCCCAGCTGCTGGACCTGGCGCCGGCGCTGGCCGCGCTGGTCGGTCTGCAGGTGCGGGCGGCGGGGGAGGACCCGGGCTCCTCCTGAGCCGGTAGGAGGCACTCGGCCAGGCCGGCGCGCCGACGTCCCGCGACGCGCCGGAAGCCGTTGAGCCCTGCCCCGGGGCCGTGTACTGTCGAGGTGTTCGAACACGTGTTCGAACATCATCGGCCCGCGGCGGGCGCCTCGACCCCGTCCGCCGTGGGCCGGCCACCGGTCGTGCCGGTCGTCCAGGCGTGGGGAAGCGCCCCGGGCGGCCGGCCCGACCGGTACGGCGCGCGTCTTCCCCCGTCGCGCCGGGCCGCGGTGCGACGTGCCCGTGGCCCTCGGCGTCGGCCCTGGCGGGCCGGGTGGGGAGAAGGTGCAGTGAGACGGTACGGCGACACCATCCAGGTCCGGACCACCCCGAACGGGGAGGGGGGCGAGACCGACCGGCCGGGCAGCTTCCTGTGGCGGGGCCGGGTCTACCTGGTCCGGGGCGTGGTGGGCTACTGGCACGAGCGCTCGTCCTGGTGGACGAGCCCGGCTGCCGATGCGGTTCACGGCGACAGCGACAGCGACGGTGCGGACGGCGACGGCGACGGCGACGGCGGGACGGGTGGCGGAGCCGGCGCGGGGGCTGCGTCCAGGGCCGCGTTACGGGTGGAGCGAGAGGTCTGGCGGGTCGAGGCGGCCGCTGGGCGCAGCGCCACCCTCGGCCTGTACGACCTGTGCCACCAGCTGGGCCGCCGGGGCGGGACTGTCGGTGCCGGCGGCGAGGATGAGGCATGGCAGCTGCTCAGGGTCGCGGACTGACATGGGTCCGCCGTCGACAGCGGCTGCGCCGCAGCCAGATCCACCCCACCACCCGAACCTGCGGGTGCCACCGGCCGGGCCGGCGGCACCCGCCCCGCAGGTCGTTCCCGAGGAGGACGCCGTGACCGCACCGACCATCACCGCACCAACCATCACCGCACCGACCATCACCGCACCGGTTTCGCCGGCAGCGCTGATGCTGCTGGACCGGGCCCGCTCGGGGCTGCTGCAGGCCTGTGGGGCACGCAGCGCCGGTGAGCGGTACGTGGCCGCGCACCTCGCGGCGCTGCGGGCCGCCGCCGCAGTGCTCGCCGTCCGCAGCCGCCCCGGTGGCCGCAGCACCCCGCGCAGCGTGTGGGACGTGCTGCCCCGGCTGGCGCCGGAGCTGGCCGAGTGGTCCGCCTTCTTCTCGGCCACCGCCAACCGGCGGGCCGCGATCGAGGCCGGCCGGGGCGAGGTGGTCACCAGCCGAGAGGCGGACGACCTGCTGCGCGAGGTGGAGGCCTTCTGCCACCTGGTGGAGGACACCCTCGGTCTGCCGCACCAGGCCGTGCTACCGCTCGCGCTGCCGGCCTGCGGGTGAGTCGGTGAGCTCCTTCGCGCACCTGCACGTCGCCTCCGGGTACTCGTTGCGGTACGGCGCCTCCACCCCCGCAACCCTGGTCGAGACGGCTGCCGCGCTCGGCATGGACACCCTGGCCCTGACCGACCGGGACGGCACCTACGGCGCGGTGAAGTTCGTCCTGGCCTGCAAGCGGGCCGGGATCACCCCGATCCTGGGGGTGGACCTCGCCGTCGAGCCCACCGGGCTGGCGACCGGCCTGCCCGGCTGGGCCGACCCCGGGGCCAGGGTCGCCTCCCGGCGGTCCCCGGCCCGCGGCGGGGCGGCCGTCGACCCGCGCCATCCCCGGATCACGGTGCTGGCCCGCGGGCAGGACCGGGGGGCAGGCCTGGAACCGGGTGCCGGGTGGGCGCGGGTGTGCCGTCTGGTCTCGGCCACCCATCTGCGCGGTGAGCGGGGCGCCCCGGTCAGCACCCTCGACCTGGTCGCCGGGCACGCCCGCGCCGGTGAGCGGGGCCCGGCCGCGGTGGCGGTGCTGCTCGGTCCGGACTCCGAGCTGGGCCGGGCGGCCCTGGCCCGGCGTCCCGACCTGGCCCAGGCCGTCCTGCGCCGGTGGTGCGCCGCGCTGCCGCCGGGCTCGGTGCACGTGGAGGTGGTCTGCCACTTCGGCCCCGAGAACGGTCCCACCAGTCTGGGCCACGCCGCCCGGATGCTGTCCCTGGCACACGCCGCCGGGGTGCCGGCGGTGCTGACCAACGCGGTGCGCTACGCCAGCCCGGAGGGTGCGGCGACCGTCGACGTGCTGGACGCCGCCCGGCGGCTGGTCGCGCTGGACCTGCGGCACGTCGACCGGGTCAGCGCCCAGGGTCACCTGGCCGACCCGGCCCGGATGGTGAAGGTGGCGCAGCTGGTGGCCGAACGGGCCGGTGGCGGCGCCGCCCAGGCCCGGCGGCTGCTCGCCGACACCCTGGCCCTGGCCGACCGCTGCCGTCAGGACCCGGGTACCGACCTGGGGGTGGGCTCGGTGCACTTCCCCGAGACCGAGGTGCTCGGCCTCGGCCCGGGCGAGCAGCCCGACATGGTGCTGCGCAAGCGGTGCGAGGCCGGGATCGGCTGGCGCTACCCCGGGGCCGCGCCGTCCCTGGAACAGGCCGTGACCGAACGCGTCGACGCCGAGCTGGGCACCATCGCCGCGCTCGGCTACGCCCCGTACTTCCTGACCGTGGCCGAGGTGTGCGACCTGGTCCGGGGGATGGGCGTGCGGGTCGCGGCCCGCGGATCGGGGGCCGGGAGCCTGGTGAACCACCTGCTGGGCATCTCCGGGGTCGACCCGATCCGGCACGACCTGCTGATGGAGCGGTTCCTGTCCCCGCTGCGGGCCCAGCTGCCCGACATCGACGTGGACGTGGAGTCCGCGCGCCGGACGGAGGTGTACGAGGCGATCCTGCAGCGGTTCGGCTCCGAGCGGGTGACCTGTGTGTCGATGATGGACACCTACCGGGTCCGGCACGCCGTCCGCGACGTCGGGGCCGCGCTCGGCATGCCGCCGGGGGAGGTGGACAGCATCGCCAAGTCCTTCCCCCACATCCGGGCCCGCGACGTCCGGCACGCGATCGCCGAGCTGCCCGAGCTGCGTGCCTCCGGGCTGGGCGAGGCCCGGCTGGACCTGCTCTTCGACCTGGTCGAACGGCTCGACGGCCTGCCCCGGCACGTCGCCCTGCACCCCTGCGGGGTGATCCTGTCCGATGTCTCCCTGCTCGACCGCACCCCGGTCGAGGCCAGCTGGCTCGGTTTCCCGATGAGCCAGTACGACAAGGAGGACGTCGAGGAGATGGGTCTGCTCAAGCTCGACGTGCTGGGCATCCGGATGCAGTCCTCGATGGCCTACGCGATCGAGGAGGTGGCCCGGGTGGACGGCGCCGACGCGGCCCGGGCCGGGGAGCACCCGCCGGGCGCCGGCTACCTGGAGGCCGGGTCGGGCCGGATCGACCTGGACGCCGTGCCGCTGGACGACCAGGCGACGTTCCGGCTGATCCGCACCACCCGCACCCTGGGCTGCTTCCAGATCGAGTCGCCCGGGCAGCGCGAGCTGGTCGGCAAGTTCGGCCCCGAGACCTTCGGTGACCTGATCGTCGACATCTCCCTGTTCCGGCCCGGCCCGGTCAAGTCCGACATGGTGACCCCCTTCCTGCGGGCCCGTCAGGGCTGGGACGAGCCGGAGTACCTGCATCCCTCGCTGACCGACTGCCTGGCCCAGACCTGCGGGGTGGTGGTCTTCCACGAGCAGGTGCTGCAGATCGTCGCGGTCACCACCGGGTGCACCCTGGCCGAGGCCGACGAGGTCCGCCGGGCGATGGGGTCGCCGGCCGGCCAGATCGAGGTCGAGGCCTGGTGGCGGCCGATGGCCCGGCAGCGGGGGTACGACGAACCGACCGTGAACCGGATCTGGGAGGTGCTCAAGGCGTTCGCCTCGTTCGGGTTCTGCAAGGCGCACGCCGCGGCCTTCGCCCTGCCGACCTACCAGTCCGCCTGGCTCAAGGCCCATCACCCGGCGGCCTTCCTGGCCGGGGTGCTCACCCACGACCCGGGGATGTACCCCAAGCGGCTGATCCTGGACGACGCCCGCAACCTGGGTATCGCCGTCCTGCCGCTGGACGTGAACGCCTCCGACGACTCCTACCGGGTGGAGAAGGTCGCCTGGTGGGACGAGCCGCCGCCGCGCATCCTCGACCAGTTCGACCAGCCGTGCGCCGATCGACCAGCCCGCGGCCGACCAGCCCGCGGCCGACCCGCTGCTGGCCACCCCGAGACCACGACCCGAGCCGGACCTGCCGGACGGGCGCGCCTACGGCATCCGGCTGTCCCTGGCCGACGTCAAGGGGATCTCCGAGGCCGAGGCCGCCCGGATCATCGCCGGCCGGCCCTTCCACGGGCTGGCCGACTTCTGGCACCGGGCCCAGGTGTCCCGCCCGGTGGTGGAGCGGCTCGTCCTGGCCGGCGCCTTCGACAGCCTCTACGGGCTGGGCTCGGCGGTGCCGGTGCGGCGTCGCGGCGCGGTGACCCGGCGCGACCTGCTGCTCCAGGTGGCCGAGCTGGACCGGTGGAGCCGGATGGTCGAACGCTCCCATGGCCGCTCCGCCCGTGGCCGGCGCCCGGCCGGGTCGGCGGCCACCACCCGGCCGGTCGACCCGGCCGGTGCCTCGGCCGGCCGGCCCGACCTGGTCCGGGAGGCCGCAGCGCGGCAGTCCCAGGCGCCCCGGGTGGTGCGGCCACCGGCCGAGCAGCCGGTGCAGCTGGCCCTGGACCTCGGTGACGCTCCGGACGAGGCGACCCCGACCGGTCTGCCGGAGATGACCGGCGGCGAGCGGGTGCGGGCCGAGCTGGAGATCCTCGGCCTGGACGCCAGCCGGCACGTGCTGGACTTCTACGAGCCGCTGTTGCGGGCGCTGGAGGTCACCCGCGCCCGGGAGGTGCTGCACCGGCGCAGCCGTTCGGAGCTGCTGGTGGCCGGGGTCAAGGTGGCCACCCAGACCCCGCCGGTCCGCTCGGGACGACGGGTGGTGTTCCTGACCCTGGACGACGCCACCGGCCCGGTCGACGCCACCTTCTTCGAGGACGTCCAGGGCCCGTACGCCGCCACCGTCTTCCACTCCTGGCTGCTGGTGGTGCGGGGCGTGCTGCGGCGCACCGGGCCGCGCGGGGTGTCGCTGCGGGCCACCGGAGCCTGGGAGCTGCCCGAGCTGTGGGAGGCCTGGACCGTGGGTGGCCTGGACACCGTCCAGCAGGTGCTCGCCCAGGCGCCCGGCTGGACGGGCGCCGCCCACAGCGCCGTCGCCGGGGCCGCGGCCAGCCGGGCCTCGCGGCCGGTGATGGTCAGACCACCGGTCGGTGAGCTCGGGTCGCGAGGCCCGGCGCTGATCGCCCCGGCAGCCTCCGCCGGCCCCACCACCGGTCCCGCCGGTGACCCGGTCGAGCGGCCCGACCGGTCCGAGCGGGCCGGCGGGATGGGCGGCGACCCCGTCCACCTGCGCCGCGTGCTGGTGCACGCCAGCGGGTTCAAGCAGTCGCCCTACACCGACGTCAAGCCGCCGGGGGAGGATACCCGGGACAGTCGGCGGATGCTCGCCGCGCACGAGGCGGCCCATCAGGAGGAACGCGCGCGGCGTACCGAGGCCCCGCGCAAGCTGTGGCACTCCAGCCAGGGGAGCAGCGGCCGGTGACCGGGCGGCAGACCTCCGGCGGCCGTGACCGGCTGCCGCGGCAGCCTCGGGCTCTAGGGTGGGAGCATCGCACCGGCGCCCCCCAGGGTGCCGCCGGCGACTTGACGACCACCTGCCCAGGAGGGCCCACGTGCCGGAGGACAGCCCCAGCCCCCGTCGTCGCGCCCGGTCCGACGTCCGCACGGCGGTCCGCAGCGCGGTCGTCTGGGAGGTGCTTGACGGGCTGGTCGCCGAGCAGCTCGCCGCGGCCGGGCAGGAGCGCACCGGGCTGGACGTGGTCGACCTCGGCGGGGGCACCGGCGGGTTCGCCGTCCCGCTGGCCGAGCTGGGCCACCGCGTGGTCGTGGTCGACCCGAGCCCGGACGCGCTCGCCGCGCTGCAGCGCCGGGCCGCCGAGGCCGGGGTCGCCGACCGGGTGCGCGGCCAGCAGGGTGATGCGGCCACCCTCGGCGAGGTCGTACCCCGGGCCGGTGCCGACATCGTGCTCTGCCACGGGGTGCTGGAGCACGTCGAGGACCCTGCCGCAGCGGCCCGCGCCGCGGTCGGGGTGCTGCGTCCCGGGGGACTGCTCAGCGTGCTGGTCGCGCAACGGCTGGGCGGGGTGCTGGCCTACGCCCTGGCCGGCCGGTTCGCCGAGGCCCTGCACGTCCTCGAGGGTGAGGAAGGGATGCCGCGGCGCTTCGACCAGGCCGGGGTGCTGGCCCTGCTCGGTGGGGTCGGCACCGTCCGCGCAGTGCACGGCGTACGGCTGTTCACCGACCTGCTGCCTGGCGCACTGGTGGACGGGGACCCCGAGACGGCCCAGGCCCTGCTCGCCCTGGAGCGGGCGGCCAGCGACCACCCCGATCACCCGCAGCTGGCCAGCCTCGCCGCCCAGCTGCATCTGGCGATCCAGGTCTGAGCTGGCGACTCGTGAGCCGGTGACCGGATGAGCAGGCGCCAGCTCGACCGGTCCGGGACCGTCGGCGGGTTCGCCCACGACCTGTCCGACGACGACGCCGGGTGCCCCGTCCTGCACGTGGACATGGACGCCTTCTACGCCTCGGTGTCCTTGCTGGACCACCCCGACCTGGTGGGGCTGCCGGTGATCGTGGGCGGTGGGGGTCGGTCGGTGGTGCTGTCCGCCACCTACGAGGCGCGCCGGTTCGGGGTGCACTCGGCCATGCCGATGGGTCGGGCACGCCGGCTGTGCCCGCACGCTGTCGTGCTGACCCCCGACCACGACCGGTACGCCGAGGTCTCCCACGGGGTGATGCAGATCTTCCGTTCGGTCACCCCCCACGTGGAGCCGCTGAGCATGGACGAGGCGTTCCTGGATGTGTCCGGCTCGCTGCGGCGGCTGGGGTCGTCCGTCGCGATCGCCCGCACCATCCGGGACCGCGTGATGGACGAACAGGGGATCACCTGCTCGGTCGGCGTGGCGGCGACCAAGTTCGTGGCCAAGCTGGCCTCCGGGCGAGCCAAGCCGGACGGCCTGCTCCTGGTGCCGGCCGCCGAGACGGTCGCCTTCTTGCACCCGCTCCCGGTGGGGTCGCTGTGGGGGGTGGGCGAACGCACGGAGGAGGTACTGATCAGGCTCGGGCTCAAGACGGTCGCGGACATCGCGCACACCCCGGCTCCCACCCTGCGCCGGGCCCTGGGCGAGGCGGCCGGTTCCCACCTGCACGAGCTGGCCTGGGGACGTGACCCGCGCCGGGTGGTGCCCGAGCAGGTGGAACGCAGCATCGGCAACGAGGAGACCTTCGGTCGCGACGTCGATGACCCCACGGTGGTCACCCGTGAGCTGCTCCGGCTCAGCGAGCGGGTCGCGGCCCGGTTGCGGGCGGCCGGCCAGGTCGGGCGCACCGTGGTCCTGAAGGTCCGGTTCGCCGACTTCACCACGATCACCCGGTCGCGCACCCTGAAGGAGCCCACCGACATCGCCCGGGTCCTGCACGCCACCTCGAGCGACCTGTTCGCGGCGCTCGGCCTGGACCGGGCCAGGGTCAGGCTGGTCGGGGTCCGGGTCGAGCAGCTCAGCGACTCGGCCACCAGCCACCGTCAGCTCCTGCTCGGCGAGCGGGAGCGGGGCTGGCGGGAGGCGGAGCTCGCGGTCGACCGGGCGAGTGCCAGATTCGGTGGGGGAGCGGTCCGTTCAGCCAGCCTGGTGGGCGCCCACCGGCCCGGGAGCGCACGGGATCTCTCAGCGGGGCCAGCAGGCTGACTGATTCTTGCTCGCGGGTGCTTTCGCAGCCCCCAAAGACGGTTACGCTACAGCAGTCGGCTCTCAGATCCGAGGACCGAACTGATCAGGTTTCGCACCGGCACCAGCCGAACTATCCTCTGTGTACCGCCGGGCGCGTGTTTCAGGAGGTTGCCGTGCCGCTCTCCGACAACGAGCAGCGACTGCTCCAAGAGCTGGAGCGTGCGCTCTCCGCGGAGGACCCGAAGTTCGCGTCCACCATGCGTGGTGTGCGCCGTCCCAACAGCGTGGTCCGTCGCCTGTCCCTGGGGATCGCCGGCTTCGTCGTCGGGCTGGTGGTCCTCGTCCTGGGGGTCGCCCAGAAGCAGGTCATCCTCAGCATCCTGGGTTTCGTCCTGATGCTCGCCGGCACGGCCTACGCCGTGTCCGCCAAGCGGCCGGGCCCGATGGGCGTCGTCGGCTCCGACGGCGTGACCCGCCCTCCGCAGCGCCCCGCCGGCAAGGGCCCGGCCAAGAGCAAGCGCAAGCCCAAGGCCTCCGGCAGCTTCATGCAGCGGCTCGAGCAGCGTTGGGATCGTCGCCGCAACGGCGGCTGACCAGGCCCGCTCCCGCCCGTGCGCGGGCCGGTCGGCCTCATCCGACCGGCCCCGTGGAGGGGATCAGAAGCCCAGGACCGCAACGGTCCTGGGCTTCTGCTGTCCCCCCGGGGGGCGACCCCCGGGGGGACAGCAGACTCGGCTGCCGCAGCGACGTGAGGGGGTGAGCTACCCCGTCCCGGACGGTGGCGCTCAGACGCGGCGGCGTCCGCCGGGCCGGGCCACTGACGGCGCCGCGTCCAGCGGCTGGCGGCGCAACTGGGCCCAGGCCGACTCCGGCCGCCAGGTGGCGCGCCGGACCGCCTCCACCGGCAGCGCCAGCCGCGCGGCCCCGACCACGGCATCGACATCGGTCCACAGCCCGCCGGCCCGTACGGCGTCCACCCCGGACGACGCACCGACCTCGGGCCCGGCGTCCGGGGGGCCGACCAGGGGGCCGCCGACCGTGCTGAGCACCCGGGGCGGCGGTGCGTACCGGGCGCGCTCCAACGCCGCGGTCAACCGGTCCAGGGACTGCCTGGGCTCGCTGCCCGGCTCGAGGCTGAACCGGTCCGTCAGGTACCGGGCGACGCCCCGCGGAGTCAGCGCGCTCTCCCAGCCGATGCCCAGGTCGGCCAGCCGCTCCCGGAGCTCGGCCCAGGCGCCCTCCGCCGACCGGGACGCCGGCTCCCGGCCAGCAGCCCGCGCCCACCGCCGCCGAGCGGTCCGGCGTCCGGCGGCCAGGGCCCGGGGCGTCAGCGCCAGCAGGGCGCACAGCACGATCAGGGCCACCAGCAGCAGTGCGTAGGGGGCCCACCGCGTACCGCCGGCCGAGCCGGACGGTGCCGCCGCCGCGGTGCTCGTTGCGCTGCTGGAGGCGGTGCTGGCCGAGCTCCGGCTGGACGCCGACGCGGCCGAGGAGGACGACGAGGGCCCGGTGCTCACCGGGGGCCGCGCGTAGGCAGGGGCCGGGCCGGACTGCACCGCCGGGGTCGGCTCGAACCGCACCCACCCGATCCCGGAGAAGTACAGCTCAGGCCAGGCGTGCGCCTCCTGCAGGTTGATCGCGTACCCCTGCCGGCCCGGCGTGCTGGTGGCGGGGTCCAGCGTTCCGGGCAGGAACCCGATCGCCACCCGCGCCGGGATGCCCAGGGTGCGCGCCATCACGGCCATCGCGGAGGCGAACTGCACGCAGTACCCGCGCTTGCCGCGCAGGAAGTCGGCGACGGCGCTGCTGCTGCTGTCGTTCTGGCCGCTGCCGGAGGGCACCACGTCGTAGGCGAAGCCGCCGTCGGAGCGGAACCACTGCTGAAGGGCGAAGGCCTTGTCGTAGGCCGTCCCGTTGCCGGCCACCTTGCGCGCGGTCTGGGCGATCACCGCGGGCAGGCTCGGCAGGTCGGTGTACTTGGCGTCCAGCTGCGGGTCGCCGGCCGGTGCGGCCTCCAGCTGCGCCCGGGTCGGGTCGACCGAGACGTGGTCGACCAGATAGCTGTCGATGTCGGCGGTGGTCACCCCGACGCCGAGCACGTTGAGCGTGCTGGGGTCGTACAGCCACGTCCCGGAGATCTCCACCCGGGTCGTCGGGTAGGGCAGCGGCAGGTAGGCCTGGGCGAGGCCATCGATCTGGATGGTGGTCTGCTGCGGGACCTGCTCGACCGCCGAGCTGAGACCCGGCGCCTGCGGGAGGCCGTCCTGCACCCGGTTGCTGCGCGGCAGGCTCGGCCGCGACGGCTCCCAGGTCCGCCCGTTGAACACGTCCGCGGTGACGATCCGCAACGGCGCCGGGTCGGCGACGGTGGTCTGGTACCGGATGACGACCCGGTTGTCGTTGGAGCTCAGCTGCTTGCGCAGGTCCAGGATCGGGTTGACGACCGCGACGTTCGTGCCGCTGCCGTTGCCCTCACCCAGTCCGCTGCCGGCCACCAACGACCGGTCCAGCCCGGGCACCGCGGCCGGCACGGCGACGGCCAGGCCCAGGGCCAGCACCGCCACCCCGGCCCAGGTCGCCTGTCCCAGTCCCGCGACGGGCGGCTGCGCCCCGGGCCGGGCCCGACCACCGCCGAAGACGCGCACGCCCCAGCGCCGCAGCCGCTCCGGCTGGTCGGCGGCGACCAGGAGCAGGAAGCCGACCGCCGCCAGGGCGAACCACGGCCAGGGCATCCCGCCGTGCAGCACTCCGGCCGGCACCGACAGGACGGCCAGCAGCGGAAGCCCGGCCGCGGCCGGGGCGTGCAGGTCGGAGGCGATCAGGTCGACCAGCACCGCGACGAGCCCGACCCCGACGGCGACCAGGAACAGCAGACCGGGCTCGGGGGTCACCGGCGGCCCCTGGTCCCGGATGGTGGCCATCCCCTCACCGACCAGGTACCCGGCCTGGGTCACCGCGTCCCGGCCGGGGATCACGCCGAGCAGCGCCTGGTCGCGGCCGAAGATGGCGGTCAGGGTGAGCACCAGCACCACCAGCTGGGCCACCGTGGGCAACGGCACCCCGACCACCAGCCGGACCAGCCCTCCGGTGACGACGACGACGCCGACCACCAGCAGGACGACCATCCACAGCAGCGGGCCCTGGATCAGCGGGACGAGGGAGCCGGCCACCAGGACGGTCGCGACGCCGCCGGCCATCGAGGTCAGGCCGGACCCGGACCCCGGCCTCATCGGGGCACCCCGACCACCGGCCGGGCCCGGCCGGAGACGCCGCCGACCCCGACCGGACCGCCCAGGCCGTTGCCGAGCTGGGCCAGCGCCGAGGACCAGGCCGGCGCCAGTCCGTCCGTGGGGCCCGCCGCGGGCGCGGGCAGCTCCTGCACGGCCCAGCCGACCCCGCGCAGCAGCCGACAGGTGATCGCCCGTTGCTGGCGGATCGCCTCCGCCCGCCGTTCGCCGACGTCCTCGACCTGCTCGGTGCGGGTGGCCAGGGCGATCCGGACGGCGGTCTCGGGCATCAGCAGCAGGGGTTCGACGTCGGCCGTGGTCGCCTCACCCAGCACCGCCACCACCACCCCTCCGTCGTCGGGGTCCAGCATCGTCGAGCCGACCGCCAGCGAGCCCTCCGGGCCTGGGCCGACCTCGGCCAGCGCCTCCATCAGCGGGCCGAGGTCCTCGGCGGCGGTCAGGGTCCGGCCGGCCGCCACCAACCGCACCTCATACCCCGCCGCGGACAGCGCCACGGCGACCGAGGCCACCGCGCTGACCGCCTGCTCGAAGGTCGAGCCGTCACCGCTGCCCCGGTGGGCCAGCTCCCGGTCGTCCAGCAGGAGGGTGGCGGCCCGTCGGTGCAGCTGCTCGTCGGCGCGGACCATCAGCTCGCCGTGCCGGGCGGTGGAGCGCCAGTGCACCTTGCGCAGGTCGTCCCCGCGGCGGTAGGCGCGGGTCGCGACGTCGTCGGTGCCGACCGCCACCGGGGCGGTGGTGGGCGCCCGGCCGGCCCCCGCCCACCGGCCGGCGGGCAGCGCGCCGTCCAGCCGGACCACAGCCGGCGCGACCACGACGTCGTCGGTGACGCTGAAGGAGGTGGTCACCTCGCACAGGCCGAACGGGTCCGCCATCCGCACCCGCAGCGGGCCGATCGCCCAGCGACCGCGGCGGGAGGTACGGATCGGGTAGTGCGCCCGGGTGCTCTCACCCGGCGCCAGCGGCTCGAGCAGGAACCGGGGGGAACGGGCCAGCTCCCAGGGCACCTCCTCCTCGGCCAGCAGCAGGCTGGTCCGCTCCGCGGCCAGGTTGGTCAGCTCGAGCTGGACCTGCGCGCCGTCACCGACCCGGGCCCGGGCCGGGCTCACCGTACGGACCAGCGACAGCCGCAGCCGGCGCCGGGACAGCCACAGCGCGCACAGCAGCGGCACCCCCAGCAGCAGGACCCCCACCCGGAGCAGGTCGCGCTGGCTCAGCACCAGGGCACAGGCCGAGCAGGCCGTGCCGGCCGCGATGAAGGAGCGGCCCCGGGTGGTCAGCCCCCGCAGGGCCCCGGCGAAGGACGAGCCACCGGCAGTGCTCACCCGGCCCGACCCGGCAGCGGCAGCAGGGCGACCAGCCCGCTGATCACCTCGTCGGCGGAGCGGCGGGAGGCCTGCGCCTCGGTGCTCAGCAGCACCCGGTGCGCCAGGACGGGCCCGGCCAGCACCTGCACGTCGTCGGGCAGCACGTACTCGCGCCCGTCCACCGCGGCGTGCGCGCGGGCGGCGCGCAGCAGGTGCAGACCGGCCCGTGGCGAGGCACCCAGCCGCAGGTCCGAGCTGGTCCGGGTGGCCTGGCACAGCGAGACCACGTACTGCTTGACGCTGTCCGCGGCGTAGACCTGGTGCACCGCCTCGATCGAGGCGAGCACCTCCTCGACGTCGGTGACCGGGTCCAGCCGGGTCAGCGGCTCGCCCATGCTGTGGTGCTCCAGCATCGCTCGCTCGGCCGCGGCGCTGGGGTAGCCCATCGACAGCCGGGCCATGAACCGGTCCCGCTGGGCCTCCGGCAGTGCGCTGGTGCCGGCCATCTCCACCGGGTTCTGGGTGGCGATGACCAGGAACGGGCGGTGCAGCTGGTGGGTGGTGCCGTCCACCGTGACCTGCTGCTCCTCCATGCACTCCAGCAGCGCCGACTGCGTCTTGGGGTTGCCCCGGTTGATCTCGTCGCCCAGCACGACGTTGGCGAACACCGGCCCGGGCACGAAGTCGAAGCTGTGCCGCTCCTGGTGGTAGACGCTGACCCCGGTGATGTCGCTGGGCATCAGGTCCGGGGTGAACTGCACCCGTTTCACGGTGCAGCCGGTGGCCCGGGCCAACGCCTTGGCCAGCATCGTCTTGCCCACCCCCGGCACGTCCTCCAGGAGCAGGTGACCCTCGGCGAGCAGGACGGTCACCGCCAGCCGGACCACCTCCGGCTTGCCGTCGATCACCGTCTCCACCGCGGCCGCCACGGCTTTCGCTGTAGCAGCGACGTCGGTCACCGCTGCGGGTTCGCTGATCGCGCTCACCCGACCTCCTGTCCACGTCCGATGGCAGCAGTGTCTCAGGTCACCCTCGAGCCGTCAGTTCCTCGTCCTGGCGGCCGGCCTCCCGGTGCCACCTCAAGGGCCTCCGTCAGGGCGTCGATAGGGCCATCCGTGGGGCGAAGTGGGGTACAGTGGAGCGAAGTGGGGAGCCGAGGAGCACGATGGCGGTTCCGGGTCCGGTTCAGGGAGGGCAGCCGTGTTCCTGGGCACGCACTCCCTGCGGCTGGACGACAAGGGCAGGCTCACGTTGCCGGCCAAGTACCGCGAGCAGCTGGAGGCCGGAGTGGTGGTGACCCGGGGGCAGGAGCGATGCCTGTATGTCTTCCCGACCGCCGAGTTCCAGCGGCGTGCCGAGCGGCTCAGCCAGGCGCCGATGAGCAGTCGGCAGGTCCGCGACTACTCCCGGATCCTGATGTCGGGGGCCACCGACGAGGTGCCGGACAAGTCCGGCCGGGTCACCCTGCCGACCGCGCTGCGCGACTACGCGGGCCTGGAGCGCGACTGCGTCGTGATCGGGGCCGGGGAGCGGGCCGAGATCTGGGACGCGACGGCCTGGGAGGCCTACCTGGCCGACCAGGAGCAGGCGTTCTCCGAGCAGGCCGAGGACGTGGTGCCGGGCTTCTTCTGAGCGCACGGCACCGCGGCTCCCTCGGTGCCCCGGCGGTGAGGTCTCCAGCCGCCCTCCACGACCTGGCGTCACTTCCCCGGCGCCAGGCCGAGGGGTCGGCGGATGGAGACCTGACCGGCCGGGACAGCGCGGGATCGGCCCGCGCAGCGGCGGACGCCGCCGGCACCAGGCACGAACGGCAGGACCGGGCGGTAGGGCGACGAGCGGCACGGAGGCGGGTGAGCGTGATCGGGACCGACGATGCGGCGGGGGAGTCCCCGGGTCGTCACCACCTGCCGGTCATGGTCGAACGCTGCGTGAACCTGCTGGCCCCGGCGCTCAGCGAGCCCGGCAGCGTGCTCGTCGACGCCACGCTGGGGATGGGCGGTCACAGCGAGGCGCTGCTGCGCTCCTGCCCGCAGGCGGTGCTGGTCGGCGTGGACCGTGACCCGGCCGCCCTGGACCTGGCGCGCCGTCGGCTGGCCGGGTTCGCCGACCGCGTCCACCTGGTGCACGCGGTGTACGACGAGCTGCCCGAGGTGCTGGAGGGTCTGGGTCACCCGCTGGTCCAGGGGGTGCTGCTCGACCTCGGCGTCTCCTCCCTCCAGCTGGACCAGGTGGAGCGGGGCTTCGCCTACGCGGTGGACGCACCGCTGGACATGCGGATGGACCCGAGTTCCGGCTTGCCGACCGCCGCCGACGTGCTGAACACCTACCCGGTCCAGGAGCTGCGCCGGGTGCTGCACGAGTACGGGGAGGAGCGCTTCGCCCGCCGGATCGCCTCCGCCGTGGTCCGCGAGCGGCAGCAGCGGCCCTTCGACACCAGCGCCCGGCTGGTCGACCTGGTCCGGTCCTGCGTGCCGGCGGCCACCCGGCGCACCGGGGGGAACCCCGCCAAGCGCACCTTCCAGGCGCTGCGGATCGAGGTGAACCAGGAGCTGGCGGTGCTCGGCCGGGCCGTGCCCGCCGCGCTCGAGGCGCTGGCCGTGGACGGCCGGATCGCCGTCCTGGCCTACCACTCGCTGGAGGACCGGATCGTCAAACGCGCTCTCGCCCAGGGTGCCCGAAGCAGCGCGCCGCCCGGCCTGCCGGTGGAGCTGCCCGAGCACGCACCGACCCTGCGGCTGCTCACCCGCGGTGCCGAGCAGCCCGACGCCGAGGAGGTCGCGGTCAACCCCCGCGCCGCCTCGGCCCGGCTCCGGGCGGCGCAGCGGCTCCGGCTGTCCGCGCCCAGCCGTCCACAACGACACCGATGAATATCTCGCGCAACACGCCGCGCAGCACCGGAGCTGGCGTGATCGCCACCACGAAGATGATCCTGTCGATGAAGGGGAACGACCGATGAGCCAGACCAGCGCCGCGCGCACCCTCACCGCCCCGCTGCGGGCCCCTCACCGTCCGGGACGGGCAGCGGCAGCCCTGCGCGTCGTCCGCCCACCGGCCCGCGGCCGCAGCGGCGCCGGCACCGTGGTGCTGTGCGTCGGCCTGCTCGTCGCCGGGTTGCTGACCCTGCTGGGCCTGAACATCGCGCTGGCCAAGGGTTCCTACCACCTCTACCACCTGCAGAGCGACCAGACCCGGCTGCGGGAGTCGGCCGACTCGCTGAAGGAGCAGCTGGACGACCAGGCCGCACCGCAGCGGCTGGCCGCGCAGGCTGCCCGGCTCGGCATGGTGCCGGCCCCGAACACCGCGTTCCTGGATCCGGCCACCGGCACCATCATCGGCGAGCCTGCCCCGGCCAAGGCCCCCCCGGCGCCTACCGTGGTGACGCAGCACTGATCGCGGGCCCGGCGGCCGGGCCAGGCCAGCCGGGTCGGCGGCCGAGCGTCACCCGGTTAGGGGTGGGCCGTCCGGGTCGCGGCGGCAGACGGTGCAGTACGAAGCGGGGTCCTCGGTCGACCCCCTGACCTGGAGGTGGCGTGGGAGCGCAGGGTCGGACGGGTCGTCGTCCGCTGAGAGGGGCCCGCCGACGGCGCGGCCCGGCCAGCCCGGACCGGCGGCTGCGGGTCGGCCTGCTGCTCATCCTGTTCGTGCTGAGCCTGTACGGCGGCCGACTGATCCAGCTGCAGGGCCTGGACGCCTCGGCCCTGGCCGCGGCGGCGCTGAGCGAACGGTCCACCACGGTCACCCTGCCCGCCCACCGCGGCGACATCGTGGACCGCAACGGCGCGGTGCTGGCCACCACCGTCGAGCGGTGGAACGTCCTGGTCGACCAGACCCTGATCAAGGACTACGCGGTCAACGAGCACGGCCGCCAGGTGGTCAAGGGCATCCCGGGCGCGGCACGCGTGCTGGCCCCGCTGGTCGGCCTGCCGGTGGCCGAGGTCGAGAGCCGCCTGACCGGGACCCGGCGCGGGGCGTACCTGGCCAAGAACGTGACCACCGAGACCTACCGTCAGGTGCTGCGCACCGCGCTGCCCGGCATCGGCGGGGAGCGGGCCAGCCGGCGGGACTACCCCGGCGGGGAGGTCGGCGCGAACGTGGTCGGGGTGGTCGGCAGCGAGGGCAAGGGTCTGGCGGGGATCGAGTTCGCCTACGACCACCAGCTGAGCGGCACCGACGGGTCGCTGACCTACGAACGGGGCCAGGACGGGGTGTCGATCCCGAACGGCGTCGTGGAGGAGGTCGAGCCCAAGGAGGGCCGTTCGGTCCAGCTCACCATCGACCGCGACCTGCAGTGGCGGGCCCAGCAGCTGCTCGACGCCCAGGTCGCGAAGGTGAAGGCGCAGTGGGGCACTGCCACCATCCTGGACGCCCGGACCGGGCAGGTGCTGGCGCTGGCCAACTCCCCGACCTTCGACCCCAACCACGTCGCCGGGGCCAGCAAGGAGCAGATGACCGACGAGAGCCTGACCGACGTCTTCGAACCGGGCTCGACGAACAAGGTGATCACCGCCTCGGCGGCGTTGCAGGAGGGGGTCGCGACCCCGCTGACGAAGGTGACCGTGCCGGGCACCCTGTTCCGGGCGGGGCACACCTTCCACGACGCCGAGCCGCACGGGGTGGAGAAGCTGACCTTCGCCGGCGTGCTGGCCAAGTCCAGCAACATCGGCACGATGCTGGTCGGGGAGAAGCTGTCGGCCAGCACCCTGCACGACTACATGGCCCGGTTCGGCCTGGGCTCCCATACCGGCGTCGGGCTGGAGGACTCCGCCGGGATCCTGACCCCGGCGGCGGCGATGAACGGCACCCAGCGCTACACCGTGATGTTCGGCCAGGGGGTCTCGGTGACCGCCCTGCAGGTGGCCAGCGTCTACCAGACGATCGCCAACGGCGGCGTGCGGGTCCCGCCCCGGCTGGTCGCCGCCACCACGGACGCCGACGGCACGGTGCACCCGGCGGCCGCCGCACCCGCCACCCGGGTGGTCTCCTCCTCCACCGCGGAGCAGGTCACCAAGATGCTCGAGAACGTGGTCTCCGACCAGGGCACCGCGATGTCGGCGACTGTCCCCGGGTACACGGTGGCCGGCAAGACCGGCACGGCCCAGGCCGCCGACTCCCGTTGCGGCTGCTACCGCGGTTACACGGCCACCTTCGTCGGCTTCGCCCCGGCCGAGAACCCGCGCTTCGTCATCTCGGTGGTCATGCAGCAGCCGCAGCTGGGCCACTACGGCAGCACGGTCTCCGCCCCGGTCTTCCAGCCGCTGATGACCTACGCCCTGGCCCACGCCGGGGTGGCGCCGACCGGCACGAGGACGCCGGCGCTGCCGGTGACGTGGAAATGACCGCAGGGATGAACAGGTAGCCTCCGACCGTGCCGAACGCTGGGCCCCGCCCGAGCTCCGTGCACCCGCAGGACCTGGCCGCGCTCGCGGCCCGGCTGGGGGTGGGGGTGAGCCGACCCCGACCGTCGGGCACCGAGGTCACTGAGGTCACCGAGGTCACCGGCCTGGAGCTGGACTCCCGGCTGGTCCGCCCCGGCGACCTGTACGCGGCCCTGCCCGGCGCCCGCACGCACGGCGCGCAGTTCGCCGGGCAGGCGGCCCGGCTCGGGGCCGCCGCGGTGCTGACCGACCCGGACGGCGCGGGTACCGCCGCCGCCCAGGCCCCCGACCTGCCCCAGCTGGTGGTGCCGGCACCGCGCGAGGTGCTGGGCGAGCTGGCCGTCCTGGTCTACCCGCGGCCCGAGCGGACGCCGCAGACCGTGGGCATCACCGGCACCAACGGCAAGACGACCACGGCGTTCCTGCTCGACGCGGTGCTGGCCGACGTGGGGATGGCGACCGGCATGATCGGCACCGTCGAGACCCGGATCAAGCGGCAGCGGGTGCCCAGCGTCCGGACCACGCCGGAGGCCCCGGCCCTGCACGCCCTGCTGGCCACCATGGCCGAACGCGGGGTCCAGGTGGCGACGCTGGAGGTGTCCTCGCACGCCCTGGCCCTGCACCGGGTCGACGGCCTGGTCGTCGACGTGGCCGGGTTCACCAACCTCTCCCACGACCACCTGGACTTCCACCCCAGCATGGAGGACTACTTCGCCGCCAAGGCCCAGCTGTTCACCCCCGCCCGCAGCCGCCGGGCGGTGGTCTGTGTCGACGACGGATGGGGCCAGCGGCTGGCCGAGCAGGCGCAGGTGCCGGTGACCACCCTGAGCAGCCGGCCGGACGTGCCCGCCGACTGGCAGGTGAGCTGCCGGACCCAGGACGCCACCGGCTCCGACGCCGTGCTGCGGCCACCGGACGGCGGGCCGGCGGTCCCGCTGCGCTGCCCGCTGCCGGGCCGCTTCAACGTGACCAACACCGCGCTGGCCGTCGTGCTGGCGGTCCAGCTCGGGGTGCCGCTGGGCCGGGCGACCGGCGCGGTGGCCACCGCTCCCGGCGTGCCCGGGCGGATGCAGCGGGTCCCGGGCCCGGGTGCCGACGGCGAGCCGGTCGGCATCGTGGACTACGCCCACACCCCGGACGCCGTGGCCGCCGCGGTGGCCGCACTGCTGCCCGCAGCGGGTCGCCCGCTGGTCGTGGTGCTCGGGGCGGGCGGTGACCGGGACCGCGACAAGCGGCCGGAGATGGGGGCGGCCGGGGCGCGGGGCGACGTCCTGGTCGTGACCGACGACAACCCGCGCTCGGAGGACCCGGCCCGGATCCGCTCCGCCGTGCTGGCCGGCGCCGCGCAGGCCGGCGGCGCCCGGCTGCTGGAGATCCCGGCCCGGTCGGCGGCCATCCGCCGGGCGGTGCAGCTGGCCTGGGGCGGTGGCACCGTCCTGGTGCTGGGCAAGGGGCATGAGCAGGGCCAGGAGGTGGACGGCGTCGTCCATCCCTTCGACGACCGCCAGGTGCTCGCCGCGGCGCTGTCCGCCGGCGGCACCGAACCCGACGAGGAGAACGCACCGTGATCCCGCTCCGGCTCCGTGAGGTCGCGGCCGCGGCCCAGGGCTCGCTGACCCCCGAGGCCGACCCGCAGGCGCTGGTCGAGGGCCCGGTGGTGGTGGACTCCCGGCAGGTCGCTCCCGGTGGGTTGTTCGTGGCCGTGGCCGGGGAGCGGGTGGACGGGCACGACTTCGCCGCGGCCGCCGTGGCCGCCGGCGCGACGGCGGTGCTGGCCTCCCGCCCGGTCGGCGTGCCGGCGGTGCTGGTCCCGGACCCGGTGGCCGCTCTGGGCCTGCTGGCCCGGGCGGTGCTGGACCGGCTGCCCGAGCTGACCGTGGTGGGGCTGACCGGGTCCTCCGGCAAGACCTCGACCAAGGACCTGCTCGCCGCCGTGCTGCCCGACCTGGGCGAGACCGTCGCGCCGGTCGGCTCCTTCAACAACGAGGTCGGCCTGCCGCTGACCGCGCTGGGCTGCCGGGCGCAGACCCGGTTCCTGGTCGCGGAGATGGGGGCCCGCGGCCTGGGGCACATCGCCTACCTGACCGGCATCACCCCGCCCCGGGTGGGGCTGGTGCTGAACGTGGGCAGCGCGCACGCGGGTGAGTTCGGCAGCCGGCAGGTCACGGCCCAGGCCAAGGGGGAGCTGGTCGAGGCCCTGCCCGCGGACGGCGTCGCGGTGCTCAACGCCGACGACCCGCTGGTCTCGGCGATGGCCGAGCGGACCCGCGCCCGGGTCCTGCTGTTCGGGCAGTCCCCGGCCGCGCAGGTGCGCGCCGAGGACATCCGGCTGGACCCGATGGCCCGGGCCTCCTTCACCCTGTGCACCCCGCAGGGCCGGGCTGCGGTCCGGCTGGGGCTGCACGGTGAGCACCAGGTCTCCAACGCGCTGGCCGCCGCCGCGGCGGCGTTCGCCGTCGGGGCCGACGTCCAGCAGGTCGCCCGGTCACTGTCCGCGGCCCGGCCGGCCTCCCGCTGGCGGATGGAGGTCACCGAACGGCCGGACGGCGTCACCGTGATCAACGACGCCTACAACGCCAACCCCGAGTCGGTCCGGGCCGCGCTCAAGGCACTGGCCGCGATGGGCCGCTCCGGCGCCCAGGGCCCTCGCCGGACCTGGGCGGTGCTCGGGTCGATGCTGGAGCTCGGCGCCTCCTCGGTGGCCGAGCACGACGCCGTCGGCCGGCTCGCCGTCCGGCTCAACATCTCCCGGCTGGTCGCCGTCGGGGACGAGGCGCGCCCGGTGCACAACGGCGCCGCGCACGAGGGTTCCTGGGGCGAGGAGTCGGCCTGGGTGCCCGACGCCGCCGCGGCGCTGGACCTGGTCGGCCCCCAGCTGGCCCCCGGTGACGTGGTGCTGGTCAAGGCGAGCCGGTCGATCGGGCTGGAGCAGGTCGCCGCCGCGCTGAGCGGCCCGGCCCCGGAGCAGGAGGCGGCCCGGTGATCACCGTTGTCAACGCGGCTGCCGTGTCGCTGGTCTGCGCCCTGCTGGGCACCCCGCTCTACATCCGGTTCCTGGTCCGGCGCGGCTACGGCCAGTTCATCCGCGACGACGGGCCGACGTCCCACCACACCAAGCGGGGCACCCCGACCATGGGCGGCGCGGTGATCATCGCGTCCACCGTGCTCGCGTACCTGATCGCGCACCTGATCACCTTCCGACCGCCGTTCATCGACCCCCGGCCGATGTCGGTCTCCGGCGTCCTGGTCCTGTTCCTGATGACCGGGCTGGGCTTCGTCGGGTTCCTGGACGACTACCTGAAGATCTCCAAGCAGCGCTCCCTGGGGCTGCGGGCCGGCGCCAAGCTGGTCGGCCAGAGCGCGGTGGCGATCGTCTTCGCCGTCCTGGCCCTGCAGTTCGGGAACTCCAGTGCGCTGACCCCGGCCTCGACCCGGATCTCCTTCATCCGCGACACCGGCCTGGACCTGGCCTTCGCCGGTCCGGTGGTCGCGCTGGTCCTGTTCGTGGCGTGGGCGATGTTCATGATCGCTGCGGAGAGCAACGGGGTGAACCTGACCGACGGCCTCGACGGCCTGGCCACCGGGGCCACCGTGATGGTGGCCGCCGCCTACGTGCTGATCGGGACCTGGCAGTCGAACAACTCCTGCTCGCTCAAGCCGGGGCCGCAGTGCTACGACGTCCGTGACCCGCGTGACCTGGCCGTGGTCGCCGCCTGCGTGATGGGCGCCTGCTTCGGCTTCCTGTGGTGGAACGCCTCCCCGGCGAAGATCTTCATGGGGGACACCGGCTCCCTGGCGCTCGGCGGCGCGCTGGCCGGGCTGGCCATCCTGAGCCGCACCGAGCTGCTGATCGCCCTGCTCGGCGGCCTGTTCGTGCTGATCACCCTCTCGGTGGTGATCCAGGTGGGCTGGTTCAAGCTGACCGGCCGCCGGGTGTTCCGGATGGCGCCGTTGCAGCACCACTTCGAGCTCAAGGGCTGGGGCGAGGTGACCATCGTGATCCGGTTCTGGATCATCCAGGGCCTGTTCGTCGGGCTCGGGCTGGGCGTCTTCTACGCCGAGTGGGTGGTCAGCTCATGACCGCCGACGATGGGCAGACCGACAGCCGGACGTCCCGGCTGACCCACGGCGGGGCCGACTGGGCCGGGCTGCGGGTGGTGGTCGCCGGCCTGGGCGTGTCCGGTTTCGCGGCGGCCGACGCCCTCCTCGAGCGCGGCGCCCGGGTCGCCGTGGTCGACGCCCGGTCCAGCGCCCGGACCCTCGAGCGGGCGACCATCCTGCAGACCCTGGGGGCCACGGTGCGGATCGACCCCGACGCCGCCACCGAGCTCTCGGCCCTCGACGGCGCGGCCCCCGACCTGGTGATCACCTCACCGGGATGGCGGCCCGACCAGCCGCTGCTGGCGGCGGCGGCGCGGGCCGGGGTGCCGGTCTGGGGGGAGGTCGAGCTCGCCTGGCGGATGCGCCCGCTGACCGGCGCCGCGCCGTGGCTGGCCATCACCGGGACCAACGGCAAGACGACGACCGTGACCATGCTGGCCTCGATGCTGACCGCGGCCGGCCTGCGGGCCAGCGCCGCCGGCAACGTCGGCACCCCGATGCTGGAGGCCGTCCTGCACCCCCAGCCCTACCAGGTGCTGGCGGTCGAGCTGTCCAGCTTCCAGCTGCACTGGAGCCACAGCCTCTCCCCGCTGGCCAGCGTGTGCCTGAACGTGGCCGAGGACCATGTGGACTGGCACGGGTCGATGGCCGCCTACGCCCGCGCCAAGGGGCGCGTCTACCAGGACACCCAGGTGGCCTGCGTCTACAACGCCGCCGACCCGGTCACCGAGCAGCTGGTCCGGGAGGCGGACGTGGTCGAGGGCTGCCGGGCGGTCGGGTTCACCCTCGGCGTGCCCGCCCCCTCGATGCTCGGGGTGGTGGACGACGTGCTGTGCGACCGGGCCTTCCTGGCCGAACGGGCCAGCCACGCCGCCGAGCTCGCCTCGCTGGCCGATGTCCAGGCGGCCGGCGGCGGCGCCCTGATGCCGCACAACGTGGCCAACGCGCTCGCCGCCGCGGCCCTGGCCCGGGCCTACGGGGTGCCCAGCGGCGCCGTCCGGGACGGGTTGCGCCACCACCGCCCCGGCAACCACCGCAGCGCCGTCGTCGGGCAGGGCCGCGGCGTCCGCTTCGTCGACGACTCCAAGGCCACCAACCCGCACGCCGCGGCCGCCTCGCTGGCCGCCTTCGAGCACGTGGTCTGGGTGGCCGGCGGCCTGGCCAAGGGCGCCACCTTCGATGACCTGGTGGCCCAGCACGCCCACCGGCTGCGGGCCGCCGTCCTGATCGGCGCGGACCGGGCGCTGATCGCCCAGGCCCTGGCGCGACACGCCCCCGAGGTTCCGGTGCTGGAGGTGGACCTGCCCGAGACTGGTCCGGTGGAGCTGATGCGGTCGGTGGTGGCCAGGGCGAAGGAGCTGGCCGGCCCCGGGGACGTCGTGCTCCTCGCGCCGGCCTGCGCGTCGATGGACCAGTTCGACGACTACGCCCAGCGCGGGGAGCTGTTCGCCGCGGCGGTCGCCGCCGAGCTCGCGCGGGACGAGCGCGGATGACCACGACCACCCCCACCACCAGCGCGCCCTCCCGCGGGTCGGCCCCCGAGCCGGGTCGACCCGACCAGGGCTGGCGTGCGGAGCTGGCGCGCAGGCTGGACTCCCCGCTGGCCACCTACTACATCCTGGTCTCGGCGACCGGGCTGCTGCTGGCCCTGGGTCTGGTCATGGTGCTCTCCAGCAGCAGCGTCGAGGCCGTGGCCAGCCAGCGTTCCCCCTACGCCGACTTCGCCCGGCAGGCGTTGTTCGCGGTGATCGGGCTGCCGCTGATGCTCACCGCGATCCGGTTGTCGGTGCGGTCCTGGCAGCGGATCGCCTGGCCGCTGCTGCTGGTCGCGGTGTTCGGGCTGCTCCTGGTCTTCAGTCCGCTCGGCCGCGGCTCGGGCGGCAACCGGAACTGGGTCTACCTGGCCGGGTTCACCCTCCAGCCCTCCGAGGCCGCCAAGCTCGCCCTGGCGGTCTGGGGAGCGACCGTGCTGGCCCGCAAGCGCGCGCTGCTCGGGTCCTCCCTGCACGCCCTGGTGCCGGTCGCCATCCCTGGCGCCCTGGTGATCCTCGGCCTGGTCCTGGGCGGCCGCGACCTGGGCACCGCCCTGGTCCTGATCCTCATCCTGGTCGCCCTGCTGTGGGTGGCCGGGGCGCCGCTGCGGTTGTTCGTGCTCGGCGGAGCGGTGCTGTCGGCCGGCGTGCTGGCCCTGGTCACCACCAGCGCCAACCGGATGGGCCGGATCCAGACCTGGATCGGGGGCAGCTGCGACTACCAGGGCACCTGCTGGCAGCCGACGCACGGCAAGTGGGCGCTGGCCTCCGGCGGCTGGTGGGGCGTCGGCCTGGGCGGCAGCACCGAGAAGTGGTCCTGGCTGCCGGAGGCGCACAACGACTTCATCTTCGCCATCATCGGCGAGGAGCTCGGCCTGGCCGGCACGCTCACCGTGCTGCTGCTGTTCGCGGCGCTGGCGGTCGGCATGTTCCGGGTCGTCCGGCGCAGCAGCGACCCGTTCGTCAAGGTGGCCACCGGCGCGGTCATGGTCTGGGTGCTCGGCCAGGCGCTGATCAACATCGGCACCGTGACCGGTGTCCTGCCGGTGATCGGCATCCCGCTGCCGTTGATCTCGGCCGGCGGTTCCGCCCTCATCCTGACCATGGTCGCGCTCGGCATGGTGATCGGGTTCGCCCGCAGCGAGCCGGACGCCGCGCTCGCACTGGCCGCCCGCGGCCGGGTGGTCCGCCGGTCGCTGGCAGTGGTGCCGGGCCGGTCGAGCCGGCCGCGGCGTCGGGGCCTCGGCCGCCGGTGACACTGTCGGTACTGCTCGCCGGAGGGGGCACGACCGGGCACGTCGCCCCCCTGCTGGCGCTGGCCGACTGCCTGCGCCGGCGTGAGCCGCAGGCCCGGGTGCTGGTGCTGGGCACGGCCGAGGGGCTGGAGGCGCGACTGGTGCCACAGGCGGGCTACGACCTGGCCCTGGTGCCCCGGGTGCCGCTGCCGCGTCAGCTCGGCCCGGACCTGGCCCGGTTGCCCGGCCGGCTCACCGGGGCCGTCCGAGCCGCCTCGGACGCGCTCTCCCGGGTCGGCGCTCAGGTCGTGGTCGGCTTCGGCGGCTACGTGTCGACCCCGGCCTACCTGGCCGCCCGCCGCGCTGGGGTGCCGATCGTGGTGCACGAGGCCAACGCCCGGCCCGGGCTGGCCAACCGGCTGGGCGCCCGGCTGACCTCGCGGGTGGCCGTCACCTTCCCCGGCACGCCGCTGCCACACGCCCGGCTGACCGGGCTGCCGATGCGCACCGGGCTGACCGGCCTGGACCGCGCTGCCCTGCGCGAACGGGCCCGGGCCGAGCTGGGCCTCGCGCCGGCCGGCGTGGTGCTGCTGGTCACCGGGGGCTCACTGGGCGCCCAGCGGCTGAATGCCACCTTCGGCGCCGCCGCGCCGGT
This sequence comes from uncultured Actinomycetota bacterium, assembly GCA_963821825.1. Taxonomy (GTDB): domain Bacteria; phylum Actinomycetota; class Actinomycetes; order Actinomycetales; family Kineosporiaceae; genus CAWGFD01. The sequence continues at coordinate 1,979,098 of CAWGFD010000002.1, forward strand.
CCTGACCGGGGCCGGGGTCCAGGTCCTGCACCTGACCGGCCGCGGCAAGGTGGTCAGCGCCGGTGCCGGGCCCGACCAGGGCTACCACCAGCTGGAGTACTGCGACCGGATGGACCTGGCCTACGCCGCCGCCGACCTGGTGGTCTGCCGAGCCGGTGCCGGCACGGTCAGCGAGGTGGCCGCCCTGGGTCTGCCGGCCGTCTTCGTCCCGCTGCCGGTCGGCAACGGTGAGCAGCGGTTGAACGCCCAGCCACTGGCCGACGCCGGCGGCGGCCTGATCGTCCCGGACTCCTCCTGCACGCCCGGATGGGTGCGCGAACAGCTCCTGCCGCTGCTGTCCGACCCCGGCGCGCTGATCAGGATGGGCCGGCGCGCGTCCGACTTCGGGATCACCGACGGGGACGAACGGCTCGCCGACCTGGTCCAGCAGGCGGCCGGCGGCCCACGAGCACAGGCACGGCCGTGAAGCCCGACCTGGACGCAGCGCTGCCGGCGCCCGCCGAGCTCGGCCCGGTCCACCTGGTGGCGATCGGCGGGATCGGGATGTCCGGTATCGCCCGGATCCTGCTCGCCCTCGGCGTGCCGGTCTCGGGCAGCGACTCGGCGGACTCCCCGGTGCTGGCCGAGCTGCGCACGCTCGGCGCCCGGGTGCACCTCGGGCACCGGGCCGACCAGCTGGGCCAGGCCCGTACCGTGGTCGTCTCCAGCGCGGTGCGCGAGGACAACCCCGAGCTGGTCGCCGCCCGGCGACGGGGGCTGCGGGTGCTGCACCGCTCCCAGGCCCTGGCCTCGCTCATGACGGCGCACCGGGTGCTGGCCGTGGCCGGCACGCACGGCAAGACCACCACCACCTCGATGCTGGTCGTGGCGCTCGCCCGGGCCGGGCTCGACCCCTCCTTCGCGGTCGGCGGGGAGCTGGTCGGCTACGGCGTGAACGCCCACCTGGGCACCGGTGAGCTGTTCGTCGCCGAGGCCGATGAGTCCGACGGCTCCTTCCTGCTGTACCGGCCCTCGGTGGCCGTGGTCACCAACGTGGAGGCCGACCACCTGGACCACTACGGCACCGCCGAGGCGGTCACCGAGGCGTTCGGCGCCTTCGCCGGCACGCTGCCCGAGGGCGGCACGCTGATCTGCTGCCAGGACGACCCCGGGGCCGCCGCCCTCGCGGCCCGCACCCGTCGTCGCCGACCCGACGTCCAGACCCTGAGCTACGGCACCGACCCTTCCAGCGACGTCCGGGTCACCGACCTGCGGGTGGACGGCCCGGCCGCCACCTTCACGCTGGTGCACCAGGGCCGCACCACCCCGGTGGTGCTGTCAGTGCCGGGCCGCCACAACGCGTTGAACGCGGCCGCGGCCTGGACCGCCGCCGTCGCCGCCGGGCTGGACGCCGCGCAGGCCGCCGCCGGCGTCGGGGCGTTCACCGGCACCCGGCGCCGCTACGAGCTGCGCGGCCGGGCCGGCGGCGTCACCGTCGTCGACGACTACGCCCACCACCCGACGGAGGTGGCGGCCGTGCTGGCCACCGCGCGGGCCCAGGCGGGCGGTGGCCGGGTGGTCGCCGTCTTCCAGCCGCACCTGTACAGCCGGACCCGGGCCTTCGCCGAGCTGTTCGGGCAGGCGCTCGGCGCGGCCGACGAGGTGCTCGTGCTGGACGTCTACGCCGCCCGGGAGGATCCGGACCCGCAGGTGGACGCCACCCTGGTGGCCCGGGCCGTGCCGCTGCCCGCCGCCCGGGTGCACGTCCAGACCCCCGGCACCGACGGGCTGGGTGACGTGCTGGGCGTGCTGGCCGAGGGCGACCTGCTGCTGACCATCGGCGCCGGTGACGTCACCCGGCTCGGCCCGCGGGTGCTCAGCGCGCTCGAAGAGCACCCACCACGACAGGAGGCGGTGACCCGATGACCCGGCGCCCGGCACGACCGGCACGACGCGAGAACCTGCTTCCCCCGCCCGCCCCGGAGCGGGCGCCGGACGCGGAGCCGCCGACCGGCGGGGGCTCCGGCGCCGGGGAGCAGCCGGTGCCCGGGCCCGAGGCGACCCGCCCAGACCCGAGAGGCCAGCGGCCCAGCCCGGCCACGGCCGTGGCCACCCTGCCCCCCGCCCGGGTGGTCAGGGAGGCCGGCGCGGGCACCGCGGACGGCACGGCACCCGCCGGCAGCGGGCAGAGCGCGACGGCCGGCTCGGTGTCCTCGACGTCGGCGGCCCGGTTCGCGGCGCGGGTCCGCCGGCGCCGGCACCGGCGCTGGGGGAGTGCGGCCGGGGTGCTGGCCCTGCTGGCCCTGCTCGGCTGGGTGCTGCTCGGCTCCCCGTGGTTGCGGGTCACCCAGGTCCAGGTCAGCGGCGTGAGCCGGATCCCGACCGCCGAGGTGCTGGCTGCGGCGGCCGGCCAACGGGGGCGCCCGATCCTGCTCGCCGACACCTCGGCGGTCGCCGCCCAGGTCAGGCAGGACCGCCGGGCGGTCCGGGTCACCGTCACCCGCAGCTGGCCCTCCACCCTGGTGGTGGACGTCACCGAACGTGTCCCGGTCGCGGCGGTGCCCAGCGGCGCGGCCTTCCGGCTGGTCGACGTGGACGGGGTGACCGTTCAGGACGGCGTCCCTCGTCCCAGCGACCTGCCGGTGCTGCAGGTGGATCTGGTCACCGCGGGACCGAAGGCGCTCAGCGCCGCCCTGGCCGTCGGCCAGTCGTTGCCGCAGGACCTGCGCTCGGCGGTCCGGCAGATCGGCGCGACCAGCGTGGACGACGTCTGGCTGACCCTGCGGTCCGGGGCCAAGGTGACCTGGGGTGACGCCGGCCGGACGGCCGAGAAGGTCACCGTGCTGCAGGCCCTGCGCACCGCCGAGCCGAAGGCCAGGAGCTACGACGTGCAGGTGCCCGAGCACCCGGTCTACGTCCGCCGCTGACCGACCGGCCCGCCCGGGCGCCGGCGGCGCGGCGGGCGACACGCCGAACAGGCACGGACGGGCGCCGACACGCCGACGCAGCACACCTCATGCGGCGACACGCCGGGCTGGTGTTTGTGCGACCCCGGTCTGCTGCCTACGGTCTCCCCAGCAGAGGTTGACATAACTATAACCCTCTACCTGAGGGTGAGGGTAACGGCTCCGGGCTCATCCACCCGGGTTTCGATACGGACGAGAGGCACCAGACGTGGCGGCACCGCAGAACTACCTGGCAGTGATCAAGGTCGTGGGGATCGGCGGCGGCGGCGTCAACGCGGTCAACCGGATGATCGAGGTCGGGCTCAAGGGCGTCGAGTTCATCGCCATCAACACCGACGCCCAGGCGCTGCTGATGAGCGACGCCGACGTCAAGCTGGACGTCGGCCGCGAGCTGACCCGCGGCCTGGGCGCCGGCGCGGACCCCGAGGTCGGTCGCAAGGCGGCGGAGGACCACTCCGAGGAGATCGAGGAGGTCCTCAAGGGCGCCGACATGGTCTTCGTGACCGCCGGCGAGGGCGGCGGCACCGGCACCGGCGGCGCGCCGGTCGTGGCCCGGATCGCCCGCTCGCTCGGGGCCCTGACGATCGGCGTGGTCACCCGCCCGTTCACCTTCGAGGGCCGGCGCCGGGCCACCCAGGCCGACTCCGGGATCCAGTCCCTGCGGGAGGAGGTCGACACCCTGATCACCATCCCGAACGACCGGCTGCTGTCGATCAGCGACCGCAACGTCAGCGTGATCGACGCCTTCCGTTCGGCCGACCAGGTGCTGCTCTCCGGTGTCCAGGGCATCACCGACCTGATCACCACCCCCGGTCTGATCAACCTCGACTTCGCCGACGTGAAGTCGGTGATGCAGGGCGCGGGCAGCGCGCTGATGGGGATCGGGTCCTCGCGCGGGGAGGACCGCGCCATCCAGGCCGCCGAGTCGGCGATCTCCTCCCCGCTGCTGGAGGCCAGCGTGGACGGCGCGCACGGCGTCCTGCTGTCCATCCAGGGCGGCTCCGACCTGGGCCTGTTCGAGATCAACGAGGCCGCGCGCCTGGTCCAGGAGGCCGCCCACCCCGAGGCGAACATCATCTTCGGTGCGGTCATCGACGACGCGCTGGGCGACGAGGTGCGGGTCACCGTGATCGCCGCCGGTTTCGACGGCGGGACGCCGGTGCGGCGCAAGGATGAGCGGGCGCTGGGTCAGGTCAGTGGCCGCTCGACCACCGGGTCCTCGGTCAGCCAGCCGCCCGCTCCCTCGGCTCGGCCGGCGCCGAACGGCGGTTCGGGCGGGTACGGCGCCTCGACCGAACGCCCGGCGCCGGTCTTCCGGTCCTCCGCCCCCCGCCCGGCCGGTGGCCAGGGGGGGCTGACCGTCTCGCCTCCGCCCCGGGCGCAGTCCGCGCCGACCAGCCCGGTCCGCGAGCCGGCCGAGGCGTCCCCCGCCGAGAACCGGCCGGCCGCCCCGTCCGAGCCGGCCCGGCAGGACGCGGTCCCGCCGCGGATGGTCGACCTCGCCGGTGAGGGCCGGCCGACCCGCACCGCTCGTCCGGTCGTCGTCGAGGACGAGGAGCTGGACATCCCCGACTTCCTCAAGTGAGGCCGGCGCCGACTGGGGCGGCCGGCACGGCCCCTCTGTCTGCGGGTGAGCCGGTCCGGGCCGAGCCGGTCCGGGCCGAGCTGGTCCGGGCCGAGCTGGTCCGGGCCGAGCTCGGCCCCGGGGTGTCGGCCGGCTTCAGCACGACGGCCGGCGGCTGCTCGGTCGGTGCCTGGGCCGGTCTCAACCTGGCCCTGCACGTCGGCGACGACCCGGCGGCGGTCCGGGCCAACCGGGCAGCGCTGTCCCGGCTGACCGGTGCGCCGGTCGCCTTCGTCGAACAGGTGCACGGCACCCAGGTCCTGGTGGCCACGGAGCCGGCGTCGTCCCCGGCGGACAGCCTGGGCGTCGCCGACGCCCTGGTCGCCAGCGGGCCCGGCGTCCCGGTGGCCGTGCTGGTCGCCGACTGCGTCCCGGTCCTGCTGGCCGACCCGGTCAACGGCGTGCTGGCCGCCGCGCACGCCGGACGGGTCGGTCTGCTGGACGGTGTGCTGGCGCGGACGGTCGAGACGATGCTCGCCCTCGGTGCGCGCCGGCAGAGCCTGCGCGGCGTGCTCGGACCCTGCGCCGGCCCCTGCTGCTACGAGGTGCCCGAGGCGATGGCCGAGCGGGCCGAGCGACGGCTGCCCGGCGTCGCCGCCCGGACCCGGTGGGGCACCCCGTCCCTGGACCTGCCCTCCGGGGCCCGGGCGAGCCTGCGCGCCGCCGGTGTGCACCGGGTGGACGCCCTGGCCCGCTGCACGATCGAGTCCGGCGACCTGTTCTCCTACCGCCGCACCCCGGTGACCGGACGGTTCGCGGGCCTGGTCTGGTTCTCGTGAGCGTGGCGGGAGCCACCGTGCCCGGTTCGGACCGCGACCGACAGCTGGAACGCTCGCTGCGCCTGGTCCAGGACCGGATCGCGGCCGCTGCGGGGGCCGCGGGCCGGTCGGCCGAGGAGCTGACCCTGGTCGTGGTGACCAAGACCTACCCGGCGCAGGACGTGCGCCGGCTGCACGCGCTCGGTGTGCGCGAGGTAGGGGAGAGCCGGGACCAGGAGGCCACCGCCAAGGCGCAGCAGGTGCCCGCCCCGGACCTGCGCTGGCACATGATCGGGCGGCTGCAGTCCAACAAGGCCGGCTCGGTGGCCGGCTGGGCCGCCATGGTGCACACCGTGGACCGGCCCAAGCTGGTGCGCGCGCTGTCCGCGGCCGTCGGCCGGGCCCGGGACGAAGGACGGGACGCCGACCTGGACGTGCTGCTGCAGGTCAGCCTGGACGGCGACCCGGCCCGCGGCGGCACCCCGGCCCCGGGGCTGGGTGCGCTGGCCGAGCTGGTGGACGCCGCCGACGGGCTACGGCTGCGCGGCCTGATGGCAGTGGCGCCGGTGGGCCTCGAGCCGGCCCGGGCCTTCGCACCGCTGGCCGGCCTGCTGGCCGGGCTGGCCGCCGGGCGGGTCGGCGTCGACGTGCTCTCCGCCGGGATGAGCGGGGACTTCGAGGCCGCCGTCGCTGCGGGTGCGACACACCTGCGTGTCGGCAGCGCGATCCTGGGTGAGCGTCCGCCCCTCCGGTAACGTCGCCGACGACCACGCAGGTGAAGGGCAGGGAGCACCGATGGCAGGCGCGTTGCGCAAGACGATGGTGTACCTCGGCCTGGCCGAGGAGGAACAGCGCTACGAGGCCTACGAGGGCTATGAGGAGTCCGAGGAGCTGGGTGAGCAGCCCCGGCCCGAGGCGCGCAGCGACCGGGTCGAGCGCAGCTCCGACCACCGTGCCGCGGTCACCCCGATCAACCGGGCAGTGCCACGGGTCGTCAACGGGGGAGGCCCGGTGGAGCTGAGCCGGATCGCGACCATCCACCCACGCACCTACAACGAGGCCAAGGTGATCGGGGAGGCCTTCCGGGCCGGCATCCCGGTGATCATGAACCTCGGCGACATGGACGACAGCGACGCCAAGCGGCTGGTGGACTTCGCCGCCGGTCTGGTCTTCGGCCTGCACGGCGCGATCGAGCGGGTGACCAGTAAAGTCTTCTTGTTGTCCCCCGCCAACGTCGAGGTGGCGCCGGCCGACAAGGCCCATGCCCCGGAACGGACGCTGTTCAACCAGAGCTGACCGTCTCGGGGGGTCCGCCGGTACCCCGAGGAGGACGGTAGCCCGTGATTGTCCTGTCGTTGCTCAAGCTGGTCGTCTACCTGTTCCTGATCTGCCTGATCGGCCGGTTGGTCTTCGACTGGATCCAGGTCTTCGCCCGTGACTTCCGTCCCCGCGGTGTCGTCCTGGTGGCCGCCGAGGGCGTGTACAGCGCCACCGACCCGGTCCTGAAGCCGGTGCGGCGGCTGATCCCCCCGGTCCGACTCGGCAGCGTGCAGCTGGACCTGTCCTTCCTGGTCGTCTTCTTCGTCGCCTCCCTGCTGCTGCGTCTCATCCCGGGCTGAGCCCGGGCCGGGGGCGCTGCGCGCGACCGGCCGGTGCACCGTCCACCAAAACCCGGGGAAAGCCGACCGGTCGCCCGGCCGGAGATCGAGTAGCGTGATCCTGCACTCCGCCCTGCAGACGGGGGCGGGGTCGTCCGGCAGCCGATCCGGCTGCCGTCCCGATCGTCGTACCGTGAGGTGACCAGATGCCCTTGACGCCCGAGGACGTCGTCAACAAGAGGTTCCAGCCGACCAAGTTCCGTGAAGGGTACGACCAGGACGAGGTCGACGACTTCCTCGACGAGGTGGTCAGTGAGCTGCGTCGGCTGAACGAGGAGAACCAGGACCTGCGCGGCAAGCTCAGCGCCTGCGAGAACCGGGTCGGTGAGCTGTCCCGTTCCGGGTCCGCCGGCACGGTGGCCGCCCCGCCTGCCGACCAGAGCGAGCCTGAGCTGGTCGCCGAGCCGGTGGCCGCGGAGCAGGAGACGCGCGGTGCCGACCCCGAGCCGGCCGCGCAGCCGGCGGCCGCCTCGGCTGACACCGGTCCCGAGGCCGCCGCCGGGGTGCTCGTGCTGGCCCAGAAGCTGCACGACGAGTACGTCCGCTCCGGCCAGGAGCAGCGGGACGAGGCCGTGCGCTCCGGTGAGCAGCAGCGCGACCAGATCGTCGGCGAGGCGCAGGTGCTGGCCGAGCGGCTGATCCGGGAGGCCGAGGACAAGCAGCGTGCCACCCTGGGCTCCCTGGAGCACGAGCGCACCGTCCTCGAGCGCAAGATCGATGAGCTGCGCGGCTTCGAGCGGGAGTTCCGCAGCCGGATGCGCTCCTACCTGGAGGGCCAGCTGCGCGACCTGGACGCCAAGGGCCCGGTGGTGCCCGAGCGCACCACCGGAGGCTACGGCGCCTCCAGCCTGGGCGGCGGGCTGCCGAACCGGGCCGGGTACGCCGCGGACGGCCAGCAGGACGGTCTCTGAGCTCAGTGGCGGGGGCTGCGGCCCCCACGTCGTCGACGCCGTCCGGCCGGACTGCGTCGGCGACGGGCCTGGAGCCAGGTGCTTGGTGAGACCGGCCCGGGTGATGCACCAACAGTGTTTCCTCTTGAACGCATAGTGACTGTGGTCCTATCCTCGGCTCAGCCGTGATCAACAGGGCCGCGGCCGCGGGTGCTGGCCCGGCCTGGCGTCTGGTCCGGTGGCCGGTCGGCACGGGCCAGGCCAGAGGGGGAGCAGTGTGAAGCAGACTAGGACGCCGCCCGGCGGCATCGCGATGGGCACCGGGTCGGCCGCTGGATCCGGCGCCGGCCTGGCGACCTGGTCGGCGACGGAGATCGGTACAGTCCGGGACTGGCTGGTCAAGGAGCGCGAGCGACTGACCGTCACCGTGGATGAGCTGCGGACCAACCTCGCCGCGGCGATGGGCGTGACCGCCGACGCCGCCGGGGACGACCTGGCCGACACCGGGGCCAAGGCCTACGGGCGCGAGCAGGAGATGACCTTCCTGGCCGGGGCGCGACAGGCGCTGTACCAGACCGAGCAGGCCCTGGCCCGCCTGGACGGCGGCCGCTACGGCCTGTGCGAGGGCTGCGGGGGGGAGATCGGCAAGCTGCGGCTCGAGGCGTTCCCCCGGGCCACCTTGTGCAAGGGGTGCAAGCAGCGCGAGGAGCGGCGCTGACCCCCACGCCCGTGGCGCGGCCGGCCGCGGCGGCATGGCAGGCTGGCGCCATGGACACCGAACCCGGACCGACGGCCGGGGTCCGGGCCAGGTCCCGTCGTCGCTACCTGGTCGGGCTGGCCGCGGTCGCTGTGACGGTCTGGGTGCTGGACCAGCTGACCAAGATCTGGGCCGTGCATGCTCTGACCGACCGCGGCCCGGTGGTCGTGGTGCCGGGCTGGCTGGACTTCGAGCTGGTCCGCAACCCCGGGGCCGCGTTCTCCCTGTCCACCGGAACCACCTGGTTGTTCACCGGTATCGCCGTGGTCGTGGTGGTGGTCATCCTGCGGGCCGCCCGCCGGCTGGGCACCTGGTGGTGGACCGTGGCGCTGGGGCTGCTGCTCGGCGGGGCGGTCGGCAACCTGACCGACCGGCTGGTCCGTGCACCCGGTTTCGCCCGCGGGCACGTGGTCGACTTCATCTTCCTGCAGAAGTTCCCGGTGATCACCTTCCCGGTGTTCAACCTGGCCGACTCGGCCATCACCTGCGCCGCGGTCCTGATCGCCCTGGTCAGCCTGCTGGGCGTCGGGCTGGACGGCACCCGGCTGGCCGTGCGGCCCTCGGCCGCGCCGCCCCCGCCGGACCAGGTCGCGCCCGCGCCGGACGACGCCGACCGGGCGCCGGAGCGCAGCGACCGCGAACCGGGCCGCTGATGCCGCAGGTTCGCGAGCTGCCGGTGCCGGACGGGCTGGCCGGGGAACGGGTGGACGCCGGGCTGGCCCGGCTGCTCGGTCTGTCCCGCTCCGCGGTCGCCGAGCTGAGCGCGCAGGGCCTGGTCGAGCTGGACGGGCGCACCGTGGGCAAGTCCGACCGGCTGCTGCCCGGCGCCTGGCTGCAGGTCACCCTGCCCGACCCGGTGGTCTCGACGCCCGCCGAGGCGGTGCCCGGGCTGAGGGTGGTGCACGACGACGACGACCTGGTCGTGGTGGACAAGCCGGTCGGCGTCGCGGCGCACCCCAGCCCGGGCTGGACCGGTCCCACGGTGGTCGGCGGCCTCGCGGCGGCCGGGTACACGGTGGCCACCTCCGGCGCCGCCGAACGACAGGGCATCGTGCACCGGCTGGACGTCGGCACCTCCGGCCTGATGGTGGTGGCCAAGAGCGAGCACGCCTACACGGTGCTCAAGCAGGCGTTCCGCGAGCGCACGGTCGAGAAGGTCTACCACGCGGTGGTGCAGGGCCACCCCGACCCGCTCCGGGGCACCATCGACGCCCCGATCGGCCGGCACCCCTCCTCGGACTGGCGCTGGGCGGTCACCGCCGAGGGCAAGCCGAGCATCACCCACTACGAGGTGATCGAGGCCTTCCCCCGGGCCAGCCTGTGCGAGGTGCACCTGGAGACCGGCCGCACCCACCAGATCCGGGTGCACTTCGCCGCGCTGCGCCACCCGTGCGTGGGCGACCTGACCTACGGTGCGGACCCCACGCTGGCCGCCCGGCTGGGTCTGGGCCGGCAGTGGCTGCACGCCGTCCGGCTGGCCTTCCTGCACCCGGGCACCGACCAGCGGGTGGAGTTCACCAGCGACTACCCGCCGGACCTGGCCACCGCCCTGGAGCGCCTCGCCCACCCCACCCCGCCGTGATCAGGCGGTCCGGGCCGGCCGCCCGGTCGGCGTCCGGACACGCCGCCGGGCCTGGCGGAACTGTCCGATCCCCGTCCTAGACTCATCCGCAGTCCCAGCCGCCAGGTGCCTCGGCTCCGTCGGGCGCACCCGGCTTCCCCCGGCAGGGCTCTGGTCACCGTTCGTGGACGGCGCAGACGCGCCGTGCGCGCTCGTGCGCCCAGATGGTCCGCCCGTCGAGCCCGAGGAGGCCGCACCATGCCGTCAGGATCAGACTCGTTCGTGCACCTGCACGTGCACACCGAGTACTCGATGCTCGATGGCGCGGCGCGGATCGACGACCTGTTCGCCGAGGCGGCCCGGATGGGCATGCCTGCCCTGGCCACCACCGACCACGGGTTCGTCTTCGGTGCCTACGAGTTCTGGAAGAAGGCGGCCAAGCACGGCGTCAAGCCGATCATCGGGGTCGAGGCCTACGTCACCCCGGGCACCAGCCGGTTCGACCGCACCCGGGTGCGCTGGGGCGACAGCCAGACCTCCGGCGGGGACGACGTCTCCGGCGGTGGCGCGTACACCCACATGACCCTCCTGGCGCGCAGCACCGCCGGGATGCACAACCTGTTCCGGATGGCCTCCCTGGCCAGCCTGGAGGGCCACTTCTACAAGCCGCGGATGGACCGCGACCTGCTCAACCGGTACGGGCAGGGGCTGATCGCCACGACGGGCTGCCCGTCGGGAGAGGTGCAGACCCGGCTCCGGCTCGGCCAGTACGAGCAGGCCCGGGCGGCCGCCGCCGAGTTCCGCGACATCTTCGGGGCGGAGAACTACTTCTGCGAGCTGATGGACCACGGGCTGGGCATCGAGCGGCGCGTCCAGCAGGACCTGCTCCGCCTGGCCCGCGACCTCGGCCTGCCGCTGGTGGCCACCAACGACCTGCACTACACCAAGGCCGAGGACGCCAAGGCGCACTCGGTGCTGCTGTGCGTGCAGTCCGGCTCGACGATGGCCGACCCCAAGCGGTTCAAGTTCGACGCCGAGGACTTCTACCTCAAGAGCCCGGCCGAGATGCGCCACCTGTGGCGTGAGCTGCCGGAGGCCTGCGACAACACCCTGCTGATCGCCGAGCGCTGCCAGGTGGAGTTCCACGAGGGCGAGGGCCAGTACATGCCCCGCTTCCCCTGCCCGCCGGGGGAGGACGAGGAGTCCTGGTTCGTCAAGGAGGTCGAGACCGGTCTGCACCGCCGCTACCCCGGTGGCGTCCCCGAGGACGTGCAGCAGCAGGCCAAGTACGAGATCGAGGTGATCACCAGCAAGGGCTACGCCGGCTACTTCCTGGTGGTGGCCGACTTCATCACCTGGGCCAAGGAGCACGGCATCCGGGTCGGCCCGGGCCGCGGCTCGGGCGCCGGGTCGATGTGCGCCTACGCGATGCGGATCACCGACCTGGACCCGCTGCAGCACGGGCTGATCTTCGAACGCTTCCTGAACCCCGAGCGGATGTCGATGCCCGACTTCGACGTCGACTTCGACGAGCGCCGCCGGGGCGAGGTGATCCGCTACGTGACCGACAAGTACGGCGACGACCGGGTCGCCCAGATCGTCACCTACGGCACGATCAAGGCCAAGCAGGCGGTCAAGGACGCCTCCCGGGTGCTCGGCTACCCGTTCTCGATGGGCGACCGGATCACCAAGGTGATGCCGCCGGCGGTGATGGGCAAGGACATCCCGCTGTCCGGGATCTTCGACCCCGCCCACAAGCGGTACGGCGAGGCCGGTGAGTTCCGGGCGCTGCACTCCAGCGACCCCGAGGTGGCCTCCATCGTGGAGACGGCGGTCGGGCTGGAGGGCCTGAAGCGGCAGTGGGGGGTGCACGCGGCCGGGGTGATCATGTCCAGCGAGCCCCTGCTGGACCTGGTCCCGATCATGCGCCGCGAGCAGGACGGCCAGGTGATCACCCAGTTCGACTACCCCAGCTGCGAGACGCTGGGCCTGGTCAAGATGGACTTCCTGGGTCTGCGCAACCTGACCATCCTGGACGACGCGATCATCAACGTGAAGGCCAACCGGGGCATCGACCTCGACCTCGACGCGCTGTCCAAGGACCCCACCGACCCCAGGACCTATGAGCTGCTGGGCCGCGGCGACACCCTCGGGGTGTTCCAGTTCGACGGCGGTCCGATGCGGGCGCTGCTGCGGCTGATGCGGCCGGACAACTTCGAGGACATCTCCGCCGTCGGTGCGCTGTACCGGCCCGGCCCGATGGGCGCCAACTCGCACACCAACTACGCGCTGCGCAAGAACAAGCAGCAGGAGGTCACCTACCTCCACCCGGAGCTGGCCGAGGCGCTGGAACCGATCCTGGGCACGACCTACGGGCTGATCGTGTACCAGGAGCAGGTGATGGCCATCGCCCAGCAGCTGGCCGGGTACACCCTGGGCAAGGCGGACCTGCTCCGCCGGGCGATGGGCAAGAAGAAGCGCGAGGTGCTGGACGCCGAGTACGTCGGTTTCGAGTCCGGGATGAAGGCCAACGGCTTCAGCGCAGAGTCGATCAAGGCCCTGTGGGACGTGCTCGTCCCCTTCTCCGACTATGCCTTCAACAAGGCGCACAGCGCCGCCTACGGCCTGGTCTCCTACTGGACCGCGTACCTGAAGGCCAACTTCCCGGCCGAGTACATGGCCGCGGTGCTGACCAGCGTGCGCGACGACAAGGACAAGTCCGCGCTGTACCTCAACGAGTGCCGCCGGCTCGGCATCAAGGTGCTGCCACCGGACGTCAACGAGTCCGCGGCCGACTTCACCCCGGTCGGCACCGACATCCGCTTCGGCCTGACCGCGATCCGCAACGTCGGGGCCAACGTGGTCGACGCCATCGTGGCCGCCCGGGAGCAGAAGGGCCCGTACACCTCCTTCGCCGACTTCCTGACCAAGGTGCCGATCGTGGTCTGCAACAAGCGGACCATCGAGTCGCTGATCAAGGCCGGTGCCTTCGACTCCACCGGTGACAGCCGGCGAGCGCTGCTGGACTGCCACGAGGAGTGGGTGGACCGGCAGGTCTCGGTCAAGCGCCAGGAGGCCAACGGCCAGTTCGACCTGTTCGCCGGGCTGGGCGGCGACGACGCCTCCGGGCTGGCGCTGGACACCACCGTGCCGGTGCGCCCGGAGTTCGAGAAGAAGGAGAAGCTCGCCCTGGAGCGGGAGATGCTGGGGCTCTACGTCAGCGACCACCCGCTGTTCGGGCTGGAGCACCTGCTGGCCCGGGCCGCGGACTGCTCGATCGCCTCGCTGACCGCCGATGAGTCCCGCCCCGAGGGCGCCACGGTGACCATCGCGGGGATGATCAGCTCGCTGCAGCGCAAGATGACCAAGCAGGGCCGGCCCTGGGCGCTGACCACCGTGGAGGACCTGGACGGCGCCATCGAGGTGCTGTTCTTCCCGCAGTCCTACGAGACCGTCTCGCACGTGCTGGCCGAGGACCTGCTGGTGGTGGTCAAGGGCCGGCTCAACCGGCGTGACGACGTCCCGTCCGTCTTCGCCTCCGAGCTCACCCTGCCCGACCTGGAGGAGGGCGGCGCTCGCGGCCCGGTGGTGCTCTCGCTGGCCGCCGCCCGGTGTACCCAGCCGGTGGTGCAGCGGCTGAAGGACGTGCTGGCCACCCATCCCGGTGGCACCGAGGTCCACCTGCGGCTCACCCAACCGGGCAAGGCGGTGGTCATGCAGCTGGACGCCGGCCTGCGGGTGGACCCCAGCCCGGCGCTGTACGGCGACCTGAAGGCGCTGCTGGGTCCGAGCTGTCTGGTCTGACCCGCGGGCTCAGCCGGGGCGGGCGATGTCGGCCGTCGTGGCCTCCAGCAGGCCCACCAGGTCCGATGGGGCGAGCTCGACGTCCAGGCCGCGCCGGCCGGCGCTGACGTAGATGGTGCGGTGCGCCAGCGCCGACCGGTCCAGCGCGGTCCGGTGCCGCGTGCGCTGACCCAGCGGCGAGATGCCGCCGGCCACGTACCCGGTGGCCCGCTCGGCGGCGGGCACCGCGGCCATCACCGCCTTCTTGCCGCCCAGCGCGGCGGCCAGCGCCTTGAGGTCCAGCGAGCCGGTGACCGGCACGATCGCCACCACCAGCTCACCGTCCAGCTCGGCCACCAGCGTCTTGAACACCCTCTCGGGCACCACCCCCAGGGCGCGGGCGGCCTCCTGACCGAACGACAGCCCGTCGGCGACGGCCCGGGCGTCGTGCCGGTAGGGGTGCAGCGTGTGCGGCACGCCGCGACCGGTCAGCAGGACGGTGGCCGGCGTCCCCGCCGCCGCACGCTTGGGCTTGGCCACCCGGACCCCTCAGTTCAGGTTCAGCGCGCCGTGCAGCAGGTCCGGTGCCGGCGCCGAACGAAGCACGCCGATGATCCCGGTCTCCTGCCGCAGCAGCGCGTGCTCGGCGCGCAGTCGTTCGGCGGTGCTCGGCTCCTCCAGCAGCTGCTGGCGACGCGGCAGGTCCATCAGGGTGGCCGCGGCGACCAGGTAGGACAGGACGCCCGGGTCCACCGAGATCGGGGTCTGGTCCACGCCCAGCTTCTGACGGTAGGCGGCGAACCGCAGCGCGACGTCCTGGGCCAGCAGCTCCAGCTCGGCCTCGCTCACCCCGTCCGGTTCGCCGAGCAGCTCGACCCGCCCGGTGAGGTACGGCGTCCCGGCGTCCGGGTCCAGGCCCAGCAGCCGGAACCGGCTCCGGCCCACCGCCACGATGTCGAAGCCCCCGTCGGCCCGTGGCGTGACGTCCCGCAGCTCGGCCGTGCACCCCACCGCGTGCAGCGCCCGCTCACCGCTGACCCCCTCGGCTCCCACCTCGTGACCGGCGCGGATGGCCACCACCCCGAACTCGCGGACCGCGGAGTCGGGCAGGGCGGCGAGCGCGCCGACCAGCACCCGGTACCGCTGCTCGAACACGTGCAGCGGTAGCACCAGGCCGGGCACCAGCACGGTGGACAGCGGGAACAGAGCCAGGGGGACCGCCACGGTGGCCACTCTAGGCGTGGCCGCCGCTGCCCGTCCGGGCCGCAGCCGGCCCACCCGGCGGCGCCTAGACTCAACGTCGTGATGCGTCGCCTCGACCTGCGTGGACAGACCCTGCGAGCCCGCCGGCTGCGGGGCGTGGTGCCCCGGGCCGAGCTGGACGTCGAGCACGCCCTGGAGCGGGTGCGGCCGATCTGCGAGCAGGTCCGCGCCGGCGGGGAGCGGGCGCTGCTGGACCTGACCGAACGTCTGGACGGCGTGCGGCCGGCGTCCATCCGGGTACCCGAGGCGGCGTTGGACGCCGCGCTGCAGGCGCTGGACGCCCGGGTCCGGGCGGCGCTGGAGGAGTCGATCCGGCGGGCCCGCCTGGTGCACCGCGAGCAGCGCCGCACCGACCACACCACCCAGGTGGTGCCAGGTGGGTCGGTCACCGAGCGCTGGGTGCCGGTGGGCCGGGTAGGCCTGTACGTGCCCGGCGGCCTGGCCGTCTACCCGAGCAGCGTGGTGATGAACGTCGTCCCGGCGCAGGAGGCCGGGGTGGAGTCGATCGCGGTGGCCAGCCCGGCCCAGAAGGACAACCCGCACGGCTTCGCCGGCCTGCCGAACCCGACCATCCTGGCCGCCTGCGCCCTGCTGGGCGTGCGTGAGGTGTACTCGGTGGGCGGTGCGCAGGCCGTGGCGATGTTCGCCTACGGTGCCGCCGACCAGCGCGGTGAGCTGGTCTGCGAGCCGGTGGACATGGTCACCGGGCCGGGCAACATCTGGGTGGCCGCGGCCAAGCGGCTGCTCAAGGGCGTGATCGGGATCGACTCCGAGGCCGGCCCGACCGAGATCGCCGTGCTGGCCGACGACAGCGCCGATCCCGAGCACGTGGCCGCCGACCTGATCAGCCAGGCCGAGCACGACCCGATGGCCTCCTCGGTGCTGGTCACCGACTCACCGGCGCTCGCCGAGGCGGTGGAGCTCGCCCTGGCCGACCGGGTCGCGCAGACCAAGCACAGCGAGCGGGTGGGCACCGCCCTGACCGGGCCGCAGTCCGCGATCATCCTGGTCGACGATCTGGACGCCGGACTGGAGGTGGTCGACGCCTACGCCGCCGAGCACCTGGAGATCCAGACCCGGGACGCGGCCGCGGTCGCCGCGCGGGTCCGCAACGCCGGCGCCGTCTTCGTCGGCCGCTACGCCCCGGTCAGCCTGGGCGACTACGCCGCCGGGTCCAACCACGTGCTCCCGACCGGGGGCTGCGCCTGCCACTCCAGCGGGCTGTCCGTGCAGACCTTCCTGCGCGGCATCCACGTCGTCGACTACGACGAGCAGGCGCTGGCCGAGGTCGCCGACCACGTCGTCACCCTGGCCCAGGCCGAGGACCTGCCGGCGCACGGCGAGGCGGTCCGGGCCCGCTTCCCCGGCTGACCCCGGGAGCCGGCCGAGCAGCGCCGCGGCCGCCTGCTGACCGGCCAGGATCCCGGCGTACCGTGCCCCGGTGCGCACCCCGCTGACCCCGGCCTCGGCGTGGACGGCCTGGCAGGTCGACCTGCCGGTGCTGCTCGCGGCCGCCGTCGCCATGGGCCTGTACGCCTGGGCGGTCGCGGCCCGGACCCGGACCGGGGGCTCGTGGCCGGCGGCCCGCACCGTCTCCTTCGGCCTCGGGCTGCTGGTCATGCTGGCCACCACCTGCTCCTTCGTCGGTGTCTACGCGCACACCCTGCTGTGGGTGTTCACGCTGCAGACCTGCGTGCTGCTGCTGCTCGTGCCCCTGCTGCTGGGTGGCGGTGGACCGTTGGCCCTGGTGCCCTGGCCGCTGCCTCGCGGCCTGGTCCGCGCCCTGACCGTGCCCGGGGCTGGTCCGCTGCTGCTCATCGTGGTCACCGCGGTGGTGTTCTTCACCCCCCTGCTGGGAGCGGCGGTCAGCTCCTCGGCCATCACCCATGCGCTCCAGCTGATCCTGGTGCTCTGCGGGCTGGTGATGGCCCTGCCGGTCACCGACGAGTCGGTCGCGCTGAGCTCGAACGGCTACGCGGCGCTGCTGGGGCTGGGCCTGGTGGAGCTGCTGCTGGACGCCGTGCCGGGGATCGCGCTGCGACTGCACCCCGGGGTGCTGACGGCGGCCGCGTCGGTGGCCGCGGCGCGTGGCTGGGGCCCGACGGCGATCGGGGACCAGCAGCTGGCCGGTGACATGCTGTGGTTCTTCGGCGAGGCCGCCGACATCCCCTTCATCGTGATCACGGTGGTGGCCTGGATCCGCGCGGACGCCCGGGAGGCGGTCCGGGTGGACGCCGCCCTGGACGCCGCCGTCCTGGCTCGCCGGGCGGCCGCGCCCAGGACCTCGGCGGTGTTGCCCGCCTCCGACCAGCCGGCGGACGGTCTGGACCGCCCGTGGTGGCTGGCCGACCCGACGGTGTTCGGTGAGGACCGGGCCCGCCGCTACGGCTGGCGCCCGCCCGAGGAGGACGAGCCCGGCTGAGGCCAGGCCCGGGCGCTCAGCGGTGCGTGCCCTCGGGCGCCGGGTGGCCCGAAGCCACCCGGCGCCCGACGCGCCCGCCGCCGTCGTTAGCGCAGCGAGATCACCCCGGCCTCGATCGGAGCCTGCTTGCCGTACTGAGGGCCCGTGATCACGAACACCAGTCCTCGGTCGTGCGGCTCGCCCGGACCGTCCAGGGGGATGGTGAACCGGCTGTACCCGGCCGGCATGGGGGAGGACAGCCGCGTCCACTTCCTCGGATCCCCGAGGTGCCGGTTGATGAAGAAGTCCTGGTCGTCGTTGTCGGTCACGATGATCGTGCCGTCCGGCCCGCCCCACTGCGACCACGACACCACCGGGGCGGCGTTCGGCGCGTACCCGTTCTGGTCGACCAGGGGGATGTCCGGCGAGAACCGGAACAGCTCCGGGTCTTTCGCGATGCGGTAGTGCACGTGGTAGGTGTAGTTCGCCTGGTCCGGGTTCGCGGGGTCGACGGGCGCGCCGAACTCGTACGTCATGATCCAGAGGTCGCCGCGCATCCGGGCGATCGTTGTCATCCCGGGTCGCTGCGCGTAGGTGGTGCCGGTCGCGTCGTTGACCACCGGGCCCCAGTGGACGAGGTCCCTACTGGTCTGGTGCGCCAGCTTCTGACCGTACTTCGGGTCCCGCTGATCGGAGTAGTAGCAGATCAGCCGGTCCTTGTGCAGCAGCAGGAACGGCTCCCAGACCGGGGTGGCGCCGTTGGTCGTGTCCGCCTTCCCGCCGACGGCGACCGCGCTGAGGTACCGCCAGGTGGCGCCCTGATCGGTGCTGGCCCACAGCTGGATGGTGGTGCTCGTCGCCCCGAAGATGTTGCAGGTGAACAGGAGCGCCCCCTTCGGCAGGCCGGCGAACGCGCGGGGCAGCTCGTACAGGTAGGGCTGGAGCCCGAACCCGGCCACCGGGACGCTGCCCGTCTGCGTCCACGTGCGGCCGTTGTCCTCGCTGCGGTACAGCGGGAAGCCGGCGAAGAAGCGGGGAAAGGTGGCGAGCAGGGTGGTGGACCTGCCGGCCGGGCCGCTGGTGAGACGCACGGCTCGGGCGTAGGAGCCGCCGTCGGCGACGACCACCGGACCGAACGGGGTCACCCCGCCTCGACACCTCGAGCCGCGGGGATCGGCGCGGGCCGGGCCCGCCACACCGAGCGTCGCCCCAGCGGAGACCGCTGCCCCGGCGCCGAGAAACAACCGTCGGGAGAACTGCTTCTTGCGCAAATCCGCGTCATCCGCGATCGGATCATGCTGAGACCGCACCATTACCTCCTCGTCGAGGCCCCGGCGTCACGCACCCCGTGCGTGCATCCCCATCCGGGAGTGAGCGGGACGCTACGCCGGGTATCTCTCGCGCGCAAGCATTGTCGGCGCGGCGGGACGGCCCTGTTAGCGACGACGCCGATCAGTACCTTTGCGCAAGTTCCGACCCCGAACGGGCGCGCGGCGACGGCTGTGACCTGCGGGACGAGCGCTCACGGCAGTGAGGATGAGGAAGCGGACGAACAGCGGCGGTGCCGCTCGACCGGATCAGGGCCGCGCGCTCGTCCCCCGTAGACTCCTGACGTGCCGTCTCCTGCCGCCCCTCACCTGGTCCCGGGCGCCCCGGTGACCTCCGACGAGGCGGTCCGCAGCCGGCTGCCGCTGCGCGAGGACCTGCGCGGCCGGACGCCCTACGGCGCCCCCCAGCTGGAGGTCGCCGTCCGGCTGAACACCAACGAGAACTCCTACGACGTGCCGCCGGAGGTCGCCGCCGCGGTGGTCGAGGCGGTGGCCGCCGAGGCGGCCCACCTGAACCGGTACCCCGACCGGGAGTTCACCGGGCTGCGCGAGGACCTGGCCGGCTACCTGGGTCACGACCTGAGCGCCGACCAGGTCTGGGCCGGCAACGGCAGCAACGAGGTGCTGCAGCACGTGCTGCAGGCCTTCGGCGGCCCGGGCCGGACGGCGCTCGGCTTCACCCCGTCCTACTCGATGCACCCGATCATCAGCGCCGGCACCTCCACGCAGTGGCGGGACGGCCTGCGCGGCACGCCGTCCGGCACCTTCGACCTGACCGCCGAGCTGGCCGTCGACCAGGTCCGGAGGGCCGACCCCGACGTCGTCTTCCTGTGCTCCCCGAACAACCCGACCGGCACCGCGCTCGGCCTGGACGTGGTCGAGGCGGTCTACTCCGCCTGCCGCGGGGTGGTGGTGGTCGACGAGGCGTACGCCGAGTTCGCCCGGCCCGGCACGCCCAGCGCGCTGAGCCTGCTGCCCGGCCGGGAGCGCCTGATCGTCACCCGGACGATGAGCAAGGCCTTCGCCCTGGCCGGGGCGCGGCTGGGCTACCTGGCCGCGCACCGCGCCGTCTGCGAGGCCTTCCGGCTGGTCCGGCTGCCCTACCACCTGTCCAGCCTGACCCAGGCGGCCGCCCGTGCGGCGCTGGCTCACGCCCCGGTGCTGCTCTCGACGGTCGAGGCGATCAAGGGCCAGCGGGACCGGATCGTGCAGGTCAGCAGCGAGCTGGGGTACCGGCCCCAGCCCAGCGACGCCAACTTCGTGCTGGTCGGCGGCTTCGGCGACAGCGCCGCGGCCTTCGCCGCCCTGCTGGAGCGGGGTGTGCTGGTCCGGGACGTCGGGATCCCCGGTCACCTGCGGGTCACCGCGGGCACCCCGCGCGAGACCGACGCCTTCCTCGCCGCGCTGGCCGAGCTGCCGACGCCGCGCAGCCAGGGCGCCCGATGAGCCGGACCGCCACCTGCGAGCGTGGCACCTCCGAGTCCCGGGTCACCCTCACCCTCGACCTGGACGGCAGCGGAAAGGCCCAGGTCAGCACCGGCGTCAGCTTCTACGACCACATGCTGGCCAGCCTGGCCAAGCACGCCCTGCTCGACCTGACCGTCCAGGCCACCGGCGACGTGCACGTCGATGCCCACCACACCGTGGAGGACGTCGCGATCGTGCTCGGGCAGGCGCTGCGCGAGGCGCTGGGCGACAAGAAGGGCATCCGCCGGTTCGGCGACGCCCTCGTCCCGCTGGACGAGTGCCTGGTCCAGGCCGCGGTCGACCTGTCCGGCCGGCCGTACTGCGTGCACACCGGCGAGCCGGAGGGCCAGGAGTACGTGATCATCGGCGGCAGCTACGTCGGGTCGCTGACTCGTCACGTGCTGGAGACGCTCGCGTTGACCGCCGGGATCGCGCTGCACGTGCGGGTGCTGTCCGGCCGGGACCCGCACCACGTCGTCGAGGCGCAGTTCAAGGCGGTCGCCCGGGCCCTGCGCACCGCGCTGGAGGTCGACCCGCGGCTGGCCGGGGCGGTGCCCAGCACCAAGGGCAGCCTGTGAGCGCGGACGTCGTCGTCCTGGACTACGGCTCCGGCAACGTGCGGTCCGCCGTCCGGGCGCTGCAGCGGGTCGGCGCGCGGGTCGAGCTGACCGCCGACCGGCAGCGGGCCGAGGCCTGCGACGGCCTGGTCGTGCCCGGCGTCGGCGCCTTCGCCGCGGTGGCCCGGGGCCTGCGCGCGGTGCGGGGTGAGCAGATCATCGGCCGTCGGCTGGCCGGGGGGCGTCCCGTGCTCGGCATCTGCGTCGGCCTGCAGGTGCTGTTCGACTCCTCCACCGAGCACGGCAGCGCCGAGCCCGGGCTGGGGGAGTGGCCGGGCGTGGTCGAGCGGCTGCCGGCCGACGTCGTGCCGCACATGGGCTGGAACACCGTCCAGCCTCCCGCCGACAGTCTGCTCTTCCACGGAGTGGCCGACCAGCGCTTCTACTTCGTGCACTCCTACGCGGTGCAGCACTGGCCGCTGGGGGAACGGGACGGCGGCCGGCTCGCGCCGCCGCTGGTCACCTGGGCCGAGCACGGCGCCCGGTTCGTGGCCGCGGTGGAGAACGGCCCGCTGTCGGCCACCCAGTTTCACCCCGAGAAGTCCGGCGACGCCGGTGCGGCCCTGCTGCGCAACTGGGTCTCCGGCCTGAGCTGAGCGAGCCCCCCGAACCCCCGATGGAGGACCCGGCCATGACCCCCACCGCACGCCTGCAGCTGCTGCCCGCCGTCGACGTCGCCAGCGGCCAGGCCGTGCGCCTGGTCCAGGGCGAGGCGGGCAGCGAGACCGACTACGGCGACCCGATGGCCGCCGCCCTGGCCTGGCAGCAGTCCGGCGCCGAGTGGATCCACCTGGTCGACCTGGACGCCGCGTTCGGCCGCGGCAGCAACCGCGCGCTGCTGGCCGACGTCGTCGCCGGCCTGGAGGTCAAGGTCGAGCTCAGCGGCGGGATCCGGGACGACGCCAGCCTGCAGGCCGCGATGGACACCGGCTGCGCCCGGGTGAACCTGGGCACCGCCGCACTGGAGAACCCGGACTGGACCCGGGAGGCCATCCGGGCCTTCGGCGACCGGGTCGCCGTCGGGCTGGATGTGCGCGGCACCACGCTGGCCGCCCGCGGCTGGACCCAGGAGGGCGGGGACCTGTGGCAGACCCTGGACCGTCTGGACGCCGACGGCTGCGCCCGGTACGTGGTCACCGACGTCACCAAGGACGGCACCCTGCGCGGGCCCAACGTCGACCTGCTGCGCCAGGTCTGCGAGCGGACGTCGGCGCCGGTGGTGGCCAGCGGCGGCGTCTCCAGCCTGGCCGACCTGAGCGCGCTGCGGGAGCTGGTGCCGGTCGGGGTGGAGGGCGCGATCGTCGGCAAGGCGCTGTACGCCGGCGCGTTCACCCTGGTGCAGGCGCTGGACGTCGCGGGCCGCCCGTGACCTCGCCACCACCGCGCAGGACGCCGTCCAGCAGGACGCCGGCCGGCCACCCGGCGGACTCCGCGGGTACCCCCTGGTCCGGCCGCGAGCTGGGCCCGCAGCCGTTCGGCGACGACGACGGCGCGCCCGACCCGGCCCTGGCCGCGGCGCTCGCGGCGCTGCCCGGCGCCACCGACCCGCAGGTGCTGACCGACGCCCTGGCGGCCCTGGCCGGCGCCCGGCTGCTGGTGCCGGTGGTCGCGGTGGCGCAGGACACCGAGAAGGTGCAGCTGCCCGGGATGAGTGGGCCGACCACCCGCGAGGTCAGCACCGCGATGGCCGTGGTCACCCTGCAGCTGCCCGACGGCGTCC
The DNA here is from genome assembly GCA_963821825.1 of uncultured Actinomycetota bacterium. Lineage (GTDB taxonomy): Bacteria > Actinomycetota > Actinomycetes > Actinomycetales > Kineosporiaceae > CAWGFD01. The sequence goes on from CAWGFD010000002.1 coordinate 2,001,870, forward strand.
GGGCGCTGCCGGTGTTCACCGGCCTGCCGGCCCTGACCGCCTGGCGGCCGGACGCGCGGCCGGTCGCCGTCGGCTGCCCGCAGGCCGCGCTCAGCGCGGTCGACGAGGGCTGCACCGCCCTGCTGGTCGATGCGGCCGGCCCGCTGCCCACCCTGCTGCCGCGGGCGGTGCTGTGGGCGCTGGCCCAGGCGCGGCGCTGGTCGCCGCCGGCGCACGACCAGGAGGTGCTCGAGGTGCTGCAGCAGGTGGCGGCCGGGCTGGAACCGGTCCGGTCGGTGGCTGCCGGCAGCCTCGGCTGGAGCGGTCTGCGCGTGGTGCTCGGCCTGCCCGGCGGCCTGGGTCGGGAGCAGGTCGAGGCGCTGCTGGCCCAGGCCCGGGCCGCGCTCGCCGCCAGCCCGGTGCTGGCCGAGCGCGTCGACTCCCTCGAGGTCGGCCTGACCCGCGCCCACCCCGGCTCGTGATCCGCAGCCGGGAACGTGGATCGACCGTCTGGTGTCGCCGGATGTTCCCGGTCCTGGATCACTCAGGTCGACCAGTCAGTACACCGGCCCGGTCAGTCGCTCGCCCGGCCCCTCGCCGGGAGCGTCCGGCACCGGGGAGGCCTCCCGGAAGGCCAGCTGCAGGCTGCGCAGGCCGTCCCGCAGCGGCGCGGCGTGCCGGCTGCCCAGGTCCGGCGCGGCGCTGACCAGCAGCCCGGCCAGCGCGGTGATCAGCTTGCGGGCCTCGTCCAGGTCCGGCTCGACGTCCTCGGCCAGGCCGCACTGCACTGCGGCGGCGCTCATCAGGTGCACCGCCGCGGCGGTGATCACCTCGACCGCGGGCACGTCCGCGATGTCCCGGGCGGCGCGCTCGGCGGCCAGCGGGTCGCGGACGCCTTCGGTCGCCGGTTCGCCTCCAGGGTTGGGCTGGTCTGTGGTCATGCTGCTACCCTGGCAGACAGACCGACCAGTCCTGCCCAGGGCTGGTGCGCCAAGTGGAGCCTCTCCCACCTCCCGCCCCCCGTCCCCGGACGGCGGGGACGTGAGGTCCGGTCCTCCGCTGGTAGCGATACCAGCGGAACGCGGGCGTCGAGACGGCGTACCCGCCACGGATCGGTGCAGGCCCCCGAGCGCGCTCGCGAACGGGGGCCGTCCTCGTACTCGGCGGTCACCCCCGACGTACGAAGGAGCAGCACATCAGCGAGCCCCGGATCAACGACCGTATCCGCGTCCCGGAGGTGCGGCTGGTCGGCCCCAACGGTGAGCAGGTCGGCATCGTCCGGATCGAGCAGGCGCTGCAGCTGGCCGCCGAAGCCGACCTCGACCTGGTCGAGGTCGCCCCGATGGCCCGGCCGCCGGTCGCCAAGCTCATGGACTTCGGCAAGTTCAAGTACGAGTCGGACATGAAGGCCCGCGAGGCGCGCCGCAACCAGGCGCACACGGTCCTGAAGGAGATCCGCCTCCGCCTGAAGATCGACCCGCACGACTACGGCACCAAGAAGGGCCACGTCGAGCGGTTCCTCAAGGCGGGGGACAAGGTCAAGGTCATGATCATGTTCCGTGGCCGGGAGCAGTCCCGGCCGGAGATGGGCTTCCGTCTCCTGCAGCGGATGGCCGAGGACGTCTCCGAGCTGGGCTTCGTGGAGAGCGCGCCCCGCCAGGACGGCCGAAACATGATCATGGTCATCGGACCGCACAAGAAGAAGGCCGAGGCCAAGGCGGACCAGCGCAAGCGGTCCGACGAGGACGCCGAGGCCGACCAGACCCAGACCCCCGCCCAGGCCTGAGCCGGAAGACTCGAGCCGAACGCGGTACCGCCGCCCCCGCCCCGGGGGCGGTCCGAACCCGCCCCCGCCCCGGGGACGGTGCCGATCCGCTGCGCTGTGCGCGGCGGGGACGAACGAGGAGAGCACGGCGCCATGCCGAAGATGAAGACGCACAGCGGTGCGAAGAAGCGCTTCCGGTTGTCCGGCAGCGGCAAGGTCATGCGCGAGCAGGCCAACCGCCGGCACCTGTTCGAGGGCAAGCCGTCCAGTCGGACCCGGCGGCTGGCCGCCGACGTCGTCACGGACCCCGCCGACGTCAAGAAGGTCAAGAAGCTGCTCGGCAAGTGACGCCGGTCCTGCTCTGACGCATCGCACCTACTGAGGAGACATCACGTGGCACGCGTGAAGCGGGCGGTCAACGCCCAGAAGAAGCGCCGCGAGGTCCTCGACCTCGCCAGCGGCTACCGGGGCCAGCGGTCCCGGCTCTACCGCAAGGCCAAGGAGCAGGTCACCCACTCCCTCGGCTACGCCTACCGCGACCGGCGCGCCCGCAAGGGTGACTTCCGCCGGCTGTGGATCCAGCGGATCAACGCTGCGGCCCGCGCGAACGGGATGACCTACAACCGGTTCATCCAGGGCCTGAAGGCCGCGGAGATCGAGGTTGACCGCCGCATGCTGGCCGAGCTCGCGGTGAACGACGCCGCCGCCTTCGCCACGCTGGTGCAGACCTCCCGGGCCGCGCTGCCCGAGCAGGCCGCCGGCTCGGCTGCCTGACCGGCTCCCGCCGGAGCCTGGGCTGAACGGCCCCCGCACCACCCCTGGACGCCCGGACGGCGTCGCCCCGACCAGCACCCGGTCCGACCGGGTGAAGGCCGTGCGGCGGTTGTCCGGGCGTCCGGCGCGTGAACGGGCCGGGGCGTTCGTCGCCGAGGGCCCGCAGGCGGTCCGGGAGGCGGTGCTCGCCCACGCCGAGCGCGGCGACGTCGTCCGGGAGCTGTACGCCACGCAGGCGGCCTGGGCGCGGCACGGCGACATCGCGGTTGCGGCCACCTCGGCCGGCCTCGCCCCGCGGCTGGTCAGCGAGGACGTGATGGCGGCGATGACCGACACAGTCACCCCGCAGGGCCTGCTCGCCGTCTGCGCCCTGGTCACCCGCCCGCTGGCCGAGGTGCTGACCCCGCCGCCGCGCCTGGTGGCGGTGCTGTCCACCGTCCGCGACCCGGGCAACGCCGGCACCGTGCTGCGCGCTGCGGACGCCGCCGGGGCCGACGCGGTGGTGCTCACCCGAGCCAGCGTCGACGTGCACAACCCCAAGTGCGTGCGGGCCACCGCCGGCAGCCTGTTCCACCTGCCCGTGGCCGACGACGTCCCGCTCGCCGAGGCGGTGGCCGCGCTGCGGTCGGCCGGCCTGGCCGTGCTGGCCGCCGACGGCGGCGGCGCGCACGACCTCGACGACCTGCTGGACGACGCCGAGCGCGGCACGGGCTTACTCGCCGGTGGCGTCGCCTGGGTCTTCGGCAACGAGGCGCAGGGGCTGTCCGAGGACGAGCGGGAGCTGTGCGACGCGGTCGTCCGGGTACCCATCCACGGCCGGGCGGAGAGCCTCAACCTGGCCACCGCGGCTACCGTCTGCCTGTACGCCGCCGCCCGGGCGCAGCGCCACGGTCATCATTCCTCGACCGTGCATTAGCTTCTGGCTCATCTTGGACATTCCATCAGCTATGATCTGATGGTGAACGGCCAGCATGAGGCGAACCACGCGGTCTGCACCGTCATCGGGGACGTCGTCGGCTCCAAGGCCGTGCCCGACCGGGCCCGGCTGCAGCGGGACCTCGTCGAGGTCCTCGAGCTGGTGGCGCAGGATCGGGAGGCACTGCCCTCCTGGGTCCAGCCGCCGCAGCCCACCGTGGGCGATGAGTTCCAGGCCGTCTACGCCGACCCCTCGGCGGCGGCCCGGGCGGCCCTGCTCATTCGGCTGATGCTCCTCGAGCGCGGGATCGACACCCGGTACGGCCTGGGCTGGGGGCCGGTGACCGTCTTCGACGCCACCCGTCGACCCTTCTCCCAGGACGGTCCGGGCTGGTGGGCGGCGCGCCGGGCGATCGAGGAGGCCGAGGCGCTGGAGCGGGTGCCCCGCACCTCGTTCGTCCGGTCCTCGTTCGCCGTCTGGGACGCCGCCGCACCGGAGGCGGCCGGCGGCGCGGCGCCCGAGGGGTTGTCGGTGCTGGCGCCTAGCGTGGCCGCGTTCCTGATCTGCCAGGACGGCCTGGTGGAGCAGCTCAACGAGCGGGGGAGGCGGCTGGTGGTGGGGTCGTTGCTGGGGCGCACCCAGCACGAGATGGCGGGCACGGAGTCGATCACGCAGGGGGCGGTGTCCCAGCACCTGCGCTCCAGCGGGGCGGCGGCGGTACTGGCCGCCCAGGCCCGGTTGACGGCGGCGACGTGACCGCCGTCGTGCTGGCCCTGGCCGGCCTCGGTGTGACCGACGTGCTGCGCGGCGGACGTGGGGACGGCGCCCGTCGGCACCTGGTCGCCGCCGTCGTGGGGCTCCTGGTCGTCACCGGCCTGGCCCTGGGGACCGGCCAGGATCCGGGCCGGACCCTGGTGCTGGCCCTGGCCGCCGTCGTGGTGCTCGTGTTCTGGGTCGGCCGCGACATCGGCCCGCGCAGCGGGGTCCCGGCGGGGTGGTGGCTGATCATCCCGATCGGGGTCCCGGTCCTGGCCTTCGTGCTGAGCGGCCAGCTGCGGCCGATCGGCGGCCCGGTGCTGCTGTGGTACCAGCAGCTGGGCCTCCCGTTGGTGCAACGGGTCCCGGTCGGGCAGTTCCTGGTCGCGACGGCCGGGCTGGTCTACCTGCTCGGCACCTCGAACAAGGTCGTCCGCCTGGTGCTGCGGGCGGCCGGCACGCCGCCGGTCGACGTCCAGACGCCGCTGAAGGGCGGGCGCTGGCTCGGCCCGCTGGAACGGATCTTCGTCGCCGTGCTGATGCTGGCCGGGGATCCGACCGGGGCCGCCGTGGTGGTCGCCGCCAAGGGCCTTGTCCGCCTGCCGGAGATCCGGACCACCCGCTCCAGAGGCGGGGCTCAGGGCGACCATGTGGTCGAGTACTTCCTGATCGGCACCTTCACGAGCTGGTTGCTGGCCCTGGTTGTCGCCGCCCTGGTCGTGGCTAGCGGCTGATACCGCAATATATATTAGTTTCTGGCTTATTAGCGGTCAGGTCCCGGGTCGCCACCTGTCGCCTTGACCAACTATCGCCCGCCCCGAGGCTGCGGTCAGAACCAAGCCGACCACCAGCCCCACGGACGCCGAGGCCACCGCCAGCACCGGGGAGGCGTGGAACCCCTGCTGGGGGTTGGACAGGGTGGCGGGCAAGGCCAGGCAGAGCATGGCCCCGGTTCCGCTGGCCAGCGCGAGCGGCAGCAGGGTCCAGCTGGCGGCCAGGCTGGTCAGCCAGCGTCGCCGCGCGAAGATCGCGGTCAGGGCAGCGGTGCTGCGGCCGGATGCGGCAACGTCAGCCGCGAGCGCGCAGCCGGTGACCAGAGCCAGCCCGGCTAGCCCGACGAGCCCGATCAACACGATCCACCGCGCCTGCATCAGCAGCACCGTGGTGACCGCCAGCGCACCCTGGCCGGGCAGCTCCAACCCCAGCCCACGCGTGACGTGGGCGAACCCCAGCCCCTGCAGCCTCCCCGCGGGCAGCGGCGAGCCGTCGAGCGAGACCAGGGCGAGGGTGGCCTGGCGCTTGCTCATCGCCGTCAGGTCGGCCGGGCCGGTCAGGACATGCGCGCCGGCCAGCGCGGGCTCGTCGTCGATGCCCGCCGTCGTGACCCACTGCAGCAGCCTCAGCAGACGACGCTCAGGCGCTCGGCTCACGGCGCGGGCGCCGGTCGCGTCACACGGTTGACCCACGGCGGTCAGCGCGGGGCAGCTCGCGTACAGCTGGTCTCCCCGGCTGCTGCCGACCACCCAGAGCGCGCCCACGCCGTCGGGCAGGCCGGCCAGGAACGACGCGGTGCCCTGCCCGTAGCTGGTGTACTTCGCGATCAGGACGCTGCCGCCCAGCTCCTCGCGGGTGGCGACCGCCTCTTGGTACTGGTGCCCGTACAAGCCCACGAACAGTTGGACCTGACCGAGCCCGAGCGTCAGCAGGCAGACCCCGGCCGCCACCCGGACGGTGCGCAGCGGCATGACCGTGAGCCGCCGGCCGGCCAGCAACAGCCCGGCGCTACCGCGCCGTCGGCCGACCGATGCCAGTCCGCCCCCGACGGCGGCGAGCACGAGGGCCAGCAGACCCGGCACGGTCACCGCCACCAGGATGACCCCGGTGAGGTAGGTCAGTGTGCGCGCCGGTCCGGGCGCGAGCTGACCCGGCAGCAGCACGGTGACCGCCACGGCGACGGCGCACGCGAGGCCGCGCCGCCACGGCGGCGGCTGGCCGGGGGAGAACAGCGTGGCCCCACGCCGGGGGCGGATCTGCTGGACGGCGACCAGCAGGGCCAGGCAAATCAGCGGGGTCAATGCCTCCGCGATCACCAACTGGGGCCACACCGCCCGGGCGTCGGCGGCCAGGAACGTGGCGTCCGTCCAGGGCACCCGCAGGTCGGTCAGGCAGAGCAGGACGGGCACGAGCGCGGACAGGCCGCACCCGATTGCGGCCGGCCGCCAAGACTCGGCCACAGCGACGAGCGCCCGCTGGCCGGCGCCGGCCCCGAGCACGGCCAGCATCCGCTCGCGGCGGATCCGTTCCTCGCCGTCCAGCCGGCCGGCGAGCAGCGCGGCGATCAGCGCTGGGACGAGGACCCCGGCGGCCAGGAGCATCAGCACGCTGGACGGAGCGGCCTGGTTCAACATGCCCAGGGTCATCGATGGGTACCTGGTCCTGAAGAATCCTGGGTGGAGAGCCGAGGTGTCCAGCGCCGACGCTGGTGGTCGCACGTAGGCAAGACGCTCGCCGGCCACCGGCACGGCGCGATCCGGGAGCGTCCCGACGACCTCTCCAAGAGCGCCGGCGCCCAGCAGTGGCAGATCCCGGGCCAGACCCGGTGAAACAACGGCCGTACCCGGCGCCGGCCACGCGGTCAGTCCCGGCGGCGGTGGCGCTTGAGCCTTCACCGGCCACAGCGTGATCACTGTCACGGATCGGGCGCCAATGGTGAAATCCGAAAAACTATAGAGAAAGTCCGGACGTTGGCCAGGTGCCGCGTCCACGATGCCCGCGACGTGCCCCCTCGCTTCGCGCCCGCGATGGACTCCCCAGGCAAGCACCAACGAGCACACAGCGACGCCCACCAAGGTGGTCGCGACGACCAGCGCTGCCCGGCGGAACGGGGCGGCCAGGTTGCTCCGTGCGAGGACAGTTCCCGTGCGGGCCAGGAGCCGCCAGCGGGCGAGGGTCGGTGTCATGCCCGCACGACCGCGGCGTCGAAGGGCTCCAGCCGACCGTTCTGGAGGTGGTAGCGACGGCCGGCCCGCGCAGCCACCTCAGGGTCGTGAGTCACGACGATCAGGCCACATCCCAGGTCGGCGGGGAGCCCGAAGAGTAGATCGATGACCGAGTCCCGGGTCGCCGGGTCCAGGGACCCGCTGGGTTCATCGGCCAGCAGCAGCCCCGGCTCGTTGATCAACGCCCGTGCGACGGCCACCCGCTGCCGCTCTCCACCCGACAGTTCGCTGGTGTCCCGCCGTCCCTGGGGCACGCCGAGCCGCTCCATCAGGTCCTCGGTCCGGCGGCGCGCGGTGCCGGCGTCCAGTCCGGCGAGGTACCCGGCGATCAGGATGTTCTCTTCGGGACGCAACTCCGGCAGCAGCTCGCCACTCTGGAAGATCGCTCCGACATGGTGACGCCGGATCGCGACTGGATTCCGCGCCACGTCGATGCCGTCGACCTTCACGGACCCACTGGTCGGCTTTACTAGCCCGAGAACGCATGACAGAAGACTGCTCTTACCGCTGCCGCTGCGACCGGTGATGGCCACGGACTCCCCGCGGGCCACGCCGAGGCTGAGGTCAGCCAGGACGGGATGGCCCCGGTAGGCCAGGTGCAGTGAGTCGACCTCCAGCAGTGCGGATTTCCCGTCGGACCGTCCCGTGCCAGCCATGACGCATCGAACCCCGTCCTCCGTGTCGTGCTGGTCGACGCCGCTGCCAGCGTGCGGCTCGGGTCGACCTGCCCAGGCCCGACACGGTACCGGCCGAGGCAGCGGAGGCGGGGGAGCTCGCGATGAGGCGCCGGGAGCGAGCCGCGCAACCCGTTCGATCCCCCCGCTGCCGGTCTGACAGACTCGACAGACGGCGACCGGAGCCGGCCGTGGAGCCCGCGCCCGCACCGCGGGCGCCTGAGCACAGGACGATGCCACCCCTGATGTCTGGACCCAACACCCAGTTCGACCCCGTCGAGGTCGCGGCCCTGTCCCCGCAGGCGCTGGACGACTGCGTGGCCCAGGCGCTGGCCGCCTTCGAGGCCGCCGACGACCTGGAGCAGCTCAAGGCCGCCCGCCTGGCGCACGCCGGTGACCGCAGTCCCGTCGCCCTGGCCAACCGGGAGATCGGCGCGCTGCCGCCGGCGGCCAAGGCGGACGCCGGCAAGCGGGTGGGTCAGGCCCGCGGCCGGATCACCCAGGCCCTCGCCGCCCGCACGCGGGTGCTGGAGGCCGAGCGGGACGCCCGGGTGCTGGTCGAGGAGACCGTCGACGTCACCCTTCCCACCGACCGCACCCCGGCCGGCGCCCGGCACCCGCTGGAGACCATCGCCGAGAAGGTCGCCGACACGTTCGTGGCGATGGGCTGGGAGGTCGCCGAGGGCCCCGAGGTCGAGGCCGAGTGGTTCAACTTCGACGCGCTGAACTTCGGCGCCGACCACCCGGCGCGGCAGATGCAGGACACCTTCTTCGTCGACCCGCCGCAGGCCGGTCTGGTGCTGCGCACGCACACCTCACCGGTGCAGGCCCGCGCGCTGATCGAGCGCGGCGTCCCGGTCTACGTGGTCTGCCCGGGCAAGGTGTTCCGCACCGACGAGCTGGACGCCACGCACACCCCGGTCTTCCACCAGGTGGAGGGGCTGGCGGTGGACCGCGGGCTGACCATGGCCCACCTCAAGGGCACCCTGGACCACTTCGCCCGGGCCATGTTCGGCCCGGACGCCCGCACCCGGCTGCGGCCCAGCTTCTTCCCCTTCACCGAGCCCAGTGCCGAGATGGACCTGTGGTTCCCGCAGGCCCGCGGCGGCGCCCGGTGGATCGAGTGGGGCGGCTGCGGGATGGTCAACCCCAACGTGCTGCGCGCCTGCGGGGTGGACCCGCAGGTCTACAGCGGCTTCGCCTTCGGCATGGGTCTGGAGCGCACCCTGATGTTCCGGCACGGGATCACCGACATGCACGACCTGGTCGAGGGTGACGTGCGGTTCAGCCAGCAGTTCGGGATGGAGATCTGATGCGCCTGCCGCTGCCCTGGTTCGGCGAGTACGTCACCCTGCCCGAGGGCGTCACCGGTGAGCAGGTCGCGGCCGACCTGGTCCGGGTCGGGCTGGAGGAGGAGGCCGTGCACGGCGGCACCGTGACCGGCCCGCTGGTCGTCGGCCGGGTGCTGGAGTTCGTCGAGGAGCCGCAGAAGAACGGCAAGACGATCCGCTGGTGCCAGGTCGACGTCGGTGACCCGGCCGGCCCGCAGGGCATCGTCTGCGGTGCCCGCAACTTCCTGGTCGGCGACCTGGTCGTGGTGATCCGGCCCGGCGGCGCGCTCGGCGACTTCGTGATCGGCGCCCGGAAGACCTACGGGCACGTCTCCAACGGCATGATCTGCTCGGCCCGCGAGCTCGGCCTGGGCGAGGACCACGACGGCATCGTGCGGCTGACCGAGTGGGGGATGGACGACGTCGTCCCCGGTCAGGACGCGATCGCCCTGCTCGGTCTGGGCGAGGAGACCGTCGAGATCAACGTGACCCCCGACCGGGGCTACTGCTTCAGCCTGCGCGGGGTGGCCCGGGAGTACTCCCACGCCACCGGCGCCGCGTTCACCGACCCGGCCGCGCTGGACGTGCCCGCGGCGACCGGCGACGGGTTCGCCGTCGAGGTCCGCGACGACGCCCCGATCCGCGGCCAGGACGGCTGCGCCCGGTACGTCGCCCGCACCGTGCACGGCGTGGACCCCAACCGGCCCGCCCCGCGCTGGATGCAGCGCCGGCTGGAGCAGGCCGGGATGCGGCCGATCTCCCTGGCCGTCGACGTCACCAACTACGTGATGCTCGCCCTCGGGCAGCCGCTGCACGCCTTCGACCTGGCCCAGCTCGTGGCGCCGGTCGTGGTCCGCCGGGCCCGGCCGGGGGAGAAGCTGACCACGCTCGACGACGTCGCCCGCACCCTGCACCCGGAGGATCTGCTGATCACCGACACCGGTGGCGACCGGGTGCTGGCCCTGGCCGGGGTGATGGGCGGCGCCGACACCGAGATCGGCCCACAGACCACCGACGTGCTGATCGAGGCCGCCTGGTTCGAGCCGGTCACCGTGGCCCGCACCTCCCGGCGGCACAAGCTGTCCACCGAGGCCAGCAAGCGCTTCGAGCGCGGCGTGGACACCGCGCTGGCCCCGGCCGCCGCCGAGCTGGCCGTGCAGCTGCTCGTCGAGCACGGCGGCGGAACCCCCGGCCCGGTCACCGACCTCGACGACACCCGGGCGCCGCAGCCGGTCGCGCTGGACCCCGAGCTGCCCGCGCGGCTGGTCGGGGTGGACTACGCCGCCGAGCAGGTGGTGCAGACCCTGACCATGATCGGCTGCACCGTGGCGCAGGAGGGCGCCACCCTGAGCGTCACGCCGCCGACCTGGCGGCCGGACCTGGTCGCCGACGTCGACCTGGTCGAGGAGGTCGCCCGGCTGCGCGGCTACGACGCCATCCCCTCGCTGCTGCCCGCGCCGTCCGCCGGCGCCGGACTGACCACCGGCCAGCGCGGCCGCCGCAGCCTGGCCCGGGCGCTGGCCGAGCACGGGCTCACCGAGGTGCTGTCCTACCCGTTCGTCGCCGACGACGCCGAGCTCTACGGCCTGCCGGAGCAGGACGAGCGCCGAGCCCTGCTCAGGCTCGTCAACCCGCTCTCGGACGAGGCGCCGTACCTGCGCAGCTGGCTGCTGCCCACCCTGCTGGAGACCGCCCGGCGCAACCTGGGCCGCGGCGCCGCCGACCTGGCCGTCTTCGAGATCGGCCTGGTCACCCGGGCCGGTACCGGGTCGCCGACCCCGGTGCCGCGGCTGGACGTCGGTCAGCGGCCGACCGCGGAGGAGCTGGCGCAGATCCGGGCCTCGGTGCCCGAGCAGCCGCGGCACGTGGCGGCCGTGCTGGCCGGTCAGCGCGAGCTGCGCGGCTGGAACAGCGCCGGCCGCCCCGTCGACTGGGCCGACGCCGTGGCCGTGGCCCGGCTGGTCTGCGCCACCCTCGGCGTCGAGCCGCAGGTGAGCGCCGGGCAGACCGCGCCCTGGCACCCCGGGCGCTGCGCCGTCATCAGCCACGACGGACGGGTGCTGGGTCACGCTGGTGAGCTGCACCCCGCGCTGTGCCAGAGCCTCGGGCTGCCGGCCCGGACCTGCGCCCTGGAGCTGGAGCTGGACGCCCTGCTCGCTGGTTACCAGGCGCAGCCGGTGGCCGCTGCGGCGCTGTCCACCTTCCCGCTGGCCAAGGAGGACGTCGCCCTGGTGGTAGACGCCACCGTGCCCGCCGCCCAGGTGCAGGCCGCGCTCGCCGAGGGCGCGGGTGAGCTGCTGGAGTCCGTGCGGCTGTTCGACGTCTACACCGGGGAGCAGGTGGGGCAGGGCCGGCAGTCGCTGGCCTTCGCGCTCCGGCTCCGAGCACCGGACCGGACGCTGACCGCGAAGGAGACCGCGGCCGTGCGCGAGGCCGCCGTGGCCGCGGCCGCCGCCGCCACCGGGGCGGAGCTGCGCGGTGCCTGAGCCGGTAGCCCCGGCGGTGCCCACCGCGCCACCCCCGTCCCGCGTCGCCCTGGTCACCGGCGCCGGCCGGGGTCTGGGCCGCCACGTGGCGGCGGGCCTGGCGGAGCGGGGCCAGTCGGTCGGCCTGCTGGGTCGCCGCCCGGAACCGCTGCAGGAGCTGGCGGCGCAGATCGCGGCCGGCGGCGGCGCTGCGGCCGTGGTCGTCGCGGACGTCCGGGACGCCGGTGCCGTCCAGCGGGCCGTGGCCGAGGTGGAGGCCGAGCTCGGGCCGATCGACCTGCTGGTCAACAACGCGGGCGTGATCGAGTCCGTCGAGGTGCCGCTGTGGCAGGCCGACCCGCAGGAGTGGTGGGACGTCATCGAGACCGACCTGCGCGGCCCGGTGAACTGCGTGCGCGCCGTCGTGCCCGGGATGATCGCGCGCGGCGGCGGCCGGGTCGTCGACCTCGCCTCCGGCTCCGGCATCCACGACCAGCCGGTGTACTCCGCCTACAGCGCAGCCAAGGCGGCACTGATGCGGGTGGGTGGTCACCTGCACGTGGCCGGCGCCGAGCTCGGGTTGCGGGCCTTCGAGGTGGCTCCGGGCGTCGTCCGCTCGGACATGACCGGCTCGATGGCCGTGCACGAGAACCGGACGGACTGGACGCCACCGCAGGGCCTGGTCACGATGGTCGCCGCGATCGCCGGGGGCCGCCTGGACGCCTGGTCCGGCTGCTACCTGCACGCCGGGGTCGACGACCCGGACCAGCTGGCCACCTTCGCCCCCGGCGCCGGGGTGCGCCGGCTCGGGGTGCACGGACACGGGCCGCTGGACCGGGTGGCCGCGTGCCCCAGCCCCATCACTGAATAGTCAATCGGGCTCGTGTATAGTCATGCGTCATGTCGATCCGTGTCGCCGTCGCGGGTGCGAGCGGCTACGCCGGTGGTGAGCTGCTCCGGCTGCTGCTGGCCCATCCCGAGGTGCAGATCGGGGCGCTGACCGCCGGGTCGAGCGCCGGTACGGCGCTGGGCGAGCACCAGCCGCACCTGCTCCCGCTGGCCGAGCGCGAGCTGCAGCCGACCACCCCGGCGAGCCTGGCCGGGCACGACGTCGTCTTCCTCGCGCTCCCGCACGGCACCAGCGGGGCGCTGGCCGCAGCCCTGCCGCCGGAGGTCCTGGTCGTGGACGCCGGCGCCGACCACCGGCTGGCCGACCCGGCCGCCTGGGCGGAGTTCTACGGCGGGCCGCACCCCGGAACCTGGCCCTACGGGCTGCCCGAGCTGGTCCACCACGACGGCTCCCGGCAGCGCGAACGCCTGGTCGGTGCCCGCCGGGTCGCCGTCCCGGGCTGCTACCCGACCGCGGTCAGCCTCGCCCTGGCCCCCGGACTGGCCGCCGGTCTGCTCGAGCCCGACGTCGTCGTCGTGGCCGCCAGCGGCACCACCGGCGCCGGTCGCAGCCTCAAGCCGCACCTGCTGGCCAGCGAGGTGATCGGCTCGATGAGCCCGTACGGGGTCGGCGGCGGGCACCGGCACACCCCGGAGATGGAGCAGAACCTGTCGGTCTCGGCCGGCGGCCACGTCCGGGTCAGCTTCACCCCGACGCTGGCGCCCATGGCGCGCGGCATCCTGGCCACCTGCTCCGCGCCGGTCGCCGCGGCCGCCACCGACCTGGACGCCGCCTCGCTGCGGGCGGCCTGGGTGAAGGCCTACGCGGACGAGCCGTTCGTGCACGTGCTGCCCGAGGGCCGCTGGCCGCGCACCGCCGACACGATCGGCTCCAACGCCGTCCACCTGCAGGTCGCCCTGGACCGCCGGGCCGGTCGGGTCGTGGTCGTCGCCGCGATCGACAACCTGACCAAGGGCACCGCCGGGGGCGCCGTGCAGTCGGCCAACCTGGCCCTCGGCCTCCCCGAGGCGCTCGGCCTGCCCCCCGTGGGGGTGGCCCCGTGAGCGTCACCCGGCCCCTGGGCTTCCGGGCCGCCGGCGGCACCGCCGGGCTCAAGCCGTCCGGCCGGCCCGACCTGGCCCTGGTCGTCAACGACGGGCCCGACCACGCGGCCGCCGGCGTGTTCACGACCAACCGGGTGGAGGCCGCCCCGGTGACCTGGACCCGTCAGGTGGTCCGGGACGGCCGGGTGGACGCCGTGGTGCTGAACTCCGGCGGCGCGAACGCCTGCACCGGCCCCGAGGGCTTCCTGGACACGCACCGGACCGCCGAGCACGTCGCGCAGCGGCTCGGGGTGGCCGCCGGCGACGTCGCGGTCTGCTCCACCGGGATGATCGGGGAACGGCTGGCGATGCCGCTGCTGCTGGCCGGGGTGGACGCCCTGGCCCCGGCCCTGGCCGGCGGCCAGGAGGCCTCCGACGCTGCCGCGCAGGCCATCATGACCACCGACACGGTGGCCAAGACCGCCTGGGCGGCCGGGCCCGGCGGCGCCTGGTCGGTGGGCGGGATGGCCAAGGGCGCCGGCATGCTGGCCCCCGGCCTGGCCACCATGCTCGTGGTGCTGACCACCGACGCGCAGGTGCCGGCCGAGGAGCTGGACCAGGTGCTGCGCCAGTGCACCCGCACCACCTTCGACCGGGTCGACTCCGACGGCTGCATGTCCACCAACGACACCGTGCTGCTGCTGGCCAGCGGCGCCTCGGGGCAGCGGCCGGAGCCCCCCGAGCTGGTGGCCGTCGTGGGCGAGGTCTGCGCCGACCTGGCCCGTCAGCTCGTCGGCGACGCCGAGGGTGCCCAGCACGACATCGCGGTCGAGGTGGTGAACGCCGCCGACGAGGACGACGCCGTCCAGGTCGCCCGGGCCGTGACCCGCAGCAACCTGTTCAAGTGCGCGGTCTTCGGCCAGGACCCGAACTGGGGCCGGGTCGTCTCCGCCGTGGGCACCACCTCAGCCCGGTTCGAGCCGGCCGCCCTGGACGTGTGGATCAACGGCGTCCAGGTCTGCCGCGGCTGCGGGGTGGGCGAGGACCGCTCCCTGGTCGACCTGTCCGGCCGGGAGGTCCGGGTCCGGGTCGACCTGCACGCCGGCCAGGCCTTCGCCACGGTCTGGACCAACGACCTGACCCACGACTACGTCCACGAGAACAGCGCGTACTCGACATGACGACCCAGCCGTCCACCCAGCCGTCCAGCCAGCCGTCCAGCCAGCCGTCCAGCCAGCCGGCCGGCCCCGGCCTGAGCGCCGCCCAGAAGGCCCTCGTCCTGGTCGAGGCGCTGCCCTGGCTGCAACGGTTCGCCGGCGCCATCGTGGTGATCAAGTACGGCGGCAACGCCATGGTCGACGACGCCCTCAAGCAGGCCTTCGCCCGGGACGTCGCCTTCCTGCGCTCGGCCGGCCTGAAACCCGTGGTGGTGCACGGCGGCGGTCCACAGATCTCGGCCATGCTCGCCCGGCTGAACATCCCGAGCGAGTTCCGCGGCGGCCTGCGGGTGACCACCCCGGAGGCGATGGACGTCGTGCGGATGGTGCTGTTCGGTCAGGTCGGCCGGGAGCTGGTCGGGCTGATCAACGCCTCCGGGGCTCGCGCGGTCGGGCTGAGCGGGGAGGACGCCGGCCTGTTCCGCGCCGAGCGCCGGCAGGCGGTCGTGGACGGCGAGCCGGTCGACGTCGGCCTGGTCGGAGACGTCGTGCAGGTCGACCCCTCAGCGGTGCTGGACCTGATCGAGGCCGGCCGGATCCCGGTGGTGTCCACCGTGGCCCCCGACGGCGAGGGCCACGTGCTGAACGTCAACGCCGACACCGCCGCCGCTGCGCTGGCCGTCGCGCTGCACGCAGCCAAGCTGGTCGTGCTGACCGACGTCGAGGGGCTGTACGCCCGCTGGCCGGACCGGTCCTCGCTGCTGTCGGAGGTCACGGCCGACCAGCTGCAGGCGATGCTGCCGGACCTGCAGTCCGGCATGGTGCCCAAGATGGAGGCCTGCCTGCGGGCCGTCGTCGGCGGCGTCCCGGAGGCCACGGTGATCGACGGCAGGGTGCTGCACAGCGTTCTGCTGGAGGTGTTCACGCCCGAGGGCGTGGGCACCATGGTGGTGCCCGGCACGGGCACGAAGGAGGAGTCGTGAGCCAGACCGTGCGCACCGGGCCGGCCGGTGGGCCGCCAGACACGCTCGACAACACCGGCTGGACGCAGCGGTACCAGGGTGCGGTGATGAACACCTTCGGTGCGCCGCAACGGGTCCTGGTCCGCGGTGAGGGCTGCTACGTCTGGGACGCCGACGGCCGCCGCTACCTCGACCTGCTGGCCGGGATCGCCGTGAACGCGCTCGGCCACGCCCACCCCACCCTGGTCGGCGCGGTCACCGCGCAGCTGTCCTCGCTCGGCCACATCTCCAACTTCTTCGCCAGCCGGCCGCAGATCATGCTGGCCGAGAAGGTGCTGGAGATCCTCGACGCCCCGGCCGGCTCCCGGGTCTTCTTCACCAACTCCGGCACCGAGGCCCTGGAGGCGGCGTTCAAGCTCTCCCGGCGGACCGGCCGCAGCGGGATGGTCGCCGCCCAGGGCGCCTTCCACGGTCGCACGATGGGCGCTCTCGCCCTGACCCACAAGGCTTCCTACCGGGAGCCGTTCGAGCCGCTGCCGGGTGACGTCGTGCACGTGCCCTACGGCGACACTGCAGCGCTGAGCGCGGCGGTCGACGACCGGACGGCGGCCGTCGTCCTGGAACCGGTGCAGGGTGAGGCCGGGGTGCGGGTCGCCCCGGCCGGCTACCTCGCCCACGCGCGCGCGATCACCGAGGCGGCCGGGGCGCTGCTCGTCCTGGACGAGGTGCAGTCCGGGATCGGGCGCACCGGGCGCTGGTTCGCCCATCAGCACGAGGGGATCGGCGGCGGTGCCCGGCCGGACGTCGTCACCCTGGCCAAGGGCCTGGGCGGTGGTATCCCGGTCGGCGCCATGGTCGGGCTGGGGGAGCGCGCCGGGTCGATGCTGGCTCCCGGCCAGCACGGCACCACCTTCGGCGGCAACCCCGTCGCCTCCGCCGCCGGCCTGGCCACCCTGCACGTGATCGAGCGTGACGGCCTGCTGGACAACGCCTCCGTCGTCGGTGACCGCATCCAGAGGGGCGTCCAGCAGCTGGGCCACCCGCTGGTCACCGGCACCCGCGGCGTCGGCCTCCTGATCGCGGTCCAGCTCACGGTTCCGGTCGCCGCCGTCGTGGCCGCGGAGCTGCTCGAGCGCGGCTTCATCGCCAACGCCGTCGGCCCGGACGCGCTGCGGCTCGCGCCGCCGCTGATCCTGACCGCCGAGCAGGCCGACGGCTTCGTCGCCGCCCTCGGCGAGGCCCTGCAGGCCGTCCCTGACCAGGACATGCTCTCGGAGAACCGGAAGGACCCACGATGACCCGGCACTTCCTGCGTGACGACGACCTGAGCCCGGCGGAGCTCGGTGAGGTGCTCGACCTCGCCGCCGAGCTGAAGAAGGACCGGTTCGGCCGCCGGCCGCTGGCCGGGCCTCGGTCGGTCGCGGTGCTGTTCGACAAGTCCTCCACCCGGACGAGGGTCTCCTTCAGCGTCGGGATCGCCGAGCTCGGCGGTTTCCCGCTGGTGCTGGACGCCGCCTCCAGCCAGCTGGGGCGCGGTGAGTCGGTGGCCGACACCGCGCGGGTGCTCGGCCGCCAGGTCGCCGCCGTGGTGTGGCGCACCTTCGGCCAGGACCGGGTGCAGGAGATGGCGGCCCACGCCGGCGTCCCGGTGGTCAACGCCCTCACCGACGAGTTCCACCCCTGCCAGATCCTGGCCGACCTGCTCACCGTGCTCGAACGCCGCGGCCGGTTGGCCGGGCTGACCTTGACCTACCTGGGCGACGGCGCCAACAACATGGCGCACAGCTACCTGCTGGGCGGCGCCAACGCGGGCATGCACGTCCGGGTCGGTGCCCCGCAGGGCTTCCAGCCCGACCCGCAGGTGGTGGCCGACGCCCGCGCCCTGGCCGCCCGGACCGGCGGCTCGGTCACGGTCACCAGCGACCCGGCCGAGGCGACCGCCGGAGCCGATGTGCTGGCCACCGACACCTGGGTCTCGATGGGCCAGGAGGGGGAGGCGCCGGACCGGACCGCGCCGTTCCTGCCCTACGCCGTCGATGAGGCCGCGGTGCAGCTCGCCGGTGATCCCGTCGTCCTGCACTGCCTGCCCGCCTACCGCGGCAAGGAGATCGCCGCCTCGGTCATCGACGGCCCGACCTCGGCGGTCTGGGACGAGGCCGAGAACCGGTTGCACGCCCAGAAGGCCCTGCTGGTCTGGCTGCTGGAGCAGTCGTGAGCGTGCCCGCGCAGCCCGCCGTCCGGGCCGGGGTGCCGGGCACCAAGGCCGCCCGTCAGCAGGCGGTCGCCGACCTGGTGACCCGCCGCCCGGTCCGCTCCCAGGCCCAGCTGGCCCAGCTGCTGGCCGGGGAGGGCATCACCGTCACCCAGGCGACGCTGTCCCGGGACCTGCTCGAGCTGGGCGCGGTGAAGGTCCGGCACGGCGACGGCGGCCTGGTCTACGCCGTCCCCGGCGACGGCCTGGACCGCACGCCACGCTCCGGCACCGAGCAGCAGCCGGTGCTGGACGCTCGGCTGGCCCGACTGTGCGAGGAGCTGCTGCTGGCCGCCGAGGCCTCGGCCAACCTGGTCGTGCTCCGCACCCCGCCGGGCGCGGCGCAGTTCCTCGCCTCGGCCATCGACCGCTCCTCGGCCGCCGACCTGCTGGGCACCATCGCCGGCGACGACACCGTCCTGGTGATCTCCCGGGATCCCGGCGGCGGCGCCGCGGTCGCCGCCCGGTTCCTGGCCCTGGCCGAAGGCCCGGCAGCGCTCGACCCGGCCTGGGCCTCGGGCGCGTCTGGCTGACCGGCAGGCCGCCCGCTGTGCGACCGTTCTCCCCGCCGACCGACCACGACCGACCCCCAGCCGACCCCCAGATGGAGGAACCGTGCCGACCCCTGAGCCCCCGGCCCCCCCGATCAAGCTGTGGGGCGGCCGGTTCGCCTCCGGGCCGGCACAGGCCCTGGAGCGGTTGTCGGCCTCGGTGCACTTCGACTGGGTGCTCGCTCCGTACGACATCGCCGGCTCCCGGGCGCACGCCAAGGTGCTGCACCGCGCCGGGCTGCTGACCGGTCCTGACCTGGCGGCCATGCTGGCGGCCCTGGACCGGCTCGAGGCCGACGTCCGGTCCGGTGCGTTCGTGGGCACTCCGGCGGACGAGGACGTGCACACCGCCCTGGAGCGGGGGTTGATCGAGCGGGTCGGCCCCGAGCTCGGCGGCCGGCTGAGGGCCGGTCGCTCCCGCAACGACCAGGTCGCCACCCTCTACCGGATGTACCTGCGCGACCGGGCCCGGGACGTCGCCACCCTGCTGCTCGACCTGGTCCAGGCGCTGCTCGACCGGGCCGCCGAGCACCCGCTGGCCCCGATGCCCGGGCGCACGCACTTCCAGCACGCCCAGCCGGTGCTGCTCGCCCACCACCTGCAAGCGCACGCGCAGGCCCTGTGCCGCGATGTGGAGCGGCTGGTCGACTGGGACCGGCGCGCCGACGAGTCGCCCTACGGCAGCGGCGCTCTGGCCGGCTCCAGCCTGGGGCTGGACCCGGAGGCGGTCGCCCGCGAGCTCGGCTTCTCCCGCAGCAGCGACAACTCGATGGACGGCACCTCGGCCCGGGACGTCGTCGCCGAGCTGGCCTTCGTGCTGGCCATGGCCGGCGTCGACGTGTCGCGGATCGCCGAGGAAGTGATCATCTGGGGCACCGCGGAGTTCGGCTTCGTCACCCTCGACGACGCCTGGGCGACCGGCTCCTCGATCATGCCGCAGAAGAAGAACCCGGACGTCGCCGAGCTGGCCCGCGGCAAGTCCGGACGGCTGGTGGGGAACCTGACCGGGCTGCTCGCCACCTTGAAGGGACTGCCGCTGGCCTACAACCGGGACCTGCAGGAGGACAAGGAGCCGGTGATGGACTCGGTCGAGCAGCTCCTGGTGCTGCTGCCCGCCTTCACCGGGATGGTCGCCAGCATGCGCTTCGACACCGAGCGGCTGGCCGAGCTGGCGCCGGCCGGGTTCTCGTTGGCCACCGACGTGGCCGAGTGGCTGGTCCGGCAGGGCGTGCCGTTCCGGGTCGGGCACGAGGTGGCCGGGGCCTGCGTGCAGGCCTGCGAGCAGCACGGCATCGGACTGGCGGAGCTGTCCGACGCCGACCTGCAGGCCATCTCCGAGCACCTCACCCCGCAGGTCCGGTCGGTGCTCGACGTGGCCGGGTCCCTGGCCTCCCGGGACGGGCGGGGCGGCACCGCGCCGGCCCGGGTGGCCGAGCAGCGGGAACGGCTGGCCGGCCGGGCGGCGGCGCTGCGGGGCTGGGCGGGCACCGCCGTGACGCCGGTCGCCCGATGACCTGCGGGCCGGTGACCTGCCGGCCGCCCGACCTGCGACCGGTCAGCCGCCAGGAGCTGACCGGCGACCCGCTGCTGGTGGCCCGACGGCTGCTGGGCGCCGTCCTGGTGCACCGCAGCCCGCACGGGACGGCGGCGGTCCGGCTCAGCGAGGTCGAGGCCTACGCCGGCGTGGACGACCCCGGCTCGCACGCCTTCCGGGGTCTGACCCGGCGCAACGCGGTCATGTTCGGCCCGCCCGGCCACCTCTACGTGTACTTCACCTACGGCATGCACTGGTGCGCGAACGTCGTGACCGGCACCGACGGGGTGGCCGCTGCCGTCCTGCTGCGCGCCGGTGAGGTCGTGCGGGGCGTCGAGCTGGCCGCCGCCCGCCGGCCGGCTGTGTCGGACCCGCTCGACCTGGCCCGGGGCCCGGCCCGGTTGTGCAGCGCGCTGGGCCTGGACGGCGGCCACGACGGGGACGACCTGTGCCGGCCGGGGGGCCGGCTGCAGCTGCTGACCGACGGCGGCGTCGCCGGCCCGGTCGCCACCGGCCCCCGGGTCGGCGTGGCCGGGGACGGCGGCGACGGTGACCGCTACCCCTGGCGGCTGTGGCTGACGCAGGACCCGACGGTCTCCCGGTACCGGCCGGCCAAACCGCGTCGACGCCGCCGCGGAGCGGATGGGACGCTGGACGGCGGCGCCTGACCCCGGGCCCGAACAGCAGGAGGGATCCGACGAGTGAGCAGCAGCGGGACCGACGCCTTCGCCGAGCTGCGGTGGAGGGGGCTGATCGCGATGTCGACCGACGCCGACGCGCTGGCCAAGGCGCTGGCGGACGGGCCGGTCACCTACTACTGCGGTTTCGACCCCACCGCGCCGAGCCTGCACCTGGGCAACCTGGTCCAGCTGCTGACCATGCGCCGCCTGCAGCTGGCCGGTCACCGGCCGCTCGCGCTGGTCGGCGGTGCCACCGGGCTGATCGGTGACCCGCGGATGTCCGGCGAGCGGGTGCTCAACGACCCCGGAACCGTCGCGGAGTGGGTGGCGAGGATCGAGGCCCAGGTCTCCCGCTTCCTGGAGATGGACGGGCCGTCCGGGGCGACGGTGGTGAACAACCTGGACTGGACGGCCCCGATGTCGGCCATCGACTTCCTGCGCGACGTCGGCAAGCACTTCCGGGTCGGGCGGATGCTGGCCAAGGAGGCGGTCGCCGCCCGGCTCAGCTCCGAGGCCGGGATCAGCTTCACCGAGTTCAGCTACCAGATCCTGCAGGGGATGGACTTCCTGGAGCTGTACCGACGGTTCGGCTGCACCCTGCAGACCGGCGGGTCCGACCAGTGGGGCAACCTGACCGCCGGCACCGACCTGGTCCACCGGGTCGAGGGTCGCTCCGTGCACGCGCTCGCCACGCCGTTGCTGACCAAGGTCGACGGCTCCAAGTTCGGCAAGACCGAGGGCGGCGCGGTCTGGCTGGACGCCGAGCAGACCTCCCCCTACGCCTTCTTCCAGTTCTTCCTCAACGCCGAGGACGCCAAGGTGGCCGAGTACCTGCGGGTCTTCACCTTCCGCTCCGAGCGGGAGCTGGCCGAGCTGGAGGCCGCGGCGCGCGAACGACCGGCGGCCCGCGAGGCGCAGCGGGCCCTGGCCCGGGAGGTGACGACCCTGGTGCACGGGCCCGAGGCGACGGCACGGGTGGAGGCGGCCGCCGCCGCTCTGTTCGGCCGGGGGGAGCTACGGGAGCTCGACCAGGCCACTCTGCGCGACGTGCTCGGAGAGCTGCCGATGGCCTCGATCGGGGACGAACCGGTCCCGGTGGCGGAGCTGCTGGCCGACAGCGGTCTGCTGCCGAGCCGGTCCGCCGCCCGGCGGGCGATCCGGGAGGGCGGCGTGCACGTCAACAACGTCAAGGTGGACTCCGAGGACGCCGAGCTCGGCCCCTCGGACCTCCTGCACGGCCGGTGGGCGCTGCTGCGCCGCGGACGACGGTCGCTGGCAGCTGTCCAGCGGGCCAACGACTAGCGGACGATCACTCAACGGCGCAGTCACCCAACCGAGCGCCTTGGCACGTTGGGTGATCGCTGCAGGTCAGCGCGCCCGTAGCGAGCGGATTTGACTCGTCCAGCGCGCCTGCCTAATGTCTTCTCTGCACCCGGACGGGAGGCACGGACACCACGCGGTGGCCGGTCCCGCCGGAGAGGTCAACTCAGGGGATCGGTCCGGTTATCGGCTGGACCGTCCCGTCACGTGGCCTCGGGCTCCCCAACTCAGACGAGTCGGACGATTTGGTCTGGTGTGGGTGGTGGTGTAAGGTTGGAGAGTTGCCCCGGGCTGGTTCCGTGATGGTTCTGGTTGGGTGTGCGTGTGTTGTTTGAGAACTCAACAGTGTGCCATGAAGTCGATGCCAAAGTTTTGCTTTGGTGTGAGACGGATTGATCTTCAGACAGTTCTTTACGAAGTATTGTCAGCGAGATTTTTTCTTTCTCGGCCAGATTGGGCATGCTCACTCTTTGGGGTGGGTGTGTCTGGCTCTTCAGCATCAACGGAGAGTTTGATCCTGGCTCAGGACGAACGCTGGCGGCGTGCTTAACACATGCAAGTCGAACGGTGAAGCCCTTCGGGGTGGATCAGTGGCGAACGGGTGAGTAACACGTGAGCAACCTGCCCCTGGCTCTGGGATAACTGCGGGAAACTGTAGCTAATACTGGATATGATGCGTCCGCGCATGCGGTGCGTGTGGAAAGTTTTTCGGCCAGGGATGGGCTCGCGGCCTATCAGCTTGTTGGTGGGGTGATGGCCTACCAAGGCGACGACGGGTAGCCGGCCTGAGAGGGCGACCGGCCACACTGGGACTGAGACACGGCCCAGACTCCTACGGGAGGCAGCAGTGGGGAATATTGCGCAATGGGCGAAAGCCTGACGCAGCGACGCCGCGTGGGGGATGAAGGCCTTCGGGTTGTAAACCTCTTTCATCGCCGAAGAAGCGCAAGTGACGGTAGGCGAAGAAGAAGCACCGGCTAACTACGTGCCAGCAGCCGCGGTAATACGTAGGGTGCAAGCGTTGTCCGGAATTATTGGGCGTAAAGAGCTCGTAGGCGGTTTGTCGCGTCTGCTGTGAAAACTCGGGGCTTAACCCCGGGCCTGCAGTGGGTACGGGCAGACTAGAGTGCGGTAGGGGAGACTGGAATTCCTGGTGTAGCGGTGAAATGCGCAGATATCAGGAGGAACACCGGTGGCGAAGGCGGGTCTCTGGGCCGTAACTGACGCTGAGGAGCGAAAGCGTGGGGAGCGAACAGGATTAGATACCCTGGTAGTCCACGCCGTAAACGTTGGGCGCTAGGTGTGGGGCTCGTTCCACGAGTTCCGTGCCGCAGCAAACGCATTAAGCGCCCCGCCTGGGGAGTACGGCCGCAAGGCTAAAACTCAAAGGAATTGACGGGGGCCCGCACAAGCGGCGGAGCATGCGGATTAATTCGATGCAACGCGAAGAACCTTACCAAGGCTTGACATACGCAGTAATCCGGCAGAGATGTCGGGTCCGCAAGGGCTGCGTACAGGTGGTGCATGGTTGTCGTCAGCTCGTGTCGTGAGATGTTGGGTTAAGTCCCGCAACGAGCGCAACCCTCGTTCTATGTTGCCAGCACGTGATGGTGGGGACTCATAGGAGACTGCCGGGGTCAACTCGGAGGAAGGTGGGGATGACGTCAAATCATCATGCCCCTTATGTCTTGGGCTTCACGCATGCTACAATGGCCAGTACAAAGGGCTGCGAAACCGTGAGGTGGAGCGAATCCCAAAAAGCTGGTCTCAGTTCGGATCGGGGTCTGCAACTCGACCCCGTGAAGTCGGAGTCGCTAGTAATCGCAGATCAGCAACGCTGCGGTGAATACGTTCCCGGGCCTTGTACACACCGCCCGTCACGTCACGAAAGTCGGTAACACCCGAAGCCGGTGGCCTAACCCCTTGTGGGGGGGAGCCGTCGAAGGTGGGACTGGCGATTGGGACGAAGTCGTAACAAGGTAGCCGTACCGGAAGGTGCGGCTGGATCACCTCCTTTCTAAGGAGCACCTCGCGTCTGCTGTCGCCTCTGTTGGGGTGGTGGTGGGGGTGCAGGGTTGGCTCGGGCCGCGCGTTCGTCGTGGTCGGGCTGCTCATGGGTGGAACGTCGACTTTGGTGGCTTGCCGGCTGTTGCGTCGGCTCTAGTACGTCTTGTGCTTGCCCTGGTGGGGTGGGTGTGGGGGTGGAACGGGTCGGGGTGGGGGTTGGTGGGTCGTTGGCACACTGTTGGGTCCTGAGGGAACACGCGCGCACCGATGGTGTGGGTGGTTGTCTCTGCGGGCCGTTGCTGCCATGTACTGCTCCTGCTGGTCTTGTGGGCTGGTTGGGGGTGAGCGTGGGGTTGGCGCGGTGTCTGGTTGTTGTTTGAGAACTGCATAGTGGACGCGAGCATCTTTGTTTTCGATGATGCCCTGGGTGCTGGTTCCCTTTCGGGGGGGCTGGTGGTCGCGGGGTGTTGTTGTGTGATTTTTTGTGGTCAAGTTGGTAAGGGCATACGGTGGATGCCTTGGCATCAGGAGCCGATGAAGGACGTAGGAGCCTGCGATAAGCCTCGAGGAGCTGGCAACCGAGCTGTGATTCGAGGGTGTCCGAATGGGGAAACCCGGCTGCAGTCATGTGCAGTCACCCGCATCTGAACACATAGGGTGCGTGGAGGGAACGCGGGGAAGTGAAACATCTCAGTACCCGCAGGAAGAGAAAACAATAGTGATTCCGTGAGTAGTGGCGAGCGAAAGCGGATCAGGCTAAACCGGTCGTGTGTGATAGCTGACAGGCGTTGCACGGTCGGGGTTGTGGGACCCTTCTACCGGGGCTGTTGACCTGGTGGGGAGTGAGAAAGCCGTGTCATAGTCGAAGGATCTTGAATGGTCCGGCGTAGAGGGTGGTACCCCCGTAGACGAAATGGCGTGGCCTCCTGAGGGTGTTCCCAAGTAGCACGGGGCCCGTGAAATCTCGTGTGAATCTGCCAGGACCACCTGGTAAGCCTAAATACTCCCTGATGACCGATAGCGGACTAGTACCGTGAGGGAAAGGTGAAAAGTACCCCGGGAGGGGAGTGAAATAGTACCTGAAACCGTGTGCCTACAATCCGTCGGAGCCTGACGCCCCTTTGGGGTGGGTGGGTGACGGCGTGCCTTTTGAAGAATGAGCCTGCGAGTTAGTGCTGTGTGGCGAGGTTAACCCGTGTGGGGGAGCCGTAGCGAAAGCGAGTCCGAAGAGGGCGTTCCAGTCGCATGGTCTAGACCCGAAGCGGAGTGATCTACCCATGGCCAGGTTGAAGCGCGGGTAAGACCGCGTGGAGGACCGAACCCACCAGGGTTGAAAACCTGGGGGATGAGCTGTGGGTAGGGGTGAAAGGCCAATCAAACTCCGTGATAGCTGGTTCTCCCCGAAATGCATTTAGGTGCAGCGTCACGTGTTTCTTGCCGGAGGTAGAGCTACTGGATGGCTGAGGGGCCTCACCAGGTTACTGACGTCAGCCAAACTCCGAATGCCGGTAAGTGAGAGCGTGGCAGTGAGACTGCGGGGGATAAGCTCCGTAGTCGAGAGGGAAACAGCCCAGAACACCAGCTAAGGCCCCTAAGCGTGTGCTAAGTGGGAAAGGATGTGGAGTTGCACGGACAACCAGGAGGTTGGCTTAGAAGCAGCCACCCTTTAAAGAGTGCGTAATAGCTCACTGGTCAAGTGATTCCGCGCCGACAATGTAGCGGGGCTCAAGCACACCGCCGAAGCTGTGTCATTCATGCGTTACCCGGCTGCTGCCTTCGTGGTGGTGGTCCAGGTGTGTGGATGGGTAGGGGAGCGTCGTGTGGCGGGTGAAGCGGCGGGGTGACCCAGTCGTGGACGCCACACGAGTGAGAATGCAGGCATGAGTAGCGAATGACGGGTGAGAAACCCGTCCGCCGAATGACCAAGGGTTCCAGGGCCAGGCTAATCCGCCCTGGGTAAGTCGGGACCTAAGGCGAGGCCGACAGGCGTAGTCGATGGACAACGGGTTGATATTCCCGTACCGGCGAAGAACCGCCCATGCCGAGCCCGGTGATGCTAAGCACCCAATGCCTCTCTCGCCTTCGGGTGGGGGTGTGCGGCGCGTGTGGCCCGATCCGGTAGTAGGTAAGCGATGGAGTGACGCAGGAGGGTAGCTTCCGCGTGGCGATGGTAGTCCACGTCCAAGGGTGTAGGGCGAGGTGTAGGTAAATCCGCATCTTTCCACTTCAGTGTGGGGCCTGAGACCTGATGGTGACCGCATCTGCGGGAAGCAGGGTGATCCCATGCTGCCGAGAAAAGCTTCTAGCGAGGTTCTAGCCGCCCGTACCCCAAACCGACTCAGGTGGTCAGGTAGAGAATACCAAGGCGATCGAGTGAATCGTGGTTAAGGAACTCGGCAAAATGCCCCCGTAACTTCGGGAGAAGGGGGGCCTGAGGGGTGAAGCCGCTTGCCGGCTAGCCCTTGAAGGCCGCAGAGACCAGGGAGAAGCGACTGTTTACTAAAAACACAGGTCCGTGCGAAGTCGCAAGACGATGTATACGGACTGACGCCTGCCCGGTGCTGGAACGTTAAGGGGACGGGTCAGTCAGTGATGGCGAAGCTCAGAACTTAAGCGCCAGTAAACGGCGGTGGTAACTATAACCATCCTAAGGTAGCGAAATTCCTTGTCGGGTAAGTTCCGACCTGCACGAATGGCGTAACGACTTCTCCGCTGTCTCAACCGCGAACTCGGCGAAATTGCACTACGAGTAAAGATGCTCGTTACGCGCAGCAGGACGGAAAGACCCCGGGACCTTTACTATAGTTTGGTATTGGTGTTCGGAACGGCTTGTGTAGGATAGGTGGGAGACGGTGAAGTCGGCACGCCAGTGTCGGTGGAGTCAACGTTGAAATACCACTCTGGTCGTTCTGGATGTCTAACCTCGGTCCATGATCTGGATCAGGGACAGTGCCTGATGGGTAGTTTAACTGGGGCGGTTGCCTCCTAAAATGTAACGGAGGCGCCCAAAGGTTCCCTCAGCCTGGTTGGCAATCAGGTGTCGAGTGTAAGTGCACAAGGGAGCTTGACTGTGAGACAGACATGTCGAGCAGGGACGAAAGTCGGGACTAGTGATCCGGCCGTGGTTTGTGGAAACGCGGTCGCTCAACGGATAAAAGGTACCCCGGGGATAACAGGCTGATCTTGCCCAAGAGTCCATATCGACGGCATGGTTTGGCACCTCGATGTCGGCTCGTCGCATCCTGGGGCTGGAGTAGGTCCCAAGGGTTGGGCTGTTCGCCCATTAAAGCGGTACGCGAGCTGGGTTTAGAACGTCGTGAGACAGTTCGGTCCCTATCCGCTGCGCGCGCAGGAGACTTGAGAAGGGCTGTCCCTAGTACGAGAGGACCGGGACGGACGAACCTCTGGTGTGCCAGTTGTTCCGCCAGGAGCACGGCTGGTTGGCTACGTTCGGGAGGGATAACCGCTGAAAGCATCTAAGCGGGAAGCCTGCTTCAAGATGAGGTCTCCATGGGGTGTTCCCCGAGAGGCTCCCAGCAGACTACTGGGTTGATAGGCCGGATGTGGACGTGCGAACTACAGACGCATGCAGCTGACCGGTACTAATAAGCCGATAACTTGCCACACTCTTTCATGCGATAGGTGTGCACCCTGTGAGTGGGGTGGCCGGGCCCTTTGCGGGGTCTGGCCGGTTCCCTTGCCTGGGTGTTGTCGAAAGCATCGAGTCATGCACGCGTCCACTATGCGGTTCCCGAGCCACAACCACACCACCCCACTTTGGTTTGATGTGGGGGGTGCCTTGGGGTTGATCAACTCGACAGTGTTACGGCGGTCATAGCGACAGGGAAACGCCCGGTCCCATTCCGAACCCGGAAGCTAAGCCTGTCAGCGCCGATGGTACTGCCCGGGCCACTGGGTGGGAGAGTAGGACGCCGCCGGACAACCATTCACCAGATGGCGGTCACCACCACAACATCCTGTATGGGTTGTGGCGGTGACCGCCATCTGGCATTCCCAGGCACCATTGAGAGGCAAGGCGAACCATGGCCGACAACGACCAGCGTGCTGGCGGTTCACCGCGAGGTGGCGGGGGATCAGGCCGCGGTGAACGGGACTCTCGCCCGCGTCGCCCCTCCACGAGTGCCTCCAGCGGGTCAACCGGGGGCGCGGGTCGTGCGGTGGGTGGTAGCGCTCGCGGCGCCGGCCAGGGCAGGGGCCAAGGGTCGCGTCCGGCGGGCGGAGCCGCTCGGGGCAGCCGTGACGCTCTAGCGGGCGGCAGTGGTGAGCGGCGCCCAGCGTCCGGGCCACGGGGGCAGGCGGGCGGGCCGCGGGGTCAGGCCCGCGACCGCGACGAGCAGGCCCCCCGTGGGGGGCAGGGATGGCGTGGAGGCTCGCGCCCGGATCGGGCCGACTCCTCGCTTCCGCGCCGGTCGCGAGCGTCGGCGGGTCGAGGGTCAACGGAGCAGGGGTCGTCCGGGTCGCGTTCGGAACCGGGTGCCCGGGGGGCCTGGGGTGGGCCCTCGGGTCAGTCACGACCGAGCAGGGGTTCCTCTGCGCAGCGCGGCCAGTCCGCGCGGGCGTGGGGTGCACCTGGCGAGCGGGCCGAGAGAGGAGCCGGCCACCGTGCCGCTCGGGATGGTCGGCGGGGCGGTAGGGCCATTGATGGTCCGCCAGCTCGAGGTTGGCGTGAACCCAGCTCCACAGGTACTGCTCGTCCGCAGCGTGGCGGGGCGCAGCGTGGCCGGCCCGAGCAGGGTCGGCCTGAGCAGGGTCGGCCTGAGCGGGGTCGGCCTGAGCGTGGCGGGCCGGAGCGGGGTCGGCCTGAGCGTGGCGGGCCGGAGCGGGGTCGGCCTGAGCGTGGCGGGCCGGAGCGGGGTCGGCCTGAGCGTGGCGGGCCGGAGCGGGGTCGGCCTGAGCGTGGCGGGCCGGAGCGGGGTCGGCCTGAGCGTGGCGTCACCCGCCCCGCTCGCGGCCCGGTCAGGGACGGCGGCCCGCGCGTAGGCCGCGAGTCGGCGCCCTCAGGACCTGGCCGTTCGGCTGCAGCTTCTGTCTCGCAGGAGAACCCGCGGGCACGACGGCCTCGGGCCATGGCCCCGGCGGTCCCCGATGAGGTGACCGGCAAGGAGCTCGACCGTGAGGTGCAGCGCGAGCTGTCCACCCTGGCTCCCGGCGCCCAGCGGGAAGTCGGTCGTCGTCTGGTGATGGTGGCTGAACTGCTCGACGTGGAGCCGGAGCTGGCCTGGCAGCACGCCACGGTGGCCCGGGAGCACGCGGCCAGGCTCGCGGTGGTCAGGGAGGCCGTTGGGTTGGCCGCCTACCGCAGCGGCCGCTACGCCGAAGCTCTGTCCGAGCTGCGTGCGGCTCGCCGGATGACCGGTCTGGACACCCACCTGCCGGTACTGGCCGACTGCGAACGGGGGCTCGGCCGACCGGAGCGGGCGCTGGCGTTGGCCGCCGCTCCCGAGGTGGCGCGTCTGCCCCGGGAGCTGCGAGTCGAGATGCTCATCGTGGCCGCAGGTGCGCGCCAGGACCTGGGCCAGCCCGCAGCGGCGGTCCAGATGCTGCGGGTTCCCGAGCTGGAGGCCAACGGCCGGCATGCCTGGGTGGCGCGGCTGAGGATGGCGATGGCCCGTGCCTTCACCGCACTCGGTGATGACCAGCAGGCCTTGGAATGGACGCGGCGCGCGGCGGAGGCCGACCCGGACGGCTCCAGCGGTGCGGCCGAGCTTCTGGATGGCCCGGAGGACGTCGACTTCGTCGACCTGCTCGACGGCGAGCCGGAGGAGGCCGGAGAGCCCGAGAGCGCCGAGTACTCCGACCAGGATGGGCGACCGGCTGCGGCGGCGGCGGGCCCGCCCAGCGAGGTGGGCGACGCCGGTCACGTGGGGACGCCCGGGACCGGTGACGCCGATGAGTGAGGCCGGTCTGCTCAGCACCGACGCCATGGTGATCGACCAGCACGACCTGCTGCTGTTCGACCTGGACGGTGTCGTGTACATCGGCCCGGACGTGGTGCCCGGCGCGGCCGCGGCCATCGACCAGGCCAGGGAGCGCGGCGTCCGGACGGCCTACATCACCAACAACGCCAGCCGGCCGCCACAGACCGTCGCGGACCACCTGACCCGGATCGGGGTGCCCACCAGCGCCGAGGAGGTGGTCACCTCGGCCCAGGCCGCTTCCGCGCTGCTCGCGGAACGGCTGGAGCCGGGCGCCAAGGTGCTGGTCGTGGGCGGCGAAGGCCTGTACGTGGCCCTGCAGGAAGCCGGCCTCCAGGGCGTCGCCTCGATGGATGACGCGCCGGCCGCCGTCGTCCAGGGCTTCAGCCCCGACATCGGTTGGCGGCTGCTGGCCGAGGGCACCCGAGGGGTGCGCTCCGGCCTGCCGTGGATCGCCACCAACACCGACATGACGGTTCCGACCGCCTACGGGCCCGCACCGGGCAACGGCACGCTGGTCTGCGCCGTCCAGATCGCCAGCGGCGTCGTCCCGGAGGTGGCCGGCAAGCCCGAACCCCCCCTGTTCACCCAGGCCAAGGCCCGCTATGGCGCCGAGCGCCCCCTGGTGGTCGGCGACCGGCTGGACACCGATCTGCAGGGCGCGCGCTCGGCCGGTATGCCCGGGCTGCTCGTGCTGACCGGTGTGCACGGCACCCGGGAGGTGGTCAGCGCCCCACCCGATCAGCGCCCCGACCTGATCGGCGCCGACCTGTCCGCGCTCTTCCAGGCGCATCCGCCGGTCAGCTGCGCCTGGCTCGACCAGGACGGCGCGGCGTCCGGCCGGGACGAGGGCGCCGGTGCCGCGCTGCGAGCCACCTGCCGGGCCGCCGCCGTCCGGGTCGGCCCGGACGGGCTGCAGGTCGAGGCCAGCGGCCAGGACCCGCAGGACGGCGTGGACCTGCTGCGCGCCGCGGCCGTCGCCCTGTGGCGCTGGACAGACAGCGGCCGGCAGCTCCCCGAGCTGGACGACCTGGTCGACGCGGTCGATGCTGCCCGGGGCCGCCGCCGACCCGGACGGTAGCGTGGGGCGCGTGAGCATGCCCACCGGCCCGCAGGCCCCGCCCACCACCGGCGACGACGCCGTGGATGGCGCTCTGCAGGAACTCGGGGGCCGGCTCGAGCAGGCCGGGCAGGACCCGGCGGCCCACGTTGACGCCTACGACGCGCTGCAGCGCAGCCTGCAGGACCGCCTCGGGGACCTCGACGGCTGAGCTGATCGACGATCCACGCCACGATGACCCGACGCCGACGGCTGGACGCCGAGCTGGTCCGGCGTGGGCTCGCCCGCTCGCGGGAGCACGCGGCCGAGCTGATCACGCAGGGCCACGTCAGGGTCGGCGGCCAGACCGCCGCCAAGGCCGCCGCCCAGGTGGACCCGGCTGACGCCGTCGCGGTCAGCACGCCGTCGGGGCCGACCTGGGCCAGCCGGGGCGCGCACAAGCTGCTCGGCGCGCTGGCCGCCTTCGGCCCGCAGGGGCTGGACCCGGCGGGCCGCAGGTGCCTGGACGTCGGCGCCAGCACCGGCGGTTTCACCGACGTCCTGCTGCGCGCCGGGGCCGCGCACGTGGTGGCCGCCGACGTCGGCTACGGGCAGCTGGTGTGGCGGTTGCGCACGGACCCGCGGGTGACCGTGCTGGACCGCTGCAACGTCCGGCATCTGGTGGCCGACCAGCTGCCCTACCGTCCCGAGCTGGTGGTGGGCGACCTGTCCTTCATCTCCCTGGCCCTGGTGCTGCCGGCGCTGTCCCGAGCGGCCGAGCCGGCGGCCGACCTGCTGATGATGGTCAAGCCGCAGTTCGAGGTGGGCCGGGAACGACTCGGCCACGGCGGGGTGGTGCGCGACCCCCAGCTGCGGGCCGAGAGCATCACCGGCGTGGCCGCGGCCGCGGCGCAGGTCGGCCTCGGGGTGAGCGGGGTGGCGGCCAGCCCGCTGCCCGGGCCGAGCGGCAACGTGGAGTACTTCCTGTGGTTGCGCGCCGGGGCGCCAGCGCTGCAGGCGAAGGTGGTCCAGGACGTGGTCGAGAACGGGCCGGTGGGCGCCCGGTGACCACCACCCCCGCCGGCCACGGCGCTCGGCAGGTCCTGGTCCTGGCCCACACCGGGCGGGCCAGCGCCGTCTCGTCCGCCGAGGAGCTGGTCAGCGGTCTGACCAGCGCCGGGATCGAGGTCTCGATGATGCCCGAGGAGGTCGCCCAGCTCCCCGAGCCGACCGCGGCCGCCGTCCGGCGGGCCGACCCTGACGATCCGCTCGACGGCACCGAGCTGGTGGTCGTCCTCGGGGGGGACGGCACCATCCTGCGCGCCGGGGAGCTGACCTTCGGCACCCAGGTGCCGCTGCTCGGGGTCAACCTCGGTCACGTCGGCTTCCTCGCCGAGGCCGAGCGCGACGACATCGGGGAGGTGGTGGCACGCATCGCTGGCCGCGCCTACGAGGTCGAGGAGCGGCTCACCCTGGAGGTCACCGTCTGGGACGGGAACCGGCTGGTGGCCGGCACCTGGGCGCTGAACGAGGCGAGCATCGAGAAGCAGAGCCGGGAACGGATGATCGAGGTGGGCGTGGAGGTCGACGGCCGGCCGCTGACCTCCTTCGGCTGCGACGGGATCGTCCTGGCGACCCCGACCGGCTCGACCGCCTACGCCTTCTCCGCCGGCGGGCCGGTGGTGTGGCCGGAGGTCGAGGCGCTGCTGATGGTGCCGCTGTCGGCGCACGCCCTGTTCGCCCGCCCGATCGTGGTCACCCCGACCTCCACGCTGGCGGTGGATGTGATCAACCGGACCGGGGACGGCGCCGTCCTGTGGTGCGACGGTCGCCGCTCCGTCGTGCTCGAGGCCGGGTACCGGGTGCAGGCGCGGCGATCCACCATCCCGCTGCGGCTGGCCCGCCTCTCCCGGCCGCCGTTCACCGACCGGCTGGTGGCCAAGTTCGGTCTTCCCGTCCACGGTCTTCGCGGGCCCGTCCACTAGCCGCAGCGCCGCCCGCGTCACCTGCCCGGGAGCGTCGGCGGCGCCGCCTAGGGTGGGCCTGTGCTGGAGGAGATGCGTCTGTCGGGCCTGGGGGTCATCCGTCAGGCCGTCCTCGAGCTTGGTCCCGGGCTGACGGCGGTGACCGGGGAGACGGGCGCCGGAAAGACGATGGTGGTCACCGGGCTGGGACTGCTGATGGGCAGCCGGGCCGACACCGGACGGGTGCGGGAGGGGGCCGGGTCGGCCTCCGTGGAGGGTCGGGTCAGGGTCGCGGCCGACCAGCAGGCCGCCCGGCGCGCCCGCGAGGCGGGGGCCGAGCTGGACGAGGACGGCACGTTGATCATCTCCCGCACGGTCGGCGCGGAGGGCCGGTCCCGGGCCTACCTGGGTGGCCGCTCGGCGCCGGTCGGGGTGCTGGCCGAGGTCGCCGAGCACCTGGTCACCGTGCACGGCCAGAGCGACCAGCTGCGGCTGCGGACCGCGGCCGCCCAGCGCGATGCCCTGGACCGGTTCGCCGGTGCCCGACTCGTCGCCCCGCTGGCGACCTACCAGCAGGCCTGGGGCCGGCTGCGTGCCATCGAGGATGAGGTGGACAGGCTGCGCGCCCAGGCCCGCGAGCGCGCCCAGGAGGCGGAGCTGCTCCGGATCGGCCTGACCCAGGTGGAGCAGGTGGCGCCCCAGCCGGGGGAGGACCACCGGCTCCGGGAGGAGGCACTGCGGCTCGGGCACGCCGAGGAGCTGCGGCAGGCTGCCTCCGGCGCCCAGGAGGTGCTCACCGGTGGCTCGGACCCGACCGCCGGCTCCGACGTCGCGTCGCTGGTGTCGGTGGCGCGCCGACTCCTGGAGGCGGCCCGCGAGCACGACCCGGCGCTGGGTGCGCTCGCCGACCGGCTGGCCGAGGCCGGGTACCTGCTGGCCGACGTGGCCGGCGACTGCGCCTCCTACGTCGCCGGGGTCGAGGCCGAACCGGCCCGGCTGGCGGCTGTCGAGGATCGCCGGGCGGAGCTGGGGGCACTGGTCCGGGCACACGGGCCGGACGTGGACGCGGTCCTCACCTGGGCGCAGGACGCCGGCCGCAGGCTGCTCGAGCTGGACGGGGACGAGGACCGGGTCGAGGGGCTGCTGGCCGAGGCGGACCAGCAGAGGGCGGAGGCCGCGGCGGCCGCCACCGAGCTGTCCCGGCAGCGCACCGCCGCGGGCCGTCGGCTGGCCGCCGCTGTCACCGCCGAGCTGGCCGAGCTGGCGATGCCCGACGCCCAGCTGCTGGTCCAGGTGAGCCAGCGCGAGCTGGGCGGCGGCACGGGGGACCGAGGCCTGCCCTGCGACCTCGGGTCCGGTCCGCGGGCCTACCAGGCCGGCCCGTCCGGCGTCGACGAGGTCGAGCTGCTGCTCATCGCCCACCCCGGTGCCCCCGCCCGTCCGGTCGCCCGGGGCGCCTCCGGAGGCGAGCTGTCCCGGATCATGCTGGGCATCGAGGTGGTGCTCGGTGCGGTCGACCCCGTCCCGACCTTCGTCTTCGACGAGGTGGACGCCGGGGTCGGCGGCCGGGCCGCGCTGGGGATCGGCCGCCGGCTGGCGACCCTGGCCCGGACCAGCCAGGTCATCGTGGTCACCCACCTGCCGCAGGTCGCCGCCTTCGCCGACCGTCAGCTGGTGGTGGCCAAGTCGACCGACGGTCAGGTCACCGAGAGCGGCGTGCGCGCGGTCGAGGGTGAGGAGCGGGTGCAGGAGCTGGCTCGGATGCTCGGCGGTGTCGCCGACTCCGCCGCGGCGCGTGAGCACGCCCGGGAGCTGCTCGCCGAGGCGGCCGCGCACCGGCAGGCGGGTCAGCGCCGCCGCCGGGGCGCCCCGCGTGGGATCATCGCCCGGTGAGGTTGACGCTGCTCCGGAGGGATCCAGACCCGGCCCCCCAGCACGGGCAGTCCGGGCTGGCCCGGGTGGACCGGCGCACCAAGAACCTCACCAAACGGCTGCAGCCCGGTGATGTCGCGGTCATCGACCACGTCGACCTGGACCGGGTCGCCGCGGAGGCGCTGGTCGCCTGCCGGCCGGCGGCCGTGGTCAACGCCGCGGCGTCCATCTCGGGCCGCTACCCCAACCTGGGCCCGGAGATCATCGTCGCGGCGGGCATCCCCCTGCTGGACGAGGTCGGGCCCGCAGTCCTCGCGGACCTCGCCGAGGGCACCCCGGTGCGGCTGGACGGCGACCAGCTGTTCGCCGGGGCACGGCTGGTCGCCACCGGCCGCCGCCACGACGGACCCAGCGTCGCCGCCGCCATGGAGGAGGCCCGGGCCGGCCTGTCGGTGCAGCTCGAGGCGTTCGCTGCGAACACGATGGACTACCTGCGCCGGGAACGGGCGCTGCTGCTCGACGGGATCGGGGTGCCCGACATCGCCACCGACCTGGACGGCCGGCAGGTGCTCATCGTCGTCCGTGGGTACCACTACCGCGAGGACCTGGCCACGCTGCGTCCCTACGTGCGGGAGTACCGACCGGTGCTGATCGGCGTGGACGGCGGCGCGGACGCCATCCTCGAGGCCGGCTACCGTCCGCAGCTGATCGTCGGCGACATGGACTCGGTCTCCGACGCCGCCCTGACCAGCGGCGCCGAGATCGTGGTGCACGCCTACCGGGACGGCCGCGCCCCCGGCCTGGACCGGGTCGAGGCACTGGGCGTGAGCCCGGTCGTCTTCCCCGCCACCGGCACCAGCGAGGACGTCGCGATGCTGCTCGCCGACGAGAAGGGCGCCTCGCTGATCGTCGCCGTGGGAACCCACGCCACCCTGGTGGAGTTCCTGGACAAGGGCCGCGCCGGGATGGCCAGCACGTTCCTGACCCGGCTGCGGGTCGGTGGGAAGCTGGTGGACGCCAAGGGCGTCTCCCGGCTGTACCGCCAGCGGATCAGCAACCTGCAGGTCGCGGTGCTGGCCCTGGCCGGGATCATCGCGCTGGTCGCGGCGATGGCCGTCACCCAGGGTGGCCAGACGGCGTTCAGCCTGCTGGCGGCGCGGCTGGACGACCTGGTCACCTGGGTCCACAGCCTGTTCGTCGACGCGCCCCCTGAAGCCCTCCGCGGCACCCTGCCGTGGCCGACCATGAAGGAAACATGATCGACTTCCGGTACCACCTGGTCTCCCTGGTGTCGGTGTTCCTGGCCCTGGCCGTGGGGATCGTGCTCGGCGCCGGACCGTTGAAGGGCCAGATCGGTGACACCCTGACCGCGCAGGTGGACGGCCTGCGTCAGGACCGGGACAGTCTCAAGGCGCAGCTGCAGACCGCCCAGCAGGCGACCGACCACCGGGACGCGTTCCTGCGGGCGGTGTCGCCGACGCTGGTCGGTGACCAGCTCGTCGGCCGCAGCATCGTGCTGGTCCGTCTCCCCGGCGTCTCCGACGCCAGCGCGGCCAACGCCACCCAGTCGCTGGAGCGTTCCGGTGCCGTGGTCACCGGGGAGGTGGACCTGACCAGCGACTGGACCGACCCCGCCTCGGCCGCCGCCCGCCAGCGGGCGCTGGCCCGGCTGGTGGGCTCGTCGTCGGCGGCCGGTTCCCTCTCCAGCGCCCCCACCGACACCGCGACGCCCGACACGGCGACGCCCGACACCGCGACGCCCGACACCGCGACGCCCGACACCGCGACGCCCGGCACCGCCGCCGGCGCGACGGACGGCTCGGGGAACGGCTCCGGCTCGTCCTCCTCCAGCAGCACGACCAGCAGCACGACCGGTACCGCGGACGCCACCGTGGCCAGGCTCGCGGGCCGGTTGTCCTCCGCGCTGCTCACCGACGCCAGTGGGCTGGGCGAGGCCGGCGGCGCCGGCACGATCACCGTCCTTCAGGACGAGGGGTTGCTGGACCTCAAGAAGAACCTCTCCGGCCGGGCGGTGGGCGCCCTGGTCCTGGTGCCCCCGGTGGCCTCCGCCGTCCAGGGCGCCAGCCCGTCGCCGACCAGCCCGTCCGCCGGCGCGGAGCTGCAGGGCTGGCTGCAGACGATCGCCGCGCTGTCCGCGCGCGGGTCGGGCGCCGTGGTGCTCGGCCCGGCGTCGTCGGCGGCCGCCGGGGGCCTGATCGGTGCACTGCGCGCCGACGCCGCGCTCAGCGACACCGTCTCCACGGTGGACACCGGCGACACCCCGATGGGCCCGATCACCTCGGTGCTGGCGCTCTCGGCGCAGGCCGGCGGCACAGCCGGTGCGTACGGGTTCGAGAGCGGCGCCCAGGAGGTGCTGCCCACCTCCGCCGCCGGGGTGGCGCCGTGAGGGCCGGCCCGGCCCGCCGGCCGGCGCCCGGTGCCGCGGCCGGAACCGCCGCCCTGGCCGCGGGTGGCGCGCTCGCCGTGCTGCGGGCGCGGCCACCCGGCGGCGCGGCGCGGTGGGAGCGCACCAACCACGCCGGAACGCCGGTCACCCTGCTGGAGGGGCCGGCCGCCGTGGTCGGGTTGCTGGCTGGTGGCTGCCTGCTGCCCGGGCCGGCCCGGCTGCGGCTCGCCGCGGGGGTCGCGGTGGCCGGTGCCGGGGCCGCCGGCCTGCTGGACGACCTGGCCGGCCGTGGCCCGGCCAAGGGGCTGCGCGGCCACCTGGACGCCCTGCGCCGCGGTCAGCTGACCACCGGGGTGGTCAAGATCGCCGCCCTGGCCGGCACCGGTGCCGCCTCGGCGGCCCTCGCCTCGGGCGCCGGCCCGGCTAGGGGTGGT
Organism: uncultured Actinomycetota bacterium; assembly: GCA_963821825.1. Classification (GTDB taxonomy): domain Bacteria; phylum Actinomycetota; class Actinomycetes; order Actinomycetales; family Kineosporiaceae; genus CAWGFD01. The sequence goes on from CAWGFD010000002.1 coordinate 2,039,575, forward strand.
CCTGGCGCATGGGTGGACCGGCTGGTCGGGGCCGCGCTGGTGGCTGGGACGGCGAACCTGGTCAACCTGCTGGACCTGCGCCCCGGGCGGGCGCTGAAGGCCGGCCTGCTGGCCGGCGGCGCCCTCGCCGCAGGCCCCGGCGCGCTGGGCGCCGGCGTGGCCGGGACGAGCCTGGCCCTGCTACCGGTCGACCTGTCCGGCGCGGCGATGCTGGGCGACACCGGGGCCAACGCCGTCGGTGCCGTGCTCGGGTTGGCGGTGCACCGCGGGGCGCCGCGCCCGGTCCGGGTCGCGGCCCTGGCCCTGCTGGTGGCGCTCACCCTGGCCAGCGAGCGGGTCAGCTTCACCTCGGTGATCGAGTCGACCCCGGTGTTGCGCGAGCTGGACGCGCTGGGCCGGCGGTGAGCCGGCGCCCCGCACGGGCGAGCGGGCTGGCGGCCTCGGCCGCGGTCATCGCGGTGATCACCCTGGTGGCCAGGCTGACCGGCTTCGCCCGGGTGCTGGTCTTCGCACCCGCGGTCGGCAGCGGCTGCACCGGCACCGCGTACGCGGCGGCCAACCAGCTGCCGAACGTGCTGTTCGAGGTGGCCGCCGGAGGGGCACTGGCCGGGGCGGTGGTGCCCGTGCTGGCCGGGGCGCTGGCCCGCGGCGACCGCCGGACAGCGGACCGGATCACCTCGGCGCTGGCCTGCTGGTCGCTGCTGGTCCTGGTCCCGCTCGCGCTGCTGCTGGCCGCGGCGTCCGGTCCGCTGGCGCGGCTGCTGGTCGGCGCCCAGCACTGCCCCGGAGCCGTCGGCTTCACCCAGCGGCTGCTGCTCGTCTTCGCGCCTCAGGTCGCGTTGTACGGGCTGGGCATCGTGCTGACCGGCGCCCTGCAGGCCCGTCACCGGTTCGCCGGGCCGGCCGCCGCGCCGCTGGTCTCCAGCCTGGTGGTGATCGCCAGCTACCTGGGCTACGCGGTGCTGGCCGGCCCGGCCCGGGCCGAGCAGACCTACCTTCCCGGTGGGTGGACCTCCCTGCTGCTCTCCGGCGGCACCACCGCCGGGGTGGCGGCCCTGTCCTTGCCGCTACTGATCCCGCTGCGGCGCACCGGTTCCCGCCTGAGCGTGACCCTGCGGCTGGAGCCTGCGGTCCGGCGCCGGGTGCTCGCCCTGGCCGGGGCCGGGCTGGGCGCGCTGCTCGCCCAGCAGATCTCGGTCGTGGTGACCATCCTGGTGGCGAACCGGTCCGGGCAGACCGGGGTCTGGAACGCCGTGCAGTACGCCCAGGCGGTCTACCTGTTCCCCTACGCGGTGCTGGCGGTGCCGATCGCCACCGCCGCCTTCCCGCGGCTGTCCGCGCTGGCCGCCACCGGTCAGCACGGACCGCTGGCCGCCACCGCGGCCCGCTCGACCCGCGCCCTGCTCGCGGTCTGTGCCGCCGGTGCCGCCGCGCTGCTGGCGGCGGCACCGGCCGTGCAGCGGCTGTTCGTCTCCCTGGACGTCGTCGGCGGGCCCGCCCTGGCCTCGCTCAGCGCCGCGGTCGGCTGGTACGCCCCGGGCCTGCTCGGCTGGGGCCTGGTCGCCCTGGCCGGGCGCACGCTGTACGCGGTGGATGCCGGCCGGGCCGCCGGCTGGTCCACCGCCGCCGGCTGGGCGAGCGCCGCCGCCGGCTGCGTGCTGCTGGCCTGGCTGCCGCAGCTGGTCCCCGGCGCGGAAGGCCGGCCCCGGGCCGGGCAGGTGCTGCTGGCGGTGGCGGCGTCCAACACGCTCGGGATGGCGGTGGCCGGCGCGGCCCTGCTGTGGTCGGTGCGCCGCCGGCTCGGGGCGGTGGCGCTGGCCGGGACGGCCCGCAGCGGACTGGCGGTCGTCCTGACCGCCGCTGTGGTGAGCGTGCCGGGCCAGCGGCTGGTCGCCTCCGCGCTGTCCGGGCCGGGCACCGGGGTCGGCGCCGCGCTGACCGCGGTGGGCGTCGGCGGCCTGGCCGGCGGGGTCTGCGCCGCCGCCGTGCTGGCGGTCGGGCTGGCCGTGGACGGCCAGGGGCTGGCCGGCGTGCTGGCCGGTCGGCTGCCCGCCCGGCTCACCGGCCGGCGAAGCGGGCCGACGACACCGGGGGAGGACCGGTGAGCGAGCCCCGGGTCCTGCTCGTCCTGGCCCACTCCGGCGGTGGGATCGGGGTGCACGTGCGCTCCCTGGCCCGGGGGCTGGCCGCGCTCGGCGTCCCGGTCCGGGTCTTCACCAGCCCGCAGACCGCCGCCCGGTTCGACTTCGAGGTGCCGACCACGGCCGGCTGGACCGGGTCGCTGCCGGGTCGGGTGGCCGGTCTGCGGGCCGCGATGGGCGGCGTCGACGTCGTGCACGCCCACGGTCACCAGGCCGGGGTGCTGGCCGTGCTGGCCGCCCGCACGATCCGCCGCGCCGCTCGGCCCCGGGTGGCCATCACCTGGCACAACGCCGTCCTGGCGACCGGGGCTCGCCGGCTGCCGCCGCTGCTGGCCGAGGCGCTGCAGGCCCGGGCGGCCGACCTGGTGGCCGGCGCGTCCAGCGACCTGACCCGCCACGCCGCCCGGCTGGGCGCCCGGGTCGCGGTGGACGCCCCGGTGGCCAGTGACCTGCCGCCACCCGAGCCGGTGGCCCGACCTCCGCGGCCGGATCGGCTGACGGTGCTGACGGTCAGCCGGGTCGCCCCGCAGAAGGGCCTGGACGTGCTGGTCGAGGCGGCCGCCCGGCTGCCGCAGGCGCTGGCCGACGCCTGCCGGAGCGCCGGGGTCGGCGCGCCCGGGTGGCGCTGGCTGCTCGCCGGCGACGGCGACCCGGCGCTGACCGCCGAGCTGCGGTCGCTGCGCGATCGCCGCGGCGCGACGGTGGAGCTGCTCGGTCGCCGCGAGGACGTCGCGGCCCTGCTGGCGCAGGCCGACCTGTTCGTGCTGACCAGCCGCTGGGAGGCGCGGGCCCTGGTCGTGCAGGAGGCGCTGGCCGCCGGGCTGCCGGTGGTGAGCACTGACGTCGGCGGCCTGCGTGACCTGCTGCACGACCTCGGTCGGCTGGTGCCGCCGGGCGATCCGGGCGCGGTGGCCGCGGCGGTCGCGCAGGTGCTGACCGAGCTGACCGCCGATCCCGGCGCCGGTGAGCGGATGGCCACGGCGGCCCGGGGCCGGGCCGCCGAGCTGCCCGCTCCGGCCCAGGTGGTCACCGAGTGGTGGCAGCGCTACCGGCAGCTGGCGGGCCGGTAGGCACGTCCGGGCGGCCGGCGGCGGGCTTCCGGTGCCGCCGACCGGCGGCCGGCCCCGGCGGGAGCGTCGCGGCGTCGCCGGTCCGCTGGGGCTGTTAGGCTCAAAGTCCGTGGTGCAGCCCATGGGATCCCCGACCAAGCACATCTTCGTGACCGGTGGCGTGGCGTCATCGCTGGGCAAGGGGCTGACCGCCTCGAGCCTGGGTCACCTGCTCCGGGCCCGCGGGCTCCGAGTGGCCATGCAGAAGCTCGACCCGTACATCAACGTCGACCCTGGGACGATGAACCCGTTCCAGCACGGCGAGGTCTTCGTCACCGACGACGGCGCCGAGACCGACCTGGACATCGGGCACTACGAGCGCTTCCTGGACGTCGAGCTCGACGCCAGCGCCAACGTGACGACCGGGCAGGTGTACTCCACGGTGATCGCCAAGGAGCGGCGCGGGGAGTACCTGGGCGACACCGTGCAGGTCATCCCGCACATCACCAACGAGATCAAGGCGCGGATGCGCGCCCAGGCCACCGAGGCGCGCGACCTGGACGTGATCATCACCGAGATCGGCGGCACGATCGGGGACATCGAGTCCCTGCCGTTCCTGGAGGCCGCCCGTCAGGTCCGTCAGGACGTGGGCCGTGACCAGGTGCTGTTCGTGCACGTCTCGCTCGTGCCCTACATCGCCCCGAGCGGTGAGCTGAAGACCAAGCCCACCCAGCACTCGGTGGCGGCCCTGCGCAGCATCGGCATCCAGCCGGACGCCATCGTCTGCCGGGCCGACCGGGAGATCCCGGACGGGATCAAGCGGAAGATCGCGGCGTCCTGTGACGTCGACCCCGAGGCGGTGGTGGCCGCCGTCGACGCGCCGTCCATCTACGACATCCCCAAGGTGCTGCACAGCGAGGGGTTGGACGCCTACGTGGTGCGCCGGCTGGGGCTCTCCTTCCGGGACGTCGGCTGGAGCGAGTGGGACGAGCTGCTGCGCCGGGTGCACCGCCCAGCGCACCAGGTCGAGGTCGCGCTGGTCGGCAAGTACATCGACCTGCCCGACGCCTACCTGTCGGTCACCGAGGCGTTGCGGGCCGGCGGGTTCGCCGAGGACGCCAAGGTGAACATCCGTTGGGTGGCCTCAGACCCCTGCGCGACCCCGGAGGGCGCCCGTCGGGAGCTGCGCGGGGTGGACGCGATCTGTGTGCCGGGCGGCTTCGGCGTGCGGGGCATCGAGGGCAAGGTCGGGGCGCTGCGCTGGGCCAGGGAGAACGATGTCCCCACCCTGGGCCTGTGCCTGGGCCTGCAGTGCATGGTGATCGAGTACGCCCGCGACGTGCTCGGGCTGGCCGGTGCCTCCAGCAGCGAGTTCGACCCCGGCTGTGAGCACCCGGTGATCGCCACCATGGAGGAGCAGCTGGAGATCGTGGCCGGGGAGGGCGACCTGGGTGGCACCATGCGGCTGGGCGCCTACCCGGCGGTGCTGGTCGAGGGGTCGGTGGTGGCCGGCGCCTACGGCAGTACCCGGGTCAGCGAGCGGCACCGGCACCGGTACGAGGTCAACAACCGCTACCGCGAGCAGCTGGAGGCGGCCGGGCTGGTGGTCTGCGGGGTCTCCCCGGACTCCTCGCTGGTGGAGTTCGTCGAGCTGCCGCGGGAGGTGCACCCCTACTACGTGGCCACCCAGGCCCACCCGGAGTTCCGGTCCCGGCCCGATCGGGCGCACCCGCTGTTCGCTGGGCTGGTGCAGGCAGCGCTGGAACGTCAGCGCGGCGAACGGCTGGTCGAGGTCGAGACGTCTGCGGCGGCTGCGGTATGACCGCGGGGCAGCAGCCGGGCACCGGGCCGGGCGCGGAGGGGAACGAGCGGCCGTTGTCCGACCAGCTGGAGCCGGCCCGGGTGCTGGACCGTCAACGCGTCTTCCAGGGCCGGATCTGGGACGTGGTGGCCGACCGGGTCGACCTGGGCGAGCACGGCCAGGTCCGGCGCGAGTACGTCGAGCACACCTCGGCCGTGGCGGTCATGGTGCTGGACGAGCAGGACCGGGTGCTGCTGCTGAACCAGTACCGGCACCCGGTGCGGATGCGGCTGTGGGAGCTGCCGGCGGGCCTGCTGGACAACCCGGGGGAGGACCCGCTGGTCGCCGCCCGGCGGGAGCTGGCCGAGGAGGCCGACCTGCAGGCGGACTCGTGGTCGGTGCTGATCGACTGGCTGAGCAGCCCGGGCGGGTCGGACGAGGCGCTGCGGGTGTACCTGGCCCGCGGTGTGCGTGAGGTGCCGGCCGACGAACGGCACGAGCGCCGGGACGAGGAGGCCGGGATCGAGCTGCGCTGGGTGCCGCTGGCCCAGGCCCTGGACGCGGTGCTCGGCGGACGGGTGCACAACGTCGCCGCCGTGGTGGCGATCCTGGCGGCGGTGCACCACCAGGGCCGGGGCTGGACCGACCTGCGGCCGGCGGACGCGCCCTGGCCGGAGCTGCCCACCACCCGACGCGGCGACTGACCCCCCGCCGCCGTGGTGGGGGTCAACGCTTCGTTGCGCTTCGCCGGGGCGCTGCCCGCCGGACACCGCACGGTCACCGGCCCCTGGTCGACTCTGCGCTCGATGAGGATTCTCCAGGCTCCAGACGCGACCACTGTCAGCACCAGCCGGGGTCAGCGCGGCGCGCCGTCCGGCGCTGCGGTGCTGCTGCTGGACGGCGGGTGGAACGACACCGCGGCGGCCGAGCAGGCGGTGGTCCGGCGGTGGGGTCCGTTCGCGCTGGCCTGGGCGCTGACCCACGTGGTGGGTGACCCGCACCGGGTGCTGATCACCCTGACCCCCGGCGGTGACCTGACCGCGGACCTGCTGGCCGACCTGGTGCGCACCGTCCCGCAGGGTTGGGCCGTCGAGTCCGTGACCGGTGAGGTGGACGGCCCGGCCGCCGGACGCTGCCGTCAGGCGCTGCGTGACCACCGACGCGCCACCGCCGGGCGGGCCTTCGTCTACCCCGGGTCGTCGCTGCTCACCGCCCGGCTCAGCGTGGCCGAGGTGCTGCGGCGCACGGCGATCGCCGCCGTCGAGCTACCCGGTGGCCGGGCCGCCGACCCGGCGCTGACGCTGGCCGCCGGGGACCACGCGCGACCGACCCTGCGCGGTGGCGCGCTGGTGCTGGCCGTCCGGCCGGGGCCGCCCGGGTGGGTGGTGCCGCAGGAGCAGGCGCACCCGACGGCCGGCGGCCTGCCGTCCTGAGCCGGGCCGCACTGAGCCGGGCCGCACTGAGCCCGGCCGCACTGAGCCGGGGCCGCACTGAGCCCGGCCGCACTGAGCCGGGGCCGCACTGAGCCGGGCCCGCTGGCGCCGTGCGTCGCGGCCGGCACCCGGGCGCGGTGCAGTAGCGTCGGGGCCGTGGGCACGACGCAGGCCCCCGTGGCCACCCCGGTGCAACGCGCCGCCGTCGCGTACCTGGAGCACCTGGCCGTGGAACGGGGCCTGTCGGCCAACACCCTGGGTGCCTACCGGCGCGACCTCGACCGGTACGTCGCCCACCTGCTGGCCCACCAGGTGCACGACCCGGCCACGGTGACCCCGGCGGAGGTGTCCGGCTTCCTGGCCGCGATCCGGCTCGGTGAGGATGGCGGGTCGGCGCTGTCGGCCAGCTCGGCCGCCCGCGCCGTGGTCGTCGTCCGCGGCTGGCACCGGTTCCTGCTCACCGAGGGCCTGACCCGCACCGACCCGGCCGCCGGGGTCCGACCGCCGGCGCCGGCCCGGCGGCTGCCCAAGGCGCTCCCGCTGGCCGACGTGGAACGTCTGCTGCACGCCGCGGGGATGGCCGAGCGCCCGGTCGCCGTAAGGGACCGCGCCCTGCTGGAGCTGCTGTACGGCTGCGGGGCGCGGATCTCCGAGGCCGTCGGGCTGGACCTGGACGACCTGGACACCGGCACCGGCCTGGTCCGGCTGTTCGGCAAGGGCAGCAAGGAGCGGGTGGTGCCGGTCGGCTCCTTCGCCGTCCGGGCCGTGGAGGCCTACCTGGTCCGGGTCCGGCCGGTCTTCGCCGCCGCCGGGCGCGGCACCCCGGCGCTGTTCCTGAACAGCCGGGGCGGGCGGTTGTCCCGGCAGAGCGCCTGGACGGTGCTCGGCAGCGCGGCCCAGCGCGCCGGTCTGCACGGCCACATCTCCCCGCACACCCTGCGGCACAGCTTCGCCACCCACCTGCTGGAGGGCGGCGCCGACGTCCGGGTGGTCCAGGAGCTGCTCGGTCACGCCTCGGTGACCACCACCCAGATCTACACCCGGGTGACCGCCGACACCCTGCGCGAGGTCTACCTGGCCGCTCATCCCCGGGCCGCCTTGGCGGGGCCCGCGGGCGCGGACTAGCCTCGCAGCGGTCCGTCGGGTGCGCGGACCCAGCCGAGAACAGGAGCGTGGGCGGTAGTGAGCGAGGCGACCGGGCAGGCCGGGTTGGCGCCGGAGCACGCCTCCCTCCCCGGGCTGGGCGACCTGCCCGCCGGTGGGGCGGGCCCGACCGGACGGCCGATGCCCTCCTTCCCGGAGCCGCCGGTGATCGGCTCGCACGGACCGGGCCGGATCATCGCCATGTGCAACCAGAAGGGCGGCGTCGGCAAGACGACGACGACCATCAACCTGGGAGCGGCGATGGCCGAGTACGGCCGCCGGGTGCTGCTGGTCGACTTCGACCCGCAGGGGGCGCTGTCGGTCGGGCTGGGGGTGCGCCCGCACGAGCTCGACACCACCGTCTACAACCTGCTGCTGGACCGTTCGGTGCGGGCCGCCGACGTGGTGCGCAGCACCGCGGTGCCGAACATCGACCTGATCCCGGCGAACATCGACCTGTCGGCGGCCGAGGTGCAGCTGGTCAGCGAGGTGGCCCGCGAGCAGGTGCTGGCCCGGGTGCTGCGCCCGGTGGTGGACGACTACGACCTGGTCCTGATCGACTGCCAGCCCTCCCTGGGCCTGCTCACCGTGAACGCGCTGACCGCTGCGCACGGGGTGGTCATCCCGTTGGAGTGCGAGTTCTTCGCTCTGCGCGGCGTCGCGCTGCTGGTCGAGACGATCGAGAAGGTCCGGGACCGGCTGAACCCGGCCCTGGAGATCGACGGGATCCTGGCCACCATGTACGACCCGCGTACCCTGCACAGCCGTGAGGTCGTCGCCCGGGTGGTCGAGGCCTTCGGGGACCGGGTCTTCCACACCGTGATCGGGCGCACGGTCAAGTTCCCGGACGCCACCGTGGCCGCCGAGCCGATCACCACCTACGCGTCCTCGCACGCCGGTGCCTACGCCTACCGTCTGCTGGCCCGCGAGCTCATCGCCCGTGGCGACGCCGCCTGAGGCACCCTCCGGGCACCTCGACACCGGCGACGGGCAGGGCCCGGGTTTCCAGGTCCACCTGGAGAACTTCGACGGCCCCTTCGACCTGCTGCTGGGGCTGATCGCCAAGCACCAGCTCGACGTCACCGAGATCGCCCTGGCCCGGGTCACCGACGACTTCATCGCCTGGATCCGGGCCCAGGGCAGCGCCTGGGACCTGGACGAGACCAGCGAGTTCCTGCTGGTCGCGGCCACCCTGCTGGACCTGAAGGCCGCCCGGCTGCTGCCCACCGCGCAGGTCGAGGACGAGGAGGACCTGGCGCTGCTCGAGGCGCGCGACCTGCTGTTCGCCCGCCTGCTGCAGTACCGGGCGTTCAAGCAGGTGGCCGCGCTGCTGGCCGACCGGATGGCCGTGGAGGGCCGGCGCCATCCCCGGCAGGTGGAGCTGGAGCCGCGGTTCGCCACCCTGCTGCCCGAGCTGGTGCTCGGCATCACCCCGGCCCAGCTCGCGGCGATCGCCGCGCAGGCGATGCAGCCGCGACCGGTACCCGCCGTGGGGCTGACCCACCTGCACGCGCCGACGGTCAGCGTCGCTCAGCAGGCGCTGGTCGTGGCCGCCACACTGCGCGGGCGGGGCGCCCTGACCTTCGCCGACCTGGTCGCCGACGCCGGCTCGACGCCGGTGGTGGTCGCCCGCTTCCTGGCCCTGCTCGAGCTGTTCCGGGACGGCTCGATCGCCCTGGAGCAGGAGGAGTCCCTGGGACCGCTGACCGTTCGCTGGACCGGGCCCGACGGGTCCGGGGGTCCGGGGCCCGTCCCCGCGGAGGTGGACGTGGCGGGCGAGCGGGCGCGAGATGATGGGCCCCATGACTGAGCCGCCCGCCCCGGCCCCCGACGGCACGGCGATCGACCTGACCGGTGCCCCGGGGGGCCTGCGCGGAGCCCTGGAAGCGGTCCTGATGGTCGCCGACGAACCGGTCGGGACCACCCCGCTGGCCGTCGCCCTGGGGGTGCCGGTGCCGGACCTGGAGCTGCTGCTGGAGGGGATGGCGGCCGACTACACCGCCGCCCGGCGCGGGTTCGAGCTGCGTCAGGTGGCGGGCGGCTGGCGGTTCTACAGCCGTCCCGAGCACGCCGCGGTGGTCGAGCGTTTCCTGCGCGACGGCCAGACCGCCCGGCTGACCCAGGCGGCGCTGGAGACACTGGCCATCGTGGCCTACCGGCAGCCGGTCTCCCGGGCCCGCGTCTCGGCCGTCCGCGGGGTGAACGTGGACGCGGTGATGCGCACCCTGCTCACCCGGGGTCTGGTCTGCGAGACCGGCACCGACAGCGAGAGCGGAGCCGTGCTGTACGGCACCACCTCCTCCTTCCTGCACCGGATCGGTCTGACCAGCCTGGACGAGCTGCCCGCGCTGGCTCCCTTCCTGCCCGAGGCCGACGCGCTGGAGGAGCTGGATGAAGTGACCCCGGCGTCTACCCCGACCGACCAGACCAGCCCGCCCCGACAAGGAGCCCGATGACCCCGCGCCCCCCCGGCCCCGGCGGCGCCCGCCGCGGCGGCCGCGGCCGTCCCGCCACCACCCCGTCCAAGCGAGCGGCCGCCGGCGGCGCGCAGCGCCGGGCCGCTGCGCCAGAACCGGTGGACGTGCACGACCCGGACGGCGTCCGGCTGCAGAAGGTGCTGGCCCAGGCCGGGGTCGGCTCCCGGCGTGCCTGCGAGGACATGATCACCGCCGGACGGGTGGAGGTGGACGGCCAGGTCGTGCGTGAGCTCGGCGTCCGGGTGGACCCGACCCGGGCCCGGATCGCGGTCGACGGCATGCGGATCGTGCTGGACACCGACCTGATCTACGTCGCGCTGAACAAGCCGGTCGGCGTGCTCTCGGCGATGACCGACCCGCAGAACCGGGCCACCGTGGGCGACCTGGTGGCCGACCGGCCCGAGCGGCTGTTCCACGTCGGCCGGCTGGACGCCGACAGCGAGGGTCTCATCCTGCTCACCAACGACGGCGAGCTCGCCCACCGGCTCACCCACCCCTCCTACGAGGTGCCCAAGACCTACCTGGTCGAGATCGCCGGGCCGGTCCCCCGGGACCTGGGCAAGCGGCTGCGCTCGGGGGTGGAGCTGGAGGACGGCGTGGCCACCGTGGACTCCTTCAAGGTGGTCGACGCCCAGCCCGGCCGGCTGCTGGTGGAGCTGGTGCTGCACGACGGCCGCAACCGGATCATCCGCCGGATGTTCGACGAGGTCGGTCACCCGGTCCTGCAGCTGGTCCGGACCCAGGTGGGGCCGATCCGCCTGGACCAGCTGCGCACCGGCCGCTACCGGGTCCTGGGCCGCACCGAGGTCGGCGCGCTGATGGCCGCCGCCGGGCTGTGAGCGACCCGGACACCGGTTCCGGGCCGTCGGCGGACCGCCGGCGCAAGCCGGTGGTCCGGGTGGTGGGCACCGGGCTGCTGGGCACCTCGGTCGGGCTGGGGCTGTCCGCGGCCGGCCACCGGGTGCTGCTCGCCGACCCCTCGCCGACCGCCCTGGCCCTGGCCCGCGACCTGGGCGCCGGTGAGGCCGACCGCGGCGACGCCCCGCCGGACCTGGTTCTGGTCGCCGCGCCGCCGGACGTCACCGCGCAGGTCCTGGTGGCCGAGCTCGCTCGCCACCCGCAGGCCACCGTCACCGACGTCGCCAGCATCAAGGACGGCCTGCGCGAGGCGGTCGAGGCCGCCGGCGGCGACCCGGACCGGTACGTCGGCGGGCACCCGATGGCCGGAGCGGAGCGGTCCGGGCCGGTCGCGGCCCGCGGCGACCTGTTCCTGGGCCGGCCCTGGGTGGTCTGCCCCGGCCCGCGGACCCCGCAGTGGCGGGTCGAGCAGGTCAGCGCCGTGGCCGGCCGGTTGGGGGCGACCCCGGTGCGGATGGGCCCGGCCGAGCACGACGCCGCGGTCGCCCTGGTCTCCCACGTGCCGCAGCTGGCGGCCAGCCTGGTCGCGGCCCGGTTGCAGCACGCCCCGGACGCCGCCGTGGCGCTGGCCGGGCAGGGGCTGCGGGACGTGACCCGGATCGCCGGCAGCGACCCCCTGCTGTGGGCCCAGATCCTGTCCGCCAACGCCGCGCCGGTGCTCACCGTGCTGCGTGAGCTCAGCCAGGACCTGGCCGCGGTCACCGACGCGCTGGAGCAGCTGGCCGCGGCGGGCGGCGGGGACGCCCCCGGCGCCCGGGCCGGCCTGGCCGGGGTGGTGGCCGGCGGCAACGCCGGGCGGGACCGGATCCCCGGCAAGCACGGTCAGCCGCCCACCCGCTACGACGTCGTCGACGTCCTGCTGCCCGACGCTCCCGGCCAGCTCGGCCGGTTGTTCGCCGACATCGGCGCGGCCGGGATCAACGTGGAGGAGTTCGCCCTCGAGCACGCCTCCGGGGCGCTGGTCGGCCGGGCGGGGGTCAGTGTGCTGCCGGCCGCGGGGCAGGCGCTGCGCGAGGCGCTCACCGAGCGCGGCTGGCGGGTGGTGGACTGAGCGGCCGTTACCCTGGGATCGTGATCTCGCGCCTGCCCGACCCGCCCGACCTGCCCACAGGCCCGCTGGTCGTGGCCATCGACGGGCCGTCGGGGTCGGGCAAGTCCAGCGTCTCCCGCGAGGTCGCCCGCCGGCTGGGCCTGGCCTACCTGGACACCGGCGCCATGTACCGGGCCGTCTGCTGGCGGTGCCTGGAGCTCGGCGTCGACCTGGACGACACCGCGGTGGTGGCCGCACTCTGCCAGGACCTGGACCTGGCGGTGTCCCTGGACCCGCTCCGCCCCGGCACCTGGGTGTCCGGCCAGGACGTCGCGGCCGAGATCCGCGCCTCCCGGATCTCCGGTCTGGTCAGCAAGGTGGCCACCAACCTGCAGGTGCGCGCCGACCTGCGGGCCCGCCAGCGCGACCTGATCCGGCAGGGCGGGCGGCAGTGGGGCGGCTGCGTGGCCGAGGGCCGGGACATCACCACCGTGGTGGCCCCCCAGGCCCAGGTCCGGATCCTGCTCACCGCCTCGGAGTCGGCCCGGCTGGCGCGCCGGGCCCGAGAGCTGCACGGCCACGACGACGAGCGCGCGGTCGGTGCCACCCGGGATGAGGTGCTGCGCCGGGACGCCGACGACGCGACCGTGTCCACCTTCCACACCGCCGCCGACGGCGTCATCGAGCTTGACTCCTCGGGCCTGGACTTCGAGCAGACCGTGCGGGTGGTCCTCGACCTGGTCAGCGAGCGTGCCGAGCTGCAGCTGGACGGCGCGCCGGCCGAGGCCCGGCGGTGAGCGCCGAGCGGGAGGACGCCGTGCTGGGCGGCGCCGGCCCCGAGGCCGGAGTCGGAGGGCAGGACGACGGCACCGAGGTCGCCACCGCGCTGCGCGCCGGGTTGAGGGAGTACGAGCTCGACGAGGAGGACCTCGGCCTGCTCGCCGAGGACGGCGCGGACCTCGACGCCGCGGGCGCCCCGGCCGGGCCGCTGCCGGTGCTGGCCGTCGTCGGCCGGCCGAACGTCGGCAAGTCCACCCTGGTGAACCGGGTGCTGGGCCGGCGGGAGGCCGTGGTGCAGGACGTGCCCGGCGTCACCCGCGACCGGGTGATGTACGAGACCTCCTGGGCCGGGCGGGACTTCGTGGTCGTCGACACCGGCGGCTGGGAGAGGGACGCCCGGGGGATCGGCGGCCGGATCGCCGAGCAGGCCGAGGTCGCCGTCGAGCTCGCCGACGCCGTGATGCTGGTGGTGGACGCCAACGTCGGTGCGACCGACGTCGACGAGCAGCTGGTCCGGGTGCTGCGCCGCGCCGGCAAGCCCGTGGTGCTGGCCGCCAACAAGGTGGACGACACCCGCGGCGAGGCGGAGGCGGCCACCTTGTGGAGCATGGGCCTGGGCGAGCCGTACGCCGTCTCCGCCCTGCACGGCCGGGGCAGCGGTGACCTGCTGGACGCCTGCCTGGCCGTCCTGCCCCCGGTCTCCCAGGTGGGCGGCCCAGCCTTCCCCGGGCTGCGCCGGGTGGCGCTGATCGGCCGGCCCAACGTCGGCAAGTCCAGCCTGCTGAACGCCCTGGTCGGCGCCGAGCGGGTGGTGGTCGACGACGTCGCCGGCACCACCCGCGACCCGGTCGACGAGACCGTCGAGGTCGGCGGCCGGCCCTGGCGTTTCGTGGACACCGCCGGTATCCGGCGCCGCGTCAACCAGACCTCCGGAGCCGACTTCTACGCCTCGCTGCGCACCCAGGCCGCGCTGGAGAAGGCCGAGGTGGCCGTCGTCCTGCTCGATGCCGGCGCCCCGCTGACCGAGCAGGACACGCGGGTCGTCCAGCTCGCGGTGGACGCCGGACGCGCCGTGGTGCTCGCCTTCAACAAGTGGGACACCGTGGACGAGGAGCGCCGCCGCTACCTCGAGCGCGAGTACGAGCAGGACCTGGTCCAGGTGCAGTGGGCGCCGCGGGTGAACATCTCCGCCCGGACCCGGCGCCACGTCGACCGGCTGGCGCCGGCGCTGGACGTGGCGCTGGCGTCCTGGGAGCGCCGGGTGCCGACCGGGCGGTTGAACGCGCTGCTGGCCGAGATCGTCGCCGCCCACCCGCACCCCGTTCGCGGCGGCAAGCAGCCACGGATCCTGTTCGGCACCCAAGCCTCCACCAAGCCGCCCCGGTTCGTGCTGTTCACCAGCGGGTTCATGGAGGCCGGGTACCGGCGGTTCCTGGAGCGGCGGCTGCGGGAGACCTTCGACTTCGCCGGGACGCCGATCGAGGTGTCGGTCCGGCCGCGCGAGCGGCGCCGCTGAGACCCTCGCCCCCGCCCGGGCGGGGGTGCCCGACCGGTGCGGTAGAGTCATCGCGCTGCCACGCCGGGCGTGTCAGCACGACCGGGACGTAGCGCAGCTTGGTAGCGCACTTGACTGGGGGTCAAGGGGTCGTGGGTTCGAATCCCGCCGTCCCGACACGGTGCTCGACGCAGACGAAGGCCGGCCCGCAGGTGTGCGGGCCGGCCTTCGTCGTCCCGGGGTGTCGGGGTCGACCCAACGACTCAGCCCAGCGACAACCAGACCAGGGCACCGGCGCCGAGCACGATGCTGTAGACGGCGAACGGGGTCAGGGTGCGGGTGCGGAAGTAGCGGGTGAGGAAGCGCACCGACAGGTAGGCGGTGACGAAGGAGGCCACGCTGCCGGCCAGCACCTGGCCGTGGATGCCGGCCCCCAACGGCCCGAACAGGTCCGAGGGCACCTTCAGCAGACCGGCCGCGAAGATCACCGGCGTGGCCAGCAGGAACGAGAAGCGCGCGGCGTCCTCGTGGGACAGGCCGCGGAACAGACCGGCGACCATGGCCGAACCGGAGCGGCTGATCCCCGGCAGCAGAGCCAGGATCTGGGCCGCGCCGATCAGCAGCGTGGACCCGATGCTCAGCGCGGCCAGCCGGCGGTCGGACTGCCGGCCCAGCCGGACGTCGTCGGTCAGTGCCGTGCCGTCCCCGGCGGGTTGTGGCCGGCGCCCAGCGCCTCGGGCGACGTCGCCCATGGTCAGCGCGCCGCTGCCGACCTCGTCCGCGGCACCGGCGGGCACGCCCGCCATCGCCGGCGCCGGCGCCGGGGCCCGCCGACGCAGCCGCTCCCCGGCCAGCAGGATCAACCCGTTGACCACCAGGAAGGCCGCTGCCGGCACCGGCCGGCCCAGGGTGGTCCGGAACAGGTGCTCCAGGGCCAGCCCGGCGATCCCGACCGGGATCGTCGCCAGGATGATCAGCCAGGCCAGCCGCTGGTGGGTGCTCTCGATGCGCCGGTCGCGGATCGAGGTGAAGAAGCCGGTGATGATCGCCACCCAGTCGCGCCAGAAGAACACCAGCAGCGCGGCGGCGGTGGCCACGTGCAGCCCGACGATGAAGGCCAGGTAGGGCGACTCCGGCGCGGACACGTTGAGGTCCCGCGCCCAGTGGCCGCCGATCAGGGCCGGCAGCAGGATGCTGTGGCCCAGGCTGGAGATCGGGAACAGCTCGGAGAAGCCCTGGAAGGCTCCCACCACGACGGCCTCGAGATAACTCAGGTGCGACACTCGCTCACCGTAGGGGAGCGGACCCGGTGCCCGGGCCGCTGCGGCGGCAGCTCTCAGGTCAGCCTAAGCCGGGCCGCGGAGGCGGGAGCGCGGCTGGGGCGGGTGCTCCGGTCTCGCCGCGAACACCGCTCGTGCTCCTCGACGAGCGTGCCGGGGGCCTGGCCCCCGCCGCGCTGACCTACCCTGACCCTGGACGGTTCTGCGGTCCCTGCGCAGGAGCCGGCGGACGATGAGCGCGACCAGGGTCCGCCGGAACCGGGGACCGCGACGAGTGGAGGGCACGTGTCAGGCCAGGGCGGGGTCAGCACCCGGGTGCTGACGGTGCCGAACCTGCTCACCATGCTCCGGCTCGTCCTGGTGCCGGTCTTCTTCGCGCTCATCCTCACCGCCCAGGACGGCTGGGCGCTGCTGGTCCTGGCCGTGTCCGGGTTCAGCGACTACCTGGACGGGGCGCTGGCTCGCCGCTGGGGGCAGGTCTCCAGGCTCGGTCAGCTGATGGACCCGGCCGCGGACCGTCTCTACATCCTGTCCACCCTGCTCGGCCTGGCCTTCCGGGACATCGTGCCCTGGTGGCTGGTGGTCGTCCTGGTCGGCCGTGACGTGGTGCTCGCGCTGACCGTGCCGGTGCTGGGCCGGCGCGGGTACGGGCCGTTGCAGGTGCACGTGGTCGGCAAGGCGGCCACCTTCAACCTGCTGTACGCCTTCCCCCTGCTGCTGCTGGGCGAGGGCGGTTCGGTGCTGGCCACCCTCGCCCGGTCGGCCGGCTGGGCCTTCGCCTGGTGGGGCACGGCCATGTACTGGTGGGCCGCCCTGCTGTACCTGGGCCAGGCCTGGCTGCTGCTGCGCCGTCGCCCGGAGCAGGCCGGGGTCGCGGCCGAGGCGGGCGGAGGTCGATGACCGGCCGGCGCCCGGACGCCTCGATGTCGTTGCTGACCGAGGTGATGCAGCGGCCGCTGGACCCCGGCTACGCCGCCGCCGCCGAGCGACGACGGCCCTACCGGGCCGGCTCCCGGGTCGCGGTGGCCGTGGTGACCGTGCTGCTGGGCGGCGTGCTGGTCATCTCGGTGCAGCAGCTGCGGGCGCCGGTGCTGGACGGCCTGTCGGTCCGGCAGGCCCTGCAGCGGGAGATCCAGCAGCGTTCGGACCGCGCCGACCGGCTGCAGGCCGCCAACGACGCGCTGCGGGTGCAGATCGCCAAGCAGCAGCAGGCCGCTCTGGCCGGCACCGGCGCGCAGGGCCTGGCCGCCCAGGTGCAGCAGCTGAGCGTGCTGACCGGTGAGGTGCCGGTGACCGGCCCGGGGCTGCGGGTGGTGCTCGACGACGCCCCGGGCGCTCAGGTCGGGTCCAACGACACACCCCGGGACGGCAGCGCCGCTGACCAGGGACGGGTGCTGGACTCCGACCTGCAGATCCTCGTGAACGGCCTGTGGCAGGCCGGCGCGGAGGCGATCGCCATCAACGGGCAGCGGCTGACCGTGCTGTCCGCGATCCGCACCGCCGGGCAGGCGATCCTGGTCGACTTCCGTCCGCTCAGCCCGCCCTACCAGGTGGACGCGATCGGGCCCGCCACCTCCATGCAGACCGCGCTGGCGGCCGGCTCCACCGGGCCGTACCTGCAGACCCTGGCGGACACCTACGGCATCTCGGTCCAGCAGTCCGTCCAGGACAGCCTCCAGCTGCCCGGCGCCGGGCAGCTCGTGCTCCGCTACGCCCGACCGGCCGGGGCGGCGTCCTCGTCCGGATCGTCCTCGTCCAGATCGTCCTCGTCCGGGGCGTCGGCCTCGACGCCCGCATCCCCTCAGCCCGGCTCGGAGGTGTCCCCGTGATCGCGGCGATCGGACTGGTGGTCGGCGTCGTCGTCGGCCTGCTGCTGCAGCCCACCGTCCCGCTGTGGATGCAGCCCTACCTGCCGATCGCCGTCGTCGCAGCCCTGGACGCAGTCTTCGGCGGGCTGCGGGCGAGCCTGGACGGCATCTTCGACGAACGGGTGTTCACCGTCTCCTTCCTGTCCAACGTGGTCGTGGCCGCCCTGATCGTGTACCTGGGCGACCAGCTCGGGGTCGGCTCCCAGCTGTCCACTGGGGTGGTCGTCGTGCTGGGGATCCGGATCTTCTCCAACGTGGCCGCGATCCGCCGCCACCTGTTCAAGGCGTGAGGGCACGGTGACCCAGACCTCCCCGCAGGAACCGGCCGAACCCCGGACCACCTGGAGCTTCCTGCGTCCCCGCCGGACCCGTGCGCAGGTGCTGGCCGCGCTGCTGTGCGGGCTGCTCGGCTTCGCCCTGGTGGTCCAGGCCCGCAGCAACGAGGGGCAGGGCCTGGCGTCGTTGCGGCAGAGCGATCTGGTCGTGCTGCTGGACACCGTGACCCAGCGCAGCGACCGCCTGGAGCAGGAGGCCCGCCGGCTGGAGCAGACCCGGGCCGAGCTGCAGTCCGGCAGCGACAACGCCCAGGCCGCCCAGCAGGCCGCCCGGCAGCGGCTGGACGTGCTCGGCGTGCTGGCCGGCACCGTCCCGGCCACCGGCCCGGGCATCGTGCTGCGGATCGCCGACCCGAGTGGCTCGGTGGACGCCGCCACCCTGGTCGGTGCCCTGCAGGAGCTGAGAGACGCGGGGGCCGAGGCGGTGCAGATCGGCAACGTCCGGGTGGTGGCCTCCACCGCCTTCACCGACGCGACCGGCGGGGTGGACGCCGACGGCCGGCTGCTGTCCCCGCCGTACGAGTTCCTGGCCATCGGCGACCCGCAGACCCTGTCCGCCGCGCTGGCCATCCCGGGCGGGGTGCTGGACACCCTGACCCAGCTCAAGGCCACCGGCGCCGTGAGCACGCCGTCCACGGTCGAGGTCACCGCGGTGGTACCGGCCACCACATCGAGCCTGGCCTCGCCGGCCAGCAGCGGTGGGGCCACCCCCGGCCACTGAGCCGCCCCCGGTCCGCACCCGGGGCGGCGAACAGGGCAGGATGTGCCTGCGTGTCCGGTGGGCGGGCACGACCACGCCGGTGCAGCCGGCCAGAGCCTGGGAGTGCCGATGGCGGACCTGGACTACCCCACGGACGTCAAGTACACCGCCGAGCACGAATGGGTCCGGGCCGACGGCGACGTGGTGCGGCTGGGCATCACCTCCTACGCCCAGGAGGCGCTGGGCGACATCGTCTACGTCACCCTGCCGGCGGTCGGCACGATGCTCGAGGCCGGTCAGCCGTGCGGGGAGGTGGAGTCCACCAAGAGCGTCTCGGACCTCTACGCCCCGGTCAGCGGCGAGGTGGTGGCGATCAACTCCGAGCTCGACGGCAGCCCCGAGGTGGTCAACACCGACCCCTACGGCCGGGGCTGGATGGTGGAGGTCAAGCTGGCCGACCCCACCTCGGTGGACGGGCTGATGGATGCCGCCGGCTACCGGGACCAGCTGGACTGAGACGGCCGTTCACGTCCCCCATCTCGGGTGCCCTGTTCGGACCAGTAGCCGATGTATCAGCGTGGTGCGGGGCGTTACGCTGAGCCCACACCCGTTCCCCGGTCCGCCGAGCAGGCGATCCGCGGTCGGGATCCCCACGGAGGAGGTGTGATGGCGTTCCCCGGTTCCGATCCCGGCACCACGCCGGGGCGCGGTTCTCAGCCCCCCGAGACCACCATGTCGATCGCGGCGGTGTCGTCGGTCGACCAGACGGAGGCCGGCGAGACGGGGCTGAGCCCCGCCGACGAGAGCGCGGTCGCCGCCCTGCCTCCGGCCTCGGCGCTGCTGGTCGTCCAGCGCGGCCCGAACGCCGGTGCCCGGTTCCTCCTGGACGCCGAGCGGACCACCGCCGGCCGCCGGCCCGACTCCGACATCTTCCTCGACGACGTGACCGTCTCCCGTCGGCACGCCGAGTTCGTCCAGCGCGGCAGCACCTTCCTGGTCCGCGACGTGGGCAGCCTGAACGGCACCTACGTGCAGCGCGAACGGATCGACGAGGTGGTCCTGCGCCCCGGTGACGAGGTGCAGATCGGCAAGTACCGCCTGGTGTTCCACCCGAGCCCGCACGACACGCCCAGCTCGCACGCGTGAGCGGGTCGACAGCGGGCGCCTCGGCCCCCGGCCGCCGGCATGCCGGTGCGGAGCCGACGATGTCCATCGGCGAGGTGATGGCGCTGCTGCGGACCGACTTCGCGGACGTGTCGATCTCCAAGATCAGGTTCCTGGAGGACCAGGGCCTGGTGCACCCGGGCCGGACGCCCGCGGGCTACCGCAAGTTCTCCCGCGAGGACGTCGACCGGTTGCGGTTCGTGCTGGCCCGGCAGCGGGACCACTACGAGCCCCTGAAGGTGATCCGGGACCACCTGGAGGCCGTCGACCGCGGCCTGGTGCCGGCCGAGCGGGCGCTGGACCCGCGTCGTCCGCGGCTGGTGGACTCCTCCGGCGGGGCGCTGGAGGAGGAGCCGGGCCAGGCCGGCGAGCCGGACGTGGCCGAACCAGCGGCCGGCCCGACCCAGGGCGGCGGTGCTCTGGACCTGCTGGCCGGTGCGGCGCACGGGCTGCGGGAGCACACCGCGGGCCGCGATGTGCGGCTGTCCCGGGCCGAGCTGGCCGAGCTGGCCGAGGTGGACACCAACTTCCTGGACACCCTGGAGTCCTACGGCCTGATCAGCGCCCAGGCCGGGACCGGGCGGTTCGACGGTCACGCGGTCGTGGTCGCCCGCAGCGCCGGGCGACTGGCCGCCTTCGGGATCGAACCGCGGCACCTGCGCTCCTTCCGGGCCGCGGCCGACCGCGAGGCGGGACTGGTCGAGCAGGTGGTCTCCCCCCACACCCGCCACCACGATCCGCAGGCCGTGGCCCGGGTGCAGGAGCTGACCCGGGAGGTGGCCGCGCTGTGCCTGCAGCTGCACGGCGGGCTGGTCTCCGGTGCGTTGTCCCGCTCCGGGAGCTGATCGGACCGAGCGGGGCCGGGGTGACCGGTCAGCGCGCCGGTTTCAGGGGTACGGTAGCCAGGTGCGCTCACTGGATGTCGTCGGTGTCCGGGTGGAACTTCCGTCCAACAACCCGATGGTTCTGCTGCGCGAACGAGGCAGCGACCGTTATCTGCCGATCTGGATCGGTGCGGCGGAGGCCAGCGCCATCGCCTTCGCCCAGCAGGGCGTCGTCCCTCCGCGCCCGCTGACCCACGACCTGCTCAAGGACGTGATCGAGGCCCTCGGCCGGACGCTGCGCGAGGTCCGGATCGTGGCGATCCGGGAGGGCACCTACTTCGCCGAGCTGGTCTTCGACTCCGACCTGGTGGTCGGCAGCCGGTCCAGCGACGCCATCGCCCTGGCCCTGCGGGTCGGCTGCCCGATCGTCGGCGCCGACGAGGTGCTGGAGACCGGCAGCGTCGCGATCCCCGACGAGGACGAGGACGAGGTCGAGCAGTTCCGCAAGTTCCTCGACGACGTCTCTCCTGAGGACTTCGAGGAGTCTGGCCCGAACTCGTGACCCCCGGGTCACGGGGCCCGCGACACGCCGTTTGCGGGGAGCACCCGCTGTCGTTGACTGCCCCCACCGGGGCGCCTACCGTGCAAGCAGAACACCCTCGCTGTAGTTCACCCGCCGCCGGCGCCACACGGTGCCGCACCGTCGGCCCATCCCTCGCGAGGGTGACGAGCTGGAGGTCGGTGTGAGCGGTCAAGGCGACCACCCGGGGGCCGTCCCGGACCGATCCGCGGATCGTGCGCCCGACGTCGTCGCGGCCCAGGGCATGCTGTTTGACGACGACCTGCCCTCCTTGGACCAGCAGGCCGGCTACCGCGGGCCGATCGCCTGCAAGGTCGCCGGGATCACCTACCGGCAGCTGGACTACTGGGCGCGGACCGGCCTGGTGGAGCCCAGCGTCCGGTCGGCCACCGGCTCGGGCACCCAGCGCCTGTACAGCTTCCGCGACATCCTGGTCCTGAAGGTGGTCAAGCGACTGCTCGACACCGGTGTCTCGCTGCACCAGATCCGGTCCGCGGTCACCCACCTGCGTGAGCGCGGGGTGGCCGACCTGGCCCAGATCACCCTGATGAGCGACGGCGCGAGCGTCTACGAGTGCACCTCCCGCGACGAGGTCATCGACCTCGTCCAGGGCGGGCAGGGCGTTTTCGGGATCGCCGTCGGGCGGGTATGGCGGGAGGTCGAGTTCACCCTCGCCGAGCTGCCCAGCGAACGGCCCGGCGATCCAGACCCGCAGACGCCGCCCTCCGGGGAGGACGACGAGCTTGCGCGACGCCGGCGGGCGCGGGTCGCCGGCTGAGGGGGCTGCCCGGGGGCCGTTGAGCCGCTCGCCGGCCTGAGAGTGGCGCCACTTGGGACCGGCCGCTCAGGTCGAGCGGCCGGGGTGCGCGCTCGGTCGGGCCCGCAGCACCCGGCGCAGGTGCGTGTCGAACAGCGCTGCCATCTCCCCGGCCCCGGACCCGGGCCAGCTGTGGATCGGCCGGGAGGCGCCCTGGGCCTGCTGCAGCGCACTGCGTTCGGGCAGCACCGGGCTGAGCACCAGCGGGCCGAACATCTCGGCCAGCTCCTCCACCCGGAACCGGTGCTCGGGTGAGCGCTCGCGGTACCGGTTGACCAGCACCCCCAGGGGCTGCAGCGCGGGGGCCTGGGAGCGCAGCTCGTGGATCGCCTGCAGGGCGCGGTCGGCCGCCGACACCGAGAACAAGGCCGGCTCGGTGACGACCAGCGCACGGTGGCTGGCCGCCATCCCCGACTTGGTCAGGGCGCCCAGCGACGGAGGGCAGTCGATCAGCACCAGCTCGTAGCCGCTGACCCGCTTCAGCGCCTCACCCATCCGCGCCATCGAGCGCTTGCTGTGCCGGGGGCCGTCGTAGTCGGCGGCGTCCCGGGAACCGAGCAGCACGTCCAGCACCCCGTCCTGGTCCAGCGACCACCCGCTCGGTGCGATCGCGGACTCCACGACCCGCCGCTTGGGGTCGGCCAGTACCGAGGTGATGTCGCCGGACCGCCTCGCGGTCACGTCCAGTCCGGTGGTGGCGTCGGCCTGCGGGTCGAGGTCGATGACCAGCGTCGGCACGCCCTTGGCCAGGGCCGCGGAGGCCAGCCCCAGGGTCACCGACGTCTTGCCGACCCCACCCTTCAGGCTGCACACGCTGATCACGAACATGTCGAGCACGGTACCGGCCCGTCGGGCCGCCGACGGACGTGCTGGCTCCGGCCCGGACGAGTCAAGGATCACGGCCCCGCTCGGCTCGCCGTCCCGCCCCCGGGGGGCCGTACAATGGGGCTGCTGATGATCCGCGCGGGAGAGCCCCGGTCTGGACCGGGGCGCCGAAGGGGCAACGCTCCCCGGAACCTCTCAGGCGCCAGGACCGTGCGGGAGAGGCAGCTCTGGACCGACGGGTCCGGCCGCAGGGCAGCGACCGGCGCCAGGGACAGAGGGGGAGGCAGCGCACCGCCGGCCGGCGGTGCCCCGAGCCGACCCGGGAGCCCCGATGACCGCCCTGCCGACCTCTGCGTCCACCCCTGCACCGACCGCTTCGTCCGCTGCCCCGACAGAGCGGCGCAGCGACCCGCCGGCCACCGCCTTCGTCGACCGGCACATCGGGCCCCGGGGCAGCGAGCTGGCGTCGATGCTGGCCCGGGTCGGCCTGCCCTCGCTGCCGGAGCTGGCCGACGCGGTCGTGCCGGCCGGCATCCGGGAGCGCGCCGAGCTGGCGCTGCCGCCGGCCCTGGGAGAGCAGGCCGCGTTGGCCGCGCTGCGCCGGCTGGCCGACCGCAACCGGGTGAGCGTGCCGATGCTCGGACTGGGCTACAGCCCCACCCACACCCCGGCGGTGATCCGGCGCAACGTGCTGGAGAACCCGAGCTGGTACACCGCCTACACGCCATACCAGCCGGAGATCAGCCAGGGCCGGCTGGAGGCGCTGCTGAACTTCCAGACCGTGGTCAGCGACCTGACCGGGCTGGACGTCGCCAACGCCTCACTGCTGGACGAGGCGACCGCGGCGGCTGAGGCCGTCTCCCTGATGCGCCGCTCGGCGCGGGCCGGGGAGCAGGCCGTGCTGCTGGTCGACGTCCAGGTGCTGCCCCAGACCCAGGCGGTGATCAGGACCAGGACCGAGCCGCAGGGCATCCGGGTGGTGGTGGCCGACCTGTTCGCCGGACCCGAGGCGGTTGCGACGGCGCTGGCCGGGGCACCGCTGTTCGGGGCGCTGCTGCAGTACCCGGGGTCCGAGGGTGCGGTGCGTGACCTGGCCCCGCTGGTGTCGGCCGTGCACGAGGCCGGCGGCCTGGTGACGGTGTGCGCGGACCTGCTCGCGCTGCTGCTGCTGCGCTCGCCCGGTGACCTCGGCGCCGACGTCGCCGTGGGCAGTGCCCAGCGGTTCGGCGTCCCGCTCGGCTACGGCGGACCGCACGCCGGGTACATGGCTGTCCGGCGGGGCCTGGAGCGCACCCTGCCCGGGCGGCTGGTGGGTGTCTCCCGGGACGCCGACGGCGCGCCGGCCTACCGGTTGGCGCTGCAGACCAGGGAGCAGCACATCCGCCGGGACAAGGCGACCAGCAACATCTGCACCGCCCAGGTGCTGCTGGCCGTGATGTCGTCGATGTACGCCGTCTACCACGGGCCGCAGGGCCTGCGGGCGATCGCCGAGCACGCGGCCGGTCAGGCCGCCGCCCTGGCCGGGGCGCTGACCGCGGCCGGGTTCACCGTGGTGCACCAGGACTTCTTCGACACGGTGCTGGTGGAGGTGCCCGGACGGGCGCACGAGGTGGTCGCCGCCGCTCACCAGCAGGGCGTCCTGCTCCGCGCGGTGGGCGGCGACCGGGTCGCGGTGGCCTGCGACGAGACCACCACCGCGGAGCACCTGGCCGTGGTCTGCGCCGCCTTCTCGGCGCTCGGTGCCCAGGTGGACGCGCCCAGCGGGCCGGCGGCGCCCGCGCTGGCCGGGCACCTGCTGCGCACCGACCCGGTGCTGGCGCACGAGGTGTTCAACACCCATCGCAGCGAGACCTCGATGCTGCGCTACCTGAAGCGGCTGGCCGACGCCGACTACGCGCTGGACCGCGGGATGATCCCGCTCGGCTCGTGCACCATGAAGCTCAACGCCACCTCCGAGATGGAGCCGGTGACCTGGCCGGAGTTCGCCGACCTGCACCCGTTCGCGCCGGTCGAGGACGCCGCCGGGATCCGTCAGGTGGTCGCTGACCTGGAGGGCTGGCTGGCCGAGCTCACCGGGTACGACGCGGTCAGCCTGCAGCCCAACGCCGGCAGCCAGGGCGAGCTGGCCGGGCTGCTGGCGATCCGCGGCTACCACCGCAGCCGCGGGGAGGACCAGCGCACCGTGTGCCTGATCCCCTCCAGCGCGCACGGCACGAACGCCGCCAGCGCGGTGATGGCCGGCCTGCGGGTGGTGGTCGTGGCCTGCGACGACCAGGGCAACGTGGACCTGGAGGACCTGGACAAGAAGATCGCCCAGCACGGTGACGTGCTCGCCGGCATCATGATCACCTACCCGTCCACGCACGGCGTGTTCGAGGAGGAGGTCGAGCGGATCTGCGAGTCGGTGCACGCCGCCGGTGGTCAGGTCTACGTGGACGGCGCGAACCTGAACGCCCTGGTCGGGCTGGCCCGCCCCGGCCGGTTCGGCGCCGACGTCTCGCACCTGAACCTGCACAAGACGTTCTGCATCCCGCACGGCGGCGGCGGGCCCGGCGTCGGGCCGGTGGCGCTGCGCTCGCACCTGGCGCCGTACCTGCCGAACCACCCGATGGACGCGGGGGCCGGCCCGAGCACCGGGATCGGCCCCGTCTCGGCCGCCCCGTTCGGCTCGGCCGGGATCCTGACCATCCCGTGGCTGTACATCACCATGATGGGCGCCCAGGGGCTGACCGCCGCCACCGAGACCGCGATCCTGTCGGCCAACTACGTCGCGGCCCGGCTGAAGGACCACTTCCCGGTGCTGTACAGCGGCCGCGGCGGGCTGGTCGCCCACGAGTGCATCCTGGACCTGCGGGAGATCACCCGCCGGACCGGGGTGAGCGTCGACGACGTCGCCAAGCGGCTGATCGACTACGGGTTCCACGCCCCGACGATGTCCTTCCCGGTGGCCGGCACCCTGATGGTCGAGCCGACCGAGAGCGAGGACCTGGCCGAGCTCGACCGGTTCTGCGACGCGATGGTCGCGATCCGGGCCGAGATCGAGGAGGTCGCCGACGGCCGCTGGCACGTCGCCGACAGCCCGCTGCGCGGCGCCCCGCACACCGCCGCCTGCCTGGTGGGGGAGTGGGACCGGGCCTACGACCGGGCCACCGCCGTGTACCCGGGCGGGATGCCCACGGCCGGGAAGTACTGGCCGCCCGTGCGCCGGATCGACGGCGCCTACGGGGACCGCAACCTGGTCTGCTCCTGCCCCGCGCCGGAGGCGTTCGAGGACTGAGCCGGCCGACCGCGGGCCGCCGGGAGGCGGCCCGCGGTCGGCAACCGCGCACCCGCAGTGGGTCAGCGGGTGCGGGCGAAGAAGACGTCAGGGTCGTTGCGCCCGGCCGGGTGCATGAAGTTGCTCACCCGGTCCCGGTTGTCGCCCCAGGCCAGGTACCGATGGCTGCCGTCGGTGACGTTGGCGATGTAGTCGCCCATGTAGCCACCGGCGATCTGCGGGTCGAACGGCGGGGAGGTGCTCACCCCGGGGAAGGGCCGGGTGGTCACCGCCCGGGCGGCCAGGTGCACCCCGCCGTCGGTGGAGTCGGCCAGCACGGTGTCCAGGGTGTTCTGCGCCGTCCGCTGGTAGTAGGCCAGGTGCAGGCCGGCCCGGTCCGCCGACAGGGCGGGCTGGAGCTCGTCCCCGGTGCCGGACGTCGCCCAGCGGGTGGTCCAGGTCTTGGCGGTGTCGGAGGAGGTCGCCAGCCTGATGTGGCTGCGCCCCTGGCTGCCGTCGTTCCAGGCCATCCAGAGCCGGCCCTGGTAGAAGGCCAGCGTCGGGAACTCCACCGTGCGGACCAGCTGGCCGGGGGCCAGCTCGACGGCCCCGGTCGGGGAGGCCGGCACCACGTCGCTCACCGTGAGCCCGTGGCTGAAGGTGACCCCGGCGTCGTGGGAGGTGAACACCAGCTCCTGGGCGGAGACGGTGCCGCCGGTGCAGTCCGGGTCGAGCGTGGACAGCTTCTCGGCAGCGACGTACAGGGTGCCGTCACGGGGGTCGACCAGCGGCTGGGCGCCGATGTACTGGCTGAAGGAGCAGCCGTAGGGATCGATGGTCAGCTTGTCGGCGTAGTGCATCGACCAGGTCGCGCCGTGATCCTTGGAGGTGGACACCGGCAGGCCCGTCATGAAGTCACCGTTGGCGGCGAAGACGGTGTCGTCCCAGCTGGCGTAGACGTTGTCCTGACCGGCCCGGACCGGGTCCCGGCCCACGGTGATCGCGTCCTTGTCGCCGGTGTAGTACAGGCTGACGTCGTTGGGTGAGGCGATCGTCGGCACCGACCAGGTGCGCCCGCCGTCCCCCGAGCGGGCCACCCCGATCTCCAGGTTCCCGGTCTGCCCCCCGTAGGTCAGCGTCGAGTAGTACATCCGGCCGCCCCGGTCGCTGGCCATCCACGGGTCACCGAAGTTGATGAAGGTGGTCGGGTTGGGCAGGGTGCCCCCGTCGTGGAAGGAGCGGCCACCGTCGGCCGACCAGGCGTAGCCGGACAGGTCGGCCCCGTCGGTCAGCGCCAGGAGCATCTGCTGGGAGTCGTTGAAGCCCACCGCGACATGGGAGCCGGAGACCGCGATCGCGGTCTCGCTCTGGGTGGTCTGGTCGACCTGGTGGACGTCGGTGTGCGGGTCGTTGACCCGGACGTTGACCAACCCGGCGCGGGGCAGCAGCGCGGCGCCGTCCCGGGCGACCTTCGTCCTGGCCGAGGCGGCGTCACCGCCGACCCGCCGGCCGGGGCTGGCCGGTTCGCCGGCGTTGATCGCCAGGGCGCGCGCGTAGGCCGGTGTCGCGAAGCGGGTCAGGCCGTGAGCGATCAGCTCCTTGGCCAGAGCCTGACGGTCCAGGCCGGCCGGCTTCGCCTGGGCGGTCACCGGGCCTCCGGCTCCGGTCAGCAGCAGGCCGGCCAGGGCCCCGGTCAGGCCCACCACGCCTACCGCGGCCACGGTGCGGCGCACATGACGACGAGTCATCGAACTTCCCCCCAAGCGGTCCGTCAGCAGACGGGACCCACGACCTCGGCCCACCACCGAGGATGACGAAGGCAGCATCGACCCTGCAGGCCCTCACGCACAAGAGGTCGACGGCGACAGATGGTGATCAGACGAACAGGGCGTCCGCCGTCTCGGGATCGCCGGCCTCTGGGCGGCGGCCGGCCCGGATCAGCGAACCGCTCTGGGTCCGGACGATCTCCACCGACGCGGGGATGCGTTGCCGCAGCTCGGGAACGTGACTGACCAGACCCACGGTGCGCCCGCCGTCCCGCAGCCGGTCCAGGACGTCCATCACCTCCTCGAGGGTGTCCGGGTCCAGGGTGCCGAAGCCCTCGTCGACGAACAGCGTCTCGATGCTGGTTCCGCCGGCCTCGGCGCAGACGACGTCGGCCAGGCCGAGCGCCAGGGCCAGGGAGGTGTAGAAGCTCTCCCCGCCGGACAGCGTGGCGGTGTCCCGCTGCTGACCGGTCCAGGCGTCCACCACATGCAGGGACAGACCCTGGCGGCCCCGCCCTCTGGCCTGCTCGGAGTGCACCAGCGTGTAGCGCCCGCTGGACATCACCTGCAGGCGCTCGCTGGCTGCGGCGGCCACCTCCTCCAGCCGCGCCGCCAGCACGAAGGCGGACAGCGTCATCTTGAGGCGGTTGTCCCCGCCGGTGCCGTCGGCGCACCGGGACAGCGCGTCCAGCAGGTCGTGCCGCTGCACCAGCGGACCGGTGCGGGCCTGGTGCCGGGCGACCTGCTCCAGGGTCGCGGCCAGCGAGCCGGTCGCCGACTCGGCCAGGGCGGCGAGCCGGGTCAGCTCCCGCCGGGCGGCGTCAGCCTGGGCAGCGGCGTCGCTGAGCTCGGCCAGGTTGGGCGGTACGGCCTGGGCGGCCGCGCGCAGCTCGGGGTCGGCCAGCTCCCGGCGGGCTGCGCCCAGCTCCTCCTCGTGCCTGCCGACCGTGGCGGTCAGCTCCGCCAGCCGGTCCTTCGCCAGCAGGGCGCTGCGGGCGTCGTCCAGGTCCGCGAAGCCGTGCGCCTGGACCACCGCGACGGCGCCGGCTCGGGTCTGGTCGGCCGCCCGCTGGGCCTGGACCGCATCGCGGAGTGCGTGCACCGCCGCGTCCAGGGCGGTCCGCAGCCGGGTGAGCGCCGCCGTCCGGGCGCCGACGTCCGGGTGACCGCCGCGGGCCTGGCTGACCTGGTCGGTCAGCTCGCGCGCCGCCTGCTCCACCTCCTGGCGAGCCTGACGGCTGCGGTCGAGCAAGGAGGCGGCCGTGGCCAGCTCGGCGGCGGTGTCCTCCTGCTGCCCACGCAGCTCGACCAACCACCCGGCGAGGGTCGCGGCGGTGTCGCCGGCGGCCCGGGCGCCGGCCAGCTGTCGGCGGGCCTGGTCGAGCTGCTGGGCGGCGCCCTGGGCGTCCACGCCCTCGGCCGCGGCCAGCGCACCGGCCAGCTGCCGGCCGATCTCCGCCTGTCGCGCAATGGTTTGCTGCCAGAGCTGGTCAGCGACCTCGTGCGAGCGGCGGGCGGCGTCCACCTCGGCTGCGGTGACGGCCGGGACGGCGTCTGGCCCCGCGGGCTCGGGGTGGTCGCAGGACCCGCAGACCGGGCAGGCCTGACCGGCGCTCAGGTCGGCGGCCAGCTCGGCGGCCATCCCGGAGAGCCGGTGCTCGTACAGGGTGAGCCAGTCCTGCTTGGCCTGCAGGGCCTGCGCCGTCCGCCGCTGCTGCTCGGCAGCACCGGCCGCCTGCTCCTGGACCAGCTCCCGGGCCCGAGCGGCCGCGGCCGCCCGCTGCTCGGCCCGCGTCACCTGCTCAGCCGCCGGACCCTGGCCGGCCGCCACCAGGCGCGCCTGCTCCAGGTCTGCCTCGGCCGTCCGGACCTGTCCGGTGAGCCCGGCCTGCCGCGCCTGCAGCGCGGCGACCTCCTGCTCGTGCCGCTCGATCGCGTTGCGTAGCTGCTGCGACCGGTCCTGCGCCGTGCGCAGCCGCAGCTCCGCCTCGATGGCCGCCTCCAGCCGGACCAGTTCGGAGGCGGCCGCCCCGGCCAGCTCGCTGACCAGCCTGACCTGCTGCTCCTGCTCGGCCGCGCCGAGGTCCGTCGGCAGGCAGCGGCCCGGCAGGCAGCGACCCGGCAGCAACAGGTCCAGCTCGGCCAGTGACGGGGCGGCCAGGGCCGTGTGCGCGGACCGGGCGGCGAGCCCTGCGCTCCGCGCGGTGGTCTCGACAGCCGCCAGCACCTCGGCCACCGGCGCTGCCAGGGCCGCCCGGCTGATCAGGCGACGGGCGTGCTCGACGTCCGCCTCGCCGCTGCGCAGCACGTCGAGCTGCTGGCGGGCCAGCGTCGCGCGGGCCTGCAGCTCGGCGGTGCGACGGGCGGCCAGCAGCGCGGTCTGCGCGGCCACCGCGTCGTGCTCGGCCTGCACCGCCTGGCTGGAGCGCAGCTGCCAGAGCGCCTCGGCGTCCTGGTGCAGCCGGCGAACCAGGTCGAGCGGGTCGGCGTCTGCACCCTCGGCCGGCTGGGCCGGGCCGGGCAGCTGACCGGCGGCGGCGCGGGCCGCGGCGAGCAGCCCGCGCAGCACGACGTCGGCCTCCTGCACCTGCTCGCGGGCTGCCTTCGCCCGTTCCCGCAGCCACTCCTGCACGGTGCGGAAGCTGTCGGTGCCGAACAGTCGCTCCAGCATCCGGCGGCGTTCCTCGGCGTCGGCCCGCAGGAACGCCGCGAACTCGCCCTGGGGCAGCAGGACGAGCTTGGTGAACTGGTCCGCGCCCATCCCGAGCACCTGGTCGAGCAGGTGGGCGGCCTCGTCGTTGCGGGTGGTGTGCACGTGCCAGGTGCCGCCGCGCAGCTCCTCCAGCTCCACCCGGGCCGGCTCGGTGGTGCTGCCCGCCCCGCGGCGCTTGGGTCGCTGCCAGGACGGGTGGCGGGTGACCCGGAACCGGCGTCCGGAGGCGGTCAGCTCACAGCTCACGCTGGTCCGGGTGAGCGGCTCGGCGTAGTCGCTGCGCAGCCGGTCCGCCGACTGCCGGGCACCAGGCACCCGGGCGAACAGGGCGTAGCAGACGGCGTCGAGGACCGAGGTCTTGCCGGCCCCGGTCGGCCCGTGCAGCAGGAACAGGCCGGCCTCGGACAGCTCGTCGAAGTCGACCGACTCGGTTCCGCCGAACGGCCCGAACGCGGTCACCTGCAGCTGGTGCAGCCTCATCCGGCCACCGCCGGCCGCTCACGGCCAGGATCGGTCTCCGGCCGGCCCGTCCGCTCCTCCGGGTCGGCGCGCCGGGCGTGCTCCAGGGCCTGCGCCAGCACCTCGGTCTCGGCGGGGGTGGCCGGGGCGCCGCGCACGTGGTCCAGGAATGAGCAGCACACGTCGAGGTCGGACCGGCGTCGCACCTTCTGTACGTAGCTGGACGAGGGAGCCAGGGCGCCACCGTCCGGTTCGAACCGCAGGTCGAGCGTGTGCGGGAAGCGGCGCCGCAGCTGGGTCATCGCCTCCCGCGGGCGGATGGGGTCGGTGAGCGTGACCTGGCACCAGGAGCTCTCCGCCGCGGCCAGGCTGGGATCGTGCAGCAGCTCCGAGAGCGGTCCCCGCAGGCACCGGAGCCCTCGGGGCACCGGGGCCGGGATCGTGGTCACCGACTCGACCCCCGCCGGGCCGAGCACGACCAGCTCACCGCCCTTGCGGTGCCCCGCCTCGGAGAAGGAGTACGCCAGGGGTGAACCGGCGTAGCGGGCGTGCTCGGCCAGCCGCTGCCGACCGTGCAGGTGCCCCAGGGCCACGTAGTCGAAGCCGGCGAAGGTGTCCAACCCCACCTGCCCCGCGCCGCCGACGGACAGATCCCGCTCGCTGTCGCTGACCACTCCGCCGACGACGAACGCATGCGCGGCCACGACGCTGCGCACGGCCTTGCCGCTGCGCGCGGCCCGGGCCCGGCGGGCGGCCAGGTCGCCCCGGGCCCGATCGGTGGCGGCGCTCAGCACCGCCTGGTGTGAGCGCTCGCAGGCCAGCGCGCCGGCCGTCACGGCCGGCTCCAGGTACGGCAGGGGGTAGAGCGCGACCGGGCCGTGCTGGTCCTTCAGCAGCACCGGCCGGGCGACGTCCTGAACCGCGGTGCGCAGGTGCACCCCGGCGGCCTCCATCAGCCGGGCGCCGAACCCGAGCCGTCGTGCGGAGTCGTGGTTGCCGCTGGAGAGCACGACCTGCGCGCCGGCCGCGACCAGCCTCGCCAGGGCCTCGTCGAGCAGCTGGACCACGTCCACCGGGGGCAGGGCCCGGTCGTACACGTCTCCCGCCACCAGCACGACGTCCACCTGCTCGGAGCGCACCACCTCGACCAGGTGGTCCAGGTAGGCGGACTGCTCCGAGATCAGGTTCACCCGGTGGAAGGAGCGCCCCAGGTGCCAGTCCGAGGTGTGAAGGATCCGCACGTCCTGACCATAGGAGCGGCCACCGACAACCCGGGGCAGCGACCCGCCCGGGTGGCCCGGTCTGGGAACGGCAGGCCGCCGGCGCGGCCGGTGGGCGGCAAGGGCTGGCGCGGGCGGGCCAGGAGCGACAGATTGTCCGGCATGGGCGATGAGGTCGGCGGTTCGCACTTCACCCGTGAGCAGCGCCAGCGCTACCGGGAGAAGGTCAAGCTCTGCCTGGACGTGCTGGAGCGGATGCTGCACGCCTCCACCTTCGACGCCGAGAAGCCGATGACCGGCCTGGAGGTCGAGCTGAACCTGGTGGACGCCGGGTTCGCGCCGACGCTGCGCAACGAGGAGGTGCTGGCCGAGATCGCCGACCCCGCCTTCCAGACCGAGCTGGGCGCCTTCAACATTGAGATGAACGTGCCGCCCCGGCCGCTGGCCGGCCAGGCCGGCGCCGAGCTGGAGAAGGACCTGCGGAACCGGCTGAACGTCGCCGAGCAGCGGGCCAACCGCCGTGGGGCGCACATCGTCATGGTGGGGATCCTGCCCACCCTGCTGCCCGAGCACGTGCAGGGGCCGGAGTGGATCAGTCCCTCGGCCCGCTACCTGGCCCTCAACGACTCGATCTTCGCCGCCCGCGGCGAGGACGTCCAGCTCGACATCCAGGGCCCGGAACGGCTGGCCGTCTACGCCGACACCCTCGCCCCGGAGTCGGCCTGCACCAGCGTGCAGC
Organism: uncultured Actinomycetota bacterium; assembly: GCA_963821825.1. GTDB lineage: Bacteria > Actinomycetota > Actinomycetes > Actinomycetales > Kineosporiaceae > CAWGFD01. The sequence continues at coordinate 2,072,388 of CAWGFD010000002.1, forward strand.
TGCACGTGCAGGTCGCCCCGCAGCACTTCGCCCGAGTCTGGAACGCCTCCCAGCTGCTGGCCGGTCCGCAGCTGGCGGTCGGCGCGAACTCCCCGTTCTTCTACGGCCACCGGCTGTGGGCGGAGACCCGGATCGAGCTGTTCGCTCAGTCCATCGACACCCGCTCCCAGGAGCTGCGCAACCAGGGCGTGCGGCCGCGGGTCTGGTTCGGGGAGCGCTGGATCACCTCCATCTTCGACCTGTTCGAGGAGAATGTGCGCTGGTTCCCGGCGCTGCTGCCCGAGGTCGGCCAGGAGGACCCGGTCGCCGTCCTGGAGTCCGGCCGGACCCCGCTGCTGCAGGAGCTGCGGCTGCACAACGGCACCGTCTACCGCTGGAACCGCCCGGTCTACGACGTCGTGGACGACCAGCCCCACGTCCGGGTGGAGAACCGGGTGCTGCCGGCCGGGCCGACCGTGGTGGACCTGGTCGCCAACGCCCTGTTCTACTACGGCGCGGTCCGGGCGCTGGCCAACGAGGACCGGCCGGCCTGGACCCGCACGACCTTCGCCACCGCCGAGGAGAACTTCACCGAGTGCGCCCGCAAGGGCATGGAGGCCACCGTCTACTGGCCGGGGCTGGGCGAGGTCGGCGCCGACGAGCTGATCGTGCGCAAGCTGCTCCCGCTCGCCGCCGAGGGCCTGGACAGCTGGGGCGTGGACGCCGACGTCCGGGACCGGTACCTGGAGGTGATCCGCCAGCGTGCCACCACCGGCCGCACCGGCGCCTGGTGGCAGGTGGAGGCCGTGCGAGCGTTCGAGGACGCCGGGATGGACCGCCGCTCAGCCCTGACCGCCATGACCCGGGCCTACGGGGAGCGGATGCACGCCAACGAGCCGGTGCACACCTGGTCGCTGCCCTGAGGCCCGGCTGCGGCGCGGCCCGCGGCCGGCCGTTCAGTAGCGGCTCGGTCGCAGGTCAGTCGCGGGTCAGTCGCGGGCGGTGCTGCTGGTCTCGCCCGGGGGCTGGCCGTGCCCGGGCATGGCGGGGGCGGCGTCGTGCGGGGTGCCCCGGTCGCTCCACCGCAGCAGGGCGCCCACCCCGCCGGCCAGGTCCGGCTCGTCCTCGGCCAGCAGCGTGATCTCGGCGTCGGTGCCGGCCAGCGCCCAGACCAGCGCGGCGTCCGCCCGCACCTGCTCGGGTCGCTGGACGCCCAGGTCGTGCAGCTGGGCCTCCTCGACGGCCAGCTCGGTCGGTGAGCCACCCACCCACAGCTGCAGGGTCGAGCTGGGGTCGTCGTGCAGCAGGAGCTCCTCGACCTGGCCCTGCTGCAGCGCGGCGACGACGGCGTCCAGGCCCTGGACGGCCTCCTGCTGGCGGGACTCGGCGGAGGAGAACCGCTCGATCACCGCGGCGCGCCGGCCGGCGGCGTGCTCGGCCAGGACCGCCTCGAGATCGGGGTCCTGCTCACCCCGTGACTGGGCCCGGCTGCCGGCGGCCACCTTGTGGACGAGTGCGCTGACCTCGCCCGAGGCGTGGTCCAGCAGCTCCGCGACCGCCTTGTCCTCCCCGGTCACCAGGACCAGCTCGGGGCGGTGCTCGCGGACCAGGCGCGCCAGGTGGTCGGCGACCTCGTGGGCGTTGCGGGTGATCGAGTCCTCCACCCGCATCTGCAGCCGACGGTGCGCCCAGCCGCCGCCGGGCACCTTGTGCAGCACCTCCTGGTTGCCGTCGACGGACTCCTCGTCGTGCTCGCCGAACCGGCCCACCACGTGCACGTCCGCGCCGGCGGTGTCCACCTGGACCAGGAGGTAGGCGACCCGGTCGGCGAAGGCCCGGACCGCCGGCAGCAGCTCGGGCGCCGGGCCCCAACCCGCCTCGGGCCGGACCGGCGGCTCGGGCAGCAGCAGGTCGGCGACCACTCCTTCGGCGTCGGCCACCACCAGCCGGCCGACCCGTCCCGCGACATGCGTCGGTGCGGCCGCGACCTGGGCCACCTCCTCCCGCACGCCCTGCGGGGCGCCCAGCTCGGCCAGCCGGTCCGCCAGCTCGCGGACCCGCAGCTCGACCTGCGTCGAGCCGGCCTCGGTGTCCCGGCTGACGTCCAGGCAGAGGGTCGCGAACGGGCCCTTGTGGTCGGTGAGCGGCTTGACGAAGGCGAGATCCATGGGGGCCTCCTCAACGGTATCGGCGTCCTGCGCCGGTCGTGATCGCCTGTCCCTCCCCAACCTCGCCCGTGCCGGGGCGCTCCGCGTGTCGATCATGCCCGCGGAGCCGGCGAGAGGCCGGTCAGCGCGTGAACCGGCGGGTCAGCCCAGCCAGCTGGAGCCGGCGTAGACGTGCAGCACCGGGATGCCCAGCTCCTCGCGCGCGGTGGAGGCCCAGTCGGTGTGGAAGGTGTCCTCCACCGCGTGCGGCCGGGTGACCACGACGACCTCGTCGGCCGGCATCCGGGCCAGCAGCGCGGAGAGCGCGTCCACCGGGTCGCCGCTGACGATCTCGCCCTCGGCGAAGGCGCCGACCGACTGCAGCTGGGCCACCGAGGTGGTCATGGTCTGCTCGGCGGTGGCGGCGTCCTGCGCCTCGTGGTGCCGCAGCGCCTCGACCGCCTTGCGCAGCTCCAGCAGGCTGAGGTGGTCCAGCACCGCCGCGAGCACCGGGCGGTCGGTGTCCTCGGGCACCAGGACGTGGAAGCGGCAGTCCTGGTCGGCGTGCAGCGCGACGATCCGGGCGGCGTCCCGCGCGGTCAGGGCGACCTCGGTGAGCAGGGCGATGGACACGGGCACAGCGGGCCTCCAGGGCGGCGGGACGGTCCGGGCAGCCTATGCGGCCGGCTCGGTGCCGCGCCGCCGGGCCGGTGCGGGCACGCCGACCGCCCGAGCGTCGCGCCGGAGGGCCGGGGTGGGCAGACTGGCCTCATGTCACCACTGCGATCCTCCCGCCGGGCGCGATCCGTCGACCCGGACGGCGCCCGGCGCTCGCGCAAGGCGGCGCTGGCCAGCGCCATCACCACGGCCGCCTCGGTGGTGGCCACCGGGATCGCGGTGACCGGCGCGGCGGCCTACTTCGCCCGGCGGATCGTCTCGCCCACCGAGCGCAAGCCTGACGACGTGCAGGTCCTGGCGGTGGGGGCCGGCACGATCACCTTCCGGGAGACCCCGGACACGCTGGCCCCCGGCCGCTACGGCCTGTGGCTGGATGGCGGTGAGGGTCACGCCCGGGTCGGTCCGGTGATCGACCACGACGCGCACGCCCGGTCGGTGACCCGCGAGCTGGTCGCCGTGGACAACGGCCGCCTGAAGGAGGGCCCGGCGCGCTGGAACCAGTACTACTTCGCCGGCACCCCGGCCTCGGCCCTCGGGCTGTCCTTCACCGAGGTCGGGGTGAGCACCGAGCGCGGGGACATGCCGGCCTGGGTGGTGCCCCCGGCGCCCGGGGTCCCGCCCCGGGAGACCTGGGCGGTCCTGGTGCACGGCCGGGGGGCGAGCCGCGAGGAGTGCCTGCGGGCCCTGCCGCTGCTGCACCGGCTGGGCTTCACCTCGCTGGTGATCAGCTACCGCAACGACTCCTGGGCCCCGAACGGCGCCTCCGGCAGCTACCACCTCGGCGACGCCGAGTGGGTGGACCTGGAGCAGGCGGTGCTGCACGCGCTGGCTCAGGGCGCCAAGGACGTCGTGCTGCTCGGCTGGTCGATGGGCGGGGCGATCGTGCTGCAGTACGTGGCCCGGTCCTGGAGCGCGGACCGGGTGCGGGCGCTGGTGCTGGACGCCCCGGTCGTGGACTGGCGGGACGTGCTGGCCCACCACGCCCGGCTGAACCGGCTGCCGCAGCCGGTCGGCCGGCTCGGCCAGGCGGTGCTGGAGCACCCGCAGGCCCGCCGGTTCGCGGGGCTGGACGCGCCGCTGTCGCTGGACCGGATGGACTGGGTCACCCGGGCCAGCGAGCTGAGGCTGCCGGTGCTGCTGATCCACAGCGACGACGACGACTTCGTGCCGTCCGGGCCCTCCCGGCGGCTGGCCGAGGCGCGCCCCGACATCGTCACCTTCGTGCCCTCCCGGGGGGCCGCGCACACCCGGGAGTGGAACGTCGACCCCGAGGGCTGGGACACCGCGGTGGCCCGCTTCCTGCTCCGGCTGTGAGTCCGGCGGCGGGACCGGCCGGGGGGGCCGGCCGGTCACGCCGCGGTGCCCCGACGTGTCGCCGCGGTGCCCCGACGTGTCTCAGGTGCGACCGGTGGGGACGGCGACCCAGCGGGTGAGCAGGCTGCCGTCCGCCTCGACCAGGTGACCCAGCCGCAGCCGGCGGCCCGCCGGCAGGCCGTGGGCGATCCGCGGGCCCTGACCGGCGGCCAGGGTGGGCGTGGTGGTCAGGCACAGCTCGTCCAGCCGTCCGTCGGCCATCGCGGCGCCGAGCAGGGTGGGGCCGCCCTCGAGCAGCACGCGGGTCAGTCCGCGGCCGGCGAGCTGGGCGACGGCCAGCGCCGGGTCGACGTCGCGCTCGCCCGCCACCACGACCCGTCCGGCGCCGAACCGGGCGCGCAGGCTGGCCACGTCGGCGCCGGCGCAGGTGACCAGCAGGGTCGGCGCCCCCGGCGCGAACAGGGACTGCGGGTCGGGCACCGAGCCGGAGACGGTGACCAGGGCCAGCACCGGTGCGGCGGCCTGACCGGCGTCCCGGCGCCGGTCGGTGAACTCGGGGTTGGGCACCGGCAGCCGGTACCGCTCGGCCCGGGCGGTGCCCGCCCCGACCAGCACCACGTCGGCCAGGGCCCGCAGCACCGTGAACACCGCCCGGTCCGCCGGGCTGGAGATCGACTCCGACCGACCGTCCGGGCCGGCCGCGGAGCCGTCCACGGTGGCGACCATCGAGGCCCGGACCCACCCGGTGGGCGGCACCGGGGAGGGGTAGGCGTACAGGTCGGCCAGCGCCTGCAGCGCCTCGGAGCGGTTGCCCTCCAGGTCGCCCACCTCGGCCGGACCGGGCAGCAGCAGCCGCAGCTGGCTCACCCGGCGGGCCTGGACTTCTCCCGCACCTGGCGCTTGATCCGGGTCAGCATCGCGGCCATCCCGTTCAGCCGCAGCGGGCTGACCGCGGCCCGCAGCCCGAGCCGTCCCGGCACGTCGTCCGGGACGGCGAGCACCTGCTCGGCGTTCAGGCCCTCCAGGCCCTCCCGCAGGATTCCCGCGAAGCCGCGGGTGGTGGGCGCCTCCGGCGGCGCGTCGAAGTGCAGGTGCACCACGCCGTCGGGCTCGTCCAGCTCCACGAGCAGGAACAGCGGTGACTGGCACTCCGGCACCGGCTCCATCCGCTCGTGGTCGGCGGCCAGGTGGGCCGGCAGCGCCGGCAGCTCGCGGCTGAAGTCCAGCAGCAGCTGCAGCCGGTCCCGCTCCGACATCGCCTGGAAGTCCTCGACGATCTCGGCCAGTGCCGGTGGCAGGTCCGCGGTCGGCGCCGGCGCGGTCATCGCCCGCCGCCCGGGGCCTGCCCGGGGTCCTCGCCCTGCACGATGGGCACCCGGACGGTGTTGCCCCACTCGGTCCAGGAGCCGTCGTAGTTGCGGACCTTCTCGAACCCGAGCAGGTGGGTCAGCACGAACCAGGTATGGCTGGACCGCTCCCCGATCCGGCAGTACGCCACCACCTCCTGGTCGGGGGACAGTCCCTTCTCCTGCTGGTAGATCGCCTCCAGCTCGGTCCGGCTGCGGAACCGGCCGTCCTCGGCGGCCGCCCGGGCCCAGGGGATGCTCACCGCGCTGGGGATGTGCCCGCCGCGCAGCGCCCCTTCCTCGGGGTAGTCGGGCATGTGCGTGCGCTCGCCGGTGTACTCCTGCGGTGAGCGCACGTCGACCAGGGGGCCTTCGCCCAGGTGCGAGCGGACGTCGTCCAGGTAGGCCCGGATCGGGGCGTCCACCCGCTCCACCACCGGGTAGTCCCCGCGCGGGCGCTGCGTGGCGTCGGTGGTCATCGGCCGGCCCTCCGCGGCCCAGGCCGCCCGGCCGCCGTCCAGCAGCCGCACGTCGGGGTGGCCGAACAGGGTGAACACCCACAGCGCGTAGGCGGCCCACCAGTTGCTCTTGTCGCCGTAGACGACGATGGTGTCCTGGCGGGAGATGCCCTTGGCCGCCATCAGCTCGGCGAACGCGGCACCGTCCAGGTAGTCCCGCACGGTCTGGTCGTTCAGGTCGGTGTGCCAGTCCACCTTCACCGAACCGGGGATGTGGCCGGTCTCGTAGAGCAGGACGTCCTCGTCGGACTCCACGACGACCAGCCCCGGCTCACCCAGGTGGGCGGCCAGCCATTCGGTGGTGACCAGACGCTCAGGATGGGCGTACTCGGCCAGGCGCGGGTCGGGGTCGACGGCGACGCTCACAGTGCTTCCTCCGGGTACCGGGTCCGGGCCCGGATCGGTTGATCCGGCCCGGGGGCTGGGCTGCCCCGGCACTACCTTAGGCTGGCGGCGATGAACCAGCAGAGCGCCCCGTCCGGGCCTGCGCAGCTGGCCGGGCGCCGCCCCGAGGTCAGCCCGGACCGGCTGCTGTCGGAGCTGGCTCCGCCGCCGCGGTTCGCCGGTGTCCGCTTCGCCAGCTACCAGCCCGACCCCGCCCGGCCCAGCCAGGCCGAGGCGGTGCGGGTGCTGGAAAGGTTCGCCGCCACGGTCGGGCGCCCCGGGCGACCGGGCGGCCTGCTGGCCCGGCTGACCGGGCGCGGGGGGCCCGGTCCGCGGCCGGGGGTGTACCTCGACGGCGGCTACGGAGTCGGTAAGACCCACCTGCTGGCCTCGCTGTGGCACGCGGTGCCCGGCCCGGCGGCCTACGGCACCTTCGTGGAGTTCACCAACCTGGTGGGGGCGTTGGGCTTCGCCGGCACCGTGCGGGCGCTGTCCGGGTTCACCCTGGTCTGCATCGACGAGTTCGAGCTCGACGACCCCGGCGACACCGTGCTGATGGCCCGGTTGATGCGGGAGCTGGTCGAGGCCGGCGTCCGGCTGGCGGCCACCTCGAACACCCTGCCGGAGGCGCTGGGCGAGGGGCGGTTCGCCGCGGAGGACTTCGTTCGGGAGATCCAGGCCGTCGCCCAGCACTTCGAGGTGGTCCGGATCGAGGGGGAGGACTACCGGCACCGGGGGATGGCCGAACCGCCGCCGCCGATGGCCGACGAGCAGGTCGAGCGCTTCGCCCGGACCAGTCCGGGCGCCACCGTGGACGCCTTCGAGCGGCTGGTCGGGGCGCTCGGCCGGCTGCACCCGAGCCGGTACGGGGCGCTGCTGGACGGCGTCACGGCGGTCGGGCTGACCGGGGTCAGGACCGTCACCGACCAGTCGGTGGCGCTGCGGCTGGTCGTGCTGGCCGACCGGATGTACGACCGGGACCTGCCGTTGCTGGCCTCCGGGCAGCCACTGGACGCGTTGTTCTCCGCCGAGATGCTGCGCGGCGGCTACCGCAAGAAGTACCGCCGGGCGATGTCCCGGCTGACCGCCCTGGCCCGGCAGGGCCAGGGCGTGCTGGCCGGGGAGACGCCGTGAGGGGGCTGAGCGGCTCAGACCCGCGGCCGGCCTGAGCGGCTCAGATCCGCTGCCGGCCTGACCGGTTCAGACCCGCTTCAGCAGCACCGCGGAGTTGCCGGGCAGCCGCCAGCCGTCGGGGCGGCGGTCCACCCCGTCCCAGGCCAGCAGCACCTGCGCGTCGTGCGGACCGGGCAGCAGGGCGGGCCCCCCGGCCAGGTTGACCAGCACCTCGACGCTGCGCCGGTGCACCACCAGCCAGTCCGGCCCGGTGCTGACGGTGACCTCGGACAGGTCGTCGGCCAGCAGGTCCGGCTCGGCGCGCCGGGTGGCCAGCAGCGCGCGGTACCAGTCCAGCATCCGGGCGTGCTCACCCTCCTCCCGCTCGCTCCAGCGCAGCACCGAGGCCAGCCGGGTCGCCTCGTCCTGCGGGTCCGGCACGTCCTCGGCCTTCCAGCCGTGGTCGGCGAACTCCCCGCGCCGGCCCCGGCTGACCGCCGCGCCCAGCTCGGGGTCGGGGAAGTCGGTGAAGTACTGCCACGGCGTGGAGGCCGCCCACTCCTCACCCATGAACAGCATCGGGGTGAACGGCGAGGTCAGCACCAGGGCCGCGCCGGCCGCCGCCCGGCCCAGCGGCACCGTCGCGGTGATCCGGTCCCCGACCGCACGGTTGCCGACCTGGTCGTGGTCCTGCAGGTAGCCCAGGAAGGCGTGCCCGCGGTGCCGGGTGCGGTCCACCGGTGCGCCCCAGACCTTCTCACGGAAGGCCGACCAGTCCCCGGCGTGCCGGAAGACCTCGGTCAGGGTACGGGAGAGCACGTCCAGACCGGCGAAGTCGGCGTAGTAGCCCTGCGTCTCACCGGTCACCGTGACGTGCAGGGCGTGGTGGAAGTCATCGCTCCACTGGGCGGTCATCCCCAGGCCGCCGCCGGAGGTGGGCTCGACCATCGCCGGGTCGTTCAGGTCGCTCTCGGCCACCAGGGACAGCGGCCGGCCCGACCGGGCGGACAGCTGCGCGACCTCGTCGGACAGCTGGGCCAGCAGGTGCCGGTCGGAGGAGTCCTGCAGGGCGTGCACGGCGTCCAGCCGCAGCGCGTCGACGTGGAAGTCGGCCAGCCAGCGCAGCGCGTTGTCGACGATCCAGCGCCGGACCTGCTCGCTGCCCTCGTCGTCCAGGTTGACGGCCTGGCCCCAGGGCGTGTGGTGCTTGTCGGTGAAGTAGGGGCCGAAGGCGTGCAGGTGGTTGCCGGAGGGGCCGAGATGGTTGTAGACGACATCCAGCACGACACCCAGGCCGGCGCGGTGGCAGGCGTCCACGAACTCCTGCAGGGCAGCGGGTCCGCCGTAGGCGGCGTGCACGGCGTAGAGGTCGACCCCGTCATACCCCCAGCCCCAGCGGCCGTCGAAGGCGGCCACCGGCATCAGCTCGACCATGTCCACCCCGAGGTCGACCAGCTCGGCGAGCCGCTCCTGGGCCGAGGCGAGGGTGCCCTCGGGGGTGAACGTGCCGATGTGCAGCTCGTAGACGACGCTGCCACGCACGTCGCGCCCGGCCCAGTCCTGGTCGGCCCACTCGTGACGGCCGGCGTCGAAGACCCGGGAGGGCCCGTCCACCCCGTCCGGCTGCCAGGGTGAGCGGGGGTCGGGCAACGCCTCGCCGCCGTCGACCCGGTAGGCGTAGTCCGTGCCGTGCCCGGCCTGCTCGACCTCCAGCGCCCACCACCCTTGCTCGGCGCGCTGCATCGGGTGCTCCTGGCCGGAGCCCGGCAGGACCAGGGTCAGCTGTTCGGCGTCCGGGGCCCAGACCTGGAAGCGGTTCACGGGCCCACCCTGCCGGTGCCGGGCTCCTCACGCAGCAGCAGAGCGACCGGTAGCCGGCCGAGCAGGTCGGCGACCTGCACCGACCCGCCGTCCACCTGCTGCTCGCCGAGCAGGTTGCGCCAGCGCCCCTCGGGCAGGGTGAGGGTGTGGCTGCCCCACCCGCCGAGCCGTTCCAGCGACCGGGCGAGCCGGGTGGCCACCACCACCACGAGCGGCTCCTCGCCGTCGCGGCCCCGGGCGAAGGCCAGCGCGTTACCGGTCGTGGTCGGCACCGGTGCGTAGCTGGAGCCCAGCCCGAACACCTGCGGATGGGTCCGGCGCAGGCGGAGCGCCGTGGCGGTGACCAGCAGCTTCTCCTGGGACAGCGAGCTCGGCGGCCGGCCGGCGTCCAGGTCGCGCAGGGCGGCCTGCCGGGCGGCGAAGTCGACGTCGCGGCGGTTGTCCGGGTCGACCAGCGACAGGTCGACCAGCTCGCAGCCCTGGTAGACGTCCGGGATGCCGGGCATCGTGAGCTGGACCAGCTTCTGGCCCAGCACCGCGATCCGCGCGTAGGGCGCCAGGGTCTGGCAGAACTCGCCGACCGAGGCCATCAGCTCGGTGTCGGCCAGCACGCCGGTCGCGAACGCGTGCACCGCCTCGTCGTAGACCGGGTCAGGGGAGGTCCAGGTGGTGTGCAGCTTGGCCTCGCGGGTGGCCTTGGACAGATAGTCGGTGAGCCGGTCCGCCGCCAGCGGCCCCCCGTCCCAGGTGCCGACCAGGATCTGCCAGACCAGGTAGGCGGTGGCGCCGTCCGGCCATCCGGAGGAGGAGCGGTGCGGGGCAGAGGCCTCGTTCCAGGAGCGGACCGCCTCGCTCCACTCCGTGGTCAGCTCCGAGAGCGGGAACAGCCTGGCCCGCACGTCCTCCGACCGCTTGGTGTCATGGGTGCTGAGCGTGGTCATGGTGGCCGGCCAGTCACGCTGCCGGTCGTGGGCATAGGCGTGGAACTCCTCCGGGCTGATCCCGAACCGTTCCGGGTCCCCACCCACCTCGTTCAGGGCCACCAGCCGGTGCCAGCGGTAGAACGCGGTGTCCTCCACCCCCTTGGCCATCACCGGGCCGCAGGTCTGCTGGAACCGGACGATGAGCTCCTGCCGCCAGGCCTCGTCCCGGCCGCCGACCGGGCCGCGCCCCACCGGCCGGCCCAGGACCAGGTCCACGACGACGTCCAGCGCGTCGTGGGCCTCCTCCGGCAGCCGCTGGCGGGCGACCTGCGCGGCCTCCTGGACGACCTCGGCCTGTTCCGGCGGCGCGGGCTCGCCGGGGACGACGTAGGCGCGGTAGCGGGGGAAGGCCACCAGCAGCTCGACGAGGGCCGACTCCAGCGACCGACGGGGATGGTCGCGCAGGGCGATGTCCTCGGTGCAGATCTGCACCAGCAGGTCGACCAGGTGGGTGACCTCGGCGTAGAGACCGCGCTCGACCACATCCCGCTTGGCCTGCTCCACCACGTGGGCGAAGTCGCCGGGGGAGTCGCTGACCTCGGTCAGCAGGGAGGTCAGCGGACCCGAGCCGGCCGGGTCGACGAACAGGCCGCCGACCCGCAGCAGCGCGTCGTAGCCCGTCGTCCCGGCGCACGGCCAGTCCTCGGGCAGCTGCTCGCTGCCCTCGAGGATCTTCTCGACCACCACCCAGGCGCCCCCGGTGGTCTCGGCCAGCCGGCGCAGGTACCCACGCGGGTCGGCCAGGCCGTCGGGGTGGTCGATCCGCAGCCCGTCCAGCGAGCCGTCGCGGACCAGCTGGAGCAGCAGGGCATGGGTGGCGTCGAAGACCTCCGGGTCCTCGACCCGGACGGCGGCGAGGGTGTCGACGTCGAAGAACCTGCGGTAGTTCAGCTCGTCGTCGGCGACCCGCCACCAGGCCAGGCGGTACCACTGCCGGTCGACGAGCTCCTCCAGCGGCAGGTCGGCGGTGCCCGGCCGGACCGGGAAGACGTGGTCGTAGTAGCGCAGCACGGGCTCGGGGCCGCTGCTGTCCACGGTCAGCTCGCCGGCCTGCAGCACGGTGCCGATCCGGTCACCCAGCACGGCCATCAGCAGGGCGTGCGAGGGCACCGACCAGTCGACGTCGAACCAGCGCGCGTAGGGAGAACCCGGTCCGTCCCGCAGCACCGACCACAGCGCCGCGTTCAGGCTGACCGGGGTGGGTACCGCCATGTGGTTGGGCACCACGTCCGCCACGGCGCCCAGCCCCCGCTCGTGCAGGGCGCTGACCATCGCCGCAAACACCGCCTGCCCGCCCGCCTCGGGGTTCAGCCGCGCGTGGTCGACCACGTCGTAGCCGTGCTCGCTGCCCGGGGAGGGCATCAGTACCGGCGACAGGTAGGCGTGCCCCACTCCCAGGTCGGCCAGGTAGCCGGCCAGGGCACCGACCCGGTCGAAACCGAACGAGGGACGGACCTGGAACCGGTAGGTGGAGATCGGCGTGGTGGCGGCCCGGCTCGGTCGGGCCTGGACGCCGGGCTGGGGGTCCGGCGTCATCGGCGTTCACCGTCGCCATGCACCCCGGGGCGCTGGTCACCGGCCCGGCGGGCCGGGCGCGGCGGCGGGACCGGGTCCTCGGTCTGCGGACGGGCCAGCGGCTCGTTGCTGGCCCGGGCCGCGGAGGGCACCGAGATGCCCCCGGTCGCCGCCGAGGTGTAGGCGCTGGAGGCGTCGGCGTCCATCGGGCACATCAGCAGCACCGTCGACCGGGGCTGCACGCTCACCACGTCGCCGGGCTGGTAGGCGTCCCCGTCCTGGGTCTGCGGGTCGGCGGTGTCCAGCTGGACCGACCACCACCCGCCGTACTCCTTGCCGGGCAGGGTGAAGTCGAGCTTCTCGTAGTGGGCGTTGAACAGCAGCAGGAACGAGTCGTCCAGCACCCGCTGGCCGCGCTTGTCCGGGGCCAGCAGCCGCTGACCGTTGAGGAAGATCATCACGGACTTGGCGTTGCCGTTGGACCAGTCCTCGTGGGTCATCACGCTGGCGGCCGGGGTGAACCAGGCGATGTCGCCGATCTCGCTCTGGCCGCCCTCCTTGGCGCTGCCCTTGAAGAACCGCCGGCGGCGGAAGACCGGGTGGTCCCTCCGGAGCCTGACCAGCCGGGCCGTGAACCCGTTGAGCTCGTGCTGCCAGGGCTGCAGGTTCCAGTCGATCCAGGCGATCTCGTTGTCCTGGCAGTAGACGTTGTTGTTGCCGCCCTGGGAGCGGCCGAGCTCGTCCCCGTGCGCGATCATCGGCACGCCCTGGGACAGCAGCAGGGTGGCCAGGAAGTTGCGCTGCTGGCGTTCGCGCAGCTCCAGCACCGCCGGGTCCTGGGTCTCACCCTCCGCCCCGCAGTTCCAGGACCGGTTGTGGCTCTCCCCGTCGTTGTTCCCCTCGCCGTTGGCCTCGTTGTGCTTCCCGTTGTAGGAGACCAGGTCCCGCATGGTGAAACCGTCGTGCGCGGTGACGAAGTTGACGCTGGCGATCGGGTGCCGGCCATCCCCCTGGTAGAGGTCGCTGCTGCCGGTGATCCGCGAGCCGAACTCGGCCAGCGTCGAGGGCTCCCCGCGCCAGAAGTCGCGGACGGTGTCGCGGTACTTGCCGTTCCACTCCGTCCACAGCGGCGGGAAGTTGCCGACCTGGTAACCGCCGTCCCCGATGTCCCACGGCTCGGCGATCAGCTTGACCTGGGAGATGATCGGGTCCTGCTGGACGATGTCGAAGAACGCGGAGAGCCGGTCCACCTCGTGGAACTGGCGGGCGAGCGTGGCGGCGAGGTCGAAGCGGAACCCGTCGACGTGCATGTCGGTCACCCAGTACCGCAGCGAGTCCATGATCAGCTGCAGCACGTGCGGGTGGCGCATCAGCAGGCTGTTGCCGGTGCCCGTGGTGTCGTAGTAGTGGCTGCGGTCCTCGTCCACCAGCCGGTAGTAGGCGGCGTTGTCGATGCCGCGGAAGCACAGCGTCGGCCCGAGGTGGTTGCCCTCGGCGGTGTGGTTGTAGACCACGTCCAGGATGACCTCGATGTCGGCCTCGTGCAGGGCCCGCACCATCGCCTTGAACTCCTGGACCTGCTGGCCGCGCTGGCCGGCCGAGGAGTAGGCGTTGTGCGGGGCGAAGAAGCCGATCGTGTTGTAGCCCCAGTAGTTGGCCAGCCCCTGGTCGACCAGCGTGGTGTCCTGGACGAACTGGTGGATCGGCATCAGCTCCAGGGCGGTCACCCCCAGGTCGGTCAGGTGCTGGATGATGCTCGGGTGGCCGATCGCCGCGTAGGTGCCCCGGATGTCGTCCGGCACACCGGGATGGGTCATCGACAGGCCCTTGACGTGCGCCTCGTAGATGACCGTCTCGTGGTACTCCCGGCGCGGCGGCCGGTCGTTGCCCCAGTCGAAGAACGGGTTGATGACCACCGAGAGCATGGTGTGCGCCAGGGAGTCCTGGTCGTTGAAGGTGTCCGGGTCCTCGAAGGTGTAGGAGAACAGGGACTCGTCGCCGTCGATCTGGCCCTCGATGGCCTTGGCGTAGGGGTCGAGCAGCAGCTTGGCGGGGTTGCACCGGTTGCCGTTGTCGGGGTCGTAGGGCCCGTGCACCCGGAACCCGTACCGCTGGCCGGGGACCACCCGGGGCAGGTAGGCGTGCCAGACGAAGCCGTCGACCTCGCTCACCGGTACCCGGGTCTCGGCCCCGTCGTCGTCGATCAGGCAGAGCTCGACCCGCTCGGCGGCCTCGGAGAAGAGGGCGAAGTTCGTCCCTGCCCCGTCGAACGTGGCCCCGAGGGGGTAAGGCGTACCGGGCCAGATCTCCATGGGTCTCCCATGCTCGTGTCGACGTCGTCCGGCCGTCCGCGAGGCCGACCGCACAGCATTCTCCCGGTTCCGGCCCCTTCCGCCCAACCGGCGGCGGCCCGCGTGGCCTGCCCGGGTCGGGGCCGCGAGGTCGCTACCGTGTCCCGGTGGTCTCCGACAGCCGGGCGCAGGAGCAGCCGCCCCGCCCGCTGCGGCAGGCTGTGGCGGACCGGCGGACGGCGATCTCGGTGAGGGCGCCGTCGGCGCTGATGCTGCTCTGGCGGCTGGTGGCGGGCACGGTCCGGGTCTGCCTGCGCTACCGGGTCACCGGACTGGCCGCCGAGGCGGGCTTCTTCGCCCTGCTCTCGCTGCCGCCGCTGGTCCTGGGACTGGTGGCCAGCGTCGGCTACGCCGGGCAGCTGATCGGCGCGGACGTGCTGTCCGACCTCAAGCAGCGGATCAGCCAGCTGGCGGCGGCCGTGCTCACCCCCGACGCCGTCAGCTCGGTGATCCTGCCCACCTTCGACGAGGTGACCAAGGGCGGGCGGATCGAGTTCGTCTCGATCGGCTTCGCGCTGTCGGTGTGGTCCGGCTCACGGTCTCTGAACGTCTACGTGGACACCATCTCGATCATGTACGGGCTGGGCGGCCGGCGGGGGATCGTCCGGACCCGGGTGCTGTCCCTGTCGCTGTACCTGCTCTCCCTGCTGCTGGGCATCGTGGTCATCCCGCTGGTGCTGATCGGCCCGGGGCTGCTGGACGAGCTGGTCCGCCGGACGGTGCTGCCGTGGGCGGCGCAGGTGCTGCAGCTGGCCTACTGGCCGGCGCTGATCGTCCTCGCCCTGATCGGGCTCACCTCGCTGTACCACATCGCCACCCCGGTCCGTTCGCCGTGGCGGCGGGACCTGCCCGGTGCCCTGCTGGCCTTCGTGATCTGGGTGCTGAGCAGCTTCGTGCTGCGGATGGTGATCGCCGCCTCGGTGGGGGACTCGACCTCGATCTACGGGCCGCTGGCGGCGCCGATCGTGATGTTGATCTGGCTGTACTTCCTGGCCATCGCGGTGCTGATCGGGGCCGCGCTGAACGCCACGATCGACGAGCTGTACCCCACCCCGAGCCGGCTGCGGGCGCGCCGGGACAACGCCGTCCCGACGCACCGGGCGATCACGCCGGTGCCGGAGTGAGTCCCTCGTCCTGGTCGTCCTGGTCGTCCTGGTCGTCCTGGTCGTCCTGGTCGTCCTGGTCGTCCTGGTCGCCGGCGAAGGGAGTGAACTCCCGCAGCCGCTGGCTGTTGGAGACGACCAGGGTGGAGGACAGCGACATCGCGGCGGCGGCGATCAGCGGGTTCAGCAGGCCGGCCGCGGCGATCGGCACCGCCGCCAGGTTGTAGCCGAAGGCCCACAGCAGGTTCACCCGGATCGTGCGCAGGGTCCGCCGGGAGAGCTGGACGGCGTCGACGATGGCGCGCAGGTCCTCCCGGACCAGGATCACGTCGGCCGCCTTCAGGGCCAGGTCGCTGCCCCGGACGACGGCGATCCCCAGGTCGGCGGTGGCCAGGGCGGCCGAGTCGTTGACGCCGTCGCCGACCATCGCCACTCGCCGGCCACCGCCCTGCAGGCCCCGCACCGCCGCCGCCTTGTCGGCCGGCAGCACCCCGGCCACCACTTCGTCCACCCCGATCGCCGCGCCGACCGCCTGCGCCGCCTGCGCGCCGTCGCCGGTCAGCAGCACGGTGCGCAGCCCCAGCGCACGCAGCCGTTCGACCGTCGGCCGGGCCGAGGGCTTGACCGTGTCCCCGACCGCGATCAGGCCGCACAGCCGGCCGTCGACGGCCAGCATGACGACGGTCCGCCCGGTCCGGGTCAACCGGTCCAGCTCGGCCGCACCGCCGGTGACCGGCACCCCGCGCTCGGCCAGCAGGGCCGGGTTGCCGACCAGCACCTGCCGGCCCTCCACCTCGGCCTGGGCGCCCAGCCCGGGCAGCGCGGTGAAGTCCTGCGCCGCGGTCAGCCCCACCTGCTCGGCGCGGGCTGCCCGCAGCACCCCGGCCGCCACCGCGTGCTCCGAACCGGCCTCGACGGCGGCCGCCAGCCGCAGCACCTCCCGCCGGTCGGCGCCCTCCAGCGGGACGACGTCGCAGACCGTCATCTCCCCGGTGGTTACGGTGCCGGTCTTGTCCAGCACCACGGTGTCGAGCACCCCGCTGGCCTCCAGCGCGTCGTGGCTCTTGATCAGGATGCCGAGCTGGGAGCCGCGGCCGATGCCGACCATCAGCGCGGTCGGCGTGGCCAGCCCGAGCGCGCAGGGGCAGGCGATGATCAGGACGGCGATCCCGTTGCCGACCGCGGCCCCCGAGCTGGCCCCGGCCAGCAGCCAGGCTGCGGTGACCAGCACCGCCAGGGTCAGGATGCTGGGCACGAACACGGCCGAGACCCGGTCGGCGAACCGCTGGACGGCGGCCTTGTGCCGCTGGGCGTCGTCGGCCAGCGCGGCCATCTGAGCCAGCCGGGTGTGCCCGCCGACCGCCTCGGCCCGCACCACCAGGCGCCCGTCCACCGACACCGTGCCGCCGATCACGCCGTCCCCCGGGCCGGCCTGGACCGGCAGCGACTCCCCGGTCATCGCACTGGTGTCCAGACTGGAGCGTCCCTGGGTGACCACGCCGTCGGCCGGCAGCCGTTCCCCAGGCCGGACCACGAACAGGTCCCCGACGGCGAGCTGGTCCACCGCCACCACGTGCTCCTGACCCTCGCGCAGCACCACCGCCCGACGGGCGGCCAGCCGGCTCAGAGCCTGCAGCACGTCACCGGCGCCGCGCCGGGAGCGGGTCTCGAAGTAGCGCCCGGCCAGCTGGAAGGTGACCATCCCGGCGGCCACGTCCAGGTAGAGGGCGTCCGCCCCGGCCGGGGTGCTGCCGAAACCGAGCCAGTAGCCGGGCGTGGTCGAGCGGTCGAACGTCATCGTCCACAGCGCCCAGCCGAAGGAGATCACCGCCCCCAGCGAGACCAGGGTGTCCATGCTCATCCCGCCGTGCCGCAGGTTGGCCAGGGTGACCCGGTGGAAGGGCCAGGCCGCCCAGGTGACGACCGGCACGGCGAGCAGGATGCACAGCTCCTGCCAGCCGGGGAACCGCCAGCCCGGCACCAGGGCGAGCAGGATGGTCAGGTCGCACAGCGGCACGGTGAGCAGCGCGGCGACCGTCAACCGGTGGCGCAGGGTGGCCAGCCGCACGGAGGTGGCCCGCGCCGTCCAGGTGTCGTCCTGGGTGTCGCGGACCGCCGCGGTGTAGCCAGCCTTCTCCACCGCCTGCACGGCCAGCTGGGCGCGGCCGGGCGGCAGCCCGGTGAGGACCGCCCGCTCGGTGGCCAGGTTGACGCTGGCCCGCACGCCGTCCAGCTTGTTCAGCTTCTTCTCCACCCGCGCCGCGCAGGCCGCGCAGGTCATCCCGCCCACGTTCAGCTCCAGGTACTCCTGCGCGGCCGGGTCCTCCCGGTCGGCGGCTGGTGCCTGCGTGGCCCGTCCGGGCACGGTGGTGCTCATCTCGCTCCAGGGGTGTCGTCGCCGGCGCGGGTCGGGCCGGCCTCCAGGGCGGCGTCCCGTGCGCCGAGCTTGGCCAGCATCGCGTTGTAGGCCTCGAAGCTCTCGTCCAGACCGGAGTCCAGGTGGCGGTCGGTCCGTCTGGCCTGCCGGGAGTCCTGTTTGGCCCACTGGACCAGCAGGGCGACCATCACGAACAGCAGGGGAACCTCCCCGGCCGCCCAGGCGATGCCGCCGCCGACGTACTGGTCGTGGTGCAGGTCGGTGATCCACGGCACCCCGGAGGCCAGGTAGGAGTAGAACTGACCGGCGATCACCGTGTCGCCCATCATCACCGCGACCCCGAAGAAGGCGTGGAAGGGCATCGCGGCCAGCACCAGCCCCAGCTTGGCCAGGTGCGGCAGCGGCCGGGGCGGGGTGTCCACCCCGATCACCAGGCTGAAGAACAGGTAGCCGACGAACAGGAACTCCAGGTTCATCGCCTCGTGCGCCCAGTGGTAACGGCTGGCCTGGTTGAAGACGTCGGAGAAGTAGAGGACGTAGTAGGAGGCCGTGTAGCTGAACAGGGCGTGCAGGGGGTTGTACAGGCTGCGGGTCAACCGCCACCCGAGCAGGGCGTTGACCCACTCGTGCACCCCGGCGGGCCGGCCCCGGCGGTGGGAGGCCGAGGCGCGCAGCAGCAGCGTGATCGGCCCGCCGAGCACGAGCAGGGCGGGGGCGAACATGTTCAGGCTCATGTGCAGGGCCATGTGCACGCTGAACGAGGCGCCGGAGTAGCGGCCGACCCCCGAGGAGGTGGTGACCACCACCACGAGCCAGCCCGCCAGCCAGGCCACGGTCCGGCCCACCGGCCAGCGGTCCCCGCGCCGGTGCAGCAGCCGAACGCCCACCAGGTAGGCGGCGACCGCCGCGGCGGCCATCACCGCGAACAGGATGTTCAGCCGCCAGTCCCAGGCCAGGGTGGCCGGGCTGGGTGGGGCGGGCACGTCGTAGCCCAGGTAGTTCTGGGCGATCGAGGTCGGCACGAAGTACTGCGGGGAGGGCATCCGGGTACGGACCACGTCCGCGGCCAGGTAGGCGGCCACCCCGGCGAGGGCGACGCCGGCCCGCCAGCCGGGGAAGGGCCCCCGCTCGGCGGGTGTCCGGCGGCCGGCGAGCAGGAGCCCGCCGAGCACGGCCAGCACCAGCAGCTGGACGCCGAACGCCTGCCCGGTGGCGGTGCCGAAGGTGCTCGACCCCTGGGTCTCCACCAGCAGCACCACGACCTGGCCGATGGTGACCACCGGCCAGCAGACCAGCGAGAGCCGGCGGTAGCGGCGGGTCAGCACGGCACGCGAGGCCGGTTCCCCGGCCGCGGAGGGACCGCCCTCGCCTTCGTCCACCGACACATGCCCGGGGAACAGGATGAGCACGGCCGTCGCGCCGAGCCAGGCGGTGGCCGCTGGCACCAGCAGGATCGTGGCGTCCCCGGCGAAGTCGTGGTTCGGCCCGACCAGCACGTGCTCGACCATCAGCGGCGCGAGGACCCCGACCGCGGCCGCCGGCAGCGTCGCGGCCAGGGCCGGCCAGCGCCGGGAGAGCGTCGCGGTGCCCAGCACCAGCGCCGCGCACACGCCGGTCACGATCCAGGCCCGCGGCAGGTAGGCGCCCTCGACCAGGGTGAGCCCGCGTGGCTCCAGCAGCCGGGTCAACGGCTGACCGTTGACGTCCGCGGCGTCGATGAGCACCAGGGCGGCGGCGGCCAGCAGCCAGACCAGCCCCGCCGTCCGGACGACGCTCAGCAACCCGAACTCGGCCAGCTGCATCCGGTGTCGACCGCGCCGCGGGACCAGCAGCAGGGCACAGACCAGGGCGCCGACGGCCAGCAACGAGGCCAGCAGCACGGTGCTCCGGCCGAGGGCGCTGACCAGCGAGGTGGTCAGGCCGGGGTAGTCGTCGGCGATCGCGCGGTAAGGAGCGGCACCCAGCCGCACGACGGCGACCACGGCCGCCACCACCGGCACTCCGACCAGCACCGCCGGCATGCCCAGGGCGGCCAGTCGGGAGGGCGGCAGCTGCGGGCGGCGGGCGGGGGCGGTCTGCAGGGTCCTCATCCGATCCTCTCCGGCGCTCTGAGGGGCGGGGCCGACGGCGCGGGGGCGGTGTCCGGGTGGCCGGCGCCGACCCGGTCGAGGCCGTCCGCCGGCTGCCGTCCGGCCAGCCGCTGGGCGCGCAGCTGCAGGGTCGGGTCCTCGGTGAGCCGACCCAGGGTGTCCAGGGCCTCGCGCAGCGGGCCGGTTCCGCAGCGTCGCTTCGCGCAGTCGTCGGCGATCAGCTCGGTCAGCAGCCGGGCGGCGCGGTCGAACTCGCGGGCGCCGAGCAGCGCGGGCAGGCAGGCCGCGTTCAGCGCGGTGAGCGCGGTGACCCAGTGGTGCCGCTGGCCCAGGTGCGCCCGCTCGTGCTCGACCACCGCCTCGAGCGCGGCGGGGGAGAGCTCGTCCTCGACCCGGGAGGTGAGCAGGACGCGGGGCGGTCGGCCGGGCAGGCTCAGCACCATTGGCCGCTCGCCGTCCACGAAGGTGATCTCGACTCCGTCCCGCACCTGCTGGCGGTAGCCGGCCGAGGAGATCAGCATCCGCAGCAGGGCTCCGGTGGTGCGGCGCTCGAGGGCCAGCGGCTGCCACCGGGTGGCCAGCAGCGAGCCGGCGGCGCCCAGCACCGCCAGGGAGCACCAGCCGGCGGTGACCTCGGCGACCGAGCCGCCGGCCGGGCCGCTCGCCCGCCCGGTGGCCAGCAGGACGCAGTGCCCCAGCCCGACCAGGGCGCAGAACAGGCCACCGACGAACACCGCGCACCACAGGCCCAGGGCGCTGCGTGGTGCCCGGGTGGTCCAGACGGCCCGGCGCAGCACCGCCGGCGCGCCGAGGACCAGGACGGCGGCCGCGCACCACCACAGCAGGACCGTGCCCATCCCGCTCACCACTGCTCGGCCGGCCGGTCGGCGGCGGGCTGGCCGACCGCCCGGCGCAGCAGCTCGAGGTCGGTCTGGTCCAGCGCCCCGGCGAACCGGAGCAGGGCCGCGCTGCGGTCGCTGGCGGCCAGCAGCGCGGCAGCCATGGTCTCGGCCGCGTGCCGGGACTCGGACTGAGCGGCGGCGAAGGTCAACCGGCCGTCGGTGGACTCGATCCGCCTGACCCGGTGCTTGGTCCGCAGCCGTTCGAGCACGGTGAGCACGGTGGTCAGGGCCGGCGGGGCCGGCTGGGCGGCGAACCGCGACTGCAGCTCGCGTGCGGTCAGCGGGCCGTCGGCGTCCCAGAGCAGCCGCATCACGGCCGCCTCCAGCGCGCCGCTGGAGCGTCGCTCGACCACATCCATCCCTTTCCTCGCCCCGTCGGCGCGGATCCCTCGTCCAGCGGCAGCCTCTTCTACACGCCGTAGAAGTGGGCCGCTCTACCGTCTGTAGAGTACGCCGCGTGAATGTCGGTCTCGGATGGCGGCTGCTGCTGAGCGTCGTCTTCGCCGGGACGGTGCTGGCGCACCTGCGCTGGACGGTGAGCAGCCGCGGCTGGGCGCCACGCCTCGGGCACGCCCTGCACCTGCTGATGGGCCTGGCGATGGTCCTCATGTGGTGGCCGGGTCTGGTCACGGTGCCGTTCGGTGCCTCGGCGGCCGTGTTCGGGGCGGGCTGCGTGTTCTACCTCGCCCGCGCCTGGTCCGCGCCGGGCGGCCTGCCCGCGACGTCGCACGACTGGCGGCCCGCGCTCGGGTACCACGCCGTGATGATGGCCAGCATGGTGTGGATGGCCTGGCTGATGGCCGCGCCGATGACCGCGCCGATGACCGCGCCGGCCGTCGGTCAGGTGAGGGGGGCGGGGGCCGGGTCGATGAGCGGGTCGATGGGTCAGTCGATGGCCGCCCCGCTGGCCGGCACGATGCCCGCTTCGGGCGCAGAGGGGGTGTGGGCCACCGCCTCTGCCATGGCCGGGCGGGCGGGTGAGGCAGGGGTCGTGCTCAACGCCGCCCTCGTGCTGGTCTTCGTCGTGGCCGCCGGCCTCTACAACGCTGGCTGGTGGCGGCTACGGGCCACCCGGGGTGTCCATCAAGGGGTACTCGCCGTCAGCGCGGTGATGGCCGCCGGGATGGGCGTCTCGTTCCTGCTGATGCTCTGATCGTGCTGGTGCTGGTGCTGGTGCTGGTGCTGGTGCTGGTGCTGGTCGCGGACCGGGTCGGCCGGTGGGCCGTCGCCACGACCCACCGGCCTGCGGTCACCCTGCGGGCAGCGACAGGTCCATCGTGATGTCCAGGATGGTCCCGACGGTCAGGTACATCAGCCACAGACCGGTGACCAGGTGCACGGCGCCCAGCACACGCTCGAAGGACTCCACGCCGAGGGCCACGAAGAAGTCGACCACGTAGACGGCGGTCAGGCCGAGGAACAGGACCCCGACCGCCCAGGCGCCGGCGTGGAAGAACACGGCGGCACCGAGCGCGGAGAGAATGGTGAAGGCGATCGACATCCCGCCGTTGGGGCGCGGGTCGTTGCCCCGGTAGCGGTTCCAGCCAAGGGCGAGCCAGTGGATGCCGTAGGCGGTGAACGCCACGGCCGCCATGTACAGCGCCTTGTCGGTGAACACCTGGATCCAGGTCAGGCCCACCCACAGCACCAGTCCGGTGACCACCTGGCACATCCCCGGCAGCCAGATCCCCCAGGTACCGAGCGAACGGTCCACGCGCTCGTCCCGGGGCGGGAAGCCGAGCAGCTCGGCGAGCCCCCAGATCAGATATCCGGTGCCCAGGCCGAAGAAGCCCAGAGCCACCGGCACGAATGCCGAAGCCGCGAACTGCACCACGATGTCACCCTTCTCCAGGAGTCAACTACCTCTGGCTTAGCCGAAGATGGGGGACCGCACGAGTGGAGATCACCGCAGGCCGGGCCTGCCGCGTCCCGGCTCCAGACCACGCCTGCCGCGTTCAGGCCGGCCAGGCCACCTCGCTGACCCGGCCGGCGACGAGCTCGACGCGCAGCGCGACCTCCTCCCGGTCCGGGTGCCACACGTTCCAGACGCCCGCGCCCAGGCCGGGGTAGACCGCCGCGTGCAGCTGGGCCGGACCCGGCCGGGCCAGGACGGCGACGTGGGTCCGTCGACCGTCCTGGCCCGCCGGGCTGATCTCGATCTCGGCGCCGAGCATCCGGGCCGGCGCGAACAGGACGAGGGCGCCGGCGTCCTCGCCGATGTCGAGCAGGACGGCGCCCTGGCCCGCGTGAGCGTTGACCGCCTCACCGTCGGCGCCGGGTCCGTCGTGCTGGTGCACGTGCGGCTGACCGTCCTGATCGACAGGGTCACGGTGGTGGTGGCCGCCGCGCCCGCCCGGATGCCGGCGCATCAGGCCGCCGGGTGGTGGTAGCCGTCGTAGGGCAGCCCCAGGTACGGGAAGTGGCCGCCGAACTGCGGCGGCGTCGAGCCGTCGGTGAGCAGGCCCGCCGCGCCGTCCGGGGTGTAACCCTTGGCCACCAGCGGGTACGTCGCGCCGGCGATGGCCCGCAGCTCGATGGCCACCACGTTGTCGGTGACCCTGCGTCCGTTGGGGTACCCGGCCAGGTCCCCGCCGACCAGGCCGAGCGGGTCGGGCTTGGCCGAGGGCCTGATCGCCGTGTTCAGCCGGAGCATGTCCGCCTGCGTCGCCCCGGTGTAGTTCTGGAAGCCGGACACGATCCCGGCCGGGATGCCGGTCAGCAGGATCGCGACCAGGTCGGCCCGTGCCGCCCTCAGTGCGGACAGGCGCGGGAAGACCCCGGGGTAGAGGACCGGCAGCAGGGCGGCGACCTCCGGGTGCTGGACGTAGCCGGCGTAGTCGGCGTCCCGAGCGGGGTCGGAGCGGTTCCAGCGGTCCTTGAGCCCCATCGGGACGATGACCTCGTTGAACAGGGGGTTGCCCAGCCGGGAGACCTGCTGCCACGGCCCGTGCCCGGTCCAGCAGTGCCGGTGGGAGTCGTACACCGAGGACTTGCGCCGGCTCGCGGTCGTCCACACGCCGATCGTGGCGTCCTCCTCCAGCGGGTCACGGGTCCGGTGGCCGTCGCGGGTCAGGTCGGAGATCGGCACCTGCAGGGCGATGCTGTGCACGTTGAGCTCGGCCAGCGTGTTGACCCCGGCCGCTGCGGGGGTCGGGATCAGGTGCAGGTTCTGGAAGGGGCGCAGGTCGAGCAGGTCGAACACGGCGCCCAGGTCGACCCAGAACCCGTCCGCCCGCTGCCCGGCGAAGACCGTGCGCCCACCGGGCAGGGAGTGCACCGCCGACGCGGCGAGGGCCGAGTAGTGGGGCGTGGACCGAGGCCCGATGTTGCACGGCGGGCTGGCCAGGTTCCGGCCGAGTACCTCGGTGCGCCCGTGCGGGGTCGAACGGTAGACCGTGTAGAACTGCCGCCGGTTGAACGTCGGGCTGTTCAGCGAGGTGATCTGACCGGTGTTGTAGAGGAAGCTGCCCGGGTTCCGGACCTGGGTGGTGAACTCGAAGCTGTAGGTGATGTCCGCGGTGGCGCGCCCGGAGTTGGAGATGTTGATCTCGTAGCGCACGTCCTCCCCGAACTCGAAGAAGTTCGGCCCGCCGGCCGGGCCCTGCAGCGGCACGTAGTTGGCGATCAGGGTGACCGTGTCGGGGTGGTCGGGGCTGACGAACGCGTACAGGTCGCTGCTGTCGGCGACCGGGTCCTTGGAGATCTCGGGGGCTTCTCGGTGCGAGGACACGTCGGTCACCGCGCCTTTCGGGCGATCGAGGCGGCCAGGGCGTGGTCGGTGACCAGGACCTCGTCGCCGTCGGCCAGCAACGTGATCCGGCCGGTGCTGGCGTCCTCGATGTAGGCCACCACCGCGCCCGAGGGCACGGCTTGCTGGGCGGGGGACTGCGTCGAGGGGCCGCGGGCGGCCGCCGCGGCGCCAGTCTGGGACAGGGCGAGGCCGCCCAGGGTGAGTGCTCCGGCTCCGGCACCGGCTCCGGCCAGGAAGGTACGCCGGGAGCCTCGCCCCGGTGCGCCGTCCCGGTCGGGGCAGGGGTGGGGAGCTGGGGGGTTCTGATCGGTCATGACTGCCTCTCAACGGCTCAGCCGTGTGTTGAACGAGACGTCCTCGGCTCGGGGACCGACGTCCGCGGGCCGCCGGTGACCACACCGGTGTCACTCGTTCGGAGCAGCGCGGGGCTCGGCTTGGTGTGCCTCGCCGTACCGTTCGGGCCAGTTCCCCGAGGACGCGGCGCGGCGCCCCGAGGATCAGCGCAGCAGCAGCTCCAGCACGTACAGACCGACGACGGCGAAGGCCGCCGCTGAGCCGAGGACGAACCGCCCGTCGCGGCTGGTCAGCGCGGCGAACCCCAGCCGGGACTCGCGCACGTACCGCGACCGGGAGACGGCGGCCAGCCCGAGCAGCAGCCCGGCGCAGACCAGCGAGATCCCGATCACGCCGGCCACGTCGGTGTAGACGAGCAGCGTGCCGCACAGCCCGAACGTGCCGGCCAGCCCGAGCAGGGTCAGCGCCCGCTGCAGGTGGTTGCGCTCGAACGGGTGCTGGCGACCCCACAGCCGGGGGGTGCGCTGGTCTCCCGGACCGGTCACCGGGGGGTGAGGATCAGCAGGACGACGCCGGCGCCGATCAGCACCAGGGCGAGGGCGCCGATCAGCGGGGCGCCGAACCCCGGCAGCGGTCTGCGCAGCCGCAGCGAGAGCTCGGTGACGCACCAGCGCCGGACCCCGAGCGCGCAGGTGCCGAAGGCGAGGGCGACCAGGGCCAGGGCCAGGGCCTGGCTGGCGAACCAGGGGTGATCCAGGAACAGCCGGTCGATGGCCACCGCGGCGGCCAGCAGGGTGACCGCCAGCCGCAGCCAGGCCAGGTAGGTCCGCTCGTTGGCCAGGGTGTACAGCGGATCTGGCTCCTCGCCGCGGTGGTAGACCGACCGCGGAACCCGCGAGCCGGTGGCGTCGTCCGCGAACTCGAGCACCTCGTTCTCGGCCACGAGCCAACCGTAGGCCCACCTGCGGCCGATCACCTGGTGCGTGGACGCTCGCCGTGCGTACCGGCCGAGGCCGCCGTCGAACATCGTCAGGACCAGGACGAGGGTGGCCAGGTCTGCCGTTCGGCCCCGGTGATTGCCCCGGACCGCTGACGGGGGGCAGGGCCCGAGCACCGCGTGCTCGCCGCACGCCCAGTGCTGGTCCTCGGCGTAGTGGACGTCGGGCAGTCCGGCGAATCTCTGCCCCAGCCCGGCCCGGACCTGCTCGAGCCCGGTGAACCGCGTTCCCCACGGATCCGGCCCGCGTGGCGACTCGAAGACGCAGTCATCGCAGAAGAAGCTCATGATGCGGTCGAGGTCGTGCGCGTTGAAGGCGTCCAGCCGGGCGTGCAGCATGGCGCTGGTCATGGCAGAAGAGTGCCGTGGCGCCCGGACAAGGCAACGGCCCTCGTCCTCCTGGCGGCGTCGTCCCGGGGAGCAGCCCCTCTCCGGAGGGGGGTGATGGTGGGCGATACTGGGATTGAACCAGTGACCTCTTCCGTGTCAAGGAAGCGCTCTCCCACTGAGCTAATCGCCCTCGTCCGAGGATCGGCCCGCATCGCGGGCCGGAGGTGGAGACGGGATTTGAACCCGTGTACACGGCTTTGCAGGCCGTTGCCTCGCCTCTCGGCCACTCCACCGTGAGGCCTTGGGGAGCCTCCGAGCGGACGACGGGACTCGAACCCGCGACCCTCACCTTGGCAAGGTGATGCTCTACCAACTGAGCTACGTCCGCATTGTGCCGCACCCGGTAGGGGTCCAGCGCGTCAGGAACATTAGCCGACGCCCGAGGTCGCAGTCCAACCGGGTGCCCGCCCCGTCATGCCGTCGGCCGGTGCCTCAGCCCAGCAGCCGGGCCAGCTCGCCGTCCAGGTCCAGGTAGGCGGTCTCCTGGCCGAGGGGCACCACGGCCGACGTGCGGTCCAGGAAGCTGCGGACGTCGTCGCCGCCGGCCTCCAGGACGGCTTGTCCGTCGGGGGAGCTGAGCGAGATCATCAGCAGCTCACGGCCGGTGCTCCAGGAGGGCCAGACGTGAACGTCGCCGTCACCCGCCGGCCCCGCCAGCCCGCCGGAGAGCAGCTCGCGGGCGAAGACCCACTCCACCTCCATGCCGTCCCCGGAGAAGACGGCCCGGATCGCGTACGGATCCGCAGCGCTGTAGCGCAGGCTCACCGGCAGCGGAACCGCGTCAGCGTCGGCCACCACCAGCCGGAGCTGGACGGCCGACTCGACGTCGACGTGTTGCGACATGGC
This sequence comes from uncultured Actinomycetota bacterium, assembly GCA_963821825.1. Lineage (GTDB taxonomy): Bacteria > Actinomycetota > Actinomycetes > Actinomycetales > Kineosporiaceae > CAWGFD01. Next base: position 2,099,287 of record CAWGFD010000002.1, read on the forward strand.
TCTCCTCACTCGATGGCCGTCGTCCACCCGAGCTGCGTGCGGCCTATCCTCATCCTTCCCTGGATGCGGGATCGCGAAACCCGCCAGATGGGTGACAGCGCTGCCGCACGGGTGGTCCCGTGGAGCCGGACGGGTGATCTGGGCCATGCTGAGGTGCCATGAGCGGTCACAGCCGGTTCGAGGCGCCATCGCCTCCGCCCACCCTCCCACCGGAGACCGAACCGGGCGCCGGGTTGCCGGGCGAACGGTTACCGGGCGAAGGGTCCGCCGCCGACGGCGCCGGTGGGGACCGCCTCGCCGGGCTGCGCCGGTGGCGGGAGCGGGTTCGTCGGCGCCGGACCGCCAACCTCCTCTACCGCCTCCTGGTCGCGGTGGTCGGCGGCGGGGTCGCGATCGGGGGACTGGCGCTGGTCCCGCTGCCCGGGCCCGGCTGGGCCATCGTGATCGTCGGGCTGGCCGTGCTGGCCAGCGAGTTCACCTGGGCCCACCGGGTACTGGTCCTCGTCAAGCAGACCGTGCAGTCCTGGGCGCGGTGGCTGCAACGCCAGCCGATGGCCGTCCGGGCGTTGGTCGCTCTGGCCACCGTCGCCTTCGTCGCCCTTGTCCTGTACGGGGTACTCACGGTGCTCGGCGTGCCGGGCTGGGTGCCGGACCGGCTGCTCCCGGCGTGGCTCGGACTGACCGGTGCCTGACCCGTACCGGCCCGGTGGTTGGTCTTCTCGCGGCCGGTTCGGGTACAGTCACTGGCGCCCCCGGGATGTGGCCGGGGCGGGCCGCGTAGCGGTACCGGGCGATTAGCTCAGCGGGAGAGCACCTCGTTCACACCGAGGGGGTCACTGGTTCGATCCCAGTATCGCCCACCGTTTTACCGGCGTCCCTGTTCATCGGCGGGCGCGAGCACGGCCTCTGCACCGCGTTGCGCGGATGTCCTGATCACGCTCGGGCGGTGGGGACTGCCTGACCACGCTGATGTGGATGGCAGGAGCACGCCGAGGTGGGTGCGCAGGAGTAGCCGACGAAGCCCCCGGCCGTGGTGGCCGGGGGCTTCGTCGGTGCCGGGGGTCCCGGTCAGCCCTTCAGGCCGCCCGAGGTCAGGCCGCTGACGATCCGCCGCTGGAAGAGCAGCACGACGATCACCAGCGGGATGGTGACGACGACCCCGGCGGCCATCGTCTGGGTGTAGGGCACGATGTGCGGCCCGGCGGTGAAGTTGGCGATCGCCACCGTGGACGGCGCCACCGCGTTCACCCCGTTGGACAGCACGCTGGAGAGCAGGTACTCGTTCCAGGAGGCCAGGAAGACCAGGATCGAGGTGGTGAACACCGCGGGCGCGGCCAGCGGCAGGATCACCAGCCGGAAGGCCTGTCCGGGGGTGCAGCCGTCCACCCGGGCGGCCTCCTCCAGCTCCCAGGGCATGTCGGCGAAGAAGCTGGTCAGCACGTAGACGGCCAACGGCAGCGAGAAGGAGATCTGCGGCAGGATGAGCGCCTGGTAGGTGCCCAGCCAGCCCCAGCTGCTGAACAGCTGGAACAGGGGGGTCAGGATGGCGACCCCGGGGAACATCGAGGCCCCCAGGACCACGGCCAGCACCAGGTTCTTGCCTCGGAACACCAGCCGGGCCAGGGCGTAGCCGGCGAAGACACCGGCCAGCATGGCCAGCACCGTCACCGTGGCCCCGATGATCAGGCTGTTGACCAGTGATCGGCCGAAGGTGTTGATGCTGGTGTCGAAGGCGTACCGGAAGTTCGAGAACGTCACGTGGGTGAACCACGGCGTGGTCTGGAAGGTGAACTTCGGGTCGCGGAAGGACAGGACCAGCATCCAGTAGAAGGGCAGCAGGCACCACAGGATGATGACGACGATGATCGCCATCGTCCCGACGTTGCCCCAGTTCCGCTTCCTCCTGGGCTCAGCGACCTGCGGACGGGAGACCGTGGAGGCGGTACCGACGGCTGTGGTCATCTCAACGCACCCCCGAGGCCTGGGCGCCGATGATGTTGGCGTTGAAGATCCTCACCATCAGGAACGCGATCGCGAAGATGAAGATGAAGGTGATCGTGGACAGCGCCGACGCGGAGTTGATCCCGCTGTTCAGCTGGTCCACCACCAGGATCGAGATCGTGGTGGTGCCGTTCGCCCCGCCGGTGAGGATCTTCGGCAGGTCGTACATCCGCAGCACGTCCAGGGTGCGGAAGATCACCGCCACCGCCAGGGCGGGCTTGACCAGGGGCAGGGTGATGTTGGTGAACCGCTGCCAGGCACCGGCTCCGTCGATCTTGGCTGCCTCGTACAGCTCGGCGCCGATGCCCTGCAGCCCGGCGAGGATCAGCAGGGCGATGAACGGCGTCGTCTTCCACACGTCGGCCATGATGACCGCCGTGCGGGCCGGCCAGATCTGGGAGGTCCAGGCGTAGTGCGTGCCCAGGATGTGGTTCAGGATGCCCTGCGGGTCGAAGACGACCGTCCAGAGCTTGGAGGTCACCGCGGTGGGGATGGCCCAGGGGATGAGGATCGCCGCGCGGACCAGGCTCCGGCCCCGGAAGGCGCGGTTCATCATCAGGGCGAACCCCATGCCGATCACCGTCTCGAAGGTCACGGTGATCGCGGTGAAGAACAACGTGACGAAGATCGAGCCCCAGAACTGCGAGCCGAGGGTGCCGTTGGGGCAGGACCCGGTGCCCTTGGCGGTCGGGCACTGCTGGAGCAGCCAGTGCGTGTAGTTGCTGATCCCGTTCCAGGCGCCGCCCTGGCCGAAGAAGCCGGAGGCGTCCAGGCCCGGGTCGGTCAGGAACGACTGGTAGACCGCCTTGGCCACTGGGTAGCCGACGATCAGCAGGAGCAGGACGATGGTCGGGGCGATCAGGATGACGGCCAGGCGCGACTCACCGGAGTGTGCCTGACCTTTGTCCTTGGGCTTCTTCTTGCGGCCGCGGGTTGGGGTCACGGCCTCGCTGGTCACTGGGTCGGCAACACTCATCGGTGCTCCTCGGCTGCTCGGGTGTGATGACGTCCTGCGGGGCCCCGAGCGGGGCCAGCCGCCGGGGAGGCTCGGCCTGACCGAACCTCCCCGGCGGCGCTGCGTTGCGTCAGCCGCCAGCGGTCGCCGAGTTGATGGCCGCGGCCATGCTGGTGAGGGCCTGCTTCACGCTCACGTTGCCCTGGAGGGCGGCGTAGGCGTTGGTCTGGATCGCCTCGGTGACGGCCGGGTAGAACGGGGTCACCGGCCGCGGAACCGCGGTCTGGATGCTCTTGAGCAGGGTCGGCAGGTAGGGGAACTGCTTGACCAGCGCCGGGTCGCTGTACAGCGAGGTGATGACCGGCGCGAGGGTGCCGACGGTCAGGTCGTGCCGCTGCACCTGCTCGGACTCCACAAACTTCAGGAAGTCGAAGTCGGTGGCCGGGTACTTCGAGTAGCTGCTGATGGCCAGGCTGTGCCCGCCCAGGCTGGAGGCACCGTGCCCGTTCGGGCCGGGCAGCGGGGCGATGTCGAACTTGCCGGCCACCTTGGAGCCCTTGGCGGACAAGATGGCGTCGGCGTACGGCCAGTTGCGCATGAAGACCAGCTGGCCGGCCTGGAAGGCGTTCAGGCTCTGGGTCTCCTGGAAGCCGAGGGCCTCCTTGGGGATGTAGCCCTGCTTGAACCCATCGGCCAGGAAGCTGAGCCCGGAGGCCGCCTCGGGGGTGTCGACGGTGGCGGTCTTGCCGTCCGGCCCGACGATGCTGCCGCCGGCCGCGTTGATCGCCTCCGCGGCGTTCACGGTCAGGCCCTCGTACTTGGCGAACTGCCCCGCGTAGCAGGCGGGCTTGGGGCCGGTGATCGTGCCGGGAGTGGTCTTGCCCTGGCAGTCGGCGATCATCTCGCTCCACGTCGCGGGCGCCTTGGAGACGAGGTCGCTGCGGTAGTAGAGCAGCCCGCCGTCAGAGGCGTAGGGGGCGGCGTAGAGCTTGTTGGCGTAGGTCGCGGCCTTCACGGTCGCCGGCAGCAGCGGGCTGGTGTCCAAGGCGTAGTCGCCCTCGAGCGGGACGATCCAGCCCTGCGCGGCGAACTCGGCGCTCCACACCACGTCGACGGTGACCACGTCGTAGCCCGGGTCCTTGGCCTGGAAGTGCTGCTGCAGGTCGGACAGCTGCTGGTCGGCCTGGTCGGACTGCTGCTTGATCGTCACCTGCTCGTTCGGGTGGTCCTTGTTCCAGGTGTCGGCGATGAACGGCAGGGTTCCGCTGTTGTCCTTGCCCGTCACGAAGGTGATCGGCCCTCGGGCTCCTGAGGATCCCGATCCGGATCCCGATCCGGAGGAGCTCGAGCCGCTCCCGCTACCGCCGGAACCGCACGCGGCGACCAACGTCGCCGAGCCGGCCAGGCAGATGCTGGCTATCAAGAACTTTGAACGCATGCCGTGAGCCTCCGTGGATCACTGATGACTGCCTGCAGTCACCGGTCGGACGACCGCAGGCGTCGACGAGAGAACAGTCGGCTCACCGTAGGTTCCCCGATGGAAACCAGTCAATATGGCAATTGTGTCGCGTAAAGGTCTCGATCCGGTGACGGTCAGGCCGTTCCGCGGGCCGTCCGAGGGCCCCGGCGGCGCAGCCCCTCGAGCTCGGCGGCCACCGCCCTGACCTGCGCCTCAGCGCGACGACGACCGGTTGGCGCGGCCGGCTGGAGCAGCGAGGGCGGCACCTTCACCAGCCGTCCGTCCCGGCCGGTGAGCTGGACGGTCTGCTGGGCGCCGGGAGAGGCCACCACCTCGATCCGTTCCACCTCGGGCCACGTCATGAAGGTGGTCCGGCCGAGGAAACGCACCCGGACGCCGTCCGGGCCGGCGGCCAGCAGCATCCGGGTCGCGCTGACCGCCGCCACCAGGGCAGCGAGGCCGACCAGGGCGGTGACGGTGCGGACCACAGACGACGGGTGCCCGTAGAGATTCGCTGCGGCACAGCCGGAGGTGAGCAGGAAGAGCAGGGCCGGCCACCCCGGCGGGATCCGCCAGGTCCGCTCCACTGGAGGCTGGGGCGCGTCGACCATCCCAGGATGCTAAGCCCGCAGCGACGACGGCGGCCTGCGCACCTGCTGGCGGCCTGCGGCTCAGCTCCGGCGCCCGGACCAGACCGGTTCGACCTGGCACCACTCGGTCTCCCAGGCGCGCATCCGGCGCCGGCGCCGGAGGCGGTGGGCGCCGCGGCGGACCAGGAGCAGCAGACCCACCCCCGCCAGCACCGCCACCGCGGCGAACCCCAGGCCGACCGCGGTCGCGTCCTGACGGTCGGCGCCGGCGGCGAGGCTGTCGTGGTGGGCCCACGCGAAGGTGAGCCAGCCCAGGACCAGGACGACCAGCCCGCCCCAGCTCAGCACCAGGCTGTCCAGCATGATCGCCCCGCGATCGCGCACCGGTCTGCTGCGAGCGCCCGGTGTGGACCCGGTACGCGGCGCTCTGCGGTCATCGAACATCAGGACCTCCGGGTGGGGCTTCCTTGCCCGGTACGGCGGTAACGGTTACCCGGCAAACTCTGCCGGGGCGAACCGGCGCCTGCCAGCCGACCGGGCACCCGCCGCCGATATCCGGTTGTCGTGGCTGGATACGATCGGCTCCCGGTGCCGTTCGGCACCGCACCGCCGCCGCGCCGCTGACGCTGCACCGCCCAGAAGGGAGACGCCGTGACCGACGTCGCCGTCGTCGTCCGCACCGAGGCAAGCGACCAGCAGCGGACCGTGACGAGCGGCAGCACCGCGGCCGACCTGTTCGAGGGCGACCGCTCGGTCGTGGTGGCGCGGATCAACGGTGAGCTGCGGGACCTGGGCACCGAGCTGAACCCCGGTGACGTGGTCGAGGCCGTCGCGGTGAGCAGCGAGGCCGGGCTGGCCGTGCTCCGGCACTCCTGCGCCCACGTGCTGGCGCAGGCGGTGCAGGAGCTGCACCCGCAGGCCCGCCTCGGCATCGGCCCTCCGGTGCGGGACGGCTTCTACTACGACTTCGACGTCGAGCAGGCCTTCACCCCCGAGGACCTGAGCTCGCTGGAGAAGGCGATGAACCGGATCGTCAAGGAGGGCCAGCGCTTCCGCCGTCGGGTGGTCAGCGAGGAGCAGGCCCGCCAGGAGCTGGCCGGCGAGCCCTACAAGCTGGAGCTGATCGGGCTCAAGGGCCGGTCCGGCGAGGCCGCCGAGGGCGCCTCGGTCGAGGTGGGCGCGGGGGAGCTGACCATCTACGACAACCTGCGCCGGGACGGGTCGGTGGCCTGGAAGGACCTCTGCCGCGGGCCGCACGTGCCCAGCACCCGGGTGCTCGGCAACGGGTTCTCGCTGATGCGCACCGCGGCGGCCTACTGGCGGGGCAGTGAGAAGAACCCTCAGCTGCAACGCGTCTACGGCACCGCCTGGCCGACCAAGGAGGACCTGCGGGCGCACCTGGAGCGGCTGGCCGAGGCCGAGCGGCGCGACCACCGACGGCTGGGCAGCGAGCTGGACCTGTTCTCCTTCCCCGACGAGATCGGTTCCGGGCTGGCCGTGTTCCACCCCCGGGGCGGGATCATCCGGATGGAGATGGAGGAGTACTCGCGCAAGCGGCACGTCCAGGCCGGGTACTCCTTCGTCAACACCCCGCACATCACCAAGGCCCGGCTGTTCGAGACCTCCGGGCACCTGGACTGGTACGCCGAGGGCATGTACCCGCCGATGCACCTGGACGAGGAGCGCGACGCCGAGGGCGAGCTGCGCCGGCAGGGTCAGGACTACTACCTCAAGCCGATGAACTGCCCGATGCACAACCTGGTCTTCGCCGCCCGCGGCCGCTCCTACCGCGAGCTGCCGCTGCGGCTGTTCGAGTTCGGCACCGTGTACCGGTACGAGAAGTCCGGGGTGGTGCACGGGATGACCAGGGCCCGCGGCTTCACCCAGGACGACGCGCACATCTACTGCACCCGCGAGCAGCTGCACGAGGAGCTGGCCTCGCTGCTGACCTTCGTGCTGAACCTGCTGCGGGACTATGGGCTCAGCGAGTTCTACCTCGAGCTGTCGACCCGTGACCCGGACAAGTCGGTCGGTGACGACGCGACCTGGGAGGAGGCGACCCGGACGCTGCGCGAGGTCGCCACCGCCTCCGGCCTGCAGCTGGTCGACGACCCCGGCGGCGCGGCGTTCTACGGCCCGAAGATCTCGGTCCAGGCCACCGACGCGATCGGCCGGACCTGGCAGCTGTCCACCATCCAGCTGGACTTCAACCTGCCCGAGCGCTTCGAGCTGGAGTACACGGCTGCGGACGGCAGCCGGCAGCGACCGGTGATGATCCACCGGGCGCTGTTCGGCAGCATCGAGCGGTTCTTCGCCATCCTGGTCGAGCACTATGCGGGCGCCTTCCCGGTCTGGCTCGCGCCGGTCCAGGTGGTCGGCATCCCGGTCTCGGCGGACAACGTCGGCTACCTGCGCTCGGTCGCGGACCGGCTCGCCGAGCACGGCGTGCGGGTGGAGGTGGACGCCTCCGACGACCGGATGCAGAAGAAGATCCGCAACCACACCAGGGCCAAGGTGCCCTACCAGCTGATCGCCGGCGGCCAGGACGAGGCGGACGGGGCGGTCTCCTTCCGGTTCCGGGACGGGCGCCAGGACAACGGGGTGCCGGTGGACGAGGCGGTCGCCCGGATCGTCGAGGCGATCCGGACCCGGGCCCAGGTCTGAGCGTGGCGGACAGCCAGGGCCCGGTCGGGGCCGAGCCGGCGCCGTCGGCGACCGCGCCCACGCCGGCGACGGAACCGGCCTGGGAGCTGGCCGGCGCCGGTGACGGCTTCGAGCGGCTGTGGACCCCGCACCGGATGGTCTACCTGCAGGGCGAGGACAAGCCGGCCGACTCCGGCGCCGGCTCGCAGTGCCCGTTCTGCCGAGCGCCGCAGGGACCGGATGAGGACGGCCTGGTCGTGCACCGCGGCGCGGTGGCCTTCGTGGTGCTCAACCTCTACCCCTACAACACCGGTCACCTGATGGTCTGTCCGTACCGGCACGTCTCGCTCTACCCCGACCTGGACGAGCCGGAGACGGCGGAGCTGGCCGCGCTGACCAAGACGGCGATGAGGGTGCTGACCGAGATCTCCGGCTGCCACGGCTTCAACATCGGGATGAACCAGGGCGCAGTGGCCGGCGCCGGGATCGCGGCACACCTGCACCAGCACGTCGTCCCGCGCTGGGGCGGGGACGCCAACTTCCTGCCCATCATCGGCCGGACCAAGGCGCTGCCCGAGCTGCTGGCCGACACCCGCCGGCGGTTGGCACAGGCGTGGCCGAGCACCTGATCGACGCACGCCAACCGTCACCCGCCCGCGGGGCCCGGGATCAGGCCGGAGACAGGATCCGGGCGGCCGCCTGCTGCGGCATCGGGGCGTGCCGCAGGTAGCTGCGGGTGAAGGTGCCCGTGCCGTGGGCCAGGCTGCGCAGGTCGACGGCGTACCTGGTCAGCTCCATGGCCGGCACCTCCGCGCTGATCTCGGTCCGCCCGGTGCCCACCGGCTCGCTGCCGCCGAGCCGGCCGCGGCGCATGGACAGGTCGCTCATCACGGCGCCGACGTACTCGTCGTCGACCACCACCTGGACCTGGTCGACGGGCTCGAGCAGGCTCGCCCCGGCGTCCTGCACCGCCTCCTTGACCGCCAGCGCGGCCGCGGTCTGGAACGCGGCGTCGGAGGAGTCGACGCTGTGCGCCTTCCCGCCGGTCAGCGTGACCTGCACGTCGACCACCGGGTAGCCGGCCGCCACCCCACGGGCCAGCTGGGCCCGGGCACCCTTCTCGACGCTGGGGATGAAGGACCGCGGGACGGCGCCGCCGACCACCCGGTCGACGAACACGAACCCGGCGCCCTCCGGGAGCGGGTCGACCTCCAGGTCGCAGATCGCGAACTGGCCATGACCGCCGGACTGCTTCACGTGCCGGCCGTGCCCGCTGCCGTGGCCGGCCACCGTCTCCCGCAGCGACACCTTCACCGGTTCGGTGTCCACGTCCACCCCGAAGCGGTTCGCCAGCCGGTCGATCTGCACGTCCCGGTGCGTCTCCCCCATGCACCACAGCACGATCTGGTGGGTGTCGGCGTCCGCCTGCACGCGCACCGTCGGGTCCTCGGCGACCAGCCGGGCCAGCGCCTGGGACAGCTTGTCGTCGTCCCCGGTGGTCCGCGCCGTGACGGCGCACGGCAGCAGGGGGTCCGGCATCACCCAGGGCTCCATCAGGGCCGGCCGCTCGGGCGCGGACAGGGTGTCGCCGGTCTCGGCCCGGGACAGCCGGGCGACGGCGACCAGGTCGCCGGCCACCCCGGCCGGGACGGCGGTCAGCGCGGCACCCAGCGGGATCGAGACCGCGCCGACCCGCTCGTCCAGGTCGTGCTCGGCCGCCCCGGCCGCCCCGGCGAAGTGACCGCAGACGTGCACCGTCGCGTCCGGGGTCAGGGTGCCGGAGAAGACCCGGACCAGGGACAGCCGGCCGACGTAGGGGTCGGAGGTGGTCTTGACCACCTCGGCCACCAGCGGGCCGTCCGGGTCGCCGGTCAGCGGCTCCCAGGGCTGGCCGTCCGGGCTGGTCACCGCCGGAACCGGGTGCTCGGCCGGGCAGGGGAAGCCCCGCAGTACCACTTCCAGCAGCTCGGCCATGCCCAGGCCGCCGGTCGCCACCACCGGCAGCACCGGGTAGAAGGTGCCCCGGGCGACGGCCTTCTCCAGGTCGGCGATCAGGGTGGGGACGTCGACCTGGCCGCCGGCCAGCCACCGGTCCAGCAGGGTGTCGTCCTCGGACTCCTGGATGATCCCCTCGACGAGCTCGCGGCGGGCCTGCTCGACGCCCTCGACGTGCTCGGGGTCCGCCGGTCGGCTCACCCGCTCGCCCGAGGAGTAGTCGTGCACCGTGTGGGTGAGCAGGCCGACCACGCCGGCGGCGGCCTCCTGGTCGTCCAGCAGCGGCAGGTACAGCGGCTGGACGCCGTCGCCGAACAGCCGCTGCGCGACGGCGAGGGACTCCTCGAAGTCGGCCCGCCGCTGGTCCAGGTGGGTGACCGCGACCGCGCGCGGCATGCCCACCGACTCGCACTCCTGCCACAGCATCCGGGTGCCGCCGTCGATCCCGTCGACCGCGGAGACCACGAAGACGGCGGCATCGGCCGCCCGCAGCCCGGCCCGCAGCTCGCCGACGAAGTCCGGGTGGCCGGGGGTGTCGACCAGGTTCACCTTGACCTCGTGCTCGACCGCCGGAACGGTGCCACCGGGCACGACCACCGAGGCCACCGACAGGGACACCGAGCGCCCCAGCCGCTGCTCGATCGGCTCGTGGTCGCTGACCGTCGTGCCGTCCTCGACCCGCCCGGGACGGTTCAGCGCGCCTGCCGCCACCAGCAGGCCCTCGACCAGGCTCGTCTTCCCGGCCCCGGAGTGACCGACCACCACCACGTTGCGGATCGAGGTCGCGGAGGTGAACGCCTCCTGGCCCGAGCCCCTGTTCTTCGCACCAGCCGCCATGGGCTGAGCCAACACCCGCTGCGTTGCGCCGGGCAAGGCACCACGGTCGGTAGAGTTCGGCTGCCGGGCCGCCGCCCGGTCGCGCGCCGCGCTGCGCGGACCCCGACGCCGAAGAGACCGATGCTCAACCGCTTCGCACGGGCCCTGGTCACGCGACTGCTGACCCCGTTCGCGCTGCTCCTGCTCCGGCTGGGGGTCAGCCCCGACGTGGTGACCCTGGTCGGCACCCTGGGGGTGTGCGCCGGGGCGCTCGCCTTCTACCCCGTCGGCCAGCTGTTCTGGGGCTCGGTCGTGATCACCCTGTTCGTCTTCTCCGACAGCGTGGACGGCATCATGGCCCGGGCCTCGGGCCGGTCCAGCAGCTGGGGCGCCTTCCTGGACTCCACCTTGGATCGGGTCGGCGACGCCGCCGTGTTCGGCGGCCTGGTGCTGTACTTCCTGCCCCGCGGCGACGGGCGCGGGGAGGCGATCGGCGCGCTGGCGCTGCTCTGCCTGGTCCTGGGTCAGGTCGTCTCCTACGCGCGGGCCCGGGCCGAGGGCCTGGGGATGCGGGCGGACGTGGGGATCGCCGAGCGGGCCGACCGGCTGGCCACCGTCCTGCTCACCACCGGTCTGGTCGGGATCTTCCTGCCCGAGGTGGTGCTGCTGGTGGTGCTGGCGCTGCTCGCGGTGGCCAGCCTGGTGACCGTCGTGCAGCGGATGCTCGTGGTCCGCAGCCAGGTCCGGGCCGCCGCGCAGGCGTCCCCGCCGTCCGTGGCCTGAGCCGTGCCGGCCACCGACCGGGTCTCCGGTGCCCTGTACTCCGCGGGCTGGCGGCTGGTCCGGGCGCTGCCCGAGCGCCTCGCCTACGGTGCCTTCGACCTGCTCGCCGACCTGGCCTGGCTGCGGCACGGCAAGGGGGTCCGGCGGCTGGAGGCCAACCTGCGGCGCGCCGTCCCGGACGCCGGTCCGCGGCAGCTGCGCCGGCTCTCCCGGGCCGGCATGCGCTCCTACCTGCGCTACTGGTGCGACGCCTTCCGACTGCCGGACTGGAGCCCCGAACGGATCCTGGCCACCTGCCGGGCCGAGCACGACGAGCCGGTCCGGGCCGTGCTGGCCCAGGGCCGGGGCGTGGTGATGGCCCTGGCCCACCAGGGCAACTGGGACCACGCCGGCGCCTGGTCGGCTCTCGCCCTGGCCCGGGTGACGACTGTCGCGGAACGGCTCCGGCCCGAGGACCTCTACCAGCGCTTCCTGGCCTTCCGGGAGCGGCTCGGGATGGAGATCCTGCCGCACACCGGGGGCGGGGACGTGTTCGGGCTGCTGGTCCGCCGGCTGCGGGCCGGCGGGTTCGTGCCGCTGCTGGCCGACCGCGACCTGAGCCGGACCGGGGTCCCGGTCACCTTCCTGGGCGAGCGGGCCCGCTTCGCGCCCGGCCCGGCGGCGCTGGCCTCGGTCAGCGGCGCCGCCCTGTTCCCGGTCTCGATCCGCTACGAGCGGCTCACCGGCGGGCCGGCGCGCTGGGGCACCGTGGTCCGCTTCCACCCCGAGGTCACCCCGCCGGCCGGCCGGCCGCGCCCCGAGCAGGTCCAGCTGATGACCCAGGCCTGCGCCGACGCCCTCGGCCGGGGGATCGGCGAGCGGCCCGAGGACTGGCACATGCTGCAGCGGCTGTTCCGGGCCGACCTCGACACCCGTGCGGGCTGACCGGTGAGGCCGGAGCCGGCGGAGCTGGGCAGTGAGCCGGACCGGTCGCTGCGGGTCGGGATCGTCTGCCCGTACTCCTTCGACGTGCCCGGCGGCGTCCAGTTCCACATCCGGGACCTGGCCGAGTACCTGATCCGGGCCGGCCACCAGGTCAGCGTGCTGGCGCCGGCCGACGAGGGCACGCCCGTCCCGCCGTACGTCGAGGCCGCCGGGCGTGCGGTGCCCATCCGCTACAACGGCTCGGTCGCCCGGCTCGCCTTCGGTCCGCTGTCCGCCGCGCGGGTCCGGCGCTGGCTGGCCGAGGGGGACTTCGACCTGCTGCACATCCACGAGCCGGTCTCACCCTCGCTCAGCCTGCTGGCCCTGTGGGCGGCGACCGGGCCGATCGTGGCCACCTTCCACACCGCGAACCTGCGCTCGCGGGCGATGCAGGCCGCGCAGCCGGTGCTGCGCTCCAGCCTGGAGAAGATCACCGCCCGGATCGCGGTCAGCGAGGACGCCCGCCGAACCGTCGTCGAGCACGTCGGCGGGGACGCCGTGGTGATCCCGAACGGGGTGGACGTCGACCGGTTCGCCCGGGCCCGGTCCCGCCCTCAGTGGCTGGGCCGACCCGGCGCCCCCACGGTGGCCTTCGTCGGCCGGCTCGACGAACCGCGCAAGGGCCTGCCGGTGCTCGTCGCGGCGCTGCCGCAGCTGCTGGCCCGCCACCCCGGCGTGCGGGTGCTGGTCCTGGGCCGGGGGTCGGGGGAGGAGTCGCTGGCCGGCCTCGACCCCGCCCTGGCCCGGCACCTGGAGCTGCTCGGCCCCCTGGACGACGCGGCTAAGGCCGCCCTGCTGGCCTCGGCCGACGTGTTCTGCGCCCCGCACACCGGGGGGGAGAGCTTCGGCATCGTGCTGGTCGAGGCGATGGCCGCCGGCACCGCGGTCGCCGCCTCCGACCTGGGCGCCTTCCGCCGGGTGCTGGACCAGGGCGTGGACGGCGCGCTGTTCCGGGCCGGCGACCCGGCCGACCTGGCCCGGGTGGTCGGTGACCTGCTGGCCGATCCCGGCCGGCGTCAGGCGCTGGCCGGGCGGGCCCGGGTCGGCGTGCGCCGGTTCGACTGGGAGGTGGTCGGCGCCCAGGTGCTGTCGGTCTACGAGACGGTGCGGCTGGGGGCCGACCGGGTCGGGGAGGACCCGCGCAGCCGCAGCCTGCTCGGCCGGTGGCGGTCGTGAGCTGGTGGACCGTTGGGCTGGACGCCCTGGTCGCGCTGGTCCCGCTGCAGGTGCTGGGCTGGTACCTGTCGGTCAGCGCCGGGCGGCTGGACCGGCTGCACCACCGGGTCGAGTCCTCCCGGGCCGGTCTGGAGGCACAGCTGGTCCGGCGCGCGGTGGCCGCGATGGAGGCCGCGCCCTGGCTCGACCCGGCCCGGGGCCTGCTGCTGGCCGACGCCGCCTCGGCGGCCCTGGAGGCGGGCGAGGACCGCGGCCGCGAGCCCGGCCCCCGGCTGCTCGGCGGCCAGGACGACGAACGGCTGGTGGAGGTCGAGAACGACCTGACCGCCGCCCTGCGGGTGGCCTTCGGCGAACCGGAGGAGGTCCGCGAGCTGCAGCGCGACCCGGTCGCCGGCCAGGTGCTGGCCGTGCTGCGCCGGGCCTGCGAGAGGGTGGCCCTGGCCCGGTTGTTCCTCAATGACGCGGTGGCCCAGGCGCACCGGCGCAGGCGCAAGCCGGTGGTCCGCTGGGCCCGGCTGGCCGGCCGCGCCCCGCTGCCGCAGATGGTCGAGTTCGACGACGGGGTGCCCGCGGGGCTGGCCGGCCCCAGCTGAGGGCCGGGGTTGCGCCGCGGGCGCCCGGCGGCGGCCCGTTCGTCGACCGGGTGCCCGGCCCGCCCCGGCGTAGCATGGGAGGTGCCAAACCCCGTCAGCACCGCCATCGATCAGTGAGGTCCAGCGTGTCCACCCCTCAGTCCAGCAGCACCGCAGAGCAGCACCCCGGTTCGGAGCCGGTGATCGGCAGCGCCCGGGTGAAGCGCGGGATGGCCGACATGCTCAAGGGCGGCGTCATCATGGACGTCGTCACCGCCGAGCAGGCCAAGATCGCCGAGGACGCCGGAGCGGTCGCGGTGATGGCGCTGGAGCGGGTGCCCGCCGACATCCGCGCCCAGGGCGGGGTGGCCCGGATGAGCGACCCGGACATGATCGAGAGCATCGTGCGCGCGGTGTCGATCCCGGTGATGGCCAAGGCCAGGATCGGGCACTTCGTGGAGGCCCGGGTGCTGCAGTCGCTCGGCGTGGACTACGTCGACGAGTCCGAGGTGCTGACTCCGGCCGACTACAGCAACCACATCGACAAGTGGGCGTTCACGGTGCCTTTCGTGTGCGGGGCGACCAACCTCGGGGAGGCGCTGCGCCGGCTCACCGAGGGCGCCGCGATGATCCGCTCCAAGGGTGAGGCGGGCACCGGGGACGTGTCGAACGCGACCACCCACATGCGCACCATCCAGGGTGAGATCCGGCGGCTGAGCTCGATGGCCGAGGACGAGCTGTACGTCGCGGCGAAGGAGCTGCAGGCGCCCTTCGAGCTGGTCCGTGAGGTCGCCCGGGCCGGCCGGCTGCCGGTGGTGCTGTTCACCGCCGGCGGGATCGCCACCCCCGCCGACGCCGCGATGATGATGGAGCTCGGCGCGGACGGCGTCTTCGTCGGCTCGGGCATCTTCAAGTCCGGCAACCCCTCGGCCCGGGCCGAGGCGATCGTCAAGGCGACCACCTTCCACGACGACCCGGACATGATCGCCAAGGTCTCCCGTGGGCTGGGCGAGGCGATGGTCGGGATCAACGTCGACGACATCCCGGTGCCGCACCGGCTGGCCCAGCGCGGCTGGTGACCCACCGGTATCGGTGACGCCGCGCGCGTCCGCGCGTCCCGCGTCACCCGTCCAAGATCGCGATGAGATCGGCGGATCCGCCCGCAGGGATGGGCGGATCCGCCGATCTCGTGGTGATCATGGGGACGTCGGCTGTTCCCCGGCCGCGCACAGGATCCGCACAGCGGTTCACGTCCGGGGCAGGCGGAGGCCCTCGCGGGTTGCGTCGTCGGCCGGGCGTGCCCAGCCTGGAGCATGACTCACGGGACCTGGCGCCGCGGGATGCTCGCCGGTGCGGCCGGCACGGCGGCGCTGAACGCGGCCACGTACCTGGACATGGCGCTGCGCGGCCGGGACGCCAGCACGACCCCGGAGACGGGGGTGGACA
Organism: uncultured Actinomycetota bacterium; assembly: GCA_963821825.1. Taxonomy (GTDB): domain Bacteria; phylum Actinomycetota; class Actinomycetes; order Actinomycetales; family Kineosporiaceae; genus CAWGFD01. The sequence continues at coordinate 2,114,686 of CAWGFD010000002.1, forward strand.
CCCTGCTCCGGCTGACCGGCTGGTCGCTGCCGGGGGACCGGCAGCAGCGGGCCAACCGCAGGACGGCGCTGGGTGCTCTGCTGGGCACGGCGTCCGGGGTGGGGGTCGGGGTGCTGGCCAGCGCCGCCCGCCGGGCCGGGGTGCGCACCGGGCCGGTCGCCGGCACCGCGCTGACCGCCGTCGCCGCCATGGCGGCCACCAACGCCCCGATGGCGGCCCTGCGGATCAGCGACCCGCGGGCCTGGACGGCCGCGGACTGGGCCGCCGACGCGGTGCCCCACCTGGCCTACGCCGCCGCGGCGGACGCCGTGCTCCGGCGCGATCAGCGGCCCGAGACCGAGGACGGACGCTCGGCCGCCTCGCCGGGGCTGGTGCTGCGCTCGGCGGCGCTCGGCGCCGCGGCCGGGTCGCGCAGCTCGCTGGGGCTGGCCGCGACCGCCGTCGGCACCGGCCGCTGGCGCACGCTGTCCTCGCTGGCGGCGGTCACCGGGGAGCTGGTCGCGGACAAGCTCCCGCAGACCCCCAGCCGGTTGTCCGAGCAGGCGCTGCCGCCCCGGTTCCTGTCCGGCGCGCTCGGCGCCGGCCTCCTGGCGCGGCGGGCCGGGGCCCGGCCGGCCGGCCCGGTGACGGCGGGTCTGGCCGGGGTCGCCGCCGGGGCCTGGGGCGGCGCGGCGTGGAGGTCGTGGGCCGACCGCCGGTTGCCGGACTGGCAGGCGGGGCTGGTCGAGGACGGCGTCGCGATTCTGCTGGCGCTGCTCGCCGTCCTCGGCGGTCGGAGCCGACCGGCGGGTGCGCCGGTGGCCGCGGGTCAGCCGGCGGTCAGCCGGGCGTAGGTCGCCGCCGCCCGCAGCGCCTCGGCGTGGCTGGTGTAGGCGGGCGCGAAACCGAGCCGGACCAGGTCCGGCGGGCGGTGGTCACCGACCACCCCCGCCTCGGCCAGCCGGCGGGTGAGCTGGGCGGCGTCCGGGTGCCGGAGGCTGACCTGCGACCCCCGCCGACGCGGCTCGAGCGGGGTCGGGGTGTCGGCCGAGGGCGCCAGCTCGGTCAGCACCTCCAGGAAGAACGAGGTCAGGCTGACCGAGGCCCGCCGCAGGTCGGCGGCCGGGACGCCGTCGAAGACGTCCAGCGCGGCGTCCAGGGCCAGGGTGGACAGGATCGGCGGCGTACCGGTCCGCATCCGCCGCACCCCGGCGCCGGCACGGTAGGCCCCGTGCATCCCGAACGGGTCGGCGTGCCCGTGCCAGCCGGGCAGCGGGTTGCGCAGCCGGTCGTGGTGACGTCGCGCGGCGTACAGCCAGGCCGGCGCCCCGGGCCCGCCGTTGAGGAACTTGTAGCCGCAGCCCACGGCCAGGTCGACCTGGTGGACGTCGACGTCGCACTCCATGGCGCCGGCGGCGTGGCACAGGTCCCAGACCACGCTGCCGCCCTGCTGGTGCGCGGCCGCGGTCAGGCCGGGCAGGTCCCAGCGCTCACCGCTGCGGTAGTCCACCGCGGACAGCACGGTGGCGGCGACCCGCTCACCCTCCCGGGCCAGCGTCCCGGCCAGCTCGGGCACCGGCACGGTCCGCAGCTCCAGTCCGCGGCTGCGGGCCACCTCCTCGAGCAGGTACAGGTCGGTCGGGAAGGACGCCGCGTCGGTCAGCAGCAGCCGGCCACCCTGGCCGGGCACGCCCGGCCCGGCGCCGGCGGCCGGTACCCCGGCCAGGTCCGCCGCGGCGTGCACGGCCTTGAACAGCGCCACCGTGGTCGACTCCAGCACCACCGTCTGGCCAGGCGCGGCACCGATCAGGGGGGCGACCCGATCACCCACCCGCTCCGGTGAGGTCCACCAGCCGGCGGCGTCCCAGGAGGCGATCAGGTCCTGGCCCCACTGCTCGGCCACCACCTGCGCCAGCCGGGCCGGCACGTGCGCCGGCAGCGCGCCCAGGGAGTTGCCGTCCAGGTAGGCCACCCCCACCGGCAGCGTGAACCTCGGGCGCAGCGCGGCCAGCGGGTTGGCGGCGTCCAGGGCGGTGGCGGCGTCGGCGAGCTCGCGGGGGAGGTCCATGGGGGTGAAGTCTGCCGCCGGGGCCCTGCGTAGGCTCATCGGCCGTGAGCGGTTCGGATCTGGTCATCGGCGTGCTGGCCCTGCAGGGCGACGTCCGCGAGCACCTGGCCGCGCTGGCCGAGTGCGACGTCGTCGCCCGCCCGGTGCGCCGGGTCGCCGAGCTGGCCGAGGTGGACGCCCTCGTGCTGCCCGGCGGGGAGTCCACCACGATGGACAAGCTGCTGCGCACCTTCGAGCTGCGCGAGCTCCTGGTCGACCGGCTCCGGTCCGGGATGCCCGCCTTCGGCACCTGCGCGGGGATGATCCTGCTCGCCGACCGGGTGCTGGACGGCGCCCCCGACCAGCAGACCCTGGGCGGGCTGGACGTCACCGTGCGGCGGAACGCCTTCGGCCGGCAGGTCGACTCCTTCGAGGGTGACCTGGAGCTGACCGGCCTGGAGGGCGGGCCGCTGCACGCCGTCTTCATCCGGGCTCCGTGGGTCGAGCAGACCGGTCCGGACGTGCAGGTGCTCGCCGCCGTCCCGCACGGGCCGGCCGCCGGTAGGATCGTGGCGGTGCGGCAGCACAACCTGCTCGCGACGTCATTCCACCCGGAGATCACCGGGGACCACCGAGTGCACCGGCTGTTCGTCGACCTGGTCCGCGGCGCCGGCGCCTGAGCGCCCGGTGCGCGCCCGGTCGGTGGCGCCGGTCGCACACCCGACCAGGAGGCACAGATGTCCGGCCACTCCAAGTGGGCGACCACCAAGCACAAGAAGGCTGTGGTGGACGCCAAGCGCGGCAAGATGTTCGCGAAGCTGATCAAGAACATCGAGGTCGCCGCCCGGACCGGCGGCGGCGACCCGGCCGGCAATCCGACCCTCTACGACGCCATCCAGAAGGCCAAGAAGAGCTCGGTGCCCAACGACAACATCGACCGCGCGGTCAAGCGCGGCTCCGGCCAGGAGGCCGGCGGCGCCGAGTACGCCACGATCATGTACGAGGCCTACGGCCCGAACGGCGTCGCCATCCTGATCGAGTGCCTGACCGACAACAAGAACCGGGCCGCGATGGAGGTCAGGACGGCGCTGACCCGCAACGGCGGCACGCTGGCCGACCCGAACAGCGTCTCCTACCTGTTCACCCGCAAGGGCGTGGTGGTCGTGCCGCGCGCCGAGCTCGGCGAGGACGACGTGCTCGCGGCCGTGCTGGACGCCGGCGCCGAGGAGGTCAACGACCTCGGTGAGGTCTTCGAGGTGGTCAGCGAGGCCACCGACCTGGTCGCCGTCCGCTCCGCGCTGCAGGACGCCGGGATCGACTACGACTCCGCCGACGCCCAGTTCGTGCCCAGCATGCAGGTGCCGCTGGACGAGGACGGCGCCCGGAAGGTCTTCAAGCTGATCGACGCCATCGAGGACAGCGACGACGTGCAGAACGTCTACGCCAACTTCGACGTCTCCGACGAGATCATGGAGTCGGTCGGCTGATGACCTCCTGGCCCCAGCCCGTCGTCCTGCCGCCCGTCCCGCCCTCCCAGCAGGGGGTTGACGCCCGCGGCCTGATCTCCTTCCTGGACGCCATGGACGCCGCCCCCGACGTCGAGCTGCACAGCCTGATGGTGCTGCGCCACGGCCGGCTGCTGGCCTCCGGCTGGTGGGCGCCGTACACCCCCGAGGGCCTGCAGCTGCTGTACTCGCTGAGCAAGAGCTTCACCTCCACCGCCCTCGGCCTGGCCGTGGGGGAGGGGCTGCTGTCCCTGGACGACCTGGTGGTCGACCTGGTGCCGGGCGGCCGTGAGGTGGCCACGGACGAGCGCGTGCTGCGGATGCGGGTCCGGCACCTGGCCGCGATGGCCAGCGGCCACCACGCCGACACCTGGGAGCGGGTGATGCGCGCCGACCGCGCGGACCCGGTCCGGGCGTTCCTGCAGCTGGCGCCGGAGGGCGAGCCGGGCACCGTGTTCGCCTACAACCAGTCCTGCACCTACACCATCGCCACCATCGTGCAGCGGCTGACCGGCGGCACTCTCGTGGACTACCTGCGCCCCCGGCTGCTGGACCCGCTGGGCATCGGCCCGGTGGCCTGGAAGCAGCACCCGGACGGGGTCGACCTGGGCTTCTCCGGTCTGCACGCCCAGACCGAGGCCCTGGCCCGGCTGGGCCAGCTGTACCTGCAGGGCGGGGTGTGGCAGGGCCGCCGGCTGCTGGCCGCCGACTGGGTGGAGCAGGCCACCCGGGTGCAGGTGGCCAACCCGGACGAGGCGAACGTGGACTGGCGGCAGGGGTACGGCTTCCAGTTCTGGATGGCCCGGCACGGGTTCCGCGGGGACGGCGCCTACGGCCAGTTCGCCGTCGTGCTGCCCGAGCAGGACATGGTGGTGGCGATCACCGCCCAGACCGAGAACATGCAGGCCGTGCTGGACGGGTTGTGGGCCCACCTGCTGCCCGCCGTCGGCTCAGCGCCGGACCAGCCTCAGCCGGCCACCGCTGAGGACCGGCTGCTCGCCGAGCGACTGTCCGGCGCCGCGCTGGCCCCGGTCGACGCCGGTCCCTGCCCGAGCGGGCAGGACCAGGACTGGTCGGGTCCCTTCGCGCTCGAACCGGACGGGCCCGACGGCGGCCCGGAGCTGAGCCGGGTCGAGCTCGAGCACGCCGCGGACGGCTGGTGGCTGACCCTGGTCGAGCCGGGCCCCGAGCAGGCCCGGGTGCGGGTGCAGGTCGGCCAGGGCGAGTGGGCGCAGGCCGGCGACGGCGGGCAGGTGCCGACCGCGGTCAGCGGAGGCTGGCCGGCCCCGGGCACCTTCCGCGCCGACGTGATCTTCGTCCAGACGCCGCACCGGATGCGGCTGACCTGCACGCTGGCCGACCGGAGGGCCAGCGCCCGCTGGGTCACCGGCCCGCTGCACGCCGCCCGGCCCAGCAGCCTGCGGGCCCCGCGGGCCGGCTGAGGCCACCGGATGCGGGTGCTCGGCATCGACCCCGGCCTGACCCGGTGCGGGATCGGGGCGGTGCAGGGCCGGCGGGGACGGGCGGTCGAGCTGGTCGCCGTCGACGTGCTGCGCACCCCGGCCGGGGACGACCTGGCCGCCCGCCTGCTCGCGCTGAGCGAGGCGGTCGAGGGCTGGATCGAGCAGCTGCACCCCGACGTGGTCGCCGTGGAGCGGGTGTTCAGCCAGCACAACGTGAGCACCGTGATGGGCACCGCGCAGGCGGCCGGCGTCGCCCTGGTCGCCGCGGCCCGGCACGGTATCCCGGTCGCCGTGCACACCCCCAGCGAGGTGAAGGCCGCGGTGACCGGCTCCGGCACCGCCGGCAAGGAGCAGGTCACCGTCATGGTCACCCGGATCCTGCAGCTGCCGGCGCGGCCCCGCCCGGCCGACGCCGCCGACGCCCTGGCGCTGGCCATCTGCCACCTGTGGCGCGACGGGTCGGCGGCGCCCAGCGGCAGCGCAGGCGCCGCCACGGCGGCCCAACGGCGCTGGCAGCAGGCGCTGGCCGAGTCCCGCCGGGCCACCGGAGGCCGTCCGGCGAGCGGCCCGGCGCGCCGCGGGCGGACCGTCGCCGGTCCCGGCTAGCCTGACGCTCGTACACCTGTTCGCCCCGGGCGCTCGGCGCCCACCAGGCGCACCGGCCGCGCGGCCGGTCCGGAGGAGCCGCAGTGATCGCGTCCGTCAGCGGAACCGTCGTCCAGGTCCGGCTCGACGCCGCCGTGGTCGAGGTCGGTGGCGTCGGGATGCTCGTGCAGGCCACGCCGGCGACCCTGGCCACCCTGCGTGAGGGCCGGCCCGGCCGGCTGTCCACCTCGCTGGTGGTGCGCGAGGACTCCCTGACCCTGTTCGGCTTCGCCGACGACGACGAGCGGGAGGTCTTCGAACGGCTGCAGACCGTCTCGGGCGTCGGCCCGAGGCTGGCCCTGGCGATGCTCGCGGTGCACACCCCCGACGGGCTGCGGGCCGCGGTCGCCGGGCAGGACCTGACCGCGCTGTGCAAGGTGCCCGGGATCGGCCGCAAGGGCGCGCAGCGGATCGTGCTGGAGCTGACCGACCGGCTCGGTCCGGCCTCTGCGACGGCGCCCGGCGGCCCGTCCCCGGCCTGCGCCCAGGGCGGGGACCTGAGCGACCAGGTGGTGGAGGCGCTGGTCGGCCTCGGCTGGCCGGCCAAGGCCGCGACCGAGGCCGTGCAGGCCGTGCTGGCCGACGGTGCCGCCGCCGACGCCGGCCGCGGGGAGGTGGCCGCCGTGCTCCGGGCGGCCCTGCGCCAGCTCGGGCGGGTCGGATGAGCGGCCCGGGAGCGGCCCGGGACGGCGCGGTGGTCGACCCCGCGGCCGACCTGGACGACCTGGCCGCCGAGGGCGCCCTGCGCCCGCGCCGGCTGGCCGAGTTCGTCGGCCAGGCGGTGGTCCGCGAGCAGCTCTCGCTGGTCCTGGAGGCCGCCCGGGGCCGCGGGTCGGTGCCGGACCACGTGCTGCTGTCCGGCCCGCCCGGGCTGGGCAAGACCACCCTGGCCATGATCGTGGCGGCCGAGATGCAGGCCCCGCTGCGGGTGACCAGCGGCCCGGCCATCCAGCACGCCGGCGACCTGGCCGCGGTGCTGTCCTCCCTCGAGGCCGGCGAGGTGCTCTTCCTGGACGAGGTGCACCGGATGGCCCGGGCCGCCGAGGAGATGCTGTACGTGGCGATGGAGGACTTCCGGGTCGACATCGTGGTCGGCAAGGGCCCGGGCGCGACCGCCATCCCGTTGGAGCTGCCGCGCTTCACCATCGTCGGGGCGACCACCCGGGCGGGCATGCTGCCCGGCCCGCTGCGCGACCGGTTCGGCTTCACCGGCCACCTGGACTTCTACTCGGCGGCCGAGCTGGAGACCGTGCTGCACCGGTCGGCCCGGCTGATGGGGGTGGAGCTGACCGCGAGCGGCGGCGCCGAGATCGCCGGCCGGTCCCGGGGCACCCCGCGGATCGCCAACCGGCTGCTGCGCAGGGTCCGGGACTGGGCGCAGGTCCGTGGGGCGGGCGTGCTCGACCGGGAGGCGGCCCGCGCGGCGCTGACCGTGTACGCCGTCGACGAGCGCGGCCTGGACCGGCTCGACCGAGCCGTGCTGGAGGCGCTGTGCCTGCGGTTCGGCGGTGGCCCGGTGGGGCTGTCCACGCTGGCCGTCGCGGTCGGGGAGGAGGCCGAGACCGTCGAGACGGTGGCCGAGCCCTTCCTGGTCCGCGAGGGGCTGATCGGGCGCACCCCGCGCGGGCGGGTCGCGCTGGCCGCCACCTGGACCCATCTCGGCCTGCCGGTTCCGCCCGGTCAGGGCCAGGGTGCCTGGGCGGGGAACGGGCTGCGGACCGGTTCGGGCTCGCCGGCGCCGACGTCCGGGCCGGCCCTGGTGCAGGAGGACCTGCTGGAGGAGCTGTGACCGGGCGGCCGGGCCGTTCGTTGTCCGGTCCTTCCGCATATGCCTAGACTTTCGGCGGGCCCGGCAGCACGACCGGCGCCGTGCCGGCGCCCGTGCCGTTGCCGATCTGCCGGAAGGACCGTTGCTGTGGAGGCTTACCTACCGCTGCTGGTGCTCGCCATCCCCCTGATCCTCATCTTCAGCATGCAGCGCCGGGCGTCGGCCCAGCGCCGCGAGATGGCGGCCACGCAGTCCTCGGTCCAGCCCGGTCAGCAGATCCTGACCACCGGCGGCCTGCACGCCACGGTCGTGGCGGTCGAGGGCGAGGTCGTCGTCCTGGAGACCGGCCCGGGCCAGCAGTCACGCTGGGACCGTCGTGCGATCCTCAAGGTGAGCGACGGCGCTGTCGAGACGGGCAGGTCGGCATCACCCCCGGGCCCGCAGGACGGCCACCCGCCGCAGGCGGGCTCGGAGACGACCTGGACGCGACCTGCTGACTCCCGGGGAAGCGAGCAGGACCGGAGCTGATCGGGAACCTCACCGCAGGCCAGGTCGTAGCAGTCAGTCGTAGGCAAGGGCCAGGAGTCAGGCGCAGCACGCTGTACAACGTCGCAACCGCGGCACGGATGAAGAGAGACGGCTTTCGTGGCACCCACACCGCGTTCCCGACCCGGACGGCACCTGCTGTCGCTGGGTCTGATCGGCGTCCTGCTGTTCGGAGGGTTGGGCGCGGCCGTGGCGTTCTCCAACGGCGCCTGGACCCCGAAGCTGGCGCTGGACCTGGAGGGCGGCCGGGAGTTCATCCTGACCCCGGTCCCGCAGCCGGGCACCTCGGGCACCGTCGACGCGAACACCATCCAGCAGGCCGTGCAGATCATCCGGCAGCGGGTCAACGGCAGCGGCATCTCCGAGGCCCAGGTGAGCACCCAGGGCGCCCAGAACATCATCGTCGACCTGCCCGGCAACCCCGACGAGCGCACCCGCGAGCTCGTCCGGCAGTCCGCCCAGCTGGAGTTCCGCGCCGTGCTGGTCGCCGCCGCCGGCACCCCAGCCCCGACCAGCACGCCGACCATCACGGGGGCACCCAGCAGCGGTTCGACCGCCTCGCCGTCCGCCGGGACCGCCTCACCCTCGGCGACCGGCTCGGCCAGCCCCTCGGCCTCGATCGGCAAGCCCCAAGCGTCTCCGGCCAGCTCGGCGAGCCCGAGCAGCAGCAGCAATGGCATGGTGCTGCCCCGGGCGCTGCGCGCCGCCGGGAGCGCCAGCAGCTCGCCGTCCCCGGCCGCCACCGGCTCGCCGTCGGCCACCTCCCCCTCGGCCACCTCGCCGTCGGGGGCCGCCACGCCAAGCCCCTCGCCCAGCAACGCCAGCGACCTGGCGTGGGTGACCCCCGCCCTGTACGCCAAGTTCCAGGCGCTGAACTGCGCCAACCCCTCCGCCGTGCAGGGTGGCCTGGTCAACGACCCGGCCAAGCCGCTGGTCACCTGCAGCACCGACGGCGCGGCCAAGTACATCCTGGGCCCGGTGGAGGTGACCGGTAAGGACATCTCCGGTGCCTCGGCCGACCTGCAGACCAACAGCCAGGGCAGCACCACCGGCGCCTGGGAGGTGCGGCTGAACTTCACCAGCGCCGGGGCGAAGAAGTTCGCCGCGGTGACCACCCGGCTGGCCGCGATCCCGCAGACCGACGCCCGCAACCAGTTCGGCATCGTGCTCGACGGGCTGGTCATCTCCGCCCCCCAGACCAACAGCGCGATCACCGGCGGCACCGCCTCGATCACCGGCAACTTCACCCAGGCGTCGGCCACCGACCTGGCCAACAAGCTGAAGTTCGGCGCCCTGCCGATCTCCTTCCGGGTCGAGACCGAGCAGCAGATCTCGGCGCTGCTCGGCGCCGAGCAACTGCAGCGTGGCATCCTGGCCGGCCTGATCGGCCTGCTCCTGGTGGTCGGCTACTCGCTGCTGCAGTACCGCGCCCTCGGTCTGGTCACGGTGGGCAGCCTGGTGGTGGCCGGCGGGGTCACCTACGGCCTGGTCACCTTCCTGAGCTGGTCCCAGGGGTACCGGCTGAGCCTGCCCGGCGTGGCCGGCCTGATCGTCTCGATCGGGATCACCGCGGACTCCTTCATCGTGTTCTTCGAACGCGTCCGCGACGAGGTGCGGGACGGGCGCGGCCTGGCCGCGGCCGTCGAGGCCGCCTGGGTGCGGGCCCGGCGCACCATCCTGGTCTCGGACCTGGTCAGCCTGCTCGCCGCGGTCGTGCTCTACTTCCTGGCGGTCGGCGGGGTCCGCGGCTTCGCCTTCACCCTGGGCCTGACCACGGTCGTCGACGTCCTGGTGGTGTTCCTGTTCACCAAGCCGGTCGTGACCCTGCTGGCCCGCACCCGCTTCTTCGGCGGCGGCCACAAGCTGTCCGGCTTCGACCCTGAGCACCTGGGCCGGTCCGTGGCCTACGCGGGCCGCGGCCGGGTCCGCGGGTCCGCCGGCGGGGCGCCACCACAACGGGCCGGCACGATCGCCGGCCGCCGGGCTGCCGCCGCAGGCATCGGCCCCAGCCAGGGGAAGGACGCCTGATGGCCACCACCAAGCGGTCGTTCGCGACCTTCGGCAACGAGCTGTACACGGGCCGTCGGTCGATCAACTTCATCGGCCTGCGCCGCCGGTGGTACGCGCTGGCCGCCCTCTTCATCGTGATCGCGATCGTCTCCATGCTGGTCCGCGGGCTGAACCCCTCGATCGAGTTCTCCGGCGGGTCGGAGTTCCAGGTCACCGGGGTGTCCAACACCAGCGACCGGATCGGTCAGCAGGCCGTGCTCTCGGTCGCGCCGGAGGCCGGACAGCCCCAGGTCACCGGCCTGGGCTCGTCCGGGATCCGGGTCCAGACCAGCAAGCTGACCAGCGCCCAGACCGACCAGGTGGCCACCGCGCTGGCCAAGGCCTACGGCGTCGACACCACCGCGGTGACCTCCTCCTACGTGGGGCCCAGCTGGGGCCAGGACGTCTCCCGCAAGGCGATCACCGGCCTGATCGTCTTCCTCGTCCTGGTCTGCCTGATGATCGCGGTCTACTTCCGCACCTGGACGATGGCCGCGGCCGCGCTGGTCGCCCTGCTGCACGACCTGGTGCTCACCGTCGGCGTGTACGCCCTGGTCGGTTTCGAGGTCTCGCCGGCCTCGGTGATCGGCTTCCTGACCATCCTCGGCTACTCGCTGTACGACACGGTCGTGGTCTTCGACAAGGTCCGGGAGAACACCGCGCACGTGCTGGGCTCGACGCGGCGGACCTTCGCCGAGGCCGCCAACCTGGCCGTCAACCAGACCCTGGTGCGCTCGATCAACACCTCGGTGGTGGCCCTGCTGCCGGTGGCGTCCATCCTGTTCATCGGCTCGCTGCTGCTGGGGGCGGGCACCCTGAAGGACATCTCGCTCGCCCTGTTCGTCGGGATCGCGGCCGGCACCTACTCCTCGATCTTCATCGCCACCCCGCTGCTGGTGGACCTGCGCAACCGGGAACCGGAGATGCAGGCGCAGGCCGAGCGGGTCCGACGCCGCCGGGAGAGCGAGGCGCGCGCCGCGGCCACCGAGTCGGGTCGCTCGGGTGATGACCTGGCCGGCGACTCGGGGTCTGAGGCGGGCCAGGACTGGGCCGACGAGGCCGGCGCGGACGGCGTTCCGGCCACCGGTCAGCGCCGGGCCGGTCCGCCGGCCGCGGGCACCCCGCGGCGCGGCGGCACCACCATCGCCGAGCGCAAGTCCGCCGCCTCCGGCCAGCGGCCGCAGCCCAAGCGGGCCAGCCGCGACCGGCGCCGGTGACCGGGCGAATGACCGGGCCGATGACCGGGCCGATGACCGGGCCGACCGGCATGGACGGCGAGCGGCTCACCCAGCGGTTGCTGGACGGCGTCCGGGACGTGCCCGACTACCCTCGTCCCGGCGTCATGTTCAAGGACATCACCCCGCTGCTGGCCGACCCGGCCCGGCTGCGGGAGATGACCGAGGCGTTCGCCGAGCCGCACCGCGGGGGCGGCGTCGACCTGGTGGTGGGGATCGAGGCGCGCGGTTTCATCCTGGGTGCCCCCGTGGCCCTCGCGCTGGGAGCAGGGTTCGTGCCCGTCCGCAAGGCCGGCAAGCTGCCGCACCGCACCGAGGGCGTGGACTACGCCCTGGAGTACGGCACCGGCCGGGTCGAGGTGCACGCCGACGCGGTGGTCGCCGGGCAGCGGGTGCTGGTCGTGGACGACGTGCTGGCCACCGGTGGCACCGCGGCGGCGGCCTGCGCGCTCGTCGAGCGGCTCGGCGGAGCGGTGGTCGAGGTCGCGGTGCTGATCGAGCTGGGGTTCCTGGACGGGCGCGCGGCGCTGGGTGGCCGCGCCACCAGGAGCCTGCTGGCGCTGTGACGCGTAAACTTCGCCTACCGGAGGAAACCCTTCGGTCCTGACGCGGCGCTCGTCGCGCGGACGGAGGTCACGTGAGCCAGCAGGCACCCAAGGACGTCGCGGTCACCGAGCCCGAGCCCGAGCGCCGCGACCCTGCCGCTGCGGCTCCTCGGGGCGCGACCCCGTCGCGGGTGCTGTCCCGGATCGCCCGGCTCGGCTCCGGGCGGCCGAGCCTGCTGCCGCCGCTGCTGGAGCCCCTGCTGCGCACGGTCAAGACCAACGACCCGAAGGCCGACGTCGCCCTGCTGGAGCGGGCGTTCGAGGTCGCCGAGGCGGCGCACCAGGGCCAGAAGCGCAAGAGCGGGGACCCCTACATCACCCACCCGGTCGCGGTGGCCTCGATCCTGGCCGAGCTGGGGATGCCCACCTCGACCCTGGCGGCCGCGCTGCTGCACGACACCGTCGAGGACACCAGCTACACCCTGCCCCAGCTGCGAGCGGACTTCGGTGACGAGGTCGCCCGCCTGGTCGACGGCGTCACCAAGCTCGACAAGCTGACCTACGGCGACGCCGCCCAGGCCGAGACCGTGCGCAAGATGATCGTGGCGATGGCCCGCGACATCCGGGTGCTGGTGATCAAGCTGGCCGACCGGCTGCACAACGCCCGCACCTGGCGCTACGTCTCGGCGGCCTCGGCCGAGCGCAAGGCCAAGGAGACCCTGGAGATCTACGCGCCGCTGGCGCACCGGCTGGGCATGAACACCATCAAGTGGGAGCTGGAGGACCTCAGCTTCGCCGCGATGTATCCCAAGGTCTACGAGGAGATCGTCCGGCTGGTGGCCGAGCGTGCCCCGGCCCGGGAGGACTACCTGGCCCAGGTCCGCGAGCAGGTCACCGCGGACCTGCGCGAGGCCCGGATCAAGGCCGTGGTCACCGGCCGACCCAAGCACTACTACTCCGTGTACCAGAAGATGATCGTCCGGGGGCGGGACTTCGCGGAGATCTACGACCTGGTCGGGGTGCGGGTGCTGGTGGACAACGTCAGCGCCTGCTACGCGGTGCTGGGCGCGCTGCATGCGCGCTGGAACCCGGTGCCCGGCCGGTTCAAGGACTACATCGCGATGCCCAAGTTCAACATGTACCAGTCGCTGCACACGACGGTGATCGGTCCCGAGGGCAAACCGGTCGAGATCCAGATCCGCACCCACATGATGCACCGGCAGGCCGAGTACGGCGTCGCGGCGCACTGGAAGTACAAGGAGGGCGCGCGCGGCTCGGGCGCGGACACCGACATGCGGTGGCTGCGCCAGCTGGTGGACTGGCAGGAGGAGACCAAGGACCCGGGGGAGTTCCTGGACAGCCTGCGGTTCGAGATCAACGCGGCCGAGGTCTACGTGTTCACGCCCAAGGGTGACGTGATGGCCCTGCCGGCCGGGGCCACGCCGGTCGACTTCGCCTACGCGGTGCACACCGAGGTCGGCCACCGGTGCATGGGGGCCCGGGTGAACGGCCGGCTGGTCCCGCTGGAGAGCTCCCTGGACAACGGGGACGTGGTCGAGGTGTTCACCTCCCGGGCCGAGGGTGCGGGCCCGAGCCGGGACTGGTTGCAGTTCGTCAAGAGCCCCCGGGCCCGGAACAAGATCAAGCAGTGGTTCTCCAAGGAGCGTCGCGAGGAGGCCATCGAGCACGGCAAGGACGCGCTGGCCAAGGCGATGCGCAAGCAGAACCTGCCGATCCAGCGGCTGACCTCGCACGAGACCCTGGTCGGGCTGGCCTCGGAGATGCGCTACCCCGACGTCTCGGCGCTGTACGCCGCGATCGGTGAGGGCCACGTGTCGGCCGCTGCGGTGACCAACCGGCTGGTCGAGAGCCTGGGCGGGGACGAGGGCACCGAGGAGGACCTGGCCGAGACGGTGGTTCCGAGCCGGGCCAACCGGGCCCGGCCGGGTGACCCCGGCGTGGTGGTCCGGGGCGTCGAGGACGTGTGGATCAAGGTGGCCAAGTGCTGCACCCCGGTGCCGGGCGACCCGATCATGGGCTTCGTGACGACGTCCTCAGGGGTGTCCGTGCACCGCACCGACTGCCCGAACGTCGGCGGCCTGCTCACCCAGCCGGACCGCGTCGTGGAGGTGGACTGGGCGCCCACCGCGGGCAGCGTGTTCCTGGTCCAGCTCCAGGTCGAGGCCCTGGACCGCAGCCGGCTGCTGTCCGACGTCACCCGGGTGCTCTCGGACAACCACGTCAACATCCTTTCCGCGAACGTCACCACCTCGCGGGACCGGCTGGCCATCTCCCGGTTCACCTTCGAGATGGGCGACACCGCTCACCTCGGTCATGTGATCGCCGCCGTCCGCCGGGTGGACGGGGTCTACGACGCCTACCGGGTGACGATCGGCGTCACCAACGGCAAGGAGGTAGCGCACCGCTGACCCGTCCTGGCCGCCGCCGGGGGCGGGTCTACCGGCCGCCGGGGCGGGTCGGTCCAGCGGGTCAGGCGGTGAAGTCCTGCAGGGCCCGCCGGGCCTGGTCCAGCCACTCCTGACGGGCGGCCAGCGCCTGCTCGGCCTCGGCGATCCGCCGTGGCTGGCCACCGGCCCGGGCCCGGTCCAGGTCGGCCTGCAGGCCGGCCATCACCTTCTCCAGCTGGGTGACCATGCCCTCGGCCCGGGCCCGGGCCTCGGGGTTGCTGCGCGCCCAGCGTGACTCCTCCGCCGCTCGGACGGCCTGCTCGACGGCGCGCATCCTGGCCTCCACCCGCTGCAGGTCCGCGCGCGGCACCTTGCCGGCGGCGTCCCAGCGCTCCTGCAGGCCGCGCAGCGCGGCCCGCGCCGGGACGGGGTCGCTGACCGGCAGCAGCGTCTCGGCCTCGGCCAGCACCGCCTCCTTGGCGGCCAGGTTCTCCCGCTGCTCGGCGTCCGCCTCGGAGGTGGCGGCGTTGCGGGCGCCGAAGAAGACGTCCTGGGCGGCCCGGAACCGGGCCCACAGCGCGTCGTCCTCCTTGCGCGCGGCGCGGCCGGCCGCCTTCCAGCGGTCCATCAGGGCTCGGTAGGCGCCCGCGGTCGGCCCCCAGTCGGTAGAGGTGGACAGCGCCTCGGCCTGCGCGACCAGCTCCTCCTTCACCGCGCGGGCCTGCGCCCGCTGCTCGTCCAGCGCGCCGAACCAGTGCCGCCGCTTGCGGTCGAAGGTGCTGCGGGCGTGGCTGAAGCGCTTCCAGAGCTGGTCCTCGGAGTGCTTGTCCAGCCGGGCCTCGCGCTGCAGCTTCTGCCACTGCTCGAACAGCTCGCGCAGCCGGTCGCCGGCCTGCTTCCAGGCCATCCGTTCCGGGTCGGTCTCGGCCAGCTGCTCGGCCTCGGCGACCACCGCGCTGCGCTGGGCCAAGGCCTGCTCGCGGGCCTTGGCGCGGACCGCGTCGGCCTCCTCGCGTTTGGCGGCGACCTTCGGGCCGAGGGAGTCCACCCGGGCGGCCAACCCGTCCAGGTCGCCCACCGCGTGGGCCTCGGCGACCGCGCCGCGCAGCCGGGTCAGGGTGGTGTCGGCGTCGGCCGCCGACACCTGGCCGGCGTCCAGCCGCTGCTCCAGCAGCGACACCTGAGCGGCCAGGTCCTCGAACTTGCGGGTGAAGTAGGCCAGGGCCTCCTGCTCGCTGGCCCCGGGGAACTGCCCGACCGGCCGTTCACCCTCGCCGGTGCGCACCCATACGGTGCCGTCGGCGTCGACCCGGCCCCAGTCCTGTCCGCTCACGTCCACACTTCCCGCCCGTTCGATGCGGCGGCCCGGGCGCCCGCTGGGCCACCAGGGCGGGCCGTCGCGGTCCACCGTCACCACCCGGCCGCCGTCCTCGCTGGCGCCGGGTGCGCCAACTCTGTCACGGTTTGGCCGGCGACGCCGAGGGCGCGGAGGTGGCCGTGGACGGCGAGGACGTGCCGGCCGGGGCCGGTTCGACCGTGGCGCCCAGGATCGAGACCGGGGCGCTCGGAGCGCCGTCGGTGGCGCCGCCGGCCACCCCGGCGGCGGCGATCCGCTTCACCACGTCCAGGCCGGAGGTGATGTGGCCGATCACCGTGTAGCCGCCGGCGCTGTCGGCAGGGATCGTGGAGTCCCGGTAGACCAGGAAGAACTGGCTGCCCATGCTCGAGGCCTGCCCGGACTGGCGCGCCATCGCGATCGTGCCGGCCGGGTACACGCTGTCGGCCGGCGCGTTCTCCACCGGCCCGTAGCTGTAGCCGGGCCCGCCGGTGCCGCTGCCGGTCGGGTCGCCGCACTGCAGCACGTAGATCCCGCTGGTGGTCAGACGGTGGCAGGGCGTGCCGGCATAGAAGTTGTGCCGGGCCAGGAAGATGGTGGAGGAGACGGCCTGCGGGGCCGCGGCGCCGTCCAGGTCGGCGACCACCGTGCCGCACGTCGTGGTCAGGGTCAGCGTCCAGGACCGTCGCTGCGCGGTGCTGGCCGGCGGCGGCGTGCTCCACGAGCCGGGCGAGGGCGTGCTGGTCGGCGCCGGCGAGCAGCCGGCCACGGCCGCCGCGCCGGCGCCGGCCGTGCCGGTCGTGGGGCCGGTGGGGGAGGCGGCGACGCTCGGGCCGTGGTCGCCGGAGCCCTGCACCAGGATCAGGGCCACCGTCGCCACCAGCACGACGACGACGGCGGAGGTC
The DNA here is from genome assembly GCA_963821825.1 of uncultured Actinomycetota bacterium. GTDB lineage: Bacteria > Actinomycetota > Actinomycetes > Actinomycetales > Kineosporiaceae > CAWGFD01. The sequence goes on from CAWGFD010000002.1 coordinate 2,131,117, forward strand.
GCGGCGGCGACCACCCGGAACCGGCGCTGGCGTTCGGCCTGCTGCGCCCGGCGGTTGGCCCACTTCTCGTAACGGCGTCGCTCGTACTCCCGCTCGCGCTTGCTCGGGGACACGCTCCGGCCCTCCTCGCTCACCTGGTGTGCCGGGCCAGTGTAGGTGAGCGGTCTGGGCCGTCCCCGGGTCGCGGGTAGGCTTCCCCGGGTGATCGTGATCGGCTTCCCCGCGGCCGCGTTCGGCACCAACTGCTACGTCGTCGCCGACTCCACCGGCCAGGAGTGCCTGGTCGTCGACCCCGGGATCGGCGTCCTCGACCAGCTGGCCGACGTGCTGGCCGAGCACCGGCTGCGGCCGGCCGCCGTCCTGCTCACCCACGGGCACGTCGACCATGTGGCGTCGGTGACGCCGGTCTGCGGGGCGCACGGCGTGGCGGCGCACATCCACGGCGAGGACGCCTACCGGCTCGCCGACCCGATCTCCGGGCTCGACCCCCAGCTGGTGGCCATGTTCGCCCGGCAGTTCGGGGCGCAGAGCACCTGGACGCCACCGCAGGAGGTGCTCACGCTGACCGGGGGCGTGCAGCTCACCCTGGCCGGGCTGAAGGTCGAGGTGCTGCACGCGCCCGGTCACACCGAGGGCTCGGTGATGTTCGTGCTGGAAGGCGTGCCGCAGGGCCTGGACGCCGTCCCGCAGCTGAGCCCGCAGCGGCAGCTCACCTCCACCGTGCTGACCGGCGACGTCCTGTTCGCCGGCAGCATCGGCCGCACCGACCTGGCCGGCGGTGACCACGCGGCGATGCTGCGCTCGTTGCGGGAGAAGGTGCTGCCGCTGCCGGACCCCACCCTGGTGCTGCCCGGGCACGGCCCGGCGACCACGATCGAGCACGAACGCGCCACCAACCCGTACCTGACCCGGCTCGCACCCTCCACCGGTCGCTGAGCCACCAGCGAGCAGGAAGGCACCCACCGCATGCCCCGCACCGCCGCCCTGTCCGGCTTCCCGGAATGGCTTCCCGCCCAGCGGATCGCTGAGCAGCACGTGCTGGCCACCCTGCAGCGCACGTTCGAGCTGTGGGGGTTCGCCCCGGTCGAGACCCGCGCGGTGGAACCGATGGAGGTGCTGGCCCGCAAGGGCGAGATCGACAAGGAGATCTACCTGCTGTCCCGGTTGCAGGCCGACGGCGAGGGCGCCGAGGACGCCGGCCGCCGCCTCGGGCTGCACTTCGACCTGACGGTGCCCTTCGCGCGCTACGTGCTGGAGAACGCCGGTCGGCTGCAGTTCCCGTTCCGGCGCTACCAGATCCAGAAGGTGTGGCGCGGCGAGCGGCCCCAGGAGGGCCGGTTCCGGGAGTTCTACCAGGCCGATGTGGACGTGGTCGGCAACGGCGAGCTCTCCTTCCACCACGAGGTCGAGCTGCCGCTGGTGATGGCCGACGCGCTGAACGCCCTCCGCGAGGTCGGCGTGCCGGCCTTCCGGATCCAGGTGAACAACCGCAAGGTCGTCGAGGGCTTCTACCGTGGGCTCGGGCTGGTCGACGTGCCGGCGGTGCTGCGCACCGTGGACAAGCTGGACAAGATCGGGCCGTCGGCGGTGGCCGAGCTGCTGGCCCGGGACGCCGGCGCGAGCCCGGCCCAGGCGCAGGCCTGCCTGGAGCTGGCCTCGATCAGTGCCGACGACGCCTCCTTCGCCGACCGGGTCCGCGCGCTCGGGGTGGCCGACCCGTTGCTGGACACCGGGTTGCAGGAGCTGGTGCGGGTGGTGGAGGGAGCCCGCGCGCACGCTCCCGGGGTGCTGGTCGCCGACCTGCGGATCGCCCGGGGCCTGGACTACTACACCGGCACCGTGTACGAGACGCTGCTGCAGGGCCACGAGGACCTCGGCTCGATCTGCTCGGGCGGGCGCTACGACTCCCTGGCCAGCGACGGGTCGGCCACCTACCCGGGGGTGGGGCTGTCGATCGGCGCCTCACGGCTGGTCTCCCGGCTGCTGGGTCGCGACCTGGTGCGGTCCACCCGGTCGGTGCCCACCTGCGTCCTGGTCGCGGTGACCAGCGAGGCCGAGCGGACGGCCTGCGACCTGGTGGCGGCCGGGCTGCGCCGGCGTGGGATCCCCACCGAGGTCGCGCCGTCGGCGGCGAAGTTCGGCAAGCAGATCCGGCACGCCGACCGGCGGGGGATCCCCTTCGTGTGGTTCCTGCAGCCGGACGGCGGCCACGAGGTGAAGGACATCAGGTCCGGGGAGCAGGTGCCGGCCGACCCGGCGCAGTGGCAACCGCCGGCGGCCGACCTGTGGCCCGGGGTGCGGGCCGTCTCAGCGGACTGACCAGCCGCCGTCCGAGGCGATGGTCTGGCCGGTGACCCAGGCCGCCTCGTCGCTGAGCAGCCAGCCGACCAGCCGGGCGGTCTCCTCCGGGCGCCCCCAGCGGCCCGCCGGGCTGGCCTGGGCGACCGCCCGCCGGCCCGCCTCGTCCGCGTAGCCGGTGTCGGTCGGGCCGGGGTCGATGCAGTTGACGGTGATGCCCCGGCGGATCAGCGGTACCGCCAGGCTGGCGGTGAGCTGCTGCAGGGCCCCCTTGGTGGCCACGTAGGGCAGCTCCTGGGGCATCGCGCCGTGGTGCTGGCCGGAGGTGAACAGCACCACCCGCCCCGGTCCGGCCTGGCGGGCGGCCCACTGCTGCACCAGCAGCAGGGTGGCCCGGACGTTGACCGCGTAGCTGAGGTCCAGTTCGGCGGCGGTCAGCTCGGCCAGCGACTGACCGCTGCTGCGGGCGTGGTTGGCGACCACGGCGTCCAGCCGGCCGAAGGTCTCGTGCGCGGTCTGCACCAGCCGCTCGGGAGCCAGTGGGTCGGCCAGGTCCGCGCTGACCGAGCGCACCTGGGCGCCGCGGGCGGTGAGCTCCTGCGCCAGGGCCTGCCGGCCACCGGCGTCGGCGCCCCACGGCTGCTCCGCGTCGTGCTGCTCCCAGCCGTGCAGCAGCAGCGCCCCGCCGTCCCGGGCCACCCGCCGGGCGATCGCGGCGCCGATCCCGATCCGCCGGCTGGCGCCGGTGACCAGCACCACCCGGCCGGCCAGCGGCCGCCCGGCGGGCTGCTGGGTGCTCTGGCTCGCCACGGCGGGCCAGCCTAGGGCATGGCTCGTGACACCGAGGGGAACATGTGTTCGAATGAAGGGGTGCGGTGGAGCAGCCAGGAGCTGGACCTGGTCGACGACGGCGCGCTGCCCTCTCTCGGGCGGCTCGCCGGTCTGCTCCGCTCGGTGAGCACGCCGGAGTTCGCCGGACTCATCTTCCACGAGGTGGCCGCCCGCAGCGTGCTCAACCCGGTTCCCGCCGCCTCCCGGATGCCTTTCCGGTGGACGGTCAACCCCTACCGGGGCTGCAGCCACGCCTGCGTGTACTGCTACGCGCGGGGGACCCACAGCTGGCTGGACCTGGACCCCGGGCGCGGCTTCGACCGGGAGATCGTGGTGAAGACGAACGCGGCCGAGGTCCTGGCCCGTGAGCTGGCCCGGCCGTCCTGGCGGCGCGAGCACGTCGCGCTGGGCACCAGCACCGACCCCTATCAGCGGGCCGAGGGCCGGTACCGGCTGATGCCCGGGATCATCGAGGCGCTGGCCGGCTCGGGCACCCCGTTCTCGGTGCTGACCAAGGGCACCCTGCTGCGCCGTGACCTGCCGGCGCTGGCCGCGGCGGCCCGGGCCGTGCCGGTCGGTCTGGGCGTCTCGCTCGCCGTGCACGACCAGCGCCTGCACGAGGTGCTGGAGCCCGGCACGCCCTCCCCGCAGGCGCGGCTGGAGCTGGTCCGGGCGGTGCGCGCCCAGGGCCTGCCGTGCGGGGTGTTCCTGGCCCCGGTCCTGCCCTGGCTGACCGACTCCGAACCGGACCTGGAGGCCGCGGTGGCCGCGCTGGCGCAGGCCGGCGCCACCGGGGTGTCGATCGTCCCGCTGCACCTGCGGCCCGGGGCGCGGGAGTGGTTCCTGGCCTGGCTGGGCCGCGACCGTCCCGACCTGCTGGCGCGGTACCGGCGGTTGTACGGACGGGGCGCGAACGTGCCGGCCGCCTACCGCGAGTGGCTGACGGCGCGGACGGCGCCGATCCTGGCCCGGCACGGGTTCGCCGGTGGGGGCCGCGCGCTGCGCGGGGTGCCCGGCGACGAGCAGGCCTCCTTCCCGGCCGGCAGCCTGCCGTCGTCGGCCGCGCCCGCGCCGCAGCGGGTTCTGGACCAGCTGAGGCTGTTGTGAGCGTGCCGCAGCCGGTGGGGTGGACGCCGTGCTGCGCGGCCGGTATCAGCCGCCCGCCGGCCGGTCTCGTGGGGGGTGGGAGTCACCTCACGCGACGATCTTCCGCGAACCGGTCAAGTCGGGCGTCGGGGCGGCCGAGGATGGGTCATCGGATGCCTGTCCGGTGCCAGCACTGGCAGTGCGGACGACGTCGGGAGGCGCAGTGAACGAGACCACCCTGATCCAGGCGCAGCAGGTGGCCGGCCTGGTGGCGCCGGCACGGGTGCCCGCCCCGCGACCGGCGAGCGCGCCGCTGTCCCGCCACCCCTGGCCCTACCAGCCGGTCGCCGGTGACCTGGTGACCTTCGCCGCCCGCTGCCCCGGCTGCGGCGCCGACGCGGTGTGGCACGAGCAGCGCGAGGACACCAGGCTGCTGGTCAGCGTGGAGTGCGCCTGCGGGTGAACCTCCGGCGCTGCGGCGGCTGAGCGTCCGGGGCAGCCGCGAGGGCGCCGGCCCGGCGGCCGGGCTGAGCGAGGCGGGCGGGCCCGGTACGGCAGGGCCGCCCGAGCCCGACCGTAGGATGGCTGACCGGGCCGCGGCCGCGGCGCCATCGCTTCGGAAGGACCATCGTGCTGCGCAGTCACGAGGCCGGCTCCCTGCGGGCCGACCACGCCGGAACCACCGTCACCCTGGCCGGATGGGTCGCCAGCCGCCGTGACCACGGCGGCGTCGCCTTCGTGGACCTGCGGGACGCCTCGGGTGTGGTCCAGGTGGTGATCCGTGACGAGGCGGTCGCGCACGGGCTGCGCAACGAGTACTGCCTGCAGGTCACCGGGGAGGTCACCCGCCGGCTGGAGGGCAAGCAGAACCCCGAGCTGACCACCGGCGACGTCGAGGTGATCGCCGCCTCGGTCGTGGTGCTCAGCGAGGCCGCCACGCTGCCCTTCCAGATCAGCGAGCACGTGGAGGTCGGCGAGGAGGCCAGGCTGCGCTACCGCTACCTGGACCTGCGGCGCCCGGCGCCGGCGGCGGCTATCCGGCTGCGCAGCGAGATGAACCGGGTGGCCCGGCAGACGTTGCACGAGCAGGCCTTCGTGGAGATCGAGACGCCCACCCTGACCCGCTCCACCCCGGAGGGCGCCCGCGACTTCCTGGTGCCGGCCCGGCTCGCCCCGGGTAGCTGGTACGCGCTGCCGCAGAGCCCGCAGCTGTTCAAGCAGCTGCTCATGGTGGCCGGGATGGAGCGCTACTACCAGATCGCGCGCTGCTACCGGGACGAGGACTTCCGGGCCGACCGGCAGCCGGAGTTCACCCAGCTGGACGTCGAGATGAGCTTCGTCGAGCAGGACGACGTGATTGCCACCGCGGAGAGCGTGCTGCGCGCGCTCTGGGCGCTGGTCGGTCACCAGATCGGTGACATCCCGCGGATGACCTACGCCGAGGCGATGACCCGGTACGGCACCGACAAGCCCGACCTGCGGTTCGGCCACGAGCTGACCGACTGCACCGAGTTCTTCTCCGGCACCACGTTCCGGGTCTTCCAGGCCGAGTACGTGGGGGCGGTCGTGATGCCCGGCGGCGCCTCCCAGCCGCGCAAGGCGCTGGACGCCTGGCAGGACTGGGCCAAGCAGCGCGGCGCGCGGGGCCTGGCCTACGTGCTGGTGGGCGAGGACGGCGAGCTGTCCGGGCCGGTGGCCAAGAACCTGTCCGAGGCCGAGCGGGCCGGGCTCGCCGGCCACGTCGGGGCCGCCGCGGGGGACTGCATCTTCTTCGGCGCCGGCGCCCGGCGCTCGGCCCAGGCCCTGCTCGGGGCCGCCCGGTTGGAGATCGGCCGACGGGTCGGGCTGATCGACGAGGCGGCCTGGTCGTTCCTCTGGGTGGTCGACGCCCCGCTGTTCGAGCCCGCCGCCGAGACCGACGACGTCGCGGTCGGCTCGGGCGCCTGGACCGCGGTGCACCACGCCTTCACCTCGCCCAAGCCGGAGTGGATCGACCGGTTCGAGCAGGACCCGGGCGCGGCGCTGGCCTACGCCTACGACATCGTCTGCAACGGCAACGAGATCGGCGGCGGGTCGATCCGTATCCACCGCCGCGACGTGCAGGAGCGGGTCTTCGCGCTGATGGGCATCACCCCCGAGCAGGCGCAGGAGAAGTTCGGCTTCCTGCTCGAGGCGTTCAAGTACGGCGCCCCGCCGCACGGCGGCATCGCCTTCGGCTGGGACCGGATCGCGGCGCTGCTGTCCCGGTCGGCCTCGATCCGCGAGGTGATCGCCTTCCCCAAGTCCGGCGGTGGCTACGACCCGCTGACCGGCGCCCCGGCGCCGATCACCCCCGAGCAGCGCAAGGAGGCGGGGGTGGACGCACCGGCCGAGCGTGCGCCGGCCGCCGCCTCACCCGCCGTCGCGCCCTCACCCGCCGTCGCGCCCTCACCCGCCGTCGCGCCCTGACCCGGCCCGCTCCGACGTGCTGGTGGGGTGGAGGATGGCGCAGCTCTGACGCGGCTCACTCGCGCAGGGCGAAGCGGGTGTGCAGCCGGCGCAGCGGCGCTGGCGCCCACCAGTTCCACTCCCCGAGCAGGGTCATCGTGGCCGGTACCAGGACCAGCCGGACCAGGGTGGCGTCGACCAGCACCGCGACGGCCAGCGCCACCCCGGTCTCCTTGATCACCAGCAGCTTCCCGGACACGAAGCCGGCGAAGACGACCACGATGATCAGGGCCGCCGAGGTGATGATCCGGCCGGAGCGCTGCAGCCCCAGGCGCACCGCCTCGTCGTTGCCGACGCCCTCGCGCCGTAGCTCCAGCACCCGGGAGAGCAGGAACAGCTCGTAGTCCATGGCCAGGCCGAAGCCGAAGGCGAGCACCAGGGCCGGGATGGTGGTCTCGACCCCGCCGGCCGAGGTGAAGCCCAGCAGCCCTTCCAGGTGCCCGTCCTGGAACACCCAGACCAGGACGCCGAAGCTGGCTCCCAGGCTGACCAGGTTGGCCAGCAGCGCCTTGACGGGCACCAGCACCGAGCCGGTCATCAGGAACAGCAGCACGAAGGTCGCCAGCACGACGAGCCCGATGGCGATCGGCGCACGGGCGGTCAGGGAGCCCACGAAGTCGGCCAGCCGGGCGCTCTCCCCGGTGACCAGGGTGCCGGCCGGGGCGCCGCGCCCGGCGGCCCTCTGACGCAGGTCCAGCACGGACTGCCGGGCCGCGTCCGAGCTCGCCGGCACGCTCAGGGAGACGGGGGCGCTGGCGATGCTCAGCTCGGGGGCGCTGTGCTCCAGGGCCGGCCCGGCCCGGGCGCCGCCGGGCAGCTGGGGCACGACGCGGGCCAGCCAGGCGTCCAGGACGGCCGGCCGGGCCCGGGAGACGACCTGGATCGCCGGCGTCGCCGACCCGGGGAAGCGGTTCTGCACCGCCTCGAAGACCTGCCGGTTGGCCGAGGACCGCGGCAGCAGCTCGATCCCGCTGCTGACCAGGCGGATCTGGCCGACCGGGGCGGCCGCGACGCCCAGCACGACCAGCACGGCGACCAGGGCGGCGACCGGTCGGCGCTGCACCCGCCCGGCGAGCCGGCTGAAGACGCCCAGCGGCGGGGCGACGTCGCCGAACCGCCCCAGCAGCCGGCGCAACCCGGGCGCGCGCTGCGGCAGGCCCGGCCGGATCATGCGACGGCCGGCCAGGGTGAGCAGCGCGGGCACCAGGGTGAGGGCCACGGCGAGCGCGACGAGCACCACGCTGACCCCGGCGGCCCCGATCGCCCTCAGGATGGGCGCGTCGAAGAAGAGCAGCCCGCACAGGCTGAGGGCGACCGTGACCGCGCTGAAGGCGACCGTCCGGCCGGCCGAGCCCATGGTCGCCTCCAGCGCCTCGTCGGGCACCCGCTTGCGACGGGCCCGGACCTGGGCGCGGGTCCGGTCCCCATGGTCGACCGGCGGCCGTCGCAGCTCCTCCCGGTACCGGCTGGCCAGCAGCAGCCCGTAGTCGATGCTCAGGCCCAGCCCCAGGATCGTCACCACGTTGACCACGCTGGCGTCCAGGGTGATCGCGTAGGAGAAGGCGAGCAGGCTGGCCAGCGCCCCGGCGATCGCAGCGACCGCGCCGACGATCGGCAGCCCGGCCGCCAGGAAGCCGCCGAACACCCCGACCATGACCACCAGGGACAGCGGCAGCGCGATGCCCTCACCGGCTTGCAGGTCCTTCTCGACCTGACCGGTGATCTCGCTGACCAGCGCAGACTGGCTGCTGACCCCGGCCACCGCGCCGGGCAGCCCCGCTGCCGCCCGGCGGAAGGTGCTGGTCAGCTCGGCGCGGGTCCGGTCGGCCGCCGCCTGGCCCAGGCCGCGGTCGAGGGCGGCGCTGACCAGCAGCGCGCGCCCGTCGGTGGCCGGGACCGGACCGCTCACCTGCGCCACGCCGGGCACCCGGCGGGCGGCGTCCGCGGCCTGCCCGGCCGCCGCCCGGGCCGGTGCCGAGGAGGCGGCGACGCGGTCCAGGACCAGCAGGACCGAGCCGCCGGTGGGGGAGGTCCGGGTCAGCAGGTCGTCCGCGCGCTGGGCCTGGCCGGGCACCTCGGGGTTGCCGCTGCCCAGCCGCTGGAACAGCGTCTGGCCGGCCAGGCCGCCCACGGCCAGCGCGAACCCGGCGAGGACCAGCAGCACCCAGGCCGCGACCACCGTCCGGGGGTGGCGGCCCACGAACCGCCCGAGCGCGTGCACGCGGCTAGCGTGACAGCCGTGGACGACCTTTTCGCCGCCGGCGCCGCGGACGCCGTCGAGACCGGGCAGCCGGCCGGGCCCGGGGATGCGCCCGGGGCAGGTACCAGTGCGCCGCTGGCCGTCCGGATGCGGCCGCAGACGATGGCCGAGGTCGTCGGCCAGGACCACCTGATGGCACCGGGCTCACCTCTGCGCCGGCTGGTCGAGGGCGGCGACGGCCCGGCCGGGCCCTCGTCGCTGATCCTGTGGGGCCCGCCGGGCACCGGGAAGACCACGCTGGCGCACGTCGTCTCCCGCTCGCTCGGCCGCTCCTTCGTGGAGCTGTCCGCGGTCACCGCCGGGGTGAAGGACGTCCGCAAGGTGATGGAGGAGGCCCGCGACGCGCGTGACCTGTACCGGCGACGGACGGTGCTGTTCCTGGACGAGATCCACCGGTTCTCCAAGGCCCAGCAGGACGCGTTGCTGCCCGGGGTGGAGAACCGGTGGGTGGTGCTGGTCGCCGCGACCACGGAGAACCCCTCGTTCTCGGTGGTGGCGCCGCTGCTGTCCCGCTCCCTGATGCTCACCCTGCGACCGCTGGGCGACGACGGCGTCCGGCTGCTGCTGGACCGGGCCCTGGTCGACGGCCGGGGGCTGGCCGGTCAGGTACAGGCCGAACCGGCGGCGCTGGACCACCTGGTCCGGCTCGCCGGCGGGGACGCCCGGCGGGCGCTGACCAGCCTGGAGGCCGCCGCGGGGGTGGCGCTGGGCCAGGGCGGCCGGCTGGACCTGGCCGCGGCCGAGCGGGCCGTGGACCAGGCCGCGGTGCGCTACGACAAGGACGGCGACCAGCACTACGACGTGATCAGCGCGTTCATCAAGTCAGTCCGGGGCAGCGACGTGGACGCCGCCCTGCACTACCTGGCCCGGATGCTGGAGGCGGGGGAGGACCCGCGGTTCATCGCCCGCCGGATCATGATCTCGGCGAGTGAGGACGTCGGGATGGCCGATCCCTCGGCCCTGGGCACGGCCGTCGCCGCCGCCCAGGCGGTGGCCCTGGTCGGCATGCCCGAGGCGCGGATCATCCTCGGGCAGGCCGTCGTGCACCTGGCCCTGGCCCCCAAGTCGAACGCCTCCTACCTGGCCTTGGCGGCCGCCGTCGAGGACGTCCGCCGGGGCCGGATCGGGCAGGTCCCGATGCACCTGCGCGACGCCCACTACCCGGGGGCGGCCCGGCTCGGGCACGGGGCCGGCTACCGGTACAGCCACGACGAGCCGCACGGGGTGGCCGGCCAGCAGTACGCGCCCGACGTGCTGGACGGCGTGCACTACTACCATCCCACCGACCGGGGGGCCGAACGCGAGCTGTCCACCCGCCTCGGCCGGCTCCGGGAGCTGCTGCGCCGCCGCGGCCGGTGAGCCGCCGCGACGTGGCTGTCCCCGCCACGGGGTAGGGTCGCACCCGGTTCACCCCAGGCCGGGGTGCTGCCGAAGCCGACGCCGGTCCAGCGCCGGTCGGGAACGGAGCAGGGATGTCCATCGGTGACCTCGCGGGGCTGATCGCCGCGCTGGCCTTCGTGCTGCTGGTCGGCGTTCTCGCCGTCCCGCTGATCAAGCTCGGCCGGGTGCTGGACGAGGCCCGGGCCACGGTCAAGGGCCTGTCCGACGGCACGCTGCCGCTGCTGGACGAGGTGACCACCACGGTGGCCGCCACCAACGACCAGCTCGGCAAGGTCGACACGATCACCACCAACGTGGCGCAGATGTCCACCAACGTCTCGGCGCTGACCGCGCTGTTCGCCGCGACCCTGGGCTCGCCGGTGGTGAAGGTGGCCGCGTTCAGCTACGGCGTCCGGCAGGCGCTGTCGGGGCGGCGCTCGGGCACCGGCCGGCGCAGGAGAGGATAGGCACGTGCGCAGGGTCTTCTGGATCGCCCTCGGGGCCACCGCCGGGGTCTTGATCGTCCGCCGGCTCTCCCGGGTGACCGCCGCCTACACCCCCGAGGGGGTGGCCCGGTCGCTGTCCTCGGTCGCCGACGCGGCCCGGGAGTTGGCCGCCGCCGTCCGGGAGGGGATGGACGAGCGGGAGTCCGAGCTGCGCGCGGCCCTGGGGGTCGACACCGCCGAGCTGGGCCAGCCCGCCGAGCCGCCGGCCGGTCGCGGCGCCCACCGAGACCCGGGCTGAAGAGCGCACGACAGCGCCGGGCCGGAGCCCGGCCAGGCGGCGCAGGCGGCATCGACGAGCAGCACCGACCTGGAGGTCACGAGCATGGAGACGGCCGAGATCCGCCGTCGCTGGCTGAACTACTTCGCCAGCCGTGGGCACACCGTCGTGCCCAGCGCCCCCCTGATCATGGACGACCCGAACCTGCTGTTCGTCAACGCTGGGATGGTGCCGTTCAAGCCCTACTTCCTAGGGCAGCAGACGCCGCCCTGGCAGCGGGCCACCAGCGTGCAGAAGGTGATCCGCACCCAGGACATCGACGAGGTCGGTAAGACCAGCCGGCACGGCACGTTCTTCCAGATGAACGGCAACTTCTCCTTCGGCGACTACTTCAAGGCCGGCGCCATCCAGCTGGCCTGGGAGCTGGTCACCCGGCCGGTGGCCGAGGGAGGGTTCGGCCTGGAGGAGTCCCGGCTGTGGGTCACCGTCTTCCACTCCGACGACGAGGCGACCGACCTGTGGCGCAAGATCACCGGCATCCCGGCCGAGCGGATCGTCAAGCGCGGGATGGCCGACAACTTCTGGTCGATGGGCGTGCCCGGGCCGTGCGGGCCGTGCAGCGAGATCTACTACGACCGAGGCCCGCAGTTCGGCCCGGACGGCGGCCCGGCGGTCGACGAGGACCGGTTCATGGAGTTCTGGAACCTGGTCTTCATGCAGTCCGAGCGCGGCGAGGGCACCGGCAAGGAGGACTTCCCCATCCTGGGTGACCTGCCCAAGAAGAACATCGACACCGGGATGGGCCTGGAGCGGATGGCCACCCTGCTGCAGGGCAGGGACAACCTGTACGAGATCGACGAGGTCTTCCCGGTCATCGCCCGGCTGGGGGAGATCACCGGCCGGCGCTACGGCGCCGACGCCGGCGACGACGTCCGGATGCGGGTGGTCGCCGACCACGTGCGCAGCGCCCTGATGCTGATCGGGGACGGCGTCACCCCCTCCAACGAGGCCCGTGGCTACGTGCTGCGCCGGCTGATGCGCCGGGCGGTCCGCTCGGTGCGGCTGCTCGGCGTCGAGGACGCCGTGCTGCTGGACCTGGTGCAGGTCAGCCAGCAGCGGATGAAGCTGTCCTACCCCGAGCTGGAGACCGACTTCAGCCGGATCTCCCAGATCGTGGTGGCCGAGGAGGAGGCGTTCCGGCGCACCCTGGCGGCCGGCACCACGATCCTGGACGTCGCGGTCCGGCAGGCCAAGGAGTCCGGCACCCGCTCGATCCCCGGCCCGCAGGCCTTCGCGCTGCACGACACCTACGGGTTCCCGATCGACCTGACCCTGGAGATGGCCGCCGAGCAGGGGCTGGGGGTCGACGAGGGTGAGTTCCGGCGGCTGATGCAGGAGCAGCGGACCCGGGCCAAGGCCGACGCCCGGGCCAAGAAGACCGGGCACGGCAGCGGTGGGCACTACCGCGAGCTGGCCGACCGGCTGGGCCGGCCGGTCTCCTTCACCGGCTACGACGAGGTGGTCAGCGAGGCCCGGGTGGCCGGGCTGGTCGCCGGCGGCGAGCTGGTCGAGTCGGTGACCGAGGGCCAGGCGGTCGAGCTGGTCCTGGAGCGCACTCCCTTCTACGCCGAGGGCGGCGGGCAGCTGGCCGACGCCGGCACGATCCACCTGGACGGCGCGCTGGTCCAGGTCGACGACGTGCAGTCCCCGATCACCGGGCTCGTGGTGCACCGTGGGCGGGTGGTGGCCGGCGAGGTGCGCACCGGCGCCCTGGCCCAGGCGCTGGTCGACATCGAGCGCCGCAAGGCGATCAGCCGCTCCCACACCGCGACCCACATGGTGCACAAGGCGATCCGGGAGGCGCTGGGCGACACCGCCACCCAGGCCGGCTCGGAGAACGCGCCCGGCCGGTTCCGGTTCGACGTGCACGCCACCGGGTCGATCCCGGCCACCGTGATGGACGACGTGGAGGCCCGGGTGAACGCGCTGCTCGCCGAGGACCTCGAGGTCAGCGCCCGGACGATGACCCAGGCGCAGGCCCGCGACTTCGGGGCGATGGCCCTGTTCGGGGAGAAGTACGGCGACCAGGTCCGGGTGGTCTCGGTCGGGGACTGGGCGCACGAGCTGTGCGGCGGCACGCACGCCCTGCGCTCGGGCCAGCTCGGCATGGTCAAGCTGCTCGGCGAGGGCTCGATCGGCTCCGGTGTGCGCCGGGTCGAGGCGCTGGTCGGCGCCGACGCCTACGCGTTCTCCGCCCGCGAGCACCTGCTGGTCAACCAGCTGACCGACCTGCTCAAGGTGCGCGCCGAGGAGCTGCCCGAGCGGGTGGGCGGCATGGTGTCCGCGCTGCGCGAGGCGCAGCGGGAGATCGACCGGTCCCGGGCGGCCAAGGTGCTGGGGGCCGCGCCCGGGCTCGCCGCCGAGCCGAGGGACGTCTTCGGGGTCCAGGTGGTCACCCACGACGCCGGCGAGGTGGGCGCGGACGACCTGCGCGCCCTGGTGCTCGACGTCCGGGGCCGGCTGGCGCCGGACCGCCCGGCCGTGGTGGCGGCGACCGGGGCGGCCAAGGGCCGACCGGTGGTGGTGGTGGCGACCAACGAGCAGGCCCGGGTCTGGGGCGTCAAGGCCGGCCACCTGGTCCGGGAGGCGGCCAGAGTGCTCGGTGGTGGCGGCGGCGGCAAGGACGACGTCGCCCAGGGCGGCGGCACGGACGTCGCCCAGACCGGTGCGGCGCTGCTGCGGGTCGAGCACGCCGTCGGCGAACGGGTCACCCAGGGACGGTGAGCGTGCGACGAGGGACCAGGATCGGGATCGACGTCGGGTCGGTCCGGGTCGGTGTCGCCCGCTCGGACCCGGACGGCCTGATGGCGGTGCCGGTCGAGACCGTGCCCCGCCGCTCCAAGGGCACGGACGGTCAGGACATGCGACGGATCGTCGAGCTGGTCGGCGAGCTGGAGCCGATCGAGGTGGTCGTCGGGCTGCCGAGGTCGATGAGCGGGGGCGAGGGACCGGCGGCCACGGCGGTCCGCGCGTACGCTACGGGGATCGCGCGGCGGGTGGCTCCCGTGCCGGTCCGGCTGGTCGACGAACGGCTGTCCACCGTCACGGCGAACCGTTCGCTGCTCGAGGCAGGCGTCGGCGGGCGCCGTCGCCGGCCCGTGGTGGACCAGGCGGCAGCGGTCGTCATCCTGCAGTCGGCGCTGGACACCGAACGGTCCTCGGGTACCCCCGCGGGCGTGGTGCTCGTGCCGGCGGGTGAGGGCCCGGGCCGCCGTGACCAGGCGGCGCCGGGGCCGGCGCCCGACGTGGCCCCGGAAGGTCCGGGGCGCACGGCCGATCAGGAGGATCGACCGCGGTGAGCGACCTGGAGCTGGACCACGAGCTGTTGGAGCGTCAGGTGGACGCCGACCGTCGGGAACGGCGGCGACGCCGTCGACGCCGGTCGGGGATCACTCTGCTGGTCTGTCTGGTCGTGGTCGCGGTGATCAGCCTGATGGCCTGGAAGGGTCTGCGGCCGCTGGTCGACCAGCTCACCGCCTCCAACGACTACCCTGGCCCGGGCACCGGGCAGGTCGACGTGACGGTCTCGCAGGGTGACACCACCACCGCGATCGCCGACAAGCTCGTCTCGGCGGACGTGGTCAAGTCGGCCAAGGCGTTCCTGTCCGCCGCCACCAACGACAACCGGGCCGCCGGCATCCAGCCCGGCCGCTACCAGCTCAAGCAGCACATGCCGGCCAGCGACGCGCTGGTGGTGCTGGCCGATCCGGCGAACCGTATCGTCACCAAGATCACCATTCCGGAGGGGATGCGGCTCAAGGAGATCCTCGGCGTGCTGGTGCGCAAGGGCGGGTTCACCCCGGCCGAGGTCACCGCCGCTGCCAAGAACGCCGCCGCGATCGGCCTGCCGGCCTCCGCACACGGCAACCCCGAGGGGTACCTGTTCCCGGCCACCTACGAGCTCACGCCCGGCGGCACCGCCGTGCAGGCGCTGTCGGCGATGGTGAAGCGGATGCAGCAGGAGCTGGCCAGCGAGGGGGTCAGTGACGCCGCGGCGCACCGGGTGCTGACCAAGGCCTCGATCATCCAGGCCGAGGGCGCCAACCCGACCGACTTCGGCAAGATCTCCCAGGCCATCGACAACCGGCTCGCCAAGAACATGAAGCTGCAGCTGGACTCCACCGTCTCCTACGCCGTGCAGCGGTTCGGGGTGACCACGACGCCGGCCGAGCGGGCGGTGAAGTCGCCCTACAACACCTACGTGTACCCGGGGCTGCCGGTCGGGCCGATCGGCAACCCAGGCGCCGCGGCGATCAAGGCGGCCCTGCACCCGACGCCGGGCCCGTGGCTGTACTGGGTGACGGTCAACCCCACCACCGGGGAGACCAAGTTCGCCGCGACCCTGCCCGAGCACCAGGCGCACGTCCGGGAGTTCCAGGCGTGGCTGAAGGCGAACGGCTGACCCCGGACCAGCCGGCCCTGCCCTCACCCCGCCGGCACCGGGCCGCGGTGCTGGGCTCGCCCATCGCCCACTCCCTGTCCCCGGTGCTGCACCACGCGGCCTACGCCGAGCTCGGCCTGACCGGCTGGACCTACGGACGCCAGGAGGTGCGCGAGGACGGTCTGGCCGCCGTCCTGGACGGACTGGACGTGCAGTGGGCCGGGCTGTCGCTGACCATGCCGCTCAAGCGCGCGGTGATCCCGCTGCTGGACGAGGTCGATGACCTGGTCGAGGCGGTCGGTGCGGTGAACACGGTGCTGGTCGCCTGGTCCGGCTCCCACCGCGTGCTGCTCGGGCGCAACACCGACGTGTCCGGCATCCTGCGCTCGCTGGCCGCGCACGGTGCCGCGCCCGACGGGCGGGTGGCGCAGGGGCTGGTGGTCGGTGGCGGGGCCACCGCGGCCAGCGCGGTGGCAGCCCTGCTGCAGGCCGGCTGCGCGAGGCCGGCGGTGCGGGCCCGGTCGCTGGCCCGCAGCGAAGCGGTGCGTGCCTGCGCCGAACGGCTGGGCGCGGACCTGGACCTGGCGCAGTGGGCCGGGCCGGCCGGGCTGGCCCGCAGCCTCGCCGCCGCCCCGGTGGTGGTGAGCACGTTGCCGGCCGGCGCCGCGGACGACGCGGCGGACGTGCTCGCCGGGCTCGGACCCGACCTGACCGGTTCCTGCCTGCTGGACGTCGTCTACGCCCCCTGGCCGACCCGGCTGGCCGCCGTCTGGGCGGGGCTGGGCGGCCGGGTGATCGGCGGCGCGGCGATGCTGCTGCACCAGGCCTGCACCCAGGTGGAGCTGATGACCGGCCGCCCGGCGCCGGTCCGGGCGATGCAGCAGGCGCTGACGGAGGCGGGCGCCACCGGCCTCTAGGCCGGGGTCAGAGCCGGGTCCCGCGCAGCCGGCGCTTGTCCAGCGCGACCACGAGCGCCGCGCCGACGGAGACCAGGAGGATCCGTGCCCAGGCCCGGGGCTCGATCGGCGCGGTCTGGAACAGCACGTTCATCGCGGGCAGATAGGTCAGGGCGAGCTGTCCGGCGGCCTGCACTGCGACCCCCACGAGCAGCAGCGGGTTGCTCGTGGCACCGACTCGCCACAGCGGCCGGGTCAATGACCGGCAGCTGAACAGGTAGAAGGCCTCGACCATGACGAAGAGGTTGACGGCCGCCGTCCGGCTCGCGGGTAACGAGGCGCCGGCGCTCAGCTCCTGCTCGAACACCCACCACGACCCGGCAACCAGAAGCGCGGAGACGAGCAGGGTGCGCAGCACGATCGGCCCGGTGAGCAGGGAGCGCCGCGGGTCGCGGGGTGGTCTCCGCATGATGTCTGGTTCGCGTGGCTCCCAGGCGAGCATCAGCCCCAGGGCCACAGCGGTCGTCATGTTGATCCACAGGATCTGCGTCGGCAGGATCGGCAGGGTCGTGCCCAGCAGGATGGCGACCAGGATGACCATCCCCTCGCCCATGTTCGTGGGCAGGGTCCAGGCGATGAACTTGATCAGGTTGTCGAAGACGCCGCGGCCCTCCTCGACGGCGGCCTCGATGGTCGCGAAGTCGTCGTCGGTGAGCACCATGTCGCTGGCGTCCTTGGCGACCTCCGTCCCGCCGCGTCCCATCGCCACGCCGATGTCGGCCTGGCGCAGCGCCGGGGCGTCGTTCACACCGTCTCCGGTCATCGCCACGACGTGGTGGCGTGCCTGCAGCGCCTGGACCAGCAGGAGCTTCTGGGCCGGGCTGACCCGGGCGAACACCACCGCCTCCTCGACCACCTGCGGCAGCCGCTCGGGGGCCACCCGATCCAGCTCCGGACCAGTCACGGTGCGCCCCCCGCCGTCGAGCAGCCCGATCATGCGGGCGACGGAGGCGGCAGTGGCCGGCTGATCGCCGGTGATCATCTTGACCTGGAGGCCCGCCTCACGGCAGCGGCCGACCGCCGCCGCTGCAGTGCCGCGCGGCGGGTCGTGCATCGCCTGCAGGCCGGTCAGGACCAGCCCGCCGCCCCCGCCGTCGGCCAACAGCTCGAAGGCGTCTGCACCGTTGTCCGACTGCGTGGCGGTGGCCAGCACGCGCATGCCCTGATCGCCCAGGCTCTCGGCCGCGTCCAGAACCCTCGTCCGGTCCACCGGCTCCACCGTCCCGCCACCGGTGAGCTGTTCCGCGCACAGGTCGAGCACCCGCTCCACGGAGCCCTTCACCATCAGCGTGTCGCCGCCGGTGGTCGGGTCGCTGGACAGGGTGGCCATGTACTGGCGCTCCGAACTGAACGGGACGTGACGCAGCCTGGTCATGCCGTGGGGGTGCAGCCCGAACACCCGGGCGGACTTCAGCAAGGCCAGATCGGTCGGGTCGCCGACGCCGGTGCCGTCCTCATGCAGCGTCGCGTCGTTGCAGACGGCACCGGCCAGCAGGCAGGACCGCTGCGCCTGGTCCAGACCAGCCGCTGCCAGGGTTGCTGGCGAGGTGCCGTCGTCCGGCAGGCTGAGATGGCCGCTCACCGTCCACACGGACCGGACGGTCATCCGGTTGTGGGTCAGGGTGCCGGTCTTGTCCGAGCAGATCACGGTCGCCCCACCGAGGGTCTCGACGGCCGGCAGCCGCCGGATCACCGCCCGGCGACGCGCCATCCGAGAGACGCCGATCGCCAGCGTGATGGTCACGGCGGCCGGCAGGCCCTCCGGGATGGCGCCCACCGCCAGCGCCACAGCTGCCGTGAACATCTCTGCGGCGGGTTCGCCCCGCAGGACACCCATCCCGAAGGTGACGGCCGCCAGCGCGAGGATGACGACGGTCAGCCAACCGCTGAACGTGGCCAGCTTGCGGGTCAGCGGGGTGGTCAGCGGCTTGGCCGCGCCGACCAGCCGGTGGATCTCCCCGACCTCGGTGGCCCCCCCGGTGGCCACCACGATCCCTCTCCCGGCCCCGCCCGTGACCAGGGTGCCCGAGTAGGCCATGTCGCGTCGGTCGGCCACCGGGGTGCTCGGCGGCAGCGGGGCGACATCCTTGGCCACCGGCAGCGACTCGCCGGTCAGCGCCGACTCGTCGACGCGTAGCTCGGTCGCTTCGAGCAGTCGCAGATCGGCTGGAACCTTGTCGCCCGCCTCGACCAGCACCAGGTCTCCCGGAGCCAGCAGTTCCGAGTGCACCCGACGCAGTCGGCCGCCCCGGGTCACGCCCGCCTCGGCGTGAACCATTGATCGCAGTGCGTCCAGGGCCGACTCGGCC
Source organism: uncultured Actinomycetota bacterium (assembly GCA_963821825.1). Classification (GTDB taxonomy): domain Bacteria; phylum Actinomycetota; class Actinomycetes; order Actinomycetales; family Kineosporiaceae; genus CAWGFD01. The sequence goes on from CAWGFD010000002.1 coordinate 2,149,888, forward strand.
CTGGACTCCTGAATGAAACCGACCACTGCGTTCACCAGAACGACCCCGACGATCACCCCGGTATCGACGAACTCGCGCAGGAAGCCGGTCACGGCGGCGGCCGCGATCAGCACGTACACGAGCGGGTTGTGCACCTGCCGCACCAGCCGACGAGGCCAGGACACCGAGGTCGCTCGCGGCAGCTCGTTGCGGCCGTAGAGCTGCAGGCGCCGCGCCGCCTCGTCCTCGGTGAGGCCGGCTTGGTGGTCGGTCTGCAGCAGCAGCAGGACCTCGTGCACGGCGAGGTCGTGGTGCGTCCGGACGCCATCCACCAGGCCCGCATCGGTCACCCTCCCACGTCAGCAGAGCTGGGCGCGCGCAGCCAGGGGCGATGGTCCCGACGTCCGGGACGGGGCTGGGGAGCCGGAGCGGTCGAATCTCTGCGGCAGGGCTGTGGACAGCCCGATGTGTGCGGCGCGGGGGTCAAGCCAGGCAGGACCACCGATCTGCCGGTCACCGGGCAGCTTGCGTGGTCCGTCGAGCCACGACCGGCTCGGGTGGGGCCTCGCCGCACCGAGCCGCTGGTGCTCCGCACGGCTGAATCTGGTCAAGACCGCTCGCGCGCCCGTCGAGATCCATTCGAGACGGAAGGGCGGAGCCACCGCCGCTGTCGTCTCGACGAAGGGAACTCGCGTGCCCGAGACGAGCACGGTCCGACAGCTCGCGGACATCCTGCTCGAGCGTGGGCAGGTCGCCGACGGCCAGCTCGCCGCTGCCTTCGAGGAGAGCCAGCACCAGAGCCGCAGCCTCGGCCGGGTGCTGGTGGAGCAGGGCGTGATCACCGAGGCACAGCTGGTCTCCGCCCTGGCCGAGCAGATCGGCCTGGACTTCGTCGACCTCGCCGAGCGGGTCGTCGACCCCTCGGCCGCGGCTCTGCTGCCCTCGGCGGTCTGCCGGCGGCACACCGTGCTCCCGCTGGGGCTGGACAACGGGCGGCTCACGGTGGCGATGGCCGACCCGGCCAACGTGTTCGCCCTGGACGACATCCGTTCGATGACCGGGCACGAGCCGCGCCCGGTGGTCGCCACCCGTGAGGACCTGCTCGCCGCGATCGAGCGGTTGTGCCGCAGCGAGAACGACATCGAGGACCTGGGCAGCCAGCTGGGTGCCCGGGAGGAGCAGGACGACCTCGCCCAGCTGACCCAGGTGGTCGACGAGGCCCCGATCGTGCGGTACGTCAACCTGCTGATCGCCCAGGCCGTGCAGGACGGCGCCTCGGACATCCACATCGAACCGGGGGAGAGCGACCTGCGGGTCCGCTACCGGATCGACGGCGTGCTGCACGAGGTGATGCGCTCACCCCGCTCGATCGCCTCCGGCGTCACCTCCCGGCTCAAGATCATGTCCGACATCGACATCGCCGAACGGCGCAAGCCGCAGGACGGCCGGCTGTCGGTCACCATCTCGGGCAACAAGATCGACCTGCGGGTCGCGACCCTGCCCACGGTCTGGGGCGAGAAGGTCGTGATGCGGATCCTGGACAACAGCACGGCCCGTCTCGCGCTGACCGACCTCGGTTTCCAGCCCGGGAGCCTGGCCCGCTTCTCCGAGAGCTTCACCAAGCCGTACGGGATGATCCTGGTCACCGGGCCGACCGGCTCGGGCAAGTCGACGACGCTCTACGCCACCCTGAACATCGTCTCGCGGCCCGAGGTCAACGTGATCACCGTCGAGGACCCGGTGGAGTACCGGCTTCCGGGCATCAACCAGGTGCAGGTCAACGCCAAGGCCGGGCTCACCTTCGCGGCCGCGCTGCGTTCGATCCTGCGCTCGGACCCCGACATCGTCCTGATCGGTGAGATCCGGGACCGGGAGACGGCCCAGATCGCCATCGAGGCCGCGCTCACCGGTCACCTGGTGCTGAGCACGCTGCACACCAACGACGCGCCGTCCGCGGTCACCCGGTTGACCGAGATGGGCGTCGAGCCCTTCCTGGTCGGCTCCGCCCTGGAGTGCGTGCTGGCCCAGCGGCTGGCCCGTCGACTGTGCTCGCGGTGCAAGGAGCCCTACAGCCCCGAGGGGTCGCAGCTGCGCCAGGCGCGGTTCCCCTGGCAACCGGGTGAGCCGGTGCCGGTCCTGCACCGCCCGGTCGGCTGCCCGGCCTGCGCCCGGACCGGGTACAAGGGCCGCCTGGCCCTGCACGAGGTGATGCCGGTCGGTGAGGAGATCGAGCGGCTGGCCGTCCGCCGGGGCTCGGCCGTGGACATCGGCGCGGTCGCCCTGCGGGAGGGCATGACCGACCTGCGCGCGGACGGCTGGGCCAAGGTCCGGGACGGGCTGACCTCCATCGAGGAGATCCTGCGCGTCGTGGCCTAGCCGTGACCTAGCCGACGCTCGACTGCCGAGGCTGGACTCTGGCTCCCCTCGTCTCGCCCCCTCTGGAACGAGCCGATCGCGCCGACAGCTTTGCGACAGTTTCGTTGCCTGCCCGCCGTCGACAGGCGATGGCGGTCAGCCCACGGCGCGCAACCCCTTCCTGGGTCACAGCCCCGGCCGGTGGCCGCACCGGGCATCTCGAGCTTCCTGGATCCCCGACTGGCACTGGTTGATAGAGAAACCACTTCGGCCGGACGAGCCGAGCCAATGGCTGACGGAGGACGCCGTCCGCTAGCTGCCGGACGGCGCGCTTGGCGAACACTTCCATACTAGTGTCCAAAACGCGTTGAGTTGATGGGTAGCCGTCCGGTACGTTGGGTGGCCGAAGAGCCGAAAGGTTTCGACGTACTTTGCAGCGTGGTGGCGACCTATCGGCGTTCCGCCGCGCTCGTCCGAGGAGGGGCGGCGCATGGCAACGACCAGTCAGGAAGCACAGGTCTCGGCGGCTCGGCCGAGGCCGCGGGCGCCTCGCGGCAGGGGCCGGACGCGAGGCGGTTGGCAGCTCTACTCGCTCTTGGTGCTGCCGCTGATCTGGTTCGTCGTCTTCCGGTACCTGCCGATGGCCGGCAACATCATCGCCTTCCGCAACTACCAGCCGGGGGGGAACATCTTCGGCGAGGGCTGGGTCGGATTGGACAACTTCACCCTGTTCCTCAACGACCCGGGTTTCTGGCAGGTCTTCTGGAACACGATCCGCCTCGGCGTCCTGACCCTCGTCCTCGGTTTTCCGGTGCCGATCGTCCTGGCGCTGCTGATGAACGAGCTGCGCGGCCGGCGGTTCAAGCGCTTCGTGCAGACCACCACCTACCTGCCGCACTTCATGTCGATCGTCATCGTCGCCGCCATGGTGATGCAGCTGACGTCGGCCACCGGGTCGGTGAACAACGTGCTGGCGGCCCTGGGGCTGCACCGGATCGCCTTCCTGCAGGACCCCGGGTGGTTCCCGGCGATCTACGTCTCCAGCGAGATCTGGCAGACGGCCGGCTGGGGCACGATCCTTTACCTCGCCGCTCTCACCACCGTCGACCAGAGCCTGTACGAGGCAGCGAGGATCGACGGAGCCAGCCGGTGGCGCCAGACCTGGCACGTCACGCTGCCGGGTATCCGGCCGACCATCGTCACCCTGCTGATCCTGAGCATGGGCTCGTTCCTGGCCGTCGGTTTCGAGAAGATCCTGCTGCTCTACAACCCGGCGATCTACGCCACGGCCGACGTCATCCCGACCTACCTGTACCGGGTCGGCATCACCTCCGGCAGCTTCAGCTACGCGGCCGCGATCGGGATCTTCGAATCGGTGATCGGGCTCATCCTGGTCGTCTCCGCCAACTTCGTGGCGCGCCGGCTGATGGGAACCGGGCTGTGGTGACCCAGCGGAACGAGGACGCGTCGACCGAGATTGCGCCGCTGCCTGTGGTGGCCGCCGCAGCGGCGGCGCCCCGGGGCCGGGGCGGCATCACCCGGACCCGTGGCGAGCGGACGTTCGGGGTGGTCAACGTCCTCGTCCTGCTGGTCGCGGTGGCCATCACCCTCTACCCCTTCGTCAACATCGTCGCCCAGTCGCTCAGCTCCCAGGCGGCGATCTCCAGCGGCGCGGTCAACGTGTGGCCGATCGGCTGGAACGTCCGGACCTACCAGGTGGTCGCCACCGACCCGATGTTCTGGCGGGACTACGGGAACACGGTGCTCTACACCGTGGTCGGCACGGCCATCTCGATGTTCCTCAGCACGACCTTCGCCTACGCCTTGGCCAAGCCGGAACCTGCGCGGCCGCCGGGTGTTCATCGGCATCGCCCTGTTCACCATGATCTTCTCTGGTGGCCTGATCCCGACCTACGTCCTGATCAACGGCTTGCACATGATCAACACGATCTGGGCCGTCGTCATCCCCAACGCGATCAGCGTCTTCAACGTGCTGGTGATGAAGTCCTTCTTCGAGGGTCTGCCCACCGACCTGGAAGAGGCGGCGCAGATCGATGGCCTGGACACCTACGGCATCCTGTGGCGCATCGTCCTGCCGCTGTCCAAGGCGGTCCTGGCGACGATGGTCCTGTTCTACGCCGTGACCAACTGGAACTCCTGGTTCCAGGCCTTCCTCTTCCTGGACAAGAGCAACCTGTTCCCCGTGCAGATCTACCTGCGCAACCTGATCGCCGGTGCCTCCGACGCGCAGAGCGCGGGTGCAATCGCCTCGGGGGACAACCTGACCAACATCTCGGCGAACATCAAGGCCGTCGTCGTGGTGCTGACGGTGCTACCGATCCTCGCCGTCTACCCGTTCGTGCAGCGCTACTTCGTCAGCGGCGTGATGCTCGGCTCCGTCAAGGGCTGACCTGCGCGCCGATTCACACGTCACTTGTAGGAGGACACCAGATGACGAACAACCTCACCCGCCGTGGACTGCTCGCGACCGGGCTCGGTGCGCTCGCCGCCGGAGCCCTGGCAGGCTGCACGTCCTCGAGCAACGGCGGATCCAAGGGGACCTCCCTGGCCGGCAAGACCAAGGGCGCGATGAGCTCCTACTCGGTGGGCGGGCAGTTCACGGCCACCAAGCCGCTCACCTTCTCGATGCTCTTCCAGGACAACCCGGCCTACCCGAAGAAGCCCACGTGGCAGATCTGGAACGAGATCACCAAGCGGACGAGCGTCACCCTGGACCCCACGGTCGTTCCTTACTCGGACTACACCACCAAGCAGTCCCTACTGATCAACTCCGGCCATGCGCCAACCATCATCGCCAAGACCTACCCCGGCACCGAGGACCAGTTCGTCGGCGGCGGTGCGATCCTGGCCGCCAGCGACTATGTGCAGTACATGCCCAACTACACCGACAAGGTGAAGAAGTGGAATCTCGAGGCGGACATCGACACCCTGCGCCAGGCTGACGGGAAGTACTACCTGTTCCCCGGGCTGCACGAGACGCTGTTCGTGGACTACACGTTGGCCGCCCGGCTGGACGTGCTCAGCCAGGACGGGCTGGCGACCCCGACGACGTTCGATGCAGCTCCGCACGACCCTGGCGGCGCTGAAGCGCAAGCACCCGGACGTGCCCTACCCGTTCTCGGACCGGTTCAACGCGAACAACATCCTCGGTCTGGCCAGCACGACCTGGGGCACCTCCTCCGGCTGGGCGCTGACCAACGGGCTGATGTTCGACACCGCGGCCAAGGAGTTCTTCTTCACCCCTGCGACCGCGCAGTTCAAGGACATGCTCGCCTACTTCGCCGGCCTGGTGAAGGACGGGCTGATGGACCCGGCCTCCTTCACCCAGAGCGACGACCAGGCGGTGGCCAAGTTCACCACCGGGAAGTCCTTGTTCATCAGCACGAACGCGCAGACTTTGCAGCTGTACCGCCCGACGATGGACGCCGCTCTGGGCAAGGGCAAGTACAAGATCGGGAAGATCCCCTCCCCGGGAGGTCCGCTCGGCAAGGTGGTGGGCGGATCGCGGTTGGAGAACGGGCTGATGATCTCGTCATCGGCCGCCAAGAACGAGGACTTCAAGGCGCTGCTGCAGTTCGTGGACTGGCTCTGGTACTCCGACGCCGGCCAGGTGTTCTCCAAGTGGGGGGTCAAGGGTCAGACGTACACCGTCGACAACGGGAAGTACACCCTGGAGCCGGGGTACAAGTTCACCGCCTACGGCCTGGGTGACCCCAACGCCAAGACCGACGTGCGCAAGGACCTCGGCTACGGCTGCGGCAACTTCGCGTACGGCGGCAGCACGGCGCTCGTGGACTCGACGATGGACGCCGAGGAGCTCGCCTGGCAGAAGATCATGGCCGGCTACAAGCAGCTGCCGCCCCAGCCGTCGGTGCCGTACACCCCGACCCAGCGCCAGCTGGCCACCTTGAAGCAGACGTCGCTGATCGACGCGGTGAAGACCGCCACCCTCAACTTCATCCTGGGCAAGCAGAGTCTGACCAACGACTGGGACGCCTACGTGAACTCCCTGAAGCAGAAGGGGATGACCTCCTATGTCGACGACGCCAACCGGTACTACAAGGCCGCCCAGTCCGCCTGACGCGCAGCGCCGGCTGGAGCCGGAGCAGCGGCCGGAGCGGGTGGGCCCGCTCACCCGGTTCACGGTCGCGGTCTACGGGGTGCTGGCCATCACGGTGTGCTTCGTGGTGGCCAGCTTGCCCTACCTGATCGTCGTGCTGGTGCTGCCCCAGCCGCTGCTGCTGGCGATCTCCGCGGGCTCGGTCGGGCCGGCCTGGGTCGCCACCCTGGCGACGACGGACGCCTACCTGCGCAACCGTGACCTGGAGCCGGTACGGCTCTTCGCGCACCACTGGCGAGCCAGCGCCCCGCAGGCCCTGGTGTTCTCGGTGCCGTTCGCCCTGCTGGCCGGCTCCCTGCTGGTCGGCGTCGCCGCCGGCCCGCCGCGGCCGGGGATCGAGACCGTCGCCCTGATCGCCCTCGCGATCGCCGGGCTGCTGTGGGCCAGCACGGTGCTGCTCCTGATCGCTCGGTTCTCCTTCCGGCTGCGGGACGTGATGCGCCTGGCGGTCTGGGCCCTGGTCCGGTCACCGCACTGGTTGGTCGCCGGCCTCGCGCTCCTGGTGCTCACCGTCGGCCTGCTGGCGCTGGCGGGGCAGCTGGTGGTGGGTGCGCTGGCCGTGCCGATCGCGATGGGGGTCCTCGTGAACGCGCGACCGGTGCTCGCCGCGGTGCGGTCGGAGTTCACCGTCGAGGGCCAGGCTGACCGGCTGGAGCGTGCGCAGTGACGGCCCGGATGGACGGCTTGCGTGCCCGCCTCGGGGGAGTCGCCTTCGGCGGGGACTACAACCCCGAGCAGTGGGAGCGGGCCACCTGGCTCGAGGACGTCCGCCTGATGCAGCGCGCCGGAGTGAACCTCGTGACCGTCGGCGTCTTCTCTTGGGCCAGCGTGGAACCCGCCGAGGGCGTGTTCACCTTCGACTGGCTGGACGAGGTGCTGGACCTGCTGCACGAGCACGGCATCGCGGTCGACCTCGCCACCCCGACCATGGCGCCGCCGGCCTGGCTCTGGGTGCAGGACCCCGATACGCTGCCGGTCACCGCCGGGGGCCAGCCGTTCGGCTTCGGCAACCGGCTGCACTACGACCCGTCCTCGCCGACGTTCCGGCGGGCGGCTGAGCGGATCACCGAGGCGATCGCCGCGCGGTATGCGCGCCACCCTGCCGTGGTGATGTGGCACATCAGCAACGAGTTCGGGCCGGTGTCCTTCAGCGCCGCGGCAGCCGAGGCGTTCCGCGCCTGGTTGCAGCGGCGCTACGGCTGCCTCGAGGCGCTGAACGATGCCTGGTACACCCGGTTCTGGGGTCAGGTGATGACCGACTGGGAGCAGGTCGACGTGCCAGCCCACCCCCGGACCTGGATGAACCCGGCCCGGCGGCTGGACTTCGAGCGGTTCTCCTCCGACGTCCTGCTGGAGCTCGACCTGGCCGAGCGGGACATCGTCCGGCGCTACAGCGACCTTCCGGTGACCACCAACTTCATGCGCTTCGCCAAGCGGACCGACGCGTGGCGGTGGGCGGTCGAGCAGGATGTCGTCTCGCTCGACATCTACCCGAACCCGGCGGACGAGGACTCCTGGGTCGCCGCCGCCCTGCACTTCGACCTGATGAGATCGCTCAAGCAGGCGTCGTGGCTGTTGATGGAGCAAGCGGCGAGCGCCGTGTCGCAGTGGCCGCTGAACGCCGTCAAGCGACCGGGCATGATGCGGCTGGGCTCCTACCAGGCGATCGCCCACGGCAGCGACTCGGTGCTCTTCTTCCAGTGGCGCGCCAGCCGCGGCGGGCATGAGCGCTTCCACTCGGCCATGCTGCCTCACTCCGGCACCGGTGCCCGGTCGTGGCGGGAGGTCGAGGCGCTCGGCGGCGAGCTGCCTCGGATCGCCGCGGTGGCGGGCACGACGCAGCGGGCCGAGGTCGCCGTCCTGCACGACTGGCAGGCGTGGTGGGCCCTGAGCGAGACCGCGGGCCTGCCCAGGAACGACTTCGACTACCCGGCGATGCTGACCGAGTACTACCGCCCGCTGCTGACCGGGCACCTGCCGGTCGACCTGGTCTCGTTCGGCTCGGCCCTGCAGGGGTACCGGATGCTGGTCATCCCGAACGCCTACCTCGTCCCCGATGCGTTCGTGGCGGAGCTGACGCGCTTCGTCGAGCGCGGCGGCACCGTCGTCTGCGGCTTCTTCTCCGGCGTGGTCGATGAGGCCAACCGCGTCCGGCAGCCGGCCTACCCGGGCGCCTTCCGCCGGCTGCTGGGCGCCTACATCGACGAGTTCTGGCCCGCGCGCCCGGGGGAGTCCTTCGACCTGGTCTTCTCCGACGGCCGGACCGCGGTCTCGGACTGGTGGCAGGACTCGATCACTCTTGAGAGCGCCGTCGCGGTCGCGACCTACGGGTCGGGTCTGCTCGTAGGACGCCCGGCGATCACCGAGAACCAGGTCGGGCGCGGCCGGTACGTCCACCTGGGCACCCGCCTGGCGCCGGCGGAGCTGCGTCGTCTCCTGCTGGCCGAGGCCGCCCGGGTCGACGTCCGGCCGCTGGTGGACGACGCGCCGGCCACGCTCGAGGTGACCGTCCGGTCGGGGGCCGAGGCCGACCACGTGTTCCTGCTCAACCACGACGAGCAGGCGGATGCTGCGCTCCTGTCGCCGGTCTCGGGCGTCGACCTGCTCAGCGGTGAGGCGGTCACGGCGGGCGAGCCGGTGGTCATCGCGCCGCTGGGGGTCCGGGTGCTGCGGACCGCCCCCGCCTGACCGCAGGCCCCGAGCCGGCGCCGGGCCCCGGCCCGCTCGGGCCCGCCGGGCTCCCCCGGCCGGCGCAGTCAAGGTCGGCCGCCGGCCGGCCGATGCTCCACGGGAGTGGCGGCTGCGCCGCCGGCCTGAGCCGAACAGGCCACTGCGGAGACGGGAGCACGACGTGCACGAAGGTCACGACCAGCCGGCTCGGCGAAGCGTCCCGGGTCTGGCGCCGGACGCCACGCCGGCCCTGCCGCCGCAGCCGTCGACCCCGGGGCTGGCCCGGCCGCCCGCCCCCCGCCCGCAGCCGGGCGGCATGCGGCTGAGCGAGGCGGCCCCGGCCGCCGACTACTCCCGGGCCTCGACCCAGAAGTCGGTGTCGGAGGGCGACATCCGGCTCAACGACCTGCTCACGATGGTGCTCGAGCGGGGCGGCTCGGACCTGCACCTGACCGCGGGCTCCCCGCCCCAGCTGCGGCTGCGCGGGGAGCTGACCCTGGTCGAGGAGCAGCCGGTGCTCACCCCGGACATGCTGCAGCGGGTGCTGTACTCGATCCTGACCCAGAAGCAGCGCGAGCGGTTCGAGACCGACCTGGAGCTGGACTTCGCCTACGCCGTCCCGGGCCGGGCCCGGTTCCGGGTCAACCTGTACCGCCAGCGCGAGGCGGTCGGCGGTGCCTTCCGGCTGATCCCGTATGAGATCAAGTCGCTGGAGTCGCTCGGCGTGCCGGCCTCGGTGGCCCGGTTCGCCGGCCTGCCCCGGGGCATGGTGCTGGTCACCGGGCCGACCGGCTCGGGCAAGTCGACGACCCTGGCCGCCATCGTCGACCTGGCCAACCGCACCCGGCGCGAGCACATCCTGACCGTCGAGGACCCGATCGAGTTCCTGCACCGGCACAAGTCCTGCCTGGTCAACCAGCGCGAGGTCGGTGAGGACACCCGCTCCTTCGCGGCCGCGCTGAAGCACGCGCTGCGCCAGGACCCGGACATCATCATGGTCGGTGAGATGCGCGACCTGGAGACCATCTCGGTCGCCCTCACCGCCGCCGAGACCGGTCACCTGGTCTTCGCCACCCTGCACACCCAGGACGCGGCGCAGACCATCGACCGGGTGATCGACGTCTTCCCCCCGCACCAGCAGCAGCAGGTCCGGGTGCAGCTGGCCGGGGCGCTGCAGGGCGTGGTGTCCCAGACCCTGTGCAAGACCGCCGACGGCCGCGGCCGGGCGGTGGCCACCGAGGTGCTGTGGGCCACCCCGGCGATCCGGAACCTGATCCGGGAGGGCAAGACCCACCAGGTGTACTCCGCGCTGCAGGCCGGTGCCCAGCACGGCATGCACACGATGGACCAGCACCTGGCCGAGCTGGTCCGTACCCGGCTGGTCAGCTACGAGGTGGGCCTGGAGAAGGCCCACCACGCAGAGGACTTCAACCGGATGCTCGGCCGGGCCTGAGCGAGAGTGCGGAGGCAGCACGATGAGCACGGCGACGAAGACCTTCTCCTACGCGGTCCGCGACCGGCGGGGCAAGCTGGTCAAGGGCACCCTGGAGGCGGCCAGCGAGGGTGCGCTGATCGCCCGGCTGCGGGAGAAGGGCTACGCGCCGGTCTCGGTCAAGGAGCAGAACGTCGGGCTGCAGAAGGAGATCACGCTGCCCGGCGGCAACCGGGTCGCGATGAAGGACCTGGCGGTGATGAGCCGCCAGTTCGCCACCATGATCAACTCAGGGCTGTCGCTGCTCCGGGCGCTGTCCATCCTGGCCGACCAGACCGAGTCCGCGCCGCTCAAGCGGACCCTGGGCGAGGTCCGCAACGCGGTGGAGGCCGGCCAGTCGCTGTCCAGCTCGATGGCCCGCCACCCCAAGGTCTTCCCGCCGCTGATGGTGAACATGTGCCGGGCCGGTGAGGTCGGCGGCTTCCTGGACTCCGTCCTGCTCCAGATCGCGGCCAACTTCGAGTCCGAGGTCAAGCTCCGGGCCAAGATCAAGTCGGCCATGACCTACCCGGTCGTGGTCTTCGTGATCGCCATCCTGGCTGTGATCGGCATGCTGCTGTTCATCGTCCCGGTGTTCGCGCACATGTTCGACAGCCTCGGCGCCCCGCTGCCCGCCCCGACCCGGGTGCTGGTCTGGCTCTCCGCGGCGATGAAGGTGGCCGCCCCGGTGGCCGTGGTCGCCGGGATCGGGACCGCGGTGTTCTGGGGCCGGTTCCAGCACGACGAGCGGCTGCGCCGGGTGGTCGACCCGCTCAAGCTCAAGACGCCCATCTTCGGCAACCTGTTCCGCAAGGTCGCGATCAGCCGGTTCACCCGCAACCTGGGCACCATGATGGCCTCCGGCGTGCCCATCCTGCAGTCCCTGGAGATCGTCGGGCAGACCAGCGGCAACGTGGTGATCCGGGACGCCGCGCGGGCGGTGGAGGAGTCCGTGCGGCGCGGTGAGGCGCTGGCCGGGCCGTTGAAGGAGCACCCGGTGTTCCCGCCGATGGTGGTCCAGATGCTCGCCGTCGGGGAGGACACCGGCGCGATGGACACCATGCTGCACAAGATCTCCGACTTCTACGACCAGGAGGTCGAGGCCACCACCGAGGCCCTCACCTCGCTGATCGAGCCGCTGATGATCGCCGTCCTCGGCGCGATCATCGGGGCGATGATCATTGCGCTCTACATGCCGATCTTCTCCGTCTTCAGCTACATCAAGTGAACCGGGCGAGCGCCGTCCGCCGCCCGGGCCGGCCCGACGGTGAGGGCGGGTTCACCCTGGTCGAGCTGCTGGTGGTGATGGTCATCATCGGCCTGCTGGCCGCGATCGCCGTCCCGGTCTACCTCGCCCAGCGCCGGCGGGCGGTGGACGCCGCGGTCGCCTCGGACCTGCGCACCGTCGCCGTGGCCATGCACGAGCAGTACCTGGACGGCACCACCTACCAGTGGACGTCCGGCTCCAGCGCGGCCTCGCCGGTCATCACCCTGGGCTCCGGGGTCACCGTGCGGGTCAGCGCGGGCACGGTGCTGGACGCCGTCCCGCTGGCCCGGGACGGCGCGCTGGCCACCTGGGCCAGCGCGCAGGGCTTCTGCCTGACCGGCACCTCACCGGCCGCCTCCCGGGTGCAGACCTACAACAGTGTCGACGGCGGGCTGGGCAGCGCGAGCTGCCCATCCTGAACCGGCCCGCCGCCCGTGCGCGGACGGCGCCGCTGGGCCGTTCGGGTGCCGTTGGGCCGGCCAGGACCGTTGCGGCTCAACCCGCCGCCCGGCCGGACCGACATCCAGAGAAGTCCGCGCGTGGCGGACCCCACGGCCCGCCCCAGAGAGGGAGCTCGAACATGCTGGCTCGCATTCGTAAGTCCATGGAGCAGAAGGACCAGGGCTTCACCCTGATCGAGCTCCTGGTCGTCATGATCATCATCGGCATCCTGGCCGCCATCGCCATCCCGGTGTTCCTGAACCAGCGCAAGCGCGCTGCGGACACCGCGACCAAGTCCGACCTGCGGACCGTCGCGCAGCAGATGGAGACCTACTTCGCCGACAACCAGAAGTACGTGCTGCCCACACAGGGTACCGGGCAGCGTCGCGGATCTGTCGGTATGTGGCGGCGCGGACAACGGTCACTGTGAGCAACGGCACCGCCGTCGACTTCGGACGGCCCTGGAGGCCGCCGGACCACAAAGAGCAGCGACTTCGAACCACGGCGTCGTGGGCTACTGCCTCACCGGCCACAACACCGGCGGCAGCCGATACAACCCCATCACCTACAACAGCCTGGCCGGCGGGCTCGGCGCCACCGCCTGCCCGACCTCCTGACCGCGAACTGATCCTGACCCGTCCGAGCCAGCTCAGTAGGAGAGTCGGTGCTCAGCTCCGCCACGGCGCCTCCTCCCGCGGACCAGTCCGCGGGAGGGGGCGCCGGGCTGCGTTCGCGCCTCAGGCGCTGCGCGGCAGCGGATCCGGAGGGTGGTTTCACCCTCGTCGAGGTCGTCTTCTCGATGGTGCTGATCGGGATCGTGATGTCGGCCTCGCTGGGTCTGTTCCTGTCCAGCGTCCGGGCCGGCGACGTCACCGGTCAGCGGGCCACCGCGGTCCAGCTGGCCAGTGCCCGGCTGGAGGTGGTGCGCGCCAAGGCGCCGTCCGAGCTGGTCGCCGGCCGGACCAAGGCCATGGTGGACGGGATCTGGGCCGCCCCGGGCCCGGTCTCCCTCGCCGCGGTCGTGGAGAGCTGGGACGCCACCGCGGACGGCACCGTCGCGCCGCTGCTGGACGTGCGACACGCCACCGTGGTGGACGGCGTCACCTACACCGTCTCCACGTTCGTGGACCGCTGCTACCAACCCCCCAGCACGACCGGTAGCTGCGGCACCGCGACCGGCACGGGCTACACCCCGATGTGGCGCGTCGCGGTCGGCGTCACCTGGACCCCCGGCGGGGCGCAGCGGTGCGCCACCGGGACCGGCGGCTGCTCCTACGCCGCGTACACGCTGATCGACCCCTCGACCGACCCGACCTTCAACGTCAACTGACCACCAGACGCCGGCACCCGAGGAAGGGGGAGCAGATGCACCTGCGGCGCAGCCTGCGCGAGCGGCGGCATGAGGACCAGGGCCTGTCGCTGGTCGAGGTGCTGATCTCGATGGCCCTGTTCTCGGTGGTGGTGGCGGTGGCCGGAGCAGGCGTCGTCCTGATGGTCAACGACTTGCGGCGCACCACCAACCAGGCCGACGCGAGCGACTCGGTGCGCAAGGTTTTCACCCTGCTGGACCAGCAGCTACGGGCCGCCCAGGCGGTCAACATGCCGGGCAGGGTGGGGGGCGCCAGCTACCTGGAGTTCCAGGTGCGCGAGCTGGGCGGGGTGCTGACCTGCCACCAGTGGCGGCTGGTCACCGCCACCTCGACGATCCAGCAGCGGTCCTGGAGGTCCCCGATCACCAGCGGGCCGGCCTGGCAGAGCGTCGCCACCGGCATCAGTGGACCCGCGGACGGCTCGTCCCCCTTCGTCTTCCTGCCCGCCACGGTCACCCAGGTCCGGCAGGGCGTCACCCTGCGGCTGACCGCGACCAAGGGCCGCAGCACCAACGGCGGCCGCCAGCAGGTCACTCAGGACGCCGGGCTCACCCTGATCGCCCGCAACACCTCCATGAGCACGGCGACCAACAGCGACAGCCTGGTCCCCGGCGTCTCCGACAGCCCGGTCTGCCTGGGAGCGGGTCGATCATGAGGGACCGGCTGGCGCAGGCCCTCCGGGCGCACCGGGACGACGAGGGCGCGGCCATGCTCATCACCATGATGATCATGCTGCTGGTGGCCAGCGTCAGCATCGGCATCGCCGGCGCCGTGCTGGCCGAGCGAATGCCGACCCTGGTGCAGCAGAAGCGCACCCGGACGGTGAACGTGGCCGAGGCCGGGCTGGACGTCGGCCTGAACCGGCTGCGGGCGGCGGTGAACTCCGCCGGCCAGGGCCAGCTGAGCAAGCTGCCCTGCACCGCAGCCAGCTCGGCGACCCTGACCGGTTCGGTCGGCAGCGGCCAGGACACCGGCTACACGGTGACCATCCGGTACTACGACGCCAGCCCCACCGACCAGACCGCGACCTGGCGGTCCAGCAACGCCCTGGGCTGCGTCAGCAGCGCGCCGGCCCATGTGCCCGCCTACGCCCTCATCCAGTCCACCGGCTCGGGCAGTGCCGTGCCCGGCCGGTCGGCCGGCACCGGCAACCGGAGCCTGGAGGCGACCTACGCGTTCAACACCACCAACGTCAACGTCCTGGGTGGGCTGATCTACGACTACACCTCCGGGACCGGCCAGTGCCTGGCCGCCGACTCCCTGGCTGTCGGCCAGAACGTGAGGATCCAGGCCTGCAACGCCAGCGACTCGCGCCAGACCTGGTCCTACACCAAGGACCTGTTCCTGCAGGTGATCAGCCCGGCGGGGGAGAAGCTCTGCGTCAGCGCGCCGTCCACCACCGCTGCGGAGGCCACGCTGGCCGCTTGCAGCACTAGCGACCTGACCCAGATCTGGAGCTTCAACGACTCCGGCCGGTTCGTCGGCACCACGGACAACGTGAACACCAACGACTTCTGTCTGTCGGTGAACACCCTGCCTTCCGGCCAGACCGCGGCCTCCGTCGCCACGATCAACAAGAAGATCGTGATCCTGAACGGCTGCGGCGGCGGCTACGACACCCGGTCCACCTTCTCCCCCACCGCCAAGGTCGGCGCCGGTAAGGCGGGGGACTCGACCAGCCAGCTGGTCAACTACCAGTTCTTCGGTCGCTGCCTGGACATCACCGGGAAGAACGTCAGCGCGGGCTACGAGATCGGCTACCCGTGCAAGATGGCGCCGAGCAACACCAAGATCGCCTGGAACCAGAAGTTCTTCTGGGACGCCGCGACGGCCAAGCTCTGCACCGACACGGCCAACCCGACGCTGACCAGCTGCGCGCCTGGCCCGAGCACCTACTGCCTGACCGCCGGCACCAGCGGTACGGTGCCCAGCGGCACCCGGGTGCTGCTCAAACCGTGCTCGGCCGGCAACACCTACCAGCGGTGGACCCGGCGGTTCGGCACCGGGACGTACACCAACTCCTACAACATCGTCACCAGGAACGACGGCCTGTGCATGGAGCTCAACCCGGACGGCGCCGCCGAGGCGAGCGCCTACGACCGGCAGTGGGGGGTGGTCCAGGTGGCGACCTGCAACGGCCTGCTGAACCAGAAGTGGAACGCCCCGGCCAACCTGGTCGACTCCCGGATCGACGGCCTGCGGGAGAACGCCCCGACCCCCTCGCCGTCACCGTGACCGCGTTGCTGGCCACCGCGGCCGGCCTGGTCGGGCTGTGCATCGGCTCGTTCCTGACCGTGGTCACCCACCGGGTGCCGCGCGGGGAGTCGGTGGTGGCCCCGCGGAGCCGGTGCGCCTGCGGGGCCCCGGTGGCCAACCGGGCCAACGTGCCGGTGCTGTCCTGGCTGCTGATGGGCGGCCGCGCGCGGTGCTGCCGTGCGCCGATCCCGGCCCGCTACCCGCTGCTGGAGCTGAGCACCGCGGCCGGGTTCGCGCTCGCTGTCCCGGTCGCGCAGTCGACCCGGTTCGGCCTGTGGCTGCTGCCCGCCCTGCTCTACCTGGTCGCCCTCTCCCTGGCCCTGGCCGTGATCGACTGCGCCGTGCACCGGCTGCCGAACGCCCTGGTGCTGCCCAGCTACCCGGTGCTGGCCGGGCTGCTGGCGATGCCCGCGTTGGCCACCGGCGACCTGCGCTCGGCGCTGCGGGCACTGGCCGGCGGACTGATCCTGTACGGCGTCTACTTCGCGCTGGCCGTGCTGCGCCCGGGCGGGATGGGCTTCGGGGACGTCAAGCTGGCCGGCCTGCTCGGCGGCTTCCTCGGCCTGCTCGGCTGGCCGGCGCTGGTGGTCGGCGGGTTCGGCGCCTTCCTGGTCGGCGGTCTGGCCGGGGTGGTGCTGATGGCCGGACGGCGCGCCTCCCGCGCCACCCGGATCCCGTTCGGCCCCTCCATGCTGGTCGCGGCCTGGGCCGGCGTGGTGGTCGGCGGGCCGGTGGCCGACTGGTACCTCGGCCTGACCGGCCTGACCTGACGTCCACGCCGCCCGCGGTGGGCCTGACGGCGGCCGGCCGATGAGCCGGACCCGGATGGAGCAACCTGCTCCGTTCGGCTCAAGAACACCCCCCACCCCCCGATCAGTGATGGGGACGGGACACGTGGCCCGTCAGGACCAAGGCTTCCGCCCACGAGGCCGAGGAGGGGTGCAGATGGCCAGACGGACCGCGATCGGGCTCGACATCGGTACCTCGGTGGTTCGCGCCGCCGAGGTGTCCGTCGGTTCCGCGGGGATGACCCTGGAGCGGCTGGGTCAGGTGGTGCTGCCCGAGGGAGCCGTCCGGGACGGCGAGGTCGCCGACCAGCCCGCCGTCGTCCGCGCCATCCGGCAGCTGTGGGACGGCACCGGGTTCGGCCACAAGCGGGTCGTGCTCGGGGTGGCCAACCAGCGGGTGATCGTGCGACCGGACGAGCTGCCCTGGCTGCCGCGCGCCGAGCTGCGGGCCAGCCTGCCCTTCCAGGTCGCCGACCGGCTGCCGTTCCCGGTGGAGACCGCCGTCCTGGACTTCTTCCCGGTGGAGGAGTTCACCGGTGAGGCCGGCGCCCGCTTCCTGCGCGGCATGCTGGTCGCCGCCTCCCGGGAGACCGTGCTGGCCAACGTCCGGTGCGCCGAGAAGGCCGGCCTGAAGCCGCAGTCGGTCGACCTGACCGCGTTCGCGGTGCTCCGGGCGCTGGGCGCCCGCAGCACCTACGAGGTCGGCACCGAGGCCCTGATCGACGTCGGCGCCCGGATCACCAACCTGGTCGTGCACAGCGGCGGTCAGCCCCGCTTCGTCCGGATCCTGCTGATGGGCGGCCAGGACGTCACCGACGCCGTCTCCGAGCGGCTGGGGGTGCCTGCTGCCGAGGCCGAGGGGCTGAAGCAGCGGCTGGTCAGCGCGGCCAGCCTGGAGGACGGCCTGGCCGCCGACCGGGCCGTGGAGTCCACCGCCGCCGACTTCGTGGAGGAGGTGCGCAACTCCCTGGACTACTACGCGGCGCTGAACCCGGCGAACCCGATCGAACGGATCGTGGTCTCCGGCGGCGGCTCCCGGCTGGAGGGCATGCTCGACCGGCTGGCCGGTCACAGCCGGGTACCCGTGCTGACCGGCGACCCGTTCGCCGGGCTCTCGCTGGGCGACACCGGCCTGGACGAGGCGCAGCTGGACTTCGTCCGGCCGCTGGCCGCGGTGCCGGTCGGTCTGGCCCTGGGCGGCGTGCGATGAGCGCGACCACCGCCACGCCGGCACCGGCCCTCGACGGCGACGGCGCGAGCCCGGCCCCCACGCCGCAGCGCGTGGAGTGGGCCGGCCTGGTGCGGGTGGACCTGCTGCCCCCGGAGATCGTCGCCGCCCGGCGGGTGGCGACCCTGGTGCGCCAGGTGGTGGCGGCCGGGGCGCTCACCGTGCTGGCCGCGGCCGGCGCCGTGGTGTGGAGCCAGACCCAGGTGGCCTCGGCGCAGGCCGACCTGGACGGCGTCCAGGCCACCACCGCCAGCCTGCAGGCCCAGCAGGCGCGCTACGCCGACGTGCCGCGGACGCTGACCGCCATCCAGCAGGTCAAGGCGGCCCGGACGGCGGCGATGGGCAGCGAGGTGCTGTGGCCCACCTACCTCAGCGTGCTGGCCACCGTGACTCCGGACGGCGTCTGGTTCGACAGCTTCACCGCCACCCTGGACGCCGGCGCCTCGCCGGCGCACGACGGCGCCACGACCGGCGCCTCGCCCGGCGCCACGTCGGGCGCCGCGCCCGGCGCCCCGAGCGCCACCACGATCGGCACCCTGCACGTGGAGGGCTCGGGCACCAAGTACCCCGACGTCTCCTCGTGGATGGACGCCTTCCAGGCCGTCCGCGGTTTCGGCCTGCCCTCGTTGGCCGCGGCCAGCAGCAAGGACAGCACCGGCAAGACCTCGGTCACCTTCACCGGCGACGTGCCGATCACCAGCGACGCGCTCTCCCGCCGCTTCGACCAGCAGGACGGGTGAGCCCGATGCTGACCAGCACCTACAACAAGATCGTGGCCGGGGCGGTGGCCGGGGCCCTGCTGCTGCTGACGGTGACCTACCTGCTGCTCGTCCAGCCGCGGATGGCCCAGGCGGCCGACCTGAGCGACCAGGCACGCGCCGCCGAGCGGAGCAACCAGCAGCTGGCCGTGCGGATCGCCGAGCTGAAGTCCCAGGCCGCCGACCTGCCCAACCGGCGGGCCGAGCTCGCCGACATCCAGCGCACCATGCCGTCCGCGCTGTCGATGGCCGAGCTGGTCCGCAGCCTGGACGCCACCGCCAAGGCCACCGGGGTGACCCTCACCGCGGTCACCCCCGGCAGCTCGACCTCGCTGGCGGACCCGACCACCACAGCCGCGGCGGCTGCGGCGGCGTCCGGGACGCCGCAGGTGGCGACCTCGGGCTCGACCAGCGCGGGTGCCACGGCGGCGGCCGGCGCGGCGTCGTCGGCCGCCCTGGTCACCGTCACCCCGGTGGACCTCACCCTGGTCGGCGACTACTTCGCCGCCACCCAGTTCGTCAAGACGCTGCAGACCGGTCTGGCCCGCGCCGTGCTGGTCGGCGGACTCGACGTGACGCCCAAGCCCGGGTCGGTCGCCGGCAACCCGGTCGCCGGGGCCGGTGACGTCACGATGGTGCTGCACGCCAAGGTTTTCCAGTTGCAGCTGCCCAGCGCGCTGACCGCCACGACGGGAGCGGACCGATGAGCATCTCGCCGTTCGCCAGCTCGATCACCCCGCACCCGGAGCAGGCCGGCGCCGAGCCGGCCGAGGTCGAGGACGACGTCCCCGCGGTGTGGTGGCGGCGGCGGGCCGTGCTGCTCGGCGGCGGCGCCCTGGCCCTGCTGGCCGCCGGCGGCGGCTACCTGCTGCTCTCGCCCGGCTCCGGCTCCGACCCCGGCGGCCTGGTCGCCGGGGCCGTGCCGCACACCTCGCCCACGACCAGCCCGACCAGCTCGCCGTCGGCCAGCAGCGGCCCGGCGGTGCTGGCGCCGCGCAACCCGTTCGTCGCCCCGGCCGGCTACCAGAGCGCGACGGGCAGCGGCACGGCGACCGGCTCGGGCGGCTCGGCCGGCTCGACCGGCTCCGTGGGCTCGACCGGCTCGATCGCAGCGGGTGGCTCCACCGGCTCGGCGGGCCCGGACACCTCCGCACCGGTCGCCACCACCGCCCCGAGCCCCAGCACGGTGACGGCCACGGTCACCGCGTCGCCGAGCACGGTGGTGGTCCCCACGACCATCTCGGTGCCCACCACCATCGCGGTGCCGACCACGGTCACCTCCTCCGTGGTCTACCTGACCCTGCTGGACCTGCAGCCCGCGCCGTCCACCACCGGGAGCTTCCTGGTCAACGGGGTGCCGTACTCGGCCGCCGTCGGTGACCGGTTCGGGGCCCGGCAGGAGTTCTCCTTCGCCGCGGTGGTCACCCGCAAGACCACCCAGCGCTGCGCGCAGGTCAGCTACCGCAGTCACTCCTCCACCGTCTGCCCCGGCCAGCAGCTGCCGCTGCCCTGACCTCCGCTGACCTCCCGCTGCGCCGCTCACCTCGAGCCGACCGCGCGTCGGGTGCCCGGCCGCCCGTGCGAAACTCTGTGCCCATGATGCGCTGGCTGACCGCAGGGGAGTCCCACGGCCCAGCCCTCGTCGGCGTGATCGAGGGGCTGCCGGCCGGGATCGAGGTCACCACCGCCGACGTCCGGGCCGCGCTGGCCCGTCGCCGGCTGGGCTACGGCCGCGGCGCCCGGATGAAGTTCGAGCAGGACGAGGTGAGCTTCCTCGGCGGCGTTCGGCACGGGCGGACGATGGGCGGGCCGGTGGCGATCGAGGTGGCCAACACCGAGTGGCCCAAGTGGGAGACGGTGATGGCCGCCGACCCGGTCGATCCCGACCTGCTGGCCGCCCAGGCCCGCAACGCGCCGCTGACCCGCCCCCGGCCCGGTCACGCCGACCTGGCCGGCATGCAGAAGTACGGCTTCGACGACGCGCGGCCGGTGCTGGAGCGGGCCTCGGCCCGGGAGACCGCGGCCCGGGTCGCGCTCGGCGCCGTCGCGGCGGCCTACCTGGCCCAGAGCGTCGGCCTGCGCCTGGTCAGCCACACGGTGGCGATCGGTCCGGTCGCCGTGCCAGCCGGCGCCGCGCTGCCCGGCGCCGACGACGTGCAGGCGCTGGACGCCGACCCCTGCCGCTGCTTCCACGCCGCCACCAGCGCGGCGATGGTCGCCGAGATCGACGCCTGCCGCAAGGACGGCGACACCCTGGGTGGGGTGGTCGAGGTGGTCGCCGAGGGCGTGCCGCCGGGACTGGGCAGCCACGTGCACTGGGACCGCCGGCTGGACTCCCGGCTGGCCGGGGCGCTGATGGGCATCCAGGCCATCAAGGGCGTCGAGGTCGGCGACGGGTTCGCCACCGCCGCCCGCCGCGGCTCAGCCGCCCACGACGAGATCGAGCGTGGCCCCGACGGGCTGGTGCACCGGCGCAGCGGCCGCGCCGGCGGCACCGAGGGGGGCATGTCCACCGGAGACCGGTTGCGGGTCCGGGCGGCGATGAAACCGATCTCCACCGTGCCGCGCGCGCTGGACACCGTGGACGTGGCCACCGGCGAGGCCGCCGTCGCGATCAACCAGCGCTCGGACGTCTGCGCGGTGCCGGCCTCGGGTGTGGTGGCCGAGGCGATGGTGGCCCTGGTGCTGGCCGAGGCGGTGGCCGAGAAGTTCGGCGGCGACAGCGTGGCCGAGACCGCGCGCAACCACCGCGGCTACCTGGCCGCCATCCCGCAGCTGCTGCGGAGCGCGCCGTGAGCGCCGAGCCGGCAAGCGCTCCGCTGGTGGTGCTGGTCGGCCCGCCCGGGTCGGGGAAGTCGAGCGTGGCCCGGGCCCTGGGCGAGCTGCTCGGCGTGCCGGTCCGGGACACCGACGCCGACGTGGTCGCCGCCGCCGGCAAGGAGATCTCCGACATCTTCCTGGACGACGGCGAGGCGGCCTTCCGGGCCCTGGAGCAGCAGGCCGTCGGTGCGGCCCTGGCCGAGCACACCGGGGTGCTGGCGCTGGGCGGTGGCGCCGTCCTGGACCCGCGCACCGAGGTCGAGCTGGCCGGGCACACGGTGGTCTTCCTGGACGTGACCATCGCCGACGCCGCCCCGCGGATCGGCCTGAACACGGCCCGGCCGCTGCTGATCGGCAACCCCCGGGCGCAGTGGACGAAGCTGATGGAGCACCGTCGCCCGATCTACCAGCGGGTGGCCACCCACCGGGTGCCCACCGACGGGCGCGGCGTGCGCGAGGTCGCCGAGCAGGTCGCGGAGCTGCTGGGGTACCCGGGCCGGCCCCAGGATCAGCGATGAACGGGCGGCCCAGCACCGTCATCCGGGTCGGCGCCGAGGCCCCCGACTCCGACGGGTACGACGTGGTGGTCGGGTCCGGCCTGCTCGGTGAGCTGCCGCGGATGCTGGCCGGCGCGCAGCGGGTGCTGGTGGTGCACCCGCGGGCGCTGCGCGCCACCGGGGAGGCCGTCCGGGAGGACCTGCTGGAGGCCGGGTTCGAGGCGATCCTGGCCGAGGTGCCGGACGCCGAGGAGGCCAAGACCGCCCAGGTGCTGGCCTTCTGCTGGCAGGTGCTGGGCCAGGCCTCCTTCACCCGCTCCGACGCCGTGGTCGGGGTCGGCGGCGGAGCGGTGACCGACCTGGCCGGGTTCGTGGCCGCCACCTGGCTGCGCGGGGTGAAGGTCGTCCAGGTGCCGACCACGCTGCTGGCCATGGTGGATGCCGCGGTGGGTGGTAAGACCGCGATCAACACCGCGGAGGGCAAGAACCTGGTCGGCTCCTTCCACCCGCCGGCCGGGGTGGTCTGCGACCTGGACGCCCTGCAGACCCTGCCCCAGCTGGACCTGGTGGCCGGGATGGCCGAGGTGGTCAAAGCGGGCTTCATCGCCGACCCGGTGATCCTGGACCTGGTCGAGGCCGACCCGAGCGCGGCGACGTCCTGGGACTCACCCGTGCTGCGCGAGCTGGTCGAGCGGGCGATCGCGGTCAAGGCCCGGGTGGTGGGGGAGGACCTGACCGAGCAGGGGCTGCGGGAGGTGCTCAACTACGGCCACACCTTCGGGCACGCGATCGAGCAGGTGGAGCGGTACTCCTGGCGGCACGGGGCCGCGGTGAGCATCGGCATGGTGTACGCCGCCGAGCTGGGCCGGCTGGCCGGCCGGACCCCGGAGGCGCTGGTCGACCGGCACCGGTCGGTGCTGACCCTGCTCGGCCTGCCGCAGACCTACCGCGGCGACCGCTGGGGCCGGCTGCTGGAGGCCATGCGCCGGGACAAGAAGACCCGGGGGGACCTGCTGCGGTTCGTTGTCCTGGAGGACCTGGCCCGCCCCGCCCGTCTGGAGGGCCCCGACCCCTCGCTGCTGGTGGCCGCCTACGGCGAGGTCAGCGCCGGCTGACCCAAGATCCGCCGAACGGGACCTGAACGGTCGTCCCGGCGACCGTCTGCGTCCCGTTCCGCGGATCATGCCCGGTGCGCGAGGACGGCGCGGAGCTGGTCGGCCACGGTCGTCTCGTGCTGCAGCTGGCGCCAGGTGAGCCGGACCACCAGGTAGCCGGCGGCGGACAGCCGGGCCTGCCGCTCCCGGTCCCGCTCGAAGGCCGCGCGGTCACCGTGCGCCCGCCATCCGTCCACCTCGATCACCACCCGCTCACGCACGACGAGCACGTCGACCAGTCCGATCAGTCCGGCACCGTCCCGGACCGCGACGTTGGCCCGCCAGCCGGAGACGCCCGCCCGGCGCAGCACCCGGTGCAGGCGCACCTCGGCGCGACTGAGCGCGCGGGCGGTGGCCAGGTCGTGCAGTCGGCGCAGCTGTGAGGTCCCGCGCTGGCCGAAGCGTTCCCGGATCGCCCGGGACAGCAGCGGCGCGTCGACCACGCCGCGGGTCACCAGCCAGGCCAGAAGGTCCTCCGCCGGGTCGGGGTCGAGCACCGCCAGGCAGTCCAGCGCGGTGCGTCGCCGGCTGGTGACTCGCGGTCCGCCGGCGAGGGTCACGACCTCCCCCGCGCTCAGCGCACCGGGGTGGGGCCGGATCCCGCGCACCGCTCGGCGTCCGGGCGTGGTGATCACGTGGGCGGCCGGCTCCCTCAGCGGAAACCCCCACCAGCACCCGGCGGCCTGATGGCTGAGCACCGCGTCCGGCCAGGTCAGGTGGACCGACCAGGCCAGGCTGTCCGACTCCGGGGGCGCCCCGGAAAGGACCAGACCCCGACCGGCGAGCACCCGCCACCGCCCGTCCCGCAACCGGCGGGTGATCCGCGAGGGGCTGTAGCCGGCCGCCTCGGCCTGGTCCCGGCTGAACACCCCGGCCTGGGCGTCGGCGGCGCGAGGGCGGTCCATGCCCGCACGGTGCCAGGGCCGACCCCGGCGCCGCCGAGCCCCGGGGGGCGCCCTGTGGACAAGTCTCAAGATCCGCCGAACGGGACCTGAACGGTCGTCCCGGCGACCGTCTGCGTCCCGTTCGGCGGATCACGCCGCGGGGTCAGTCCAGGTCGGGCGGCAGCGTGGGGTCCTCGTGGTGGGCGAACACCCGCTCCAGCAGGCGCGGGGAGATCCGGCCCACCGACAGCGGCGGGACGGCGTCCCGGGCGACCCAGGCGACCTCGGAGGTCTCGAGGCTGGGCGTGGCCTCGCCGCCGACCAGCCGGCAGGCGATCACCGACTTCAAGGTGAAGAACGGCAGCGGCGGGTGGCCCCAGCGCTCCCGCTCGTACAGGCCCAGCAGCCGCTGGGCCTCGACGACGTACCCGGACTCCTCGCGGACCTCCCGGACCGTGCCCTCGGCCAGCGACTCCCCGACGTCGGCCCAGCCGCCGGGCAGGGTCCACCGCCCGTCGGAGGTCTCCCGCACCATCAGCACCCGGCCCTGGTCGTCGTGCACCGCGGCCCGCACGTCCAGCTTCGGGGTCAGGTAGCCGGAGTCCTGGCGGAACAGCATGGTGACCTCGGCGGCGTCCAGCGAGGCCAGGTCCGCGGTCATCTCGGCGGCCAGGTCGCGCAGCCGGTCGTAGCGCTGCAGGTCGTAGGCGTTGGCGCTGTAGGTCAGGCCGGCCATGGCCAGCGACTGGATCTCCCGGAACCGGGTCAGCCACACGGCGGCGCGCTCGCTCATCCGAGCCACCCTAGGCGCCCGGCGCTCGGCGGCGGACGGGGGGAGGCACCGGATCGGGCTACCATGGGCGGCGATCCCTGACCCCCAGCGGGCTGATGCGCGCCCGCGGAACGACGAAGGCGACCTGTGGCGACGACGAACGACCTGAAGAACGGATTGGTGCTCAACATCGACGGCCAGCTCTGGTCGGTGGTGGAGTTCCAGCACGTCAAGCCGGGCAAGGGCGGCGCCTTCGTGCGCACCAAGCTGAAGAACGTGCTGTCCGGGAAGGTCGTGGACCGCACCTTCAACGCCGGCACCAAGGTGGAGACGGCGAACGTCGACAAGCGGGACATGCAGTACCTGTACAAGGACGGCACCGACTACGTCTTCATGGACGCCAACACCTTCGACCAGATCCTGGTCAGCGAGGCCACCGTCGGCGACGCCGCGCACTTCATGCTGGAGAACCAGGACGCGATCGTCGCCGTCCACGACGCCACGCCGCTGTACGTCGAGCTGCCCACGTCGGTCGTGCTGGAGATCACCTACACCGAGCCCGGCCTGCAGGGCGACCGGTCGACCGGTGGCACCAAGCCGGCCACCCTGCAGACCGGCTACGACATCGCCGTCCCGCTGTTCCTGGAGACCGGCACCAGGGTCAAGGTCGACACCCGGACCGGGGACTACCTCGGCCGGGTCAACGACTGACCGACTGAGTGGCGACGAAGCAGCGACCGGAGAGGACGGCTGAGCCGGCGATGGGTGCCAGGAGCAAGGCCCGCAAGCGCGCCGTCGACGTGCTGTTCGAGGCCGACCAGCGCGGTATCGAGGCCGCCCGGGTGCTGGCCGACCGGGTGGCCCGGGCCGAGCCGCCGATCGCCCAGTACACCGTGGACCTGGTGGAGGGCGTGCTCGGCCACCAGGAGCGGATCGACGAGCTGCTGGCCACCTACTCCAACGGCTGGACGCTGGACCGGATGCCCGCGGTGGACCGGGCCGTGCTGCGGCTGGGCTGCTTCGAGCTGCTGTTCAGCGCCGACGTGCCTGACGCGGTGGCCATCGACGAGGCCGTCGACCTGGCCCGGATGCTGTCCACCGACGACAGCCCCGCCTTCGTCAACGGCCTGCTCGGCCGTCTGCAGCAGGTCAAGCCGACGCTGGCCTGAGGCCGGGTGCGCGGCCCCGGTCCGTTCCGCGTGCGCGACGGGCCGGGACCGGAGGTGGCTCCGGTCCCGGCCCGTCCTGGTACGGCCCCTTCGTCGGGGTCGGTCAGTCCTCGGCGCTGACCGCCCGTCGTGCGTCGGCGTTCAGCACGCCCCAGGCGATCAGCTGGTCGGCCAGCACGGCCGGGGGGACGTCGTAGATGACGGCCAGGGTGCGCAGGTCGTCGGTCCGGATGGAGAGCACCTTGCCGTTGTAGTCGCCGCGCTGACCCTGGATGGTCTGGGCGTAGCGGGCCAGGGGGCCGGCCTTCTCGGCCGGGACGGCCTGCAGCCGCTCCAGGTCCAGGACCAGCTTGGGCGGCGGCTCGCTGCTGCCGGTGGGCGGGGCATCGGGCAGCAGAGCCTGGACCGGGACGGCGTAGAAGTCGGCGAGCTCGGCGAGCCGCTGGACCGTGACGGCGCGGTCCCCTCGCTCGTAGGAACCGACGACGACCGCCTTCCAGCGTCCGTTGGACTTCTCCTCCACCCCGTGGAGGGACAGACCCTGCTGGGTCCGTATTGCGCGAAGACGGGCGCCCAGCGCCCGTGCGTAGTCAGAGGCCATACGATGATCGTCACGGAGAGTTACCTGCATCGTCAAGCGGAACGCGCGATTCGGACCCAGCTATCGCCCAGCCGGAGCACCGGGGGGCCGAATGTTCCGGCTGCGTGACGCCCTCGTCACTCCAACTGCCGACCTGCCGGGGGGTGGCCGCGAGCGCGGCAGTGTCGCCGGCCGGGGTCGACAGTTCGTGATCGGGTGATCGGGACAGCCCGTGGCAGGCCGGACGCCGGGATCACGCCCCGCGACCGCCGGCACGGCCCCTGCCGGGCTGGGCGGGCTCGACCGGGCCGGCCCGGGCGGTCGCCGGGGTGGCGCGATCGAACCGCCCCGCGACGCTGATAACCTGCCCGAGGAGTTCGTTCGGGCGCCGCGCGCGGCAAGGCCAGCGACAGCAACCAGGCGGACCCGATCAGCACTTTGCGTGAGCACGACATTCCTTTAACGACCCGTCCCGTGAGGCGGGAAAGGAGGTCGCCGGCATGACGTCGGCTGCTGCCCGGCCCCAGGCGAGGACCGTCCTGGAGCCCGGTGACATCTCCCGGGCGCTGTCCCGGGTCGCCCACGAGATCCTCGAGGGCAACCGCGGCGGGCAGGACCTCGTCCTGCTCGGGATCCCCACCCGGGGCGTGGCCCTGGCGCGGCGGCTGGCCGCCCGGCTGGAGCAGATCGAGGGCCGGGCCGTCCCGGTCGGCGTCCTGGACGTGACCATGTACCGCGACGACCTGCGCCGCCAGCCCACCCGCGCGATCGAGACCACCGAGCTGCCTGAGGGCGGCGTCGAGGACAAGGTCGTGGTCCTGGTCGACGACGTGCTGTACTCCGGGCGCACGATCCGCGCCGCGCTGGACGCGCTGCAGGAGTACGGCCGGCCGCGCGCCGTCCGGCTGGCGGTGCTGGTCGACCGCGGGCACCGCGAGCTGCCGATCCGGGCCGACCACGTGGGCAAGAACCTGCCCACGGCGACCAGCGAGCGGGTGATGGTCCGGCTGTCCGAGACCGACGGCCAGGACGCGGTGCTGATCGCCCCCGGCGCGGGGGAGCGCTGATGCGCCACCTGCTCAGCGCCGCCGACCTGGACGCCGGGCAGGCCGTCGCCCTGCTGGACACCGCCGGCCAGATGGCCGCCACCCAGCGCCGGGAGATCAAGAAGCTGCCGACGCTGCGTGGGCGGACCGTGGTGAACCTCTTCTTCGAGGACTCCACCCGGACCCGGATCTCCTTCGAGGCGGCGGCCAAGCGGCTGTCCGCCGACGTGATCAACTTCTCGGCCAAGGGCAGCAGCGTGTCCAAGGGGGAGAGCCTGAAGGACACCGCGCTCACCCTGCAGGCGATGGGTGCCGACGCGATCGTCATCCGCCACCACGCCTCGGGAGCGCCGCACCGGCTGGCCACCTCCGGCTGGGTGGAGGGGTCGGTGGTCAACGCCGGGGACGGCACGCACGAGCACCCCACCCAGGCCCTGCTGGACGCGTTCACCCTGCGCCGGCACCTGGTCGCCGACCAGGCCACCGGCTCGGACCTGGCCGGGCTGCGGGTGGCCGTGGTCGGTGACGTGCTGCACTCGCGGGTGGCCCGCTCCAACGTGCGGCTGCTGCACACCCTGGGCGCCCAGGTCGTGCTGGTCGCCCCGCCGACCCTGCTGCCGGTGGGCGTGGACAGCTGGCCGTGCCGGCACGCCTACGACCTGGACGCCGTGCTCGACGGCGAGCACGGCCCGCTGGACGCGGTGATGATGCTGCGGGTGCAGCGGGAGCGGATGAACGCCGCCTACTTCCCCAGCGCCCGGGAGTACTCCCGGCGCTACGGCCTGGACGCCCGCCGGGTGGCGATGATGCCCGAGCACGCCCTGGTCATGCACCCGGGGCCGATGAACCGCGGCCTGGAGATCTCCGCCGACGCCGCCGACTGCGACCGTTCGGTGATCGTGGAGCAGGTCGGCAACGGGGTCGCCGTCCGGATGGCCGTGCTCTACACGCTGCTGGCCGGGGCGAGCACCGGCCCGACGAAGGGAGACCCGTCGTGAACGGGCACTGGCTGGTCACCGGGGCGAGCCTGCCGGACGGCACGCGGGCGGACCTGCGGCTGGCCGACGGCATGCTGACCGAGGTCGGCCGGCTCACCCCCGGCCGGGCGGACCAGGTGCTGGACGCCGACGGCCTGCTGGCCCTACCCGGCCTGGTCGACCTGCACACCCACCTGCGCGAGCCCGGCCGGGAGGACGCCGAGACGGTGGAGTCCGGCACCCGGGCGGCTGCCGCCGGCGGGTTCACCGCGGTGCACGCGATGGCCAACACCGACCCGGTGGCCGACACCGCCGGGGTGGTGGAGCAGGTGTGGCGGCTCGGCCGGCGGGCCGGCTGGTGCCAGGTGCGTCCGGTCGGGGCGGTCACCGTGGGGCTGGGCGGTGACCGGCTGGCCGAGCTGGGCGCGATGGCGTCCTCGGCCGCCGCGGTCCGCGTGTTCTCCGACGACGGCCGGTGCGTCAGCGACGCCGTCCTGATGCGGCGCGCGCTGGAGTACGTCAAGGCCTTCGACGGCGTGGTCGCCCAGCACGCGCAGGAGCCGCGGCTGACCGAGGACGCCCAGATGCACGAGGGGGTGGTCAGCGCCGAGCTCGGCCTGCACGGCTGGCCCGCCGTCGCGGAGGAGGCGGTGATCGCCCGTGACGTCCTGCTGGCCGGTCACGTCGGCTCCCGGCTGCACGTCTGCCACGTCTCCACCGCCGGGTCGGTGGAGATCATCCGGTGGGCCAAGAGCCGCGGCGTGGACGTCACCGCCGAGGTCACCCCCCACCACCTGCTGCTCACCGATGAGGACGTGCGCTCCTACGACCCGGTGTTCAAGGTGAATCCCCCGCTGCGGACCGCGCAGGACGTGCAGGCGCTGCGCGCCGGCTTGGCCGACGGCACCATCGACGTGGTGGCCACCGACCACGCCCCGCACCCCGGCGAGGACAAGGACTGCGAGTGGGCCGCGGCTGCGATGGGGATGACCGGGCTGGAGACCGCGCTGGCCGTGGTGCAGCAGGCGATGGTCGACACCGGGCTGATCGGCTGGCCGCAGGTCGCCGAGCGGATGTCGGCGGCCCCGGCCCGGATCGGCCGGGTGGCCGGGCAGGGCCGCCCCCTGGCCGTCGGCCAGCCCGCCCACCTGGTGCTCTACGACCCCGCCGGCCCGGTCACCGTCGACCCGGCCCGGCACGCCGGGCAGGGCCGCAACAGCCCGTTCCGCGGCCGCCGGCTGCCCGGTTCGGTGCGGGCCACCTTCTACGCCGGCCGGCCCACGGTGCTGGACGGTGCGCCGGTCCCGGTGGCGCCCTGGGCGGAGCAGACGGACCACACGCAGCCGACGGGACGAGCCGGTCGGGTGGCCCGGTGAACCGGCCCGAGGCGGTCCTCGTGCTGGTCGTGCTGGTGCTCGCGGTCTGGGGTCTGATGCTGCTCGGCTGGCGCCGGCGGGCCGGCCGGGACCAGGACCTGCCCGCCCCGCAGCCGCTCCCGCAGGCCGGGCGGGGGCCGCAGCCCGGGCCGGGCCCGCAGGCCGGCTGGCCGGGCATCTACGTGTCCACCACCCGCGGCGGGGAGCAGCTGGAACGGGTCGTCGCGCACGGCCTGGGCGCCCGCAGCCAGGTGCAGGTCGGGGTGGACGCCGACGGCGTGCTGCTGCGCCGGGTGGGCGCGCCCTCGTTCCGGATCCCGCGGGCCGACCTGCTCGGCGTCGGCCGGGCCGCCGGGATGGCCGGCAAGGTGGTCGGCCGGGACGGGCTGGTGGTGCTGAGCTGGCGGCTGGGCGACCGGGTGCTGGACACCGGGATCAGGTTGCGGTTCGCGCGGGACGTGCCCGCGCTGGTGGGCGGCGTCGAGGCGCTGCTGAGGAAGGTGGCGTGATGACGACGCAGACGACCGGGACGACCCGGGCGACGGGGACGACGCGGGCGCAGCGGGCCGTGCTGGTGCTGGAGGACGGACGCAGCTGGGTCGGGCAGGCCTACGGCGCGGTCGGCTCCAGCGTGGGCGAGGCCGTGTTCGCCACCGGGATGACCGGCTACCAGGAGACCCTGACCGACCCCAGCTACCACGGCCAGGTGGTGGTGATGACCGCCCCGCACGTGGGCAACACCGGGGTCAACGACGAGGACCAGGAGAGCCGGCGGATCTGGGTCAGCGGCTACGTGGTCCGCGACCCCGCCCGCCGCACCTCCAGCTGGCGGGCCACGCGGGGGCTGGCCGAGGAGCTGGCCGACCAGGGCGTGATCGGGATCAGCGGGGTCGACACCCGGGCCATCACCCGGCACCTGCGTGAGCGCGGCGCGATGCGGGTCGGGGTGTTCTCCGGCCCGCAGGCCGAGCGCGAGCCGGCCGAGCTGCTGGCCGCCGTCCGTGCCGCGCCGTCGATGACCGGGGCGGACCTGTGCGGGCAGGTCAGCACGGCCGAGCCGTACCTGGTCCCGGCCCGGGGGCCGCAGCGGTTCACGGTGGCCGCCCTCGACCTGGGGATCAAGGCGATGACCCCGCACCGGATGGCCGAGCGTGGCATGCAGGTGCACGTGCTGCCGGCGAGCTCCTCGATCGAGGACGTCCTGGCGGTCCGCCCGGACGGCGTGTTCTTCTCCAACGGGCCCGGTGACCCGGCCGCCGCCGACCACCAGGTCGAGCTGGTCCGGGCCGTCCTGGACCGCGGGCTGCCGCTGTTCGGGATCTGCTTCGGCAACCAGCTGCTCGGCCGGGCGCTGGGCTTCGGCACCTACAAGCTCGGCTACGGCCACCGGGGCATCAACCAGCCGGTGCTGGACCGCCGGACCGGCAAGGTCGAGATCACCGCGCACAACCACGGGTTCGCCGTGGACGCGCCGCTGGCCGGCCCCAGCCCGACCCCGTTCGGCCCGGCCGAGGTCAGCCACGTCTGCCTGAACGACGACGTCGTGGAGGGCCTGCGCTGTCTGGACCGGCCGGCCTTCTCGGTGCAGTACCACCCGGAGGCGGCCGCCGGTCCGCACGACGCCGGCTACCTGTTTGATCGTTTCGCCGACCTGATGACCAGCCGCGAACCTGCGGCGACCAGCACGGAGGGCCACCCCTGATGCCCAAGCGCACCGACATCTCCTCGGTCCTGGTGATCGGCTCCGGGCCGATCGTGATCGGCCAGGCCTGCGAGTTCGACTACTCCGGCACCCAGGCCTGCCGGGTGCTGCGCGCCGAGGGGCTGCGCGTCGTCCTGGTCAACTCCAACCCGGCCACGATCATGACCGACCCGGAGTTCGCCGACGCCACCTACGTCGAGCCGATCACCCCCGAGGTGGTCGAGGCGATCATCGCCAAGGAGCGGCCGGACGCCGTGCTGGCCACCCTGGGCGGGCAGACCGCGCTGAACACCGCGATCTCGCTGCACGAGGCCGGCGTGCTCGACCGCTATGGCGTCGAGCTGATCGGCGCCAACGTGGACGCGATCCACGCCGCGGAGGACCGCCAGCAGTTCAAGGGCGTCGTGGCCCGGTGCGGCGCGGAGTCGGCCCGCTCGATCATCTGCCACTCGATGCAGGACTGCCTGGCCGCCACCGCCGAGCTGGGCTACCCGGTCGTGGTCCGGCCCTCGTTCACGATGGGCGGGCTGGGCTCGGGGATCGCCTTCGACGCCGACGACCTGCACCGGATCGCCGGCGCGGGCCTGCACTACTCCCCGACCACCGAGGTGCTCCTGGAGGAGTCGATCCTGGGCTGGAAGGAGTACGAGCTGGAGCTGATGCGCGACCGCAACGACAACGTCGTGGTGGTCTGCTCGATCGAGAACCTGGACCCGATGGGCGTGCACACCGGCGACTCGATCACCGTGGCGCCCTCGCTCACCCTGACCGACCGGGAGTACCAGCGGCTGCGCGACATCGGGATCGCGGTGATCCGCGAGGTCGGGGTCGACACCGGCGGCTGCAACATCCAGTTCGCGGTCAACCCGGCCGACGGGCGGATCGTGGTGATCGAGATGAACCCCCGGGTGTCGCGCTCCTCGGCGCTGGCCTCCAAGGCGACCGGCTTCCCGATCGCCAAGATCGCCGCCCGGCTGGCGATCGGCTACAGCCTGGACGAGATCCCCAACGACATCACGGCCAAGACCCCGGCCAGCTTCGAGCCGACCCTGGACTACGTGGTCGTCAAGATGCCGCGGTTCGCGTTCGAGAAGTTCCCGGCCGCCGACGACACGCTGACCACGACGATGAAGAGCGTCGGGGAGGCGATGGCCCTCGGGCGCTGCTTCACCGAGGCGCTGCAGAAGGCGATGCGCTCCCTGGAGCGCACCGGCAGCACCTTCCACTGGACCGGCCCGGCCCCCGACGCCGAGGCGACAGCCATTCTGCTGCAGCAGATGCGCCGTCCCACCGAGGGCCGGCTGCTGGCCGTCCAGCAGGCCATCCGGGGCGGGGCGAGCCTGGCCGAGCTGGCCGAGGCGACCGGCATCGACCCGTGGTTCCTGGACCAGCTGTTCCTGCTCGACGAGCTGGCGGGCCGGGTCCGGCAGGCGCCGGCGCTGTCCCCGGAGCTGTTGCGCGAGGCCAAGCGACACGGGTTCTCCGACGCTCAGATCGGCGGCCTGCGGCACCTGTCCGAGGACGTCGTGCGCGGGGTCCGGCACGCCCTCGGCGTGCGCCCGGTCTACAAGACGGTCGACACCTGCGCGGCCGAGTTCGCCGCGACCACGCCGTACCACTACTCCAGCTACGACGAGGAGGACGAGGTCGAGGCCTCCGACCGGCGCAAGGTGCTCATCCTGGGCTCAGGGCCGAACCGGATCGGCCAGGGCGTGGAGTTCGACTACTCCTGCGTGCACGCCTCGTTCGCGCTGTCCGCGGCCGGTTTCGAGACCATCATGGTCAACTGCAACCCCGAGACCGTCTCCACCGACTACGACACCTCCGACCGGCTCTACTTCGAGCCGCTCACCCTGGAGGACGTGCTGGAGGTGGTGCACGCCGAGCAGCGCTCGGGGGAGCTGGTCGGCGTCGTCGTCCAGCTCGGCGGCCAGACCCCGCTCGGCCTGGCCGCCGGGCTGAAGGCGGCCGGTGTGCCGATCGTCGGCACCTCCCCGGAGGCGATCAACCTGGCCGAGGACCGCGGTGCGTTCGGCCGGGTGCTGGCCCAGGCCGGCCTGCCGGCGCCCCGGCACGGGATGGCGGCCAGCTTCCTGGAGGCGCAGGCGATCGCCGGCGAGATCGGCTACCCGGTGCTGGTCCGGCCCTCCTACGTGCTCGGCGGGCGCGGGATGGAGATCGTCTACGACGAGGAGATGCTCAGCGACTACATCCAGCGGGCCACCGAGATCACCCCTGAGCACCCGGTGCTGGTCGACCGGTTCCTGGACGACGCGATCGAGATCGACGTCGACGCCCTGTTCGACGGCGAGGAGCTGTACCTGGGCGGGATCATGGAGCACATCGAGGAGGCCGGCATCCACTCCGGCGACTCGGCCTGCGTGCTGCCGCCGGTCACCCTGGGCCGTGGCGAGCTGGAGCGGGTCCGCTCCAGCACCGAGGCGATCGCCCGCGGGGTCGGCGTGCGCGGGTTGCTCAACGTCCAGTTCGCGCTGGCCGCCGGCACCCTCTACGTGCTGGAGGCCAACCCGCGGGCCAGCCGCACGGTGCCCTTCGTGTCCAAGGCGACCGGCGTCCCGCTGGCCAAGGCCGCGGCCCGGGTGATGCTCGGCGCCACGATCAAGGAGCTGCGCGCCGAGGGCCTGCTGACCGCCTCCGGGGACGGCGGCGAGCTGCCGGCCAGCGCGCCGGTGGCGGTCAAGGAGGCGGTGCTGCCGTTCAAGCGCTTCCGCACCCCGGCGGGCACCGTGGTCGACTCCCTGCTCGGCCCGGAGATGCGCTCGACCGGTGAGGTGATGGGCATCGCCCGGGACTTCCCCCGGGCCTTCGCCAAGAGCCAGTCGGCGGCCTTCGGCGGGCTGCCGGACAGCGGCCGGGTGTTCGTCTCGGTGGCCGACGGCGACAAGCGGGCGATGGTCCTGCCGGTGGCCCGGCTGGTGGACCTGGGCTTCGAGGTGCTGGCCACCACCGGCACCGCGGAGGTGCTGCGCCGCAACGGCATCTCCAGCACCGTGGTCCGCAAGCACAGCGCTGGCCAGGGCCCGGACGGCGAGCCGACGATCGTCCAGCGGATCGAGGCGGGGGAGGTGGACATGGTGGTCAACACCCCCTCCGGCCCCGCCGCCCGGCTGGACGGGTACGAGATCCGGGCGGTGGCCACCGCGATGGACCGGCCGATCATCACCACCGTGCAGCAGCTCGCCGCCGCCGTGCAGGCGATCGACGCGGCTCGCAACGAGCCGATCACGGTGGCCAGCCTGCAGGAGCACGAGGTCGCGCTGGCCGCGGCCCGGGAAGGCCGCGGATGACCCCGGCGACGGCGACCGCCGAGACGGCGCCGCGGCCCCGCCCGGTGCAGCAGGTGATGGTGGTGACCGACAACGAGCCGGCCGGGACCTACCGGCGGCTGGTGCTGTCGGTGGACCCCTCGGCCGTCGACGCCGCGGACCGGGAGGCGGTGGTCGACCAGGCGCGGCCCGGTCAGTTCGTGGCGCTGGCCACCGGTGACGTGCCGACTGCGACGTTGCTGCGCCGTTCGTTCTCCCTGCACCGGGCCGGTGAGGGCAGCGTCGAGGTGGTGGTGGCCGCGCACGGGCCGGGCAGCGCCTGGATCACCCGTCGCCGGCCCGGGGACCTGGTCGACGTCGTCGGACCGCTGGGCCGGCCCTTCCCCTGGCCGCCGGCCGGGGCCGACGCCGTCCTGGTCGGCGGCGGCTACGGGAGCGCACCGATGACCTGGTTCGCGCAGCTGCTGGCCGAGCACGGCGTCGGGGTGCGCACGGTGATCGGCGCCGCCGACGCCGGCCGGCTGTTCGGGGTGGCGCAGTGCCAGGCGTACGGGCCGGTGCGGGTGACCACCGACGACGGCTCGGCCGGCACCCGGGGGCGGGTGACCGACGTGCTGGGGGAGGTGGCGACCGGTGCGGACACCGTGGTCTACGCCTGCGGCCCGATGCCGATGCTGCGCGCGGTCACCCAGGTCGCGGCCGGCCTGGGGGTGCCCGCCTGGGTCACCGTCGAGGAGGCGATGGCCTGCGGGATCGGGGTGTGCATGACCTGCGTGCTGCCGGTGGTCGGCAGCGACGGCCGGACCCGGATGACCCGGGCCTGCACCCAGGGCCCGACCTTCGCCGGCTCCTCGCTGCGCTGGGACGCGATCGGCGCGGGTCCCTCGGGCACCGGAAGCCTGGTACCCATCGACTGCCTGGGCGCCCCCGCGGCGGCCGGGCACTGAGGAGGCGGCGGTGAGCACACCGGTGCAGACCGGCACGAGGTCGGGGCCGACGGCGGGGGTGGAGCTGGCCACCGAGCTGGCCGGGCTGCGGCTGCGCACCCCGGTGCTGGCCGCCAGCGGCTGCGCGGCCGCGGGCCGTGAGCTGGACCCGTTCCTGGACCTGGCCGCGGTCGGCGGGGTGGTGACCAAGTCGATCCTGGGCGAGCCGCGCTCGGGCCGGCCCACGCCGCGGATGGCCGAGACGCCGTCCGGGATGCTGAACTCGATCGGTCTGCAGGGGCCGGGGATCGAGGCGTTCCTGGCCCAGGACCTGCCCTGGCTGCGGGAGGCGGGGGCGACCGCGGTGGTCAGCATCGCGGGCAACGACGCCGCGGAGTTCGCCGCGCTGGCCGAACGGCTGGCCGGCGAGCCGGGGGTGGCGGCGATCGAGGTGAACATCTCCTGCCCGAACGTGGCCAACCGCGGCCTGGTCTTCGCCTGCGACCCGGCCTCCTCCACCGAGGTGGTGGCCGGCGTGGTGCAGGTGGTGGCCGGCCGGCGGCCGGTGTTCGCCAAGCTCTCCCCTGACGTGACCGACATCGTGCCGATCGCCGCGGCCGCGCTGGCCGCCGGTGCGGACGGGCTGAGCCTGGTCAACACCGTGCTCGGCATGGTGATCGACACCACCACCATGCGGCCGGCGCTGGCCGGGCTGACCGGCGGGCTGTCCGGGCCGGCGATCCGCCCGGTCGCGGTGCGCTGCATCTGGCAGGTGCACGCCGCGATGCGGTCGGGGCTGCTGCCCAGGGCGCCGATCATCGGCATCGGCGGCGTGCTCAGCGGGCTCGACGCCCTGCAGCTGGTGCTCGCCGGCGCGGGCGCCGTCCAGGTCGGCACGGCCATCTTCCACGACCCGGGCGCGGTCGCCCGGGTGGCGGCCGAGCTGTCCGCGGCGCTGGCCGAGCGTGGCTTCGCCAGCGTGGCCGAGGCCGTCGGCCACGCCCACCGGGAGGACTGAGATGAGCCCGTCGACCCCGTTCGGAGCGCGCCTGGTGCAGGCCGTGGACCAGCGCGGCCCGCTGTGCGTGGGGATCGACCCGCACCCGGGGCTGCTCGCCCGCTGGGGGCTGGCCGACGACCTGGAGGGCCTGCGGCGGTTCGCGATGACCTGCGTGGAGGCGCTGGCCGACCGGGTGGCGGTGCTCAAGCCGCAGGCGGCCTTCTTCGAACGGCACGGCAGCCGTGGGCTGGCCGTCCTGGAGGACGTGCTGGCCGGCGCCCGGGTCGGCGGCGCGCTGAGCATCGTGGACGCCAAGCGCGGCGACATCGGCTCCACCATGGCCGCCTACGCCGACGCCTTCGTGGGCGACCGCTCGCCGCTGGCCGGGGACGCGGTGACCGTCTCGCCCTACCTCGGGTTCGGCTCCCTGCGCCCGGTGCTGGACCTGGCCGCCCGGACCGGCCGCGGTGTGTTCGTGCTGGCCCTGACCTCCAACCCGGAGGGCGCCGCGGTGCAGCACGCCCGGGGGGAGGACGGCCGCAGCGTCGCCCAGGCCGTGCTGGACGCCGCGGCGGCCGAGAACGCCGGCGCGCAGCCGCTCGGCTCGGTCGGGGTGGTGGTCGGGGCGACGGTCGGTGCGGCCGGCGCCGCCCACGACCTGTCCGCGGTGAACGGGGCGTTCCTGGCGCCCGGGATCGGCGCCCAGGGCGCCACGGCCGCCGACCTGCAGGCCGTCTTCGGCGGCGCCCGCGGACTGGTGCTGCCGTCCTCCAGCCGGGAGGTGCTGGGCGCGGGCCCGTCCGTGGCGGGGCTGCGGTCGGCCGCGGCGGCCACCGTGGAGGCGCTGACGGCCACCCTGGGCCGGGCGGCCGCGTTGCCGCAGGCCGGGGGGAGTCGCTAGGTTCCTCCGGTCGGGCCCTGCGCGTACGAGCCCGGAGCTTCTCCGCCTGACGACACACCGAGGTGACTTGTGGCACTGCCTCCCCTGACCCCCGAGCAGCGCGCCGCCGCACTGGAGAAGGCCGCGGCCGCTCGCCGCGCCCGGGCGGAGGTGAAGAACCGGCTGAAGTACTCCCAGGGGTCGCTGGCCGAGGTGATCAAGGAGGGGCAGGGCGACGACGTGGTGGGCAAGATGAAGGTCTCGGCGCTGCTCGAGGCGCTGCCGGGGGTGGGCAAGGTCCGCGCCCGCCAGATCATGGAGGAGATCGGCATCTCCGAGAGCCGGCGGGTGCGCGGCCTGGGCTCCAACCAGATCACGGCCCTGGTCGAGCGTTTCCGCACGTGATGTCCGTCGGCGCGGCCGCGGACCGGCCTGATGGCCGCCGTCCGCCACGGCTGACCGTGCTGGCCGGGCCGACAGCGGTGGGCAAGGGCACCGTGGCGGCGGAGATCCGGCGCTCCTACCCGCAGGTGTGGATGTCGGTCAGCGCCACCACCCGTCACCCCCGGCCGGGGGAGCGGGACGGGCAGCACTACCTGTTCGTCGACGACGACCGGTTCGACGCCATGGTGGCCGCCGGGGAGCTGCTGGAGTGGGCCGTCGTGCACGGCCGGCACCGGTACGGCACCCCCCGCGGGCCGGTGCTGCAGGCCCTGGCCGAGGGCCGGCCGGCCCTGCTGGAGATCGACCTGCAGGGCGCCCGGCAGGTCCGGGCGGCGATGCCCGAGGCCCAGTTCGTGTTCCTCGCCCCGCCGTCGTGGGAGGAGCTGGTCCGCCGGCTGGTCGGCCGTGGCACCGAGAGCGACGCCGAGCGCGAGCGTCGGCTGCAGACCGCCCGCGAGGAGCTGGCCGCCGAGAGCGAGTTCGACGTGACCATCGTCAACGCCGACGTCCGCCAGGCGGCCGCCGATCTCGTAGACTGCATGGGTCTGGCCCCCGAGCCGGCCCTGTCCAAGGGCTCGGCGGCGGGCTGCTCGCCCAGCTGAGCGGGCCAGCCGCCGCACGAGCCAGCACCATCACGTCGTCGTCCAGGAGAAGAGTCCGCGTGTCCGGAACCGTAGCCGCGCCCGAAGGCATCACCAACCCGCCGATCGACGACCTGCTCAAGGCCGCCGACAGCAAGTACGCGCTGGTGATCTACGCCGCCAAGCGCGCCCGGCAGATCAACGCCTACTACTCCCAGCTCGGTGAGGGCCTGCTGGAGTACGTCGGCCCGCTGGTCGAGACCCACGTGCAGGAGAAGCCGCTGTCGGTGGCCATGCGCGAGATCAACGAGGGCATGCTGGTCGCGGAGCCGATCGAGGCGTGAGCCCGCCCGCCCAGGACGACGCACCGCTGGTCGTCCTCGGGGTGGCCGGCGGTATCGCCGCCTACAAGGCGGTGCTGCTGCTCCGCCTGCTCACCGAGAGCGGTCACCGGGTCCAGGTGGTGCCCACCGCCGCCGCCCTGGAGTTCGTCGGCGCTGCCACCTGGGAGGCGTTGTCCGGGCGCCGGGTCAGCCACCGGGTGTGGGACGACGTGCCGGACGTGCCGCACGTGCGGATCGGCCAGCAGGCCGACCTGGTCGTGGTCGCGCCGGCGACGGCCGACCTGCTGGCCCGGGCGGCCCACGGGCTGGCCGACGACCTGCTCACCTCCACGCTGCTGACCGCCCGCTGCCCGGTGCTGATGGCTCCGGCCATGCACACCGAGATGTGGCAGCACCCGGCCACCCGGGCCAACGTGGCCACCCTGCGCGAGCGGGGGGTGCAGGTGCTCGAACCGGCGTCCGGCCGGCTGACCGGGGCCGACACCGGCCCGGGCCGGCTGCCCGAGCCGGAGGCAATCGCCGGCGCGGCGCAGGCGCTGCTGGCCGCCCACGGCCGCGGTCAGGACCTGGCCGGACTGCACGTCGTGGTCTCTGCCGGTGGCACCCGGGAGGCCCTGGACCCGGTCCGGTTCCTGGGCAACATCTCCTCCGGCCGCCAGGGGGTCGCGCTGGCCCAGGCCGCCGCCGCGCGCGGCGCCCGGGTCAGCCTGGTGGCCGCGCACCTGGACGTCGCGCTGCCGGCCGGCGTGGCCGTGCAGCAGGTGCGCAGCGCGGCGGACCTGGCGGCGGCGATGACCTCGGCCGCCGAGCAGGCCGACGTGCTGGTGATGGCCGCCGCGGTCGCCGACTTCGCGCCCGCGCGGGTCGCCGAGCACAAGATCAAGAAGGTCGAGGGCCAGGACAGCGCCCCGAGCCTGGAGCTGGTCCGCACCCCCGACGTGCTGCGCGCGCTGGTCGAGGGCCGCCGGCCCGGGCAGCTGGTGGTCGGCTTCGCCGCGGAGACCGGCGACCCCGACGCCGACCCGCTGACCCACGCCCGGGCCAAGCTCGCCCGGAAGGGATGCGACCTGCTGGTCCTGAACGACGTCTCAGCCGGGCGGGTGTTCGGCTCCGACCGCACCCAGGTCACCGTGCTGAGTGCGGGGGGAGGGGTGAGCGAGCTGCCGCCGGGCAGCAAGCTGGCCGCGGCGCACGGCGTGCTGGACGCCGTCCTCGCGCTGCGTCGACCCGCCCCGGCGCCGACCGCGGGTATCGTGGGCCCGGCCGACACACCATGACACCAGGAGAACTGTGAGCGAGCGGCTTTTCACCTCCGAGTCCGTCACCGAGGGTCACCCGGACAAGATCTGCGACCAGATCAGCGACGCCGTCCTGGACGCCATCATCGCCGAGGACCCGAACGCCCGGGTGGCCGTGGAGACGATGGTCACCACCGGCCTGGTGCACGTGGCCGGCGAGGTGACGACCACCGCCTACGCCGACATCCCCGGGATCGTCCGGCGGACCATCCTGGAGATCGGCTACGACTCCTCGACCAAGGGCTTCGACGGCCACTCCTGCGGGGTGGAGGTCAGCATCGGCGCGCAGTCCCCGGACATCGCCGCCGGCGTGGACAGCGCCTGGGAGGCCCGCGTCCAGGCCGGCACCGACCCGCTGGACCTGCAGGGCGCCGGTGACCAGGGCCTGATGTTCGGCTACGCCTGCGACGACACCCCCGAGCTGATGCCGCTGCCGATCCACCTGGCCCACCAGCTCGCCCAGCGGCTGGCCGAGGTCCGCAAGTCCGGCGAGGTCCCCTACCTGCGCCCGGACGGCAAGACCCAGGTGACCATCGGGTACGAGGGCAACCACGCGGTCCGGTTGGACACCGTCGTGGTCTCCAGCCAGCACGCGGCCGACGTGTCGCTGGAGGGCCTGCTGCAGCCCGACGTCGCCGACCACGTGATCAAGCCGGTGATCGACGGTCTGCAGATCGACACCGACTCCTACCAGCTGCTGGTCAACCCGACCGGCCGGTTCGAGATCGGCGGCCCGATGGGTGACGCCGGGCTGACCGGCCGGAAGATCATCGTTGACACCTACGGCGGGATGGCCCGCCACGGCGGCGGTGCCTTCTCCGGCAAGGACCCCTCCAAGGTCGACCGTTCGGCCGCCTACGCGATGCGCTGGGTGGCCAAGAACGTGGTGGCCGCCGGGCTGGCCCGGCGCTGCGAGGTGCAGGTGGCCTACGCGATCGGCAAGTCGCACCCGGTCGGGCTGTACGTGGAGTGCTTCGGCACCGAGACGGTGGACCTCGGCGCGATCCAGAAGGCGATCACCGAGGTGTTCGACCTGCGACCGGCCGCCATCGTGCGCGACCTGGACCTGCTCCGCCCCATCTACCGGCAGACCGCCGCCTACGGCCACTTCGGCCGGGAGCTCGCCGGGCTGACCTGGGAGCAGACCGACCGGGCCGAGGCGTTGCGCGCCGCGATCTCCTGACCGACCCGGCCGTGACCGGCGGGCCCGTGGCCCGGGTCGCGGTGGACGTCCCGCTGCCGCACCTGGACCGGCCCTTCGACTACCTGGTGCCCGAACGGCTCCAGGACCAGGCCCGGCCCGGTGTGCGGGTCCGGGTGGCCTTCGCCGGCCGCGACGTCGACGCCTTCGTGCTGGAGCGGGTCGCGGTCAGCGAGCACGCGGGCCGGCTGGCCGCGGTGCGCCGCGTGGTCTCACCCGAGCCGGTGCTGACCCCCGCCGTGCTCGCCCTGGCCCGGGCGGTGGCCGACCGCTACGCCGGGGTGCTGGCTGACGTGCTGCGGCTGGCGGTCCCGCCGCGGCACGCCGCGACCGAGAAGGCGCTCGCCGGGCCGATCGCCCCCGGCGCTGCTGCGCAGGCACAGCCCGCCGCCTCAGCCGGAGCGTCCGGCTCGGCCTGGTCGGGTTACCCGGCCGCACCGGCGCTGCTCGCCCGGTTGCGCTCGGGGGAGGCGCCGCGGGCGGTCTGGACCGCCCCGCCCGGACGGCTGTGGCCGCACGCCGTGGCCGAGGCGGTCGGCGCCACCCTGGCCGGCGGCCGCGGCGCCCTGGTGGTGGTGCCGGACCGCCGTGACCTGGACACCCTGCAGCCGGCCCTGGTGCAGCGGCTGGGCGAGGGCAGCCACACCCGGCTGGAGGCCGACCTCGGGCCCGCCGCCCGGTACGCGGCCTTCCTGTCCGCGCTGCGCGGCCACACCCGGGTGGTGATCGGGACCCGGGCCGCCGCCTTCGCCCCGGTCCGCAACCTGGGTCTGGTCGTGGTCTGGGACGACGCCGACGACGTGCTGGCCGAGCCGCGGGCGCCCTACCCGCACGTCCGCGAGGTCGCCGCGCTGCGCTCGGACCTCGAGGGCGCCGGACTGCTGGTCGGCGGCTGGTCGCGGACCGCCGAGACCGCCCGGTGGCTGGCCCGGGGCTACGCCCGGGAGGTCGTCGCCGACCGCGCCGTCCGCCGGACGCCGTGGCCCCGGGTGCTGGTCGGCGGCGGGCTGGGCCCCCGGGAACGCGACCCGCTGGCCGCCGCCGCCCGGATCCCGCACGACGCCTGGACGGCGCTGCGGGAGGGGCTGGGCCGCGGCTCGGTGCTGGTCCAGGTGCCGCGGGCCGGCTACCTGCCCGGGATGACGTGCGGGACCTGCCGGCGCCCGGCCCGGTGCCCGTTCTGCGCCGGTCCGGTCCAGCTGCCGGCCGTGGCCGAGCCGGACGGCGCCCGGGCCCCGCACTGCGGCTGGTGCGCCCGGCCGCTGCCCGGCTGGACCTGCCCGCACTGCTCCGGTCGGCGGCTGCGGGCCCGGACGGTCGGCGTCGAACGCACCGCCGAGGAGCTGGGCCGGGCCTTCCCGGGCGCCCGGGTGGTGGTCTCCCGGGCCAGCCGCACGCTGCCGCGGGTCCCCGACCGGGGTGCGCTGGTGCTGGCCACGCCCGGGGTGGAGCCGGGCGTGGAGGGCGGTTACGCGGCCGCGGTGCTGCTCGACGGCGACGCCATGCTGGACCGGCCGGACCTGCGGGCCGCCGAGGAGACACTGGCCCGCTGGAGCGCGGTCGCGGCGAGCGTACGGCCGGCCCACGACGGCGGACTGCTCGTCGTGTGCGCCGATCCGTCGGCGCCGGCGGTGCAGGCCCTGGTCCGGCTCGACCCGGCCTGGCACGCGGCCCGGGAGCTGGCCGAGCGGGCCGAGCTGGCGCTGCCGCCGGCGGCAGCGCTGGCCTCGGTCACCGGGCGCCCGTCGGCGGTGACCGGCTTCGCGGACCGGGTGCAGGCCGCCTGGCCGTCGGGTCGGCCCCGGCCCGAGCAGCTGGGGCCGGTCCCGGTCGAGGAGCCGCCGGAGCCGGCTGGCCGAACCACGCCCATCTCGCGCGTCTCGCCCGTCCCGTCCGTCCCGCCTGTTCTGCCGGCCGGTGAGGAACCGCCGGTGCGGTTGCTGCTGCGGGTCGGTGAGGGGCAGGCCGGCGAGCTGGCCCGGGCGCTGCGCTCGGCCGCGGCCGCCGGCAGCGCCCGCCGGGAACCCGTCGTGCGGGTCCAGGTCGACCCGCGCCGGCTGTGACCGGCGCCCGGCTGGCGCGCACCGCCCGCGGGTAGACTTGACCGGCACGCCGC
This sequence comes from uncultured Actinomycetota bacterium, assembly GCA_963821825.1. Lineage (GTDB taxonomy): Bacteria > Actinomycetota > Actinomycetes > Actinomycetales > Kineosporiaceae > CAWGFD01. Next base: position 2,193,666 of record CAWGFD010000002.1, read on the forward strand.
ACGCACCACCCGAGGAGCTCCGTGGCCATCAAGGCGATCCGTCTGTTCGGCGACCCCGTCCTGCGCACCCCGGCCGCCCCGGTCACCGACTTCGACAAGGAGCTGCGCAAGCTGGTCAAGGACCTTGAGGACACCATGCTGGAGGCCCCCGGCGCGGGGCTGGCGGCGCCCCAGATCGGGGTCGGGCTGCGGGTGTTCACCTACCACGTGGACGGCGAGCTCGGGCACCTGATCAACCCCGACCTCGACCTGTCCGAGGAGCTGCAGGACGGCGAGGAGGGCTGCCTGTCCTTCCCCGGCATCTACCAGGACACGCCACGGGCGCTGCGGGTGGTGGCCAAGGGCTGGAACCAGCACGGCGAGCCGGTGACCATCGAGGGCACCGAGATGAAGTCCCGGGCGATCCAGCACGAGACCGACCACCTGGACGGGATCCTGTTCATCGACCGGATGGACCGCGCCCAGAAGAAGCTGGCCCTCAAGGCGATCCGTGAGGCGGAGTGGAACGGCCAGCCGGCCCCCGTGGTCCGGGACAGCCCGCACTCCACCTTCGGCAAGGCGCTGTGAGGGCTGGCGGGGCCCCCTCGCGGCCGGCCGGCTCGGGCCCGCGGTGAGGGTCGTGGTCGCCGGCACGCCCGCGGTGGCGCTGCCCGCGCTGGACGCGCTGGCCGCCTCCCGGCACGAGGTCGTGGCGGTGCTGACCCGCCCGGACGCCCCGGCCGGCCGTGGCCGGCGGACCGAGCGCTCGCCGGTGGCGCACTGGGCCGAGGAGCACCGGCTCCCGGTGCTGGCACCGGCCCGGCCCCGCGGCCCGCAGTTCCTGGCCGAGCTGCGCGAGCTGGCCCCGGACTGCGTGCCGGTGGTGGCCTACGGCGCGCTGGTGCCGCCCGAGGCGCTCGAGGTGCCACCGCACGGCTGGCTCAACCTGCACTTCTCGCTGCTGCCGGCCTGGCGTGGGGCCGCCCCGGTGCAGCGCGCGCTGATGGCCGGGGATGAGGTGACCGGCGCGACCGTCTTCCGGCTGGAGGAGGGCCTGGACACCGGCCCGGTGCTGGGCATGATGACCGAGACGGTGCGCCCGCAGGACACCGCCGGCGACCTGCTCGGCAGGTTGTCGGTGGCCGGCGCCGAGCTGCTGGTCGCCGTCCTGGACGGCGTGCAGGACGGCACCCTGGAGCCCCGGCCGCAGCCGGCCGCGGGGGTCAGCCTGGCGCCCAAGGTGGACGTCGCCGAGGCCCGGGTGGACTGGAGCCGGCCGGCGCACGTGGTGCACCGCCGGGTCCGCGGCACCACGCCCGAACCGGGCGCGTGGACCACCTTCGACGGGCACCGGGTCAAGCTGCACGCCCTCGCCCCCCTCCCCGCCGGTGATCACCCGGTGCTCGGCGCGTCCGGCTCCCGGCCGGCGCCCGGGGAGCTCGTGGCCACCAAGCAGGCCCTGCTGGTCGGTACCGGAACCGACCCGCTGCAGCTGCTGACCGTGCAGGCCCAGGGCCGGCGGGCGATGCCCGGCGCGGACTGGGCCCGTGGCCTGCGGCTCGCACCGGGCGCGCGGTTCGACGCCGCCGTCCCGCCCGCCGCCGGGTCGCCGGAGCCCGAGGCCGGCCGGTGAGCCCGGCCGGTGGGCCGCCGTCCCGCAGCGGGCCGCGGGCCGCGACCCGGAACGAGGCCCGCAAGCGGGTGGACCTGCCCCGGCTGGTGGCCTGGCGGCTGCTGCGGGCGGTGCAGGAGGAGGACGCCTACGCCAACCTGGTGCTGCCGGGTCTGCTCCGGCAGGCCGGGCTGACCGGCCGGGACGCCGCCTTCACCACCGAGCTCGGCTACGGCACGCTGCGGCTGCGCGGACGGCACGACGCGGTGCTGGGCCGCTGCGTGGACCGGCCGCTGACCGACCTGGACCCGGCGCTGCTGGACGCGCTGCGGCTGGGGGTGCACCAGCTGACCGCGATGCGGGTGGCCGAGCACGCAGCCGTGGCCGCCACCGTCGACCTGGTCCGCAGCGAGGTCGGCCAGGGCGCCGCCGGCCTGGCCAACGCCGTGCTGCGCCGGGTCGCCGGCCGTGACCTGGACTCCTGGCTGGCCGAGGTCGCCCCGGACACCCAGGACCCGCTGGACCGGCTGGCCACCACCACCTCCCACCCCGCCTGGGTGGTCCGCGCGCTGCGCGACGCGCTCGTGCTGCAGGGCCGCGACGCCGGCGAGCTGGCCGACCTGCTCGCCGCCGACAACCTCGCCCCACCGGTGACCCTGGCCGCCCTGCCGGGGCTGTGCGAGCCGGCCGAGCTGCTCGACGGCGGTGCCGCCGCCGGCTACTGGTCGCCGTTCGCGGTCACCATGACCGGCGCCCCCGACGGCGTCCGGGCCGTCCGCCAGGGTCGCGCCCGGGTGCAGGACGAGGGCAGCCAGCTGGTCGCCCGCGCGCTGGCCGACGCGCCCCTGACCGGCCCGGACGGCGGCCGGTGGCTGGACCTGTGCGCCGGACCGGGCGGCAAGGCCGCCCTGCTGGCCGCGATAGCCGGCCGGCGGGTGCAGGCCGGTGAGCTGCCCGCCGACGCCCGGCTGACCGCGGTCGAGCCCGCCGAGCACCGGGCGGCGCTGGTCTCGGGCTCGGTGCGCCCGCTGGCCGGCCTGGTCCAGGTCCGGGTCGGCGACGGCCGCGAGGTCGCCGAGCAGGACGCCGACCACTACGACCGGGTGCTGGTCGACGCGCCCTGCACCGGCCTGGGCGCGCTGCGCCGGCGCCCGGAGTCCCGGTGGCGGCGGACCCCCGCCGACCTGGCGGCCCTGGGCTCGCTGCAGCGGGCGCTGCTCACCGCCGCGCTGGCCGCCGTCCGGCCCGGCGGGGTGGTCGCCTACGTCACCTGCTCCCCGCACCCGGCCGAGACCCTCTTCGTGCTGCAGGACGTGCTGCGCAAGCACCCCCAGGTGCAGCGCCTGGACGCCCGGCCGCTGCTGCCCGGGGTGGCCGAGCTGGGGGAGGGGCCCACCGTGCAGCTGTGGCCGCACGTGCACGGCACCGACGCGATGTTCCTGGCCCTGCTGCGACGCAGCTGACCGTCGGCCCCGGCACCGGGGTCGGAGCACCCAGAGCACGAGGAGAAGGATGCACGACCGCACCGCGCACACCGAGCAGCGAGTGGACCGGTTCGTCCGTGAGCGGATCGGCCCCGCCGTCGAGCGACGCAGCCGGCCGCTGAGGCTGGCCGTGTGGGAGGTGCCCGACGAGCCGGTCCCGTTCGAGCAGGCCGTGGCCGCCCGCTACACCCCGTTCCAGGCCGGCAGCCCGTGGAGCAAGCCGTGGGGCACGGCCTGGTTCCACGTCACCGGCCAGGTGCCGCAGGGCTGGGGCGGCCCGGGTCTGGAGCTGCAGGTGGTGGTCGACCTCGGGTTCAGCACCCGGACGCCCGGCTTCCAGGCCGAGGGCCTGGTGTACCGGCCGGACGGCTCCATCCTCAAGGCGATCGAGCCGTTGAACGGCTACGTGCCGGTGACCGGTGGCGCGGGCGCACCGGTCGAGCTGTACCTGGAGGCCGCCTCCAACCCGGCGGTCGGCGGCCACCACGACTACCGGCCCACTCCGCTGGGGGACAAGGCGACGGCCGGTACCGACCCGATCTACACCCTGGCCCGGGTCGACCTGGTGGAGCGGCACACCGAGACCGACGCGCTGCTGGCGGACTGCCGCGCCCTGGTCGGGCTGCTGCGAGAGCTCGACCCGGCGCTGCCCCGACGGGCGGAGATCCTGGCCGCGCTGGAGCGGATGTGCGACACCGTCGACCCCGACGACGTCGCCGGTACCGCGGCCGCCGGACGACGGGAGCTCGCCGGGGTGCTGGCCGCCCCGGCGTACGCCAGCGCGCACACGGTCGTCGCGGTCGGCCACGCGCACATCGACTCGGCTTGGCTGTGGCCGACCCGGGAGACGATCCGCAAGTGCGCCCGCACCTTCTCCAACGTGCTGGCCCTGATGGAGGAGGACCCGGACTTCGTCTTCGCCTGCTCCAGCGCCCAGCAGTACGCGTGGATGCAGGAGCACTACCCCAGCCTGTTCGAGCGGATCCGCAAGCGGGTCGCCGAGGGACGGTTCGTCCCGGTCGGCGGGATGTGGGTGGAGAGCGACACCAACCTGCCGGGCGGGGAGGCGCTGGTGCGCCAGTTCGTGGCCGGCAAGGGCTTCTTCGCCCGTGAGCTGGGCGTCGAGCCCACCGAGGTGTGGCTGCCGGACTCCTTCGGCTACACCGGCGCCCTGCCGCAGATCGCCCGCGCGGCCGGCTGCGAGTACCTCCTGACCCAGAAGCCGTCCTGGAACGACACCAACCCGATGCCGCACCACACGTTCTGGTGGGAGGGCATCGACGGCACCCGGGTGCTGACCCACTTCCCGCCGACCGACACCTACAACTCCGACCTGTCGGCGGCGGACCTGGCCCGGGCCCAGCGCCAGTACGCCGAGAAGGGCCGTTCCAACATCTCGCTGACCCCGTTCGGGTTCGGCAACGGCGGCGGCGGCCCGACCCGGGAGATGCTCGCCGCGGCCGAGCGGACCGCGGACCTGGAGGGGTCGCCCAAGGTGCGGATCGGCTCGCCGCGCAGCTTCTTCGAGCAGGCCACGGCCGAGCTGGCCGACCCCGCCGTCTGGTCGGGGGAGATGTACCTGGAGTTCCACCGGGGCACCTACACCTCCCAGGCCCGGACCAAGCAGGGCAACCGCCGCTGCGAGCACCTGCTGCGCGAGGCCGAGCTGTGGAGCGCCACGGCGGTCGCCCGGGGGCTCGGCGACTACCCCTACGAGCAGCTGGACCGCTGCTGGCGCACGGTGCTGCTGCAGCAGTTCCACGACATCCTGCCCGGGTCCTCGATCGCCTGGGTGCACCAGCAGGCGGAGGCGCAGTACGCCCGGGTGCAGCGCGAGCTGGAGGAGCTGATCGGCGCCGCGCAGCAGGCGCTGGCCGGCCCCGGCGACGTGCCGGTCACCTTCAACGCCGCGCCGGTCAGCGCGGCCGGGGTGCCCGCCCTGGCCGCCGTCCCCGCGCCGTCCCCGCGCGCCGTCCGGCCGCAGCGCGGGCCCGAGGGCTGGCAGCTGACCGGCGACCGGGTCCGGGCCAGGTTCGACCGGGACGGTCTGCTGGTCTCCTTCCTCGACCTGGCCTCCGGTCGGGAGCTGCTCGCCGACGGTCGGCCGGCCGCCGTGCTGCAGCTGTTCCGGGACACGCCCAACCAGTACGACGCCTGGGACGTCGACCTGCACTACCGGCACAACCTGACCGAGCTGCGGGCCGCCGACAGCGTGCAGGTCGTCGGCGACGCGCTGGAGGTCCGGCGCCGCTTCGGCCGCTCCAGCGTGGTCCAGGCCTTCACGATGGCCGCCGACGCCGCCGAGCTGGAGCTGACCACCCGGGTGGACTGGCACGAGCAGGAGAAGCTGCTCAAGCTCGCCTTCCCGCTCGCCGTGCACGCCGACCAGGCCAGCTCGGAGGTCCAGTTCGGGCACGTGTCGCGGCCCACCCACACCAACACCAGCTGGGACGCCGCCCGGTTCGAGACCTGCGCGCACCGCTGGGTGCACGTCGGCGAGCCGGGCTTCGGGGCCGTGCTGGCCAACGACTCCAGCTACGGCCACGACGTGACCCGCGGCTGGGCCGCGGACGGCAGCCGGGTGACGCTGGTCCGGCAGTCGCTGCTGCGCGGCCCCCGGTTCCCCGACCCGCAGGCCGACCAGGGCGAGCACGTGATGCGCACCGTGCTCGGGCTGGCGCCCACCGTGCTGGAGGCGGTGGACGCCGGGTACCGGCTCAACCTGCCCGTCCGGCAGGTCCGCGGCGCCGGCCCGGTCCAGGCCCTGCTCACGGTGTCCGACCCGGCCGTGGTGGTCGAGGCGGTCAAGCTGGCCGAGGACCGTTCGGGGGACCTGGTGGTCCGGCTGTACGAGGCCCGTGGCGCGCGGGCGCAGACGCAGGTCAGCTTCGGCACCGCGGTGACCCGGGTGTGGCGCACCGACCTGCTCGAGCGTGAGCTGCCGGCGACGGTGCCGGTGGACGACCGGACGGCCACCGTGGCCCTGCGGCCCTTCGAGATCGTCACGCTGCGCGCTCGGCGGGGGTGAGACCCGCCGGGGCCGGGCTGACTATCCTCCTGAGGTGGCCATCCAGATCTCGCCCAGCATCCTGTCCGCCGACTTCACCCGGCTGGCCCAGGAGCTGGCCCGGATCGAGACCGCGGACTGGGCCCACGTGGACGTGATGGACAACCACTTCGTGCCCAACCTGACCCTGGGCCTGCCGGTGGTCGAGCGGATCGTCAAGGAGAGCCCGGTCCCGGTGGACTGCCACCTGATGATCGAGGATGCGGACCGTTGGGCGCCCGGCTACGCCGAGGCCGGGGCCGCCTCGGTCACCTTCCACGCGGAGGCGACCGACGCACCGGTCCGGCTGGCCCGGGAGCTGCGGGCGCTGGGGGCCCGGGCCGGGCTGGCGCTGCGGCCCGCCACCCCGGTCGAGCCCTACCTGGACCTGCTGCCCGAGCTGGACATGATCCTGGTGATGACCGTCGAACCGGGGTTCGGCGGCCAGTCCTTCCTCGACGTCACCCTGCCCAAGCTGCGCCGGGCCCGGGCCGCGGTGGCGGCCAGCGGGCTGGACGTCTGGCTCCAGGTGGACGGCGGGGTGAACGCCGAGACGATCGAGCGCTGCGCGCAGGCCGGCGCCGACGTCTTCGTGGCCGGTTCGGCGGTCTACGGCGCCGACGACGCGGCCGCCCGGGTCGCCGAGCTGCGCGCCCTGGCCGAGGCGGCGTGCGGCCGGTGAGCCGGCCCCGGGGCCACGGGCGACGGGCGTGAGCGTGCGGCTGCGGGTGGCCGGTCCGCTGGACGCCGCCGCGCTCGCCGAGGTCGACCCGGCCACCCGGGTGGCGCCGCCGGGACCCGGCCCGCTGCTGCCCGGCGTGCCGGTCCCCGGCCGGGCTCGTGCCGGTCTGGTCGCCGACCTGCTGCACGGCCTGGGCGGGATCTGCCTGGTCGTCGAGACCGGAGTGCCGCCCGCCGTCGTCGGTTACGCCGCACTGCGGCACGAGCACTTCTTCGGTCGGGCCTTCGTCGAGCTGGTCGTGGTCGCGCCCGAGCACCGAGGTCGCGGCCTGGGCGCGGCGCTGCTGGCGGCGGCGGTCGACGCCGCGCCGTCCCCGGCCGGGCAGCAGGGCGTGCGGGTGTTCACCTCCACCACCGTGTCCAACCTGGCCGTGCGCGCCCTGCTGGCCAGCCGCGGCTGGCGGCTGTCGGGTCGGCTGAGCGGCTTGCGGCCCGGTGACGAGGAGCTGGTCGCCTGGCGGGACACCACGCCCGGGGCGCAGACCGAGACCCGTGCCCAGCCGCTGCTGCACCTGGCCGTTCGCGAGGACTGGGAGCGGGCCGTGCGGGCCGGGGAGTACCGGGTCTCCACCCTCGGGGCGGCCCTGGACCAGGTCGGCTTCGTGCACTGCTCCTTCCCGCAGCAGCTCGCCGGGGTCGCGCGGGCCGTCTACGGCCGGCTGGACCGGCCCCTGGTCGTGCTCGAGCTGGATCGCGGGCGGCTGCCCCGGGTCCGGGTGGAGCCGGTGCCGGGCAGCGACGAGGTGTTCCCGCACGTCTACGGCCCGATCCCGGTGGACGCCGTCCGGGAGGTGCTCCCGGTGCGCCGGGCGCGGGACGGCTCGCTGCTGCTGCCGGTCGGCTGAGCCGGCCGGGGTCCGGCACCCGACGCGCCGGGGCCGGTGCATACTGAAGACGACACACAAGCGTGCTCCGGGGTCGGTGAAAATCCGAACCGGCGGTGACAGTCCGCGACCCGACCGCAGCCAGCGGCCGGTTGACCTGGTGGAACTCCAGGACCGACGGTGAGAGTCCGGATGGGAGGCAGCGCGCCTGGTGCCGATCGGCTCCCTCGGCCCTGCGCCGCGGCAGCCGGGCGGCGCCTGTGGTGGTGAGGTGCTGGTGGGCCTCCCGCCGGCACACCCCCGGAGCCTGACCAGGCCCGGGAGGTGAGCGGTGAACACGTCGACGGCAGCCACGATGCCGGCCTCGACGGCGCAGGCGCTGATGCTGCGGGCCCTCGAGCTCGCCGCCCGCGGCCCCCGCCGGGACGCCAACCCCCGGGTCGGCTGCGTGCTCGTGGACCGTGCCGGCACCGTGGTCGGTGAGGGCTGGCACCGGGGCGCGGGCACCGCGCACGCCGAGGTGGTGGCGCTGGCCCAGGCCGGTGACGCCGCCCGCGGCGGCACCGCCGTGGTCACCCTCGAACCGTGCGACCACACCGGGCGCACCGGCCCGTGCAGCGCGGCGCTGCTGCGGGCCGGGATCGCCCGGGTGGTGATCGGCCAGCGCGACCCCGACCCGCTGGCCGCCGGCGGCGCGGACACCCTTGCCCGGGCCGGGGTGGCGGTGGTGCAGGGCCCGCTGGCCGAGCAGGCGCAGGCGCTGAACCGGTACTGGAGCCACGCGGTCGCCACCGGCCGGCCGTTCGTGACCTGGAAGTTCGCGGCCACCCTGGACGGGCGCAGCGCAGCTGCCGACGGCAGCAGCCGGTGGATCACCGGGGAGCCGGCGCGGGCCGACGCGCACCGTCGCCGGGCCGAGGCGGGCGCCCTGCTGGTCGGCACCGGCACCGCGCTGGCCGACGACCCGCAGCTGACCGTCCGGACGCCGGCCGAGGCCGGAGCGGTGACCGGGCCGGACCCGGCCGACGGCCCGCCACCGCTGCGCGTCGTCCTCGGCGAGCGCGACCTGCCCGACGGCGCCCGGCTGCGGGACGGCGCCGCCGGCACCCTGCAGCTGCGCCACCGCGACCCGGCGGCGGCGCTCGCCGAGCTGGCCGCCCGCCAGGTCCGGCACGTGTGGCTGGAGGGCGGCCCGACCCTGGCCGCCGCGTTCTGGCGGGCCCACCTGGTCGATGAGGTGGTCGCCTACCTGGCGCCTGCGCTGCTGGGCAGCGGAGCGCCGGCGGTGTCCGACCTGGGCATCGCCACCATCGAGGACACCGCGCGGCTGGAGCTGGTGGACCTGGCCCGGCTCGGGCCGGACCTGCGGCTGGTCCTGGCGCCCGCGCGGATCGGAGGCGAGTGAGATGTTCACCGGCATCGTGGAGGAGCTCGGCGAGGTGGTCGACGTCGACCTCGGGCAGGAGTCGGCTCGGATCACCGTGCGCGGGCCCCTGGTCACCGACGGGGCCCGGCGCGGCGACTCGATCGCCGTCAACGGCGTCTGCCTGACCGTGGTGGAGCACGGCGCGGGCACGTTCACCGCCGACGTCATGCTGGAGACCCTGCGCCGTAGCAGCCTGGCCGGTACCCGACCGGGCACGGCGGTGAACCTGGAGCGGCCGGTGCCGGTGGACGGGCGGTTCGGCGGCCACGTCGTGCAGGGTCACGTCGACGGCACCGGAACGGTGCTCGAACGGCTACCCGGTGAACGCTGGCAGGTGGTCCGGGTCGCGCTGCCCGAGAACCTGGCCCGCTACGTGGTGGAGAAGGGGTCGATCGCGGTCGACGGTGTCTCGCTCACCGTCGCCTCGGTGAGCGCGCCCGGTCAGCCGCCCTCGTTCACCGTCTCGCTGATCCCCGAGACGCTCTCCCGCACCACGCTCGGTCACCGGGAGGTCGGTGCCACGGTCAACCTGGAGGTGGACGTGCTGGCCAAGTACGTCGAGCGGATGCTGCGCCGTCCCGGCGACGCCGAGGGGCAGGCGGTGACCTCACGATGAGCGCGGGTGACGTCATGGTCGGTGCCCTGAACGCCGAGCTGGTCCTGGGCGGCCACCCCATCCTGTGGCGGGAGATCGTCGGGAACGCCTTCGGCCTGGCCAGCGCGGTCGGCGGGATGCGCCGCCGGGTGTGGGCCTGGCCGGTCGGCATCGTGGGCAACGTCCTGCTGTTCACCGTCTTCCTGGGCGCGGCGTTCGCCACGCCGCAGGGTCATAACCTGCTCGGACAGGCCAGCCGGCAGGTGATGTTCGCGGTGGTCGCCGGCTACGGGTGGTGGCGCTGGCGGCGCAGCCGCAGCTCCGGGACGGCGGCGGTCGACCCGCGCTGGGCGACCTGGCCGGAGCGGGCGGTGCTGGTCGCCGTAGCCGTGGCCGGGGTCGCCGTGCTGACCCCCGTCTTCCGCGCCCTGGGCTCCTACGAACCGGTCTGGAGCGACGCCTGGATCTTCACCGGCTCGCTGCTGGCGACCTACGCGATGGCCCGCGGCTGGGTGGACTTCTGGTTGGTCTGGATCGGCGTCGACGTGGTCGGCGTGCCGTTGCTGGTCAAGGCCCAGCTGTACCCCTCGGCGGTGCTGTACGCGGTCTACGCCGGGTTCGTGGTGTGGGGGTTCACCGTCTGGTGGCGGATCACCCGGGACCGTCCATCGGCGAGCGCGCCGGTGCCGACCCCCGAGGAGGTGGGCTGGTGACCGCGGTCGAGGAGCAGCTGGCCGTCCACCTGGACCGGGTGCCCAAGGCCCTGGAGGCGTTGCGGGCCGGCCGCCCGGTGATCGTGGTGGACGACGCGGACCGGGAGAACGAGGGTGACGTCGTGCTGGCCGCAGCCACGGCCGACGAACGGTGGGTCGGCTGGCTGGTCCGGCACACCTCCGGTTACCTGTGCGCGCCGATGCCGGCCGCCCGCGCCCGGGCGCTGCAGCTGCCGCCGATGGTCGAGCACAGCCAGGACCCGCGCGGCACCGCCTACACCGTCTCGGTCGACGCCGCCCACGGCATCGGGACCGGGATCAGCGCGGCCGACCGGGCCCGCACGCTGCGCACGCTGGCTGATCCCGGCGCGGGCCCGGAGGACCTGATCCGGCCCGGGCACGTGCTGCCGCTGCGCGCCGTCCCGGGCGGGGTGCTGGAGCGCGCCGGGCACACCGAGGCCGCGGTGGACCTGTGCCGGTTGGCCGGGCTCGTCCCGGTGGCGGCGATCGGTGAGGTGGTGCAGGACGACGGGCCGGTGATGCTGCTGACGGGGCTGAGGGCGCTGGCCGACGCGCACGGGCTCGCGCTGATCAGCATCGCCGACCTGGCCGCCCACCGGCTGGCCATCGGTGACCTGCCGGAGGACCTGGGCCACGGCCCCGGACCGGCCCCGACCTCCGCCCGGGTGCAGCGGGTGGCTCGGGCCGCCCTGCCCACCCGGTACGGCACGTTCACCGCCTACGGCTACCTGGACCTGCAGACCGGCCACGAGCACCTCGCGCTGCTCTCCGGCCGGCCGGCGGCCAGCGGGGCGCTGGTCCGGGTGCACTCCGAGTGCCTGACCGGGGACGCCCTCGGCTCGGCACGGTGCGACTGCGGGGAGCAGCTGGACGCCGCGCTGGCGGCGATCACCGAGCACGGCGGTGCCCTGCTCTACCTGCGCGGGCACGAGGGCCGGGGGATCGGGCTGGCGGCCAAGCTCTCCGCCTACGCGCTGCAGGACCAGGGCCTGGACACGGTCGAGGCCAACACCCACCAGGGGCTGCCGGTGGACGCCCGCGAGTACGGCGCCGCGGCGGCGATGCTGACCGACCTGGGGCTGAGCGAGGTCGCGTTGATGACCAACAACCCGGCCAAGGTCGAGGGCCTGCGCCGGCACGGCGCGAGCGTGGCCCGGCGGGTGGCCCACGAGGTGCCGGCCGGGGAGTTCAACCGCCAGTACCTGGCCACCAAACGGGAGCGGATGGGCCATCTGCTCGGCGACGCCGGGCCGTCGCCGGCTCCGTCGGGGTCGTCCGGGTCGCCAGGGCAGGAGCAGCGGTGAGTGGTGCAGGGTCGCCCCGGCTGTCCGTGGACGGCGCCGGCCTGCGGGTCGGGCTGGTCGCGGCCGGCTGGCACGAGCAGGTGATGGCCGGCCTGGTCGCCGGCGCCCGGCGGGCGCTGGCCGAGTGCGGGGTCGACGAGGTCGTGCACGTGCAGGTGCCGGGCAGCTTCGAGCTGCCGGTGGCGGCCGCCCGGCTGGCGGCGGCCGGCGTTGACGCCGTGGTCGCGCTGGGCGTGGTGGTACGCGGTGGCACGCCGCACTTCGACTACGTCTGCCAGGGCGCCACCAACGGGCTCACCCAGGTCAGCGTCGGGACCGGGGTGCCGGTCGGGTTCGGGCTGCTGACCTGCGACACCGTGGAGCAGGCGCTGGACCGGGCCGGGCTGCCCGGCTCCCGGGAGGACAAGGGCGCGGAGGCGGCCACCGCGGCGGTGGCCACCGCGGTGGCGCTGCGCCGGATCGGGCGGCCGGCCCGGCCGGGTCCCGCCGCCGGACCGGACGGTCCCTCCGGGGCGGCCGCTAGCCTGATGCCGTGAAGACCTTCGAGGAGCTGTTCACCGAGCTGGAGGAGAAGGCCCGCACCCGGCCCGCCGGCTCGGGGACGGTGCAGGCGCTGGACGCGGGGGTGCACGCGATCGGCAAGAAGATCGTCGAGGAGGCCGCCGAGGTGTGGATGGCCGCCGAGCACGAGAGCACCGAGCGCACCGCCGAGGAGATCTCTCAGCTCCTCTACCATCTCCAGGTGCTGATGATCTCCCGTGGGCTGGGCCTGGAGGACGTCTACACGCACCTGTAGGCCCACCGCCTCGCCCGGGTCCGAACCGGGCCGCGACCTGCCCCCTCGCACCGCACCGCACGCCACGTCCCGCCGGAAGAGAGCTCCATGCTGCGCGTCGCCGTCCCCAACAAGGGCACCCTGTCCGAATCGGCCAGCCACATGCTGCGCGAGGCCGGCTACCGCCAGCGCCGTGACCACCGCGAGCTGGTGCTGGCCGACCCCGGCAACGACGTCGAGTTCTTCTTCCTACGGCCCAGGGACATCGCGGTCTACGTCGGGGGCGGCACGCTCGACGTCGGGATCACCGGCCGGGACCTGATGCTGGACTCCGGTGCCGGCCTGCAGGAGGTGATGCCGCTGGGGTTCGGGGAGTCCACCTTCCGGTTCGCGGCCCCGCTGGGCGCCGGGTTCGCCTTCGCGGACCTGCACGGCCGTCGGGTGGCGACCAGCTACGCCCGCCTGGTCGGGGACTACCTGCTGGCCCGCGGCGTGCACGCCGAGGTGGTCCGGCTGGACGGCGCGGTGGAGACCGCGGTCAGCCTGGGCGTGGCCGACGCGATCGCCGACGTGGTCTCCACCGGCACGACGCTGCGCAACGCCGGGCTGGAGATCTTCGGCGAGCCGATCCTGGAGTCCGAGGCCGTGCTGGTCCGGCGGGCCGGGGCGAGCGTGCTGCCCGGGGCGGAGGTGCTGCAGCGGCGGCTGCACGGGGTCCTGGTCGCCCGGCAGTACGTCCTGATGGACTACGACGTGCCGGTCGAGCTGGTCGAGAAGGCCTGCGAGCTCACCCCCGGCCTGGAGTCGCCGACGGTCAGCCCGCTGCACGACCGGGAGTGGGTGGCCGTGCGGGCGATGGTCCGCCGGGAGCGCACCAACGACGTGATGGACGACCTGTACGACCTCGGCGCGCGGGCGATCCTGGTCACCGGGATCCACGCCTGCCGGTTGTGAGCCCGGGATGAGCGCCGAGGGCGAGCGCCGCGGCAGCCCGGGCCGCCGGGACCCGGCGCTCGAGCGGGCGCGGCTGCACGCCCCGCTGGTGCCACGCCGCTCCCGGGCCGTCGGCCTGGGGGTCGCCGCGGGTGAGGTGGTGGTGCTCACCGTGCTCGCCCTGGTGCTCCCCGGCGAGGGGATCGGGGGTTTCCGCTGGTACGACCGGCTGGGCATCGTGCTGGTCGCGCTGGCGGTGGCCGGTGTGCTGTGGGTCTTCGGGACGGTCCGGGCCGTGCCGAGCGAGCAGGGTCTGCTGGTCCGCAACCTCACGACGCGGCGGCGGCTGGAGTGGGCGGAGATCGTCCAGGTCCAGTTCGGCGGCGGCGGCCCCTGGGCGGTGCTCGACCTCAGCGACGGCAGCACGCTGCCAGTGATGGCCATCCAGCGGGCGGACGGCGCGCACGGTCAGCGGCTGGCCCGCCGGCTGGCGACCCTGGTGGCCCTGCACGAGGGCCGCGGCCGGGACGGCTGAGCCAGCCGTCCCGGCCCGGTCCTCACTTCTTCTGCGCGGCCTGCACCGCGGCCTTCAGCTTGTCCGGGCTGTAGTCGGCCAGCGTGCTGCCGTTCACCTGGACGGTCGGGGTCGAGTTGATCCCGGCGTTGGTCGCCGCGTCGGTCACCTTGACCGTCCACGGCTTGTAGGTCTCGTTCTGCACCGCCGGGCGGATGTCGGCCTCCTTCGCGCCGGCCTGCACGGCGTACTGGATCAGCTGGTCGTTGGTCAGCCCGGCGCTGTTCTCGGCCGGCTGGTTGGCGTAGAGCAGGTCGTGGAACTTCTTGTAGTCGGCCGGGTCGCTGTTCATCACGGCCGCCGCGGCGTTCAGGGCCCGGGTGGAGTAGTTGGTGCTGGACATGCGGTCCAGGAAGGCGATCGCCCGGTAGTTCACCTTGACCGTGCCGTCAGCGATCCACTGGTCGATCTGGGCGCCGTTGAGGTCCTCGAAGTTCTTGCAGGCCGGGCACTGGTAGTCCTCGTAGGCCACGATCGTCACCGGGGCGCTGCTGCTGCCCACGACGAAGCCGTTGTTGGTGCTGTTCGCCGGGGTGGTCACCGCCGCGGTCGCCGGGTTGGAGCTGCGGGTGAACTGCACCAGCACGCCCACCCCCACGGCCACCACGAGGACCGCGGCGACCGCGGCGAGGATCAGCACGTTGCGCCGGCGGCTCTCCTGCCGCGCCGCCTGGGCACGCATCTCGGCCGCCTTCTCGCGGGCGGTCTTGGCCTGACGTCCGTTCGTCATCGTGGGTCACAGTCCTTCGGTTGACCGGAGCCGCGCACTCTGAGCGGGGCGCCGAGGTGGAGGGGTAACGGGAAGGGGGTTGGGCGGCCGGCGTCAGCCGACCGAGCCCCGCGGGCGGGGGCCCAGGCCGAGCAGCCCGTCCAGGGAGAACCGGCTGACCGGCCAGCGGGCCAGCAGCAGCGCCACCGCCAGGTAGCCGGTGTCGCGCAGGATGTCGTGGACGTAGCCGGGAACCGGGTCCAGCACCGTGGCACCGCTGTTGCCGAAGCAGCCGCACTCGATGGCGAGCCCGCGGCCCCAGGCCATGCTGATCCCGAACAGGAACATCACCATCATCGCGGCGGTGACCAGCGCGGCCCACCGGGTGGTCAGGCCGAGCAGCAGGAGCACGGCCAGGGCCAGCTCGACCAGCGGCAGCCCGTAGGCGAACACGTGGGTCAGGCCGGCGGGCACCAGGTCGAAGGCGACCACCGAGCGCCAGGTGCCTCGCGGGTCGACCAGCTTCGGCCAGCCGGCCAGGATCCAGACACCGGCCAGGAACAACCGGCCGGCCAGGCTCAGCCACGGCTGTGCCGTGGCCCTCCGGCTGGCCGGCAGCCGGGTCTCGCTCGCGCGCACGGACACGCTCACCTCACGGGGTCCGGGCCGCCGGCAGCGGCCGCCAAGGTCTGGGTCGAGGTCATCGCCCGGCGCCCCTGGGGGAGCTGCTCAGGCGTGGACGGCGACCGGCGGGCCGCGGCGCCGCCAGGCGCCCGGCACGTGCCCGGCCGGCAGCGGGACCGCGGACGGCTCCCGGCGCCGGGCCCGGCCCGGCGCCCGGGTGGCCGCGCCCAGCGGCTGCTCCAGCACCCGGACCAGCAGGTCGGTCAGCCCGCCGACTCGGGCGCGCAGGCCCGCGCAGCCGGCGATCGCCCGCCGGCTGCGCTGCCAGGCGGCCAACGCCCAGCCGGTCAGCCCGGAGGCCAGGGCGTGGCCGAGCAGGATGGCCACGGCCACCCCGAGGGTGGTCAGCAGCCCGGAACCGACCTCGCCGACCCGGTAGCCGGCCGCACAGCCCGGGTCCTGCCGCAGCAGCGCCAGCCGCAGGCCGACCGAGGCGCCCCGGCCGACGGCGGGCAGGCAGCCGACCGGGGCGCCGGGGGAGGGGGCCAGCATCAGCAGCGCGTGCGCCGCGAGCTGGGCGGCGCCGGCGCACACGGCCAGCGAACGACCGGTGGCCCGCCGGGGCGCCAGGGCTGCACCGACCGAGACGGCCAGCACCAGCGCCGCGGCCAGGATCCCGGGGGCCGGCAACCGGCCGACGGTCAGCAGGTGAGCCCCGACCGCGAACGGCAGCGCGACAGCGGCCACCAACGCGCCCAGCGCGCGGCGGCTGCGGTCGGGGCGCGCCGTCATACCCATCAGGGTAGGAGACATCGGCACGCCCCCGGTCACTCCTGAGCGCCGGGCTCGGCGATTGACAGTCTTTTCCCAGGGCCGGCGCTCAGAAGTGGGTGGTGGCGTGCGGCGCGCGCGGGGTGCGCAGCACGGTCGCGAGCTCGGCCAGCGCCCCCGGACGGTGCTCGGTGACCAGACCCGCCATCGCCAGGGCCGGCAGGTCGCCGTCGCCCAGCACGCACGAGCCGAGCGCGGCGACGTCCAGGGTGACCTCGGGGTCCTGCTCGGTGGCCACGCACCGTCCCGAGCCCCCGGCCACCTCGAGCCGCAGCCGACCGGCGGCCCAGCCGTGCCGGTCCTGGACCTCCACCACCAGCCCGGCGTCGACCCCGGCCTGGTAGCCGCGGGCGGACAGCAGCGCGGCCGGGTCCAGCACCCGGACCCACAGGAAGTCGGTGTTCGCCACGCTGCGCACGGCTCTGGCGTCGGAGAGCAGCCAGGGCAGCGGCTCGTCGACCGGGCGCCCCGGCGCCCGCACCGTGACCACCAGGTCCAGGTTCAGGAGCAGGTCCCACAGGGCGACGTAGGCGTCGACGCCGGCCGCCTCCAACCGCACCAGGTGCACGACGGTGTCGTTCTCCTTCTCCTGCCAGCGCTCCTCCGAGCGGTACAGCAGGTAACCGTCGACCTGCCCCGCGTCGTCGCGGTGCACGAAGGCCCGGCGCGGCTGGCGGGTGCTTCCGGGGTCAACCCTCTGACCGAACGTGATGTCCCAGAACGGGTCGGTGCGCTCGATCTCCCCGGGTCGCCGGCACCGGGCGTGCACCTGCGGTGCCAGGGCGCGTACCTCGTCCTCGGTCGCGAACTGCACCGACCCGGCCGGGGCCGGCACCCTCGGGTGCAGTGCGGCCGCCCGCACGTCCACGCTCAGGGTCTGGTTCCGGGTCGCCGCGCCGAACCCGAACCGGCCGTAGATCGGCGCCTCGGAGGCGAGCAGGACGGCGGCCGACAGCCCGCGGTCGGCCGCGGCGGCCAGGTCCCGGGTCATCATCGCGGTCAGCACCCCGCGCCGGCGGTGGGTGGGCAGCACGGTCACCGAGCTGATCGCGTCCGCGGGCACGGTGCGCTGCCCCGTCGGCTCGCCGGGCCCGGCGGGCACGGTCAGGGCGGTGTCCCAGGACCGGAAGGTGCCGACCACCTGGTCGCCGTCGTAGCCGCCGCTCAGCCGCTGGTCGCGGTAGAGCTCCAGCCGGGCCGCCAACCGCTCGGCGGTCAGCTCGTCCGGGTTCATGAACACGGTCATCGCCACCTGCAACCACGGCTGCACGGCGTCCTGGGTGATCGGCACGTCGCGGACCGGCAGCGGCGCGCGGCGGACCGGCCCGGCTTGGACAGAGGGGTCGCTGGTCACGGCCTGGACGCTACCGGTCCAGGTGGTCCGGCCCGGCGGGGCCCGCGGGTGGCGGCCCGGAGGTGCCCAGCTCGACGTCGCAGCGCTCCCGGATGCGGTCAGCCTCGAACAGCTCCCGCTCCTGGGCCGCCCAGCGCTCCCAGTGCGGCCGGTAGGTCTCCCCGTCGCGGGCCAGGGCCCGGGCCCGGCGCTCGTCGTGGCCGGCCTGCACCCACAGCGTCGCGCTGGTGTACCGCCGGGCCGGCGCCGCCGCCGCCCCGACCCCCTCCACCACCAGCAGCCGGTCCACGGGCAGGTCGTGCCACTCGGCGTACCGTCCGGCCGGCCAGTCGTAGCGGTGCCAGCCGGCCGGCTCACCCCGGCGCAGCGGCTCCAGCACCCACTCCACCAGCCGGGGCAGCGCCGCCTGCAGGCCGTCCCAGCCCGGGTAGAGGTCCTCCAGGTGCAGCACCGGCACCGGACCGCCGCCGTCCTGGGCCAGGTGGGCGGCCAGCCGGGCGGCGACGGTGGTCTTGCCGGCCCCGCTCGGGCCGTCCACCGCGACCACGCTGACCCGTCCGGCCCGGGGTCCGCGGCGCCGGGCCAGTCCGCGCAACCACCCGCAGGCCTGCTCCAGGTCGCGGGTCGCCGGCCGGGCCGTGCGGTCGCCGTCCTGGTCCACGACCGCGGACACTACGCTCGCCGGGTGAGTCTCGCGGTGCGCGTCATCCCCTGCCTGGACGTGGACGCCGGGCGGGTGGTCAAGGGCGTCAACTTCGCCGACCTGCGGGACGCCGGCGACCCGGTCGAGCTCGCCCGCCGCTACGACGCCGAGGGCGCCGACGAGCTGACCTTCCTGGACGTGACCGCCTCCTCGGACTCCCGGGCCACCACCTACGAGGTGGTCTCCCGGACCGCCGAGCAGGTCTTCATCCCGCTCACCGTCGGTGGCGGGGTCCGCTCGGTGGCCGACGTCGACCGGCTGCTGCGGGCCGGGGCGGACAAGGTCGGGATCAACACCGCGGCCATCGCCCGCCCGGAGCTGGTGGCCGAGGTGGCCGACCGGTTCGGGGCGCAGGTGCTCGTGCTGTCCGTCGACGCCCGGCGCTGCCGGGACGGCACCCGGACCGAGTCCGGATTCGAGGTCACCACGCACGGCGGGCGACGCGGCACCGGTCTGGACGCGGTGGCCTGGGCGGCCCGGGCCGCCGAGCTGGGTGCGGGGGAGATCCTGCTGAACTCGATGGACGCCGACGGCACCCGGGCCGGCTTCGACGTCGAGCTGATCGCGGCCGTGCGGGCCAGGGTCGGTGTGCCGCTGATCGCCAGCGGCGGCGCCGGCGAGGTCGAGCACTTCCCGCCGGCGGTGGCGGCCGGCGCCGACGCCGTCCTGGCGGCCAGCGTCTTCCACTTCGGGCAGCTGCGGATCGGCCAGGTCAAGGACGCCCTCGCCGCCCGTGGGGTGGCGGTCCGGGCGGCGCACCCGGCCGGCTGACCTGGCGCGGGCACTGGCGCCGGCCCTCAGGCCCCGAGCGGGGTCTGGGCCAGGGCGTGGACCGCGGCCGGGTCGCCGGTGATCTGCAGCTCGGCGTGCCCGCCGCGGCCGAACGCGTGCAGCAGCAGCTCCCCGGGCTCGCCGGTGACCCGGACGCCGTCCCCGGACCGGACCACCTGCTGGCGGCCCTCGGGGGTGGCCAGCACCAGACCGGTGCTCACCTTGCGGTACATCAGCCGGGACCCCCTGGTCAGGTTGCGCCACAGCGCCGCGGACAGGTCGGGGTCCAGGTGGCGGGGCGCCGCGCCGGCGCCGGCCCGGCGCACGTCCTCGGTGTGCACGAAGAACTCCGAGACGTTCGCCAGCTCCTCCAGCACCGGAAGGGCGAACGGGCTGAACCGCCCCGGTCCGGTCCGCACCCGGTCCAGCAGCTGCTCGAAGTCGCCGCCCGCGAGCCCCGCCTGGACGTGGCTGGTCCAGCCCGACAGCGGTGGCAGCACCACCCCGAGGGCGGCGTCCGGCCGTCGTTCGCGCAGCACCACGTGAGCGGCCAGGTCGCGCACCTGCCAGCCCTCGCACAGGGTCGGGGCGTCGGGGCCGGCGGCTGACATCGCCTCGACCAGGGCCAGCCGTTGGCTGCGGGCGTGTCTGCTCATCCGGTGATCATGGCACGCCACGCGCCGGCGGGGCGCCCTGGTGCCGTCGGCCCCCGCCGGCTGACGGGTCGGCCTCGCGCGCTCGTCGTTGGGAGGTTGTCGGTGCCGCATGAGATTCTGTCCCTTGTTCATGGGATGACTGTGGTTTCGGCTGGGTGAGGTCGCGTCCGGGGGCAGGACGCAGGTCCGCGCCCGGGTCGGCGGTGCTCCCAGGGTCGGATTCGGCCAGGGTCAGTTCGACGAGGTGCGACGAAGGAGCGGCATGCCCAGGGGCGACGTCGAGGACGAAGCGGCTCGGTTGCCGGCTGGTCCGCCCGGGTGGGACGCGGCGGCCGTGCAGGCGGAGCAGGACCAGCTGGCCGCGGCGCAGCGTGACGTTGAGGACGACGTGCTGCTGGCCGGGGCCGCGGCGCAGGTGCCCCGGGGCGGTACGGTCCGGCGGGCGGTGCGGGTGATCGCCCGCGGGGTCCGGCAGGAGCCGTGGGTCTTCCTGGCCGCGGTGCTCGGCAGCTCGGTGTACGGCGCCGGCACCGCCGGCTCGGGGTGGGTGCTGGGCCGGGTGACCGACTCGGTCCTGACCCCGGCCTTCCGGGCGGGCTCGGTCACCGGGGGCCAGCTGGCCAGGGCGGGCGGCGCCCTGGCGGCGGTCGCGCTGGTCACGGCGGCCGGGGTCGTGGTCCGCCGGGTGGCGGCCGGGGTGACGATGTACCGGTTGCAGGCCAGGTACCGGCGCGCGGTGACCCGGCAGTACCTGCGGCTGCCGATCGCCTGGCACCACCGGCACCCGGCCGGGCAGCTGCTGTCCAACGCCAACGCCGACGTCGAGGCGATCTGGCAGGTCCTGGCGCCGCTGCCGATGTCCTTGGGGGTCGGGGTGATGATCCTCGTCTCGGCGGTGGCGATGGTCGCGGCGGACCCGGTGCTGGCCGGCATCGGGCTCCTGGTGCTGCCGGCCATGGTCTGGCTCAACGCGGTGTACTCCCGCCGGATGTCGCCGCGGGTGATGCGCGCGCAGGCGCTGCGCTCGGACGTGTCGACGGTGGCGCACGAGAGCTTCGAGGGCGCGCTGGTGGTCAAGACCCTGGGGCAGGAGGCCACCGAGACCCGGCGCTTCGGGCTCGTGGCCGAGGAGCTGCGGGACGCCAACGTCGCCGTCGGCCGGCTGCGCGGGGCGTTCGACCCGGTGATGGAGGCGCTGCCCACGATGGCCACCCTGGCCGTCCTGCTGGTCGGGACGGTGCGGGTCGCCTCCGGGGCGATCCAGACCGGTGACGTGGTGCAGGTCAGCTACCTGCTCACGCTGCTCGCCTTCCCGGTCCGCGCGCTGGGCTGGGTGCTGGGCGAGCTGCCGCGCACCGTGGTCGGGTGGGAACGGGTCTCGGCCGTGCTGAAGGCCCAGGACCGGATGACGCACGGCACCGTGGACCTGCCGCGCGCGGCCTCCGGCACCGGGTTGCGGCTGGACGGGGTGGACTTCGCCTACCGGGACGCCGACGGCGCCCTGCTGCCGGCGCTGCACGACGTCAGCTTCGAGGTCGCGCCCGGCCGCACCGTGGCGGTGGTGGGCGCGACCGGTTCGGGCAAGTCGACGGTGGCCACCCTGCTCGTCCGGCTGGTGGACCCGGACACCGGAACGGTCCTGGTCGACGGGGCCGACCTGCGCGAGCTGAGTGAGGGCGCCCTGCCCCAGGTGGCCTCCCTGGTGCCGCAGGCCAGCTTCGTCTTCGACGACACCGTGCGGGAGAACGTCCGGCTCGGCGCCGACCTGGACGACGAGCGGATCTGGGCGGCGCTGGCCGCCGCCCAGGCCGACCGCTTCGTCTCCCGGCTGCCGCACGGGCTGGACACCCGGGTCGGGGAGCAGGGCACCAGCCTGTCCGGGGGGCAGCGGCAGCGGCTCGCCCTGGCCCGCGCGGTGGCCCGCCGGCCGGGCCTGCTGGTGCTCGACGACGCCACCTCGGCGGTCGACCCCTCCGTGGAGGCGGCCATCCTGGCCGCGCTGCGGCCGGCCGGCAGCCGGGTGACGGTCGTGGTGATCGCGCACCGGCTGGCCACCATCCAGCTCGCCGACGAGGTGGTGCACGTCGAGCGCGGCCGGGTGGTGGCCCGGGGGACGCACCGGGACCTGCTGGCGCGGTCGGCGGGCTACCGCGACCTGGTCAACGCCTACGCCCAGGACGCCCAGGACCGGGCCCGGACGGTGACGGCGTGAGCGCTTCGGCCGCGGCGCCACCCAGGGCGGTGGCCCGGGACGAGGCGGGCCTGGCGCCGGTCGGCTCCCAGGGCGCCCTGGCCACCCTGCGCCGTGGGCTGCGCGCGACCCCGGAGCTGACCGACGGCCTGGGCCTGACCCTGGTCCTGGCCGTGCTGTCGATGAGCGGCAAGGTGGTCGTCCCGATCGCCGTCCAGCAGACCGTGGACCAGGGCATCCTCGGTCCGCACGGTCCCCGGGTGGGTCTGGTCAGCGGGCTCGTGCTCGCCTGTGCCGTGGTGGTGGTGGCGGCCGGCGCGTTGTCGTACTGGACGAACCTGCGGCTGTTCCGCGCCGCCGAGGGCGGCCTGGCCGTGATGCGGACCCGGGCCTTCCGGCACGTGCACGACCTGTCCTCGCTGACCCAGAACGGTGAACGGCGCGGGGCGCTGGTCTCGCGGGTGACCAGCGACGTGGACACCATCTCCACGTTCGTGCAGTGGGGCGGCATGCTGCTCGTGCTCTCGGCCGGCCAGCTCGTCCTGGCCACCGCGATCATGGCCTTCTACTCCTGGCCCCTGACCCTGCTGGTCTGGGGCTGCTTCCTGCCCCTGATCCTGCTCGCCGGGCCGCTGCAGCGGGTGGTCAGCGTCGCCTACTCCCAGGTCAGGGAACGGGTGGGCGGCATGCTGTCGGCCGTCTCGGAGTCGATCCTGGGCGCCGACACGATCCGCGCCTACGGAGTGCAGGCCCGGACCCAGCGCCGGATCGACGAGGCCATCGAGGCGCACCGCTCGGCCGCCGTCCGGGCCCAGAAGCTGGTAGCGCTCAACTTCAGCGCCGGTGTGCTCGTGGCCGGGCTGGTGGTGGCCGCGGTGGTGGTGGTGGGCACCGCGGTCGGCGTCGGGGGTGACCTCACCCTGGGCCGGCTGCTCGCCTTCCTCTTCCTGGTCCAGCTGTTCACCGGGCCGGTGCAGATGGCCACCGAGGTGCTCAACGAGCTCCAGAACGCACTGGCCGGCTGGCGCCGGGTGATGGCCGTGATGGACACCCCGGCCGAGGTCGCCGACCCCGGCCCGTCCGGGACGGGGCTCCCGGCCGGCGCGCTCGGCATCGAGTTCCAGGACGTCTCCTTCGCCTATCCCGGCGGCCCGGACGTGCTGCGCAGGGTCAGCCTGCAGGTCCCGGCCCGGACCAGGGTTGCCGTCGTCGGGGAGACCGGCTCGGGCAAGTCCACGCTGGCCAAGCTGGCCACCCGGCTGGTCGACCCCAGGGCCGGCAGCGTGCTGCTCGGTGGCGTCCCGCTGGACCGGGTGCCGTTCTCGGCTCTGCGCCGCCGGATGGTGATGGTGCCGCAGGAGGGCTTCCTGTTCGACGACACCCTGCTGGCCAACATCGCCTGGGGTCGGGAGGGCGCCGGGGAGAAGGAGGTCCGGGCGGCCCTGACCGCGCTCGGCCTGCTGGACTGGGCCCAGGGCCTGCCGCGCGGGCTGGCGACCACGGTCGGCCCCCGGGGGGAGTCGCTGTCGGCGGGGGAGCGGCAGCTGGTGGCCCTGGCCCGGGCCTACCTGGCCGACCCGGACGTGCTGGTGCTGGACGAGGCGACCAGCTCGGTGGACCCGGCCACGGAGGTGCGGATCCAGCACGCGCTGGAGTCGGCCACCCGGGACCGCACCTCGGTGGCGATCGCCCACCGGTTGAGCACCGCCGAGTCGGCCGACCTGGTGGTGGTCGTCGACGACGGGCAGGTGGTGGCCACCGGCACGCACGCCGAGCTGCTGCTCGCCAGCCCGGTCTACGCCGGGCTGCACGCCTCGTGGGCGGCGCAGCAGCGCAGCGAGCCGGCCGGCTGACCAGAGGCCGGCCGGTTCCCGCCGCAGGGTCCGCACCCGGCACCGTGGGCGGCCGCCGGGGCGCGCCCGGATGACAGGATGGTGACGTGAGCAGCCACCCCCCCGCCGCCACCGAGCCGACGGCCTCTCCGCTTCCCCAGGCGCTGGCTGCTGCCCTCAAACGGGACCGGGACGGCCTGGTCTGCGCGGTGGTGCAGCAGCACGACACCCTGGAGGTGCTGATGGTCGGCTGGATGGACGACGAGGCACTGCACCGCACCTTGACCACCGGGCGGGTGACCTTCTGGAGCCGCAGCCGCCGGGAGTACTGGCGCAAGGGCGACACCAGCGGGCACGCCCAGCACGTCCGCGGGGTGGCCCTGGACTGCGACGGGGACGCCGTCCTGGTGAAGGTCGAGCAGGTCGGCGCCGCCTGCCACACCGGTGACCGGACGTGCTTCGACGCCCGTCCGCTGGCCGTCGTGCCTGGCCGGGCGACGGTGGCCGGAGGCGTCCGGGAGGCGGACCGGTGACCGAGGTCACCCGGGCGCCGACCCGGGCCGGTGACGAGCCGACCCCGGACCTGGCTCTGGGCCGGACCTGGCCGGACCTGACGACCTTCCGGCGGCTGGCGGCCGATCGGCGCGTCGTGCCCGTGGTGCGCCGGTTCCTGGCCGACGGAGAGACCCCGGTCGGGGTCTACCGCAAGCTGGCCGGTGACCGGCCGGGCAGCTTCCTGCTGGAGTCCGCCGAGCACGGAGGCGTCTGGTCGCGGTGGAGCATCGTCGGCGCCCGCAGCGCGGCCACGCTGACCGCTGAGCGGGGTGCCGCCCGGTGGCTGGGCACCCCACCGGCCGGGGTACCCACCGAGGGTGACCCGATGGTCGCGTTGCGTCAGACGATCGAGGCGCTGGGCACCCCCCACCTGCCCGGCCTGCCGCCGTTGACCGCCGGGATGGTCGGGTTCATCGGCTGGGACGCCGTACGCCGCTGGGAGCGCCTGCCCGACACCACCACCGACGAGCTGGCGGTGCCCGAGCTGTCGATGAGCCTGGCCACCGACCTGGCCGTGCTGGACCACTACGACGGGTCGCTGGTGCTGGTCGCGAACGCGGTGAACCTGGACGCGACCGACGAGCGGGTGGACCAGGCCTGGGCCGACGCGGTCGCCCGGCTGGACCGGATGACCACGGAGCTGGCCGCGCCCGCCGCCAGCTCGGTGCAGGTGCACCAGGCCCCCGCGGGTACCCCGCCGGGGGTGCGGGAGCGCAGCAGCAGCCAGGAGTACCTCGCCGCCGTGGAGGCCGGTAAGGCCGCGATCGTGGACGGCGAGGTCTTCCAGGTCGTGCTGTCCCAGCGGTTCGACCTGGACTGCCCGGCCGACGCCCTCGACGTCTACCGGGTGCTGCGGGCCTCCAACCCCAGCCCGTACATGTACCTCTACCGGGCCCAGGACGCCGCGGGGCAGCGGTTCGACGTCGTCGGTTCAAGCCCGGAGGCGCTGGTCAAGGTCCGCTCCGGGCGAGTGATCATGCATCCGATCGCCGGCACCCGGCCACGCGGCGGGACCGCCGCGCAGGACGCCGAGCTCGCCGAGCAGCTGCTGGCCGACACCAAGGAGCGGGCCGAGCACCTGATGCTGGTCGACCTCTCGCGCAACGACCTGGGCCGGGTCTGCTCGGCCGGCACCGTGGAGGTCGTCCGGTTCATGGACGTCGAGCGGTACAGCCACGTCATGCACCTGGTCTCCACCGTGGAGGGAGACCTCGCCCCGGGCCGCAGCGCCTACGACGTGCTGCGCGCCACGTTCCCGGCCGGGACGCTGTCCGGGGCGCCGAAGCCGCGGGCGATGCAGCTGATCGACGAGCTCGAGCCGGTACGGCGCGGGCTGTACGGCGGCGTCGTCGGGTACCTGGACGTGGCCGGTGACATGGACCTGGCCATCGCCATCCGCACGGCGCTGATCCGGGACGGCGTGGCGCACGTGCAGGCCGGCGCCGGGATCGTGGCCGACTCGGTGCCTGCGCTGGAGGACGCCGAGTGCCGCAACAAGGCGGCCGCGGCGCTGCGGGCGGTGGCCGCCGCGGCCACCCTGCAGGCTCCGCTCACCGGCCCCGACGGCGGGCGAGCCGGCTCGTGAGGCGGGCCGGGTCACGGCGGGTGGTGCTGGTCGGCACCGCCGTCTCCGCCGCGACGCTGGTGCTGGCCGCCGGACGGACCTGGGTCACGGCCCACCCGGGGCTGAGCACGGCGCCACCGGTGGTGCGGGTGGCCGGCACCGAGCTGGCGCCCGGAGCGCTGTCCCTGGCCCTGGTCGTGGCCGCGGCCGGGATCGTGCTGCTCACCGCCGGGCGCTGGGCCCGGCTGCTCGGCGCCGCGCTGCTGGTGCTGGGCGGTGCCGGGGAGCTGGCCGGGGCGGTGTCGGTGCTGGCGGCGCCGGCCCGGGCGGTGCTGCCCGCCGTGGCGCAGGCCTCCGGGATCACCCCGGCCGGCCTTCGGCCGCCGCCCGTGTCGGTCTCCGCCTGGCCCTGGGTCGCACTCCTCGCCGGCGGCGTCGCGATGGCCGCCGGGCTGCTGGCCGCCGTCCGCAGCCACCGCTGGCCGGCGCTGGGCCGCCGCTACGAGGTGGCCACCGCCGCCCGTGGCGCCGATTCCATCGACCGGCCCACCGCCGACCGGCCCGCCCACCCGGCCCGGGACAGGGCCGCCGGCCCTGGTGCCGAGCCGAGGACCGACGAGCGGGCCACCGAGCGGGCCCACGAGCGGGCCACCGAGCGGGCCACCGAGCGGGCCAGCGAGCCGGCCGAGCTCAGCCGCCGGCGGACCCGGGATGCCGCCATGGACGCTTGGGACGCGCTGAGCCGCGGCGAGGACCCGACCCGCTGACGGCGCGGGTCGGGGTCCGGCTGGTGGAGCGGATGCTGGCAGAATGACGGCGACCCGGAAGGAGGCACCATGAGCGAGTCGCAGCAGGGCGCCGAGGCGCACCAGATCCCGCACGACAACCACGGCAACACGGTCGAGGCCTGGACCTCGGTGACCATCATGGCGGCGGGCTTCCTGGTGATGTCGCTGGCTGTGGTCTTCACCACCGTGTGGATGTTCATCGTCGGGGCCGTCGTGGTCGCCGCCGGTGCCGCCGCCTGGAAGGTGCTCGGCAGCATGCGCTCGGGGATGTCCGGCCCGGACAAGCACTGAGCGGCCCGGGCCTGGTCAAGCCGGCCCCCGGGCGTCGCCTACCATCGAGCCGGGGACGGTCGAGCCCAGGCCTGACCCGCGGATCCGGCCCGTCCGGCCGGTCGACCCGGTAGCAGGGGAGTCCTACGTGAGTGTGCTCGACGACCTCGTCGCAGGTGTGCGGGAGGACCTCGAGGAGCGGCAACGGGCGCTCCCCATGGGCCAGCTGCAGGAGCGGGCCGCCGCTCGGGACAGCGCCCTGAACGCCGAGGCACGGCTGCGGGCCGGGGGCGGGGTGAAGGTGATCGCCGAGGTCAAGCGGTGCAGCCCGAGCAAGGGCGCCCTGGCGGCGATCGCCGACCCGGCCGGGCTGGCCGCGGAGTACGAGGACGGTGGGGCCAGCGTGATCAGCGTGCTCACCGAGCGCCGCCGGTTCGGCGGGTCGCTGGCCGACCTGGTCGCCGTCCGGGCGGCGGTCGACGTGCCGGTGCTGCGCAAGGACTTCGTGGTGACCAGCTACCAGGTCTGGGAGGCCCGCGCGGCCGGGGCCGACCTGGTGCTGCTGATCGTGGCTGCCCTGGAGCAGCAGGCCCTGGTCTCCCTCACCGAGCGTGTGCACTCCCTGGGGATGACCGCTCTGGTGGAGGTGCACGACGCCGAGGAGGCCGCCCGGGCGGTCGACGCCGGGGCCCGCGTGGTCGGCGTGAACTGCCGCAACCTCAAGACCCTGCAGGTGGACCGGTCGACCTTCGCCCGGGTCGCCCCGATGCTGCCGGACACCCTGGTCAAGGTCGCCGAGTCCGGCGTCAGGGGCCCGCACGACGTGCTGGACTTCGCCCGGGACGGTGCGAACGCGGTGCTGGTCGGCGAGAGTCTGGTCAGCGGCGGTGCCCCACGCAGCGCGGTCGCCGACCTGGTCGCCGCCGGCGCGCACCCGGCCCTGAGGGTGGGGCGGTCATGAGCGTCCCGGTGGACTCCCTGCGCGGGGCCCGCGGACCCTACTTCGGCGCCTACGGCGGACGGTTCGTGCCCGAGGCGCTGGTCGCGGCCCTGGACGAGCTGGACGCCGCGTTCACCGCGGCGCAGAGCGACCCCGCCTTCCTGGCCGAGCTGGACGAGCTGCACCGCACCTACACCGGCCGGCCCAGCATCCTGACCGAGGTGCCGCGGTTCGCCCGGCACGCCGGCGGTGCCCGGGTGCTGCTGAAACGGGAGGACCTCAACCACACCGGCTCGCACAAGATCAACAACGTCCTGGGCCAGGCGCTGCTCACCGTCCGGATGGGCAAGAAGCGGGTGATCGCCGAGACCGGCGCCGGCCAGCACGGGGTGGCCACCGCCACCGCCGCGGCGCTGATGGGCCTGGAGTGCGTGGTCTACATGGGCGAGGAGGACACCCAGCGGCAGGCCCTGAACGTGGCCCGGATGCGGCTGCTGGGGGCCACCGTCGTCCCGGTCACCTCCGGCTCCCGGACGCTCAAGGACGCCATCAACGAGGCGATGCGGGACTGGGTGACCAACGTCCAGGACACCCACTACCTGCTGGGCACGGTCGCCGGGCCGCACCCGTTCCCGGTCATGGTGCGCGACTTCCACAAGATCATCGGCGAGGAGGCCCGCGGCCAGGTCCTGGACCTCACCGGCCGGCTGCCCGACGTGGTCTGCGCGTGCGTGGGCGGCGGCTCCAACGCGATCGGCATCTTTCACGCCTTCCTCGACGACGCCGAGGTCGAGCTGGTCGGTCTGGAGGCCGGTGGCGACGGGGTGGCCACCGGCCGGCACGCCTCCTCCATCACCGGCGGCCTGCCCGGGGTGCTGCACGGCAACCGCACCTTCGTGCTGCAGGACGAGGACGGCCAGACCCGGGCCAGCCACTCCATCTCGGCCGGCCTGGACTACCCCGGGGTCGGGCCGGAGCACGCCTACCTGGCCGAGCGTGGCCGAGCCCGCTACGAGGCCGTCGACGACGCCGAGGCCATGCAGGCCTTCCGGCTGCTGGCCCGGACCGAGGGCATCATCCCGGCGATCGAGAGCGCGCACGCGCTGGCCGGCGCGCTGCGCGAGGGCCGGCGGCTGGGCCCGGAGGGTGTCGTCCTGGTGAACCTGTCCGGCCGCGGCGACAAGGACGTGGACACCGCCGCGCGCTGGTTCTCCCTGCTCCCGGAGGACGACGAGCCCGGCGGGCGCTCGTGAGCAACGGCAGCGCCGCCGTCCTGGACGCCGCGGCCGCGGAGGGGCGGGCCGCGCTGGTCGGCTACCTCCCGGTCGGCTTCCCCAGCGTCGAGGGCTCGCTGGCGGCCTGCCGGACGATGATCGCCGCCGGGGTCGACATCGTCGAGCTCGGCCTGCCCTACTCCGACCCGCTGATGGACGGCCCGGTCATCGAGGCGGCGGTGGACCAGGCGCTGAGCGGGGGCACCCGGACGCGGCACGTGCTGGAGGTCGTCGCGCAGCTGCGCGAGACCGGGGCGCCGGTGCTGGTGATGAGCTACTGGAACCCGATCGACCGCTACGGGGTGGCGCGCTTCGCCCAGGACCTGTCGCAGGCCGGTGGTGCCGGCCTGATCACCCCGGACCTGATCCCCGACGAGGCGGCCCAGTGGCTGGCCGAGAGCGAGCGGCTGGACCTGGAACGGGTCTTCCTGGTCGCGCCGTCCTCCACCCCGGCCCGGCTGGCCTCCACCGCCGCGGCCTGCCACGGCTGGGTGTACGCGGCCTCCACGATGGGCGTCACGGGTGTGCGCAGCCAGGTCGGTGACGGGGCCCGGGCGCTGGTCGAGCGGGCCCGCGCGGCCGGGGCGCAGCGGGTCTGCGTCGGGCTGGGGGTGTCCACCCGGGCCCAGGCGGCCGAGGTCGCCGGCTACGCCGACGGCGTGATCGTGGGCTCCGCCCTGGTCCGCTGCCTGGCCGAGGCCGGGGACGAGCAGGCCGGGCTGCAGGCGCTGGACGCGCTGGTCCGTGAGCTGGCCGCGGGTGTGCGGGAGGGCCGCTGACCATGGGTCCCGCCGCCCTGGCCCTCACCCCGGCCGCCTCGCCGGGCCTGTTGGCCGCCCTGCCCAGCCCGACCCAGGCGGTCTGGCACCTGGGCCCGTTCCCGGTCCGGGCCTACGCCCTGTGCATCATCGCCGGCATCGCGCTGGCCGTCTGGCTCGGTGAGCGTCGATCCCAGGCGCGCGGCGGCCGGCCCGGCCTCGTCGGCGACATCGCGGTCTGGGCCGTCCCCTTCGGGATCGTCGGCGGCCGGCTGTACCACGTGGCGAGCAGCTGGCAGCCCTACTTCGGGCCCGGCGGGCACCCGGTCCGGGCCCTGTTCATCTGGGAGGGCGGTCTGGGGATCTGGGGCGCGGTCGCCCTGGGCGGGGTCGGCGCCTGGATCGGCTGCCGCCGGGCCGGGGTGCCGTTGCCGCCGATGGCCGACGTCGTCGCGCCGGGGATCGTGGCTGCCCAGGCGGTCGGCCGCTGGGGCAACTGGTTCAACAACGAGCTCTACGGCCGGGCCACCGACCTGCCCTGGGGGCTGACCATCCACCAGTGGGACACCTCGGCCGGCCGAGCGGTCACCGACGCGGCCGGCCGACCGGTCGTCCTGGGCACCTTCCAGCCCACCTTCCTCTACGAGTCGATCTGGGACCTGGGCACCGCCGGCCTGCTGCTGTGGCTGGACCGCCGCTACCGGATCGGCCACGGCCGGCTGTTCATGATCTACGTGATGGCCTACACCGCCGGCCGTGGCTGGATCGAGTACCTGCGCATCGACCAGGCCAACCACATCCTCGGCCTGCGGCTGAACCTGTGGACCTCGGGTCTGGTCTTCCTCGGTGCCGCGGTCGCCTTCCTGATCTCCCGGCGGCTGCGCCCGGGCCGGGCCGACTCGCCGCTGGCTGTGACCCCGGAGGACACCGCGCCGGCCGGCACCCCCGCCGAGCAGGCCGGGCAGGCCGGACGGCAGCCCTGACCCGCCCGCCCGCGAGGCGTCCGCGTGCGGCGGTCCGGCCGCCGGGCTCGAGGTTCGTGGGCACCCCCGCGCACCGGTTACAGTTACCGCACCGCCCGTGGGCCGACGTCGTCCCGCCGTACTGCCGAGACCACCGCGGGTCATCCCCGCGGCCTCGCCAGCCAGGAACCGGCTCCGCTCGCGGAACGTCCAGCTCGTGCGCTCACCACCCCTGATGCGCGACCCTGGACCGCGAGACCGAGCGCGGTCCGCCAAGCCCGACGACCAGACGAGGTGCGCTCATGATCTCGCCTTTCCGGCGCTTCTCCACCCGGCCCGACCCCACCGGCCTGTACAGCGGTGAGCACGAGCACGACGCCTGCGGCGTCGCCTTCGTCGCCACCCTGCGCGGCGAGCCCGGCCACGACATCGTCGAGCACGCCCTCACGGCGCTGCGCAACCTCGACCACCGCGGGGCGGTCGGGGCCGAGGAGAACACCGGTGACGGCGCCGGGATCCTGACCCAGGTGCCGGACGCCTTCCTGCGCGCCGTGGTGGACTTCCCGCTGCCCCCGCTCGGCTCCTACGCGGTGGGGATCGCCTTCCTGCCCGAGGAGGAGGACGAGGAGCAGCGCGCGCTGGCCGCCTTCGAGCGGATCGTCGAGGACGAGGGCCTGGTCGTCCTCGGCTGGCGTGAGGTGCCGACCACCCCCGGGCTGGTCGGCTCCACCGCGCGGGCCTGCCAGCCGCGCTTCCGGCAGGTCTTTCTCGGCACCCCCCGGGCCAGCCTGGTCGGGATGGCCCTGGAGCGGCGCGCCTACTGCGTGCGCAAGCGGGCCGAGAACCAGGCCGGCATCTACTTCCCCTCGCTGTCCAGCCGCACCCTGACCTACAAGGGCATGCTGACCACCGGGCAGCTCGAGCCGTTCTTCCCCGACCTGTCCGACCGCCGGTTCGCCACCGAGCTGGCCATCGTGCACAGCCGGTTCTCCACCAACACCTTCCCGTCCTGGCCGCTGGCCCACCCGTTCCGGCTGATCGCCCACAACGGGGAGATCAACACGGTCAAGGGCAACCGGAACTGGATGGCGGCCCGCGAGTCCACCCTGAGCAGCGACCTGATCCCCGGCGACCTGAACCGGATCTTCCCGATCTGCCCCCCGGGCACCTCGGACTCGGCCTCCTTCGACGAGGTGCTGGAGCTGCTGCACCTGGGCGGTCGCTCCCTGCCGCACGCGGTGCTGATGATGATCCCGGAGGCCTGGGAGAACCACGACGAGATGGACGCCGCCCGGCGCGCCTTCTACGAGTTCCACTCGATGTTCATGGAGCCCTGGGACGGCCCGGCCAGCGTGACCTTCACCGACGGCACCGTGATCGGGGCCGTGCTGGACCGCAACGGCCTGCGTCCGGCCCGGTACTGGGTGACCGACGACGGACTGGTGGTGCTGGCCAGCGAGGTCGGCGTGCTGGACATCGACCCGGCCCGGGTGGTGCGCAAGGGTCGGCTGCAGCCGGGCCGGATGTTCCTGGTCGACACCGACCACGGCCGGATCGTCGATGACGAGGAGATCAAGTCCGGCCTGGCCGGTGACCGGCCCTACGACGAGTGGCTGCACGCCGGGCGGCTGCAGCTGGCCGATCTGCCCGAGCGCGAGCACGTGGTGCACACCCAGAAG
The DNA here is from genome assembly GCA_963821825.1 of uncultured Actinomycetota bacterium. Taxonomy (GTDB): domain Bacteria; phylum Actinomycetota; class Actinomycetes; order Actinomycetales; family Kineosporiaceae; genus CAWGFD01. The sequence goes on from CAWGFD010000002.1 coordinate 2,226,154, forward strand.
TCGGTGCTGCGCCGGCAGCAGACCTTCGGCTACACCGAGGAGGAGCTGCGCATCCTGCTCACCCCGATGGCCCGGACCGGGGCCGAGCCGATCGGCTCGATGGGCACCGACACCCCGATCGCGGTGCTCTCGGACCGGCCGCGGCTGCTGTTCGACTACTTCACCCAGCTCTTCGCCCAGGTCACCAACCCGCCGCTGGACGCCATCCGCGAGGAGCTGGTCACCTCCCTCGGCACCGCCATCGGCCCGGAGGGCAACCTGCTGTCCGCCACCCCGGCGCACTGCCGGCAGCTGATCCTGCCCTGGCCGGTGATCGACAACGACGAGCTGGCCAAGATCGTGCACATCAACGCCGACGGCGACCTGCCCGGCTACGCCACCGTGCGGGTCCGGGGCCTGTACCGGGTGGCCGGTGGCGGGGCCGCGCTGACCGAGCGGATCGAGCACATCTGCGCCGAGGTGGACGGCGCGATCTCGGCCGGGGCCAAGTTCGTGGTGCTCTCCGACCGCGACTCCACCGCCGAGCTCGCGCCGATCCCCTCGCTGCTGCTGACCAGCGCCGTGCACCACCACCTGATCCGGGAGAAGCGGCGAACCCAGGTCGGCCTGATCGTGGAGAGCGGCGACGTCCGCGAGGTGCACCACGCGGCGCTGCTGATCGGCTACGGCGCCGCCGCGATCAACCCCTACCTGGCCATGGAGAGCGTCGAGCACCTGGTCAGGACCGGGGTGATCACCGGCATCTCGCCGGAGAAGGCGGTCGCAAACCTGATCAAGGGCCTGGGCAAGGGCGTGCTGAAGGTGATGTCCAAGATGGGCATCTCCACCGTCGCCTCCTATCGCGGCGCCCAGGTCTTCGAGGCGATCGGCCTGGCGCCGGAGGTGGTGGACCGCTACTTCACCGGCACCACCTCCCAGCTCGGTGGCGTCGGCCTGGACGTGCTGGCCGAGGAGGTCGCCCGCCGGCACGCGGTCGCCTACCCGGCGGACGGCATCCGGGACCCGCACCGCACGCTGCAGGTCGGCGGGGAGTACCAGTGGCGGCGGGAGGGCGAGCCGCACCTGTTCGACCCCGAGACGGTCTTCCGGCTGCAGCACTCCACCCGCCAGCGTCGCTACGACGTCTTCAAGCAGTACACCGGCCGGGTGGATGAGCAGGCCAAGCGGCTGATGACGCTGCGTGGGCTGTTCGAGCTGCGCGCCGGGGCCCGGCCGCCGGTCCCGCTGGAGGAGGTCGAACCCGTCGGCGAGATCGTCAAGCGGTTCTCCACCGGCGCGATGTCCTACGGGTCGATCTCGATGGAGGCGCATGAGACGCTGGCCGTGGCGATGAACTCGATCGGCGGCAAGTCCAACACCGGCGAGGGTGGCGAGGACGACGAGCGGCTGCTCGACCCCGCCCGGCGCAGCGCGATCAAGCAGGTGGCCTCCGGCCGGTTCGGGGTGACCAGCCTCTACCTCACCCACGCCGACGACCTGCAGATCAAGATGGCGCAGGGCGCCAAGCCGGGCGAGGGCGGCCAGCTGCCCGGGCACAAGGTCTACCCGTGGGTGGCCCGGACCCGGCACTCCACCCCCGGCGTGGGGCTGATCTCCCCGCCGCCGCACCACGACATCTACTCCATCGAGGACCTCGCCCAGCTGATCCACGACCTGAAGAACGCCAACCCCTCGGCCCGCGTGCACGTCAAGCTGGTCTCCGAGGTGGGGGTCGGCACGGTCGCCACCGGGGTGAGCAAGGCGCACGCCGACGTGGTGCTGATCTCCGGCCACGACGGCGGCACCGGCGCCTCCCCGCTCACCTCGCTCAAGCACGCCGGTGCGCCGTGGGAGCTCGGGCTGGCCGAGACCCAGCAGACCCTGGTCCTGAACGGGCTGCGGGACCGGATCGTGGTGCAGACCGACGGCCAGCTGAAGACCGGCCGGGACGTCGTGGTCGCCGCGCTGCTGGGCGCCGAGGAGTTCGGCTTCGCCACCGCCCCGCTGGTCGTCTCCGGCTGCGTGATGATGCGGGTCTGCCACCTGGACACCTGCCCGGTCGGGGTGGCCACCCAGAACCCTGAGCTGCGCAAGCGGTTCACCGGCCGGCCCGAGTTCGTCGTCACGTTCTTCGAGTACATCGCCGAGGAGGTGCGCGAGCTGCTGGCCTCGCTCGGCTTCCGCACCCTGGCCGAGGCGATCGGGCACGCCGAGCTGCTGGACACCGGGGCCGCCGTGCAGCACTGGAAGGCCTCCGGGCTGGACCTGACCAAGGTGCTCACTCCGCCGGCGGTGCCCGCCGGCACCGCTCTGCACCACGAGATCGGTCAGGATCACGGCCTGGAGAAGGCGCTGGACCACCAGCTGATCGAGCTGGCCGCGGACGCCCTGGAGCGGCGTGAGCCGGTCCGGATCGACCTGCCGGTGCGCAACGTGAACCGCACGGTGGGCACCATGCTCGGGCACGAGCTGACCAAGCGCTGGGGTGCTCAGGGCCTGCCGCGGAACACCGTCGACGTCACCCTGACCGGCTCGGCCGGACAGTCCTTCGGGGCGTTCCTGCCCCCCGGGGTGACGCTGCGGCTGTTCGGCGACGCCAACGACTACGTGGGGAAGGGGATGTGCGGCGGCCGGATCGTGGTCCGCCCCGACCGCGGGTCGGTCATCGTGGCCGAGCGGAACATCATCGCCGGCAACACGATCGCCTACGGCGCCACCTCCGGTGAGCTGTTCCTGCGCGGCCAGGCCGGCGAGCGGTTCTGCGTGCGCAACTCCGGGGCCACCGCGGTGGTCGAAGGGGTCGGCGACCACGGCTGCGAGTACATGACCGGCGGCACGGTGGTGGTCCTGGGTCGCACCGGTCGCAACTTCGCGGCCGGCATGTCCGGGGGCACCGCCTACGTGCTCGACCTGCGCGCCCACCGGGTCAACCAGCAGCTGGTCGAGCTCTCCGAGCCCGGCGAGCAGGACGCCGGGCTGCTGCGCGCCCTGGTCGAGCAGCACCGGCAGGAGACCGACTCGGTGGTCGCGGCCCGGTTGCTGGCCGACTGGCCGGCCGCGGTACGCAGGTTCACGAAGATCATGCCGCGTGACTACGCGCGGGTGCTGACCGTCCGGGCCGCCGCCGAGGCCGAGGGCCTCGACCTGGACGGCGACGAGGTCTGGACGCGGATCATGGAGGCGTCGAATGGCTGACCCGAAGGGTTTCCTGACCATCCGGCAGCGCGAGCTGCCGGCCCGCCGGCCGGTGCCGGTCCGGATCATGGACTGGCAGGAGGTCTACGAACCGACCGACCCGCAGATGCTCAAGCGCCAGGCCGGCCGGTGCATGGACTGCGGGATCCCGTTCTGCCACAACGGTTGCCCGCTGGGCAACCTGATCCCGGAGTGGAACGACCTGACCTGGCGCGGGGACGGCCGGGAGGCCATCGAGCGGTTGCACGCGACGAACAACTTCCCCGAGTTCACCGGCCGGCTGTGCCCGGCGCCGTGCGAGACGGCCTGCGTGCTGGGCATCAACCAGCCGCCGGTCACCATCAAGCAGGTCGAGGTGTCCATCATCGACCAGGCCTGGGACGCCGGCTGGGTGCAGCCCGCGCCGCCGGAGCGGCTGACCGGCAAGACCGTCGCGGTCGTCGGGTCCGGGCCGGCCGGGCTGGCCGCGGCCCAGCAGCTGACCCGGGCCGGGCACACGGTCGCGGTGTACGAGCGTGCCGACGCGGTCGGCGGGCTGCTGCGCTACGGGATCCCCGAGTTCAAGATGGAGAAGCGGCACCTGGACCGGCGGCTGGCCCAGATGGAGGCCGAGGGCACCCGGTTCCGGCCGGGGGTGGACATCGGCACCGACGTCACCGGCAACCAGCTGCGCCAGCGCTACGACGCCGTGGTGCTGGCCGTCGGCTCGACCGCCTGGCGTGACCTGGACGTGCCGGGCCGGCAGCTGAACGGGGTCCTGCAGGCGATGGAGTTCCTGCCGCCGGCCAACCGGGTAGCGCGCGGGGAGCAGGTGGTGGACCAGGTGGTGGCCACCGGCAAGGACGTGGTCATCATCGGTGGCGGCGACACCGGAGCCGACTGCCTGGGCACCGCGCACCGTCACCACGCCCGCTCGGTGACCCAGCTGGAGATCATGCCGCGGCCGCCGGAGGAGCGTCCCTCCGGCCAGCCCTGGCCGACCTACCCGATGAGCTACCGCGTCTCCAGCGCCCACGAGGAGGGCGGCGAGCGGGTCTACGCCGTCAACACCGTCGAGTTCGTCGACGACGGCCAGGGCAATGTGGCGGGGCTGCGGCTGGTCGACGTCGAGCTGGTCGACGGCCGCTTCCGGCCGGTGGAAGGCTCCGAGCGGGTGCTCCCGGCCCAGCTGGTGCTGATGGCGATGGGGTTCGTCGGGCCGGAGAAGGGCCCGCTGGTCTCCCAGCTCGCCCTGGACCTGGACCAGCGCGGCAACATCGCCCGCGACGAGGCGTACATGACCAACCAGGACGGCGTCTTCGTGGCCGGGGACGCCGGCCGCGGGCAGTCACTGATCGTCTGGGCGATCGCCGAGGGCCGGTCCGCGGCCAGCGCGGTGGACCGTTACCTGTCCGGCAGCACCCAGCTCCCGGCGCCGATCCCGCCCACCGCCCGTCCGCTGCTGGCCTGACCCGATGGGTCAGAGGTTGAGGGTTTAGGGTCGAGACCATGCGCCGAGCAAAGATCGTCTGCACTCTGGGACCGGCCGTCGACAGCCGGATGGTCGAGCTGGTCGAGGCCGGCATGGACGTCGCCCGGCTGAACCTCAGCCACGGCAGCTACGACGAGCACCAGGCCCGCTACGAGGCCGTCCGGCGGGCCAGCGACGAGACCGGGCGGGCGGTCGCCGTCCTGGTCGACCTGCAGGGCCCGAAGATCCGGCTCGGCAACTTCGCCTCCGGCCCGGTGCTGCTGGAGGAGGGCGCCACCTTCACGGTCACCGCGGAGGAGGTGCCCGGTGACGTGTCGATCTGCTCGACCACCTACAAGGGCCTGCCCGGGGATGTCACCGTGGGCGACGCGATCCTGGTCGACGACGGCAAGGTGGTGCTCAAGGTCACCGCGGTCGACGGGCCCCGGGTGGTCACCCAGGTCGAGGTCGGCGGGATGGTCTCCAACCACAAGGGGCTGAACCTGCCGGGCGTCGCGGTCAGCGTGCCCGCGATGTCCGACAAGGACGAGGCCGACCTGCGCTGGGCGCTGCACCTGCGGGCCGACATGATCGCGTTGTCCTTCGTGCGCAGCGCCAAGGACATCGAGGACGTGCACCGGATCATGGACGAGGAGGGTGTCCGGCTGCCGGTGATCGCCAAGGTGGAGAAGCCGCAGGCGGTGGACAACCTGGAGGAGATCGTCCAGGCCTTCGACGCCATCATGGTCGCCCGCGGCGACCTGGGGGTGGAGCTGCCGCTGGAGCAGGTGCCGATGGTGCAGAAGCGGTGCATCACCCTGGCCCGCCGGCAGGCCAAGCCGGTCATCGTGGCCACCCAGGTGCTCGAGTCGATGATCCAGCTGCCCCGCCCGACCCGGGCGGAGGCCTCCGACTGCGCCAACGCGGTGCTGGACGGCGCGGACGCGATCATGCTCTCCGCGGAGACCAGCGTCGGCAAGTACGCCCTCGAGGCGGTCCGGACGATGGCCCGGATCATCACCGTCACCGAGGAGCAGGGGCTGGCCAGGATCGCCCCGATGGACTCCAAGCCCTCCACCAAGGGTGGTGCGGTGACCTTCGCCGCCGTGCAGATCGCGGACCTGCTGGACGTCAAGTACCTGGTCGCCTTCACCCAGAGTGGGGACTCGGCGCGGCGGATGTCGCGGCTGCGCAACGGTGTCCCGCTGGTCGCCTTCACGCCCGACCCGTCCACCCGCTCGCAGCTCGCGCTGTCCTGGGGGGTGGAGACCTTCCTGACCGAGGTGGTCGCGCACACCGACGACATGGTCGCGCAGGTGGACGAGGCGCTGGTCAGCCTGGGCCGGTGCGCCCCCGGTGACCTGGTGGTGATCGTGGCCGGCTCCCCGCCCGGCACGCCCGGATCGCTGAACACGGTGCGGGTGCACCGGCTGGGCGACCCGGTCGACCTGCCGCCCTCCACCTACCGGGTGCCGCTGTGAGTTGAGCTCCCCAGCGACGCTCGTCCGCTCGGGCCGGGACCTGTTAGGGTCCCGGCCCGAGGTCGTGCCGGGTGCGGGACTCGAACCCGCATGCCTTGTGGGCGGCGCATTTTGAGTGCGCTGTGTCTGCCGTTTCCACCAACCCGGCGCGAGCAGGATCCTAACCGACGTCCCCGCGGCACAGGGCCGTGCGTGTGATGCCGGCGACGGCCGGGCCCTGGGCGGCGCACCCGTCTTCGGGCAGTCACTAGGCTGGGGGAGTGAGCGCAGCGCAGAACGCAGCCCCGGCCGCCCGCAGGATCATCGTCGCCGAGGACGAGGCCCTGATCCGGCTCGACATCGTCGACATGCTCCGGGAGGCCGGTTACGACGTGGTGGCCGAGGCCGGCGACGGCGAGGAGGCGGTCCGGCTGGCCGAGGAGCACCGGCCCGACCTGGTCGTGATGGACATCAAGATGCCCGTGATGGACGGCATCACCGCGGCCGAGCGGATCGCCGGCGCCCGGATCGCACCGGTCGTGCTGCTCACCGCCTTCTCCCAGCGCGAGCTCGTCGAACGCGCCCGGGACGCCGGGGCGATGGCCTACGTGGTCAAGCCGTTCACCTCCGCCGACCTGCTGCCCGCGCTGGAGATCGCGCTGAGCCGGCACGCCGAGATCGGCGCCCTGGAGAAGGAGGTCGCCGACCTCTCCGAGCGGTTCGAGACCCGCAAGCTGGTCGACCGGGCCAAGGGCCTGCTGCAGACCAAGTTCGGGATGACCGAGCCGGAGGCCTTCCGGTGGGTGCAGAAGACCTCGATGGACAAGCGGCTGACCATGCGCGAGGTGGCCACGGCCATCATCAACTCGGCGACCGAGGACAAGCCCGCGACCTGAACCCGCGCCCGGGGGTCCCGGCGGTGCGCGGCCGGCGCCGTCGGCGTCACCAGCACGGGACGATCTGTGGTCGTGCTGCTCCGGACGCGTAACGCTTGCGCAACGACGAGGTTGCGGCGGCAGATTACCGCCGGGTGAGCCCCGCCGGGACGATACGCTCCGGCGATGCCCGGGCGGGCCCTGGTGCCCGCCGTCGAAGGAGAGGATCTATGACCCGCAACCCCGCATGGCGTTCGTTCGCCGTGATCGGTGCCGCTTCCCTCGCTCTGGCCGCCTGTGGCGGCGGTGGCAGCACGACCGGTTCCTCCAGCACCACAAGCTCCTCCAGCTCCAGCTCCAGCTCCTCGAGCTCGGCGGTCGCGGCGGCGACCGGGAACGGGGTCCTGAAGATCGGCACCCTGCTGCCGCAGACCGGGTCGCTGGCCTTCCTCGGCCCGCCCGAGTTCGCCGGCGTCGACCTGGCGATCAAGGACATCAACGCCGCCGGCGGGGTGCTCGGCAAGCCGGTGGAGAAGCAGGACAGCGACTCCGGTGACACCTCCACCGACATCGCCTCGCAGTCGGTGAACACCCTGCTGTCGGCCGGTGCGGACGCCATCGTCGGTGCGGCCTCCTCCGGGGTCTCCTTCACCGTCATCGACAAGATCACCGGCGCCGGGGTGATCCAGATCTCCCCGGCCAACACCTCGCCGGACTTCACCGACTACAACGACCACGGCCTGTACTTCCGCACCGCGCCCTCGGACGTGCTGCAGGGCCGGGTGCTCGGTGACCTGATGCTCAACGACGGCGCCGCCACCGTCGGCATCATGGCCCTGCAGGACCCGTACGGCACCGGCCTGGCCGACAACGTCACCAAGTCGGTCGAGAACGGCGGCGGTCAGGTCGTGCAGAAGGTGATCTACGACCCGAAGGCGGCCAGCTTCTCGGCCGAGGTCGGCAAGATCAAGGCCGCCGACCCGGACGCGATCGCCCTGATCGCCTTCGACGAGACCAAGAAGATCATTCCCGAGATGGTCAAGCAGGGCATCGACATCAGCAAGGTCTACTTCGTCGACGGCAACCTGGCCAACTACTCCAAGGACTTCCCGGCCGGCACGCTCAAGGGCGCCAAGGGCACCCTGCCCGGCGTGCAGTCCGACCAGACGTTCAAGGACAAGCTGCTGAAGGTCAACCCGGACCTGAAGGACTTCTCCTACGCGCCCGAGTCCTACGACGCGGTCACCCTGGTCGCGCTGGCGGCCGAGGAGGCCAAGTCGGACGCCGGCACCGAGGTCGCCAAGCACATGCAGGACGTCTCCGAGGGCGGCACCAAGTGCACCTCGTTCGCGGCCTGCAAGAAGCTGATCGACGCCGGCACCGACATCGACTACGACGGGATCTCCGGCCCGGTCGAGTTCTCCGACAAGGGCGACCCGTCCAAGGCGACGATCGGCATCTACCAGTACGGCCAGGACAACACCTACACGTTCCTGGAGGCGCAGTCCGGCTCGTTGTGACCGGAGCGCGGTGAGCGGATGCCACCGCAAGGACCCCGTGACGCGCGCCGTCACGGGGTCCTTGCGCATCGCCGGGCCGGTTCGGGCCACGATGGCCCCATGACGATGCCCCACCTGGTGCTGGCCGACGCGCCGGCGCAGCCCTACCTGACCCTGCGGGACCGTGCCGTGCCCCGGGCCGAGCGTTACCGGATGGGCCGGGCGATGCGCGGCCGGGTGAAGCGCTCGCAGCTGGGCGACTGGGCGCCGGCGGACGACCGGGACGACCCGGTGGCCCTGGTCGAGCGCTCCCACCGGGGCCGGGAGGGTTGGCTGGTACCGGTCCGGGTGGGCCGGATGGCCGCCTCGCCCTACGGCTTCCTGCGCGGCTCGGCGATCGTGATGGCCGCCGACTGCGCCGGACTGCCGGCCACCGGGATCACCCCGGTGATCTGCGGCGACGCGCACATCGGCAACGTGGGCTTCTACGGCTCGCCCGAGCGCGAGCTGGTGCTCGACCTGAACGACTTCGACGAGGCCCATCCGGGGCCCTGGGAGTGGGACCTGCGCCGGATGGCCGCCAGCAGCTGGGTGGCGGGTCGGCAGAACGGCCTCAGCGAGCAGCAGTGCGCCGACGCGGTGACGTGCTGCTCGGCCTCCTACCGGGACGCCGTCCGGCGGCTGGCCGAGCAGCCGCTGCTGGCCCGCTCGTACGAGCCGCTGGACACCGGCCGGCTGCTCGGGCTGGCCCACGACGACGAGCTCCGGGAGGCCATCGGCAGGGCGGCCGGCCGGGCCCGGACCAAGACCTCCGACCGTGCGCTGCCCCGGTTCACCGAGCAGGACGCCGAGGGCGGCCGGCGGATCGTGGAGGAGCCGCCGCTGATCACCCGCCTCGACGCCGCCCACGCCGCCGCCCTCGGCGAGGCGCTTGACGCCTACCTGACCACCCTGGCCCCGCACTGGCGGCGGCTGCTCGGCGGCTACACGCTGGTCGACCTGGCGCACAAGGTGGTGGGTGTGGGCAGCGTCGGGCTGCGCGCCTACGTGGCCCTGTGCGAGGGCAGCAGCCCCGACGACGTGCTCTTCCTGCAGCTCAAGCAGGCCCGCCGGTCGGTGGTGGCCCCCTTCGTGCACGGCCAGAACGCCTGGCACGAGCACCAGGGGCAGCGCGTGGTGGAGTACCAGCAGGCCCTTCAGACGGTCAGCGACCCGCTGCTGGGCTGGACCACGGTGCAGGGCCGTCAGTTCTACGTCCGGCAGTTCCGGAACATGAAGGGGGCGCTGGCACTGTCCTCGATCGGGCCGGCCGCGTTCGCCGAGTACGCCGGGATCGCCGGGCGGCTGCTGGCCAAGGGGCACGCCCGGACCAGCGGCGCGTCGATGATCGCGGGCTACGTGGGCGGCGGGGGAGCGCTGGACCGGGCCATGGTCAGGTTCGCCCGGGCCTACGCCGACCAGACCGAGCGCGATCACGCGGCGCTGGTCGAGGCGGTCCGGACCGGGCGGGTGGCCAGCGAGCCGGGCGTCTGAACCCGGCTCGGGGCGACCCGCGGGTCAGGACTTGGCCAGCGTGCCCAGGTACAGCTCGATCACCTTGGGATCGTGCAGCAGGTCCCGGCCGCTGGCCGTGTAGGCGTTGCGGCCCTGGTCCAGCACGTAGCCGCGGTCGCAGATCTGCAGGCACCGGCGGGCGTTCTGCTCCACCATGATCACCGAGACCCCGGCCTTGTTGATCTCCCTGGTCCGGACGAACACCTCGTCCTGCATGGCCGGTGACAGCCCGGCGGACGGCTCGTCGAGCAGCAGGACCGACGGCTCCATCATCAGGGCCCGACCCATCGCCACCATCTGCCGCTCCCCGCCGGACAGCGACCCGGCCCGCTGCTTGCGGCGCTGGCCGAGCGCGGGGAACAGCGAGGTCACGAAGTCGAACCGCTCGGTGAACCGGGAGGGCGCCTGGTAGGCCCCCATCTGGAGGTTCTCCTCGATGGTCAGGGAGGGGAAGACGTTGTTGGTCTGCGGGACGAAGCCGACACCCTGGCTGACCAGCCGGTTGGCCCGCAGGCCGGTGATGTCCTGCCCCTTCAGGGTCACCGACCCGGACCGGACCTTGACCAGCCCGAACAGGGCCTTGAGCAGGGTGGACTTCCCTGCCCCGTTCGGCCCGATGATGCCGACCAGCTCGCCGCTGCGCACGTACAGGTCGCAGCCGTTGAGGATGTTGACCCCGGGCAGGTACCCGGCGACCAGCTCGTCGGCGCGCATCACCGCCTCGCCGGCCGCGGCCAGGTGCGCGCTGCGGTCCAGGTCGCCGGACGGCGGGGCGGTGCTGCTCATCGGCTCTCCTCCGGGGTGGTGGGCGGCTGCTCGAGCCGGGCGCCCAGGTCGGTGTCGGGGTCGGCGTCGGGGTCGGCCAGCAGCGAGGCGTCGTGGTGCGCGCCGAGGTAGGCGTCGATCACGGCCGGGTCGCCCATCACTGACTCCGGTGGCCCCTCGGCCACCAGCCGGCCCTGGGCCATGACCAGCACCCAGTCGGCGATGTCCCGCACCATGTCCATGTCGTGCTCGACGAACAGGACCGTCATGCCCTGCTCGCGCAGGTCCTTGACGTGCCCCAGCAGGGACTGGGTGAGGGCCGGGTTGACCCCGGCCATCGGCTCGTCGAGCATCACCATCTCGGGTTCGCTCATCAGCGCCCTGGCCATCTCCAGCAGCTTGCGCTGGCCCCCGGACAGGCTGCCGGCGAAGTCGCCCGCCTTGGTGTCGAGCTTGAAGCGGGCGAGCAACTCGTGCGCGCGCTCGGTGTTGGCCTGCTCCTGCGCCCGCCACAGCGGTTTCAGCATGGCCGACAGCAGGCCCTCGCCGCGCTGGTCCTTGGCGCCCAGCCGCATGTTCTCCAGCACCGTCAGCCGGGACAGCGCCTTGGTCAGCTGGAACGTGCGGACCATGCCCAGCCGGGCCACCTTGTAGGCGGGCACCCGGGCCAGCGAGCGGCCGTTGAACGTCCACCGGCCCTCGTCCGGGCGGTCGAAGCCGGTCAGCAGGTTGAAGAACGTCGTCTTGCCCGCCCCGTTCGGCCCGATCAGCGCGGTGATCGCACCGCGCTGGATCTCCACGTGCTCGACCTCGACCGCCGTGACCCCGCCGAACCGCCGGACCACCCGGTCGGCCACCAGGATCGGGTCCGGCTTGGCCGCACCCGGGGTCCGCTCGGCCCCGGCCAGGGCGGCGGTGGCCGCCGCCTTGCGGGGGGTCAGCTCGCCGACCTCGCTCACCGCGACGCACCTGCCCTCATCGTGGTCCTCTCTTGTCCGGCGTCCATCATCGGGCGTCCAGGGCCAGCTCGCGCCGGTCACCGAAGATGCCCTGCGGGCGGAAGATCATCAGCAGCATCAGGCCGAGGCCGACCAGCATGAACCGGACCACGCCCACCTGGTAGGACTGGCTCATCAGCCAGTGCGGGATGTAGCCGGCCGCGAAAGCGCCGCCCAGGATGCCCGAGGTGAGCTGCAGCAGGACCCAGAAGATGGCCGCGCCGACGATCGGGCCGAACACCCGGGCGGCGCCGCCGAGCAGCAGGATCGTGTAGACGAAGAAGGTCAGCTCGGTGCCGTAGTTCTCCGGCTGCACCGCGGCCCGGGCCAGGGCGAAGACGAACCCGCCCAGGCTGCCCAGCATGCCGCCGATGATCAGCGCCTGCATCTTGTACAGGTACACGTTCTTGCCCAGGCTGCGGACGGCGTCCTCGTCCTCCCGGACGCCCTTGAGCACCCGCCCCCAGGGGCTGCGCATCAGCAGCCAGGTGACCAGCATGGCGATCGCCACCAGGCACCAGCCCACGATCAGCACCCAGGTCTCCCGGGCCGAGAAGTCCACGCTGCCGATCCCGTACCGGCCATCCGGCAGCGGGGACAGGTTGTAGAACCCCTGCGCGAACCCGGTCAGCCCGTTCGACCCGCCGGTGACCCCGGCCAGCGCAGTGGAGCGCACCACGAGCCGGACGATCTCCGCTGCGGCGATGGTGACGATCGCCAGGTAGTCCGCCCGCAGCCGCAGGGTCGGGATGCCGAGCAGGACGGCGAGGATGACCGCGGCGAGCAGGCCGAACAGGATCCCCCACCAGAAGCTGAGCCCGCTGGTGGCCACCGCGATCGAGATGCCGTAGGCGGCCACCGCCAGGAAGGCGGCCTGGCCGAAGTTGAGCAGGCCGGTGTAGCCGAACTGCACGTTCAGCCCGATGGCGGCCAGTCCGTAGACCACCGTCTCGACGCCGATGGCGGAGGCGATCGCCCCGCTGAAGATCTGTCCCCAGTCCATGGGTCTCGCTCCGTCCGCTCAACCGACCCGCTGCGCGCGGCCCAGGATGCCCTGGGGCCGCACCAGCAGGATCACGATCAGGATGGCCAGGGCCCCGACGTTCTTCAGCTCCGAGGGAATGACCAGGGTGGACATCTCCACGAAGAGGCCCACGACCAGCGACCCGGCCAGGGCGCCGAACGCGGTGCCCAGCCCGCCCAGGGTCACCGCCGCGAAGACCAGCAGCAGGATCTGGAAGCCCATCTGCCAGTTCACCTGCTGGGCGATCCCCAGCAGCACCCCGGACAGGCCGGCCAGCGCGGCACCGGTCACCCAGACGATCCGGATCACCCGGTCGACGTCGATCCCGGAGGCGGAGGCCAGGGCCGGGTTGTCCGAGACGGCGCGGGTCGCCTTCCCGATCCTGGTTCGCAGCAGGAACCAGGCCATGGCGATCAGGATCACCACGGACAGCCCCATGCTGAAGTAGTCCAGCGCGGTGAGCGTGATCGGGCCGGGACCGATCGCGGTCTGGCCCTGGGTGTCGGCATAGGACTTCGTGGTGCCGTCGAAGAAGTACAGGATGGTGTAGCGGGTCAGGATGGACAGCCCGATCGAGACGATCATCATCGCGATCAGGCCGGTGCCGCGTCGTCGCAGCGGTGCCCACAGCCCGGCGTCCAGGGCCCAGCCGGCGGCGCCGGAGATGACCAGGGTCAGCGCCGCGGCCAGGATCAACGGCAGCCCGAGCGTGACGTTCAGCATCCAGGCGATGACGGCGCCGAAGGTGACCAGCTCGCCGTGGGCGAAGTTGGTCAGCCCGGTGGTGCCGAAGATCAGCGACAGTCCGACCGCGGCGAGCGCGATCAGCAGCCCGAACCGCAGCCCGGCGGCGAACCGGTTCAGCGCCTGGTCGGCCTGGCTCTCCACCTGCCTGGTCGAGACCCCGAGGGCGAACAGCGCCGTCTTCTCCTGGCCGCCGTTCACGCTCACGTCCAGCGGGTTGCGGGCCGTCGAGCGCAGGTCCACGCCCTTGGGCAGGGTCGAGGTGTCCAGCCGCACCGTGTACTGGCCGGTCCCGGGCACCGGGATCTTCCACCGGCCCTGCCCGTCGGAGGTGGCCTGCTGGGAGAAGCCCTGGTCGTTGCTGGCGCTGATCACCACGCCGGAGACCGGTTTGCCCTCGTAGCGCAGCGTCCCCTGCAGCGCCTCGCCGGCGGCCCAGGCCGCCGGGGCGCCGACCAGCAGGGCCAGGACGACGGCCATCGCGGCCAGGATCGGTCGAGCCCATCGTGCTGACACGAGGTCGGGCCCCTTTCCTCGGTGGGTGAGCCTCGGGTGGAGGTGGAGGTGAAGGTGGTGGAGGTGGTGGTGGACGCCGTGGGCGGCCGCCCTGATGCATGCGGGGGTGGGCGGGGTGCGGTCCACCCCACCCGGCGGGGTTCAGGTCACTGGCCGCGGAGCATAGCGGCTGCATGTCACAGGTAATGGTCGTTCAGCACGCCGTACCCCCCGGGTTGACGCGCCGGGCAGCGGTCTGTGGCCGCCCGGTCACTGCCCGGTCAACGCCCGGTGCGGGCGCTCGGGGTGGCAGAGTGGGTGGGGCCACCGCTGGGCCGTTCTGCCTCTTCCGGCCTCCGTCGGCCGCGTCGTACAGTTCGCCACCGGGGGCCCGCGTGCCCTGGTTCCACCATCCAGGTCTTGCGCACCGGCCCCGCCGGTCGGCATACCCGCACACGAGGAGGTCCGGTGCCCCGTCCCCCGGTCGAGGTCCGTCGTGGCACCGTCGCGGACGTCGAGGAGCTGATGACCCTGTGGGCCCTGGCCCGTCAGGAGCTGGACCGCGGTGACCGTTTCGTCGGGCCGGCCCCGGAGACGTTGCGCCCCCGGCTGCTGGAGTCGCTGGCCGACGGGTCGGTCCAGGTCCACCTGGCCGACGTGGACGGCCGGGCGGCCGGGTACGTGGTCAGCCGGCTGGCCCCGATGTCGGTGCTGTCCGACGCGCGTCTCCTGCAGGTGGACCACCTGTGGGTGACCCAGTCGATGCGCCGCCGGGGCGTGGCCCGGGCGCTGCTCACGGCGTGCGTCGGGCTGGCCGAGCGCGAGGGGGCCGAACGGGTGGTCAGCTCGGTCTCACCGACGGCCCGGGAGACGCACCGGTTCTACGCCCGGCTGGGGTTCGCGCCGATCGTGGTCCGGCGGATGAGCAGCACGGCGGCGTTGCGCCGCCGGTTGACCGGCCCGTCCCGCCAGCCGGCGCTGCAGGAGGTGCTCAACCGGCGACGCTCGCTGCGGGACCGGGCTCGCGCCGGCACCGCCGGCTGACCGGCCACCCGGGGCCCCGACCGGCCCGCCGTCTGACCCGCCGCTCGCCCGCCGCGGGTGTCGGGGCCCGCCCATAGGCTGGGGCGGTGACCCCAGCAGCAGGCGCAGTCCCAGCCACCCGCCGCCGCACCGCCTCC
The DNA here is from genome assembly GCA_963821825.1 of uncultured Actinomycetota bacterium. GTDB lineage: Bacteria > Actinomycetota > Actinomycetes > Actinomycetales > Kineosporiaceae > CAWGFD01. The sequence goes on from CAWGFD010000002.1 coordinate 2,241,373, forward strand.
TCCCCGGCCCCGGCTCGGTCCGGCTCCGGGCGCCCGCGGATCCTTCTGGTGGACGGCCACTCGCTGGCCTACCGAGCCTTCTTCGCCCTGCCGGTGGAGAACTTCAGCACCAGCACCGGCCAGCACACCAACGCGGTCTACGGGTTCACGTCGATGCTGATCAACGTGCTGCGGGACGAGGCGCCCGAGTACGTCGCGGTCGCCTTCGACGTCTCCCGGCAGACCTTCCGCAGCGAGGCCTACGCCGACTACAAGGCCAACCGCTCCAGCACCCCCTCGGAGTTCTCCGGGCAGGTCGCTCTGGTCAAGGAGGTGCTGGCGGCGCTGCGGATCCCGGTGCTGGAGAAGGAGGGGTTCGAGGCCGACGACGTGATCGCCACGCTGACCACCCGGGCCAGCCGGGCCGGTCTGGAGGTGCTGATCTCCACCGGGGACCGTGACTCGCTGCAGCTGGTCAGCGACTCGGTGACCGTGCTGTACCCGGTGCGCGGGGTCTCCGAGCTGACCAGGATGACCCCCGAGGTGGTCCAGACCCGGTACGGCGTCCCGCCCGAGCGCTACCCCGACCTGGCCGCCCTGGTCGGGGAGACCAGCGACAACCTGCCGGGGGTGCCGGGCGTCGGGCCGAAGACCGCGGCCAAGTGGATCGGCCAGTACGGCGACCTCGACGGCGTGATCGCCGCGGCCGGGTCGATCGGGGGCAAGGCCGGCCAGTCGCTGCGCGACCACCTGGAGGGGGTGATCCGCAACCGGCAGCTGAACCGGCTGGTGGACGACCTGGACCTGCCGTTGGGCATCGAGGACCTGAAGGCGGTGTCCTGGAACCGCGAGGAGGTGCACCGCGTCTTCGACGGTCTGGAGTTCCGGGTGCTGCGGGACCGGCTGTTCGAGACGCTCTCGGCGCCGCAGCCGGAGGCCGAGGGCGGTTTCGAGGTCGACGGCTCCCGGTTGGCGCCGGGGGAGCTGAAGGCCTGGCTGACGGCCCACGCCCGGGGCGCCGTGGGTCTGCACGTGGTCGGCACCTGGTCGGCCGGAGCGGGGGACGCGACCGGCCTGGCCCTGGCCGGCGCGGACGGGGTCGGCGGCTACCTGGACCTGGTCGAGGCCGCCGAGCAGGACACTGCCGTGCTCGCCGCCTGGCTGGGCGACCCGGGCGCCGCCAAGGTGCTGCACGACGCCAAGGGCCCGCTGGCCGCGCTGCGCAGCCGTGGCCTGCCGGTGCAGGGTGTGGTGGCCGACACCGCGCTGATGGCCTACCTGTCCCGCCCCGACCAGCGCAGCTACGACCTGGCCGACCTGGCGCTGCGCCACCTGGGCCGCGAGCTGCGGGCCGACACCCCTGACTCCGGCCAGCTCACGCTGGACGTCGGGCAGGGCGACGACGCGGAGCCGGCCATGGTCCGGGCTCGCGCCGTCCTGGACCTGGCCGCCGACCTGCGCGGGGAGCTGGACGAGCGCGGGCAGACCAGGCTGCTGGAGCAGGTGGAGCTGCCGCTGGTCGGTCTGCTGGGCCGGATGGAGAGCGCCGGGGTGGCGGTGGACGTCGGCCGGCTCTCCGACCTCGAGGCCTACTTCGCGGCGGCCGTGCAGGACGCCGCCGGCCAGGCCTTCGCGGTGATCGGCCAGGAGATCAACCTGGGTTCGCCCAAGCAGCTGCAGGTCGTCCTGTTCGAGGACCTGCAGATGCCCAAGACGAAGCGCACCAAGACCGGGTGGACGACGGACGCCGAGGCGCTGGCCGATCTGTACACCCGCACCGAGCACCCGTTCCTGCTGCACCTGCTCCGGCACCGGGACGCCTCACGGCTGCGCCAGACCGTGGAGGGACTGCTGAAGTCGGTGGCCGACGACGGTCGGATCCACACCACCTACCAGCAGACGATCGCGGCCACCGGCCGGCTGTCCAGCACCGACCCGAACCTGCAGAACATCCCGATCCGCACCGAGGAGGGCCGGCGGATCCGGGAGACCTTCGTGGTGGGTCAGGGCTACGACTGCCTGCTGACCGCCGACTACTCCCAGATCGAGATGCGGATCATGGCCCACCTGTCCGGTGACCAGGGCCTGATCGAGGCCTTCCGCTCCGGGGAGGACCTGCACCGGTTCGTGGGCTCGCGGGTGTTCTCGGTCGCCCCGGCCGAGGTGACCCCGGCGATGCGGTCCAAGATCAAGGCGATGTCCTACGGCCTCGCCTACGGCCTGTCCGCCTTCGGGCTCTCCCGCCAGCTGACCATCCCGGTCGAGGAGGCGCGGGGCCTGATGGAGGAGTACTTCGAGCGCTTCGGTGGGGTCCGGGACTACCTGCGCGGGATCGTCGACGTCGCCCGCCGGGACGGCTACACCGAGACCATCATGGGTCGGCGTCGCTACCTGCCCGATCTGACCAGCGACAACCGCCAGCGGCGCGAGATGGCTGAGCGGATGGCGCTGAACGCCCCGATCCAGGGCTCGGCGGCCGACATCATCAAGGTGGCGATGCTGGCGGTGGACCGGGCGCTGGCCGAGCAGGGCCTGGGCAGCCGGCTGCTGCTGCAGGTGCACGACGAGCTGGTGCTGGAGGTCGCCGCGGGGGAGCGGGAGCAGGTCGAGGCGCTGGTCCGGCGCGAGATGGCCGGCGCCGCCGCGCTCGCGGTGGAGCTGGAGGTCAGCGTGGGGGTCGGCTCCTCCTGGCACGAGGCCGGGCACTGAGACCCCGGCGGGCGAGGCGGTCGGACGAGGGCGGCGGGCGAGGCCGGCCACCGGCCGGCCCGGTCAGGCCCGGTCAGCCGGGGCGGTGGGTGAGGAAGATGGCCGTGCCCGGCAGCAGCCGGCCCCGCAACGGGCTCCAGCCGCCCCAGGTCCGGGTGTGGCCGGCCGGCCACGGCGGCTCGACCAGGTCGTCCAGGACCAGACCGGCCCCGACCACGTCGCGGATCCGGTCACCCAGCGTGCGGTGGTGCTCGGCGTAGGTGACCTGCTCGTCGTCGGTCTCCACGTACGGGGTCCGGTCGAAGTAGGAGCGGCTGGCGGTCAGGCCGCCGGGGCCGGGGTCGTCCGGGAAGGCCCAGCGGATCGGGTGGGTCAGCGAGAACACCCAGCGCCCGCCGGGCCGCAGCACCCGGGCCACCTCCCGCATCACCAGCTCCGGGTCGGCCACGAACGGCACCGCTCCATAGGCGCTGCAGGCCAGGTCGAAGCTGGCGTCGGCGAACGGCAGGGCCCGCGCGTCGGCCACCAGCCGGGCCGGGCCGTCCGGGCCGGCGCAGCTCAGCATCCCGGCCGACAGGTCGACGGCCACCGGCTGCGCGCCCTGCCCGGCCAGCCAGCGCGAGCAGGGCGCCGAGCCCGCCCCCACCTCCAGCACCCGCAGCCCCGCGACGTCCCCGAGCAGCCGGGCGTCCTGCTCGTCCAGCCCCTCGGGGCACCAGATGAACCGGTCCTGGCCCAGGAAGGCGCCGTGCTCGGCGTGGTAGGCCCGGGCCTGGCCGTCCCACCACGCCCGGTTGGCCCGGACGGTCTCGGCCCGGCCGGCCGGTCGGTAGCCCGCCCCGAACCACGGCTGCGCGCCGGCTGACTGCTGCATCCGCCCATCATCCCCGAGCGCGTCATCCCCGAGCGCGCCGGCGGGCATGGTCGGCCGGTGCGACCGCTTTGACCCCCCAGGACCGGGCGGGCTAGTCTGGACGGTGGCGCGCGTATGTGCGCGGACTGTGTTCGTCTTCGATCCGACTGGTCGCCGGTTCTGGGTGTGTCACCCTCCTGCCGGCTGCGGCCAACGACTCGGGGCTTCCCGGTTGCGTGCGCGTTCGGTGCTGTCCGACAAGCCCAACGATCCCTGTCCGCAACGGAGCCCCTACTTCATGACCATCACGACGGCCGAGCAGACGCGCACCCCCCAGGTCGCGGTCAACGACATCGGTAGCGCAGAGGACTTCCTCGCCGCCATCGACGAGACCATCAAGTACTTCAACGACGGAGACATCGTCTCCGGCGTGATCGTCAAGGTCGACCGCGACGAGGTGCTGCTCGACATCGGCTACAAGACCGAGGGTGTCATCCCCTCGCGTGAGCTCTCGATCAAGCACGACGTCGACCCCAACGAGGTGGTCACCGTCGGCGACGAGGTCGAGGCCCTGGTCCTCCAGAAGGAGGACAAGGAGGGCCGCCTGGTCCTGTCCAAGAAGCGCGCCCAGTACGAGCGCGCCTGGGGGCAGATCGAGAAGATCAAGGACGAGGACGGCGTGGTCACCGGCACGGTGATCGAGGTCGTGAAGGGCGGTCTGATCCTGGACATCGGGCTGCGCGGCTTCCTGCCGGCCTCGCTGGTCGAGATGCGCCGGGTCCGGGACCTGCAGCCGTACGTCGGCAAGCAGATCGAGGCCAAGATCATCGAGCTGGACAAGAACCGCAACAACGTGGTCCTGTCCCGCCGGGCATGGCTGGAGCAGACCCAGTCCGAGGTGCGCCAGACCTTCCTGCAGACCCTGCAGAAGGGCCAGGTCCGCTCCGGGGTGGTCTCCTCGATCGTCAACTTCGGGGCCTTCGTGGACCTGGGCGGCGTGGACGGCCTGGTGCACGTCTCCGAGCTCTCCTGGAAGCACATCGACCACCCGGGCGAGGTCGTGGAGGTCGGCCAGGAGGTCACCGTCGAGGTGCTCGACGTCGACATGGACCGCGAGCGCGTGTCGCTGTCCCTGAAGGCCACCCAGGAAGACCCGTGGCAGCAGTTCGCCCGCACCCACGCCATCGGCCAGGTGGTGCCGGGCAAGGTCACCAAGCTGGTCCCGTTCGGCGCCTTCGTCCGGGTGGACGAGGGCATCGAGGGTCTGGTCCACATCTCCGAGCTGGCCGAGCGCCACGTCGAGGTGCCGGAGCAGGTCGTGCAGGTCAACGACCCGATCTTCGTCAAGGTGATCGACATCGACCTGGAGCGTCGTCGGATCTCGCTGTCCCTCAAGCAGGCCAACGAGGGCGGCGTCGGCGGCGCCGAGGACTTCGACCCCACCCTGTACGGGATGGCGGCCGAGTACGACGAGGGCGGCAACTACAAGTACCCCGAGGGCTTCGACCCCGAGACGAACGAGTGGCTGCCGGGGTACGAGTCCCAGCGCGAGGAGTGGGAGCGGCAGTACGCCGAGGCCCACGCCCGGTGGGAGGCCCACCAGAAGCAGATCGTGGATGCGGCGCAGGCCGAGGTCGAGGCCCGCAGCACCGAGTCGGCTGCTGCCTCGACGTCCTCGACGCCGGCTCCGAGCGGGTCGCCGTCGAGCTACCGCTCCGACAGCCAGTCCAACGAGGGCACCCTCGCCTCGGACGAGGCGCTGGCCGCTCTCCGCGAGAAGCTGACCGGCGGCTTCTGACCGGTCCGCCCGGTCGGACGACCAGGAGCACATCGGCCCGCGGGGCCCGGCACCGACAGGTGCCGGGCCCCGCGGGCTTTCCTCGCGCGGGCTCAAGGTTGCCGGCCGGTCTGCCGAGGAGGCAGACCAGGGGCCGGGACGCCAACGGCCCGGACATGGTCGGCGGTAGGAGGAGCTCAGGTGGACTCGACCGCGGATCGGGCCCGCGGTGCGGCGGCGGACCCGCACCCGTCCGCCCTGGCCGCCAAGATCAGCGCGGTCCGCGCGGTCCAGGCCGACCAGGACGCGGCAGCCGGACGCTTCGGTTCCCCTCCCCGCGACTACGCGGTCCCGGTCTCGGGAGCTCGGGTGCGGCCGCAGTGGCGCAGCCGCTACACGCGGTGGCTGCTGCTGGCCGACCTGGTGGCCGCGGTCGTCGCCGTCCTGGCCCGGCACCAGCTGGCGGTCTGGGGGCACCCCGGGCCGGGGCCGGCCACTGGTTCCGTCGGCGAGCTGCTGGTCCTCGCCCCCGTCCTGGTCCTGGTCCTGGTCGTGGCCCGCGCCTACCAGCACCGGGTGATCGGGCACGGGGTCACCGAGTACCGGCGGGTGCTCTCCAGCGGCGTGCTGTCGATGGCCGCGGTCTCCACGGCAGCCCTGGCCACCGGTTCAGCGGTCCTGCGCGATGCCGCCGTGCTGACCGTGCCCACCGCGTTCGTGCTCGTCCTGGTCGGCCGGTTCGGCGCCCGCCGGGTCCTGCACGAGCTGCGCCGCAACGGCCTGGCCTGCCAGCGGGTCGTCGCGGTGGGACTGGAGCGGTCGGTGGCCGAGCTGGTCCGCGCCACCCGGGCCGCTCCGGAGGCCGGTCTGCTGGTGGTGGCGGCCTGCATCGGCCGGAGCAGGGACGGCGCGGTCGAGGGCGTGCCGGTGTTGGGCACCCCGGGGGAGGTGCGGACCGTGGTGGCCGCCGCCGGTGCGGACACGGTGCTGATCACCGCCTGGTCCGATGTCAGCGAGGAGGACCTGCGCCGGCTCTCCTGGGACCTGGAGGGCAGCGGCATCCAGCTGCTGGTCTCACCCCGGATCGCCGAGGTGGCCGTGCCCAGGCTGCAGGTACGGACCGCGGGTCGGGTCACGGTGGTCGACATCGAGGAGCCGGAGTTCACCGGCCTGCGCCGGGTGGCCAAGCTGGGCCTCGACTACGCCCTGTGCCTGCTCGCGGTCGTCGGCCTCTCACCCCTGCTGCTGGCCGTGGCCGTGGCCGTGCGGTGCACCTCGCCCGGGCCGGTGCTGTTCCGGCAGGAGCGGATCGGCCGGTACGGGCGGCCGTTCACCATGCACAAGTTCCGGTCGATGTTCGCCGACGCCCAGCACCGGCAGGAGGAGCTGGCGCACCTGAACGACCGCGCCGACGGGCTGCTGTTCAAGATGGAGCACGACCCCCGGGTCACCCCGCTGGGCCGGGTGCTGCGCCGCTACTCCCTGGACGAGCTGCCGCAGCTGTTCGACGTGCTGACCGGGGCGATGTCCCTGGTGGGTCCCAGGCCGCCGCTGCCCGGGGAGGTGGCGCGCTACCCGCACGACGTCCGGCGCCGGCTCCTGGTCCGGCCGGGGATCACCGGTCTCTGGCAGGTGTCCGGCCGGTCCAACCTGAGCTGGGAGCAGAGCGTCCGGCTCGACCTGGGCTACGTCGAGAACTGGACCCTGGGCACCGACATCGTCATCATCGCCCGGACCGTGGGCGCCGTGCTGCGCAGCGAGGGCGCCTACTGAGGGTCCAGCCGCGCCGGGCCCGGGTGATGCCGCCGGGCCGCCGGTAGCGCGCCCTGCCAGGATGTCCGGATGCTGCGGGTGGGCCTGACCGGCGGGATCGGCGCCGGGAAGTCGACGGTCGCCGCCCGGCTGTCCGAGCTGGGCGCGACCGTGCTGGACGCCGACCAGCTCGCCCGCCGGGTGCTCGAGCCGGGCAGCGCGGGCCTGGCCGAGGTGGTGGCCGCGTTCGGGACCGGCGTCCTGCAGCCGGACCGCCGCCTGGACCGGTCGGCGCTGGCCACGGCGGTGTTCGGTGACCGACAGGCCCTGGCCCGGCTGAACGCGATCGTGCACCCGCGGGTGGCCCGGATGACCGAGGAGCTGGCCGCTGCCGCGGACCCACGCGCCATCCTGGTGCACGACGTGCCGTTGCTGGTCGAGAACGGTCTGGCTGCCGGCTACCACCTGGTCGTCGTGGTCGGTGCCCCGGAGCACGAGCGGGTCAGGCGGCTGGTCGCCACCCGCGGGATGTCCGCCGACGACGCGACCGCGCGGGTCCGGGCGCAGGCCGACGACACCCGCCGTCGGGCGGTGGCCGACGTGTGGCTGGACAACTCGGGGGACGCCGCGCTGCTGCTCGCCGCGGTGGACCGGCTGCACCGGTTCCGGCTGCTGCCCTTCGAGCGCAACCTGAACGCCGGGCGGCCGGCGCCCCAGCCCGACCGGGCCGTGGTGAGCCGGCCGGACCCGACCTGGCCGGAGCAGGCCGCCCGTCAGCTGGCCCGGATCGCCCGGGCGGTGTCAGGTCGGGCGCTGGGCCTGTGGCACGTCGGGTCCACCGCCGTCCCCGGGCTTCCCGCCAGGGACGTGCTGGACCTGCAGCTGGTGACGGGCGAGGAGGTGGCCGGCCCGGAGCTGACCGCAGCGCTGGCCGAGGCGGGGCTAGCGCCGGTGCCGGGCCGGTGGTGGGACGAGGAGCCCGGCCCGGCCGGCGGCCTGGTCCAGGTGCCGACGCTGCGGTTCGGCACGGCCGACCCGGGGCGCCCGGTCGACCTGCACGTGCGGCCGGCCGGTTGGACGGCCAGGCACCAGGTCCTGTTCCGGGACTGGTTGCGGGCGCACCCGGAGCACGCCGCCGAGTACCACCAGCTCAAGCTGGCCTGGGCGGGGCGCACGGTGGCCGAGTACACCACCGGCAAGGGGCCGTGGGTGCGGGAGGCCTACCGGCTCGCCGACGCCTGGGCGCTCGAGCGGGGCTGGACGGTGGAACCGGGCTGGTCGCCGGCGGCCCGTCGTTCGGGGTGAGGCTGTCGGTGGGGGCGCCTACCGTTGAGGCATGCGCCCCACCACCGACCTGCAGCGCACCGTCGCTCCGTTCCGGGTCGTCTCCGAGTTCTCCCCCAGCGGTGACCAGCCGACCGCGATCGCCGACCTGGCGGACCGCGTCCGGCGCGGGGAGCAGGACATCGTGCTGCTGGGCGCCACCGGCACCGGCAAGTCGGCGACCACCGCCTGGCTCGTGGAGCAGGTGCAGAGACCGACCCTGGTGATGGCGCCCAACAAGACCCTCGCGGCGCAGCTGGCCAACGAGTTCCGCGAGCTGCTGCCGAACAACGCGGTGGAGTACTTCGTCTCCTACTACGACTACTACCAGCCCGAGGCCTACGTCCCGCAGACCGACACCTACATCGAGAAGGACTCCTCGATCAACGAGGAGGTGGAGCGGCTGCGGCACAGCGCGACCAACTCGCTACTCACCCGCCGGGACGTGATCGTGGTCGCGTCGGTGTCGTGCATCTACGGTCTGGGCACCCCGCAGGAGTACGTCGACCGGATGGCCCGGCTCAAGGTCGGCCAGGAGATCGAGCGCGACGCGCTGCTACGCCGGTTCGTGGAGATGCAGTACACCCGCAACGACCTGGCCTTCACCCGGGGCACCTTCCGGGTCCGCGGCGACACCGTGGAGATCATCCCGGTCTACGAGGAGCTGGCCGTCCGGATCGAGTTCTTCGGGGACGAGATCGACCGGATCTACACCCTGCACCCGCTCACCGGCGAGGTGGTCAACGAGGAGAAAGAGATGTACGTCTTCCCGGCCAGCCACTACGTGGCCGGGCCGGAGCGGATGGAGCGCGCGATCCGGGGCATCGAGCTCGAGCTGGCCGACCGGCTGGCGGAGATGGAGCAGCAGGGCAAGCTGCTGGAGGCCCAGCGGCTGCGGATGAGGACGACGTACGACGTCGAGATGATGCGGCAGGTCGGATCCTGCTCGGGGATCGAGAACTACTCCCGGCACATCGACGGCCGAGGCCCGGGCACCGCGCCGAACACGCTGCTGGACTACTTCCCCGAGGACTTCCTGCTGGTGATCGACGAGTCGCACGTCACCGTGCCGCAGATCGGGGCGATGTATGAGGGTGACATGTCGCGCAAGCGCACCCTGGTCGACCACGGGTTCCGGCTGCCCAGCGCGATGGACAACCGGCCGCTGAAGTGGGAGGAGTTCCTCGAGCGGATCGGGCAGACCGTGTACCTCTCGGCCACCCCGGGGGACTATGAGCTCGGCCGCGGGAACGGCTTCGTGGAGCAGATCATCCGCCCGACCGGCCTGGTCGACCCCGGCGTGGTCGTGAAGCCGACCAAGGGGCAGATCGACGACCTGCTGGCCGAGATCCGGGAGCGCTCGGCGCGCCACGAGCGGGTGCTGGTCACCACGCTGACCAAGAAGATGGCCGAGGACCTCACCGACTACCTGCTGGAGCAGGGTGTGCGGGTGCGCTACCTGCACTCCGAGGTCGACACGCTGCGGCGGGTGGAGCTGCTGCGCGAGCTGCGGATGGGCGAGTACGACGTGCTGGTCGGGATCAACCTGCTGCGCGAGGGCCTGGACCTGCCCGAGGTGTCGCTGGTCAGCATCCTGGACGCCGACAAGGAGGGGTTCCTCCGGTCGGCGACCTCGTTGATCCAGACGATCGGGCGGGCCGCCCGGAACGTCTCCGGCGCGGTGCACATGTACGCCGACACCATCACCCCGTCGATGGAACGGGCCATCGCCGAGACGAACCGGCGCCGGGAGAAGCAGGTCGCCTACAACGTGGCGCACGGGGTGGACCCGACGCCGCTGCGCAAGCGGATCGCCGACATCACCGACCTGATCCTGCGCGAGGACGAGGACACCGAGGCGCTGATCGGAGGGTCCGGCCGGCAGCGCAGCCGGGGCAAGGCGCCGGTGCCGGGGATGCGTTCCGGCTCGGGGGAGGGCGGGCGCCGTCCCCGCGAGGGCTCGGTCCCCGCCTCGGACCTGGCCGACCTGATCCAGCAGCTCAACGACCAGATGCATGCTGCCGCGGCCGAGCTGCAGTTCGAGCTCGCGGCGCGGCTGCGGGACGAGATCGGGGACCTGAAGAAGGAGCTGCGGGGGATGCGGGCCGCGGGAGCCTGACCCGTTCGGCGGGCTCAACCCCGCCGCCGTACGCGCCGATCTTCCAGCAAGAGGCCGGACGCAGATCCCGCGCGGCCCCGAGCAGGGAGGTTCCCGTGGCGCCAGCACGCCTGTCCATCCGCAGCAAGCTCATCGCGATCGGCGCCGCCGGGCTGGTCGCCGCCGCGGTGAACACCGGCGCGGTGCTCGTCGCCCTGGGCGGGATGCAGGCCCAGGTGCAGTCGGCGAGCACCACCGACCACGCCGGGAAGCTGATCCGGGAGCTCGACACCCGCGCCAGTGAGCTCAAGGTGGACGCCTACAAGTCGCTGCTGATGCCCACGCCCGCCGACGAGAAGGCCGAGCTGGCCGACGACTCGAACAAGGTCACCGAGCGGCTGGACGCCCTGGACGCCCTGCCGTTGGCCCCCTCCCTGCAGGCGCAGGTGAGCGCCCTGCGGGCCAGCTTCACCAGCTACGTGCAGCAGATCGGCCAGATCGTCGACGCGGCCGTGGCCGACCAGACCACCGCTCGCCGCGCGCAGTTCGCCGCCGTCCAGGCTGCCAACAACGCCACCGACGACGCGGTCGGAAAGGCCACCGACGCGATCGACGCGGCCTCGGCGGCTGACCTGGCCGCCAGCCGGTCCGCGGCCAGCCACCTGATCCTCACCCTGGTCATCGCCCTGGTGACCGGAGCGGCGGCCGTGGTCGCGGTGACCGCCCTGATCGCCCGGAACATCGTGAGCCGGCTCGGCGCGGTACGCCGCACCCTGGAGGCGGTCGCCGACGGCGACCTCACCTTGGTCTGCGCGCAGGACGAGCGCCGGGCCGGAGCGGACGAGATCGCCGTCATGGACCAGGCCCTGCGGCGGGCCGTGCTGGCCATCCGAGGCGTGCTCAGCGCGGTCGGCGAGCACGCCGGGCGGCTCGGCGCGTCCGCCACCCAGCTCGAGACGGTCTCCGAGCGGGTGGTGCTGGCCTCCCGGGATGCCTCGGCGCAGGCCCGGTCGGTCGCCGACGCCGCGGCCGAGGTCTCCCGCAACGTGCAGTCCGTGGCGGCCGGGTCGGAGGAGATGGGGACCTCCATCGCCGAGATCGCCCGCAACGCCCACGAGGCGGCGCAGGTCGCCGGCGGAGCGGTCGGCTCGGTCGAGGAGACCACCCAGACGATGCTGAAGCTGGGCGACTCCAGCCGGGAGATCGGGGACGTCGTGCGGCTGATCACCTCGATCGCCGAGCAGACCAACCTGCTGGCGCTGAATGCCACCATCGAGGCCGCGCGGGCCGGGGACGCCGGCAAGGGCTTCGCGGTGGTCGCCGACGAGGTCAAGCAGCTGGCTCAGGAGACGGCCCGGGCGACCGAGGACATCTCCAAGCGAGTGGAGACCATCCAGCAGGACGCCGGGCAGGCGAGCCGGGCCATCCAGGGCATCGCCGGGGTGATCAGCCGGATCAACGAGTACCAGACCACGATCGCCAGCGCGGTGGAGGAGCAGACCGCCACCACGGCGGACATCAACCGTGGGGTCGGCGACGCCGCCGACGGCTCCCAGCGGATCGCCGGCAACATCGCCGGCGTCGCCTCGGTCGCCGACGAGACCGCCGAGGTGATCGGGGGCACCCGGGACACCGCGGCCGACCTGGCCCGGTCCAGCTCCGAGCTGAGCCGGGCGGTGGCCGGGTTCCGGCTCTGAGCGCGCCGCGGCCCGCGGTCCCGGTCTGAGACCACGACGGGCCGGGCGGTGGGCGGGGCGGGGCCCGGTTAGGCTCGCCGGGTCGATCCGCCCGGCCGCCGGCTCGCCCCGGCCCCGGGCAGCGAGCCGGTCGCCCCGTCCTCCGCGGAGGTGAAGTGCCGCTGCCCGCATGGTTCGAGTCCGTCACCGGGGCGGTGCTGGGCATCCTGCTGCTGGCGGACCTGGCCCTGGTCACCCGTCGTCCGCACGTGCCCTCGGCGCGGGAGTCGGGCCTGTGGGTGGCCTTCTACGTGGCGCTGGCCCTCGTCTTCGCCGGCCTGCTGCTGCTGACCTCCGGCGGCGACGTCGCCGGGCAGTTCATCGCCGGTTGGCTGACCGAGTACAGCCTGTCCGTGGACAACCTGTTCGTATTCGTCATCGTCATGAGCCGGTTCTCGGTGCCGCGGGAGTACCAGCAGAAGGTCCTGATGATCGGCATCATCATGTCGCTGCTCCTGCGCGGGGCGTTCATCCTGCTCGGGGCGGCCGTGATCGACCGCTTCTCCTGGGTCTTCTTCATCTTCGGCGGCTTCCTCATCTACACCGCGGTGAACCTCGCCCGGGAGGGCAACCACGAGACCGATGAGTTCAAGGAGAACGCCCTCATCCGCCGCGCCCGTGCGGTGCTCCCGCTGAGCCCGGACTTCGACGGCAGCCGGTTGCGCACCCATGTCGACGGCCGCCGACTGCTGACCCCGATGGTCATCGTCTTCCTGGCCATCGGCTCCACCGACCTGCTGTTCGCGCTGGACTCGATCCCGGCCATCTTCGGTCTCACCCAGGACCCGTTCATCGTCTTCACCGCCACCGTCTTCGCGTTGATGGGCCTGCGCCAGCTGTACTTCCTGCTCGGCGGGTTGCTCGACCGGTTGGTCTACCTGTCCTACGGGCTCGCGGCGGTGCTGGCCTTCATCGGCGTCAAGCTGGTGCTCCAGGCCCTGCACGAGAACACGCTGCCGTTCATCAACGGCGGGGACCGGCTCACCGCGGTGCCCGAGCCGCCCATCTGGCTCTCACTGGCCGTCATCGTGCTGGCGCTGGGGGTGACCACCCTGGCCAGCCTGGCCCGCAGCCGGCGCGCCGAGGACTGAGCGGCCCGGCCGGCACAGCGCCCGGACCGACCCGACCGGCTCACCAGCCGCGCTCGCGCCACCGGCCCAGCTCGGGGCGTTCGGCGCCCAACGTGGTGTCGTTGCCGTGCCCGGGGTAGACCCAGCTGGAGTCCGGGAGGGGCTCGAACAGCCGTTGCTCGACGTCAGCCAGCAGCTGCTCGAAGGCCACCCGGTCGCCGAAGGTGTTCCCGACCCCACCGGGGAACAGGCTGTCCCCGGTGAACAGGTGCACGCCGGCGTCGCCGGCGGTCAGCACCAGCGCGATCGACCCTGGGGTGTGGCCGCGCAGGTGCACGACGGTGAGCAGGCTGTCGCCGACCGCCACCTGGTCGCCGTGCACCAACCGCCGGTCCGGGGCGACCGGGAGGGAGTCGGCGTCCAGCTCCCCCGCAGCAGACCGGGCGCCGGTCGCCTGAAGCACCTCTGCCAGCGCGCCGGTGTGGTCGGCGTGCCGGTGCGTGGTGACCACCGTGGCCAGGCCGGCCCCACCGTCCTGGGCCCCCTCCTCGACCAGTCGCAGCAGCCGCGGCGCGTCCGCGGCCGCGTCGACCAGCAGCTGCTGCCCGGTGACCCGGCAGGTGAGCAGGAAGGCGTTGTTGTCCATCGGGCCCACGCTCACCTTGCGCAGCGCCAGGCCGGGCAGCAGCCGGACGTCGGACGGGTCGCCGGGGGTGACCTGCCCGGTGTACTGCCCGCCGTGCTCCCCAGGGTGGTCACGGCCGGGCTCGCCGGCGGTCGGGCGTGGGTTCTCCTGCATGCGGTCATGGTCGCGCAGCCGGCCGCCGGGCGCAGGACCGGCCGGTGCCGCGCGGCCCGGTGCTCGGCGCGAGAGTGTCGGTGCGGGCACCTAGCATGGTCGCGATCCCCTCTCCCAGCCGCAGAAGGATGTCGTGAGCGACCGTCTGATCGTCCGTGGTGCCCGCGAGCACAACCTGAAGGACGTCTCCGTCGACCTGCCGCGGGAGTCGTTGATCGTCTTCACCGGTCTGTCCGGCTCGGGGAAGTCCTCGCTGGCCTTCGACACCATCTTCGCCGAGGGCCAACGCCGGTACGTCGAGTCGCTGTCGGCCTACGCCCGTCAGTTCCTGGGTCAGATGGACAAGCCCGACGTGGACTTCATCGAGGGCCTTTCCCCGGCGGTCTCGATCGACCAGAAGTCCACCTCACGCAACCCGCGCTCCACGGTGGGGACGATCACCGAGGTCTACGACTACCTGCGGCTGCTGTGGGCCCGGGCCGGCCGCCCGCACTGCCCGGTCTGCGGCGAGCCGATCACCCGGCAGACCCCGCAGCAGGTGGTGGACCGGCTGATGGAGCTGCCGGAGGGCACCCGCTTCCAGGTCCTGGCCCCGGTGGTGCGCGGCCGCAAGGGCGAGTACGCCGACCTGTTCCGGGACCTGCAGTCGCGGGGGTTCTCCCGGGCCCGGGTGGACGGGGAGGTGGTGTCGCTGGCCGAGCCGCCCCAGCTGGAGAAGAAGCTCAAGCACACCATCGAGGTGGTGGTCGACCGGCTCTCGGTCAAGGCCGGCAGCAAGCGCCGGCTGACCGACTCGGTCGAGACGGCGCTGGGTCTGGCCGAGGGGCTGATGGTGGCCGACCTGGTCGACGAGCCGGCCGGCTCCCCGGACCGGGAGCGGCGGTTCAGCGAGAAGATGGCCTGCCCCAACGACCATCAGCTGACCAGCTTCGAGGTCGAGCCGCGCAGCTTCTCCTTCAACAACCCCTACGGCGCATGCCCGGTCTGCACCGGCATCGGCACCCGGCTGGAGGTGGACCCGGAGCTGGTCGTGCCGGACGAGGACCGCAGCCTGGCCGAGGGCGCCGTCGCACCGTGGGCGCAGGGCTCGGCCGACTACTTCCTGCGGCTGTTGCGCGCGCTCGGGGAGGACCTCGGCTTCTCGGTCGACACGCCATGGCGGGCGCTGCCCGAGCGAGCCCGCACGGCGGTGCTGCACGGCCATGACCACCAGGTGCACGTCCGGTTCCGCAACCGGTACGGGCGGGACCGGTCCTACTCGACCGGCTTCGAGGGCGCCATCCCGTTCGTCCAGCGCCGGCACGCCGAGACCGACTCGGACTGGAGCCGGGAGCGGTACGAGGGCTACATGCGGGAGATTCCGTGCCCGGCCTGCCGCGGTACCCGGCTGAAGCCCGAGTCGCTGGCGGTGCTGGTCGGCGGCCGGTCGATCGCGGACGTCTGCCACCTGCCGATCGCCGACGCCGCCGACTTCCTCGGCGCGCTGCAGCTGTCCGCCCGGGAGCGGCAGATCGCCGAGCGGGTGCTCAAGGAGATCCACGCCCGGCTGGGGTTCCTGCTCGACGTCGGGTTGGACTACCTGAGCCTGGACCGCGCCGCCGGCACCCTGTCCGGCGGGGAGGCGCAGCGGATCAGGCTGGCCACCCAGATCGGTTCGGGGCTGGTCGGGGTGCTGTACGTCCTGGACGAGCCCAGCATCGGTCTGCACCAGCGGGACAACCACCGGCTGATCGAGACCCTGACGCGGCTGCGTGACCTCGGCAACACCCTGATCGTCGTCGAGCACGACGAGGACACCATCCGCAGCGCCGACTGGGCGGTCGACATCGGCCCGGGCGCCGGCGAGCGCGGCGGCGTTGTGGTGCACAGCGGTCCGGTGCCGGAGCTGTTGTCCCACCCGGAGTCCCTGACCGGCATGTACCTGTCCGGCCGTCGGTCCATCCCGGTCCCGGACAGCCGCCGGGAGGTCGACCCGGACCGTCAGGTCACCGTCCTCGGCGCGCGTGAGCACAACCTGCGGGGGATCGACGTGTCCTTCCCTTTGGGCTGCATGATCGCCGTCACCGGGGTGAGCGGGTCGGGCAAGTCGACCCTGGTCAACGACATCCTCTACACGGTGCTGGCCAACGAGCTGAACGGAGCCCGGCAGGTGCCCGGCCGGCACAAGAGCGTCCGGGGCCTGGAGCACCTGGACAAGGTGGTGCACGTCGACCAGAGCCCGATCGGCCGTACCCCGAGGTCCAACCCGGCCACCTACACCGGGGTGTTCGACCACGTCCGGCGGTTGTTCGCCGAGACCACCGAGGCCAAGATCCGCGGCTACCTGCCGGGCCGGTTCTCCTTCAACGTCAAGGGCGGCCGGTGCGAGGCCTGCTCCGGCGACGGGACGATCAAGATCGAGATGAACTTCCTGCCCGACGTCTACGTGCCGTGCGAGGTCTGCCACGGCGCCCGGTACAACCGGGAGACCCTGGAGGTGCACTTCAAGGGCAAGACCATCGCCGACGTGCTGGACATGCCCATCGAAGAAGCGGCTGACTTCTTCAGTGCGGTGCCGGCGATCGCCCGGCACATGACCACGCTGGTGGACGTCGGCCTGGGCTATGTGCGCCTGGGCCAGTCCGCCCCGACCCTGTCCGGCGGGGAGGCGCAGCGGGTCAAGCTGGCCAGCGAGCTGCAGAAGCGCTCCACCGGCCGGACGGTCTACGTGCTGGACGAGCCCACCACGGGTCTGCACTTCGAGGACATCCGCAAGCTGCTGCTGGTCCTGCAGGGGCTGGTGGACAAGGGCAACACGGTGCTGGTCATCGAGCACAACCTGGATGTGATCAAGAGTTCGGACTGGGTGGTCGACCTCGGCCCGGAGGGTGGCAACGGCGGGGGAATCGTGGTCGCCGAGGGTACGCCCGAGCAGGTCGCCGCCGACCCGGCCAGCCACACCGGTCGCTTCCTCGCTCCGGTGCTCGAGGCCTCCCCGGTCCGGCCGGGAAGCCGGCCGACCACCCCCGGCCCGGAGATGGGCCGGCTGGCGGCGGCCCGGGCGGCCAAGCGGGTCAGAGGTGCGGGCGCGGGCCCCGGCGGCGGCCAGCCGACCGGTCGCAACGCTGCGGTGACGGCCACCGGGGCGGCCAAGACGGCCAAGACCGCCAAGACCGCGGCCAAGACCGCCAAGACCGCGGCCAAGACCGCCAAGACCGCGGCCAAGACGGCCAAGACGGCGGCGAAGCCGGCCAAGGCGGCGGCGACCGGGAGGCAGGCACCGGCGGCAGACACCGCAGCGGCCTCCGCCACGGCGGCACCGGCCAGGAGGCAGACGACTTCCAGGGCCGCGCGGGTCAGCGCCGCGGCGGGGGTCGGCCCGACCCGGTCCACCGTGCCGGTGAACTCCGACCCGGACAAGCCGCGCTCGTCGCGCGACGTTGCACGCCGCGATGGCTGACCCGTCCACCTACCGTCCGCGCACCGGGGAGATCCCGGAGAGTCCCGGCGTCTACAAGTTCCGCGACCAGCACCGCCGGGTGATCTACGTCGGCAAGGCGAAGAACCTCCGCTCGCGGTTGAACTCCTACTTCGCCGACCCCGCCTCGTTGCACCCCCGCACCCAGACCATGGTCACCACGGCCGCCTCCGTGGAGTGGACCACCGTGGTCAACGAGGTGGAGGCGCTGCAGCTGGAGTTCTCCTGGATCAAGGAGTTCGACCCTCGGTTCAACGTGAAGTACCGGGACGACAAGTCCTACCCCTACCTCGCGGTCACGATGGGCGAGGAGTTCCCGCGGGTACAGGTGATGCGGGGGGCGAAGAAGAAGGGCACCCGGTACTTCGGGCCCTACGCCCACGCCTGGGCCATCCGCGAGACGGTGGACCTGCTGCTGCGCGTCTTCCCGGTCCGGACGTGCAGCAACGGGGTGTTCAAGCGCTCGGGGCAGATCGGCCGGCCGTGCCTGCTGGGCTACATCGACAAGTGCGCGGCGCCCTGCGTGGGCCGCGTCGACCCCGAGCAGCACCGGCAGATCGCCGAGGACTTCTGCGACTTCATGGCCGGCCAGACGCAGAAGCACGTCCGGTCCCTGGAGCAGCAGATGAAGGCGGCCGCCGCCGAGCTGGACTTCGAACGCGCCGCACGACTCAGGGACGACGTCGAGGCACTGAACCGGGCGATGGCCAAGTCGGTCGTGGTGCTGCCCGACGACACCGATGCCGACGTCTTCGCCCTGGCGCAGGACGAGCTGGAGGCCGCTGTCCAGGTGTTCCACGTCCGCGGCGGCCGGATCCGAGGTCAGCGTGGCTGGGTGGTGGAGAAGGTGGAGGAGGTGGACACCGGCGGCCTGGTCGAGCACCTGCTCCAGCAGGTCTACGGCGAGAGCGGCGCCGAGGCGGTGCCGAAGGAGGTCCTGGTGCCGGCCGACCCGCCGGACCTGTCGGAGCTGGAGGAGTGGCTCAGCCGGCTGCGCGGCTCCCGGGTGGAGATCCGCGTTCCCCGTCGGGGTGACAAACGGGCCCTGATGGAGACCGTCGCCCGCAACGCGGCGGGCGCGCTGACCCTGCACAAGACCCGCCGGGCCGGTGACCTGACCACCCGTTCGCTGGCGTTGCAGGAGATCCAGCAGGCGCTGGACCTGCCCGAGGCGCCGCTGCGGATCGAGTGCTACGACGTCTCCCACGTGCAGGGCACCAACGTGGTCGCCTCGATGGTCGTCTTCGAGGACGGCTTGCCCCGCAAGTCGGAGTACCGACGGTTCACCATCCGCGGCGAGGACGGGGTCGACGACACCGCGTCCATCCACGAGGTGATCAGTCGCCGATTCCGGCGCTACCTCGCCGACCAGGCCGACCAGGCCGACCAGGCCGACCAGGCCGACCAGGCCGACCAGGCCGACCACAGCACCGACGGACCGGACGGGACGGCGGTCTCCGGCCCGATCGACCCGGAGACCGGACGGCCACGACGGTTCGCCTACCCGCCCAACCTGGTGGTGGTCGACGGCGGGCCGCCCCAGGTCGCGGCCGCTGCCCGGGCGCTGGCCGAGCTCGGCGTCCAGGACGTCGCCCTCTGCGGGCTGGCCAAACGGCTCGAGGAGGTCTGGGTGGCCGATGACCCCTACCCGGTGATCCTCCCGCGCACCAGCGAGGGCCTCTACCTGCTGCAGCGGGTGCGCGACGAGGCACACCGGTTCGCCATCACCCACCACCGGCAGCGGCGCAGCAAGGCGATGACCACCTCCACCCTGGACGACGTGCCGGGCCTGGGGCCGGCCCGCAGGGCGGCGTTGCTCAAGCACTTCGGCTCGGTCAAGAAGCTGCGGACCGCCGACGAGGCCGAGGTCGCGCAGGTGCCCGGCATCGGCCCGGCGCTGGCCTCGGTCGTGGTCTCGGCGCTGGCCACCGGCAGGCCCTCGCCCACCGTGGACACCGCGACAGGTGAGATCATCGAATGACCTCGCCGGTACGGCGGCCCCGGCACAAGGAGATCCCGGCGTGACACCTCTGGCCGAACGCGAGCTGCTGGTGATCACCGGCATGTCCGGGGCCGGCCGTTCGACCGCGGCCGACGTCCTGGAGGACCTGGGCTGGTACGTGGTCGACAACCTGCCGCCCCAGCTCCTGGCCCACCTGGTGCGGCTCTGGGAGAACTCCCGGGACGGCGCCCCGCGGTTGGCCATCGTGGTCGACATCCGGGCCGGGTCGTTCTTCGCCAGCCTGCGCGAGGCCCTCGACGCCGTGCGTGGGCAGGGCCTGCACACCCGGGTGGTCTTCCTGGACGCGACCGACGACGCGCTGGTCCGGCGCTTCGAGTCCACCCGGCGCCCGCACCCGTTGCAGGCCGAGGGCGGCATCCTGGACGGCATCCGGTCCGAACGGGCGATGCTGGCCGAGCTGCGGGCCCGGGCCGAGACCGTGGTCGACACCTCCGGCTACAACATCCACCAGCTGACCCGGGCGCTCGGTGAGATGTTCGGCGAGGAGGGCACCCCGCAGCTGCGGATCACGTTGATGTCGTTCGGTTTCAAGTACGGCCTGCCGATGGACGCCGACCACGTCACCGACGTGCGCTTCCTGCCGAACCCGTTCTGGGTGCCCGAGCTGCGGCCGCTGACCGGGGGGGATGAGCCGGTGCGCTCCTACGTGATGGCCCAGCCGGGCGCCCGGGAGTTCATCACCTGCTACGCCCGGGCGCTGGAGCCGGTGCTGGCCGGCTACGTGCGGGAGAACAAGCGGCACGTCACCATCGCGGTCGGCTGCACCGGCGGGAAGCACCGCTCGGTGGCGATGGTGGGTGAGCTGCAGGAGCTGCTCACCGCGCCCGGCGTGGCGATCAGCGTGCGGCACCGTGACCTGGGGCGCGAGTGAGGGCCGACCCGGCCGTGGTGGCGCTGGGTGGCGGCCACGGCCTGTACGCCTCGCTGTCGGCGCTGCGGCACCTGACCGACCGGTTGACGGCGGTGGTCACCGTGGCCGACGACGGCGGTTCCTCCGGGCGGCTGCGCCAGGAGCTCGGCGTGCTGCCTCCGGGGGACCTGCGGATGGCGTTGTCCGCCCTGTGCGACGACGGCGAGTGGGGCCGGCTCTGGCGGGACGTGCTGCAGCACCGGTTCGAGACCAGCGGTGAGCTGGACGGTCACGCCCTGGGCAACCTGCTGATCGTCTCGCTGTGGGACCTGCTCGACGACACGGTGGCCGGCCTGGACTGGGTGGGCCGGCTGCTCGGCGCGCGCGGGCGGGTGCTGCCGATGGCCGCGGTGCCGCTGGACATCGAGGCCAGCGTGCTCGGCCTGGACCCGCAGGACGCCTCCGCGCTGACCACCGTCCGTGGTCAGGTGGCGGTGGCCACCACCGCCGGCCGGGTGGTCGGGGTTCAGCTGCACCCGGAGGACCCGCCGGCCTGCGCCGAGGCGGTCGAGGCGGTGCGGGCGGCGGACTGGGTGGTGCTCGGCCCGGGCTCGTGGTTCACCAGCGTGCTGCCGCACCTGCTGGTCCCGGAGCTGGCCGCCGGCCTGCACGAGACGGCGGCCCGGCGCTGCGTGGTGCTGAACCTGGCCCCGCAGAGCGGGGAGACCGACGGCTTCTCCGCCGAGGCGCACCTGGAGGTGCTGGCGGCGCACGCCCCGGACCTGCGGATTGACGCGGTGCTGGCGGATCCCGGCTCGGTGGAGGACCCGGCGGTGCTCGCCGAGGTCGCCGACGCGCTGGGCGCCCGGCTGCTCATGCGTCAGGTGTCCGTGGGCGCGGGCGTGCCTCGGCACGACGCCCTGCGGCTGGCCGCCGCCTTCCGGGACCTCTTCGACGGCGTGCTCGGCGACGTGGGCCCCGGCCGGCCACCGGCCACCGGCTCCTACCGAGCGGTCGCCCGCGGCCCCGAGACCGGCTCCCTGCCGCTGCCGCCGACCCACCGGGCCGCGCCACGCCCCCGCTCCGGCTCGGACGGTCGCTGACCCATGTTCCTACGCAGCGCAGCCGATCACGCACCCAACGTGGTGCCCGGGCACGAGCGCGCGTCCAGAGGTGAAAGGATGCAGCCATGGCTCTGACGGCGTTGGTGAAGGACGAGCTGAGTCGCCTGCAGATCACCAAGCCGTGCTGCCGCAAGGCAGAGGTGTCGGCGACCCTGAGGTTCGCCGGTGGTCTGCACATCGTCAGCGGGCGGATCGTGGTGGAGGCCGAGCTCGACACCGCCTTCGCCGCCCGGCGGCTGCGCCGGGACATCGCCGAGGTCTTCGGCCACCCGAGCGACCTGGTCGTGGTGGCCCCCGGAGGGCTGCGGCGCAACAGCCGCTACGTGGTCCGGGTGATCAAGGAGGGCGAGGCCCTGGCCCGCCAGACCGGCTTGCTCGACGGTCGGGGCCGGCCCGTCCGCGGGCTGCCCCCGCAGGTCGTCTCCGGAGCCACCTGCGACGCCGAGTCGGCCTGGCGGGGAGCGTTCCTGGCTCATGGCTCGCTCACCGAGCCCGGCCGCTCCTCGGCGCTGGAGGTCACCTGCCCCGGCGCCGAGGCGGCCCTGGCCCTGGTCGGTGCCGCCCGTCGGCTGGAGGTGCACGCCAAGGCCCGCGAGGTGCGCGGCGTCGACCGGGTGGTGATCCGTGACGGTGACACGATCGGCGCGATGCTGACCCGGCTCGGGGCGCACGACGCGGTGATGACCTGGGAGGAGCGCCGGATGCGGCGCGAGGTCCGGGCGACGGCCAACCGGCTGGCCAACTTCGACGACGCGAACCTGCGTCGCTCGGCGCGCGCCGCGGTGGCCGCCGGCGCCCGCGTGGAGCGTGCCCTGGAGCTGCTCGGCGACCACGCCCCGGAGCACCTGCGGGTGGCCGGACGGCTTCGGCTGGAGCACAAGCAGGCCAGCCTGGAGGAGCTCGGCCAGCTGGCGGACCCGCCGCTGACCAAGGACGCCGTGGCGGGCCGGATCCGCCGGCTGCTGGCCATGGCGGACAAGCGGGCGCAGGACCTGGGCGTGGCCGGCACCGAGGCCAACCTCACCGCCGAGATGCTGGAGAGCTGAGCCCGCCCCGCCCGCCTGAGGCGGCCGAAGCCGGCCCCGACCGGAGGCGGTTGCGGGCTACCTGCAAGTAACCCCTAGGGTGAAGGAGCCGTACGACGAGGTACGCGTCTGGTTTCCGCACACGTGCGCCGGGCGATTGACCCGGTGCGTCAGGGAGGCATTCCCCGTGACCGTTCGGGTTGGCATCAACGGCTTCGGCCGTATCGGCCGCAACTACTTCCGCGCCCTTCTCGCGTCCGGCGCCGATGTCGAGGTGGTCGGCGTCAACGACCTCACCGACAACAAGACGCTGGCCCACCTGCTGAAGTACGACTCGATCCTGGGTCGGCTCAGCGAGCAGGTGAGCTTCAGCGAGGACCAGATCACCGTGGGTGGGCGCAGCTTCAAGGCGCTCGCCGAGCGTGACCCGGGCAAGCTGCCCTGGGCCGACCTCGGCGCGGACGTGGTCATCGAGTCCACCGGCATCTTCACCGACGCCACCAAGGCCAAGGCGCACGTGGACGCCGGCGCCAAGAAGGTGATCATCTCCGCACCGGCGAAGAACGAGGACATCACGGTGGTGGTCGGCATCAACGACGGCGACTACGACCCGGCCAAGCACACCGTGATCTCCAACGCCTCGTGCACCACCAACTGCCTGGCCCCGATGGCCAAGGTGCTGCTGGAGGAGTTCGGCATCGAGCAGGGCCTGATGACGACCATCCACGCCTACACCAACGACCAGGTGATCCTGGACTTCCCGCACAAGGACCTGCGCCGGGCGCGGGCGGCGGCCACCAACATCATCCCGACCACCACAGGTGCGGCGAAGGCGATCTCGCTGGTGCTGCCCGAGCTGAAGGGCAAGCTGGACGGCTTCGCGATGCGGGTGCCGGTGCCGACCGGCTCGGCCACCGACCTGACCGTCACGCTGTCCCGGGAGGCGACGAAGGAGGAGATCAACGCGGCCTTCAAGAAGGCTGCCGAGGGTCCGCTGAAGGGCATCCTGGAGTACACCGAGGACCCGATCGTCTCCAGCGACATCGTCACCTCGCCGGCCTCGTGCACCTTCGACGCCAGCCTGACCAACTCGATGGGTGCCCAGGTGAAGGTGCTGGGCTGGTACGACAACGAGTGGGGCTACTCCAACCGCCTGGTCGACCTGACCGCGATCGTGGGCGCCTCGCTCTGAGTCCCGCCCCGGTAGGCCGCGGCGCGCTCACCACGTGCGCGTCGTCACCGGCCACGGCCCGCCTGCGGGCGGGTCGTGGCCGGTCCCGCACCAAGCTCCAGGAGAGGCCATGAAGACCATCGACGACCTCGGTGACCTGCGCGGACGACGGGTGCTGGTCCGCTCGGACCTGAACGTGCCGCTCGACCACAGCGGTCAGAGCCCGACGATCACCGACGACGGGCGGATCAGGGCGTCGGTCCCGACCCTGCGCCGGCTGCTGGACGCCGGTGCCCGGGTCGTCGTCGTCGCGCACCTCGGCCGCCCGAAGGGTGCCCCGGAGGCCAAGTACTCCCTGCGGCCGGTGGTCGGCCGCCTCGGGGAGCTGCTCGGCGTCCCGGTGGCCTTCGCCGAGGACACGGTCGGCCCCTCGGCCCAGGCGACCGTGCAGGGTCTGGCCGACGGCCAGCTCGCCGTGCTGGAGAACCTGCGCTTCAACCCCGGCGAGACCAGCAAGGACGAGTCCGAGCGCGGCGCCTTCGCCGACCAGCTGGCCGCTCTGGCCGACGCCTACGTCTCGGACGGCTTCGGCGTCGTGCACCGCAAGCAGGCCAGCGTCTACGACGTCGCCCAGCGCCTGCCGCACGCGGCCGGTGGCCTGGTGCTGGCCGAGACGCAGGTGCTGCGTCGGCTGACCGTCGACCCGCAGCGGCCCTACGTCGTCGTCCTGGGCGGCTCGAAGGTCTCGGACAAGCTCGGGGTCATCGAGAACCTGCTGGACAAGGCCGACCGGATCCTGATCGGCGGCGGGATGGTGTTCACCTTCCTGGCCGCCCAGGGTCATCAGGTCGGCAAGAGCCTGCTCGAGCCCGACCAGCTGGAGACGGTCCGCGGGTACCTGGCCCAGGCCGGGGACAAGGGCGTGGAGGTGGTGCTCCCGGTCGACGTGGTCGCCGCCGACGCCTTCGCCGCGGACGCCGCGCACGACGTGGTGCCCGCCGACTCGATCCCCCAGGACCGGCTGGGCCTGGACATCGGCCCGGCCTCGGTCGACCTGTTCGCAGCCAAGCTGCGAGATGCCCGCACGGTGTTCTGGAACGGGCCGATGGGCGTGTTCGAGCTGGAACCCTTCAGTCATGGCACCCGCGGGCTGGCCCAGGCCCTGACCGAGGTGGACGGCCTGACCGTGGTCGGCGGCGGCGACTCCGCCGCGGCTGTGCGCCAGCTCGGCTTCGACGAGGCGGCCTTCGGCCACATCTCCACCGGGGGCGGTGCGTCGCTGGAGTTCCTGGAGGGCAAGACGCTGCCCGGCCTCACGGTGCTCGAGAACTGACCCGACGCCCGTCCGGGCCCGCGGACCGACCGAGAGACGAGGATGACCACCTGTGGCTGATCGCCGCGTCCCGCTGATGGCGGGCAACTGGAAGATGAACCTGGACCACCAGCAGGCCACCCACCTGGTCCAGAAGCTGGCCTGGACGTTGTCCGACGCCAAGCACGACTACCAGGCGGTGGAGGTGGTGGTGCTGCCGCCGTTCACCGACCTGCGCACCGTCCAGTCGCTGGTCGAGGGAGACAGGCTGAGCCTGCGCTACGGCGCCCAGGACCTGTCGGCGCACGACAGCGGGGCCTACACCGGCGAGGTTTCCGGAGCCTTCCTGGCCAAGCTCGGCTGCGGCTACGTGGTGGTGGGGCACAGCGAGCGCCGCGAGTACCACGCCGAGGACGACGCCACCGTCAACGCGAAGGTGAAGGCGGCCTACCGGCACCAGCTCACCCCGATCCTGTGCATCGGGGAGGGGCTGGAGGTGCGCCGCGCCGGCCGGCACGTCGAGCACACCCTCGCCCAGCTGGACGGCGGCCTGGAGGGTGTCCCGGCCGAGCAGGCCGCCTCCGTGGTGGTCGCCTACGAACCGGTGTGGGCGATCGGCACCGGCGAGGTGGCCACCCCGGAGGACGCCCAGGAGGTCTGTGCGGCCATCCGAGCCCGGCTCGTCGAGCTGTACGACGGCGACCTGGCCGCCGGTGTCCGGGTCCTCTACGGGGGGTCGGTGAAGTCGGGCAACGTCGCCGGCATCATGACCAAGCCCGACGTGGACGGAGCCCTGGTCGGTGGCGCCAGCACCGACCCGGTCGAGTTCGCCGCGATCGCCCGCTACCGGGAGCACGTCAGCCAGGGCTGATCGGGCGCGGCGGACGTACCGCCGAGTCCCGACGATCACTTACCCTGATGGAGGCCCGGCGGACCGGTCCACCCCGATCGAGGAGAACCACACGTGTTGGCGCTGCACATCGCCCTGCAGGTGCTGCTGGTCCTGACCAGTATGTTCCTGATCCTGCTGATCCTGCTGCACAAGGGCCGCGGCGGGGGCATGTCGGACATGTTCGGCGGCGGGTTCAGCACCAGCCTGGGTTCCTCGGGCGTGGCCGAGCGCAACCTCAACCGGTTCACGATCATGGTGGCTCTCGTCTGGGCCGTGGTGATCGTGGGCCTGGGCCTGATGCAGCGGTTCAACCTGGGCTGACCGAGAGCGGGGCCGTCACCCGGGGGCCGGTGACGGGCAGGACAAGACGAGGGCTGCCGCAGGTGGCCGTGTTCGGAGCCGGGTGACCGGCCGGTGGAAGGAGCAGCGGTGGCGAGTGGGAACGCGATCCGCGGAAGCAGGGTCGGCGCAGGGCCGATGGGTGAGGCCGAGCGCGGAGACTCCGCTCCGCGGCTGAGGATCAGCTACTGGTGCGCCAACGGCCATGAGACCAGGCCGACGTTCGCCGAGGAGCCAGGCGTGCAGCCGCCGGAGCAGTGGGACTGCCCCCGCTGCGGTTTCCCGGCCGGGCAGGACAAGGAGGCGCCGCCGTCCCCGCCCCGCAACGAGCCGTACAAGACCCACCTGGCCTACGTGAAGGAACGGCGCAGCGACGCCGACGGCGAGGCCATCCTGGCCGAGGCCCTCGAGGGCCTGCGCAAGCGCCGGATCATCGTCTGAGGAGCGTCCCCGCCCCTGTTGCTCTCAGCCCTGGGTGGTGAGCTGGTCCAGGTCCGTGGCGGAGGCCGCGGCCCGGTCCAGCAGCCACAGCGTCGAGTCGACGCCGTGCACGCCTGCGCAGGGCGCCCCTGAGGGGTCGGCGCCGGCCAGGCCGCCGGCGACGGCGTCCGCCTTCTCCTCGCCCGAGGCCAGCAGCCAGACCTGGCGGCTCGCGTTGATCACCGGGTAGGTCAGGGACAGCCGAGTGGGCGGGGGCTTGGGCGAGTCACGGACGACGACCACGGGCCGGTCCTGCTCGGTGAGCTCCGGCCGGCCGGGGAACAGCGAGGCCACGTGCCCGTCCGGGCCCACGCCCAGGATCAGCACGTCGAAGGCGGGGGCAGCCCGGCCCGGGTCGGCCAGCTCGGCCAGCTCACGGCTGTAGCGGTCGGCGGCGGCCTGCGGGTCGTCGCCGTCCGGGCCGTCGGGCCCCGGCACCGGGTGCACCTGGGCCGCCACGACCGGATCCTGGGTCAGCAGCGCGCTGCGTGCCCCGGTCTCGTTGCGTTCCTCGTCGCCAGCGGCCAGGAACCGCTCGTCACCCCACCACAGGTGGACCCGGGACCAGTCCACGGCGCGCACCGCCGGCGAGGCGGCGACCGCCGCCAGCGTCCTGGTGCCGATGCCGCCCCCGGTCAGCACCACGTGCGCGACGCCGCGCCGGGCCAGCGCCTCCGTCACCGCGGTGATCAGGCGGGCGGCTGCCGCGGCGGCCAGGGTGTCGGCGTCCGGATGCAGCAGCACCGTCCGTCCCGCGGGGCTCATGCCGGCGGTCATGCCTGGGCCCCCGCCGCGCTCCCGCCGTCCGCGGAGCTCTTCCTGGCCGTGCTCTTCCGGGCGGTGCTCTTCTTGGCTGTCCCCTTCCGGGCTGTGCTCTGCGTGCGGTGCTCTTGCGTGCGGTGCCCTTGCGGGCGGTGCTCCTCTTCTCCGGGGTGGCGCTCGGATCGCCGCCGGTCTGCCCGGTCTCCGGCTCCTTCACCGTGCCCCGCCGTTCGGCCGCCACCTTGCGGGCCGAGGTCGGCGGACGGCGAGGAGTGCCGTCCTTGCCGCCGCCGGGCTTGCGGGCGTGCTGCTTCGCGCTGGACGCGGCGGCCTCCGGCGTCGACTTGGCCTGCGCCGCCTCGTGCATCCGGCTCCGGCCGCTGACCTTGCGGGCGGCCGCCTTGGCCGTGGTGGAGGAACCGTTGCGGGCCAGGGCCGCCATCCCGCGGGTGACCACGTCGGCGAACACGTCGTCCGGGTCCAGTCGCCGCAGCTCCTCGACCAGGCACTCGGTGTCCTCCCGGCGGGGCAGCGCGATCCGCCGCTCCGGCTGACCGGGCTGGTTCAGGGTGGCGATGTTGCCGTCCGGGCGGACCAGCTCGATCGGGCCGGACGGACGCTCCAGCGTCACCCCGACCATGCCGGTGCCGTTCGCGGTCCGCACCCGGGTCACCGGGCACTTCAGGTTCAGGGTCAGCCAGGCCGCCAGGATGTCGGTGCTGGCCGAGTCGCCGGCCCCGGTCACCGTCACCGCGGTGACGGCCTCGAACGGCGGCTCGTCCAGCGAGGCGGCCAGCAGCGCCCGCCACCGCGTGATCCGGGTCCAGACCAGGTCGGTGTCACCGGGGGAGTGGGTGGACCCGCGCTGGTGCAGGGTGCGGGTCGGGTTCCGGCCCTGGGAGGCGTCGGTGATCCGGCGCTGGGCCATCCTCCCGAACGGGTCCTGGACCGGGTCCTCGGGGGCCTCGCCGGGCCACCAGGTGACGATCGGGGCGTCGGGCAGCAGCAGCGGCACCACGGTGGAGGCGCCGTGGTCGGCGAGCTGGCCGTACAGCCGCAGCACCACCACCTCCGAGGCGCCGGCGTCACCGCCGACCCGGATCTGGGCGTCCAGCCGGGAGACGCCGCGCTTGTTGCCCCGCACCACCGCGATCACCCGGCAGGGGTGCTCCCGGCTGGCGTCGTTGGCGGCCCGGATCGCCGACTCGGCCTGCCCGTCCTCGGTGGGGATGACCAGGGTCATCACCCGGCCCAGGGCGACCGCCCCGCCGGTCTCGCGCAGGTGCACCAGCCGCCGGTTGACGGCGCTGGTCGTGGTGTCGGGCAGATCGATGATCACGGTCGCCTCCAGACGCGTCCGTCACGCGCCAGCATCGCGGTGGCCGACTCCGGCCCCCAGGTACCGGCCGGGTAGGGGTCCGGCCGGCCCTTGTTCGCCCAGTACTGGGTGATCGGGTCCAGGATCTTCCAGGACAGCTCGACCTCCTCGTGCCGGGGGAACAGAGGCGGATCGCCGAGCAGCACGTCCAGGATCAGCCTCTCGTAGGCCTCCGGGCTGGCCTCGGTGAAGGAGTGCCCGTAACCGAAGTCCATCGTCACGTCCCGCACCTCCATCGCCGTGCCCGGCACCTTGGAGCCGAACCGGATGGTCACGCCCTCGTCCGGCTGCACCCGGATCACCAGGGCGTTCTGCCCCAGCTCCTCGGTCGCGGTGCGCTCGAACGGCAGGTGCGGGGCCCGCTTGAACACCACGGCGATCTCCGTCACCCGCCGGCCCAGCCGCTTCCCGGTCCGCAGGTAGAACGGCACACCGGCCCAGCGTCGGGTGTCGATGTCCAGCCGGATGGCCGCGAACGTCTCGGTGGTCGAGGTCGGCGGGATCCCGTCCTCGTCCAGGTAGCCGATCACCTGCTGGCCGCCCTGCCAGCCCGAGCTGTAGATGCCCCGGGCGGTGTGCAGGTCCAGGTCCCTGGGCAGCCGCACCGCCGAGAGCACCTTCTCCTTCTCCGCGCGCAGGTCGTGCGCGTCGAAGGAGACCGGCTCCTCCATCGCGGTCAGCGCCAGGAGCTGCAGCAGGTGGTTCTGGATGACGTCCCGGGCGGCCCCGATCCCGTCGTAGTAGCCCGCCCGCCCGCCGATCCCGATGTCCTCGGCCATCGTGATCTGCACGTGGTCGACGTAGTTGGCGTTCCAGATCGGCTCGAACAGCTGGTTGGCGAACCGCATCGCCAGCAGGTTCTGGACGGTCTCCTTGCCCAGGTAGTGGTCGATCCGGAACACCGAGTCGGCCGGGAAGACCGCCTCCACGATGTCGTTCAGCTCGCGGGCCGAGCGCAGGTCGTGACCGAACGGCTTCTCGATCACCACCCGGCGCCACTGGTCGCCGTTCTGCGCCGACAACCCCGAACGGGCCAGCTGCTTGGTCACCACCGGGAAGGAGCCGGGCGGGATCGACAGGTAGAAGGCGTGGTTGCCGCCCGTACCCCGGACCCGGTCCAGGTCCTCCACCGTCCGGGCCAGGTCGTCGAAGGCGTTGTCGTCGTCGAAGGAGCCGGGCACGAACCGGAAACCCTCGGACAGCTGCCGCCACACCGAGTCCCGGAACGGGGTCCGGGCGTGCTCCTTGACCGCGTCGTAGACCACCTGGCCGAAGTCCTGGGTGGCCCAGTCCCGCCGGGCGAACCCGGTCAGCGCGAAGCCCGGCGGCAGCAGGCCGCGGTTGGCCAGGTCGTACACGGCGGGCATCAGCTTCTTGCGAGCCAGGTCACCGGTGACCCCGAAGATCACCAGACCGCACGGTCCGGCGATCCTCGGCAGCCGCCGGTCCCGCTCGTCCCGCAGCGGGTTCTGGCCGCGGGTCACTCTGCTCGGGCTCACGCGAGGCACTCCGGGTTCGGCGACAACGGGTCGCTCATCGGGTGGCGTCCCCCTCGGTGTCCTTGGCCCCGGCCCGCTCGAGCTCCTCGCCGACCGTGCCCAGCAGCTCCGACCAGGACTTCTCGAACTTGTCCACTCCCTCGCGCTCGAGCTGGTCGGTGACGTCGGTGTAGGAGACGCCCAAGCCGCTCACCGCGTCCAGCACCCGGGCGGCCTCGGCGTACCCACCGGTGACCGTGTCGCCGGTGACCTGGCCGTGGTCGGCCAGCGCCTCCAGTGTCGGCCCGGGCATCGTGTTCACCGTGTTCGGCGCGACCAGCTCGGTGACGTACATGGTGTCGGGGTAGGACGGGTCCTTGACCCCGGTCGAGGCCCACAGCGGCCGCTGCTCGCGGGCGCCGGCCGCCCGCAGCGAGCGCCAGCGCTCGCTGCCGAAGACCTCCTCGTAGGCCTGGTAGGCCAGCCGCGCGTTGGCGATCGCCGCCTTGCCCTTGAGTCCGGCTGCCTCGTCCCCGCCGATCTGGCCCAGTCGCTTGTCGATCTCGGAGTCGATCCGGCTGACGAAGAACGAGGCGACCGACCCGATCATGGACAGCTCCCGGCCGGCCTCCTTGGCCTGCTCCAGACCGGTCAGGTAGGCGTTCATCACCGCCCGGTACCGGTCCAGGCTGAAGATCAGCGTCACGTTCACGCTGATCCCGTCCGCGATCGAGGCGGTGATCGCCGGCAGGCCCTCCTGGGTCGCCGGGATCTTGATCATGGCGTTCGGGCGGTCGACGGTGCGCCACAACTCGGCGGCCGTGCTGATCGTCCGCATGGTGTCCCGGGCCAGCCGCGGGTCGACCTCCAGGGAGACCCGGCCGTCCTTGCCGTCGGTGCGGTCGTAGACCGGCCGCAGCAGGTCGCACGCCGCCCGGACGTCGTCGGTGGTGATCTGGAAGACCGCCTGCTCGACGTCCGCGCCGCGCTCGGCCAGGTCCTTGACCTGGTCGGAGTAACGGTCGCCCTTGGCCAGGGCCGCCGCGAAGATCGTCGGGTTGCTGGTCACCCCGACGACGTCGCGTTCGGCGACCAGGCGTTCCAGCTCACCGGTCTGCAGCAGCTCGCGGGACAGGTCGTCGAGCCAGATCGACACGCCCGCGTCGGACAGTGCCTTGGTGGACTCACTCATGGTGGTCTCCGTCCTTGTCGATGGGTCCCTGCTCGGGTCGTGCTCGGTCGACGGGCGGCCGCCCGGGGCGGCCCGGTCGCCGGCTCAGGCCGAGGCCGCGGCCAGGCTGTCGTGGGCCGCCGAGACCACGGCCTCCGCGGTGATCCCGAACTCCTGGTAGAGCTTCTGGTAGGCGGCCGAGGCCCCGAAGTGCTCGAGGCTGACGCAGCGACCGGCGTCGCCGACGATCTCCTTCCAGCCCTGCGCCACCGCGGCCTCCACGCTGACCCGGGCCTTGACCGTGGCCGGGAAGAGCTCCTGCTGATAGGCCGGGTCCTGCTCGAGGTACCACTCCTTGCAGGGCATCGACACGACCCGGGTGGGGACGCCCGCTGCCTGCAGCTGCTCCCGGGCGGCCACCGCGATCTGCACCTCCGAGCCGGTGCCGACCAGGATCACCTGTGGGGCACCACCCTCGGCCTCGGCCAACACGTACGCGCCCTTGGCGACGCCCTCGGCGGAGCCGAACGTCTCCCGGTCGAAGGTCGGCAGGTTCTGCCGGGACAGGCACAGCCCGGCCGGCCGGTCGGTGTGCTCGAGCACCGTCCGCCAGGCGACGGCGGTCTCGTTGGCGTCCGCCGGTCTCACCACGTCCAGCCCCGGGATGGCGCGCAGCGCGGCCAGGTGCTCCACCGGCTGATGGGTCGGGCCGTCCTCACCCAGGCCGATGCTGTCGTGCGTCCACACGTAGGTGACCGGCAGTCGCATCAGGGCGGCGAGCCGGACCGCTGGGCGCATGTAGTCGGAGAAGACCAGGAACGTCCCGCCGTAGGGCCGGGTGCCCCCGTGCAGCGCGATCCCGTTCAGGATCGAACCCATCGCGTGCTCGCGGATGCCGAAGTGCATGACCCGCCCGTACGGCGAGCCGTCGGACCACATCGAGGTCTTGATGCCCTCGGGCAGGAACGAGGCCTCGCCCTCCAGGCTGGTCAGGTTGGACTCGGCCAGGTCGGCCGAACCTCCCCACAGCTCCGGCAGAACGTCCTTGATCGCGTTCAGCACGGCGCCCGAGGCCTTCCGGGTGGCCACGTCCTTGCCGGCCGGGAACGACGGCAGGCTCGACTCCCAGCCCTCGGGCAGCCGGCGCTCCTTCATCCGGTCCAGCAGCGCGGCACGGTCGGGGTTGGACGACCGCCAGGCCTGGTAGCCCTTGTCCCACTCCTGGTAGGCGGCCCGCCCCCGGTCCTGCGCCTTGCGGGTGTGGGCCAGGACGTCCTCGGCGACGAAGAAGCTCTTCTCCGGGTCCATCCCCAGCGCGGACTTGGTCGCCGCCACCTCCTCGGCGCCGAGCGCCGAGCCGTGCGCCTTGCCGCTGTTGCTGGCGTTGGGGGCCGGCCAGGCGATGATGGTGCGCAGCACGATGATCGAGGGTCGGTCCCGCTCCGCCTTGGCTGCGTTCAGAGCGGCGTACAGGCCCTCGACGTCCTCCTGGTAGGACCCGTCCTTGGCCGCCTCGGCGCCCTTGCCCTGGGTCCAGTCCACGGTCTGCACGTGCCAGCCGTAGGCCTCGTACCGACGGGCGGTGTCCTCGCTCATCGCGACGTCGGTGTCGTCCTCGATGGAGATGTGGTTGGCGTCGTAGACGACCACGAGGTTGCCCAGCCGCTGGTGGCCGGCCAGCGAGGAGGCCTCGCTGGTCACCCCCTCCTGGATGTCGCCGTCGGAGGCGAGCACGTACATGGTGTGGTCGAACGGGCTGGTCTCGGGCGCCGCGTCCGGGTCCAGCAGGCCGCGTTCGCGGCGCGCGGCCATCGCCATCCCGACCGCGCTGGACAGGCCCTGGCCGAGCGGGCCGGTGGTCATCTCCACCCCGGCGGTGTGGTCGACCTCGGGGTGGCCCGGGGTCAGGGAGCCCCAGGTCCGCAGCCCTTCCAGGTCGTTCAGCTCCAGGCCGTACCCGGCCAGGAAGAGCTGGATGTACTGGGTCAGGCTGCTGTGCCCGCAGGAGAGCACGAACCGGTCCCGGCCGTCCCAGCGCGGGCGGGTCGGGTCGTGGCGCATCATCCGCTGGTAGATCAGGTAGGCCACCGGGGCCAGGCTCATGGCGGTACCGGGGTGGCCGTTGCCGGCCTTCTGGACGGCGTCCATCGCCAGGGCGCGGACCGTGTTGACGGCACGGGCGTCCAGCTCGGACCACTCCAGAGGTGCGGCATCGGTGGTGGACGGAGCGGGAACGGTCACTGGGGCTCCTCGGCCTGCTCGCGCCCCGCAGGTCGCCGCGTCCGGTGGTGCGGGCCTGGCGGGACTGGTCGTGGGGACGTCGAGAGCGTGCTGGGGGCACGACCTCCCGGTTGATCTCACCCTATCCCCGTGATCCAGACGTGTCCGGACGAGAGTGAGCAGGGCCTCGGCCCGGCCCCCCCAGGACGAGGTCACCGACGCCGTAGACTCTCCTGGACATGCCTCGCCGGCTCGCCGAGCCAGCTCGGGCCCGACCCCTTACCCGCGAGGACCAGCGCGCTCCGTGACTGCTCTCGACAGGCGCCCGACACCGGCGCCGATGACTGCCCGGCGGTCGGTGGCCAACACCGCTCGGGCCTACCTGGCGCTGACCAAGCCGAGGATCATCGAGCTTCTGCTGGTCACCACGCTGCCCACGATGATCCTGGCTCAGCGCGGGCTGCCGCCGCTGGGCCTGGTGCTCTTCACGCTGGTCGGCGGCACCCTGGCCGCGGGCAGCGCGAACACCCTGAACTGCTACCTGGACCGGGACATCGACCGGCTGATGAAGCGCACGGTGAACCGGCCGCTGGTGACCGGGGAGATCGCCCCGCGCTCCGCGCTGGCCTTCGGGTTCGCTCTCGGTGCGGTCGCCATCGCCTGGCTGGCCCTGCTGGTCAACCTCACCTCGGCGTTGCTCACCCTGGCGGCGATCGCCTTCTACGTCGTGGTCTACACGATGGGGCTGAAGCGGCGGACCTCCCAGAACATCGTCTGGGGCGGTGCGGCCGGCTGCATGCCGGTGCTGATCGGCTGGTCGGCGGTCACCGGGGGGCTGAGCTGGGCGCCGGCCGTCCTGTTCGGGGTGATCTTCCTGTGGACCCCGCCTCACTACTGGCCGCTGTCGGTGCGGTTCCGGGACGACTACGCCGCGGCCGGGGTGCCCATGCTCCCGGTGGTCAGCGACGACCTGCAGGTCACCCGGCAGGTGGTCCTCTACTCGTGGGCGATGGTCGGTTGCTCGCTGCTGCTGCTCCCGCTCGGTGCGGTGGGCTGGTTCTACGCCACCGCGGCGGTGCTCGCCGGTGGGGTCTTCCTGCGCGAGGCGCACCGGTTGCACCGGCGGGCGCGGGCCGGGACCACGCCGCTGGCGCCGATGCGGCTGTTCCACTGGTCGATCACCTACCTGACCCTGCTCTTCCTGGCCGTGGCCATCGACCCGTTCGTGCGGTTCTGACCCGGCCGAGCACGGTGGCTCGCCCCCGGGCCGGCCGCCGCCCGCCGTACCCTGGAGGGGTGCCCGCACAGCCCCTGACCGGTCCACGCGCGCTGCTGGACCGGCTGCCCTCCTCCACCCGCGCCCTGCAGGTCGCGGCCCTGGCCAACCTGGTCGTCCAGGTCGGCATCGTCGTGACCGGCGGCCTGGTCAGGCTGACCGGTTCGGGTCTGGGCTGCCCGACGTGGCCGCAGTGCGTGCCGGGCTCCTACACCCCGGTGGCGCACCAGGCGCAGGGCATCCACAAGGACATCGAGTTCGGCAACCGGTTGCTGACCTTCGTGGTGCTGGTCGCCGCGCTGGCCGTGCTGGCGGTGGCCCTGCGCTGGCGGCGCGGGCCGCAGGCCCGGACGGCCGCGCCCGGCGCGGTGCGCCGGGTCAGCCGGCTGGCGGGCCTGCCCCTGCTGGGCGTGTTCGCCCAGGCCGTGCTCGGTGGCGTGACGGTGCTGCTGGGTCTGAACCCGGCGTCGGTCGCCGCCCACTTCATGCTCTCCATGGTGCTGGTCGCGGTGTCGACCGCGCTGTGGCTGGCGGCCGGCCCCTGCGCGCGCTGGCCCGTCCCGGTCCGACCCGAGCTGCGCGGCCTGGCCGCCGGCCTGGGCCTGGTGCTGCTGGCCGTCCTGGTGCTCGGAACGGTGGTGACCGGTTCCGGGCCGCACTCGGGGGACGCCCAGACCCCCACCCGGTTCGGCTTCGACCCCGCCGCCGTGAGCTGGCTGCACGCGGACGCGGTCTGGCTGTTCGTCGGCCTGGTGCTGGCGGCGCTGCTGGCGCTGCGGCTGACCGGCGCGCCGGCCGCGGTGGTCCGGCGAGCCGGGTGGCTGCTGGCCGCGACGGTGGCGCAGGGCGCCATCGGCTACACGCAGTACCTGCTCGGTCTGCCCACCCCGCTGGTCGCGCTGCACATGCTCGGGGCCTCACTTCTCGTGGTGGCCACCGTCTCGGTCCTGCTCCCGGTCCTGCTGCCGGGGCGGGACGGCCTGCGGCCGGGCGAGGACCGAGCCAGGACCGACCCCGGCACGCTCACACCGGCCGGCTGAGCCGACCCCGACCGGCGCTCGGCGGTCAGGACAGGGTGCCGCGCAGCAGGCTGGTCCCCGAGTGCGCCGGGTCTCCGTCGAAGGGCTCGGCGGAGACGTCCACCACCGGGTAGGACCGCAGGTTGAGGTCCCGCGGCAGGGCGAAGTCACCCGAGCTGCCCTGCAGCACCCCGATCGGCACCATCTGGCCCACCGACCGGTCGGCCAGCCAGACCTCCCGGTACCCGGCGGGGTCCTCGCTCATCCCGTGCACCTGCAGCAGCAGGTGCGGTCCGTCGGCCTCCCGGACGACCTGGGCGTCCCCGGACCGGGCCGACGCCGGTCCCTGCCCGGGCACGGCGGTCAGCGCGACCACCGGGGTGAGCCGGTCACCGGCAACCGGCCGGCCGGCGTCCTGGACCGCCAGCGTGACGCCGGAACCGACCAACCCGCCGACGACCAGCGCGGCGGCGGCCAGCAGGTATCGCGACCGCGCCGGGCGCGCGGACCGGCCGGCCGCCGGGCCGGACCGGCGGTTCTCCCGGACGGCCGTGGCCGGTGGGGTGCCGTGCCCGTGGGTGACGGCCGGCGGGACACCGGCCGGTCGGGTGGCCGCCGCCGGCGCGGCCGGCCCACTCTCGACGCCGGTCGCGGCCGCGATCTGCTCCCACACCGAGGGCGGCGGAGCCAGCACGGGCACCTCGGACAGGTCGCTGCGCAGCGCCCCGACCACCTGCCGCAGCTGGAGCAGGGCGCGGGTGCAGCTCGGGCAGGAGGGCACGTGCGCGCCCACCCGCGCCTCGACCGGCTCCCCGGCGGCGAGCGCGGCCAGCTCCTCCTGGTCAGGGTGTTGCATCGTCCACCTCCAGCCGTTCGCGCAGGCGGATCAGGGTCCGTCGGATGTGACTCTTGACCGTGCCCAGGGCCAGGCCGGTCCGCTCGGCGATCTCCTCATGGGTCAGGTCCTGGAAGAACGCCAGCCGGATCAGGGTGCGTTGCGGCTCGCCGACCCGCTCCAGCTCCTGGCGCACCGTCAGCCGGACCGCGGCGGAGACGTCCAGCGGAGCCTGCTCGGTGTCGTGCTCCGGCCCGGCGGACCGCCGGACGGCGTCGGCGACGCGCTGCTCGCGGGCCCGTGCCGCGCGCACGTCGGCGATCCGGTGCCGGGTGATCCCGACCAGCCAGCCGGCCAGGCCACCCTCCGCCGGGCGCAGGGTGGCCCGGCTGGACCAGGCGGAGATGAAGACCTGCTGGGTCACGTCCTCCGCGTCCTGCCCCGGGCCCAGTGCCCGGACGGCCAGGCCGTGCACGAACCCACCCCACCGGCGGTAGGCCTCGGCCAGCGCCAGGTGGTCGCCGTCGGCGAACTGCTGGGTCAGGCCCGTGTCGTCGTCCGGGTCGTCGTCCGGGTCGTCGTCCGGGTCGACGCGGACGTCGTCGACAGGGTCGGGGTCGGTCGCGGCGCCCGGGGTGATCCGGGCCGCGCGGTCATCGAGCCGGGCCGCCCGCTCGGCGCGGCGCTCGAGAGGGTCAGCACCGACCAGGCCGGTGCCGGGCGTCCGCTCGGTCCGCCGGGCCATGGCCCCACCGTAGGGGGCGGGCAGCCGGTAGGCACGCCCTGGGCCGGTCGTGTCCTCACCTGCCGGTGGGCACGGCGGCGACCAGCACGTTGTCCTGGTAGTGGCCGCCGGAGCGGTCGAAGTAGCCACCGCAGGTCACCAGCACCAGGCGCGGCGGGCCGTCCTTGCGGAAGACGGCGGCCGTCGGCAACCCCGCCTTGGCCACCTCCTGCCGGCCGGTGACCCGGTAGGTGATCGAGCCGGTCCCCCCGTTCGAGTCGCGGGTCCCCAGCTTCACCAGATCCCCGACCTGCACCCCGGGCAGCTTGGCCATCTGGCCCAGCCCCTGCCCGTAGGCGTCGACGTGGCCGGCCACCACCACCGTCCCGGCGCGGTCGCCGGGGGCAGCACCGAACCGGTACCAGCCGAGCTGCTGGGCGTTGCTGGGCAGCGCCATCTGGCCGTGGCCGTCGACGCCCACCGGGTCGACCTTGGCCCGCAGCCCGACGGCGGCGATGGTCAGGGTCACCGGCACGCGCCCGGGCGGCCTCGGCGGCGGCGGGGTGGCCGGGTGCAGCGCGCCCGGCGGGATGGTCGGGCCGGTCGCGACACCCAGGCTCGCCGCGTCAGCCCCGCCGACCTCAGCAGGGCCGACCTCAGCAGGACCGGTGCCGCCGGGGCCGGCGGCACCGGCCCCGGTGCCGGTCCCGGGCCTCGCCCGCACGTCCACCACCGCCGCGCCGACCGCGGGCGGCGTCTGGGACCACCACCAGCTCACCGGCGCGGCCACCGCGACCAGCGCGGACAGCGCCGAGACCAGGGCCAGCCGGCGGGTGGTGCTCCACCCACCGGCCGACCCTGGACGCCGGTCCGAGCTCCCGGACGTCGACATCGGTCGGGTCAGCGAGCCGAGGTCGCCCGACGGCGTGCCTGCACCGCACCGCCGGCGGCCAGCAACGCCACGGCGCCCGCGGCCAGCGACACCGTGGTGGCCGTGCCGCCCCAGCCGTCCTGGGCAGCGGCGCCGGTCTGGCCGGCCGGCACCCCACCCGGGGCGGACCCGCCGACCGGGATCGACTGGGTGGCCAGCTTCAGCGTGTTGTCCTTGGCCGAGCCCCACGCGTACACCACTGTGCTGGTGCCCTCACCGAGGTTCAGGTCGGCCGGGCCGATGGCGACGGTGTCGGTACCGGCCAGCACGACGTCGGCCGAGACCGTGCCGGCCGGCACCTGCGCGGTGGCCTGGCCGGGGTTGGCCAGGTTGGTGAACACGGGAGTGCCACCGGCTCGCACGTCGACCGCCGGGGCCGCCGCGTCGTGCCGCACGGTGAGCCGCGCCTTGCCGGCCGGGACGGCGCTGGTGTCGTTGACGTAGGGGGTGAGGACCGGGTTGCCCGAGGCGTCCAGGTGGGCGACCACGGTCACGTTCGCGCCGGCCGGCACCTTGACCCCCTTGGCCTCGATCGCCGGGGTGCCGCTGCCGTTCGCGCTGCTGGGGTAGACGGCCAGGTCGTAGGTGCCGGCCGGCAGGGCCTGCGGGTCGGTGAGCGTGCCGGGGGTGAAGTTGGGCAGCAGCTCCTTGCCGTTGGCGTACACGTCCACCGTGAGGCCGGGGACGGCGTGCAGGATCGAGACCTGCGCGGTGCCGGTGCTGGCGGCGCCGGCGGCCGGCGCGAGGGTGAGGCCGGCCAGCGCGGCGGAGCCGGCGGCGAAGGCGAGAAGACGGGTGCGCATGGGTTCCTCCGAAGGGGGTGAAGCCTGCTGTCACCCCCTCTTCGCCCGTTCGGGGGCCGGCGGATGCACCGGGACCGAAGTTTGTGCCGCCTGGGCCGGGCGATCAGTCCCAGCGGAACCAGCGCACACCGGCCGCCGCGGCCAGCCCGCCCCAGACGACCAGGACCAGCACCGCCGTCCAGTCCACCCGGTCGTGCAGGGTGGCCGCTCGCAGGGCGTCACCGAGCGCGCCGGAGGGCAGCAGCCGGGCGACCCAGGACCAGTGGCCCATCACCGCCGGCGGGATGACCACCCCGCCGCCGGCCAGCAGCAGCACCCAGATCAGGTTCGCCGCGGCCAGCACGCCCTCGGCCCGCAGCGTCCCGGCCAGCAGCAGGCCGAGGCTGACGAACGTGGCGGTGCCGAGCACCAGCAGCGGGACGACGCCGGCCAACCCCTCGGTCGCGGGTCGCCAGCCCAGCAGCAGGCCGGCCGAGGCCAGCACGACCAGCTGCAGGGCCTCCACGACCAGCACGGCGAGCACCCGTCCGGCGACCAGACCGGTGCGACCCAGCGGAGTCGTGCCGAGCAGCCGGAGCACCCCGTAACGACGGTCGAACCCCGTGCCGATGGCCTGCCCGGTGAACGCGGTGGACATCACCGCCAGGGCGAGGACCCCGGGGGTGAGCACGTCGATCCGCCGGCCGGTCCCCAGGTCGGGCACGTGCACCTCGGCCAGCCCGATCAGCAGCAGCAGCGGCAGCACCAGGGACAGCAGCAGCTGCTCCCCGTTGCGCAGCAGCACCGTCGCGTCGAAGCGGGCCTGGGCGCCGACCCGGCGCCACCACGGGGCCGCCGCCGGGGCCGGGGCCAGGTCGCCGGCGCGGCTGAGCGGAACGTGCACCTCCCCGCTCACCGCAGGGCCTTCCCGGTCAGCTCGAGGAAGACGTCCTCCAGGGTTCGCCGGCCCACGGTGAGGCCGTCGGGGTGCACGCCCTCGGCGGCGCACCAGGTGGCCACCGTGGCGATCACCTGGGGGCTGACCTGACCCTGGTCGGGCGCCAGCACCCGGTAGCGGCCGGGGGGCGACTCCTCCACCTGGTGACCGGCAGGCAGCGCCTGGACCAGCCCGCGCACGTCCAGGCCGGCCGGCGCCGCGAACCGCAGGTCGTCCCCACCCGCAGTCAGGTCGGCCGGTGACCCGTGGGCCACGACCCGGCCGCCGTCCACCACCGCGACCTGGTCGGCCAGCTGCTCGGCCTCATCCATCAGGTGGGTGGTGAGCACGACCGAGGCGCCGTCGGCGCGCAGCTGCCGGACCAGGTCCCAGACCGCGTGCCGGGACTGCGGGTCCAGGCCCGCCGAGGGCTCGTCCAGGAAGAGCAGGGCTGGCCGGCCGACCACCGCCACCGCGAGCGCCAGCCGCTGGCGCTGGCCGCCGGACAGCCGCCGGACGGTGGTCCGGGCGTGGGCGGTCAGGCCCAGCCGGTCCAGCAGCTCGCCCTGCGGCAACGGGCGCTGGTGCAGTCGGGCGACGTGCCGCAGGACGTCCGCGGCCCGCGCGCCGTTGGCCAGGCCGCCGTCCTGCAGCATGACCCCGATCTGCGGCCGCAGACGGGCGGCGTCACCGATGGGGTCCAGACCCAGCAGCCGGACCTGGCCGGCGTCGGGCCGGCGCAGCCCGATGCAGCACTCGATGGTGGTGGTCTTCCCGGCCCCGTTCGGGCCCAGCACGGCGGTGATCTCCCCGCGCGCCGCGGTCAGCCAGAGATGGTCCAGCACCGTCCGGCCCGAGTAGGCCTTCTGCAGGTCCTGGACCTGCACGGCGGCATCGACGGCGGTCTGGACCTGGTCAGCGGCTCGGGCAGGGGGTGGCACGTCGGTCAAGTGTAGGTAGCCGGGCTGTGGCCGGCCGGTCGGCGGTTCTCAGGTGGGCGGTGAGGTGGGCCACCTGCCGCCCCGGGTTGAGCCGGGCCGGTATTTACGAAAGACTGACGTTGTGAAAATCGATCAGGAGGTGCCGGTCCCGGCGTCTCCCCTGCTCGAGGAGCACCGGACCCGCGACCGGATCCGGCGGGCCGTGCTGGAGCGCGGCCCGGTGACCGCTGCCGAGCTGGCCGAGACGTTGCGGCTGACCCCGGCCGCCGTCCGGCGCCAGCTTGACCTGCTGGCCGCCGACGGGCTGGTCGCCGTGCACCAGGCCACCGAGCTGCACCGGGGCCGGGGTCGCCCGGCCCGGCGGTTCGTGGCCACCGAGGCCGGCCGGGCCGCCTCGGACAGCGGCTACGACGACCTCGCCGGCGCCGCGGTGACGTTCCTGCTGCGCACCGCCGGTCCGCAGGCCGTGTCGGCCTTCGCCGCCGAGCGGGTGGCCGAGCTCGAGGACCGGTACCGACCGGTGGTGGAGGCCGCGGGCCGGGACGTGCGGGGGCGTACCGAGGCCCTGGCCGGGGCGCTGCGCGCCGACGGGTACGCCGCCAGCAGCCGCCAGGTGGGGGCGGATGCCCTCGCCTCGGGCACCCAGCTGTGCCAGGGTCACTGCCCGGTGCAACAGGTCGCCGCAGCGTTCCCGCAGTTCTGCGAGGCCGAGACGCAGGCGTTCTCCCGGCTGCTGGGGGTACACGTCCAGCGGCTGGCCACGCTGGCGCACGGAGACCATGTCTGCACCACCTACGTCCCGGCTCCAGGGCCGGGAGCCGGCGCCGGGCCCGACGGGCCGACCGGCCACCCGGAACACCACAGCCGGCGCACCGGTTCCCCTGACGGGACCCGACCGCGCCAGAGAAGCACCCAGGCAACCACCGAGAGGACGACGCGATGACCTCCACCGCACACCCGGAGCTCGAGGGGCTCGGCCGCTACGAGTTCGGATGGGCCGACGCCGACGTGGCCGGCTCGGCGGCGCGCCGAGGGCTCAACGAGGACGTGGTCCGGGACATCTCGACCAAGAAGAGCGAGCCGGACTGGATGCTGCGGACCCGGCTGAAGGCGCTGCGGATGTTCGACCGCAAGCCGATGCCGACCTGGGGCAGCGACCTGACCGGGATCGACTTCGACAACATCAAGTACTTCGTGCGCTCCACCGAGAAGCAGGCCACCTCCTGGGAGGAGCTGCCGGACGACATCAAGAACACCTACGACCGGCTGGGCATCCCCGAGGCGGAGAAGAACCGGCTGATCGCGGGGGTCGCGGCGCAGTACGAGTCCGAGGTGGTCTACCACCAGATCCGCGAGGACCTGGAGGAGAAGGGCGTCATCTTCGTCGACACCGACACCGGCCTGCGCGAGCACGAGGAGCTCTTCAAGGAGTACTTCGCCTCGGTCATCCCGGTGGGGGACAACAAGTTCGCTGCGCTGAACACCTCGGTCTGGTCCGGCGGGTCGTTCATCTACGTGCCGCCGGGCGTGCACGTGGACATCCCGCTGCAGGCCTACTTCCGGATCAATACCGAGAACATGGGCCAGTTCGAGCGGACCCTGATCATCGCCGACGAGGACTCCTACGTGCACTACGTGGAGGGCTGCACGGCGCCGATCTACAAGTCCGACTCGTTGCACTCGGCCGTGGTCGAGATCGTGGTCAAGAAGAACGCCCGGGTCCGGTACACCACGATCCAGAACTGGTCCAACAACGTCTACAACCTGGTCACCAAGCGGGCCGTGGCGCACGAGGGCGCGACCATGGAGTGG
Organism: uncultured Actinomycetota bacterium; assembly: GCA_963821825.1. GTDB lineage: Bacteria > Actinomycetota > Actinomycetes > Actinomycetales > Kineosporiaceae > CAWGFD01. Next base: position 2,284,408 of record CAWGFD010000002.1, read on the forward strand.
ATCGACGGGAACATCGGCTCGAAGGTGACGATGAAGTACCCGGCGGTGTTCATGCTCGGCGAGCACGCCAAGGGCGAGACCCTCTCGATCGCCTTCGCCGGAGAGGGCCAGCACCAGGACGCCGGCGCCAAGATGGTGCACGCCGCGCCCTACACCTCCTCCTCCATCATCTCCAAGTCGGTGGCCCGTGGCGGCGGCCGGACCTCCTACCGCGGTCTGGTCCAGGTGCTCGAGGGCGCCCACCACTCGGCCTCCACGGTCCGGTGCGACGCTCTGCTGGTCGACCAGATCAGCCGCTCGGACACCTATCCCTACGTCGACGTCCGCGAGGACGACGTGTCGATGGGCCACGAGGCGACCGTCTCCAAGGTGAGCGAGGACCAGCTCTTCTACCTCATGTCGCGGGGGCTGGCGGAGGACGAGGCGATGGCGATGATCGTGCGCGGGTTCGTCGAGCCGATCGCCCGCGAGCTGCCGATGGAGTACGCCCTGGAGCTGAACCGGTTGATCGAGCTGCAGATGGAGGGCGCGGTCGGCTGACCGGCCGGCCCCACCCCGCTCGCAGCTGTCCACCCTTCCCTCGACGAGAACGAAGGACATGAACCAGACCACCACGGACGACGAGCTCCGCCAGGAGCACGCCGTCGACCATGCCGCCGTCGCCCCGACCGCGGTGTCCCTGGACTCCTCGGCCACCCCCGGGCCGGGCGGCGAGACGGCGCCCAACGGGCTCGTGGCGCACTCCCACGGCCGCGGCACCGTCCCGGACAAGTCGCGGGGGGAGCGCCGGGCCAGCTTCGACGTCGCCGACTTCCCGATCCCGACCGGGCGCGAGGAGGAGTGGCGGTTCACCCCGATGGACCGGCTGCACGGACTCGCCGAGGGCGTGGCGGCAGACGGCCGGCCGGCCTCGGTCGAGGTCAGCGGTCCGGCCGAGGTCCGCACCGAGCGGGTGCGCCGGGGGGATGAGCGGCTGGGCCGGGCCGGGGTGCCCGAGGACCGCGTCTCGGCCGCCGCGTTCTCCGCCTTCGACGAGGCGCTGGTGGTCACCGTGCCGCGTGGCCGACAGGTCAGCGACCCCGTCCACGTGGACGTCACGGGTCTGGGAGGTCGCAGCTACAGCCACCTGCTGGTGGTGGCCGAGCGGGAGTCCTCGGCCGTGGTCGTGCTCGACCACCGCGGCTCGGGCACCCTGGCCTCCAACGTCGAGCTCGACGTCGCCGACGCGGCCCAGCTGACCTTCGTCTCGATCCAGGACTGGGACGACGAGGCGGTCGAGGTCTCCGCCCACCACGCCCGGCTCGGCCGCGACGCCAAGCTCAAGCACGTCGTGGTCACCCTGGGCGGCCGGACGGTGCGGGTCACACCGTCCGCGCGGTTCACCGGCCCGGGCGCCGAGGTCGAGCTGCTCGGGCTGTACTTCGCCGACGCCGGCCAGCACCTGGAGCACCGGTTGTTCGTCGACCACGCGGTGCCCAACTGCCGCAGCAACGTGGTCTACAAGGGCGCCCTGCAGGGCGAGTCCGCGCACACGGTGTGGGTCGGGGACGTGCTGATCCGGGCCGAGGCCGAGGGCACGGACACCTACGAGCTCAACCGCAACCTGGTGCTGACCGAGGGGGCCCGGGCCGACTCGGTGCCGAACCTGGAGATCGAGACCGGCGAGATCGTGGGCGCCGGCCATGCCAGCGCCACCGGGCGGTTCGACGACGAGCAGCTGTTCTACCTGCAGGCCCGGGGCATCCCTGAGGACCAGGCCCGGCGGCTGGTCGTGCACGGCTTCTTCGCCGAGCTGATCGCCCAGATCGGGCTGCCGGAGGTCGAGCAGCGGCTGCTCGCCGCGGTGGAGCAGGAGCTGTCCACCTCGATGGGCGTCCAGCCGCCGAGCGGGGCACAGGTCCCGACCGGGGCCCAGGCGTGAGCGCCCGCCGAGCCGTGGCCTTGTCGCAGGTGCCCGAGGTCGGCGCCGTCCGGGTGGTCATCGACAAGGTCCCGGTGGCCGTGGTCCGGGACGGCAACGGCGACCTGCACGCCATCGGCGACACCTGCACCCACGCCGACGTCAGCCTGGCCGAGGGCGAGGTCTTCGACTGCGTGATCGAGTGCTGGCTGCACGGCTCGGAGTTCGACCTGAACACCGGCGAACCGCTCTCCCTGCCGGCCATCCGGCCGGTCCCCGTCTATCCCCTGACCGTCGAGGACGGCGACGTGCTGGTCGACGTCAGCACCACGATCAGCGCCCAGCCGTCCGCCTCGAAGGAGCACTGAACCAGATGTCAACGTTGGAGATCCGCGACCTGCACGTCAGCGTCACCACCGACCCCGGCGCCGAAGGTGGTCAGAAGGAGATCCTCAAGGGGGTCGACCTGACCATCTCCTCCGGGCAGACGCACGCCATCATGGGCCCGAACGGGTCCGGCAAGTCGACCCTGGCGTACTCGATCGCCGGCCACCCCAAGTACACGATCACCAGCGGGACGGTCACCCTGGACGGGGAGGACGTGCTGGCCATGACCGTGGACGAGCGGGCCCGGGCCGGGCTGTTCCTGGCCATGCAGTACCCGGTGGAGGTGCCCGGGGTCACCGTCTCGAACTTCCTGCGCACCGCCAAGACCGCCATCGACGGGAAGGCGCCCAGCCTGCGGCACTGGGTCAAGGAGGTCCGCAGCGCGATGGAGGAGCTGCGGATGGACTCCACCTTCGCCGACCGGGACGTCAACGCCGGCTTCTCCGGCGGGGAGAAGAAGCGGCACGAGATCCTTCAGCTGGAGCTGCTGAAGCCCAAGATGGCCATCCTCGACGAGACCGACTCCGGCCTGGACGTCGACGCGTTGCGGATCGTCTCCGAGGGGGTCAACCGGGTGAAGGCCTCCGGTGAGGTCGGCGTCCTGCTGATCACCCACTACACGCGCATCCTGCGGTACATCACCCCCGACTTCGTTCACGTGTTCGTGGACGGGAAGATCGTCGAGGAGGGCGGCGCCGAGCTGGCCGAGCGGCTGGAGGCCGAGGGCTACGACCGCTTCACGGGGGCCGCTCCGGTCGGGGCGTGACCCCGGCGATGAGCACGCTGCCGGTGGTCGGTGGGGCTGCGCTGAGTGCCCCAGAAGTTGCCGTCGTGCGCAAGGACTTCCCGGTCCTGACCCGCACGGTCGGTGGGCAGCCGCTGGTCTACCTGGACTCGGGGGCCACCGCCCAGCGCCCGCAGGTGGTCATCCAGGCCGAGCAGGAGTTCCTGCAGCGTTCCAACGCCGCCGTGCACCGTGGCGCGCACACCCTCGCCGAGGAGGCCACCGAGGCCTTCGAGCAGGCCAGGGAGGGTGTCGCCGGTTTCGTCGGCTGCCGCCCGGAGCAGCTGGTCTGGACCCGGAACGCCACCGAGGGCCTGAACCTGCTGGCCCACGCGATGTCCGACCCGCTGGGCGAGCGACCGCTGCGCCCGGGTGACGAGGTCGTGGTGACCGAGATGGAGCACCACGCCAACCTGGTGCCCTGGCAGCAGGCCTGCGCCCGCTCCGGAGCGCGGCTGCGCTGGATCGGGCTGGACCAGGAGGGCCGGCTGGACCTCAGCCGGCTCGACGTGATCGGGCCGCGGACCAGGGTGGTGGCCTTCACCCACGTCTCCAACGTGCTCGGCACGGTCAACCCGGTGCCGCTGCTGGTCGCCGCGGCCCGCGCGGTCGGTGCGCTCACCGTGCTCGACGCCTGCCAGTCGGTGCCGCACGCGCCGGTCGACCTGACGGCCCTGGACGTGGACTTCGCTGTCTTCTCCGCGCACAAGATGCTCGGCCCCAACGGGATCGGCGCCCTGGTGGGCAAGCCGGAACGGCTGGCGGCGCTGCCGCCGTTCCTGACCGGAGGGTCGATGGTGGAGCGGGTCACGATGGAGCGCACCACCTTCCGTGAGCCCCCGCAGCGTTTCGAGGCGGGCACCCAGCCGGTGTCCCAGGCGGTGGCCTGGAACAGCGCGGTCGGCTACCTCCAGGCGCTGGGCATGGAGCGGGTGCACGCCCACGAGCGGATGCTCACCGAGCGGCTGCTGGCCGGGGTGGCGTCGGTTCCCGGGGTGCGGGTGCTGGGGCCGACCGACACCACCGACCGTGCCGGCGCGGTCAGCGTCGTGGTCGACGGCGTGCACCCGCACGACGTCGGGCAGCTGCTGGACGACCGGGGGATCGCCGTCCGGGTCGGTCACCACTGCGCGCAGCCCGTGCACCGCCGTTACGGCGCCACCGCCAGCACCCGGGCGAGTGTGTACCTGTACAACACGGTCGAGGAGGTGGACGCCTTCTGCGAGGCGCTCACCGGCGTCCGGGCGTTCTTCGGGAAGGCGTGAGCGCGGTGTCGATGGAACAGCTCTACCAGCAGCTCATCCTGGATCACGCCCGTGAGCAGCACGGCCGCGGGCTGCGGGCGCCCGAGGGTGGGCGCTGCGGCCAGAGCGAGCAGTACAACCCGCTGTGCGGGGACGAGGTCACCCTGCGCGTGGTGCTGGACGGCGACCGGGTGTCGGACCTTTCCTGGGAGGGCGAGGGCTGCTCGATCAGCCAGGCCTCCACCTCGGTGCTGCACGACCTGGTGCTCGGTCATGACCTGGCCGAGGTCACCCGGGTGGTCGGGCAGTTCCGGGCCATGGTCCGCGCCCGCGGCTCGGCGGTCCCCGACGAGGAGGTGCTGGGCGACGCCGTCGCCTTCGCCGGGGTGGGCCGGCATGCCAACCGGGTCAAGTGCGCGATGCTGGGATGGACGGCGCTGGAGGATGCGTTGCACCAGGCTGGAAGCGAGGAGAGCTGAATGACTGAGACGAGCACCACCCCCCCGCCCAGCGTGGCCGACGTCGAGGAGGCCCTGCGAGACGTGGTCGACCCCGAGCTGGGGATCAACGTCGTCGACCTGGGCCTGATCTACGGGGTCACCATCGACCAGAACAACGTCGCGATCGTGGACATGACGCTCACCTCGGCGGCCTGCCCGTTGACCGACGTCATCGAGGACCAGGCCAACCAGGCCGTGGAAGGGATCGTGGAGGGCATCCGGATCAACTGGGTCTGGATGCCGCCATGGGGCCCGGACAAGATCACCGACGACGGGCGTGAGCAGCTGCGCGCGCTCGGGTTCAACGTCTGAGCGCCGACCACGCTGCGGTCGCCGCCGCTGCCCGTCAGGCGGTGGCGGCCCGCTGGGGCCGGGCCACGACCTGGATGTCCGCCGCGGGCGTCGAGGCCCTCGGCTCGGTCGCCTACGACCTGGGTGAGCGCCGGGCGATGACCGTGGTCCGGTTCCGCTTCCCGCCGCTTCCCGGTGACCCGCCGCCGGCGCCGGGCCAGGCCCCCGGGCAGCTGTCGGGGGACATGGTCACCCTCACCGATGGTGACCGGGCGGAGGTCGGTGACGCACTGGACCCGGGCGCCCGGCTGCGGCTGGACGGCGTGCACCTGCTCTCCTCCCCGCTGGCCCTGCTCCTGTGGGCGGTCGGCACCAGCGAGTCGGGCGTCCGGCCAGGTCTGGGCGGAGAGCATCCGGTCCGGTTCAGCCCCCCGCGGGCGGTGGCCGAGGCGGCCCCGGCCCTCGCCGGGAACGTCCAGCGTTCGCTCGCCGACCTCGGCCTGGCCGGCGGGACGCCCGTCCCGCTGCTGGCCGTGCTGGACCAGGACGGGCGGCTCACCAGTCTGGAGGCCCGGCTCACGCTGCCCCTGGACCGGGTGCCGATGGCCACCCTGGTCGCGGCCAACAGCGAGGTGGTGGACCCCCAGCAGGTGCCGGTCGTGCTGAGGCTGGAGCTGGACCAGGTCGGGGTCGAGCAGGACCTGCCCGGTCTGACGGTCGGTGGCGCGGCCAGCGCCGCGGACCTGCTGCGGCGAGCCCGCTGAGCAACCGGTGAGCTCCAGCGGCCGGGACCGGACGGGCCCGCGGACCGTGCACACCGACGCTGACCGGTTCACGCGCTGGGTGGCCGGTTTCGAGCAGCGGCACGGGCCCTGCCAGATCACGGCGGCCCAGGACGGCGGGCTGCTGCTGGTCGGCGCCGACGGTGAGCAGGCGCAGGTGACCTCCCTGGTGCCGCTCGACCTGCGCGGCCCGGCCCACGACGTCGAGGAGCTGGTCGCCGCCGTGCGGACAGCCGCGCCCTGCGCCGTGGTCCTGGTCCGGCGCGGCGGGTACGCGGTGGCGGTGGTTCAGCTCGGCCCCCGGCCCCAGGTGCTGGCCTCCAAGGTGGGCACCCGGTACGTGCAGGGCCGGACAGCGGCCGGCGGCTGGTCCCAGCAGCGTTTCGCGCGCCGCCGGGCCAACCAGGCCGGCGAGCTCGTCGGGGCGGTGACCGAGCACGCCGCCCGGCTGCTGGTCCGCGACGACGTGTGCTGGCTGGCCACCGGGGGCGATCGTGCCCTGGTCGAGGCCGTGCTGGCGGACCCCCGGCTGCGCCGGCTGTCGGCTCTGCCGCGCGGACCGCACCTGGAGGTGGGCGACCCACGCTCGGACGTCGTGGCGGGGCTGGCCACCCGGCTGATGCAGCTGCGGATCCGGCTCACCCCGGCCCCGCCCGCCTGACGGCGCACCCGGCGTCCACCCCCGCCGCGCTAGGTTCGGGCCCGTGCCGCCCTTCATGACCGGACTGCAGCTGTCGGCGGCCTTCTACGCCGAGGTCGTCGCGCCGCAGCTGGTCAGCGTGCCGCACGCCGCAGCCCTGCTGGGCTGGGGATCGGACGTGCTCGGCTACGACGACGTCCGCTCGACCGACCATGGCTGGGGGCCCCGGCTGCAGGTGTTCACCGATCGAAGCGCCGACGAGGTGGCGCTGCGGCTGCCTGAGCGCTTCCGCGGGCGGCCGGTGAGCTTCGGGTGGGCGGGGCTCGCCCCTCGGTCGTGGGTGCAGGTGCTGCCGCTCGGTGAGTGGCTGACCGACCATCTCGGGGTCGACGCCCGCCCCGGCCTGGGCACCGTGGACTGGTTGCTCACCCCGCAGCAGAAGCTGCTCGGCGCGGTGGGGGGCGTCGTGCTCTCCGATCCCCAGGGGGAGCTGGAGGCCGTCCGCGCCACGCTGGCCTGGTTCCCCGACCAGGTCTGGCGCTGGCTGCTGGCCTGCCAGTGGCGACGGCTGGCCCAGGAGGAGGCGTTCCTCGCCCGGACGGCCGAGGTGGGCGACGCGGTCGGCTCGGTGGTCACCGCGAACCGTCAGGTGCGTGACCTGATGCGCCTGGCCCTGCTGCAGGCGCGCAGCTACGCGCCGTACCAGAAGTGGCTGGGCACCGCGTTCGCGGCGCTGCCGGACCCGGACGGCCTGGGTGTCCGGCTCGCGGCGGCCGCCCGCGGCGACCAGGAGGCCCTCGGTGCGGCTTACCTCACCCTGGCCGGCCGGCACGACGCCGGGGGGCTGACCCGACCGCTGCGGGCGTCGCTCGGGAGCTACCACGAACGACCGGCGCGGGTGCTGATGGCCGACCGCTTCGCTGACGCCCTGCGGTCGGGCGTGACCGACCCGTTCCTGCGCGGTCTGCCGCTGATCGGGTCGGTGGACCAGGTGGTGGACAGCACCGACGTCCTGGTCGACCCCGACCAGTTCCGACGGCTCGCCGTGCTCTACCGGTAACCCGGTCGGCTGATGGCCGCGGCCGGCTGCTGCGGCGGTGCTCCACAGGCGTGCGGAACGGCCAGGGCCGGCTGCCGTGTTGTCCACAGCCGCTCGCCGCACCACGCCGGCCGGTGGTGCCCGGGCGCCAGCATCGCCGGTGGAGGTGGTGCCGGGTGGCCGGGAGCCGGGCGGGTGGACGGGTGGACGGGCGGGTCGCGCTGGGCCGGCGTGGTGAGGTCGCCGCCGCTGCGTACCTGGAGTCGCTGGGGATGCGGGTGCTGGAGCGCAACTGGCGCTGCCGCTACGGCGAGCTGGACCTGGTCGCCGAGCACGAGGGGTGCCTGGTGGTGGTGGAGGTCAAGACCCGGAGCGGCACCGGGTACGGCACCGGTTTCGAGGCGATCACCTGGCGCAAGCTGGCGCGGCTGCGGCGGCTGACCGGGCTGTGGCTGCAGGCGCATCCCGGCACGGGCGCCGGGCAGGTTCGGCTCGACGTGGTCGTGGTGATGGTGGGTCGTGACGACGCGCTGAGCGTGCAGCACCTGGCCGGGGTGGGCTGATGGCACTCGGCCGGGCCCGGGCGGTGGCGCTGAACGGGCTGGCGGGGCGACTGGTCGAGGTGGAGGCCGACATCTCGGCCGGGCTGCCGGCGTTCGCGCTGGTGGGCCTGCCCGACACCTCCCTGTCCGAGGCGCGGGACCGGGTGCGGGCGGCCGCCGCCAACAGCGGGGTGGCACTGCCCCAGCAGAAGATCACCGTCAACCTCTCACCCGGCGACCTGCACAAGAGCGGCACAGGGTTCGACCTGGCCATCGCCGCCGCCCTGATCGCCGCGGCCGATCACGTGCCGGCGGACCCGGTGCACGGCTGCGTCCACGTCGGCGAGCTCGGCCTGGACGGCGCGGTGCGGCCGGTGCGCGGCGTGCTGCCCGCGGTGATGGCGGCGGTCGCCGCCGGTCACCCCAGGGTGGTGGTGCCGGCGGCCAACGCGGCCGAGGCCGCCCTGGTGCCGGGGGCGGTGGTGGTGCCGGTCGGGCACCTGGGCGACGTGATCAACGTGCACCGCGGCGACCCCGTGGCGGCCCCGCAGCGGGCACCCGGCTCACCGCCGGCGGCACCGGCCCGCCCGGCGTGCGCCGACGCCGAGCCCGACCTGCGGGACGTGCTCGGTCAGCCCCTGGCCCGCCGGGCGATCGAGGTGGCCGCCGCGGGCGGCCACCATCTGCTGATGTCCGGGCCACCGGGGGCGGGCAAGACGATGCTGGCCGCCCGGCTGCCGGGTCTGCTTCCCGACCTCGACGACGACCAGGCGCTGGAGGTGACCGCGTTGCACTCCCTGGGTGGGGCGCTGCCGGCCGACGCCGGCCTGCTGCGCCGTCCGCCCTACCAGGACCCGCACCACACGATCACCACCCAGGGTCTGGTCGGCGGCGGCAACGGCGCGCTGCTGCCCGGTGCCGCCTCCCTCGCCCACCACGGCGTGCTGTTCCTGGACGAGGCGCCCGAGTTCCCGGCGCGGGCGCTGGAGGCGTTGCGCCAGCCGCTGGAGCACGGGGTGCTGCAGCTGAACCGGGCCCGGTCCAGCGCCCGGTTCCCGGCGCGGTTCCAGCTGGTGCTGGCCGCGAACCCGTGCCCGTGCGGGCGCCGGTTCGGCAAGGGACTGGGCTGCACCTGTGCCCCGCGCGACGTCGCGCGCTACCAGAGCAAGCTGTCGGCACCGCTGCTGGACCGGATCGACCTGCAGGTGGAGGTCTCCCCGGTGCGTCGCGCCGACGTGCTGGCGGCCGCCGGCGGGCAGGGTCCGGAGAGCACCGCGGTCGTCGCGGCGCGGGTGGCAGCGGCCCGTCAGCGGATGCGGCGCCGGCTGCGCGGCACCGGGTACCAGCGCAATGCGGACATCCCCGTGGCCTGGCTGCGGCGCCGCCTGCCGCTGGCCGCCGAGGCGGTGGTGGACCTGGAGCGGGCCGAGCGCACGCGATCGGTGAGCCAGCGGGGGCTGGACCGGGTGCTGCGTACGGCGTGGACGGTGGCGGACCTGGCGGGGCGTTCCCGCCCGGACCGGGACGACGTCGCGGAGGCACTGTTCCTGCGTGGCCTGCAGCTGGCGGCCCGGTGAGCGTCTCGGAGCGGCTGGCCCGCGCGGCCTGGAGCCGGCTGTCCGAGCCGGGGGAGCCGACCGCGCTGGCCCTGGTCAGCGCCCGGGGCTACGTCGACGCCCTCGACCTGGTCCGCCGCCACCCCGACCAGCACCCCCGGTGGGCGCCGCGGCTGGCCGGGCTCGACCCCGCGCGCGACCTGGACACCGTGCGCCGCTTCGGCGGTGACCTGCTCATCCCTGGTGACCCCGGGTGGCCGCCGGGGCTGGACGCTCTGGGGGCTCAGGCGCCGCCGTGCCTGTGGGTGCGGGGCGGGGCGGACCTGCGGGTCTGGACCGACCGGGCGGTGGCGTTGGTCGGGGCCCGGGCCTGCACCGGTTACGGGCAGCAGGTGGCCACCGAGCTGGGTGCCGGTTGTGCCGAGAACGGCGCGACGGTGGTCTCGGGCGCCGCCTACGGCATCGATGCCGCCGCGCACCGGGGGGCGCTGTCGGTGTCGGGTCCGACGATCGCGGTGCTGGCCTGTGGGGTGGACCGGCCCTATCCGGCCGGCAACGCCCAGCTGTTGTCGGTGATCGCCGATGTCGGTCTGGTGGTCTCCGAGCTCCCGCCGGGAGCGGCCCCGACCCGCTGGCGGTTCCTGGCCCGCAACCGGCTGATCGCCGCGCTGGCCGGGGTCTGCGTGGTGGTGGAGGCGGCCTACCGGTCGGGGGCGCTGAGCACCGCCCGGCACGCCGACGACCTGGGGCGGGTGCTGGCGGCGGTGCCCGGGCCGGTGACCTCGGCCGCCTCGGCCGGCTGTCACCGGCTGCTGCGTGAGGCGGCCGCGGTGTGCGTCGGTGATGCCGCGGAGGTGCTGGAGCTGCTCGGCCCGGCCGGGGAGCAGCTCACCGACCCCCCGGCGGTGCCCGACCGGGTCCATGACGGCCTGCCACCGGCCGACCTCAGGGTGCTGGACGCGCTGCCGCTGCGGTCGGCGGCCGGCCTGGACTCCCTTACCCGCGCGGCCGGTGAGGAGCTACGGACCGTCCTGGCCGCACTCGGCCGGCTGGAGCTACGGGGGCTGGCCGAGCGGCAGGGGGGTGGCTGGCGCCGGAGCCCCGCCCCCGGCGGCCGGTCCACCCGCGGTGGGTCACCCGCCTGACCCGCGCCCGACACGCCGCGGAGAAGGGTGCGGTGCTTGATCACGGGCAACGGCTGGGGGAGCGTGACCCCATGGTCGAGCAGGAGGGACTGAGCGAGGCGTTCGTGGAGGTGCTCACCCAGTTCGACCGGTACCTGGCGGTGGAGCGCAACCGGTCCGAGCACACCCGCCGGGCCTACCGGGCGGACGTCGCCTCCCTCCTGCGGCACGCCGTCCGCAGCGGCGTCCCGGACGTCGACGGCCTGGACCTGGGCCTGGTCCGGGCCTGGCTGGCCGGGATGTCCCGGCGCGGCCTGGCCCGGGCCACCCTCGCCCGCCGGGCGGCCAGCGTCCGGACCTTCACCTCCTGGCTGGAGCGGACCGGGCGCACCGACCAGGACCCGGCCCTGAGGCTGCGTTCACCCAGGCCCGAGCGCCGGCTGCCGGCCGTGCTGCGCGCCGACCAGGCCCGCGCCGTGCTCGAGGCCGGAGCTCCCGCCTCGACCACTCCACCCGACGTGGGCCGGCCATCCGGGCCGGGCAGGGTGCCCCGGGCCCGCGAGGTGCAGGAGGACCCGCACGCGAGGGCCCTGCGACTGCGCGACCTCGCCCTGCTGGAGTTGCTGTACGCCACCGGCATCCGGGTCGGGGAGCTGTGCGGCACCGACGTCGACGACCTGGACCAGGGCACCCGCCTGGTCCGGGTACTGGGCAAGGGGGCCAAGGAGCGGATGGTGCCGGTCGGTGCCCCGGCCGTGATGGCCGTCCGCCGCTGGCTGCAGGAAGGCCGCCCGGTGCTGGCCGGGCCGGCCTCCCCGCCGGCCCTGTTCCTCGGTGCGAAGGGCGGCCGGATGGGGCAGCGCCAGGTCCGGGAGGTCGTGCACCGGGCCACCGCGGCCGTGCCGGGCGTACCCCGGTTGGGGCCGCACGGCCTCCGCCATTCGGCCGCAACTCACCTCTTGGACGGAGGAGCTGACCTGCGTAGCGTCCAGGAGTTGCTCGGTCACGCTACGCTCGCGACTACACAGGTCTACACGCACGTGTCCGTGGAGCGTCTGAGGAGCAGCTATCGCCAGGCCCACCCGCGGGCCTGACCAGGCAGGGGACGCGCCCGGTACCGGGACGGACGAGGGAGGAGCCACGTGGCGGGGGAGAGCGCACAGGTGGGCGTCGCCGACCCCGTGGACGAGAACGAGGCTGCGCTCCGGCAGCTGTGGGTCACGTTCAAGTCCACGGCCGACGCGGGTGTCCGAGAACGGCTGATCCTGCACTACTCCCCGCTGGTCAAGTACGTCGCGGGCCGGGTCGGGGTCGGGCTGCCGCCGAACATCGAGCAGGCCGACCTGGTCTCCTACGGCATCTTCGGGCTGATCGACGCGATCGAGAAGTTCGACATCGAGCGGGCGATCAAGTTCGAGACCTACGCGATCAGCCGGATCCGTGGCGCCATCATCGACGAGCTGCGGGCCATCGACTGGATCCCGCGGTCGGTCCGGTACAAGGCACGCGAGGTGGAGCGCGCCTACGCCGCGCTGGAGGGCGAGCTGCACCGCACGCCCACCGAGGCCGAGGTCGCCGCCCGGCTCGGGATCGCGCTGGAGGAGCTGCACGCGATCTTCTCGCAGGTCTCCTACGTCAACGTGGTGGCGCTGGACGAGCTGCTGACCATCGGTGGGGAGAAGGGCGACAAGCTCTCGCTGGTCGACACCCTGGAGGACACCAAGGCCGAGGACCCGATCTCCGCCTTCGAGGCCGAGGAGACCAAGTTCCTGCTGGCCCGGGCGATCAACCAGCTGCCGGAGCGGGAGAAGATCGTCGTCACCCTCTACTACTACGAGGGCCTGACCCTGGCCGAGATCGGCCGGGTGCTCGGGGTCACGGAGAGCCGGATCTGCCAGATGCACACCAAGGCGGTCCTGCAGCTGCGGGCCAAGCTGGAAGAGGTCAGCTGAGCGGGCAGCCGGACCGCCCGCGGGCCGGTCGACTGAGCACGGCGATCGTCCTGGGCAGCTGCGAGGAGTCCTGCACGGTCATCACCGCCGGTGGGCAGGTCGAGGTCCGGTACGCCCGGCCGTTCCCCTCGCCCCGAGCCGACCGGGTGCAGCCTGGTCACCTCGTGGCGCTGGCCCCGGCCACCGACGGATGCGACGTCGTCATCTGGCGCTGGTTCGACGCGGTCGTCCTGGGTGAGGCCGACGAAGGTGTCCGGCTGTGGGAGCCGGGCCACGGGTTCGTTCTCGCTCGGCCCCGTTCCCCCCAGCAGGTCCGCCGGCCGGGGAGCCGGGCGTACCTCTCGGCCGGGCTGCCAGGCGCGGATTGGTGGGTGGCCGGTCCCGCGGTCGACCGCGCGCAGGACGCCGTCGTCGAGCTCGAGGAGGTCCAGCGCCTCCTCGTCGGCCACGGCCCGTGGGACGCCTTGACCTGAGCTGGCCGACGCGGACGCCGCATCGGGCCGGGTCAACCGGCCGCGTCGGGCACCGGCAGCAGCACTGCCGGGCCCCGCCGGAGCAGGCCGAGCGGGTCGACGTACTCACCCTCCAGCAGGGCGCCCCAGTGCAGGCAGCCGGCGCAGTGCGCCGGCCAGCCGCCGAGCACGCCGAGCGGGTACCCGCGGGCCACCCGCTGCCCGGCCCGGACCTGGGCCAGCACCGGCTGGTAGGTGGTGCGCAGGCCGTCCGGGTGGTCGACGGACACCGACGCCACTCCGGCCACCGAGCCGGCGAACCTGACCACTCCGTCGGCGGCGGCCAGCACCACCTCGCCCGGTGCCGCGGCGAGGTCGACGCCCCGGTGCCCCGGGCTCCAGGGCAGCGGTCCCACCCCGAAGCCGCGCCGGACGGCGGCGGGGGAGGCGGGCGAGCGCAGCGGCCAGCTCAGTGGCCGGCTCAGTGGCCGGGCGGACGCGGCGGGGTCGGTGCTCGACGCGGCCACCGGACGGCGCGCAGCGGCCGCGGAGATCGGGGAGGGTGAACCCTGCGTGACCAGGCCGAGGCCGGCGGCGGTCAGAGCCAGCCCGGCGAGCAGGGCGAGGGGGGCGAGGGGGGCGGGCACGGGTCCAGCCTGCGGTTCGGGCCGCAGAGTTCCTCGCCGCCGGCCCGGCGGGTGTGGACGGCCGCCGCCGGCCGCCGGCCGCCGGCGAACGGCTGTGCACGCCGGCCCAGCCGCTCCCGCTGTCGAGCTCAGGCCGGGGCCAGCCGGCTGAGCCGGTGCACCGCCTCCTGGAGCACCTGCGGCTGCTTGCAGAAGGCGAACCGGACCAGCGACCTCACCGGCTCGACGTCGTCCACGAACGCCGACACCGGCACCGCCACCACGCCGCAGCGCTCGGGCAGCTCCAGGCACAGCCGCCGCGCGTCGGAGAAGCCCAGCGGGGCGGCGTCGGCGACCACGAAGTAGCCGCCCTGCGCCGGGGCCACGGTGAAACCGGCGGCCACCAGGCCCTCGGTCAGCATGTCGCGTCCGGCCCGCAACCGCGCCGCGATGCCGGCGAACACCTCCTCGGCGGAGTCCAGCGCCGCGGCCACCGCCGGCTGGAACGGCGCGCCGTTGACGTAGGTCAGGAACTGCTTGACCGTCGTCACGGCGTCAACCAGGGCGGCGGGACCGCTGACCCAGCCGATCTTCCAGCCGGTCACCGAGAACGTCTTGCCGGCCGAGGAGATGGTCAGCGTGCGGTCGGCCATCCCGGGCAGGCCGGCCAGCGGCCGGTGCCGAGCCGGGTCGTAGGTGAGGTGCTCGTACACCTCGTCGGTGACCACCAGCAGGTCGCGTTCGCAGGCCAGCTCGGCGATCGCGGTCAGCTCCGGCCCGGTCAGCACCCGTCCGGTCGGGTTGTGCGGGCTGTTGACCAGCAGCACCCGGGTCCGGTCGGTCACGGCTGCGCGCAGCCGCCGGCTGGACAGCTCGAAGCCGGGGAAGCTGAGCGGCACCGTGACCCGCCGGGCGCCGGCCAGCTCGATCGCCGCGGCGTAGGAGTCGTAGTACGGCTCCAGCACCACCACCTCCTCCCCTGGGCCGGTCAGGGCCAGCAGGGTCGCGGTGAGCGCCTCGGTCGCGCCCGCGGTCACCAGCACCTCGCGGTCCGGGTCCACGGTCAGCCCGTACCAGCGCTCCTGGTGCCGGCTGACCGCCTGCCGCAGCTGCGGGATCCCGCGCCCCGGCGGGTACTGGTTGTGCCCGTCGAGCACGGCCTGCGCCGCGTCCCGCAGCAGGCTCTGCGGGCCGTCGCTGTCCGGGAAGCCCTGGCCGAGGTTGATCGCGCCGGTCCGGACGGCCAGCGCGCTCATCTCGGCGAACACGGTGGGCGACAGCCGGCCCTCGGCGGACAGCAGGTGGGTGGCCCGGGCCACCCGTTGCCAGGTCGCCGGTGCGCCGCCCGGGGCGGCCGGCTGTGCTGCGACATCCACCTGCGCAGGCTAGCCCGCCCTCGGCCACGGCCCTGGTTTGGCCCCCGAGCGCGCGCGCCGTAGCATCAGAGATGGTCGGGAGGCTTCCCGGCCAAATTCGCGTGCCCGCAGACCGCCGTCGTGGCGGGGGGCGCACCTGTTGGTCCGTCGCCAGGCCCCGGCCTGGTCGGAGCGGTGCGCACCGCGGGCCCAGGGGCTCCCGGCCACCGTCGGGGGCCAGGAACCGACAGCGTCGCCCAGGCGGGCGGCGCACGAGGAGTGTCAGGCATGGCTGTCGTCACGATGCGCCAGATGCTCGAGAGCGGAGTCCACTTCGGGCACCAGACCCGTCGCTGGAACCCGAAGATGAAGCGATTCATCCTCACCGAGCGCAACGGCATCTACATCATCGACCTGCAGCAGTCGCTGTCGTTCATCGACCGCGCCTACGAGTTCGTCAAGGAGACCGTCGCGCACGGCGGGACCGTGCTGTTCGTCGGCACCAAGAAGCAGGCCCAGGAGCCCGTGGCCGAGCAGGCCACCCGGGTCGGCATGCCCTACGTCAACCAGCGTTGGCTGGGCGGGATGCTGACCAACTTCCAGACCGTGCACAAGCGCCTCCAGCGGCTCAAGGAGCTCGAGGAGATCGACTTCGACGACGTTGCCAAGAGCGGCATGACGAAGAAGGAGCTCCTGGTGCTGCGCCGGGAGAAGGACAAGCTGGACAAGACCCTGGGCGGCATCCGCGACATGGTCAAGGTGCCCAGCGCGATGTGGATCGTCGACACCAAGAAGGAGCACCTGGCCGTCGACGAGGCCCGCAAGCTGCACATCCCGATCGTGGCCATCCTGGACACCAACTGCGACCCGGACGAGGTCGACTACAAGATCCCCGGCAACGACGACGCGATCCGCTCGGTCACCCTGCTCACCAGGGTGGTCGCCGACGCGGTGGCCGACGGCCTGATGGCCCGTTCCCGGGGCAGCGAGGCCGGGTCCGGCGACAACGCCGGTGCCGCCCAGGAGCCGCTGGCCGAGTGGGAGCGCGAGCTGCTGGCGGGCCAGGGCGCCCAGAACCCGGCCGTGGAGGGTGTCGTGGAGCAGGGCACCGCCGCGGAGACCAGCGCCGACCAGGCGCCGCCGGCCGCCGAGCAGGCACCGGTCGAGCAGGCACCGGTCGAGCAGGCACCGGCGGCGGCCGAGCAGGCCCCCGCCGAGCAGGCACCCGCCGAGCAGGCCCCCGCCGAGCAGGCATCGGCGGCGGCCGAGCAGGCCCCCGTCGAGCAGGCCCCGGTCGAGCAGGCGGCGCCCGCGGAGCAGGTGGCGGCCACCGAGCAGGCCACCGAGCCGACGACCGAGCCGACGACCGAGCCGACGACCGAGGCGCAGGCCTGATCGAGCCAGGGCACCCACCTGCGCTCAGCCGAGAACAAGGACAGGAGACCACCCACCATGGCGAACTTCACCGCCGCTGACGTCAAGCGGCTGCGTGAGACCACCGGCGCCGGGATGATGGACTGCAAGAACGCTCTGGTCGAGAACGGCGGCGACTTCGACAAGGCCGTGGAGTACCTGCGGGTCAAGGGCCTGAAGGGCGTCACCAAGCGCGAGGGGCGGACCACGTCCAACGGACTGGTCGCCGCGCACGTCGAGACCGGCGCGGGCGTGCTGCTCGAGGTGCTGTGCGAGACCGACTTCGTGGCCAAGAGCGAGCCGTTCCAGGCCCTGGGCCAGCAGGTGCTGGACCAGGCCGTGGCCAGCGCCGCCGCCGACGCCCAGGCTCTGCTCGACAGCGAGCTGGAGGGCGGCCGGAGCGTCCAGGCGATGCTGGACGAGGCGAACGCCACGATCGGGGAGAAGATCGAGGTCAAGCGCCTGGTCCGGCTGGAGGCCCCCGGGGTCGCCAGCTACCTGCACCGCACCAGCCCGGACCTGCCCCCGCAGGTCGGGGTGCTGATGGCCGGCGACACCGACGCGGAGGTGCTGCGCGACGTCGCCATGCACATTGCGGCCATGCAGCCGACCTTCCTGACCCGCGACGACGTCCCCGAGGAGACCGTCGCCAGCGAGCGGCGGATCGCTGAGGAGACCGCCCGCGAGGAGGGCAAGCCGGAGGCCGCCCTCTCCCGGATCATCGAGGGCCGGGTGAAGGGCTTCTTCAAGGACAACGTGCTGGTCGAGCAGGCCTTCGCCCGGGACGCCAAGAAGAGCGTGCAGACCGTGCTGGACGAGGCGGGCGTCAAGCCGGTCGCGTTCGCCCGGTTCCGGGTCGGCGGCTGACCCGCACCGCCGGGTCACCGCAGCGCCATCGCAGGATCACCGTTCGGGGCGGTCGCCCGGGCTCGCGCCCGGGGGGCCGCCCCGTCCCGCGCCCGGGGCCGTCCGGTCCGGGTACGGCAGACTGACCTCGGCCCGGGAGCCGGACGGCTCGCGGGCCCGGGAACCGGCAGGCAGAAGGGTGGAACAGGACATGACGGTGGACGGCGCCAGGCACGCCCCGACCTACGGCCGGGTGTTGCTCAAGCTCTCCGGGGAGGTGTTCGGCGGCGGCCGGATCGGGGTCGACCCGGACACCATCTCGCGGCTGGCCGCCGAGATCGCCGTCGTGGTGCGGGAGGGTGTTCAGGTCGGGGTGGTGGTCGGCGGTGGGAACTTCTTCCGCGGGGCCGAGCTGTCCCAGCGCGGTATGGACCGGGCCCGGGCCGACTACATGGGCATGCTCGGCACGGTGATGAACTGCCTGGCCCTGCAGGACTTCTTGGAGCAGCAGGGGATCGACACCCGGGTGCAGACGGCGATCACGATGGGTCAGGTCGCCGAGCCGTACATCCCGCGCCGCGCCATCCGGCACCTGGAGAAGGGCCGTGTGGTGATCTTCGGCGCCGGGCTCGGGGCTCCGTACTTCTCCACCGACACCACCGCCGCGCAGCGGGCCCTGGAGATCAAGGCCGACGTGGTGCTGATGAGCAAGAACGGGGTGGACGGCGTCTACACCGCCGACCCCCGGCACGACCCGGACGCGGTCAAGCTGAGCGAGGTCACCTACAACGACGCACTGCAGCGTGGCCTCAAGGTGGTCGACGCCACCTCCTTCTCGCTGTGCATGGACAACGGGCTGCCGATGATCGTGTTCGGCATGCAGGGCGACGGGAACGTGGCGCGGGCCGTACGAGGTGAGAGGATCGGCACGCTGGTCACCGCAGGGTGAGCAGGAGGGCCGGCGAACGGCGCG
Source organism: uncultured Actinomycetota bacterium (assembly GCA_963821825.1). Classification (GTDB taxonomy): domain Bacteria; phylum Actinomycetota; class Actinomycetes; order Actinomycetales; family Kineosporiaceae; genus CAWGFD01. Next base: position 2,302,814 of record CAWGFD010000002.1, read on the forward strand.
AGGACGACGACGGAGGAGCACCCGGTGATCGACGAGACCCTTCTCGAGGCTGAGGAGAAGATGAGCAAGGCGGTCGAGGTCGCCAAGGAGGACTTCTCCGCGATCCGCACCGGGCGGGCCAACCCCGCGATGTTCCACAAGATCATGGTGGACTACTACGGCTCGCCGACCCCGCTGCAGCAGCTGGCCTCCTTCCAGATCCCCGAGGCCCGCACGGTGATCGTCAACCCCTTCGACCGGGGGGCGATGGCCAACATCGAGCGCGCGCTGCGGGACTCCGACCTGGGCGCCAACCCGAGCAACGACGGCGCCGTGATCCGCCTGGTGCTGCCGCAGCTGACCGAGGAGCGGCGCCGGGACTACATCAAGCTGGCCCGCACCAAGGCCGAGGACGCGCGCGTCTCGCTGCGCAACATCCGACGCCGGGCCAAGGAGGAGCTGGACCGGATCGTCAAGGACGGCGAGGCGGGCGAGGACGAGGGCACCCGCGCCGAGAAGGAGCTGGAGCAGGTCACCAAGCGCTACGTGGACAGCGTGGACGAGCTGCTCAAGCACAAGGAGTCCGAGCTCCTCTCGGTCTGAGGGCGACCGGGCAGTGGTCGAGATCATGGGTGATCCGCAGCCTCAGGGAGCCGGCGAGCCGGTGCTGACCAGCACCCGGCACCGCACCGGCCCCAGCTCGCGAGCTGGGCGCAACCTGCCGGCGGCGATCGGGGTCGGCGTCGGGCTGGGCGCACTGGTGCTGCTCAGCCTCTTCCTGCGCAAGGAGGCGTTCCTGGCCGTGGCCGGCGTCAGCGTCGCGCTGGGGGTCGCCGAGCTGGCCCTGGTGCTGCGCCGGCGGCGCTTCGACGTGCCCCTGGTCCCGATGGTGGCCGGCACGGCGGCGATGTTCCTGGCCGCCTACCTGGCCGGTCTGCATGGCCTGTTCGTGGCCTTTGTGCTGACCTGCGCGGTCGTCCTGGCCTGGCGGCTGGTCAGCGGCGGCCCGGAGCTGGCCAGGGACGGCGCGGCCGGCGTGTTCGTGGCCGCCTACGTGCCGCTGCTCGGCTCGTTCACGGCCCTGATGCTCGCCCAGCCGGACGGCGCGGTCCGGATCGTGGTGTTCATCCTGGTCACCGTGGCCAGTGACATCGGCGGCTACGCCGCAGGAGTGCTGTTCGGCCGGCACCCGATGGCGCCGACGGTCTCGCCGAAGAAGTCCTGGGAGGGCGCGGCCGGCTCGGCGCTGACCTGCATGGTGGTCGGTGCGCTGGCCGTGGGACTGCTGCTGTCCGGCCCCTGGTGGGCCGGCCTGCTGGTCGGCGCGGCCGCGGTGGTCAGCGCCACCGTGGGCGACCTGAGCGAGTCCCTGCTCAAACGTGACCTCGGGGTCAAGGACATGGGCAACCTGCTTCCCGGGCACGGCGGGATGATGGACCGGCTGGACTCGCTGCTGCTGACCGCGCCGGTGGTCGCCGTCCTGCTCGGCTGGCTGGTGCCGGCCATCTGAGGCGGCCACGGCCGGCGGCGTGCGACCATGGAGGGGCCATGACCACAGCACCTGCCCCCGGCCAGCTCACCTTCGCAGCCCCCCGCCGTGCCCGCCCCCCGCGGCACCTGGCCGACCTGGACCCGGCGGCCCGCCGGGAGGCGGTCGTCGAGCTGGGCGAGAAGCCGTTCCGGGCCCGTCAGCTGTCGGTGCACTACTTCGGGCGGCTGACCGTCGGCCCGGAGGCGATGACCGACCTGCCGCAGGGCTCGCGGCAACGCCTGGGTGAGGCGCTGCTGCCCACCCTGGCCACCCCGGTGCGCGAGCTGAGCTGCGACGGCGGCCGGACCGTCAAGACGCTGTGGCGGCTGTTCGACGGCGCTCTGGTCGAGTCGGTGCTGATGCGCTACCCCGACCGGGTCACGGTGTGTGTCTCCTCCCAGGCCGGCTGCGGGATGAACTGCCCGTTCTGCGCCACCGGCCAGGCCGGTCTGACCCGCAACATGTCGGCCGCCGAGATCGTCGAGCAGGTGGTGGCCGGCTCCCGGGCGCTGTCCGACGGCCGGGTGCCGGGCGGCCGCCCCGGAGCCGCGGACCGGGTCGGCAACGTGGTCTTCATGGGAATGGGGGAGCCGCTGGCCAACTACCGGGCCGTGGTGGGCGCCGTCCGACGGCTGCTGGAACCGGCTCCGGACGGCCCGGGGATGTCCGCGCGGGGGATCACCGTCTCCACGGTCGGGCTGGTGCCGGCCATCGACCGGCTCGCCGCCGAGGACCTGCCGGTCACCCTCGCCCTGTCCCTGCACGCCCCCGACGACGAGCTGCGCGACGAACTGGTGCCGGTGAACACCCGCTGGAAGGTCGCCGAGACGCTGGACGCCGCCCGGCGCTACTTCGAGGCCACCGGCCGGCGGGTCAGCATCGAGTACGCCCTGATCCGCGACATGAACGACCAGGAGTGGCGGGCGGCCAAGCTGGCCGGCCTGCTGAACTCGCGCGGTCGCGGCTGGGTGCACGTCAACCCCATCCCGCTGAACCCGACGCCCGGCAGCCGGTGGACGGCCAGCGACCCCGGCGTGCAGGACCGGTTCGTGCAGCGGCTGCGCCAGGCCGGGGTGCCGACCACGATCCGGGACACCCGCGGCAAGGAGATCGACGGTGCCTGCGGCCAGCTGGCTGCCGGGCCGGACGCCGCTACGGCACAATGACGGCCGTGGACCAGACCTTCCCCCGGGTGCGGCGCTGGGCCCGTGGCTACGACCCCGAGCAGGTGGAGACCTTCCTGGCCCAGGCCCGGGTCGCCTACGACGAAGCCGGCCGGGGCAGTGCGCTGACCTCCTGGCACGTGCGCACGGTCGGCTTCGACCTGGTCCGCGGCGGCTACCAGATGCCCGCCGTCGACGCTGCGCTGGACCGGATCGAGGACGCCTTCGCCGGCCGGGAGAAGCGGCGCGGCCAGCGTGAGGGCGCCTCGGCCTGGCAGTCCCAGGTCCGCCAGCAGGAGATCGCCGTGCGGTCTCTGCTGGGCCGCCCGGAGGGTCAGCGCTTCCCGCGGGGGGTCGGGATGGAGCTGACCTACGACGTGGACGGCGTGGACGAGCTGTGCCGCCGGCTGGACTCGGCGTTCGCGGCCGGACGTCCGCTGCCGGCCGACGAGGTGCGCCAGGCCGTCTTCCGCGGTCGACGCGGGGCCAAGGGGTACCGGGAGGGCGCGGTGGACGCCTTCCTGGACCGGGTCGTCGAGCTGCTGGTGCTCCAGGCGGTCTGACCGTCCCTCACCGCGCCGCGCCGCTCCAGCCCAGGACCCGGTCCACGGCCAGCAGCAGCACGACCCGACGGGGGTTGGGCCGGGGTGTGCGGTAGCGCTCGGCGTACCGCCGCTCGGCCTCGGCCACCTGGTCCGGGTCGGCGCTGACCGAGCAGACCCCCTCCAGCGACAGCCAGGCCCGGCCCTCGACCTGGCACAGCACGCCGCGCCCACCCCGGGCGGCGTTGCGGGCCTTCACGCTGCCCGCGCTGGTGATCACCCGGGCCAGCCCGTCGTGCTCCTCGAAGGTGAACCCGACCGGCGTCACGTGCGGTGAGCCGTCGGCCCGCAGGGTGGTCAAGGTGGCCAGCGAGCGTGCTTGCAGCAGGGCCGTCGCGGCGGGGGAGAGCTCGGTGGTGGGCAGCACCCGTCCAGTGTGCGGGCGCCCGTCGCCGCCCGCCGCGCGTGGCCCGCGTCACCGGGGGGCGGGTTCCCAGGGCGCGCCGCCAGGCCCGATCATGTCGGGATGGAGACGACGCAGGGCAAGGGTGCCTACGCGCGCGCGCATCGACGCAGCATCAACGAGCGGGAGCAGTTCTGGACCGAGGCGGCTGCCGGGGTGCACTGGATCCGGCGCCCGGACCGGGCCCTGGACGAGGCCTCCCCACCGTTCTACCGCTGGTTCCCCGGCGGAGTGCTGAACACCTGCTACAACGCCCTGGACCGGCACGTGGTGGCCGGTCGCGGAGATCAGGCGGCGCTGGTGTACGACTCCCCGGTCACCGGCACGCAGCGCACCCTGACCTACGCCCAGCTGCTGGAGCAGGTCGCCCGGTTCGCCGGAGTGCTGGCTGCGCTGGGCGTCGGCCAGGGTGACCGGGTGGTGGTCTACATGCCGATGGTGCCCGAGGCGGTGGTCGCCATGCTGGCCTGTGCCCGGATCGGGGCGGTGCACTCGGTCGTCTTCGGCGGCTTCGCCGCCAAGGAGCTGGCGGCGCGGATCGACGACGCGCGGCCCGCCGTGGTGGTGTCCGCCTCGTGCGGCATCGAGCCGAGCCGGACGGTGGCGTACAAGCCGCTGCTGGACCGCGCTTTGGAGCTGGCCGAGCACCAGGTGCAGCACTGCGTGATCCTGCAGCGCCCGCAGCAGCCCGCCGAGCTCGGCCCGCGCGACCTGGACTGGGCCACGGTGATGCGCCCGGACGCGGTGGAACCCGCTGCCTGCGTGCCCGTCCAGGCCGGTGACCCGCTGTACATCCTGTACACCTCGGGCACCACCGGGCGGCCCAAGGGCATCGTGCGGGACAACGGCGGCCACGCGGTCGCGCTCAGCTGGTCGATGCCGAACGTCTTCGGGGTGGGGGCCGGTGAGGTGTTCTGGGCGGCCAGTGACGTCGGCTGGGTGGTCGGCCACTCCTACATCGTCTACGCCCCGCTGCTGGCCGGGGCGACCACCGTGCTGTACGAGGGCAAGCCGGTGGGCACGCCCGACGCCGGCGCCTTCTGGCGGGTGGTGGCCGAGCACCGGGTGAACGCCCTGTTCACCGCGCCGACCGCCTTCCGGGCGATCAGGAAGGAGGACCCGAGCGCCGAGCACCTTGCCCGGTACGACGTGTCCAGCCTGCGCGCGCTGTTCCTGGCCGGTGAGCGGCTGGACCCGGACACCTACACCTGGGCCAGCCGGACGCTGGGCGTCCCGGTGGTCGACAACTGGTGGCAGACCGAGACCGGGTGGCCGATCTGCGCGAACCTGCGCGGTCTGGACCCGATGCCGCTCAAGCCGGGGTCACCCTCGGTGCCGGTGCCCGGCTACGACGTGCAGGTGCTCGGCGCGGACGGCGCCGCCCTCGGCCCGGGCCAGGAGGGCGCGATCTGCCTGCGGCTGCCGCTGCCGCCGGGCACGTTGAGCACGGTGTGGGGGGATGACGAACGGTACGTGCGGGGGTACCTGTCCGCCTTCCCCGGCTACTACCTGACCGGTGACGGTGGCTACCTCGACGAGGACGGCTACCTGTACGTGATGGGCCGCACGGACGACGTGATCAACGTGGCCGGCCACCGGCTGTCCACCGGCTCGATGGAGGCGGTGCTGGCCGCGCATCCCGCGGTCGCCGAGTGTGCCGTGATCGGCGTCCACGACGAGCTGAAGGGGCAGGTGCCGCGCGGGTTCGTGGTGCTCAAGGCGGGGGTCACCGGGTCGGCCGAGCAGCTGTCGGCCGAGCTGGTGCAGTCGGTCCGGGACCAGATCGGGGCGGTCGCGGCGCTGCGCCAGGTCGATGTCGTGCCCGCCCTGCCCAAGACCCGGTCGGGCAAGATCCTGCGCCGCACCATGCGCGAGATCGCCGACGGGAGGAGCCCCGGGGTGCCCTCCACCATCGAGGACCCGGCCGTGCTGGACCGTCTGACGCCGATCCTCACCCCCCGCACGCCGTGACCACGCCCTCCCCAGCGGGGTGGGTCGGCGGGTTCAGTGGCCGAGCAGCGGGGCCATGGTCCGGGCGATCCGGCTGGGCCGGCCGGTGAGCCGCTCCTCGGTGTCGGCCAGGGTCATCGCCCGCAGCCCGGCGTTCACGCCCAGCCAGCGCAGCGGCTCGGCCTCCCAGCGCGGGCTGCGGTGGCCCACCCAGGGCAGCCGGGTCAGCTCGGTGTCGCGGCCCAGGACCAGGTCGGCCAGGGTGCGCCCGGCCAGGTTGGTGGTGGCCACCCCGTCACCGACGTAGCCCCCGGCCCAGGCCGTGCCGGTGGCCCGGTCCAGGCCGACCGAGGCGTGCCAGTCCCGGGGGATCGCGATCGGCCCGCCCCAGGCGTGGCTGAACCGGTGCCCGGCCAGGGCCGGGAAGAGCTCGCGGACGGCGGTGTGCAGGCCGGCGAAGACCCGGCGGTCGCCGTCGTAGGCCGGGGCGATGCGAGAGCCGAAGTGGTAGGGCGCGCCCCGGCCGCCGAAGGCCAGCCGGTCGTCGGTGGTGCGCTGGCCATAGACGATCAGGTGTCGCTCGTCGCTGAACGTCTCGCGGTCGGCGAGCCCGGCACCGTCCCAGAACGCGGCGGGCAGCGGCTCGGTGGCGACCATCAACGAGTACACCGGCACCACGGTCCGGCGGCTGCCGGGCAGCCCCGCGGTCCACGCCTCGGTGGCCCGGACCACCACGTCGGCGGTGACCGTGCCCGAGGCAGTGACGGCTCGCGCCCGGCGGGTCCCGGTCGCCGGCTCGACGGCCAGCACCGGGCTGCGCTCGTGGATCACCGCGCCCCGTCCCTCCACAGCACGGGCCAGGCCGCGGACCAGCTCGGCGGGCTGGATCCGGGCGCAGTGCGGCGTGAACAGCCCACCGAGCACCGAGCTCGCCCCGACCCGGGCGCGGGCCTGCGCCTCGTCGAGCCGCTGCAGGCCGTCGACGCCGTCCATCGCCGCGTCGGCGTCCAGCTCGGCGGCGATGGCGTCCAGCTGGACCCGGGTGCGGGCCAGGCGGACGGTGCCCCCCCGGACGTACCCGCAGTCCACGCCGTCCGAGCGGGCGGCCCGGCCGACCTCGACCACCGTCTCGTTCATCGCCCGGCGCAGGGCCAGGGCGGCGTCATGGCCGTAGCGTCGGGCCAGCGCCGCCGCCCCGACCGGGAACAGGGCCGAGCACCAGCCGCCGTTGCGGCCGCTGGCCCCGTAGCCGGCGGTCTCGGCCTCCAGCACGACCACGCGCAGCCCGGGGTCGGCGACCAGCAGGCTGCGCGCCGTCCACAGGCCGGTGTACCCGGCGCCGACGATGGCGACGTCCACGTCGAGGTCGCCTGGCAGGGCCGCTCGGGGGCTCAGGTCGTCACCGACCTGCTCCATCCACAGCGAGAGCCGGCTGGGGTGACGCCCGTCCGGCGGCCGGCGGGCCGACCGGCCGCGCAAGGCCGAGGGGATCCGCAGGTGCTGCGTCACAGACGCTTCCAGGCCTCCGTGAGCACCCCGCGCAGCGTCTGCTCGATCTCGTCGAACTCGGTCTGGCCGATGATCAGCGGGGGAGCCAGCTGCACCACGGGGTCGCCCCGGTCGTCGGCCCGGCAGTACAGCCCGGCCTCGAACAGGGCCTTGGACAGGAAGCCGCGCAGCAGGCGCTCGGACTCCTCCTCGTCGAAGGTCTCCCGGGTGTCCTTGTCCTTGACCAGCTCGATCCCGTAGAAGAAGCCCTCGCCGCGCACGTCACCGACGATCGGCAGGTCCAGGAGCTTCTCCAGCGTGGCCCGGAAGGCCGGCGCCTGGTCGCGGACGTGGGCGTTCAGGCCCTCCCGCTCGAAGATGTCCAGGTTGGCCAGCGCGACCGCGGCCGAGACCGGGTGGCCGCCGAAGGTGTAGCCGTGCGCGAAGGAGTTGGTGCCGGTCCTGAACGGCTCGAACAGCCGGTCGGTGGCGATCATCGCGCCGATCGGGGAGTAGCCCGAGGTCATCCCCTTGGCGCAGGTGATGATGTCCGGCTGGTAGGCCAGGTCCTCGCAGGCGAACATGCCGCCGATCCGGCCGAAGGCGCAGATCGTCTCGTCCGAGACGAGCAGCACGTCGTAGGCGTCGCAGATCTCCCGGACCCGCTCGAAGTAGCCGGGCGGCGGGGGGAAGCAGCCGCCGGCGTTCTGCACCGGCTCCAGGAAGACGGCCGCGACGGTGTCCGGGCCCTCGAACTCGATCGCCTCGGCGATCCGGTCGGCGGCCCAGCGGCCGAAGGCCTTCGGGTCGCTGCGCAGCGGCTCCGCGGCCCGGTAGATGTTGGTGTTGGGCACCCGGAAGGCGCCGGGCACCAGGGGCTCGAAGGCCGCCTTCAGCTCGGGGATGCCGGTGATGGCCAGCGCGCCCTGCGGGGTGCCGTGGTAGGCCACCGCCCGGGAGATGACCTTGTGCTTGCCGGGCTTGCCGGTCAGCTTGAAGTACTGCTTGGCCAGCTTCCAGGCCGACTCCACGGCCTCGCCGCCGCCGGTGGTGAAGAACACCCGGTTCAGGTCCCCCGGCGCGCCGGCGGCCAGCCGCTCGGCCAGCTCGATGGCCCGCGGGTGGGCGTAGGACCACAGCGGGAAGAAGGCCAGCTCCGCCGCCTGCTTGGCGGCCGCCTCGGCCAGCTCGGTCCGGCCGTGGCCGACCTGCACGGTGAACAGGCCGGCCAGGCCGTCCAGGTAGCGCCGGCCCTGGTCGTCCCAGATGTAGGCGCCCTCGCCCTTGACGATGATCGGGACGTTGCCGCCCTGCTCGTAGGTGGAGTGCCGGGTGAAGTGCATCCAGAGGTGGTCGCGGGCGCTGGCGGCCAGCCGGTCGTTGCCGGCCTGGGCGACGTGCTGCGGTGTGGTGGTCATCGGGTACCCCAGTTGTAGAGCTGCTTGCGCAGCTTCAGGTAGACGAACGTCTCGGTGGTGCGCACCCCGGGCAGGGTGCGGATGCGCTGGCTGAGCAGGTCCAGGAGATGGTCGTCGTCCTCGCAGACGACCTCGACCAGCAGGTCGAAGGAGCCCGCGGTGACCACGACGTAGTCGATCTCCTGCATGGCGGCGAGCTGGTCGGCGACCCCGGTCAGGTCGCCCTCGACCTTGATCCCGATCATCGCCTGCCGGGCGAAGCCGACCTGCAGAGGGTCGGTGACGGCGACGATCTGCACGACCCCGGAGTCGAGCAGGCGCTGCACCCGTTGCCGGACAGCGGCTTCGGACAGCCCCACGGCCTTGCCGATGGCGGCGTAGGCCCGGCGGCCGTCCTCCTGCAGCTGCTCGATGATCCGCTTGCTGGTCTCGTCGAGAGCGACGGTGGGCGGTCTGGGCTTGACCGATCGGTTGACCACCCGCCCATAGTGACCGGAGCAGGACCTGATGGGCAAGTGAATCCGTTGTTGCAGATGCGTTTCATGACGGGATCGCGTGCACGCCCGGTTGACCACTGCCGATTTGGCCTGGTCCTGGCTAGAGTGCCCACCATGGCACAGAGCACGGTGGCAGCTCCCCGGACGCTGCGGAACTTCATCGGCGGGCAGTACGTCGAGGCCGCCTCGGACGAGCGCAGCGACATCGTCCACCCCTCCACCGGTCAGGTGGTGGCCAACGCCCCGGTCTCCGGCGAGCAGGACGTCGACGCGGCCTACGCGGCCGCGGCCCGGGCCTTCCCGGGCTGGCGGGAGGCCACCCCCTCGGACCGCCAGCAGGCGCTGCTCAGGCTGGCCGACGCCGTCCAGGCGCGGGCCCAGGAGCTGGTCGAGCTGGAGGCGCAGAACACCGGCAAGCCGTTCGCGCTGACCGCCAGCGAGGAGATCCCCCCGATGGTGGACCAGATCCGCTTCTTCGCCGGCGCCGCCCGGGTGCTGGAGGGCCGCTCGGCCGGTGAGTACCTGGCCGGCCACACCTCCTGGGTGCGCCGGGAGCCGATCGGCGTGATCGGTCAGGTGGCGCCCTGGAACTACCCGATGATGATGGCGGTCTGGAAGTTCGCCCCGGCCCTGGCGGCGGGTAACACGGTGGTGCTCAAGCCCTCGGACACCACCCCGGAGACCACGCTGCTGCTGGCCGAGATCGCGGCCGAGTTCCTGCCGCCGGGGGTGCTCAACGTGATCTGCGGCGACCGGGGCACCGGCCGGGCGCTGGTCGAGCACCCCACCCCGCAGATGGTCTCGATCACCGGCTCGGTGCGGGCCGGGATGGAGGTGGCCGGCTCGGCCGCGCGCGACGTCAAGCGGGTGCACCTGGAGCTGGGCGGCAAGGCTCCGGTGGTCGTCTTCGACGACGCCGACGTGGCGGCGGCCGCCGAGGCGATCGCGGTGGCCGGCTACTTCAACGCCGGTCAGGACTGCACCGCCGCCACCCGGGTGCTGGCCGGGCCGGGCGTGCACGACGACTTCGTGGCCGCCCTGGCCGAGCAGGCCCGCTCCGCCCGGGTCGGGATGCCCCAGGACGAGGACGCCCTGCTCGGCCCGGTGAACAGCGCCACCCAGCTGGAGCGGGTCGGCTCGTTCGTGGACCGGTTGCCCGAGCACGCCACGGTCGCGGCCGGTGGTGGCCGGCTGGCCGACCTGGGTGCGGGCTACTTCTACGCCCCCACCGTGCTGTCCGGCCTGCGCCAGGACGACGAGGCGGTGCAGAACGAGATCTTCGGGCCGGTGATCACGGTGCAGCGGTTCACCGATGAGCAGGAGGCGCTGCGCTGGGCCAACGGGGTGCCCTACGGGCTCGCCTCCTCGGTCTGGACCAAGGACTTCGGCCGGGCGATGCGGATGTCCCGGGCGCTGGACTTCGGCTGCGTCTGGATCAACACCCACATCCCGCTGGTCGCCGAGATGCCGCACGGCGGGTTCAAGCACTCCGGGTACGGCAAGGACCTGTCGATGTACGGCCTGGAGGACTACACCCGGATCAAGCACGTGATGGCCAACATCGAGTAGCGTCCGGCCGTCGCGGTCCGCGGGCGACCGGCGCGGTCAGCGCAGGTCGCGCGCGATCAGCGCGACGTGCAGGGACAGGCAGGTCTCGACGTCGCCCAGGTCGGCGCCCAGCAGCCGGCCGACCCGGGCCAGCCGGTCGTAGAAGGCCGGCCGGGACACGTGCGAGCGTGCGGCGGCGGTCGACTTGTTCCGGCCGGCGTCCAGGTAGGCGCGCAGGGTGGCGACCAGGTTCTCCCCGGTCGCGTCGTCGTGCGCCAGCAGCGGCGCCAGCTCCCGCTCGGTGAAGGTGCGCAGCCGTGGGTCGTCGCGCAGCAGCTGCAGAAGCCCCCGCAGCCGCAGGTCGGTGATCCTGATGAACCCCGGGCTGGGTCCGGTGTCGGCCCGCCGGCCGGCGGCCGTGGCCCGGGAGGCGACCGCGGCGTCGGCCACCTGGGTCGCCTCGGTCAGCGAGCGGCGGGCGTCGCGGGGGCCGCCGACCACCGAGCCGGCGGTGAGCACCAGCCGGTCGGCGTCGACGGCCGGCAGCCGGGCGCGGACGGCGCGCCGCACCTGGACGGCCAGCTCGGGCAGCAGGTCCGCCTCCCGGTCGCGGGCGCCGAGTGCGGCCAGCACACCGATCGTGCGGTCGTCCAGCGGCCCGACCAGGGCGTTCACGTCGCAGGCCCGGATCGCCTGGGCGACAGCGTCACCCAGGTCCCGCAGCCGCGCCTGGCCCTCGAGCGCCCCGGGCAGCATCCCTCCCGGCCGGACCAGGGCCCCGATCAGCCGCCGGCCCTCCAGCGGTACACCCAGCGCCCGGGCCCGCAGCAGGACGTCGCTGGGCGGCTCGGAGCTGTTCAGCACGGCGGCCAGCAGGCTGCGGTGGGTCTGGCGCTCCAGCGACTCGGCGTCACGGGTCAGCAGCCGGTTCAGGGCCAGCGTCGCGGCCGCCCGCTCGATGACCAGCAGGTCGACCTCCTCCGGCTCGCTCTCGCGGACCATCAGCAGCCGGCCCCAGTCCTGCCCGCGGGCGCCGACCGTGGTGACCAGCAGGCCGGTCGCGGCGTCCCAGCCGGTGCGCAGCGCCGGGCGTGTGCGCCGCGAGCGGGTCTCCCAGCGGCTGAGCAGCTGGGCGGCGTCCCCGCCGGCGGCGTCGTGGGCCAGCACCTGGTGGCTCAGGTTCTCCAGCACCACCGCGGTCCGGGCCAGCCGGGCCGCCTGCCGCAGCACCACCTCGGCCGGTGCCCCCTCCAGGGACAGGTCGGTGAACGTCTCGTGCACCGCCTGGGCCGAGCGCAGCTGCTCCAGCTGGGCGTCCAGGACCAGGGCGTGCACCGCCTCGGTGATCTCCACGAAGGCCACCTCCCGGGTCAGCTCGACCAGCACCAGGCCGAGCTGCTGTGCCTGGCGGACCATCGCCTCCGGCACCCGGTCGACGAACGCGTGGCCCAGCTCGACCACGAGGCCGGCGACCGGGACGGCGGCCAGCTCCCTCAGGAAGGCCAGCCGGCCCGCCTCCTGGGCCGGCAGCGCGACGCCGGTGGTCAGCACCAGCTCCCCGCCGCGCAGCAGCGGCCCGATCTCGGGCAGCTCGACGACGTGCGCCCAGCGGACGGGGGCACCCAGCGACTGGTCCCCGCTGAGCACCCGGGGCCGGCCCGCGGCCAGCGGCGGCAGCCCGAGCACCGCCTGCAGCGTGGGCATCCGGTGCCCCGGCTCGGCGGGTGGGCCGGTGACCGGCGAGCTGGTCACGCTCTGCCCCCTGGTGGGTAGGCGGTCGGTGCTGTGGTCGGCGGCCCGTCGGGGCCGGTCAAGCCTAGCCGCCCGCCCGGCCGTTCCCCCTGCCGCTCACCGATGGTGTGCCTCTCGTGGCCCTCTGCCCGCGGTCGGTGGTGCTTCACCTCCGCCGAGATGGCATTCATGTAACGGATTCGTTGCCGATGGCCCATAGAGCCACGGAATCAGTCTGTCGCTCTTGAGTTCACCGTCGAGAGCGTGCGACCATCCCAACAACCCCGCCCCCCGGTCATGGTGTCGCCGTCCTGGGCGCCGGGGCGGATGAACCCGGAGGAGCAGCGTCGATGGTCAGGTGGCGGGGCCCGCAGCACTGGGTCGACGGCGGGCCGTACCTGGCCGGCAGCGGGGTCCTGCACGAGGTGGTCGACCCTGCGCACGGGCAGGTGCTGGCCAGCATGGAGCTGGCCGGGGACAAGGACGTCGACCGGGCGGTGGCCGCCGCCGGTCGGGCCGCGCCCGGGTGGGCGGCCAGCACGCCGGCCGAGCGCTCGGGCCTGCTGCTCGCGCTGGCCGAGCGGATGACCGCGGCGGCCGAGGAGCTGGCCACGCTGGAGTCCTGGCAGACGGGCAAGCCGATCCGGCTCGCCCGCGAGTTCGACGTCCCGGGCAGCATCGACAACGTGCGGTTCTTCGCCGGTGCGGCGCGCGTGCTGTCCGGGTCAGCGGCGGGGGAGTACTCCCCGGACCACACCTCCAGCGTGCGCCGTGAGCCGGTCGGGGTGGTCGGCTCGATCGCGCCCTGGAACTACCCGTTGCAGATGGCGGCCTGGAAGCTGCTGCCGGCCCTGGCCGCCGGCAACACCGTGGTGCTCAAGCCCAGCGAGCTGACCCCGCTGACCACCCTGCGGCTGGCCGAGCTCGCCACCGAGGCCGGCCTGCCCGCGGGGGTGCTCAACGTGCTGACCGGTGACGGCCGTGGCGCCGGCGCGCACCTGGTCGCCCACCCGGGGGTGGACATGGTCTCCTTCACCGGGTCCTCGGTGGTCGGCCGGTCGGTGATGGCTGCCGCCTCGGCGACCGCCAAGCGGGTGCACCTGGAGCTGGGCGGCAAGGCCCCGTTCGTGGTGCTGGAGGACGCCGACCTGGCTGCCGCCGCGCACGGCGCGGTGGCCGCGGCCCTGATCAACGCCGGGCAGGACTGCACGGCCGCCACCCGGGCCATCGTGCACCGCTCGCTCTACCGCGCGTTCTGCGAGCAGGTGGCTGCGCTGATGGCCGCCGTGGTGGTGGGCGACCCCCGGTCGCCGGCCACCGACCTGGGCCCGCTGGTCTCGGTGCCGCACCGGGACCGGGTGGCGGCCTTCGTCACCAGTGCCGTCGCGGACGGCGCCGAGCTGGTGACCGGCGGGTTCGTGCCGCCGGACCTGCCGGCCGAGGGCGCCTGGTACGCCCCGACGCTGCTGCGCGATGTCGGTGTCGGCTCACGGATCTGGCGTGAGGAGGTGTTCGGGCCGGTGCTGTGCGCGGTGCCCTTCGAGCAGGAGGACCAGGCGCTCGCGCTGGCCAACGACACCCCCTACGGGCTGGCCGCCTCGGTCTGGACCCGCGACGTGCACCGGGCCCAGCGCGCCGTCCGGGCGATCCGGGCCGGCTGCGTGTGGGTCAACGACCACATCCCGATCGTCTCGGAGATGCCGCACGGCGGGATGAAGGCCTCCGGGTTCGGCAAGGACATGTCGATGTACAGCCTGGAGGAGTACACCGTCGTCAAGCACGTGATGTCCGACCTGACCGGCAGCGCCGAGAAGGCCTGGCACCGTACCGTCTTCACGCTCCCACCCGCCCCCGAGACCTGAGCAGACCCCACCCGGCCCGTCAGGGCCAGACCACCCCGGCCCGTTGCGGTCTCACACCAAGGAGTCCTCGCACCATGACCTTGCGCCCCCGTCGTCCGTTGTCCCCCGAGGCCGCCGCCGTGCTCCGCGCCGGCCACCAGCTCTCCCAGCACCGGGTCAGTCGCCGCGGCCTGCTGGCCGGCGCCGGCGGCCTCGGCCTGGGCGCCGGCCTCGCCGGCTGCGGGACGGGCGGCACCAGCACCGGCGGGGCATCGGCCAGCGCGGCCGGGCCCACCGCGGCCACCGACCGCTCGGCCACCGAGAAGGTCGTCAACTGGGCCAACTGGACCCTCTACCTGGACTACGACGAGGCGACCAAGACCTACCCCACGCTGCAGGAGTTCACCAAGAAGACGGGGATCAAGGCAAACTACTCCGAGGACATCGACGACAACGAGAGCTACTACGGCAAGATCCAGGCGCAGCTGGCCATCGGTCAGGACATCGGTCAGGACATCGTCGTGTTCACCGACTGGATGGCCAACCGGGTGATCCGCCAGGGCTACGTGCAGGAGCTGGACCTCAGCCAGATCCCCAACTCCGACAACATCCTGGGCAGCCTGAAGAACGTCGGCTTCGACCCCGGCCGCAAGCACTCCCTGACCTGGCAGTCCGGTTACGCCGGTCTGGCCTGGAACAAGAAGGCCTTCCCGAAGGGGATGACCTCGCTGCAGGACCTGTGGAAGCCCGAGCTGAAGGGCAAGGTCGAGGTCCTCTCGGAGATGCGGGACACCCTGGGCCTGATCATGCTCGACCAGGGCGTGGACATCAGCAAGGACTTCACCGCCACCCAGTTCGACTCGGCGCTGGCCGTCCTGAAGGACCAGCTCGACTCCGGCCAGATCCGCCAGGTGAAGGGCAACTCCTACAAGGAGGACCTGATCTCCGGCGACGCGCTGGCGGTGATCGGCTGGTCGGGGGACATCACCCAGATCAACTTCGAGAACGGCGACCAGTGGGGGTTCGCCATCCCGGACGCCGGCGGAACGTTGTGGAGCGACAACATGCTGGTGCCGATCGGTTCCCCGCACAAGAAGAACGCGGAGATCCTGATGAACTACTACTACGACCCGAAGGTGGCCGCGGAGGTCGCTGCGTACGTGAACTACATCTGCCCGGTGAAGGGGGCGCAGGAGGCGATGAAGGCGATCGACCCGAGCCTGGCCAAGGACCCGCTGATCTTCCCCACCGACGCGGACCTGGCCAAGGTCAAGGTGTTCCGCAGCCTGACCCCGGCCGAGGAGACCAGCTTCGTGGGTAAGTTCCAGCAGGTCCTGGGGCTGTGAGCCGGATGTCCAGATCGGGCTCCGGTGTCAGCGACCTGGCCGCGGCGGAGGGTGACCTGCGGCTGGAGTCGGTGACCAAGGCGTTCGGCGCGTTCACCGCGGTGGACGACCTGACCCTGACCATCCCGCAGGGGTCCTTCTTCGCGCTGCTCGGCCCCTCCGGCTGCGGCAAGACCACCACCTTGCGGATGGTGGCGGGCCTGGAGCAGCCGACCGCGGGCAGCATCCGGCTCGGGGAGGCGGACATCACCCACGCCCGGCCCTACCGCCGGCCGGTGAACACCGTGTTCCAGAACTACGCGCTGTTCCCCCACCTGGACATCTACGAGAACGTCGCGTTCGGCCTGCGCCGGCGCGGGGTCAAGGACGTCGCCGCCCAGGTGGACGCCGCGCTGGACCTGGTCGAGCTGCGGCACCTGGCCCGCCGCAAGCCCCCGCAGCTGTCCGGCGGTCAGCAGCAGCGAATCGCGCTGGCCCGCGCGGTGGTCAACCGGCCTCAGGTCCTGCTGCTGGACGAGCCGCTCGGTGCCCTGGACCTCAAGCTCCGGCGCCAGATGCAGGTGGAGCTCAAGCGGATCCAGACCGAGGTCGGCCTGACCTTCGTGCACGTCACGCACGACCAGGAGGAGGCCATGACGATGGCCGACACGGTCGCGGTGATGAACGCCGGCCGGATCGAGCAGATGGGCGCCCCGTTCGAGCTGTACGAGGCCCCGCGGACGGTCTTCGTGGCCAACTTCCTCGGCCAGTCCAACCTGATCCCCGGGGTGCGGACCGGCGCCGACGGGGACGGCGTCGCGCTGCAGTGCCAGGGGGTCGGGTTCGCCGCGCCGGCCGGCCGGGTCTTCACCGACGCCCAGCAGGTGCTGGTCGGGGTCCGCCCGGAGAAGATCCACCTGCTCGCCCCGCAGGCCCCGGCGGCGGCCGGGCAGGTCGTGCTCGACGGTGGGGTGGTCACCGACGCCAGCTTCTCCGGGGTGTCCACGCAGTACCTGGTCCGGATGCCCTGGGGTCAGGAGCTGACCGTCTTCGTCCAGAACCTGGTGCCGGGCACCGGTTACGCGCTCGGCTCCAGCGTGCGGCTGAGCTGGGACCCCAGCCACACCTTCGTCCTGGCGCCGGCCGAGGCGGCCTCCGAGCTGGTGGCGGCCCGGGTCCCGGAGGCGGTCTGAGATGGCGACCTCCCTCGCCCACCCGGCCGCCCCCGGCGGCGCGGCGTCCCGCCCCGCCACCGACGGGCCCCCGGGTGGGCGCCGGCTGACCCCCTACCTGCTGCTGGCCCCCGGGATCGCCTGGCTGGCGATGTTCTTCGTCGTCCCGCTGATCGCGATGTTCGGCACCTCGCTGCAGGTCGCGGCCCCCAGCGGGGAGATCGGCGCCTTCGTGCCGGCCTTGAACTGGGCCAACTACAGCGACGCCCTGCAGGCGTACTGGCCGCAGTTCATCCGCTCCTTCGGGTACGCGGCCGCGGCCACCGTGGGCACCCTGGTCATCGGCTACCCGGTGGCCTACTACATCGCCCAGCGCGCCGGACGGTGGCGCAACCTGCTGCTGGTCCTGGTGGTGGCGCCGTTCTTCGCCAGCTTCATCCTGCGCTCGATCGCCTGGAAGCGGCTGCTGGCCGACGACAGCGTGATCACCAGCACCCTGCGCGGCCTGCACCTGATCGGGGCGCACACCTCGATCGTGCCCAGCCAGCTGGCCGTCATCGGCGGCATCACCTACAACTTCCTGCCGTTCATGATCCTGCCGCTGTACGCCAGCCTGGAACGGATCGACCCGCGGCTGATCGAGGCCGGTGCGGACCTGTACGGCAACGCGCTGACCGTCTTCCGCAAGGTCACCGTGCCGTTGTCGCTGCCCGGGGTGGTGGCCGGCACGCTGCTCACCTTCATCCCGGCCACCGGTGACTACGTCAACGCCGACCAGAACCTGCTCGGCAACCGGGACACCTCGATGATCGGCAACGTGGTGCAGAGCCGGTACCTGAAGCTGGCGGACTACCCGATCGCCTCCTCGCTCAGCTTCCTGCTGATGCTGGCCATCCTGGTCCTGGTCTTCCTGTACATCCGCCGTGCCGGGACGGAGGAGCTGGTGTGAACGCGCTGTCGACGGCCCGGCGCTGGCTCTCCCGCAACGCCCTGCGGCTGTACGTGGTGCTGGCCTTCTGCTACCTGTTCCTGCCGATCGCCTACATCTTCGTCTTCTCCTTCAACAACGGCGGCAAGACCAACCTGGTCTGGAACGGCTTCACCCTGGGCAACTGGGGTCATCCGTGCGCCGCGCCGGAGGTCTGCCCGGCCCTGGGCAACAGCCTCAAGATCGGGCTGATCGCCACCGTGGTGGCCACCGTGCTGGGCACGATGATCGCCTTCGCCCTGACCCGGTACCGGTTCCGCGGCCGTACGATCACCAACCTGCTGATCTTCGTGCCGATGGCCACGCCGGAGGTCGTGCTGGGCGCCTCCCTGCTGTCGTTGTTCCTGAACCTGAGGATGAACCTGGGCTTCTGGACCATCGTCATCGCGCACGTGATGTTCTGCATCAGCTTCGTCGTGGTCACCGTCAAGGCCCGGATCGCCAGCCTGGACCCGCGCCTGGAGCAGGCCTCGATGGACCTGTACGCCAGTGAGTCCCAGACCTTCCGCCGGGTCACGCTGCCGTTGGTGGCACCGGGGATCGCCGGTGCCGCGCTGCTGTCCTTCAGCCTGTCCTTCGACGACTTCATCATCACCAACTTCAACTCCGGCAACACCAACACCTTCCCCAAGTTCATCTACGTCTCCGCCGCCCGCGGCATCCCGGCCCAGGCGTACGTGATCGGCTCGGCGATGTTCTTCCTCGCGTTGGCCATCGTGATCGGCGCCGAGATCACCCGGAACCGCCGGGCCAAGGTGTGAGCGGCGGTCCGCCGGAGCTGGCCGGGGCCTCGCGCACGCCGCTGTGGCTGGCCGGCCCGCAGCGGCCGGCGGCCCGGCCGGCGGTGGAGGGTGACCTGACCGTCGACCTGGCTGTCGTCGGTGGCGGTCTGACCGGGGTCTGGACGGCGCTGCAGGCCGTGCAGCAGCAGCCCGGCCGGTCGGTGGCGCTGGTCGAGGGCTCCCGGCTGGCCTGGGCGGCCTCCGGGCGCAACGGCGGGTTCTGCACGGCGAGCATCACGCACGGCCTGGCCAACGGCCTGGCCCGGTGGCCGCGCGAGATGCCCACCCTGCTCCGGCTGGGCAACGAGAATCTGGACGGGATCGAGAAGACGGTCACCGAGCTGGGCATCGAGTGCGGCTGGCGGCGCGCGGGTGAGCTCACCGTGGCGGTCGCCGACTGGCAGGTCGGCGAGCTGAACGAGCTCGCCGAGGCGTCCGCGGCGCTCGGTGAGCCGTTGCAGTGGCTGGACCGGGACGCCGTCCGGGAGCGGGTCCACTCGCCCACCTACCTGGCTGGGCTGGCCGACCCCCGGGGCACGGCGACCGTCGACCCGGCGGCTCTGCTGTGGGGCCTGGCCGCGGCGGGCGAGCGGGCGGGCGTGCAGATCCGGGAGAACAGCGTCGTACGGACGGTGTCGACGCAGGGTGAGTGGGTGGTGCTCGGCACCGACCACGGCCGGGTCCGGGCCCGCCAGGTGGTGCTGGCCACCAGCGCCTTCCGCTCCCCGCTGCGTCGGGTGCGGCCCTACGTGGTGCCGGTCTGGGACCACGTGCTGGCCACCCGTCCGCTGACCGCCGGGCAGCTCGCCGCCATCGGCTGGAGCGGCCGCGAGGGCCTGAGCGATGCCGGGAACCAGTTCCACTACTACCGGCTGACCGAGGATGACCGGCTGGTCTGGGGCGGGTACGACGCGCACTACTACTACGGCTCGGACCTCTCGGCGCGCCGGGCGCGCAACCCGGCCACCGAGCAGCTGCTGTACCGCAACCTGGTGCGGACGTTCCCGTCGCTGGAGGGCATCGGGATCGACCACGTCTGGGCGGGGGCGATCGACACCAGCACCCGGTTCAGCGCCTTCTGGCGGCCCGCGCTGGGCGGCCGGCTGGTCGCCGTCCAGGGCTTCACCGGTCTGGGCGTCGGGGCGTCCCGGTTCGCCGGGACAGTGGCGCTGGACCTGCTGGCCGGGCGCCGCACCGAGGCCACCCAGCTGGAGATGGTCCGCCGCGCGCCCTGGCCCTTCCCGCCCGAACCTGCGCGCTGGACCGGGATCCAGCTCACCCGGCACTCGCTGGCCAAGGCCGACGCGAGCTCCGGCCGGCGTGATGTCTGGCTGCGCACGCTGGACCGTCTGGGGCTGGGTTTCGACTCCTGAGCCGGGCGGGTGACCGTTCTGCCGTGATCCCGCGGGGGCCAGGGGCGCCACGATCGCCTGACCACCATCGACCGGCGAGCCGTCCCCTCCAGGGATACAGGGTGTAAAGGGATCGTCTGTCATCCAAACGACATGTAGTGGCATGCGGTCGCGCCCGTGAAGGAGACTGGACCCCATGAGCGAACTGCGCACCATCACCCACCTGGTGGACGGCAAGCCCTTCACCGGCACCAGCGAGCGGACCAGCCCGGTCTACGACCCGGCCACCGGGGCGGTGCAGGCCGACGTCCTGCTCGCCGGCGCCTCCGACGTCGACGAGGTCGTCTCCTCCTCGGTCAGCGCGGCCGCCGCGTGGCGCCGCTCGTCGCTGTCCACCCGGCAGAAGGTGCTGTTCACCGCTCGCCAGCTCCTGGACGCCCGCCGGGAGGAGATCGCCGCGGCGATCACCGCCGAGCACGGCAAGGTCCTCTCCGACGCGGCCGGTGAGCTGCAGCGCGGGATCGAGGTGCTGGAGTTCGCCTGCGGCATCCCGCAGCTGCTCAAGGGCGGGTTCAGCGAGGGTGTCTCGACCGGGGTCGACGTCTACTCGATCCGGCAGCCGCTGGGCGTGGTGGCGATCATCTCCCCGTTCAACTTCCCCTCGATGGTCCCGATGTGGTTCCTGCCGATCGCCATCGCCTGCGGCAACGCCGTGGTGCTCAAGCCGAGCGAGAAGGACCCGACCGCGGCCAACCTGATCGCGCAGGCCTTCCACGACGCCGGCCTGCCGCCGGGAGTGCTGAACGTCGTGCACGGCGACAAGGAGGCCGTCGACCGGATCCTGGAGCACCCCGACATCAAGGCGGTCTCCTTCGTCGGGTCGACCCCGATCGCCCGGTACGTCTACGAGACCGGCACCCGCAACGGCAAGCGGGTGCAGGCGCTGGGTGGGGCCAAGAACCACATGGTGGTGCTGCCGGACGCCGACCTGGACCTGGCCGCCGACGCCGCGGTGAACGCCGGCTTCGGGTCCGCCGGTGAGCGCTGCATGGCCATCTCGGCGCTTGTCGCGGTGGAGCCGATCGCCGACGAGCTGGTGGCCAAGATCAAGGAGCGGATCGGCTCGATCCGCACCGGAGACGGCCGCCGCGGCTGCGACATGGGTCCCCTGGTGACCAAGGCGCACCGGGACAAGGTGGTCAGCTATCTGGACGCCGGCGTGCAGGCCGGCGCCACCCTGGTCGCCGACGGCCGCGAGGCCCGCTTCGACGCCGACGGGCAGGGGTTCTTCCTCGGCCCCACCCTGTTCGACAAGGTCGAGCCGACGATGTCCGTGTACACCGACGAGATCTTCGGCCCGGTGCTGTCGGTGCTCCGGGTGCCCAGCTACGAGGCCGCCCTGGACCTGGTGAACGCCAACCCGTACGGCAACGGCACCGCGATCTTCACCAACGACGGCGGCGCCGCCCGGCGCTACCAGTACGAGGTGGAGGTCGGGATGGTCGGGGTGAACGTGCCGATCCCGGTGCCGATGTCGTACTACTCCTTCGGTGGCTGGAAGAACTCGCTGTTCGGGGACAGCCACGCGCACGGCACCGAGGGCGTGCACTTCTACACCCGCGGCAAGGTGGTCACCTCCCGCTGGCTGGACCCCAGCCACGGCGGCCTGAACCTGGGCTTCCCGCAGCACGACTGAGGCTGCTGCCCGACGCGGCCCGCCCCGCGCTGCCCGGGGGCTGCCCGGGGGCTGCCCGGGGGCTGCCCGGGGGCTGCCCGGGGGGCTGCCCGGGGGGCTGCCCGGGGGCGGCGGGGCGGTCGGGTCGCCGCCGGTCAGCCGCGCTGGAAGCTGCCCATCACCGGGCCGACCACCGAGGCGATCAGCCGCGCGATCCGGATCTGGCGGCGCGACCACGGGTGACCGTCCCGGGCGAAGCACTCCATCAGGCCGATCACCCGCCCCCGGCAGCTGATCGGGACGAGCAGCCCACGGCCCCAGCCGTCCTGGAGCAGCAGGGCGATCTCCTGCGCCATGCCGTCCTGCAGGTCGTCGCCGACGTGCACCGGGACCACGACGCGTTCGCCCAGGCAGCGCCGGGTGGCTGGATAGTCCGCGATCAGGAAGCTCTGCCCCTCCCCGCGCCACCGGTCCGCCAGCACCGCCTCGACGCTGCGCCCGTCGGCCGACAGGTAGGACAGCTCCACCGCCGGGCAGCCCAGCACGCCGGCCACCGCCTGGGTCAGCCCGGCCAGCTCGTCCAGGTCGGCGACGTCGGCCAGTGCGGCCAGCAGGTCCTCGGTGCTGGCCGGTGCGCGGCTGGAGGGCAGGGCCGCCGTCAGCACGCGTCGCAGGGAGGCGTCGCAGGCCCGCACGACGTCCGGGGGAGCGGCAGCGGGGTGGGCGGCCGGTCGCCCGACCAGGTAGCCCTGGGCCAGACCGACGTCGAGGTCGGCCAGCGCCAGCAGGTCCTCGATCGTCTCCACCCCTTCGGCCAGGACCAGGGCGCCGAACCGGTGGCCGAGGTCGACCACGGTACGGATCAACGCTGCGCGCGCCCGGTCGGTGGCCGCGCCCTGCACGACGTGCCGGTCCAGCTTCAGGGTGTCCGGCGCGAGCTCCAGCACCCGGCGCAGTCCGGACTGGCCGGCTCCGACGTCGTCGATGGCGATCCGGGCGCCCCTGGCCCGCAGGTCCTCCAGGCTTCGCCGCAGTCCGTCGGGGTCAGCCACCACCTCGTGCTCGGTGACCTCGATCTCCACCCCGGACAGGTCGGCCGGCAGGACCGCCCGCACCGCCGCGCTGCTCAGCACGCTCGGGGAGAAGTTGATCCCCAGGGTGACGCCAGAGGGCAGGTGCGGTCGCCAGCGCAGGGCGGTCGCGGCGGCCACCGCCTCCAGCTCGGCCCCCAGGTGGTGCTGGTGCGCGACCGCGAACCAGGCCTCCACGCCGGCGCTCACCCCGCCCACCGAGGGGAACCGGGCCAGCGCCTCGTACCCGGCGACCTCGCCGCGGACCAGGGAGAGCTGGGGTTGCAGGACCACGGCCGGTCCGCCGTCCGCCAGCAGTCGGTGCACGTCGGCGGCCGACGGCGGCCGGTGCACGTCGGCGGCCGACGGTGGCCCGGGGTCGTACCGCGGCACCTGGTCCGGGAGCCGCCCGACGGCGACCGCGCGCACGCCGGAGCCCCCGGTGCCGCCACGCAGGTCAGCTGGTCGCGCCCAGGGCATGCCTGACCTTTCCGGTGCTCGGTCGGGCCAGGCGCTGTGGAGCCGGGATGGCCGAGACAGTCGCCTGACCGGACAAGGATGTCACAATTAGTATTCGAGCCGGTACCCATCGTGGTCGGCCGGACCGACTGGTTCCTATCGGCCCCGCCGGACGGCTTCTGCACCCACTGGTCGCATCTCCTGCCGGTGGGGGCGGGCTCGCAGCTGTCGGTGCCGTGCACGAGGATCGGCGTAGGCCGACGACGCCCGCCCGAGGGCCACCGGCGCACTGCCTCGGCGGACGGGGCGAGACGACGAGACCGGGCGGCAGCCCGGGCAAGGAGAGGCAGTCATGACCAGCACGCCAGAGCTCACCCAGCGCGAGCAGCGCGTCATCGCCGATGCGCCGGACCAGCTGTGGATCGGCGGGCGCTGGCGGCCGGCGAGCGACGGCGCCACGGTCGCGGTGGACGACCCGGCGACCGGGGCGGCCCTCACCCGGGTCGCCGACGCCACCGTGGAGGACGGGCAGGCGGCACTGGCCGCCGCCGTGGCCGCGCAGCAGAGCTGGCAGGCCACCCCGCCGCGTGACCGCGGAGAGATCCTGCGCCGGGCGTTCGAGCTGCTGACCGCCCGATCGGATGACCTGGCCCTGCTGATGACCCTGGAGATGGGCAAGCCGGTGGCCGAGTCGAAGGGCGAGATCACCTACGCCGCGGAGTTCTTCCGCTGGTTCAGCGAGGAGGCGGTGCGGATCCACGGCCGCTGGTCGGTCGCCCCGAACGGTGCCTCCCGGTTCCTGACCATGAAGCAGGCCGTCGGGCCCTGCCTGTTCATCACCCCGTGGAACTTCCCGATGGCGATGGGCACCCGCAAGATCGGGCCGGCGATCGCGGCCGGCTGCACGATGGTGGTCAAGCCGGCCACCCAGACCCCGCTGTCGATGCTCGCGCTGGCCGCGATCCTGCGCGAGGCCGGCCTGCCGGACGGCGTGCTCAACGTCATCACCACCACCCGCACCGAAGAGGTGACCAAGCCGCTGATCGCCGACCCCCGGCTCCGCAAGCTGTCCTTCACCGGCTCGACCCCGGTCGGCCAGACCCTGGTCAGGCAGAGCGCGGACCAGCTGCTGCGGATCTCCATGGAGCTCGGTGGCAACGCGCCGTTCCTGGTCTTCGACGACGCGGACCTCGACGCCGCGGTGACCGGGGCGATGCAGGCCAAGATGCGCAACGGCGGCGAGGCCTGCACGGCGGCCAACCGGTTCATCGTCCAGGACGGCGTCGCCGACGAGTTCGCCGCCCGGCTGACCGACCGGATGGCGGCGCTCCGCGTCGGCCGGGGCACCGAGGACGGCATCGACGTCGGGCCGCTGATCGATGACCGGCAGCGGGCCAAGGTGGTGGAGCTGGTCGACGACGCCCGGGAGCGCGGGGCCAGGGCGCTCACCGGGGGCCAGCCGGTCGGCGACCGGGGCTACTTCTACGCCCCCACCGTGCTGGACGGCGTCGCTCCCGGGTCCCGGCTGCTGGCCGAGGAGATCTTCGGGCCGGTGGCCCCGATCACGCGCTTCGCCACCGCCGGCGAGGCCCTCGAGCTGGCCAACGGGACGCCGTTCGGCCTGGTCTCCTACCTGTTCACCCGAGACCTGTCCCAGGCACTGACGGTGACCGAGCAGCTGCAGAGCGGAATGGTGGGTCTGAACGCTGGGGTGATCTCCAACCCGGCGGCGCCGTTCGGCGGGATCAAGCACTCCGGGTTCGGGCGCGAGGGAGGCCCGGAAGGCATCGAGGAGTACCTGGAGACCAAGTACGTGGGGATCGCGCTGTGAGCCCTCGCCGGGTGGTGCTGATCGGGGCGACCGGCTCCATCGGACAGCAGGCCACCGAGGTGGTCACCGCCCGCCCGGAGTCCTTCCAGGTCACCGCCCTCGCCGCCGAGGGCTCCCGGCCCGAGCTCCTGGCGCAGACCGCCGCCCGGCTCGGCGCCGGCACGGTTGCCGTGGCTCGGGAGGACGCGGTGGACCGGCTGCGCGGCGCGCTGGCCGACCTGGGCCTGGACGGCGTTCGCGTGCTGGCCGGGGAGGGGGCCGCGGCCGAGGTCGCCGGCACACCGTGCGACGTGGTGCTGAACGGCGCCACCGGGGCGGCCGGCCTGGGTCCCACCGTCGCCGCCCTGCGGGCCGGAAGCACCCTGGCTCTGGCCAACAAGGAGTCGCTGATCATCGCCGGCCCAGTGGTGACCCGGCTCGCCGCCCCGGGGCAGATCGTGCCGGTCGACTCCGAGCACTCGGCCCTCGCCCAGTGCCTGCGCGGCGGCGCCGGCACCGAGGTCCGGCGCCTGGTGCTGACCGCCAGCGGCGGGCCGTTCCGGGGGCGGTCCCGCGAGCAGCTGGCCGACGTCACCCCCGACCAGGCACTGGCCCACCCCACCTGGTCGATGGGACCGGTGATCACCGTCAACTCCGCGACGCTGGTCAACAAGGGCCTTGAGGTGATCGAGGCCCACCTGCTGTTCGGGGTGCCCTTCGACCGGATCGCCGTGGTGGTGCACCCACAGTCCATCGTGCACTCGATGGTCGAGTTCGTGGACGGGTCCACGTTGGCCCAGGCCTCCCCGCCGGACATGCGGTTGCCGATCGCGCTCGGCCTGGCCTGGCCGCACCGGGTCGCCGATGCGGTGCCGTCCTGCGACTGGAGCACCGCCCAGTCCTGGGAGTTCGCGCCGCTGGACGAGGAGGTCTTCCCCGCGGTGTCCCTCGCGCGTGCGGTGGGCGGCCGCGGAGCGACGTACCCTGCTGTGTACAACGCGGCGAACGAGGAGTGCGTGGCTGCCTTCCTCAACCGCCGGCTCCACTTCACCGACATCGTCGAGGTGGTCGCCACCGTGGTCGGCGACCATCAGGCACCGGCGGGAGAGCTGGGGCTGGAGGAGGTGCTGGCCGCGGACGCCTGGGCGCGGACCCGTGCCCGGGAGGAGATCGAACGCGGGACCTCGCCGGCCGCCGCGACGCTGAGGGGAGTTCGGTGACCGGGTACCTGCTCGGAATCCTGGTGGTCGTGGTCGGGGTGGCGCTGTCCATCGCGCTGCACGAGATCGGCCACCTCGTGCCGGCCAAACGGTTCGGCATCAAGTGCACCCAGTACATGGTCGGCTTCGGGCCCACCCTGTGGTCGCGCCGGGTGGGCGAGACCGAGTACGGCCTCAAGGCCGTCCCGCTGGGCGGTTACGTGCGGATGCTGGGCATGTTCCCGCCCCGTTCGGGCGAGACCGCGCTGCGCGAGTCCAGCACGGGCCGCTGGTCGCTGATGATCGAGCAGGCCCGCAACGAGTCCTACCTGGAGGTCCGGCCCGAGGACCGGGACCGCCTGTTCTACCAGCGCGGCGTGGCCAAGCGGGTGGTGGTGATGCTGGGTGGGCCGGCGATGAACCTGGTGATCGCCGCCGTCCTGCTCACCGTGATGGTCTCCGGGATCGGGGTCTCCTCGCCCAACACGAGCGTGTCCCAGGTCTCGGCCTGCGTGCCGGCGGCGACCGCCACGGCGCAGACGCCCTGCCCGGCGGGCGCGCCGGCCTCGGCGGCCGCCCAGGCCGGTCTTCGGCCCGGCGACACGGTGGTCAGCATCGACGGCCGGTCCGTCACCTCCTGGGACCAGCTGGCCGGCGCCATCCAGGCCGCGCCTGGCCAGCAGCTCCAGCTCCAGGTCCGCCGGAACGGCCGGCTGCTGGACCTCCAGGTCACCCCCTCCCCGGTCACCCGCACCGTGAGCGGCCAGGCGACCACGCTGGGCTTCCTGGGGATGACCCCGGCCACGGACGTCGTCCGGCAGTCCCCGGCCGTGGTGCCGGGAGCCCTGGGCCGGGGGATCGTGGCGGTCGGTGGCATCCTCGTGCACCTGCCGCAACGGCTGTACCAGGTCGGGCAGGCCGCCTTCGGCCATGCGCCCCGTTCGGCGGACGGGCCGATCAGCGTGGTCGGGCTCGGCCGGCTGTCCGCCGACGTGGGTGCCGGGACGACCCAGTCCGGCCCGATGGACTGGCGCGGCAAGCTGCTGTTCTGGCTCGGGCTGATCGTCTCGCTGAACCTCGCCCTGTTCGTCTTCAACCTCGTTCCGCTGCTGCCGCTGGACGGCGGGCACGTCGCCGGGGCGCTGTGGGAGTCCGTCCGCCGGGCGGTCGCCCGGTTGCGCCACCGCCCCGACCCGGGGCCGGTCGACGTGGCCCGGGCGCTACCGGTCGCCTACGTGGTGGCCAGCCTGCTGATCGGGATGTCGGCCCTGCTGATCTACGCCGACATCGTCAACCCGGTGAAGGCCTGAACCAGGCGCCGCCCGCCCTGCCGCGCCGGGGCGGGCGGACGGCGGGATACTTGACCGGCAAGAGGACCCCACGCCCGGAGGCGACCCACTGATGTCCGTCAACCTCGGACTGCCCGCTGCCCCACCGCCCGTGCTCAGCCCGCGCCGCAGGACCCGCCAGATCAAGGTGGGCTCGGTGATGGTCGGCAGCGACTCGCCGGTCTCGGTGCAGTCGATGACCACGACGGTGACCGCCGACGTGAACGCCACCTTGCAGCAGATCGCGGCGCTGACCGCCTCGGGCTGCGACATCGTCCGGGTGGCCTGCCCGACCCAGGACGACGCGGACGCGCTGCCGGCCATCGCCCGCAAGTCCCAGATCCCGGTGATCGCCGACATCCACTTCCAGCCGAAGTACGTCTTCGCCGCGATCGACGCGGGTTGCGCGGCGGTCCGGGTCAACCCCGGCAACATCAAGAAGTTCGACGACCAGGTCGCCCAGATCGCCAAGGCGGCCAAGGACGCCGGGGTGTCCCTGCGGATCGGGGTGAACGCCGGCTCGCTGGACAAGCGGCTGCTGGCCAAGTACGGCAAGGCCACCCCGGAGGCCCTGGTGGAGTCCGCGGTGTGGGAGGCGTCGCTGTTCGAGGAGCACGACTTCCACGACTTCAAGATCTCGGTCAAGCACAACGACCCGGTGGTGATGGTCAAGGCCTACGAGCTGCTCGCCGAGCGGGGCGACTGGCCGCTGCACCTCGGCGTCACCGAGGCCGGCCCAGCCTTCCAGGGCACGATCAAGTCGGCGACCGCCTTCGGTGCCCTGCTCAGCCGGGGGATCGGGGACACCATCCGGGTCTCGCTGTCCGCCCCACCGGTGGAGGAGGTCAAGGTCGGCATCCAGATCCTGCAGTCGCTCAACCTCCGCCCGCGCAAGCTGGAGATCGTCTCCTGCCCCTCCTGCGGGCGGGCCCAGGTCGACGTCTACAAGCTGGCCGACGCGGTCACCGCCGGGCTGGAGGGGATGACCGTCCCGCTCCGGGTCGCCGTCATGGGCTGCGTGGTGAACGGCCCGGGCGAGGCCCGCGAGGCCGATCTCGGCGTGGCCTCCGGGAACGGCAAGGGCCAGATCTTCGTCAAGGGTGAGGTGATCAAGACGGTGCCCGAGTCGCGCATCGTCGAGACGCTGATCGAGGAGGCCATGCGGTTGGCCGACGAGATGGGCGAGGACGGCGCAGCCGCCGGTGATCCGGTGGTCAGCGTCAGCTGAGCCTATGAGCCGCTGAGGCACGAGGAAGCAGGAGCAGGCGATGGTGTGGGGCCCACCGGGGCTGGCCGGTGACCACAGGCCGGACCGGGAAGCCCGGCCGGCTAGGGGCAGCCTGCGCGTGCTGGACCGCCGGGACCTGGACGCCGCCCTCGACCTGTGCGCCAGGGACCTGGTCGGCAACCTGTTCGTGGCCGCCCGCCTCGGCCAGCGGACCGCCGAACGTCGGCACGGCGGGGAGGTCTGGGGCTGGTACGAGGGCTCGGACCTGGTGTCCTTGTGCTGGGCGGGCGGCAACATGGTGCCCGTCGAGGCGACACCGAACGCGGTCGAGGCCTTCGCCGCCCGCGCCCGCCGGTCAGGACGCACCTGCTCCTCCCTGGTCGGCCCGGCCGCGGAGGTGCTCGCGCTGTGGGCCCGGCTGGAGCCGGCCTGGGGCCGCTGCCGTGAGGTGCGCTCCGACCAGCCGCTGATGGCGCTGGCCGGTCCGCCGGCCGTCGCGCCGGACCCGGCGGTGCGGCGCAGCCGGATGCACGAGCTGGACGTGCTGCTGCCGGCCTGCGTGGCCATGTTCACCGAGGAGGTCGGCTACTCCCCGATGCTCAGCGACGGGGGAGCCGGCTACCAGGCCCAGGTGAACGGGCTGGTCGCGACCGGACGCTCGTTCGTCCGCGTCGACTCCCGCCCGGACGGCCCCCAGGTGGTCTTCAAGGCGGAGCTGGGCACGGTCACCCCGCAGGCCGTACAGGTGCAGGGCGTGTGGGTCGCGCCGCCCTACAGGGGTCAGGGACTGGCGGCCGCCGGGATGGCCGCCCTCGTCCAGCAGGTGCAGGCCGAGGTGGCACCGGTGGTGACCCTGTACGTGAACAACTACAACGAGCGGGCGCTGCGCGCCTACCGCCGGGTGGGCTTCCACCAGGTCGGCACCTACGCCACCGTCCTGTTCTGAGCCGTGGCCCGGTGAACCCGGCTCCTCACGCCGGCGCCGGCCGGGTCCGGGCGGGCGCACCGGTATCCTGCGCGGGTGAGTGCCCGCCCCCTGACGCCGCTGCGGATGTCCACCCTCTTCCTGCGCACGCTGCGGGATGACCCGGCCGACGCCGAGGTGCCCAGCCACCGGCTGCTGGTCCGGGCCGGCTACATCCGCCGCGCCGCGCCGGGCGTCTACTCCTGGCTGCCGCTGGGCTACCGGGTGCTGCGCAACGTCGAACGCGTCGTCCGGGAGGAGATGGACGCCGCCGGTTTCCAGGAGGTGCACTTCCCGGCGCTGCTGCCGCGCGAGCCCTACGAGGCCACCGGCCGGTGGAGCGAGTACGGGGAGAACCTGTTCCGGCTGAAGGACCGACGCGGCAACGACATGCTCCTGGGGCCCACCCACGAGGAGATGTTCACCCTCCTGGTCAAGGACCTGTACTCCTCCTACAAGGACCTCCCGCTGTCGATCTACCAGATCCAGACCAAGTACCGGGACGAGGCGCGGCCCCGGGCCGGGCTGCTGCGCGGCCGTGAGTTCGTGATGAAGGACTCCTACTCCTTCGACGTCGACGACGCCGGCCTCGACGCCGCCTACGAGCGGCACCGGCAGGCCTACGTCAAGGTCTTCGACCGGCTGGGCCTGGACTACGTGATCGTCTCGGCGATGTCGGGGGCGATGGGCGGCTCGCGCAGCGAGGAGTTCCTGCAGCCCACGCCGATCGGCGAGGACACCTTCGTGCGCTGCACGGCCTGCGACTACGCGGCCAACACCGAGGCGGTCACCACCCCGGTGCCGGCGCCCCCCGCCGTGGCCCGGCAACCGGCCGCACACGTCGAGGACACGCCCGACACGCCGACCATCGCGAGCCTGGTGGCGGTGGCCAACGCTGAGCACCCTCGCGACGGGGAGCCCTGGACGGCGGCCGACACGCTGAAGAACGTGGTGGTCACCCTGGTCCAGCCCGGCGGCCGCCGGGAACCGCTGGTGGTGGGGCTGCCCGGAGACCGTGAGGTGGACCTGAAGCGGCTGGAGGCGGCCGTCTCGCCGGCCGAGGTGGAGCCGTTCGGCGACGCCGACTTCGCTACGCACCCGGCGCTGGTCAAGGGCTACATCGGGCCAGCGGTGCTCGGTGAGCGCTCGGAGTCCGGGATCAGGTACCTGCTCGACCCCCGGGTGGTGCCCGGCACCGCCTGGATCACCGGCGCGAACGCGACTGGCCGGCACGTGTTCGATCTCGTCGCCGGCCGCGACTTCGAGGCCGACGGCGTCATCGAGGCCGCCCAGGTCCGCGCCGGGGACCCCTGCCCCCGGTGCGGCGCGGCGCTGCAGATCGACCGCGGGGTGGAGATCGGGCACATCTTCGCCCTGGGCCGCAAGTACGCGCAGGCGCTGGACCTGAAGGTGCTGGACGAGAACGGCAAGCTGGTCACCGTGACGATGGGCTCCTACGGCATCGGGGTCAGCCGGGCCGTGGCCAGCATCGTGGAGAGCACGCACGACGAGCGGGGCCTGTGCTGGCCGCGCGAGGTGGCCCCGGCCGACGTGCACGTGGTGGCGACCGGCAAGGACCCGCAGGTGCTGCAGGTGGCCGAGCAGCTCAGTGCCGAGCTCGGCGCGGCCGGCGTCCAGGTGCTGCTCGACGACCGGCCCAAGGTCTCACCCGGGGTCAAGTTCAAGGACGCCGAGCTGATCGGGGTGCCGACAACGATGGTGGTCGGCCGCGGACTGGCCGAGGGCACCGTCGAGGTGCGCGACCGGGCCACCGCCGCGGTCGAGCAGGTCGCCGTCCAGGACGTCGTCCACCGGCTGATCGGCTCGCTGGGGCGCTGAGCGCCCCGGCCGGGCCAGCGTCGCCCGTGGTGTCCGGGCCGGCTCAGGCCCCGGGCAGCGCCGACGTCGCCCCGGTCCAGGCCGCCCGGCGCCGGGCGGCGTCGGCCAGCGCGTCCACCTGCAGCCGGCGGACCGCCGGTCCGGCCGTGCCGATCCCGGCGGCGGCGACGGCCGCGAGGTTGCGCTCCACCCGGGCCGCCAGGTCCGCCGCGCCCGGCGGGCCGGGCAGGGTCGGGTCCAGGTCGTAGCCGGGCTCGGCGGCCACCGGCACGACCCCCACCCCGATCAGCAGCCCGAGCAGGGCGTCCCGACGGCGCAGATGTGCGGTCAGGTCACGCTGGGCCTGCGCCCTCTGCGTGCCCGGCGCCCGGGCCAGGACGACCTCGAACGCGTAGCAGGCGGCGTGCTCACCAGCCAGCATGGTCTGCAGCAGCGCCAGGTCGGTGGCGCTGACGTCCTGCGCCCCGGGGACGCCGCTGGCGGCCGCCGGCGAGGTGGCGGGTGGCGTGCTGGTGGTCGGGTCGGTGGTGGTCGGGTCGGTGGTGGTCGGGTCGGTGGTGGTCGGCGCCGCCGGGACCGACGGCGTCGGCGTCGACGTGAGCAGCGGCACGGTCAGACCGCCCAGCAGGGCCGGGTCCGGCAGCGGCGGTGGCGCCACCCCCCGCGCCCGGGCGTACAGGTCGGCGTGCACCAGCCGTCCGGCGCCGACCCGGGCGGCCAGGGTCGCCAGACCAGCCGACAGCTGCGGCGCCAACGCCGCGGTCAGGGCCTGCGCACCGGTCGTGCTCTCGTCCAGCTGCAGCCTGGCGGCCGGGGTCGGCGTGGTCGCCACCTGGGCGGGTACCTGGGCACCGAGCGCCTCCAGCTGGGTG
This sequence comes from uncultured Actinomycetota bacterium, assembly GCA_963821825.1. GTDB lineage: Bacteria > Actinomycetota > Actinomycetes > Actinomycetales > Kineosporiaceae > CAWGFD01. The sequence continues at coordinate 2,335,028 of CAWGFD010000002.1, forward strand.
ACGTGGTCACGGCTGACCCGCTGGGCCAGGTCGAGCACCGCCGGGGCGGAGGTCGGGGAGGGCACCTCGCGCAGCAGTGACCGGCCCTGGGAGACCAGCGCTGCGACCACGGCGAGGTCGGCCGGTGCGGACACGGCGCCCGGCGCCGTGCCTGTCGTGGCCGGCCCGGCGCCCGGGGTCGGTCCGGAGGCCCGTGCGCCCGGGCCGGCCTGCCGGTCGGTGCAGCCGGCGGCGCCGGCCGCGACCACCACCGACCACCACCCGGCGCTCAGGGCGGCCCGCCTGCTCACCCGCGTCGGGCCGGGGACGGAGGGCACCCCAGGATCGTGCCATGCGGCGTTCATGGCCGACGCGCCGCGTCGGTAGTCTGAGCCGCGGCGCGCGGCGCTCGGGCGTCCTCGGCACGGGCGGCGCGCCCGTACACGACGAGATCGAGCGAGGGGCGGACAGTGGCTGGCTCTGCGATGGCCGAACGGGTACGGGCCGTCATCGAGCCCGGGGTCCGCGACCTGGGGTTGGTGCTGGAGGACCTCCAGGTCACCGCGGCCGGCCGGCGTCGCCGGGTGCTGGTGGTGGTCGACCTGGACGACGAGGCGATCGGCGGAACGCCGATGGACACCGTTGCCTCGGCCTCCCAGGCGGTCTCCCAGGCGCTGGACGCCTCCGACGTGATGGGCGAGAACCCCTACCTGCTGGAGGTGACCTCGCCGGGGGTGGACCGGCCGTTGACCCAGCCCCGGCACTGGCGGCGGGCCCGGACCCGGACCGTCACCGCGGTGCTGCGTGACGGGCGGACGCTGACCGGGCGGCTGCTGGACGCCGGGGCTGACGGTCTCCTGCTCGAGGGCCACGGACAGCTGCCCTGGGAACTGGTCGCCCGGGGCCGGACCGAGGTCGAGTTCTCCCGCCCCGACGACGAGCCCGACGAGCCCGACGAGCTCGACGAGCTCGACGACGAGTCTGACGAGCCCGACGAGGAGTCTGGCGAGCTGGATGACCAGGAGGACGAGGACGGGGAGCAGAACGAGGGAGGACGAGCCTGATGGACATCGACATGGCAGCCCTGCGGATGCTCGAGCGGGAGAAGGACGTGCCCTTCGACCTGCTGGTCCGCACCATCGAGCAGGCGCTGCTGCTGGCCTACCAGCGCACCGAGGGTGCGGTGCCGCGGGCCAGGGTCGAGCTGGACCGCAGGAGCGGTCACGTCACGGTCTGGGCGCAGGAGGTCGACCCCGCCTCCGAGGCGGTCCGGGAGTACGACGACACCCCGGCCGGTTTCGGCCGGATCGCGGCGATGACCGCTCGGCAGACGATCCTGCAGCGGCTGCGGGACGTGGAGGACGCCGCGGTGCTGGGTGAGTTCCAGGGCCGCGACGGCGACATCGTCACCGGGCTCGTCCAGCAGAGCGGTGACCCGCGGATGGTTCACGTCGACCTGGGCAGCGTCGAGGGCCTGCTGCCGCCCCAGGAGCAGGTGCCCGGCGAGGACTACAGCCACGGGACCCGGATCAGGTGCCTGGTGATCGCCGTCCGGAAGGGACTCAAGGGCCCCTCGATCACCCTCTCCCGCTCCCACCCGGACCTGGTCCGCAAGCTCTTCGCCCTGGAGGTGCCGGAGATCGCGGACGGCAGCGTGCAGATCGTCGCCCTGGCCCGAGAGGCCGGTCACCGGTCCAAGATGGCCGTGCGGTCCACGGTGGCCGGGTTGAACGCCAAGGGCGCCTGCATCGGCCCGATGGGCCAGCGGGTGCGCTCGGTGGTCAGCGAGCTGAACGGGGAGAAGATCGACATCATCGACCACAACGAGGACTTGGCCGCCTTCGTGGCCAGCGCGTTGTCACCGGCCAAGGTGGTCTCCTCGGTGATGGTCGACCCGCAGGCCCGGGCCGTGCGCGTGGTGGTGCCCGACTACCAGTTGTCGCTGGCCATCGGCAAGGAGGGCCAGAACGCCCGGCTGGCAGCCCGGCTGACCGGCTGCCGGATCGACATCCGGCCGGACACCGAGGCCGCCGCCCCGGCCGGCGGAAGGGCCGCCGGGGCCGGGCCGCACCCGGCCCGGTGAGGACCGTGCGCGACACGGCCCGCGGTTCAGGGGATAGACTGATGCAGACCGTTCGCCCGGCCGGCGTCGTGCGCACCTGCGTGGGATGCCGCGCCCGTGACGAGCGGTCGGCTCTGCTGCGTGTGGTGGTGGGCGAGGTGTCGGGCGTTGCGTCCGTGGTCCCCGACCTCCGCCAGCGACTCCCTGGTCGTGGTGCTTGGTTGCACCCGCACCAGGGCTGCCTGGACCTGGCCGAACGCCGACGGGCGTTCTCGCGAGCCCTGCGGCACGCGGGACCGCTGGTCACCGACCCGGTCCGGGCGGCGCTCCGGCCCGGCCGGTCAGGCAGCAGCGAGCCGCACGGCGCAGCACCGACAGCACAGTCCCTGACAGGAAGCGGGTCTGACGCAATGAGCTCCCGATGAGCAGCCAGCAATGACAGCCCCCCAGCTGTAGCGACGGTTCGCGCCCTCCTGTGGCCCGGACCGAGACAGGAGAGACGTGGCAAAGGTCCGGGTGTACGAGCTCGCCAAGGAGCTCGGGATCGAGAGCAAGGTCGTCATGGCCAAGCTCCAGGAGATGGGTGAGTTCGTCCGGTCGGCGTCGTCGACCGTGGAACCTCCCGTCGTGAGAAAGCTCCGGGACACCTTCCCGGCCGAGGGCGGCGGCAAGACCGCCGGATCCTCCTCCAGCGCGGCCGCTGCGGCGCGCCCCGGCCCCCGGCCGGCGCCGGCGGCTCGGCCTTCCCGGCCGGCTGCCGCCGAGCCGGCCGCTCCGGTCCGTCCGGCTGCGGCGGCTCAGGCTCCCGCGGCCCAGGCACCGGCAGCGCAGGCACCGGCGGCGCAGGCTCCGGCGGCACAGGCTCCGGCGGCACAGGCTCCGGCAGAGCAGGCTCCGGCGGCTCAGGCTCAGGCTCCGGCAGAGCAGGCTCCGGCCGCCCAGGCTCCCGCTGCGCCGACCGGCCCGGCACCGGCCCGGCCGGCTTCCCCGGCTCAGGTTCGTCCGGCGCCGGGGGGCGCAGCGCCCTCGCCGGCCCCGTTCAGCCCGCCCAGCCCGGGATCGGCTCGACCCGGCCCGGCGGACGCCCGGCCCTCTCGTCCGGCGGCCCCGGCCGCCCGGGCTGGGGACGGTGCACCGACCCCCGGTGAGGCCCGTCCGGGCCGACCGCAGGCGCCGGCCGCCCGTGGCGGGGACCAGCGTCCCCGTCCCGATCAGGGCGGCGCGCGTCCCGAGCAGGGTGGCGGACGTCCCGGTCAGGGTGCACCGCGCCCCGGCCAGGGCGCGCCGCGCCCGGGCAACAACCCGTTCGCGCCGTCCCAGGGCATGCCGCGCTCCGGCAGCCGCGGGCCCGGCGGGCCGGGTGCGCCGCGGCCGGGCAACAACCCGTTCGCGCCGTCCCAGGGGATGCCCCGCCCGGGTGGCTCGGGGGGTCCTCGTCCGCAGGGCGCCGCCGGCGACCGGCCGGGTGGACCACGCCCCGGGGGCCCGCGACCCAGCCCTGGCGGCATGCCGCCCAGGCCGAACCCGGGCATGATGCCGGGCCGCTCGGCGGTCGCGCGTCCTGGTGCTCCGGGGCGGGCCGGAGGGCCCTCCCGCGGTGGTGCCGGCGGCGGTCGCGGCGGCTTCGGTGGTCGGCCGGGCGGCGGTCCCGGCGGTGCGCCGGGCGGTCGCGGCTTCGGCAAGGGCGGCGGTGGCCGCGGCGGTACCCAGGGCGCGTTCGGGCGCGCTGGAGGCCGGCCGGTCCGGGGCCGCAAGTCCAAGCGGCAGAAGCGCCAGGAGTTCGACCAGATGGCGGCGCCGTCCGCGGGTGGCGTCAACGTCCCCCGTGGCGACGGCTCGACCGCCATCCGGCTGCGCCGAGGCGCTTCGCTGACCGACTTCGGCGAGAAGATCAACGCCAACCCGGCCAGCCTGGTCACGGTGCTGTTCCATCTCGGTGAGATGGCGACCGCGACCCAGTCGCTGGACGAGGAGACCTTCCAGCTGCTCGGCGAGGAGCTGGGCTACCAGATCGAGATCGTGTCGCCGGAGGACGAGGAGCGCGAGCTGCTCGACTCCTTCCACATCGACCTCGACGAGGAGGACGACGAGGAGGACCTGGAGGCCCGCCCGCCGGTGGTCACCGTGATGGGTCACGTCGACCACGGGAAGACCAAGCTGCTGGACGCGATCCGGTCGGCGAACGTGGTGGCCGGCGAGGCCGGCGGGATCACCCAGCACATCGGTGCCTACCAGGTGCACGCCGAGCACGAGGGCGTGGACCGGGCGATCACCTTCATCGACACCCCCGGTCACGAGGCGTTCACCGCCATGCGTGCCCGTGGTGCCCGGGTGACCGACATCGCGGTGCTGGTGGTCGCGGCCGACGACGGCGTGATGCCGCAGACGATCGAGGCGCTGAACCACGCCCAGGCCGCCGGGGTGCCGATCGTGGTCGCGGTCAACAAGGTGGACAAGGAGGGGGCCAACCCCGACAAGGTCCGCCAGCAGCTGACCGAGTACAACCTGGTCGCCGAGGAGTACGGCGGCGACACGATGTTCGTCGAGGTCTCGGCGAAGAACTTCCAGAACATCGACGGGTTGCTGGAGGCCATCCTGCTGACCGCGGACGCCACCTTGGACCTGCGGGCCAACCCCGACCGAGACGCCCGCGGCGTCGCGATCGAGGCCAGCCTGGACAAGGGCCGGGGCACCGTGGCCACCGTGCTGGTGCAGGCCGGCACGCTGGCCGTCGGGGACTCGATCTGCGCCGGCACCGCTTACGGGCGGGTCCGGGCCATGCTGGACGAGAACGGCGAGGCGATGGACGTCGCGCTGCCCTCGCGTCCGGTGCAGGTCCTCGGCCTGACCTCGGTGCCACGGGCCGGTGACACCTTCCTGGTGGCTCCGGACGACCGCACCGCCCGGCAGATCGCCGAGAAGCGGGAGGCCGCCGAGCGTCAGGCCATGATGGCCCGTCGCCGCAAGCGGATCAGCCTGGAGGACTTCACCAAGGCCCTCGAGCAGGGCAAGGTGCAGACCCTCAACCTGATCCTCAAGGGGGACGTCTCCGGTTCAGTGGAGGCGTTGGAGGACGCCCTGCTGAAGATCGAGGTCAGCGACGAGGTGCAGCTGCAGGTGATCCACCGGGGCGTCGGTGCGATCACCCAGAACGACGTCAACCTGGCCACGGTCGACAACGCCGTCGTGATCGGGTTCAACGTCCGGCCGCAGGGCCGGGTCGCCGAGCTGGCCGACCGGGAGGGCGTGGACCTGCGCTACTACTCGGTCATCTACCAGGCCATCGAGGACGTCGAGGCCGCCCTGAAGGGCATGCTCAAGCCCGAGTACGAGGAGGCCCAGCTCGGCACCGCCGAGGTGCGTGAGGTGTACCGGTCCAGCAAGTTCGGCAACATCGCCGGGTGCCTGGTGCGCTCGGGCGACATCCGCCGCAACTCCAAGGCCCGGCTGCTGCGGGACGGCGTGGTCGTCACCGAGGGCCTCACGATCGAGTCGCTGCGTCGGTTCAAGGACGACGTCACCGAGGTCCGAGAGGGTTACGAGTGCGGTATCGGGCTCGGCTCCTTCAACGACATCAAGACCGATGACGTGATCGAGACCTACGAGATGCGCGAGAAGCCGCGGGCCTGACCGTCCGCCCGACCCTCCGGTCCCGGCCCGCCACCGACGGTGGCGGGCCGGGACGCGGAACCCCCGACATGTATGTAGGCAGTCTGAGGTTGGACGTCCTGCTCGGCGACGTCCGTTCGCTGAAGCAGAAGCGAGCCCTGGTCCGACCGGTGCTGGCCGAGTTGCGCCAGCGCTTCCCGGTGAGCGCCGCCGAGACCGGGGACGGTGACCTTCACCGTCGTGCCGAGCTCGGGGTGGTGCTGGCCGCGTCGCAGGCGGGGCACTGCCGCGAGGTGCTGCAGGCGTGCGAGCGCCTGGTCGCCGGCCGCCCGGAGCTGGAGCTGCTCAGCGCCCGGCTCAGGGTCTGGGACGACGAGGACGACCCCGGCGGCTGACTAGGGCCGGCTCGAAGCCCCTCAACGGCTGCCCACCAACCAGGCACTTCCCCTCCCGGGCTGCTCCCCGCTCGCCCGGCCGACCCCGAGGACATCCCGATGGCCGACCCCGCCCGCGCCCGCAAGCTCGCCGACCGCATCCGCGTGGTGGTGGCCGAGACGCTGGAGAAGCGGATCAAGGACCCACGCCTGGGTTTCGTGACCGTCACCGACTCCAAGGTCACCAACGACCTGCAGCACGCCACGATCTACTACACGGTGTACGGCAGCGACGACGACCGGGCCGGCACGGCAGCCGCGCTGGAGAGTGCGCGTGGCGTGCTGCGCTCGGAGGTCGGCCGGCGCACCGGCATCCGGCTGACCCCGACGCTCACCTTCGTGGCCGACGCCATCCCGGAGAACGCGGCCCACATCGAGGAGCTGCTGCGCACCGCGGCCGAACGGGACGCCGAGGTGGCGGCCCGCGCGGCCGGCGCGGCCTACGCCGGTGACCCGGACCCCTACCGCAAGCCCGAGCTCGACGAGCTCGACGAGGACGGCAGCCTGACGACGACGACGACGACGACGACGACGACGACGACGACGACGACGACGACGAGATCGACGACGAGGACGACGACGAGCCCGACGGGGACGGCGTCAGCTGATGGCCGCCCGCTCCCGCCCCGGTGGGCCGGAGCCCCAGCCCGCCCTGGTGGTGGTGGACAAGCCGGCCGGTCTGAGCAGCCACGACGTCGTCGCCCGGCTGCGACGGCTGGCCGGTACCCGACGGGTCGGGCACGCGGGCACGCTGGACCCGATGGCCACCGGCGTGCTGGTCTGCGGCGTGGGCCGGGCGACCAGGCTGCTGACCTACCTGGTCGGGGCGGACAAGGAGTACACGGCCGGCGTCCGGCTCGGGGTCGGCACCCTCACCGACGACGCCGAGGGCGAACCGGTGCTCACCCCGGGCGCCGCCGACCTGCACCCGGCGACCGTGACCGCCGCGATGGCCGCGCTGACCGGCCCGCTGCTTCAGGTGCCCAGCGCGGTCAGCGCGATCAAGGTGGACGGGCGGCGCTCCTACGCCCGGGTGCGGGCGGGGGAGCAGGTCGAGCTGGCCGCCCGGCCGGTCACCGTGCAGGCGTTCGACCTGCTGGACCTGGTCCCCGGCGAGGTGCACGGCGTGCCGGTGGTCGACCTGCGGGTGCACGTCCGGTGCTCCTCGGGCACCTACGTCCGCGCCCTGGCCCGGGACCTGGGGCAGGCGCTGTCCAGCGCCGGCCACCTGACCGCGCTGCGCCGCACCAGGGTCGGCGCCTTCGTCGAGGACGACGCTCGGTCGCTGACCGAGTTGGAGCAGGACTGGCAGCCGGTGCCGGCCGCCGAGGCGGCCGCCCGGCTGTTCCCGGTCCGGAGGCTGACCGGCGCGGAGGTGGCCGAGGTGGCGCACGGGCGCCGGCTGACCCGCTCCGACCAGGGCACGGGCCCGGTCGCCGCCCTGGACGGGCAGGGCGAGCTGGTGGCCCTGCTCGAGGACCGGGACGGCACCGCTCGCCCGGTTCTGGTGCTCCGGGCTGCTGATGGCACAGTGAGCACGTGACCGGCCAGGACGAGCGATGGCAGCCGCGGGCACAGACGACGCCGCCCCCGGCCTCGGTGGTGACCATCGGCAACTTCGACGGCGTGCACCGCGGGCACCAGGCGGTGCTCGGCCGGCTGGTCGAGGAGGCCCGCCGGCGCGGGCTGCGCTCGGTGGCCCTCACCTTCGACCCGCACCCGCTGCAGGTGCTGCACCCGGACCGCGCCCCGCGCCCCCTGATCACCCTGCCGCGACGCCTGGAGCTCATCCGCGAGCTGGGCGTGGCGGCCCCGGTGGTGATGACGTTCACCCGGGAGCTGGCCGGCTACAGCCCCGCGCGCTTCGTCCGTGAGGTCCTGGTCGAGGGCCTGGGCGCCCGGGTGGTGGTGATCGGCGCCGACAGCAGGTTCGGCCACCGCAACGCCGGTGACGTGCACACGATGCGCGAGCTCGGCGGCCAGCTCGGCTTCGAGGTCGTGGTCCTGGACGACGTCCGGGAGGAGGGTGCCAACGGTGCCGACGGTGCCGGAGGGGGGGCCCGGCGCTGGTCCTCCACCTGGGCCCGCGAGCTGATCGCCGCCGGTGACGTGGCCGGTGCCGCCCACGTGCTGGGCCGGCCGCCGCGGGTCAGCGGGACCGTGGTGCACGGTGACCACCGCGGCCGTGAGCTGGGCTACCCGACCGCCAACCTCTCCCCGGACGCCGTCGGCGTGGTGCCGGCGGACGGCGTCTACGCCGGCCACCTGGTGATGCTGGAGGACGGCAGCAGCCTGCCGGCGGCCGTGTCGGTGGGCACCAACCCGACCTTCGACGGGCGGTTGCGACGGGTGGAGTCCTACGTGCTGGACCGCACCGACCTCGACCTGTACGGCCGGCCGGTCGCCGTCGACCTGGTCGCGCGGCTGCGGCCCACCGTGCGCTTCGACGGCGTCCCGGCGCTGCTGGCCCAGATGGCCGAGGACGTCGACCGCTGCCGGCAGCTTCTCCTCGATTCGAAGGGCCCAGGTCAGCGCTGGTAGCGTGGGGGGTGCCGTAGATCGGCCGCGGATGGAGAGAGCCCGGGTGGACATGCCCGCGGGCACCGCGCAACGAACCCCGGAGGGAGCATCGTGGCACTGGACTCTGCTACCAAGCAGAAGATCATGACCGAGTACGCGACGAAGGAGGGCGACACCGGTTCGCCCGAGGTCCAGGTCGCCATGCTCACGTATCGGATCAAGGAGCTCACCGAGCACCTGAAGCTGCACAAGCACGACCACCACAGCCGGCGCGGACTGCTCATCCTCGTCGGTCAGCGTCGTCGCCTGCTGCAGTACCTGCAGCGCACCGAGATCGCCCGCTACCGGTCCCTGATCGAGCGGCTCGGCCTGCGCCGGTGAGACACCGCGCCGCGGTTCCCGACCGGGAGCCGCGGCGCTTCGCCGTCCGCCGCAAGGCCTGAGACGGCGAGAGCACCCCGAGCGAGCGCCGGGCGGCCCAGCAGCCGCCGGTCCTCGGTAGTGGTCCCCGGGATCGCCAGACCCCGAGCACCTCGATCGAAGACCGGCCGCCGACCGCGGTCCGCCCGCCGCTCCGCACACGCCGCGCCGAAGAAGCCTTCGGCGCCCACGGAATGGAGGGCGACCCCCTATGGAGGGTCCCGAGATCACTTTTGCCGAGGCCGTGATCGACAACGGGCGCTTCGGCACCCGCACGGTCCGTTTCGAGACCGGCCGGTTGGCCCGCCAGGCCGCCGGCTCGGTCGCCGTCTACCTCGACGAGGAGACGATGCTGCTGTCGGCGACCACCGCCGGCAAGCAGCCGAAGGAGCACTTCGACTTCTTCCCGCTCACCATCGACGTCGAGGAGCGGATGTACGCCGCCGGGCGAATCCCCGGGTCGTTCTTCCGCCGCGAGGGCCGGCCGAGCACCGACGCGATCCTGACCTGCCGGCTGATCGACCGCCCGCTGCGGCCGACCTTCGTCAAGGGCCTGCGCAACGAGGTCCAGGTCGTCGTCACCGTGCTGGCCCTCAACCCCGAGGACCCGTACGACGTGGTCGCCATCAACGGCGCGTCGCTGTCCACCCAGCTGTCCGGGCTGCCGTTCAGCGGCCCGATCGGCGGCGTCCGGGTGGCCCTGATCGACGGCCAGTGGGTGGCCTTCCCGCGGCACTCCGAGCTGGAGAAGGCCGTCTTCGACATGGTCGTGGCCGGTCGCGTGGTGACCGCGGCGGACGGCAGCCAGGACGTGGCGATCATGATGGTCGAGGCCGAGGCCACGACCACCACCTGGGACACGGTCTCCGCCCAGCCGGGCGCGGCGCCGACCGAGGAGGTCGTCGCCCAGGGTCTGGAGGCGGCCAAGCCGTTCATCTCGGCCCTGTGCCGGGCCCAGGACGAGGTCGCTTCCAAGGCCGCCAAGCCGACCGTGGAGTTCCCGCTGTTCCCCGACTACGCCGATGACGCCTTCGCCGCCGTCGAGCAGGCCTGCGCCAGCGACCTCGCCGCGGCGCTGACCATCGCCGGCAAGCAGGAGCGCGAGAGCCGTCTGGATGAGATCAAGGCTGCGGTCAAGGGCCAGCTCGCCGACCGCTTCGAGGGCCGCGAGAAGGAGATCTCCGCGGCCTACCGGTCGGTGACCAAGAAGCTGGTCCGGCAGCGGATCCTCAAGGACAAGGTGCGCATCGACGGCCGTGGGCTGCGCGACATCCGCCAGCTGTCGGCCGAGGTCGACGTGCTGCCCCGGGTGCACGGCTCGGCGCTGTTCGAGCGCGGGGAGACCCAGATCCTCGGCGTGACCACGCTGAACATGCTCCGGATGGAGCAGCAGCTGGACACCCTCTCGCCCGAGACCCGCAAGCGGTACATGCACAACTACAACTTCCCGCCGTTCAGCACCGGCGAGACGGGCCGGGTGGGTTCGCCCAAGCGGCGTGAGATCGGGCACGGCGCGCTGGCCGAGCGGGCCCTGCTGCCGGTGCTGCCGACCCGCGAGGAGTTCCCCTACGCGATCCGCCAGGTCTCCGAGGCCCTCGGCTCCAACGGCTCGACGTCGATGGGGTCGGTCTGCGCCTCCACCCTGGCCCTGCTGAACGCCGGGGTCCCGCTGCGGGCGCCGGTGGCCGGCATCGCCATGGGCCTGGTCTCGGACACGGTGACCACGGACGGCGGCACCAGCACCGAGTACGCGGCGCTGACCGACATCCTGGGCGCCGAGGACGCGTTCGGTGACATGGACTTCAAGGTCGCCGGCACCAAGGAGTTCGTGACCGCCATCCAGCTGGACACCAAGCTGGACGGCATCCCGGCCGAGGTGCTCGGCGCGGCGCTGACCCAGGCCCGCGAGGCCCGGCTGCACATCCTGGAGGTGATGGCCGAGGCCATCGACGCCCCCGACGAGATGTCGCCGTACGCCCCGCGGGTGATCTCGGTGAAGGTGCCGGTCGACAAGATCGGCGAGGTGATCGGCCCCAAGGGCAAGATGATCAACCAGATCCAGGACGACACCGGCGCCGACATCAGCATCGAGGACGACGGCACGGTCTACATCGGCGCCACCGACGGACCGTCCGCGGAGGCGGCGCGGGCGGCGATCAACGCGATCGCCAACCCGACCATGCCCGAGGTGGGCGAGCGCTACCTGGGCACCGTGGTGAAGACCACGACCTTCGGCGCGTTCATCTCCCTGGTCCCGGGCAAGGACGGCCTGCTGCACGTCTCCGAGATCCGCAAGATGGTGGGCGGCAAGCGCGTCGAGAACGTCGACGACGTGCTGGGCGTCGGCCAGAAGGTCCAGGTGGAGATCTCCGCGATCGACCCGCGGGGCAAGCTGTCCCTGGTCCCGGTGCTGGCCGAGGGCACGGACGCCGCCGCTGAGCCGGCGGCGGTCGACGCCTGAGGTGGCGGTCCAGCTACCGCTGACCGCAGCCGGCGCCGACCTGTCCGGGTCGTTCGTCGCCGGGGAGGACGGCGGCGCCACCGTGCGCCGCTCCGTCCTCCCCGGCGGGGTCCGGGTGATCACCGAGGCGATGCCCGGGCTGCGGTCGGTCACCTTCGGCTGCTGGGTGGGTGTCGGCAGCCGCGATGAGACCAGCGGCCATCACGGGTCCACCCACTTCCTCGAGCACCTGCTGTTCAAGGGCACCCGGCGCCGCTCGGCGATGGAGATCGCCAGCGCCTTCGACGCCGTGGGCGGGGAGGCGAACGCCGTCACCGGCAAGGAGCACACCTGCTACTACGCGAGGGTGCTCGACGAGGATCTGCCGATGGCCATCGACGTCATCTGCGACATGGTGGCGGCGCCGCTGCTGGGCGCCGAGGACGTGGAGAGCGAGCGCGGGGTCATCCTCGAGGAGCTCGCCATGAACGACGACGACCCCACCGACGTCGTGCATGAGCGGTTCACCGAGCTGGTCCTGGGCGGGCACCCGCTGGGCCGTCCGATCGGCGGGACGCCGAGCACGATCCGGGCCATCCGGCCCGACCAGATCGTGGAGCACTACCGCAGCACCTACCGGCCCGAGGGCCTGGTGGTCACCGCGGCCGGGGGCCTGCAGCACGAACAGGTCTGCGAGCAGGTGCTGGCCGCCCTGCACCGGTCGGGCTGGAAGCTGGCCGACGGCGTCCGGCCCGCCCCGCGGCGGGCGGTCGGCCAGGCCGAGATCACCGCGCCGGGTGGGACGCTGGTGCTCGACCGTGGCACCGAGCAGGCCAACGTCATCCTCGGGACCACCGGCCTGACCGCCACCGACCCCCGCCGCTACGTCATGTCGGTGCTGAACGCGGTACTGGGCGGGGGGATGAGCAGCCGGCTGTTCCAGGAGATCCGGGAGCGACGCGGCCTGGCGTACTCGGTGTACTCCTTCTCCTCCCCGAGCTCGGACGCCGGTGCCTTCGGGCTGTACGCCGGCTGCGCACCGGGCAAGGCCGAGGAGGTGGTCCGGCTGCTCGCCGCCGGGCTGGAGGAGCTGGCCACCGACGGGCTGGGCGCCCAGGAGCTGGAGCGCGCGCACGGCCAGCTGTGCGGCGGCCTGGTACTGGGGCTGGAGGACTCCGGCTCCCGGATGAGCCGGCTGGGCAAGGCCGAGCTGGTGCAGGGCGAGTACGTCGGGCTGGGTGAGGCCCTGCAGCGGATCCGGGCGGTCGGCGCCGCCGACATCCAGGCGCTGGCGGCGGAGCTGTCGGCCCGGCCCCGCTCGCTGACCGTGGTCGGCCCGTTCGGCGAGGGCAGCCGGTTCACCGGGGCAGGCGTGCCGGGGTGAGCGGGAGCGCCACGAGCCGGCCCCGGGTGGCCGTGGTCGGCGCGGCCGGCCGGATGGGCCGGCAGGCGTGCGCGGCGCTTTCGGCTGCGCCCGACCTGGAGCTGGGGGCCCGGATCGGGCGGGGCGACGACCTGTCCGCCCTGGCCGGTCACCAGGTGGCCGTGGTGCTGTCGGTGCCCGACGTGGCCCTGGAGCACGTGCTGGCCTGCGTCGGGCACGGCGTACACGCGGTCGTCGGGGTGACGGGCTGGACGACCGAGCGGCTGGACCGGCTCCGGGCCGCGCTGGCGGCCGCCCCGGACGTCGGCGTCCTGGTCGCGCCGAACTTCGCCGTCGGCGCGGTGCTGCTGATGCGGTTCGCCGCCCTCGCCGCCCGGCACTTCGACAGCGTCGAGGTGGTCGAGCTGCACCACCCGGACAAGGTGGACGCTCCCAGCGGGACCGCCCGGCACACCGCGGCGCAGATCGCCGCCGCCCGGCGGCAGGCCGGCCTGGGCCCGGTGCCGGACGCCACCCGCAGCGGGCTGCCGGGCGCCCGCGGCGCCGAGGTGGACGGCGTGCACGTGCACTCGGTGCGGCTGCGCGGCCTGCTCGCCCACGAGGAGGTGCTGCTCGGCGGCCCGGGGGAGCAGCTGACCCTGCGCCACGACAGCTTCGACCGGTCCTCCTTCATGCCCGGGGTGCTGCTCGGGGTGCGGACGGTCGGCTCCCGGCCCGGTCTGACCGTCGGCCTGGAGCACTACCTGGAGCTGTGAGAGGTGCGCGCCCGCACCAGCGCGCTGCTGGTCACCGCCGTGCTGGCGGTCTACTTCGTCGCCTTCGGCTGGCGGGCGGTGATCCTGCTGCGCTCCGGCCTGCACGGCCAGGGCGGTTGGGTCGCGGTGCTGCTCGGTCTGGGGCTGGTCGTGCTGCCGCTGCTGGGTGCCTGGGCGGTCTGGCGGGAGCTGGCCTTCGGCGCGGCGACCGAGCGGATCGGCCGGGAGCTGGAGCGCACCGGCGGCCTGCTGGCCGACGACCTGCCGCGCAGCCCCGGCGGCCGGGTGGACCGGGCGGCGGCGGACGCCCTGTTCCGTGAGGTGAGCCGGCAGGTGCAGGCCGAGCCGGACTCCTTCGCCGCCTGGTACCGGCTGAGCTGCGCCTACGACCTGGCCGGGGACCGCCGTCGGGCGCGGGCCGCGGCGCGGCACGCCGTGCAGCTGCACGGGGCGGGAAGGTCTTGACTGGGGGGATGGAGATCCTGGTCCTGGGCGGCACCGGCTGGTTGAGCTCGACCGTGGCCCGGACGGCGGTGCGCGAGGGCCACGCGGTGACCGTGCTGTGCCGCGGGCGCGCGGGGCCGGTGCCCGCCGGCGTCCGGTTCGTGCGCGGCGACCGCGACCAGGCCGGGGCCTACCGGGGGCTGGACCGGCAGACCTTCGACGCCGTGGTCGACGTGGCCCGGGAGCCGGCGCAGGTGCGGGCCGCCGTGGCCGCGCTGGCCGGTCGGGTCCGGCGCTACCTGTACATCTCGAGCATCTCCGCCTATGCCGACCAGTCCCGGCCGGGCGCCCAGGAGGACGCCGAGCTGCTGGCACCGCTGGCCGCCGACCGGATGAGCGGCCCCGGCGACTACGGCCCGGCCAAGGTGGCCTGCGAGCAGGCGGTGCAGGAGACGTTCGGCGCCGCCGCGGTCCTGGTCCGGCTCGGCCTGGTCGCCGGCCCCGGCGACGACAGCGACCGGACCGGCTACTGGCCGTGGCGCTTCGCCCGGCCCGCCACCGCCGACGGCACCGTCCTGGTGCCGCAGGCCGCTGGGCGCACCTGCCAGCTGCTCGACGTCCGGGACGCCGCGGGCTGGCTGCTGAGCGCGGCCGGGCGGGACGACGTGAGCGGTGCCGTGGACCTGGCCGGCGACCCGGTGGCTCTGGAGCAGGTGCTGACCCTGGCCCGGGAGGTGGCTGGGCACCGTGGCGCCCTGGTCACCGCCGACGACCAGTGGCTGACCGGGCACGGCGTGCAGCCCTGGGCCGGTCCCCGGTCCCTGCCGCTGTGGCTGCCCGACCCGGCCTACGCCGGGATGGGTGACCGCCCCTGCCGGCCCGCGCGGCGCACCGGCCTGGCCCCGCGCCCGCTGCGCGACACGCTGGGCGACCTGCTCGGCTGGGAGCTCGGCCGGCAGGCGGGCCGGACCCGCGCGGCGGGGCTCAGTGACCGGGAGGAACGGGAGCTGCTCGCCGAGCTGACCGGCTGAGCCGCGCGGCCGCCGCGGCCGGCCGCTGGCCGACCGGTCAGCGGATCGTCAGCAGGGTGATCGCGCCGCCGCCCTCGTGCCACTCCTGACGGGCCAGGTAGCCCTGCGCGGCCAGCCGGTGCCGGACCGGTGGCTCCAGGGACTGCAAGGGGTCGGTGCAGGCCCCCAGGCAGCCCACCCACACCCGGAGGGGATGGCCCAGGCAGCTGGCCGCGGTGCACTCCTTGGCGTCCAGCCGTCCGGTCTGCACCGCGGTGGCCACCGCCAGCACGTCCCTGGGCAGGTCGCGGGTGGGCGTGTAGACCGTGAGTCCGACCCGGAACCGCTGCCCGTGCGCGGTCGGCACGACCATCACGTCACCCGGCTGCTCGTGGGTGACCAGCACCGCCGCGATCGCCCGGTAGTCCGGCTGCCCGGGCCGGACCGGGGCGCGGGCCGTCACCTGGCCGGGCACGCCGGACAGCGCCACCGCGGCGACCACCAGGGCGCCGGCCCACCAGCGGCCGGCTGCGGGCACGGCCAGCAGCAGGCACCAGCCGACCAGCGTGAAGACCAGGTAGCGGCCCCGGAACAGGGGGCTGGCCAGGGCCACCGCCAGCAGAGCCAGCACCGGCAGCACGGCCAGCGCCGTCGCGAACCCCGCTGCGGCGCGGTACCGGTGGGTGAGCACGGTGCCCAGCAGCACCAGCAGGGCCAGGGCGAGCACGGTCCAGCCGTTCACCTGGTCCAGGAACAGGGTCGTTGGCAAGGTGGCGAGGGTGTGCAGGCTGTTCGGGGGGATCCACGACACCTGGCTCTGCTGCAGCCGGCCGACGGCCACCGCCGGCAGAACCAGCACCAGGGCGGGCAGGCAGGCGCTGGCCCAGCGCCACAGCTGGCCCCCGGCGGCGCCGGAGCGGCGGGACAGCAGCAGGACGCCGGTGCCGTGGGCGAGCAGCAGTCCGAGCGCGGTCAGCTGGCTGTAGCCGAGCAGCAGCACGGCGGCGGCGTAGGCCAGCCACCCGGGTTCCCCGCGCAGCACCCACCAGCCGGGGGCCAGCGGCCGGTGCTCGGTGGCCGCCAGGGCCCGGAGCAGCAGCGCGGTCGCCAGCGCCGCGAAGAAGACCGTCATCGCCTCCGCCCGGGCCTCCTGGGCGTACCGGGTGAGCATCGGCAGGACCGGCAGCAGCAGCCCGGCGACCAGCCCGGCCACCGGGTCGAGCAGCCGCGCCCCGATCAGCGCGGTGAGCGCGGCGGCGAGCGCGACGAAGACGGCGGAGGGCAGCCGCAGGCTGGTCGGCGACGCCCCGGCGACCAGCACCCACAGGTGCACGACGCTGTAGTAGAGGCCGAGGACGCCGTCCTGGTGCACCAGGGAACGCAGCAGATCGGGGTAGGAGCGGGTGGTCACCGAGTAGGTCGCCAGTTCGTCCTGCCAGAGCACCGGACGTCCGATGAACGGCACGGTGATCGCCAGCGACACCAGCAGCGGGGTCAGCCAGACCCAGACCGGGGCGCGCGTGCCGGTGGGCGCCCTCATCCCGCCAGCCCGGCCGAGAGCCGAACCTCCAGCACCGCCCGCCCGTCCTGGCCGACCAGCTCTCGGCGGGCCCCGTCCGGCTCCAGGCCGGCGCCGCGCAGGAAGGCCAGCCGCGCGGTGTCCTGGGCCGGGCTCCAGCTGCGCAGGCTCGTCCAGCCGGCCTCCCGGGCCCGCTCGGCCGCCGCCCACAGCAGACGCGAGCCGTGCCCGGCGCGCAGCCGGGCCGGGTCGACCACCAGGGTGGCGAGCTCTCCGGTGCCCTGGTCGGCGTCCGGGTCGCCGGAGCGGCGCAGGTAGCCCAGCCCGACCACGATGCCCGAGGCCGAGGCGACCAGGACGGACCCGTCGCCGCCGGCCGCGGCCTCGATCGCGGCCCGCCAGGCCTCGGTGAAGGCACCCGGCTCCAGGGCCGCCAGCAGGTCTGCGTCGAGCAGGTCCCGGTAGGCGTGCCGGTAGGCGCGCACCTGCACCGCTGACAGCGCGGCGGCGTCGGCGGGCGCCGCGTCCCGGACGTCGTGCTGGTCGGGACCGGGGGGCTGGATCACGGGGGTCACCGGGTCATCCTGCCCGCCCGAGCCCTACGGTTGAGCGGTGAGCCTGGACGATCTTGCCGCCCGTACCTACGACGCCGTGCTCTTCGACCTCGACGGCACACTGATCGACTCCACCCCGGCGGTGGACCGGTGCTGGCGGCAGTGGGCCCACCGGCGGGGGATCAAGGACTTCGAGGTGGTGCACGGGGTACCGGCCAAGCAGGTGGTCGCCGCGCTCGTGCCGCCGGCGGAGGTCGAGGCGGCGGTGGCCGAGATCGAGGCCCTGGAGGTGCTCGACACCGACGGCGTGGTGCAGCTGCCCGGCGCCGCCCGGGCGCTGGCCGACATCCCGGCCGCGCGGCGGGCGATCGCCACCTCCGGCACGATGCCGCTGGCCCGGGCCCGGCTGACCGCGGCCGGACTGCAGGAGCCGGCGGTGCTGGTCACCGCCAGCGACGTCGCGGTCGGCAAGCCCGATCCCGAGCCGTACCGGATGGCGGCCGCCCGGCTCGGCTTCGATCCGGCCCGGTGCCTGGTGGTGGAGGACGCGCCGGCCGGGGTCACCGCCGGCCGGGCGGCGGGGTGCGCGGTGCTCGCCGTCGCCACCAGCCACCCGGCCGCCCAGCTCGCCGGTGCCGACGCCCTGGTCCAGGACCTGTCCCGGGTCCGGTTCCGGGTCAGCGAGGGCGTCCTGGTGCTGGACCCGCAGCCGGTGGCCGAACCGGCCGGCCCGAGCGGCCCGGCCGAGCCGGACGGGGACGAGGACGGGCCGCAGTTCCGCAGCGACGTCACCGTGGAGCTGGTACGGGCCAGCGCGGCCGACGCCGACGTGCTGTTCGCCGCCCGGGTCTCCACCCAGGGCGAGACCAGCCTGGAACAGGTCGGCGCCGACCCGACCCGCTCGCGGGGGCTGCTGAACTACCTGATGCGGGACCGGCACGGCAGCCCGTTCGAGCACAACTCGATGACCTTCTACGTGCAGGCCCCGATCTTCGTCTTCCGCGAGTTCATGCGGCACCGGATCGCCTCCTACAACGAGGAGTCCGGCCGTTACCGCGAGCTGCGACCGGTCTTCTACGTGCCGGGACCGGAACGCATGCTGCGCCAGGAGGGCAAGCCCGGGCACTACGAGTTCGTCCCGGGCAGCAGCGAGCAGCACGAGCTGGTCGGCGAGGCGACCCGGCAGGTGTGCCGCCACGCCTACCGCGCCTACCGGCAGATGCTGGCCGCCGGCGTGGCTCGCGAGGTCGCCCGAATCGTGCTCCCGGTGACCATCTACTCCTCGATGTACGTGACCCTCAACGCGCGTTCGCTGATGAACTTCCTCAGCCTGCGCACCCGGCGTCCGGACGCCCGGTTCCCCTCCTTCCCGCAGCGGGAGATCGAGATGTGCGCCGAGCGGATGGAGCAGGAGTGGGCGGCGCTGATGCCGCTCACGCACGCCGCCTTCGAGGCCAACGGCCGGGTCGCACCCTGACCCCGGCTCGCCGCACCCTGCTCAGCCGGCTCCTTCCGAGCCGGCCCCGCCTGCGCCGGCCTCGCCGGAGCCGGCCTCGCCGGAGCCCAACTCGCCGAGCCGCCGCCAGATGTGATGCAGATCACTGCATGAAGGATGAACATCAGGTAACGCGGCGCGGCGGGCTGCCGATGAAGGACATGAGCCCTGACGCTGCCCGGACCCCCGAGCGGGCAGCGTCAGGGCCTCCCAGCGGGCGGTACCGTGATTCCCATGCCTGAGGCGACGCCCGGGCGGCCGTTCGGCGCCGTCCTCACCGCGATGGTCACCCCGTTCACCGCCGAGGGCGCCCTGGACCTCGACGCCGCCCAGGACCTCGCCGTGCACCTGGTCGAGGCCGGCAACGACGGCCTGGTGGTCTCCGGGACCACCGGGGAGTCCCCGACCACCACCGACGCCGAGAAGGACCGGCTGCTGCGCGCCGTCCTGGAGGCGGTCGGCGACCGTGCCCACGTGCTGGCCGGGGTGGGCACCAACGACACCCGTCACTCGGTCGAGCTGGCCGAGACCGCGGCCAAGACCGGCGCGCACGGGCTGCTGGTGGTCACCCCCTACTACTCCAAGCCCCCGGCGGCGGGCCTGCTGGCGCACTTCACCGCGGTCGCCGACGCGAGCGAGCTGCCGGTCATGCTGTACGACATCCCCGGCCGGACCGGCCTGCGGATCGGCACCGAGGTCCTGCTCCGGCTGGCCGGCCACCCGCGGGTGGCGGCCGTCAAGGACGCCACCGGCGACCTGTTCGCCGGGTCGCAGGTGATGTCCCGGACCGACCTGGCCTACTACTCCGGGGACGACGCGCTGAACCTGCCCTGGCTCGCCGTCGGTGCGGCCGGGGTGGTCAGCGTGGTCGCGCACGCCGCTCCGGCGCAGGTCGCCGCGATGGTCGCGGCGGCCCGCCGCGAGGACCTGGCGACCGCCCGCGCGCTGGACCGCCGGCTGCTGCCCGCAGTGGTCGGCCTGATGACCCGCACCCAGGGTGCGATCGCCGCCAAGGCGGCCCTGCAGCTGCAGGGCGTCCTGACGAACCGGACGATGCGGCTGCCGCTGGTGGCCGCCGACGACAACCAGGTGACCGTGCTGCGCGCGGACCTGGAGGAGGCAGGCCTGTTGTGAGTCACCCCCATCCCGAGCTCGGCCCCCCGCCGCCGCTGGTGCCCGGAGGGGTACGGGTGGTGGCGCTGGGCGGGCTGGGCGAGGTCGGCCGCAACATGGCCGTGCTGGAGTTCGAGGGCAAGCTGCTGATCATCGACTGCGGGGTGCTCTTCCCCGAGGACCACCAGCCCGGCGTCGACCTGATCCTGCCCGACTTCTCCTACATCGCCGACCGCCTGGAGGACGTCGTCGCCGTCGTGCTGACCCACGGCCACGAGGACCACATCGGCGCCGTGCCCTATCTGCTCCGGCTGCGCCCGGACCTGCCCCTGGTCGGCTCCCAGCTGACTCTGGCGCTGGTCGAGGCCAAGCTCCGCGAGCACCGGATCACGCCCTACACGCTGGCCGTCAAGGAGGGCCAGGTCGAGCGTCTCAGTCCGTTCACCTGCGAGTTCGTGGCGGTCAACCACTCGATCCCGGACGCCCTGGGGGTGGCGGTGACGACCTCGGCCGGCACCGTGCTGCACACCGGCGACTTCAAGATGGACCAGCTGCCGCTGGACGGGCGGATCACCGACCTGCGGGCCTTCGCCCGGCTCGGCGAGGCCGGGGTCGACCTGTTCATGGTCGACTCCACGAACGCCGAGGTGCCCGGATTCACCACCTCGGAGCGGGAGATCACCCCCGTCCTGGACCGGGTCTTCGGCCAGGCCGAGCGGCGGATCATCGTCGCCTCGTTCGCCTCGCACGTGCACCGCGTGCAGCAGGTGCTGGACGCGGCCGCCGCGCACGGCCGCAAGGTGGCCCTGGTCGGCCGCTCGATGGTCCGCAACATGGGCATCGCGCGCGACCTGGGCTACCTCAAGGTGCCGGCCGGGGTGATCGTGGACGTCAAGGCGGTCGACGATCTGCCGGAGAGCCAGGTCGTGCTGATGTGCACCGGCTCCCAGGGCGAGCCGATGGCGGCGCTGTCCCGGATGGCCAACCGTGACCACCGGATCCTCGTCGGCCGCGGGGACACCGTGATCCTGGCCTCCTCGCTGATCCCCGGCAACGAGAACTCCGTGTACCGGGTGATCAACGGGCTGACCCGGCTCGGCGCCACGGTGGTGCACCAGGGCAATGCGCGGGTGCACGTCTCCGGGCACGCCAGTGCCGGCGAGTTGTTGTACTGCTACAACATCATCCGGCCCCGCAACGTGATGCCGGTGCACGGCGAGATGCGGCACCTGGTGGCCAACGCGGCCCTCGCGGTCAAGACCGGGGTGCCCGCCGAGCGGGTGGTGGTCGCCGAGGACGGCGTGGTGGTCGACCTGGTCGAGGGCCGCGCCCGGATCGTCGGCACCGTGCCCTGCGGCTACGTCTACGTCGACGGTTCCAGCGTCGGGGAGATCACCGACGTCGACCTGAAGGACCGGCGGATCCTCGGCGAGGAGGGCTTCATCTCGATCGTCGTCGTGGTCGACTCGGGTTCGGGGAAGGTGGTGGCCGGCCCGGAGATCCACGCCCGTGGCTTCGCCGAGGACGACGCCGTCTTCGACAAGGTCCGGCCGCGGATCGAGCAGGCCCTGACCGAGGCGGTGAACAAGGGCAGCACCGACACCCAGGCGCTGCAGCAGGTCGTCCGGCGGGTGGTCGGTCGCTGGGTGAACGAGAGCTATCGCCGCCGTCCGATGATCATTCCGCTGGTGGTCGAGGCCTGAGCCGAAGGCCCCGACGGCCGCCCACGGCGCACCCGCCTCGGCCGTGGCCGGCCGGACCGGGCGGCCGCGCCCGGCGTGTGCGCCTGCCGCGGCGTCGGCCGCTCGCGTAGCCTGCCGACCATGGCGACCCGCACGTCTTCCCCCGGCGGGCGCTCCTCCGGCGCACGGTCCTCCTCCCGACCCGCGGCCCCCCGCGGGTCGAGCACGTCACGCGGGTCGACCAGGAGCGGCGGCGGGGCGCGCCCCAAGCCCACCTCCGGCAGCCGCTCCCAGCCCGGCCGCTCCCAGACCGGCCGCGGCCGGTCTGGGAGCGGCCGACCGGCCGGCGGCCTGCCGCTGCCCGTCCCGCTGCGCGCCGGGCGCGCCGTCTGGATGGGACTGGCGCACCTGGTGGGGGGGCGGCGCGCGGGATCGGTCACGGCGCGCGCGACCTGGACCCGGCGCACCGGCGGGACGGCGCCGGGCTGATCCTGATCGCGCTGGCCGTGGTGGTCGCCGCCCGGGAGTGGTGGGGGCTGGGTGGGGTCACCGGCCGGGTCGTGCACACCGTGGTGGCCGGCACCTTCGGCGCCGTCGGCCTGGCCATGCCGCTGGTCCTGCTGGGGCTCGGCATCCGCCTGCTGCGCCACCCCGACCGGAACGCGGCCACCAACCGGGTGGTGATCGGGCTCGGGGCGATCGCCGTGTCGGTGACCGGCCTGGTGCACCTCAAGGCCGGCATCCCCGACGTGTCGCAACCGGCCCGGCTGCAGGCGGCGGGCGGCATGATCGGGTTCCTGGCCTCCTCCCCGCTGGCCGGCGCGATCTCGCCGTGGGCGACCGCGCCGCTGCTGGCCCTGCTCGGCTTCTTCGGCCTGCTGGTGGTCACCGCGACCCCGGTGCACGCGATCCCGGACCGGGTCCGCCAGCTGCACGACCGA
Organism: uncultured Actinomycetota bacterium; assembly: GCA_963821825.1. Classification (GTDB taxonomy): domain Bacteria; phylum Actinomycetota; class Actinomycetes; order Actinomycetales; family Kineosporiaceae; genus CAWGFD01. The sequence goes on from CAWGFD010000002.1 coordinate 2,357,389, forward strand.
CTCACCCACCGGCAGACCGGACCGGAGGAGCCTGGCGCGGCCGCCACGCCTTCCAGGGGAACCACGGCCGCCCCGGACGGCGACGGCAGCCGGGCGGCCGGCTCCCGGCGCCGCCCCGCCGGCGGCCCCGGAGCGAGCGGGCCGGAGCCGGCCGGCGCCGCCGGGCCGGACTCCCGGCCGCGGCGGTCGCTGCGCCGGCTGGGCCGTCGCCCGGAGCAGGTCGAGGCCGGCCCCGCGCCCGCCGGGTCGGATGGGTTCGCCGGTGACGAGGCGTTCGAGCAGGCCGTGGTGGCCGAGCCCGCCGGCCGCCGACGCGGCCGGCGCCCGGGGGAGCGGCAGGCCGGGCAGACCCCCGCCCCCGGTCAGGGCACCTCCCCGGGCGGCGTGGGCCGGGCCGGCGACCCCGCGGACCTGCCGGCAGCGGCCCCGGCGACCGGCGGTGGTCCGGCCGCCGGCGCGCCGGCCGGTGCCGTCGGCGCCCCGGGGTCGGCGACGTCGGCCTCCACCGCGTCGGGCTCGACTGCGTCGGGCCCGACGTCTCCGGCCGCGGTGCCCGCCAAGGCCACCCTCGAGCCGCCGCCGACCAGCCAGCTGCCGCCCCGGGCGGAGCAGCTGGTGCTCTCCGGGGACGTCACCTACACGCTGCCGCCCTCCGACGTGCTGTCCGCCGGCAGCCCGGCCAAGGCCCGCAGCGCAGCCAACGACCGGGTGGTCGAGGCGCTGACCACGGTGCTGGACCAGTTCGAGATCGACGCCCAGGTCACCGGCTTCATGCGCGGTCCGACCGTCACCCGGTACGAGGTCGAGCTGGGCCCGGCGGTCAAGGTCGAGCGGGTCACCGCGTTGAGCAAGAACATCGCCTACGCGGTGGCCAGCGCCGACGTGCGGATCCTGTCCCCGATCCCGGGCAAGTCGGCGATCGGCATCGAGATCCCGAACACCGACCGGGAGACGGTCTCGCTCGGGGACGTGCTCCGCTCGCACGCCGCCCGCAAGGTCGAGCACCCGATGGCGATGGGCGTCGGCAAGGACGTCGAGGGCAGCTTCGTGATCGCCAACCTGGCCAAGATGCCGCACCTGCTGGTCGCCGGGGCCACCGGTGCCGGCAAGTCGAGCTTCGTCAACTCGATGATCACCTCCGTCCTGATGCGGTCCACCCCGGATGAGGTCCGGATGGTGCTGGTCGACCCCAAACGGGTCGAGCTGACCGCCTACGAGGGCGTCCCGCACCTGATCACCCCGATCATCACCAACCCCAAGAAGGCGGCCGAGGCGCTGCAGTGGGTGGTGAAGGAGATGGACGCCCGCTACGACGACCTGGCTGCGTTCGGGTTCCGGCACATCGACGACTTCAACAAGGCGGTGCGGCACGGCAAGCTCACGCCGCCGCCGGGCAGCGAGCGCCGGCTGCAGCCCTACCCCTACCTGCTGGTCATCGTGGACGAGCTGGCGGACCTGATGATGGTGGCGCCCCGGGACGTCGAGGAGTCCATCGTCCGGATCACCCAGCTGGCCCGGGCGGCCGGCATCCACCTGGTGCTGGCCACCCAGCGGCCCAGCGTCGACGTGGTCACCGGACTGATCAAGGCCAACGTGCCGAGCCGGATGGCCTTCGCGACGTCCTCGGTCACCGACTCCCGGGTGGTGCTCGACCAGCCCGGGGCGGAGAAGCTGATCGGCCAGGGTGACGGGCTGTTCCTGCCGATGGGGCTGTCCAAGCCGATGCGGGTGCAGGGCGCCTGGGTCACCGAGTCCGAGATCCAGGCCGTGGTCAACCACGTCAAGGGCCAGCTGCAGCCCAGCTACCGGGACGACGTCACGGTGACCGTGGCCAAGAAGCAGGTCGACGACGACATCGGGGAGGACCTGGACCTGCTGCTGCAGGCCACCGAGCTGGTGGTGACCACCCAGTTCGGCTCGACCTCGATGCTGCAGCGCAAGCTGCGGGTCGGGTTCGCCAAGGCCGGCCGGCTGATGGACCTGCTGGAGAGCCGCGCGATCGTGGGTCCCAGCGAGGGCAGCAAGGCCCGGGACGTGCTGGTCAAGCCGGACGACCTCTCGCTCACCCTGGCCCTGCTGCGCGGCGACGAGGTCCCGGAGGACGACCAGGACTCCGGCGCGGTGCCGGACCTGTGGGAGCCGGGGGACGACCCGCAGTGAGCTGACCGTGATGTGAAAGGCTGGCCGCAGGCTGGTCCACGTCGTCGCCGTCCCGCGACAGCCGGCCACCGGGAGGGAACAGGACCTGCCATGCAGACCGTCGAGGACCTCGGGTCCGGTGAGCAGCCGGACGACCAACGCCCCGAGCTGGACCTGCTGGTCTGGGATGCGCCGAACGTCGACATGACCCTGGCCAACGTGATCGGCGCCCGCCCGACGCCGCACTCCCGGCCCCGGTTCGACGCCGTGGCCCGCTGGCTGGTGCACGCCGCCGGTGACCGGCAGGTGGAGGGCTGCGTCTTCGCCAACGTGCCACCGGCCAACGCCGTGCAGATGCGAGGCTGGGTGGAGGCGATCCGCTCCTTCGGTTACGCGGTGTTCGCCCGGCCCAAGCTGGCGCCCGAGGACGACGTCGACGCCGACATGCTCGACCACATCCACGCCCGTGCCCAGACCCACCGGCTGCGCCGCCTGGTGGTGGCCAGCGGCGACGGCCGCAACTTCCTCGAACCCCTCGAGCGGCTGGCCGACGCCGGCGTCGAGGTGGTCGTGCTGTCCTTCGCCGAGGTGGCCGGGTACGCCCAGGAGTCGGGCCGGTTGACCTTCATCGACCTGGAGGACGTGCCCGGGGCGTTCATGGCGCCGCTGGACCGCACCCGGCTTGATCACCTGCCGCCCGGCGGGGCCTGGCTGCCACCCACCCGCGACATGCGCTCGCTGCTGGAGGACGCGTCGGTCTGAGGTCGGGCACAGCGGCTATACCCTGCTCGGGTGTCTGCCGCTCGAACCGTCGCCCTGGTCACCCTCGGCTGCGCCCGCAACGAGGTCGACTCCGAGGAGCTGGCCGGCCGGCTGGCCGAGTCCGGTTGGACCCTGGTCGAGGACGCCGCTGACGCGCAGGTGGCGGTGGTGAACACCTGCGGCTTCGTGGAGCAGGCCAAGAAGGACTCGATCGACACCCTGCTGGAGGCCGCCGACCTGCGCGCCGACGCCGCCGCCAGCACCCAGGCCGTCGTGGCCGTGGGCTGCCTGGCCGAGCGGTACGGTGCCGAGCTGGCCGCCGACCTGCCCGAGGCGGACGCCGTCCTGGGCTTCGACAGCTACGCCGACCTGTCCGCCCATCTGGAGGCGGTGCTGGCCGGGCAGCGCCCGGCCAGTCACGTCCCGCACGACCGCCGGGCCCTGCTCCCGCTGGCCCCGGTCGACCGGCAGCCGGGGTTCGCACCCGGGGCCGCGGACCTGCCGGACGGCGTCGCGCCGGCGGCCGGCCCGCGGGTCGTGCGCCGCCGGCTGGACCAGCGGCCCTGGGCGCCGCTGAAGCTGGCCTCCGGCTGCGACCGCCGGTGCTCCTTCTGCGCCATCCCGGCCTTCCGCGGCGCGTTCGTCTCCCGGCGGCCGGCCGACGTCCTGGGCGAGGCACGCTGGCTGGCCGAGCGCGGCGTCCGCGAGCTCTTCCTGGTCAGCGAGAACTCCACCTCCTACGGCAAGGACCTGGGTGACCTGCGGCTGCTGGAGACGCTGCTGCCGGAGCTGGCCGCGGTGCCGGGTATCGACCGGGTCCGGGTCTCCTACCTGCAGCCGGCCGAGATGCGCCCCGGCCTGCTGGAGACGATCGCGGCCACGCCCGGTGTCGCGCCCTACTTCGACCTGTCCTTCCAACACAGCTCGCCCACCGTGCTGCGCCGGATGCGCCGGTTCGGCGGCACCGAGCCGTTCCTCGAGCTGGTGGCCAAGATCCGGGCGTTGTGCCCCGAGGCCGGGATCAGGTCCAACGTGATCGTCGGGTTCCCGGGCGAGACCGAGCAGGACGTGGCCGAGCTGGAGCGCTTCCTGCAGGCGGCAAGACTCGACGTGGTCGGCGTGTTCGGCTACTCCGACGAGGACGGCACCGAGGCCGAGGGCCTGGACGGCCACCTGCCCGACGAGGTGGTCGGCGAACGGGTGGCCCGGCTGTCCCGGCTGGCGGAGGAGCTGTGCGCGCAGCGCGCCGAGGACCGGATCGGGACGCGGGTGCGGGTGCTGGTCGAGGAGATCGACGAGGACGACGGGTGCCCGGTCGGGCGGGGCGCCCATCAGGGCCCCGACGTCGACGGGGTGACCCGGCTGCCGGTCGCCGCCGCCCGGCCCGGTGAGCTGGTCGAGGCGCTGGTGACCGGCTCGGACGGCCCCGATCTGATCGCCGTCCCGGTGGGTGCCGTGCTCGCCGCGGCAGCGGCGGGACCCGGGATCGCGTCCAGCTGATGACCGACCGCACCTCGGCCGGGGCCAGCCCATGGAACGTGGCCAACGCCCTGACCGGGGTGCGGCTGCTGCTGGTCCCGCTGTTCGCCTGGCTGCTGCTCGACGACGGCGGCCGCGGCGGCGGCTGGCGCTGGGCGGCGGCGGTGACCTTCGTGGTGGCCGGCCTCACCGACCGGCTCGACGGTGAGCTGGCCCGGCGCCGCAACCTGGTCACCGACGTCGGCAAGATCGCCGACCCGATCGCCGACAAGGCGCTGACCGGCATGGCCCTGATCGGCCTGTCCCTGCTCGGACAGCTGCCCTGGTGGGTGACGATCGTCGTGCTGGTCAGGGAGGTCGGCATCACCCTGGTCCGGTTCGTGGTCATCCGGCACGGGGTGATGGCCGCTAGCCGTGGTGGCAAGGCCAAGACCGTGCTGCAGGCCGCGGCCATCCTGCTGTACCTGCTCCCGCTGCGAGGGGCCTGGCACGTACCCGCCCAGGTCGTGATGGGGCTGGCCGTGGCGGTCACCGTGCTGACCGGGCTGGACTACCTGGTCCGGGCCTGGCACCTGCGGCGCAGCAGCGAGCGCACCCGGGCCCGGCGCCAGGGCCAGCGGTCGTGACCGCCGCCGCGCAGCAGCTGCCCGCCCAGGTCGTGCACCGGCTCCGAGAGCGGCGGGAGAGCGTGGCGGTCGCCGAGTCGCTGACCGGCGGCGCGGTCTGCGCGGCGCTGGTCAGCGTGCCTGGCGCCTCGACGGTGCTGCGTGGCGGCGTGACGGCCTACGCCACCGACCTGAAGGCCAGGCTGTTGGGGGTGGCCGAACCGCTGCTGGCCGCGTACGGCCCGGTGCACCCGGAGGTCGCCCTCCAGATGGCGCGCGGGGTGCGCGAGCGTCTGGGCGCCGTCTGGGGTGCGGCGACCACCGGGGTGGCCGGGCCGGGCGCCAGCGACGGTCATCCCGCCGGCACCGTCGTGGTGGCCGTGGCCGGGCCGGTCGAGGAGGTCCTCCAACTGCAGCTGAGCGGTGACCGGTCGTCCGTTCGCGGGCAGTCGGTGGAGCAGGTCCTGGCTCTGCTGCTGCGCCATCTCGGGGCGTCGACGGAACACCGCTGAGAGCCGGGGAGTTGTCCTGACGTGACAGCAGTGGATCCCCAGCGCCGCACCACGACCGGGCGCCCGAGCGGGGCGCGGAGTAGTGTTGAAGGACGCCTTCCCGTCGTCGTGCGGCCGGGCGCTCGAACCTTCTCCCGGCCGGGGGAGGAGTCCCGGGCGATCGGACGTGGGGCCGGGAGGCTACAGGTCGAGCGGCCGGACGCCGAGGCGAGAACAGCCCCTGGTCCGGAGAAGGGAGGGCGCAGCGTGGTTCTGCTCCGTCAAGAGATCGGCGACGTGCTGCGCGACGCCCGCCAGCAGCAGGGGCGCACGCTGCGCCAGGTCTCCGCCGTGGCCCGGGTCTCCCTGGGCTACCTGAGTGAGGTCGAGCGGGGCCAGAAAGAGCCGTCCTCGGAGCTCCTCGCGTCGATCTGCGGCGCCCTGGAGATGCCCCTGGCCTCGATCCTGCGCGAGGTCACCGAACGGGTCGCCGCCGCCGAGGGCTCGGCCGAGATCAACTCCGACCTGGCGACCGGGCTGGGTCAGGTCACCGTGCCCGACACCGTGCCGGACGACCTGGCCGAGGTCAGCAACCTCGTGCACGCCGCCTGACCGGCCGGCCCCACCCCCCACCCTTCAGCGGCCGGCCAGTCCATCCGGGCGTGGCCCGCCCCGGCGGCCCGCGGTCGAAGCCGGGTGGGCCGCCGAGGGTCAGACCTTGCCCGCGGCCGCCAGCCGCGCATTGCGGGCGTCGCGCTTCTCCTCGAACCGCGCAGCGCGCGAGTCCAGGTCCTGCATGAAGGCGCCGAGCTCCTCACGGGCCTGCTCGCCGTCCGCCTCCAGCCCCTCCAGGTCCCAGATCTTCCACTGCCGCATCACCGGGGCGAGCACCTCGTCGCGATGGATGCGCAGGTCATAGATACCCGCCATCGCGATCGCCAGGCTCCGCCGGGTGAAGCCCTCGATGGTGCTGCCCGGCATCTGGAAGTCCTTGACCACGTCCCGGATCGCCATCATGGTCTGGTCCGGGGCGATGTCCAGGGCCGCGTTCAGCGCGTTCCGGTAGAAGATCATGTGCAGGTTCTCGTCCAGCGAGATGCGGGCCAGCAGCTGGTCGCAGATGGGGTCGTTGCTGTGCCGGCCGGTGTTGCGGTGGGAGATCCTGGTCGCCAGCTCCTGGAAGCTGACGTACGCCAGGGTGTGCAGGGCGTCCAGGTCGAAGGCGCTGTCGAAGCCCTGCGTCATGTGCACCATGCGCTCCTGCTCCAGGCGCACCGGGTCGACGGCCCGGGTGGTCAGTAGGTAGTCCCGGATGGCGCTGCCGTGCCGGCCCTCCTCCGCGGTCCAGCGCCCGATCCAGGTACCCCAGGCGCCGTCGGCACCGAAGGAGCTGTAGATCTCGCGGTGGTAGCTGGGCAGGTTGTCCTCGGTCAGCAGGTTCACCACCAGCGCGGTCTGCGCCACCGGGTCCAGTGGGGACTGCTCCGCCTCCCACGCCTGACCACCGAGCACGCCGTCGAAGTCACGCCCGGCCGACCAGGGCACGTACTCGTGCGGCATCCAGTCCTTGGCCGTCGACAGGTGGCGGTCCAGCTCCTTGGCGACGACGGGCTCGAGCTCGGTGAGGAGCTGCAGCTGGGTCAGTCTGGCCATGTCAGCCTCCTGTTCGATGATCTGTTCACTGTAGTCCGGGGGCGGCCCCTCTGCGGTAGGCCGGCGCCGCCCGGCGCCGCCGAGACCCGGTGGCCGGCGCCGGGGCGCGGTGGCCCAACGGAGCCTGCGGGCGCCCGTCGTCGGTCGGTGCCGGCCCGCTCTGGCAGCCTGGGCACCAGAACGCGACCCGTTCCTGCGGCGCCTGGCCCAAGGTGGCCACCCTGATCACCCGGCCGCAGCGCCGGCACGGCAGGCCGACCCGGGCGTGCACGTACTGCGCCCGGCCCGGACGGGTGTCCCCCGTGGTGGCCTGCACGACCCTGGTCCGGTTGGCGCCCAGCAGCCGGTGGACCAGGGCGACCAGGGCGGGCACGTCCACCTCGGCGACCGGCGTCCACGGCGTGCGACCGCGCAGGAACAGCGCCTCGCACATGAAGAAGGTGCCCACCCCGGCCAGGTGGCGCTGGTCCAGCAGGGCCTCCCCGACCGGGCGCCCGGGCCGGGAGAGCAGGTTGGCCACCGCCTGGCTGGGGTCCCAGTCCGGACCCAGGACGTCCGGGCCCAGGTGGCCGACCAGCGTGCCCTCCTGGTCGGTCGCCACCAGGTCGAGCATGCCCAGCCGGTGTCCCTGCGCGGTCCAGGCCGCGTTGGCCAGGACGGCGCGGACGTTGGCCTCGCCACGCCGGCCCCGCCACGGCTCACCGGTGCGGTGCACCAACCAGGCGCCGTCCATCCGCAGGTGGCTGTGCAGGGTGAGCCGGGCGTCGGTCCGGATCAGGAGGTGCTTGCCGCGACTGACCACCTCGGTCACCGTCCGCCCAGCCAGGTCGGTGGTGGCCAGGGAGGGCCACCGCAGGTCCCACACGGTGATCTCCCGCCCGGCCAGGGCGGCCTGCAGCCGCTGGGCCGTCCGCCAGACCACGTCACCTTCGGGCACCCGGTCACTGTGCCCCAGCATCGCGGTCGCTGCAGCCCGCAGCCGGCTCTCACGCCCTGATCCGCAGACCGCGGGGGGTGGCGTGGAACCCGGCCGCCTCCAGTGCGGCCGCGAGCTCGCCGCCGTCCAGCAGCACCCCCTCACCGTCTGCCCGCTCGACCGTCAGCCGGCCCAGGGCGCCCTCTCTCACGGCCAGGGCGAGGGCGTCGGCGGCGGGCTGCAGCAGCTGACGGTCATCGGCGAAGGAGAGCAGGGAGCGACCGCCCCGCTCGACGTAGAGCACGAGCTCGCCCTCGACCATCACCACCAGCGCACCGGCCTTGCGACCGGGACGGTGGCCGGAGGCGGCTCCCTCCCGTTCGGGCCAGGCCAGCGCGGCCCCGTAGGGGTTGGCCGGGTCAGAGGCCGCCAGCACCACGGTGCGCGGCGTGCTGCCCTCCCGCCGACCGACCTCGCCCAGCGGCCGGGCCGACGCGCGCAGCCGGTCGACAGCCCCGGTACCGGCGAACTGGCTGGCGCCCAGCCCTTCCACGAAGTAGCCGCGGCGGACCCGGCCGGCGTCCTCGAAGGCGGCCAGCACGCGGTAGGCCGCCGCGAACCCGCCGGCGGTCCGTTCGGCCACCACCGCACCGCGGGTCAGGACACCGTGGCGCTCCAGCAGCACCTCGGCCTGGGCGTGCGCGCGCAGCGTGGCGTCGGCCTCCACCTCGGGCAGCCTCGCCCATCGCCCGGCGGCCGCCGGGGGACCCTGCCGAGCCGGCAGCGCCGGCCGCCCGGCGCCCCGCAGCGAGCCGTACCGCCCGGGGGTGCGGCCCCCGTAGCGCACCCGCGGCGCCGGGCTGCGGGTCCGGTGCGCCGTCCGGCCCCCCGCCAGCCGCGAGCGCAGCGGCGCCAGCGTGTCGTTGGTCAGGTGGCCGGCCCAGGTCAGATCCCACAGGGCGGTCAGCAGGTCCTGGTCGTCCGGGCCGCCGACGGCGTCGGACAGGGCGCGGAAGAACCAGGCGCCGCCGCCGGTCAGCTGGTCGAGCACGCCACGGTGCAGCTCCCGGCCGGCCAGCGGCTGGCCGTCCTGGTCGTTCAGCACGTCCTGCGGCTCGGTCAGGGTCAGGGGGGACACATCGGCCGGGTGCAGCGCCACCCACCCGTCGTCGCCGGGCAGGCTGCCGTGCCCGGACCAGACCACCTCCCCGGCGCTGGTCAGCTCGTCCAGCATCGCCGGCCGGTAGCCGACCACCCGGCAGGGCAGGACCAGTGTCTCCAGGGCGGAGGCCGGCAGCCAGGCGCCCGCGAGCTGCTCGACGACCCGCAGCACCCCCTCGGGGCCGTGCAGGGACCCGCCGACGTTCTGCCAGCCGGGCAGGAACCTGGCCAGGTCGGCCGCCGGCACCGGCTCGACCTCCGCCCGCAGCGCGGCCAGGCTGCGGCGCCGGATGGTCCGCAGCACCTCGGCGTCGCAGTGCTCCAGACCGCTGCCGCCACCGGCCGCCACCGGCCGCAGCTCGCCCTCGACCAGACGCCCGGTCGCGGTCAGCCGGCGCAGCACCTCGCTCACCACCGCGACGCCCACGCCCAGCCGATCCGCGAGCTGCTGAGCGGTGAACGGGCCGTGCGTGCGGGCCCAGCGCGAGGCCAGGTCGCCCAACGGGTCCGCGACCGGCTCGGTGAACGCCTCGGGCACCCCCACCGGCAGGGCCGCGCCCAACGCGTCCCGCAGCCGGCCCGCGTCCTCGATCGCGGCCCATCGTTCCTCACCGGCCACCCGGAGCCGGATCAGGCGCCGGGCGGCCTCCAGCTCGCTGAGCCAGCCGGCGGCGGCCCGGGCGGTCGCCGCGTCGGGCTCCCGCAAGGCCAGCTCGGCGTAGTCGGCGAGCCTGCCCACCTGGCCCGGTCCCTCGGAGCCAGGCGGCTCCTCCGGCCCAGCCGGCCTAGCCGGCCTGCTGGCGTCCACCGGGCTGTCCTGGCCGGAGCTGTCCTGGCCGAGACTGACCCGGCGGGCCACCTCCTGCGTCGACAGCGGCCCCAGCGCCCGGACCAGGTCGGCCACGTCCTCAGCGTCCCGGGCCCGGCGTCGTCCGACCAGCCGTTGCAGCTCGGCCTCGGTACGCAGCAGGGCGCCCGGGTCGAGCAGGTCCCGCAGGCTGGCCCCCTCCCCACGACCCAGCAGCTCGGCCAGCAGCCCAGGGTCCAGGGCCAGGGCCGCGGCCCGCCGTTCAGCCAGCGGGGAGTCCCCCTCGTACAGGAACTGCGCGACGTAGCCGAACAGCAGGCTCCGGGCGAACGGTGAGGGCGAGGGGGTCTCCACCTCCACGACGCTGATCCGCCGGGCGGCGATGTCACGCAGCACGGCGACCAGCGCCGGTACGTCGAAGACGTCCTGCAGGCACTCGCGCACCGTCTCCAGAACGATCGGGAAGGAGCTGTAGCCGGCCGCCACCTGCAGCAGCTGCGCCGCCCGCTGGCGCTGCTGCCACAGCGGCTGCCGCTGGCCGGGCCGGCGTCGTGGCAGCAGCAGGGCCCGGGCCGCGCACTCCCGGAACCGGGCCGCGAACAGCGCTGAGCCACCCAGCTCGGTGGTGACCAGCTCCTCGGCGTCCTCCGCCTCGATCAGGACCAGGTCCGAGACCGAGGGTGCCTGCCCGTCCTCGGTCTCCACGTCCGGCAGGCGCAGCACGATGCCGTCGTCACCGTGCATGGCCTGCACGTCGACCCCGAACCGCTCCCGGCAGCGGGCCGCCAGGGCCAGCGCCCATGGCGCGTGCACCTGCCCGCCGTAGGGAGAGTGCAGCACGACCCGCCAGTCGCCGAGCTCGTCACGGAAGCGTTCGATGACGATGGTCCGGTCGTCCGGCACCCGGCGGGTGGCCTCCTGCTGCTCACGCAGGTACGCCAGCAGGTTGTCCACCGCCCACTCGTCCAGCCCTGCCGACCGCGCCCGCTCCGCGGCCCGTTGGGGGGGCGAGGCGACCAGCTCCCGGACGAAGGCGCCGACCGCCGAGCCTAGCTCAGCCGGTCGACCCAGCGCGTCGCCCTTCCAGAACGGGAGCCGGCCCGGCTGGCCGGGGGCCGGAGTGACCAGCACCTGGTCGTGAGTGATCTCCTCCACCCGCCAAGCCGACGAGCCCAGGGTGAACACGTCACCGACGCGGGACTCGTAGACCATCTCCTCGTCCAGCTCCCCGACCCGGCGGCCCGCGCCGCGGCGGGACTCCTGCCCGCCGGCCAGGAAGACGCCGTACATACCCCGGTCGGGGATCGTCCCACCGCTGGTCACCGCGAGCCGCTGCGCGCCGGGGCGTCCGGTCAGGGTGCCCGACACCCGGTCCCAGACCAGCCGGGGCCGAAGCTCGGTGAACTCCTCGCTGGGGTAGCGACCGGCGAGCATGTCCAGGACGGCCTCCAGCACCCCTCTGGTCAGCGTCGCGAACGGCGCCGCCCGGCGGACCAGCGCGTCCAGCTCCTCGACGTCCCACTCGTCCATCGCGACCATCGCGACGACCTGCTGGGCGAGCACGTCGAGCGGGTTGGCCGGGATGTGGATCTGCTCGATGCTGCCGGCCCGCATGCCCTCCACCACGACGGCGGTCTGCACCAGGTCGCCCCGGAACTTGGGGAACAGCACGCCTCGGGAGACCGCTCCGACCTGGTGACCGGCCCGCCCCACGCGCTGCAGCCCGCTGGCCACGCTCGGCGGTGACTCCACCTGCACGACGAGGTCGACCGCGCCCATGTCGACCCCGAGCTCGAGGCTGGAGGTCGCCACCACGGCCGGCAGCCGCCCGGCCTTCAGGTTCTCCTCGATCAGCGACCGCTGCTCCTTGCTGACCGAGCCGTGGTGCGCCCGGGCGATGACCGCCGGTGCACCGGCGGCTGAGCCGGAGGCCGCCATCACCTGGGCCGGTGGGTGGGTGGGCGCGGGGCCGGGCTCGGCCGGCTCCTGGCCCTGCCGCTCGGCCCAGATCTCGTTCAGCCGCGCGGTCAGCCGCTCGGCCAGCCGCCGGGAGTTGGCGAAGACGAGCGTGGAGCGGTGGGCCGCGACCAGGTCGACCACCGCCTCCTCCACGTGTGGCCAGATCGAGGGCCGTCGGCCGGCGCCGGCGGCCAGCCCGGTCAGGTCCAGCTCCTCCGGCTCGACCGGCGAGGGCTGGGCGGCCTGCTCCGGTACCGCGTCCAGCTCGGCCATGTCCGGTACCGGCACCACGACCTTCAGGTCCAGCACCTTGTCCGAGGGAGGCTGGACGATGCGGACCGGGGTCTGGGCCGGACCTCGTAGCCAGCGCGCCACCTCCTGCACCGGCCGAACGGTCGCCGACAGCCCGATCCGCTGGGCGGGCCGCTCCAGCCGGGCGTCGAGCCGTTCGAGAGTCAGGGCCAGGTGGGCGCCACGCTTGGAGCCGGCCACCGCGTGCACCTCGTCGATGATCACTGTGGTGACGCCGGTCAGGTTCTCCCTCGCCCGGGAGGTCATCAGCAGGAACAGCGACTCCGGGGTGGTGATCAGGATGTCCGGTGGGGTCCGGGAGAAGTCCCGTCGCTCCTGCGCGGGGGTGTCCCCGGAACGGACGGCGACGCGCACGTCGGGCACCGGCTGACCCAGCCGGGTGGCGGCCTGCCGGATGCCGGCCAGCGGCGAGCGCAGGTTGCGCTCGACGTCGACGGCGAGGGCCTTCAGTGGAGAGACATACAGGATCCGGCAGCGCTGGTCGGGACGGGCCGGGGCGGGGTCACGGGCGAGGCGGTCCAGCGCCCAGAAGAAGGCGGCCAACGTCTTGCCCGACCCGGTCGGGGCCACCACCAGCGCGTGCTCCCCGCGGGAGGTCGCGTCCCAGGCTCCCACCTGGGCCGCGGTAGGTCGTGCGAACGCGGCGGAGAACCACGCCCGGGCCGCCGGGCTGAACCGGGCGAGCACGGCCGCGGCGTCGGGGGACCGCTCGGCGGGCGGGCCTGAGGAGGACATACCGGGGATTGTGTCCGGGACCACCGACAACCGCCCGATGGACCCGACCGGCGCGCATGACATCCTCGACGGGTGCGTCTGAGTGACTTCCGCGCCCGGTTGGAGGCAGAGTTCGGCCGGGCGCGTGCGTCGGTGCTGGTCGCCGACCACGTTCTGTCCGAGCTTGGTGGGCGGACCGCAGGACAGGCGATCGAGGACGGGGTGGACCTGCGCGAGGTCTGGTTCGCGTTGTGCGCCGACCTGGACGTGCCGCGGGAGCGCTGGTGGGGCGATCTCGAGCCCGGTCGCCCGCGCAGCCGGCGGTGAGCCGCGCGGCAGCGGTCGGCCCGGTGCAGCCCGGCGACGCCCTGCCCGGTGCGGCGCGGCGGACCCAGTCCGCCCGGGTCGCCCTGCTGGTGGCCACCCAGGTCCTGGGCGGGGTGGGTGCCGCCGGCGGGATCGCTGTGGGTGGCCTGCTGGCCCAGAGGGTCTCAGGCTCGACCGCCCTGGCCGGAACCGCCCAGACGATGAGCGTGCTCGGCGCCGCGGTGCTCGCCCTGCCGCTGGCCGCACTCGCGGCCCGTCGCGGCCGCGCCCCCGCGCTGGCCCTGGGCTATGCGGTGGGTGCAGCCGGAGCCGCGCTCTGCCTGCTCAGCGCCCTGCTGGTGAGCTACCCGGTGCTGCTGCTGGGCGCGGGGCTGTTCGGCGGCGGCACCGCCTCGGGCCTGCAGGCCCGGTACGCCGCCACGGACCTGGCGGAGCCCTCCCGTCGGGGACGGAGCCTGTCGCTGGTGGTGTGGGCGGCCACGATCGGCGCGGTCACCGGCCCCAACCTGATCGGACCGGGGGACCGGCTCGGCTCCAGGCTGGGCACGGCCCCGCTCAGCGGCGCCTTCCTGATCTCCACGGCGGCCTTCGTGGCCGCGTGCCTGCTGGTGCTGCTGCTGCCCGCAGGTCGCCGGCCCCCGGCGGCGCTCAGCACCACGACGTCGGGCACCACGACCTCGGGCGCCACGACCTCGGGCGCCACGACCTCGGGCGCCACGACCTCGGGCGCCACGACCTCGGGCGCCCAGCCCGGGACCGGCGGCCGGGCCAACGCCCCGCGCCGATCCGGGTCGGCCGGGCTGATGCCGGTAGGCCGAAGGCTGCCCGGGCCGGCGGTGCTGGCCCTGGTCACCCTGGCCGGGGCGCACGCCGCGATGGTCGGGGTCATGGTGATGACCTCGGTGCACCTGCACGACGCCGGCGCCACGCTGTCGGTCGTGGGGCTGGTGATCAGTGCGCACGTGCTCGGCATGTACGGGCTCAGCCCACTGATGGGGGTGCTGGTGGACCGCCGGGGACACCCACCGGTGATCGCTGTGGGCCTGACGCTGATCGTGGTGGGCTGCCTCCTGGTCGGCGCTTCCGCCGCGGGGTCGCCGGCGCCGGTGGCGGCCGGGCTCACCCTGCTCGGGCTGGGCTGGTCGGCCTGCACGGTGGCGGGCTCGACACTGCTGTCGGCCAGCGTGCCGGCCCAGGTCCGCACCCGGATGCAGGGTTACGGCGACCTGACGATGGGGCTGGCCGGGGCGTGCGCCGGGCTCCTGGCCGGACCGCTGGCGGCAGGCGCCGGGTTCCCCGCCCTGACCGTCGGCGGGGCGCTGTGCACGGTGCCTGCCGGAGCGCTGCTGGTGCGGCACTCGGTGCCCGGGCGAGGCCGTCCCGGCTCGCCGGTGGACGGCTCGTCGGAGGGCTCGCTGGAGGTGTCCCTGGGCCCGGAGCCGCAGGGCTGAGACCAGGCTACGGACCGATCCGAGTGCCGATCCGAGCGTCGATCCGGGGGTGGCCCGGGCATCGACGGCGTGTCCCGTGGACTCGAACACCTGTTCGTCGTAGGTTCACAGACGTTCGCGTAGGCCGCTCCCGCAGGACGCCCTGTCCACAGGTCATCGCTCGAGGATCCCGGCTGTCGGTGGCGGCGCCTAGCGTCGTTGACGACAGCACAACCGCCGACAGGCCAGGACCAAACCATGACGACGCAGACCGCGTCCCGTTCACGAGGTGAGAAAATGCCGGCTCCCGCCGACCGCGAGAAGGCTCTGGACACCGCACTGGCGCAGATCGACCGCCAGTTCGGCAAGGGCTCCGTGATGCGACTGGGCGACGACGTCCGTCCCCCGATCGAGGTGATCCCGACCGGCTCGATCGCCCTGGACGTCGCGCTCGGCATCGGTGGCCTGCCCCGCGGGCGGGTGGTGGAGATCTACGGGCCGGAGTCCAGCGGTAAGACCACCGTCGCGCTGCACGCCGTGGCGAACGCCCAGCGCGCGGGCGGCATCGCTGCGTTCATCGACGCGGAGCATGCGCTGGACCCCGAGTACGCCGGCAAGCTGGGCGTGGACACCGACGCCCTGCTCGTCTCCCAGCCCGACACCGGGGAGCAGGCGCTGGAGATCGCCGACATGCTGGTCCGCTCCGGCGCCCTGGACATCATCGTGATCGACTCGGTCGCCGCCCTGGTGCCCCGGGCCGAGATCGAGGGCGAGATGGGTGACAGCCACGTGGGGCTGCAGGCCCGGTTGATGTCCCAGGCGCTGCGGAAGATGACCGGGGCGCTGAACAACTCCCGCACCACCGCGATCTTCATCAACCAGCTCCGGGAGAAGATCGGGGTCATGTTCGGCTCCCCGGAGACCACGACGGGCGGCCGGGCGCTGAAGTTCTACTCCTCGGTACGCCTGGACGTGCGCCGGATCGAGACGCTGAAGGACGGCACAGAGGCCGTCGGCAACCGGACCCGGGTGAAGGTCGTCAAGAACAAGGTGAGCCCGCCGTTCAAGCAGGCCGAGTTCGACATCCTGTACGGGATTGGAATCTCCCGGGAGGGCGGCCTGATCGACATGGGGGTCGAGCACGGCTTCGTCCGCAAGTCCGGGGCCTGGTACACCTACGACGGCGACCAGCTGGGTCAGGGCAAGGAGAACGCGCGGTCCTTCCTGCGGGACAACCCGGACCTGGCCAACGAGATCGAGAAGCGGATCAAGGAGAAGCTCGGCGTCGGACCGCGGCTGGACGAGCCGGCCGCGCCGGTGGACTTCTGAGCGCGATGGCCGAGCGTTCCACCCGCTCGGCGCGAACCCGGCACCGGGGTCCCGCCGCCCCGGTGCCCGGCTCGGTCGCCGACCTGACGCCGGACGCCAATCCCGAACAGGTGGCCCGCACCATCGCGCTGCGCAGGCTGAACGCCGCACCACGGACGCGGGCGGAGCTGTCCGCCACGCTGAGGGAGAAGGGTGTTCCGGACGACGTCGCCGCTACCGTGCTCGACCGGTTCGAGCAGGTGCAGCTGATCGACGACCAGGCGTACGCCGAGTCCTGGGTGCGCAGCCGGCACGAAGGTCGGGGCCTGTCCCGGCGTGCGCTGGCCGGTGAGCTGATCCGCAAGGGCGTCGACCGCGCGGTGGTGGAGGACTCCGTGGCCCAGATCAGCGATGACACCGAGATCGAGGCTGCTCGCCTGCTGGTCCGCAGGAAGCTGCGGGCCGGCTCCGGGGAGGATCCGCAGCGGCAGCTGCGCCGGTTGACCGGCCTGCTGGCGCGCAAGGGCTACGGGGCGTCGGTGTGCTTCGCTGCGGTGCGGGCCGAGCTGGAGCAGCTGGCAGGGAGCGGTGACGCCCAGGATCAGCCGTCGATCGGCGAGCTTGATGAGGCGGGCGAGTCCTGGGGCGACCGGTAGCCACCCTGCGTCGCGCTCGGGGCGCCAGCCAGCGGGCTACCCTTGACCGGTCATGACACAGGCACACAGCAGCAGCGACGTCCTTCAGCGAGGCGGCGACGGCCGGTCCGCGGCGCCGGCCTGCGCGGCCGAGTCGGCGGGGTCTGGTCGGACCTACGAGGTACGCACCTTCGGGTGTCAGATGAACGTGCACGACTCCGAACGGCTGCGCGGCGTGCTGGAGGCGGCGGGCTACCGGGCCGCTTCAGCCGGCGAGGCCGACGTCGTGGTCTTCAACACCTGTGCGGTCCGGGAGAACGCCGACAACAAGCTCTACGGCAACCTCGGTCAGCTCGCCCCGACCAAGAGCGCTCGGCCTGGCATGCAGATCGCCGTCGGTGGCTGCCTGGCCCAGAAGGACCAGGGCGCGATCGTCCAGAAGGCGCCCTGGGTCGACGTGGTCTTTGGCACCCACAACCTGGCCAGCCTGCCGGCGCTGCTGGAGCGGGCCCGGCACAACGACCTCGCGCAGGTGGAGATCCTGGAGTCGTTGGAGGTCTTCCCCTCGACCCTGCCCACCCGGCGGGACTCGGCCTACTCGGCGTGGGTGTCGGTCAGCGTCGGCTGCAACAACACCTGCACGTTCTGCATCGTGCCGAGCCTGCGCGGGCAGGAGCGTGACCGTCGGCCCGGAGAGATCCTGGCCGAGGTGGAGGCCCTGGTGGCCGCAGGGGTGATCGAGGTCACCCTGCTGGGCCAGAACGTCAACACCTACGGTGTGGAGTTCGGTGACCGCGGCGCCTTCGCGTCACTGCTGCGGGCCACGGGCCGCGTGGAGGGGCTGGAGCGGGTGCGGTTCACCTCCCCGCACCCCGCGGCCTTCACCGACGACGTGATCGAGGCGATGGCCTCGACCGCCAACGTCATGCCCCAGCTGCACATGCCGCTGCAGTCCGGCAGCGACGCCATCCTGAAGGCGATGCGGCGCAGCTACCGGTCGCAGCGGTTCCTGGGCATCCTGGACCGGGTGCGGGACCAGATCCCGGACGCCGCGATCAGCACCGACATCATCGTGGGGTTCCCCGGTGAGACCGAGCAGGACTTCCGGGCGACCCTGGAGGTCGTCGAGCAGGCACGTTTCGCGCAGGCGTTCACGTTCCAGTACTCGCCGCGGCCGGGCACGCCGGCGGCCACGTTGCCGGATCAGGTTCCACGAAAGGTGGTGCAGGAGCGCTACGAGCGGCTGGTGCAGCTCCAGGAGCAGATCTCCTGGGAGGAGAACCGCAAGCAGGAGGGTCGCGTCCTGGACGTCCTGGTGGCCCAGGGGGAGGGCCGCAAGGACGGCAGCACGCACCGGGTCAGCGGCCGGGCGGCGGACAACCGCCTGGTGCATCTGGCCCTGCCCGACGGTGCGGACCGGCCGCGGCCCGGGGACGTGGTGACCTGTCAGGTGACCTACGGGGCGCCGCACCACCTGGTAGCCGATGCCGCGTTGACCGGCGGCCCGTTCGCGGTGCGTCGTACCCGGGCGGGCGATGCCTGGCAGCGCGGCCAGAACCCGGAGCCGGCGGCCGCGCCCGGCAGCAGCCGGGGCGTTCCCCTCGGGCTCCCGACCATTCGGCGCGGGTGAGAGTCGCGCCTGCGCAGGGTCACTGACCATAGGCGTGTCGTAGCAGTACGTGATCGACGGCCATGTTTCCTTCAGGTTCGCTCCATCCGAACCGCAGTTTCTCCGCCATCACAGAGTGACGGGTCGATACTCTCGCGGCATCTCCCCACTCTGCGAGAGGAACTTCCATGAGACGTCGCGCCCTCGTCGGCGGCGCCGCGATCGTCCTGCTGGCCGCCTACGGCGGACCGGCCCAGGCCGAGACGGTGACCCCCCAGGCGCTTGCCGGCGCCGGCAAGTACTCGGCCATCGACCTGTCCGGCTACGGCAAGATCACCTTTACGCCCGCCGCGCTCCAGCAGTCCCGACCGGTCGAGGCGTTGGTCCAGCTCCACGGTGACCCATTGGGGGTGCAGCGGGCCGCCGCGGCCAGGACAGGGCGGGCCTTCGCGATGGGGGCCCAGGCGTCCGCGCTCGCGGCCCAGCAGTCACGGTCGGCCGCGCAGGTGGCCGGCGAGGGCGCCCAGGTCATCGGCCGGACCTCCTACGTGCTGAACGCGTTGCGAGTCAGGGCGACCCCCGCCCAGCTGCGCAGGGTCGCCGCCCTGCCGCAGGTGGCCAAGGTCGAGGTCTCCCGCGTCCTGACTCGCGACAACTCGGCCGGGGACACCTTCACGGGCGTGCCGAGCGCGTGGCAGGACCTGGGCGCCACCGGCAAGGGCGTGACCGTGGGGATCATCGACACCGGCATCGACTACACGCACGCCGACTTCGGCGGCCCGGGCACCGTCGCGGCGTTCAAGAACAACGACGACACGGTGATCGAGAAGGGCACCTTCCCGACCGCCAAGGTCACCGGCGGGTACGACTTCGTCGGCGACGCCTACGACGCCTCCTCCACCGTGGTGGCCAACACCATCCCGCATCCGGACCCGGATCCGCTGGACTGCAACGGCCACGGCACCCACGTGGCCGGCACCGCCGCGGGCTTCGGGGTCACCGCCAAGGGATCCACCTACTCCGGCCGCTACCGGGCCAACACGCTGTCCAAGACCGCTTTCACGGTCGGGCCAGGGGTCGCGCCGCAGGCCACCCTGCGGGCCTACAAGGTGTTCGGCTGCAATGGCTCGGTGGACAGCGACGTCATCGTCGCCGCTATCGACCGGGCCGCGGCCGAGGGCGTCGACGTGGCCAACATGTCGCTTGGTGGCCCGTTCGGGGTCGCAGACGGGCTCGAGCAGCAGGCCATCGCCAACGCTGCCGTCAGCGGCATGCTGGTGGTGGTCGCGGCCGGCAACGACGGGCACTCGCCCTACATCCTCGGCGGGCCGGCAAGCGCCGACGCCGCGCTGGCGGTGGCCGCGGTGGACGCCAGCCTGCCCGCCTTCCCCGGCGCGCAGGTGAGCACCGGATCGGGCGCCGCGGTGAAGCTGCCGGTGAACAACGGGGTGACCATCAGCGACCCGATCTCCGGCGAACTGGTAGACGTCGGCCTGGGCTGTGACCCCTCCGACTACACCGGGGCCAAGGGCAAGATCGTGCTGTCCACCCGCGGGGTCTGCGCCCGCACCGACCGCGCCGTCTACGGCCAGCAGGCCGGGGCCAAGGCTGTCATCATGATCAACAACTCGCCCGGTCTGCCGCCCTACGAGGGGCCCATCCCCTCGGTCACCATCCCGTTCCTGGGCGCCGCACCCGCCGACGCCCCCGCGCTGAGCGCGGCGGTGGGCAGCACGGTCACCATCTCCTCGGGCACCCCGGTGCCCAACCCGAACTACACCAGGGCGGCTGACTTCACCTCCAGCGGCCCGCGGAGCGGGGACAGCGCCGCCAAGCCGGATGTGGCCGCACCCGGCGTATCGGTCTTCTCGGCCGCCGTCGGCAGCGGCAACCAGGGCCTGTACGAGTCCGGCACCTCGATGGCCACCCCGCACACCGCCGGGGTCGCGGCCCTGGTCGCCCAGAAGCAGCCGACCTGGGGTCCCGCCGCGATCAAGGCAGCCATCATGTCCACCGCGGACCCGACGAAGCTGGGCGAGTTCGACCCGCGTCTGCTCGGGTCCGGACTGGTGCAGCCCCGGTCGGCGGCCGCCACCACGGGCTACCTGTCCACCCCCGACATGCTCGACAACGTCAGCTTCGGCTTCCGGGAGCTGGACCAGGACTACGTCGCCGCCGAGCACGTGCAGGTCACCAACACCGGCAAGAAGGCCGTGACGTACACGATGTCCGCCGACCTGGTCGGAGCGTCCTACGGGGCGCGGTTCTCCTTCACCCCCGCCCGGGTCACCGTGCCGGCCGGAAGCAGCCGGACGGTGAGCGTCTCGGTGCGGATGAGCCGGGCCGCCATCGCCGCCCTGCCGCCGGCCTCGGCCTCTGAGGGTGCCACGTTGACCAGCGTGCGCGGCGCGGTCGTGGCCACGCCGACGGCCAGAGCCAAGGGGCTCTACCCGCTGCGGGTGCCCATGAACGTGGTGCCCAAGGGCGTCTCGGACATCAAGGCCTCGCTCGGAACCCTGACCAGCAAGGGCGGCACGCAGAGCGGAGCACTGAACCTGCGCAACGTCTCCACCCACTGGGGTGACGCCGACGTCTACGCCTGGACGATCCACGACGTCACCAACGACGTACCGGACCCGCTGGTCCCGGACATCCAGGACGCTGGCGTGCAGGTGTTCCCCGGTCAGGCTGCGGGCGCGCCCGCCTCGGACCGGCTGATGGTGCTGGCGGTCAACTCCGCCCGCGGAGCGTCCACGATGGCTGCCAACGAGTTCGACGTCCTGATCGACACCACCGGTGACGGGGCGCCGGACTACGCGGTGATCGGGGTCGACGGCGGCCTGCTGCTGGCCGGCGCCGCCGACGGGTCGGTCATCTCCGCCGTTCTGGACCTGAAGACGGGGTCGGTGGTCGCGGCCTACAACGCCGTGGCCCCGCACAACGGCTCCACCGTGCTGCTGCCTGTGCTGGCCAGCGACCTGGGCCTGTCCGAGGCGAAGGGCTCGTTCACGATGTCGGTGAACTCCTTCTCGCTGATCTCCTCGGCCTACAGCGACAGCACTCGCTCGGCCCGGTTCGACGCCTACCACCCGGCGGTCTCCACCGGCGGCTACTCCGCGGTCCGGGTCGGCCGGTCGGCGAGCATCCCGGTCACCGTGGACACCGCAGCGCTGGACACGCAGGACGTCCGGGGCTGGCTGGTGGTCAGCCTGGACGACCGGGCCGGCTCGGCGGCGGCTGACACGGTGCTCGCCCGACGCTGACCCTGGTTCGGCGCTGACCCGGGCGCCGGCACCGGCGAAGGACTGAGGACGCCCCGCGACGACACCCGTCGCGGGGCGTCCTCGGTTCTGACTCCGAGGTCGCGGGCGGCCGCGCCGGTCAGGGGCGGAGGGCGCGTGGCCCACGGCGGTGTCCGGAGCGGTCTGGAAGCATCCTTCGCGTGCAACCGACCGTGGCCATCGTGGGCGCCACCGCCACCGGCAAGTCCGAGCTGGCCGTGGCCCTGGCGCGCCGGCTCGGGGGAGCGGTCGTCAACGCCGACGCGATGCAGCTCTACCGGGGTATGGACGTGGGCACCGCCAAGCTGCCCCCCTCCGAGCGCCACGGGGTCGACCACCTGCTGCTCGACGTGCTGGCGGTGGACGAGGACGCGAGTGTCGCCGTCTACCAGGGTCAGGCCCGCTCCGCCGTGGACCGGATCGCTCGCGACGGTCGCCTTCCTCTCCTGGTCGGCGGGTCCGGTCTGTACGTCCGAGCGGTGGTCGACGACCTCGACATCCCCCCGACCGACCCCGTCCTCCGCGGTCGCCTGGAGGCCGAGCTGGCCGAGCTGGGTGCGCCCGCGCTGCACGCGCGCCTGAGGGCGCTCGACGCCACGTCGGCGGCCGGCATCCTGCCCAGCAACGGTCGGCGGGTGGTCCGTGCGCTGGAGGTGCTTGCCCTGACCGGGCGGCCGTTCAGGCCCACGCTGCCCACCCCCAGCTACCGGCGGCCCACGATCCAGCTCGGCCTCAGCGCGCCACGGGAGGTACTCGACGCCCGGGTCGAGGCCCGGGTGGACCGGATGCTGGCCGCGGGGCTCGTCGAGGAGGTCATCGCGCTGGCCGGGCGTGGGCTGCGCGACGGCCGGACCGCGGGCCGCGCCCTCGGCTACGCGCAGGTGCTGCGCCACCTCGACGGAGAGCTGACCCTCGACCAGGTCCGCGAGCAGACGGTGGCCGCGACCCGGCGCTTCGCGCGGCGGCAGGAGTCGTGGTTCCGGCGCGACCCGCGCGTGCACTGGCTGGCGCACGACCGTCCGGACCTGGTGGCCGTCGCCACCGGGCTGGTCGAGTCGAGCCTGGTCGGGCCGGTTCGGGTCGCGGACCCAGCGCCTAGGCTGAGCCGGTGAGCACCCCAGCCGGCGTCCCCGACTCCTTGACCGCGTCCCTCCCGCAGGCGAGTGCCGCCGGTCTGCCGATGGCCTACCGCAGCGTGGGCAACGAGATCCGGTTCGCCAAGGGTCACGGCACCGAGAACGACTTCGTCCTGCTGCTCGACCCGCAGGGCAGCCTGGACCTGAGCGCCTCCCTGGTCGCCCGGCTCTGCGACCGCCGCGCCGGGCTCGGCGCGGACGGGGTCATCCGGGTGGTCCGCTGCGACGCCCTGGACGACTCCTGGGCCCGCGAGGCGAGCTCCGCTGCGACCTGGTTCATGGACTACCGCAACGCCGACGGCTCGGTCTCGCAGATGTGCGGCAACGGTGTCCGGGTGTTCGTGCGCTACCTGATCGAGCTGGGTCTGGTGGAGCTGGGCGAGGGTGAGGACGTCGCGGTCGGCACCCGTGCGGGCGTCAAGCGGGTCCGCCGCCAGGGTGAGCTGCTGGCCGTGGACCTGGGGCCGTGGCGCCTGACGGGGGCGGACGCCGTCGGGTCCGGCCGGGACGCGCTGGTGCGGATCGCCGGCACCGACGTCCCGCTGCCCGGGCTGTCGGTGGACCTGGGCAACCCGCACGTGGTGGTGGCCGTTCCGGACGCCGCGGACCTGGTGGCGCTGGACCTGTCCACGGCGCCCTCGGTCGACCCGGTGCCGCCGAACGGCGTCAACGTGGAGGTGGTGGTCCCCGGCCCGGCCACGGCCGACGGCGGGCACCTGGCGATGCGGGTGCACGAGCGCGGGGTGGGGGAGACCCGTTCGTGCGGGACGGGCGCCGCCGCGGCGGTGCTGGCGGCGCGGGTCTGGGCGGGCAGCAGCGCAAGCTCCTCGCCGGCGTCCTGGACGGTCGAGGTGCCCGGCGGCCAGGTCCGGGTCACGGTGGCCGGCGAGGACCTGACGGCCGGGCCGAGCGTGGAGCTGGCCGGGCCCGCGGTGATCGTCGCGGAGGGCATCCTGGACCCGGGCTGGGTCGCGCAGGGCTGACCGGCGTCAGCCCGGCGCGGTGACCGTCAGCACCCGGTAACCCTTCGCGCTCGCGGCCCGGGTCACCTCCCAGCCGACCAGCTGGTCGGCCAGCCACCGGTGAAGGGAGTCCGCGCCCAGGTTGCGCTGCACGACCAACCAGGCCTGGGCGTGCGGCTGAAGCCTCGGCAGCCACTGCAGCAGCATCTGCTGCAGGACGGCCTTGCCCACCCGGATCGGCGGGTTGGACCAGATGGCGGCCAGCCGGACCTGGTCCGGGACCTCCTCGGGCGGCAGGACCTGCACGCCGCTAAGACCCAGCCGCTCGACGTTGCGGCGGGTGAGCTCCCGCGCCCGGGCGTTGACGTCGACCGCCCAGACCCGGGCCTGCGGCGCTGCGTCGGCCAGCGCGATGGTGACCGGTCCCCAGCCGCAGCCGAGGTCGAGCAGGTCACCGGAGACCGGCGGGTCCGGGACCGTGCGCAGCAGCACCCGGGTGCCCAGGTCGACGCGGTCGGCGCTGAACACCCCACCGGCGGTGAGCACGGTGTGCTCTCGACCGCGCAGCAGGACCTCGAGCTCGCGGACCTGCGCGGGCCCGGAGGGGTCGGCGCTGAAGTAGTGCTCACCCTGGGCGTCCACCCCGGGAGGCTACCGGCGGAAACATGTTCGCCCCCGGCGGGGTTGACATGGGAGTCTGGAGGCGTATGAACACGACAGCGCAGTACCCCGAGAGCCGTGGCCCGGTGTCCGGGCCCAAGTCGTCCACCTCGCTGGTGGACCGCATCCTTTCCCGGGCCGGTACCGCCACCGGCCCGCGGCCGGTGCAGCCTGGTGCCGCGGGTCAGGACGGCAACCACCGTCAGCCCGCCGAGCAGGTCCGGTCCAGGCCGGAGACCAGCAGCTACGACGGCGACCAGCGTGACCTGGCCGACCGGCAGGCGCTGCGGCGGGTCGACGGCCTGTCGACCGAGCTGCAGGACGTCACCGAGGTCGAGTACCGCCAGCTGCGCTTGGAACGGGTGGTGCTGGCGGGTCTGTGGTCGGGCAGCACGGCTGAGGCTGAGGTCTCGATCCGGGAGCTGGCCGCGCTGGCCGAGACGGCGGGCTCGACCGTCCTGGACGGGCTGCTGCAGCGTCGTGACACCCCGGACCCCGGCACCTTCTTCGGGGCCGGGAAGGCGGCGGAGCTGCGCGAGGTGGTGGCCGCGACCGGCGCCGACACCGTGATCGCCGACGGCGAGCTGTCGCCCTCCCAGCGTCGCGGGCTGGAGGACGTGGTCAAGGTCAAGGTGATCGACCGGACCGCGTTGATCCTGGACATCTTCGCCCAGCACGCCCGCTCCCGGGAGGGCAAGGCCCAGGTGGAGCTGGCGCAGTACGAGTACCTGCTGCCCCGGCTGCGCGGCTGGGGCGAGTCGATGTCCCGGCAGGCCGGCGGTCGGGTCGCGGGCGGCGCCGGGATCGGCTCCCGGGGGCCCGGTGAGACCAAGATCGAGCTGGACCGGCGGCGCATCCGGCAGCGGATGGCCAAGTTGCGTCGCGAGATCGCGGGCATGAAGACCTCCCGGGTCACCAAGCGGGACAGCCGCCGCCGCAACCGGGTGCCCAGTGTGGCCATCGCCGGCTACACCAACGCCGGCAAGTCCAGCCTGCTCAACCGGCTGACCGACGCGGGGGTGCTGGTCGAGAACGCGCTGTTCGCAACCCTGGACCCCACCGTGCGACGGGCCGAGACGGCCGACGGCCGGGCCTACACCATGACCGACACCGTCGGTTTCGTCCGGCACCTGCCGCACCAGCTGGTCGAGGCGTTCCGCTCGACCCTGGAGGAGGTCGCCGGCGCGGACCTGCTGCTGCACGTGGTCGACGGCAGCCATCCCGACCCGGAGGGCCAGCTGGCCGCCGTCCGTGAGGTGCTGGCCGACGTCGACGCCCACCACGTGCCCGAGATCGTCGTGGTCAACAAGGCCGACGCCGCCGACCCGGAGGTCATCGACCGGCTGCAGCGCCGGGAGAAGCGCTGCCTGGTGGTCAGCGCCCGCACCGGTCAGGGCCTGGCCGAGCTGCAGGCCGCGGTCGCCGAGGCGCTACCGCGGCCCTCGGTGGAGGTCGACGTGGTGGTGCCCTACCAGCGGGGTGACCTGGTGCACCGGGCGCATCAGGACGGTGAGGTGCTCGGCGAGGAGCACACCGAGCAGGGCACCCGGCTGCACGCGATGGTCCACCCCGGCCTGGCCGCCGAGCTGACCGGCGCCGGCGTCCCCGCGTGACGGCAGTCACCGGTGCGCCGTCCCTGGTCGAGGCGGCGATGCTGTCGCAGGGCGACCCCGACGCGGTGTTCACCGCCTTCGAGGAGTGGACGCGCGGGCAGGGCCTGAGCCTGTACCCGGCCCAGGAGGAGGCGCTGCTGGAGCTGTGCACCGGCAGCAACGTCATCCTGGCCACGCCCACCGGCTCCGGGAAGAGCCTGGTGGCGCTGGGCGCCCACGTCGCCGCCCTCGCCGCCGGACGGCGCACCTTCTACACCGCGCCGATCAAGGCGCTGGTGTCGGAGAAGTTCTTCGCGCTGTGCGAGGTACTGGGCGCCGACCGGGTCGGGATGCTGACCGGGGACGCCTCAGTCAACCCCTCGGCTCCCGTCATCTGCTGCACGGCCGAGGTGCTGGCCAACCTGGCCCTGCGCCAGGGCGAGCTGGCCGACGTCGGACAGGTCGTCATGGACGAGTTCCACTTCTACAGCGAGCCGGACCGGGGCTGGGCCTGGCAGGTGCCGCTGCTGGAGCTGCCGCAGGCGCAGTTCCTGCTCATGTCGGCCACCCTGGGGGACGTCCGCTTCTTCGAGCAGGACCTGACCCGGCGCAACGGCCGCCCGACGGTCACCGTCGCCTCGGTGGAGCGGCCCGTGCCGCTCACCTACTCCTACGCGCTCACCCCGGTGCACGAGACGCTGGAGGAGCTGCTCGCCACCCGCCAGGCCCCGGTCTACGTGGTTCACTTCACTCAGGCTGCGGCGCTGGAGCGGGCGCAGGCGCTGACATCGGTCACCGTCGCCTCCCGCGAGCAGCGGGACCGGATCGCCGAGGCGCTGGGTGACTTCCGGTTCTCCCGTGGCTTCGGTCAGACACTGTCCCGCCTGGTGCGGCACGGGATCGGGGTGCACCACGCCGGCATGCTGCCGCGCTACCGGCGGCTGGTCGAGCAGCTCGCCCAGGCCGGTCTGCTGTCGGTGATCTGCGGTACCGACACCCTGGGGGTCGGGATCAACGTGCCGATCCGGACGGTGCTGTTCTCGGCGCTGACCAAGTACGACGGCTCCCGGGTCCGGCAGCTGAAGGCCCGGGAGTTCCATCAGATCGCTGGCCGGGCCGGCCGGGCCGGCTACGACACCCAGGGCCTGGTCGTCGTCCAGGCGCCCGAGCACGAGGTGGAGAACGCCCGGTTGGTGGCCAAGGCCGGTGACGACCCGAAGAAGCTCAAGCGCGTGCAGCGCAAGAAGCCGCCGGAGGGTCAGGTCTCCTACGGGCGCGCGACCTTCGACAAGCTGGTGTCCGCCGACCCCGAACCGTTGGTCTCCCGGTTGCGGGTCAGCCACGCCATGGTGCTGAACCTGCTCGCCCGCCCCGGCGACCCGTTCCCGGCCTTGCGGCATGTGCTGGAGGACAACCACGAGTCCCGGGCGGTCCAGCGGCGGCACATCAGACGGGCGATCGCCATCGTGCGTGCGCTGGAGGCGGCCGGTGTGGTGAGCCGCGAGGAGGTCCCCGGTGGTGGCCGGCGGTTGACGCTGACCGTTGACCTGCAGCCGGACTTCGCGCTGAACCAGCCCCTGTCTCCGTTCGCGCTCGCGGCCCTGGAACTGCTGGACGCCGAGGACCCCGACTTCGCCCTGGACGCGTTGTCGGTGATCGAGGCGACCCTGGAGGACCCCCGCACGGTGATCTCGGCTCAGGCGTACAAGGCCCGCGGCGAGGCGGTGGCCGCGATGAAGGCCGAGGGTCTGGAGTACGACCAGCGGATGGAGCTGCTGGAGGAGGTGACCCACCCCAAGCCGCTGCAGGAGCTGCTGGAGGGCGCCTACGACACCTACCGCCGAGGCCATCCCTGGGTGGGCGACTACGAGCTGAAGCCGAAGTCGGTGGCCCGCGACCTGTACGAGCGGGCGATGACCTTCGGGGAGTACGTCAGCTACTACGGGGTGGCCCGCTCGGAGGGCCTGGTGCTGCGCTACCTGGCCGACGCCTACCGTGCTCTGCGCCAGACGGTTCCCGACCAGCTGCGCAACGAGCAGCTGGAGGACCTGATCGCCTGGCTGGGTGAGCTGGTCCGCCAGGTCGACTCCAGCCTGCTCGATGAGTGGGAGGCGCTGCGGGCCGGGCACGGTGGTGACACCGCCTCAGACGGCGTCAGCGCCGACCAAGGCCCGCCCGTGGTGACCTCGAACCGGCGCGCCTTCCGGGTGCTGGTCCGCAATGCGCTGTGGCGCCGGGTCTCTCTGGCCTCGCGAGGCCGGTTCTCCGACCTCGCCGAGCTTGACGCCGGCACCGGCTGGGACGAGGACGCGTGGCGGACCGCGGTCACGACCTATCTGGAGGAGCACGAGGAGATCGGCACCGGTGCGGATGCCCGGGGGCCCTCGATGTTCGTGGTGGACGAACACCCCGCGCGCCGTCCGGAGCTGGGGGAGGACGCACCGGTGCGTCGCTGGGCGGTGCGCCAGGTGCTGGCCGACCCGGACGGGCACCACGACTGGGCGATCGAGGCGGACGTCGACCTCAACGCCTCGGACGAGGTCGGCGAGGCCGTCGTGCGGGTGGTCGACGTCGGCCCGGTCCGACTGCACTGAACCGGGCCGACCGCGAACCTCAGCTGATGACGGCGTCGATGACCTTCTTCAGCGCACTGGGCTGGCTGGGTCGCCGCGGTGCGGTCTCCTTCGCCTGGAGCAGCTGCTCACCGATCTCGGAGAGCTCCTTGCGGCCCAGAGCGGCCCTGACCTTGGGGAACCACTCCTGCTCCTCCTCCTCGACGTGATGGCGCACGTTCTCGATCAGCACGGTGGTCTTGGCCTGGAAGTGCTCGGAGTCCGGCTGGAGGGTCATCAGTTCCATCACGATCAGGTCCGCGACGTGGTGCTCCTCGTAGGACTCCAGCACATCCTGCTCCAGGTCGGGCACCCGGGCGCGGACCTGCGGATACATGACCTCGTTCTCGATGTAGGTGTGCACGGTCAGGGCCTCGATGATGTCGTCGACGATCTTCCCGCGCGTGGCGTGAGCGGTCGGTGAGGACTGCTCGAACGAGCGGAACAGCTTCTGGATCTTCTTGTGGTCGTCCTTGAGCAGGACGATGGCGTCGGTGGACATGGGTGGCCCCTCAGGGTCGGCGCGACGAGGTCTCGGCCGAGGTCTCGACCGTCTCCATCGTGACGCCTGCGGGTCGATCGGCCACTCGGCCGCCTGCCGGCAGACGCCGGCTCGCACCGCCCCCGCCATGGCCCGCGGCCGGCCCTGGAGCGCGGCTCAGGACAGGTCAGCGGGCCGGGGGTAGGAGGGCTGCGTCCCGGCTTTGGTCACCGAGTAGGCCCCTGCCCGGACGGCCAGCTCCATCGAGGCACCCAACGGTTCGCCCCGGGCCATGCCGACGGCCAGTGCCCCGACAAAGGCGTCACCGGCGCCAGTGGTGTCGACCACCTCGACCGGCGGGGCGGGCACCTGGTGGTGCCCCTTCTCGTCCAG
The DNA here is from genome assembly GCA_963821825.1 of uncultured Actinomycetota bacterium. Classification (GTDB taxonomy): domain Bacteria; phylum Actinomycetota; class Actinomycetes; order Actinomycetales; family Kineosporiaceae; genus CAWGFD01. The sequence goes on from CAWGFD010000002.1 coordinate 2,386,814, forward strand.
CCCCATCGCGCCTCGCGCGCCCCGGGTGATCACCACGGCGTCCGGGCCCAGCTCGGCCAGCTGCATGATCATGGTCTCGGCCGAGCGGGGGGTCTGCGTATGGTCGAGGCCGAGCAGGGCGGCGGCCTCCAGCTCGTTCACCACCAGCACGTCGGTGCGACGCAGCAGCGCCTCGGGGACAGGCTCGGACGGCGCAAGGTTCAGGATCACCAGACCACCGGCACGTTCCGCCGCCGCCAGGCTGACCTCCGGAGCGATCTCCCTCTGCAGCAGCACGCAGGCGGCCTCGGCGACGGCGTCGCAGGTGGCGTCGTCGACGTCGATCAGGGCGTTGGCACCGGGTGAGATCACGATGCTGTTCTCTCCCTGCTCGTCCACCACGATCAGGGCGGTCCCGGTGGGTCGGGCCACCCGCCGCAGACCGTCCAGGGACACGCTCGAGCCGGAGAGGCTCTCCACCAGCAGCCGGCCGTGGTCGTCCTCCCCGATGCATCCGATGAACGCGGTGCGGGCGCCCAGCAACGCAGCCGCCACCGCCTGGTTGGCGCCTTTGCCTCCGGGCAGGGTCAGCAGGTCCTCGCCCCTCACCGTCTCACCGCTGCCTGGACGGCGCACGACCCTGACGACGAGGTCGACGTTGGCCGACCCGACGACGACGACGTCCAGGCCCTCCTGCATGGGTTCAGCCTCTCACGCTCCGCTTCGCATCCCTAGCCACGAGTGGTCGGGCCGCCGCGGGTCAGGCCGCCGACGGCGGGGCTTGGGGCGTGCGCGGCCCGCCGGATCGTGGCTCTCGTGCCGGCCGCGCCTGGAGGTCGTCGTGATCAGCCAGGGTCTGCGTCAGCCGGCGCGCGTCGTCGACGAGCTGGTGGACCTGGTTGCGCCGTGGCCGGCGCTCGGGATCGAGCCAGAACGGCGGGCGAGCGCTGATGGCGTGGTCGACGTTCGACTGCAGCTCCCAGATCCCCAGATGGATCTCGGTGTGGTGGCGCAGGCAGACGAGCGCCAGGTTGTCGAGATCGGTCGGACCGCCCTCCCTCCACCACAGGATGTGGTGCACCTGGCACTGGGATGGGGGAGCGGAGCACCCGGGAATGACGCATCCCCGGTCTCTTGCGGTCACGGCTCGGCGCTGACGTGTACTGGCGGTCCGCGTTGTCCGGCCCAGGTCGAGGACGGTCCGGGAGGTGCCGTCCAGCACGACGGCCTGGAGGGCGCTGTCGCACAGCAGCTGACCGAGGGTTCGTGGGCTGACCTGCCCGGTCAGGCTCGACCAGGACAGGCCGGGCGCCGGACACCTTGCGACCGCCGGGTGGCTGGCACCGTCGGTCGGCTCCAAGGGCGGTTCGTGGTCCCTCTGGTCTGTGCCCGCATCGCTTTGGTCGGTGTCGTGCGCCGTCAGCGGTGTCAGCGGTGTCAGCGGTGTCAGCGGTGTCAGCGGTGTCGGTCGTGCGGCCGGTTCCGCGCGTCAGCGGCACGAGAGCCTGCGACCGCGCCGCGGCCACATGCTCCGGTGTCGCGTGCAGCAGGATCAGGGTGCCCGGTCCGCCGATGCCGTCCTTGACGCCGTCGTGGCTCCCGTCGGCGTAACGCAGTGCCGCGTGCGCGATGGCAGCCATCGCGTCGGCACGGCGCTGGGCCGCCGTCCGCCGGTCGAGAAGGGGCTCGTGCCCCGGCTCTTCCGGTTCGGCCACAGCTGCGCCGCGCTGCCCGTCGCGGGCCGGCTCAGGGGGCAGGCTCGAGTAGTAGTCCACCGCCTGGGTCCAGATCAGCCCGGCCGCCTCGTCCAGCTGGAAGCTGCCCACGCACATCCCGGTGTCGTCGGTGGTCTGCTGCAGGCCTCGCCGCTCGTGCGCGGCCACGTCATACCGGTCAGCCACCTCAGGGGCGATGGTGGACAGGATCGCCCTACCGACCTGGGTCAGCGTGCCGGGGCAGGCCGTCACCGCTGCGTACGTGGCGATCGCGTCGATGGCCTGCGCGCCGTTGACCGGACCATCTGCCGCATCGGGGGCGGATCCCGGCAGGCCTGGGATTTCCGGTACCGCGGCGGGGTCGGCTGCAGCCGTCTGCAGGTGGGTGGGGATCTTGCGCAGCACCTTCACCATGACGTCGAGGTGCTGCCGGGTGGTCAGGCCCTCAGCCAGAGCCTGACCGAGCTGGGGCAGTGCACCAGGAGTACCGGGCGTCGCGGTGATGGCCGTCGCGGCAGCGACCTCGTCCCGGGCGGCACCGGCACGCAGATGAAGAGCGTTGCGCAGGAACGTCTGCCCGCCGCGGCCGGGCCGCGATCCGGGTACTGCGTCCGGACGGGAGTTGAGGTCGGCGAGCAGCCGAAGCGCGGCGAAGTGCGTGCGAGCCAGTAGACGATACGCCTCGGCGACGGCGTCCCTGGCCTCCCCGTCGCTCATGGACCAGGCCGACAGCTCGGGAAGGGCGACGACCTGGCGCCGCAGTTCACGGAGTTGTCCCAGAACCGGATGTCGTGGCCGGCCATCGTCGGACTGGGTCGCGACGGGCTCGCCGTCCGTGCTGTCCGGTTGGTCTGCGTTGCTGCCCACCGTCTTCCCTCCTGCGCCGCCGATGTGCCGGTCGTTGATGTGCTGACCTGAAACACATTAGGACCCGGCACCGACAATTCCGTCCGGCCGTTCGACCGAATAAGTCTGTCGCACAGCGGGTTCAGGTGGTCACCACTCGCGTTCCTCCCGGATATCCCGACGGCGTACGTCCGCGAACGGCCCTCAGTCCAGCACGAGGTGGGCGCGGGTCTGGACGTGTTCGATCGTTACAGGGGTGGAGGGGACTTCGACGGTGCCGGTGACGGGTTGGAAGGGTTGTCCGGGTAGGGCGTACTCGGCGGTGTAGCTGGTGGTGAGGGTGATGGTGTGGGGGCCGGGGTGTTGGTAGGCGTGGGCGGTGGTGAGGGTGGGGTAAGGGCCGCCGGGGTCGGTGGTGTCCAGGGTGGTGTGGTCGCCGTAGGTGTAGTGGTAGCTGGTGGGGTGGACCTTGACCCGGATGGGGGTGGCCAGGACGGTGGTGGTCAGGGTGTGGTCGGTGGCATGGGCGTAGATGTTGGTGGGGATGTTGATCAGTGCGGTGGGGGCGTTGGGTTGGATGTGCAGGGTGGCGGGGGGGATGGGTAGGCGGCGGATGTCCTGGATGGTCAGGACGGGGGTGGGGGTGGTGGTGGTGATGTCTTGGGGTCGGTAGCAGGCGACGGCGGTGCGGGTCCAGGTGAGGTCGGTGGGGTTGGTCAGGGGGGCGGTGCCGCGGTAGGTCCAGTACTGGAGGTCTTGGGGGTCGGGGGTGGTGGCGCAGTTGGCGGCGGCTTGTCCGCAGCCGGCGCCGTTGCCGCGGTTGGTGCCGGATGGTTCGTTGCCCAGGCAGGCGGGCACCATCATGACCACCGTGATCGTGGTCGCCACCGGCCCGGGGGACGTTCCGTCAGCAGGGCCGCCGGACCCGGGGTGACCGCCTCGATTTTCCCCGCCGGACAGTACGACGTCACTGCCGTCAGCGCTTGTGCCGAAGACGGTGACAGCGGCCCGCGCCGGGCCGATCGTCGTGCCCACAAGAACGAGCGTCAGCAGGAGCCCCGTGCCAATCTCGCGGGCAGTGCTCATGCTCGATGGTCTCGGGCGATCTCGTCGGCTGTCAGCTGGTGGAGGGCACGCAATTGCCAGCTTCCCCTCACCCATTCGAGGCGGAGGTCAATCTGCTCGTCCGTGACCCCAGCATCCCGTTCGAGAATCCGCCCAGTTGCGTCCTCGCGGACCTGAGGCGGGTAGGTGAACGAAACGGAAACGACGCTCGAGCCGTCGGGATTCATGCTTCCGGACACCCAGCGGATGCTGGGCTCCCCGCCGCGCCAGTGTGTCTGGGACTTGGAGAGCGCTTCCAGGTCGTTCATAGTTGTGGAGCAAAACTTACATCTGGAATCTACGCGCACGGCGGCCCACAACCGCGGATCGCCGGCCTGATACGCCAAGTGCCGCCGCGTCATCATCCAACGCGTGAACGCCTCGGCACTTCTTCCGTCGTGACGCATCGCCCTATCGGCCAACGGCTCCGCGACCGGCGATGACGTCGACGAGGGCGCGCTGGGCCTCGGAGGGGTAGACGGAGTCACGTTGGGTGTCGCGCTGGCCGTCGTATCGGGCACCGTTTGCGGCCGCGGAGCCGTGCCGCAAGCCTGAAGGAGCCCAGCAGCGATCACAGCGAGCAGCATCGCGTACGCCCGCTTCCGGGTGAAATGCGTGCGCTGCCCGGGCCTTGTCACACAGCTACTGAACTGCACCACCGCCCACCGATCAACCGCTTTCGGCCGCCCTGTGGACAGCGGCACCCGAAAGGGTGAACGCCCTCCGACGCGCGGCGCTGGAACGGCTACCGAGCGTCGAGAAGCACCGTCGTTCAGAAGTCGCTGGCGGCGTCGTACCGGTCGAGCACCACCTGCGCCAGCCGGTCGTCGGGCGCCAGCGGTGCGCTCAAGGCCACGCCAGGGGCGCATTCGGCGACGGTCCGCGCGAGCCTGTCGGCGAAGAAGCCTGGGGCCAGCAGGTAGCTGGCCACGGCCAGGTCTGCGGTGCCCTCCGCGGTCGCGGCGGCGAGCGCCTCCGGCACCGTCGGGCGCGCGGCCGACAAGTAGGCCGTCACCACCGCTCCGCCCCACAGCCGACCGAGCTGCCCGGTCACCTCCTCGACGTCGCGACCGGCCCGCGGGTCGGAGGAACCGGCCGCGGCCAGCACCAGCCGGCCACCCGGCTCGGCGCCGGCGGCCACCAGGCGGTCCACCAGCACCTGCGCCAGCACCGGGTCAGGGCCGAGGGCCTGGGCGGCGACCGACGTGACACCGTCGACCGCCCGGGCGATGTCGTGGTGCACGTGGTACCCCGCCGAGAGCAGGAGCGGGACGACCACCGTCCTGCGTTGCTGCTCAGCGAGCTTGCGCAGGGCACCCGCCAGGTCGGGTTTCTGCACGTCTACGTGCGCAGCAAGCGCGGTCGTGCCCGGGCGCAGTCGCGAGACACCCAGGCGCAGCTCGGCGATCGCCCGCCGGCCGGCCGGGCTGCCAGTGCCGTGGGCGCAGGCCAGCAGCGCCGGTGCCCTCATCAGCGTGTCCGCAACGGGTCGATCACGGTGAGCCGGTCCCCGGGCAACCACCGGCGCCTACCCGATGCCCCAGATCGCCGCCCCGGGTGCGCAGCACCTGGACCGGCTGGCTCGACATGTGGTCCCCGACCGCCTTGACCAGGGCGCCCATCCGGGATCGGTCCGGCGCCAACGGGTCCAACCCGGCTCGACGCAAGGGGCTGGCGGTGACCGGCCCGATCGCCGCCCTGGTCAGCGGTGCTCCCAGGACCGCCGGACGGGCTGCTGTCCATCGGTACCGCTCCTCCGCTCACCCACCGTCCGACCGTGCCAGGGCTGCGACGTCACCGATGACGACGACGGCTGGGGCCTGGATCCGGCGCTCGACCACGCAGCGCGCGACCTGCCCGACGGTGGTGCTGCTGGTGCGTTGCCGGGCTGTCCAGCCTGATTCGACGATAGCCACCGGCGTCAAGGGGTCCATCCCCGCGCCGAGCAGCCCCTCGCTCAACGTCTCGAGCCGGGACACGCCCATCAGCACGACCAGCGTTCCCCCGAGGTGCACCAGCGCCTCGTAGTCGGGGTCGTCGTGCCCGGTCAGGACGGTGACGCTGCGCGCCAGCCCCCGGTGGGTGACGGGAATGCCGGCCGCGGCGGGCACCGAGAACGCGCTGGTCACCCCGGGCACCACGACGACTGGGACGTCGGCGGCCGTGCAGGCGGCCTCCTCCTCGCGGCCGCGGCCCAGTACGTACGGGTCGCCGCCCTTCAGGCGCACCACCCGGCGTCCGGCCCGTGCGTGCTCGACGAGCAGGCGGTTGATCTCCTCCTGAGGCACAGGGTGGTGGTCCGGCACCTTCCCGACGTCGATCACCTCCACGTCCGGGTCCAGACCCTCCAGGAGGGCCGTCGGCGCCAGTCGGTCCACCACCACCACGTCCGCCTCCCGCAGCAGCGCCAGACCCCAGGCGGTGATCAGGCCGGGATCGCCGGGCCCGCCGCCGACCAACGCCACCCGGCCCCGGCCGTCGCCCGGTGGGCGCCGCGAGGGCACCAGCCACGCGCTCGGCGTCGAGGCCGACCCCGGGGCAGCGGGGTCGTCGGAGCCTTCGGGGCCGGCCGGACCGGTCAGGCAGAAGACCCGGGCGTCCTCGGCCGCCGTCACGACCTGCTGATCCTGCCCGGCGTCGCCGGTCAGCGCGTGCACCAGCCAGGCGCGGCCCAGGTCGGCTGCCGTCCAGGACCGTGGCTGCCAGGTGACCACCCCCTGCGCATGCAGCAGGCGCAGGTCCTCGCAGACTGCATCGGACAGCACCAGCACCCGGGCGCCGGCGTCGGCGCAGGACCGGGCCCGGCGGGCAGCCGCCGGCCCGCCCCCCAGCACGAGGACGTCGCGACCGGCCAGGTCGAGGTGGACGTCATATCCGGGCACCGGTTCAGTCTGCCCGCTCGATGAGCGGGACCTCCACCGTGGCGTCGCGGAGCCGGACCTGGTGCACGACCGGATCGAGCATGTCCTGGGCGGCGAGCCTCCAGAGAGCGAAGCGCCGACGGACGCAGCGAACGGGATGCTGGGGGTCCTCGCCGATCGCTGATGCCGCGGCACCGTCGTGCGCCCAGACTACCGGGACGGCTGAGACGAGCTCGGGGCCGATGTGGGCGGCCGAGCGCCCGCAGGGACGGTCGGTGGCTCGTCCTAGACTCCCGCCGTGACCTCGACGCCGCCGGTGGACCCCGCCCGTTCCGCAGCCTCAGCGCCCCAGCCGCGCGGGGAGGTGGACATCAAGCCCCGCAGCCGCGAGGTGACCGACGGCTTGGAGAAGGCGGCCTCCCGCGGCATGCTGCGGGCGGTCGGGATGGGCGACGCCGACTTCGCCAAGCCGCAGGTCGGGGTGGCCAGCTCGTGGAACGAGATCACACCCTGCAACCTCTCCCTGGACCGGCTGGCCAAGGCCAGTAAGGACGGGGTGCACGCCGCCGGCGGCTACCCGCTGGAGTTCGGCACCATCTCGGTGAGCGACGGCATCTCGATGGGGCACGTCGGGATGCACTTCTCCCTGGTCTCCCGGGAGGTGATCGCGGACAGCGTCGAGACGGTGATGCAGGCCGAGCGTCTGGACGGCGCGGTGCTGCTGGCCGGCTGTGACAAGTCCCTGCCGGGCATGCTGATGGCCGCCGCCCGGCTGGATCTGGCGGCGGTGTTCCTCTACGCCGGCTCGATCCTGCCCGGCCGCGCCAAGCTGTCCGACGGCAGCGAGCGGGAGGTCACCATCATCGACGCCTTCGAAGCCGTCGGCGCCTGCGCCCGGGGGCTGATGAGCCGGGCCGACGTGGACGCTATCGAGCGGGCGATCTGCCCGGGGGAGGGCGCCTGCGGTGGCATGTACACCGCGAACACCATGGCCAGCGCCGCGGAGGCGCTGGGCATGTCGCTGCCCGGCAGCGCCGCCCCGCCGGCCACCGACCGGCGCCGGGACGGCTATGCCCGGCGCTCCGGTGAGGCGGTGGTCGAGCTGCTGCGCCGCGGGATCACCGCCCGGGACATCCTGACCAAGGAGGCGTTCGAGAACGCCATCGCGGTGGTGATGGCCTTCGGTGGGTCGACCAACGCGGTGCTCCACCTGCTGGCCATCGCGCACGAGGCCGACGTGGACCTGACCCTGGACGACTTCTCCCGGATCGGCGACCGGGTGCCGCACCTGGCCGACGTCAAGCCCTTCGGCCGCTACGTGATGACCGACGTGGACCGGATCGGCGGCGTCCCGGTGGTGATGCGCGCCCTGCTCGACGCCGGGCTGCTGCACGGTGACGTCCTCACCGTGACCGGCCGCACGATGGCCGAGAACCTGGCCGAGATCGCCCCGCCGGACCTGGACGGCAAGGTGGTCCGCGCGATGTCCGAGCCCATCCACCGCACCGGCGGCATCACGGTGCTCAAGGGTTCCCTGGCCCCGGACGGCGCGGTCGTGAAGTCGGCCGGCTTCGACTCCGACGTCTTCGAGGGCACCGCCCGGGTCTTCGACCGTGAGCGGGCCGCGATGGACGCCCTGGAGGACGGCACGATCACGGCCGGCGACGTGGTGGTGATCCGCTACGAGGGGCCCAAGGGCGGCCCCGGCATGCGGGAGATGCTGGCCATCACCGGGGCGATCAAGGGCGCCGGGCTCGGCAAGGACGTGCTGCTGCTCACCGACGGCCGGTTCAGCGGCGGGACCACCGGGCTGTGCGTGGGCCACGTCGCGCCCGAGGCGGTCGACGGTGGGCCGATCGCCCTGGTCGCCGACGGCGACCGGATCCGGCTGGACGTCGCGCGGCGCACGCTGGACCTGCTGGTCGAGGAGAGCGAGCTGGCCCGCCGGCGCGCCGGGTTCAGCCCGCCGCCCGCCCAGTACACCCGGGGCGTGCTGGCCAAGTACGCCAAGCTGGTCGGCTCGGCCTCGGGGGGCGCGGTCTGCGACTGAGCGAGATCTGCGACTGAGCGAGGTCTGCGACTGAGCCGGATCGGCGGCGCACGTAGCCTGCGAGCATGCCCGTGTTCCCTGTGCTCGCAGCCGACGCCTGGATCGCCGGGCTGGCCGCCTGCTCCTGGTTCGTGGCGGGGCTGTGGCACCGGCCGCTGAGCCGGTGGGGTTCCTGGGTGGTGGCCGGCGGCGGTCTGCTGCTGGCGGCCGGGCACATCGCGCAGCGGGGCGGCAGCCCGGTCGGCGTCCAGGCGGTGCTGGTGATCATGGCCATGGCGCTGGGCGTGATCGGCTCGGTGATCTCGCTGCGCAACCTGCTCCCGGGCCAGCTGCTCGCCTCCGGCTTCGCGCTGGCCGGGCTGTTCGCCTTCAGCCTGGTCACCTGCCTGGTCTGCCTGGTCGACCCGCAGACCAGGCTCTCGGCGGCCAGCGTGATCCGGATCGGGCTGCCGACGGTCGTGCTCACGGTCATCGTCCTGCTCTTCCGGCTCTCGCTCGGCTCGCGGGGTGGCCGGGTGCACGAACGGGCCCGGTCCCTGGTGCTGCGTTCCGCCCTGGCCATCACCCCGATCGGGCTCGGCGCCCTGCTCGGGGTGTTCACCCTGGACGGCAGCAGCTGGCCGCAGTTGCCCGCCGACCTGCTGGCCGGGGTCGGTTACGCCGGCCTGGCCTTCGTCCCGTGGCTGCCGGGCCGGGTGCTCGACGTGCCCGTGCTGTCGATGCCCCGGTGGGTGCCGTACCTGCTCGCCTTCGCGGCCGCGACCGTGGTCACCGCCCAGGCGCTGCGTACCTCGGTGGGGTTCGTGCCCATCCTGCTCAGCGGCGTCGTGGTCACCCACCTGGTGGCCCTGCAGGCCCTGGCGCTGGCCGAGAACCAGCAGCTGGTCCGGGACCTGGCCGCCTCCCACCAGCGGCTGGCCGCGACCGTGGAGAACGCCGCCGACCTCATCGTGCGGCTGGACCCGACCGGGACCGTCGAGGAGGCCAACGGCGCCTCGCGCCGCCTGCTCGGCCGGGCACCGCGGACGCTGATCGGTCACCCGCTGACCGCCCTGGCGGCCGAGGAGGCGCAGGCCGGCCTGCTGGAGATCGTGCGGGCCGTGGCGACCGGCCGGCGGCCCTACGACCAACTGGAGTTCGCGCTGGGCGGCGGGCACGGCGGTTCGGCGTCGCTGCGGCTGCGCGCGGTGCCCGGCGGCGCGGTGGGCAACCTGCACGACGTCACCGACGCCGTGCAGCTGCGCCGCCGCCTGGAGCAGCTGGCCCGCTACGACCAGATGACCGGTCTGGCCAACCGCTCACACCTGCTGGAGACGGTTGACGACTGGCTGGCCGCCGGCCGCCGGGTGGACGTGCTCTACGGAGACCTGGACGGCTTCAAGGCGGTCAACGACCGGTTCGCGCACGCGGCGGGTGACGAGGTGCTCCAGGAGGTGGCCCACCGGCTGGGCCAGGTGGCCGCGAGCTCCGGCCTGGGTCACCTCGCCGCCCGGCTGGGCGGGGACGAGTTCGCCGTGGCGGTCAGCAACGGCGCCCCCGAGCAGGTGATGGCGCTGGCCTGCGCCCTGTCGGCGGCCATGCGGGAGCCGCTGTCCGTGCAGGGCCGCCCGGTGGTGCTGGCCCTGAGCCTGGGCCTGTCCGCCGCCGACGCCGCCCGGCTGCCGGGCGACCGGCTGACCGCCGCCGTCCTGATGCACCGCGCCGACCTGGCCATGTACGAGGCCAAGCGTCGCTCGCCCGGGCAGGTGGAGCGTTGGCGCCCCGAGCTGGAGGTCCGGGCCCGACGCCGGGTGGACATCGCGATCGGCCTGCGTCCGGCGCTGGACTCCGGTCGATTGGCCATCTTCTACCAGCCGATCGTGCGCCTGTCGGACCTGCAGCCGCTGGGCGCCGAGGCCCTGATCCGGGTGCCGGCCCGTGACGGTGGCCCGGCCCGCGGCGGTGACCTGCCCGAGCTGGTCAGCCCGGCCGAGCTGGTCGAGGTCGCCGAGGACACCGGGACGATCGTCGAGCTGGGCCGCTGGGTGCTGCAGGAGGCGGCGCGGCAGGCTGCCTCCTGGGCCGCCGCCGGCCACCCCGCGCTGGTCTCGGTGAACATGTCGGTGCAGCAGCTGGCCTCCCCGGGTTTCGCCCAGACCGTCCGGGACGCGTTGGCCGAGGCCGGGCTGCCGGCCGAGCGGCTGGTCCTGGAGATCACCGAGAGCCGGCTGGTGGGGGAGCGCGGGCCGGCCTTCGACGCCCTGCACCAGCTGAGGAGGATCGGGGTGCTGATCGCCATCGACGACTTCGGCACCGGCTACTCCTCGCTGTCCTACCTGCGCCGGCTGCCGGTGCGCGTGATCAAGCTGGACCGCTCCCTGCTGCAGGGGGTGGGCCAGGACGAGCGCGCGACGGCCCTGGTCCGGGCGGTGACCGGGATGGCGGCGGCGCTGGACCTGCTGGTCATCGCCGAGGGGCTGGAGGACGCGGACACCCTGGCCGTGGTCCGCAACCTGGGCTGCTACGCCGGGCAGGGGTTCGTGCTCTCCCCGGCCGCCCCGGCCGCCGCGATGCTGGCCATGCTGCGGGCCGGCCCGTTGAGTGGGAGCTCGGCCGGCCCGGCCCTTCAGCGCCCGACCCCGGTTCCGGCGACCCCAGCGGAGGGGAAGGCTCCGGCGGCGGGCGGGACGGCTCCGGCGGGCGGGGCGACCGGTGGGGCGGTGGGCGTCACCCCTGATGGACAGGTCGTCCCAGATGACGAGACGCTTCCCGGCTGAGTTGACATGCGTGTGACGCCGGGGACATCGTGACGACGTGCTGTGCGCCCTCGTACGCGGACGGCGCGCCGGCTGAGGCCCTGGTCACGGACCTGCCGAGCGCGCAACCCCTCGCATGCCCGAGTACGGGCCCGGGGGGTTTTTTCGTCCCCACCCCGCTCGGGTCACGGCCCGGGCTCAGCAGCAGCCGACGTCCACCGTCGAGACAGGAGAGGCCCCATGTCAGGCCAGCGCGCGACCCACGACCACCGCCGCACCCCGCCGGGAGAGCCGATGACCGGCTCGCAGAGCCTGGTCGCCTCGCTCGAACACGTCGGGGTGGAGGTCGTCTTCGGGATCCCCGGCGGGGCGATCCTGCCGCTGTACGACCCGCTGATGGATTCCGCCCAGGTCCGCCACATCCTGGTCCGGCACGAGCAGGGCGGCGGGCACGCCGCCGAGGGCTACGCGCACGCCACCGGCCGGGTGGGGGTGTGCATGGCCACCTCCGGTCCGGGCGCCACCAACCTGGTCACCCCGATCGCCGACGCCTACATGGACTCCATCCCGATGGTGGCCATCACCGGCCAGGTGGCCAGCTCCTCGATCGGGACCGACGCCTTCCAGGAGGCCGACATCTCCGGCATCACGATGCCGATCACCAAGCACAACTACCTGGTCACCGACCCGGACGACATCCCGCGCACGATCGCCGAGGCTTTCCACATCGCCGGTACCGGCCGGCCCGGCCCGGTCCTGGTCGACGTGTCCAAGGACGCGCTGACCGGCCGGACCGGCTTCAGCTGGCCGCAGCGGCTGGACCTGCCGGGTTACCGGCCGCCCTCGCGCCCGCACGGCAAGCAGATCCGTGAGGCGGCCCGGCTGCTGGCCGAGAGCCGGCGCCCGGTGCTCTACGTCGGCGGCGGCGTGGTGCGGTCGGGGGCCAGCGAGGTGCTGCGCCAGCTGGTCGCGGTGACCGGGGCGCCGGTGGTGACGACCCTGATGGCGCGTGGCACGGTGCCCGACTCCCACCCGGCCAACCTGGGCATGCCCGGCATGCACGGCACCGTGGCCGCGGTGACCGCGCTGCAGAAGGCGGACCTGATCGTCAGCCTCGGTGCCCGGTTCGATGACCGGGTGACCGGCAAGCTGACCAGCTTCGCGCCGCACGCCAAGATCATCCATGCCGACATCGACCCGGCCGAGATCTCCAAGAACCGGGTCGCCGACGTGCCGATCGTCGGGGACTGCAAGGAGGTGATCAGCGAGCTGATCCCGGCCCTGCAGGCCGAGCACGCCGCCGGGCACCAGCCCGACCTCGGCGCCTGGTGGGTGCAGCTGGACTCCTGGCGGGACACCTACCCGCTGGGCTACCCGGCGCCGCCGGCCGGCGAGCTCGCGCCGCAACAGGTCATCCAGCGGATCGGGGCGATCAGCGGGCCGGACTCGATCTACGTCTCCGGCGTCGGCCAGCACCAGATGTGGGCCGCCCAGTTCGTGCAGTACGAGAACCCCAACACCTGGATCAACTCCGGCGGCCTGGGCACCATGGGCTTCGCGGTGCCGGCCGCGATGGGGGCCAAGGCCGGCTGCCCGGACCGCACGGTGTGGGCGATCGACGGGGACGGCTGCTTCCAGATGACCAACCAGGAGCTGGCCACCTGCGTGATCAACGACATCCCGATCAAGGTCGGGGTGATCAACAACAGCAGCCTGGGCATGGTCCGGCAGTGGCAGACCCTCTTCTACAACGAGCGGTACTCCAACACCGACCTGCACACCTCGGTCGGTCGGCGGATCCCCGACTTCGTCAAGCTGGCCGAGGCCTACGGCTGCGTCGGTCTGCGCTGCGAGCGGCCCGAGGACATCGACGCCACGATCGAGAAGGCGATGTCGATCAACGACGTGCCGGTGGTGGTGGACTTCGTCGTGCACCGGGACGCGATGGTCTGGCCGATGGTGCCGGCCGGGGTCAGCAACGACGACATCCAGGTCGCCCGAGGCATCGCGCCGACCTGGGACCGTGAGGACAGCGACGTCGCCCCCACCCCACAGGCCTGAGGGAGTCATCATGAGCAAGCACACGCTGTCCGTCCTGGTCGAGAACCGGCCCGGCGTGCTGACCCGGGTCGCGGGCCTGTTCGCCCGGCGCGGCTTCAACATCCACTCCCTGGCGGTCGGCCCGACCGAGCACCCGGACGTGTCGCGGATGACCGTGGTGGTGGACGTCGAGGACCTGCCGCTGGAGCAGGTCACCAAGCAGCTGAACAAGCTGATCAGCGTCATCAAGATCGTCGAGCTGGAGCCGCAGGCCGCCGTCCAGCGCGAGCTGCTGCTGGTCAAGGTGCGGGCCGACCTGCAGACCCGCTCGCACGTGCTGGAGGCGATGCAGCTCTTCCACGCCAAGGTGGTCGACGTCGCGCCGGACGCCGTGACCTGTGAGGTGACCGGCAACCCGGACAAGCTCGAGGCGTTCCGGCGGGTGCTCGAGCCGTTCGGCGTCCGGGAGCTCGTGCAGTCCGGGATGGTCGCCATCGGCCGGGGCTCCCGCTCGATCACCGACCGCGCGCTGCGCAGCGCCTGACCCGCCCCGGCGGGGGACACCCCCGGCCACCGATACCCTCGTCCCGCTCTCGCAGGCGCCGACCGGCGCGAAGCAACCGAAGGAGATGCCCACTGTGGCGCAGATGTACTACGACGACGACGCCGACCTGTCGATCATCCAGGGCCGCACGGTGGCCGTGATCGGCTACGGCAGCCAGGGCCACGCCCACGCCCTGTCCCTGCGGGACTCCGGGGTGGACGTGCGGGTCGGGCTCGCCGAGGGCAGCCGGAGCCGGGCCAAGGCCGAGGCCGAGGGCCTGCGCGTGGTCACCCCGGCCGAGGCCGCCGCCGAGGCCGACGTGGTGATGCTCCTGGTGCCCGACCACGTGGCCCGGCACGTCTACACCGACTCCATCGAGCCGAACCTGCAGGAGGGGGACGCACTGTTCTTCGGCCACGGGTTCAACATCCGGTTCGGCTACATCAGCGCCCCGGCCGGGGTCGACGTCTGCATGGTGGCGCCCAAGGGACCGGGCCACCTGGTCCGCCGCGAGTTCGTCAGCGGCCGCGGCGTGCCGGTGATCGTGGCGGTCGAGACCGACGCCAGCGGCCAGGCCTGGCCGCTGACCCTGTCCTACGCGCGGGCCATCGGCGGGCTGCGGGCGGGCGGGATCAGGACCACCTTCACCGAGGAGACCGAGACCGACCTGTTCGGCGAGCAGGCCGTGCTCTGCGGCGGCGCCTCCCAGCTGGTGCAGTACGGCTTCGAGACGCTGATCGAGGCCGGCTACCAGCCGGAGGTGGCCTACTTCGAGTGCCTGCACGAGCTGAAGCTGATCGTCGACCTGATGTACGAGGGCGGCATCGCCAAGCAGCGCTGGAGCATCTCCGACACCGCCGAGTACGGCGACTACGTCTCCGGTCCGCGGGTGATCGATCCCCACGTGAAGGAGAACATGAAGGCGGTGCTGGAGGACGTGCGCAACGGCAGCTTCGCCAAGCGCTTCATCGAGGACCAGGACGCCGGCGCGCCGGAGTTCAAGCGACTGCGGGCGCAGGGCGCCGAGCACCCGATCGAGTCCACCGGCCGTGAGCTGCGCAAGCTGATGAGCTGGGTCAAGAGCGAGGACAGCGACTACGTCGAGGGGTCGGCGGCCCGCTGAGGCAGCGCGAGCCCAGCCGATGAGCGGGCCGGGGCCGGGCCGGCTGGTCTGCGCCGCGCCCAGCCGGCTGGCCGCGGCTGGCGCCGAGCAGGTGGCCCGGGGCGGCGGCGGTGCGGTGGACGCCGCGATCGCCGCCGCCCTGGTGGCCTGCGTCAGCGAGCCGGGCATCGTCTCCCTCGGCGGCGGTGCCTACGTCACGGTGCTGGACCCACGGCTGGCCCCCGAGGGGGTCACGGTGGACGGCTGGGTCAGCCGGCCCAGCGGGCCCGGGCCCGGCACCGCCGGGGCCCGGGAGCTGGCCCTGGACTACGGCGGCGGCGTCACCCTGACCGTCGGGCCGGCCTCGGTGGCGGTGCCCGGCCTGCTGCCCGCCCTGGCCCAGACCCACCGCCGGTTCGGCCGGCTGCCCTGGGCGCAGGTCGTCGAACCGGCCCGCCAGGTGGCTGTCGCGGGGTTCCCGCTGGGGTCGGCGGCCGCCCACTACCTGTCCTACGCCCTGGGCACGGTCTTCGACGAGCCCGAGGTGCGCCAGGCCATCCGCCGGGCCCCGGACGGGTCGGTGCCGCGTGGCCAGCACGTCGTGCTTCCTCACCTGGCCGGCTTCCTGGCGCAGGTCGCCCAGGAGCAGGAGGCCGCCCTGATGCGGGGGCCGAACGCCAGGGCGTTGGTCGAGCTCATGCGGGCCCAGGGTGGTTCGCTGACCGCCGCCGACCTGGCCGGGTACCGGCCCTCGGTCCGCCGTCCGGCCCAGGTGAGGGTGGGCCGCTGGCAGGTGGTCACCAACCCCCCGCCCGCGGTCGGCGGCCCGGTGCTGGCCGCCCTGCTCGCCCTGCTCGGGCAGGGACCGGGAGACCTGACCGACCTCCTGCTGGTCTTCCGGGACGTGCTGGGGCACCGGCTGGACACCCTGGACCTGGCGGCCGACCGTGGCCACGCCGCCGCCGAGCTCCTGGCGGCCATCGGCCGCCGCGGCCGGGACTGGCTGACCGGCGGCCTGGCCTCCCCGTCCACCGCGCACGTCTCGGTGGTCGACGACGCCGGCACCGCCTGCGCCCTGACGGTCTCCAGCGGGTACGGAGCCGGCGTCAGCGTGCCCGGCACCGGGGTGTGGCTGAACAACTGCCTCGGCGAGCACGAGCTGACCCGCGGCGGCCTGCCCCCGGTGGGTGAGCGCCTCGCCTCGAACATGGCGCCGACCATCGCCTGGCGTCCGGACGGCGCGGTGCTGGCCGCCGGCAGCCCCGGTGCGGACCGGATCACCACCGCGCTGGCCCAGGTGCTGGGCGGGGTGCTGCTGCACGACCGGCCGCTGGCCGAGGCGGTGGACGCGCCGCGCGCCCACCTGGCCCGGGCGGCCGGGGGAGGCTGGCTGCTGCACCACGAGCAGGACCTGGACCTGTCCGGGCTGAGCGGGCAGCCCGCCGGCTGGCCGCGCCGAGCGCACGAACCGCACTCGATGTTCTTCGGCGGCGTGGCGCTGGCGCACCGCGCGGCGGACGGTCGGCTGAGCGGGGCGGCCGACCCGCGGCGGACCGGCGCGGTGACCCGGGTCTGAGCCAGCCGGGCCGCCACCGCCGACCACTGCCCGTCCGCACAGCGAGACGCCGGACCAGGATGCGGACACCGGGTCTAGGGTTGGGCGCATGGCTGAGTCGATCCGTCTTGCTGTCGTGGCCGGTGACGGCATCGGTCCGGAGGTCGTCGCCGAGGGGCTGAAGGTGCTGCGCGCGGCGGTCGAGCCCGCCACCACGGTCGAGGCCACCCCGTACGACCTGGGCGCCCGACGCTGGCATGCGACCGGGGAGACCCTGCCGGACAGCGTCCTGGAGGAGATCCGCGGTCAGGACGCGATCCTGCTGGGTGCCATCGGGGACCCGAGCGTGCCCAGCGGTGTCCTGGAGCGGGGGCTGCTGCTGCGGCTGCGGTTCGCCCTGGACCACTACGTCAACCTGCGCCCGGCCAAGCTGTACCCGGGGGTGAGCGGACCGCTGTCGCAGCCCGGCGACGTCGACTTCGTGGTGGTCCGGGAAGGCACCGAGGGTCCCTACGTGGGCAACGGCGGCAGCATCCGCACCGGCACCGCCCAGGAGATCGCCACCGAGGTCAGCATCAACACCGCGTTCGGGGTGGAGCGGGTGGTCCGGGACGCCTTCCGACGGGCGGCCGCGCGCCCCCGTCGCCGGTTGACCCTGGTGCACAAGCACAACGTGCTCACCCACGCCGGTCATCTGTGGCGGCGCACGGTGGAACGGGTGGGCGCCGAGCACCCCGAGGTCGCCACCGACTACCTGCACGTCGACGCCGCCACCATCTTCATGGTCACCGACCCCTCGCGGTTCGACGTGATCGTGACCGACAACCTGTTCGGCGACATCATCACCGACCTGGCGGCGGCGGTCGCCGGCGGGATCGGGCTGGCTGCCTCCGGCAACGTCAACCCCGAGCGGAGCGCGCCGTCGATGTTCGAGCCGGTGCACGGCTCGGCGCCGGACATCGCCGGGCAGCAGAAGGCCGACCCGACGGCCACCGTGCTCTCGGTCGCGATGCTCGCCGAGCACCTCGGACTGGACAAGGCCGCCGCCCGGATCGAGCAGGCGGTGGCCGCTGACCTCGCCGAACGGGGCCGAGTACCGCGCTCCACCGCGCAGGTGGGCGACGCCATCGCCGCCCGCGTCGCCAGCTGAGGCCCCCGGCCCGGGGGAGCCCGGCCGGCCCTGCGCTGCTACCGTCCGAACAGGCCCGGCGCGCGGTGCCGATCGCCGCTGCGCCACCCGGCGGCCGGAGGCCGCCGGCAGTCCCGAGGGAGCACGGCAATGACCGAGCTGACATTCAGCCACACCCCCAGCACCGCGCCGGCCGACGCCGCCCGGCGGGCGCAGATCCTGGCCGCGCCGGGGTTCGGCCGGTTCTTCACCGACCACATGGCCCGGGCCACCTGGACCCCGGAGCAGGGTTGGCACGACGGGGGGGTGGTGCCCTACGGCCCGCTCACCCTGGACCCGGCCGCGGCCGTCCTGCACTACGCCCAGGAGATCTTCGAGGGCCTGAAGGCCTACCGGTGGGCGGACGGCTCGGTGCGCACCTTCCGGCCGGAGGCCAACGCCGCACGGATGGCCCGCTCCGCGCGCCGTCTGGCGCTGCCCGAGCTGCCGGCCGAGGACTTCCTGGCCGCGATCGGCGCGCTGGTCACGGCGGACGCGGCCTGGGTGCCCGCCGAGCCGGAGACCTCGCTGTACCTGCGGCCGTTCATGTACGCCTCGGAGTCCTTCCTCGGCGTCCGGCCCGCGCACGAGGTGCAGTTCCTGGTCATCGCCTCGCCGGTCGGCGCCTACTTCTCCGGCGGGGTCAAGCCGGTCTCGATCTGGCTCTCCCAGGACTACACCCGGGCCGCCCCCGGCGGCACCGGCGCGGCCAAGTGCGGCGGGAACTACGCCGCCAGCCTGGCCCCGATGGTCGAGGCGGCCCAGCGCGGCTGCGACCAGGTCTGCTTCCTGGACGCCGTCGAGCAGCGCTACGTCGAGGAGCTGGGCGGGATGAACCTGTTCTTCGTGCACCGGGACGGGAAGATCATCACGCCCGAGCTGACCGGCACCATCCTCGAAGGGGTGACCCGGTCCTCGATCCTGGAGCTGGCCAAGGGCCAGGGCCTGGACGTTGAGGAGCGCAAGGTGGAGATCGCGGAGTGGCGCGAGGGCGTGGCGTCCGGGCAGATCAGCGAGGTCTTCGCGTGTGGTACGGCCGCCGTCGTCACGCCGGTCGGCCGGCTGGTCTGGCCGGACGGGGAGTGCGGCAACGACTCGGTCGGTGAGGTGACGATGGCGATCCGCAAGGAGCTGATCGACATCCAGTACGGGGCGGTCGAGGACACCCGCGGCTGGATGCGCCGCCTGGTCTGAGCGCACGCCGGCCACCCCCTGCGCCCGCCCCGACCCACCGAGGGGGCGGGGAGGGGTGTGGCAGACTGGGCGCCGATGCCAGCCAGCCGGGTCACCGAGGTGACCATCATCGGACGGCGCGTCGGCACCGCCTAGACCACCCGGGCACCGTCGACGCGCAGACCCTTCGCGACCGCGAGGGGTCTTTTTCGTCCCGGGCCCTGAGCCAGCAAGGAAGTCGACACGATGAGCCAGCTGCACGTCTACGACACCACGCTGCGCGACGGCGCCCAACAGGAGGGCCTGACGCTGTCCGTGCAGGACAAGCTGGCCATCGCCCGGCACCTGGACGACCTCGGGGTCGGCTTCGTCGAGGGCGGCTGGCCGGGCGCGATCCCGAAGGACACCGACTTCTTCGCCCGCGCCGCGCGCGAGCTCGACCTGCGGCACGCGGTCCTGGCCGCCTTCGGTGCCACCCGCAAGGCCGGGGTGGCGGTACGCCAGGACAGCCAGGTGCGGGCCCTGCTGGACTCCGGTGCCCCGGTGGTGACCCTGGTGGCCAAGACCGACGCCCGGCACGTCGAGCTGGCGCTGCGCACCACCCCGCAGGAGAACCTCGCGATGATCCGGGACACCGTGGCCTACCTGGTCGAGCAGGGCCGGCGGGTGTTCCTGGACGCCGAGCACTTCTTCGACGGCTACCGGTTCGACCCGGCCTACGCCGTGCAGGCCGTGCGGGTCGCTGCCGAGGCCGGCGCCGAGGTGGTGGCGCTGTGCGACACCAACGGCGGGATGCTGCCCGGGCAGGTGGCCGACATCGTGCACGCCGTCCGGGAGGCGACCTCGGCCACGCTGGGCATCCACTGCCACAACGACACCGGCTGCGCGGTGGCCAACACGCTGGCCGCGGTCGACGCCGGCGCGGTACACGTGCAGGGCACGCTGAACGGCTACGGCGAACGGACCGGCAACGCCGACCTGCTCACCGTGGTGTCCAACCTGCAGGTGAAGCTGGGCCTGCAGGTGCTGCCCGCCGGACGGCTGGCCGAGGCCACCCGGATCGCGCACACGGTCAGCGAGATCACCAACATCCCGGCCTACGCCCGCCAGCCCTACGTGGGGGCGAGCGCCTTCGCGCACAAGGCCGGGCTGCACGCCTCGGCGATCCGCGTCGACCCGAACCTGTACCAGCACACCGACCCCACCCTGGTCGGCAACGACATGCGGATGCTGGTCTCGGAGATGGCCGGCCGCGCGTCGGTGGAGCTCAAGGGCCGCGAGCTCGGGTTCGACCTCGCCGGGGACCCGCAGACGGTGGCCCGGGTCACCGACCGGGTCAAGGAGCTGGAGGCCAGGGGGTACACCTTCGACGCCGCCGACGCCTCCTTCGAGCTGCTGCTGGCCGAGGAGGTGGACGGCGCGCGCGCCAGCTACTTCGACGTCGAGAGCTGGCGGGTGATCACCGAGTCGAGGCAGGGCGGTGAGGCGGTCTCCGAGGCCACGGTGAAGCTGAACGCGGGCCGGCAGCGCCAGGTGGCCACCGGGGAGGGCAACGGCCCGGTCAACGCGCTGGACCACGCGCTTCGGCTGGCCCTGCGACCGGTCTACCCCGAGCTGGACACCCTGGAGCTGGTCGACTTCAAGGTCCGGATCCTGGACGCCAGCCACGGCACCGACGCGGTGACCCGGGTGCTGATCGAGACGGCCGACACCTCCACCACCTGGACCACGGTGGGGATCGGGGCGAACATCGTCGAGGCGTCCTGGGAGGCGTTGTGCGACGGGCTGGTCTACGGGCTGCGCCGGCAGGCGGTCAGCCGCCGCTGACCGGCGGGCCGGCGTCGGCGAGCAGCCGCTCGCACAGCGCCGCGAGCGGCCCGCGGACCAGCTGGGCGCGGTCGGCGAACTCCCGCTGCCGCGCCACGTACTCCGCCTTCCCGGCGGCGGTCTCGATGGCGACCGGCGGGTAGCCGTAGTCGGACAGGTCGTACGGGGAGGCCTGCATGTCCAGCAGCCGGATGTCGCGGGCCAGCGCGAACGCCTCCAGCGCGAGCTCGCCGGGCACGGCCGGCTCGAGCTTCATCGCCCACTTGTGCAGGTCCATCCCGGCGTGCAGGCAGCCGGGCTGCTCCTGCTCGACCTGGCCCTGCCGGGTCGGACGCAGCCGGTTCAGCTCCTCGGCGGCCGGGGTGAAGAACCGGAAGGCGTCGAAGTGGCTGCAGCGCACCGGGTGGGAGCGCACCACCTCGTCGGTGCCGTGGCGTCCCAGCCGCAGCGGCAGGTCGTGCCGCGGCGTGTCGCTGCGGTAGACCATGGCCCACTCGTGCAGGCCCAGGCAGCCCAGGAAGGCCGGCCGGGCCGCCGTCGCCCGCAGCAGCCGGCCGACGAAGGCGACGCTGGCCGAGCGGGCGGCCAGGAAGGCCTCGACGTCAAGGGTCACGCGGCCCCGCCGGTCGCGCCGGTAGAAGCGGGCGCCGTCCTGCGGCGGGGCCCCCTCGTGGTCCGGCTCCAGCACCACCCCCGGGCCGGGCTGCCAGCGGCGCAGCCGGGACAGGCGGGTGGGGTAGTAGCTGAACAGGAAGTCCTCGACCACGTGCGGGCGGCCGGTGCCGGACCGCGCCCGGTGCCCGGCGGTGAGCTGGTCGGCCCGACGTCGGTGCTCGGCGTCCCGGGCGCGCCACACCTGGGCCGCCAGGACCTGTTCCGGCACGCGCTGTGCCGGCGCCGGGCCACCCGTCTCGCTCACCCTCCCAGGCTAGGGGCGCCGGACGGGCCGGACGGCGGGCGCCGGGCCCGCGGTTAGGGTGTGGGCCGTGCGTATCGCCCGTTTCACCTCCGGCCAGGACCCGCGTTTCGGCATCGTCGAGGGGGAGGGGGCCGACGCCCAGATCGCCGTGATCACCGGCGACCCGCTGTACGCCCCGATCCAGCCGACCGGCGAGCGGGTCCGGCTCGGCGAGGGCGTGCGGCTGCTGGCGCCGGTCATCCCGCGCAGCAAGGTGATCGGGATCGGCCGCAACTACGCTGCGCACGCCGCCGAGCTGGGCAACGAGGTGCCGGCCGAGCCGCTGGCCTTCCTGAAGCCGAACACCTCGGTGATCGGGCCGGGAGACCCGATCGTGCTTCCCGAGCAGTCCCAGGACGTCCAGTTCGAGGGCGAGCTGGCGGTGGTGATCGGCCGGATCTGCCGGCACGTACCGGCCGCCCGGGCCGCGGAGGTCATCTTCGGCTACACCTGCGCCAACGACGTCACGGCGCGGGACCTGCAGTCCCGGGACGGCCAGTGGTGGCGGGCCAAGGGCTTCGACACCTTCTGCCCGCTGGGCCCGTTCCTGGTCACCGACCTGGACCCGACCGACCTGCGGGTGACCACCCGGCTGGACGGCAAGGTCAAGCAGGACGGGCGGACCAGCCTGATGGAGCGGGACGTGGCGATGCTGGTCGCGCACGTGTCCTCGGCGATGACCCTGCTGCCGGGCGACGTCATCCTGACCGGCACCCCGGCCGGCGTCGGGCCGATGCAGGCCGGGCAGCGGGTCGAGGTCGAGGTCGAGGGCATCGGGGTGCTGTCCAACCCGGTGGCCGCCGGCTGACCCGGGCTCCGGGCCCACCCCCTAGGCTGGACCGGCCATGACCGACATCCCCGCCGTCACGCCCAGCCCGCCCCCGACCGACGTCCGGGTCCGGTTCTGCCCGAGCCCGACCGGGACCCCGCACGTGGGGCTGATCCGGACCTGCCTGTTCAACTGGGCCTGGGCCCGGCACGTGGGCGGCACCCTGGTCTTCCGGATCGAGGACACCGACCCCGCCCGGGACAGCGAGGAGAGCTACCACCAGCTGCTCGACGCGCTGCGCTGGCTGGGCATCGACTGGGACGAGGGTGTGGAGAAGGGCGGCCCCCACGGGCCCTACCGGCAGAGCCAGCGGTTCGCGGTCTACGCCGACGTGCTGGCCCGGCTGGTGGCGGCCGGTGAGGTCTACGAGTCCTTCTCCACCCCGCAGGAGAGCGCCCAGCGGCACCGGGACGCCGGCCGGGACCCGCAGCTGGGCTACGACGGCTACGACCGGGACCTGACCCCGGAGCAGCGGGCGGCGTTCCGGGCCGAGGGCCGGCGCCCCGTGCTGCGGCTGCGGATGCCCGAGGAGGACATCACCTTCCAGGACCTGATCCGCGGCCCGGTCAGCTTCCCGGCCGGCTCGGTGCCGGACTTCGTGGTCGCCCGGGCCGACGGCCACCCGCTGTACACGCTGGTGAACCCGGTCGACGACGCCCTCATGCAGATCTCGCACGTGCTGCGCGGGGAGGACCTGCTGCCCTCGACGCCGCGCCAGATCGCGCTGTACCGCGCGCTGGTCCGGATCGGGGTCGCGCAGCGGGTGCCGGAGTTCGGGCACCTGCCGTACGTGATGGGCGAGGGCAACCGCAAGCTGTCCAAGCGGGACCCGCAGTCCAGCCTGTTCCACCACCGTGACCGCGGGTTCGTCCCGGAGGGCCTGCTGAACTACCTGGCCCTGCTGGGCTGGTCGATCGCCGAGGACCGGGACATCTTCACGATGGCCGAGATGGTGGCCGCCTTCGACCTCGCCGACGTCAACGCCAACCCGGCGCGCTTCGACCAGGCCAAGGCGGAGGCGATCAACGCCGAGCACCTGCGCCGGCTCGACGTGCACGACTTCGCCGACCGGATGGTGCCCTACCTGGCCGCTGCCGGGCTGCTGCCGCAGCCGCCCTCGGCCTCCCAGCTGGCGGTGCTGCACGCGGCTGCGCCGCTGGTGCAGACCCGGATGCAGCTGCTCGGCGAGGCCCCGGCGCTGCTCGGCTTCCTGTTCGTGGCCGAGGACGACCTGGTCGTGGAGGACTCCGCGCTGGCCGCGGTGAGCAAGGACCGGGACTCCGCGCTGGCCACCCTGGACGCCTCGGTGGCGGTGCTGGGCACCCTGCCGGAGTGGACAGCTCCCGGCATCGAGGCCGCGCTGCGGTCGGCCCTGGTGGAGGGCCTGGGCCTGAAGCCGAAGCTCGCCTTCGCCCCGCTGCGGGTCGGGATCACCGGCCGCCGGGTCTCCCCACCGCTGTTCGAGTCGATGGAGATCCTCGGCCTCGACCGGTGCCTGAGCCGGCTGGCCGGTCTGCGCCGCCGGCTCACCTGAGCGCCGCCGTGCCCAGGGCTCCCGGCGTGCCGGGCGGGACGGGCGCGCCGGCCGTGCTGCTGGACATCGACGACACCCTGGTCGACACCCGATGGGCCTTCGGTCAGGCCCTGGACGTCGTCCTGGACCGTTGGGCGCCCGACCTGCCGGCACGGGCCAGGGCGCAGGCCGTGCGGGACTGGCGCGCCGACGTGCACGGCTACTTCGCGGCCTACACCCGCGGGGAGATCGGGATGGGCGAGCAGCGCCGGCTGCGCGCCGAGGCCCTGCACCGCTCCACCACCGGTCGCCCGCTGCCGGCCGGGTCGTGGCCGGAGTGGGAGGCGACCTACGACGGTGCCTTCCGGGCCGCCTGGCGGCTGCGTGAGGGCGCCGCCGAGCTGGTCGGCGCCCTGGCCGCGCGCGGCGTCCCGTTCGGCGCGCTGACCAACCTGCAGCGCTCCTACCAGGAGGAGAAGCTGCGGGTGGTGGGCCTGAGCGACCTACCGGTCCTGGTCGCGGTGGACGACCTGGGGTTCGGCAAGCCGGACCCCCGGGTCTTCGCCGAGGCGCTGCGCCGGCTGCAGGCCCCGGCCGGGCCCGCGGTCTACGTCGGCGACGAGCCGGAGGTCGACGTCGGCGGCGCCCGGGCCGCGGGGCTGATCGGGGTCCTGGCCTGCCCGGCGACCAGCCGCGCCGCCTGCCCGGACCCCGGCCACCACGGCCAGGTCGAGGTGGTGCACGACCTGACAGACCTGCTCGGCGTGCTGGACGACCTCGAGGACGGCCGCCACGGCGGGGTCGATTTGGGGGAGGGGCGCCGGAGCGGGTAGTCTCGACTCTCGGTTCACACGGTTCCCGCCAGGAACCGGGTGGTACCCCATGGGGTATGGTGTAATTGGCAGCACTCCGGATTCTGGTTCCGTCAGTCTAGGTTCGAGTCCTGGTACCCCAGCCGGAGCAGGCCGCGGCGATACGCGGTCCTGCTCGGTACGGCCCCGTTGTGTAGTGGCCTAGCACGCCGCCCTCTCAAGGCGGTAGCGCGGGTTCGAATCCCGTCGGGGCTACAGCGCGCAGGACCCCCGGTCCCCCGGACCGGGGGTCCTGTCGTTCACCGCCGGATCCTTCGGTCCGCCGCCGCCGCTCAGGTCCTGCTCAGCACCTCGGTCAGCTTGTTGCCCGCCGCCACCACCGCGGCAGCGTGCTGACGGCCGGGCTGGCGGGTGATCCGCTCGATCGGACCCGAGATGCACACCGCGGCCACGACCCGGCCCGAGGGGCCCCGGACCGGCGCGGAGACCGAGGCCACGCCGGGCTCGCGCTCGCTGATGCTCTGCGCCCAGCCCCGGCGCCGCACCGCGCTCAGCGCGGTGGCGGTGAACCGGGCCCCCTGCAGTCCGCGGTGCAGCCGGTCGGGCTCCTCCCAGGCCAGCAGCACCTGGGCGGCGGAGCCGGCCAGCATGGTCAGCGCCAGGCCCACCGGGATGGAGTCCCGCAGGCCCACCGGGCGCTCCGCGGCGGCCACGCAGATCCGCATGTCCCCCTGCCGCCGGTAGAGCTGGGCGGACTCGGCGGTGGCATCGCGCAGCGCGGCCAGCACCGGCCCGGCCGCGGCCAGCAGCCGGTCCTCACCGGCCGCCGAGGCGAGCTCGCCCAGCCGCGGGCCCAGCACGAACCGGCCCTGCATGTCCCGGCCGACCAGCCGGTGGTGCTCCAGGGCCACGGCCAGCCGGTGCGCGGTCGGCCGGGCCAGGCCGGTGGCCTGCACGAGCTGGGCGAGGGTGGACGGGCCGGCCTCCAGTGCGGACAGCACCGCCGCGGCCTTGTCCAGGACGCCGACTCCGCTACTCTTGTCCACGAGTCGATACTGCCGTCTCAACAACTGAGATGCAAGCACGGGGTGGCCCGCCCGGCGGGTGCCCCACCGCGAACGCCCGACCGGGGCGGCGCGGCAGCCGAGGAGGAGCACGGATGGCACGCACGCTGGCGGAGAAGGTCTGGGACGCGCACGTGGTGCGCAAGGGTGACGGCCAGGCGCCGGACCTGCTCTACATCGACCTGCACCTGGTGCACGAGGTGACCAGCCCGCAGGCCTTCGACGGGCTGCGGCTGGCCGGGCGTCAGGTCCGCCGCCCCGACCTGACCATCGCCACCGAGGACCACAACACTCCCACCCAGAACATCGACCAGCCGATCGCCGACCCGGTCAGCCGCACCCAGATCGAGACGCTGCGCCGCAACTGCGAGGAGTTCGGCGTCCGGCTGCATCCGCTGGGCGACGCCGAGCAGGGCATCGTGCACGTGGTGGGACCCCAGCTCGGGCTCACCCAGCCGGGCATGACCGTGGTCTGCGGGGACTCCCACACCTCCACCCACGGCGCTTTCGGGGCGCTGGCCTTCGGGATCGGGACCAGCGAGGTCGAGCACGTGCTGGCCACGCAGACGCTGCCGCTGAAGCCGTTCAGGACGATGGCGGTGAACGTGGAGGGCCGGCTGCCGGAGGGCTCGACCGCCAAGGACATCATCCTGGCCGTGATCGCCAGGATCGGTACCGGCGGCGGCCAGGGCTATGTGCTGGAGTACCGCGGCGAGGCCATCCGTGCGCTGTCGATGGAAGGTCGGATGACCATCTGCAACATGTCGATCGAGGCGGGTGCACGGGCCGGGATGATCGCCCCCGACCAGACCACCTTCGACTACCTCGCCGGCCGCCCGCACGCCCCACAGGGTGGCGAGCTGGACGCCGCGCTCGCGTCCTGGGCGCAGCTGCGCACCGACGAGGACGCCGTGTTCGACGCCGAGGTGACCCTGCAGGCCGGCGACCTCGAGCCGTTCGTGACCTGGGGCACCAACCCGGGCCAGGGTCTGCCGCTGTCGGCCGCGGTGCCCGACCCGGCCACGATGACCGATGAGAACGAGCGCGCCTCGGCCAGCCGGGCGCTGGAGTACATGGCCCTGCAGCCGGGCACCCCGCTGCGCGAGGTCGCCGTCGACACCGTCTTCATCGGCTCCTGCACCAACGGCCGGATCGAGGACCTGCGTGCCGCGGCCGCGGTCGTCAAGGGGCGCACCAAGGCCGAGAGCCTGCGGGTGCTGGTGGTTCCCGGCTCGGCCCGGGTCCGGCTGCAGGCCGAGGCCGAGGGGCTGGACCGGGTCTTCACCGAGTTCGGCGCGGAGTGGCGCAACGCCGGCTGCTCGATGTGCCTGGGGATGAACCCCGACCAGCTCGCCCCGGGGGAGCGCTCGGCCTCCACCTCCAACCGCAACTTCGAGGGCCGGCAGGGCAAGGGCGGGCGCACCCACCTGGTCAGCCCCCTGGTCGCCGCGGCGACCGCGGTGCGCGGCACGCTGTCCAGCCCCGCCGACCTCGACCCGGTGCCGGTCCTGGCCTGAGCCGGACCGCCCAGCCCGCCCCAGACCGAGCGCCGGACGGCGCCCCAGAGCAGGAGCAGACCATGGACAAGTTCACCGTGCACGAAGGCGTCGGGGTTCCGTTGCGCCGATCCAACGTCGACACCGACCAGATCATCCCGGCCGTGTACCTCAAGCGGGTGACCCGGACCGGCTTCGAGGACGGCCTGTTCGCCGCGTGGCGCAACGACCCGCAGTTCGTCCTGAACGCCGAGCCCTACCGGAACGGGTCGGTGCTCGTCGCGGGCCCGGACTTCGGCACCGGCTCCTCGCGCGAGCACGCCGTCTGGGCCTTGAAGGACTACGGCTTCCAGGTCGTGCTCTCCCCGCGGTTCGCCGACATCTTCCGCGGCAACTCCGGCAAGCAGGGCCTGCTCACCGGTGTGGTGCGCCAGGAGGACGTCGAGCGGCTGTGGGCCGCCCTGGAGGCCGAGCCGGGCCGTACCGTGCGGGTGGACCTGGTGGCCCGGACGGTCACCTGCGCTGACCTGCAGGTCGAGATGGAGGTGGACGACTACACGCGGTGGCGGCTGCTGGAGGGTCTGGACGACATCGGCCTGAGCCTGCAGCATGTGCAGGACATCGACGCCTTCGAGAGGGCCCGCCCCTCGTTCCTGCCGCGGACGCTGCCTGCCCGCTCCTGAGCCCGGCGCCGCCGGTCCGCTCGCAGGAGCCGGGCGGTCCGGCCGACCGGGCCGACCGGGCCGACCGGGCGTCCTGACCCCCTGCGAGGAGCCGATGGCCGAGCACCGCGCGGACCGGCCACCGGTCCGGCGCACCGGTTCCGGAGCCTTCCCCAGCGACTGGGCGGCGCTGGCCGACCAGCTGGCGAGGGTCGAGAGGGAGCTGGCGGAGGCCGGCTCCTCGGGACTGGACGCCGAGGAACGCGAACGGCTCTCGCGGGCGGTCAGGCGGGCGGTGAGCCGTGCCTCGGCGCACCCGGGGCGGGCTCTGGCTGAGGTCGAGGCGATCCGAAAGACGCTCTCCGACAGGTCAGGACGCGGCCCTGAGGGTCGGAACGGCTAGCGGTCGGCCGCCCGGCCGGCCCGCCCCGGGAGGGCGGCGGAGGCCGCGGGTCGCGCAACAAGTCGTTGCGACACAGCGGGATGCTGTGCGCCTCGTGTTGGACTCGGGCGATCATTGCGCCTAACGTCTGGAGGTGATAGTCGAGGAGAGCTCGACCCCAGGCACCGGAGGACAACAGTGAACAAGGCAGAGCTTGTCACGGCGCTCGAGGAGCGCCTGGGCAGCAGGAAGCTGGCGGCCGACGCCGTCGAAGCCTTGGTCGACACCATCACCCGCTCCGTGTCACGGGGCGAGAAGGTCGCGATCAGTGGTTTCGGCACCTTCGAGAAGACCGTGCGGCGGGCCCGGGTGGGCCGCAACCCTCGCACCGGTGAAAAGGTGCCGATCAAGAAGACCTCGGTGCCCCGGTTCCGCCCCGGGACGGCGTTCAAGGGTTTCGTCTCCGAGCCCCGGTCGATGCCCAAGCCGGTGATCGGCGCGACCAAGGCGGTGACCTCCACGCTGCGCGGCAGCCGCGCGGAGGCGACGGTGGCCACGCCGGCCAAGACGACCCGGGCCCGCAAGACCACCGGCGCGGCGGCCAAGACCGCCAAGAGCGCGCCGGCCAGGACCGCGACCAAGACCGCGGCCGAACCGACCAGCGCCCGGACCGGCCGCTCCGCCGGCAGGAGCACGACCGCCAGGTCCGCGACCTCGAAGGCGGCGTCGAAGACCGCGACGCCCACCCCGGCCACCAAGTCGACGAAGTCGAGTGCGTCGAAGGCGAGCGCCGCCTCGACCGGCGCCGCCAAGACAACGAAGACGAGCGCCGCGAAGACGAGCGCCGCGAAGACGAGCGCGGCCAAGACGGGCGCGGCCAAGACCGGCACGGCCAAGACCGGCACGGCCAAGACCGGCACGGCCAAGACCGGCACGGCCAAGACCGGCACGGCCAAGACCGAGTGCGGCCAAGACGGCCAAGACCGGTACGGCCAAGTCGAGCGCGGCGAAGACCGGCACGGCCAAGTCGAGCCCGGGCAAGACCAGCACCGCCAGGACGAGCGCGGCGAAGACCAGTCGGTCGGCGGCCAAGACGCCAGCGAAGCGGGCGCGCAAGAGCTGAACCGGGGCCCGATGTGGCCCATCGCACCGGCGGGTCGCTGCCCTGATGTGGGTGGCGGCCCGCCGCGTGCGTCACCATAGGGGGATGAGTGATGTCCTCCAGATCCATGGCGGCAACCCACTGCGCGGCTCGATCACTGTCCGTGGCGCCAAGAACTTCGTCTCCAAGGCGATGGTCGCAGCCCTGCTCGGTGAGACCCCGAGTGTGCTGCGCAACGTGCCGCGGATCCGCGACGTGCAGGTGGTCACCGGGCTGCTGGAGCTGCACGGCGTGGACGTGGTGCACGGCGAGCCCGGCTCGAACCAGGACGGTGTGCTGCGGCTGGACCCCAGCGACGTGGAGAGCGCGCACGTCGCCGACATCGACGCGCACGCCGGCTCCAGCCGGATCCCGATCCTGTTCTGCGGCCCGCTGCTGCACCGGCTCGGTGAGGCCTTCATCCCCGACCTCGGTGGCTGCCGGATCGGGGACCGTCCGATCAACTACCACCTCGACGTGCTGCGCCAGTTCGGGGCGGTGGTCGACAAGCTCCCCAGCGGGATCGCGCTGACCGCGCCGGATGGTCTGCAGGGAACCAAGCTCGCCCTGCCCTACCCCAGCGTCGGCGCCACCGAGCAGGTGCTGCTGACCGCGGTGCGGGCCGAGGGGCTGACCGAGCTGCAGAACGCGGCGATCGAGCCGGAGATCATGGACCTGATCGCGGTGCTGCAGAAGATGGGCGCCATCATCAGCGTCGAGGTCGACCGCACGATCCGGATCGAGGGTGTGGACCGGCTCACCGGGTACACCCACACCGCCCTGGCCGACCGGATCGAGGCGGCCTCCTGGGCCAGCGCGGCTCTGGCGACCAAGGGCGACATCACGGTGCTGGGCGCCGAGCAGCTGTCGATGATGACCTTCTTGAACACCTTCCGGAAGGTCGGCGGGCAGCTGGAGGTGCTGGACGAGGGCATCCGGTTCTCCCACCCGGGCAGCGAGCTGCGTTCGCTGGTCCTGGAGACCGGCGTCCACCCGGGCTTCATGACGGACTGGCAGCAGCCGTTCGTGGTCGCCCTGACCCAGGCCAGCGGCCTGTCCATCGTGCACGAGACGGTCTACGAGAACCGCTTCGGCTTCACCGCGGCGCTGCGGGACATGGGCGCCCAGATCCAGCTCTACCGCGAGTGCCTGGGCGGGCTGCCGTGCCGGTTCGGGGCCCGCAACTTCCGGCACAGCGCGGTGGTCTCCGGGCCGACGAAGCTGCACGGCGCCGACATCGAGGTGCCCGACCTGCGGGGCGGCTTCAGCCACGTGATCGCCGCGCTGGCCGCCGAGGGCAGCTCGCGGGTCAGCGGGATCACCCTGATCGACCGTGGTTACGAGCGCTTCTTCGACAAGCTGGACGCGCTGGGCGCGGTGTACGAGCGGCAGTAGCCGCCCGCCGGTCAGCTGCGGATGCTGCCGAGCCGCAGAGCGATGATCTCGCGACCGCCCTGGTCCAGCACCGCGTCCAGGCGCTGGCCGGGGCGCAGCAGCCGAAGCCCGGAGCCCTCCAGCGCCGAGTCGGCGAACGGCAGCAGGACGCCGGCGTCGGTGACCGCGCTGCCGCTGCGGGTCGCGGGGTCGTAGCGGTGCACCGTGACCTGGAGGGGTGCCGCGTCCGGTTCAGGCATCGGCGCGGCCCGGCCGGTCGGGCGAGGGCGACCAGCCGGCCAGCGCCCGGGCGGTCCGGGGCCCCACGCCGAGCTGGACGGCCGTCCGCAGGTTGCTCACGGTGTCGACGTCGCGGCGCAGCCGTGGCAGGTCCAGGTCCAGCAGCTCGGCGCCGAGCCGGGCGTGCCGGCCCGCCGAGCCGGCCCCGAAGGAGTGCCTGAGCTGGCCGGCCGAGCGGGCCGCCAGCAGCACGGTGCCGACCCCCTCGGCGTCCGGCACCGCCACCATGGCCAGGTCCGGGTCCTCGGCCAGCCGGGCGGCGCACGCGCCCAGCGCCGCGGCAAGCTCCGGCGGACGCAGCGAAGGCAGGTCCGGCAGCAGCACGGCGCAGGGACCGCCACCGGCCGGCCGCCCCGCCTCGGCGTCCACCGCGTCCTGGACGGCCCGGGGCAGGCCGCTGCCAGGGCTGGTCTCGGCGAGGACCTCCAGCCCCAGCTCCCGGCAGCGCCGGGCCATGGCCTGGTCGGAGGTCACCACCCGGGCCCGGACGCCGGGCGTGGCGGCGACCACCTCCAGGGTGTCCAGGGCGATCCCGGCGGCCAGCTCGGCGCCGGAGACGGCGAGCACGGGCATCGCGGTGAGCAGCCGTGACTTGGCGCGGTGACCGCCCTTGACCGGCAGGGCCAGGGACCAGGTGGTGGCCGTCGGCACGGTGCGCGCGGCTGCTTCGGGCAGGGGCGGGTAGCAGGTGGTCGTCATGGCCCTTCCAGTGTGGCAGCCCCGCCGGCCGGCCGTGCCAGGTGTGCGACCGGGTGTGCGACCGGGTGCGGCCGGGTGTGCAGCGTCGACACCTCCGGCCGGGTGGGACAGGATGAAGCCACGCCCGGCCGGGCGGTTGACCCCGGTCCGCCGCGAGCGAGCAGCCCAGGAGGACATGTGCGAACGGTTCACCGGGCCCGGCCCGCGTCGCCGGCCGCTCGGGAGGCCTCCACCACCTACCGGATCGCCGTCACCCTGCTGCGTCCGCCGCTGATGGCGCTGACTCGCCGTCGCTGGTCGGGCGCCGAGCACCTGCCGCGGGCGGGCGGGTTCGTGGTCTGCAGCAACCACATCTCCCACATCGACCCGCTGATCCTGACCCACTTCCTGCACGACAACGGCTTCGCCCCCCGCTTCCTGGCCAAGGAGTCGGTGTTCGGCGTGCCGGTGGTGGGGCCGATCGTGCGCGGCGCGCACCAGATCCCGGTCCGCCGGGAGAGCCTGGACGCCGGCCGCGCGCTGACCGAGGCGGTGGACGCCGTCCGGGCCGGCGCCTGCGTGATCATCTATCCGGAGGCGACGCTGACCCGGGATCCGCAGCTCTGGCCGATGGTCGGCAAGTCCGGCGCGACCCGGCTGGCGCTGGCCACCGGCTGCCCGGTCGTGCCGGTGGCCCAGTGGGGCGCCCAGCGGATGCTGCCGCCCTACGCGCACCGGCCGCGGCTGTGGCCGCCGACCCAGGTGCAGGTGCGGGCCGGCGCGCCGGTCGACCTGTCCCGTTTCGCGGGGCTGCCGATCGAGCGCCAGGTGCTCCGGCAGGCCACCGAGGTCATCATGACGGCCATCACCGGCCTGCTGGAGCAGGTCCGGCAGGCTCCGGCCCCCGACCGTCGCTGGGACCCCCGCGAGCACGGGCAGACCACCATCGGCCGGATCGGCCCGGCCCGGCCGGGGTCGCAGGAGACCGGATGAGCCCCGGCCAGGTGGCGGTGATGGGGGCCGGTTCCTGGGGCACCACGTTCGCGATGGTGCTGGCGGACGCCGGCGCCGAGGTGCGGCTGTGGGCCCGGCGCGCGGACGTGGCCGCCTCGATCACCGACGAGCACCGCAACCCCGAGTACCTGCCCGCCACGCCGCTGCCGGCGGCGGTCAGCGCCACCACCGACCCGGCCGAGGCGGTGGCCGGCGCCGCGGTCGTGGTCTTCGCGCTGCCCGCCCAGCGGCTGCGGCCCCTGCTGGCCGACTGGCGCCCGCTGCTGTCGCACGCTCCGGTGCTGGTCAGCCTGATGAAGGGGATCGAGGGCGGCAGCCACGCCCGGATGAGCCAGGTCCTGCAGCAGACGGCGGCGGCGCCCGCCGAGCGGGTGGCCGTGGTCTCCGGGCCGAACCTGGCCCGGGAGATCGCCGCCCGGCAGCCCACCGCCAGCGTGGTGGCCTGCGTCGACCTGGACGTGGCCGAGCGGGTGGCGCAGGCCTGCTCGGCGCCCTACTTCCGGCCATACACCAACACCGACGTGGTCGGGGTGGAGCTGGGCGGCGCGGTGAAGAACGTGATCGCGCTGGCGGTCGGGATCGCCGACGGCCTCGGCTTCGGGGACAACACCAAGGCCTCGGTGATCACCCGGGGCCTGGCCGAGACGATGCGGCTGGGCGTCGCGCTGGGCGCCGACCCCGCCACCCTGGCCGGGCTGGCCGGGCTCGGCGACCTGGTGGCCACCTGCGCCTCGCCGCTGTCCCGGAACCGGACCTTCGGCACCCACCTGGGGCGTGGGCTCGCGGTGCCGGAGGTGGTGGCGCTGACCCGGCAGACGGCGGAGGGCGTCACCTCCTGCGCCCCGCTGGTCGACCTGGCCGCCTCGGCCGGGGTGGAGCTGCCGATCTGCGAGGCGGTGCTGGCCGTCGTCCGGGATGGTCTGCCGCCCCGTGAGGTCGTGCCGCTGCTGCTGGGCCGGCCCCGGCGCGCCGAGCGCGACCTGGCCTGAACCGCTGCGCCCGGCCTCCGAGCGGCTCGTCGCCCCAGGACCGGCCCGTCGCCGGTCGGGCCGGTCGGGCCGGTCAGGCCGGTCAGGGCAGCTCGTCCAGCGCGGCGGTGAGGTCGTCCCACAGGTCCTCGACGTCCTCGACCCCGACCGAGAGCCGGACCAGGCCCTCCGGTACGTCGGGGGACTCGGCCGGGTGCCGCCGGCGCCGCTCCAGGGTGGACTCCACCCCGCCCAGGCTGGTCGCGTGCGTCCACAGCCGCACCGCGGCGCAGACCTGCTCGGCGCTGCGGGCGTCGGCCAGCTCGATGGAGACGATCGAGCCGAAGCCGTCCATCTGCGCCGCGGCCCGGGCGTGCCCGGGGTCGGTGGCCAGCCCCGGGTAGCGGACCCGGGTCACCGCCGGGTGACCGGCCAACCGGGCGGCCAGCTCGGCGGCGTTGGCGCTGGAGCGCTGCACCCGCAGCGCCAGCGTGCGGACCCCGCGCAGCGCCAGCCAGGCCTCCATCGGCCCGGGGATGCCTCCGGTCAGGGTGCGGGTGGTGTGCAGGGCCGCGCTCAGGTCGGGCCGGCGGGCGACGGTCGCGCCGAGCAGCACGTCGGAGTGCCCGGCCAGGTACTTGGTCACCGAGTGCACGACGATGTCGACGCCCAGCTGCAGGGGGCGCATGACGACGGGGGAGGCGAAGGTGTTGTCCGCGGCGACCAGCACCCCGCCCGCCCGGGCCAGCCCGACCAGCGCGGCCAGGTCGGCGACCTCCAGCATCGGGTTGGTCGGCGTCTCCACCCACAGCAGCGCCGCGCCCTCCAGCGCCGACGCGACCTCGGCGGTGTCGTCCAGGGCCACCGGCCGGGGCACCAGCCGGCCCTGGCCGGCGCGCAGCGCCAGCAGCGAGCTCAGCCCGGAGTAGGGGTGGCGCGGGACGACGACCGGCGCGCCGTGCGGCACCTGGTCCAGGACGGCGCTGACCGCGGCCATCCCGGAACCGAACAGCAGGGCCCGGGTGCCGTCCTGGCCCGGGTCCTCCAAACCGGCCAGCACCGTCTCGAAGGCGGCCCAGGTCGGGTTGTCGAACCGGGCGTAGACCCGGTCCCCGGGCTCGACGGCCGCCGGTCGGGCGACGTAGGTGGAGCTGAGCACGACCGGGGGGTTGAGCGCGGCGTCCGGCTCGGCCGGCGGCCGGCCGAGGCTGACCGCCAGGGTGGCGGCGGACAGGGCGCGTCGGCCGGAGCCGGGCGGGTGGGCGCCGGAGCGGATGTCGGTCACCGTCGTCACGGTATCCAGGCACTAGATTCGCCGGCGATGGACACCCCACGCAGCCCCCGCCGTCCCGTCGTCGCCGTCCTGTTCGGCGGCCGCTCGGGTGAGCACCCGATCAGCTGCGTGACCGCGGCCGGGGTGCTGACGGCGATCGACCGGGAGCGCTACGAGGTGGTCCCGATCGGGATCACCACCTCCGGGCGGTGGGTGCTGGCCCCGGACGACCCCTCGCTGTGGGCCCTGGACGGCGAGCGGCTGCCGGAGGTGCTGGCCGACCTCGGCCCGCGGGTGCTGGCCCCGGCCGACGTCGACTCGGCCGAGCTGAGCCTGCTCACCGGCCCCGACGTGGCGCCGTCCCGGCTGGCCGACGTCGACGTGGTGCTGCCGCTGCTGCACGGGCCGTTCGGGGAGGACGGCACGCTGCAGGGGATGCTGGAGCTGGCCGACGTGCGCTACGTCGGATCGGGGGTGCTGGCCAGCGCCGCGAGCATGGACAAGCACGTGATGAAGGTGCTGCTGGCCGGGGCCGGGCTCCCGGTCGGGTCGCACGAGCTGGTCACCGACCAGCAGTGGAGCCAGGACCGTGAACAGGTGCTGACCCGGCTGGCCGGGCTCGGGCTGCCGGTCTTCGTCAAGCCCGCCCGGGCCGGCTCCTCCCTCGGCATCACCCGGGTCCGGGAGGCCGCCGGGCTGGTCGCGGCCGTGGAGGAGGCCCGCCGGCACGACGTGCGGGTGGTGGTGGAGGCCGAGCTGACCGGCCGTGAGGTCGAGTGCGGCGTCCTGGCTCGGCTGGACGGGCCGCCGCAGGCCAGCCTGCCGGGGGAGATCGAGGTGGTCGCCGGGCACGACTTCTACGACTTCGACGCCAAGTACCTGGACAGCGACGGCGTCCGGCTGACCTGCCCGGCCGACCTGCCGGAGGCGGTGCGGACCCGGGTGCAGGAGCTGGCGGTGGCCACCTTCGAGGCGATGGGCTGCGAGGGCCTGGCCCGGGTCGACTTCTTCGTCGGCCCGGACGGCGAGGTGGTGGTCAACGAGCTGAACACGATGCCGGGCTTCACTCCGGTGTCGATGTACCCGCGGATGTGGGCGGCCTCCGGGGTGGACTACCCCGAGCTGGTCGACCGGCTTCTGCAGCTGGCCCTGCACCGCCGCACCGGCCTGCGCTGAGCCGACCCGCTCACGGCGCGTCGCCGGCGCCGATGCAGCCGCGCCGGCGGGTCAGCGACCGGGCCACCGGCGCCAGGGTGGCCGCCACCGCGGTCGCGTTCTCCCGCCCGACCTGCGCCGGCACGGTCAGCTCCAGGCCCGGGGTCCGGCCGAAGGTGCGCAGCACGGTGCTGCTGGCCGAGTCGGGGGAGGTGAGCACCCAGTCCACGCCGTCCACCCCCAGGCAGGGGTCGCTGGTCGGCCCGAGGTCGGGCACGCCGCAGCGCAGCACCACCGCCGGGTCGCCCCAGGCCAGCGCCCCGGCCACGCCGAGGTCGCGGCGGGCCCGGCCGAGCACCGTCGCCGGGGCCTGGGCCAGGGCGGCGGCGCAGGCCGGGCTGGCGGCCTGCGGGGCCGGGCTGACCACCGGCTGACCGCCACCACCGCTCGAGCAGCCGCCCAGCAGGGCGAACGGTGGCAGCAGCAGGGCCGCCGCGAGGGCGCCGCTCAGGACCTGACCGCGCACGGCGCGCTCAGAGGTGGACCACCGTGCAGGTCAGCGTCCGGGTCAGGCCGGGCACGTCCTGGATCCGGGAGATGACGATGCCGCCCAGGGCGTCGAGGTCCTCGGCGGAGGCCTGGACGATGACGTCGTAGGGGCCGGTGACGTGGTCGGCCCGGTCGACGCCCTCGATCTGTCGGATCTTCGCGGCGACCTCGGCGGAGGCGCCGTTCTCGGTCTGGATCAGGACGTAGGCGGTGACCACTGATGCTCTCCTGTCGTTCGGGGCGGCGGGCCACGGTACCGTGTCGCCGCAGCTCGCAGACCAGTCCTCCGGAGGCTGCGGGCGAGGCCGTGACGCACGGCACGGACGTGATGACGGGTGGTCGATGAACGGCGGCGGGCAGCTCCTGGTCCGCGACGTCGGCGAGGACGCCCTGGTCGCTGCCGTGCTGGCCCGGTACGCCGCCGCGCGACCAGGAGCGGACCGGTCAGGGCCGGAGCGGCTGCTGGTCGGGCCCGGTGACGACGCCGCTGTGCTGGACGCCGGGCACGGGGCCCTGGTGGTCTGCACCGACACCCTGGTCCAGGACCAGGACTTCACCCTGGCCTGGAGCAGCGGGCACGACGTGGGGGTCAAGTGCGCCGCCCAGAACTTCGCCGACGTGGCCGCGATGGGCGCCCGCCCCACCGGGCTGCTGGTGTCCCTGAGCGTGCCCGGGGAGGTTCCCCTGTCGTGGGTGACGGGGCTGGCCGACGGCATCGCGCAGGAGTGCACCCGGGCCGGGGCGACCGTGCTCGGCGGCGACGTCTCGGCGGCCGGGCAGGTGAGCCTGACCGGGACGGCGCTCGGCCGGCTGGCCGGGGCGGCGGTGCGCCGGTCGGGCGCGCGGGTCGGCGACGTGGTGGCGCTCGGCGCACCGACCGGCTGGGCGGCGGCCGGGCTCGACCTGCTCCGGGCCGGCTGGACCGGTGGCGGCGGCCCGGCGCTCGGGCGACCGGCCGCGGGAGTGCTGCGCTCCGCCGCCCGGGCGCTGACCGCGCAGCGCGCGCCGCGCCCGGACTACGCCAGCGGTCCGGTCGCCGCGCTGGCCGGGGCCACCGCGCTGATCGACACCAGCGACGGCCTGGCCCGCGACGGCGCCCGGATCGCCCGGGCCAGCGGGGTCTGCCTCCGACTGCGCTGGGCCGACCTGGCCGCCCCAGCCCGCGAGCTGGCCGAGCTGGCCGAGCTGGCCGAGCCGGCCGAGCGGGGCGAGCCGGCCGAGCCGGCCGAGCGGGGCGCGCCGGGCGTGCCCGGCGGGTCGGTGCCGGACGCTACGGCCCGGCGGGCCCCCGACGCCCGGTGGCGCGGCTGGGTGCTGACCGGCGGTGAGGACCACGCGCTGCTGGCCTGCTTCCCCCCGGGCCGGCTGCCGGCACCGTTCCGGGCGGTCGGCACGGTCGGCGCCGCCCGCCCCGACGGCGCACTGGTGCTGGTCGACGACCGGCCGCTGCCCGGCAGCCCCGGCTGGACGCACTTCGCCGGCTGACGGAGGCCGCCGACCCACCGGCACCCGGCCGGGCATGCGACAGGGGCGGCCCCTCACGGGTGCCGCCCCTGATGCTCACCGCCGGCCGCAGCCGGCCAGGTCTCAGCGCGAGACCTTGCCCGCCTTCAGGCAGGAGGTGCAGACGTTGAGCCGCTTCGGCGTCGCCCCGACCATGGCGCGCACCCGCTGGATGTTGGGGTTCCAACGACGCTTGGTGCGACGGTGCGAGTGCGAGATGCTGTGACCGAAGCCCGGGCCCTTGCCGCAGACGTCGCAGTTGGCAGCCACGGTTCACTCCTGGATGTCGTTCGTTCTGATCGGGCAGATCGCCCCACTGCCCGACAGGGCAACCCGGCAAGGGTAGCCGAGAGGCGACCAGCCGCCCAAACCGGCGCGTGGTCGCCCGACTCCGCGGCCCTCGTGCGGTTAGCCTGCGGGCGGAGGTGAGGCGGGCGGTGCTGGTCAGCATGGGGGCCGAGGTCGTGCGGCGGTGGGCGGTCACCGCCCTCACCGCGCTGGGCCAGGAGCGGGAGCGGATCGACGCCCTGAACGTCTTCCCGGTGGCCGACCGCGACACCGGGACCAACGTCTACCTCACCCTGGAGGCCGGGGTCAGCGCGGCCTCGGCCGCCGCCGACCAGGGTTCGCTGCTGACCGCGTTCGCCCGGGGCGCGCTGCTCGGCGCCCGCGGCAGCTCCGGGGCGATCACCGCGCAGCTGCTCAGCGGCTGGGCGAGCGGCCTGGGCGACGCCGCCGGCGTGGGCGACGTGGCCGGCGTGGCCGGCGTGGACGGCGTGGACGGCCCGGCGCTGGCCGTCGTGGACGGCCCGGCGCTGGCCGGCATGCTCGAGCACGGCGACCGGCTGGCCTGGACCGCGGTCGGAGAGCCGGTGCAGGGCACCATGCTCACCGTCAGCCGGGCTGCGGCGACCGCTGCCCGGCACGCGGCGCGGCCACCGACCGCCGACCGTCCCGGCGCGGGGCTGGCCGAGGTGGTCACCGCGGCGGTCGCGGCCGCCCGCTCGGCGCTGGCCGCGACCACCGCCCAGCTTCCGGTGCTGGCCCGGGCGGGTGTGGTCGACGCCGGCGGTGCGGCCCTGCTGGTGCTGCTGGAGGCGATGGAGGACGTCGTCCTGGGCCGGCGCGCCCGCGTGCCGAGGGCGCCACGGACGGGCCCGCGTGCCGCGCCGGCCGCTCTGGCCCCGGCCGCCGGACGTCGGTACGAGGTGATGTACCTGCTGGAGGTCGACGAGCAGGCCGCGACGGCGCTGCGGGCCGAGCTGGGCCGGATCGGCCAGGACGTCGTGGTGGTGGGCGGCGCCGGCCTGTGGCAGGTGCACGCACACGGCCAGGACGCCGGCGCCCTGGTCGAGGCGGGGCTGCGGGCGGGCCGGCCGGCGCAGCTGCGGGTCAGCGTGCTGGAGACCGACCACCGGGCAGGGCCGGCCGCCGAGAGCGGCGCGCCGACGGACCAGCAGACGGAACAGCAGGCGGACCAGGGGGCGGACTGCGAGCGGAGCGGACCTGCGCACTCCGGGCCCGCACGGCCCACGACGTCCCGAGCGGGTGGACCCAAGGTCGGCCTGGTCGCCTGCGCCGGTGGCGAGGGGCTGGCCGAGGTGCTGCGCGGGGCCGGGGTGGTGGTCGTGCCGGCGTCCGAGGCGGGTCCGCCGTCGGCGGCCGACCTGCTTGCAGCCATCCGGTCGGTGGCGGCCGAGGCCGTGGCCGTGCTGCCCAACGAACCGCACACCATCCCGGTGGCGCAGGCGGTGGCGGCGCTGGCGCGGCAGGAGGGCCTGCGGGTCGGGGTGCTGCCCACCCGCTCGCCGGTGCAGGCGCTGGCCGCGGTGGCGGTGCACGACCCGGCGCAGGGCATCGAGGAGGCCATGGTGCGTCTGTCGGCGGCCGCCGCGGCCGTCCGCTACGGCGCGGTCACCGTGGCCCGCCAGGACGCCGCGACCTCGGCCGGTGTCTGCCGGGCCGGCGACGTCCTCGGCCTGGTCACCCAGGACGTGGTGACGATCGGCACCGACCTCGGCGCGGTCGCGGTGGAGGTGCTGCGGCGGCTGATGGCCGGCGGCGCCGAGCTGGTCAGCGTCGTGGTCGGCGACCAGCGCGGTGAGGCGGCGCTGGAGCACCTGCGGCTGGCGCTGCGCGAGCACCGCGACGTGGAGCTGGTCGTGCTGCGCGGGGGCCCGGCCCGGTACCCGCTGCTGCTGGGGGTGGAGTGAGGTGAGCGCCGTCCCGCAGGCGGCCGGGCCGGGCGACGACCCGATGGCCGAGCCGCTGAAGAAGCTGCTCGGCGCCAGCGCCAAGCCGCTGGCCGACAAGCTCGGCACCCAGACGGTGGGCGACCTGCTGCGCTACTACCCCTTCCGGGTGGAGGAGCCGGGCCGGCTGAGCGACCTGTCTGACCTGCCGATGGGCGAGCTGGTCACCGTGGTGGCCAGCGTCGCCTCGGTGAGCAGCCGGCGGATGCGGGACCGCCCCGGCTGGGTCATCGACGTCGTGATCGGCGCCCCGCCGC
Source organism: uncultured Actinomycetota bacterium (assembly GCA_963821825.1). Classification (GTDB taxonomy): domain Bacteria; phylum Actinomycetota; class Actinomycetes; order Actinomycetales; family Kineosporiaceae; genus CAWGFD01. The sequence continues at coordinate 2,427,693 of CAWGFD010000002.1, forward strand.
ACCAGCTGAAGCTGGTCTTCTTCACCCGCGGCGCCAAGCCGTTCCCGCCGGTGAAGGTCGGGGAGACGGCCATCTTCACCGGGACGGTCGCCCGCTACCGGGAGGACCGGCAGCTGAAGTCGCCGCGGGTGGAGAAGCTGGACGACGGCACCGGCCGGCTGGAGCGGTTGGACATGCCCCGGCCGGTGTACCGGCTCGCCGGCAGCATCCGCTCCTCCGCCATCCAGGCCGCGGTGGCCACCGTGCTGGACGTGCTGCCCGACCCGGCGGACCCGGTGCCGGCACCGGTGCGCGAGCGGCACCACCTGATGGGGGTGCGCGAGGCGCTGGAGCAGATCCACCGCCCGGTCTCGGAGGCGGCGTGGTGGCGGGCGCGCTGGCGGCTGACCTTCGAGGAGGCGTTCGTGCTGCAGGCCGCGCTGGCCCGGCGCCGGGCCGCGCGCGGGGAGGAGCCCGCGGTGGTCCGCGCCGGTCGGTCGGACGGCCTGCTGGCCGCCTTCGACGCCCGGCTGCCGTTCACCCTGACCGACGGCCAGCAGGTGGTCGCCGCCGAGATCGCGCAGGACCTGGCCCGGCCGCACCCGATGCTGCGGCTGCTGCAGGGTGAGGTCGGCTCGGGCAAGACCGTCGTGGCGTTGCGCGCGATGCTCACCGTGGTCGACAGCGGGGGACAGGCGGCGCTGCTGGCGCCGACCGAGGTGCTGGCCACCCAGCACCACCGCAGCATCACCGGGATGCTCGGCGACCTGGCCGCGGCGGGGATGCTGGGCGGCGCCGAGCAGTCCACCCGGGTGGCGCTGCTGACCGGGTCGATGCCGGCCGCTGCGCGGCGTGCGGCGCTGCTCGAGATCGCCTCCGGGCAGGCCGGGATCGTGGTCGGCACGCACGCCCTGCTGCAGTCCCGGGTCGGCTTCGCCGACCTCGGTCTGGTCGTCGTCGACGAGCAGCACCGGTTCGGCGTCGAGCAGCGGGACGCGCTGCGGGACAAGGGCCGCAGCGCCCCACACACCCTGGTGATGACCGCCACCCCGATCCCGCGCACGGTGGCGATGACCGTGTTCGGCGACCTGGCCACCTCGACCCTGGCCGAGCTGCCGGCCGGCCGGGCCGGGATCAGCTCTCACGTGGTGCCGGCCGCCACCCGGCCCGCGTGGCTGCAGCGGACCTGGCGGCGGGTGGCCGAGGAGGTGGGCCGTGGTCGCCAGGTCTACGTGGTCTGCCCGCGGATCGGGGGCGAGGGGCAGGATGAGGAGGATCTGGAGCTGCTCGAGCCCGCTGACGGCGACGAACCGGGCGGCGCCGCCCCGGCGCCGGGCCGGCCCGGCCACGCCGTCCTGGAGCTGGTCGAGCAGCTGCGCGCCGAGCCGGCCCTGGCCGGGCTGCGGATCGAGGTGCTGCACGGCCGGATGCCGGCCGAGGAGCGCGAGCAGGTGATGGCCGGCTTCACCGCGGGCCGGGTCGACGTGCTGGTCGCGACCACGGTGATCGAGGTCGGCGTCGACGTGCCGAACGCGACCGCGATGGTGGTGATGGACGCCGACCGGTTCGGGGTCTCCCAGCTGCACCAGCTGCGCGGCCGGGTGGGCCGCGGTCGCGAACCCGGGGTCTGCCTGCTGGTCAGCCACGCCGAGGAGGGCAGCGCCGGGCTGGAGCGGCTGGCCCGGGTGGCGGCCACCACGGACGGGTTCGAGCTGGCCGAGCTGGACGTGGAGCTGCGCAAGGAGGGCGACGTGCTGGGCGCTCGTCAGCACGGCAGCGCCTCCCGGCTGCGGCTGCTGCGGGTCACCCGCGACCGGGACCTGATCGAGCGGGCCCGCGAGCAGGCGTGGGCGGTGGTCGAGCAGGATCCGACCCTGGAGCATCACCCGGCGCTGTCCGCGGCGATCGCCGCGATGCTGGCCGGGGACGCCGAGGACTACCTGGAGCGGGGATGACGCGGATCGTGGCCGGGACGGCCGGTGGCCGCCGGCTCCAGGTGCCCACCGGGACGGCGACCCGGCCGACCAGCGAACGGGTCAGGGAGGCACTGTTCGCGGCGCTGGCGGCCCGGGGCCGGCTGACCGGCGCCCGGGTGCTGGACCTGTACTGCGGCTCCGGCGCGCTCGGCCTGGAGGCCGCCAGCCGCGGCGCCGCCGCCGTCGTCCTGGTCGACTCCGGCCGGGCCGCGGTCGCCGCCGCCCGGGCCAACGCCGCGGCGCTGCGCCTGCCCGGGGTCAGTGTCGTGCAGGCACCCGTGGCCCGTTTCCTGGGCCGCGAGCCCGCACCGCACGACCTCGCCCTGCTCGACCCGCCCTACCCGCTGGCCGAGCCGGAGCTTGGCACCGTCCTGGGCCGGCTGGCGCAGGGCTGGCTGGCGCAGGACGCCACCGTGGTCGTCGAACGCAGCACCCGCTCCCCGGAACCCGACTGGCCGGCCGGCTGGTCGGTGCGGGCCGGCCGCCGCTACGGGGAGACCACGGTGTGGACGGTGGACTGCTAGCGTCCGGCGGGTGCGCCGCTGCGTCTGCCCCGGTTCCTACGACCCACTGACCTCCGGCCACCTCGACGTGATCGTCCGGGCCGGCGCGCTGTTCGACGAGGTGCTGGTCGCGGTGCTGGCCAACCCGGGCAAGCGGGGGCTGTTCGACCCGGAGGAGCGGGTGGAGCTCATCCGGCGGTCGTTGGCCGACCTGCCCGGCGGTGCCCCGAGCGGGACCAGCGTGCTGGCCGCCGGCGACGGCCTGCTGGTCGACCTGTGCTCCCGGGTGGGTGCCGTGGCCGTGGTCAAGGGCCTGCGCGGCGGCACCGACTTCGCCTACGAGCTGCCGATGGCCCTGATGAACCGGCACCTGAGCGGGGTCGAGACCGTCTTCCTGGCCGGTGACCCGCGGTTCGAGCACGTCAGCTCCAGCCTGGTCAAGGAGGTCGCCGGCCACGGCGGCGACGTCACCGGTCTGGTGCCGGACGCCGTTCTGCCGACGCTGCGGCAACGGCTGGGCCGGTGAGCTCCCGGGCGCCGGTTTGGGCCCTGCTGGTGGGGTCGGCTAGCCTTGACCTTCGGCCTCGCCTCGTTCGCGACGTGGCCGGGCAAGGCGCGTCTGTACAACCTGGGAGTTCACCATCCGTCTCGACCACCGGTCCCCGCTCGTGCTCGACACCCGAGAGCTCGGACGGCGTCCCGGCCGCATGACCACGGTGCACCGCCAGGCGCAGGCCCCCGCCAACCTCGGCACCGAAGTGATCGGCGTACCCGCCGGATCCGACATCGAGCTGGACCTTCGGCTCGAAGCGGTGATGGAGGGGGTCCTGGTGTCCGGCACGGCACAGGGCCACGCGGTCGGAGAGTGCGTGCGGTGCCTGGGTGACGTCGAGCAGGACGTGGACGTCGAGCTGCAGGAGCTGTACGTCTACCCCGACCGCACGACACCGACGCAGGACGAGGACGTGCGTGAGCTGGAGGGCGAGCTGATCGACCTCGAGCCCGCGCTGCGGGACGCAGTGGTGCTCGAACTGCCGTTCCAACCGCTGTGCTCACCCGACTGCCCCGGTCTGTGCTCCGTCTGCGGAGCACGCCTGGCGGAAGATCCCGGGCACAGCCACCAGGACGTCGACCCCCGGTGGGCGGCGCTGCAGTCCCTCCTCGCCGACGGCGAGGGCGGGGCACCGACCACCGACAAGATGAAGGAGAGCTGATCGTGGCCGTCCCGAAGCGGAAGATGTCGCGCAGCAACACGCGTTCGCGCCGCGCTCAGTGGAAGGCGACGCCCGCGACGCTGACCACCACCGCCAGCCGCGGTGAGGTGACCTACACCCGTCCGCACCACGCCCGGGTGGTCACCGACGCCGCCGGCACCCCGCTCTACCTCGAGTACAAGGGCCGCAAGGTCAAGGACCTCTGAGGTCGGCATGGGCGAGCGCACCAAGCGTTCGCGGCGGGACGGGGAGCAGCCGGCGGCCGACCCGGCGGACCTGTTCGAGGGCCTCGGGGTGCAGCTTCCGCCCGAGGTCCTCGAGCAGGCCCTGACCCATCGCTCCTTCGCCTACGAGAACGGCGGCCTGCCCACCAACGAACGGCTGGAGTTCCTCGGCGACTCCGTGCTGGGCCTGGTGGTGACCGACGCGCTGTACCGGCGGCACCCCGACCGGCCCGAGGGCGAGCTGGCCAAGCTGCGGGCTGCGGTGGTCAACATGCGTGCCCTGGCCGAGGTGGCCCGCACCCTGGACCTGGGTGCGCACCTGCGGCTCGGCAAGGGCGAGGAGAGCAGTGGCGGCCGGGACAAGTCCTCGATCCTGGCCGACGGGGTCGAGGCCCTGCTCGGTGCCGTCTACCTCCAGCACGGCATCGACGTCGCCCGGCAGACCGTGCACCGGCTGGTGGACCCGCTCATCGCCGCCTCCGCCGAGCTCGGGGCCGGGCTGGACTGGAAGACCTCCCTGCAGGAGCTCAGCGCCGGCCTGGGCGTCGGCGCCCCCGTCTACCGGGTGCGCGAGGAGGGCCCGGACCACGCGAAGGTCTTCCACGCCGAGGTCGAGCTGGCCGGCCAGGGCCGGGGTTCGGGCTCAGGGCGGAGCAAGAAGGAGGCCGAGCAGTCCGCGGCGGCCGCCGCGTTCGAGGCGCTGAGCGCCGAGCAGCCCACCGAGCAGACCACCGAGCAGACCACCGAGCAGACCACCGAGCAGACCACCGAGCAGACCACCGAGCAGACCACCGAGCAGACCACCGAGCAGACCGGTGCTTCGACCGACGACCCCACGGACGGGTCGACCACCGGTCCGGGCCAGCAGCCCCCCGGCCGCGGCTGAGGCATGGCTGAGCTGGCTGTCCGTGCCTGAGCTGCCGGAGGTCGAGGTGGTCCGGCGCGGGCTGGCCCGCTGGGTCGAGAGCTGCGCGATCACCGACGTCGAGGTGCTGCACCCCCGGCCGGTCCGACGGCACGAGGCGGGCCCGGCCGACTTCGCCGCGCGGCTGCGAGGCAGGACGGTGCAGGCCGTCGCCCGGCGCGGCAAGTTCCTGTGGCTGGAGCTGGACGGCGACGAGGCGCTGATGGCGCACCTGGGGATGAGCGGGCAGCTGCTGCTGGAGCCGCCCGACGCGCCGCCGGAGCGCCACCTGCGGGTCCGGCTCGGACTCTCCGGGGCAGGGTTGTCCGGGGCAGGGCTGTCGGGGGACTGCGCCGTGCCCGGCCGCGAGCTGCGGTTCGTGGACCAGCGGATGTTCGGCGGGCTCACCCTGGTGCCGCTGGTTCCCACCGCCGACGGCCGGCCCGGGGGACACCACGGCCCGGACCTGCCCACCGGCCCCTCGGCGCCGGCCCCGGGATCGGCCCTGCCGGGCTCGGCGCCGGTCGCGCCGGACCCTGCTCGCGCCGTGCTGCCGCTGCCGGTGGCGCACATCGGGCGGGACGCGCTGGACCCCCACCTCGACGAGCGCGCCGCGCTGCTGCGGCTGCGGACCCGGCGCAGCGGGGTGAAGCGCGTGCTGCTGGACCAGAGCGTGATCAGCGGGATCGGCAACATCTACGCCGACGAGGCGCTGTGGCGCTCCCGGATGCACTACGCCCGGCCCTGCGCCCGGATCGGGGCCCCGGCCGCCCGCGGCCTGCTGCGCGAGGTCCAGGAGGTGATGCTGGAGGCACTGGCCGAGGGCGGGACCAGCTTCGACTCGCTGTACGTGGACGTGAACGGGCGCAGCGGCTACTTCGACCGGTCGCTGGCCGTGTACGGCCAGCAGGGCCGGCCCTGCCCGCGGTGCGGGACGGCGATCGTGCGCGAGCCGTTCATGAACCGGTCGTCCTTCCGCTGCCCGCGGTGCCAGCGGAGGCCTACCGGGGGCGTCAGCTGACCCTTAACCTGGCTCCATGGCAGCTGGCACAGGTACTCAGGCGTCCCGCGCCATGGTCCGGGTGATGGTCGTCGACGACCACGAGGTGGTGCGTCGCGGTGTCGTGGACGTGGTCGACGCCGACCCCGGGCTCACCGTGGTGGCCGAGGCGGGCACGGTGACCGACGCCGTGCGGCGGTCGGCCGCCGTCCGGCCCGACGTGGCGATCGTCGACCTGCAGCTGCCCGACGGGAACGGCATCGACGTCGTGCGCCGGCTGCGCGAGCAGCTTCCCGGCCTGGTCTGCGTGGTGCTGACCTCCTTCGACGACGAGGACGCGGTGCAGGCCGCGGCGGCGGTCGGCGCCCAGGCGTTCGTGCTGAAGACGGTGCGGGGCACCGAGATCGCCGACGTGGTCCGGGCCGTGGCCGGTGGCCGGAACCTGCTCGACGAGCGCTCCCTGGCCCGCCGCAAGGCCGCTCACCACGACCCGCTGGAGTCCCTCACCCCGACCGAGCGCAAGGTGCTGGAGCTGATCGGGGCCGGGCTGTCCAACCGGGAGATCGGGGACCGGCTCGGCCTGGCCGAGAAGACGGTCAAGAACCACGTCACCGGTCTGCTGGCCAAGCTGGGCTTCAAGCGAAGGACCCAGGCGGCGGCGTGGGTGGCCGCCCGGCGTGGCGGCGCCGGCTGGACCGCCCACGGGTGACCTGGGGCGCACCGATCCCGCAGGTCAGGGTGCGGTGGGGACCTGCCAGGTCAGGCAGGTGCCGCCGGCGGCGGGGGAGTCGATGCTGAAGGACCCCTGGTGCCGGCGCGCGCGCTCGGCCAGGTTGTCCAGCCCGCTGCCCCGGTGGTGGGAGGGGTCCAGGCCCGTGCCGTCGTCCTGCACGCTCAGCCGCAGCTCGTCCTCGGTCACGGCGAGCTGCACCGCGACGTGTGCGGGCCGGGCGTGCCGGGCGGCGTTGGACAGGCCCTCGCGAACCACGGCGATGGCGTCGTCGGCGACGTCCGGGCCGACCACGGCGTCCACGTCCCAGTCCGGAGGGGCCTGCACGGTCACCGTCGGGGCGAACCCGAGCGTGGACCGGGACCGGGCGCACAGCGCGTGCAGCCGTTCGACCAGCCCGCCGGGCTCCTGCGGGTCGCGCAGCGAGCGGATCGTGGACCGGATCTGACGCACGGCCCGGTCCAGCGACTCCAGGGACACAGCGATGTCGGCGGCGACCGGCGCAGGCACGTCCTCACCGAGCCGGTGCAGCCGCATGCCCATCGCGAACAGCTCCTGGATCACCAGGTCGTGCAGGTCTCGGGCGATCCGGGCCCGCTCCTCCAGCAGCTCGGCCTCCTCGCCGCGGCGGCGGGCCTGGGCGAGCTGCAGGGCCAGCGCGGCCTGCCCACCGAAGGTCCGGGCGGTGTCCTGGTCGACCTGGTTGAAGGCCGGTGCGCCGCGCCCCCGCAGCAGCAGCAGGACGCCGAGCTGTTCGGGGGCCTCCGGCGCGGTGGCGGCAGCCCACGGCTCGCTGGCCGCCACGACCAGCGGGACGAACAGCGCCGGGCCGTACCTCTTGAGCCGGGGCGCGGCCAGAGCGGGCTCGGTGGACAGGTCCAGCACCCGCAGGGCGTGGCCCCCGGCCAGCTCGGTCGTGGTCCGCAGCGTGCCGGGCAACGAACTGCCGATCAGCTGCTGGCTGCCCGGGCCGTCGGCCAGCTCGACCAGCAGCTGCCCGTCCAGGGAGGGCAGAACCAGCGCACAGACCTCGGCCTCGCCGAGCTCGCGGGCCCGGGCGGCCACCAGCTGCAGCGCCTCATCCTCTTCGGCGCCGGACAGCATCGCGGTGGTCAGGTCGGCCGCCGCCTGTACCCAGGCGCCACGTCGCCGGGCGGCCTCGAACAGCTCGGCGTTCTCCACCGCGACGGCGGCCGCCGCGGCCAGCGCCACCACGACGTCCTCGTCCTCGGCGCTGAACCCGCCGGTCTTGTCCGACAGGTACAGGTTGCCGATCACCCGCGAGCCGATGCCCACCGGAACCCCCAGGAAGCTGCCCATCGGGGGGTGGTGCGCCGGGAAGCCGACCGAGGCGGGGTGCTGGCCGATCTCGGGCACCCGTACCGGCCGTCCGACCCGGGTGATGTGGCCGAGCACCCCGTGCCCCTCGGGCAGGTGGCCGATCGCGGCCACCGTCGCCGGAGCCATCCCGGTGTGCACGAAGGCCCGGTGCAGCCGGTCCTCCCCGAGCACGCCGAGCGCCGCGTACGGCGCCCCGGTGAGATCGGCGGCGGCGGACACGATCCGGCGCAGCGTGGGCTCCAGCTCCAGCCCCTCGGCGACCCCGACGATCGCGTCGAGCAGCCTGCGGTCCACCATCCCCGGCCCGGACCCGGTCATCACGCCCCCAGCAGCAGCTCGGCCTGGCCGGCGCCTGCGCCGTCCACCACCTCAGCCTGCCAGGCCCGGGCGTAGGCGGGGCAGCCGGCCAGCAGCTGGTCGTGCCGGCCGCGGGCGGTCACCGTGCCGTCGGCGAGGACGAGGATCTCCCGGGCCCCGGTCAGGCCACTGACCCGGTGGGTGACCAGCACCACGCCGGCCTGCTCGTCCAGCATCGGCCGGGCGCCGAGCAGGTCGCCGACCAGGACGTCGGCGGTGGCCGGGTCCAGGTGCTCGGCGGACTCGTCCAGCAACTGCACCGGCGCGCCGGTGAGCAGGGCCCGGGCCAGCAGCAGCCGGCGCTGCTCACCGCCGGACAGGCCCTGCCCGCCGGAGCCCAGCGGGGTGTCCAGCCCCTGGTCCAGCCCGTCCAGCCAGCGGCCCAGGCCGACGGCCCGCAGGGCGCCCAGCAGCGGCTCGTCCGGGCAGCCCGGCCGGGCCACCCGCAGGTTCTCCCGCACGGTGGTGGTGAAGACGTGCGCGTCCTGCGCGGTCAGGTTGAGCATCGCCCTGGCCTCGGCTGGGTCGAGCCCGGTCACCGGCTGCCAGCAGGTCGGCCCCGGGCCGGCGACGGCGATCTCGAGCCGTCCGTGCAGCGGGGGCAGCAGGCCGGCCAGGGTCAGCAGCAGCGTGGTCTTGCCGGCCCCGGACGGGCCGACGACCGCCACCCGCTCGCCCGGCTCAAGGTCCAGGTCGACGCCGGTCAGCGCCGGTGGCCGGCCCGGCCAGCCCACGGTCAGCCCGCGGGCCCGCACCCGCACGCCGGCCCCCGGCCCGGCAGGCCCGGACGGCGAGAAGGGCCCGGACGGCGAGAGGGGCACGGACGGGGCGGCAGGCCCGGACGGGGCGGCAGGCACGGATGGGGCGGCAGGCACGGATGGGGCGGCAGGCACGGACGGAGCGAGCGCTGGGCCGTCGGCGGCGTCCAGCAGCTGCACGACCCGGCCGGCGGCCACCCGGGCCCGGACCAGGCTGACCGCGGCGGCCGGCAGCCCGCTGACCGCCTCGGCCGCCGCGATCGGGGTCAGCGCGAGCACGGCGAGCATCACCGGCGCCAGTCGCCCGTCGGTGACGGCTCCGGCGCCCAGCCACAGGCAGGCCAGGGCGGCGCCGCCGGTGGCCAGCGTGCTCAGCCCGGCGGCGAGCGCCGCCGGCCGGGCCGCGGCGTCCAGCCGGTCGGCCAGCGTCGCGTCCCACCGCTGGACCCGGCAGACCTGGTCGGTGGCGCGGCCCGCGACCAGCAGCTCGGGCAACCCGTCCAGGACGGTCATCACCTGGCTGCTGATCGCCGACCGGGCCTGGGCGGCCTCCCGTTCGGCCCGCATCGCCGACCGCGCGGCCAGCCACGGGGCGCCCACCCCGGCGAGCAGCAGGCCGACGGCCAGGGCGGCGCCGGCCGCGGGCAGCACCCAGGTCAGGAAGGCGACCGTCGCGACGGCGGTCAGGGCGCCGACGGCGATCGGCAGCAGACCGCGGACCAGCACGTCCGCCACCGCGTCGACGTCGGCCCCGACCCGGGCCAGCAGGTCACCGCGACGCAGACCGGCGGCCACCGCCGGATCGGCGCCGGCCAGCCCCCGGTAGAGCCTGGTGCGCAGCCTCACCACCCCGCGCAGCGCGACGTCGTGGGAGACCAGCCGCTCGGTGTAGCGCAGCACGCCGCGGCCGATCCCGAACGCGCGGGTCGCCACCACCGCGACCTCCAGGTACAGCACCGGCGGGTGCTGGGCGGCCCGGGCGATCAGCCAGCCCGAGGTCGCCATCAGCGCCACCGCGCTGCCGAGGGCAGCGACCCCGGCGAGCACCGCCGCCGCGGTCCGCAGCCGGTCCACCTGCAGGGCGGCCACCGCGCGCAGCAGCGGGTCGCGGCTGACCGCGGGCAGCCACGGCGGACGGCTGGCGGCCGGTCGCCGGGGGCTCATCGCAGGGCCCAGGCGCAGGCCGCGCCGTCGGCGGGCGCGGCCGGCGCCGGCGCGTCCCGCACCTGCACGACGCGGTCGGCCAGCGCCAGCAGCGAGCTGCGGTGGGCGACCAGCACCACGGTGCGCCCGGCCCGCCGGGCGGCCAGCACGGCCGCGTGCACCGCGGTCTCGGAGTCGGCGTCCAGGTGCGCGGTGGGCTCGTCCAGGACCAGCAGCTGCCGGTCGCTGACCAGCGCCCTGGTCAGGGCCACCCGCTGACGCTGCCCGGCGGACAGCCCGAAGCCGCCGTTGCCGACCCGGGTCGACCAGCCCTGCGGCAGCGAGGCGACCACCTCCGCCAGCCCGGTGGCCGCGGCGGCCACCGCCAGCGCCTGCCGGGCGGCGGGTGGGGCGCCGGCCAGCACGTTGTCGGCGATCGTCCCGGGCACCAGCACGGGCTGCTGGGACACCCACGCGATCTGCGCCCACCAGGTCTGCGGGTCAAGCTCCCGCAGGTCGAGCTCGGGCTGGTCCCGCCGGTCCAGGGGCTGCACGACGAGCGCGCCGCGGTCGGCGGCGCGCAGCCCCAGCAGGACCTGGACGGCGGTGGACTTGCCGGCGCCGTTCGGCCCGGCCAGCGCCAGCACCTCGCCCGGCCCCACCTCGGCGTCCAGCCCGGCCGGGGCCATCCGGCTGCGGCCCGGGCGGGTCACCGACACCGAGCGCCAGCGCAGCCGGCAGGTGCGCAGGTCCGGCGCCGGCCGCCGGCCCCGCTCGGGCACCGGCAGCGCCAGGGTCTCGAACGCGGCCCCGGACGCGGCCAGCCCGTCGGCGCTGGCGTGGTAGTGCACGCCCACCATCCGCAGCGGCGCGAACACCTCCGGGGCGAGCACCAGCACGGCCAGCCCGGTCTGCAGGTCCAGGTGGCCGTAGACCAGCCGGAGGCCGATGCCGACCGCGACCAGCGCCACCGACAGCGTGGTCAGTCCCTCCAGCACCATCGCGGACAGGAACGCGGTGCGCAGGGTGCGCATCGTGGCCCGCCGGTAGGCCTCACCGACCTCCTGCACGCGCCGGGCCTGGCCGTGCTCGCGGCCCAGCGCCCGCAGCGTGGGCAGTCCGGCCACCAGGTCCAGCAGCTGCCCGCCCAGGCGCTGCATGCTGGCCAGCCGGCGGTCGGCCTGGGCGGCGGTGGCCAGCCCGACCAGCACCATGAACAGCGGGATCAGGGGCAGGGTCAGGGCGATCACGGCCGCCGACAGCGGGTCCTGCACCGCGATGACCAGCAGCACGGCCGGGGTGAGCGTGGCGGCCAGCAGGAGCTGAGGCAGGTAGCGGGTCAGGTAGCCGTCCAGGGCGTCCAGGCCGCGGGTGAGCAGGACGGCCGAGGCCGGCCCGCGGTCACCGTCCAGGGCGGCCGGGCCGAGCCGGACCAGCCGGTCCAGCACCTGCTGGCGCAGCTGGCCGATCACCGCGGTGGCGGCCCGGTGGCCGTACCGGTCCTGGGCCCACGACGTCACCGCCCGCAGCCCGGCCACCACCGCGAGCAGGGCCAGCTCCGGGCCGAGGGTGGCCACGGTGGCGCGGCCCTGGCTGACCTGGGCGACCACCCGGGCCAGGGCGAGCGCCCCGGTCACCACCAGGGCGGTGCTCACCCCGCCCAGCGCGGCGGTCAGCGCGACGTAGCTGCGGGCCGCCCGGGCGTGGCGCAGCAGGCGCGGGTCGAGCGGGCGGACCGAGCGGGCGCCGGCGCTCGAGCGGGCGCGGCCGGCTGCCCGGGTGGTGGTCGTCGCCATCCGGTCAGGCCCCGCGGCCGGAACCGGGACGGCCGGGCTGCCGGGCTGCTCGGGCTGCTCGGGCTGCTCGGGCTGGTCGACCTCCGGGCTGCGGCCCGGGTCATCGCTCGGCCCCAGGTCCGCCCGCGGCCGGGGCAGACCGGCCAGCGCCGGCTGACGGCGCTGACCGGGCACCCGCGGCAGACGCGGCAGGCCGGTCCCCGCCGGGATGGCCGACAGCCCGATCCGGCGCCGGAAGACCCAGTAGGTCCAGCCCTGGTAGGCCAGCACCAGCGGGGTGAGCGCCACCGCCACCCAGGTCATCACGGTGAGCGTGTGCTGGGTGGAGGAGGCGTTCTGGACGGTCAGCGACGTCCCGCCGAGCACCGGCAGCAGGAGCGGGAACAGCGCCCCGAAGATCAGCACGACCGCGGCGACGGTGACCACGGTGGTCGAGACGAAGGCCCGGCCCTCGCGCCCGGCGCGGGTGGCGAGCACCGCGGACGCCAGCCCGGCGGCAGCGACCAGGACGACGGCCCAGGTCCAGGCCTTGCCGTGGGCCAGCTGGGTCCACAGCGCCCAGAGCCCGCCGACGAGCAGGGTGGGCCCGGCCAGGGCGGAAGCGGTGCGCACCGCGCGGGCGCGCAGCTCCTGGGTGGTGCGCAGGGCCAGGAAGACGGCTCCGTGCAGCGCGAACAGCAGCGCGGTGGTCGCCCCGGTCAGCAGGGAGTACGGGTTCAGCGCACCGAGCAGGACGGCGAACGGCCCGGAGCTGACGTCCTGCGCCTGCACCCCGCCCAGGATCGAGCCGAAGGCGACCCCCCACAGCACCGCCGGCAGCCACGAGCCGACCACGATCGCGCGGTCGGCCCAGGCCCGCCAGCCCGGGTCGTCGATCTTGCCGCGCCACTCGAAGGCCACCCCGCGCACGATCAGGCCGACCAGGACCAGCAGCAGCGGCAGGTAGAAGGCGGAGAACACGGTCGCGTACCACAGCGGGAAGGCCGCGAACATCGCCCCGCCCGCGGTCAGCAGCCAGACCTCGTTGCCGTCCCAGACCGGGCCGATCGTGTTGATCAGCACGCGGCGCTCGCGGTCGTCGCGGCCCAGCACGGGCAGCAGCATGCCGACGCCGAAGTCGAACCCCTCCAGCACGAGGTAGCCGGTCCACAGGACGGCGATCAGGAGGAACCAGATCACCTGGAAGGCGTAGAGCGTCACGGTCGTGCTCCTCTGGGGCGATGCGCAGGTCGATGGCGGGTCAGTAGGCGAAGGCCAGCGGGGCCTGGTCGGTGTCCTCGTCGGAAGCGGCCTCGAGGGTCGGTGCACCCTCCAGCGCGTACCGGCGCATCAGCGTCGACCAGAGCACCGCGAGCCCGCCGTACAGGAGGGTGAAGACGGTCAGCGAGATGGCCACGGACGCGACGTCCACGGTCGGCGAGGCGGCCTGGGAGGTCAGGAACCGGATCCGCGGGTCGCCGGTCGGGTTGGGCGCCACCACCCAGGGCTGACGGCCGACCTCGGTGAAGATCCAGCCGGTCAGGTTGGCCAGGAACGGGGTCATCAGCCCGATGACGGCCAGCCGGCCCACCCAGACGCCGGTCGGCGTGCCGCGCCGGCGCAGCAGGGCCAGGCCGAGGAGGCCGACCACGACGGCGCCGATCCCGAACCCGATCATCAGCCGGAAGTTCCAGTAGGTGAGCGCCAGCATCGGCTTGTAGTCACCGGGGCCGTACCGGCTCTGGTACTCGGTGTTCAGGTCGTTGACCCCGGTCAGGGTGGCGCCGGTGTCGCCGGTGGCCAGCCAGGAGGTCAGGCCCGGGACGTTGACGGTCCGCACCTGGCAGGCGTTGTTCAGGTCACCGACCGCGAACAGGCTGAACCCGGCGCCGGTCTCGGTGCCGCACAGCGCCTCGGCCGCGGCCATCTTCATCGGCTGCTGGGCGAACATCAGCTTGGCCTGCTGGTCCCCGGTGATCGCCACCCCGGCCCCGGCCAGCACCATCACGACCAGGGCCAGCGCCACCGCCGGCCGGTACACGCGGGCCTCCTCGGCGCGGCCGGCGCGGGCCTGACGCACCATCTGCCACAGCGCGATGCCGGCCACGAAGGTGCCCGCGGTCAGGAACGCGGCCGTGATCACGTGCGGGAAGGCGGCCAGCGTCGTGCTGTTGGTCAGTACCTGGCGGATGCTGGCCAGCTCGGCCCGCCGGGTGTCGGGGTTGTACCGCACCCCGACCGGGTGCTGCATGAACGAGTTCGCCGCGATGATGAAGTAGGCGGACAGGTTGGTGCCGATCGCGGCCAGCCAGATGGTGGCCAGGTGCACCCGCTTGGACAACCGGTCCCAGCCGAAGATCCACAGGCCGAGGAAGGTGGACTCCAGGAAGAAGGCGACCAGCGCCTCCATCGCCAGCGGGGCGCCGAACACGTCCCCGACGAACCGGGAGTACTCGCTCCAGTTCATCCCGAACTGGAACTCCTGAACGATCCCGGTCACCACCCCGATCGCGAAGTTGATCAGGAACAGCTTGCCGAAGAACCTGGTCAGCCGCAGCCAGCGCTGCTGACCGGTGCGCACCCAGAAGGTCTGCATGATCGCCACCAGCGGGGCCAGACCGATGGTCAGCGGCACGAAGATGAAGTGGTAGACGGTCGTGACGGCGAACTGCCACCGGTCCAGGTCGAGCGCGTTCACGGGCGGTCTCCAGTCGTTCGGCGCGGCCGTGGGCGCCGCTCGAGGAAAACTACGGCCGGCCGGCCGGGCACCCGCCGGGACCTCCGTCCCGGAGCCTGTGTGCCGCACCTCACCTGCGCCCGGTGCCTAGGCTGGCCCGATGCAGCCCGAAGCCCGGCTCACCGTGTGGGTCACCGGTCAGGTCCAGGGCGTCGGGTTCCGCTGGTGGACCCGCTCACGCGCGCTGGAGCTGGCCCTGGCGGGCGTGGCGCGCAACCTGGACGACGGTCGCGTCGAGGTGGTCGCGGAGGGGCCGCGGGCCGGTCTGGAGGAGCTGCTGGCGCTGCTGTCCGAGCGGCCGGCCCGGGCCGCCGCGCCCGGCGCGTCGCGGAGCTGGCGACCCCGGCCGGGCCGGGTGACCTCGGTCACCCACCGCTGGTCCGAGCCGACCGGGGTGAGCGGCTTCCGGGAGGCCTGAGGCGCCCGACACGCCGCCGGCGGGTGCCCGCTCGTGCTCCGGCCGGTGGGTTACGGTGGGCGGACCTTCCCCGCCCGAGCGCACCACCACCGGCTGCCCGGCCCCGCCGGGCGGCCTCGACCGGCGAGGAGACGCGTGTACCTCAAGTCGCTGACCCTGCGCGGCTTCAAGTCCTTCGCCTCGGCGACCGCGCTGCGGCTGGAACCGGGGATCACCTGCGTGGTCGGGCCGAACGGCTCCGGCAAGTCCAACGTGGCGGACGCGCTGGCCTGGGTGATGGGCGAGCAGGGGGCCAAGAGCCTGCGCGGCGGCAAGATGGAGGACGTCATCTTCGCCGGCACCTCCGGGCGGCCGCCGCTGGGCCGGGCGGAGGTCAGCCTGACCATCGACAACACCGACGGCGCGCTGCCGATCGAGTACGCCGAGGTCACCATCTCCCGGACGATGTTCCGCTCCGGAGGCAGCGAGTACGCGATCAACGGGCAGGGCTGCCGGCTGCTGGACATCCAGGAGCTGCTGTCGGACTCCGGGATCGGCCGGGAGATGCACGTGATCGTCGGGCAGGGGCAGCTGGACGCGGTGCTGCACGCCACCCCGGAGGATCGCCGCGCCTTCATCGAGGAGGCGGCCGGGGTGCTCAAGCACAGGCGGCGCAAGGAGAAGGCGCTGCGCAAGCTGAACGCGATGGAGGCCAACCTGACCCGGCTGGCCGACCTGTCCAGCGAGATCCGCCGGCAGCTGAAGCCGCTCGGCCGGCAGGCCGAGGTCGCCCGCCGGGCCCAGGTCGTGCAGGCGGACCTGCGGGACGCCCGGGCCCGGCTGCTGGCCGACGACCTGGTCCAGCTGCAGAGCCGGATCGAGGCGGACGCCGCCGACCAGAGCGCGGCCCGGCAGCGCAAGCAGCAGGTGGAGCAGCTGCTGGCCGAGCGGGCCGAGGAGCTGGCCGGACAGGAGGGCGCGCTCGCCCAGGCGGCGCCGACGCTGGCGGCCGCCCAGGACACCTGGTACCGGCTCGCCGGGCTGCGCGAACGCCTCGCCGGGACGGCGTCGCTGGCCGCCGACCGGCAGCGGCTGCTGACCGAGGCCCGCACCGAGCGGGCACCGGGCACCGACCCCGAGGAGCTGGAGGCCCGGGCCCGCAGCGCGCAGCAGGCCGAGCAGGAGCTGGCCGAGCGGGTCGCGGCCGCCCAGCAGGTGCTGGACGCGGCGGTGGCCGACCGGGCGGGCGCGGAGGAGCAGGAGAGCGCGGAGCAGCGCCGGCTGGCCGCCCTGGTGCGGGCGGCGGCCGACCGCCGGGAGGGCCTGGCCCGGTTGTCCGGGCAGGTCGCGGCCCGGCGCAGCCGGCTGGAGGCCGGCCAGGAGGAGACGGCCCGGCTGGCCGCCGCGATCACCGAGGCCGAGCAGCGCGCCGAGGCGGCGCAGCGGGAGTTCCTCACCCTGGAGAGCCAGGTGGCCGGGGCGGAGGCCGGCGAGCGCGACCTGGACCTCGAGCACGAGCAGGCGGCCGCCGAGCTCGCCGAGACCGACGCCGACCTGGCCCGCAGCCGGGCCCACGAGCGCGACGCCGAGCAGGAACGCGCCACCTGGAGCGCCCGGCGGGAGGCGCTGGCCCTGGGACTGCGGCGCAAGGACGGTGCGGCTGCGCTGCTCGGCGACCAGGCCGACGACGGCCCACCCACCGACGGCGGTCAGGACGGTGTGATCGGTCCTCTGGCCGGGGCGCTCACCGTCCGGCCCGGCTGGGAGAACGCGCTGGCCGCCGCGCTCGGCGCGCTGGCCGACGGCGTCCTGGTCAGCGGGTCCGGGCCGGCCGAGCAGGCCCTGGTGCGGCTGCGGGAGTCCGACGCCGGTCGCGCCGCGCTGCTCGTGGTCGGCGGGCCGCCGACCGCCGGGCCGACCACGCCCACTGCCAGAGATGAGGAAGCTCACCCTGCCGGGCT
This sequence comes from uncultured Actinomycetota bacterium, assembly GCA_963821825.1. Classification (GTDB taxonomy): domain Bacteria; phylum Actinomycetota; class Actinomycetes; order Actinomycetales; family Kineosporiaceae; genus CAWGFD01. The sequence goes on from CAWGFD010000002.1 coordinate 2,444,692, forward strand.
GCCGGCCGGCGCCCAGCCGGCGGCCGACCTGGTCACCGCGCAGCCGGAGGTGATGGCGGCCCTGCAGCACGCGCTGGCCGGGGTGGTGGTCACCGCCGACCTGCCCGCCGCCCGGCAGGTGGTGGCCGCCGACCCCGCCCTGACCGCCGTCACCGCGGACGGCGACGTGGTGACCGCCGTGTCGATGGAGGGCGGCTCACCCTCATCGGCCTCCGCCCTGGAGGTGCAGGCCGCCGTCGACGAGGCCACCGATCGCGAGCAGGCCGCCCGGGCGGCCCTGGAGCAGGCCCGGTTCGCCCTGGCCGGCGCTCAGGCCCGCAGGGCGGCCGCGGCCGAGCGCGTCGAGGCGGCGCTCGCGGCGCTGCACGACTCCGACGCCCGGCTGGCCGGGGTGGCCGAGCAGCTCGGCCAGCTGAGCTCGGCCGCCCGGGCGGCGCGGGCCGAGGCCGAGCGGCAGCGCGTCGCGCTGGCGGGTCTGCAGGAGGCCGTCGGCCGGGACGGCGCCGAGCTGCAGGAGCTGGCCGGCCGGTTGGCGGCCGCCGAGCAGGCGCCCGCGGAGGCCGGTGACGGCGAGCCCTCCACCGCCGAGCGCGACCGGCTCGCGCAGGCCTCGGCCGCCGCCCGGGCCGCGGAGCTGGAGGCCCGGCTGGCCCTGCGCACCCTGGAGGAACGGGCCCGGGCCACCAGCGGCCGGGCGGCCGCCCTGCGGTCGGCCGCCGCGCAGGAACGCACCGCGCGGGCCCGCGCGGCCGCGGCCGAGCAGCGCCGGGAACGGCAGGCCCGGACGGCCGGTGCCGTGCTGGCGGCGGCCCGCTACGCGCTGGACCGGCTCGCGGTCTCCGTCGAGCTGGCCGAGGTGGCCCGGGAGCAGGCGACAGCCCGGCGCGCCGAGCTGGAGTCCGGCCTGGCCGCGCTGCGCGGCCAGGTGGCCGAGCTCGGGCAGGAGGCCGGCCGGCTGACCGACAGCGTGCACCGCGACGAGGTCGCCCGGGCCGAGCAGCGGCTGCGGCTGGACGGCCTGCGGGAACGGGCGCTGAGCGAGCTGGGCCTGGACCCGCAGGTGCTCGTCGAGGAGTACGGCCCGCACCAGGACGTGCCGCCGACGGACCGGCCCGGCCCGGACCAGCCCGGCCCGGCCGCGCGGCCCTACGTGCGGGTCGAGCAGGAGAAGCGGCTGCGTGCGGCGGAGAAGGCGCTGGCGCTGCTCGGCACGGTCAACCCGCTGGCCCTGGAGGAGTTCGCGGCGCTGGAGGAGCGGCACACGTTCCTGACCCAGCAGCTGGCCGACCTCAAGGCCTCCCGCACGGACCTGCTGGAGATCGTCAAGGACGTCGACGAGCGGGTCGAGCAGGTCTTCAGCCAGGCCTTCCAGGACACCGCCGAGCAGTTCGTCGGCGTCTTCGCCCGGCTGTTCCCCGGCGGCGAGGGTCGTCTGGTGCTGACCGACCCGGACGACATGCTCACCTCCGGGATCGAGGTCGAGGCCCGCCCGCCCGGCAAGAAGGTCAAGCGGCTGTCCCTGCTGTCGGGCGGGGAGCGCTCGCTGACTGCCGTCGCCCTGCTGGTCGCCATCTTCAAGGCCCGGCCGAGCCCGTTCTACGTGATGGACGAGGTGGAGGCGGCGCTGGACGACACCAACCTCGGCCGGCTGCTGACCATCTTCGAGGAGCTGCGCGAGTCCAGCCAGCTGATCGTGATCACCCACCAGAAGCGCACCATGGAGATCGCCGACGCCCTGTACGGGGTCACCATGCGCGGTGACGGCGTCACCACGGTGGTCAGCCAGCGCCTGCGGGAGGACCAGCCGGCCTGACCACGCGTTGCGCCACGAACACGGACAGGAGTTTTCTCCCATGGCGTCGTGGCGTGTCGCACGGCTTGGCCCCAGGTCGGCGTAGCACCCTGGGGAGCATGATCGCTGTCCTGGTCTGCCTGGTCATCGCCCTGTTGGCGGCCGGTGTCGTGCTGACCCTGGTCTCCCTGCCCGAGCTGCGCGCCTCCCTGGCCCGGCAGGGTGACCAGGCGCACCCTTTTACCCGGTGGACGGTCGAGCGCGCCGACCAGGTCCAGCTGCGCCTGCACGCGCTGCGGGCCGAGATGGGACGCTCCTTCGCCCAGGGTCGCCGCCGGCAGGCCGAGGCGGAGGCGGAGCGCCGCCGGGAGCACGTCTCGCACTGACCCGCCCGCCCGCCGTCCCGTAGGGTCCAACCGGACACCGGCCCTGCGCGGCCGACTCGAGCAGGCCGACTGGCCGGGGAAGGGTTCGTGGTGGGCTTCGATCCGCTGAGCATCGTGGTGGGCGTCATCATCCTGGTGGCCGCGCTGGGCGTCGGGGGCTTCGCCCTGCTGTCCGGCCGGGGCCGGCGGGACGTCCCGCCGATCCCGCCGCCGCCACCGGCCGACCGGCTGCCCGGGGTCGGTGACGACGCCGAGGTGCCGCGGGACACCGCCACCCGGACGGTGGACTCACTCAGCCTGCCGGAGGCGCAGGCGCCGCCGGAGCTGCTTGAGGAGCCGGAGCGGCGGATCGAGCTGCCCGAGCCGTCCGCGGGGCGGCTGGTCCGGCTGCGGGCCCGGCTGGCCCGTTCGAACAGCGCGCTGGGCCGTGGCCTGCTGGCCCTGCTCTCCCGGGACACCATCGACGAGGGGACCTGGGAGGAGATCGAGGACACCCTGATCCTGGCCGACGTGGGGGTGGACGCCTCCACCGAGCTGGTGGACCGGCTGCGGGCCAAGGTGACGGTGCTCGGCAGCCGCGAGCCCGAGCAGGTCAAGGCGATGCTGCGCGAGGAGCTGCTGGCCCTGGTCGACCCCGGGCTGGACCGGTCGCTGGCGGTGGACCGGCACGACGGGCGACCGGCGATCGTGCTGGTGGTCGGGGTGAACGGGTCGGGCAAGACGACCACGGTCGGGAAGCTGGCCCGGGTGCTGGTGGCCGACGACAAGGACGTCGTGCTGGGCGCGGCGGACACCTTCCGGGCGGCGGCCGCCGACCAGCTGCAGACCTGGGGCGAGCGGGTGGGGGTGCCGACCGTGCGCAGCGACCGGGACGGCGCCGACCCGGCCGCGGTGGCCTTCGACGCCGTCCGGGCCGGTACCGAGGGCGAGGCCGACGTCGTCCTGCTGGACACCGCCGGCCGGCTGCAGAACAAGGTCGGCCTGATGGACGAGCTCGGCAAGATCAAGCGGGTGGTGGAGAAGCAGGCGACCATCGATGAGGTGCTGCTGGTGCTGGACGCGACCACCGGCCAGAACGCCATGCAGCAGGCCAAGGTGTTCTCCGAGGTGGTGGCGGTCACCGGGATCGTGCTGACCAAGCTGGACGGCACGGCCAAGGGCGGCATCGTGGTCAACGTGCAGCGCACGCTCGGCGTCCCGGTCAAGCTGGTCGGCCTCGGCGAGGGGGCCGACGACCTGGCTCCCTTCGACGCCGCCGCCTTCGTCGACGCCCTCCTGGCCTGAGGGGTCGGGCGGTCTCGACCCGCGTCGGGTCGTCCTCATCCTGGGTGATCGGAGTTTGACCAACGGTGCCGGGCGTCCTCCGATCGGGCGATCGGACACCCAGGTTTCACATCGGGCCGGTTTCCGTCACACGTCCGTAACACCGCGCGCGTGATCACGTAACCGGCAGCCGGGACGTTTCTGTGCAGCGCCCGTCCGACCAGGACCGGCCGAACAGCCTCCAGCTGCGACGGGTCTGGCCCGTCGCCCGACAGAAGGGGTGCGGATGGTCAGCGCCAGCATGGCGTTCCTCGCCGCGGACACACCCGTCGCCAACGGCGACACAGCCTGGATGCTCACGAGCTCGGCCCTCGTGCTGTTGATGACGCCGGGCCTGGCGTTCTTCTACGGCGGCATGGTCCGGACCAAGAGCGTCCTCAACATGATCATGATGAGCTTCTCCTGCATCGGGGTGGTCAGCATCCTGTGGGTGCTGTTCGGCTACTCCCTCGCCTTCACCGGCACCAACCCGCTGATCGGCACGCTCGACAACATCGGGCTCAAGGACACGATCAACGCCACCCTGGCGACCACGAACAACCAGCAGCTGCCCACCCTGGCCTTCGCGGCCTTCCAGCTGATGTTCGCCATCATCACCCCGGCGCTGATCAGCGGGGCGATCGCCGACCGGGTCAAGTTCGGCGCCTGGGTGGTGTTCATGACCATCTGGACGACCATCGTCTACTTCCCGGTGGCGCACTGGGTGTTCTACTTCAACGGTGGCCAGGGTGGCTGGATCGCCGACCGTCTGGGTGCCCTGGACTTCGCCGGTGGGACGGCGGTGCACATCAACGCCGGCGCCGCCGGGCTGGCCCTGGCCCTCGTGCTGCGCAAGCGGATCGGCTGGCCCAAGGAGCCCACCCGCCCGCACAGCCTGCCGTTCGTGCTGCTCGGCGCCGGTCTGCTGTGGTTCGGCTGGTTCGGCTTCAACGCCGGCTCGGCGGTGGCCGCCAACGGGCTGGCCTCGGTCGCCTTCATGAACACCCAGGTCGCCACCGCCGCGGCGGCGATGGCCTGGATCGTGGTCGAGAAGTTCCGGGACGGGCACTCCACCACCCTGGGCGTGGCCTCGGGGGCGGTCGCCGGCCTGGTGGCCATCACCCCGGCCTGCGGCTCGGTCAACCCGATCGGCGCCATCATCATCGGGCTGATCGCCGGTGCCGCCTGCGCCTACGCCGTCGGCCTGAAGTTCCGCTTCGGCTTCGACGACTCCCTCGACGTGGTCGGGGTGCACCTGGTCGGCGGCATCATCGGCACCCTGCTGATCGGCTTCTTCGCCACCAGCACGGTGACCGGCGGCCCGGCCGGGCTGTTCGAGGGCGGCGACGCGGTCCAGCTCGGCAAGCAGGCGATCGCGGCGGTGGCCGTCCTGGCCTACTCCTTCGTGATCACCTTCATCCTCGGCCTGGCCATCGACCGGACGATGGGCTTCACCGTCGATCCGGAGGACGAGGTGTCCGGCATCGACGTGGCCATCCACGCCGAGTCCGGGTACGAGTTCAACAGCGCGGCGAGCGGGATGCCCCGGCACGCCGCCCTGTCCAGCACCGGGAACGAGGAGGTCCGCGCATGAAGCTGATCACCGCGATCATCAAGCCGCACAAGCTCGACGAGGTGAAGGCCGCCCTGGAGGCGTTCGGCGTCCAGGGGATGACGGTCACCGAGGCCAACGGCTACGGCCGCCAGCGCGGTCACACCGAGGTCTACCGGGGCGCGGAGTACACCGTCGACCTGGTGCCGAAGGTGCGCCTGGAGGTCCTGGTCGACGACGCCGACGCGGTCGACGTCGTGGACGTGGTGGTCAAGAGCGCCCAGACCGGTCGGATCGGTGACGGCAAGGTCTGGGTCGTCCCGGTGGACGACCTGGTCCGGGTGCGCACCGGCGAGCGGGGCGTGGACGCGCTCTGAGGCCCGGCGGCCCCGTCCCGGAAGATCGGGACGGGGCCGCCTTCGGCCGTCCTCCGGTGACGTTCCGTACCATCTCCAGCACGCCGGCCCCGGGGGCTCCGCGTGAGAGCCGACGAAGGATCTGATGACCGACACCGATGCCGAATCCCTGGCGGCCGGCCGGGACCTGCGCCGGGAGCGGCTGGCGCTCGCCCTGCGCTCGGACGCCCCGGGTCCGCAGCGCCGCCAGGCCCTGACCACCATGGTGGAGTCCACCCTGGCCCGCACCTGGCAGAACGCGGTGCAGCAGGAGGGCACGCCGACCGCGGGGATCACCGAGGGGATCGCGCTGGCCGTGGTCGGCTCGGTGGCGCGCGGGGACGCCGGCCCGATGAGCGACCTGGACCTGGTGCTCGTGCACGACGGCCGGACCCTGGACGCCGACGGCGTCGGTGAGCTGGCCAACCGGCTGTTCTACCCGCTGTGGGACGCCGGCCTGCGGGTGGACCACGCGGTGCGCACCCCCACCCAGTGCCGCGAGGTGGCCGCCTCCGACCTGTCCGCCGCGGTCGGGCTGCTGGACCTGCGCCCGGTGGCCGGCGACCAGGCGCTGGTGGTCCGGACCCGGGCCACCCTGCTCTCGGACTGGCGGGGCGGGATCCGTCGGCGGCTGGCCCCGCTGTTCGACACCCTGGCCGAGCGGGCCGAGCGCTTCGGCCAGCTGGCCTACCGGCTGGAACCGGACCTGAAGGAGGCCCGGGGCGGCCTGCGCGACGTCACGGTGCTGCGCGCCCTGGTGGCCAGCTGGGTCACCGACCGCCCGCACGGCGCCGACCTGGACGCCGCCCACACCCGGCTGCTGGACATCCGTGACGCTCTGCACACCGTGACCGGCCGCCCCGTGGACCGCCTGATGCTGGCCGAGCAGGACGCCGTCGCGGTGACCTGCGGGGTGCACGACGCCGACGAGCTGCTGGCCGAGGTGGCGCAGGCCGGCCGGGTCGTCGCGCACGCCCTGGACACCACCGTGCGCCGGGCCCGGATGTCGGTGCCCAGCCGGCGGATGCGACCCGGGCCGCGCCGGCCCAGGCTGCGCCCGCTGGGCCACGGCCTGGTCGAGCACGACGGGGAGGTCGTGCTGGGCGTGGGGGAGAGCCCGGACGCGGACCCGCTGCTGCCGCTGCGGGCGGCGGCGATCGCGGTCCGGCACGGTCTGCCGCTGTCCCCGGTGACCACCGAGCACCTCGCCACCGGCAGCCCGGACCTGCCCGAGCCGTGGCCGTCGGCGGCCCGGGAGCTGCTGGTGGACGCCCTGGCCGGCGGCCGCGGGCTGGTGCCGGTCTGGGAGTCCCTGGACCTGGCCGGCCTGGTCTCACGCTGGATCCCGGAGTGGAGCGGGGTGCGCAACCGCCCGCAGCGCAACGCGGTGCACCGGCACACCGTGGACCGGCACCTGATCGAGACCGTGGTCACCGCCCAGGAGTTCCTGCGCGAGGTCAGCCGGCCCGACCTGCTGGTGATCGCCGCGCTGCTGCACGACATCGGCAAGCTGCCCGGGGCGCAGGACCACAGCGCGGTCGGCGCCCCGCTGGCCTTCCGGGCCGCCCGGCGGACCGGGCTTCCGCTGGCCGACTGCGAGACCGTCGAGCGGCTGGTCCGCCACCACCTGACCCTGGTCGAGCTGGCCACCCGCCGCGACCCCGACGACCCGCGGACCGTGGAGGACCTGGTCGGCGCGGTCGCGGGCCGGTCCGAGGAGCTGGACCTGCTCCGGGCGCTGACCGAGTGCGACGCCCGGGCCGCCGGGCCGGCGGCCTGGTCGGCCTGGCGCGCCCGGCTGGTGGACGACCTGGTCGACCGGGCCCGGACCGCGCTGCGCGGGGAGGTTCCGCCCGGCCCGGCCCCGATCGGCGCCGCCGAGGAGTCGTTGGTCGCCTCCGTGCTGGCCGACGGGCGTCCCCGGGTCGCGGTGACCGGCCTGGACGAGCTGCACGCGGTCACCGTGGTCGCCCTGGACCGGCCCGGGTTGCTGGCCGACATCGCCGGCGTGCTGGCCGCCTTCCGGCTGACCGTGAAGTCCGCCCTGGTCCGCACCGTGACCTCCGCGGACGGCCGGGACGTCGCGGTGGACACCTGGTGGGTGGACGACCGCAGCCGGGACCTGCCGGCGCCGGCCACCCTGGAGACCAGCCTGCGCCGGCTGGCCGAGGGCGACCGGACCGTGCTGGACCAGCTGCACCGGCGCGACTCCGGCTACCGGCCGGCCTCGGCGCGCTCGGAGCGCCCGCGGGTGGTGCTGATCCGCGGCGCCTCGGCCGAGGCCACGGTGGTCGAGGTCCGGGCCGCGGACCGGCCGGGGCTGCTGCACGCCGTCGGCACCGCCCTGGCCGGGGTGGGCATCGACCTGCGCTCGGCGCACGTGGCCACCCACGCCGGTCAGGCGGTGGACGTTCTGTACCTGTCCGAGCGCGGCGGTGGGGCGCTCAGCCCGCCCCGGGTGGCGCAGACCATCGCGGTGCTGGTCGACGCCGGGACGTTGCCCGGCGCCTGAGCCGCCGGCGTGCCGGTTAGGCTGACGGGGTGTTCGCCAGCCTGTCCGACCGCCTGACCGCGACGTTCAAGAACCTGCGCGGCAAGGGGCGGCTGTCCGAGGCCGACGTCGACGCCACGATCCGGGAGATCCGCCGGGCGCTGCTGGACGCCGACGTCGCGCTGCCCGTGGTGCGCAGCTTCACCGGCGCCATCCGGGAACGGGCGCTGGGCTCGGAGGTCTCCGGGGCGCTGAACCCGGCCCAGCAGGTCGTCAAGATCGTCAACGAGGAGCTGGTCGCCGTCCTCGGCGGGCAGACCCGGCGGCTGACCTTCGCCAAGAACCCGCCCACCGTGATCATGCTGGCCGGCCTGCAGGGTGCGGGCAAGACCACCCTGGCCGGCAAGCTCGGCCGCTGGCTGCGCGAGCAGGGGCACACCCCGCTGCTGCTGGCCTGCGACCTGCAGCGGCCCAACGCCGTCGACCAGCTGAAGGTGGTCGGCGAGCGGGCCAGGGTCGCGGTGTACGCCCCGCACCCGGGCACCTCCTCCGCCGGGCTGCTGGCCGACCCGGCGGCCGGGCCCGGTGACCCGGTCGCGGTGGCCCGGGACGGCGTCCGGCAGGCCGTCGAGCGCCACCACGACGTGGTGATCGTGGACACCGCCGGCCGGCTCGGCGTGGACGCCGAGATGATGCAGCAGGCCGCCGACATCAAGGCCGCCGTGCAGCCCGACGAGGTGCTCTTCGTCCTGGACGCGATGATCGGCCAGGACGCGGTGGCCACCGCGCAGGCCTTCGCCGACGGCGTCGCGTTCACCGGCGTGGTGCTGTCCAAGCTCGACGGCGACGCCCGCGGCGGCGCGGCGCTGTCGGTGATGGGCGTCACCGGCAAGCCGGTGATGTTCGCCTCCACCGGGGAGAAGCTCGAGGACTTCGAGCTGTTCCACCCCGACCGGATGGCCTCCCGGATCCTGGACATGGGTGACGTGCTCACCCTGATCGAGCAGGCCGAACGCGCCTTCGACGCCGAGCAGGCGGAGAAGATGGCGGCCAAGCTGGCCGCCGACGAGGACTTCACCTTCGAGGACTTCCTGGCCCAGCTCGCCGCGCTGAAGAACATGGGCTCGATCAAGAAGATGCTGGGCATGCTGCCCGGGATGGGGGAGCTGCGCGAGCAGCTGGACGCCTTCGACGACCGGGAGTTCGACAAGGTCGAGGCGATCATCCGCTCGATGACCCCGTTCGAGCGCAGCCACCCCAAGGTGCTCAACGGCTCCCGCCGGCTGCGGATCGCCAAGGGCTCGGGCTCCCAGGTCTCCGACGTCAACCAGCTGGTGGAACGGTTCGGCGACGCCCAGAAGATGATGCGCCAGATGCGCAAGGGGATGGGCGGGATGCCCGGCATGGGCGGGATGCCGGGGATGGGCGGGATGCCCGGCATGCCGGGCGTCGGCGGCGGCAAGAAGTCCCGCGGCAAGCAGGCCCCGGCCCGCAAGGGCAAGGCCAAGAGCGGCAACCCGGCCAAGCGGGCGCAGCAGGCCAAGCAGGGCGCCGCCGGACGGGCCCCGGCCTCCCCGGGCGGGGCGTTCGGTCTGGACAGCGGCCAGGGCGCCGGGGCGGGCCGGCCGGGCGGGACCGGCGACGTCGAGCTGCCGCCGGGCTTCGAGAAGTTCCTGGGCCGCTGAGGGTGGACGGCGCCGGTCCGGTCTGGGCGCTGCCCGGCCCGGTGCTGACCGGGCCCGGCCAGGAGCGCGGCCAGGCCTGGGTGGTGCAGGGCCGGATCACCTACACCCGGCCGCGGCTGCCGGCCGGGGTGAGCGCGCAGGCCATCGAGGGCTGGGTGCTGCCCGGCCTGGTCGACGCGCACTGCCACGTCGGGCTGGACGCCGCCGGCGCGGTGCCGCCGGAGGTGGCCGAGCAGCAGGCCAGGACCGACCGGGACGCCGGCACGCTACTGATCCGCGACGCGGGCCAGCCCGGTGACACCCGGTGGGTCGACCAGCGCGAGGACCTGCCGGTGATCGTCCGGGCCGGGCGGCACATCGCCCGGTCCCGCCGCTACATCCGCAACTACGGGCACGAGATCGAGCCGGAGGACCTGGCCGCAGCGATGCGCGAGCAGGCCCGGCGCGGCGACGGCTGGGTGAAGATCGTCGGTGACTGGATCGACCGTGAGGCCGGTGACCTCGCGCCGTGCTGGCCGCTGGAGGCCCTGCGGGCCGGGATGGCCGCCGCGCACGCCGAGGGCGCCCGGGTCACCGCCCACGTCTTCGGCCAGGACGCCGTGCCGGACCTGCTGGCCTCGGGGATCGACTGCCTGGAGCACGCCACCGGTCTGGAGCCGGCCACCATCGCCCGGGCCGCCGAGCACCAGGTGGCGATCGTGCCGACCCTGGTCAACATCGCCACCTTCCCCGCGATCGCGCAGGCCGGCCGGGCCAAGTTCCCGCGCTACGCCGACCACATGCTGGACCTGCACGCGCGCCGCTACGCCACCGTGCGCGCCGCGCACGAGGCCGGCGTGCCGGTCCGGGCCGGCACCGACGCCGGCGGCTCCCTGCCGCACGGCCTGATCGCCCACGAGGTCGCCGAGCTGCACGCCGCCGGGCTGTCGCCGGCCGACGCGCTGGACGCCGCCTGCTGGGCGGCCCGGCGCTGGCTGGGTCGCCCCGGGCTGGCCGAGGGCGACCCGGCCGACCTGCTGGTGCTGCCCGCCGACCCGCGCCGGGACGTCGGCGTACTGGCCGCGCCGACCGCGGTGCTGCTGCGTGGCAGGCGCTGGCCCTGAGGTCTGGCACAATGGACGGCTGTACCCGGACGGTGTCGGCCCTCTTCCGCCCCGTGCCGCGTCCATCGAGCCGATCAGGTCCGGAACCCCACCCGGACCCAGGTCCGGCTCACCCCGCAAAACGTCAGGAGTCGTGCCACCCGTGGCTGTCAAGATCCGTCTCAAGCGCCTGGGCAAGATCCGCGCGCCGTACTACCGCATCGTCGTCGCCGACTCGCGCACCAAGCGCGACGGCCGGGCGATCGAGGAGATCGGCAAGTACCACCCGACCGAGGAGCCCTCGCTGATCGAGGTCGACTCCGAGCGGGCGCAGTACTGGCTCGGGGTCGGCGCCCAGCCGACCGAGCAGGTGCTGAACCTGCTGAAGATCACCGGTGACTGGCAGAAGCACAAGGGTCTGCCGGGCGCCGAGGGCACCCTGCGCGCCCCGGCCCCCAAGGCCGACAAGCGCGCCGTGTTCGAGGCCGCCGCCCGTGAGGCGATGTCGGAGCCGCGGGAGGGTGCGACCACCACCCGCAAGCGTCCCGCCCGGTCCACCGAGCCGGCCGCCGAGGCCGGTGTGGCCGACGCCGAGCGGGACTCCACCTCGGAGCAGGCCGAGAAGGCCGCCGAGAGCGCTCCCGCAGAGGGCTGACGGTGCTCGTCGACGCGTTGGAGCACCTGGTCCGGGGGATCGTCGCCCACCCCGACGACGTCCAGGTGGAGAGCAGGCCGCTGCGCCGCGGCACGCTCCTGGAGGTCCGGGTGCACCCTGAGGACCTGGGCCGGGTGATCGGCCGCTCCGGGCGGACCGCGACCGCGCTGCGCAGCGTGGTCAAGGCGCTGTCCGGCGGCAAGCCGGTCCGGGTCGACGTCGTGGACGTCGACCGGGCTCGCTGACCCGCCCGCCGGTGTTCCTCGTCGTGGCCCGGGTGGGCCGTGCCCACGGGATCCGGGGCGAGGTCACCCTCGAGGTCCGTACCGACGCCCCCGGCCGGAGGTTCTGGCCGGGGGCGTCGTTGCGCGCCCGGCAGGCCGAGGACGTCTTCGCGCTCACCGTCGAGACCGTCCGTGAGCACAACGGCGTCCTGCTGGTCGGGTTCGAGGGCGTGCTGGACCGCAACCGGGCCGAGGAGCTGCGCGGGGCCCTGCTCGAGGTCGACGTCGCCGGCGAGGAGCCGGAGGAGGAGGCCTGGTACCCGCACGAGCTGGTCGGCCTGGCGGTGCACGACCCGGCCGGCCGGCTGCTCGGCGAGGTGGTCTCGCTCGACCCGGGCGCTGCGCAGGACCTGCTCGTCGTCCGCCGCCCGGACGGCCGGCGCCGGCTGGTGCCCTTCGTCCGTGCCCTGGTGCCGGTGGTGGACGTGCCCGGCGGCCGGGTCGTGGTCGCCGACCCCGGCGGCCTGATCGGGGACCTCCCGGACCCGGTGGAGGCGGACCCGGAGGACGCGGGCCCGGAACGGCGGACCCGGAGCAGGGCCGGACCTGATGCCGGCCGGAGCGCTGCGGGTCGACGTCGTCACGATCTTCCCCGAGTACCTCGCCCCGCTGGAGCTGTCGCTGATCGGCCGGGCCCGGCGGGCGGGCCTGCTCGAGGTCCAGGTGCACGACCTGCGCGAGTTCACCCACGACCGGCACCGGACGGTGGACGACACCCCCGCGGGCGGCGGGCCGGGCATGGTGATGCGCCCGGAGCCCTGGGGTGAGGCGCTGGACGCCGTCCTGGCTCGCGGCCGGGCCGCCGGCGCCGCCCCGGACGCCGTCCCCACCCTGATCGTGCCCAGCCCCTCCGGGGTCCGGTTCGACCAGGCCCGGGCCCGCGAGCTCGCCCGACGGCCGTGGCTGGCCTTCGCCTGCGGCCGGTACGAGGGCATCGACGAGCGGGTGCTGGAGGACGCCGCCGACCGGATGCCGGTGCTGACCCTCTCGCTGGGCGACTACGTGCTGAACGGCGGTGAGGTCGCCGCCCTGGTCGTGGTCGAGGCCGTGGCCCGGCTGCGCGAGGGCGTGCTCGGCAACGCCGGGTCGCTGGTCGAGGAGAGCCACGAGGACGGGCTGCTGGAGTACCCCGTCTACACCCGGCCGGGCGCCTGGCGGGGCCGTGAGGTGCCGCCGGTGCTGGTCTCGGGGGACCACGCCGCGGTCGCCCGCTGGCGGCGCAGCCAGCGCCTGCGGCGCACCGCCGACCGTCGTCCGGACCTGGTGCAGGCGCTCGACCCGGCCGACCTCGGCGCCGCTGACCTGCAGGTCCTCGCCGAGCAGGGCTGGTCACCGGTCGACGGCCGATTTCGGCGCACCCTGCCCGCTGTGGCAGACTGAGCCACTGCCGATCCACGCCCCGCCCTGCCACAGGGGGCGACGGGGCCACCGGCCGAGGCCGGTCAGTCACGGCACCGAATCCGTTCCACCAGCAGGTGCGCGACCTGTGGCGCCCACCAGGAGAGTGACGAGCCATGCAGATCCTGGACAGTCTCGATGCCGCCTCGATGCGCGAGGACATCCCCGACTTCCGCCCCGGTGACACCCTCAAGGTGCACGTGAAGGTCGTGGAGGGCACCCGCTCGCGGGTGCAGCTGTTCCAGGGCGTGGTGATCCGCCGCGCCGGCGCCGGCGTCCGGGAGACCTTCACGGTCCGCAAGGTCAGCTTCGGCGTCGGGGTCGAGCGCACCTTCCCGGTGCACACCCCGATCATCGAGAAGATCGAGGTCGCCACCCGGGGCGACGTGCGCCGCGCCAAGCTGTACTACCTGCGCTCGCTGCGCGGCAAGGCGGCCAAGATCAAGGAGAAGCGGGACGCGATCCCGGCTCGCTGACCCCGCGGTGCGCTCAGCCGCAGAGCAGGATCTTCACGACCGGCGCCGTTCGCGGCGCCGGTCGTTGCTCGTGCTGGCCGCGGCGGTGGTCGTCCTGGTCGTGGTCCGCCTGCTGCTGCTGCAGACGGTGGTCGTGCCCAGCGCCTCGATGACCCCGACGCTGCAGGTCGGGGATCGGCTGCTGGTCGCGCCGTCGGCGTACCGGTTCGGCCCGGTCCGGCGCGAGGACGTGGTCGTCTTCGACGGCGCCGGCGTCTTCGACCCGCCCCGGCCGCAGTCCGTCCTGGGCCGGGCGCTGTTCGAGGTCGCCGGGGCGCTGGGCGCGCCGGTCGGCGAGCACGACTACGTCAAGCGGGTCGTCGGCCTGCCGGGGGAACGGGTGGCCTGCTGCGACGCCGCGGGGCGGGTCACGGTGGACGGCCGTCCGCTGCGCGAGCCCTACCTGGCGCCCGGCACCGCGCCGTCCCAGGTGCCCTTCGACGTCCGGGTGCCGGCCGGGGCCTACTTCGTGCTCGGTGACCACCGGGCCTCCTCCGACGACTCACGCGACCACCTCGGTGACCCCGGCGGCGGCTTCGTGCCGCGCGGTGCGATCGTGGGCAAGGTGGTCGGCCGGTTCTGGCCACCGAGCCGGATCGGAGGCCTGCGATGAGCCGGGATGAGACGGCGCGGACGGCGCGGACGGCGCGGACGGCGCCCACCCTGCGGGAGGAGCGCCGGCTGCTGCGCTCGGGCTACCGGCTGCTGGCCGCGGTCGACGAGGTCGGCCGCGGAGCGCTGGCCGGCCCGGTGACGGTCGGCGTGGTGCTGGTCGACCTGGACACGCCCAGCGCCCCGACCGGGGTCCGGGACTCCAAGCTGCTGCTGCCCGGCGTCCGGGAGAAGCTGGCGCCCCGGTTGCGTCGCTGGGCCAGGGGCCACGCGGTGGCGCACGCCGAGCCCGAGGAGATCGACGCCTACGGCATCCTCGGGGCGCTGCGGCTGGCCGGCCGCCGTGCGCTGGCCGGCCTGGACGAGCAGCCGGACTGCGTGCTGCTGGACGGCAACCACGACTGGCTGTCCGACCCGCGACCGCGCCGGCCGCTGGCCCAGGTGGAGCAGGAGGCGCTGTTCGCGGCCGACCTGGCCCGGGCCGGGCTGGGCGAGGCGGAGCTGGAGCAGGCCGCCCGGGCGGCCGAGCGGGCCGCGGAACGGTTGCGGCTGGCCGAGCTGTTCGTGCGCCGGGAGAGCGCGCTGGTGCCGGCGCTGACCGGGCTGCCGGTGCCCCCGGCGGTGCTGACCCGGATCAAGGCCGACCTGCGCTGCGCCGCGGTCGCCGCGGCCAGCGTGCTGGCCAAGGTGGAGCGGGACGCCATCATGACCCGCCGCCACGCCGACCACCCGCAGTTCGGCTGGTCGGCGAACAAGGGCTACTCGGCTCCTGAGCATGCGCAGGCGCTGCGCCGGCACGGACCGTGCCCGCAGCACCGCCGGACCTGGAGCCTGCCCGGGCCGCGCGGCTCGCAGACCGGCCTCACGCCGTCGGCCGGGTGGGGGATGATGGACCCGCAGGCCGACGTCCAGGACGACACCGACCTGGCCGGCGCCGCCGTCCCAGCCGCCGACCCGAGCCCAGCACCAGGAGCGGACCGCACCCGATGAGCGCGGAAGACCTCGAGAACTACGAGACCGAGATGGAGCTGCAGCTCTATCGCGAGTACCGCGACGTGGTGGGGCTGTTCAGCTACGTGGTCGAGACCGAGCGCCGGTTCTACCTGGCCAACCAGGTCGACCTGAAGGTGCGCTCGGCCGACGGCGAGGTCTTCTTCGAGATCACGATGTCCGACGCGTGGGTGTGGGACGTCTACCGTCCGGCCCGGTTCGTGAAGTCGGTGCGGGTGGTCACCTTCAAGGACGTCAACGTCGAGGAGCTGGCCAAGAGCGAGCTGCAGCTGCCCGAGGACAGCGGCTTCAAGGCCGACTGACCCCGCGGCCGGGGTCGGTGGTCACCGCCGAGGGGGTGGCGGGTCAGCTGGCCCGTCCGGGTCCGGGTCGTCCACCCCGCGCGCGACCAGCGCCTCGCCCAGCCGGTCGGCGTAGCGCACCGTGCGGATGGTCAGCGGGACGGCGAACGCCCGCACCGAGCGCTGCGCCCCCCGGGCGGCCCGGGCCTGCAGCACCTCCCGGGCCAGGACGGCGACCACCGGCACCGCGCGCAGGGTCAGGGCCAGGGTGAGCCCGACCCGCTCGGGGTCGACGCCGAAGCGGCGCAGCGGCCGCACGGCGCGGACCACCGCCTCCAGCAGCTCCGCCACCCGGGTGGTGGCGGTGACCAGCGCGGCGGCGGCGAGCGACACCAGCAGCGAGCCGGCCACCACCAGCGCGGCCTGCCCGGAGACCAGCAGCCACTGCAGCGCCGCGAGCACGGCCAGCAGCCAGGCCACCGGCCGCAGCTGGCGCCACAACGGGGCGGGCCCGAACCCGGCGATGAGCACCCCGGCCACGACCAGCGCGGCACCCAGTCCGGTGGCCCACGGCGAGCGCCACAGCCCCAGCCCGGCCAGCAGCACGGCCAGCCCGGCCAGCTTGTACCCGGCCGGGGCGCGGTGCAGCGGGGAGGCCCCCGGCACGTAGAGGGAGAGCACGCCGGCCTCAGCCGACCAGGCGCCGGTAGAAGTCCAGCGCCGGCCCGGGGGCGTCGTCGGCGACCACCCGGCCGTCCTCGATCACCACGACCCGGTCGAAGCCGCGCAGCTGGTCCAGGTGGTGGGTGACCATCACCACCTGCTGCGGCAGTCCGGCCAGCAGGTCGGTCACGGCGCGGGCGTTGCGGGCGTCCAGCAGGGTGGTGGGCTCGTCGCAGACCAGCACCTGCGGGGCGGTGACCAGCACCGCGGTCAGGGCCAGCAGCTGCTTCTGGCCACCGGAGAGCAGGTGCGCCGGGTGGTCGGCGTGCCGGTCCAGGCCGACCTGGCCGAGGGCCGCGGTCACCCTGGCCGCCACCTCCGCCCGGCCCAGCCGGTAGCGGCGCAGGGAGAACGCGACGTCCTCGGCCACGGTCGGCATCACGATCTGCGCGTCCGGGTCGGTGAACACGAAGCCGACCCGGCGCCGGACCCGCGCGGCGTCCGTGGCCGTGTCCAGGCCGTCGACGAGCACCCGCCCGGAGGTCGGCAGCACCAGGCCGTTGAGCATCCTGGCCAGCGTGGACTTGCCGCTGCCGTTGGCGCCGACGATCCCGACCCGCGGCTCGGTCAGCTCCAGGTCGACCCCGCGCAGCACCTGCCGGTCGCCGTAGGCGTGCTCCACCCGCTCCAGCCGGATGCTCATCCGGCCGCCTCACGCATCGGGCCCGACCCGGTGCAGCAGCACGGCCACGCCCTGACCGCCGCCGACCGGGCAGGCGGCGACGCCCCACCCGGAGCCGGGGGTGCGGCGCCGCACCAGCCAGGAGAAGAGCCTGGTCACCAGCAGCGCGCCGGAGGCACCCCAGGGGTGGCCCAGGGCGATCGCCCCGCCCTGCGGGCAGACCGCCGGGCCCTGGCCGTCCCCGGGTGCCCGCCCGGCGTCCAGGCCCAGCGCGTCGGTGCAGGCCAGCAGCTGGGCCGCGAAGGCCTCGGTGATCTCCAGCACCTGCAGGTCGGCCGCCTCCAGCCCAGCCCGGTGCAGCAGCCGGCGGATCGCGGGTACCGCGCCCAGCCCAGGCAGGGCCGGGTCCACCCCGCAGACGGCCGAGCCCAGCACCGCCAGCCCGGGCACCCGCCAGGCCGCCCGGAGCCGTTCGGGCACCACGGCCAGCGCGGCGGCCCCGTCGTTGATCCCGCAGGAGTTGCCTGCCGTCACCGTGCCGGCGGCCCCGAACGCGGGCCGGAACCGGGCCAGCGTGCCGGCGTCCAGCCCGGCGCGGGGCCGATCGTCCACCGGTGGCGCGGGCAGGGTGGCCACCAGCTCGTCCGCGAAGCCGCCGGCCCGCCGGGCCGCGCAGGCCAGGGCGTGCGAGCGGGCCGCGTAGGCGTCCTGCCGGGCCCGGCTGACCCCGCGCGCGGCGGCCAGCGCATCGGCGGCCTCGCCCATCCCCGGGTCGGGGTAGGGCGGCGGGGCGAACCGGGCCTTGGCGCCGCCGTCCCGGGCGTTGGAGGCCGACTCGGTGCCCCCGGCCAGCACCACCTCGGCCTGGCCGGAGCCGATCAGGGCGGCCGCCAGCCGGAGCGCCTCCAGCCCCGAGCCGCACTGCCGGTCCACGGTGCTGCCGGGCACCTGCTCGCCCAGGCCGGCGGCCAGCGCCGCGACCCGGGCCACGTCGCCGCCCGGTCCGCAGCAGCAGCCGAGCAGGACGTCGTCCACCGCCGGGGTGCGGTCGCCGGACAGCGCCACCAGCTCGGCGCTCAGCGCCCGGAGCACCGCGGCGGCCAGCTCGGCGGGGCCCAGCCCGGCCTGGGCCCGTCCGGAGCCGGTCACGGCGGTGCGGCGGGCGGCCACCACCACCGGCGTCTGCGGAGGCAGGGACCGGGACGGCGGGGCGGCGTGGCTCACGTTCGGCATTGTGCTGGGCACCGGCCCCTCGGCGCCGGTCAGGGCCCGGCCAGGACGCGGGCGACCTGATCGCGCAGCGCCGCCCGCGCGACCTTGCCGGCCGAGGTGCGGGGCAGCTCGGTCATCACCAGGTACCGCAGCGGCCGGGCCGGCGGCGGCAGCTGCGCCCGCGCGCGGCGGCGCAGCGCCGGTCGCGGGTCGAGCCGGCCGCTGGGCCTGACCACCGCCACCAGCCGCTCGCCCAGCCTGGCGTCCGGTTCTGCGACACAGACCACCTCGGCCACCCCGGGCACCCCGGCCAGGGCCCGCTCGACGTCGGCCAGCAGCACCGTCGTGCCCCCCACGTTCGCCGTGTCCGCGCCGCGGCCGAGCACCTGCAGGCCACCCGCCTCGGTCAGCCGGCCGCGGTCGCCGACGGTGGCGAACCGGCCGCGAACGCGCAGCGGGCCGGCCTCGGCCTCGCCCACGGCCCCGTCAGCCACGTCCAGGTAGCCCAGGGCCAGGTAGGGCGAGGCCGCCCAGACCAGCCCTTCGGCCAGGTCGACCTGCACCCCCGGGAAGGGCAGCAGAGACCCGCCCTCGCCCGCCGCGACGAAGGACAGCTCGGCGGCCCCGTAGTACTCGACCACCTGAACGGCAAGCGCGCTCGCCCGCTCGCGCAGCGCGGCCGGGCAGTGCGCACCGGCCAGCACCAGCCGGGACAGCCGCGGCAGGTGACCGGCGGCGCGGGCGTCCAGGGCGTCGGCGGCCACCGGCGGGACGGCGTGCAGCACCCGGACCTGCTCCAGCGGGGCCCGGGCCGGGTCCGGCACCCCGCGCCACGGCCCGGTGGCCAGCACCTGCAGGCCGGTCCGCAGCCCGTGGCCGATCCCGTACAGGGTCAGGGTGGACGTCGGCCCGCCCGGCACCCAGACCAGGCCATCGGGCGCGGCCGGGCCGAGCAGGGCGCTGAAGTCGCGGTCGGAGGCGAGCCAGGAGGTCAGGGTGCGCAGCACGCACCGCGGCGAGCCCGAGGTGCCCGAGGTAGCCAGGAGCAGCAGGGGGCCGGCAGCCTCCCCTTTGCCGGGTCCGGGCCCGGGTCCGGGCCGGGCCAGGGCCGCGAGCACGGCGCGGGTCGGCCGGTCCCCGGCGGCCAGCACCGCCGTCCCGCCCGGCTCGCCGCCGGCTGCCCACTGCTGCAGCCGCAGCAGCACGCCGGCGGCGTGCTCGACACCGGGCCCGGCCGGCAGCAGCAGGCCGGGCTCCGGCTCCGTCGCCGCGTTCTGCAGGTCGGCCGCGGCCACCGGGCCGAGCCCGGGCAGCCACAGGGTGCCGGTGCCGGTCAGCGCCGACCGCCCGGCACCGGGACGGGCCGGCGGCGGCCGGGCGTCACCTGCGGGTAGCCCCGCAGCACGCCGGCCGTGATCACCGTCGACGCGGCGACCTTCATCAGGTCCCCGGGCAGGAAGACCAGCGAGGTGAGCAGCGCCGTGCCCAGGCCCACCCCGGCCCGCCAGGCGACGCCGGGCACCCCGAACGCGTAGATCACCAGGACGCCGCCGACGACGTTGGCCAACGCCAGCCAGGCCGGCGTCCAGCGGGCAGGCCGCAGCTCCACCAGCCGGCCGACCGCCCAGGCCCCGGGCAGCCAACCGATCAGGTAGCCGGCGGTCGCGCTGGCCCACACGCCCAGACCGCCGGAGGGCCGGGTGGGGGAGGGCGACAGCAGCGGCAGACCGGCCGTCATCAGCAGCTCGAAGGTCGCCACCGCGAGCAGCCCGCGGCGCCCGCCGAGCACCGAGCCCGCCAGCATCACCCCGAGGGTCTGGGCGGTGATCGGCGGCAGACCGGCGAACGGCGTCAGGGCCGGTACCTGACCCAGGGCGGCGATCAGCGCGGCGAAGACCGCGATCAGGGCGAGGTCACGGGCGGGGGTCCGGTGGCCGGCTCCCGGTGTGGCGGTGGTCACCAGCCGAGGGTAGTGACCGGGCAGGGGGTGCGGCCCCAGTTGCGTCCCGGCCTGCGGTTCCTAGCGTGGAGGACGTCGCGAGGGGCCGGTGCAGCCGGCCGGGTTCCGGGCCTGCGGCGGACCGAGCCGGAAGGCTGGTCCGCGTGGGGGGCACCGGGCGAGGACCCGAGGGCAACGGAGGGGCGGTCAGCGCCGCTCAGCCGGCCACCTGCCCCACCGACCGGCTCGGGGCAGGACCCGGACCGGCGGGGGCCTCGCGGCCGACCGACCAGCGCCGGTACGCCAGCTCCCCGCTGCCTGCCCGGCGCAGTTCCGTTCGACCTCAAGGAGTGAGAACCATGGCAACACAGGTCCGCAGCACCCAGCTGACCCAGGCCCGCCCGAACCTGGTTCGCTGGGGGGCCGTCTTCTCCGGGGTGGTCACCAGCCTGGCTCTGTTCGTGCTGGCCAGCACGCTGTGGCTGGCCCTGGCCTACGACTCCGGATTCGCCTACTGGCAGAACACCCTTCAGTGGTGGGTGGCAGGTACCGCGATCGCCGCCTTCCTGATCGCCGGCGCGATGGCCGGAGCCCTCAGCGGGGCCCGGGGGGTCGGGCCCGGCCTGGCCAACGCCGCCACCGTCTGGGGTCTGGTCACCGTGGTCGCCCTGTTCGGCGGGCTGCCGCTGAGCATCGGCTACTTCGGCGGCGGGTCCCTCGGGCTGCCCCACACCACCTTGTGGACCACGTTCTGGGCGCTGCTGATCGGCCTGGGCGCGGCGCTGCTGGGCGGTGTGCTGACCGGGGCGGCGCGAGGCCGACGCGCCTCGGACGCCACGGTCGACGTGCGCGAGAGCGACACCACGCCGGCCACCGAGCGGCCCGCGGCCTACCAGGCCGCCGGCCGCTGAGCGGCTGAGGCTGGAGGGCCGGTCGACCGGCCCCGTCGCTCCGCTGATCGCGGGTCATGATCACCGGAGCGGACGGGCCGGTCGCCGACCGCCGTACCATGGAGGTTGGCCCGGGCGAGGACGCCGGCCGTCCCGTCCCCGTCGCCCATCCCCAGGAGCCGCCTGACCATGATCGTCGCCACCGACATCGAGCTTCGCGCCGGTGCGCGCCTGCTGATGGAGCACGCGACGTTCCGCGTCGCCGCGGGGGACAGGGTCGGCCTGGTCGGGCGCAACGGCGCCGGCAAGACCACCCTCACCCGGGTGCTGGCCGGGGACAGCCAGCCGGCCTCCGGCACGGTGACCCGGACCGGGGAGGTCGGCTACCTGCCGCAGGATCCGCGCACCGGCGACCTGGAGATGCTCGCCCAGGACCGGGTGCTCTCGGCCCGTGGCCTGGACACCGTGATCCGCCGGATGCGGGAGGCCGAGCTGGCCATGGCCAGCGAGCAGGACGCCGTCCGGGAGCAGGCGATGGCCCGTTACGCGCGGCTGGAGGCCGAGTTCACCGCGCGGGGCGGCTACACCGCCGAGAGCGAGGCGGCCACCATCTGCGCGAGTCTGAGCCTGCCTGAGCGGGTGCTCGGCCAGCCGCTCAAGACGCTGTCCGGCGGGCAGCGGCGCCGGGTCGAGCTGGCCCGGATCCTGTTCTCCGGCGCGCAGACGCTGCTGCTGGACGAGCCGACCAACCACCTGGACGCCGACTCGATCGGCTGGCTGCGCGACTTTCTCCGGGTCTGGTCGGGCGGTCTGGTGGTGATCAGCCACGACGTCGGCCTGCTGGAGGCGGTGGTGAACAAGGTGCTCTACCTGGACGCCAACCGGTCGGTGGTGGACGTCTACAACGTGGGCTGGAGCACCTACCTCAAGCAGCGCGAGAACGACGAGAAGCGGCGCAAGCGGGAGCGGGCCAACGCCGAGAAGAAGGCCTCGGCGCTGATGGCGCAGGCCGACAAGATGCGGGCCAAGGCGACCAAGGCGACGGCCGCGCAGAACATGGCCAAGCGCGCCGAACGACTGCTCGGCGGCCTGGAGCAGACCCGGCAGGCCGAGAAGGTCGCCCGGCTGCGCTTCCCCGAGCCGGTGCCGTGCGGCCGGACGCCGCTGACCGCCCAGGGCCTGTCCAAGAGCTACGGCTCCACCGAGGTGTTCACCGACGTGGACCTGGCGATCGACAAGGGCAGCCGGGTGGTGATCCTGGGCCTGAACGGGGCCGGCAAGACCACCCTGCTGCGGCTGCTGGGGGCGGTCGAGGACCCCGACACCGGCGAGGTGCTGGCCGGCCACGGCCTGCGGCTGGGCTACTACGCCCAGGAGCACGACACCCTGGACGTGGGCCGGACGGTGCTGGAGAACATGCGGTCGGCCGCCCCCGACCTGGGCGACACCGAGGTGCGCTCGGTGCTGGGCTCGTTCCTGTTCTCCGGCGACGACGTCGACAAGCCGGCCGCCGTCCTGTCCGGGGGCGAGAAGACCCGGCTGGCGCTGGCCACCCTGGTGGTCTCCGGGGCCAACGTGCTGCTCCTGGACGAGCCGACCAACAACCTCGACCCGGCCAGCCGGGAGGAGGTGCTGGGCGCGCTACGGCGCTACGCCGGCGCCGTCGTGCTGGTCACCCACGACGAGGGTGCGGTGGACGCGCTGACCCCCGAGCGGGTGGTGCTGCTCCCGGACGGCACCGAGGACCTGTGGAGCGCGGACTACCGCGAGCTGGTCGCGCTGGCCTGAGCGTGCCCGACCGGCGGCGGACGGTGGCGTCGAGTGGCCGCCAGCGGATCTTGTGACCACCATGGTGAACAAGGTCCATGCCCGAGGAGGTCACGTGTCTGAAGTGAAGAAGGGCGCACGCATCACCGGCAGCGATCGCGCCACGTTGGCGACCGATCTGTCGAGGAAGTACTCGGACGGCGCGAGCATCCGCTCCCTGGCCGAGGAGACCGGTCGGTCCTACGGGTTCGTGCACCGGATCCTGAAGGAGAGCGAGGTGTCGCTGCGCTCGCGCGGAGGTGCCACGCGCGGCAAGCGCGCCTGAACCGTCCTCTGCGTCTGGTCTGCGGGCCCGCTCCGCGACCCCCGGTGACGGGGCGCGGCGGCGGGCCCGGGCACGTCCGCGGCGGTCGGGCCGCAGCCGGGAAGCCCTCGGCGATCGTCGGGGTTGTCGTGCGGGAGTACCCGGGAGGAACCAGATGAGCGGCAGCTCAGCGATGTCGATGATGCGGTCCTACCACCGCGACCCCAGCGTCACCCAGCGTCGGGTGTCCAGGCAGACGTTGCGGCGGATCGTCGACTACGCCAAGCCCTACCGCTGGTCGCTGTCCGCCTTCCTGGCCCTGGTCGTGCTGGACGCGGTGTTCGTGGTGGCCACTCCGCTGCTGCTGAAACGGATCATCGACGACGGGGTCACCCCCGGGAACCGGACCGTCGTCGTGGTGGTCTCCTCGGTGGTCGCGGTGCTGGCCGTGCTCGACGCCGGCGCCTCGCTGGTGCAGCGCTACTTCTCCTCCCGGATCGGTGAGGGGCTGATCTTCGACCTGCGCACCGCGGTGTTCGGCCACGTGCAGCGGCAGTCGGTGGCCTTCTTCACCCGGGCCCAGACCGGGGCGCTGGTCAGCCGGCTGAACAACGACGTGATCGGGGCCCAGCAGGCCTTCACCTCCACCCTGTCCGGGGTGGTCTCCAACGTGGTGTCCCTGATCCTGGTCGGGGCCGCGATGCTCGTGCTGTCCTGGCAGATCACCCTCGCCGCGCTCGTGCTGGTGCCGCTGTTCCTGCTCCCCGCCCGCCGGGTCGGCGCCCGGCTGCAGGGCCTGACGCGGGAGTCCATGCAGCTCAACGCCGAGCTGGGCGGGCGGATGACCGAGCGGTTCAACGTGGCCGGGGCGCTGCTGGTCAAGCTGTTCGGGAACCCGGCCACCGAGGACGCCGAGTTCGCCGAGCGGGCCGGCCGGGTGCGCGACGTCGGGGTGCGGATCGCGATGAGCAACCGGGTGTTCTTCGTCGCCCTGACCGCGCTGGCCTCGGTGGCCACGGCCATCGTCTACGGCGCCGGCGGCCTGCTGGCCATCTCCGGGGGGCTCAGCGTCGGGACCCTGCTCGCCCTCGCCGCCCTGCTCAGCCGGCTGTACGGGCCGCTGACCGCGCTGTCCAACGTGCAGGTGGACGTGATGACGGCGCTGGTCAGCTTCGAGCGGGTGTTCGAGGTGCTGGACCTGCCGCTGCTGGTCAGCGAGTCGCCGCAGCCCCGTCAGCTGCCCTCCGGGCCGCTCGGGGTCCGGCTGGAGGACGTGCACTTCCGCTATCCCGGCGCCGACGAGGTGTCCCTGGCCTCGCTGGAGTCGATTGCCGTGGCCGACCGGCGAGCCGGGTCCGAGGTGCTGCACGGCATCGACCTGGAGGTCCGGCCCGGTCAGCTGCTGGCCCTGGTCGGGCCGAGCGGGGCGGGCAAGACGACCATCACCAGCCTGGTCGCCAGGCTGTACGACCCGACCTCCGGCGTGGTGCGGATCGGGGGCCTGGACGCACGTGAGGTGTCCTTCGCCTCGCTGCACGCCGGCCTGGGCGTGGTCACCCAGGAGGCTCACCTGTTCCACGACACGATCCGGGCGAACCTGCTCTACGCCCGGCCGCAGGCGACCGAGGCGCAGATGGAGTCAGCGCTGCGGGCCGCCCAGATCTGGGAGCTGGTCTCCTCGCTCCCCGAGGGGCTGGACACCGTGGTCGGCGACCGCGGGCACCGGCTCTCCGGCGGGGAGAAGCAGCGGATCGCCCTGGCCCGGCTGCTGCTCAAGGCACCCGGGGTGGTCGTCCTGGACGAGGCCACGGCGCACCTGGACTCCGAGTCCGAGGCGGCGGTGCAGCGGGCCCTGGACACCGCGCTGTCCGGTCGTACGGCGATCGTCATCGCGCACCGGCTGTCCACCGTGCGGGCGGCGGACGTGATCGCCGTGATCGACGCTGGCCGGGTCGTGGAGCAGGGCAGCCACGAGCAGCTGATGGCCCGCGGCGGGCTGTACTTCGACCTCTACCACACCCAGTTCGCCCCCCAGCCCGCGGCCGGCTGACCCCCGTGCCCTGATCACCAGGGAGCTGGGGCGGGGGACAGGGGAGGGTCAGAGGGTGCGGCCGGCCCCGCCGTCGACGGCCAGCACGGTGCCGGTCACGTAGCTGGCGGCCGGGGAGAGCAGGAACACCGCGGCCCGGGCGAACTCGGAGGGCTCCCCGTAGCGACCCAGCGGGATCGCCGCCTCGTTGGCCCGGCGGACCTCCTCGGGCTTGCCACTGGCGGCGTCCAGGTCCCGGGTGCGGTCGGTGTCGATCCGCCCCGGCAGGATCCCGTTCACCCGGATGCTGCGCGGGCCGAGCTCGTCGGCCAGTGTCTTGGCCGCCATCGCCAGCCCCGGCCGCAGCCCGTTGGACAGCGCCAGCCCGGTGATCGGCGAGCGCACCGAGGAGGACAGCACCATCACCACCGAGGCGCCCTCGTGCGAGCTGAGCCGGCCGATCGTCCGGGCCATCCGCAGCGGCCCGAGGAAGACCGACTCGAAGGCCACCCGCCAGGCGCCGTCGTCCAGGTCCATCACGCCGCCGGCCTGGGGGCCGCCGACGCTGACCAGGGCGCCGTCGACCCGCCCGTACCGGGCCACCGCGGCGGCCACCAGGCAGGTCTCGATGCCCGGCTCGGCCAGGTCCCCGGGCACGGCGATCGCCCGTTCCGGGCCGCCGAGCGCCGCGGCGGTGGCCCGCAGCGGCTCCTCCTCCCGCCCGCACAGCACCAGCCGGGCGCCCTCGGCGACGAGCTGCTCGGCGCACGCCCGGCCCAGGCCCCGCGAGGCCCCGGTGACGACGTACACCCGATCGCTCAGTCCCAGATCCATGCCGACCATCCTGCCCTGTGAACGGTAGCGGTGCGTCACAGGCCGTGATGCCACGCCGTCCTGTGTCCCCCTATCGGACGATCAGGCCTGGGCCTTGACCCGCTCTACCGCGGCACTGGCCGTGGGTCCCGCTCGGGCCGGCCGTCCAGCCGGCGGCGCATCTCCCGGGAGGCGGCCACGGCGAGCAGCACCCAGGCGACCACCCCGAACGCCCACCACTGCCAGGCGTAGCCCAGGTGCGGACCGAGCCCGACGTCGGGCCGGGGCAGCTGGGTCGGGTTGACCCGGGCCGAGGGGGTCTCGGCGGCGAGCATCGCGTACCACGGGTACGTGGGCCCGCTCAGCCGGGCGTTCAGCGCCTGCACGTCGATCCGGTTGAGCTGGCCCGGGGGGGCCTGGCGGGTCTCGTGCCCCTCGGTCGGCTGCAGACGGGCGATCACGTCGACCTCGCCGCCGGGCGGGGCGGGCACCGCCGCCGGGGCCGCCCCGGTCTGCCCGTTGGGGATCCAGCCGCGGTCGACCAGCACCACCGAGCCGTCGTCCAGCCGCAGCGGGACGACGACCTCGTAGCCGTAGAGCAGCTGGTCGATGTTGATCGGTCGGTTCCGGATCAGGGTGGTGTCGGCGCTCAGGTACCGTCCGTGCATCTCGACCTGGCGCCACAGCAGGCGGTGCGGCAGCGGACGACCGGGCGCGATCACCTGCGAGAGGGGCAGCGGGGCGGCGTCGTAGTTGGTGGTGACGATCGTCCGGTTCTCCAGCTTGCCCTGGTAGCGGTGCAGCTGCCAGCGTCCGAGCAGGGCGAAGGCGACGCTCAGCACGATGAGGCCGAGCACGGCCAGCACCCAGTTCCGCTCGCGCAGCAGGCGGGGTGCCGCCCGCATCGCCTCGCGGTCGCTGAGCGGACCGAGCGCGTCGAGGACGGCCCGGCCGGGGCGGGGCCCGTCGTCCGGTTCCAGCTCCTCGTCCTCGGGGAGCCGGCTGGGCGCGTCAGAGGTCATCGCTGAAGGTCATCGCTGAAGGTCATCGCTGAAGGTCATCGGTCGGGCGGGGGGGGTCAGCCGGCGGTCTGCGGCAGGTCCTGGGCGGCCAGGGTGTCGCGGTAGAAGCCGCGCGCGGACAGGAACTCCTCCAGGTCAGCGCGGTGCTCGGCGCAGGCCAGCCAGACCTTGCGCCGGTCCGGGGTATGCAGGCGGGGGTTGTTCCAGCGGATCGCCCAGCGGGCGCCGGCCCGGCATCCCCGGGCGCTGCAGACCAGGTCCGGCAGGCTCATCGTTCCAGTGTCCACCCCGCCGGCGGGCGCGCGGGACCGGGGGCGGCAGCCGGGACACAGAGAACGCCGGGCGGCCACGGGGGGTGCCGCCCGGCGCCCGAGCGCGTCCCGACGGGGGTGCAGAACGCGCAGGTCGAGTATGCCACGGATCAGTGGCAGCTCATGCACAGTCCCGCGTGTCCTCCTCGCGCCCGGCCCCGCCCGGGGGCGGTCCGGCCGACGGGCCGGACCGTTCCTCTGCGGGGCTCGCCGGGGGTCCGACCAGGTCCTCGTAGCGGTGCACCCGGACGCCGTCGGCCGCCGGGTGCCCCGGGCCGGGCACCGGGTCGGGAACGCCGCTGGGCGACCCGGCCGCGCCCGAGGTCAGTGCGGTCGTGGTGCGGTCGAAGCCGAACGCGTCCGGCGCCGGCCCGGGCCGCGCTCCGGCGTTGGCCAGCAGCACGGCCACGTACGGCAGTCCCACCGCACCCACCAGAGCGATCCAGCGCCACGGCGAGGGCAGCACCAGGGTGAGCACGATGCACACCATCCGGGTGCCCATCGCGAACACGTACCGACCCATGCGCTTGGACAGGTCGGCCGAGTGCGCCTGGTTGGCCGCGGTGATCGAGTAGACCTGCGCCGGCGGTTCCTCGGGACGGCGCGTGGCTGGGGGCATACCCCCACGGTAGGTCGGCGAACCCCTGGGCGCACGGCCGACCCGGGAACGAGGTCAGGACGCCTGGGAGGGGCTGGAGAAGTTGAAGCCGCTGACGGTCAGGGCCGGCATCGCGGTGCGGGTGAAGTACTCCCCCCACTCCCGGCTCAGGGTGGGCTCGGTGAGCCCGGCCGAGCGCACCCGGCCCAGCAGGTCCACCGGGGACTCGTTGAACCGGAAGTTGCCGACCGCCCCGGTCACCTCCCCGCCCTGCACCCGGTAGACCCCGTCCCGGGTCAGCCCGGTCAGCAGCAGGGACGCCGGGTCCACCTCGCGGATGTACCACAGGCAGGTCAGCAGCAGGCCGTCCTGCAGTCCGCCGACCTGCTCGGCCAGCCCGCCGCGGCCCTGCTCGGAGGTGAGCACCAGGTTGGAGGGCGCCACGGCCAGCGGCAGCCCGGTCACCGTGCTGGTGTGCCGGGTGGTCGGCAGCCGCTCCAGCACGCCCTCGCGCAGCCAGGTCTGGGCGGGCACCGGCATCCCGTTGTCGAACACCGAGGCGAACGGGCTGCTGGTCGCCGTGGCCAGGTGGTCGGCGCACTCCAGCCCCGGGTGGGCCGGGTCCGAGCGCAGGGTCAGCGGGGCGGCCGTCAGGCGTCCACCGACCCGGGTGCCACCCCCCGCCCGGGAGAAGGCCGACCGGCCCTCGTGCGCGGACCGGGCGTCGCTGGACCACAGCAGGTACACCATCAGGTCCGCGACCGCGCTCGGCGGCAGCACCGCGTCGTGCCGGCCCGCGGCCACCTCCACCCGGCGCTCCTGCCAGGACAACCGCTGGGCGATCTCGGCGTCCAGGACGGCGACGTCGACGTCGCTGAAGTCGCGGGTGGCCCGCCCGACCCAGGCCGAGCGGGAGCGGGCGTGCGACTTGCCGGTCAGCTCGAAGGTGCCGCGCGGCTGCTCCTGCCGTCGGCGGGTGCCGGCCGAGGTGCCCAGGTAGGTGGTGGTGACCTCGTGCAGGGCGAACCCGAAGGACTCCCGGCCCTGCGCCAGGCAGGCCTCGAAGCTCTCGCCCAGGCCCGCCGCCACCCCGGCCAGCGCAGCCGGCCCGGTGCCGGCCGGCGGCTCCTGCCAGTCGGGGCTGACCCCGCCGTCCAGCAGGTCGGCCGCGTCCTCGACCGGCCCGGCGGCGCGGGCCGCGTCGCGGGCCTGGGTGACCAGCTCGGCCGCCCCCTCGGCGTCCAGGCCGTCCCGGGACAGGGTGGCCACCGACGTCCCGCCGGCCACCGGGGCCGCGACGACCGCGGTCACCGAGCGGCTGTGTCGCACGCCGTTGGTGGTCAACCCGGTCAGCGCCCAGCGCAGGTTCACCGACGCCTGCTCGGTGACCAGGACGACGCACGGGTTGGTGCCGGCAGCGGCCAGCGCCCGCTCCAGGACGTCCTGGGGACACTCGTCGGCCCGCCCGGTGCTCATCGCCCGGCCTCCGTCCTGGTGTTCAGCACCCGCACGCCGTCGAACACGGTGGTCGGGCAGCCGTGGGAGACCCAGGCGCTCTGCCCGGGCTGGGCCTTGCCGCAGTTCGGCACCCCGCCCAGCTGGTAGGTCTGCGGCCCGCCGACCTCGACCAGGCCGGCCCAGAACTGCGGGGTCGACCCCTGGTAGGCGACGTCCTTGACCTGGCCGGCCAGCCGGCCGCCGCGGATCCGGAAGAACCGCTGCCCGGTGAACTGGAAGTTGTACCGCTGCATGTCGATCGACCAGGACCGGTCGCCGACGACGTAGATCCCGTCCGGCACCCCGGCGATGATCTCCTCGGTGCTCGGCCCGCCGGGCCGCGCGGCCAGGCTGACGTTGGCCATCCGCTGCACCGGGACGTTGAACGCGGAGTCGGCGTAGGCGCAGCCGTTGGAGGCGCCCAGGCCGAGCTGGGCGGCCATCCGCCGGTCAAGCTGGTAACCGACCAGGGTGCCCGCCCGCACGATGTCCCAGGAGGTGGTGGCGACGCCCTCGTCGTCGTAGCCGACCGTGGCCGCGCCGTGCGGCACGGTCCGGTCCCCGGTGACGTTCATCAGCTGGCTGCCGTAGCGCAGCGCGCCGAGCTGGTCGGGGGTGGCGAAGGAGGTGCCGGCGTAGGCGGCCTCGTAGCCGAGGGCGCGGTCCAGCTCGGTGGCGTGCCCGACCGACTCGTGGATGGTCAGGAACAGGTTGCTGGGGTCGATCACCAGGGTGTACGTGCCCGGCTCGATGCTGGGCGCGCCGGCCTTCTCGGCCAGCAGCGCCGGGAGCTCGGCCAGCTCGGCGTCCCAGTCGTGCCCGGTGCCGGTGACCAGCTCCCAGCCCCGCGCGGCGGCCGGGGCCGTGGTGCGCATCGACTCCGGGCCCTGCGGGCCGACGCTGAGCGCGCTGACCTCGGCCGCGACCAGCACCCGCTGCTGCAGCGTGGAGGTGCCGGCGCTGTCGCAGTAGTACTTCTGCTCCTTCAGCGCCCGCAGGTCGGCGTCCACGTGGTCGATGCCGGGCGCGGCCAGCAGCCGTCGCGACCGTTCGGCCAGCAGGCCCACCCGCTCGGCCGCCGGCACGTCGAAGGGGTCGACCTGGTAGCGGGAGACCCACTCCATCCCGGCGTGCACCGGTTCGGCGGCCAGCTCGACCCGCGAGGTGGCCAGCGGTGCGGCGACCCGGGCCAGCTCGACCGCCTCCCGGGCGCAGCGGACCGCCGCTTCGGTGCCCAGCTCGGTGCTCGAGGCCGCGCCCCACACGCCGTCCACCAGCACCCGCACGCTCATCCCCAGCGAGGTGCTGTCGGAGTCGGAGGACACCTGGCCGTCGCGCAGCCCGGTGTCCAGCTGGCGCATCCGCTGCACCCGGACGTCGGCGTGCGAGGCGCCCAGCCGCCGGGCGGCCTCCAGGCCGTCCTGGGCCGGGCCGGCCAGCGGCAGCGCCCGGAAGTCCGCGTCGACCTGGTGCCCCGCACCGCGCGTCGTCAGCCCCGCGCCCGGCGCTGTCACCGGCCCGCCCCGACGTCGAGCACCAGCTTGCCGGTGGTGGTGCGGGAGAGCAGGTCCCGGTGTGCCCGGGCCACCTCGTCCAGCGGGTAGCGGCCGCCGAGCACCACCCGCAGGCGGTGGGTCCGCACCAGGGAGAACATCTCCTCCAGGGCAGGCCCGAGCGGGTCCGGCCGGGCCATCATGTCCACCAGCCAGAACCCGACCAGGCTGCGGCTGCCGCGCATCAGCGACTGCGGGGCCACCGGGGAGGGCTCGGTGCGGGAGGCCATGCCGTAGCTGACCAGCCGGCCGAACCGGCCCAGAGCGGCCAGCGAGCCGTCCAGCACCACCCCACCGGTCATCTCCAGCACGACGTCCACGCCGGCGCCGTCATTGGCCGCGCGCAGCGCGTCGCGGACGGCCTGCGCGGACTCCAGCCGCGACACGTCGACGGCGACGTCGGCGCCCAGGGACAGCGCCAGGTCGCGCTTGGCCGGGCTGGAGGCGGTGGCGATCACCCGTCCGGCGCCCCACTGGTGGGCCAGCTGCACCGCCAGGCTGCCGACGCCGCCGGCCGCGGCGTGCACCACCACCGACTCCCCGGTCTCCATCCGGGCGCTGGTCCGCAGCAGGTGCCAGGCGGTGGTGCCCTGCAGCACCAGGCCGAGCGCGGTGGCGTC
Source organism: uncultured Actinomycetota bacterium (assembly GCA_963821825.1). Lineage (GTDB taxonomy): Bacteria > Actinomycetota > Actinomycetes > Actinomycetales > Kineosporiaceae > CAWGFD01. The sequence goes on from CAWGFD010000002.1 coordinate 2,476,033, forward strand.
GTCCACGTCCTCGGGCACCGGCAGGCAACCGGCCGAGGGCGCCACCGCCAGCTCGGCGTAGCCGCCCTGGACCAGGGCCACCACCCGCTCGCCGTCCCGGGCGCCGCCGCGGATCCGGCCGACCACCTCCGAGCCGGGCACGAACGGCAGGTGCTGGCGGGACAGGTAGCTGTCCTCGGTCTGGTGGGTGTCGGCGAAGTTGATCCCGGCGCTGGTGACCGCGATCAGCTCCTGCCCGGGGGCCGGCGCCGGGTCCGGCACCTCGGTCAGCTCCAGGACCTCAGGGCCGCCGAAGCTGGTGATCTTGACTGCTCGCACGGTCAGCCACGCTACCCGCCCCGCAGGGCCGAGGCTGGGCATCGTGCACCTGGTTCGACTAGCGTCGTCGCCGCGCGGTGCGGCCCTCGCCCGCGCGGGTGGCCGGGAGGGTCGATGACGCGCAGCGTGCTGGTGACGGGCGGCAACCGGGGGATCGGTCTGGCGATCGCCCGCGCGATGGCGGCGGACGGCGACGCCGTGGCCGTCACCTACCGCTCCGGCGAGCCGCCCGAGGGCCTGTTCGCGGTGCGCTGCGAGATGACCGACACCGCCTCGGTGGACGCCGCCTTCACCGAGGTCGAGCAGCACCAGGGGCCGGTGGAGGTACTGGTGGCCAACGCCGGCACCAACCGGGACACCCTGCTGATGCGGATGAGCGACGAGGACTTCGAGTCGGTGCTGGACACCAACCTGACCGGCGCGTTCCGGTGCCTGCGCCGGGCCAGCAAGGGCATGATCCGGCTGCGCCGCGGCCGGGTGGTGCTGATCTCCAGCGTCGTCGGGCTCTACGGCTCGCCCGGGCAGGCCAACTACGCCGCCAGCAAGGCCGGGCTGGTCGGGCTGGCCCGGTCGGTGACCCGCGAGCTGGCCGGGCGGGGGATCACCGTGAACGTGGTCGCGCCCGGCTTCATCGAGACCGACATGACCGCCGCGCTGCCGGAGCAGACCCGCAAGGACTACCTGACCGCGATCCCGGCCGGCCGGTTCGCCCAGGTCGAGGAGGTCGCCGCGGTGGTCCGCTTCCTGGCCTCCGACGCCGCCGGCTACGTCAGCGGCGCGGTGGTGCCGGTCGACGGCGGGCTGGGCATGGGGCACTGAGCCCGTGCGGCTCTGCCAGGATCGACTCCTCACCGAAGAGAGGTAACGCGCATGGGTCTGCTCGACGGCAAGCGACTGCTGGTCACCGGGGTCCTGACCGACTCCTCGATCGCCTTCCACGTGGCCCGGATCGCCCAGCAGGAGGGCGCCACGGTGGTGCTGACCTCCTTCGGCCGCCAGTTCCGGCTGACCCAGGCGATCAGCCGGCGGCTGCCCGCCGCCGCGCCGGTCGTACAGCTGGACGCGACCAGCGAGGAGGACCTGGCCGCCCTCGCCGAGCGGGTCGGTGAGCACGTCGACGGCCTGGACGGGCTGCTGCACTCCATCGGCTTCGCCCCTCAGTCGGCGATGGGCGGCAACTTCCTGAACACCTCCTGGCAGGACGTCGGCACCGCCGTGCACGTGTCGGCCTACTCCCTGAAGTCGATCGCGATGGCGGCGCTGCCGATGATGACCTCCGGCGGGTCGGTGGTCGGGCTCACCTTCGACGCCACCCGGGCCTACCCGGTCTACGACTGGATGGGCGTGGCGAAGGCGGCGTTCGAGTCCACCTCCCGCTACCTGGCCCGCGACCTCGGGCCCAAGGGCGTGCGCTGCAACCTGGTCGCGGCCGGGCCGATCCGGACCACCGCGGCCAAGTCGATCCCCGGTTTCGAGACCTTCGAGCAGTCCTGGGGCGAGCGCGCCCCGCTGGGCTGGGACGTCACCGACGCCGTGCCGACCGCCCGGGCCTGCTGCGCGCTGCTGTCGGACTGGTTCCCGGCCACCTCGGCCGAGATCGTCCACGTGGACGGCGGCTACCACGCCATGGGCTGAGCCGGTGCCCGGTGAGGGCTACCGGCTGGTCCTGATGCGGCACGCCAAGGCCGGCTACCCCTCCGGGGCGGTCGACCACGAGCGGCCGCTGAAGGCGCGTGGCCGGCGGGACGCCGCCGCGGCCGGGGCATGGCTCGCCGAGCACGTGCCGCGCCCGGACGTGGTGCTCTGCTCCACCGCGGTGCGCACCCGCCAGACCTGGGAGGTGGCCCGCTCCGCGCTGCCCGCCCAGGGTCTCTACCAGGAGGTGCCCGAGCTGTACCAGGCCAGCGCCGACGACCTGCTGGACGTCGTCGCCGCCGCGCTGACCGCGCTGTCGGCACCCGCCTGCCTGCTGGTCATCGGCCACCAGCCGGCGGTCGGCGCGGTCGCCGCGCACCTGGCCGGGGCCGGGTCCAGCCGGCCGGCGCTGGCCGCGCTGCGGGAGAAGTTCGCCACCAGCGGGATCGCTGTGCTGCGGTTGCAGGGCCGGGACGCGCTGGCCCCGGGCGGCGCCGTCCTGGAGGCCTTCGCGGTGCCCCGCGGCTCCCGCTGACCCCGGGCCGGCGCGGCGGTTGGGCTGGCGGACCCAGCCTCGGCTGGGCAGGGTTGAGCCGGTCATCTCGTTGAAAGGGGAACCATGCCTGTGCTGTCCGTCACCGCTGAGCGCTCGGCCCCGGTCGAGCTGCACTACGAGGACATCGGCTCCGGCCGGCCCGTCGTGCTCATCCACGGCTGGCCGCTGTCCGGCCGGTCCTGGGAGGCCCAGCTACCGCCGCTGGTGGAGGCCGGCTACCGGGTGATCACCTACGACCGGCGCGGGTTCGGTGCCTCCTCCCAACCGTGGACCGGGTACGACTACGACACCCTGGCCGCCGACCTGGACTCGCTGATCACCCACCTGGACCTGTCCGAGGCCACCCTGGTCGGCTTCTCGATGGGCGGCGGCGAGGTGGCACGCTACCTCGGCCGGTACGGCTCGGCCCGGGTCAAGCAGGCCGTGCTGGTCTCGGCGGTGCCGCCGTACCTGTACCAGAGCCAGGACAACCCCGACGGCGGTCTGGACGACGCCACCATCGCCCAGTTCATCGAGCAGGCGACCCAGGACCGGCCCGCTTTCCTGGCCGCCTTCGTAGAGAACTTCTACGGGGCCGGGGACCGCACGGACCTGGTCAGCCAGGCGCAGAAGGACTACTGGCGCCAGATCGCCAACCTGGCCTCCGGCAAGGCCACCGTGGACTGCATCGAGGCCTTCGCCCGCACCGACTTCCGTGCCGACCTGGCCCGCATCGACGTGCCGACCCTGGTGGTGCACGGGGACTGCGACGGCACGGTGCCGTTCGAGGTCAGCGGGAAGCGCTCGGCCGAGCTGATCCCCGACGCCCGGCTGCACGTCGTCGAGGGTGGCCCGCACGGGCTGAACGTCAGCCACGCCCAGGAGCTGAACCGGGTGCTGCTGGAGTTCCTGGCCGGCTGACCCCCGCCCGCCCGCCACGGGCCGATCCGCCGCCCTGCTCAAGATCGCCGCGATTCGCACGGATCCCACGTCCAGGCGTCGGATCCGTGCGAATCCGGCCGATCTTGACGGGCCGGGCGGATGGCCGACGGGAGGGGGCTGAGCGGGGGTCAGGGGGTGGGCTGGAGCAGGCCGTCGCGCTCGTCGGCCTCCTCGATCTCCTCGCGGGGGATGCCCAGCAGATACAGCACGCTGTCCAGGTAGGGCACGTTGACCGAGGTCTCGGCCTGGGCGCGGACCACCGGCTTGGCGTTGAAGGCGATCCCGGTGCCGGCCATCGCGAGCATGTCCAGGTCGTTCGCGCCGTCCCCGACGGCCACCGTGCGGGACAGCGGCAGCCCCTCGGCCGCCGCGAACTCGGCCAGCGCGGCCGCCTTGGCCGCCCGGTCGACCACCGGGCCGAGCACCCGGCCGGTCAGCACGCCGTCGACCACCTCCAGCTGGTTGGCCCGCACGTAGGTGATGTCCAGCGAACGGGCCAGCGGTGCCACGATCTCCACGAAACCGCCCGACACCAGGCCGATGGTGAAGCCGAGCCGGCGCAGGGTGCGGCACAGCGTGCGTGCCCCGGGGGTGAGCCGGACCGCCTCGCCCACCTCCAGCAGCACCGAGGCCGGCAGCCCGGTCAGCGTCGCGACCCGCTCGTGCAGGCTGGCGGCGAAGTCCAGCTCCCCGCGCATCGCCCGCTCGGTGACCGCGGCCACCTCCGCCGCGCGGCCGGCGTGCGCGGCCAGCAGCTCGATCACCTCGTCCTGGATCAGGGTGGAGTCGACGTCCATCACCACCAGCCGCCGGCCCCGCCGGTCCAGGCCCGCGGGGGAGACGGCGACGTCGACCCGCAGACCCGCCGTCGCCCGGCCCAGGTCCACCCGCAGCGCCGCGCCGTCCCGGACCCCGGAGACGTCCAGCTCCACGGTGGTCAACGGGAAGCGGGCGATCCGCCGGACCCGGTCGATGTTCGCGCCGGCCGCCCCCAGCCGCCCGGCGATCTCGGCCAGCGCGGCCGGCGGCAGCCGCTCGGCCAGCACGGTGACCACGTGCCGACCGGCCCGGCGCGGTGCGTTGTCGCCCCGGCCGTGCGCCACCTGCACGGCCAGCCCGAGGTCCACGGCGACGTCGCGCACCGCCGCCTCGACGGCCGCGCCGTCCGGCCCGGCGGTGACCAGGGCGGCCATGGTCAGCTGACCACGGACGACGGTCTGCTCGACGTCCAGCAGCAGCACGCCGGGCGAGCCCAGCGCGCGGAACAGGGCAGCGGCCACGCCGGGCCGGTCCGGCCCGGCCACCTGCACCAGGAGGGTGGCAACGTCGTCGGTCACGGTGAGCAGGCTAACCGGCCCGGCGTGCCCTCTGGGTTCGCCGTCGCGCCACGCCGGTGGTGCAGTGGTGAACCGATGGTGAGCCGCACGACGAGATGTCGTGGACGACTTCGGGAGGACCACAGATGGCAGAGACGGACCGCCAGGCCGCCGACGGCGACGCCCGGCAGGGAGCCCGCTCCGCAGAGGCGCGCACCCAGCGCGACCCGGACGACGAACGCAAGCCCGACAGCCCCACCAAGCTGCAGAAGGTGCCGGCCGGTTTCGGCCTGAAGCGGGCGGTGCGGGAGTTCTCCGACGACCAGTGCACCGACCTGGCCGCCGCCCTGACCTACTACTCGGTGCTGGCCCTGTTCCCGGCCCTGGTCGCGGTGGTCTCGCTGCTCGGGGTCTTCGGTCAGGGCCCGAGCACGATCGACTCGCTGATCAAGATCATGCAGAACGTGGCTCCGGGCTCGGCCACCCAGCAGATCAGGAGCGTCCTGCAGAACATCAGCAGCAGCCAGGGGGCAGGGTTCGGCCTGGTGCTGGGTCTGCTCGGCGCGCTGTGGTCGGCCTCGGGGTACGTGGCCGCCTTCAGCCGCGCGATGAACCGGATCTACGAGATCGGCGAGGGCCGCCCGTTCTACAAGCTGCGCCCCCAGATGCTGCTGGTCACCGCGGTCAGCCTGGTGCTGGTCGCCGTGGTCGCGGTGATGCTGGTGGTCAGCGGGTCGCTGGCCCAGGCGGTGGGCAGCCAGATCGGCCTGGGCAGCACGGCCGTCACGGTCTGGCAGATCGCCAAGTGGCCGGTGCTGGTGGCCGTGGTCATCTTCCTGATCGCGCTGCTGTACTGGGCGACCCCGAACGTCAAGCAGCCCAAGTTCCGCTGGATGTCGCTCGGCGCCTTCGTCGCGCTGGTGGTCTGGGTGGTCGCCTCGGTCGCCTTCGGGTTCTACGTGGCCAACTTCGGCAGCTACAACAAGACCTACGGCACGCTGGCCGGGGTGATCGTCTTCCTGCTCTGGCTGTGGTTGACCAACGTGGCCCTGCTGTTCGGCGCCGAGGTCGACTCCGAGCTCGAGCGCGGCCGCGAGCTGCAGGGCGGCATCGCTGCCGAGGACGAGCTGCAGCTGCCGCCGCGGGACACCAAGCAGCTCAAGAAGAAGGCCGAGAAGGAGGCCAAGGACCGCCAGCAGGCGATCGACATCCGCGAGCGGCACGAGAGCGGCGCGGCCGAGCAGCACAGCTGAGCGAGCGGCGCACCCGCCAGCAGCCGACAGCACTCGACAGCACCGGCCCCGACCCAGGAAGGGTCGGGGCCGGTTGAGGTTGGTCGCTCAGGGGTTGGTCTGGTCCCGGAAGGCCAGCCAGTCCTTGGTCAGGCCGAGGTCGTAGTCCGGGCCGTTCAGGCCGATGGTGACCAGGCGGGTGCCGACGTCCAGCAACGCCTGACCGACGGCGTCCGGGCTCTGGTCGGTGCCGGCCGAGCGGGTGATCGCCGCCGGGTCGCGGCCCTCGGTGCCGCACCACTCGTCCAGGACGGCGTGCTTGCGGGCCAGGGTGTCCACGTCCCCGAAGCCGTGCCAGATGTCGGCGTGCCGGGCGGTCAGCCGCAGCGTCTTCTTCTCCCCGCCGCCGCCGATCAGCACCGGGATCTTGCGGGTGGGTGCCGGGTTCATCTTCGCCCAGCGGGACTCGATCCGGGGCAGGGCCTCGGCGAGGTCGGCCAGCCGGCTGCCCGCCGTCCCGAACTCGTAGCCGTACTCGGTGTAGTCCCGCTCGAACCAGCCGGCCCCGATGCCGAGGATCAGCCGGCCGTCGCTGATGTGGTCGACGGTGCGGGCCATGTCGGCCAGCAGCTCGGGGTTGCGGTAGGTGTTGCAGGTGACCAGGGCGCCGATCTCGACCCGGCTGGTCGCCTCGGCCCAGGCCCCGAGCATGGTCCAGCACTCGAAGTGCTTGCCGTCGGGCTCGCCGTACAGCGGGAAGAAGTGGTCCCAGTTGAAGACGACGTCGACCCCGGCCTCCTCCGCGTCGGCGACCGCCCGCCGGATCTGTGCGTAGTCCGCGTGCTGCGGCTGGATCTGGACCCCGATGCGCAAGGAGCTCACGGAGTGACCACCTGTCCCTTTCCGACGATCGTCAGCCCGGTGTCGGTGACGGTGAAACCGCGGTCCCGGTCCTCGTCCGGGTCCATGCCGATCCGGGCGCCTTCTGGCACCACCACGTTCTTGTCCAGGATGGCCCGGCGGACGACGGCGTGCCTGCCGACGTCGACGTTGTCCATCAGGACGCTGTCGCTGACCGTGGCCCAGGAGTGCACCCCGACGTTGGGGGAGAGCACCGAGTTCTCCACCATCGCACCGGAGACCACGCAGCCGGGGCTGACGATGGAGTTCACCGCGTGACCGATCCGGCCGTGCCAGCCGTGCACGAACTTGGCCGGCGGCCAGGGCCCGAAGTGGGTGTAGATCGGCCACTCGTAGTTGTAGAGGTTGAAGATCGGGTGCACCGAGACGAGGTCCATCTGGGCCTCGAAGTAGGCGTCGATCGTACCGACGTCGCGCCAGTAGTCACGATCGCGCGAGGTGGCCCCGGCCACCCCGTTGTCCTTGAAGTCGTAGACGCCGCACTCCTTGCGGTCCACGAACCAGGGCACGATGTCCCCGCCCATGTCGTGCTTGGAGCCCTCGCGGTCGGCGTCGGCGGTGACCGCGTCCAGCAGCGCCTCGGTGTGGAAGACGTAGTTGCCCATCGAGGCCAGCACCTGGTCGGGGGCGTCGGCCAGGCCCTGGGGGTCCTTCGGCTTCTCCAGGAACGCCTCGATCCGGGTGGGGTCCTCGGCGGTGGTCTGGATGACCCCGAACTGGTCGGCCAGCGAGATGGGCTGGCGGATCGCGGCCACCGTGCAGCCCGCTCCGCTGGCCACGTGCTGCTCGACCATCTGGGAGAAGTCCATCCGGTACACGTGGTCGGCGCCGACGACGACGATGATGTCCGGCCGTTCGTCCCGCACCAGGTTCAGGCTCTGGAAGATGGCGTCCGCGCTGCCCAGGTACCAGCGCTTGCCGACCCGCTGCTGGGCCGGCACCGAGGCCACGTAGTTGCCCAGCAGGGTGGACATCCGCCAGGTCTGGGAGATGTGCCGGTCCAGGCTGTGGGACTTGTACTGGGACAGCACGACGATCCGCAGGTAGCGGGAGTTGACCAGGTTGCTGAGGGCGAAGTCCACCAAGCGGTAGGTGCCCCCGTAGGGCACGGCCGGTTTGGCCCGGTCCGCCGTCAGCGGCATCAGCCGCTTGCCCTCTCCACCTGCCAGGACGATTGCCAGCACCTTCGACGCGGCCATGACCGCACCCTATGGCTCGGGGCACGGATCGCACTACGGTGACCTGCGTGCGTATCGACCTGTTGACCCGTGAGTACCCGCCCAACGTCTACGGCGGCGCCGGGGTGCACGTGGAGAACCTGGCCGCCGTGCTGCGCCCGCTGGCCGACGTGCGGGTCCGGGCGTTCGGCGAGCCGGTCGACCAGCCCGGCGTCAGCGGGTATCCCGAGCTGAGCGAGCTGGCCAGCGCGAACCCGGCGCTGCGCACGCTGGGCGTCGACCTGGCCATCGCCGCGGACTGCGGCGGCGCCGACGTGCTGCACTCCCACACCTGGTACGCCAACCTGGCCGGGCACATCGGCGGTCTGCTGCACGGCGTCCCGCACGTGCTCTCCGCGCACAGCCTGGAGCCGTTGCGGCCCTGGAAGGCCGAGCAGCTCGGCGGCGGGTACGCCCTGTCCTCCTGGGCGGAGCGGACGGCCTTCCTGGGCGCCGCTGCGGTGATCGCGGTCAGTGCCGGGATGCGGGCGGACATCCTGCGCTGCTACCCCGGGATCGACCCGGACAAGGTCCAGGTGGTGCACAACGGCATCGACCTCAGCGACTGGAACCCGGTCGCCGATCCCGGGCTGGTCCGCAGCCTGGGCATGGACCCGGACCGGCCCTCGGTGGTCTTCGTCGGCCGGATCACCCGGCAGAAGGGCCTGCCGTACCTGCTCCGGGCCGCCGCCCAGCTGCCGCCGCAGGTGCAGCTGGTGCTCTGCGCCGGCGCGCCGGACACCCCGGAGATCGCCGAGGAGGTCTCCGGCCTGGTGCAGGGCCTGGCCCGCCAGCGGGACGGCGTGCTGTGGATCGAGCGGATGATGCCGCGCCGCGAGCTCAGCGCGGTGCTCACCGCGGCCACCGCGTTCGTCTGCCCCTCGGTGTACGAGCCGCTGGGGATCGTCAACCTGGAGGCGATGGCCTGCGAGGCCGCGGTGGTCGGGACCGCCACCGGCGGCATCCCCGAGGTGGTGGTGGAGGGGGAGACCGGCCGGCTGGTGCCCATCGACCAGGTCCAGGACGGCACCGGGACGCCGGTGGACCCGGAGCGGTTCGTGGCCGACCTTGCTCGGGTGCTGACCGAGGTGGTCGGCGACCCGGTCCGGGCCAAGGAGATGGGCCGGGCCGGCCGCGCCCGGGCCGAGGAGCACTTCAGCTGGACGACGATCGCTGAGCGCACCATGCAGGTCTACCGCTCCGTGCTGGCCTGACTGTCCTCAGGCCGGCCGGATAGCGGGATCACGGGGGTGGCGGCGACGGCTCGCTGAGTCCGGCGACGGCGGCGACCATCGCCCGGCGCGCGACCCCGTCCAGGCCGCGCAACGCCTGGGCCCGGCGCTGGGCCTCGTAGGCGCTGACGCTGGCGCCGTCGTCCTCGGCGGCCAGCTCCACGATCGCCCGCACCCGGGCCGCCCGCCCGAGCACCTCCACACTGCGCGGTGGCGCCGAGGGCGGCAGCGCGGTCCGCGGCAGGCCGCCGTCGCGGACCGCCAGCACCCGGTCGGCGGCGTCCTCCCGCCAGCGCGCGACGTCCAGCCGGGCCAGCTCGGCGGTGGCCTCCATCAGCGCCTGCTTCAGCTCCCGGTCCGCCTCGGCCAGCGTGGCCACGGTCAGCGCCGGGCGGGGCGGCACGCGGTGCAGCTGCCACTGCACCAGGTAGCCGCGCTCGTAGACCGACCCGTACTCGGTGATCTCCGGGACCGCACCCCAGTGCGCCTGCGGCACCCAGACGCCGTCCACCGTGCGGTCGGCCAGCACGCACTCCCCGGCCTCCAGGGCCCGGGTGTTGAAGGCGGCCGGCCCCGGTAGGCCGAGCAGGTCACCGGCCACCGGCAGCACCACGCGCAGCGAGCTGATCCCGGTCCGCGCCCAGACGGCGAGCAGGTCCGGCAGCGTGGTCGCCACCTCGCCCGGCTCGCCCCCCTGACCCGGCGTACCCGGTGGGCCGGGCTCCGGACCGCTCGCGGTGGCCACGCCGTGCGGCTCGTCCAGCCCGGTCACGGCCCGCACGGCGCGGTCCACCTCGACCTCCTGGCGCAGCACGGCCACGCCCCAGGCGGCCAGGCGGACGGAACGTGGCACGTCGAGCACGGCACCCAGCCTAGGAGGGCCGGGCGGGTGCGCTGGCCCAGGCGGTGGTGCCCTAGGGTCGCAGCCATGGCTGACGTGCTCGACCTGGTCGGCGTCACCGTCGTGCGTGACGGGCAGACCCTCCTGGATGAGGTGACGTGGGGGGTCCAGGCCGGCCAGCGCTGGGTGGTGCTGGGCCCGAACGGGGCCGGCAAGACCACGTTGATCCAGATCGCCGCGGCGCGCATGCACCCAACCCGGGGCACGGCCACGATCCTGGAGGAGACCCTCGGCGCCGTCGACGTGTTCGAGCTGCGGCCCCGGATCGGCCTGTCCAGCGCCTCCTTCGCCGAGCACCTGCCGCCGGCCGAGAAGGTCGCCGACGTCGTGGTCACCGCTGCGTACGGGATCTCCGGTCGCTGGCGGGAGGCCTACGAGGCGGCCGACGCCGACCGGGCCCGGCAGCTGCTGTCGGCCTTCGGGGTCGGGCACCTGGCCGGGCGCACGTTCGGCACCCTGAGCGAGGGTGAGCGCAAGCGGGTCCAGCTCGCCCGCTCGCTGATGACCGACCCGGAGCTGCTGCTGCTCGACGAGCCGGGAGCCGGCCTGGACCTGGGCGGCCGGGAGACCCTGGTCCGTGACCTGTCCGCGCTCGCCCAGGACCCCGCCTCGCCGGTGCTGGTCCTGGTCACCCACCACGTCGAGGAGATCCCGCCCGGCTTCACCCACGCCCTGCTGCTGCGTGGTGGCCAGGTGGTCGCCGCCGGGCCGTTGGACTCGACGCTGACCGGTGAGAGGCTGAGCGCGACGTTCGGCGTCCCGCTGGAGGTCGAGCGTTCGGGGAACCGATGGGCGGCCCGGATGCGTTCAGAGGGCTGAGGCTCTGCTCGCCCCGCACCGAGGCGGGGGTCGGGCGCCGAGAGGGGAGGGCCGCGATGAACTGGCTGAACGACAACGCGTGGCTGCTGTGGCTGGCCGTCGTGCTCGTCGCCGGTGTCGTCGAGGTGCTCACCCTGGACTTCATCTTCGTGATGGCCGCCGGCGGTGCGCTGATCAGCGTCCTGCTGGCCGCCTTGGGTGCGCCGTTCGTGGTGCAGGTGCTGGGTTTCGCCCTGGGCTCGGCCCTGCTGCTGCTGTTCGTCCGTCCGCCGCTGATCAAGCTGGCCCTGCGCACCAGCGCGGCCACCGCCACCGGGGTGGCCGCCCTGCCCGGGCGCCAGGCGCAGGCGATCACCGAGCTCACCAGCGCCGGTGGCCAGGTCCGGCTCGCCGGTGAGGTCTGGAGCGCCCGCGTCGTCCCCGACGCGCCGAGCGTGGAACCCGGGGCGACCGTCGAGGTCGTCTCGATCGACGGCGCCACCGCTGTCGTCCGTCCCGTCCTGCGGGACGTCATCTAGAGAGGAACACCGTGGACCCATCCAGCGTGATCGCGCTGATCGTCCTGGCCCTGGTCGTGATCTTCGTGCTGACCGCGATCGGACGGACGGTGAGGATCGTCCCCCAGGCCACGGCGGTGATCGTCGAGCGGCTCGGCCGCTACCACTCGACCCTCGACGCCGGCCTGCACTTCCTGATCCCGTTTGTGGACCGCGCGCGGGCCAACGTCGACCTGCGTGAGCAGGTGGTCAGCTTCCCGCCGCAGCCGGTGATCACCTCCGACAACCTGGTGGTCAGCATCGACACGGTGATCTACTTCCAGCCCACCGACCCGAAGGCGGCCACCTACGAGATCGCCAACTACATCCAGGGCATCGAGCAGCTGACCGTCACCACCTTGCGGAACGTGATCGGTTCGCTGGACCTGGAGCAGACCCTGACCAGCCGCGACCAGATCAACGGCCAGCTGCGCGGCGTGCTCGACGAGGCCACCGGCCGGTGGGGGATCCGGGTCAACCGGGTCGAGCTGAAGGCCATCGACCCCCCGCACAGCGTGCAGGACTCGATGGAGCAGCAGATGCGCGCCGAGCGGAACCGGCGGGCGGCGATCCTGAACGCCGAGGGCGTCAAGCAGTCCCAGATCCTGACCGCCGAGGGTGACAAGCAGTCCTCGGTGCTGCGGGCCGAGGGTCAGGCGCAGGCGGCCATCCTGGAGGCCCAGGGCCAGGCCCAGGCCATCCAGGAGGTGTTCGAGGCGATCCACGCCGGCAACCCGGACAGCAAGCTGCTGGCCTACCAGTACCTGCAGATGCTGCCGCAGATCGCCCAGGGGCCCTCGAGCAAGATGTGGATCGTGCCCAGCGAGCTGACCCAGGCGCTGAAGGGGATCGCCGGTGCGATGGGTGGCATGGACGACGACGAGCCGATCATCGAGCCCACGCCGAGGTCGACGCGCGAGCGGCCGGCCGGCCGGGTCGGGGCGATCTCCACCCCGCGGCTGCAGGATCCGCGCCAGGCCCTGGACGATGCCCGCTCCGAGGTCGGCAACGCCGAGAGCGAGGCCAGCCGGGCCACCGGCCCCAGTCCCCGGCGCACCGGCCGGACGGCCTCGCCGGACGAGCTCGGGCAGGCGCCTCATCGCGAGCAGCTCGGCCAGGCACCGCACCGCGACCAGGCCGGTGAGGGGCTGGAGCGTGACCTGACCGCGCCGTCGCCGGATCCGCACCCGATGGGACGGCCGGCCGAGAACGACTGAGGGTCAGGGCGTCGGGGCCGTCGCGGCGGCCCCGGCGTCCAGGATCGACTGCTCGGTGGAGAGCACCAGGTCCACGTACCAGTCGGCGTGGTTGTACTGGAACAACGCACGGCGGGTGCCCTGGGTGCTGGCGTCAAGGCCGGACAGGCACAGATAGCGCGCGGCGCTGACGATGGCGTCCTGCGGGTCCATGATGTCGCGCACGCCGTCGCCGTCGCCGTCCACCCCGACCTGCGCGAAGGTGGCGGGCATGAACTGCATCGGGCCCATCGCACCGGCCGAGGACGGGCCCATGTTGCGGCCGTGGCCGCTCTCCACCTGACCCAGCGCCGCCAGCAGGCTCCAGCGCAGTCCCGGGCAGGTGCCTGCGGCGGCGCGGTAGGCGCTCAGGTACTCGGCGGGGATGCCCTCGGCGGTGCGCACCGACGTCGCCCGCGCCGCCCGGTCGGCCTGCTGCTGGGCCGCCGCCAGCCGGGCCGCCGCCGCCACGGCCTCGTCCGCCGCCCTGACCTTCGGGCCCAGCCGGGCCAGCACCTGGGTGGCCGCCGCCAGCGACTGGGCCGCCTCGGCGCGGGCCAGTCGCAGGTCACCCACGGCGGCCGCGGCCGCCAGCGCCCGGGCCTGCGCCTGCGCCGAGGCCGCCGCCGCACCGGCCACCGCGGCCGTGCTGTGCTGCACCTCGCGCTCGCCGCCGACCACGGACGCGCGCAGCACCTGCTGGGTGGCGTCCCACCGCCAGCCGGCCTCGGTCGGGTCGTCGGCGGTCAGCGTGGCCGCGACCAGGCCGAGCCCGCCTCCGGCGGCGTACAGGGTGCGGATCGCCTCGACCTGACGCGTCCGGGCCACCCGGAGCCGGTCGCGCGCCTGGTCGGTGCGGGCGTCGACGTCGACCCCGAGCACCGAGGCACGGGCCAGCGCCGTCCGGGCCTGGTCCATCGCAGCCCGGGCCGTGCGGTAGCGGGCCGTCAGCAGGTCCACCGAGCGGGCCGCCTGCCCGGCCTGGCGGTGCAGGGCCCGCGCGGCGCCGGCCGGGTCCGCCGTCCCGGTCACCGCCACCGGCGCCGCGGCGGCCAGCCCGGTGCCGGCCACCGCAGTTCCGGCCGGAAGCACCAGCGGGGTCAGGGCCAGCAGGCCGGCCAGCACCGTCGTCCGCACGGCGCGCCGGCGGCAGGACGGGCGGGAGGGCACGCCTTCCCGTCGGCCGCCGTCGCCCGGGGTTGAGCGCTCCGGCCGGGTCGGCCCTGCGGGCGCAGGGGCCAGGAGTGGGGCAGGCTGGCGGCCGTGCCCACCACCGTCGCCGGCCGATGGCTGTTCGCCGACCAGCTCGGCCCGCACTTCCACCACGACGCCGACGGGCCGGTCCTGCTGGTGGAGTCCGCGGCGGTGTTCCGGCGGCGGCCGTTCCACCGGCGCAAGGCCCACCTGGTGCTCTCGGCGCTGCGGCACCTGGCCGCCGAGCTGGGCGGGCGGGCCGTGCACGTGCGGGCCGAGACCTACCGGCAGGGCCTGGCGCAGGCCCGCGAGCGCGGGCTGACCGGGCGGCTGTCGGTCTGCGCGCCGACCAGCCGGGCCGCGCGCCGGCTGGTCGACGCGCTGGCCGCCGAGGGCGAGGTGCAGGTGCTGCCCGCCCGCGGCTACGCCGTCCAGGAGGAGCAGTTCGAGCGCTGGGCGCAGCGCCGGGGCCGGCGCCGGCTGCTGATGGAGGACTTCTACCGCGACGTCCGGCGCCTGCACACTCTGCTGATGGAACCCGACGGCGAGCCCGCGGCCGGGGTGTGGAACACCGACCATGACAACCGCCGCCCGCCGCCCAGGGGCGCCCGGCGGCTGGCGGACGCCGTCGAGCTGGCGGACCCGTGGTGGCCGCAGGAGGACGAGATCGACGCGGGCGTGCGCCGCGACCTGGACCGCTGGGTGGCCGAGGGCGTGCCGCTGGTCGGCCAGGACGGGCCTCGGGAGATGGCGGTCACCCGCGGCGAGGCGGAGCAGGCCCTGGACCACTTCGTGCAGCACCGGCTGGCCGCGTTCGGCCCGCACGAGGACGCGATGCTCGCCCACGACCGGTGGATGGCGCACTCGGTGCTCTCGGTGCCGCTCAACCTCGGCCTGCTGGACCCGGTCGAGGTCGCCCGGGCGGCCGAGCAGGCCTACCGAGCCGGCGCCGTCCCGCTGGCCAGCGCCGAGGGCTTCGTCCGGCAGGTGGTCGGCTGGCGGGACTACGTGTGGCACCTGTACTGGCACCTGGGCGAGGACTACCGCGGGCGCAACGAGCTGGACGCGCGGGCGGGTCTGCCGCGCTGGTTCGCCGAGCTCGACCCCGACCGCCAGGTCCAGGCGAACTGCCTGTCCGACGTCCTGGCCGGGGTCCGCGAGCACGGCTGGGTGCACCACATCCCGCGGCTGATGGTGCTCGGGAACTGGGCGATGCAGCACGGCTACGACCCGGCCGAGCTCACCGGCTGGTTCCACACCCGGTTCGTGGACGGCTACGACTGGGTGATGGTGCCCAACGTGGTCGGGATGTCCCAGCACGCGGACGGCGGGGTGATGGCGACCAAGCCGTACGCCGGCGGTGGCGCCTACATCGACCGGATGTCGGACTACTGCAAGGGCTGCCGCTACGACCCGCGCCGGCGGGTGGGGGAGCGGGCCTGCCCGTTCACCGCCGGGTACTGGGCGTTCCTGCACCGCCACCGGGACGTCTTCGCCGCCAACCCCCGGATGGCGCGGGCGGTGAAGGGGCTGGACCGGTTGGGCGACTTGGAGGAGCTGCTGGAGGCCGAGGCGGAGCGTGGGGACCAGGCCCCGTGACGGCGTCCACGATCGGTGAGTGGCTGGCCATCGTGGTCGCCGGGATGGCGGCCGGCGCGATCAACACGCTGGTCGGGTCGGGCACCCTGATCACCTTCCCGGTCCTGCTGGCCTTCGGCATCCCGCCGGTCAGCGCCAACGTCTCCAACGCGCTCGGCCTGGTCGCCGGCGGGCTCAGCGGCAGCTGGGGCTACCGGCGGGAGCTGTCCGGGCAGGGTGCCGCGCTGCGCCGGCTGGTGCCGATGTCGGTGGTCGGGTCGGTGGCCGGGGCGGTGCTGCTGCTGGTGCTGCCCTCCGCCGCGTTCGCGGCGATCGTGCCGGTGCTGATCGGGATCGGCATCCTGCTTGTCCTGGTGCAACCCTTCCTGGCCCGCCGGGTCGCTGAGCGGGCCGCGCGGCGGCAGGCCGGGGACGAGCCGGTCGGCCCGGCGCACGGGCTGGGGACGGCCGCGCTGCTCGGGGTCCTGCTGGCCGGGGTGTACGGCGGCTACTTCGGTGCGGCGCAGGGGGTCATCCTGCTGGGGCTGCTCGGATCGGTGATGGTGCAGGACCTGCAGCGCACCAACGCGGTCAAGAACGTGCTGGGCACGGTCGTGAACGGGGTCGCGGCGATCACCTTCCTGGTCATCGCCCTGGACCGGATCGACTGGGTGGTGGCCGCGCTGATCGCGGTCGGCTCCTTGCTGGGCGGCACGCTGGGTGCGCGGGTGGGACGCCGGATGCCGGCTCCGCTGCTGCGCGCCGTCATCGTGGTGGTCGGGGTGGTGGCCATCGTCCGGCTGCTGTGACCGCCGGCTGCTGTGACCGCCGGCTGCTGACGGCCGGCGCGCGCGGCGGGTTCAGCGCAGCGCCCACATGGCCACGGCCGCGGCGGCGGCGACGTTGAGGGAGTCCACGCCGCCGCGCATCGGGATCCTCACCCGCACGTCGGCCGCCTCGCTCACCGCCCGGGACAGTCCCTCGCCCTCGGTGCCCAGCACCAGGGCGCAGAGCTCGGGCGGCCCGGCGGCGAAGTCGGCCAGGCTGGTCGCGTCCTCGGTGAGGGTCAGCGCAGCCACCGTGAAACCCCGCTCGTGCAACAGGTCCAGCCCACCGGGCCAGCGCTCGAGCCGGGTCCACGGCACCTGGAACACCGTGCCCATCGAGACCCGGACCGAACGGCGGTACAGCGGGTCGGCGCAGCGTGGGGTGACCAGCACGGCGTCAGCGCCGATCCCGGCCACCGAGCGGATGATCGCCCCCACGTTGGTGTGGTCGACCACGTCCTCCAGCACGACGACCCGCCGGGCGCCGTGCAGCACCTGGTCGACCGTGGGCAGCACCGGGCGGTGCATCGCGGCGATCGCGCCGCGGTGCACGTTGAAGCCGGTGACCGCCTGCAGCAGGTCCGGCGGGCCGGCGTAGACCGGTGTCCCGCTCGCCTCGACCAGCGCGACCAGGTCGGCCATCCGCTCCAGCCACCGGTCGCTGAGCAGCAGCGAGCGGGCCCGGTGGCCGGCGGCCAGGGCGCGCCGGACCACCTTCTCGCTCTCGGCCAGGTACAGCCCGCCGGCCGGTTCGAGACGGCTGCGCAGGGCGACGTCGGTGAGGTTGCGGTAGTCGGCCAGTCGCTCGTCGTCCAGGTCGGTCAGCGGCACGGGCACCCGCTCATCCTGCCAAACACCACAGCCCTGACCGCGTGATCATGGGTCAGTCGTTGTCGCGGCGAGCGGCAGACAACGCTTACCCCATGATCACGGCGTAGGTGGGCGGTGGGCGGTGGGCGGTGGGCGGGGGGTCAGCGGGGGAGGGCCAGGGCGGGGACGAGCTGCGCGCGGGGCAGGCGGGTGAGCAGCGCGCCGGGCAGCAGCAGCTTGCTGTGCCGTACCCCGGAGCCGAGGCAGAGCAAGGGCACGGCCGGCACCCGGTCGTCGACCAGCAGCGCCCAGTCGTCCGGCAGCCCGACCGGGGTGATCCCGCCGTGCGCCATCCCGGACTCGGCGACCGCCCGGTCCATGGTCAGGAACGAGGCCTTGCGCACCCCCAGCAGCCGTCGCACGGTCGAGTTCACGTCGGCCCGGGTGGTCGCCAGCAGCACGCAGGCGGCGATCCTCTCGACCCCCTCCCGCCGGCCGGCCACGACCACGCAGTTCGCGCTGGCCTCGGCCGGCACGCCGGTCGCCTCGACCAGGGCGGCGGTGTCCGCCAGGTCGGGGTCGATCGGCGCGACGCCCACCGCCGCGGCGTGCGGCCAGCGGTCCAGCGCGTCCCGGACGGGGGTGGCCAGCAGGTCCGGACGGTCGCGGACGGGGTGCGGGGTCAGGGTGCCCAGGGTGCTCAGATCGGCCACCCGCCGAGCCTGTCACACCCTCCCGGGCGGCTGCAGGAGCAGGTCGGTCAGGCTGCGCCGGGGGGTGGGCTCAGTCTCGGTGACGGCCCGGCCGATCCGGAGCACGATCTGCGGGAAGTCCCACAGGCCCAGGGTGCGGGCCAGCTCCTGGCGCAGGTCGGCGTCCTGGGTGCCCTGGTCCACGAAGGAGGCGACCAGGCCCAGCGTCGTGGCGGTCAGCAGCAGCCGCTGCAGCGCCATCCCGGCCCGCACCCAGTCGGCCCGGGTGTCCGCACGGGTGGCCACCACCAGCACGGTGCTGCGGACCAGCTCGTCCTCCACCTCCCGGGGGTCGGCCACCCCGCCGTGGCCGGGGTGAGCCAGCGAGTCGACCGGGAACGGCGCGTTGCCCAGGGCGTGCACCGGGACGCCGTCGTCGGCGTCCGGGTCGTGCCGCAGCCAGCTGCCGACCTCCTGGGTCAGCTCGGGGTCATCCACCTGCCGGCGGACGGCGCGACGCAGCAGGTGGGACAGGGCGCGGCGGTCGGTGACGTCGGGAAGGTGCAGCCGGGCGCCCTCGGCCATCACGGCCCCGCGCAGGTCGAGCAGGTCGGCCTCGGCCACGGCGTGCGAGCGGTACACCCGCCGGTGCGTGCGGCGCTGCGGCACCGCCGCGGCCAGGGCCAGCTCCTCGGCCCCGGCCGGCGCGGCCGCACCGGCGCGCACGCCGGCCACCAGCTGCGGGCGGGTCGGGTCCGGCATGACGCTCACCTCTGCCCTCCGGCCGGCCGCCCGGGCCGCGACGGCGGCGTTCAGGGCGGCTGCCCCGCAGGAGATGACCCGGTCCCGGCCGGCCGGGTCCAGCACCTTCAGGCCACGCGCGGCGTCCTCGTAGACGTCCAGACCCTCCGGGGTGAGCGCGAACCGCCAGGGCTGGCTGTTGTGCACCGAGGGTGCCAGCCGGGCGGCCAGCGCCATCGCCATCGGCAGGCCCTCTGCGTCCGGCCCACCGGGGGAGGCAGCCGCCTCGCTCGGGACCGACTGCGGGGCAGCGGAACTGGTGCCGGGGACGTACTCGACGACGCGCATGTCCTACCTCCAGAGCGTAGAACAACCACGCTAGGAGACCGCCGGTCAGCCGCTGCGGGCCATTGGTCCCGCCTCCTGGCCGGGGCGCAGCCCGGTCACGATCGAGGTGCAGATCGCCTCCAGCTGGCCCACCTGCTCCTCGGTCAGGGCGTCGAACAGATGCCGGCGGACGCTGGCCACGTGCGGCGGCGCGGCCGCGGCCAGCGCCGCGAAGCCGTCCTCGGTCAGCTCGGCGTGCGCGCCGCGACGGTCGGTCGGGCACTCGGTGCGCCGCACCCAGCCGTTCTCCTCCAGCCGGGAGACCGCGTGCGAGAGCCGGCTGCGGGAGGAGTCGCTGGCGTCGGCCAGCTCGCTCATCCGCAGCGTGCGACCCGGTGCCTCGGACAGCCGGACCAGGATCTCGTAGTAGGTGTGCGGGATGCCGGCGTCGCGTTGCAGCTCACGGTCCAGGGTCGCCGGCAGCAGCCGGGAGGCGGCCAGCCAGGCTCGCCAGGCGGCCTGCTCGCGCTCGTCCAGCCAGCGCGGGGAGTCGGTCATCCCACCAGTGTACCCGGGCTTTGGTTGAACGCTTGATCAATTCGGTCGAGGACCGCGTCAGCCGGTGTTGCGCATGCCGGCCGCGATCCCGTTGATGGTCAGCAGCAGGGCCCGCTTCAGGTCCGGGTCGGCGTCCGGGCCGGCCTGCCGGGAACGGGCGAGCAGCGAGACCTGCAGCGCGTGCAGCGGGGCCAGGTAGGCGTCGCGCAGCTCCAGGGTGTGGCGCAGCACCGGCGCCTGGTCCAGTAGCCCGTGCTGGCCGGTCACCGCCAGCACCTCGGCCACCGTCCGGGCGTGCTCCTGGCGGATCACCTCGAACAGCGCCTTGACCTGCGGGTCGGTGACCAGGGTGTCGACGTAGCGGGCGGCGATCTGCAGGTCCGTCTTGGCCAGCGTCATCTGCACGTTGGACAAGAAGGTGCGGAAGAAGTTCCACGACCCGTACATCTGGGTCAGGGTCTGGCCCCGGCCGGCCTGCCGGGCCGCGGCCAGGCCGCTGCCGACCCCGAACCAGCCGGGCAGGATGATCCTGGACTGCGTCCAGCCGAACACCCAGGGGATGGCGCGCAGGTCCGACAGGTCGCCGCGCCCACCAGGCCGGCGCGAGGGCCGGGAGCCGATGTTCAGGCTGCCCAGCTCGTCCACCGGGGTGGCGGTGGTGAAGAGGGGCACCAGGGCCGGGTCGGCGACCAGCGCTCGGTAGGCCCGCTGACCGGCGGCCGCGACGACGTCCATCGTGTCGTTCCAGGAGGCCAGCAGCTCGCCCGGCAGCCGCGAGGTGCGGTGCAGGGCCGAGGCCTCGATCACCGCGGCCAGGGCCAGCTCCATGTTCTCCCGGCCCAGCTGGGGCAGGGTGTACTTGTCGGAGATCACCTCGCCCTGCTCGGTGATCTTGATCGGTCCGTCCAGGCTGCCGTACGGCTGGGACAGGATCGCCTCCCCGGTCGGGCCGCCGCCGCGCCCGACCGACCCGCCGCGGCCGTGGAACAGCCGCAGCACCACCCCGTGCCGGCGGGCGACGTCGCGCAGCGCGCGCTGCGCGCGGTGGATCTGCCACTGGGACGCCGCGATCCCGGCGTCCTTGCTGCTGTCGGAGTAGCCGAGCATGATCTCCTGGACGTCGCCGCGGGCGGCCACCACCCGGCGGTAGGAGGGGTCGGCGAGCAGGGCGTCCATCAGCGGCCCGGCGGCCTCCAGCTCGGCCACCGTCTCGAACAACGGCACGAACCCGATCCGGGCCACCGGGGCGTGCTCGGGGTCGCCGATCTCGACCAGGCCGGCCTCACGGGCCAGCAGGACGACGGCGAACAGGTCGTCGACGTCGTGGGTCATCGAGACGATGTAGCTCTCGACCACCTCCGGGCCGAAGCGGTCCAGCGCGGTGCGGATCGCCGTGAACAGCTCCAGCACCCCGGCGGCCGGCTCCGGCAGGTCGACCATGGTGGCCCCGACCAGCGGCCGGCGGCCGGCCAGCTCGCCGGACAGCAGCCCGATCCGGGTCGGTCGGTCCAGCTCGGCGTAGGGCCGGTCCAGCTCACCGAGCCGGTCGAACAGCTGTGCCAGCGCCGCGTGGTGGCGCTCGGCGTGCTCCCGCACGTCCAGGGTGGCCAGCGACAGGCCGACCGCCTGCACCGTGCGCAGCAGCCGCAGCACCGACCCGTCGGCGACCAGGGCGGCGTCGTTGGCGGCCAGCGAGCGCCGGATCACCTCCAGCTCCCCGGCCACCTCGCTGATCCCCAGGTAGTCCCGGCCCGGCACGTGCCGGGCGTCGCCGGCCAGCCGGGCCCGGGTGTGGTTCAGCCGGGCCCGGATGTAGGACAGCTTGAGCCGGTAGGGCTCCTGGTCGTTCACCCGGTCCAGCCGCTGGTGCACCTCGGGCAGCGCCTGCCGGTCCGCAGCCAGCGCCTCGGTCAGCTCCTGGCTCACCCCCACCACCCGGGTGGAGGCGGACAGCTCCAGGACGAGCTCGTCGACGGCGGCAACCAGGGTGCGGATCCCGAACTCGTGCTGCAGCCGCAGCACGTCCAGGGTGACCTGTGGGGTGACGTTCGGGTTGCCGTCCCGGTCACCGCCGGCCCAGGTGCCGAACCGCACCGGGCGGGCGGTGCCGGGCAGCGTCACGCCCAGCCCGGCCAGCACCGTCTCCAGCTCGTCCAGCAGGTCCGGCACCACCTGACCGGCCAGGTTCTGCAGGTAGTAGATCGCCGACCGTGCCTCGTCGGCCGGGCTGGGCCGCTCGACCCGCAGCTCGTCGGTCTGCCACAGCAGGTCGACCAGCTCGGCCAGCCGCCGCTGCACCCGGGCCTCATCCACCGGCTGACGCCGCGGGTCCGCCCCGAGCGCCACCAGGTCGGCGACCCGGCGCAGCAGGTCCAGCACGGATCGGCGGCTGGCCTCGGTCGGGTGGGCGGTGAACACCGGCCGGTACTCCACCCGGGCCAGCACGGCCGCCAGCTCCTCGCGTTCCAGCCGCCCGGCCCCCAGGGCCTCGGCGAGCCTGGCGCCGGTGGCGGCCAGCGGGCCGGCCGGCCGCTGGGACAGCTCGCGCCAGCGGTGCAGCTGCTCGGTGATGTTGGCCAGCTGGAAGTAGGCGGTGAACGCCCGGGCCAGCACGATCGCGGTCCGCTCGTCGACGCCGGCCAGCAGCGCGTTCAGCTGCTGGCCGCCGTCCGGCTCCCGGGCCAGGGCCCGGACCTGCTCGACCAGGGCGAGCAGCTCCGGGCCCTCGTGCCGGGTCAGGGCCTGGCCGAGCAGGGTGCCCAGCCGGCGCACCCAGGCCCGCATCTCGGCGTGCAGCTCGTCCGAGGACACGCCTCCGGCGAACTGCCCGACGTCGGGGCGGCGGTGGTCGGATTCCAGCAGCTGGGCCACCGTGGGGTCGACGCTCATGGCGGCCAAGTCTGCCCGGTCGCTGTTACAGCCATGTCAGGCGGGCGAGGTCGGTGCCGCGGCGGCCACGTCGCTAGCCTGCCCCCAACGAGCGGCACCGGTCGGCCCCAGCCGGCCCGGTCGCCCAGTCGAGAGGATCGCCGTGCGCCTGTACCTGGACACCGCCGACCGTGAGATCGCCACCGACCTGCTGGCCACCGGCGTCTTCCGGGGGCTGACCACCAACCCGACCATCCTGCGCCGGGCGGGCCTGGACGTCGGTCGCGTGCCGGAGGTCTACCGCTGGGCGGTGGACGCCGGCTGCCGGGAGGTCTTCCTCCAGGCCTGGGGCCCGGACCGGCCCACCCTGGCCGCTCGCGCCCGGCAGCTGCGCGAGCTGGGCCCGGAGGTCGTGGTCAAGCTGCCCGCCTCCCGCGAGGGTGTCTCGG
Organism: uncultured Actinomycetota bacterium; assembly: GCA_963821825.1. Lineage (GTDB taxonomy): Bacteria > Actinomycetota > Actinomycetes > Actinomycetales > Kineosporiaceae > CAWGFD01. The sequence continues at coordinate 2,498,916 of CAWGFD010000002.1, forward strand.
TCTGTGCCGAGCTGGCCGCCGAGGGGGTGCCCACCCTGCTGACCGCCGTCTACTCCCCGGGCCAGGCGGTGCTCGCCGCGGCGGCCGGCGCCCGGTACCTGGCGCCCTACCTGGGCCGGCTGAACGAGGCCGGCCGGGACGGCGGCGCGGAGGTCGGCGCCATGCAGGAGGTGCTGACCGCGGCCGGCGGCGACACCCAGATCCTGCTCGCCAGCCTGCGCGACGTGCCCAGCCTGGTCGTCATGGCCCGGATCGGCGTGCCGTGCTTCACCCTGTCCGCCGGCCTGGCCCGGGCCCTGTTCGAGGACGACCTGACCGCGGCCGCGGTGCGCACCTTCGAGGACGACGCCGCTCACACCCGGGCGAGCGGTCCGGGCGACACGCCGCCACCCCCGGCCGCCGGGGCACCCGGTGAGTGAGCCGCTGATCTCGTTGCGTGACCTTCGCTGCTCCCGGCGGGTGAGCGGGACCGTCCGGGGTGGAACCGGGAACAGGGCCGTCCGAGAGTACGCACATGGGACTCCTCGTCGTCGCCGCCGTGGTCGGCTTCGTGCTGCTGGTCCTGCTGCCGTTCTTCCTGTCCTGGGTCGAGGACCATCTGGACGCCAGCCTCGGCCGGGTGTACGTGCGTGAGGCGCTGGGCGGCTCCTCCGCCGAGCAGGCGGAGGCGGTGATCGCGGCCAAGCTGCGCCGGGTGGTCGAGGAGGTCCAGCGCCGCTGACCGGTCCAGCCGGAACCGGCGCGAGCGACCGGAACCCGCCGGGGGGACCTCGCCCGGGTGGCCGCGCCGAGGCGCGGCAGGGCAGGATGTTGCGGCACTGACCACCGCCCGCAGCGCCGGGCCCGGCCGCGAGGAGAAGGCGTGCAGGATCGATGATCGTCCTGCTGCTGCTGCACGCCCTGATCGCCCTGCTCCTGCCTCGCCTGGCCTCCCGGCTGGGGCCCGCCGTCTTCGCGGTCGGGGCCCTCGCCCCGCTGGCCTCCTTCGGATGGCTGCTGACCCGGGCGCCCGCGGTCACCGCCGGCGGCCAGGACGTGCAGGCCTACCGCTGGGCGCCCGCCCTGGGCCTGTCGATCGACCTGCGGCTGGACGGGCTGGCCCTGCTGTTCGGCCTGCTGGTCACCGGGGTCGGTGCGCTGGCCCTGCTCTACGGCGTCCGCTACTTCGCCGGGCGGACCGAGGGGCTGGGCCGGCTGTCCTGCATGATGACCCTGTTCGCCGGGTCGATGCTCGCCCTGGTGCTGGCCGACCACGTGCTCACCCTCTACGTGGCCTGGGAGTTGACCACGGTCTGCTCGTTCCTGCTGATCGGCGACCAGGGCCGCACCGCCCAGAGCCGGCGGGCCGCGTTGCGCGCGCTGGTGACCACCACCGGCGGCGGCTTCGGGCTGCTGCTGGGCCTGCTGCTGCTCGGTGACCAGGCCGGCAGCTACCGGATCAGCCGGATCCTGCAGATCGTGCCCACCCTGCCCAGCTCGGGGCTGCTGGTGCTGGCCGTCGCCCTGGTCCTGCTCGGGGCGCTGACCAAGTCCGCCCAGGTCCCCTTCCACCCGTGGCTGCCCGCCGCGATGGTCGCCCCGACGCCGGTGACCGCCTACCTGCACGCGGCGGCCATGGTCAAGGCCGGGGTCTACCTGGTGGCCCGGCTCGCTCCGGCGCTGGCCCATCTGGAGCCGTGGCGGCCCACCGTGCTGGCCGTGGGGCTGCTCAGCATGCTGCTCGGCGGCTGGCGCGCGCTGGCCCAGCACGACCTGAAGCGGCTGCTGGCCTTCGGCACCGTCGCCCAGCTGGGCTTCCTGCTCACCCTGGTCGGGGCCGGCCAGCGGGTCGCCGCGCTGGCCGGGGCCACCATGATCGTGGCCCACGGCCTGTTCAAGTCCGCCCTGTTCATGGTGGTCGGGGTGATCGACCACGCCGCCGGGACCCGGGACCTGCGCCAGCTGGACGGCGTGGGCCGGCGGTCTCCGGCGCTGGCCGTCATCGCGCTGCTCGCCTGCCTGTCGATGGCCGGCCTGCCCCCGTTCGTGGGCTACCTGGGCAAGGAGGCCGCCTTCGAGGCCTTCGCCTCCGGTTCGCTGCCCGACCGGCTGGTGCTGGCCGGTCTGGTCGCCGGGTCGGTGCTGACCGTCGCGTACACCGTCCGCTTCCTGTGGGGGGCGTTCGGGACCCGACCGGGTGCGGCCGGCGGCTGGCACGCCCCGCCGGCCGGCTTCCTGGCCGCCCCGGCCGCTCTGGCCCTCGCCGGGCTGGGCGCGGGGCTGGCGGTGCCCGCCATCTCCCGGCTGAGCGCCCCGGTGGCCCAGACGTGGCCTGCTGCACCCGGGCCGGGGTACCACCTGGCGCTGTGGCACGGGTGGGGCCTTCCGGTGTGGATGTCGCTGCTCACCCTGGCCGGCGGGATCGCGCTGCACCTGCTGCGCGCGCCGGTGAGCGCCCTGCACGGGCGCGGGATCGCCGGTGGCACGGCCGCCGCGGCCCAGGACCGCCTGGCCCGGGCCACGCTGACCGGGGCCCGCGCCCTGACCGGGGGCACCCAGGTCGGCTCGCTGCCGGTCTACCTTGCGGTGACGTTGACCGCGATCGTCACGTTGGCCGGCTCGGTGCTGGTGGTGCGCACCGGGCTGCCCCGCCACGTCCGCTGGTTCGACACCCCTGCCCAGCTGATGATCGCCGTCGTCCTGGTACCGGCCGTGCTGGCCGTGGTCACCGCGCGGCACCGGATGACGGCCGTGCTGATGCTGTCCGCCGTCGGGTTCCTGGTCGCCGGGCTGTTCGTCGTGCACGGCGCGCCGGACCTGGCCCTGGCCCAGGTGCTGGTGGAGACCCTCACCCTGCTGGTCTTCGTGCTGGTGGTGCGCCGGATGCCGAACCGGGCCGCCGGCACCCGGGGGCCGGCAAGGCTGGTCCGGCTGCTGGTCGCGGCCGCCGTCGGGGTGTTCATGACCGCGGTGACGCTGGCCACCGCGGCCCGGCACGTGCCCTCCCGGGTGGCGGGCCAGTACCTGGCCCAGGCGCCCGAGCACGGTGGTCCGAACGCGGTCAACGTGGTGATCACCGAGTTCCGCGGCCTGGACACCCTGGGCGAGATCAGCGTGCTCGCGCTGGCCTCGACCGGGGTGGCCAGCCTCGTCCTGGTCAGCACCCGGACCGGCCGGGTGCCCCGGATCGAGGACGGCGAGCTGCAGCACCGCGGCGAGCCCTCACCGGTCTCCAGCGTGCCCCGCTCCCGGCTGCTGCCGGCCGCGCACGCGCAGCTGCGCCGCCGCCGGGTGCTGCTGCTGGAGGTGATGGCCCGCGCGGTCTACCCCAGCGTGCTCGTGGTCGCCGCCTACCTGCTGGTCGTCGGCCTGCACCGGACCGGCGGCGGGTTCGCCGCCGGTCTGCTGCTCGGCCTGGCCCTGGTCCTGCGCTACCTCGCCGGCGGGGTCCGGGAGCTGGGCGCGGCCGCCCCGCTGCCGCCGGGGATGCTGCTCGGCAGTGGCCTGGTGCTGGCCGCCGGCTACGCCCTGCTCGGCGTGTTCGCCTTCGCCCACGTGCTCGGCAGCGCCGTCGCCGAGGTGGACCTGGGGCCGCTGGGCCACCTGCAGGTGGCCACCTCCCTGGTCTTCGAGGTGGCCATCGCGCTCATCGTGCTCGGCCTGGTGGTCGACGTGCTGCGCACCCTGGGTAGTCCCTCGGGCAGGCAGCCGTGACCCTGGACGCCACCAACCTCACCCTGGCCCTGGTGATCGGCCTGCTGTTCAGCGCCGGCACCTACCTGCTGCTGCAGCGCGCGCTGCTGCGGGTGATCCTCGGGTTCGTGCTGCTCGGGCACGGCGCCAACCTGGTGCTGCTGGTCAGCGGCGGCCCGGCCGGCGACGTACCGGTCAGCGGGCAGACCACCGCGGCCCGGGCGGCCGACCCGTTGCCGCAGGCGATGACCCTGACCGCGGTGGTGATCACCTTCGGGGTCACCGCGCTGCTGCTGGCCTACGGCCACCGCAGCGTGGTCCTGGACGGCGACGACCAGGTGCCGGACGACGTCTCGGACCGTCGGGTGACCCGCGCGGCCGAGCGGGACCGGAGCACAGCCGCCGGCGGCGCGGACGCCCGGACGGACCAGGAGGACCGGCCGTGAGCGGGCCGGACCTGCTGGTCGGTGGCCCGGTCGTGCTGCCGCTGCTGGCCGCCGGGTTGTCCTTCCTGCTCTCCCGGGCGTCGTGGGCCCAGCGCGGCCTGGGCGTCCTGGTGCTCGCGGCGGTCGTGGGTGACGCCGCTTACCTGCTGTTCCGGGCCGACCGGTACGGACCGGTGGCCATCCAGGCCGGTGGCTTCCGTGCCCCGCTGGGCATCACCCTGGTCGCCGACCGGCTGAGCGCACTGGTGCTGCTGTCCGCCGGCCTGGTCCTGCTGCTGGTGCTGGTCTACGCGATCGGGCAGGGCGCCGCCGAGCGTCGCGTCGAGCAGGTGCCATCGGTCTTCCACCCGGCGTTCCTGGTGCTCACCGCAGGCATCGCGCTGGCCTTCCTGACCGGGGACCTGTTCACCCTGTTCGTCGCCTTCGAGGTGCTCCTGATGGCGAGCTACGTGCTGCTCACCCTGGGTGCGACCCGGGAGCGGGTACGGGCCGGGATGGTCTACACGGTCAGCTCGTTGGTCGCCTCGATCATGCTGCTGACCACCATCGGGCTGATCTACGGCGTCACCGGCACCGTCAACCTGGCCGACCTGGCCGGCCGGACCGCCGCGCTGGACCCGGGCATGCGCCAGCTGCTGTCCCTGATGCTGCTGCTGGCGATCGGGATCAAGGCCGCGGTCGTGCCCCTGCACTGGTGGCTGCCGGACAGCTACCCCACGGCCCCCGCGCCGGTCACCGTGGTCTTCGCGGCGCTGCTGACCAAGGTGGGCGTCTACGCCATCCTGCGCACCCAGACCCTGCTGTTCCCGCGCGACCACCCGTGGACGCTGGTCCTGGTCCTGGCGGCGGTCACCATGCTGGTCGGGGTGGCCGGCGCCCTGGTGCAGGAGGACCTGAACCGGGTGCTGTCCTTCACCCTGGTCGCGCACGTCGGTTTCATGCTGTTCGGGCTCGGGCTGTCCACCGAGGCCGGGCTGGCTGGCGCGATCATCTACCTCGTGCACCACATCGCCGTCCAGGCCAACCTGTTCCTGTCCATCGGGCTGGTCGAGCGGGAACGCGGCAGCACCTCGATGGCCCGCCTCGGTGGGGTCGCGGCCGCGGCACCGCTGCTGGCCGTGGTGTTCGTCGTGCCGGCCCTCAGCGTGGCCGGCGTCCCGCCGTTCTCCGGCTTCATCGGCAAGCTCGCCCTGCTCCGGGCCGCGGTCGCCCAGGGCGGCACCCTGGCCCTGGGGGTCGCCGGGATGGTGCTGGTGGTGAGCCTGCTCACCCTGGTCGCGATGATCAGGATCTGGCTGACCGTGTTCTGGGGCGAGCCGAAGGAGCGGGTGGCCGACGAGAGCCCGGCCGACCTGGTGGACGTCGGTGTCACCCACCGGGACCCGGCGATGCGCGGCGCGGCCGTCGCGGCGGTCGCGGCCGGGCTGGCCCTGGTCGTCTTCGCCGGCCCGCTCACGTCGGTGAGCAGCCGCGCCGCCTCCGACCTGGGCGACCTGACGCCCTACCGCACCGCGGTGCTCGGCGGCACGCCATGACGGCGAAGCAGCCCCGGGGCTGGCGGCTGCCCGCGGCGCGGGCCTGGTCCTCGGTGTGGCTGCTGGCGGTCTGGCTCCTGCTGTGGGGCACGCTCCAGCCGCTGGTCGTGCTCTCCGGGCTGGTCCTGGCGCTGGTCGTGCCGGCCGTCTCCGCTCTGCCGGTGCTGACCCCGGTCGGCCGGCGGGCCTGGCACCGGCTGCCCGTGGTGGGCTGGCGGATCCTGGTCGACCTGGTGCTGTCCTGCCTGCAGGTGATCCGGGCGGCCGTGCTGACCGGCCCCCGGACCCGGTCGGCGATCATCGCCGTGCACGTGCCATGCACCTCCGACCTCGTCCTGGCCGCGGTCTGCAACCGGATCTCGGCCGTGCCCGGCACCCTGGTGGTCGACATCGACCGGGCCGCCGACCTGTTGTACGTGCACGTCCTGGACGTGCCGACCCCGGCGGACGTGCCCGCCCGCCGGGCGCAGGTGCAGGCCGCCGCGGCCGACCTGCTGGCCATGCTGGAACCGGGGGAACGGGGGTGACGGTGGTGTTCGCGCTGACCGGGGCGCTGCTGACCCTCTCGGCCCTGCTGGTGGTCTACCGCCTGCTGCGCGGGCCGACGCTGCACGACCGGGTCGCCTCGGTCGACACCATCGTCGTCCTGGTGATCACCGGGATCGCGCTGCAGGCGGCGGTCCGCGGCGAGGGCGGCGGCGTCGCGCTGCTGCTGGTCGTGGCTCTGGTCGGGTTCCTCAGCTCGGCCTCGGTCGTGCGGCTGCTGGGCGATGACCAGGCTGCCGCCCGCACCGAGCCGGACCCGCAGGAGGAGCCCCAGTGAGCCTGCAGGACCTCCTCACGTCGGTGCTGCTGCTCGGCGGCGGGATGCTCAGTCTTACCGCCGCGATCGGGTTCGTCCGGCTGCCCGACGTCGCCGCCCGGCTTCAGGCGGCGACCAAACCGCAGATCCTGGGGCTGCTGATGGTGCTGGCCGGCGCCGCGCCCTACATCGAGGGCACGGCCGAGCGCGTGCAGCTGGTGCTGGTCGGCCTGTTCCAGCTGATCACCGCCCCGGTGCTGGGCCAGCTGGTCACCCGGTCGGCGCATGCGCACCAGAACCTGGACCCGAACGCCCTGGTGGTGGACGAGCTCGCCCAGCGCACCCTGCCCGAGCAGGACGGCCCGGGCCGGCCGGGTGCCGCGGGCTGAGCGTCCGGGCTAGCGGCGGGCGCCGCGGGCGCCGACCTCCGGGCGGTCCTGACCGGCCGCCCCGTCACGGTGCCCGTCCTGGGCGGTCGGCTCGCCGTCCTCCGGGTCGCCCGGCGCGTCGAGCCCGTCCGAGCCGTCCTGCTGCCCGCCGTCCTGCCCGCCGTCCTGTCCGCCGTCCTGCCCGCCGTCCTGCCCGCCGTCCCGGTCCAGCAGCACGGGCACGGCGCGCTGCACCATGCCGCACAGCGGCACCGCGATCAGCGCGCCGGGGATGCCCCAGACGGTGGCGAACGCGGTCACCGCGACCAGCACCACGATCGGGTGCAGGCGGACGAACTTGCCCATCACGAGCGGCTGCAGGACGTGCGCCTCCACCTGGCTGGCCGCCACCAGGGCACCGAGCACGATGATGGCCGGCACCAGCCCCTGGGTGGCCAACGTGGTCAGCACGGCCAGGCCGCCGAAGACCAGTGCCCCGGCGATCGGGATGAAGCTACCGACGAACACCAGCGCCGCCAGGACGACGGCGACCGGCACACCGAGCAGCAGCAGCGTGGTGAGGATCACGGTGAAGTGGAAGGTGGCGATCAGCAGGGTGGCCCGGATGTAGCCGGACAGGGCGTGCCAGGCCACGCCGCCGGCCCGGTCCAGCCGCGGTGACCAGCGCCGGCTGGCGTGCGAGGTCATCACGTGCCAGACCCGGGCGCCGTCGTAGACCAGCAGGAAGGTCAGCGCCGCGGCCAGCAGGCTGCCGACGATGAACCTCAGGCTCTGGCTGGCCGAGGTGTAGGCGGTGCTGAGCAGCTGTTGCCGGTGCTGGTTGACCCAGGAGACGATCTGGTCCTGGACCGCCGCCAACTGCACCCCGCCCAGCCCGAAGATGCCGTGCGAGAGGGTCTGGCGCAGCTGGCTCAGCGTGTTCTGGGTCTCGTTGACCAGCGCCGAGGCGCTGTTGCTGGTCCGCCACACGGCCAGCGCGACCAGGCCGGCCACCACCAGGAAGGCGAACAGGAAGGTCAGCCAGGCGGCGGCCAGCCGGGGCACCCTGGCCCGCATCAGCAGGTCCCGGGCCGGGGTGAGCACCGCGGTGAACAGCAGGGCGAGGATCATCGGGATGGTGACGATGGAGAGCAGGTCCAGCAGCCGGGCCAGCAGGTAGGCCGCGGTGGCCAGCAGCAGCAACCGCCAGGTCCAGCTCGCCGCGGTGACCAGCCCAGCCGGTACCACGGTCCGGTCGGCCCCCCGGGGGTCGGTGCTCATCAGTGTGTTCCTTCCTGGGTGTCCGCCGTGCGTGGTTCCGGTTCAACCCTGTCCGACCGGGGTAGAGGTGGAGTGGCGCCGACCGTTCGGTCGGGTCGTGCTGCCCCGACGCGGACCCTGGAGAATGAGCCGGTGAACCCAGAGCAGGTCAGGACTGTCCTCGTCCTCTCAGCAGACATGGGAGAGGGCCACAACGCCACTGGGCGTGCCCTGGCCGAGGCCGCGCAGGAGCGCTGGCCGGGGTGCACGGTGCGCTGGCTGGACACCCTGGACGTGATGGGCCCGGGCATCGGACCGCTGTTCCGGCAGATCTACGTGACCAACGTGGAGAGCACCCCGTGGCTGTACGAGTACTTCTACGCCAGCTTGTGGCGGCACCGTTGGTTTGCACGTTCCTCCAAGGCCTTCGTGGGCATCTGGTGCGCCGCGCGGCTCGCGCCGCGGCTGCGCCGGCTGCAGCCCGATGTGATCCTGTCCACCTATCCGCTGGGCAGCGCCGGCCTGGCCTGGCTGCGCCGGCGGGGCCGGTTGGACACCCCGGCCGCCGCCTGGGTCTCCGACTTCGCCCCGCACCCGTTCTGGGTCTACCCCGAGCTGGACAAGACATACGTGATGGACCCGCTGGCGGTGCAGCGCGCGCTGGCCGCCGAGCCGGGCACCGACGTGCAGGTCAGCGAGCTGCCGGTGCTCCGGGCGTTCCGGCAGGCCGGGTCCGGCCCGGCCCGGCAGCGCACCCGCGCCCGGCTCGGGGTCGGGCCGCAGGACCGGCTGGTCATGGTCAGCTCCGGCGCGCTGGGCTTCGGTGAGGTGGTGGCGACCGTGCAGGCCCTGCTGCAGGCCGGCGACGGCGTCCACGTACTGGTGGTGTGCGGGCGCAACGCCGCGCTCCGGGCGGCCGTCGAGCAGCTGCAGCAGGAGCGGGACGGCGCCGCGGCCGGCGGGCGGCTGCTGGTCCGGGGCTGGGTCGAGGACATGCCCGACCTGCTGGCCGCCGCGGACGCCGTGGTCTCCAACGCCGGTGGCGCCACCTGCCTGGAGGCGCTGGCAGCCGGCCGGCAGGTCCTGATGTACCGGCCGATCGCCGCGCACGGCCGGGCGAACGCCGAGCTGATGGCCCAGGCGGGGGCGGCCGAGGTGTGCCTGACGCCCGGCCAGCTGACCGAGGCCGCCCGGCGGCTGGTGGACCGGCCGGCCGGCGACCACAGCCCGACCGGCTCTGAACCGGCGGCGCTTGCCGTCCCTCTGGTGCAGACCATGACCGATGTCGCCGCCTCGCCCGTCCGGTCGCGGCCGCCGGCCGCCCGCGCCGGGCGGGCCCAGCCGCTGGCGGCCTCCGACGCCCTGTTCCTCAACGTCGACACCGAGGACGCCCCGCAGCAGATCGGCACCGTGGCGATCCTGGACCCGGGCCCCGCGGGCCCGATCGGCACCGCGGAGCTGGTCGACCTGATCGAGGCCGTGCCGCGGGTGCGTGGCCGGCTGCGCCGCGGCGGCCTGCTCCGCTCGCCGTCCTGGTCACCGCTGCCGGCGGCCGACCTGTCCGGCCACGTCGACCAGCGGTCGCTGGACGCCCAGGAGCCCGAGGCGCTGGCCGCGGCGGTGGACGACTTCTTCTCCGGGCGCCTGGACCTGGCCGCTCCGCCGGCCCGGATCCGGCTGCTGCACGGACTGCCGGACGGTCAGCAGGCCGTCCTGGTCCAGGTCCACCACGCCCTGTGCGACGGGGTGGTACTGACCTCCGCGCTGGTGGCGCGGGCGATGGCCGGGGGCCGGCCGCAGGACGCCGCGACCCGGCCGTCGCCGGCGGAGCCCTCCGCGCGGGTCGCCGGTCCGGTTAGGGCCCGGGGCGCTGCGGCCGCCCGCCCCGGTCGGCGTCCCGACCTGGCCACTGCCCGGCACCTGGCTGGTGGGCTGCTCTCCCTGGCCCGCGGTGGGCGCGCGCCGCGCAGCATGCTGACCGACCCGCTGCGCACCTCCGCCCGCAGCCAGCTGCTGGTCGACCTACCGACCCAGGAGGTCCGGCGCTGCGCCCGGACGCACGCCACCAGCACCGGAGAGCTGGTGATCGCGCTGGTCGCCGACGCCCTGCCGCGGGCGGTGCCCGAGCTGTCGGTGCCCGGCTCGAGCGTGAGGGTGATGGTGCCCCGGACGATGCGCTCGCTGCGGCGGGCCGAGGGGGGCGCCGCCCACCGCGACGGCAACCGGACCGGCGCCACGCCGGTCGACCTGCCCACCGGGCCGATGCCGTTCACCGAACGGGTCGCCGGGGTCCGGGCCGCGCTGCGCGGCCAGCAGGCGGCCGGCCAACCCGCCGCGGCCCGCCAGGTGCTGACCCTGGTCGGCGTCCTGCCGCCGGGCCTGCGGCGGTGGGTGCACCGGCGGATCTACAGCCCGACCTGGTTCAACGCGATCGGCACCATGCTGCCGGCGGTGCCGCGCGGTGCCCAGGTCTACGGCCGTGCGCTGCCCCGCGCCTACCCGGTGCTCCCCCTGGCCCCGGGCACCCAGCTGGCCTTCGGCGCGCTGCCCACGGTGGGCACGATCGGGCTGTGCCTGACCCTGGGGCCGGTGCTGGCCACCCGGCGGGCGGAGCTGGCCGAGGCGGTCCGGGACGCCCTGGCCCGAGCCGCGGAGGGCCCGGACCGGGCCGGCCGGCCGGCCGGTCGGGCCCCCACCGGCCGCGGGTCCGTCACCGGCCGCGGCAGGATGACCGGCCACGGGATCGCCGGAAGTGGGGTACCGGCGTGACCTCGGTGGCGCTGGCGATCGTCATCGCGGTGGCCTCGGCCGCTTCCTTCGGCCTCAGCGGCGCGCTCCAGCACCGGGTGGACCGCTCCGCGGCCACCCACGGCGGAGGGCCCGTGGAGCTGGTCCTGCAGGTGGTCCGCCGCCCGGTCTGGCTGCTGTCGCTGCTCGCCGCCGGGGCGGCCGTGGCCGGGCAGGGCCTGGCCCTGGCCCTGGCGCCGTTGGTCCTGGTCCAGCCCCTGCTGGTCACCGGGGTGCTGTTCGCCGCCGTCTTCTCCGCCCTGCTCAGCCACTCCAAGCCGGACCGATTGGTCACCGTGGGCGCGCTGCTGTGTGCCGCCGGGCTGTCGGCCTTCCTGATCCTGGCCCGGCCGGGGGAGGGGATCAGCGGCCTGCCGAGCCTGAGCCGGGTCTGGCCGCTGGCCACCGTGTTCGCCGCCGCCCTGGTCGGCTGCGGCGTACTGGCCCTGCGGCCGCCGACCCCCCAGACCCGGACCCTGGCGCTGGCCCTGGCGACCGGCATCTTCTACGGCATGAACGCCGGGGTGGCCAAGCTGGCCATCGACCAGTACGGCACCGGCGGCCTGCACGCCCTGGTCACCAGCTGGCCGCTGTGGTCGCTGGCCGTGCTCGGCCCGCCCGGGTTCGTCCTCAACCAGCTGGCCTTCGGCACCGGGGTGGCGGTCTCGCCCGCGCTGGCCGTGATCACGGTCACCGACCCGTTGATGAGCCTGGGGCTGGGCGTGGTGTGGCTGGGCGAGACGCTGCGAGCCACCCCTGCCCTGGTCGGCGGCGAGGTGGCGGCGCTGGGCGTGGTCACCGCCGGGGTGGTGCTGCTCACCCGGCGCGCCCCCGAGGTGGCCGAGGCCATGGAGGAGCACTCGCCGGCCGCCGGGTCGGCCTCCGCGTGAGCGTGCTCGTCACCGGCGCCGGGTCGGGGCTGGGGGCCGCGATCGCGCAGGTCCTGCACGCGCGCGGCCACCAGCTGCTGCTCAGCGGCCGGCGGGAGGGGCCGCTGACCCAGGTAGCGGCAGCCACCGGCTCGCCGTGGCGGACAGCGGACCTGCGCCGCCCCGAGGACGTGCAGGCCCTGGCGCGGTGGGCGGACCAGCACGGGCCGGTCACCGCCGCCGTGCTGAACGCCGGGGTCGGCTGGGCGGGACCGCTGGCGCAGATGCCCGCCGAGGCAGTCTCCGACGTGATCGGCGTGGACCTGCTGGCGCCGGTCCAGCTCTGCCGGCTGCTGCTGCCCGGCATGCTGGAGCGCCGGGCGGGCCACCTGCTCCTGGTCGGCTCGGTGGCCGGGTCGGTCGGGGTGGCGCAGGAGGCCGTCTACAGCGCCGCCAAGGCCGGGCTGGCCCGGTTCGCCGACAGCCTGCGCTGGGAGCTGGACGGCACCGGTGTGCTGGTCAGCCTGTTGGTGCCCGGGGTGGTGGACACGGCGTTCTTCGACCACCGCGGCCGCGCCTATGACCGGGCCGTGCCCCGTCCGCTGGCCCCCGGCCGGGTTGCCGCGACGGCGGCGGACCTGCTGGAGCGGCCCCGCCCGGAGGTCTTCGCCCCCCGCTGGCTGCGGTTCCCGGCCCGGCTGCGCGGCTTCGCCCCGGCGTTGTTCGACGAGCTGGCCCGGCGCCTGGGCTGAGCCCAGTTCAGGGCCGGACAGCTCAGGGCCTCCACGGTCCAGCTCGCCGGGCCCGGCGCCGGCTCTCGCCGATCCGGGCCCGGCGCCGGCTCACCGGCCGGTGGCGGCCCGGATCGACTCCCTCAGGGACCCCATCGTGGCCAGCACGGCGGTCGGCTCGTACCCGCAGTGCGCCATGCAGTTGGCGCACCGGTCGTCGCGGCCGCGACCGTAGCTGTCCCAGTCGGTCTCCTCGATCAGCTCGCGGTAGGTCTGGGTGTACCCGTCCGCCATCAGGTAGCAGGGACGCTGCCACCCCTTGAGGGAGTAGGACGGGATGCCCCAGGCGGTGCAGTCGAAGTCCCGCTTGCCCTCCAGGAAGTCCAGGAACAGCGGCGAGTGGTTCAGCCGCCAGCGGCGGCGACGGCCGTCGGCGAAGACCTTGCTGAACAGCTCCCGGGTCTCGGTGACCCCCAGGAAGTGGTCCTGGTCCGGCGCCTTGTCGTAGGCGTAGGCCGGCGAGATCATCATCTGGTCGACCTTGACCTCGTCGTTCAGGAAGTCCAGGACGTCGATCACCGACTGCGGTGAGTGGTTGGTGAAGAAGGTGGAGTTGGAGGTCACCCGGAACCCGCGCGCCTTCAGCTCCTTGATCGCCTCGATCGCCTCGTCGAACACGCCCTCCTTGCACACCGAGGCGTCGTGCTGCTCGCGCAGCCCGTCGATGTGCACCGCGAAGCTGAAGTAGTGCGAGGGCTTGAAGTCGAACTTGTCGATCCGCTTACGTACCAGCGCCGCGTTCGTGCACAGGTACACGTACTTCTTGCGGGCCACCAGCTCGTTGACGATCTGGTCGATCTGGGGGTGCATCAGCGGCTCGCCACCGGCGATGGAGACCATCGGCGCCCCACACTCCTCGATCGCGGCGACCGCCTGCTCGACCGGCATCCGCTGCTTGAGCGTCTCGGCCGGGTGCTGGATCTTGCCGCAGCCGGCGCACGCCAGGTTGCAGGCGAACAACGGCTCCAGCTCGACGATCAGGGGGAACTTGTCCCGCCGGGCGAGCTTCTGCTGCGCCAGGTAGGCGCCGATGCGGATGCTCTGGCGGAAGGGGATGCTCACAGACTGACCTCCTTGGGAAGGGTGAAACGAACGTTCTCGGTGGTGGTGGCCAGCTCCTCGACCCGGGTCGGGCCCATGCCGCTGAGCACCGCGACCAGGTCCTGCACCAGCGTCGGTGGAGCCGAGGCGCCGGCGCTGATCCCGATCGTGCGCACGCCGGGCAGCCATCGCGGGTCGACCTGGTGCACGTCCTCGACGAGGTGGGCCGGGGTGCCATGCCGCTGCGCGACCTCGACCAGACGACGGGAGTTGGAGGAGTTGCCCGACCCGACGACCAGCACCAGGTCGGCACGGTCGGCCACTGCGGCCAACGCCTGCTGCCGGTTGCTGGTGGCGTAGCAGATGTCGTCCGACCCGGGACCGACGATAGCCGGGAACCTGCGCGTCAGCGCAGCGACGATGTCGGCGGCCTCCTCCACCGACAGGGTGGTCTGCATCAGGTAGGACACCCGCTGCGGGTCGGGCACCTCCAGCTGCTCGGCGTCCTGGACCGACTGTACGAGCAGACCGCGCCCGCCCAGCTCGCCCAGGGTGCCCTCGGCCTCCTCGTGCCCGGCGTGCCCGATCAGCACGACCGAGTCGCCGCGCCGGTCCAGGCGGCGCGCCTCGACGTGCACCTTGGCCACCAGCGGGCAGGTGGCGTCGATCACCTGCAGCCCGCGCTCGTCGGCCTGACGGCGGACGACGGGCGCGACGCCGTGCGCGGACAGCACCACCGGCCGTCCGGCCGGCACCTCGTCCAGCTCCTGGACGAACACCGCGCCGCGGGCCCGCAGGTCGTCCACCACGTGCTGGTTGTGCACGATCTGACGACGGACGTAGACCGGCCGGCCGTGCATGGCCAGGGCGCGCTCGACGGTCTCGATGGCCCGGTCCACCCCGGCGCAGAACGAGCGCGGGGAGGCCAGCGCGAGCTCCCGGGAGCCCACCGCCGCGCCCCACTCCTGCAGCGCCTGGGTGACCTGGGCGAGCCGGGCCAGGGCAACCGCACCCCGCCAGGGCATGTCCACCCGGCCCAGCGGCCGCTCCGGGGTGTCGACGACCACCCGGGCGACGGCCAGCGGCCGGTCGCCGGCCGCGCGGGCCAGGTGCACCGACTCCAGGTCCACGGCCAGCACCCCGTCGGCGCCCAGCTCGCCCGACCGGCGCGCCGAGCTGAGCCGCGGCAGGGTCCGGACCGGTCCGCAGTGCACTCGGCAGCCGATCCGCCGCAGGGCGTTGGCCAGCAGCGGGGCGCTCGGGCACGGCGTGCCCGTGCCGACCCGCTGGTCGGCGTCCAGCACCTCGGTGGCCACCACGACGTCCCCCGGCGAGACGTCGGGGCCGGTGGCGCCGCACACCCCGGTGACCGCGACCGCGGCGTCCGGGTGGGCGCCCAGGTCGGCGGCCGCCGAACGGGTGCCGTAGCCGGTGTGCAGCACCCTCGCCCGTGGCTTGGCCCGGCGCACCGCCCAGGCCTCCACGTGCATCGCGCAGCAGATCAGCAGCTCCGGGCCGGCGACGGCGACGGGGGCGCTCACCGTGCCGCCGGACCGGTGCCGTGCACCGCGCGGGCCAGGGCGGTGACGGGAAAGACCATCCGGTACAGGTGGTAGTTGATGTAGAAGTCGCCCGGGAACCCGGTCCCGGTGAACTGGGGCTCGTCCCATGTCCCGTCCTCCTTCTGCTGCTCGGTCAGCCAGCCCAGCGCTGCCTGCGTCCCTGACCCCCGGTCGCCGACCGCCAGCAGCGCCAGCAGCGCCCAGGCGGTCTGCGAGGCGGTGGAGGTCCCGCGCCCGCTCCAGGAACGGTCCCGGTAGGAGCGCAGGTCCTCCCCCCAGCCGCCGTCGCCGTTCTGGTGATCGTGCAGCCAGGCCACCGCGCGGCGCAGCGCCGGGTGCCCGGCGGGCAGCCCGGCGGCGACCAGCGCCGGGACGACCGCCCCGACACCGTAGACGTAGTTGGCGCCCCACCGCCCGAACCACGACCCGTCCTGCTCCTGGGCGGCCAGCAGCCAGCTCACCCCGCGGCGCAGGGCGGGCAGCACCCGTGGGTCGGCCGCCTCCGGCCGGCTGCCGGCCAGCACCTTGGCCAGCATCTCGACCACGTGCGCGGTGACGTCCGCCGACGGCGGGTCGGTGACCGCACCGAAGTCGCAGAACGGCAGGGCCGCGCACAGCCGGCTGGTGTTGTCGACGTCGAAGGCCGCCCAGCCGCCGTCCCTGCACTGCATCTGCAGCACCCAGTCCACCCCGCGGCGGACCGGTTCCTGCGTGCCGGGAGCACCGAGCATGGCAAGCACCACCTCAGCGGTGTCGTCCACGTCCGGGTAGCCCTCGTTGGCGAACTCGAAGGCCCAGCCGGAGGCGGGTACGCCAGGCCGGCGCACCGCCCAGTCACCGGGCCGGCGGACCTCCTGCTCGACCATCCAGCGCACCGCCTCGGCCACCGGCCCGTGGTCGCCCGGCAGGCCGGCGTCCCGCAGCCCGACGACGGCCAGCGCCGTGTCCCAGACCGGGGACTGGCATGCCTCCAGCCGGCGGACCCGGCCGGCCGGGGTCTGCTCGTGCACGGTGAAGGAGTCCAGCCCGGCCAGCGCGCGGCTGAGCACGGGGGAGTCCAGGGAGTGGCCCAGGGCGTGCAGGGCGAGGATCGAGTACACCCACGGCGGCTGGATCCCGCCCCAGCTGCCGTCCGCCTCCTGCCGCTCGACCACCCACTGCTCGCAGCGGCGCATCGCCCGGCGGCGCCACCGTCCGGCGGGCCGGCGGTGGTAGCGGCGCAGCAGCAGGTCGCCCCGCTCGAAGGCGCCGGCGACGCTGAACCAGGGGGAGCGCGGGGCTGCCCGGCCGCCGTCCTCGGCGGTCAGCTCGGGCACCTCGAAGCCGAGCGGGAAGCGCACCCGCAGGGCGCTGACGACGGTCAGCGGCACCACCGTCTGCCGGGCCCAGCAGGCCCAGTCGTAGATGTTCAACGGGAACCAGGCCGGCAGGTCGATCAGCTCCGGTGGCAGGGCCGGCAGCTCCTCCCAGGACCACAGCCCGACCACCGCCAGCCAGATCCGGGTGAACACCCGGGTGGCCGGCAGCCCACCCATCGCCCGCACCCGGCCGGCGGCCCGCTGCAGGTGAGGGCTGTCCGCCGGGTCGCCGGCCAGCCGGAGCGCGACGTAGGCCTCGACGGTGGTCGACAGGTCGCCGGGCCCGCCCTCGAAGGTGGCCCACATGCCGTCGGGGTGCTGCTGGGACCTGATCCAGCGGGCGGTCTCGGCCACCAGCTGCGGGTCCCGCAGGCCGAGCACGTGCCGCATCAGCAGGTCCTCGGCCTCCATGGTCACGTTGGTGGCCAGCTCCCCCTTCCACCAGCCCTGCCGGTCCTGGCCGGCCAGCAGCGCCCGGACCGACCGGTCCAGCGTGGCCGCGACCTGCTCCCGGGTCGGGGCCAGGGCCCCGGCGGGCTGCACGGCGAGGGTGTCGGGCCGCTCGGCGGCCGGGCCCAGGGCGGCGGGGCCGGTCGGCTCGCGGTGGTCGGTGACGCTCATCTGTCCCTCTCGGTCACGTAGTCGGCCAGCGCCTCCAGCGCGGCGCGGACTGGGGCCGGCGGGTCGAGCTCGGCCAGGCACGCGCGGGCGGCGTCGGTCTCCTGCTCGGCCCGGTGCACCGCCCACTGCCGACCGCCGGCGGCCTGCACCAGGTCGGCGACCAGCTCCAGGTCCTGCTCCTCGAACGGCTCCGGCCGCCGGTACAGCTCGGCCAGCCGCGCCGAGTGCGTGCTGCCCGCGCCGAGCGCGGCCAGCACCGGCAGCGACTTCTTCCGGCTGCGCAGGTCGGCCAGCCGCGGCTTGCCGGTCCGGTCCGGCTCCCCCCAGATGCCCAGCAGGTCGTCCACCACCTGGAAGGCGGTGCCGACGTGGCCGGCGTAGCCACCCAGCAGCTCGACCTGGCGCTGGTCCGCGGCCACCGACAGCGCCCCGGTCACCGCGCAGGCACGCAGCAGGGAGGCGGTCTTGCCGTCGGCCATGGCCAGACCCGCGGCCAGGTCGACGTCGTCGCGAGTCTCGAAGTCCAGGTCGGCGCTCTGCCCGGTGATCAGCTCACCCACCGACCCGGCCAGGGTCGCGGCCACGCTGGTGGCCTCGGCCCCGCCCGGCTCGGCCCGCAGCACCACCTCCATGGCCAGCGCGAGCAGGGCGTCCCCGGCCAGCACCGCGGTCGGGATCCCGAACGCCGCCCACACCGTCCGGCGGTGCCGGCGCTGGGTGTCCCCGTCCATGACGTCGTCGTGGAGCAGGGAGAAGTTGTGCACCAGCTCGACCGCGACCGCGGCCGGTACCGCCTGAGCCGGGTCGCCGGCGCAGGCCCGAGCGGCGAGCAGCACCAGGGTCGGCCGCAGCGCCTTGCCGCTGCTGCCGGCGGCCGGCGCACCGTCCAGGTCCACCCAGCCCAGGTGGTAGGCGCAGACCTGGGACAACCGGGGGTCCAGCCGGTCCACGGCCTTGCGCAGCACGGGCTCGACCTGCTGCTGGGTGGCGGCGACGGCCTCGGCCAGCGCGGAGGGCATCGGGAGGGTCATCAGAGCCGCCTTCCGGGGGTGAGCGCCTGCCCGGCGGGCAGGTCGGTGGTCGGGTCGGTGATCTGGCGCGGACCCGGGCCGGTGGTGGGGCGCGGGCGGGGGTCGGTGGCGCGTGCCGGGGCCGGCGTGGCGGCGAGCACCTCGGCGGCGCGCTCGCCGCTGCGCACGGCGCCCTCGATGGTGTCGGGCCAGCCGGTCGCCGTCCAGGAGCCGGCCAGCACCAGACCGGGCAGCGTCGTGCCCGCGGCCGGCCGCAGCCGACCACGGCCGGCGACCTGGTGGAAGGTCGCGTGCGGGGCGCGGGTGACGAAGAAGTCCAGCACCTCGACGTCCGCGCTGGCCGGCAGGGCTCGGCGCAGGGCCGGCAGCACCAGCTCCCGCACCTGGGCCGTGGTCAGCTCCAGCCAGCGCGGCGCCGCCGAGACCGGCATCGTGAGGTACTGGCCGGCCCGGCCGGGCCCGAGCAGGTCGTCCCGGGCGAAGATCCACGACAGCGGAGAGTCGACGACGGCGGCGAACGGCTCGTCCAGCACGGCACGGTCGAGCAGGACGTGGGCGCTGACGATGGGCGCCGAGCCCAGGGCGGCGATCTGCTGCGGGTCGGCCAGCGCGCCGTCCGGCAGGCAGCGCGCCGCCTGCGCCGGTGGGGTGGCCCAGACCACCGCGTCGGCGCTGAGGTCGCCGGTCTGGCCGCTGACCAGCCAGCCGGTGGGGGTGCGGTGCAGGGCCTTGACGCCGGCACCGGTCAGCACGCTCACGCCGCGCTCGTCGAGCCAGCGCAGGGTCGGCAGCACGTGCAGCTCGTCCAGGGAGCAGGTCGGCACCCCGATCCGGGCGTCCTGCGCCCGGCCGGCGAAGCCGGTGCGCACGATCATCGCGGCCAGCGCGAGCGAGGCCTGCTCGACCCCGACGTTCAGGGCGGCCTCGCAGAGCAGGCTCCAGAACCGTGACACGGCGCGCTCGCCCTGCCCGTGCTCGCGCAACCACGGGCCGAGGGCCACCTCGTCGACGGCCGGGTCGGCCGGGTCCAGGCGCAGCAGGGCGGCGGCGGCCCGAGCCGCGCTGAGGCGCTCGCGCAGGCTCAGCTGGCGGTACCCGAGCAGGGCGCCCACGGCGTGCAGCGGGGCCGGCAGCGCGGCGGCCGACAGGGCTCCGGAGCGCCGGCCGGGTTCCAGGACGGGGATCCGCAGCCTGGGCTGCCACCGCAGCCGGTCGGCCGAACCGACCCGGTCCAGCAGCGCCCGGTAGCGGGAGTAGCAGGCGAGCACCACGTGCTGACCGTTGTCCACCTCCAGCTCGCCGGCGCGCCCACTCCGGTGGAAGGAGTAGGTGGCGCCACCGGCCCGGCGGCGGGCCTCCAGCACGCTGACCCGCCAGCCGGCGTCGACCAGCGTGCAGGCGGCGCTGAGCCCCGCGAGCCCGGCGCCGACCACCACGGCGTGCCGCACCGGCGCAGCCCGGGGCGGGCCCGCGAACCGGTCGGGGCGGGTGCGCTTGTCGTCCTCCAGGGCACCGCTCACGGCGTACCCAGGGCCAGCGCCCGGCCGGCCACGGCCAGCTTCGAGCGGGTGGGCACCGAGGTCCGGCCACGCAGGATCCGCTCGGGCTCGGCCTCGATCCGGTCCAGCAGCTGCAGGTAGATCCCCGCCAGGGCGGCGCAGCAGGCGCGGCTGCGCCGGTCCAGCAGCGGCAGCAGGCGCAGGCCCTGGGCGTACCAGCTGCGGGCCAGGCCCACCTCGAAGAGCACCAGGGAGCGCACGGCGCGGGGGTCGTCCGACAACCCGCCGTCCGGGCCGAGCTCGAACCGGCAGCCGAACCGCTGCAGGTGCTCACCGGGCAGGTAGACCCGGCCCGCCCGGGCGTCCTCGACGACGTCGCGCAGGATGTTGGTCAGCTGCAGCCCGATCCCCAGCGCGTTGGCCAGCGGGGCTCCTTCCTCCTCGTCCGCCACCCCGAACACCGACAGCGACAGCCGGCCCACCGAGCCGGCCACCTTGCGGCAGTAGTCGTAGGTCTCCTGCTCGCGCAGGTACACCCGGCCCGCGACGTCGTCACGGCACCCGTCGACCAGCTCGCCGAACGGTCCCAGAGACAGTCCATGACGCGTCGCGTCACCGAGCGCGACCAACACGGGGTCGTCGCTGCCACCTGCCCCGGTGGGGTCCTCGGCCAGCCAGGCCAGCTCCCGGTCGCACTCCTCCAGCCGGTGCAGCTTCTCCGGCGCCGGCAGGTCGCCGTCACCGATGTCGTCGATCCGGCGGGCGTAGGCGTAGACCGCGCTCAGCCGCTGCCGCTTGGCCCGCGGCAGCAGCCGGATGCCGTAGGCGAAGTTGCGGGCCTGCTCCCAGGTGATCGCCTCACAGCGCTCGTAGGCGGTCTGTACGTCGACCCGGGTCGGGTTGAGGGTCATCAGGCGCGTCCCTTTCTCAGCATCCTCACGGCGTGCCGGGCGGTGTCCCGGCGACGGACCGGCGACGGTCCGGACAGCGGGTCGCCGGCCCGGGCCCTCAGCCCGTCCACGGCTGCCAGCCCGCCGGCGGCGTAGCCGGCCACCGCCGGCCGGGCCCAGCCGGACAGCAGCCCGACCAGCGCCGACCCCCGGCGCAGCAGCTCCTCCGCCCAGGCCAGCTCGTGCCCCATCAGGGCGCGCAGTCGTTCGCCGGCCCGGTCGGCCAGCAGGTCCTCCACCTCCACGCCGTACCGGTTGCGGTCGGCAGCGGGAAGGTACACCCGCCCGCGTCGGGCGTCCTCGCCGACGTCCTGCCAGTGCTCGACCAGCTGCAGGCCCGTGCAGACGTCGTCGCTGAGGGCACGCTGGTCCCGGCTCGGGGTGACCCCGAAGATCCGCAGCACCAGCTCACCCACCGGGTTGGCCGACAACCGGCAGTAGTCGAGCAGCTCCTCGCGGGTGGCGTAGTCGCTCACCCGCTGATCCTGCAGGTTCGCCGCGATCAGGGCGTCGAACGGCTCGCGGGGCAGCCGGCGGGCGCTGACCACGTCGGCCAGCCCGGCCAGCGCCGGGTCAGCGGCCGGCCACCCGGCGTAGATCCGGTCGAGATCAGAGCTGATCGCGGCCAGCTCGGCGGCGACCTGCCCGCTCCGGCCGCGGCTGGGGTCCGCCGCCTCGTCGCCGATGTCGTCGACCAGTCGGGCGAACGCGTAGACCGCCTGCAGCGGCCTGCGGTAGCGACCGGGCAGCACCCGCAGCGCCACCGGGAAGTTCTCCTGGGTGGCGTGCACGAGCGGGTCGGGAGGTGTGTTCACGATGAGCGGTTGACCAACTACGCAGGGATGCCGTTCGGGGACAGACGAGAGCCCCGCCCGATGCTCCTCTCCTGCAGCCAACGCCTCACCACCCTGCCGCTCGCTCGACGATCTTCGCCTGCCTTGTACCCCGTCGGGCGGCTCTGACACCTGGTACCCAGGTCGCTTTCTGGCATACCTGGTGACCCGTGGCCGCCCCACCGGCGCCAGCCACGATGCTTCGCGCCTGCGTACGCTACCTGGCCCGCCGGGTGGTCGTGAGCAGGCCCGGTCGGCGCGTCGCCGACCGGGCCGGGGCTGGCCAGGAGAGGGACGGGAACGACCGGGTGAGGGCCAGGCGGTCGCCGAGGTCGATCAGAGCAGGTCGGTCAGCGCAGGTCGATCAGCACCTTGCCGACGGCGCCATCCTCCACCGCCGCGTGCGCCTGGGCGGTCTGCTCCAGCGGGTAGTGGTGCAGTGGTAGCCCGGCCTGAGTCCCGACCCGGATCGCTCCGTCGACCAGGGCGTCGGAGATGTCCTGGGTGGCCAGCGTCTTGGCCTCCTCCGGTGCCGTGTAGAGGAGCACGAACTGCCAGCGGGCGTTGGTCACCATGGACCCCCGCACCGGCAGGGTGAGCTCGCTGCCGCCGTTGGTGGCGTACACCGCCACCGAGCCATGGTTGGCCAGCACCTGCGCGTCCAGCGCGGCGTTCTGGGCGGGCGCGACCTCCACCACCATGTCGACGCCGTCGGGCGTGATCTTGCGCACCTCGCGGGCCACGTCCTGGCGGGTGTAGTCGACCACGTGGTCGGCGCCGGCGGCGGCCGCCAGCTGCGCCTTGGCCGGGCTGCTGACCGTGGTGATCACCGTGGCGTCCGACCAGCGGGCGAGCTGGATCGCGGCGTTGCCCACCGCGCCCGCACCGCCGGCGACCAGCACGGTGCTGCCCTGGAGCGTGCCGGGCCCGAGCCGACGCGGAGCGTGCTCGGCGACCGTCAGGCAGCGGTGGGCGGTGATGAAGGGCACGCCGAGACTGGCCCCGAGGTCGAAGGAGGCCTGGTCGGGCAGCAGCACGAGGCGGCGGGCCGGCACGATGGCCCACTGCTGCGCGGTGCCCTCGGGTCGTTGGTGGGCGGCTTCCCAGACCCAGACCCGGACACCGTGCCAGGCCTCCTCGACACCCTCGCCGACCTGCTCCACGACGCCGGCGCCGTCCTGACCGGGGGTCTGCGGCGGGTCGACCAGTCGGCCCGGCCCCTCGCCCCGGCGCAGCTTCCAGTCGGTCGGGTTCACCCCGGCCCGGTGCAGCCGGACCAGGGCCTCGCCGGGGCCGGGAGCGGTCATCGGCCTGCTGATCGTCTCCAGCACGTCGGGGTCACCGGTGCGGCGGTACACGACGGCGGAGCGGGTGTCGGGCAGCGTCGGGGAGCTGGCGGAGTTCGTGGCATCCATGCCCTCACCGTGGCCCGGCCCCTGCGCTCACGCCAGAGCAGAGGGGCCGGACCGCAGGGGTGCCTGGGGCCGCGGCGCTCAGGCGTCGGGCCGCTGCACCTCACCGCGCCAGGAGCCGGTCTCGGCCCCGCGGCCCTCGATGAACTCCTTGAACCGCACGGCGTCGGCCTTCACCTGATGGTCGTCAACTCCGACCACGCTGCCGACCTTCTCGGCCAGCCCCTCAGGGGCCCAGTCGATCTGGATCATCACCCGGGTCTCGTTGTCGGACAGCCGGTGGAAGGTGACCACCCCGGCGTGCTGGGCCTGGCCGTCGATACTCTTCCAGGCCACCCGCTCCTCGGGGTGCTGCTCGGTGATCTCGGCGTCGAACTCGCGCCGGACGCCGCCGATCCTGGTCACCCAGTGCGTGCGGGTGTCGCTCACCTGCGTGATCTGCTCGACCCCGGACATGAACTGGGGGAAGGACTCGAACTGGGTCCACTGGTCGTAGGCCGTCTTGATCGGCACCGAGACGTCAACGGACTCCTGCACCTGCGCCATTGCGAGTTCCTCCATCGGGTTTGGGCTGACACCCCATGGTCGGGCCGTCGCGGGCTCAGCGCGAGGCGAGGCCAGGGGAGTCGGACCGGAACTGCGCCCGCACGATCTGCTCGCAGATCGGGCCGAACAGCTCCCGACGGATCCGGTCGTGCTCCTCGTCCAGGTCGTAGCGGCGGTAGGCCTGCTCGTCGACGAAGTCGCAGGTGATGGCGAAGCTCCAGCTGCCCTCCCGCAGGCCGGCGTCCACGCCGACCCTGGTGTCCAGGCAGCCCTCCGGGTGCAGGTCCACGATCGCGGCCAGGGCCTGCTGGAGGAGCTCGGGGGCCACCCCGTCCTTCACCTTGCCGACCACCACGTTCCGGATCATCGCCTACCCACCTGCCGTCCGCAGGCCCGGGCACCCGGGCCGGCGACCACCATGGTCGCTGCCAGGAACCTAGCGCTGCACCGGTTCTGCCGCGCAGCCGCCCTGCGGCTGGTCGCGGCCGGTGACCTGGAGCCGGTCGACCCGGTCGGCGGCCCGCTGGGCGGCGGGTGGGGCGTCGCCCAGGACGGCGGCCAGCGTCCGGAGCAGGGCCCGGGTGGCCGCCCGCGGGGCGCGGACGCCGCGGTCGGGCAGCCCCAGCAGCCGGCGATGCTCTGGGCGCAGCGTGGAGACCGCGCCGGCGAACAGCACCGCGTAGCCGAGCCGGGCCGGGGCGGGCAACGGCGGCCGCCGGATGAAGGCCACCGTCCGGTCGGTGGCCGGGGTGCGGGCCAGGTCGGGGCCGAAGGACTGCACGACGGCGTCCAGCTCCCGCGCGGTGCGCGGCGGGCGGTGCAGCCCGACGAGCTCGCCGGCCCTGGCCCACTGCCCCAGGTAACCGTCCGGCCCACCCGGTAGCCGCCCACCGAAGACCCGGTGCGCGGTCAGGAAGGAGTCGGTGAAGGCGGCGTGCACCCAGGTCAGCAGGGGTTGCTCGTCGGCCCGGTAGGCCCGCTCGGCACCGTCGACGTCGGTGAAGCGGCCGCGCACCCTCCGGTGCAGGCCGCGGACCCTGGCGCACTCCCGGTCGGCCTGCGCGCAGGAGCCGAAGCTGGTCACGGTCAGCCAACGGGTCGTCCCGGCCAGCCGGGCCAGCGGGTCCTGCCGGTAGCTGGAGTGCTGGTCGATGCCGGTGACGGCGGCCGGGTGCAGCGCCTGCATCAGCAGGGCGCGGATCCCGCCGACCAGGGTGGCCAGGTCCCCGTGCACCGCCCAGACGGTGGACCCCGGGCCGAAGTAGCCCTGGTCCTCGCCCTGAGACATCTCCAGCACCCAGTCCGGACTTCCCGGGTGGCCGCTGACGATGGACCGGAACCCGGCCGACAGCCGCCCGGTCAGCGCGCGACGGGCAGGGGTGATCGAGGGGACCAGCGGCATGCCACCACGGTGCGGGACGGTGGCCGGGCTCGCCAGCGGGGGACCTAGGTCCTCTCGCGGGCCTGCGGCCGAGCCGCAGGCTGGAGGTGTCGACCGGGTCCGCGCAGCGTCCGGCTGCGGTCGGGGGTCCCGCCGACGGCGGAGAGGGGTTGACCGTGGTGCGCAGACTCGAGGGCAGGGTGGCTCTGGTGACCGGGGCGGCGAGCGGTATCGGTGCCGCGACGGCCGTGCGCCTGGCCCAGGAGGGGGCAGCGGTGCTGCTCACCGACGTCCAGGACGGTCCGGGGGAGAAGCAGGCGGCCGGCATCCGCGACGACGGCGGCACCGCCCGGTACACGCACCTGGACGTGACCTCCGAGGCCGACTGGGCCGCGGCGCTGCGGGTGGCCGGCACCGAGCTGGGCGGGGTGGACATCCTGGTCAACAACGCCGGGATGGGTGACCTGGCGGCGATCGAGGACACCTCGCTGGCCGACTGGCAACGCACGATGGCGGTGGACTCCACCGGGGTCTTCCTGGGCATGAGGACGGCGGCCGCGCTGCTGGCCGCCTCCGAGCACGCCAGCGTGGTCAACATCAGCTCGATCTTCGGCGCCAGCGGCGGGTTCGGGACCTCCCCGGCCTACCACGCGGCCAAGGGTGCGGTGCGGACGCTGACCAAGAACGTCGCCCTGCACTGGGCCGACCGCGGGATCCGGGTCAACTCCATCCACCCGGGCTTCATCGACACCCCGATCCTGGACGGCACGAAGGGCACCGAGTTCGAGACGGCCATCCTCGACCTGACGCCGATGCGGCGGTTGGGCCGGCCCGAGGACGTGGCCGCCGGGGTGGCCTACCTGGCCGGCGACGACGCGGCGTTCGTCACCGGAGCGGAGCTGTACATCGACGGTGGCTACATGGCTCGGTGAGCCGGTGGTTACGGGAGCGACGGGGACGTCCGGCCGGGCAGATCGGGCAGATCGGGGAGGAACCATGGACACGGGAGAGCCGCAGACGCGCAGGCAGACCTGGATGAAGGAGCCCGAGCCGGCGACCGGCCGGCCGGCCGCCCCGCTGGAGGCGGCGGTCAAGGTGCGTTCCGGGGTGGTGGTGCTCAGTCTCACCGGTCCGGTGGACCTGGACGCGGTGCACCTCTCGCAGCGGGCGTTGGAGGCCGCGATCCGGCTGCGGGTGCCCGTGGTCATCCTCGACCTGGAGGCCGCCACGATCACCGAGCAGGCCCAGGACGTGCTGGACCTGCTGCAGCGCAGAGCGGCCACGCACGGCGTCGAGCTGTGGACGGCCGGTCGGGCGGCCGGCCCGGCCGGTCGTTCGGCCGGTCCGGCCGGTCGGGCGCACTCCTCGGTGCGGGCCGCCCTGGTCGAGCTGGCCAGGACCAGGCACCCGGGCCACCTGCCGCGCCAGGCCCGGCCCAGCGCCCACATCTGGCCGCCCGGGTAGAGCACCCCGGTGGCGTCAGGGGGTGCGTCGGCGCAGGGTGGCCGCGCCCAGCAGGATCCCGGCGGCCACGAAGCACACCACGACGAGCAGGTCGCCGGCCACCCCGCGGCCGCCCGACCCGGTCGTGATGGCCTTCATGGCGTCGACCGCGTAGGACAGCGGCAGCACGTTCGACACGGCCCGAAGCGTGCTCGGCAGCTGGTCACGGGGCAGCAGCAGGCCGCAGAGGAAGAACTGCGGCAGGACCAGGGCCGGCATGAACTGCACGGCTTGGAACTCGGTGCGCGCGAAGGCGCTGACCAGCAGCCCCAGCGCGCTGCCCAGGACGGCGTCGGTGACCGCGACCAGCACGAGCAGGCCCGCCCCGCCGGCCACGTCCAGCCCGCAGACCCAGACCGCGAAGCCGGTGGCCACCAGCGCCTGGACGGTGGCCAGCAGAGCGAACGCCAAGGCGTAGCCGGCGACCAGGTCGGCCTTGCCCAGCGGGGTGGTCAGCAGCCGCTCCAGGGTGCCCGAGCGGCGCTCGCGCAAGGTGGTGATGCTGGTCAGCAGGAACATGATGACGAAGGGGAAGATGCCCAGCAGCGGGGCGCCCACCTGGTCGAAGACCGGGGTGCTCTGGTAGACCCAGGCGCCCAGCCCGAGCAGCACGCAGGGCACCAGCAGCAGCAGCGCGCCGGTGCGGGGGTCGTGGCGTACCTGGCGCAGCACCCGCAGCGCGGTGACCGCGGTCAGCCGGGCGCTCACGGTGCACCTGCGCCGGCCAGCACGGCCGCGATGTAGGCGCCCTCGACGTCGGCGGCGCCGGTCTGCGCCAGCAGCTGGGGCAGACTGCCGTGGGCCAGCAGCCGGCCGTCGCGCAGCAGCAGCAGCTCGTCGCAGCGGGCGGCCTCGTCCATCACATGGCTGGAGATCAGCACGCTGGTCCCGGCGCCGGCCAGGGCTCGCAGCAGACCCCAGACCTCCTGGCGCAGCAGCGGATCCAGGCCGACCGTGGGTTCGTCGAGCACCAGCAGCTCGGGGGAGCCGACCATGGCCGCGGCCAGCGAGACCCGGGAGGTCTGGCCCCCGGAGAGGTCTGCGGCCAGCTGCCCGGCCTGACCGGTCAGCGCCAGCCGTTCCAGCAGGCCGTCCACGTGGCCGCGACGCAGCCGGCGAGGAACCCCGGTGACGGCGGCGAAGTAGGTGATGTTCTCGCGCACGGTCAGGTCGCCGTAGACGCTGGGCGACTGGGTGAGGTAACCGACCCGGCCGCGCAGCGCCCGGCTGCCGGCGGGGTGTCCGAGCACCGTCACCCGGCCGGCGTCCGTCCGCTGCACGCCCATGATGGCCCGGATCAGCGTGGTCTTGCCGCAGCCGTTGGGGCCGAGCAGCCCGGTGACCCGCCGGGCCGGGACGTCCAGGTCCAGGCCGTCGATCACCAGCCGCCGCCCGCGCCGAACCTGCAGCCGCTGCACGGTCACCGCGGCGGCCTGCTCGGTGGCCGCGGCGGCGGCCAGGGTCGGCGGCGGCTGCGGTCCGGTGGTGGCGCTCACCCCCCGACCGTTGCACCGGCCGGACCCGGCTGAAGGGGGGCCTTGGTCCCGTCCCGGCTCAGCCGGCCGAGGAGGTCTCCATGGCGCGCCAGGCCGCCTCCTGGGCCTGCCAGGCGGTCAGCCTGCGGCGCAGCAACCAGGTGGCGCGCAGGTCGTCCTCGTTGTAGTCGAGCAGACGTTGACGGGCCGCGGGGTCGGTGTGCGCCTGGCGGCGCCACTGCCGGGACTGCCGGCCGCCGGCCTCCGGGTCGCGCCAGCGGAAGCCGAGCGCGGCGGCGACCGACTTGAGGCCACCGCCGCCGGCAGCGGCCGGATGCTCCGGCAGGCACGCCCGCAGGTCGACGAAGTGGCGGTCGGCCAGGGCGGCCAGCCGGCCGGCCACCCGCTGCCGGCCCGGGGCGCGGCCCAGCACCAGCTGCGGACGGCGTCGTTCGGCGTCCCCGAAGTGGAAGACCAGGAAGCTCCGCCCGCCGGCGGCGGCGGCGTCCTGCACGGACAGCAGCCAGCAGGTCGCCTCGGCGGCCAGCCGCGCCTCGGCGGCCTCGTCCATCGGGTCCCAGACGACCAGGCTGTGCAGCGCCGGCGGCTGGTGCCCGTCGTGCAGCAGGAAGCCCCACAGGTAGCACCGGTTGTCGGCGTCCCACTCCAGGTCGAAGTCGACCTCGACGTCGGCCCTGGGCACCGGGACGTTCACCGCAGCGGCACCCGGGGCTCACGAGGGCTCGGCGCGGCCGGCTCGGCGCCGGCGACGGCCGAGTCGACCAGGGCCAGCAGCCAGCGGTCGACCCGGGCGACCAGGGCCGACCAGGAAGCTGCCGACCAGGAGCCTGCTGACGATCCAGTCATGTCCGTCCTCGTGACGTCAGGGCGCCGGACGACCCGGCGCGGGGTGTGCCCCCCGGAGGTTCGAACCCCCGGTGATGAAGCCGGCCCGACGTCTTCAGGACGCTTCATGTTTAGCAGCCAACTACTTCACGGGTCAACAATGGCTGTTGACCCGTGAGGGTGGTTCCGGACCGCGGACAGCAGTCGCCGGGCCGGCCGTGCGGACGTTGGTGCAGGTCGGCGGGGTGAGGGCGGCGGGCCGGTGGCTCGCCCGGGCACCATGCGCCGGGGCCCGGACGGCTCGGGCAGGACCGACCGGTACGAGCCGGCGGGGGGCCGGTGCGCCGCTGAGGTCAGGACGGGCGCGGGCTACAGTGGCCTGAGTGGACCTCACCGAGCCCTCCGGTCCGTCGTTCCTGAAGGTCACCGGTTCGGCCGTCGCGCAGTTCCTGGAGCTGTCGACCAGCGCGGTGCGGGTGGCGGCCCTGGCTCAGTTGATCCCGGAGGTCGACGGCTGGCACGACGCCGAGCAGGTGCTGGCCCTGTCCCGCCGTGGCTACGTCGACCCCGAGCAGCTGCGCGAGCTACCGGCCAGGAGCGTGCTGCTGCTGCAGCAGACGTTCGCCCAGCCGGACCTCAACCAGCCGTCCTGGCGGACGGCCTGGGGGTGGTCCACACAGCTGAGCGCGGAGCAGGCGCTGCTGTCGGCGTGCGGCTGGTGGCCCGTGCCGCCGGGCGACCGGCCGCACCTGCTCGGGGTGGTCTCGACCGTGTCCAGCTTCGTCGTGACCGTCGCGGTGGTGAACCGCAGACGCCCGGTCGCGGCCATCCACCCCGACGGCCGGGTGCGGCTCAACGTCACCCCCGCAACCCGGCGGACCCCGGTCGGCGCCGCCCTGCTGGAGGTGTTCGCCGGTCGCCGGACGCGCACCTTCCGGGGCAGCAGCCGGCTGGTGCCCTGAGCGACCGGGACCGGCCGCGGTGAGCCAGAGCCCGGGCAGCCCTGGGCTGCTGGTCCTGACCGGTCCGCTGGCCGCAGGCAAGAGCACCGTCGCGCAGCGCGTCTCGCA
Source organism: uncultured Actinomycetota bacterium (assembly GCA_963821825.1). GTDB lineage: Bacteria > Actinomycetota > Actinomycetes > Actinomycetales > Kineosporiaceae > CAWGFD01. The sequence continues at coordinate 2,528,574 of CAWGFD010000002.1, forward strand.
GATGCTCACCCAGCGGCGGCGGACGGTGGTGGTCGTGGACGTCGATGAGGTCGCCGCGATGGTGGGCCCGCCGGGTGCGGCCGCGGCGGGCCTGTGGCCGGCCGCCCACCGGGCGCACGGCGCGCTGGTCGGGCAGTGGATGCGCTCGGCCGTGGACCATGTCGTGGCGGTCGGGCCGATCTTCTCCACCGAGGAGCAGGCGGCGCTGACCCACGCGCTGCCGCCAGGGGCCACCGGCACGTGGGTCCTGCTGGACGCCGCGGTCGAGGTCACCCTCGCCCGGGCCCGGGCGCAGCCGGGCCGGGGCCGCTCCCGCGAGCCCGGTTTCCACCGCGACGCGCACCGCCGCTTCCGGGAGCTGCGGCCGCTGATCCCCGCCGACCTGGTGCTGGACTGCGCCGTCCTGGGCGTCGACCAGGTCGCCGCCGCCGTCGCCAGCGCGCTGGGCCTGCGCCCGTCGGGGCCCTGACCACGGCCGGCACCACCGGCGGCTGACCGACCCGCCGCCGCGCGCCGGCCTGAGGACCATGGTCCCCGCCGGGGCAGCGCTCGCGGTGCGCAGGATGTGCGCACCGGGAACGCTTCCAGCGGGAGGACATCATGCGGGCCGTCGTCGTCTACGAGTCCATGTTCGGCAACACCGAGGCGGTCGCCCGGGCGGTGGCCGAGGGCCTGTCCGGGCACCTGCCGGTGGACGTCGTGGAGGTGGCGCAGGCACCCACGAGCTTCGATCCGCGGGTGGGGCTGCTCGTGGTCGGCGCCCCCACGCACGCCTTCGGTTTGAGTCGGCCGGCCACCCGCCAGGACGCCGCGGCCCCCCGGGGGGGTCCGGTGCACCAGCTGGTGTCCAGCCACGGCGGGGTCCGGGAGTGGTTGGCGCAGCTGAGCTCCGGGACGGCCGAGGTCGCCGTCTTCGACACCCACGTGGACGCCCTGCTGCACGGCGCGGCCTCCGCGCCGGCCGCTCGGCGGCTGCGGCGGCTGGGGTTCCGGACCGGGGAGCGGCGCGGCTTCGTGGTCGCGGGCCGGGAGGGCCCGCTGGTGCCCGGGGAGTTGGACCGGGCCCGGGCGTGGGGCCAGGCGCTGGGCGCCCGGGTCGCCGCCCGGACCGCTGCGGCGCAGGGTCGGTGAGCGCGGTGACCACGCTCGCCTCACCTCCGGCCACCAAGCTGGTCTACGACTTCCGGGAGGGCAACGCGACCCTCGCCGACCTGCTCGGCGGCAAGGGCGCCAACCTGGCCGAGATGACCCGGCTCGGGCTGCCCGTGCCACCGGGGTTCACCATCACCACCGCCGCCTGCCGCGCCTACCTGTCCGACGGGCACCAGCCGATGGGCCTGGCCGAGGAGGTCGCCAAGCACTGCGCCGACCTTGAACGGGCGACCGGCCGACGGCTCGGGGACCCGACCGACCCGCTGCTGGTCTCGGTGCGCTCCGGAGGCCGGTTCTCGATGCCGGGGATGATGGAGACCGTCCTGGACATCGGCCTGAACGACGCCTCGGTGCTCGGCCTGGCCGAGCGCAGCCAGGACCCGGCCTTCGCCTGGGACTCCTACCGCCGCCTGGTGCAGATGTACGCCACGACGGTCTACGGCATGGACGGCGCCACCTTCCGGGGCCGCCTCGAGCGGGCCCGTCACGAGGCCGGCGTCGACTCCGAGGTCGAGCTGACGGTGCCTGTGCTGCAGTCCGTGGTCGCCGACTTCAAGGCGGCCATCCGCCGCGAGCGCGGCCACGAGTTCCCCCAGGACCCGCTGCACCAGCTGACCGGGGCGATCGAGGCGGTCTTCCGGTCCTGGAACTCCGAGCGGGCCGCGACCTACCGGCGGCGGGAGCGGATCCCGGCCGACCTGGGCACCGCGGTCACCGTGATGTCGATGGTCTACGGCAACCTGGGCCGGTCCTCCGGCACCGGGGTGGCCTTCACCCGCGACCCGGCCACCGGGGCGCGCGGGCTGTACGGGGACTACCTGGTCGCCGCCCAGGGCGAGGACGTGGTCGCCGGCGGGCACAACACCCGCCCGCTGGCCGACCTGGAACAGCTCGACCCGGTCAGCTTCGCCCAGCTGCTGGGCCACATGCGGACCCTGGAACGCCACTACCGGGACCTGTGTGACATCGAGTTCACCATCGAGCGGGGCCGGTTGTGGATGCTGCAGACCCGGGTCGGCAAGCGGACCCCGGCGGCGGCCTTCGTGCTGGCCTGCCAGTTCGCCGACGAGGGCCTGATCACGATGGACGAGGCGCTGGCCCGGGTGGACGGCGCCGAGCTGGCCCAGCTGATGTTCCCCTCGCTGGCCCCCACCGCCGAGCACCAGGTGCTCGCCACCGGGGTGCCCGCCTCGCCGGGCGCGGCGATCGGGGCCGCGGTCTTCGACCGGGAACGGGCCTGCGCCTGGCCGGGGCCGGTGGTGCTGGTCCGGACCGAGACCAACCCCGATGACCTGCCGGGGATGATCGCGGCCCAGGGCGTGCTGACCAGCCGCGGCGGTAAGACCTCGCACGCCGCGGTGGTGGCCCGCGGGATGGGCAAGCCCTGCGTCTGCGGGGCGCAGGAGGTGCTGGTCGACGAGCGCGCCAGGGCCGCCACCATCGGCTCCCGGGTGATCCGGGAGGGTGAGCTGATCTCGGTCGACGGCAGCACCGGCCGGGTCTACCTGGGCGAGGTCCCGGTGCAGGACTCCCCGGTCGTGCGGCACCTCGAGGACGCCGCCGCACCGGGCGACGACCCGGTGATCCTGGCCGTCGACCGGTTGCTCCAGCACGCCGACCGGGCTCGCCGGCTGGGTGTGCAGGCCAACGCGGACACCCCGGCGGACGCCGCCCGGGCCCGCCGGTTCGGGGCCGAGGGGATCGGCCTGTGCCGGACCGAGCACATGTTCCTCGGCCCCCGCCGGCACCTGGTCGAACGGCTGGTGCTGGCGACCGGGCCCGAGCAGCGCAGCGCAGCGCTGGATCACCTGGGAGCCCTGCAGCGCAGCGACTTCCTGCAGATCCTGCGGGAGATGGACGGCCGGCCGGTGACGGTCCGGCTGATCGACCCCCCGCTGCACGAGTTCCTGCCGCGGGTGGAGGAGCTGCTGGAGCGGGTGGTCCGGGCCGAGTCCGGCGCCGGGGGCCCGGTGGCCCCGGAGGCCGAGCACGACCAGCAGCTGCTGGCCGCCGTCCGGCGGATCGCCGAGCAGAACCCGATGCTCGGCCTGCGCGGCGTCCGGCTCGGGCTGATGATCCCCGGCCTGGTCCAGATGCAGGCCCGGGCCGTGGCGCAGGCCGCCGCCGAGCTGGCCGGGCAGGGGCTGGACCCGCGGCCGGAGATCATGGTCCCGCTGGTCGCCGCCGGGCGGGAGCTGGAGCTGACCCGGCTGGCCGTGCAGGAGGTGCTGGACGGCGTGCCCGGCGCGCCGCCGATCCCGATCGGCACCATGGTCGAGGTCCCTCGAGCGGCGCTGACCGCCGGGGAGATCGCCGCCCAGGCCGAGTTCTTCTCCTTCGGCACCAACGACCTGACCCAGATGGTCTGGGGCATGTCACGCGACGATGTGGAGAGCGCCTTCTTCGGCCGCTACCTGGACCTGGGCGTCTTCGAGGTGTCCCCGTTCGAGTCGCTGGACGTGGCCGGCGTCGGCCGACTGGTCGCCCTGGCGGTCCAGGAGGGCCGTGCGCGCCGTCCCGGGCTGCGGATCGGGGTCTGCGGCGAGCACGGGGGCGACCCCGCCTCGATCGCCTTCTTCCACCAGGTGGGGCTGGACTACGTCTCCTGCTCACCGTTCCGGGTGCCGGTGGCCCGGTTGGAGGCCGGCCGCTCGGCCGTGCGGTCGGCCAGCCCGGCCCTGCGCGGCGAGGCCGGCACCAGCCGCTGAGCCACCGCCCGGCCGGGGCCCCGGGCACCCGGCCGGGCCCGCCCGCTGACCACCGCAGGAGGTCCGGTGCCACTCTCGCCGCGGCCGGCCCCCACGGGGCGGCCGCTGCCGCCACAGGTGGTGGCGACCCACTGCGCCACCGTGGTCCTGCTCGGCGACCGGGCCTACAAGCTGAAGAAGCCGGTGGACCTGGGCTTCCTGGACTTTACGACGGTGGCCGCCCGGGAGGTGGCCTGCCGGCGGGAGCTGGCCCTGAACCGGCGGTTCGCCGCGGACGTCTACCTGGGGCTGGCCCGGGTCAGTGACGAGACCGGTGAGACGTGCGACTGGATGGTCGTGATGCGCAGGATGCCGGCCGAGCGCCGCCTGTCCACCCTGGTGCGGGCCGGTGCTCCGGTCGCCGAGGCGTTGCGGGACCTGGCCCGCGACCTGGCCACCCACCACGCCGGTGCGCTGCGCTCGGAACAGACCGACGCGGCGGGCCGGCCGGAGGCGGTCCGGCGCCGCTGGACGGCGACCCTGACCGAGCTGGCCCGCTTCCCCGGCCTGGTCGGGGCGGGCGAGCTGGCTGAGATCTCCCGTCTCGCGCTGGGGTTCCTCGCCGGTCGGGCGCCGCTGCTCCAGCGGGTCGTCGAGCAGGGCCACGTCCGGGACGGGCACGGAGACCTGCTGGCCGACGACGTGTTCTGCCTGCCACAGGGCCCACGTGCCCTGGACTGCCTGGAGTTCGACGACGAGCTGCGCTACGTCGACGGCCTTGACGACGCCGCCTGCCTGGCGATGGACCTGGAACGGCTGGGCGCCGAGGAGCTCGGGGAGGCCTTCCTGACCTGGTACCTGGAGTTCTCCGGCCGACCCCGGCTCGAGGCGCTGGTCCAGCACTACCTGGCCTATCGAGCGGGGGTGCGGCTGAAGGTCGCCGCCCTGCGCTGGGAGCAGGGCGAGCCGTCGGCGGTCGAGGACGTCCGGACGCTGACCGCGCTCACGCTGCGGCACCTGCGCCTGGCCCTGCCCCGCCTGGTGCTGGTCGGTGGCAGTCCGGGCACCGGCAAGTCCACGGTGGCCGGCGCGCTGGCCGACGGGCTGGGGGCCGTGGTGCTGCGCTCGGACCGGATCCGCAAGGAGTCCGCCGGCCTGGACCCGGCCGCCCGGACCAGCCACGAGTGGCAGACCGGGCTGTACGACCGGGCGGTGACCGCCCGCACCTACCGGCTGCTGACGGTGCGGGCCGGGGAGCTGCTCGGGCTGGGCGAGAGCGTCGTGCTGGACGCCTGCTTCGCCAGCGAGGACCGTCGCGCTGCGGCGCGGGAGGTGGCCCGGTCGGCGTCAGCGGCCCTGGTCGAGCTGCGCTGCGTGGCGCCCGCCGACGTCGTCGAGCAGCGCATCCTGGCCCGGGCCGGCACCGGGGACCCCTCCGACGCGACCCCGGCGCTCGCGCGGGCGGTGGACCGGCAGTTCGCGCCCTGGCCCCAGGCCCAGGTGCTGGACACCACGACCGCGCACGACCCGGCCGAGCTCGCGGACCTGGTCCGCGCCCAGCCCGGCACCGGTTGACCGCGCGCCGGCGGCCGGGCGCGCAGGCAGGGACGAACGGCCCGCCGTCGAGCAGGTCCGGGCGCGCCAGGGTGAGACCGGCACGACGACAGGCCGACCACGCGGGTCGAGGCCCGTCACGGAGGAGGAGAACGGGATGAGAGTCGCGATCAACGGGATGGGTCGGGTGGGCCGGTCGTTCCTGCGGCAGAGCACCCTCAGCAGCGACCTCGAGGTGGTGGCGGTCAACGACCTGATGGACACCACCACCATGCGCTCGCTGCTGCGCCGGGACAGCACCTACGGGCGCTGGGCCGCCGAGGTCGAGGCCGGCGAGGGCACGCTGGTGGTCGACGGTCGCAAGATCACCGTCACCGCCGAGCGGGACCCGGCTGACCTGCCCTGGGCGGTGGCGGAGGTGGACGTGGTGGTGGAGTGCACCGGCCGGTTCCGCACCCGCGAGCAGGCCGGCCGGCACCTGGGGGCCGGCGCCCGCAGCGTGGTGATCTCCGCCCCGGGCAAGGACGTGGACGCCACGATCGTGATGGGCGTCAACGACGACACCTTCGACCCAGGCCGGCACCGGGTCGTCTCCAACGCCTCCTGCACCACCAACTGCGTCGCCCCGATGGTCAAGGTGCTGCACGAGACGTTCGGCCTGGAACGGGGACTGATGACCACGGTGCACGCCTACACCGGTGACCAGAACCTTCTCGACGCCCCGCACAAGGACCTGCGCCGGGCCCGTTCGGCGGCGGTCAACATCGTGCCGACCACCACGGGCGCCGCCCGGGCCGTGGGTGTGGTCCTGCCGGAGCTGGCCGGCCGGCTGGACGGCGTGGCCCTGCGGGTGCCGGTGGTGGACGGCTCGCTGGTCGACCTGGCCGTGCTGCTGGACCGCGCGGCCGACCGGGAGGAGATCAACGCGGCGTTCGCCGCGGCCGCCGCGCAGGGCCCCCTGCACGGCCGGCTACGGGTGGAGGAGGAGCCGTTCGTCTCCTGCGACGTGATCGGTGACGCCGCTTCCTGCGTCCTGGACGCCACCCTCACCCAGAGCAGCGGACGGATGGCGAAGGTGTTCGGCTGGTACGACAACGAGTTCGGCTACACCGCCCGCCTGGTCGAGCTGACCCGGCTGGTCGGCTCGAGCCTCGGCTGACGTCGTGCTCGACGTGCGGATCCACGGGCGCGGTGGCCAGGGCGTAGTCACCGCCGCCGAGCTGCTGTCACTGGCCGCCTTCGACCAGGGCCTGCACGCCCAGGCGGTGCCCAGCTTCGGCTCCGAGCGCACCGGTGCCCCGGTGGTGGCCTACTGCCGGATCGACGTCCGCCCCATCCGGGCTCACGACCCGATCACCGACCCGGACGCCGTGCTGGTCCAGGACCCCACCCTGCTCAGGGTGCCCGGCGTCCTGAGCGGGCTGGTGGCCACCGGGCTGCTGCTGGTCAACAGTGGACGGTCCCCGAGCGAGCTCGGCCTGGACCGGCTGGCCCCGCAGCTGGCGCCTGGGCGCCGGGTGGTGGTGCCGGCCACCGAGCTGGCCCGGGCCCGGCTGGGCCGGCCGCTGCCGAACACCGCGATGCTCGGCGCGCTCGCCGGGCTGACCGGTGTGGTGTCCCTGGCCGCCCTGCAGGCCGCCATCCGGGAGAGGTTCGCCGGCGCCGCCGCCGAACCGAACGTCATGGTCGCCGCCGATGCCTTCGCGCTCACCGCGGGCAGCCGGGTGCCGGCCGGGGAGGAATGAGATGCTCACCCAGACCGAGGGGTCCCGGGCCGTCGCCGAGGCGGTCGCCCGGTGCCGGCCCGACGTGGTCGCGGCCTACCCGATCTCACCCCAGACGCACATCGTCGAGGCGCTGGCCGCCACGGTCGCCTCCGGCGAGCTGGGCGGCTGCCAGTACCTGATGGTGGAGTCGGAGTTCGCGGCGATGTCCGCCTGCATCGGGGCCAGCGCGGCGGGCGGTCGCGCCTACACCGCCACCGCCAGCCAGGGCCTGCTGTTCATGGCCGAGGCCCTGCCGAACGCCTCCGGTCTCGGGCTGCCGATCGTGATGACGGTGGCCAACCGGGCGATCGGGGCGCCGATCAACATCTGGAACGACCACTCCGACGCCATGTCCCAGCGCGACGCGGGCTGGGTGCAGCTGTTCGCCGCCTCCAACCAGGACGCCACCGACCTGCACGTGCAGGCGTTCATGCTGGCCGAACGGCTCAGCCTGCCGGTCATGGTGTGCATGGACGGGTTCGTGCTCACCCACGCGGTGGAGGAGATCGACGTGCCCGACCAGCAGCAGGTGGACGCGCTGCTCCCGCCGCTGCACCCGCGCCAGGTGCTGGACCCCGACCACCCGGTCACCATCGGGGCGATGGTCGGCCCGGAGGCCTTCACCGAGGTCCGGGCGCTGATGGCCCACCAGCAGGTGGCCGCCCTGGACGCCGTGTCCCAGGTGGCCGAGGAGTTCGCCGCCGTCGTCGGCCGGCGCTCCGGCGGTCTGGTCCAGCCCTACCGGCTGGCCGACGCCGAGGTGGCCGTGGTCGCCCTCGGCTCGGCGCTGGGTTCGGCCGCCGACGTCGTCGACGAGCTGCGGGAGAAGGGGATCCGGGCCGGTGCGCTGGGCGTCAGCTGCTTCCGGCCGTGGCCGTGGGACCAGGTGCGGGCCGCGCTGGCCCCCGTGCCGCAGGTGGTCGTGCTCGACCGGGCGCTGGGCGTCGGGTCCGGCAGCATCCTGGGCGCTGACGTCCGGCTGACCCTGGCCGGCTGTCCCGACGTGCAGGTCTACGAGGTGGTGCTCGGTCTGGGTGGGCGGCCGGTCACCCGGGCCGGCATCGCCGCGCTGCTGCAGGAGGCGCTCGCCGGCCGGCTGGACCCGGACGCGCTGCACTGGGCCGATCTCGACGAGGCGCTGCTGGCCCGGGAGCTGGCCCGCCAGGGCGCCGCAGCGGGAGCCGAACGCACCCTCGGCCACTCCAGGAAGCAGGCCCACCGATGACCACCACCCCGGTCAGGCTCTACCAGATCGGCACCTTCGCGGCCGGCAACCGGCTGCTCGGCGAGCACGACCAGACGGTGCAGACCGGCCGGGACCGGACCAACGCGATCACCTCCGGGCACCGCGCGTGCCGTGGCTGCGGCGAGGCCCTCGGCGCCCGCTTCGTGCTGGACGCGGCGATGCGGGCCACCCAGGGCCGGATGGTCACGGTCAACGCGACCGGCTGCCTGGAGGTGTTCTCGACCCCCTACCCGGAGTCGGCCTGGCGCGTGGCGTGGCTGCACTCGCTGTTCGGCAACACCGCCGCGGTGGCCTCCGGGGTCGCCGCCGCGCTGCGCGCCCGCGGGCGCGGGGAGATCAGGGTGGTCGCCCAGGCCGGTGACGGCGGGACGGTCGACATCGGTTTCGGCTGCCTGTCCGGGATGTTCGAGCGCAACGACGACGTGCTGTTCGTCTGCTACGACAACCAGGGGTACATGAACACCGGGGTGCAGCGGTCGGCCGCCACCCCGGCCGCGGCCAGCACGGCCAACACCCGACCCATCGGCCGTGACCACCCCGGCAACGCGTTCGGCACCGGCAAGAGCCTGCCGCTGATCGCGATGGCGCACGAGATCCCCTACGTGGCCACCGCCACCATCGCCGACCTGCACGACCTGGAGGCCAAGGTGGTCACGGCGATGGGCCTGCACGGCGCCCGCTACCTGCACGTCCTGGTGCCCTGCCCGCTGGGCTGGGGCACGGACTCGGCGCAGACCGTCGAGGTGGCCCGGCTCGCCACCCGCAGCGGACTGTTCCCGCTGTTCGAGGCCGAGCACGGCGTGGTCACCGCGAGCACCCCGATCCGCCGTCCGGTGCCGGTCCAGGCCTACCTGCAGCGTCAGGCCCGGTTCGCGCACCTGTTCGGTGAGCCGGGCCGGCCCGACGTGGTCGCCCGGCTGCAGGAGCAGGCCGACCGCACCATCGCCCGGTTCGGGCTGCTGTCACCCGCCCAGGAGGAGGAGTCATGATGGACCTGCCGTTCGCCGTCAGCCTGGATGCGGGCACCAGCCGAGCCGACCTGACCGGGACCTGGCGCACCGAGCGGGCAGTCTACGTCGACCGGGTCGCCCCGTGCGGGACCGCCTGCCCGGCAGGGGAGGACGTGCGGTCCTGGCTCTACGACGCCGAGTCCGGGGCGGCGGGATACCGGCAGGCCTGGGACCGGATCGTGGAGGTCAACCCGTTCCCCGCGGTGATGGGCCGGGTCTGCTACCACCCGTGCGAGACCGCCTGCAACCGCGGGCAGCTGGACGAGGCCGTCGGGATCAACTCCGTCGAGCGGTTCCTGGGCGACGAGGCGCTGCGCGAGGGCTGGCCGCTGCCGCCCGTCGCGCCGGCCTCCGGCCGGCGGGTGCTGGTGGTCGGGGCCGGGCCCGCCGGGTTGTCGGCGGCCTACCATCTGGTTCGGGCCGGGCACCAGGTCACCGTGAAGGAGGCCGCCGACAGCCCCGGCGGGATGATGCGCTTCGGCATCCCCCGCTACCGCCTCCCGCGCGAGGTGCTGGACGCCGAGCTGCAGCGCATCCTCGACCTGGGCGTCGTCCTGGAGCTGGGCACGCAGGTGCGGGACCTGGACGCCACCCTCGCCGAGGGCGGCTTCGACGCGGCCTTCCTGGCCGTCGGGGCGCGTATCGGCCGGCGTACGTACCTGCCGGCCGGGTCCGCGGCCCGGGTGCTGGACGCCGTGTCGTTGCTGCACGAGGTGGCCGAGGGCTCGGACCCGGTGCTGGGCCGGCGGGTGGCCGTCTACGGCGGCGGCGACACCGCGATCGACGTGGCCCGCACGGCGCACCGGATGGGTGCGGCCGAGTCGGTGGTGGTCTACCGGCGGACCCGGGACCGGATGCCCGCCCACGACGAGGAGGTCCGTGAGGCCGAGCAGGAGGGGGTCCGCTTCCGCTGGCTGTCGACCATCGACCGGGTGGACCCCGGTGGCGTCCTGGTGGAGCAGATGGAGCTGGACGAGACCGGCTTCCCGCGCCCGACCGGGCGCACCGAACGACTCGGCGCCGACACCGTGGTGCTGGCCCTGGGCCAGGACACCGACCTGTCGCTGCTCGGCTCCGGCGGACTGTCGGTCAGCGACGGGGTGGTGGTGACCGACGCCGCCACCATGATGACCAACCGGCCTGGGGTCTTCGCCGGCGGTGACGTCACCTTCGGGGAGCGCTCGGTGACCGTCGCCGTCGGTCACGGGCGCCGGGCCGCCGTCCACATCGACGCCTGGCTCCGCGCGCGCCCCGCACCGCCCGCCCCGGCTGGTGAGCCGGCCTCGTTCGAGGCGCTGAACACCTGGTACTACGAGGACGCGCCGCGCACCCACCGCCCCCGCCTGGAGCTGGTCCGCCGGCAGACGACGTTCGAGGAGGTCGTGCAGTCCCTGGACGCCGGGAACGCGCTGTACGAGGCGCGCCGCTGCCTGTCCTGTGGGGGGTGCATCTCCTGCGACAACTGCTACGCGATGTGTCCGGACAACGCGGTGATCAAGCTCGCCGAGCCCGGCCACTACGCGGTGGACCTGGACTACTGCAAGGGCTGCGGGCTGTGCGTGCAGGAGTGCCCGGTCGGGACCATCGCCATGGTGCCCGAAGAGATCTGACCACCAGAGCAGGAGGTGGCGTGGTGCAGACCGTAGTGATCGACCTGGAGGGCCTCCAGGCCCTGATCGAGGCCCTGCTCGCCCGGGGCTACACCGTCATCGGGCCGACCGTGCAGCGCGGGGTGATCGTCAACGCGCCGGTGCACAGCGTCTCGGACCTGCCCGTCGGGTGGGGGGAGGAGCAGGAGGCGGGCCGCTACCGGCTGCAGCGCCGGGCCGATGACGCAGTGTTCGGCTTCGCGGCCGGGCCGCACTCGGCCAAGCAGGTGTTCTTCCCGGCCGAGCAGGTGCTCTGGCGCGGTCGGCGCCAGCAGGAGGACTTCTCCCTCACCCCGCCCGAGCCGGACCCCGACCGGCCCTACGCCCTGCTCGGCCTGCGCTCGTGCGATCTGGCCGCGGTTGCCGTGCACGACACGGTGCTGGCCGGCCGCGGCTTCACCGACGCCGACTACCAGGCACGCCGGGCGGGTTCCTTCGTGGTCGCGGTGACCTGCACCGACCCCGGCGGAACCTGTTTCTGCAGCTCCATGGGCGGCGGTCCCCGGCCGGCCACCTCCGCCGCGGGCGGCTACGACCTGGCCCTGACCGAGCTGCTGGAGGAGTCCGCGCACCGGTTCCTCGTGCAGGTCGGCACCGACGCCGGCGCCGAGCTGCTCGAGCAGCTGACCACCGCGCAGGCCTGCGACGCGGACCTGGCGGCCGCCGACCTGGTCGAGCAGCGCTCCGCGGCCTCGATGGGGCGCACGGTGGACACCGACGGGCTCAAGGAGCTGCTCTACGCCGCGGCCGACAGCCCGAGCTGGGCGGAGGTGGCCTCCCGGTGCCTGTCCTGCACCAGCTGCACGGCGGTCTGCCCGACCTGCTTCTGCACCACGGTGCAGGACGTGACCGACCTGGGCGGCGACCAGGGCGACCGGCACCGGGTGTGGGACTCCTGCTTCACCACCGACTTCTCCTCCCTGCACGGTGGCGCGGTGCGCCGTTCGACGAGCTCGCGCTACCGCCAGTGGATGACGCACAAGCTGGCCTCCTGGGTGGACCAGTTCGGCACCTCCGGCTGCGTCGGCTGCGGCCGGTGCATCACCTGGTGCCCGGTCGGGATCGACATCACCGCCCAGGTGGGGGTGCTGCGCGCCGAGCAGGCGCCGCCGGGGCCGGCCCGATGAGCACCCGGACCATCGAGCAGCTGCTGCCCACGCTGCCCTTCTTCGCCGGCCTGGACGGCGAGCACCTGGCCCTGCTGGCCGGCTGCACCGTCAACGTGCACCGGGCTGCCGGAGAGCTGCTGTTCGCCGAGGGCGAGCCGGCCGAGACCTTCTACGTGGTGCGCAGCGGCCGGGTGGCCATCCAGCTCCGGATGCCGACGGGTGAGGTGCTGCTGGACACCGTGGAGCCGGGCGGGATGGTCGGCTGGTCCTGGCTGGTGCTGCCCTACCGGTGGACCTGCGACGCCCGGGTCAGCGCCGACCTCAGCGCACTCGCGCTCGACGGCGCCTGCCTGCGGGCGAAGTGCCGGGCCGACCCGGCGCTGGGCTACGCCCTCCTGCAGCGGGTGGTCGCCGTGATGGCCTCCCGGCTGCACTCGGCGCGGGTCCGGCTGCTGGACCTGTACGGGAACCCGGTGTGAGCGCCCAGCCGGTGCCGGCCGGGCCGCCGCCGGCCGCCGCGATGGTGCCCAGCCGGTACCGGGTGCTGGGCACCCGGCGTGAGAGCGCCGACACCGCCACCCTCTGGCTGGCGCCCGACGACGGCGGACCGGTCGCCTTCGCCCCGGGCCAGTTCAGCATGCTGCACGCCTTCGGGGTCGGTGAGGTGCCGATCTCGATCAGCGGCGACCCGGCCGTGACCGACGCGCTGCGCTACACGGTGCGGGACGTCGGCGCCGTCACGCATGCGATCGTCACGTCGGCGCCGGGCACGGTGGTCGGCGTCCGGGGCCCGTTCGGCACCGGGTGGCGGGCCGAGGACGGCCGGGACGGTGACCTGGTGCTGGTCGCCGGCGGCATCGGGCTGGCGCCGCTGCGCCCGGCGCTGGCGCAGGTGTGCGCCGCCCGCAGCAGGTTCCGGCGGGTGGCGCTGCGCTACGGCGCCCGCACCCCGCAGGACCTGCTGTTCGCCGCGGACCTGCAGCGGTGGGGGGCCGAGCACGACGTCGAGGTCCAGGTCGTCGTCGACGCCGGCGGGCCGGGGTACGCCGGCCGGGTCGGTCTGGTGACCCAGCTGCTCGACCCGGGCCTGTGCGAGCCGGCCCGCACCCTGGCGCTGCTGTGCGGGCCCGAGGTGATGATGCGGCACGGCGCCCGGGCGCTGCTCGACCTCGGCGTGCCCGCGCACCGGATCCGGTTGTCGATGGAGCGCAGCATGAAGTGCGGCGTCGGCCTGTGCGGGCACTGCCAGCTGCGCGAGCTGTTCATCTGCGTGGACGGTCCGGTGCTGGGCTATGACCGGCTCGGACCGCTGCTGGCCCACCGGGAGGCATTGTGAGCGACCAGGTCTCCACCCCGGCCCGGGCCGCAGCGGCCGGACCCGGGCCGACCCGGCCCACCCTGGCGGTATGGAAGTTCGCGTCCTGCGACGGCTGCCAGCTGACCGTCCTGAACTGCGAGGACGAGCTGCTGCCGCTGGCCGCCGCGGTGCGCATCGCCTACTTCCCCGAGGCCACTCGCGCCGTCGTCGAGGGACCTTACGACCTGTCCCTGGTCGAGGGGTCGGTGACCACCCAGGCCGACGCCGAGCGCATCGTGCAGATCCGCGCGGCCAGCCGCCGGCTGGTGACCATCGGCGCCTGTGCCACCAGCGGAGGCATCCAGGCGCTGCGCAACTTCGCCGACGTCGCGCAGTTCCGCTCCATCGTCTACGCCCACCCGGAGTACGTGCAGACCCTGGCGCACTCCACCCCGATCGCCGCCCACGTGCCGGTGGACCTGGAGCTGCACGGCTGCCCGATCGACAAGCGCCAGCTCCTGGAGGTGCTGGCCGCAACGGTCCAGGGCCGCCAGCCGCACCTGCCCGGCCACAGCGTCTGTGTGGAGTGCAAACGTCGCGGGACGGTGTGCGTGACCGTGGCCCGCGGCACGCCCTGTCTGGGCCCGGTGACCAGGGCCGGGTGCGGGGCGTTGTGCCCGGCCTACGACCGCGGCTGCTACGGCTGCTTCGGCCCCCAGGAGAACCCGAACACCGCCTCGATCGCGGCCCGGCTGTCCTCCCTGGGCGTGACCGAGCCCCAGGTGCTGCGCATCTTCCGCACCTTCAACGCCGGCGCCGAGGCGTTCCTGGCCGAGAGCCGGCTGCACGAGCTGACCGCCGAGAACGAGCAGCGATGAACCACCGGCTGACCGACGGCGGTCACGTGCTCGACGTCCCCACCCTGGCCCGGGTCGAGGGCGAGGGAGCGCTGCACGTGGCCTACCGGGACGGGCAGGTGACCCAGGTGGAGCTACGCATCTACGAGCCGCCGCGCTTCTACGAGGCGTTCCTGCGTGGGCGCAGCTGGACCGAGCCGCCGGACATCACCGCCCGGATCTGCGGCATCTGCCCGGTGGCATACCAGATGAGCGCCTGTGCGGCGATCGAGGACGCCTGCGGGGTGCAGGTCCCGGGCCGGGTCCAGGTGCTGCGCCGGCTGCTGTACTGCGGGGAGTGGATCGAGAGCCACGCCCTGCACATCTTCCTGCTGCACGCGCCGGACTTCCTCGGCTACGACGGGGCCATCGAGATGGCCGCGGACCACCCGGGGCTGGTCGAGCGCGGGCTGCGGATCAAGAAGGCCGGCAACGCGCTGATGGAGCTGGTCGGCGGCCGGTCCGTGCACCCGGTCAACGTCCGGGTGGGCGGCTTCTACCGGATGCCGTCGGTGCCCGAGCTGCGCAGCCTGCGCCCGGTGCTGGAGGCTGCGCTGGCGGACGCGGTGAGCACCGTCGCCCAGGTCGGCGACTTCAGCGTGCCCGACTTCGAGCAGCCGCACGAGTACCTCTCGCTGCGCGCCGACCGGGGCTACCCGCTGGAGGCCGGCGAGGTGGTCACCTCCAGCGGCCTGCGGTTCCCGGTCGGGCGGTTCCTCGAGCACGTCGAGGAGGTGCACGTCGCGCACTCCAGCGCGCTCCACGCCCGGCTGGACGGCGGCGAGCGCGGACCGTACGTCGTCGGCCCGTTGGCCCGCTACAGCCTCAACTCCGACCGGCTCAGCGCCCCGGCGGCCGGGGCCGCCCGCGCCGCCGGGTTGGGCCCGACCTGCCGCAACCCGTTCCGCTCCATCGTGGTCCGGGCCGTCGAGGTGGTCGAGGCCCTGCACGAGGCGCTGCGGATCATCGACGGCTGGACCCCCGCCGAGCTGCCCGCGGTCGAGGTCCCGCCGCGGGCCGGCAGCGGCTGCGGGGCGACCGAGGCCCCGCGCGGCCTGCTCTTCCACCGCTACCGGCTGGACGCCGCCGGGCTGATCGAGGACGCCCGGATCATCCCGCCCACCTCTCAGAACCAGCCCGGCATCGAGGCCGACCTGCGGGCGATGGTGGCCAGCTGGGCCGACCTGGACGAGCACGCCCTGAAGCTGCGCTGCGAGCATGCGATCCGCAACTACGACCCCTGCATCTCCTGCGCCACCCACTTCCTGGACCTGACCGTGGACCGGGCGTGACCTGTCCGCCGGACCGGCCACCGACCCCGAGCCGGCTGCTGGTCGGCCTCGGCACGCTCGGCGGCGGGGACGACGCGGTCGGGCTGCTGGTCGCCGAGCAGGTGGCGGACCTGCATCTGGCGCGGGTGCAGGTCGCGGTGGTCGAGGACCCGACGGCGCTGCTGGACCTGTGGCCCGGCCGTGAGGTGGTCGTCGTGGTGGACGCCGTCTGCTCCGGGGCGGCGCCGGGGTGCCTGCAGCTGCTGAGCACCGGGACGGGGCTGGCGGGGCTGCCCGGGCTGGCGACCGCGGTGCGGTCACCGGGCGGCACACACGGCTTCGGACTCGCGGCCGTCGCCGAGCTGTCCCGGACCCTCGGCCGGCTGCCGGCCCGGTTGCACGTGCTCGGCGTGGAGGCGCAGTCGTTCCGGACCGGGGCGCCGCTGAGCCCTCAGGTGGCCCGGGCGCTGCCGGCCGCCGTCCGCGCAGCGGCCGACCTGTTGACCTGACCGCGGCCGTCGCCGTCCAGGGGCCGCCGAGCCGCGGCCCTCAGGCCGCGGCCACCGGTCTCTCCTCCATGCTCCGGCGCCAGGCGCCGGAGCGAGCCGCAGCGGTCAGCCGGGCCCGGTGCAGCAGCTCGGCCTGCGCCTGGCCGCGGTGAGCGTCGTCACCGGCCCAGGTGCGCAGCACCGGCGCCTGCAGGGCACGGCCGAAGGAGAAGCTGAGCTGCCAGGGCTGCGGCCGCGCCCGGTTGAGCTGGTCCAGCCGTGCCGTGGCCTGCTGCGGGCTCTGGCCGCCGGAGAGGAACACGATGCCCGGCACGGCGGCCGGCACCGCGCGGCGCAGGGTGGCCAACGTCGCCTCGGCGATCGCCTCGTCGCTGACCTGGGCGGGGCACCCGGCCCCCGGCAGCACCATGCCCGGCTTGAGCAGGGTGGCCTCCAGCACGACGTGCTGACCGGCCAGCTGGTCGTAGACCGCGCGCAGGGTCGCCTCGGTGACCTCGCGGCAGACCTCGATCCCGTGGTCACCGTCCATCAGCACCTCGGGCTCGACGATCGGCACCAGCCCGGCCTCCTGGCACAGCGCCGCGTATCGGGCCAGTGCGTGCGCGTTCGCCTCCAGGCAGCCCGGCGTGGGCCGTCCCGCGCCGATCCGGATCACCGCGCGCCACTTGGCGAACCGTGCGCCCAGCTCGGCGTACTCGGCCAGCCGCTCGCGGAGCCGGTCCAGCCCCTCGGTGACGACCTCCCCGGGGGCACCGGCCAGCGGGCGGGTGCCGGCGTCGACCTTGATGCCGGGCAGCATGCCGCGCCCGGCCAGCAGCCGGGGGAACGGCGTGCCGTCGCGGCTGCTCTGCCGGATCGTCTCGTCGAAGAGGATCACCCCGCTGATGAACTCCTCCAGGCCGGGGGTGGCGAACAGCAGCTCCCGGTAGGAGCGGCGCAGCGGCTCGCTGGATTCCAGCCCGACCTGGGCGAATCGTTTGGCGATCGTCGGTGAGCTCTCGTCCGCGGCCAGGATGCCGCGCCCCGGCGCGGTCAGGGCCCGGGCGGTGCCCACCATCAACTCGATGCTCATCGGAGCTCACCTGGTCCGCGCACCGGCCGCGGCGGTGTGCCGGGCCGGGGCGTGGCTGGTCGACGGGACCACGACGACCGGGCAGCGGGCGTGCTGGGCGCAGTACCGGCTGACCGAGCCGAGCAGGGCCCCGCGCAGCGTGCCGAGAGCCCGGCTGCCGACCACCAGCATCCGGGCGTCGCGTGCGACCTGCACCAGCAGGACGCCGGCGTCGCCGCGACGCAGGTGCGTGGACAGCTGCACCGTGTGGCCGGTGCCCAGCACCCGTTCCAGCGCGGCCTCCTGCATCGCCCGCGCCTGCGACTCCAGCTCGTCCAGGGTCGGGTGCCCGCCGGCGTAGGGGGAGGTGTTGGGGCTGACCGCCCAGCAGGTGAGGACCTTCAGCGGCTCACCGGTCCGCTCCGCCTCGTCGACGGCGAACCGGAGCGCGGCGTCGCCGTGCGGGCCGCCGTCCACGCCGACCACGATCAGGCCTGAAGTGCTGTTCACGATGTCCTCCTCGACGTCGAGGGACGGCGCGGAGGCTGCCTGCCACCGCTCCCACTTCATCCTCGTCGGCCGGGGCGGGCGGGGGTCGGGACGTTGGCCCCGCTCCCCGCCGGCGCCCGGGTGACCCCGGGGCCGGCGGCGAGCGGGAGGACTGCCGGTTGGGCTCAGGGGATCCGGGCCGGGAACCAGGCGGTGGTCCAGAGCTTCTCCCGCTTGACCGCGCTGCCGGGCCGGGGAGCGTGCCAGATCGTGCCGCCGCCGGCGTAGATGCCCACGTGGTAGACGTGCGACCCGCTGACGAAGAAGATCAGGTCGCCGGGGGCCATCGTGTCCTTGCGGGTGCGCACCGCCACGTCGGCCTGCTGCTGGGCGGTCCGCGGCAGGGACTTGCCGTCCTTGGCGAACACGTACTTGACGTAGCCGGAGCAGTCGAAACCGGACTGCGGGCTGGTCCCGCCGTAGACGTACCGGATGCCGGCCAGATCAGCGGCCTCGGCCACGATCGGGGCCTGCCGGGCGGCGGCCCGGTCGGTGACCGCCTTCCAGTACGGGGAGAGCGCCTGCGCCTGGGACAACGGTGAGAACTGCTGCGGCAGAGCGGTGCTGCCGCCTGTGATGGCCAACGCCAGGATTCCGGCAGCCGTCAGCTTCTTGATGGTCATGATGCCCTTCCGGCACCTACGGGATGAGCTGTCGGACTAGACCCCTGTAGCGCGAGGCTTCACCCCGAGGCGGCTCGGACGAGACCGCCGGAATTGGTTCTCCCGTCTCTGCCGTACGTGCTTGCACCCCCGCGCCGGCAGAGCTCGGCGGACGCGGTGGAGGCTGCTCCTGAGAGCAGCGCGGTGAGGTTGGTCACGGGACGATAACGGGTGAACGGGGGTGACACGCAAGTCCCCGCAGTCCCTGGGTCTGACCGATGCCGGCGCCGGCCCCCGGCCGGTCGGGCGTTCCGGGATGTCCCGGGATTCGGTCGGGCGCCGGAGCAACTAGGCTGGTGCCGTCGGCACCGGGGTCAGCCCCGGCCGCTCCGGTGGTCAGGCGGTGCCACCGCGGTGGGCAGCCGGCTCGGGCACCAGCAGCGGTGCTGATGCCAGGCCGGTGCGGGAAGGGTCCGGGCAGTCCCCGGACCGGCCGCCGGCCCGGGGCTGCGCGGCCTGCCGCCGGGGTGGCCGGATCGAAGGCGGCGGCGCGACGCCGTGCCGGGTGATGCTGAAGGAGGAGTGTGTGGCTGGACCAGGCCAGCGCCGGACGGGCGGTCGGCGCACCGCCCAGCGGGACCAGCGGCGCAGCCGTCAGCGTGACGACCTGATCTCCGTGCTGGCCCGCACCGCCCGCGAGGTGGAGGCGGCGGCCCAGCGTGGCCGGGTGACCTCCGCGGTGCGCACGAAGTTCCAGGCCGTGGCCCTGCTGCTGCGCACCGAGCGGGCCCGGGTCCGCAACGCCGGCGGCGGGGACAGCGAGCGGTCCGAGCAGCTCAAGCGGCTGGACGGGGTGGCCACCGTGCTGGCCACCACGGCGGTCCGGGACGCCGGGCTGCTCTCCCTGCTGGCCGAGGACGCCGTGGTCTCCGAGGGGGCGCGCTCCTTCGCCCGTGACCTGCTGGCCGACCTCGGGGTGGAGCCGATGCCCGAGGTGGCCACGCCGGCGCCGGTCCCAGCGACGGCTCCCAGCCCGGAGCGCCGGGTGGTGCCGCAGTCGGTGCGTTCCCGGCAGCTGGCCAACCCGTTCCTGTCCCCGGACTTCTCCTCCGTCGCCCCCCGGACCGCCCGGGCCCGCCGGCTGGCGGGCTGGGAGCTGCTCGGGCCGTTGCTCAGCTCCTTCGAGCGGGCCGGCAGCGGCGACCCGGCCTGCATGCCGCTGCCCCGGCCGGCCTCGCTGCGCGCCCCGCACGGGCGCGAGCTGATGCCGCACCAGGGCATGCTGGTCGCCGCCGCGGCCGCCGGTCACCGGACGTTCCTGCTGGCCGACGAGCCCGGGCTGGGCAAGACGGCGCAGGCCCTGCTGGCCGCGCAGGCAGCGCAGGCCTACCCGCTGCTGGTCGTCGTCCCGAACGTGGTCAAGACCAACTGGGCCCGCGAGGTGGGCCTGTGGACGCCGCAGCGCACCCCCACCGTGGTGCAGGGCGACGGCGACACCGTCGACGGGTTCGCCGACATCGTGGTGGTCAACTACGAGGTGCTCGACCGGCACGTGGGCTGGCTGGCCGACTTCGGCTTCCGCGGGATGGTCGTCGACGAGGCGCACTTCATCAAGAACAAGTCCTCCCAGCGCTCCCAGCACGTGCTGGAGCTGTCCGACCGGATCCGGGCCCGCACCGGCCGACCGCTGCTGATGGCCCTGACCGGCACGCCACTGGTCAACGACATCGACGACTTCCGGGCGATCTGGCAGTTCCTCGGCTGGATCAACGACACCGAGCCGCTGGCCGAGCTGATGGAGGCCCTGGAGGCCAATGGGCTGACGCCGGAGGACCCGGGCTTCTACCCCGCCGCCCGGCGCTGCGTGATCGACCTGGGCATCGTCCGGCGGCGCAAGGTGGACGTGGCCGCCGACATCCCGGCCCGCCGGATCGCCGACCTGCCGGTCGAGCTGGACGGGCCGGCCGGTCGCTCGATCCGGGCCGCGGAGCGCGACCTGGCCGCCCGGATGCTGGAGCGCTACCGGACGGCGCTGGCCGGCCGCGAGCCGGTCGGCGACGGCATCGACCAGGTCCTGGTCCGCCGGGTGGCCAAGGCGGAGCTGAAGGACGCGACCACCGCCACCGGCGAGAACGTGTTCGGCATGATGCGCCGGATCGGTCAGGCCAAGGCCGGCCTGGCCGCGGACTACGCGGCGCAGCTGGCCCGGGGGGCGGGCAAGGTCGTCTTCTTCGCCAAGCACGTGGACGTGATGGACGCCGCCCAGGACAGCTTCGCGCGGCAGGGCGTGCGGTACGCCTCGATCCGCGGCGACCAGACGCCCTCGGTCCGGCAGCAGAACATCGACGCCTTCGTCAACGAGCCGGACGTCGCGGTGGCCGTCTGCTCGCTGACCGCGGCCGGGGTGGGGCTGAACCTGCAGGTGGCCTCCAACATCGTCCTGGCCGAGCTGTCCTGGACCGACGCCGAGCAGACCCAGGCCATCGACCGCAGCCACCGGATCGGCCAGACCGAGCCGGTCACCGCCTGGCGGATCATCGCCGCCCAGACCCTGGACGCCCGGATCGCCGACCTGATCGACAGCAAGGCGGGGCTGGCCGCCCGGGCCCTGGACGGCTCGGACGAGGAGGTCGCCTCCTCCACCGACATGCAGCTGGAGGCCCTGGTCGGCCTGCTCACCGAGGCGCTGGAGGGGTCCGCCCAGGCTCCTGCGGTGCTCGCCGGCGGCCTGTGAGGGCGGCCGGCCCGTCAGGCCGGCCGCCCCTCGCGCCGGCTAGTGCTTCTCGCAGGCGATGCCGTCGTCGTCCCGGTCGCGGGCGGTGTTGAGCGCGTACACCGTCGCGTCCACCGTGAAGTTGGTGACCGGGTCATCTCCGGCCGGGACGTGGTCGTGGGCCCCCGGCCTCCCGACGCCGTGCGGGTAGGCGTCGTTGAGCTCAGCGCAGTTCGGGTAGCTGCGGGGCGGCGGTCCGGCCGGGGGCGGCGGGGGAGGTGCCGAGGTGACCAGGGGCCGGACCACGCCGCTGGTGGTGGAGGGGACCTGGGAGTCCCCGGGCAGCCACCAGCGGTAGGTGGTGGTGGCCCGCGGGTGCAGGATCAGGCGCACGTTGCCCCGGCTGTCGGTCCGTGCGGCCTGCAGGTTGCGGAACGTTCGGCCGTCCTCGGCGCTCTGCAGGTAGAGACGCTTGCTCAGGGCGGGCCGGCGGATGGCACCGACCAGGGTCAGCGGCTGGCCGGCCTGGACCGAGTTCGGGCTCGCGCCGACGCCCACGATCACCTGGGGCACCACGACCTGGCGGACGGCGCTGGTGGTGGAGGGCACCGTGGCGTCCCCCGGCAGCCACCACCGGTAGTAGGTGGTCGTGGTCGGCCTCGGGTAGGCCACGGTGTTGCCCCGCTGGTCGGTGACCGGGGCCAGGATGTTGTGGAACGTCCGGCCGTCGGTGGAGGCCTGCAACTCCAGCCGCTTGGCGATCGCCGGCCGGCGCAGCGCACCGACCAGCCGGACGGGCGTCCCGCTGCCGTCGCTGGCGCTGGGCGCGCCGATGCCGACCAGGATCGGCAGCAGGCTGATCTCCACCGGGCTGCTGGTGGTGGAGGGCACCTGCGCGTCGTCGGGCAGCCACCACCGGAAGTACGTGGTCCGCGCGATGCCCACCGTCAGGGCGGTGTTGCCCAGCTCGTCGGTCTGGCTGCTGCGGTAGTTGCTCCACTGCTGCCCGTCGGCCGACCTCTGCAGGATCAGGCGCCGGCTGAGCGCCGGCGTCCGGATCGCCCCGGTCAGCCGGATGGGCGAGCCGACCGCCGCCGCGGAGGCGGACTGGCCGATGCCGACCTGGATGTCGTTGTCCAGCGCACCGGCGGGTGCGGCCAGCAGGGCCGCCGCTCCCACCACCAGCGCCGTCACCACTGTCGCCGCCGTCCGTCTGCGCATCGAGTCCTCGGTTCCCCCGGCCGTTGAGCGGGCCTTGGACGGCCCGCCCCTGCTGTGAGCCAGTTGTATCGGTGGATCGCCAGCAATGTCACGCGAAGTGCACATCTGGTGGCATAACGATATCGGTCGTCCCGGCGGGCAAGGGGGGACTGTGCAGACCATCGCGCAGGTGCCAGACTCGCGGCTTATGTCCCGCCCACCGGTCGTCCTGGTGATCATGGGTGTCTCCGGGTGCGGGAAGTCCACGGTGGCCGCTCTGCTCGCCGGACGCCTCGGCTGGCCGTTCGAGGAGGGCGACGCCCTCCACCCGCAGGCCAACGTGGCCAAGATGGCCGCCGGCCACCCGCTCACCGACGACGACCGCCGGCCCTGGCTGGAGCTGGTCGCCGGGTGGATCGAGGACCAGCTCGACCAGGGCCGCAGCGGGATCGTGACCTGCTCGGCGCTGAAGCGCTCCTACCGCGACCTGCTCAACCGCCGCGGGTCGGACGTCGTGTTCGTGTACCTGGCCGGGGACAGACAGACGATCGCCGGGCGGTTGGCGGTGCGTCATGGACACTTCATGCCGCTGAGCCTGCTAGACAGTCAGTTCGCCGACCTCGAGGAGCCCGCTCCCGACGAGCCGTTCCTGCGGGTCGACGTGGGCGCCGCACCGCAGGTGCTGGCGGACGACATCATCAACCAGCTCGACCTGGGCGCGCAGAAGGGCGAGTAGTGCCATGAGTCTTCCCCTCGGGGTCAACGCCACGTCTGCGATCCGGTTGGCGGCCAACGACGTCAACGCACCGTGGAACAGCCAGGACAGCCGGGTCCTGATCGTCGCCGCGATCGGCATCGCCATCATCGTGGTGTTCATCGTGCTGCTCAAGCTGCACGCGTTCCTGGCTCTGACCATCGGAGCGCTCGTCGTCGGACTCGGGTCCGGCATCGCCGCCGGGGACGTGACCACGTCCTACGAGAAGGGCGTCGGCGGGGTGCTCGGCTACGTCGGGGTGCTGATCGCGCTTGGCGCCATGCTCGGCAAGCTGCTGGCCGACTCCGGCGGCGCCGACCAGGTGGTCGACACCGTGCTGCGCGGCGGCAAGGCCGCCAGCCTGCCGTGGAAGATGGCGCTGATCGCCGGGATCATCGGCATCCCGATGTTCTTCGAGATCGGCCTGGTGCTGCTGATCCCGGTCGTGATGCTCGTCGTCCGCCGTTCGAAGGGGCCGGCGATGCTGCTCGGCATCCCGGCCCTGGCGGGCCTGTCGGTGCTGCACGGCTTCATCCCGCCGCACCCCGGGCCGCTGGCCGCGATCGGCATCCTGCACGGCAACGTCGGCATCACCCTCGCCCTCGGCCTGCTGATCGCCGTCCCGACCGTGGCCGTGGCTGGCCCGATCTTCGCCCGGTTCGCCGCGCAGTGGGTGCCGATCGGCGCCTCGGGGGCGGCGTTCGCGGTCACCGGCGGCACGCGTGGCGCCCTGGAGGCGGACACCGGCGCCGACGCCGCTGCTGCGGACGCCGCCGACGACGCCGACCTGGGCCGAGCCCAGGACCCGGACGCGTCCGGCTCCCCGAGCTTCACCTGGACCCTGGTGACCATCCTCTCGCCGGTCGTGCTGATGCTGATCAAGGCCGCCTCGGACATCTGGATGAGCCCGCAGGCCACCCTGTTCCCGTTCCTGCAGTTCATCGGTGACCCCGTCGTCGCCCTGCTGATCGGGGTGCTGCTGGCGATGTACACCTTCGGCACCGCGGTCGGGTTCACCGGTCCGGTGCTGGCCGGGAAGATCGGCGAGAGTCTGCGGCCCATCGTCGGCGTGCTGCTGATCGTGGGTGCCGGCGGCGGCTTCAAGCAGGTGCTGGTCGACGGCGGCACCGGCCTGGCGATCGCCAAGATCGCCGTCGCCGCCAACCTGTCCGCGATCCTGCTCGGCTGGATCGTCGCCGTGCTCATCCGGCTTGCCACCGGGTCGGCGACCGTGGCCACTGTGACCGCCGCCGGGATCGTCGCGCCGCTGGCGTCGGGGCTGAACGAGGCGAACCTCTCCCTCGTCGTGCTGGCGGTCGGCGCCGGGTCGCTGTTCTTCTCCCACGTCAACGACGCCGGCTTCTGGCTGGTCAAGGAGTACTTCGGGCTGAGCGTGGGGCAGACCATCAAGACCTGGTCGGTGATGGAGACCCTGGTCTCGGTGATGGGCCTGCTGATGGTCCTGCTGCTGTCGGTGTTCTTCTGATGTCCTGAGTGGTGGAGCAGCCACCAGGGGCGTGCCCAGCCCGGAGGTGCTGCCGATCGCCTGGTCGGCTCGGGAGCGGGTCGACCCTCCAGGCGTGGGCGCCTGACTGCACAGGACCTCGGTACCGCGCGGAGCACGGTGACCGGTGAGGAGAGGGCTCGGCGCCGACGGCGAGGCTGACCCGGCCAAGGAATTGGGCCGCACAGAGCCCGGTGTGCGGGGCGCGGCCCGTACCGTGGGCCGATGTCGTCGCGTTCAGCTGGCTCCACCCGGACACGGGCGTTGGGACGGCAACCGGCCACGGCGTCGCTCACGGTCGTAGGGGCGCTGCTCCTGCTGCTCGGGATCGTGGCCGGCTACCTCAACCGCACGGTGCTGGACAGCGACACCTTCGCCGACCGGGCCGACATGCTGCGCAGCGACCCCGCGGTGAGCCGGGCGCTGGGCCGGGCGCTGGCTGACGCCTATCTGGACCGGACGCCGGACGCGGTGGCGATCCGCCCTCTGCTGGACGCCGTGGCGACGTCGGTCGCCGGCTCCGACGTCCTGTCCGCACCCACCCGGGTGGCGGCCCGCAGCCTGCAGCGTTCGCTGACCGAGCCGAACTCGAACGACATCGTGCTGCGGTTCGCGGACACCGGGTCGGTGCTGGCGGGCGTTCTGGCCGGCCTCGCCCCGGACCGCGCGCCGGCACCCACCGGGCAGGTCTCGCTGGAGCTCGCCCGGATCGGTGGCCAGTCGTATACGGGCCGGGCGCTGCGCCTGGCCGTGTACGTGCGGGTGAGCTCGTGGCTCCTGCCGCTGGCTGGAGTGGCCCTGATGGCGGCCGGGGTCGTCCTGGCGCGGGACCGGCGTCGCCGGCTCCTGGCCGGCGGTCTTGCCCTGATGTCGGCGACCGCGGTCGCCGCGGTGGGCCTGGCGGCCGGCGGCCTGTGGGCGGCTTCGCACGACACCGAGGCCGTCACGGACGTGCTGGTCCGCCAGGGGTGGGGAGTCTTCGTCCTGCCCGTGTGGCACTCCCTTGCCGGGCTCGCCCTGCTCGGTGCACTGGTCACAGCGGCGGCGGCCTCACCGGCGGCCGACCTGGAGCCCGTGGGCGCGCTCCGGGCTGCCTGGCGGTACTGCGCGACCCGGCCCTCGTCGTCGGCGGTGGCCCTGATCCGGGCGCTGCTGGTCATCCTGGCCGGGATCGCGGCGGTCCTGCGCCCTTCCCAGGTCGGCCTGGTGACGGCGATCCTGCCCGGAGCCTGGTTGATCCTTTTCGGGGTGCGAGAGCTGGGCGTGGTGACCCGCCGTCCGGCGACGTCGTCCGCCGGGCCCCCCGGCCTCCTGCCGCTGGGGCGGGGTGCCGCCCCTGCGGCCCATCCCCGACGGGGGACGGGGTGGAGGAGCTGGTGGGCCGGCGGATCTGCCCTCGCCGTCCTGATGCTGCTGGTCGGCTGGGGGGCCGTCCCGGTGTCCTCGGCCGCGGACGGGGCCGGCACGGACGGCACGGGACAGGCCTGCAACGGCGACGTCCGGCTCTGCACGCGGCGGTTCACGGACGTGGCCTACCCGGCCAGCCACAACGCGATGTCGCAGGCCACGGACCGGTCGTGGTTCATCCCTGAGCAGGGACTGACCCTGAGCGGTCAGCTCGACCTCGGGGTCCGTGCCCTGCTCGTCGACGTGTGGCTGGGCTACCCGACGCAGGGCGGTCGCGTCGCCACCGCCCGGGCGGCGTACGGACAGGCGAGAGCGGCCGCCGAGTCCGATCTGGGACCGGAGGCCGTCGCGGCAGGGTTGCGGGTGTTCGACGCCGTCGCCGACCCCGCCCCCGCGGGTCCGGAACGGCTGTACATGTGTCATGGCCTGTGCGAGATCGGAGCGAGCGACTTCGTGGCCGGGATGGAACAGGTCCGCAGCTGGCTGCAAGCACACCCGCGAGAGGTCCTCACCATCATCGTCGAGAACCACGCAGACCCGGCTCGGGTCGGGGCGGCGCTCGACCAGGCGGGCCTGGCCCAGCTGGCCTTCACACCGCCCCCCGCACACGGTCCGTGGCCCACGCTCGGCGAACTGGTCAGTTCCGGGCGGAGGGTTCTCGTGATGCTGGAGGAGGGGGACGGCGGCGGCCGGTACCCGTGGCTGGGCGACGGGTACGCCGGCCTCCTGCAGGAGACTCCGTACACGTTCCGCACCGCGACGGACTTCAGCTGCCTGTCCAACCGAGGCCGCCTCGACGCGCCGCTGTTCCTGGTGAACCACTGGCTCGCCAACTTCGACCACCTGGTGAGCAGCGCCCAAGCGGTGAATGCCGACGGCGTCCTGGGCGTGCGCGCGCAGACCTGCCGCGAGCAACGGAGGTTCCCCAACTACCTGGCCGTGAACTACGCCGACATCGGCGACGCGATCGCCGTCGTGCGCCGGCTCAACGGACTGGACGGCCCGTAGCCGCTGACCCACGTCCGCCGGGCCCCAGACGGCGATCGACTGGGGCCCTCGGTGTGCAGCAGACGCGGACCGACCGCCGACCGCCGACCGCCGACCGCCCCGCACAGCCGAGGTCTCGGGCGACGCCGGTGCGCCACAGGCGGCGCAGGTCAGTCGGCCGGGGTTGCGCCGAGCCATGCCCGCGCGGTCGCGGCCAGCGCACCCACCCCGATGCCGATGGTCGGCGCGGGGACGGGCGCGTAGGCCGGCGAGTGGTTGGACGGGATGGACGCTATGACCGCCCGGATGGCGTCCAGGTCCCGGGCCTGCCCGAAGAGGGCAGGGTCGGCGCCACCCAGCAGCCAGAAGACGCAGGGCACGCCGGCCGCGCCGGCCAGCACGCCGACGTCCTCACTACCGGTGACAGGGCCCGGGTCCACGACGCGACCGGTGCCCACCACCGACTCCAGCGCAGGACGCAGGAGCGCGCTGGCGGTCTCGTCGTTGACGACGGAGGGGGCCGTCTCGATCGAGGTGATGCTCGGCGGGCGGGGGGCACCTGACGCCTGCGCCTCGGCATTCACGATCCGGGTGATCCCGGCGAGGACCCGCTCTCGGACCGAACTGTCGTAGGTCCTGATGTTGACCAGCAGCTCGGCCCGGTCAGGAATGATGTTGGACTTGGAGCCCGCCCGGATCGCCCCCACGGTCAGGACGGCGGTGTCGCCGCCGGCAACCTCCCGTGAGACGAGCGTCTGCAGACGCAGAACGGTGGCAGCAGCCATCACCACCGGGTCGACGGTGGCCTCGGGCCGCGAACCGTGCCCGCCGGTGCCGTGGAGCGTGACCCGGAGGCTGTCGGTGGCGGCGAACGCAGCGCCCGGGCGAAGACCGATCACCCCGGCCGGCAGCGGCGCGACGTGCTGGCCGAGGACCACGTCGGGGTGGGGGATGCGCTCGTACAGGCCGTCGGCGACCATCGCGCTGGCGCCGCGGGCGACCTCCTCGGCCGGCTGCAGCAGCGCCACGACGGTGCCGTGCCACGAACGGTCCGCGGCCAGCTCTGCCGCCGCCCCGAGCAGACAGGTGACGTGAAGGTCGTGTCCGCAGGCGTGCATCACCGGCACGTCCCGCCCGTCGGGGTCCACGCCGCGCGCCCGGCTCGCATATGGCAGCCCCGTGTCCTCCATCACCGGCAGCCCGTCCATGTCGGCCCTCAACAGCACGACGGGGCCGGGGCCGGTGGTCAGCACACCGGCGACGCCGGTCCCGCCGATCCCTTCCGATACCTCGTAGCCACTGTCGTGCAACCACTTCGCGGCGATCCCGGCCGTGCGGTGCTCGGCGAACGACAGCTCCGGATGTGCGTGGAGGTCCATGTAGACCTCCTCGAGGCGGGCGAGCACGGCATCTCGATCGCTGAGTGGCGCCATCCCGTCAGCATCTGGGAAGTTCGGCCCGCCGACAAGGGCCGAACCGCCCAGTCGTGGCCATGCAGACCGCTACGGTGGCGCGTGCTGTCGGGGGAATGGTCGTCGGCTCCTGGGCCCCTCGACCCGAGGCCAGCACGACCGCTCGCTGCACATCGTCTGTGTCCGAGGGGGGACTTGAACCCCCATGCCCTTTTGGGGCACTAGCACCTCAAGCTAGCGCGTCTGCCTATTCCGCCACCCGGACGTGGCACCGGCCGGTGGCCGGAGCGGGATCGAGATTAGCACGCAGCGGCCGTCCGGAGACCGGCGTGCAGCAGGCGCGGCGTCGTGGCCGGGCGGCTAGCGTGGCGCCGTCCGCACGCCCGAGCAGGCAGGAGCCACCACCGTGACCAGCACGTCGTCCACCGAAGCCAGCAGCTCCGAGCCCGGTCCGCTGGGCGGGTCGACCGCGAGCGGTGAGGACGAGGTCGTCTCCATCTGCCGCGACCTGCTGCGGATCGACTCCTCCAACTACGGCGACGGCAGCGGGCCGGGGGAGCGGGCCACCGCCGAGCACGTGGCCGGACTGCTGTCCGAGGTGGGCCTGGAGCCGGAGGTGTTCGAGCCGACCCCGAACCGCACCAGCCTGGTGGTCCGCTGGCCGGGGCAGGACCGCAGCCGCCCGGGCCTGGTGCTGCACGGCCACCTGGACGTCGTCCCCGCCCAGGCCGCGGACTGGAGCGTCGACCCGTTCTCCGGTGAGGAGAAGGACGGCTGCCTGTGGGGCCGCGGCGCGGTGGACATGAAGAACATGGACGCGATGATCCTGGCCACGGTCCGCCGGATGGTGCGGGACGGCGAGCAGCCGCCGCGCGACGTCGTGCTGGCCTTCCTGGCCGACGAGGAGGCCGGCGGCGTGCACGGCGCGGGCTGGCTGGTGGAGAACCGCCCGGACCTGTTCGAGGGCGCGACCGAGGCGGTCAGCGAGATCGGCGGGTTCAGCCTGGAGCTGGGCGGGCGCCGGGCCTACCTGCTGCAGACCGCCGAGAAGGGCATCTCCTGGTTGCGGCTGGTCGCGCACGGCCGGGCCGGGCACGGCTCCCAGCTGCAGGAGGACAACGCGGTCACCCGGCTCGCCGCCGCGGTGGCGCGGATCGGTGAGCACCGCTGGCCGCTGGAGATCACCCCGACCGTCCGGCAGTTCCTGGACGGGGTCGAGGAGATCACCGGCGTACCGCTGCCCGCTGACGACCCGGACGCCCTGGTCCGGGTGCTGGGCACCACCGCGCGATGGGTCGGTGCCACGCTGCAGAACACGGCGAACCCCTCGGTGCTGCAGGCGGGCTACAAGCACAACGTGATCCCCGGCACCGCCACCGCGCTGCTGGACTGCCGGACCCTGCCGGGCCGGGAGGAGGAGCTGATGGCCACCGTCCGGGAGCTGGCCGGCCCGGGGGTGGACATCGAGACCGTGCACCAGGCGACCTCGCTGGAGACCCCGTTCGACGGCCCGCTGGTGGAGGCGATGAAGGCCGCGCTGCTCGCGGAGGACCCGGACGCCGCGGTGCTGCCGTACTGCCTGTCCGGGGGGACGGACAACAAGTCCTTCGCCGCGCTCGGGATGACCGGATACGGGTTCGCGCCGCTGCGGCTGCCCGAGGGCCTGGACTTCGCCGGGATGTTCCACGGCGTGGACGAGCGGGTGCCACTGGACGCGCTGCGGTTCGGCGTCCGCGTCCTGGACCGCCTCCTGCACACCTGCTGACCCCCGCCCACCTTCACGATCGCCGTGAGACCGGCGGATCCGCCCAGGTAGGTGGGCCGATCCGGCGATCTCGACGCGATCAGCGTGGCCCGACGCACCGGGATCCACCTGATCGCGGGGGAGGGGGTGGGGTCAGACGGTGCGGGCCACCCGGATCACCCGGCGGCGCACCCACACCGAGCGCCGGCCGCCGGCGTAGACCACCGTGCGGGCCAGCTCCCAGCGGCCATACTCCGCCTGCTCGGTCAGCAGACGTCTCACCTCGGCTCTGGGGGTGTCCCGCGGCACGGTGAGCACCCGGTACTCGAACTCGGCAAGATCCCCGCTGCGGGCCGGGGCGCCGGGCGGGGTGGGGGCTGGACGGAACGCGTGGGTCATCGATGCCAATGTCATCACGAACCGATACCGTCGTGCCATGACGACGGACCCCCGGGCAGCGCTGGAGCGACTGGTCGCTGCGCTGGAAGTTCACCTGACCGCGGCTGCGCGGCGTCGAGGTGAGACGGACCCGGCCGTGGTGTCCGCCTACCAGGCGCTGGCCGACGCGTTCGAGACCTACGACGAGGCGCTGTACGACGCCTACGAGGAGGTCACCCCGTTCGTGCTGTACGACGACGCCGCGGACGAGGACGACCTCGACCAGGACGACGACGACGAGGACGACGACCAGGACGACGAGGACGACGAGAGGACGACGACGAGGACGACGACGAGGACGACGAGGACGTCGATGAGGACGACCTCGAGGAGGACGACGGCCTCGACGACGACGTGACCGTCGACCAGCTGGACGACGGCCAGGCGCGCCGGCGCTGATCCGGACACGCTCAGGGGCCGCTCAGCCGGATCCCAGAGATGATCGACCACGCCGTAGGCTGCCGGGCATGCGCCTGGGCCTGAACCTCGGATACGCCACCGGGGCCGACCTGGTGCAGGGTGTCGAGCTGGCCGTGGAGGCCGAGCGGCTGGGCTACCAGGTGTGCTGGGCGGCCGAGGCGTACGGCTCGGACGCGGTGACGGTGCTCTCCTACGTCGCCGCCCGCACCACGGCTCTGGGCGTGGGCGCGGCCGTGCTGCAGATCCCGGCCCGCACCCCGGCGATGACCGCGATGACCGCGGCCAGCCTGGACACCCTCAGCGCCGGCCGCTTCCACCTCGGGCTGGGGGTCAGCGGCCCCCAGGTGTCGGAGGGCTGGCACGGCGTCCGGTTCGACAAGCCGCTGGCCCGCACCCGGGAGTACGTCTCGATCGTCCGGGACGCTCTGGCCCGCCGGGACGTCAGCGCCCCGGGCCCGCACTACCCGCTACCGCTGCCCGACGGGCCGGGCAAGGCGCTGCGGCTCAGCCTGCACCCACTGCGCACCGACATCCCGCTCTACCTGGCGGCCGTCGGCCCGAAGAACCTGGAGCTGGCCGGGGAGATCGCCGACGGCTGGCTCGCCATCTTCTTCTCCCCCGAGCACGCCGAGCTGTCGCTGGCCGCCGTCCGGGCCGGGCGTGAACGGGCCGGCACCCCCGGCCTGGACGGGTTCGACGTCGTCGCCTCCACTCCGGTGGTGATCGGTGACGACCCGGTCGCCGCCGCCGACCCGCTGCGCCCCTACGTGGCGCTGTACGTGGGCGGGATGGGCAGCCGGAAGCAGAACTTCTACAACGCCCTGGCCCGCAGGATGGGCTTCGAGCAGGCCGCCGACCAGGTGCAGGAGCTGTACCTGGCCGGCCGCCCCCGGGACGCCGCCGCCGCCGTCCCGGCCGAGCTCATCGCCGCCACCAGCCTGATCGGGCCGGTGCCGGCGGTGCGCGACCGACTGCAGGCCCTGGCCCAGACCGGGGTCGGCACCGTTGCGGTGACCCCGCACGCACGAACCCAGGAGGAACGGGTGCACATGCTCCGTCAGACGGCGCAGGCCTTCGAGGCCGCGGGGGTCGGCGCGTGAGCGCCACCCTGGGCTACGCCGACTCGGTCGTCCTCGGTGTCGTCGAGGGCCTGACCGAGTTCCTGCCGGTCTCCAGCACCGGGCACCTGACCATCGCCGAGAAGCTGCTCGGGCTCAGCGTGGACGCCCCCTCGGTCACCGCCTACACGGTGATCATCCAGTTCGGGGCGATCGTGGCCACGTTCCTGTACTTCTGGAGGGACATCGTCCGCCTGGTCACCGCCTGGGTCGGCGGGCTGCGCTCGCCGGCCCGCCGGGACCACGACTACCTGTTCGCCTGGTACGTGATCGCCGGCTCCGTCCCGGTGGTGATCGCCGGGCTGCTGTTCAAGAACGCGATCACCGGGTCGCTGCGCAGCCTGTGGGTGGTCGCGATCGCCCTGATCGCCTGGTCGGTGGTGATGTGGCTGGCCGAGCGTCGGGCCACCCAGGCGGTCAGCGAGGGCCAGCTGAACCTGCGCCAGGTGCTGATCATCGGGCTGGTGCAGTGCTTCGCGCTGATCCCCGGGGTCTCCCGCTCCGGCGCCACGATCAGCGCGGGCCTGCTGCAGGGCATCGACCGGGTGACCGCGACCCGGCTGTCCTTCTTCCTGGCCATCCCCGCCCTGACCGGGGCCGGGCTGTACGAGCTGAAGGACGTCAACACCTCCGTTGTCGGGGTCGGTCCGCTGCTGCTGGGCACGGTGATCGCCTTCGGGGTGGCCTACGCCTCGATCGCCTGGCTGCTGCGCTTCGTGGCGCGGCACCCGATCACCGTCTTCGTCGGCTACCGGGTCGCGCTCGGCGTGGTGCTGATCGTGGCCCTGAGCGCCGGCTGGCTCAGCGCCACCTGACCGGCCGCCGCCGGCCGCGCGCCGCAGCCCGCCACGTAAGGTGAGGGTCGTGCCCACGGTCCTGCTCATCCGTCATGGCCGCACGGCCGCCAACGCCGGGGGGACCCTGGCCGGCTGGACCCCGGGGGTGGTGCTCGACGAGACCGGCCGCGCCCAGGCGCAGCGGCTGACCGAGCGGCTGGCCCCGGTGCCGGTGGTGGCCGCGGTGACCAGCCCGTTGGAACGCTGCCAGGAGACGGCGCAGATCGTGCTCTCCGGTGCCGGGCCGAGGATCGGCCGCCGCCAGGTGCCCCGCCCGGTGCCCGAGGTGGACGAGCGGCTGGGCGAGTGCCGGTACGGGGACTGGACGAACCGGCCGCTGAAGGAGCTGGTCAAGGAGCCGCTGTGGCGGGTCGTGCAGGCCCATCCTTCCGCGGTCACCTTCCCCGGGCCCGAGGGTGAGCCGATGCTGGGCATGCAGCAGCGTGCGGTGACCGCCATCCGCGAGCACGACCGGAAGGTGGCCGAGCGGCACGGCCCGGACGCGGTGTGGGCGGTGTTCTCCCACGGCGACGTGATCAAGTCGATCCTGGCCGACGCCCTCGGCATGCACCTGGACGCCTTCCAGCGGATCGTGGTCGATCCCTGTTCGGTGTCGGTGGTCCGCTACACCGAGCTGCGCCCGTTCGCGGTCCGCACCAACGACAGCGGCGGCGACCTGGCGTTCCTGGCCGCGCGGCCCACTCGCTCGCGTCGCTCTCGGGCCGGCACCGGGTCCGACGCCGCCGTCGGCGGCGGCGCGGGGGAGGGCCCGCCCGACCGAGCCGTTGCCGCCGCGGGCCAGTAGGGTCGGTGACCATGGCACGTCAGGTCTTCGAGTACGACCCGCCCGAGCGGTTCGTCGCCGGGACCGTCGGAAGCCCCGGCTCGCGCACGTTCTTCCTGCAGGCCCGCAGCGGCACCGCGGTGACGAGCGTCGCCCTCGAGAAGCAGCAGGTGTCGGTGCTCGCCGAGCGGGTGGACCAGCTGCTGGACGAGGTGCTGCGGATCTCCGGCGGGTCGGCGCCGGTCCCCGCGATCGCCCCGGTCGGGCAGGAGGACGCCGGGCCCCTGGAGGTGCCCGTCGAGGAGGAGTTCCGGGTCGGCACGATGAGCCTGTCCTGGGACTCCGAGGCCTCGGCCGTGGTGATCGAGTGCTTCGAGGCCGAGGAGAGCCCCGAGGGCGAGGACGCCACCGACATCGAGGACGACGACGAGAACGCGACCGGGTCGGTGCTGCGGGTCACCCTCTCCGGGGCCGCGGCCCGGATGTTCGCCAAGCGGGCGATGGCGGTGGTCGCGGCCGGGCGTCCGCCGTGCCCGTTCTGCGGCAACCCGCTGGACCCCGACGGGCACATCTGCCCGCGTGCGAACGGGTACCGGCGCTGACCGAGCACCTGAGGGCGGCTGACGCTCCGCCGCCCGAACCCGACACCGCGGTGCTGCCGCTGCTGCGGACCGGGCGGCTGGAGGTCACCGGCCGGCTGGTCGAGGCCAGCAACGCCACCCTGCTGGCCACCGTCGCGCTGGACGGCACCAGCCGGCAGTGCGTGTACAAGCCGGTGGCCGGCGAACGGCCGCTGTGGGACTTC
Source organism: uncultured Actinomycetota bacterium (assembly GCA_963821825.1). Classification (GTDB taxonomy): domain Bacteria; phylum Actinomycetota; class Actinomycetes; order Actinomycetales; family Kineosporiaceae; genus CAWGFD01. The sequence goes on from CAWGFD010000002.1 coordinate 2,563,044, forward strand.
CCGGACCGGACCCTGGGCCGCCGGGAGGCCGCGGCCTACGTGCTGTCCACCGCGCTGGGCTGGGGGGTGGTGCCGCCGACGGTGTTCCGGCCCGGCCCGTTCGGCGCGGGCAGCGTGCAGCTGTGGGTGGACGACGGCACGCGGGACGCCGAGGGCGACCCGGAGGTGCCCGAGGCCGGCGCCGGGGTGGTCGACGTGATCGCGCCCGGGAAGGTGCCCCGCGGCTGGCTGAACGTCGTGGTCGCCGAGGACTACCGCGGGCGGACCGTCGTCCTGGCCCACGCCGACGACCCGGACCTGGCCCGGATGGCGCTGTTCGACGCGGTGGCCAACAACGCCGACCGCAAGGGCGGGCACATCCTGCGGGACCGCTGGGGCCGGCTGCGCGGGGTCGACCACGGGTTGACCTTCAACACCGAGGACAAGCTGCGGACGGTGCTGTGGGGCTGGGAGGGCGACCCGCTGCCGGCCGCCGAGCGCGAGCAGCTCGCGGTGCTGGCCGACCAGCTGCGGGAGCTGTGCCGGGCCGAGCCCGCCGAGATGCCCGAGCCGGCCGAGCTCGACGAGCCGGCCGGGGCGGTCGAGCTCGCCCCCCTGCCGCAGACGCCCGGCGCCGCCGCCCCGCCGCAGCTGGCGGACCTGCTGGACCTGCTCAGCCTGCGGGAGATCCGCACCACCGCCCGCCGCGCCGCCCGCCTCGCCCAGGGCGGCCGCTTCCCCGCACCGGCCACCGGCCGGCCGGCCATCCCCTGGCCGGCGTTCTGACGTCGACGGTTAGGCTCCCCGCCGTGATCTCCTGGCCCCATCCCTCCCTCCCGCAGCTGCCCGGGACCGGTCTGCCGGTGCGTCTGTTCGACACCGCGACCGGCCGGCTGGTGCCGACCTCGCCCGGGCCGGTGGCCCGGATGTACGTCTGCGGGATCACCCCCTACGACGCCACCCACCTCGGGCACGCCAGCACCTACGTCTCCTTCGACCTGCTCAACCGGGCCTGGCGGGACGCCGGGCACCAGGTGCACTACGTGCAGAACGTCACCGACGTGGACGACCCGCTGCTGGAGCGGGCCACCGCGACCGGGGTGGACTGGCGCGAGCTGGCCGACAGCCAGATCGCGCTGTTCGCCGAGGACATGACCGCGCTGGGCGTGCTTCCGCCGGCCGCCTACGTGGGCGCGGTGGAGGCCATCCCGCTGGTCGTCCGCTCGGTGGAGCAGCTGCTGGAGTCCGGGGTCGCCTACCGGGTGCCGGGCGGCCCCGGCGAGCCCGACGGCGACGTGTACATGGACGTGCACGCCGACCCCCGGTTCGGTGCGGTGGCCAACCTGGACACCGACACGATGCTGGGCCTGTTCGCCGAGCGCGGCGGCGACCCGGACCGGCCCGGCAAGCGGGACCGGCTGGACTGCCTGCTCTGGCGCCGGGAGCGGGCGGGCGAACCCGCCTGGGACGGCGCGTCGCTGGGCGCCGGGCGCCCGGGCTGGCACATCGAGTGCACCGCGATCGCCCTGGAGCACCTGGGCAACGCGATCGACGTGCAGGGCGGCGGCGCCGACCTGGTGTTCCCCCACCATGAGATGGGCGCCACCGAGGCGCACGTGCTGACCGGCTCCTGGCCCTTCGCCAGGATCTTCGCCCACACCGGGATGGTGGGCTTCGAGGGGCACAAGATGAGCAAGTCCCGCGGCAACCTGGTCCTGGTCTCGGTCCTGCGCCGTTCTGGGGTCGACCCGATGGCCGTCCGGCTGGCCCTGCTGGGCCAGCACTACCGTTCCGACTGGGAGTACACCGACGCGGTGCTGGCCCGGGCCCAGGACCGGCTGGACACCTGGCGCCAGGCGCTGTCCCGGCCGCAGGGGCCGGACGCCGGGCCCCTGGTGCAGCGGCTGCGTGAGCGGCTCTCCGACGACCTGGACGCGCCGGGGGCGCTGCAGGCGGTCGACGAGTGGGCCACCCTGCAGCTGCAGCAGGGCGGGGACGTGCCCGGCGCCCCCGGGGTGGTCGCCCGGGCCGTGGACGCCCTGCTCGGCGTCCGGCTCTGACCGCCCGCTGCGGGCCGGCCGACCACGACGTCCGCACAGCGGGCGCACCGGGCACCACGGCCAGGGGCGTCTAGGCTCGGGCCGGTGACCCCAGCCCGCGCCGTCCTGATCGTCAACGCCGCCTCCGGACGCGGCGCCGGCGTCTTCGAGCGGGTGAGCTCGGAGCTGGACCGGCTCGGGGTGCGGCTGGCCGCGGCCCACGCCGTGCACGAGCCCGGACGGCTGGCCGAGGTGGTGCAGGCCGAGCTGGACGCCGGGGCGGACCTGGTCCTGCTCGGCGGCGGGGACGGCACCATCAGCTCGGCGGTGGGCCGCATCGCCCGGGCCGGCGCGACGCTGGTGGTGCTGCCGACCGGGACGGCCAACGACTTCGCCCGCACCCTGCAGCTACCGAACGACCCGGTGTCGGCCTGCCGGCTGGTCGTGGACGGTCGGCTGGCCGACGTCGACCTGGGCGTCGCCGAGGGGTCGGCCCGTACCCGCTGCTTCGTGAACGTCTCCTCGGTGGGGCTCGCGGTGGAGGTCACCCGGCACCTGTCGCCGACCCTGAAGCGCCGGCTGCGGGCGCTGGCCTACCCCTGGGCGGCGCTGCAGGCCTACCGTCGGCACCAGCCGTTCCGCGCCCGGCTGCACTTCCCGGGCGGCGACCACCCCGACGTCGAGCTGGGTGACCTGCTGCAGGTCGGGGTGGCCAACGGGCGCTACTTCGGCGGCGGCGCGGTCGCGGCGCCGCAGGCCGGGATCGACGACCAGCGGCTCGACGTGCACGCGATCCCGCGGGGCACCGCCGCCCAGCGGTTCACCGTCGCCCGGCACTTCCTCTCCGGCCGCTTCACCGGCGCCGACCACGTGCTGCACGTGCGGACCAGCGCCGTCCGGGTGGAGTGCGAGCCGGCGATGGAGGTGAACATCGACGGAGAGGTCGGGCCCCGCACGCCGGCCACCTTCTCCGTGCGACCCGACGCGCTGCGGGTGCTGGTACCCGGCGGGGCGACCGGCATCCGGCTGCACGGAGGATCCGGGGGCACGCAACCGGATCCGCCCGCGCGTTGAGCAACGGCGAGACCGTCCCGCCACGGGCGCACCGGGTCAGGCGGGGTTCGGCCCGTCCCGGCGGCGCAGGTACCGCTCGAACTCCCTGGCGATCGCCTCACCGCTGGCCTCGGGCAGGTCAGCGGTGTCCTTGGCCTCCTCCAGCTGCCGGACGTACTCCTGGATCTCCCCGTCCTCCTCGGCGAGGTCGTCCACGCCCTGCTCCCAGGCCCGGGCGTCCTCGGGCAGGTCACCCAGCGGCACGGTGATGTCCAGCATCTCCTCCACCCGGCGCAGCAGGGCCAGGGTGGCCTTGGGCGAGGGAGACTGCCCGACGTAGTGCGGTACCGCCGCCCACAGCGAGATGCCCGGGATGCCCGCCTCAGCGGCCGCCTCGTGCAGCACACCCACGATCCCGGTCGGTCCCTCGTACCGGCTGGGCTCCACCGCCAGCCGCTGCTGCAGCTCCGGGTCCTCGGTGGTGGCCGTGACCGGGATGGGCCGGGTGTGCGGCACGTCCGCCAGTAGCGCACCCAGGGTGAGCAGGGTGTGCGCACCCGTGGCCCGGACGTGACCGAGCAGCTCCCGCGTGTACGTCCGCCACCGCATGGACGGCTCGATCCCGCGGATCAGGACGACGTCCCGGCTGGCGCCGGGCGGGCTGGCGACCAGCAGCCGGGTCGCCGGCCAGGTGATCCGGCGTCGGCCCTGCTCGTCCACCCCGACCTGGGGCCGGGTGACCTGGAAGTCGTGGTACGGCTCGGGGTCCAGCTCGGCCAGCGGCTGGGCGGACCAGGCCTGGCTGAGGTGGGCCACCGCGGAGCTGGCGGCCTCCCCGGCGTCGTTCCAGCCCTCGAAGGCGGCGATCACCACGGGATCGCGCAGCAAGGGCAGCTCGCTCACTCGGGTCCTCCTCCCCGGCGGCTGTGCGGCGCCGGGATGATCAGCGTTGGTCCGGTCCGCCCCGGGGGCCGGTTCGGCCGGCCCGCGGGGCCCTGCGTGCTGCACCCGCCGACGGGTTCGAGCCGTTCGCCGGGGCAACCAAGGCTCCAGCCTACGCACGGACCGGGTCGCGGCGCCGCCGGTGAGGGGCTCGGCCGGTGAGGGGCTCGGCCGGTGAGCGCCTAGACTCTGCGGGATGAGCAGCCGCTCCGATCTCCTGCGCCGTGCCCTGACCGAACGTGTTGTCGTCGCCGACGGAGCGATGGGGACCATGCTGCAGGCCGCCGACCCGACCTTGGAGGACTTCCAGGGCCATGAGGGCTGCAACGAGATCCTGAACGTCACCCGCCCCGAGGTCGTCCGTTCGGTGCACGACGCGTACTTCGCCGTCGGCGTCGACTGCGTGGAGACCAACACCTTCGGGGCCAACCTGGGCAACCTGGGGGAGTACGGCATCGCCGACCGGATCCACGAGCTGGCGCTGGCCGGTGCCCAGGTGGCCCGGCAGGCCGCCGACGCCTGGTCCACCGCCGATCGACCCCGGTTCGTGCTGGGCTCGGTCGGCCCGGGCACCAAGCTGCCCAGCCTGGGCCACACCACCTACGCCGTGCTGCGCGACGCCTACGCCGAGCAGGTGGCCGGGATGGTGCAGGGCGGGGTGGACGCCGTGCTGGTGGAGACCTCCCAGGACCTGCTGCAGACCAAGGCCGCGGTGGTCGGGGCCAAGCGGGCGATCGCCGCCGCGGGGGAGAACCTGCCGGTGCTGGCGCAGATCACGGTGGAGACCACCGGGACGATGCTGATGGGCACCGAGACGGCGGCGGCCCTGACCGCGCTGCAGGCGCTCGGGGTCGACGCGATCGGGCTGAACTGCGCCACCGGGCCGACCGAGATGAGCGAGCACCTGCGCACCCTGGCCCGAAGCGCCCGGGTGCCGATCACCTGCATGCCGAACGCGGGGCTTCCCCAGCTGGGCAAGGACGGCGCGTACTACGACCTGACCCCCGAGCAGCTGGCCGACGCCCACGACACCTTCACCCGCGAGTTCGGCCTGGCGCTGGTCGGCGGCTGCTGCGGCACCACCCCCGAGCACCTGCGCCAGGTCGTGGAACGGGTCCGCGGCCGGGCGCTGACCCCGCGCGACCCGCGCCCTGAGCCGGGGGTGTCCAGCCTGTACCAGCACGTGCCGTTCCGGCAGGACACCGCCTACCTGTCGATCGGGGAGCGCACGAACGCCAACGGCTCCAAGGCCTTCCGGGAGGCGATGGTCGAGCAGCGCTGGGACGACTGCGTGGACATCGCCCGCAGCCAGACCCGGGACGGCGCCCACCTGCTGGACGTGTGCGTGGACTACGTCGGCCGCGACGGGGTGGCCGACGCCACCCAGGTACTGAGTCGGCTGGCCACCGCCTCCACCCTGCCGCTGGTCCTGGACTCCACCGAGCCGGCGGTGATCGAGGCCGGCCTGGAGCTGGTCGGTGGCCGCAGCGTGGTCAACTCGGTGAACTTCGAGGACGGCGAGGGCGAGGGCAGCCGGTTCGCCCGGATCATGCCGGTGGTCCGCGAGCACGGCGCGGCGGTGGTGGCGCTGACCATCGACGAGACCGGCCAGGCGCGCACGGTGGAGCACAAGGTGGCGGTGGCCGGCCGGCTGATCGACACCCTGACCGGGGTCTGGGGGATGCAGGTCGAGGACATCGTCGTCGACTGCCTGACCTTCCCGATCGCCACCGGGCAGGAGGAGACCCGCCGGGACGGGATCGCCACCCTGGAGGCGATCCGGCAGGTCAAGGCCCGCTACCCCCAGGTGCAGACCACCCTGGGCCTGTCCAACATCTCCTTCGGGCTGAACCCGGCCGCCCGGGTGGTACTGAACTCGGTGTTCCTGCACGAGGCGGTGCAGGCCGGGCTGGACTCGGCCATCGTGCACGCCGCGAAGATCCTGCCGATGAACCGGATCCCCGCCGAGCAGCTGGAGGTGGCGCTGGACCTGGTGCACGACCGCAGACGCTACGCCGAGGACGGCTCGGTCAGCTATGACCCGCTGCAGCGCTTCCTCGACCTGTTCGAGGGCGTGGACGCCGCGACGGTGCGGGCCGGGCGGGCCGCCGAGCTGGCCGCCCTGCCGCTGTCGGAGCGGTTGCGCCGCCGGATCATCGACGGTGAGGGCAAGGGGCTGGCCGCCGACCTGGAGGAGGCGCTGGCCGGCAAACCGGCCCTGGCCATCATCAACGAGGAGCTGCTGGACGGCATGAAGGTCGTCGGCGAGCTGTTCGGCCGGGGCGAGATGCAGCTGCCGTTCGTTCTGCAGTCCGCCGAGGTGATGAAAACCGCTGTGGCGCACCTGGAGCCGCACATCGACAGTGCCGACTCGACCGGCGGCAAGGGCACCATCGTGCTGGCCACGGTGCGCGGCGACGTGCACGACATCGGCAAGAACCTGGTGGACATCATCCTGTCCAACAACGGCTACACGGTCGTGAACATCGGCATCAAGCAGCCGATCTCGGAGATCCTCAAGGCCGCCCAGGAGCACGACGCCGACGTGATCGGGATGTCCGGGCTGCTGGTGAAGTCCACCGTGGTGATGAAGGAGAACCTGGAGGAGATGAACTCCCGGGAGGTCGCCTCCCGGTTCCCGGTGATCCTGGGCGGTGCCGCGCTGACCCGGGCCTACGTCGAGGGCGACCTGGCCGAGATCTACGCCGGGGAGGTCCGTTACGCCCGGGACGCCTTCGAGGGCCTGCGGCTGATGGACGCCCTGGTCTCGGTCAAGCGCGGGGTGCCCGGCGCCCAGCTTCCCGAGCTGCGCCAGCGGCGGGTCCGCCGCCGCCAGCCGGTCGCCGTCGGGGCCGGCGGGCAGAGCGCCGAGGACGGGGCCGGCGACCCCGACCAGCGCTCGGACGTGCAGCGCAGCCTGCCGGTGCCGACCCCGCCGTTCTGGGGTGAGCGGGTGGTCCGCGGGGTCAAGCTCGCCGACTACGTCTCCTACCTCGACGAGCGGGCGACGTTCCTGGGCCAGTGGGGCCTGCGCGCCGCCCGCGGCGGCCAGGGCCCCTCCTACGAGGAGCTGGTCGAGACCGAGGGGCGCCCGCGGCTGCGGATGTGGCTGGAGCGGACCCAGACCGAGCAGCTGCTGGAGGCCGCCGTGGTCTACGGCTACTACCCATGCGTCTCCCGGGGCCGGGACCTGGTGATCCTGCACCACGAGGGGGACGGCACCGGCGGGGCGGCGGGTAGTGAGCGGCTGCGGTTCACCTTCCCCCGGCAGGGTCGCGACCGCCGGCTGTGCCTGGCCGACTTCTTCCGTACCGAGCACGAGGCCGAGCAGCTCGGTGGGCCTGATGTGATCGCCTTCCAGCTGGTCACGATGGGCCCCCGGGTCGCCACCGCCACCGCGGACCTGTTCGCGCGCAACGCCTACCGGGAGTACCTGGAGCTGCATGGGTTGTCCGTGCAGCTCACCGAGGCGCTGGCCGAGATGTGGCACGCCCGGGTCCGCTCGGAGCTGGGCCTGGGCGGTGAGGACGACGCCGAGCTGGGCGGGATCCTGCGTCAGGGCTACCGCGGCAGCCGCTACTCCTTCGGCTACCCCGCCTGCCCGGACCTGCAGGACCGGACCAAGCTGGTCCAGCTGCTGCGCCCGGAGCGGATCGGGGTCGAGCTGTCCGAGGAGCTGCAGCTGCACCCGGAGCAGTCCACCGACGCCCTGGTGGTGCACCACCCCGAGGCCAAGTACTTCAACGCGACCTGATGGGACCGGCGATGAACCCGGACGACGTCCAGCCGTCCGCCGGAGGCGGGCTGCTGCCCGCCGCGGTGCTGTGGGACATGGACGGCACCCTGGTGGACACCGAGCCGTACTGGATCGAGGCTGAGTTCGCCCTGGTCCAGGCGCACGGTGGCACCTGGAGCACCGAGCACGCCCACGCCCTGGTCGGCAACCCGTTGCTGGTCTCCGCGCGCTACATCCGCGAGGTCGGCCCGGTCGACCTGACCGAGGAGCAGATCGTGGACCACCTGCTGCAGGAGGTCCGGCTCCGGGTGCTGCGGCACATCCCGTGGCGACCGGGCGCCCAGCACCTGCTCGCCGAGCTCGGCCGGGCCGGTGTGCCGTGCGCCCTGGTCACCATGTCCTACGCGACCCTGGCCGAGGCGGTGCTGCAGGCGCTGCCCGAGGGCACCTTCGACGCGGTGGTCACCGGAGACCAGGTCAGCCGCGGCAAGCCCGACCCCGAGCCCTACCTGGAGGCCGCCCGCCGGCTCGGGGTGGACCCGCGGGACTGCGTGGCGATCGAGGACAGCCCGGCCGGGGTCGCCTCGGCCGAGGCGGCCGGCATCGACGTGCTGGCCGTGGAGCACCTGGTGCCGATGCCGCCCGGCGGTCCCGGCCGGCGGGTGCTGGCCACCCTGGGCGGCCTCGCGCTCACTGATCTCAGCCCCTGGACCGCCCGCCGCTGACCCACCCACCGTGGTCACGGTGGGTGGGTCAGGCAGGTCACTCGGTGGCGATGGCCTGCAGCACGTTCAGCCGGACGGCCCGCCAGGCCGGCAGCATCGCGGCCACCACACCGGCCACCGCCGCCGCCACGATGATCAGCACGATCGTGACCCAGGGGATCGACAGCTCGGTCAGGCCTTGCGGCACCAGCCCCCGCTGCACCACCACCCCGAGCACCAGGCCCAGGATCGAGCCGATCAGCGCGCCGAACACCGCGGTGGCCACCGCCTCGGCGGTCACCATGCTGAACAGCTGGCCGCGGCCCAGGCCCACCGCGCGCAGCAGGCCGATCTCCCTGGTCCGTTCCAGCACCGACAGCGCGAGGGTGTTGATGATCCCCAGCACCGCGATCACGATGGACAGGGCCAGCAGCACGTAGATGATCGCCAGCAGCTGGTTGACCTGCCCGGCCTGCTCGTTGGTGAACTCGGCGCCGTCCTGGACCGAGACCACGATGTAGGGCCGGACCACGGCCACCAGCTGGCTGCGCAGCGCGGCCACGTCCGCCCCCGGCGCCGCCTTCACGTAGGCGTAGAAGTCCCCGCGCTGGTTCTGCGGCACGGCCTGCTCGTAGAGCGACTCGCTGAGCAGGGCGTTGCCGCCTAGCACCCGGTTGTCCTCGTACACCCCGGCCACGGTCAGCCGCCGGCCCTGCAGGGACCCGACGTCGGCGCTCACACTGTCCCCGGTCTTCAGGCCCAGGTCGGTGGCGGTGCTCTTGTCCAGCAGCAGGGTGCCAGGGGCCAGGTCGGCCAGCCGCCCGGAGGCCATCGACACCCGGACGTTGTCCGCGACCGCCTGGGGCTGGGCGGCCAGGCCGAACAGCTGCTTGCCGTGCACGGTGACCGAGGTGCCCTCCAGCCCGGCGACCGAGGCGACGCCGGGCAGTGCGCGGACCGCCTCGACCACCGAGGTCGGGAAGGTGGCCGCGCCCCCGCCGCTGAGCACGTAGTCGGCGGTGAGCTGGTCCTGCACGAGGCCCTCGGTGCTGCGGTTGATCGAGGCGGCCATCGTGGCGGTCGCGGCCATCAGGGTCAGCCCGATGGTCAGCGCCGATGCGGTGACCGCGGTCCGCCGCGGGTTGCGCTGGGTGTTCTCCCGGGCCAGTCGCCCGACCACCCGGCCGAGCAGCGAGAACGGGACGGCGATCACCCGGACCACCGGGCGGATCAGCAGCGGCGCGACGACCAGGGCTCCTACCGTGGCCAGCGTCGCGGCGAGGGCGATCAGCACCCACTGGGTGCTCTCGCCGGCCAGACCGCCGACGAACCCGGCGGCGGCCAGCGCGATGAGCACCGCGCCGACCAGCCCCCGCACCCGCAGACCCTTCTGAGTGATCACGACGTCGTCCCGCATGGCGGCCACCGGGGCGACGCGGGCGGCTCGCACGGCCGGCATCAGGGCGGCCAGGAGGGTGACCACCAGGCCGACGACCAGGCTGCGCAGCACCACCCCGCCGCTCACCGGCACCGACCCGGGCGTCTCCAGGCCGAACCGGCCGAGCAGTGACTGCAGCCCGGCGGCCAGCAGCACCCCGAAACCCAGCCCGACCGCGGCGCCGAGCAGTCCGACCACCGCAGCCTCACCCAGGACCACCCGGCGCACCTGGGCCCGGGAGGCGCCGACGGCGCGCAGCAGGGCCAGTTCGCGGGTGCGCTGGGCGACCAGCATGGAGAAGGTGTTGACGATGATGAAGGCCCCGACCAGCAGCGAGATGATCGCGAACGGGGTCAGGACGTAGTTGAAGATGTTCAGCACCTGGGCGATCTGATCCCGGGTCTCCTGCCGCAGCTGGGCCCCGGTGACCGCCTCGTCACCGCTGGGCAGCACCGCCTTCACCCGGCTGGCCAGCTCGGCCTGGCTGATGCCGGGCGCGGCGGTCAGGGAGAAGCTGGGCACGGTGCCGTCGGCCGCGAACGCGGCCCGGGCACTGGCCTGGTCCAGGGTCACCAGGGTGGCCCCGGCCAGCGGCCCGTTGAAGCTGATCTCCCCGGTGATCGTGACCCGGCGCGGCTGCTGGCCGACCAGGGCCTGGGTGGTGTCGCCGATCGAGAGCCCTGACTTGGTCAGTGTCGAGCCGACCACCGCGACCTCGTCCGGCCCGCTGGGCGCCTTGCCGCGCAGCAGCTTCAGCGAGGAGCTGTCGGGGGAGTAGGCGAAGCCGAGGGTGGGCGCGCCGCCGTTGCGGACCGCGGTGCCGTCCGCGCCGACCAGCACCACGCTGCCCTGGATGTCGGGAGAGACCCGCTGCACGCCGTCCACCGCGGCCAGTCTCGACTGCAGGCTCAACGGCAGCTGGCTGGCCCCGGAGCCGTCCAGGGACTGCTGCTGCCCGGCCGGCTGCTGGGCCCGGACGGTGACGTCGGTTCCGGCCGTGCCGGCGTCGACGAGCTGGTCAAAGGTGTCGCCGAGGGCGGCGGTGAGGATCTGGCCGCCGGCGTAGAAGGCGATCCCGAGCGAGACTGCGATGACGGTGAGCAGGAAGCGGACCAGGTGCCCGCGCACGCTCTTCAGGGTGACCCGCAGCATGTCAGCTCCGCCGCCCGCCGGACTCGAAGCCCTTCATCCGCTCCAGCACCGAGTCCGCCGTCGGGTCGAGCAGCTCGTCCACGATCGTCCCGTCGGTCAGGAACAGCACCCGGTCGGCGTAGGCCGCCGCGCTCGGCTCGTGGGTGACCATCACCAGGGTCTGCCCGAAGTCGTCCACGCTGCGCCGCAGGAAGGAAAGGATCTCGGCGCTGGCCGTGGAGTCAAGGTTCCCGGTCGGCTCGTCGGCGAACACGATCGAGGGCCGGGAGACCAGCGCCCGGGCGCAGGCCACCCGTTGCTGCTGGCCCCCGGAGAGCTGGCTGGGCCGGTGGCCGAGCCGGTCGGCCAGCCCGACGGTGGACACGATGGTGTCGAACCAGTCCGGGTCGACCCTGGTCCCGGCGATGTCCAGCGGCAGGGTGATGTTCTCCCGGGCGGTCAGCGTGGGCACCAGGTTGAAGGCCTGGAAGACGAAACCCAGCCGGTCACGGCGTAGCCGGGTCAGGGCCTTGTCCTTCAGTCCGCCGATCTGGACGCCGTCGATGACCACCTCGCCGCTGCTGGGGGTGTCGAGCGCGGCCATGCAGTGCATCAGGGTCGACTTGCCCGACCCCGAGGGGCCCATGATCGCGGTCATCTGACCGCGGCCGAAGTCCACGCTCACCCCGTCCAGGGCACTGACCTGCGCCTCCCCCACGCCGTAGACCTTGCGCAGAGCGATGGCGCTCGCCGCTGCCTCAGCCGTCGCCGGCCACCGGCGCGGTGTCGATGTGTCCTGTCTCGGCACACCGGCCACGTGCTGACCAGCCATGTCGCATGTCCTCTCCACCTGGGCACGCAGCGTGCGTCGCTGGTTGCCGTTGCTCACCGGGTCGCGGACCGCTACTGCCGGAGCGTCCTCGCCCCGCAGTCCCCCTGCCTGCCCGCCGCGACGATCCTCCCAAGCCTGACGTGGGGGCAGTCAACGGGGTTGGACCCTGACTGCACCCTGAGCCGGGCCGGAAGCGGGGCAGACCAGGACAGACCGCCCTGCCTCCCGGGACCTTGGGCCTCAGGCCTCAGCGACCAGCTCGGCCTCGGGCACCGGACCCGCTGCCTCACCGAGGACCAGCTGCAGGGCGTCCGGCGGCAACGGCGGTGGGGTGCCGCCCTTGGTCGGGCAGCGGCTGTGGTGGTCGCACCAGTCGCACAACCGGCCCGGGGAGGGTCGCCAGTCACCGGTCCGGGCGGCACGCTCGATGGCCGCCCACAGCGCCCGGCACTTGCGTTCCACAGCCAGCAGGTCGGCCTCGTCCGGCTGGTAGCGCAGCACCTCGCCGCTGCCCAGGTAGACCAGCTGCAGCAGGGCCGGCACCTGCCCGCGCAGCCGCCACAGCACCAGGGCGTAGAACTTCATCTGGAACAGGGCCCGGGCCTCGAACAGCTCGCCCGGCGCGCGGCCGGTCTTGTAGTCCACGACCCGCATCAGGCCGGCGGCGTTGACGTCCAGCCGGTCGACGTAGCCGCGCAGGACCAGACCGCCGTCCAGGGTGGTCTCCACGTACAGCTCGCGTTCGGCCGGCTCCAGGCGGGTCGGGTCCTCCAGGGCGAACCAGCGGTCCAGCAGGGCGCCCGCGCTCTCCAGCCAGGTCTGGGTCTGGCCGAGGTCGGACCCGACCATCTCGGCCAGCTCGGGCATCTGCTCGACCATCTGGGACCAGGCCGGGCCGAGCAGCGCACGCGCCGCCTGCGGCGTCCTCTGCTCGGCGGGCAGGTCGAACAGCCGCTCCAGCACGGCATGCACCACGGTGCCCCGGGTGGCCGCGGGGCTGGGCTGCTCGGGGATCCGGTCGACCACCCGGAACCGGTAGAGCAGCGGGCACTGCATGAAGTCACCGGCGCGGGAGGGTGACAGCGCGACCCGGCGACGCTCGCGCGGGGCCGGGGCGGCGCCGCGCGGCCGGGCCTCGGTGAGCTGGGTGCTCGGTGCAGGAGCCATGGCCAGGACTGTAGGCGGGGGCACCGACACCGCGGCGGTGCACCGCCGCGGACACCGGGGCGCCGAGGATCCCTAGACTCCCCGGACGTGACCAGCACCCCGGACGACGCCAGCGCCCCGACCCCGACCGGAGCCGCGCGTCGCCGTGGCCCCTTCCGGGTGGGGGACCAGGTGCAGCTGACCGACCCCAAGGGCCGGATGCACACGATCACCCTGGAGGAGGGCCGCGAGTTCCACACCCACCGCGGCCTGTTCCGGCACGAGGAGCTGATCGGGCGGCCGGAGGGCTGGGTGGTGCGCAACACCGCGGGCATCGAGTACCAGGCGCTGCGCCCGCTGCTGGCCGACTACGTGCTGTCCATGCCGCGGGGCGCCGCGGTGGTCTACCCCAAGGACGCCGGCCAGATCGTGGCGATGGCCGACATCTTCCCCGGCGCCCGGGTGGTGGAGGCCGGCGTCGGCTCCGGGGCGCTGTCGATGTCCCTGCTGCGGGCGGTCGGCGACGGCGGCAGCCTGCACTCCTACGAGCGCCGGGCCGAGTTCGCCGACATCGCGCGGGGCAACGTCGAGCGCTACTTCGGCTCCCCGCACCCGGCCTGGCGGCTGACCGTGGGTGACCTGGTGGAGAGCCTGGACGACGTCGAGGTGGACCGGGTCGTGCTGGACATGCTCGCGCCCTGGGAGTGCCTGGACGCCGTCGCCCGGGCGCTGACCCCCGGCGGGGTGCTGATCTGCTACGTCGCCACCGTGACCCAGCTCTCCCGGGTGGTGGAGGCGGCCCGGGCCGACGGCCGGTTCACCGAGCCCAGCGCCTGGGAGTCGGTGGTCCGGGGCTGGCACCTGGAGGGGCTCGCGGTGCGGCCCCAGCACCGGATGGTCGGTCACACCGGGTTCCTGGTCACCACCCGTCGGTTGGCCGATGGGGTGGTCGCCCCGGCCCGGCGCCGTCGCCCGGCCACCGGGTCTCGGCCCGAGGACGAGGGGTTCGCCGAGGGCTGGCAGGAGTGGCAGCCGGGCGACTGGACGCCCGAGGAGCTGGGCGAACGTCCGGTCTCGGAGAAGAAGATCCGCAAAGTTCGCCGCGCCGTCTCGGACGTGCCACCCTCGGAGCAGGGGCCGTTCACCCGTCCGGGCTAAAGGTCCGGGCTGTCGATGACGACGTGGTCCAGCACCTGGCAGGAGATGCAGATCTCCTCCGGCGCCGGGCCGGTCGCTGGGCGAACGCCTCAGAGTGCGGGTTAGGGTCGAGTGGTCCCATCTCGCGGATAGTCGGGAGGTACCGGGCATGGCCGAGCACGAGTCACGTTCCTCATCGGGCGATCAGGTCCAGGCGGAGATTGCGCGCCTGCACGAGCAGCTGGCCGCCGTGCGCGCGGCCGGAGGCGACCCGGAGACGCTCGCCCGGATGCGGGCCCAGGTGAGCCAGCTGTCGACCCAGAACGAGCGGCTGGCCGGCACGCTGCGCGACGCCCGTGACCAGATCGTCGCCCTCAAGGCCGAGGTGGACCGGCTGGCGCAGCCACCGAACACCTTCGCGCTGTTCGTGGGCCCGGCCGAGGAGGGCACCGCCGAGATCGTCAGCTCCGGTCGCAAGATGCGGGTCGCGGTCAGCCCGTCGGTCGGCCTGGAGGACCTGCGCCCCGGCCAGGAGGTGATGCTCAACGAGGCCTTCAACGTCGTCGGGGCTCTGGAGTTCGAGCGTCAGGGTGAGATCGCGATCATCAAGGAGCTGATCGACGAGGACCGCGCCCTGGTCGTGACCCGCTCGGACGAGGAGCGGGTGGTGCTGCTGGCCGGCCAGCTCCGCGAGCAGAAGATGCGGGTCGGGGACGCCGTCACGCTGGACCCGCGGTCGGGCTGGGTGTTCGAGAAGATCCAGAAGGCCGAGGTCCAGGACCTCGTGCTGGAGGAGGTGCCGAACATCGAGTACAGCGACATCGGTGGCCTGGGGCCGCAGATCGAGGCGATCCGGGACGCCGTCGAGCTGCCGTTCCTGCACCCGGACCTGTTCTTCGAGCACGGTCTGAAGCCACCCAAGGGCATCCTGCTCTACGGCCCGCCCGGCTGCGGCAAGACGCTGATCGCCAAGGCGGTGGCGAACTCGCTGGCCAAGAAGACCGCCCAGCTGCGCGGGACCAAGGAGTCCAAGAGCTACTTCCTGAACATCAAGGGCCCGGAGCTGCTGAACAAGTACGTCGGGGAGACCGAGCGCCACATCCGGCTGATCTTCGCCCGGGCCCGGGAGAAGGCCAGCGAGGGCACCCCGGTGGTGGTCTTCTTCGACGAGATGGACTCCCTGTTCCGCACCCGCGGCTCCGGCGTCTCCAGCGACGTGGAGACCACGATCGTGCCCCAGCTGCTGAGCGAGATCGACGGCGTCGAGCGGCTGGAGAACGTCATCGTGATCGGCGCCTCCAACCGGGAGGACATGATCGACCCGGCCATCCTGCGACCGGGCCGGCTGGACGTGAAGATCAAGATCCAGCGGCCGGACGCGGAGAGCGCCCGGGAGATCTTCGCGAAGTACCTGACCCCGGGGCTGCCGCTGCACGCCGACGACCTGGCCGTCAACGACGGCTCGGCCACCGCGACCGTGGACGCGATGATCCAGCGGACCGTCGAGCGGATGTACGCCGAGACCGAGGAGAACCAGTTCCTCGAGGTGACCTACGCCAACGGCGACAAGGAGATCCTCTACTTCAAGGACTTCAACTCCGGGGCCATGATCCAGAACATCGTGGACCGGGCCAAGAAGATGGCGATCAAGGACTTCCTGGACACCGGGCAGAAGGGCATCCGGGTGGACCACCTGCTGGCGTCCTGCGTGGATGAGTTCAAGGAGAACGAGGACCTGCCGAACACCACCAACCCTGACGACTGGGCGCGGATCTCGGGCAAGAAGGGTGAGCGGATCGTCTACATCCGCACCATCATCCAGGGCAAGAAGGGCAACGAGCCGGGCCGTTCGATCGACACCGTCGCCAACACCGGTCAGTACCTCTAGGCCCGCCGACGAACGGGTCGGCGCCCCGCAGGCTCGCCCGGGGTGATCCGCAGAACGGGACGTGAACGGTCGCCGCGGCAGCTGTTCACGTCCCGTTCTGGCGATCATGAAGGTGTGGGGACGGCCGGCCCCCCGGGGTCAGCGCGCCGCTCGGCGCGCGCCGAGGGCGACCAGGGCACGCCAGCCGAGCATCATCACGCCGAGTGCGACCAAGGCGACCACGACGAAGGACACCGCGAGCCCGCGGTCGGTGAGCAGGCCGCGGAGCAGCATGCCCAGCGCCACGGTGGTGACCAGCACGACCCCGCCGCCGCGCAGGCTCTGCGGGGCCAGCCGCAGGGCCCGGGCGGCGAACCAGCCGGCCACCGCGCCGGCCAGGAACGGCCAGGCGACCAGCAGGACGCCTGCCGCCGCCGAGCCCTCGCCGTGCGAGCGGCGCCCGACCAGGGCGAAGACGAGCACCGCGACCGCGTCGGCGACCACCGCGGCCCGGACCTCACGGGTCTGGACCTCCTGGCTGGTGTCGACGGGGGTGCGCTCGCGGGGACGGTCGCGGGAGGGGTCACGGGTGGCCATCACCCCATTGTGCCGCGCCCCGGGCACGGGCCGCCGGGCTCTGGCCGGGACGGGCCCACGTAGTCTGGCGGAATGACGGCGCGGCGCATCGTGGGGCTCGAGACCGAGTTCGGGGTGGCTGCCCCGGGCGACGCCACCAACCCGATGGTGCTCTCCTCCCAGGTGGTCAACGCCTACGCCAGCCCGCTGGGCAGCCGGGTCGGCCGGGCCCGGTGGGACTACGAGGACGAGGCGCCGCTGCGGGACGCGCGCGGCTGGGAGATGGGGCGCGAGCAGGCCGACGCCAGCCAGCTGACCGACGCCCCGGAGGACCCGGGCCTGGCCAACGTGATCCTGTCCAACGGGGCCCGGCTCTACGTCGACCACGCCCACCCCGAGTACTCCTCCCCGGAGGTCAACACCCCCCGGGACGCCGTGCTGTGGGACAAGGCCGGCGAGCGGGTGATGCTGGCCGCCGCCCGGCGGATCGCGGCCACCCCCGGCCTGAGCCCGGTCAACCTGTACAAGAACAACACCGACAACAAGGGCGCCTCCTACGGCACGCACGAGAACTACCTGATGCGCCGGGAGACTCCTTTCTCCGACATCGTCAAGCACCTGACGCCGTTCTTCGTCAGCCGTCAGGTGGTGACCGGGGCGGGCCGGGTGGGCCTGGGCCAGGACGGCCGGACGCCCGGTTTCCAGGTCAGCCAGCGCGCCGACTTCTTCGAGGTCGAGGTGGGGCTGGAGACCACCCTGAAGCGGCCGATCATCAACACTCGGGACGAGCCGCACGCCAGCGCCGAGCGGTTCCGCCGGCTGCACGTGATCATCGGTGACGCCAACCTCTGCGAGGTCTCCACCTTCCTCAAGGTGGGCACCACCAACCTGGTGCTGGAGCTGATCGAGGAGAAGGCCTTCACCCGCGACCTGGTGCTGGACCGGCCGGTCTCAACCCTGCACGCGGTCAGCCACGACCCCTCGCTGCGCACCCTGGTCACGTTGCGGGACGGGTCGCGGATGACGGCAGTGCAGCTGCAGTGGCTGTTCCTGGAGCAGGCGCACACCTACCTGTCCGACCGCTACGGCAGCGACCTGGACCCGGTGGATGCGGAGGTGCTGCAGCGCTGGGAGAGCGTGCTCTCCCGGTTGGAGAGCGACCCGATGAGCTGCGCCCGGGAGCTGGACTGGGTGGCCAAGCTGCGGGTGCTGGAGGGGTTCCGGGAGCGCGAGGGCCTGGACTGGGACGCCGCCCGGCTGCAGCTGATCGACCTGCAGTGGTCCGACGTCCGCCCGGAGAAGGGGCTGTACCACCGGCTGCAGGCCCGCGGTCAGGTCGAGCGGCTGCTGACCGACGCCGAGATCGACCGGGCGGTCACCGAACCGCCGCAGGACACCCGGGCCTACTTCCGGGGCCGCTGCCTCACCCAGTACGGCGCGCACGTGGCGGCCGCCTCCTGGGACTCGGTGATCTTCGACGTGCCCGGCCGTGGAGCGCTGCAGCGGGTGCCGACGTTGGACCCGCACCGGGGCACCAAGGAGCACGTCGGGGCGCTGCTGGACCGCTGCCGGACGGCGGCCGAGCTGGTGGACGCCCTCGCCACGCAGTGAACCCGGCGGCTGACACCCGTCGGTCGCACCCCGCACCTACCATCAGTGCACGAGGCGACGTCAGCCGCCAGACCCCAGGAGGAGTCCATGGCAGGTCAGGAGCAGCACCGCAGCGCCCGTCGAGGCGAGGACGTCGAGGAGGTCGAGGTGCCGGCTGCGCCGGCGACCCAGACCAAGGACGAGGACGTCAGCGACATCCTCGACGAGATCGACGACGTGCTGGAGAACAACGCCGAGGAGTTCGTCAAGGGCTTCGTGCAGAAGGGCGGCCAGTAGCCGGTCGGCCCAGCACCGCCCACCGCGGCCCGGGGCCACCGGGCGGCGGCCGTGGGCCGGCCATGGGTAGGGTCGAGGAGTGAGCATCGACGGCGACCACCCAGGCCGGTTCCCGACGGCTTTTCACGTGCCCGGATCGGCGTCCTTCTCGGAGTTCCTCGGCGCGCACGCCGAGCACCTGCTGCCCGGCCGCCGTCCGCTGCCGCTGGGTGAGGTGCCGCAGGTCCCGCACGCCACCACCATCGTCACTGCGATCTTCGACGGTGGCGTGGTGATGGGCGGCGACCGCCGGGCCACGATGGGCAACCTGATCGCCCACCGGGAGATCGAGAAGGTGTTCCCGGCCGACGACTTCTCCTGCGTGGGCATCGCCGGCACGGCCGGCATCGCGGTGGAGATGGTGCGCCTGTTCCAGGTCGAGCTGGAGCACTACGAGAAGATCGAGGGCACTCAGCTCTCCCTCGACGGGAAGGCGAACCGGCTGTCCACCATGATCCGCGGGAACCTGGGCCTGGCCATGCAGGGGCTGGCGGTGGTGCCGTTGTTCGCCGGCTACGACCTGGTCCGCGAGCAGGGCCGGATCTTCTCCTACGACGTCACCGGCGGCCGGTACGAGGAAAGGGACTGGCACAGCGTCGGGTCGGGTTCGTTGTTCGCCAAGGGATCGCTGAAGAAGCGGTGGCGGCCGGGGCTGGACGCCGCCGCCGCCGTCGCGGTGGTGGTCGAGGCGCTGGCCGACGCCGCCGACGACGACTCGGCCACCGGCGGCCCGGACAGCGCACGCAGCATCTACCCGGTGGTGGCCACAGTCACCTCCGAGGGGTACCAGCGGGTGCCCCAGGACGAGCTGGCCGCGGTCGTCGCGGGCCTGGCTGGAGGTGCCGCATGAGCATGCCGTTCTACGTCTCGCCCGAACAGGTGATGAAGGACCGGGCCGACTACGCGCGCCGCAACATCGGCCGCGGCCGGCCCGTCGTCGTCGTCGCCTACGACCACGGGATCGCCTTCGTCACCGAGAACCCCAGCCGCGCCCTGCACAAGGTGAGCGAGATCTACGACCGGATCGCCTTCGCCGCGGTCGGCAAGTACAACGAGTTCGAGAACCTGCGGGTGGCCGGCGTCCGGTACGCCGACCTGCGCGGCTACTCCTACGACCGCAGCGACGTGACTGCGCGCGGCTTGGCCAACGCCTACGCCCAGACCCTGGGCACGGTGTTCACCACCGAGTCCAAGCCGCTGGAGGTCGAGCTGGTGGTCGCCGAGGTCGGCGCCGGGCCGGGCAGCGACCAGATCTACCACCTGACCTACGACGGCTCGGTGGCCGAGGAACGCGGCTACGTGGCGATGGGGGGGCAGGCCGAGCAGATCGCCTCCGGCCTGGCCGAGTCCTGGCACGCCGAGATGACCCTGGCCCAGGTGCTCACCCTGGCCCGGGACATGCTGGCCCGCGACCCGCAGGGCGGCACCCCCCGCGAGCTGGGCACCGGCCAGCTGGAGGTCGCCATCCTGGACCGGCTGCGTCCGCGGCGCGCCTTCCGGCGGCTGGGCGGTGAGCTGCTGGAACGGCTGCTCAGCCCCGCGGACCCGACCAGCGACGTGCCCGAGGGCGAGGATGGGCCGGGCGCGGACTTCCTGGCCCAGACCCCCGAGCAGCTGCCGGCCACGCCGCCGCCGGCCGCTCCGCCGACCGACCCGCCGGGCTCGACCGGGTAACGAACCCGCCGGTTCTGGCCAGTCGCCGGGCCATCGGAAACATCCCGTGCCTACAGTGAGGGCATGGATCGCCGCATCTTCGGGATCGAGACGGAGTACGGCGTCACCTGTGCCTTCGACGGCCAACGCAAGCTGTCGCCGGACGAGGTGGCGCGGTACCTGTTCCGCAAGGTCGTCTCCTGGGGCCGGTCCAGCAACGTGTTCCTGCGCAACGGGGCCCGGCTCTACCTGGACGTCGGCTCCCACCCCGAGTACGCCACCGCCGAGTGCGACGACGTCCGCCAGCTGGTGATCCAGGACCGCGCGGGGGAGCGCATCCTGGAGGGCCTGCTGGTCGACGCCGAGCGCCGGCTGCACGAGGAGGGCATCGCGGGGGAGGTGTTCCTGTTCAAGAACAACACCGACTCGGCCGGCAACTCCTACGGCTGCCACGAGAACTACCTGGTCAGCCGGCACGGGGAGTTCGCCCGGATGTCGGAGGTGCTGATCCCGTTCCTGGTCACCCGCCAGGTGGTGGTGGGCGCCGGGAAGGTGCTCCAGACTCCCCGGGGTGCGGTGTTCTGCTTGTCCCAGCGGGCCGACCACATCTGGGAGGGCGTCTCCAGCGCGACCACCCGCTCCCGGCCGATCATCAACACCAGGGACGAGCCGCACGCCGACGCCGAGCGGTACCGCCGGCTGCACGTGATCGTCGGGGACTCCAACATGTCCGAGACGACCACGATGCTCAAGGTGGGCGCCACCGACCTGGTGCTGAAGATGCTCGAGGCCGGGGTGGTGCTGCGTGACCAGAGCCTGGAGAACCCGATCCGCGCCATCCGGGAGATCAGCCACGACCTGACCGGCCGGCGCAAGGTACGGCTGGCCAACGGCCGGGAGGCCAGCGCGCTGGAGATCCAGGAGGAGTACCTGGCCCGGGCCAAGGACTTCGTGGACTCCCGCGGACTGCACACCGACGTGATCAAGCGCGTGCTGGACCTGTGGGAGCGCGGCCTGCGGGCGGTCGGCACCGGTGACCTCGGGCTGGTCGACAAGGAGATCGACTGGGTGATCAAGCACCGGCTGATCGAGCGGTACCGGGCCAAGCACGACCTGCCGCTGTCCAGCCCGCGGATCGCCCGGATCGACCTGGCCTACCACGACATCCACCGCACCCGGGGGCTGCACTACATGCTGCAGCGGCGCGGCCTGGCCGAGCGGGTCAGCTCCGACATCGAGGTCTTCGAGGCGACCGCGGTGCCGCCGCAGACCACCCGGGCCAAGCTGCGCGGGGACTTCGTGCGCAAGGCCCAGGAACGACGTCGGGACTTCACCGTCGACTGGGTGCACCTGAAGCTGAACGACCAGGCCCAGCGCACGGTGCTGTGCAAGGACCCGTTCCGCTCCGTGGACGAGCGCGTGGAGCGGCTCATCCAGGGGATGTGAGCGTGAGCCAGGCCCGGTGCGCAGCACCGTCACGACGACGCGTCCTGCTGGCGGTGCTGACCGCTGGTTCGGCGGCCCTGCTGACCCCCGGGCTGGCCGGCTGCGGGTCGGCCTCCTCCGCGGCCACGTCCGCGTCGTCGACCACCTCGACCAGCCCCGGCCTGGCCGCCCAGGCGGCGACCAGCGCCACGCTGGACGGCCTCGCGGTCGACCTGACCGCCGGTCAGGACCCGCAGCTGAGCCTGGACCCGCCGGTCACCTTCACCGCCACCGGACGGCGGGTCATCACGACCGGGTCGGGGCCGGCGGTGGCGGCAGGGCAGAGCGTCCAAGTGCGCTACCTGGGCATCAACGCTCGCACGGGGAAGACGTTCGACTCCACCTTCGGCGACCCGTCGCCGGCTCGCATCACGCTCAGCGACCCCGCGCTGGTGCCCGGGTTGCGCAGCCAGCTGCTCGGCCTGACCGTCGGCTCGACCGCGCTGATCGGCGTCGCCCCGGCCGACGGGTACGGCGGGCATGCGGTCCCGGCCACCGACATCGAGCCCGGCGACAGCCTGCTGTTCCTGGTCTCGGTGCTCGGTTCGGGCGACGTCCTGACCCGCGCTCAGGGCGTTCCGGTCACCCCGCCCCCCGGGCTGCCGGTGGTCAGCGTGAACCGGGACGGCGTGCCGTCGGTGAGGCTGCCCAAGGCCGCCCCGCCGAAGGAGCTCCTCGTGCAGCCCCTGGTGCTCGGCCAGGGGGCGGTGGTGAGGCCTGGCCAGACGGTGACGGTGCAGTACCTCGGGCTGGTCTGGCCCGGCGGCCGGGTGTTCGCCAACACCTGGACCGGGCGGGGCCCCAGGCAGGTGCAGGTCGGGGTCGGTAAGGTCGTGCCGGCGTGGGACCAGGGCCTGGTCGGCCAGACGGTCGGCAGCCAGGTGCTGCTGGTGGCGCCCCCGGCCGAGGGTTTCGGCCCGGCCGGGGACGCCGCCTCCGGGGTCGGTGGCTCGGACACCGTGGTGTTCGTGGTCGACGTCCTCGGGGTGAGCTGATCTCCCACGAACCGGTCCGCGGACCGCCCTTCCCCTGACAGGAGCCTGAGCATGGAACGCACCAAGCCCGAGATCGACTTCCCCGAGGGCGATGCCCCCACCGAGCTGGTGGTCGAGGACCAGGTCGTCGGTGACGGCGCGGAGGCGACCCCCGGCAGCACCGTGAACGCGCACTACGTCGGCGTGGCCTTCAGCACCGGGGAGGAGTTCGACGCGTCCTGGAACCGCGGGCAGGCGCTCAGCTTCCGGCTCGGCGCCGGCCAGGTCATCCCCGGCTGGGACCAGGGGATCACCGGGATGAAGGTCGGCGGGCGCCGGAAGATCACCATCCCGCCGGCGCTGGCCTACGGGGACCGCGGCGCGGGTGGAGTGATCAAGCCGGGGGAGACCCTGATCTTCGTCGTCGACCTGGTCGGCGTCAGCTGACCCGCTGCGCGGCGGTCGGCTAGTCCACGGCTAGTCCCGCACGGTGGCCGGGTCGGGGCGACCCACCCGGCGCCCGGCGCGGGTCAGCCGGCTGCCGTGCAGAGGCACCGTGCCGACCGCCCGGCCGAGCCCGTAGGCCGGCATGTTGGCGTACACGCTCTCCACACCGTCGGCCGGGATGGAAAACGTCTCGTGGAAGATGCCGACGTCGCCGCCGGCCGCGCCGCGCCGGCCGGCGGCGTTGAAGGCCCGCCAAGCGGGGGCGTGCGTACGCTCCGAGCTGCGGGCGAAGGCGCCCAGCTGCTCGGCCGAGCGCCAGTACTGCACCACCATGACGTCCCGGCCGCCGACGTAGGAGCGGGCGTGCAGCAGGCCGTCGGCCGGGTGCTCGGCCAGCTCGCGGAGCATCCGGGGCATGGCCGTCGCCACCGGCAGCCAGGACCGGACCCGGCGCAGCCGGTTGATCCGCATCCCGATCAGGAAGACGACGACCTCCTCGGCGTCCAGGTCGGCGGTGGATCGGCCACCCTGCACCCCGCGAGGCACTGAGTCGGCGGCCCCGGCGTACGGGCGTGAGGTGGGCGAGGTGCTGTTCATGGCGATCTCCCAGGAGGTTGGCGAGTATCACTATCCGGTATGGATAGTGCTACTGTCCAAGTCGGCCGTCAACCCCGGTGGAGCGAGCAAGGAGGTGTCGTGCGGATCTCGGAGCTCTCCGCCCGCACCGGCGTGGCGTTGGCCACGGTGAAGTTCTACCTGCGTGAGGGGTTGCTGCCGCGGGGCGAGAAGAGCTCGGCCACCCAGGCTCAGTACGGGCCGGAGCATGTCGCCCGGCTACGGCTGCTGCGGCTGCTGCGTGAGGTCGGTGACCTGCCGGTGGCCCGACTGCGCGGCGTCGTCGAGGCTGCAGCCGACCCGACCCGGCCGCTGCCGCAGGTGATCGGGACGGCCGCCCGGGCGCTCGCCCCCGATCCGCCGACCGTGCTGCGCCAGGACGAGGCCTCCCGGCGGCAGGCCGAGGAGCTGGCCGAGCAGCTCATCGCGCAGGCCGGCTGGACGCGGGTGACGCCGGACTCACCCGACCGCCGGACCCTGGCCGCGGTGCTGGAGCTCGTCCGCGCCGAGGGGCACGGCCTGGCCACCGCAGACGCGCTGCGGGCCTACGCCGAGGCCGCGGACACGATCGGCCGGCTCGATATCGCGGCCCTGGACGGTGGCCTGCCGGCCGAGCAGCTGGTCGAACAGCTGGTGGTCGGCCAGGTGGCGTTCGGCACCCTGCTGCTGACCCTGCGCCGGCTCGCTGAGGAGCACCACTGCGCCCAGCGGTTCGAGGGCTGAACCGAACCGAGCCGGGCCCGCCGGTCAGCCGCCGGCGATGGTCAGCGGCGCGGGCGCGGCGTCCTTCGCCCGCACGCTGAACTGACCGGAGATGCCGCTGGGCGCCGTGAACGTCAGGTCGAAGGAACCCAGACCGCCGCTGGGGCGCGCCCGCCCCAGCAGGACCGGGTCCGGCAGGCCCTGCCCGGCAAGGGTCAGGGTGACCGACTCCAGTGGGGCGCTCGTCGCGTGGTTGGTGTCAGCGCAGTCGGCCAGGAAGTACCTGCCGTGGACCTGGACCTGGGTGCCGGGCCGCACGGACGACGGCTTCACGCTCAGCGTGGGAGAGACGCACGAGTTCGCCGCGCTCGACCCGGCGCACGAGGAGAGGGCGACGGACAGGACCACGAGCACGCCAGGCAGGGCCGGCCCGGCTGCGCCGCGCCTGCTCCGGGTGCCACCGGCGCGGTGGGCGCCGTCCAGGGTGAGGGCACCCGCGGTCATGTCGTGAACCGTACGCTGGCCGCGGGGGAGCTGACCAGGTCTCGTGTGGTGGCCATGGCCCTGCCGGGAGGTCCGGCCACGGTGACCGAGGGACGCCGAGCGGCGCCTGCCCCAGAGACCCACGCGCGCACCACAAGATGACAACTTTGTCACGAATGTCAGGCGCCGGCGCCGCTAGTGTGAGGTTGCGCGTTCAGGCCGACCGAGGCTCTTCGCGCGATGGCGTTTGCGACGGGGATGATGCCGAATGAGGTTTCGTTGCCGGTCCCTGGTGACCCTCTGTCTGCTGGGGGTGCTCGGGTCGCTGCTCTCCGGCGCGATCTGGGCCTCCGGCAGCGCCGCTCCTGCGGATCCACCGACGACCGCCGTGCCGCAGCTGGTGCAGAACACCGGGGCAGGGGAGAAGAAGGCCGCCAAGCAGCTCACCGCGACGTTCGGCTCGCCGACGACCGCGGGCCACCTGTTGGTGCTGTCCGCCAGCGTCTACACCGGAACCACCAACCGGATCACCTCGGTCACCGACTCCGCGGGCGGCCGCTGGGTACGCGCCGGCTCCTACGCCTCCGCCGGGCACAACTCCGACGGCGAGCTCTGGTACTGCGCGGACGCCGCGGCGGTGAGCCAGGTGACCGCGCACCTGTCCTCCGCGGGGGTGCTGGCGATCAGCGTCCAGGAGTTCTCCGGCGTGGCCACCCAGCAACCGCTGGACGGCGCGAGCGGCCAGGTGGCCTCCAACCGTGCCCCCACCTCGGGCCAGCGTGCCGCCCCAGCCCCGGGCCTGGCACTCGGGTTCATCGCCGGGCACGGCAACCCTCAGCCCATCGCTGTCACCTCGGCGGCCTACACCACCCAGCCGCAGCAGACCAGCGCGGCCAACCAGGTCGCCAGCGTCGTCACCGGCTACCAGGTGCTCCCCGCGGCATCCGCCACGGCCTTCACCGGCAGCCTGGCCAGGTCCATGTACTGGTCGGCGGGCGTCGCGGTGTTCAAGGCCGCGCCGCTGCCCGACGACTTCTCCGTCAGCGCCGACCCCGTCTCCGCGGTGGTCCCGGGCGGGCACCAGGTCAGCGTGACAGTGGGCACCACGGTCATCTCCGGGTACCCCCAGCCGGTGGCGCTGAGCGTGTCCGGACTGCCGCAGCAGGTCACCGCTCGGTTCGAGCCGGCGGGCGTGAGCACCGGCCAGGGCTCGACCCTGACCATCACCACCTCGATCTCCGCGCTGCCAGGCACCTACCCGCTGACCATCACGGCGACCGGTACCGCCGCGCCCACCTCGCCCGCCCACAGCACGCTGCTGTCGGTCACGGTCGGCAGGCCGGCGGCGATCCGGGCCGCCTTCTACTACCCGTGGTTCCCCCAGGCCTGGGTCCAGCAGGGCCAGAACCCGTTCACGAACTACTACCCGGGGCTGGGGCTGTACTCGATCGACGTGCCGACGGTGACCGGCCAGGTCGCCGACCTGCAGTACGGCGGCATCTCACTCGGCCTGGCCTCGTGGTTCGGCCAGGGCAGCACCACCGACAAGCACTGGCCGGCCCTGTTCCAGGCCGCGCAGGGGACCGGGTTCTCCTGGGCGCCCTACTACGAGCCAGAAGGCATCTCCGACCCCACGCCGCAGCAGATCGCCGATGACCTGCACTATCTACGCTCGACCTACGGCGGACCGGGCTCGGCGCTGGCGGAGCTGCCCGGCAAGGGGATGCCGGTGTTCGTCTACAACACCGACGACCCGACCCAGGCCAAGGGCTGCGACACGATCGACCGCTGGACCCAGGCCCGCGGGCTGCTGAGCAGCGAGTACGGCGAGAGCGTGTACGTCGACCTCAAGGTCTTCCCCGGCTACCGCACCTGCCCCGGGACACCCTCGGTCGACGGCTGGCACCAGTACGGCCCGGCGTCGGCGCTCCAGGACTTCTCCACCGCTCCCGGAGACGGCTCGTTCTCCATCTCCCCTGGCTACTGGAAGTCCGGCATCGCCTACGGCGTGGCCCCGTTCCTCCCTCGCGACCGCAGCACCTGGCAGGCCAGCATCGCCACCATGACGGCGTCCAAGGCGCCCTGGCAGCTGGTCACCACCTACAACGAGTGGGGTGAGGGGACCGCGGTGGAGAGCTCGACCGGCTGCCGCACCGACGCGCCGGCCGGCACCTACTGCGACTGGAGCGGCGGGGGCGCCCACTCGGACTTCCTCACCGACCTGCACAACACCCCGGTCGGCTGACCAGCTCCCGCGGGGCCGCCTCCATCCGATGTCGGCTCTCGACGGCGTGCGTCGACCGCTGTACACGTGGACCTTCCATCCCGGGAGCGAGCCGTGAGGCGGGCGCTCGCGGTACTCGCGATCGCCGTGCTTTCCGTGACTGGCCCCGCCGCCTGCAGCCGGCATGATTCTCCCCGAACCCTCACCGGGCCAGTGACGTCACTGAGCCCTGACTTGTGCGTCGGCGGACCGAGAGCCTCGGGTGAGTGTTTCCGCGCGGACGAGACGACGTTTCCAGGCCTGGGCGGCTTGGCCCTGGGTGACTGCGTGACCGTTTCGTGGACTGGGTCTGCCGAACCGGCGACGCTGGACAGTCTGAACAAGGCGCAGTCCTGTGCAACCTGACCCGGACCGAATTGAGGCAGGACCCTGGAACGCAGGTGGACAGGCTGGGATTGTCGGTGTCAGAACGATTCCTGGCGTTGCTCGAGACCGGCCCTTGCTGGCTCGGCCGCCGCCGGATGCAGCTGATCCCTGGATCAGCGTGGCTGCGCCAGCTCGCTCAGGTCCTGCGCCGCCAGCCGGCCTGCGGCGGCGGCGGCCAGGAACGACAGCGGGTCGACGTCCATCCCGCGGGCCATCGAGGACAACCGGACCGGGCTGCTCGCCAGCGCCTCGGCCAGCCCGTCCAGCGGCACCCGGCGCAGCCGGTGCCCCGGGCCTGCGGCGGCCAGAGCCGCGACCTGGTCCTCGACCAACTGCACCAGGGCTGAGTCCACCCCGGCCAGGCCCCCGCCCTCCAGCTCCGGCACCGCCACCTCACAGGCCGCCAGCGCGACCCGGCCGACCGCGGTCAGGCTGTGGTGGGAGACGCCCCGGTGCCGAGGCCGCGGGTCGGCCGCGGACATCCGCAGCGCCGCGACCGGTCGCCCGCCGAGCACGGACACCGCGTTCAGTGCCTCCCCGGCGGCCACCCCGCTGAACCCCCACCGGGTGCCGGTGCCCAGGTTCCCCGGCCCCTGGGTGACCACCGCGACGTCCGCACCGAGCACCAGGCGGGCGGCCAGCAGGCCGCTGTGCAGGCTGACCGCCTCCAGGTCGCCGCCGAAGGACTGCCCGGTGCTGACACAGCCGCCCAGCCAGCCGGCCTCACGCAGCGCCGGCACGGTCCGGGAGAACGAGGCCGGCAGCGCGCCGCCGTCGCTCATCACGTAGGCCACCCGGGCGCCGGGGCGCTCGGCGCGGATCCCCGCCACCACCGCGGGCAGGGAGGAGTGCAGGTCGGCCACCACCACCGGCATCCCGGCCAGGTCGTCGGCCTCCCGCAGCAGCTCGTGGTGGGGGCTGTCCTGTTCGTCAGCGCCCAGCACCACCTGCTGCAGCGGGGTGTATCTGGCCTTGACCAGGTGGCCAGGACCTGGCCGCGGGTCGGGCGGCAGCCGGTCGGGCAGCGCGACGACCAGGGCCAGGCCGCCGGTGCCCAGCGACAGCTCCAGCGCGGAGACATTCAGCAGCACCCGGTCGCCCACCTCAGGCCGGCCGACCAGCTCGGGGTAGGCCAGCGCCCGACAGTCGCCGCCGTCGACCAGGGCCACCTGGACGGTCACCGCGCCGGCCCAGCCGCCGGTCAGCGCGGCGACGGTGCCCTCCCGCCACCAGATCATCCGCACCTCCTGGTGGCCGCCTCCGGAACCGCGAACGCTACCTCGGGTAGCGTTCACAGCGATGTCCGCGCACCGTACCGAGCGTCTGCTCAACCTCGTGATCTGCCTGCTGGCCACCCGCAGCTGGCTGAGCAAGGAGCAGATCCGGCGCGCCGTGCCGCAGTACGAGGAGTGCGCCGGCGACGAGGCCTTCGACCGGATGTTCGAGCGGGACAAGGACGACCTGCGTGACCTCGGTGTCCCGGTCGAGACCGGCTCGCCGAGCGCCCTGTTCGAGGACGAGATCGGCTACCGGATCGACCCGCAGGCCTACGCGCTGCCCCCGGTGCAGCTGGACGGCGCCGAGCTGGCCGTCCTCGGCCTGGCCTCCCGGGTCTGGCAGCAGGCCAGCCTGGCCGGCCCGGCCGCCCGGGCGCACGGCAAGCTGCGCGCCATGGGGGTCAGCACGGACGAGGGGTCGCTGGTCGGCGTGGAGCCCCGGGTGCGGACCACCGAACCGGCGTTCGAGGCGGTCTACGCCGCCACCCGGGACCGAGCGCCGATCTCCTTCCGCTACCGCAAGCCCGACGGCAGCTCCGCCCGGCGCTCGCTGCAGCCGTGGGCGGTGACCAACCGCTCCGGGCGCTGGTACCTGGTCGGTCAGGACACCGACCGCGGCGCCCCCCGGGCGTTCCGGCTGTCCCGGGTGGAGGGCGGGGTGCGCCGGACCGGACCACCGGGCGGCTACCAGGTACCGGCCGACCTGGACGTGCGGGCGATGGTCGCCGAGCCCGCTCACCAGGAGGACGAGCGGGTGGCGGTGCTGGCGGTCGCGCCCGGCCGGGGCACGGCTCTGCGCCGTCGCGCGCTCGACGCGCCGGCCGACGACGCGCCGGCCGACGACGACGCGGCTGTCGTGGTCGCGCTGTCGGAGGGTGACCAGCCCGCGCGGGACGTCGTCCGGGTCCGGGTCGGCGACCTCGTCCAGCTGTCCGCCGAGATCGCCGGCCACGGGCCGGACGTGGTCGTGCTGGAACCTCCCGACCTGCGCCGGGAGGTCATCGGCAGGCTCCGGGCCGTGCGTGAGCGCGGGCCGGGCCCGCGCCAGGCCCGGGCGGCCCGGTGAGCAGTCCGGTGCCCGGCGCGGCCGGCGCCACCGCCCGGCTCTCCCGGCTGCTCACCATGGTGCCCTGGCTGCTGGACCGACAGGGCGTACCGCTGGCCGAGGCCGCGGCGCACTTCGCGATCAGTGAGGCCGAGCTGGTCAAGGACCTGGAGCTGCTGTTCGTCTGCGGCACCCCCGGGCACCTGCCCGACGACCTGATCGAGGCCGAGTGGGAGTCCGGGCGGGTCTACCTCGGCAACGCCGACCCGATCTCCCGGCCGGTGCGCCTCGGCCTGGACGAGGCGGTCGCGCTGCTGGCCGGGCTGCGCACGCTGGCCGAGGTGCCGGGGCTGCACGACCGGGCGGTGGTCGAGCGGGTGCTGCAGAAGATCTCCGATGCGGCCGGCGAGGGTGCGGCCGCCGCGGCGGACGCGGTCAGTGTGGACCTGGCCGCCGGGCTGCCGGCCGAGGTGCTGGTCGCGGCCCGGCGCGCCCTCGCCGGCCGCCGCCGGCTGCACCTGGTCTACCTGGTGCCCAGCCGCGACGAGGCCACCGAACGGGACGTGGACCCGATCCGGCTCTACGCCCTGGACGGGCACTGGTACCTCGAGGGCTGGTGCCACCGGGCGGAGGCGGTCCGCCGCTTCCGGCTGGACCGGGTCGCGCGGATCGAGGTGCTCGAGGTGGACGGCGTGCCGCCGCCCGAGGCCGCCCGGCCCGAGTCGCCCGAGGAGCTGTTCCACCCCTCGCCGGAGGACCTGCTGGTCACCCTCGACCTGCACCCGGGCAGCCGCTGGGTGGCCGAGCAGTACCTGGTGGAGTCCCGGGACGAGCGCCCGGACGGGGTGCTGCGGGTCGGCCTGCGGGTGGCCACCCCCGACTGGGTGCCGCGGCTCGTGCTGGCCCGGGGCGGGGAGGTCGAGGTGGTCGCACCGCCGGAGCTGGCCCGGGAGTGCGCTCGGCGAGCCGAGCAGGCCCTGGCCGCCTACGGCGCCGGATGAGGCGGGGCAGGGCGCGGGAATTCCCCCGTCCGGACCCGCCCGGTCTGCTCAATTGTGGCCGGGCAGCGGTCGATGGGTCATCAACAACGATCCCGCGGCCGGGACGAACCAGGGAGGTGGCCCGACGGTGACGACGATCAAGGCTTCGTGCCCCACGTGCGGCGACGTGGAGCTGACCCCCGTCCAGGTCCGGCTGGTGGTCTGCTCCATCCAGAGCTGGTCCTACTACTCCTTCGCCTGCAGCTCCTGCCAGGAGGAGGTCCGCAAGCCGGCCAACCGCGACGTGGCGGCCCTGCTGGTCTCCGGCGGCGTGGTGGCCGAGCCGTGGTCGGTGCCGGCCGAGGCCCTGGAGGCCCACCAGGGACCGGCGCTGAGCTACGACGACGTGCTGGACTTCGCGCTGCGGCTGGAGTCCGCGGACCTGCTCGCCGCGCTCGCCCGGCCGCAGAGCACCGGCAGCCGGCCGACCGCCTCGCCCGGCGCGGCGGCCTGAGCCGGGGGAGCACCGGCTACCCTGTCCGGCGTGTGGTGGTGGGTGCTCCTGTGGGTCGTCCTGGTGGTGGCCGGTGCCGTCGTCCTGGGCATGCTCCTGATGTCGCTGTGGCGTCGCTCGGTGGCGCTGTTCGCCGAGCTGGGCACCGCCGCTGAGCGGATGGGCCGGCTCGGCTCCCAGCTGGAGCACCTGGACCGGGCGCGGGCCTCGCTGCAACCGGCCGTCTTCACCGACCCGGCGCAGCTGCGCCGCGAGCGCGAGCGGGTCCGGCGCGAACGGCGTCGGGAGCAGCGGCGGCGCGCCCGTCTCTGACCGCCGGGCACCGCCCGGCCGCGGTGGCTGGCCGCCGGTCGGCCGGTCGTCGTCCGGTCGTCGCCAACTCTTCCTGCCCAGGTGGCCAACAAGGTGGCCGGGGCGACGTAGCATGGATGTAATCGACCCGGGAGGAAACCCCATGCGTGGCCTTTTCGAGGGATGGCACCTGATCGTCCTTCTTGTCGTGGTGCTTCTGCTGTTCGGCTCCAAGCGTCTGCCTGACGCCGCTCGTGGGCTGGGTCGCTCGCTGCGCATCTTCAAGTCCGAGGTGCAGGAGATGAAGCAGGACGACAACCGTCGTACCCCGGGCACGGGTGGGCCCGGCAGCACCGCTGCGGGCAGCACCACGCCGGTCGGTCCCGAGCCGCTGGAGGGTCGCGTGGTCGACGCCGAGCGCGAGCAGGCAGCGGCCGACCGCCGCCGCGACAGCTGACCCGGCGCCGTGGCGTTGCTGACGCCGCGGCGGCGACCCAAGGACCCCGAAGGGCGGATGTCCCTTCGGGAGCACCTGCGTGAGCTCCGCCAGCGGCTGTTGAAGGCGGCCCTCGCCGTCGCTCTCGGCGCGGTCGCCGGGTGGTTCCTGTACGACCCGCTGATCAACGCGCTGCAGCAGCCGCTGGTCCACATCCGGGACAGCACGGACCGGCTGGCGCTGCTGAACTTTTCCCAGGTCGCCTCCTCGTTCAACCTCAAGCTGAAGCTGTCGATCTACATCGGGGTGGTGGTCGCCAGCCCGGTCTGGCTGTACCAGTTGTGGGCGTTCATCGTCCCTGGCCTGACCGGCAAGGAGAAGCGCTACGCCGTCGGGTTCGTCGGTACCGCGGTGCCGCTGTTCCTGGCCGGCATCTACATGGCCTGGCGGGTGCTGCCCAACGCCGTCCTCTTCCTGACCGCGTTCACCCCGGCCGGCAGCGGCAACGTCATCGACGCCGACGAGTACCTGACCTTCTGCGTGCGCGTGCTGCTGGCCTTCGGCATCGCCTTCGTGCTGCCGTTGCTCCTGGTCGCGCTGAACCTCGCCGGCCTGGTCTCGGCCCGGCAGCTGGCCAAGGGCTGGCGGGTGGCCGTCTTCCTGACCTTCCTGTTCGCGGCGGTCGCCTCGCCGACCCCGGACGCCGGGTCGATGCTGGCGCTGGCCTTCCCGATGGTCGCCCTCTACATGGCCGCGGTCGGGGTCGCCTGGTTCGTGGACCGCCGGCGGGCCAAGCGCCGCGCCGCCGATCCGGTGTTCGGTCTGGACGACGACGAGGCCGCCCCCCTGGACGTCGACGACCAGCCGCTGACCTCACCCTCCGGGCTGGAGGACAACGGCCGCTGACCCGCACGGTCCTGCCCGACGCGGCGGGGGCCGATCGGCGCGGGTAGCGTGGCAGGCATGAGTTCCCCGGCCGAGCAGGTCCAGCCGGAGGAGGCGAGCCCCGCCCAGCGGTACCGGGCGGCGCGGGCCCGCGCCCAGCTGGAGCGGACCGCCTTCGGGGCCTTCCGTGAGCTGTACCCCTTCGAGCTGGACCCCTTCCAGGAGCGGGCCTGCCGGGCGCTGGAGGAGGGACGCGGCGTCCTGGTCGCCGCCCCGACCGGCTCGGGCAAGACGGTGGTCGGAGAGTTCGCGGTGCACCTGGCGCTGAGCACCGGCCGCAAGGCGTTCTACACCACGCCGATCAAGGCCCTGAGCAACCAGAAGTACGCCGACCTGGTCGCCCGGCACGGCGCCGCCAACGTCGGCCTGCTGACCGGGGACACGTCGGTCAACGGCGAGGCGCCGGTGGTGGTGATGACCACCGAGGTGCTGCGGAACATGCTCTACGGCGGCTCCAGCACCGTCCAGGGTCTGGGCTACGTGGTGATGGACGAGGTGCACTACCTGGCCGACCGCTTCCGCGGGCCGGTCTGGGAGGAGGTGATCCTGCACCTGCCGGAGGATGTCCTGGTCGTCTCGCTGTCGGCCACGGTGAGCAACGCCGAGGAGTTCGGGGCGTGGCTGGACACCGTGCGCGGGCACACCGAGGTGGTCGTCTCCGAGCACCGTCCGGTGCCGCTGTGGCAGCACGTGATGGTCGGCTCCCGCCTGCTGGACCTGTTCACCGGCCCGGACGGCTTCTCCACCGCCGGGCCCGGCGCGGCGCAGGACGCCCGGGGCGCCGGCCGGCTCCAGGTGCCCGCGGGGTCGACCCGCCCGGCCGTGCCGCGGGTCAACCCCGAGCTGCGCCGGCTCGGGCAGCGGCAGTCGAGGTCCGGGCCACCGGGCCGCCGCGGGGCCTCCCGCACCGGCCGGGACCGGCCCCGGCGCTGGACGCCGCCGCCGCGGCCGGAGGTGCTGGCCGGGCTGGACCGGGCCGGGCTGCTGCCGGCCATCTTCTTCATCTTCAGCCGGGCCGGCTGTGAGGCGGCGCTGCGCCAGTGCCTGGCCCACGACGTCCGGCTGACCACCGCCGCCGAGCGTGACCGGATCCGGCTCACGGTGGCCCGCCGGTGCGTGGACCTGCCGCCGGACGACCTCGGCGTGCTCGGGTTCGACACCTTCGCCGAGGCCCTGGAGCGGGGCGTGGCCGCACACCACGCGGGCATGCTGCCGACCTTCAAGGAGGTCGTCGAGGAGCTGTTCGCGCAGGGCCTGATCAAGGCCGTGTTCGCCACCGAGACCCTGGCCCTGGGGGTCAACATGCCCGCGCGCAGCGTGGTGCTGGAACGGCTGGTGAAGTGGAACGGGCAGACCCACGCCGACGTCACCCCCGGGGAGTACACCCAGCTGACCGGCCGGGCCGGCCGGCGGGGGATCGACGTCGAGGGGCACGGGGTGGTGCTGTGGAACCCCGACCTGGACCCCGACGTGCTGGCCGGGCTCGCCTCCCGGCGCACCTACCCGCTGCGCTCCAGCTTCCGGCCGACCTACAACATGGCGGTCAACCTGGTCGGCCAGGTCGGGCGCGACCGGGCCCGTGAGGTGCTGGAGATGTCCTTCGCCCAGTTCCAGGCCGACCGTGCGGTGGTCGGCCTGGCCCGGGAGGCGCGCAAGCAGGAGGAGGCGCTGGAGGGCTACTCCGAGGCGATGACCTGTCACCTGGGCGACTTCGGTGAGTACGCGGCGCTGCGCCGGCGGATCTCCGAGCGGGAGTCGCGGCTGGCCCGCGGCACCGCGCACCAGCGCCGGGAGGAAGCCGCGGCGTCCCTGGAGGGGCTGCGCCGCGGTGACGTGGTCCGGGTGCCGGGCGGGCGGCTGCACGGCTGGATGGTCGTCACCGAGGCCGGGTCGGGCGTCGACCCGGCCGGTCCGCGACCGACCGTGCTGACCGCCGAGGGCAAGTCCCGCCGGCTCAGCACCGTCGACGTGCACAGCGTCCTGGAGCCGGTCACGCGGATCACCGTGCCGAAGGGCTTCTCCTCCCGGGACGCCCGGGCCCGCCGCGACCTGGCCTCCTCGCTGCGCACCGCGCTGGAGAACGCCGACCTCCCGCACCCGCGCGGGCGGGGCCAGACGCTGGGTGAGGACGACGCCGAGCTGGCCGCCCTGCGCCGGGCGCTGCGCGCCCACCCATGCCACGGCTGCGCCGACCGGGAGGACCACGCTCGCTGGGCCGAGCGGTGGCACCGGCTGCGAGCCGAGCACGAGACGCTGATCCGCCGGATCGAGGGCCGGACCAGCACCGTCGCCCGCGCCTTCGACCGGGTCTGCGACCTGCTCACCGAGCGCGGCTACCTGGCCGGTGACGCCGTCACCGAGCACGGCCGCCGCCTGGCGCGGATCTACGCCGAGGCCGACCTGCTGGTCGCCGAGTGCCTGCGCGAGGGCGCCTGGGACGGCTTGGACGCGGCCGGGCTGGCCGCCTGCGCCTCCGCGGTGGTCTACCAGTCCCGGCGCGACGACGCCCCGGTGGAGCCCAAGCTGGCCGGTGGGGCGCCGGTCCGCACGGCGCTGGCGCGCACGGTGGCGATCTGGTCCCAGCTGGAGGACCGGGAGCGCGAGCTGCGCCTGGAGGGCTCACCGGAGCCGGACCTGGGGCTGGCCTGGGCGGTGCACCGGTGGGCCGACGGCGCCCGGTTGTCCGACGTGCTGCGCGGCGCCGAGCTGGAGGCCGGGGACTTCGTCCGGTGGTGCAAGCAGGTGATCGACCTGCTCGGCCAGATCGAGCAGGTCGGTTCCCGGTCGGGTGACCAGCGGCTGCGTCAGACGGCCGCCCAGGCGATCGACGGCGTCCGGCGCGGCGTCGTGGCCTACTCCTCGGTCACCTGACCCCACCGCCCGTCGCCGCCCGGCCGCTCCACAGGCCGGCGGGTCGGGGCGGGTCAGGGGCGGGTCAGGGCGGTGAGCAGGCGGACCACGCTGGACTCCAGCCCCCAGCGCTCGGCCAGCTCGCGGACCTGCTCGGGATGCGCGGGGGTGTCCGGCAGCGCGTCGGGCACCGGCGGGACCGGCGCGTCGGCCACGGTGCGGACCACCCCGAGGGCGCGGCGCAGGTAGTCCTGCTGGCCGTTCAGCCTGGCTCGTTGGGGCAGCGGGAGCGACGGGTCGTCCAGCGCCTGCAGCAGCGCCTCGGCGGAGCCGAACCGCTGCAGCAGCCCGGCGGCCGTCTTCTCCCCGATGCCGGGCACCCCGGGCAGGCCGTCGGAGGGGTCACCGCGCAGCACGGCCATGTCGGCGTAGGCCGGCCCGTCCGGCACCCCGTACTTGTGGGCGAGCAGGGCTTGGTCGACCAGCTCGAGGTTGCGCATCCCCCGCCCGGTGTACAGCACCCGGACCCCGGCCCGGTCGTCGATGAGCTGGAACAGGTCGCGGTCGCCGGTCACCACGTCCACGCCTGCGGTCAGCCCGCCGCAGGCCGCCACCTCGCGCGCGCACAGGGTGGCGATCACGTCGTCCGCCTCGAAGCCGGCCGCCCCGGCCCGAGCGATCCCGAACGCGGCCAGCAGGTCCACGATCACCGGCACCTGCGGCGCCAGCGCCGGCGGGGTGGCCTCGGCCTGCGTCGAGCCCGGCGCGAGCCGGTGCGCCTTGTAGGAGGGCAGCAGCTCGACCCGGAACGCCGGCCGCCAGTCCTCGTCCCAGCAGGCGACCAGCCGCTCGGGCCGGTAGCGGCTGACCAGCTGGGCGACCATGTCGGTGAACCCGCGGACGGCGTTCACCGCCGTGCCGTCCGGGGCGGTCACCGACTCCGGCACCCCGTGGAAGGCACGGAAGTACAGCGAGGCGCTGTCCAGCAGCATCAAGGACCCGGGCACGCTGAGATCCTTCCAGGTCGGCGGCTCGATGATCTGTTGGCTCCGCGCATGAAGGGCCGCCCAGCCGGTAGCCTTCCGCGCGTGGAGGAGCTCGACCGCAAGATTCTGCGGCTGTTGTCCCGTGACGGCCGGATGAGTTTCACCGATCTCGGCAGGGAGACCGGGCTGTCGACCTCAGCGGTCCACCAGCGGGTGCGCCGGCTGGAGCAGCGTGGGGTGATCCGCGGCTACACCGCCGTGATCGACCCGGAGGCGCTCGGCCTGCCGCTGACCGCGTTCGTGTCGGTGACCCCGCTCGACCCCGGCGCCCCGGACAACGTGCCGGAGCAGCTGGCCGGGATGAGCGAGGTGGAGGCCTGCCACTCGGTGGCGGGCGAGGAGAGCTACCTGCTCAAGGTCCGGGTGGCGACCCCCGGCACCCTGGAGCAGCTGCTGGCCCGGATCCGG
Organism: uncultured Actinomycetota bacterium; assembly: GCA_963821825.1. GTDB lineage: Bacteria > Actinomycetota > Actinomycetes > Actinomycetales > Kineosporiaceae > CAWGFD01. Next base: position 2,600,351 of record CAWGFD010000002.1, read on the forward strand.
GCCGCGGCGGGAGTCTCCACCCGCACCACCGTGGTGCTCTCGACCAGCTACGAGCAGCGCCCGCTGCCCTCCTGAGCCCGAGCTGCGGGCACCGGGAAGACTGGCCCGATGACGACGCTCTACCGCGGTGGGACGATCTACACCCCGCAGGACCCGCAGGCCAGCGCCCTGCTCGAGCAGGACGGCACGATCGCCTGGCTGGGTGGCGAGCAGGCGGCGGACGCGCTGCTGGCCGCCGACGACGGCGTCCAGGTGGTGGACCTGGACGGCGCGTTGCTGGCCCCGGGGTTCGTCGACGCGCACCTGCACACCACCGAGACCGGGCTGCTGCTGACCGGGGTGGACCTGACCCGGACCCGGTCGGTGACCGAGATCCTGGACCTGGTCGCCGCCGCCGCGGCGACCGCGCCGGCCGGGATGCGGGTGATGGGGCACGGCTGGCAGGAGCAGCTGCTGGCCGAGGGTCGGCCACCGACCCGGGCCGAGCTGGACCGCGCCGGTGGCGGCCGGGAGGTGTACCTGTGCCGGATGGACGTGCACTCGGGTCTGGTCTCCAGCGCGCTGGCCCGGGCCAGCGGCGCCGACCAGCACGACGGCTGGACAGAGGACGGGCGCGTCGAGCGTGAGGCGCACCACGCCGTCCGGGACGTCACCCGCCGGTTGGCGCCCGCGCACCGCGAGCACGTGCAGCTGGCCGCGCTGCGTGCGGCCGCCCGGGTCGGGATCGTGGCCGTGCACGAGATGTCCGCCCCGCACATCGCCCCCGAGCAGGACCTGCTGGGGCTGCTGGAGCTGGCCGCGGCGCACGACGTGCCGCAGGTCCTGCCCTACCGGGGCGAGCTGGTCGGCCACGAGGACCAGGCCCGTGAGCTGGTGCAGCGGTTCGGGGGCCGGCTGGCCGGGCTGGCCGGCGACCTGAACGTGGACGGCTCGCTCGGCTCCCGCACAGCGGCGCTGCGCGAGGACTACCTGGACGCCCCCGGGCACCGTGGGCACCTGTACCTGGAGCCCGAGCAGATCCGGGACCACCTGGTGGCCTGCACCCGGGCCGGGGTGCAGGGCGGCTTCCACGTGATCGGGGACGCCGGGCTGGCCGCGGCGGTGGAGGGCATCCGGCAGGCGGCGAAGGTCGCCGGCGCGCAGCAGCTGCGCGCCGCCCGGCACCGGCTGGAGCACGTGGAGCTCGCCGACGAGCAGGCGGTCCGGGCCCTGGCCGAGCACGGCGTGCTGGCCAGCGTGCAGCCGGTCTTCGACGCGATGTGGGGCGGCGAGCAGCAGCTGTACGCCCAGCGCCTGGGCGCCGGCCGCTCGCTGGCCTCCAACGCGCTGGGCCCGATGAGCGCGGCCGGGGTGGCGCTGGCGCTGGGTTCGGACAGCCCGGTCACCCCGCTGGGCCCCTGGGAGGCGGTCCGGGCGGCGGCCTTCCACTTCCGGGCGGAGTCGCGGATCAGCGCCCGGGCGGCGTTCTCCGCGCACACCCGCGGCGGTTGGCGGGCCGGCGGCAGCGACCGGGAGGGGGTGCTGCGGATCGGCGCACCCGCCACCTTCGCGATCTGGCGGGCCGGCGACCTGGTGGTCCAGGCCCCTGACGACCGGGTGCAGGCCTGGAGCACCGACCCTCGGTCGGGTACCCCTGGCCTGCCGGACCTGACCCCGGGCGTGCCGGCCCCGCTCTGCCTGCGCACGGTGCTGGCCGGGCGGGTGCTGCACGATCACTCCAGCAGCGGCTCGGCGTCCTCGGCGGCGGGCCGCTCGTTGTAGCTCCCGGCGAGCGGCTGCGGGCTGAGCGCCGCGATCCCGGCCATCACGGCGTCGGTGATCTCCCGGCGCGCCTTCCCGGCGCCGCCCTGAAGGCGGACCTGCTCGACCCAGGGAGCGGGGTCGACCGCCGGGCCGAAGCTGACCCGGACCCGGCACAGGTGCAGGCCGTTGGTGCCCGGCGGCTGCATCACGTCGGTGCCGACCAGGGCGACCGGCACCACCGGTGCCCCGGAGGTCAGCGCGAGCCAGCCGACCCCGGTCCGGCCGCGGTACAGCCGGCCGTCCCGGCTCCGGGTGCCCTCGGGGTAGATGCCGAACGCCTGCCCCGTCCGCAGCACGCTGAGGGCGGTCTGTAGGGAGGCCATCGAGTCACGCTGGTTGTCCCGCCGGACCGGGACGGCGTCCACCGCGGAGAAGAACAGCGCCGTCGTCCGGCCCCGCCACCCGGTTCCCTCGAAGTACTCCGCCTTGGCCAGGAAGCGCACCCGACGCGGCACGGCCAGCGGGATGACGATGCTGTCCATGAACGACAGGTGGTTGCTGGCGATGATCACCGGACCATGGGCCGGGATGTGCTCGACACCGGTGATGGTCGGCCGCCAGGCCACGCGGAAGACCACGTTGAGCAGCCAGCGGATGAGCTGGTACGGCCTCACCGCACCTCCCGATCGGTTCGCCATGGACGCCTGGACCCTACCCTCAGTGAGGTCACCCACGGGGGCGGCAACCGTATCGACGCACCCACGCCAAGACCCGGTGGCGACACGCCGCCGGAGGTGGACGAATCCGTCATCCAGGGCGTGCCGGCACCTGCCGCCTGACCTGCATCGACGCGCATTGCCGCAGGTCAGCGGCCGGTTGACAGGGCTGCTGGAGCCGCTACGTTCGTTCTCGGCCGCTCACCTTCACAAGGCGGCCGGTCGGCCAGCGGCCGGCGCCGGTGGGCAGTGGTCGGGCTCACGGACCCAGTAGACAACGGGGGTCGCGCACATCCTGTGCGCCGGTCCTGCGGCACGAAGGGTATCCGTGAGCCCGACCGGTCCACCGCGGCGCGCTCGACCGCTGCGACAGGGCGGCAGCCGGCCCGTCACCGGCTCACCTACCATCGGTTGGTGACCTCGAGCCTGCTCCGGTCCGGCGCCGCGGTGCCCCGGCAGAGCGCCGGGACGCCGTCGCCGTCGGTCCTGGTGCGGCTGCCCGTGGCGCTGCTCGCCGGGGTCGCGCTGTGCCTGGCCTTCCCGGGCACCGGCTGGTGGTGGCTGGCCGCCCCGGCCGTCGGGGCGCTGGCGCTGGCCTGCCGTGGCGTGCCCGCGCGAACCGGCGCGCTGCTCGGCCTCGTCTTCGGCCTGGCCTCGTTCATCCCGATGCTGCACTGGTCGGGCATCTACGTCGGCCTGCTGCCGTGGATGGCGCTGTCGGTGCTGGAGTCGCTGTTCCTGGCCGCGGTGGGTGCCCTGCTGCCGCTGGCCTGGCGGGCGCCGGGCGGCCCGTTCGGCACCGCGCTGGCCGTGGCCGGGCTGTGGGCCGGGCAGGAGTGGGCCCGTTCCACCGAGCCGTTCGGCGGCTTCCCCTGGGGCCGGCTGGCCTTCAGCCAGTCCGACGGGCCGCTGCTCGGGCTGGCCGCGCTCGGCGGTGCACCGCTGGTCTCCTTCGGTGTGGCCCTGCTCGGGGGGGGCCTGGCGGTGGCGGCCCGCGCCGCGGCCGCGCGGCGTCCGCTCCGGTTGCTGGGTGCGCTGGTCGCCGTGCCGGCGCTGCTGGCCGCCGGGCCGCTCGTGCCGCTGGTCCACGACACGCCGGGGCGCGGGCCGCACGTGCAGGTGGCCGCCGTCCAGGGCGACGTCCCGCAGCCGGGGCTGGAGTTCAACGCCCGCCGGCGCGCGGTGCTGGACAACCACGTCTCGGCCACCGTCGCGCTGGCGCAGCGGGTGCGTGAGGGCCGGGCGACGGCGCCCGACCTGGTGCTGTGGCCGGAGAACTCCTCCGACATCGACCCGTTGCGCAACCCCGACGCCGCCGCGGTCATCCAGCAGGCGGCCGACGCGATCAACGCCCCGGTGCTGGTCGGAGCCGTGCTGGAGCAGCCCGCGGGGATGCTCAGCAACGCAGCCATCGTGTGGGGCACCGACGCCTCGGGGCATCCGGGGCCGCAGGCCATGTACGTCAAGCACCACCCGGCGCCGTTCGCCGAGTACATCCCCTACCGCTCCTTCTTCCGGCACTTCAGCGACAAGGTCGACCTGGTGAGCCGCGACTTCGCGGCCGGCACCGGGCCCTCGGTGGTGCCGCTGGCCGGCGTCCGGGTCGGGACGGCGATCTGCTTCGAGGTCGCCTACGACCCACTGGTCCGGCGGGCCGTCGAGGAGGGCGCCCAGCTGCTGGTGGTGCCGACCAACAACGCCACCTTCGGCTACTCCGACGAGAGCGTGCAGCAGCTGGCCATGTCCCGGCTGCGGGCGGTGGAGACCGGACGCGCGCTGGTGCACGTCTCCACGGTCGGGGTGAGCGCGCTGTTCCTGCCCGACGGCACGCAGGTGGCCCGCAGCGGCCTGTTCACCCAGCAGGTGCTGCAGGCGTCGCTGCCGCTGGAGACCGGGCGCACCCTCGCCGTCCGGCTCGGCGGCTGGACCCAGGGGCTGCTGTCCGGGCTGGGCGCGCTGCTGCTGGCGCTGGCCTGGGCCCGGGGCGCCGCGGCCCGGCGCCGGTCGCCGACCGGTCGCGGGGCGCCGACGGCCGCCGAGCGGCCCGCTGAGCGCCGGTGAAGGCCGACGGGCCGATTCCGGGGCAAGATGGAGCGATGGCCGTCTCCGCCCGCACCCTGGTGATCATCCCGACGTACGACGAGCGCGAGACGCTACCGAGGGTACTGACGCGGCTGCAGGATGCTGTGCCACAGGCCCATGTCCTCGTCGCCGACGACAACAGCCCGGACGGCACCGGCGAGCTCGCCGACGAGTTCGCCGCGCGGGACGAGCGGGTGCACGTCCTGCACCGGCCGGGCAAGGCCGGGCTGGGCGCGGCCTACCTGGCCGGCTTCGCGTGGGGCCTGGAGCGGGGGTATGAGGTGCTGGTCGAGATGGACGCCGACGGCTCACACCGGCCCGAGCACCTGCCGGCGATGCTGGAACGCATCCAGGCCGGCGCCGACGTCGTGCTGGGGGCGCGCTGGGTACCGGGGGGCGCGGTGGTGAACTGGCCGGTCTCGCGGGCGTTGCTCTCCCGGGGCGGCAACCTCTACACCCGGCTGGCGTTGGGGATCCCGCTGCGGGATGCAACCGGCGGGTACCGGGTGTTCCGCAGTAGCGCCCTGGAGAAGCTTGACCTCGGTGACGTCGCCTCCCAGGGCTACTGCTTCCAGGTCGACCTGGCCTGGCGGGCGCTGCGGGCCGGGCTGAGCGTGGTCGAGGTGCCGATCACGTTCGTCGAGCGCGAGCAGGGCACCAGCAAGATGAGCCAGGAGATCGTGGTCGAGGCGCTGTGGCGGGTCACCCAGTGGGGGGCCAGGGAACGGGCCGACCAGGTCCGCCGGCTGCTGAGCGACCTGCGGCGCCGGGCCCGACCGTGAACGCCTCACCGGTCGGACGGCGCCCGACGCGCCGGCTGCGCGTGGCCCTGCTGCTGCTCCTGCTGCTGCCGGTGGCCGAGGTGGCGGTGGCCGTCCGGGTCGGTCTGTGGCTGGGGGCGGGGACGACGATCCTGGCGCTGGTGCTGCTCTCCGTGCTGGGGGCCGGGGTGATCCGGCGGGCCGGCGCCGGGCTTCGCCCCGAGCCGGCGACCGGCCGGCCCTCGGCCTCGATGACGGTCCCGCGGCAGGCGGGCCGGACGGTGGTGCGCCTGCTGGCCGGGGCGCTGCTGTTCGTGCCCGGCTTCCTGACCGGCCTGGTCGGGCTGGTGCTGCTCATCCCGCCGGTGGCGGACCTGGTGCTCTCCCGGGCCGGGCGCCGGCTGGACCGGCTGACCACCGCGACCTGGCGCCGGATGGGCGGACCCGGCGGGTCGGCCGGCGGGTCGGCCGGCTGGTGGAGCGGGTGGTCGGGCGGCGGGGCCGTGGTCACCGGGGAGGTCGTGGAGCCACCGGGGCAGGCGGGCCCGTCGGGGGATCCCGACGGCGTGGTGCGCGGCGAGGTCCTCGGCCCGGGTACGGACGACGGCCGGCCACCTGCGCGGTGACCGGCCGACCGGGGCCCGCCTGAGGCGGGGACGTGCGTGGTGCGGGTGTGGTGGTTCAGGCGCTGCGTCGCTGGTTGCCCAGCCGGCCCGAGCTGCGCAGCAGCTCCAGCCGTTCCTCGAGCAGCTCCTCCAGCTCGGCCACCGTGCGGCGTTCGAGCAGCATGTCCCAGTGCGTCCGGGCCGGGCGTCCGGGCTTCAGGTCGGGCGCGATGCCGTCCTTGCGGATGGCCTGGGCGCCGCACCGGCACTCCCAGGTCGGCGGCACGTCGGCCTCGATGGCCATCGGCACGGTCATGGTGTGACCGTGCTCACAGTGGTACACGACGGCCTGCCGCGCGGCGGGCTCGACGCCGGAGTCGCTCTCGAGGCTGTTGGCCCCCAAGCGGGTTCCGCGTAGGTTGCGGTCGCTCATCGTTGTTCACCTCCGAGAGCGTGGTGGATGTCCTTCACACGTGTGCAACGAGCCGTTCACGCGGGCTGTTCCGCGCCGGTGCGACACTCGGACCTTCAGCAGACGCCTCACATCCTCCTCACAGACTCCGGGCCCGGGGAGCGGGCGCGCGGGCGCACCGGGTCAGGCCCGGCTCGGCACGGGGTTGCCGGCCTCCGCCGCGCCCCGCGCGACGTCCACCCGGGTCAGCAGCACGCCACCGATCAGGAAGAAGGCCAGCAGCACCAGGATGGCCTGCCGGTAGCTTCCCGTCATCTGGAAGGTCAGGCCGAAGGCCAGGGTGCCGAACCAGCTCGTGCCTCGTTCGGCGGCCTGGTACAGGCTGAAGTACTCCGCCTCCTTGCCGCGCGGCACCAGCTGGCTGAACAGCGACCGGGACAGCGACTGCGTGCCGCCGAGCACCAGCCCGATCGCCGCCCCGAGGCCCACGAACGGCAGCAGCCGGCCGGCCGGCAGCAGGTAGCCCGCGGCGATCACCACCGACCAGGCCAGGATGCCGATCAGCACGGTGCGCCGGGCCCCGATCAGCGCGGCCAGCCGGCCGAAGGCCAGGGCGCCGGCGAACCCCACGACCTGGACGACCAGGATCGTGGTGATCAGCGCCGACTCCGGCAGCCCGAGCTCCTCCTTGCCGTACAGGCTGGCCGCGTAGATCACGGTCTGGATGCCGTCGTTGTAGAACAGGTAGGCCAGCAGGAACAGCCAGGTCTGGCGGTACCCGGCCAGGTGACGCACGGTCCGCGCGAGCTGGCCGAAGGCCGCGCCGGTCCGGGCCGCCCAGGTCGGGGCCCGGCCCTGCGTCGACGGCTGCGCCGTGGCGCTGGGCGGCAGCCGGCGCAGACCCACGAAGGGCACCACCGTGAACGCCGCCCACCACAGGCCGGCCGAGCACAGGCTGACCCGGACGGCGGTCTCGGTGCTGACCCCGACGGCGTCGTGCCCCAGGACCAGGGCCAGATTGGCCACCAGCAGCAGCGCACCGCCCGCGTAGCCCAGCGCCCAGCCGCGGGTGGAGACCCGGTCCCGCTCGTCGGGGGTGGCGATGTCGCACAGGATGGCGTCGTAGACCACCAGCGAGCTGCCCAGGCAGATGCCGGCCACCAGCTGGAGCAGCACGCCCAGCTGCCAGCGGTCGCCGGTGATGGCCACCATGGCCGTCGCCGCGGCGGCACCCACCCAGGCGAAGCCGGCCAGCAGCTCCCGGCGCCGGCCGGAGGTGTCGGCCACGGCGCCCACCACCGGCAGCAGCACCGCCGACAGCAGGGTGGTGACGGTCACCGCGTACAGGGCCAGCGAGCCCGGCGCGACCGGGATCCCGAGCACCTGCAGGGTGGCCGCGCAGACGGCGTCGGTGGACTGCCCGGGGCAGGCCGCTCGCCTGGCCACCGTGGTCAGGTACGGGCTGAGCAGCACGGTGCCGGTGGTGGTCACGTATGCGGAGTTGGCCCAGTCGTACCAGTACCAGCTGCGCTGCAGCCGGCGTCGGCGTTGCAGGTCCGGCCATCGATCGGTGGTCAGGCTCACCCGGCACATCCTGGCCGGTCCGCTCCCGCGGTGCCGGTCAGCCGCCGAACTCGAAGTGCCACGGTTCGGGCCGCGAGCCGCCCGGTTCGGCCCAGGCCGGGTGGAACCACCCGAACAGTGGCGCGTTGAGGACCAGCCACCGGTGCTGGGCCGTGCTGAAGGACTGCACGCCGCCGCACAGGTCCACAGCCGTGCCCCAGCCGTGGTCGCTGGTGCCCGGCCGCGCCGCCAGGGCCGGTCTGCGGGCGTAGACGTCCACCTGGGCGGCGTAGCTGCGGTAGGAGTCGGTGACGCAGATCGGGGAGCCGAACACCGTGCCGTACGCGGCGCTCATCGCCTCGAAGGCGGCGGCCGCGTCGGCCCGCAACCGGTGCCCGGGCGCGGACCCCAACGGGCACAACGCCTGGTCCGGGATCCGCCCGTTGGGGTAGGAGCTGAGGTCGGTGGGCGCGTTCGGGCAGGCGGGGTTGACCGGGGCGGCCGGGCGCGCCGACCCGACGGACCCCGCCGGGTCGCCGGCCCCCACGCGCAGGCCGCCCGCGGTGAACGGGGAGCCGGTCACGGGCGGCCCGGCCCCGGCCGCGCGCTGCGTGGCGTCGACGGCCCGGTCGTCGGCCATCGCGGCCTGCGCGGCCACCGCCAGCACCGCCTGGCGTTGGGCGGTGACCGCGGCGTCGCTGTCCGCTCTGGCCGACGCGGCCGCGTTCTGGGCGCGGACCGCGAGGGTGGTGGCCGCGGCCGCGGCGGTGACGGCGTGGGCCCGGTCCAGCTCCGTGGCCCGGCCGGCCCGCAGCGCGCGGTCCCGGCTGCGGCCGACGGCAGCCACCGCCGCCAGCCGCTCGTCCAGGTCGGCCGTCCCGGCGCCGGTGAGCAGCAGCACCGCCAGCGGGCTGTCCGCCAGCGGGCCGTCGATGTAGGCGGCGCGCGCCCACCGGGCCAGGTCGCGGTGCGCCGCGTCGGCGGCCAGCCCGGCCTGGGCGAGCTGCTGCTGTGCGGCGTCCTCGGCCTGGGTCGCGGACTGCTGGCGGCGTACCGCACTCGCGTAGGCCTCCAGAGCACCGGCCGCGCGCAGGGACAGCGCGGCCAGCTGGGCCTGGGCCGCCGCCAGATCCTGGTGCGCGGACGCCGCCGCGGCCAAAGCGGACGCCCGCTCCTGCTCGGCCGCCCGCTGTTGCTCGGCCGCCAGGTCGGCGGCAGCGCCGGCAGCACCCACCTGGCCCTCCGCCGGCGCGGCCGTGACGGCCTCGGTCGGCCGGGCGGGCGGTGCGTCGACGGCGCGAGCGGCGGGCGCGGGCGGGGTCGGGCCGGCCACGGCCAGGGTGAGCAGCAGCGCGCCCACCGTGCGAAGTCCCGTCGTGGGCCGCCGCCGCGGCGCCGAGGAGGTCACCTCGTGCTGGTCCGTCGGCGCCGCCACTGCCCTTGTGTCGGCACCTGCGCGCCGGGATTGACCCGCTCGCAGGCGCCCGGCCGCCGGACGGGGGAACGGTCGCGGTAGCCGCTGCCGGCGGCCCGGCGCTCACCCGGGGTGGGTAGCCTCGGCCGGGTGTCAGCACCCCGGGTCGCCACCTTCCGTTACGCCGACCAGGCCCGCTGCCAGGTCGCGGACCTGCTCACCCCTGCGCAGGGAACCCCCGACCGGCTGGCGGTGATGGTGCACGGGGGGTTCTGGCGCGCGGCGCGGGACCGTTCGCTGCAGCAGGCGGTGGCCGCCGACCTGGTCGACCGCGGCTGGGCCGTGTGGAACGTGGACTACCGCGCGGTGGGGGAGGGCCCGACCGCGGGCGGGGGCTGGCCGCAGACCTACCAGGACGTCGCGGCGGCCCTGGACCTGCTGGCTGAGGTCGGTCCCCGGCAGGGCCTGACGGTGGGCCGCCCGGTGCTCATCGGGCACTCGGCCGGCGGCGCGCTGGCCCTGTGGGGCGCGGGACGGCACCGGCTGCCGACCGGTTCGGTCGGCGCCGACCCGGTGCTGCGGCCCGGTGCGGTGGTCAGCCAGGCGGGGGTCACCGACCTGGTCGCCGGGGCCCACCGCCGGTTCGGTGACGGCGCCGTGCTGGACCTGATGCGGGCCACCCCCGAGCAGGACCCGGCCGGGTACGCCAACGTCTCCCCGACCGCCCTGCTCCCGCTGTCGGTGCCCATCCTGTGCGTCAGCGGCACCCAGGACGCGGCGGTGCCGGCCGACCAGTCGCAGACCTTCGCCCTCACCGCCCGCGCGGCCGGCGACCAGGTGCGGCTGGAACTGGTGGAGGGCGAGGACCACTTGGCCCACCTGGACCCGGGGTCGCGGTGCTGGGCGCTGGTCCTGGACTGGCTGTCGACCCTGGCCCCGACCCCCTGACCCTCCGACCCTCCGACCCCCCGACCTCCCGACTCCCGACCCCCCGACTCCCGACCCCTGACGAGGCGGCCGACTCAGGGGCTCAGGTCCCACAGCAGCCGGTAGTAGGCCGTGCGCGCCGGGTCAGGATCGACCCCGTACGCCCGCAGCAGGGTCGGCCCCCAGCCGGGCCCGTAGTTCCAGTCCAGGCTCCAGGTGGCCACCGCCAGGTCGGCCCACCGGTCGGCCAGCCCCAGAGCGCCCAGGTCGACGTGACCGGTGCATCGTCCGTCGGCACCGATCAGGGTGTTGGGCGCGCACGGGTCGCCGTGGCAGACCACCAGCCGGTCCACCGGCGGGACGTCGGCCAGCCGGTCCAGGGCCTGGCGCAGGGTCAGCCCGGCATGGTCGCGGTGCCACTGCGCGGGGTCCAGGTGGCCGCGCTCCCGGGCCCGTTGCGCCCGGCCCGCGGCGTCCCAGGAGAACGGGCAGTCCGGCACCGGCAGGACGTCGTGCAGATGCCGCAGGCCCCGGCCGATGGCGGTCGCCGCGGCCTGGGGACGCGCCAGCCAGGGCGGCCGGACGGCGCTGGCGCCAGGCAGCGCCCGGCTGCGCAGCCAGCTGCCCTCCTGGTCCTGGCCGTGGGCCAGCACGGTGGGCACCGCGGTGAACCGGCCGGCCCAGGCCAGCCGCTCGCGTTCGACGTCCAGATCCAGCCCGCAGCCGGCCGGTGCCCACTTGAGGAACGTGCGGCCGCTCGGGTCGGTGACCTCGAAGGTGAGGCCGCCGAGGTCGTTGCGCCACACCGGCGTCGGCGTCGCGTCCGGCCCGATCGCGGCCTGCACCGACGCCGGCACGCGCACGTCGTCCAGCGGCTCGGTGGGGTCCACGTGATCAGCCTGTCACGGCTGCGCACAGGCCGTACTGTGGCCGGATGAGCGGAGCCAGCGAGGGCACCAAGCGCGTCCAGGTCGTGAACGCCAACTGGGAGGCGGGTGGCGACGGCGAGGACGGCCGGTTCTCGTTCATGATCGTGACCGTCGACTCCGAGCACCACGTGGTCACGCCCAGCCCGGCGGCGGCCGCCGCGCTGGTCGCCATCCTGGGCACGGACGCGGTCTGCATGTGGGACGAGGACAACCGGACCCTGATCGCCGGCGGAGTCGTCGGCCACTGGTTCAACTGACCTGCCGGGTGGTGACCACCTGCCGGCCGCTCTCGGTGCAGTAGTCCTTGCCCTGCACCGCCCGCAGCACGGCGAGCTTGGCGAACGCGGCGACCTGGTAGGCGTACTGGTAGACCCATTCCAGCGCCGGGACGTGCGAGCGGTCCACGGCCATGCCCACCCGGCCCGGGAAGCACCTGGCCATGATGTCCTCGGCGCGGGCCACGTGGAAGGTCTGGGTGACCACGGTGGCGCTGGTCCAGCCGTTCTGCCGGGCCAGCGCGGCCAGCACCCGGGACTCTCCCTGGGTGGTCAGCGGGTCCGGGGTGACGCAGTACACCGGGTAGGGCTGCGGACGGCTGCAGTCGGCCAGGTCCGAGCGGCGGAACGGCTGGTGGTCGAAGGCGGTGATGACCAGGGCCTTGGCCCGCCCCTCGGCCAGCAGCCGGTGCGCCACCGCGATCCGGCTCGGGAACGGCGGGCCGATCACGTCGACCACGTCCGCCGTCTCGGCGCGCGGGTAGGTCGGGTGCGCCACGACCCGCAGGCCGGCCAGCCCGGCGGCGGCCAGCAGCAGGGTCAGGACGGCGACCCAGCGCAGGCGCCGTCGGCCGCGGCGAGCCGGGGTGACTCCCGGTGAGCGAGCAGCGGTCTGGTCGAGGTCGTGCACCTGGTCCTCCTGGCCGGTCGTGGGCGTGCTCGACCGCGCCGTCGCGGTGACTCTGGCGGCATTGCACCACACCGGGATGGACGCGGACTGCACCGCGGACGGGCCCGGCCGGCCCAGAGGGTCGGCCGGGCCCGTCGACAGGGGCCGGGTCAGGTCCGGTGCCGGCTCAGCGCAGGTCGAACCGGTCCAGCTCCATGACCTTGGTCCAGGCGGCGACGAAGTCGGTCACGAACCGGGCCTGCGCGCCCTCAGCGGCGTAGACCTCCGACACCGCGCGCAGTTGGGCGTTGGCGCCGAAGACCAGGTCGACCGCGGTGGCCGTCCACCGGACGTCCTCGCCGGCGCCCTCCCGGATCTCGTACACGTGCTCCCCGGACTGCGACACCTTCCACCGGGCGCCGGTGGAGAGCAGGTTGGTGAAGAAGTCGTTGGTGAGCACACCGGGCCGGTCGGTCAGCACCCCGTGCTGGGCGCCGCCGACGTTGGCGCCCAGCGCCCGGAGCCCACCGACCAGGACGGTCATCTCCGGGGCGCTCAGGCTGAGCATGTACGCCCGGTCGACCAGCAGCGTCTCGGGCTGGGTCTTCTCACCCGGGCGCAGGTAGTTGCGGAACCCGTCGGCCCGCGGCTCCAGGACCCGGAAGGCCTCGACGTCGGTCTGCTCCTGGCTGGCGTCGGTGCGGCCCGGGTGGAACGGGACGCTCACCTCGACCCCGCCGTCGCGGGCTGCCTTCTCCACCGCCGCCGAACCGGCCAGCACGATCAGGTCGGCCAGGGAGATCTGGGCGCCGCCGGCGGCGTTGAAGTCGCGCTGGATGCCCTCCAGCGTGGCCAGCACCGAGGCGAGCTGCTCGGGCTGGTTGACCTCCCAGCTGCGCATCGGCTCCAGCCGGATCCGGGCGCCGTTGGCGCCACCCCGCTTGTCGGTGGAGCGGAAGCTGGCGGCCGAGGCCCAGGCGGTGGAGACCAGCTGGGTGGTGCTCAGCCCGGACTCCAGCACCTTGGTCTTCAGCGTGGCGACGTCCTGCTCGCCGACCAGCTCGCCCTCGACCGCCGGCACCGGGTCCTGCCACAGCTGCGGCTCGGGCACCCACGGGCCGAGGAAGCGGCTGACCGGGCCCATGTCGCGGTGCAGCAGCTTGTACCAGGCCTTGGCGAAGGCCAGCGCGAACTCGTCCGGGTGCTCCATGAACCGGCGCGAGATCGGCTCGTAGATCGGGTCGTAGCGCAGCGACAGATCGGTGACCAGCATGGTCGGTCGGTGCTTGACCGACGGGTCGTAGGCGTCCGGGATGATCTCCGGGGCGTCCTTGGCCACGTACTGCTTGGCGCCGCCCGGGCTCGTGGTCAGCTCCCACTCATAGCCGAAGAGGATCTCGAAGTAGCGGTTGCTCCACTCGGTGGGCCGGTCGGTCCAGGTCACCTCCAGGCCGCTGGTGATGGTGTCCGGGCCCTTGCCGGTGCCGTAGCTGCTCAGCCAGCCCAGGCCCTGGTTCTCCAGCGGGGCGGCCTCGGGCTCGGGGCCGACGTGGTCGTCGGCCGGGCCCGCGCCGTGGGTCTTGCCGAAGGTGTGACCGCCGGCGATCAGGGCGACGGTCTCCTCGTCGTTCATCGCCATCCGGGCGAAGGTCTCCCGGATGAAGGGGCCGGCCGCCTTGGCGTCGCCGCTGCCGCGCGGTCCCTCCGGGTTGACGTAGATCAGGCCCATCTCGGTGGCGCCGACGGTGGGGGACATCTCGGCGTCGCTGACGTAGCGCTCGTCGCCCAGCCAGGTGTCCTCGGGCCCCCAGAAGATCTCCTCGGGCTCCCAGATGTCCTCGCGGCCGAAGCCGAAGCCGAAGGTCGTGAAGCCCATCGACTCCAGGGCCACGTTCCCGGCCAGCACCAGCAGGTCGGCCCAGGAGACCTTCTGGCCGTACTTCTGCTTGACCGGCCACAGCAGCCGGCGCGCCTTGTCCAGGTTGGCGTTGTCGGGCCAGCTGTTCAGCGGCGCGAACCGCTGACCGCCGTCGCCGGCGCCGCCCCGGCCGTCCTCGATCCGGTAGGTGCCGGCGGAGTGCCAGCTCATCCGGATCATCAGGCCCCCGTAGTGGCCGAAGTCGGCCGGCCACCAGTCCTGGCTGGTGGTCAGCGCCTCGATGACGTCACGCTTCAGCGCCTCGACGTCGAGCGTGGCGAACTCCTCGGCGTAGCTGAAGTCCGGGCCCAGCGGGTTGGCCTTGGGGGAGTGGGCGTGCAGCACCGACAGGTCGAGCTGGTTGGGCCACCAGTCCCGGTTGGTGCGCGGCCGGCCGCCGGTCTTCGGGGTGGGGGAGTCGATCGCCGGGTTCTCGCTCTCGCTGCCGTTCGCGGTGGCGGAGTCGTGGGCGACCGGGCAGCCGGACGCCTCCATCTGGTCGACGCCCTGCGGGCTGGCGGGGGCGTTCTCCTGCATCTCGCTCATCTGCTTCCTTCCACCTGACGGATCAGTTCACGGTCGGTTCGGTCGGTTCCGTCGCGCAGCCGGGGCAGGTGCCCCAGTAGACGACCTCCGCCTCCTCCACCACGAAGCCGTGGTCGTCGGAGGCGGTCAGACAGGGGGAGTAGTCCACGGCGCAGTCCACGTCGGCGATGACGCCGCAGGTCCGGCAGACGACGTGGTGGTGGTTGTCGCCCACCCGGGTCTCGTAGCGCGCGGTGGCCCCCGCGGGCTGGATGCGTCGCACCAGCCCGGCGTCGGTGAGCGCGCGCAGCACGTCGTAGACCGCCTGGTGGGAGATCGAGGGGTGGTCCGCCCGGACCAGGGCCAGGACGGTGTCGGTGTCGACGTGTCGGTGATCCTCCAGCACGGCGAGCACCGCCAGCCGGGGCCGCGTCACGCGCAGCGAGGCGGCGCGCAACCGACCCTCCAGCTCCACTGCCATGACCACAACCCTAGCTGCCTGTCTTGACCGGCTCAAGATTAGCTGCCGTCCTTGCGGTCTCAGGATGAGACGCGGGCGGGGCGGTTCCCAGGGCTTCCGGGGGTCGCCGGGGCTGGGTAGCGTCGGGCGGGTGAGCGTGCGAGCGGTCCAGGTCACCGTCGACTGCGCCGACCCCGAGAGGGTCGGGACGTTCTGGTGCGCGGTGCTCGGCTACCACCCGCAGCCGGCCCCGGCCGGGTTCGACAGCTGGGACGCGGCCCTGCAGGCCTGGGGGGTGCCGCCCGAGCAGCGCAACTCGAGGTTCGCGGCCGAGCCGCCGGAGGGCGACGGCGGACCGCGGCTGTTCTTCCAGCAGGTGCCCGAGGGCAAGACGGCCAAGAACCGGGTGCACCTGGACGTGCGGGCCGCGCCGGGCCTGCGTGGCGAGGAGCGGATGGCGGCGCTGTCGGCCGAGGCGGACCGGCTGGTCGGCCTCGGGGCGACGCAGGTCCGCCGGGTCGACCCGGACGGGGCGCTGGAGGCCGGGTTCATCGTCATGCAGGACGTCGAGGGCAACGAGTTCTGCCTGGACTGACGTCGCGGACCGGTCGGGGCCAACCGTTCCACCGTCTCGACGTGGCAGAAGTGCTACGCTTGCGCACATGACCTCGGTAGCCTCCCGCGACCTGCGCAACCACACCGCGGAGATCCTCCGCCAGGTCTCCGACGGCAACCGGGTGACCATCACCGTCAACGGCAGGGCGGTCGCCGAGCTCGGTCCCGTCCGTGGTCTGCGCCCGCAGTTCCTCGCCAGGGCCGACCTGCTCGCGCTGCTCACCGACCATCAGGCCGACCCCGGGTTGACCCGGGACCTGGACCGGCTGGCCGGTGAGACGACCGAGGACCTGGGCCCGTTGTGAGCGCTGACGACCCGGCAGCCCTGCTGGACACCAGCGTGCTGATCGCCCGGGAGTCGGGTCGCCGGCTGAACGTCGACGCGCTGCCCGAGCAGGCGGCCGTCTGCGTCGTGACGCTGGCCGAGCTGCAGGCGGGCGTGCTGGCCGCCACGGACACCGCGACGCGTTCCCGCCGGCTGGCGACCCTGGGTGCGGTGTCCCTGCTCGAGCCGCTCCCGGTGACGGCGGAGGCGGCGCGCTGCTGGGCCGAGCTGCGCATCCGGCTCGCTGAGCAGGGCCGACGAGCGAAGGTCAACGATCTGTGGATCGCCGCGGTCGCGCTGGCGAACCGGCTGGACGTCGTCAGCCAGGACGACGACTTCGACGTCATCGAGCTGGCCGGCGGACCGCGGGTCGTGCACGTCTGAGGGCCTCGCCGATAATCGACATTATGTCAGCCCATGCCGAAGTCAGCGATCTCTCTGGTGCTGGTCGTAGACGCGCGCTCATGGCGCCATCCGCGGGTTCGTTGGTGCCGTTGCCGATGGCTCAGCTCCCTCGCGTCAGGGGCCTCGCACCTCCAGCAGCGCCTCCAGCCCTCGGTAGTCGTCCAGGTTGGAGGTCACCAGCGGAAGCTCGTGTGCTCGAGCGGTTGCTGCGATCATCAGGTCCAGGCGCCGAGGCCTCGGCTTGCGACCGATGGCCACCACAGCAGCGTCGATGTCGGGGTAGGCCTCGAGGACTCCTCCGGACACTGGGAAGGGATCGAAGGCCCTCGCGGCGCCGTCGTAGCGCCGTTGCCGAGCCGCCCGCAGCGCTAGGTCACCGACGCTGTTGATCCCTCCGGCCAACTCGAACATGGTCAGGATGGAGATGGCAGCACCTTCGAGGACGATCCCGTCGATGAGCACGCTGGTGTCGATGAGAACGGCTGCTGGCACGTTCACCGTTCTCCACGGCCGTCGGCGCGGGTGTACGGGTCGTCCAGCTCGTCGTCCAAGACGTCGCGGACGTCCCGCTTCCAGGCGTCAGCCTGTTCGGCACTCAGTGGTGCCTCGGCGTAGAGAGATCGGAGAGTGTCGGCGCTGACGAAGCGCTGGCGCTCGGCCGGAGGCGGGGTCATCCGCAGGATGCCGAAGCTCTTGCCGTTGATCGTGACCTCGAACTCCTCCCCATCGCGCAGCTCGCGGAGGATCTTGCCGCTGTCGTTGCGGAGCTCACGCTGACTGATCGTCCTCATGGAGCAACCGTAGCAGCGACTTGCTACGCGCGGTAGGTCAACGGCATCCACCTACCGGTCGAGCCTCGCCCGGCTGCAGCCGGGCGTCCGGGGAAGGCCTGGTGATCCCGCTCTGCTCCTGGGCCTTGCTCTGCTGCTCGACCTGGTAGGTGTGCGGACGCCAGATCATGTCGAACGGGCCCATCATGTCCCGCCCGGCTCCACGTCGCCGGGCCCTGGCCGCAAGCCGTGACAGGGCGGTGAGGACGGCGGCCAGCGCGCCGACGGTGAGGGCCCAGGGGCCGAGCTCGGTCATGACCGAGCGGTAGGTCTGCCCTGCGGCGTGCTACAGAGCGGTCGTCGCGGCTTCCTCGATGGCCAGGCCGGCCTTGAAGCGGTCCAGGAAGACGCCGAAACCGGCCGTGTCGTCCGGGTCGGGAGCCACCACGACCGCCTCGGTGTCACCGAAGACCGTCGTCTCCAGGTAGGTCGCCAGGCTCTGCTCCTGCGCCACCCCGAGGTAGGCGGCCAGCACGGCGATCCCCCACGCCCCGCCCTCGCCGGCGCTGTCGTTGACGGCCACCGGGATGCCCAGCGCGGCGGCCAGCAGGCGCTGGGCCACCCCCTCGGTCCGGAACAGCCCGCCGTGGGCCACCATCACGTCCAGCTCGACGTCCTCCCCGGCCAGCACCCGCATGCCCAGGCTGAGCGTGCCGAACGCGCTGTACACCTGGGCCCGGACGAAGTTGGCCAGGGTCAGCCGACTGTCCGGGGTGCGGACGACCAGCGGCCGCCCCTCGGCCAGCCCGGTCACCGGCTCCCCCGACAGATAGTTGTAGGCCAGCAGTCCCCCGGCGTCGGCGTCGCCGGTCAGGCTCTGCCGCAGCAGGACACCGAACACCTCGTCCGCCGGCGTGCTGTGCCCGAGGGCCTCGGCGAACTGTCCGAACATCTCGGCCCAGGCCGCCAGCTCGCTGGCCCCGTTGTTGCAGTGCACCATCGCCACCAGGTCACCGGAGGGCGTGGTGACCATGTCCAGCTCGGGGTGCACGCGCTCCAACGGCTTCTCCAGCACGGCCATCGCGAAGATGCTGGTCCCGACGCTGACGTTCCCGGTGCGCCGGGCGACGGCGTTGGTGGCGACCATCCCGGTGCCGGCGTCGCCCTCCGGCGGGCACATCGGCGCGCCCGCCTGCAGCCCGCCACTGGGGTCCAGCAGCCGAGCGCCGTCCTCGGTCAGCCGGCCGGCGTCCTGGCCGGCGGTGAGCACCTCGGGCAGCAGCGCGGCCAGCCGGAGGTCGGGGTGGCGCTGGGCCAGCAGGCCGTCGAACCTCTCCAGCAGGCCGGCGTCGTAGTCGTGGGTCTGCGGGTCGATCGGGAACATGCCCGAGGCGTCACCCACCCCGATCACCCGGCGGCCGGTCAGCCGCCAGTGCACGTACCCGGCCAGCGTGGTCAGGAACGCGACCTGCGGCACGTGCGGCTCCTCGTCCAGCACGGCCTGGTACAGGTGGGCGACCGACCAGCGCAGCGGGATGTTGTAGCTGAACAGCTCGGTCAGCTCACCGGCCGCGCGCTCGGTGGTGGTGTTGCGCCAGGTCCGGAACGGCACCAGCAGCTCACCGCTGGCGTCGAAGGGCAGGTAGCCGTGCATCATCGCCGAGACGCCCAGGGCGGTGAAGCCGCTGGGCCGGACGCCGTGCCGCTTCTCGGCGTCATCCAGCAGCGAGGCGTAGGCCTTTTGCATCCCCGACCAGACGGCGTCCAGGGAGTAGGTCCACAGCCGGTCGACGAACTCGTTCTCCCAGGCGTGGGAGCCGCTGGCGAGCTGACGGCCGTCCGGGTCGACCAGCACGGCCTTGATGTTCGTCGAGCCCAGCTCGATGCCCAGCGACGTGCCGCCCTGGCTGATCAGGGCACCTGCGGCGGGGCCGCTCGACTCGGTCATGGGCTGCATCCTCTGCGACGGGGCCGGTTCGGAGGAAACCCTATCCCGCTGGTGTCCCGGTGCCGCTGCGGCAGGTCAGCGCCGGGGCACGTGCAGCGCGCGGGTGCCCAGCCGGACCGGCGCCGCGAGCAGCTCGCCGAGGGTCACCCCGGAGGCCAGCCCGAGCCCGATCATCGCCGCCCCGATCAGCTCCTGGCCACCGGCGACCAGGCTGCCGCTGCGCTCGTCGACCAGCAGGAACAGGCCGCGGTAGATGGCCAGGCCAGGCAGCAGCGGCACGATCCCGCAGGCCGCCGTCACCTGCGGGGCGACCTTCAGCCGCGGCGCCAGGTACTCCGCCCCGAACCCGACCAGGACGGCCGCCCCCGCGCTGGCCACCGCCGGCCCCACGTTGACCTGCGAGAGCAGGGAGTAGGCGAGCCAGGCGCTCGCCCCGGCCGCCGCGGCCACGGCCGCCGCCCGCGGCCGAGCGTAGGAGGACATCGCCCACGCCCCGGCCACGACCCCGGCGCTGACCACCTGCACCGGCAGCGGCACCCACCCCCCGGTGTCCTGCACCACGTTCAGCGTGATGCCGAACCGGCGGGCCAGGTCCAGCACCGCGCCGATCCCGACGACGATGCCCAGGGTCAGCAGGACGACCTCGAAGACCCGGCCGCTGGCCGTGATCGGGAACCCGCTGATCGCGTCCTCGGCTGCCCCGACCAGCGACAGCCCGGCGAGCAGGACGACGATCCCGGAGGCCACGACCAGCGAGGGCGGGAGCCCCGCCAGCTCGACCGGCAGGGCCGGGACCAGCACCAGCAGCAGTACGGCGACGGCGGTCGCGATGGCCGCTCCCGCGGCCTGCCGGAAGAATGCCGGCAGGCCCCAGCGGTCGAGCCGGCCCGACGCACGGTCGATGACGGCGGTGGTCAGGCCGGCCACCACCGCGACCAGCGGGCCGCCGCCGAGCAGCAGGGCGACGGCGGCGGCCATCACCGACAGGACCACGGTGACCACCGCGGGTCCGTACGGGAAGGGGGCGGCCAGCGCGGCGTCGAGCTCGCCGTGGGCCTGCTCCAGCCGGGCCGGCGCGTCCGGGACGGCGACCCGGTCGGCGGCCAGCCGGTCGGTGAGCTCCAGGACCCGGATCAGCCGCCCGTAGTCGGCGTACCGGTTGCCCGCCACCCGCATCACCGTCACCGGGGTGCCGGTGCCACCCGGGTCGTGGGCGACCGTGATGGAGGTGAACGTCACGTCGATCTGGCTGTCGGACAGGCCGAAGCTGGCGAGCACCCGGTGGATCGCCCGGGTCACGTCGGCGGCGGCCGCACCGAGGGAGAGCAGGGCCTCCCCGATCCGGATGCTCAGCTCGATCACTCCGTGCACGGTGGCCGGGTCGAGCTCGGCCGCCCGGGCCCGCGCCGCGACCGGGGTCAACGGTGCGGCTCCCCTCGCCCCACGCACCAGGTTGCGCACGTCCCACCGCATCTGCCCGAGGGTAGGAGGTCCGGGCCGGACGCCGGCCGGCCGGCTCACCCCTTGAGCAGGTCCAGCGCCTCCTCGGTGGTCACGGTGGCCGCCTGCCGTCCCGGGGCGCTGTGGAAGTTCCAGTACAGGTTGGTGTGGGCGATCACCTGCTCCGGCGGCGGCGCCCCGTAGGCGGTCAGGTCCTCGGTGGTGTGCGCGTCGCCGACCAGGGTGACGTCGTAGCCGCGGGTGAAGGCCCCGTGCAGGGTCGACCGGATGCAGGCGTCGGTCTGCGCCCCGGTGACGACCAGCCGGCCGACCCCGAGCCGGGCCAGCTGCTGCTCCAGGTCGGTGTCCTCGAAGGAGTCCCCGTAGTGCTTGTGGATCTGCGGCTCCCCCGGCTGCCGGGCGGACAGCTCGGGGACGTACTGCCACGCCTCGCTGCCCTCGGCCAGGCCGTCGTCGGAGTGCTGCACCCAGACCACCGGCACCCGGCTGGCCCGGGCCCGCTCGACCAGCGCCCCGATGTTGGTGATCACCTGCTCACGCGCGGGAGCGCCGTCCACCACTCCCACCTGGACGTCGATCACCACCAGGGCGGTGCCGGGCCGGTTCGGCAACGTCGTCATCGCCCCACTGTTCCACGCGACCGGCCTCGGGTCACCGGCTGCGACGCCGATCATGGGTGAACGGTTGCGGCAGGCCGGCGGGGGCAACCCTCAGCCCATGATCAGCGCGGCGGGGGGGGTGAGTGTGGGGCAGGGGGTCAGTGGAGGTGGGCGTAGAGGGCGGGGAGGGCGGCGCGGTGGGTGGCCAGCACCCGGCGGGCCAGGTTGACCGAGTCCACCAGCGGGTGCAGGGCCAGGGCCTGCAGGGCCAGCGACGCCGAACCGTCCTGGGCCGCGCGCAGCACCAGCTCATCGACCGCCTTGACCTGCTGCACCAGCCCCAGCCGGGCCCCGGTCAGGGGGCTGACCGGCAACGGCCGGGGGCCGGCCGAGTCCACCTGGCAGGGCACCTCCACGACGGCGTCCGCAGGCAGCCCGGGCAGGGTGGCGCCGTTGCGGACGTTCAGGATCAGCCGCGCCGGTTCGTCGCGAGCGATCGCGGCCATCAGGGCCAGGGCGACGCCCTCGTAACCGCCGCCGTCCACGTCGGCCTGGGCGCGCTCGGACGTCGCCTCGGCCCGCGCCTCCTGCATGTAGGTCGCGTCCCGCTGGCGGCGCACCTGCTGCCAGACGGTGAACGCCTGGCCCGGCGGGGCGGCGGCCACTTCGTCGTAGAAGCCGTCCTGCTGGGCGCGCAGGTACTCCCCCCGGGTCTGCGGCGCGGCCAGCACCGTGCCCACCGCCTCCCGGGTGAAGTCGTAGTACCAGACGTACTCGTTCGGCAGCGTCCCGGTGGACTGCAGCCAGTCAGCCCCGAACAGCTCACCCTCCTCGATCGAGGCCAGCAGGGCGGGATCGGCCAGCAGGCCGGGCAGCAGGTCGCGGCCGCCGTCCCGCTCCCGAAGGCCGGCCAGCCAGCCGAGGTGGTTGATCCCGGCGTAGTCGACGTCCAGCTCGGCCAGGTCACGACCCAGGGCGCGGGCCGCCCGGCGGGCCAGCCCGAGCGGGGAGTCGCAGATCCCGACCGCCCGCTCCCCCAGCACCGACTGCATCGCCTGGGTCACCATGCCGGCCGGGTTGGTGAAGTTGATCAGCCAGGCGTCCGGCGCCGCCCGGGCCACCCGCTGGGCCACGTCGAGCGCGACCGGCACCGTCCGCAGCCCGTAGCTGACGCCGCCGGCACCGGTGGTCTCCTGGCCGAGCAGGCCCACGTCCAGCGCGGCGCGCTCGTCCACCGTGCGTCCGTGCAGGCCGCCGACCCGGATCGCGGAGAAGACGAAGTCGGCTCCGGGCAGCGCCTCGTCCAGGTCGGTGGTCGCGCTGACCGCGGGCGGCTCGAGCCGCTCCCCTGCCCCACCGGCCTGTGCGGCCTGTGCGGCCTGCCCGGCCAGCACCGCCTGCATCGCCGCCAGCCGGCGCGGGTCGGGGTCGACCAGGACCACCTCGCGCACCCGCGGGGCGGCCGAGTCGCGCAGCAGCGCGCCGTGCACCAGCGGTACCCGGAAGCCGCCGCCGCCCAGCACGACCAGCTTCACGCCACGGTCCCGTCGGCCGGTCCGGTCTGCAGTCCTGAGGCCACGTCGCGACGCTACCAACCGAGTCGCTCGGGCGGGCGCGGCGCTGCCCGGGGAGGCGGCGCGGGGTGCAGGATGGCGGTGATGCCCAACCACACCTTCGACCCGCTGGCCCCCCGCAGGGACGACGCGACCGACGCCGGGGCGCCCGACACCGACGTGTTCATCTGGGGCACCGTGTTCCTGGACATGGTCTTCGCCGGGTTGCCGGCCGCTCCGTCGGCCGGCACCGAGGTGTGGGCCGAGGGCCTGGCCTCCTGCCCCGGCGGCATCGCCAACCTGGCCGTGGCCGCCCGCCGGCTCGGTCTGCGGACCTCCCTGGCCGCCGCGTTCGGCGACGACGACTACGCCGACTTCTGCTGGCGGACGCTGGAGGAGGAAGGCATCGACCTGTCCCGCAGCCGCCGTTTCGACCACTGGCACAGCCCGGTCACCGTGTCGATGTCGGTGGAGCACGACCGCAGCATGGTCTCCCACGGGCACCCGGCGCCGTTGCCGGCCGGGGAGCTGATCGGCGTCCCGCCGCGGTCCCGCGCGGTGATGGTGGACCTGGCCGACGAGGCCTCCTTCGGCCAGCTCCCCGGCGCCTCGGCGGGGGGTCTGGGCTGGGTCGACCAGGCACGGGCGGACGGTGCCCAGGTGTTCGCCGACGTCGGCTGGGACCCGCACGAGCGGTGGGCGCCCACCGTCCTGAGCCGGCTGGAGCGGTGCGACGTGTTCGTGCCGAACGCCGTCGAGGCGACCTCCTACACGGGCACCCGCACGACCGTGGAGGCCTTGTACGCGCTGGCCGACCTGGTGCCGGTGGTGGTGGTCACCGACGGCGCGAACGGGGCGATCGGGATCGACCAACGCACCGACGAGGAGGCCCGGGTGCCCTCGCTGCGGGTGCACGAGGTCGACCCCACCGGGGCCGGTGACGTGTTCGGGGCCGCCCTGCTGACCGGCACGCTGGCCGGCTGGCCGCTGCAGCAGCGGATGTCCTTCGCCACCTTGTGCGCGGGGCTGGCCCTGCAGCAGTACGGCGGTTCGCTGGCCGCGCCGGGCTGGGGCGACGTCGCCGACTGGTGGACGTCGGTCCGCGGCAGCGCCCGCGAGGACGCCTACCACCGTTCGCTGCGCCGTCGGTACGCCTTCCTGGAGGACATCGTGCCCGACGTGCCCCCGATGGCCTGCCGGCGGGCCACCGCGACCATCGCCCGGCACTCCGACGCCAACCACCTGCCGAGGCTCGCCGGCGGCGAGCCGGGTCCGACCGTCTCCGGCCCGGGCGCAGCCGCTGGCCCGGCCGGAACCGGTGGCGCGGGATGACGCCGGTCGGCGGCGGCGGCGCCCGCTTGAAGCACTGGGTCGCGACCCGGCCCGGCGGGCCCGAGGTGTTCGAGCTGGTGGAGGAGGAGGTGCCCGCCCCGGGGCCCGGCGAGGTCACCGTGCAGGTCCGCGCGGCCGGGGTGAACCCGGCCGATCACAAGCACGTGGCCGTCGGCGACCGGCCGACTTCCCCCGGCCGGTGGGGTATGAGGTGGCCGGGGTCCTCACGGCGATCGGCCCGGCCGCCGAGCTCGCCACCGGCGGCGGTGCGGTGGGTGATGAGGTGCTGGCCTTCCGGGTCAGCGGCGGCTGGGCGCAGGCGTTGACCCTGCCGGCCGCCGATGTGCTGGCCAAGCCGGCGTCCCGTCCCGGTTCGATCAGGTGCGCCGCTTCGGTGGCGAGCCGGTGGCCTACGGCCCCGGGCTCGAACAGCGGGTCCGCGACCTGGCCCCGGACGGCGTGCTGGCCGCGCTGGACTGCGTGGGCACCGACGAGGCCGTCGACGTGTCCCTGGCCCTGGTCGCCGACCGGGACAAGGTGGTGACCATCGCGGCCCGGTCGCGGGCCGCCGCAGAGGGCTTCCGGGCGATCGCCGGCACGATGCCCGCCAGTCAGGCCTACCGGGACGGCGTGCGCGCCGAGCTGGCCGGCCGGGGCCAGCTGGTGGTGCCGATGGCCGGCCGCTACCCGCTGGAGCAGGCGATGGACGCCGTCGCGGTCATCCGTGGCCAGCACCCGGGCGGCAAGCTGGCGCTGATCCCCTGGCGGTCTCACTCACCTGAGGGGCCTCACTCACCGCCGATGCCGGTCCGCTCCACGCCCTCGACGATCCACCGCTGGAGCAGCACGAACATCAGCAGCAGCGGGGCGATGGCCACCAGGCCGCCCATGAACAGCTGGCTGACCTGCACCTGCTGGGCGGTCAGGAAGGTCGACAGCGCCACCTGAACCGTCCAGGAGCTCTCGTCGCGGCCGATCACCAGCGGCCACAGGAAGGCGTTCCAGCTGCCGATGAAGGTGATGGTGCCGATCGCGGCGACGAAGCCGCCCGAGTTCGGCACCACGATCCGCCAGAACGCCCCCCACCAGCCCAGGCCGTCGATGAAGGCGGCCTCCTCGATCTCCTTGGGGAAAGCCAGGAAATACTGCCGGAACAAGAACGTGGCCAGGGCCTGGAACAGGCCGGGCACGATCAGCCCGCGCAGCGTGGAGATCCAGCCCAGGGTCGAGACCAGCACGAAGCTGGGCACGAACGTCACCGAGGCCGGGATGAGCAGGCTGGCCAGGATGGCGTAGAAGACGACGCCGGCGAACCGGTACGGGATGCGGGCCAGCCCGTACCCGGCCAGCCCGGAGATGACCAGCACGCCCACCGTCTGGGTGACGGCGATCACCGCCGAGTTGGCCAGGCTGCGGGCCATCGGGATGGCCGGGTTGGCGAACAGCTGGGTCAGGTTCGTCCACTGCCAGACCGGCGGCAGCCACAGGAAGTGCGGTGAGGACAGGTCCTGCTCGGGCATCAGCGCGCTGCGGACCAGCAGGTAGAAGGGCACCAGGAAGAGCGCCGCGGCCAGGCCGAGTGCGCTGTAGCGGGCGGTCGCGGCGGTGCGCGCCTGCCGGCGGCTGCGGACGATCGGCATCGGTGGCTCAGTCCTCCCCTGCGCTGAGGCGGAGCAGACGGCCCTGGCCGATCGCGACCAGGGCGATGATCAGGGTCAGGATCACCGCCCCGGCCGAGCCGTGCCCGAAGTCCTGCCCGGAGCCCAGCGCGGTGATGTACAGGTACACCAACGGCGGCCGGGCGTAGGGCGGGTAGCTGCCGAAGGAGGACAGGATGTTCCAGAACTCGTCGAAGGCCTGGAAGGCGTTGATCAGCAGGAGCAGCAGCACCGCGGTCGAGGTGGCCCGCAGCTGGGGCAGGGTGATGTAGCGCAGCACCTTCCAGCCCTGCGCGCCGTCGATGGCCGCGGCCTCGTACAGGGTCGGGCTGATCCGCAGGATCCCGGCCAGGAAGAGGATCATGTAGAAGCCGACCTGTAACCACAGCCGGGCGGTGGTGATCACCAGCCAGTACCACGGCGGGTTGGCCAGGCTCAGCCAGGGCACCGGGTCGGCGCCGAACCAGCCGAGCACCGCGTTGGCCAGCCCGGAGCGGATCCCGTTCCAGATCGACATCTTCCAGATCAACGCCGCCACCACGTAGGAGCAGGCCACGGGGAGGAAGAAGACCGAGCGGAAGAACGCCTGAAACCGGCCGACCCTGGCCACCAGCAGCGCGGTGGCCAGGGAGAGCACGAACGTGGTGGGCACGATGAACAGGGCGAACACCACGAAGGTGAGCAGGCTCTGCCGGAAGGCCGGGTTGGTCAGCATGTCGGCGTAGTTGCCCAGGCCGACGAACCGGGTCGGGGTGACGGTGTTGTAGGAGTCGAAGAACGACAGGTACACCGACCACCCGATCGGCACGTACACGAAGATGGCCAGGCCGAGCACGAAGGGCCCGACGAACACCCAGAACCACAGGTTGCGGTTCTGGTCGCCCAGCAGGCGCCGGAGCAGGGTGACCGGTCGGGGGGCGGTCTGCGGCCGGTCGGCCGTCGTGGTCAGGCTTTCACCCGCGCCAGCTCGGGCACGGCGACGGCCTTCACCGCGGCGATCTGGGCGGCCGGGTCGGCCCCCTCCTTGACGATCCGGTTCATCGCGTCGGTGAAGGCGCTGCTGCACTTGGGGGTCCACAGCAGCGGGCTCTGCGCGTGCCCGACGTCGGTGGCCAGCCTGGCCGCCTTCGCCGCCTGACCCTGCTGCAGCGTCTTGGCCTGGCTGATCAGGTCGGTGCGGGCCGGGATGTGGAAGCCGTAGGAGGTGGCGAAGTCCAGCTGATACTGGGTCTGGTCCACCCACAGCCAGCGGGCGAAGGCCTTGGCGGCGGCCACGTCCTTGGCCCGGGCGCTGACGCACGAGCCGTACGCGCCGACCGGCACCGACGGCGCTCCCTGGGCGTCCAGCTTGGGCCAGGGCAGCACGGCGAAGTCGTCCCCGAGGGCCTTCTTGATGTCCGGCAGCGTCCACAGACCGGTGAACTGCATCGCGGTCAGCCCCGAGGTCAGCGCCGAGGCGTCGTACCAGTCCTTCGGCGCCCCGAGCAGGAGCACCTTCTCGGTCCACATGGTGCGCAGCTTGCCCAGCGCGGTGGCCGCGCGGGGGTCGTCGAAGCCGAACTGGTTGTCCGGGGTCAGGTAGTCCAGGCCGGCCGACCAGAGCATCGGCCCGCCCATCAGCCCGGCGCCGCCGTCGTTGCCCAGGAACAGCCCCTTGACGTCCCCGGTGGTCAGCGTCTTGGCCGCGGCGATCAGCTCGTCGATCGTCTGCGGCGGGTTGACCCCGGCCTTGGTCAGCATCGAGGGCCGGTAGACCAGCATCTGCATGTCGATCACCTGCGGGATGGCCCAGATCTTGCCCTGGTAGGTCATCCGCTTGAGGATCCCGCTGTTGAACGAGCTCGCGGCGTCCCCGACGGCGTCGGTCAGGTCCACCACCTGGTTGCCCTTGATCATGTCGATCGTGGGGCCGTTGCCGTACTCGAACACGTCCGGCCCGGAGCCGGTCAGCAGCGAGGCCGCCGTGGACTGGTCGTAGTCGCCCGGGATCCAGCGCACGGTGACGTCGGCCTTGGGGTAGGCGGCGGCGTAGCGCTCCACCGCCTGCTGGGTGCCGGCCTCGCCGTACTGGTGGTACCACTGCGACAGCGCGGGCTTGGCGCCTCCTGACCCGCCGGAGCCGCTGCTGGAGGTGGAGGAGCTCGAGGAGCCCCGGCCGGTGTTGCTGCCGCAGGCCGCCAGACCGCCCAGGGCCAGCGCGCCACCCAGGCCCAGGAAGGACCGGCGTGCGAACCGGTCGGTGCTGCTCGTGCTCGGCCTGTTCGGCATTGCGCCCCCTGCGGTCTTCGGTGGTTCGTTGACTACGGCGAGGCGGTCACCTTATGCCGGTCGGTCCCGCGCGGCCCGGCCGGGGGCCGCGTCGCTCACCGGCGTGTCGGTGTGCGGGCCGGGGCGTGCGGGGATGACGCCGGGACGCGCGGCTTGGTAGGACTGTCCTGAAACCTTTCAGCATCCTCCAGCGACCCAGGAGCCCAGGTGCAGCCCGCCCCGAGCATCGACGTCCTTCGTTCCGGTTTCCGCGACCCGGCGGCCGACTGCCGCCCGATGATGCGCTGGTGGTGGTTCGGGCCCGACGTCGATGAGGCGGAGATCGACCGGGAACTGGCCGCGATGGCCGGCGCGGGCATCGGCGGGGTCGAGGTCTCCTTCGTCTACCCGCTGCGCCCGGGCAGCCCCGAGCTGGTCAGTGCGCCGACGCTGGCCCGGCTGCGGCACGCCGCCGAGCAGGCCGGCCGCCTGGGCCTGAGGTTCGACCTCACCGTGGGCAGCGGCTGGTCCTTCGGCGGCCCGCACATCGGCGCCGAGCACGCGGCGCGGACGCTGCACTGGGAGCGCCGCGAGGTGGCCGCCCCGGGCGTGGAGGTGCCGGTCGCCGGCGGCTGGCCGGGCGATGAGCTGGTGGGCGCCTGGGTGGGCCCGGGCAGCGTGCAGGAGCCGCCGTCGGACTTCACGCTGCTGCAGGCCTGCGGACAGGCGGTCCGGGTACCGCCGGGCAGCGGCCCGCGGCAGGTGCTGCTGGCCTGGTCGCGGCTGACCGGGCAGGTGGTCAAGCGCGCGGCCGCCGGGGCCGACGGCCCGGTGCTGGACCACTACAGCGCCGAGGCCGCCCGGTCCCATCTCCGCGAGGTCGCCGAACCGCTCGTCGCGGCCGTCCGGCCGGCGGCCATCGGCTCGGTGTTCTGCGACAGCCTGGAGGTCTACGGCGCCAACTGGACCCCCGCGCTGCCGCAGGAGTTCGCGCGGCGCCGGGGCTACCCGCTGCTGCCCCGGCTCGCGCAGCTGGTGGTCGACGAGCCCGGCTGCCAGCAGCTGCGCACCGACTACTACGCCACCCTGACCGAGCTGTACGAGGAGAACTTCGTCGCCGTCCTGCGCGACTGGGCCGCCGGGCACGGCCTGCCGTTGCGGATCCAGGGGTACGGGACGCCGCCGGCATCGGTGAGCAGCTACCGGTTCGCCGACCTGTACGAGGGTGAGGGGTGGGGCTGGAAGGCCATCACCCAGACCCGGTGGGCCTCCTCGGCCGCGCACCTGTACGGGGTGCCAGTCGTCTCCTCGGAGACCTGGACCTGGGTGCACTCGCCCTCCTTCCGAGCCACTCCGCTGGACCTCAAGGGCGAGGCGCACGAGCACCTGCTGGCCGGGGTCAACCAGCTGATCGGGCACGGCTGGCCCTACTCCCCCGCCGACGCCCCGGGCCTGGGCTGGTTCTTCTACGCCGCGGGCGCGCTGGACGACCGCAACCCCTGGTGGCCGGCGATGCCCGACCTGATGCGCTACCTGCAGCGGTTGTGCTGGCTGATGCGTCAGGGCGAGCCGGTGGCCGACGTCGCGCTGTACGTGCCGGCCGCCGACCTGCACCAGCGGATCGGCCACGAGCAGGGCGGCTCCCTGGACCTGTGGCGGGAGACCGCCACCGCGGTCGACCCAGCGATCCCAGCCACGCTGCGGGAGAACGGCTACGACTTCGACCTGTTCGACGACGAGGCGGTCGACCGGCTGGACCCTGCGGTGACCCCCGTGGTGGTGCTGCCCGCGGTCGAGCTGCTCCCCGAGCCGACGCTGACCGCGCTGCACCGGTACACCGCGGACGGTGGAACGGTGCTGCGGGTCGGCGGCCACCCGCCCGTCGGTCGCCACGTGCCGGACGCGCGGGCCATGCTGGAGGCGCTGACCGGGCTGCTGGCGCCCGACCTCGCTGTGCGGCCCGCCACCGGCGACGTCGGTTCGGTGCACCGCACGGTCGGCGGTAGCCAGGTGCACCTGCTGGTGAACACCGGTCCGCACCGGCGCGAGGTCACCCTCGTGCCGCGCACCGGTCGGCGGCGGGCCGAGCTGTGGGATCCGGCCGACGGCCGGGTGATCGGTGCCGGCCCTGCGCCGCAGCAGCTCTCGGTGCGTCTGGAGCCCTACCAGGCGCTCGTCCTGGTGCTGACCGACGAGGACGGCGCCACGGTGACCGGAGCCGGGCCGATGCCGGGCCCGGACGGCGAGACGGTGCTGGCGCTGGACGGACCCTGGACGGCGCAGCTGGTGGACCGGTCGGGTGAGCCGGGTGAGCCCACACCGGTGCACCTGCCGCACCGCTGGGAGGACGACGGTGCGCTGGACGGGTACAGCGGCACGGTGCGGTACCGCTCGGTGGTGCGGCTGCAGGCCGAGCAGCTGGCCGGCCAGGTGCTGCTCGACCTGGGGCCGGCGCAGGCCCTTGGTGCGCAGGAGGTGGAGCAGCAGGGCATGCGGGGCCGGTCCTACCGGGTGCAGGTGCGGCCGCCGGTGGGTGAGGTGGCCCAGGTGAGGGTCAACGGCCGGGACTGCGGCACGCTCTGGGCGCCTCCCTACCGGATCGACGTGACCGAGGCACTCAGGCTGGGCGAGAACGAGATCGAGCTGACCGTGTCCAGTACGGCCGCTGCCGCGCTGGCCGCGGACACCGCGATCCACGAGGCCGTCGCGGCCAGTCGCGAGCACTACGGACGGCGGTTCGCGATGCAGGACCTGGACCTGGCCGCCGTCGACCTGCACTCGGGGCTGCTCCAGGTGCCGGTGCTCCGCGCTCTGGGCCGCCCCTCTCCTAGCGCGGACCACCCCCGGGACGCGCGCTGCGGACCGACCGGAAGCGGCCAGGAGATGGAGGCATGAGGTTGATCCACCTCGCCGGCGACTCCACGGTCGCCGGCTACCTCGCCAGCACGCTGCCGATGTCCGGCTGGGGCGTGCACCTGGCCGGCCGGCTGAACCTGCTGCTGGGTCGGCAGGGGCCGGCCGACCTGGAGGCGGTCGGCGTCGTGAACGGCGCCAAGAACGGGGCCACCACCCAGAGCCTGCGCGAGGAGGGGATCTGGCCCGTCCTGCGGGACGGCGTCCGGCCCGGCGACCTGGCGCTGCTGCAGTTCGGGCACAACGACCAGAAGTGGCCCGACGTGCTGGCGCCGCGTGGCGGCTACCGGCGCAACCTGCGGCGGATGGCCACCGAGGTGGCCGAGCACGGGGGCCGGCCGGTGCTGTGCACGCCGGTGTGCCGGCGTCACTTCGACGGTGACACCCTGCAGCGGACCCACGGCGAGTACCCCGAGGCGGTGCGGGAGCTGGCCGCCGAGCTCGACCTGCCGCTGGTCGACCTGGAGGGCAGCACCTTCCGACTGCTGCAGGACGCCGGCCCGCAGGCGTCGCTGGGCTGGTTCAGCCACCTGCCGCCCGGGCACCCGCTCTACCCCGACGGTGTCGTGGACGACACCCACTTCAGCACCGGCGGCGCCCTGGAGGTGGCCGGTCTGGTCGCCGAGGACCTGGTGCCGCTGGTGCTGCAGGCTTCGTTCGCGCACTCCCGGCCTGCCGTCCGCACGCCGGCCTGAGCGCGCATCACGATCGCGCCGATTCGCACGAAAGCCACGCTCGAGCGTCGCATCCGTGCGAATCGGAGCGATCTTGGGGGTGGGGGTGGACCAGTGAGGGGCTCGGCCGGGCGGTTAGCCGGCTCGCCTGCGCGGAGCGCGGTCGGCGTCCAGGACCGCGCTGACCGTGGCGACGCTGACGCCGCGCCGGCCGAGGGCGTCTGCCGCCAGCCCACGGGCGGCCAGCAGGCCCAGCAGCAGGTGCTCCTCGCGCAGCTCGCGATCCCCGCGGGCCACGGCCTGTCGCAGGCCGAGCTGCAGGACGAGCTTGCTGGTGCGGGACAGCGGCAACCGCCACCGCGACCGGGATCCGGGCCGGTGCCCGAGCGCGCCGTCGCCGAGCTGGGCCTCCACCTGCTGCACGACGGCGTCAAGGTCGATGCCCAGGCCGGCCAGGGCCTGGGCGTCCAGCGCGCTCAGCCCCGCCTGCCGTCGGGACCGGGCGACCTCGGCCAGCAGCCCCTGGCCCCCGTCCTGGTCGATCCCCGCCGCGATCAGCAGCGCTGCGCTGCGCCGGGCGGTCAGCAGCGCCGAGAGCAGGTGCTCCTCCTCGATCTGGGCCGCCTGGGCGTCCTCGGCCTGCCGACGCGCGTGGACGACGACCGTCCGTGCCCCATCGGTGAAACGCTCGAACATGGTCAGCCTCCCGCGTGCTTCTTGTGCGCCGCCTGACGGCTGACGCCGAGCTCACCGGCGATCTCCGCCCAGCTCCAGCCCGCGGCGCGGGCGTTGCGGACCTGGGCGGCCTCCAGCTGCTCCAGCAGCCGCCGCAGCGCGGCGACGGCTCGGAGCCCGGTCCGCGGGTCACGGTCCCCGGCCGCGCCGGCCAGGGTGGTCGCCTCGGTCATGCCGTCAATGTAGATTGACGACAGGAGGTCCGTCAACTGATGTTGACGGAAGGCCCGGCGCCCGGTCAGAGCGCGCAGGCGTCGCCCTCGCAGCCCGGTGCCTGCTGGCTGCCGCCGGCGGTACCGACCAGGGTCAACGGTGACCGGGCCGCCCAGGCCTGCTGCAGGGCGTCCAGCACGACGTCGGCCGGCTGGGCCCCGGAGATCCCGTAGGCGCCGTCGATCACGAAGAACGGGACGCCGCGGATGCCGTAGGCCTGGGCCTGCGCCTCGTCCGCGCGGACCGCGTCGGCGTACCGGTCGGAGCCGAGCACGTCGTCCACCTGCTCGGCCGGCAGCCCCACCTCCAGCGCCAGGGCCCGCAGGGCGCCGTGGTCGGAGGACGGCGATCCCTCGGTGAAGGTGGCGCGGTCCAGGCGCTCCTTCAGGGTGTCCTGCAGTCCGTGCTCGCGGGCCAGGTGCAGCAGCCGGTGGGCGTCGAAGGTGTTCCCCGGACGGGCCAGGTCGAACCGGAAGTCCAGTCCCTCCGCGGCCGCGTTGGCGGTCATCGTGTCGATCATCCCCTGGGCCTGCTCCACCGAGCTGCCGTACTTGGCGGCCAGCCGCGCAGCGTAGGAGCCGGCCTGCTCCGGGCTGGGCCCGGCGGCGGGGTCGAGCTCGAAGCTCCGCCAGACCAGCTCCACCTGCTCGCGGTGCTCGAACCGCGCCAGCGCGGCCTCGAACTTCCGCTTGCCCACGTAGCACCAGGGGCACACCACGTCCGACCAGATCTCCACCGTCATGCTCATGCTCGGCCCAACGCCCGCGGCGCCGTGGTCCTTCCCGCACCACCGGGGGCCGGAACGGCTACAGCCGCTCGATCACCGTCGCGTTGGCCATCCCGCCGCCCTCGCACATCGTCTGCAGCCCGTACCGGCCGCCGGTGTCCTCCAGGTGGTGCAGCAGGGTGGTGAACACCCGGGTGCCTGAGGAACCCAGGGCGTGGCCGAGCGCGATCGCCCCACCCCGGGGGTTCAGCCGGGCCGGGTCGGCGGCCAGCTCCCGAGCCCAGGCCAGCGGCACCGGGGCGAAGGCCTCGTTCACCTCGTAGGCGTCGACCTGGTCCAGATCCAGCCCGGCCCTGGCCAGCACCGCCCGGGTGGCCGGGATCGGTCCGGTGAGCATCAGCAGCGGGTCGTCCCCGACCACCGCGAAGGCGTGGAAGCGGGCCCGCGGGGCGCAGCCCCAGGGACAGGGCCCGGGCCTCGTCCATGACCAGCACCGCGGAGGCGCCGTCGGTCAGCGGGGAGGAGTTGCCCGGGGTGATCTGCCAGTCCAGGTCGGGGAACCGGGCGGCCATCGCCTCGGTCCGGAACGCCGGCGCCAGCCCGGCCAGGCCCTGCGCCGTCGTGGTCGGCCGGATGGTCTCGTCCGCGGTGACCGGTTCGGCGTCCGGGCGCGGGACGGCGACCAGCTCGCGGTCGAACCCGCCGGAGGCCGCGGTGGCCGCGGCCCGCTGATGGGACCGGGCGGCGTACTCGTCCAGCTCCTGCCGGGTCAGCTTCCAGCGGCCGGCGATCAGCTCGGCGGAGACGCCCTGGTTGACCAGGCCGTCCGGGAACCGGGCCCGGACCCGGTCGCCGAACGGGTCCTGGCCGATCAGCGAGGACCCCATCGGCACCCGGCTCATCGACTCCACGCCGCAGGCGATCACCACGTCGTAGGCGCCGGCCAGCACGCCCTGCGCGGCGAAGTGCAGGGCCTGCTGGCTGGACCCGCACTGGCGGTCGATGGTGGTGGCCGGCACCGACACCGGGAACCCGGCCCCCAGCACCGCCTGCCGGGTCACGTTCATCGACTGCTCCCCCGCCTGCATCACGCAGCCGCCCAGCACGTCCTCCACCAGCGCCGGGTCCAGGTCGTTGCGGCGGACCAGCTCGGCCAGCAACCCGGCCAGCAGGTCGACGGGGTGCACCCCGGACAGCGCCCCCCCGGGCTTGCCCCGGCCGACCGGGGTTCGGACAGCATCGACGACGACGGCGTTGGGCACGGCAGCCTCCTGAGCGGTTGTCCGGCCAGTCGACCACACGCCCCGGCCCTCGGGCCAGGCCCGGCTCGCAGGGGTGGCGACCGGTTGCGGCAGCGGCCGCCGTGGTCGTTGACTGCCCGGATGCAGGCTGACCCGGACCAGAGCGGCCCCGAGGCCGACCCCGACGAGCCGCGTCCTGACCGGGGCGCCGAGCGCAACCCCGGCACGCCGGGCGGGCGTGGTGGCCCGCTGGCCGGGCTGCGGGTGGTCGAGCTGGCCGGCCTGGGCCCGGCCCCGCACGCGGCGATGGTGCTGGCCGACCTGGGCGCCGACGTGGTGCAGGTCGAACGACCCGCCGGGCGGATGCTGCGGCTGACCGACGCGCCGGTGCCCGACCAGCTGCTGCGGAGCCGCCGCTCGGTGCCCGCGGACCTGAAGACCGCCGAGGGCGTGCGGCTCGTCCGGCGGCTGGCCGCCGTCGCCGACGTCCTGATCGAGGGCCTGCGCCCAGGGGTCGCCGAGCGGCTCGGGGTGGGCCCGCAGGAGTGCCTGGAGGACAACCCGCGGCTGGTCTACGCCCGGATGACCGGCTGGGGCCAGCAGGGTCCGTGGGCCGACCGGGTCGGGCACGACATCAACTACCTGTCGATGACCGGCCTGCTGCACGCCATCGGCCGGCCGGACCAGCGGCCGGTGGTGCCGCTGAACCTGGCCGCCGACTTCGGTGGCGGGTCGATGCTGTGCCTGGTCGGCATCCTCGCCGCGCTGGTCGAGCGGACGGGTTCGGGTCGCGGCCAGGTCGTCGACGCCGCCATGACCGACGGCGCCGGGCTGCTCGGCCAGATGGTCTGGTCGCTGCGCGCGCAGGGCGTCTGGTCGGACGAGCGGGGGGTCAACCTGCTGGACGGGGGCGCACCGTTCTACGACACCTACACCTGCGCCGACGGCCGCTACGTGGCGGTCGGCGCCCTGGAGCCGCACTTCTACGCCGAGCTGCTGGCCGGCCTCGGGCTGTCCGCGACCGAGCTGCCCGACCAGCTGGACCGGTCGGGCTGGCCGCAGCTGAGGGCCCGGTTCGCCGAGGTGTTCGCCGGCCACGACCGTGAGCACTGGGAGCGGCGGTTCGAGGGCACCCAGGCCTGCGTCACCCCGGTGCTGACCTTCGCCGAGGCGGCCGAGCACCCGCAGTCGGTGCAGCGCGGGGCGCACGTCACGGTGGCGGGGGTGAGGCAGCCGGCGCCGGCGCCCCGCTTCGAGCGGACCCCGGCTCCGGCGCCGACGCCTCCGCGCGCGCCGGGCGCTGACCTGGACGCCGTGCTCGCCGACTGGCTCCCCCACCCCTGAGCGGGTCTGCCCCGAACCTGATCATGGGCCAACGGTTGCTGTGGCCGGCTGGGGGCAACCGCAAGCCCATGATCACGGAACCTCAGGGGATGTGGAATGCATGATGACGGCGGGGGTTGGGGCGGCTGGGTCGCGGGCGGGGTCCTGGCTCAGGTCGCCGAGCCGGTCGCCGAGCCGGTCGCCGAGCCGGTCGCCGAGCCGGTCGCCGAGCCGGTCGCGCGTCCGGTCGCCGAGCCGGACCAGGATGATCCCGGCCAGCACGACCGCCCCGCCCAGCACCTGCAGCGGCCGGGGCAGCTGGCCGAGCAGCAACCAGGCGAACAGGACGGCGAACAGCACCTCGGCCAGCGCCAGGAAGGAGGCCGGGCGGGCACCCAGCCGCCGGACGGCGGCGATCCCGCTGACGTAGGCCAGCGCGCCGGCGACCAGGGACAGGCCGGCGACCGGGACCAGCCAGCTGACCTGGGCACCCGCCAGCACGACGTCGGCGGTCGAGGCCGCCAGCGGCATCGCCCCGCTCAGCCCGACGCCGAGCAGGGCCAGAGCGCCGACCATCATCCCGGCCCACGCCATGGCCAGCGGCGGCATCGCGTCGTCCACCCGGGCCGACAGCACGAAGTAGGTGGCCAGCCCGACCGCGGCGCCCAGCGCCCAGAGCACGCCGACGGCGTCCAGCCGGGCGTGGCCGAACACGTCCAGCACCAGCAGCAGGCCGGCCAGGGCAGTCACCGCGCCGACGGCGGTCAGCCGGCGGGGCACCTGCCCGTGCCGGGCCCACTGCCAGGCGACCACGCCGACCACGCCGGAGTACTCGATCAGCAGCGCGACGCCGACCGAGAGGTGCTGGACGGCGGAGAAGTAGCACAGCTGGCAGCCGGCCACCGCCAGCAGCCCGTAGGCCACCGCGGACGGCGCGCCCCGGCGCAGCAGTGACCACCGCGCGCGCAGCTGGCGCAGCGCCAGCGGGGTCAGGGCCAGGGCGGCCACCGCGATCCGGACGGTGACCGCCGCGGCCGGCGACCAACCGGCCCGCAGCAGTCCGGCGCCGAAGCTGCCCGAGCTGCCGAACGCGGCGGCCGACAGCACGGCCAGGGCCAGCCCGGCCCGGCTGCCGGTGCCTGCGCCGATCATGCGTGCCTCCTGGTCTGGTGCTGCTCCGCCGTCGGACAGGCACCGTGCGGTCAGGGGTGAAGAGCCTTATGCTCATGACATCGCACCGCAGCCTAGGGTCCACCGTGAAAGGGGTCAACTTGCTGTTCGCCCATGACACCGAGGTGGCCCTGCGAGCGATGGCCGCGCTGGTCAACACCGCGCCACGGGACGGCGAGCCGGACGCCCTGGCCACCGCGCAGGGCCTGCACGAGTTCGCCACCGCCTGGCAGTGGTCGCCGCCGCTGAACGTCGACGAGAGCGGCACCCGTGCCGCCCGGACGCTGCGCGAGGAGCTGCGGGCGCTGTGGGACCTGGAGGAGGCGGGCGTGGTGGAGACGGTGAACGCCCTGCTGCGCCGCTACCGCGCGCTGCCCCAGGTCGTCCGGCACGACGAGTGGGACTGGCACCTGCACGCCACCCCCTCCGACGCGCCGCTGGCCACCCGGATGGCGGTGGAGGCGGCGATGGCCATGGTGGACGTGCTGCGCCGCGGTGAGCTGGACCGGCTGCGCCGCTGCGCGGCCGACGGCTGCGGCGACGTCATGGTGGACCTGTCCAAGAACCGCTCCCGCCGGTTCTGCGACACCAGCTGCGCCAACCGGACCAACGTGGCCGCGTTCCGGGCCCGGCGGGCCGCGGGCGGCTGAGCGGACCGGACTGCGCCGCCACCAGGCGGGCCGGTGCAGGCGCGGCCGGCGCCGGATCGGGCGCGGGCCGGGAATGAACGCCGGGCGGGCGCCGCTGACCCCCGCCGGACCGCGTCCAGTCATGAGGAGACCCGATGGAACCGTTGCAACGTTTCCGGACCGCCGAGCAGCTGGTCCGCGCAGGGGACGCGCACGCCGCGCTGACCGTCCTGGGCCCGGTCGTGGAGGCCGAGCCGGACAACCCCTCCGTCCTGCTGCTGGCCGCCCGCGCCTCCTTCGACTCCGCCCAGCTCGGCCGGGCCGAGCAGCTGTTCCGCCGGGTGGTGGAGCTGGACCCCAGCGACCACTACGCGCACGCCGCCCTGGGCCGCACCCTGGTCCGGCGCAGCCGTCCCCAGGAGGCGCTCAGCCACCTGCGGCTGGCCACCGCGCTGCACCCCGAGCCCTGGTACGCCCAGACCCTGAGGCTGGCCGAGGACGCGGTCGGCGCCCGGCCGCAGGACCCGCCGCCCCCGGCTCCTGAGCCGCCGGCCCACTGAGCCCGGCTCGCGGGCCAGGAGCCGACTCAGGTCGGCCCGGCACGCAGACGGGGCCCGCCGGTGATCCGGAGGGCCCCGTCCGACGGGTCGCTCGGCGCGTCAGTGCGCCGCGACACCGTTCTCGTGCGCGAGCCGCTCGAGCTCCTCGAGCCGCCCGAGGTGGATGATCTGGTCGTCGTCGTCGCCGTCCAGAACAGCCTGCTGCAGGTCGATCCGAGCCCTTTTGATCTGGGCGGTGATCTCGGTGGTGAAGTGGTCCATGGGCGGGCCTCCCGAGGTCGTGACGGACCGCCGGTCTCCCGAGCTGGGGCGGCGGTCCCTCGACGGTGCACCACGACGGAGGCTCCCGTCCAGTGCTGTGGACCGTGCAACCCTGTGCCCGGCCCACGGATTCCCTGAGTCCAACGATGTCATCCCCGGCCCGGTTCCGGGACGCCGCCGACCCGGGCCCGGGCCCCGGGTCAGGCGACCACGACGACCAGGTCGCCGCCCTCCACCTGCTGCACCGCCCCGATCGCCAGCCGCTGCACGGTGCCGGCCACCGGCGTGGTGATCGAGGCCTCCATCTTCATCGCCTCGATGCTCGCCACGGTCGCCCCCGCCGCCACCTGGTCGCCCTCGGCCACGGTCAGGGTGACCACCCCGGCGAAGGGTGCCGGCACCTGACCGGGTCGCGCCGGGTCCGCCTTCTCCGCGCTGCGGACCTGGACCTGCACCGAGCGGTCGCGCACCTGCACCGGCCGGAGCTGGCCGTTGAGCACCCCGACGACGGTGCGCATCCCCCGCTCGTCCGGTTCGCCGATCGCCTCCAGGGCGACCAGCAGCCGCACCCCACGCTCCAGCTCGACGGCCACCTCCTCGCCCTGCCGCAGCCCGTGCAGGTAGTCCACCGTGTCCAGCACGGTGACGTCCCCGAACTCCTCGCGCAGGGCCAGGAAGTCCCGGGTCGGGCCGGGGAACAGCAACCGGTTCAGGGTGGGTCGCGGGTCCTCGGCCAGCGCCTTGCGGTCCTCCTCGCCCAGCTCGACCGTGCGGGGCCGCACCTGGCGCCCGGCCAGCGCCTTGCTCCGGAACGGCTCCGGCCACCCGCCCGGCGGGTCCCCCAGCTCCCCGGACAGGAAGCCGATCACCGAGTCGGGGATGTCGAACCGGCTGGGGTCGGCCTCGAAGGCCTCCGGGTCCGCGCCGGCCGCGACCAGGTGCAGGGCCAGGTCGCCGACCACCTTGGAGGACGGCGTGACCTTGACCAGGTGGCCCAGGATCCGGTCGGCGGCGGCGTACATCGCCTCGATCTGCTCGAACTTCTCCCCCAGGCCGAGCGCGATCGCCTGCTGGCGCAGGTTGGACAGCTGGCCGCCGGGGATCTCGTGGTCATAGACCCTCCCGGTCGGGGAGCTGAGCCCGGACTCGAACGGGGCGTAGATCCGGCGCACGGCCTCCCAGTACGGTTCCAGGTCCATCACCGCCCGAAGGCTCAGCCCGGTGTCCTGCTCGGTGTGGGCCAGGGCCGCCACCAGCGCCGACATCGGCGGCTGGGAGGTGGTGCCGGCCATCGAGGCGCTGGCCGCGTCGACCGCGTCGACGCCTGCGTCCACCGCGGCCAGCAGGGTGGCCAGCTGGCCGCCCGGGGTGTCGTGGGTGTGCAGGTGCACCGGCAGGTCGAAGCGCTCCCGCAGCGCGCCGACCAACCGCCGGGCGGCGGCCGGGCGGAGCAGACCGGCCATGTCCTTGATGGCCAGGACGTGCGCGCCGGCGTCCACGATCTGCTCGGCCAGCCGCAGGTAGTAGTCCAGGGTGTACAGCTTCTCGGCCGGGTCCAGCAGGTCGCTGGTGTAGCACAGCGCCACCTCGGCCACCGCCGTCCCGGTGCCGCGGACCGCCTCGATCGCCGGGCGCATCTGCTCGACGTCGTTGAGGGCGTCGAAGATCCGGAAGATGTCCAGGCCGGTCCGGGCCGCCTCGCCGACGAAGGCGTCGGTGACCTCCGTGGGGTAGGGGGTGTAGCCGACGGTGTTCCGGCCGCGGAGCAGCATCTGCAGGCACAGGTTGGGCATCGCCTCGCGCAGCGCGGCCAGCCGGTCCCAGGGGTCCTCGCCCAGGAAGCGCAGCGCGACGTCGTAGGTCGCCCCGCCCCAGCACTCCACCGACAGCAGCTGCGGGGTCATCCGGGCCACGTGCGGGGCGGCGGCCAGCAGGTCACGGCCCCGCACCCGGGTGGCCAGCAGCGACTGGTGGGCGTCCCGGAAGGTGGTGTCGGTGACCGCCACCCGGTCCCGGCCGCGCAGCTCGGTCGCGAACGCCTCCGGGCCCAGCTCCAGCAGCCGCTGCCGGGAGCCGGCCGGGGCCGGGGCGGTCAGGTCGAGGGCGGGCAGCTTGGTGCGCGGGTCCACCTGCACCCTCGGCTCGCCGTAGGGCTTGTTCACCGCGACGTCGGCCAGCCAGCGCAGCATCTTGGTGCCGCGGTCGGCGCTGGCCAGCGCCCCGACCAGGTGCGGCCGCTCGTCGATGAACGAGGTGGGCACGCCTCCGGCCTGGAAGTCCTCGTCGGCCAGCAGGGCCTGCAGGAACGGGATGTTGGTGCTGACCCCGCGGATCCGGAACTCGGCCAGCGCCCGCCGGGCCCGGCGGACGGCGCTGGGGAAGTCCCGGCCCCGGCAGGTCAGCTTGACCAGCATGGAGTCGAAGTGCGGGCTGACCGCCGCCCC
Organism: uncultured Actinomycetota bacterium; assembly: GCA_963821825.1. Lineage (GTDB taxonomy): Bacteria > Actinomycetota > Actinomycetes > Actinomycetales > Kineosporiaceae > CAWGFD01. The sequence goes on from CAWGFD010000002.1 coordinate 2,641,094, forward strand.
GGCGTGCACCGTCCCGCCGTCCAGCCGGACCCCGGCGCCACCGGGTGAGCGGTAGGTGTTGACCGTGCCGGTGTCCGGGCGGAACCCGTTGGCCGGGTCCTCGGTGGTGATCCGGCACTGCAGCGCCGCGCCGCGCACGGCGATCCGGTCCTGGGTGAGGCCGAGGTCGGTCAGCCGCTCACCGGCGGCGATCCGGATCTGGCTGGAGACCAGGTCGACGTCGGTGACCTCCTCGGTCACCGTGTGCTCGACCTGGATCCGCGGGTTCATCTCGATGAACACGTGCTCGCCGGCCCGCTTCCCCGCGGTGTCGACCAGGAACTCCACCGTGCCGGCGTTCACGTACCCCACCGAGCGGGCGAAGGCGACGGCGTCGGCGCACAGCCGCTCGCGCAGCTGAGGGTCCAGGGCCGGGGCGGGGGCGATCTCCACCACCTTCTGGTGCCGGCGCTGCACCGAGCAGTCCCGCTCGTACAGGTGCACCACCTCGCCGGTGCCGTCGGCCAGCACCTGCACCTCGATGTGCCGGGGCCGCAGCACTGCCTGCTCGCAGAACACCGTGGGGTCGCCGAAGGCGCCCTCGGCCTCCCGCATCGCGGTGCCCAGCGCCTCCCGCAGCCCGGCCGCGTCCTCCACCCGGCGCATCCCCCGGCCGCCGCCACCGGCCACCGCCTTGACGAACACCGGGAAACCGACCTCCGGGGCGGCCGCCAGCAGCTCTTCGACGTCCGCCGACGGCGCGGAGGAGCGCAGCGTCGGCACCCCTGCCTCGCGAGCCGCGGCGATCGCCCGGACCTTGTTGCCGACCCTCTGCAGCACCGGGGCCGGCGGCCCGATGAACGTGATCCCGGCCTGCGCGCAGGCCCGGGCCAGCTCGGGGTTCTCGGACAGGAACCCGTAGCCGGGGTAGACGGCGTCGGCGCCGGCCTCGCGCGCCACCCGGATGATCTCGGCGATGTCCAGGTAGGCCCGGACCGGGTGCCCGCGCTCACCGATCAGGTAGGCCTCGTCGGCCTTGATCCGGTGCACCGCGTTGCGGTCCTCGTAGGGGAAGACCGCGACCGTCCTGGCGCCCAGCTCGTAGCCGGCCCGGAAGGCCCGGACGGCGATCTCCCCGCGGTTGGCGACCAGGATCTTCGCGAACATCGTCAGCCTCCGTGAGCCTCGACCGGTCGGGCGGGGCTCACGCTACCGGGTGCTCAACCCCGACCCGCCGGGCAGCCGGCGGGCGGCCAGCGCGCGGCGCTGCTCGGCGAACACCGCCCGCACCAGCCGTTCCACGTCGGCGGCGGTGATGTCCAGGAAGGACAGCCGCAGCGCGTCCCGGCGGATCTGCACCACCCGGCACAGCGCGGCCACCAGCTGGTCGGGGGCCAGCTCGATCTCCAGGTAGAGCCGGTCCTGCGGGCCGATCCCGGCGGGCGCGGCCTGCAGCAGGAGGGCGACCCCGCCGCCGGAGACCGAGGTGGTCACCCCGGTCAGCACGGCCCCGGGCACCTCGACCAGGTCCTGCACCCGCGCCCCGGGGCCGCCCAGCGCGTCCGGGCGGGCGTCGTCCAGCACCGCCGCCCGGACCGGCAGGGTCAAGGCGGCCCGGACGTTGTCCCGCCGCTGCTCGGGCTGGGACGGCAGCTCACCGGTCGAGCGCAGCACCAGGCCCGGGCCGTCGTCGTCCAGCCGGGCGGGCACGGTGAGCACACCCTGCGGGACGGTGATCTCCACCCGGCCGGTACGCACCTGCGAGCCGGCGTCGCCCATCACCGCCACCTCGAAGGCGCCGCCGAGGTCGACGGCCTCCAGGGTGCGCAGCAGCGTCGACCCCTGCTCTCCGTGCAGCACCACCCGGGTGCCGGCCGGCAGGTGCGCCATCCTCACGTCCCCTCCTCGACCGCGGACCCGCCCCGGGTCCGCCACTGCTTGGTCCGAGTGTGGTCGAGCGCGGCGCCCCCGCGCGCCGGATGGTCACCGACCTCACCCGTCGGGGCGGCCGGACCACCCGGACGGCGCAGCGCGGGGCCGTTGCGGGGCGCGGGCCGTTCCGGGGCGTGGCGCAGTCGCTCGGTGCTGGCGCTATCGGCCGTTCGCGGTGGGTGAGACGAGGACCGACCAGCCCAGGCTGAACAGCAGGAAGGCGGCCAGCACGGCCAGGAAGCTGAGCGGGCCGGGCGCGCCGGTGGAGGTCAGGTTGGCCAGGCCCAGCCAGGAGGCGAGCGCCATCAGCGCCACCGGGACGCCGACCCGCACCCGGGGCGAGCCCTTGCCGCCGCCCTTGGCCGGTGCGGGCTGGGCCGGCGGGACGTTGCCGCCGTGCGCCCGGTCGAGCTCGTACAGGCCGTGCGCGACCATGAAGAACGCCGCGAACATGGACGGGACCCGCAGACCCATCGAGGCCTGCTCCCCGACCTGGACGGCGGTGCCCAGGGTGGCCCCCAGCAGGACCAGGGCGATCGGGCGCCACGAGATCACAGGGCCACCGTAGCTGGGTGGTGGCCCCGGACCGGCGACCCACGCCGGGACGGCCGCCGGGAACGCCGGGCCGCCCGCGGTGGTTGCACGGGTGGTCGGACAGGTTGGAGTCGGACAGGTCGGACAGGTCGGACGGCGGGCGGCTCGCCCAGCCGGACCCTCAGCTGAAGGAGAGTCATGTTCCGCGCAGACCGGATCAAGCCGCTGGACAGCTACCCCGTGCAGCGCTCGGAGGAGGAGTGGCGAGCCCAGCTCAGCCCGGAGGAGTACCAGGTGCTGCGCCGGGCGGGCACCGAGCGGGCCTTCACCGGGGAGTACTGGGACGACCACACCGAGGGCGTCTACTCCTGCCGGGCCTGCGGCACCGAGCTGTTCCGCAGCACCGAGAAGTTCGACAGCCACTGCGGGTGGCCCTCGTTCTTCTCCCCGCTGGCCGAGGACCGCGTGCAGTACCTGGAGGACCGTTCCTTCGGGTCGGTGCGCACCGAGGTGCGCTGCGCGGCCTGCGGGTCCCACCTGGGCCACGTGTTCGCCGGTGAGGGCTACGACACCCCCACCGACCTGCGCTACTGCATCAACTCGGTGAGCCTGCGCCGCGAGCCGCTGCCGACCGCCGAGGACTGACCCCGGCACTCGCCCGCCCGGATCGGCGCTCATGATCGCGCCGGTCCGCCGGATCGGCCCTCATGATCGCGCCGATTCGCACGGATCCCACGCTCGAGCATCGGATTCGTGCGAATCGGCGCGATCGTGGCGGGGTGGCCGGGTGGCCGGGGGGGCGGGGTGGCCGGGGTGGCCCGGGGCAGGCGGGACCGGGAGGTGGGCAGGCCGGGCGCCGAGGCGACCGCGGCGGCTTGGCAGGATCACGGGGTGGACACCGCGCCCCCGACCCCTGCGCGCCCGGCCCCTGCGGCCCCGCTGCACCGAGCCGCTCTGCGCGAGCTCGACCCGCTGACCGCCTACCGGATCCTGGCCCTGCGCTCGGCGGTGTTCGTGGTCGAGCAGGCCTGCCCCTACCAGGACCTCGACGGGCGGGACCTCGAGCCCGGCGCCGTCCAGCTCTGGGCCGAAGCCCCGGACGGCGAGGTGCTGGCCACCCTGCGGGAGCTGCCCGAGCCCGACGGGGTGACCCGGATCGGCCGGGTGTGCGTGCAGCCGGCGCGCCGCGGCGCGGGCCTGGCCGCGGCCATGATGGCGGACTCGGTCACTGCGCACGGTCACGGCGTCATCGTCCTGGAGGCGCAGGCGCACCTGGCGGGCTGGTACGCCCGGTTCGGCTTCCGGAACAGCGGCGAGCGCTACCTGGAGGACGGCATCCCGCACCAGCCGATGCGCCGACCCGCCGGCCACGCGTGACCCGGACCGACGACCACAGGCTGACCTCCCTCTCGCCACCCACGCCGTGATCCCCGGAACCGGACGTGGACGGACGCCGGGACGGCCGTTGAGGTCCCGTTCCGGAGATCATGGTCGGGACCGGCCGGGGTCAGGCGAGGGCGGCGACCAGCTCGGCCAGCGGGACCCGCGGGCCGGTGAAGAACGGGACCTCCTCGCGCACGTGCAGCCGCGCGTCGGTGGCCCGCAGGTCACGCATCAGGTCCACGATCCGGTGCAGCTCGTCGGCCTCGAAGGCCAGCAGCCACTCGTAGTCCCCCAGCGCGAACGCCGAGACGGTGTTGGCCCGCACGTCCGGGTAGGTCCGGGCGGCCATCCCGTGCTCGACCAGCAGCTGGCGGCGCTCCTCCTCCGGCAGCAGGTACCACTCATAGGACCGGACGAACGGGTACAGGCACAGGTAGGCGCGGGGCTCCTCCTGGGCCATGAAGGCCGGCACGTGACCGCGGTTGAACTCCGCCGGCCGGTGGATGCCCACCGAGGACCAGGTCGGCGTCAGGTAGGCTCCGAACCGGCTGCGCAGCACGCTGCGGTAGGCCTCCTGGACGACCTCCACCGCCGGCGCGTGCCACCAGAACAGCAGGTCCGCCCCGGCCCGCATGCCGGACAGGTCGTAGCTGCCGCGCACCACCAGGCCCTTGCCGGCCAGCTCCTCCAGCGCGGTCTGCAGCTCGGCGGCCATCCCGTCCCGCTCGTCCGGCAGCCGGGCGGCGGAGAACGCCGACCACATCGTGTACCGGATGGTGTCGTTGATCTGCCGGGCGCTGGGCGCCTTGCGCTGGTCATCGGTGGGCCGGTTCGACTGCTCGCTCATGCCCTCATTGTCCCTCGCCGCCCTGTGCGGCGGCGACCGCGGGCCCGGTCCGGCTCAGCAGGGCCAGCAGCTCCTGCGCGGCGCGGTCGGCGGCGGCGATGCAGGCCGGGATGCCGACGCCGTCCATCACCGCCCCGGCCAGGGCCAGACCGGGCAGCCGGGCCACCCCGGCCCGGGCCCGGGCGACCAGCTCCAGGTGGCCGACCGCCGGCTGCGGCAGCCCACCGCCCCAGCGCACCACCCGGTGCGCGACCGGCACGACCTCGCGGCCGGCAACCGCGGACAGATCCCGGGCGGCCAGCGCGGCCAGCTCCTCGTCGTCCCGCTGCAGGGTGGCGGTCTCCCCGGCCCGGCCGAAGGAGGCCCGCACCACCCGCAGCGGATCGGGGCCGGAGCCGGCCTGCTCGCCGACCCAGGCCCACTTGGCCGAGGAGAAGGTGAACGCCTTGGCCGACAGCCCGACGGCGGCGCCCTCCACCGGCGGCACCAGCAGGCCCGAGCCGGGCAGCTTCGCGACCATGGACGCCGGCACCTCCAGGGCCACGACGGCGACGCTGGCCAGCTGCACCCGGCCCAGCTCGGCGGCGGCCGCCGCGGCCCCGGGATGGTCGATCCCGGCCAGCAGCCGGGCGGTGGCCGGGGCCGGGACGGCGAGCAGCACGGCGTCGGCGGCCAGCTGCTCGCGGGAGCCGTCACCGGCCGACCCGAGCACCACCCGCCAGCCGTGCGGGGCCCGTTGCAGGGCGGTGACGGGTAGGCCGGTGCGCAGCCGGACGCCGCGTTCGGCCAGCCGCTCGGCCAGCGCCCCCGGCAGCCGGCCGACGCCGCCGCGCACCCCGCCGAACACCCCGGTCACCGGCTCCGGGCCGGGCGCGGGCACCAGCGCGGCCACGCCCTCCAGCAGGCTGCCGCCGGCGGCCGCCACCCGCCACAGCGCGGGCACGCTGACCTGCAGCGACAGCGCGTCCGCGTGGCCGGCGTACACCCCGCCGAGCAGCGGCTCCACCAGCCGGTCGACCACCGGCCGGCCGACCCGGCAGGCCACGTACTGCCCCACCGAGACGTCCTCGGTCAGCGGCCGCCGGGGGCGGCCCGGCTCCCCCGCCACGACCGCCAGCTCCTGCTCCTCCAGCACCCCGGCCAGCACCGAGGCCGACCGCGGCACACCCATCATCGTGCCCCGCGGCATCCCCGTCAGCCGGCCACGGACCAGCAGGTTCGCGGCCGAGGAGGCCGGCTCGACCAGGTCCTCGCCCAGCCCGGCGGCGCGGACCAGGCGCACCGCCTCGGGCCGGCGGGCCAGGAACGACTCCGCGCCCAGGTCCACGCTCACCGAGCCCACCGGGCCGGTCCGCAGCTTGCCACCGAGCTGACGCGAGCCCTCCAGCACGGTGACCGACGGCGCGTCCGGGCCCTGGCTCAGGGTCCACGCGGCGGCCAGCCCGGAGATGCCGCCGCCGACGACGACGACGTGCCGGCTCATCCTGCGGCGGTGCCGTTCTCCTCGTCGAAGGCGTGCACCAGGTCGACGACCCGGGCCAGCACGTCGGGGTCGGCCCACGGCGGCACCCCGTGCCCGAGGTTGGCGATGTGCCCGGGCGCGACCCGTCCGGCCCGCAGCATCGCCTGGACCCGCTGCTCGACCACCGGCCAGGGCGCCGCCAGCACGGCCGGGTCCAGGTTGCCCTGCACCGCGACCCCCGGCCCGACCCGGCGGGAGGCCTCGTCCAGCGGGAGGCGGAAGTCCACCCCGACCACCTCGGCGCCGGCCGCGGCGATCGCCGGCAGCAGCTCCCCGGTGCCGACCCCGAAGTGGATCCGCGGCACCGTCGGGTCGAAGTCGTGCACCACCGCCAGCGCCTGGGCCGAGGCGGGCTGCACCTGCGCCTCGTAGTCCGCCCGGCTCAACGCCCCGACCCAGGAGTCGAACAGCTGCACCGCGCTGGCCCCGGCCTCGACCTGCACCCGCAGGAACTCCCCCGAGATCGCCGCCAGCCGCCGCATCAGGTCCGCCCACAGCGGCGGGTCGCCGTACATCAGGGCCTTGGTCCGGGCCAGCTCCTTGCTCGGGCCGCCCTCCACCAGGTAGGAGGCCAGCGTGAACGGCGCGCCGGCGAAGCCGATCAGCGGTGTGCCGCCCAGCTCGGCGACCAGCGCCCGGACCGCCTCGCCGACGTAGGGCACGTCCTCGGCGGTCAGCTCCGGCAGCCGGTCCAGGTCGGCCCGGGTCGCGAACGGCTCGGCGATCACCGGGCCCACCCCCGGCACGATGTCCAGGTCGACGCCCACCGCCTTGAGCGGCACGACGATGTCGGAGTAGAAGATCGCGGCGTCCACGCCGTAGCGCCGGACCGGCTGCAGGGTGATCTCGGTGACCAGCTCCGGGCGGCGGCAGGACTCCAGCATCGGCACGCCCTCGCGCACCCGCAGGTACTCCGGCAGCGAGCGGCCGGCCTGCCGCATGAACCAGACCGGGGTGCGGGAGGGCCGCCGGCCGGCGGCGGCGGCGAGGAACGGGGAGGAGGCCAGGCGCTCGTCGCGCAGCAGGGTGGTGCTCACGAGGCACGATGGTCCCACGCGGGGCGGGCGACTGCCCCGGCGTGCTCCGCGCGTCCTCCCCCAGCGCGGGCAGCGGCCGCCCTAGATTCCGGGTGTGCCCGTGAGAGAGGTGCCCGGTAGCGCCCCGGAGGCCTTCCAGGCGGCGATCGAGACGCTGCGCGCGATCCGGCTGCGCCCGGAGGTCGTGCTGCAGGAGGTGCCTGCCCCGCAGCGGATCGCCCCGCACGCGCTGGCGTTGTCCGCGGACGTCGTGGTGGCCGAGGAGGAGCTGGCCACCGGCCGGTTCGTCCTGCTGCACGACCCGGACGGCCAGGAGGCCTGGGAGGGCACGTTCCGCACGGTCACCTTCGTACGGGCGGCGATGGAGCCCGAGCTGGCCGCCGACCCGATGCTGGGCGAGGTCGGATGGTCCTGGCTGACCGAGTCGCTGGCCCAGGCCGGAGCCGGGCACCGCGCGCTGGGCGGGACGGTGACCCGGGTGGTCTCGGAGAGCTTCGGGGCGCTGGCCGACCGCAGCCCCAGCGTGGAGCTGGAGGTCCGCGCCTCCTGGACGCCGACCGACGCGATCGGTGAGCACCTGCGGGCCTGGGCCGGTCTGCTCTGCACGGTCGGCGGGCTGCCCCCGTTGCCGGACGGCGTGAGCGCGCTGACCCGACGGCGCTGACCTGCGGGTTTGTCGCCGCCGGGGGCGACGGGGCGGCCAGAACCCCTCAAGAGCATCGGGGCCCCGGTCGATGAGGGACCTGAACCCGGCTGAGCACGGGCCAGGACCGCTCCCGGCGGTGAACCGAGCTGGAGGTCGCAACGTGACCGCACTGATCGAGCGGGCCGGCATCCCGATGCCCCGCCCCGGACGTTTCGCGGCCATGGTCGTGGTCTCCAACCCCGCGATGCGCGAGGCCGTCGGCCACACCCTGCGGGCGCTGGGCGCCCGGCACGTGCTGGAGGTGACCACCATCGCCGAGGCGCGGCAGCGGGCCAGGGCCGGGGTGGCCGACCTGTGCATCGTGGAGGCCGGGCTCCCGGACGGCTCGGGCATCACCTTGATGCGGGAGCTGCGCGCGGCCGGCTGGCAGCGCTGCATGGTGATCAGCTCCACCGACGACCCCTACAGCGTGCGGGCCGCGATCAGCGCGGGCGTCCGCTCCTACGTCGTCTCCGCCGCGCCCTCCGGGCCGCGGCCGGTCGCCGACCGCGGCGAGGGCGTGGACAGCCTGTCCGCGCGCGAGGTGCAGGTGCTGCAGCTGGTCGCCGAGGGCAAGTCCAACAAGGACATCGGCGACGAGCTCGGGCTGTCCGCGCTGACCGTCAAGAGCCACCTGGCCCGGATCGCGCGCAAGCTGGGCACCGGCGACCGGGCCGAGATGGTCGCCACCGCGATGCGCTCGGGCGCCGTCGCCTGACCCGCGCCGGGGGCTTACCCGGCGCCGAGCCGGCCGGGACGTACCCTGCACAGGTGAGTCAGGGCCAGGCGGATCCAGACGACGGCGAGCAGAGCGCCGGTCCGGTCGTGACGCCGCTGACCGCGCCGCGGGACGGCGTGCCGGCCGTGGTCGACACGCCCGGCCGGCTGGCCGAGGCCGTCGACCGGCTGGCCGGCGGCCAGGGGCCGGTCGCGGTGGACGCCGAGCGCGCCTCCGGGCACCGGTACGGCCAGCGCGCCTTCCTGGTCCAGCTGCGCCGCCAGGGCGCCGGCACCGTGCTCATCGACCCGGACGCGCTGCCCGACCTGTCCGCGGTCGGCGCCGCCCTGGACGGCGCGGAGTGGGTGCTGCACGCCGCCTCCCAGGACCTGCCGTGCCTGGCCGAGGTGGGCATGCGGCCGGACACCCTGTTCGACACCGAGCTGGCCGCCCGGCTGGCCGGGATGGCGCGGGTCGGTCTGGCCGCGGTCGTCGAGGAGATCCTCGGGCTGGGCCTGGCCAAGGAGCACTCGGCGGTGGACTGGTCGCGCCGTCCGCTGCCCGAGCCGTGGCTGCGCTACGCGGCGCTGGACGTCGAGGTGCTGCTGGATGTCCGGGACGCCCTAGAGGCCAGACTCGCCGAGCAGGGCAAGCTGGAGCTGGCCCGGGAGGAGTTCGCCGCGGTGGCGCAGGCCGCGCCGCCGGCGCCCCGGCAGGACCCGTGGCGGCGGACCTCGGGCATCCACCGGGTGCGCAGCCGCCGCCAGCTGGCCGCGGTGCGAGAGCTGTGGCGCGAGCGCGACGACCTGGCCCGCGAGGTCGACGTCTCCCCCGGCCGGCTGCTGCCGGACGCCGCGCTGGTCGTGGCGGCCACCGCGACCGGCCAGGACGGCGGTCCGCCGGACCTGATGACCCTGCCCGGTTTCACCGGCCGGGGCGCGCACCGGTACGCCCGGCGCTGGGTGGCCGCACTGCGCCGGGCCCGGTCGCTGGCCGAGGCGGACCTGCCGCCGCACAACCTGCCCACCGACGGCCCGCCCCCGCCGCGGCTGTGGGCCGACCGTGACCCGGCGGCCGCCGTCCGGCTGGCCGCCGTCCGGGCGCACCTGGGCGAGCAGGCCGAACGGCTGGGGATGCCGGTGGAGAACGTGCTCACCCCGGACTACTCCCGGCGCCTGGCCTGGGAGCCGCCGCAGCCGCTGACCGCCGAGTCGCTCGGCGCGGTGCTCCGCGGGCTCGGGGCACGCCGGTGGCAGGTCGAGCTGCTCACCCCCGGCCTGGTCCTGGCCCTGACCCCGCCGGCCGCCGACCAGCCGCAGGCCGAGCCGGACACCGAGCCGGACACCGAGCCGGGCCCTGGCCCGGACGCCGGCGGCTGACCGCCCGACCCGTGGTGACGGGGCTGGTTACCGTCCGGTAGCCTGGCGATGTTACCCGCCGGTAGCAGAGCTGCCCCGGCCCGTGCCGGCCCAGCTCGACCCTCGTCAGCCGGGAGGCCGCAGTGCCCGCCACCGTCCGTGACGTCGTCTTCGTCGACGGCGTCCGCACCCCGTTCGGCAAGGCCGGTGAGTCCGGCCTGTACGCCCAGACCCGCGCCGACGACCTGGTCGTCAAGTGCATCCGGGAGCTGCTCCGCCGCCATCCGCAGCTGCCCCCCGAGCGGGTCGACGAGGTCGCGGTCGCCGCCACCACCCAGACCGGTGACCAGGGCCTGACCATCGGCCGGATGGCCGCGCTGCTGTCCGGCCTGCCGCGCAGCGTGCCGGGGTTCGCCATCGACCGGATGTGCGCCGGCGCGATGACCGCGGTCACCACCACCGCCTCCGGCATCGCGATGGGCGCCTACGACGTGGTCGTGGCCGGCGGGGTGGAGCACATGGGCCACCACCCGATGGGTGAGGGCGTGGACCCCAACCCGCGGATCGTGGCCGAGAAGCTGGTCGACCCCAGCGCCCTGGTGATGGGCAGCACCGCCGAGAACCTGCACGACCGCTTCCCGCAGCTGACCAAGGAGCGCTGCGACGCGTTCGCCGCCGCCAGCCAGGCCAAGCTCGCCGCGGCCTACCAGGCGGGCCGGATCCAGCAGGACCTGGTGCCGGTCGCGGTCCGCGACGGCGAGGGCGGCTGGGGCCTGGCCACCGCCGACGAGCCGCCCCGGCCCGACACCACGGTGGAGTCCCTGGCCGGGCTGCGCACCCCGTTCCGGCCGCACGGCCGGGTGACCGCCGGCAACGCGGCCGGCCTGAACGACGGCGCCACCGCCTGCCTGCTGGCCGACGCCGGCACCGCGGCCGAGCTCGGCCTGCCGGTGCGGATGCGGATGGTCGGCTACGCCTTCGCCGGTGTCGAACCGGAGGTGATGGGCGTCGGGCCGGTGCCGGCCACCGAGAAGGTGTTGCGGCGCACCGGGTTGAGCATCGACGACATCGGGCTGTTCGAGATCAACGAGGCGTTCGCCGTCCAGGTGCTCGCCTTCTGCGACCACTTCGGGATCGCCGACGACGACCCCCGGGTCAACCCCGACGGCGGTGCCATCGCGGTCGGTCACCCGCTGGCCTCCAGCGGTGTCCGGCTGATGACCCAGCTCGCCCGGCACTTCGCCGACCACCCCGAGGTCCGTTACGGCCTGACCACGATGTGCATCGGGATCGGGATGGGCGGCAGCGTGATCTGGGAGAACCCGCAGCACGCCGACTACGGCCGCGAGAGTGCCGGAACCGGCCAGGAGGAGGCGGCGTGAGCATCCCCGAGGAGGTCGTCACCCGGTCCCGGGTCCGGGACGTCGCGCTGCCCGGCGGCGCGGGCACGATGGCCCTGGTCACCCTGGACAACGGCCGTGACCACCACCGGCCGAACAGCTTCGGGCCGCAGGGCCTGGCCGAGCTGGACGCCGTCCTGGCCCGGCTCGGCGAGCGCGCGCAGGCCGGGGAGATCGTCGCGGTCGGCGTCACCGGCAAGCCGTTCATCCTGGCCGCCGGGGCCGACCTGACCCAGGTCGGGGCGGTCCGGGAGCGGGCGCAGGCCGAGCAGATCGGCCGGGCCGGGCACGCCACCTTCCGCCGGCTCGGCGAGCTCGCGGTACCCAGCTTCGCCTTCGTCAACGGCCTGGCGCTGGGCGGCGGCCTGGAGATCGCGCTGCACTGCACCTACCGCACGGTCAGCTCCGGCGCCGCCGGGATCGCGCTGCCGGAGTGCTTCCTGGGCCTGGTGCCCGGCTGGGGTGGCACCTACCTGCTGCCCCGCCTGGTCGGGCCGGAGGTCGCCCTGGAGGTGATGATCGGCAACGCGCTGAACCAGAACAAGATGCTCACCGGCCCGCAGGCCTTCGGCCGGCACATCGCCGACACGATGTTCGAGCCGGCCGACTTCCTGGAGCAGTCCCTGGCCTGGGCCGGACAGGTGCTGGCCGGTGCGGTCACCGTGGAGCGCGAGGACCACACCGCGAACATGATTCTCTGGGACGGCGCGGTGGCGACCGCCAGGATGATGCTGGACCACCGGTTGCACGGTGCGGCGCCGGCGCCCTACCGGGCCCTGGAGCTGGTCCGGCTGGCCCGCACGGCCGACCGGGACACCGCCTTCGAGGCCGAGACCCAGGCCCTGGCCGACCTGCTGATGGGCCAGGAGCTGCGGGCCTCGCTGTACGCCTTCGACCTGGTGCAGCGCCGGGCCCGCAAGCCTGCCGGGGCTCCGGACGCCGCCCTGGCCCGCAGGGTGACCAAGGTCGGTGTGGTCGGCGCCGGCCTGATGGCCGCCCAGCTGGCCACCCTGTTCGTGCGCCGGCTGCAGGTGCCGGTGGTGATGACCGACCTGGACGCCGAGCGGGTGGCCCGCGGGGTGGGCGCGGTGCACGCCGAGCTCGACGGCCTGCAGGCCAAGAGCCGGCTCACCGCCGACGCCGCGAACCGGCTCCGGGCGCTGGTCACCGGCTCCACCGACCAGTCGGTGTTCGCCGACTGCGACGTGGTCATCGAGGCCGTCTTCGAGGAGCTGTCGGTCAAGCAGACGGTGCTGGGCCAGCTGGAGGCCGTGGTCGGCCCGGAGTGCGTCCTGATGACCAACACCTCCTCGCTGTCGGTCACCGCGATGGCCGCCGACCTGACCCACCCCGAACGGGTCGTCGGGTTCCACTTCTTCAACCCGGTGGCCGTGCTGCCGCTGGTCGAGGTGGTCCGCGGGGAGCGCACCGACGACGCCACCCTGGCCACCGCGTTCGCGGTCGGGAAGGCGCTGCGCAAGTCCTGCGTGCTGGTCAAGGACGCCCCGGCGTTCGTGGTCAACCGGCTGCTCACCCGGCTGATGGGCGAGGTGATGGCCGCGGTCGACGAGGGCACCCCGATCCCGGTCGCGGACCGCGCGCTGGACCCGCTCGGGATGCCGATGGCGCCGCTGGTCCTGCTCGGCCTGGTCGGCCCGCCGATCGCACTGCACGTGGCCCAGACCCTGCACCAGGCGTTCCCGGACCGGTTCGGCGTCTCGGGCAACCTGCAGCGGATCGTCGACGCCGGGATCACCTCGGTGTGGACCAAGGACGCCAAGAAGCGGCCGGTGGTCGACGAGCGGGTCACCGCCCTGCTCGAGCAGGACAACGCCCCGCAGACCGAGCAGCAGGTGCTGGAACGGGCCACCGCGGCGGTCGCCCAGGAGGCCGCGCTGATGCTGGCCGAGGGGGTCGTCGCCGCGCCGCCGGACCTGGACCTGTGCATGATCCTGGGCGCCGGCTGGCCGTTCCACCTCGGCGGGATCACGCCCTACCTGGACCGGTCCGGGGTGTCGGAGAAGGTCAACGGCGCGCGCTTCCTGCCCGAAGGGGTCGCCACGCTGCCCGAGCCGTAGACCCGGCGCCGCGGGGCGCGTGGGGGCTGCGCCGAGCGGGTGAGGGGCCGGGGCGGCTCAGCGGCGCCCGGGGCGGGTGCCGCCCGGCCGCGCTACCGTGAGGGCGTGGCGGACGACGGGCGGCCCGGCGCGCCGCAGGTGCCCGGCCCCGCCCGGCAGGCGGTGCTGCGCCGCGCCGTGCTGGTCGTGGCCGTGCTCGACGACGTGGACGTCGAGCCGGCCGACGCCGGCCCGGTGGTCCGCCACCCGGCCGGCCGGCTCCAGCTGGACTGGGCCGCGATCGACGCCGCGGTCGGCGCGCACGCCCCGGAGAGCGGCCCTGCGCGGCGCCGGCTGGCCGCGGTGCTCCGGCTCGCCGCCCGGCTCGCCGGCTCTCCCCCGCGGCCGGCGGAACCGGGCGCCGACCCGGGACCGATGCGGGCGCTGGCCCTGCCGCCCGGGCACGTGCTGCACCCCGGGCCGGGCTGGCCCCTCGTCCGGGTGCCCGGCGGCCAGCTGGACCTCGGGCTCGGCGTGCTGGACGCCGGCGGCGAGGACGCCCCCGCCGAGCCGCTGGGCCCGGCCCTGGCACTGGCCCTGGGTTTGGACACCGACCGGCTGGCCGGCGCCGCCCTGGCCCACCTGGCCCGGATGGGTCAGGTGGTGGCGGCGCCCCGGCTGCGCCGCGACGGGCCCGGTGCGGTGCTGCGCCCGGTGGCCGGGTGCGACGCGCTGACCCTGCTGGCCGCCGAACCGGTCCGGCGGGCGCTGGCCGAGGCCGACGGTTCGGGGATGGCGGCGGTCGCGGCGCCGATGCGGTCCCGGGCCTGGAGCGACCTGCGCCGGGTCGACCCGGCCTACGTGGTGGCCGCCTGGGCGGCCACCGACCCCGACCAGCGGGGGCTGGCGCACCCGGTGCTGGTCACCGCCGACGGCGTGCACGCGGCCGGCGGCCCGCACCGCGGGGACGACGCGGACGCCACGGTGCGGCAGAGCCTGGACCGCGGCCGGGTCAGCCTTCCACGTCCACGACGTTGAGCGCGGCGTCGAGGCGGGCCATCTCCTCGACCACGCCACGGGAGATCTCCTGCGAACCCAGCCCGCACTCCTGGAGCAGGGTGTCCCGGTCGGCGTGGTGCAGGTAGCGCTGCGGGATGCCGTAGGCCTTCAGGGCGCTGCGCACCCCGGTGGCGTGCAGAGCCGCACCGACCAGGGAGCCGACGCCGCCGACGACGCCGTTGTCCTCGATCACCACGACCAGCCGGTGCCGGGCGGCCAGCGCGGGCAGCTCGGCGTCCACCGGCACCACCCAGCGGGGGTCGACCACGGTGACGCCCAGGCCCTGGGCGTCCAGGCGGTCGGCGACCTCCATCGCGGTCGGCACCATGGCCCCTACCGCCACCACCAGCACGTCCTCCTCCCCGCTGCGGCGCAGCAGGTCCATGCCGCCGACCCGGCCGGAGGAGGGCAGGCTGCCCGGTGGGCGGCCCTTGGGGAAGCGGACCACGGTCGGGCCGTCGTCGACGTCCAGCGCCTCCTCCAGCTCCTCGACCAGGGTCTGGGCGTCCCGCGGGGCCGCGACCCGGATGCCGGGCACCACGGACATGATCGACAGGTCCCACATGCCGTTGTGGCTGGCGCCGTCGGTGCCGGTCACCCCGGCCCGGTCCAGCACGAAGGTCACCCCGGCCCGGTGCAGCCCGACGTCCATCAGCACCTGGTCGAAGGCCCGGTTGAGGAAGGTGGCGTAGACGGCGACCACCGGGTGCAGGCCGGCGAAGGCCATCCCGGCCGAGGCGGTGGCGGCGTGCTGCTCGGCGATCCCGACGTCCATCACCCGGTTCGGGAAGGCCTCGGCGAACCGGTGCAGGCCGACCGGGATCATCATCGCGGCGGTCACCCCGACCACCTCGGGACGGCGGGCCGCGGCGTCCACGATCGCGTCGCTGAACACCGACGTCCAGGTCGTGCCCGAGGCCGACCGGGCCCGGCCGGTGAGCGGGTCGATCACGCCGGTGGAGTGGAACCGGTCGGCCTCGTCGTCCTCGGCCGGGGCGTACCCGGCACCCTTGCGGGTGATCGCGTGCACGATGACCGGGCCGCCGAAGGCCTTCGCCCGGCTCAGCGCGTGCTCCATCGCCTCGATGTCGTGACCGTCGACCGGGCCGACGTACTTGATCCCGAGGTCCTCGAACATGCCCTGCGGGGCGACCATGTCCTTCAGGCCCTTCTTCATCCCGTGCAGGGCGTCGAAGGCGAACCGGCCGGGCGGGCCACCGCGCTGCAGCGCGGTCTTGCCCCAGTCCAGGAACCGTTCGTAGCCCGAGGTGGTGCGCAGGGTGGCCAGGTGGTGGGCCAGGCCGCCGATGGTCGGGGCGTAGGAGCGCTCGTTGTCGTTGACCACGATCACCAGCCGGCGCTGGTCGTCGGCCGCGATGTTGTTCAGCGCCTCCCAGGCCATCCCGCCGGTCAGGGCGCCGTCGCCGACCACGGCGACCACGTGCCGGTCGTGCTGGTGCAGGATCTGGTGGCCGCGGGCGATGCCGTCGGCCCAGGACAGCGCGGTGGAGGCGTGGGAGTTCTCGATCACGTCGTGCACCGACTCGGCCCGGCACGGGTACCCCGACAGCCCGCCCTGGTGCCGCAGGCCGCTGAAGTCGTGCCGGCCGGTGAGCATCTTGTGCACGTAGGCCTGGTGCCCGGTGTCGAAGAGCACCCGGTCCTTCGGGGAGTCGAAGACCCGGTGCACGGCCAGGGTGAGCTCGACCACGCCCAGGTTGGGGCCCAGGTGGCCGCCGGTGCGCGAGACCTGCTCGATCAGGAAGGTGCGGATCTGCCCGGCGAGGGAGACCAGCTCCGCGCGGCTGAGCTGCTTCAGGTCCTCCGGTCCCTCGATCGACCTCAGGTCCACCATGCGCTCCACTCCGCTCTCGACGTCGAAACTTGCTGGGAGGAGTCTAGGCGGGCGAGTCGGCGGTGACCTGTCGGCCGGGCCGGGGTCTTCTCACAGCCGCGGTACGTATATCTGCCCGCGGAGCGCGTCGGTGACCAGCACGACCTGTCGGTAGCGCGTGCGCAGCCGGGCCAGCTCGCCCTCCAGGGCGTCCAGCACCTGCTCCACCGTCTGCGGCGGCAGGTCCTCGGCGAGCGCGGCCCGGGCCGAGCCGAGCGCCCGCCGGGTGGCCTCGCCGCTGCCCCGGACCTGCTCCAGGGCCAGGTGGGCCAGGGCTAGCGGGTTGCGCCGCAGCACGTCGTGGTCGCGGTACTCCGGCGGGCAGATGTCCAGCAGCCAGGCGGTCGCGCTGGCGGCCAGGTCGGGGTGGCCCGGGCCGAGCACCTGCTGCGGCCAGCCGGGCGGCAGCCGGGGGTCGGGCGGGGGTCGTCGCGGGGTGCTCACCGGCGCATGCTGCCCGCCGGCGGTGACAGGACGGCCGGCCGGGCGTCCGGCCCGGACAGCGCCGCGGCCGGGTCGGCCAGCACGTCGTCCCAGGCCAGCTCGGCCGCGCCGAGCAGGACGGCGCTGCCGCCGAGCTCGGGGGTGCGCAGCTGGACCTGCTCGGCCGGCGCGCGCAGCGCCGCGCGGGCCAGGGCGGCCCGGACCCGGTCCTGGGTGGCCGGGAACAGCTCGCGCAGCAGCCCGCCGAGCACGATCATCGCCGGGTTGAGCAGGTTCACCACCGCGGCCAGCCCGACGCCGAGGGAGGCGGCGACGCCGTCCAGCCGGTCGGCCAGCTCGGGGTGGCGGCGCAGCGCGGAGACCATCTCGTCGCTGCCCACCCCACTCATCCCCAGCGCGTGGGCCACCGCGGGGGCGCCGATCTCGGTCTCCCAGCAGCCCAGCGCCCCGCACCGGCAGGGCAGGCCGCCCGGCCGCACCGGCAGGTGGCCGATCTCCCCCGCGTAGCCTCCGGCGCCGGTGGCCGAGCGGCCGCCGAGGATGATCCCGGCGCCGACGCCCACGTCGCCGACCACGAACACCAGGTCCTCCACCCCGCGCCCGACGCCGCGCCGGTGCTCGGCCAGGGCGCCCAGGACGGCGTCGTTGCCGAACCGCAGCACCACCCCGGGCAGCCGGTCGGCCAGCGCGCGGCCCAGCTCGACGTCGGTCCAGCCCAGGTTCGGGGCGAACCGGACCAGGCCGTCGGTCGGCCCGACCACCCCCGGCACGGACACCCCGCAGGCGAGCACCCGGCCCTGACCCAGGTCGGGGGTGAGGACCTGGGCCAGGCGGGCGGCGACCGCGGCCACGGTGCCGGCCGAGGCCGGGTGCTCGCTGGTGGCCGGCAGGCTGCGGAACCGGCGGGCCAGCACCACCCCGCCCAGGCCGACCAGCGCGACCAGCACCCGGTCCACCCGGATGTCCACGGCCAGCACCTGCACGGCGTCCGGGCGGGCCGAGACCAGCCGGGAGGGCCGGCCGGCCGCCCGCGGGGTGCCCGGATCCGCGGCGGAGTCGCTCTCGCGCACCGCGCCGAGCTCCTGCAGCTCGGCCACCAGGTCCTTGATCGTGGTGCGCTGCAGGCCCACCCGGGCGCCGAGCTCGGCCCGGGTGAGCGGCCCGGCGGCGTGCACCTGGCGCAGCACGGTGCTCAGGTTGTGCCGCCGGACCTCCTCCGGGCCGACGCCCCCGGCGGTGCGGCCGGCCACCACACCGGGTCCGTCAGCTGCGCACGAGCTGGCGCAGGACGTACTGCAGGATCCCGCCGTTGCGGTAGTAGTCCGCCTCCCCGGGGGTGTCGATCCGGATCACGGCCTCGAACTCCTGGCTGGCGCCGTCCGGCTTGGTCGCGGTGACCGTGACGGTGCGCGGGACGGGGCCCTCGCTGATCGCGCTCACCCCGGAGACCGAGAAGGTCTCGGTGCCGTCCAGGCCGATCGTGGAGGCGTTCTGCTCGGCCGGGAACTGCAGCGGGAGCACGCCCATCCCGATCAGGTTGGACCGGTGGATCCGCTCGTAGCTCTCGGCGATGACCGCCTTGACCCCGAGCAGCGCCGTGCCCTTGGCCGCCCAGTCCCGGCTGGAGCCCGAGCCGTACTCCTTGCCAGCCAGCACGACCAGCGGGACGTCGGCCTCGGCGTAGGCCATCGCCGCGTCGTAGATGCTGGTCTGCTCCCCCTCGGCCAGGAAGTTGCGGGTGTAGCCGCCCTCGACGCCGTCCAGCAGCAGGTTGCGCAGCCGGATGTTGGCGAACGTGCCGCGGATCATCACCTCGTGGTTGCCCCGCCGGGAGCCGTAGGAGTTGAAGTCCTTGCGCTCCACCCCGTGCTCGGTCAGGTACTTCCCCGCCGGGGAGTCACCCTTGATCGAGCCCGCCGGGCTGATGTGGTCGGTGGTCACCGAGTCACCCAGCAGGGCCAGCACCCGGGCGTCGGAGATGTCCTGCACCGGGGCCGGCTCGGCGTCCATCCCCTCGAAGTACGGGGGCTTGCGCACGTAGGTGGAGTCGGCGTCCCAGGCGAAGGTGTCCCCGGTGGGGGTGGGCAGCGAGCGCCAGCGCTCGTCGCCGGCGAACACGTCGGAGTAGTCCTTGGTGAACATCTGCTGGTTGATCGCCTCGCCGACGACCCGCTCGACCTCCTGGGCGTCGGGCCAGATGTCGGCCAGGAAGACGTCGGCGCCGTCCTCGCCGACCCCGATCGGCTCGTTCAGCACGTCCCAGTCCATGGTGCCGGCCAGGGCGTAGGCGATGCACAGCGGCGGGGAGGCCAGGTAGTTCATCTTCACGTCGGGGTTGATCCGGCCCTCGAAGTTCCGGTTGCCCGACAGCACCGCGGTGACCGCCAGGTCCCCCTCCTGCACCGCGGCCGAGATGTCCTCCGGCAGCGGGCCGGAGTTGCCGATGCAGGTGGTGCAGCCGAAGCCGACGGTGTGGAAGCCCAGCTTCTCCAGGTAGGGCATCAGCCCCGCCTTCTCGTAGTAGTCGATGACCACCTTGGAGCCGGGCGCCAGCGAGGTCTTCACCCAGGGCTTGACGGTCAGCCCCTTCTCGACGGCCTTCTTGGCCAGCAGGGCCGCCGCCACCATCACCGAGGGGTTGGAGGTGTTGGTGCAGGAGGTGATCGCCGCGATCGAGACCGCGCCGTGGCGGACCTCGAAGCTCTCCTGGCCGCGGGTCACCGTCACCGAGGCGCCGGGGTTCTTGGTGTAGGTCGGCAGGGCGGCCTCGAAGGCCTGCTTGGCGTCGGTCAGCGCGATCCGGTCCTGCGGGCGCTTGGGGCCGGCGATGCTGGGCACCACGCTGGACAGGTCCAGCTCCAGGTACTCGCTGAACCGCGGCTCGACCGAGGGGTCGTGCCACAGGCCCTGCTCCTTGGTGTAGGCCTCGACCAGGGCGACCTGCTCGTCGGAGCGGCCGGTCAGCCGCAGGTACTCCAGCGTCACCTCGTCGATCGGGAAGATCGCGCAGGTGGAGCCGAACTCCGGGCTCATGTTGCCGATCGTGGCCCGGTTGGCCAGCGGCACCGCGGCCACGCCGTCCCCGTAGAACTCCACGAACTTGCCGACCACGCCGTGCTTGCGCAGCTGCTCGGTGATGGTCAGCACGACGTCGGTCGCGGTGGCGCCGGGCGGGATCTGGCCGGTCAGCTTGAACCCGACCACCCGCGGGATGAGCATCGAGACCGGCTGGCCGAGCATCGCGGCCTCGGCCTCGATGCCGCCCACGCCCCAGCCGAGCACCCCCAGGCCGTTGACCATCGTGGTGTGGGAGTCGGTGCCCACGCAGGTGTCGGGGTAGGCGACGCCGTCCCGCTCCATGACCACCCGGGCCAGGTACTCCAGGTTCACCTGGTGCACGATCCCGGTGCCCGGCGGCACCACCTTGAACTGGTGGAAGGCGTCCTGGCCCCAGCGCAGGAACTGGTAGCGCTCGAAGTTGCGCTGGTACTCGATCTCCATGTTCTTCTCGACCGCGTCCAACCGGCCGAACACGTCCACGATCACCGAGTGGTCGATCACCATCTCGGCCGGAGCCAGTGGGTTGATCTTCGCGGCGTCACCGCCGAGCTCGACCACCGCCTCGCGCATCGTGGCCAGGTCGACCACGCACGGCACACCGGTGAAGTCCTGCATGATCACCCGGGCCGGGGTGAACTGGATCTCGGTGTCCGGCTGGGCCTGCGGGTCCCAGCCGGCCAGGGCGCGGATGTGGTCGGCGGTGATGTTCGCGCCGTCCTCGGTGCGCAGCAGGTTCTCCAGCAGCACCTTGAGGCTGAAGGGCAGGTCCCGGGAGCCCTCGACCGCGTCGAGGCGGAAGATCTGGTAGCTGCTGCCGCCGACCTCCAGGCTCCCCTGGGCACCGAAAGTGTTCTGACTGTCGCTCACGGGTCGCTCCTTCGCGTGCGTCGGCTGCCGCGGACGTCTCCCACCCTACCGATATCTTGACGTCAAGACAATTCGACAGGGCCAGCTTCGGGCGCCTCTCGCGACGGCCCGGGCGGTGCCGAGCCGGGCTCGAGCAGCGCAACGCACTCCACATGGTGCGTCATCGGGAACAGGTCGTAGGCGCGCATCGCGGACAGCCGCCAGCCCGCCCGGGCGGCGATGCCGACGTCGCGGCCGAGGGCGGCCGGGTCGCAGGCCACGTAGACCACCGCGCGCGGGCGCAGGGCCAGCACCGGCTCCAGGACGGCGCGCCCCGCGCCGGAGCGCGGCGGGTCCAGGACGACCACGTCCACCGGGCCGAGGCCCTGCCCGACCAGCCGGGGCAGCACCCGCTCGGTGCGGCCCTGCTCGATCCGCACCCCGGGCACCTCGTGCAGGCTGCGCCGGGCGTCCGCGCAGGCCTTCGGGTCCGACTCGACGGCCACCACCTCGCCGTCCGGGGCCACCGCCATCCCCAGCCCGGCCGCGAACAGCCCGACCCCCGCGTACAGGTCCAGCACCCGCTCCCCCGGCCTGGCCCCGGCCAGCTCCAGGACGGCGTCCAGCAGCGCCTGCGCGGCACCCGGGTGCACCTGCCAGAACCCGGCCCCGGTGACCCGGAAGGCCTGCGGGCGGCCGTCGGGCAGGGTGACCTGCTCCCCCACCCAGGTCCGCCCGCGCAGCCGCTGCAGGCCCTCGTCGGTGGCCACCGCCGCCGAGACCTCCCCGGCCAGCGGCGGTACGCTCACCCGCCCCTTACCGGTGGCCGGGTGCAGCACCAGCAGCGGCAGGTCCGGCCCGGACGGCGCCACCGACTCCACCGCGGCGATCCCGGGCCAGGTCCGCTCGCCTAGGCCGAGCTGCTGCAGCCGGGGGTGGGCGATCGGGCAGTGCGGCACGGGCAGCACCTCGTGCGAGCGGTGCGGGTGCAGCCCGAGCTCCCCGCCCGGGCCCACGCTCCAACGGACCCGGGTCCGCCAGCCCAGACCGTCGGCGTCCCCCGGCACGGGCCGGACCTGCAGGTCCTCCAGCTCGGCCGGGTCGAGGCCGCCGAGCCGGACCAGCTGCTCGCGCACCACCGACGCCTTCAGCGCGCGCTGGCCGGCCGGGCTGACGTGCTGGAAGTCGCAGCCGCCGCAGCCGCCGGGCCCGGACAGCGGGCAGGGCGGCGGGACCCGTTCTGGGGCGGCCTGCAGCACCTGCTCGGCGTCCGCCCGCCAGAACCGGTCCTTCGCGCCGCCCTCGGTGACCCGGGCCAGCACCCGCTCCCCGGGCAGCGTGTGCCGCACGAACACCACCCGGCCCGCCCAGCGGGCCACGCAGTGCCCGCCGTGCGCGACCGGGCCGACCTCCAGCTCCAGCAGCTGCCCGGCGGCGTCCTCGGCCGGCGCCGGTCCGTCGGGGCCAGGACGCCCGGGCCGGTCGGGGGCCGGACGCGGCCTCAGGGTGTGCCTCCGTGGCCGTCGCCCTGCCCGCGAGCGTCACCGTGGTCGGGGCCGTCCTCGGCCACCGAGTGCCGGTCGCCGTCCTGGACGGGCACCGGCCGCCGGCCACCCGGTTCCTCGCCGGTCACCGTGCCGGTCCGGCCGCGCCGCACCTGCCCCGGTGCGGGTGCCTCGGGCCGGCGGTCCAGGCCGACCGAGGAGCGCAGCTGCCAGGGCACGCTGGCCACCATCACCCCCGGCGTGAAGTGCAGCCGGCCCTTCAGCCGCAGGGCGCTCTGGTTGTGCAGCGCCTGCTCCCACCAGTGACCGACCACGTACTCCGGCACGTAGACCACGACCAGGTCGCGGGGGGAGTCACGGCGGATAGAGCGGACGTAGTCCACGATCGGCCGGGTCACCTCCCGGTAGGGCGACTCCAGGGCGCGCAGTGGCACCGGGATCTCCCGCTCGTCCCACTCCCGCTGCAGCCGCGCCGTCTCCTCGGGCTCGACCATCACGGTGACCGCCTCCAGCACCGAGGGCCGCGAGGCGCGGGCGTAGGCCAGGGCGCGCAGCGTCGGCTTGTGGATCTTGGAGACCAGGACGATCGCGTGCACCCGGGAGGGCAGCACCCGGGTGGACGTCGGGTCGTCGACGTCGAGCTCCTCGCGCACGTGCTGGTAGTGCCGGCGGATGGCCAGCATGACCAGGAACAGGATCGCCATCGCCATCAGGGTCAGCCAAGCCCCGCGGGTGAACTTGGTGATCAGCACGACCACGAGCACCGCGCCGGTGATGGTCAGGCCGGTCGCGTTGATCACCCGGGAGCGCTGCATCCGGGCCCGCGCCCGGCCGTCGGTCTCGGTCCGCAGCAGCCGGGTCCAGTGCCGCACCATGCCGGTCTGGCTGGTGGTGAAGGAGATGAACACGCCCACGATGTAGAGCTGGATGAGCTTGGTGACCTGGGCGTCGAAAACCAGGATCAGCGCCGCGGCGGTGGCGGCCAGGAAGATGATCCCGTTGCTGAAGGCCAGCCGGTCGCCGCGGGTGTGCAGCTGGCGGGGCAGCAGGTCGTCCCGGGCCAGGATCGAGGCCAGCACCGGGAAGCCGTTGAAGGCGGTGTTGGCGGCCAGCACCAGGATCAGCCCGGTGGTCGCGGCCACCAGGTAGAAGGCCGGCGAGAAGCCGGCGAACAGGGTCTTGGAGATCTGCCCGATGATCGGGTCCTGCACGTAGCTCGCGCCGACCGGCACGCCACCGCGCAGCAGCTGGGTGGCCGGGTACTCGGCGAACTTGATGCCCATCCCCTGCGCCAGCAGGATCGTGCCCATCAGCATGGTCACCGCGATCCCGCCCAGCAGGGCCAGGGTGGTCGCGGCGTTGGTGCTCTTGGGCTTGCGGAAGGCGGGCACGCCGTTGCTGATCGCCTCGACGCCGGTCAGCGCCGCGCAGCCGGAGGAGAACGCGCGCAGCAGCAGGAAGCCGCCGGCCAGGCCGGCCAGCCCGCTCTCGTAGCCGGCCTCGGGGAGCACCTGCAGGTCGGCGCTGGCGGCCTGCGGCAGGGCGCCGAACAGGTACTCACCCAGCCCGACCAGGCACATGCCGATGATGGCGAACATGAACAGGTAGGTGGGGATGGCGAAGGCCGTGCCGGACTCGCGCACCCCGCGCAGGTTCATCGTCATCAGGATGACCACGACCACCACGGCCAGGGCCGCCTCGTGCCCGCGCAGGACCGGCACCGCGGTGGCCACGTACTGGGCCCCCGAGGAGACCGACACCGCGACGGTGAGCACGTAGTCGCACAGCAGCGCCGAAGCCACGGTCAGCCCCGCCCTGGGCCCGAGGTTGGTGGTGGCCACCTCGTAGTCGCCACCCCCGGAGGGGTAGGCGTGCACGTTCTGCCGGTAGCTGGCCACCACGATCAGCATCACGAAGACCACCGTCACCCCGATCAGCGGGGAGATCGACAGCGTCGCCCCGCCGGCAATGGCCAGGGTCAGGAAGATCTCGTCGGGCGCGTAGGCCACCGAGGACAACGCGTCGGAGGCGAACACAGGCAGGGCCACCCGCTTGGGCAGCAGGGTCTCCGACAGGCGCTCGCTCCTGACCGGTCGGCCCAGCAGCAGACGCTTGACGGCATCGGTGACGGAGGGCACGAGTGGTCATCGTAGGCGGTCGGAGAGCGTGTACGGTCACCACAGCCGAACCCGACGTGCGCTCGGAGCGGACGCCGGACCCACGTCGAGAGAGTCGGACATGCATTTCGTGATCTTGGGTTGTGGCCGTACCGGGGCGACCCTGGCCCAGCTGGTCGAGGACCAGGGCCACACGGTCGCCGTGGTAGACCAGAACCCGGACAGCTTCCGCCGCCTCGGCTCGACCTTCGAGGGACGGCGGGTGACGGGGCTGGGCTTCGACCGCGACACCCTGGTCGAGGCCGGCATCCAGGACGCCTACGCCTTCGCCGCGGTCAGCAACGGGGACAACTCCAACATCCTGGCCGCCCGGGTGTGTCGGGAGACGTTCGGGGTCGGCAACGTGGTGGCCCGGATCTACGACCCGGGCCGGGCCGAGGTCTACGAGCGGCTGGGCATCCCAACCGTGGCCACGGTGCGCTGGACTGCCAACCAGATGGCCCGCCGACTGCTGCCCTCGGGCGCCGCAGCGGACTACCGGGACGCCTCCGGCGCGCTGGTGATGGCCGAGGTGCAGGTGCACCGCGGCTGGGTCGGGCACAGGCTGGACCGGCTGCAGGAGGCCAGTGGGGCGCGGGTGACCTACCTGACCCGGTTCGGTGAGGGCGTGGTACCGGGGCCGGACACCGTCTACCAGGAGGGCGACCTGGTGCACTTGATCATGCGCAGCGGCGAGGAGCGCGCCGTCGAGTCGACCCTGGCCGAACCGCCGAGACTGGAGGACTGATGCGCATCGTGATCGCCGGGGCAGGCAGTGTGGGCCGTTCGATCGCCCGCGAGCTGCTGGCCAACAGCCACCAGGTGCTGCTGATCGACAAGGAGCCGGCGGCCATCCGGGTCAGCTCGGTGCCCGACGCGGAGTGGCTGCTGGCCGACGCCTGCGAGATCGCCTCGCTGGCCGAGGCCGGCCTGGCCGACTGCGACGTCGTGGTGGCGGCGAGCGGTGACGACAAGGCCAACCTGGTCGTGTCCCTGCTGGCCAAGACCGAGTACGGCGTGCCCCGCACCGTGGCCCGGGTGAACAACCCGAAGAACGAGTGGATGTTCGACGAGGCGTGGGGGGTGGACGTCGCGGTGTCCACCCCGCGGCTGATGACCGCCCTGGTCGAGGAGGCCGTCTCGATCGGGGACCTGGTCCGGATCTTCACCTTCCAGCAGGGCCGGGCCACGATGGTCGAGATGACCATGCCGGAGGGGTCCCCGCTGGCCGGGACCGCGGTCGGGGAGGTGGTCTGGCCGCCGGACACCGTGCTGGTCTGCATCATCCGCGGCGAGCGGCCGATCGCGCCCAGCCCGGACGACGCGATCGAGGCCAATGACGAGCTGATGTTCGTCACAGTGCCGGAGAACGAGGACGCCCTGCAGGCCCTGCTCACCCCCGACCGGGAGCCGACCGGCCAGCCCGGCTGAGCTTCAGCCCGGCTGAGCTTCAGCCCGGCTGGGCCGGTTCCTGCACGGGGGCCGGGTCGCCGGTCTCCGGGCGGCCCGCGCGCTCCCGGCGCACCAGCAGCCAGGACACCCACACGGTCAGCGCGAACAGCGGCAGCCCCAGCACGACGTTCACCGCGCCGAGCACCTCGGTGCGCCCGGCCAGGTACAGCGGCACCTGGACCACCAGCCGCACCCCGAACAGCGCGGCCCACACCCAGGTCACCTGGGCGTAGGTCCGGTAGCGCCGGCGGTCCGCCCGCCAGCTCGTGCCCTCCCCGGAGACCAGCCCGATCAGCAGTCCCATCAGCGGCCACCGGAGGAGCACCGACACCGCGTAGGCCAACCCGTAGCCGGCGTTCTTCAGCAGCGTGGGCAGGAAGAAGTTCTCCGCCCGACCGGTGCGCACCGCGATCACCGCGCCGAGCGCCACGCCGGCCATCCCGCCCAGGGCCTGGGCCACGCTCTCCCGGCGCAGCAGCCGCCACCCGCCGAGCACCACGGCCGGCGCCAGCGCGGCCAGCACGGCCGGGGTGAGCTGCTGCCAGACCCCGTAGACCACCGTGAACACGGTGAACGGCAGCACCGACTCCAGGACGCCGCGGACCCCGCCCATCGCGGCCATCAGGTCGACCTGCCCGTCCGGGCCGGTGGCCGCCGCGAGCAGCTGCTGGCGGACCGTGCCGGCGGCGGCCCGGGCCCCGGTGGGCTCCGCGCGGGTGCTCTCGGGGCCGACCTGGCCCCCCGGGTCCTGCCCGCTCACCTCACAGCCCCGGCGGGACGAGCTCGTAGCGCGGGTTGAAGACGACCTTGCCCTGCCCCTTGCCATCCCCGTCGATGGTCACCATGCCCTTGACCCGCAGCCGCCGGCCGGGCTCGATCCCGGCGATCTGACGCCGTCCCAGCCAGACCACGGTCAGCGACCCGCTGCCGTCGAACATCTCGGCCTCCAGCGCGGGCACCCCGGCCCGCGGCCGCAGGGTCACCGAGCGCAGCGTGCCGCAGACGGTGGCCGGGCTGCGCGCCGGCAGCTGGGCGATCGGCGTCCCCCCGAGCCGGACCGCCTTGACCCGCTCCTCCTGGGCGTGCACCTGGTGCTGGGGGGTGACCAGCCGGGACAGTCGCTCCCGCAGCCCGGGCCGCGCTCCATCTGCCATGCCACCAGGGTAGGCCCGGCGGGCCGGCTACCGGGTCTCGGCGATCCGCTGGCTGGAGCCGAGCGGGTCCGGCGCGTCGTCGAAGCGGCCCCGGGCGGCCTCCGCCGGCTCGCCATCCTGCACGTCGCCCGGAACGCCGTCCGCGTCCTGCGGCGTGCCGGCCGGCTGGGCGGCCTCGGGCAGCCGCAGGGCCAGCAGCTCGCGGGGAGCCATCGCCTCCTCGCCGCGGACCACGACGACGTCCCGCACGACCTCCTCCAGCACCTGCGCGGCGCTCTCGTCGTGCGCCGCCGGACCGGAGAAGACCGCCCGCAGGAACCAGCGCGGCCCGTCGACGCCGGCGAACCGGGCCACCTGGTGGCCGGTGCGCCCGTCGGGCGTGCGGACCGGGATCCGGGCCAGCAGCTCGCGGCCGAAGCGGCCGTCGAGCTCGTCGGCCGTGCCGCCCTGGCCGCTGACCCCGTCGGCGATCTCCTGGCGGATCTCCGCCCAGATGCCCATCGTGCGGGGCGCGGCGAAGGCCTGGAGCTGGACGGCCGAACCCTCGAGCAGCACGGTCGCGCCGGTCACCCGGCCGCTCGCCTCCTCCACCTCCAGCCGCAGCTCCATCCCGCTACGGCCCAGCAGCCGCAGGGCGCCCAGGTCGACGTAGCCCTCCAGGTCCTCGCGCTCGGAGACGTCCCACGGGCCGATCGGTGAGCCGTCCGGGCCCAGCCGGCCCTCACCTGGAGCCTGCTCGTGCCGGCCGTCGGGGACGACGTCGAGGATCGGCTCGTCGTCCGGCTCGGCATCGGGGCCGAGGTCGTCGGTGACGCCCGGGGCGTCCTCGGCCGGGGAGTTCTTCCGCTTGAACCAGCTCACTGCTCCGTCCTCTCCCCCGGACCTCCGGGGATCAGCGCGTGCTCCTGCCCGGCCGCGGAGTCGGGCTCCGGGTCGCTGCCGGTGGCGAACCCGCCGGTCGAGCCGAACCCGGCCTCCCCGCGGACGGCCTCTGGCAGCCGGGTGACCTCCACGAACTGCACCGTGGCCACCGGTTGCACCACCAGCTGGGCGATCCGGTCGCCGCGGCGCAGCTGCACCGCGAGCCTGCGGTCGGTGTTCAGCAGGGTCACCCGGATCTCGCCGCGGTAGCCGGCGTCCACCGTCCCTGGGGCGTTGACCACGGTCAGGCCGTGCCGGTCGGCCAGGCCCGAGCGCGGGTGCACGAAGGCCGCGTAACCGGCCGGCAGGGCGATCGCCACCCCGGTCGGGACCGTCTGCCGCTCACCCGGGGCCAGCAGCACGTCGACGCTGGTGTGCAGGTCGGCGCCGGCGTCGCCGGGGTGGGCGTAGGCGGGCACCTGCGCGGCCGCGTGCAGCCGGCGCAACGGCACCGGCAGTCCCGGGCCCGGGGCGGCCTGCTCGACCGGCGTGGCCGGTCTGCTCGTGCCCGGGTCGGCCCGGTCCGGCGCGTTCTGGTCCACCTGAGCTCCGATCCGAGTCTGCTCCCGAGGGCGCCCTCCCGTTCGCCCGGCACCGAGTTCCAGGGTAGTCCGCGGCATGTGCCACGCTGACCGGCGTGCCCGACCCGAACCACCCGCCGCTGCGCCGGGCCCCCGTGCTGCACCAGGAGCGGCTGGCCCCCTCGGCCTGGCTGTACCTGGCCGCGCTCGGGCTGGCCGCCTCGTTCGGCCTGGTGGCCAGCCCGTTCGGGCAGGGCTGGGCGGTCGGCACCACGGCCGTGGTGCTGGTTGCCGTGCTGGCCGGGCTGTGGCGCAGCACGCCGACGGTGCGGGTGGACAGCGAGACCTTCGTCGCCGGCCGGGCCCGGATCCCGGTCATCCTGCTGGACCACCCGCAGGCCCTGGACGCCCAGCAGATGCGGGTGGCCCGCGGGCCGCGGCTGGACGCCCGGGCCTACCTGTGCCTGCGGGGCTGGATCCCCGGCGGGGTCAGCGTGCCGCTGATCGACCCGGACGACGACACCCCGTACTGGCTGGTCTCCTCCAGGCGCCCGGTGGAGCTGGCCGGGGCACTGACCGAGGCGGTGGACGCCGCCCGCCGCCGCCTGGCCCCGTGACGTCCGTGGACGCCCCGGCGGGTCAGGCCGCGCACTCCTTGCAGACGGCCAGGTTGCCGCGGATCTCGGCCAGCTGGCTGCGGTGGTGCACGAGGAAGCACTTGGAGCAGGTGAACTCGTCGGCCTGGCGCGGCAGCACCCGCACCGACAGCTCCTCGTTGGACAGGTCGGCGCCGGGCAGCTCGAAGCCCTCGGCCGCCTCGGTCTCGTCCTCATCGACGGTGCCGGAGACCTTGTCGCCGCGGCGGGCCTTCAGCTCCTCGATCGAGTCCTCGTTGATGTCGTCGTCGGTCTTGCGTGGCGCGTCGTAGTCGGTCGCCATGGGGGAGTCACGCTCCGGTGTCTCGAGTGCGTCTGGGTCTGTCGGGCCGGGCGGTGTGCGGGTCGGCTCTCGACAACACGCTGGCGTTCCAGCGCGGTCGGGGATGGAACGTCCCGCGACCACGATTTGTGCCCCCCGGAGAGGCGATTGTGCACTATCGCCTCTCCGGGCCCGACACCGGGTCCTGGACCTGCCGGCCGGCGGCCACCGGAGCACGATGCCAGGGCAAGATGTCACATCCCGTCGCTAACTGCAAGCAAAGAGTTAGCGCCGGTTCTCAGTCGTCGGGGTCGGCGGCACCCAGGCCGGAGAGCAGGCCGGCCAGCTCCTCGCGCAGCCCGGGGGCGGCGGCCACCACCATGTCCGGGCCGGCCGGCGCGCCGTCCAGGCCCGAGACCTCTCCCCCGGCCTCCCGGACCACCAGCATCGCCGCCGCCATGTCCCAGGCGTTCAGCCCGCGCTCGTAGTAGGCGTCCAGCCGGCCGTCGGCGACCATGCACAGGTCGACCGAGGCCGAGCCGATCCTGCGCACGTCCCGGATCTGCGGCAGCAGCTCGGCCACCACCCGGGCCTGGGCCCGGCGGCGGGACTGCCGGTAGCCGAAGCCGGTGCCGACCAGCGCCCGGGCCAGGGCCGGAGCCGGTCGGATGGACAGCCTGGCGCCGTCCAGGCTGGCCCCGCCGCCGGCCGCCGCCGTCCAGGTCTGGCCGCCGACCGGGCGGTGCACGCAGCCGGCGACCGGCGTCCAGGCCCCGGGGACCGTCACGTCCCCGAGCACGGCGGCGACGCTGACCGCGTAGGAGTCGATCCCGTACAGGTAGTTCACCGTCCCGTCGATCGGGTCGAGCACCCACGTGACGCCGGAGCGGCCGTGCACCGAGGCGCCCTCCTCACCCAGCACGCCGTCCTCGGGCCGCAGCTCGGCCAGCCGCTCGCGCAGCAGCGCCTCCACCGCGTTGTCCATCTCGGTGACCACGTCGGTCGGGCTCGACTTGGTCTGCAGTACCGCCACCTGCGGCGGTGTCGTGCGCCGGACGAACTCCCCCGCCTCGCGAGCCACCTGCTCGGCCGTGGCGGCCAGCAGCGAGGCGGTGCGGGCGTCCACGGCCGGTTCCCCGCTCATGCCCGCTGCCCCGGGTGCGCGGCCAGCCAGGCCTGCGCCCCGGCCCAGTCCTGGCCGCAGGCGGCCGGCGGCGCGGTGCCCGGCCGCGGGTTCGGGCAGCAGCCGGCGGCGCAGACCGGTGACCAGGGCCCGATCGCCCCGGCGCTGGGCTGCGGTGGTGTCTGCCCCCGGGCCAGGGCGGCTCGCTCCAGCAGCAGGTCGACCAGCGCGCTGACGAACCTCGGATCGTCCCCCACGGTGCGGGAGCGGACGAAGGCCAGCTCGACCTCGGCCGCCACCTGCGCCGCCTCGGTGTCCAGGTCGTAGACCACCTCCATGTGGTCGCTGACGAAGCCGATCGGCACCACCACCACCCCGGCCACCCCCTGGGCGGCCAGCTCGCGGATCCGCTCCCCCACGTCGGGCTCCAGCCAGGGCTGGGACGCCGGCCCGGAGCGCGAGCAGAAGGTGAGCTCCCAGGGCAGGTCCGCCGCGTGCGCGCTGCGCCGGACCTGCTCGACGACGCCGGCGCAGGCGTCCAGGTGCTGGGCGAGGTAGGCGCCGCCATCCGGGCCGGCGGTGTCGTTCATCGCCAGCGGCACCGAGTGCGTGACGAACAGCACACTCGGGTCGGCGACCCCTGAGGCGGCGAGCTCGTCCAGCGCCTCGACGACGCCCTCGGCCACCGGGGCCAGGAAGCCTGGGTGGTTGAAGTAGTGCCGGATCCGGTCGGCCTCCAGTCCCCGGCCGTCCTGGGCGAGCCGGACCAGCCCGCGGCCGAGGTCCTCGCGGTACTGCCGGCAGCCGGAGTAGCTGGAGTAGGCGCTGGTGGGCACGCTCACCAGCCGGCGCAGCCCGTCCCGGTGCGCCTGCTCCAGCACGGGGGTCAGGTAGGGCTCCCAGTTCCGGTTGCCCCACAGCAGCGGCACCGCGGCCAGGTCGCGGCGGTCCAGCTCGGCGCGCAGCGCGGCCAGCAGCGCCCGGTTCTGGTCGTTGATCGGGCTGCGGCCGCCGAAGTGGTGGTAGTGCTCGGCCACCGCGGCCAGCCGCTCGTCGGGGATCCCGCGACCGGCCGTGACGTTGCGCAGGAAGGGCAGCACGTCCTGCGGGCGCTCGGGGCCACCGAACGACTGGAGCAGGACGCCGTCATAGGGCGCGAGGGCTGGGTCCACGCGTGGCATCCTGCCAAGGACACCGGCACGGTGCGTGCTCGGGCGGCCAACAGGGTTCGCCACGCACCCGGCGTGCTTCGTTTCCGGCCCCGGACCTGGCAGGCTCGCGGGCAGGACGTCCGAAGGGAAACAGTGATGCACGACCTGACCCTCGTCGGTGTCCACGACGACGGGGAGCACCTCGTCCTCGTCGACGCCCAGGGGCAGAGGTACCGGGTGCCGGTGGACGAGCAGCTGCGTGCCGCCGCCCGCCGGGACCGCGCCCGGCTCGGCCAGCTGCAGATCCAGTCCGAGAACCGGATCCGCCCCCGCGACATCCAGGCCCGGGTCCGAGCCGGGCAGGCGGCCGAGGAGATCGCCGCCGCGGCCGGGGTGCCGGTGGAGCACGTCCGGCGCTACGAGGGTCCGGTGCTGGCCGAGCGGGAGCACGTCGCGCTGCAGGCCCGCCGGGTGCGGGTGCGGCGCACCGGCACCGCGGCCGCGCCCACCCTGGAGGACCTGGTGGCCGAGCGGCTGGAGCACCGGGAGGTCTCCGCCGACGCGCTGGCCTGGGACGCCTGGCGGATGGAGGACGGCAGCTGGACGGTGCAGCTGACCTTCCCGGCCGGCAGCAAGCAGCGCCGCGCGCGGTGGTTCTTCGACCTGGTGCTGCTGCACCTGGTGCCCACCGACGACGAGGCCCGCTGGCTGACCGACGGCGAGGTCGCCCAGCCGCCGTCCGGGCCGGGTCTGCGGCTGGCCGGCACCCGGGAGAAGGTCTACGACGTGGAGGCGGACGGCGGGGTGCGCGCCGCCGAGCAGGAGGGCGAGCAGGCCGGCGCCCCGGCCCCGGGGGGGCGGCCCCGGCCCTCGGGCACCGACGCACCGTCGGGCACCCTGGCCCTGCTGGAGAACCTGCGCTCCCGGCGCGGACGGCGGCACGCGCCCGACCCGCAGGAGCAGGCGGCGCCCGGTGCGGACGAGGCCAGCCTGCTCAGCCGCTCGCAGGTGCTGGGCGAGCCGCCCGCCGCCCACCCACCGCTCAGCCAGGTGGCCTCGGCCACCGACGCGGAGGTGCTCGACCTGCCCGAGGCCGATCAGCCGGCAGCCGCCGCCGAGCTCGCCGACACCATTCTCGGTCCGCGCGGCGGCCCGGGTCACGTCCCGGTGGACGAGGGCCGGGACGAGCCGGCGGACCGGTCCGGCGCTCAGGCCGGCGACGGCCAGGAGACCGGCGAGGAGAGGGGCCAGGAGACCGGCTGGGAGAGCGGCCAGGAGACCGGCGAAGGGACCGGCGACGCGCAGGCCGAGGCGGCCGACCGGACCGACGGCCGGACCGACGAGCGGAGAGACGAGGGGGCCGGCGACGAGCAGGCCGACGGCGGCGAGCAGGCCGGCGACGTGGAGCGGGCCGGCGACGTCGAGCAGCCGGCGGCCGCCGAAGGTGAGCAGACCCTGCTCCCGGACGTTCCCGCCGCCGCCGCGGCCAAGCCGGCCGGCAACCGGCGGCGGAACCGGGCCAGCGTGCCGAGCTGGGACGACATCGTCTTCGGCGCCCGCCGGGAGTAGCCGGCGCGCCGGCTACTTCCGGAACGGGGTCAGGGCCGGGGCGGTGGTCCGCCGGTCTGCAGGTCGAAGGGCAGCACGTCCGGTGAGAGGGCGGCGGCATGCGCGGCGGCCCGGGTCAGCCGGCGCATGTGGTGGCGCCGGCACAGCGTCTCGTAGCCGGTGTCCCCTGGCCGGCCGCCGTCGACGTCGCCGACCACCACCTGGTCACCGTCCAGCACCATGCGACCGCCCAGGGTGCGGGCGTTGTGGGTGGCCCGCGCCCCGCACCAGCACAGCGCCTGCACCTGCAGCGTCTCGACCCGGTCGGCCAGCTCGACCAGCCGGGCCGAGCCGGGGAACAGCCTGGTCCGGAAGTCGCTGGTGATGCCGAACGCGAACACGTCCAGGCCCACCTCGTCGACCAGCCGGGCCAGCTGCTCGACCTGCTGGCCGGTGTAGAACTGGGCCTCGTCGCAGATCAGGAAGTCCACCCGGCCGCCGTGCATGCGCCGCTCGACGACCTCCTGCCACAGGTCCAGCTCAGGGCCGACCTCCACCGCCGGTGCCCGCAGCCCGAGCCGGCTGGACAGCACGGCCGGCCCGCCGCGGTCGTGCCGGGAGAACATCAGCCCGGTCAGTCCGGCCGCCGCCCGGTTGTGCGCCAGCTGCAGGGCCAGGGTCGACTTGCCGCAGTCCATCGTGCCGCAGAAGAACACCAGCTCGGCCATTAGCGACGCCTGCCCCGGCGTCTGGCGGCGCCCCCGGTGGTGACCAGCAGCGGGACGAGCGTCTCGGCCGCGGTCCGGGCGCCGTGCAGGCCGACCAGGCGCAGCAGCTGCGGCCGCGCCGTCCGGGAGTCGACCACGGCGCGCCGTCCGGTCATCACCACCAGCACCTGGCCGATCCGGTCCAGCACGGTCGGGCTCACCGGCCCGAACCAGCCCTCCTGCACGGCCCGCTCGCGGGGCACGACCTCGGCGTGCCCGGCCAGCCGGTCCGCCCAGGCCCGGGCGACCGCCTGCTCGCGGCCGGGCTCGCAGTACAGCATCAGCGCCCGGGGCTCGCCGCCGACGTGCCGGACGCCGGCCGCCAGCCCGGGCTCGGCGGCGAGGTCCCAGCGGTGCTCGAACGGCACGTCCACCATCCCGTGGTCGGCGGTGGTCACCACCAGGGTGTCGGCCGGCAGCAGCCGGGTCAGCCGGGCCAGCTCGGCGTC
Organism: uncultured Actinomycetota bacterium; assembly: GCA_963821825.1. GTDB lineage: Bacteria > Actinomycetota > Actinomycetes > Actinomycetales > Kineosporiaceae > CAWGFD01. Next base: position 2,675,514 of record CAWGFD010000002.1, read on the forward strand.
GGTGCCGGCCAGCTCCTCCCCCAGCTCCCAGGACGAGCAGCCGTGGGTGTGCGCCGTCTTGTCCACCTCGCCCCAGTACAGGTACACCAGGGTCGGGCCGCCGCGGCGGGCCGCCGCGACGGTGGCGTCCACCCGGTCGGGCAGCTCCTTGGCCGCCACGAACCGGCCGCCGCGCAGCGCCGCCTCGGTCAGGCCTGAGCCGTCGAAGTAGGCCGGGCCGACCCGGACCACGTCCACCCCGTCCGCGGCCAGGTCCTCCAGGACCGTGCGGTGCGGCTGCCAGCGGTGCGGGTCGACCGCGGCGTCCCAGGCCAGCTCGTTGAACAGCACGCCGCGGTCGGGGTCCAGCACGTCCAGCCCGACCAGTCCGTGCGCGCCGGGCAGGGTGCCCGTGCCGATCATCGCCATGCTGGTCGCGGTGGTGCTCGGGAAACCGGTCAGCAGGGTGGCCGGTGACTCCTGCCGCAGCCGGCGCAGGTACGGGGTGTGACCGCCGCGGGTGTGCAGCAGGTGCTCGCCCAGCCCGTCGACCAGGACGACCACCACGCACCGGGCCGGTGGCAGGCCCAGCCCGGGGCCCGGGCGGCCCGGGTGCCCCAACGACCGGGCCACCGCCGGCAGCAGGTCGGCCAGCCCGCCCGCCGGCGGCCCGGACGCCCAGTCCGGCAGCGCGGCGGCGCCGTCGCCTGGTGGCGTGCCGCTCAACGGGCGGTGGTGGCCGCCGACAGGGCCCGGGCGAAGGCGGCGGCCGCCCGGACGGCGTCCCCGCCCTCGGCGTCGGAGGACAGCCGGACGGTGATGTCGTCGGCGGCCAGCGTGCCGGTGTACCCGTGGTCGGCCTCGCACTCGGGGTCGGCGCAGGCGGCCGGCTCCAGGTCGACCCGGCTCAGCGCCCCCCAGCCGATGGTCAGGTTCAGCTCCCGCGGGGTCTGCCCGGGCCGGTGCGTCTCCGGGTCGGTGACCACGTGGGCCAGCACCACCGAGCGGACGGCGCGCAGCGCGACCGCCTCGGTGGAGGCCGAGGCGTAGGGCTCCGGGCTCAGCTCGTCCGGCTCGTGGTCGTCGGCGTGGGCGACCAGCAGCCGGGTCGGGGTCAGCACCAGGACGGTGACGTGCCGGCGCACCTCGCTGTCGAAGGTGGTCTCCGGGTGCACCAGGTGGGACAGCACCTCCTCACCGGCCACCGAGGTGTCCAGGGCGTCCAGCACCAGACCGGGGTAGTAGCCGGCGTGCTCGACCTCCTGGACCAGCGCCGGGGGCAGGGCGATGCTGCGCCGGCCGCCGTCGGCCGAGGTCCGGTTCCGTTCCCGCATGCAGGCATCCTGCCACCGGGTGACCGATGGCGGCCGTTCAGCCGGGCGCCGGTGGGGGGAACTCGTGGCCGGGGGGGAACAGGTCGTCGAAGACCCGGAACCGGTCGAAGGCCATCGCGTGCTCCCGGGCCCGGCGCTCGAGGTCCGCCCGCTCGGCCGGTGAGGTGTCAAGCACCACCCGGTCGATGGCGACGGCCAGCGCCGCGGCGTCGCCGGCCGGCACGATGACCGCGGTGTCCCCGACCGCCTCCCCGGTGCCGCCGGTGGTGCAGGTGATGATCGGGCCGCCACCGGCCAGCGACTTCTCGGCCAGGGCGATCCCGAACGTCTCGACGAACTCCGGCTCGGGCTTGGTCGGCAGCGTGAACGCCGCGCAGCCGCGCATCAGCAGCGGCTTCTCGTTGTCGTCCACGTCGCTCAGGAAGACCACCTGGTCGTCCTCGTGGGCCATCGCCTGGATGTGGTCCAGGGCCGGTCCGGCGCCGGCCACCACCAGCTTGACCTGCGAGCGGCAGCGGGTCTGGGCGAAGGCGGCGATCAGGTCGTAGATCCCCTTGGCGCGGGCCACCCGGGACAGGAACAGCACGTACCCGTCCCGCTGCAGGCCTCGCCGGGCCAGGGCCTGGTCCACCGCCGCCTCGTCCAGGTCCAGGTAGGCCGAGGTGTCGATCGGGGGGTAGCTGATGCTCACCCGTTCCCGGCAGCGGTCGGCGAACGCGGTGCCGCAGCGGGCGTCGACCTGCTCGGCGGCCGCCACGATCTCGTCCTTGGTGTAGCGGGAGACGGCGACCGCCTCGTCGTTGGCCAGGTAGGTGGCCAGCAGGACGACGGCCGCCCCGAGCTGGTCGCCCTCCAGGCAGGACCGGATCACGTTGGTGACATCCGAGCCGACCGCCTTGGCCACGGTGCGCACCTGGGGGTCGAAGCCGGCGTCCCGGGCGGCGCGGACCGCGTCCACCACCACGTTCATGTGCGGGGACAGGTACATCGACAGGCACACCGTGGGCACCGGTTCGGCCAGCAGCTCGACCAGCCGCCCGGTCAGCCCGGCCAGCACCCGGCCGTCGGGCACCCGGTAGTCCCCGACCGGCTCCGGCCGCTCGACGGTGATGCCGGGGCTGTAGGGCAGCAGCCGGTCCAGCGGCTTCAGCGGCAGCCCGGCGGCCTGCAGGGTGGCGATCGGCCAGGTCAGCAGCCGGACGTCGTCGAAGCTGCGGTGCAGCGCGACCTCGGCCAGGTTGCGCGCCTCCCCGGAGTGCCCGCAGATCACCGGGTCGGCGCGGACGACGATCACCAGCCGGCGGTTCGGACGGCTCATGGTCCCTCCCGGACGGGGGTGGAGGTGGCGGACGGTGGACGGACGTCGGTGCCCCACCGGCAGGGTTCGGGGCCCAGGACCAGGTGCAGCCGGCCGCCGCGGTGCACCTGCACCGCGGACAGGTGGGTGCCGGCCAGCGGGCGCCCGTCCAGGGTGGCGGACTGCACGTACTGCGGCGCCGGGTCGGCGTCGCCGGCCTCGACCCCGATCGGCTGCTCGCGGTGGCCGCTGGTCTCGATCACCAGCTCGGCCTCCCCCAGCGTCAGCACGGCCCGCTCGAAGGCCGGGGCGTTGAGCAGGAACAGGTTCTGCCCGGCCACCGGGAACAGCCCCAGGGAGGCCCACACGTACCAGGCGCTCAGCCCGCCGGAGTCGTCGTTGCCCGGCAGGCCGCCCGGCCCGGTGCCGAACTGCCAGGTCAGGGCGGCGTGCACGATCTGCGTGGTGCGCTCGGGCCGGCCGGCGAAGTGGTAGGCCCAGGGCGCCTCCATGTCCGGTTCGTTGTTCAGGCCCTCGAACCGGTGCAGCGCGTACCCGGCGGCCATCTCGGCCGCCGTCGGCCGGACGCCGGGCTGGCGCACCGGTGGTGCGCCGAACCCGAAGAACCGGTCCAGCATCCGCACGAACGCGCCGTCCCCGCCGGCCAGGGCGATCCGGTCGGCCATCTCGTGGACCAGGCGGAAGGAGTAGTTCCACTTCCCGCCCTCGTAGTACTCCGAGTCCCGCAGCAGGCCGGTGGCCGGGTCGAAGGCGTTCCGCCAGCCGGCGCTGCGCTGCGCCAGGCTGTCGGCCAGCCGGTGGTCGCCCAGTGCCCGCGCCACCTGGGCGGTGCAGTGGTAGCCGTAGGCCAGGTCGACGGTGTGCGAGATCGGGTGCACCACCCCGTGCTCGTAGAAGTCCTCGCCGTACATCCGGCGCAGGTCGTCCTCCATGTGCACCAGGGCCCACGCCCAGTCCAGGTCGCCCAGCCCGAGGGCCTGGGCGTCGGCCAGCGCGGTGTGCGCCAGCGCGCTGGCCTGGCGGAAGAACCGGTCCGCGCCGCGGGCCATCCGGTACCCGATCGGGAAGTTCCCCTCCTCCTCGCAGACCCGGATCAGCGACTCCAGCAGGTCGGCCGCGCGGTGGGGGACGATCGCCTCCAGCAACGGCAGCTGGGTCTTGTAGATGTCCCACATGGTGCACACGTCGAAGGCGAACGGCCCGGAGCTGGGCCAGAACGGGCTCTCGTCGTCGGCGATGCAGGGCTTGATCAGCGAGTGGTAGAGGGCGGTGGCCATCACCTGGCGACGGGCGGGCGTGCCGCCCTCCACCTGGACCCGGCCGACGTGGTCCGCCCAGCGCGCCCGGGTCGCGGCGTGCACGGTGTCGAAGGCGCGCGGCTGGTCCGGGCACTCCCGGCGCAGGTTCGCCCACGCCTGCTCGCAGCCCCGCAGGGAGAACCCCAGCCGGACCTCCACCTCCTGACCGGCGGTGGCGGGCCCCATGAACAGCAGGCCGAAGGGGCGCAGCGTGGTCTGCCGGATGCTGTCGAAGTCCAGCCGGGTGCCGCCCTCGATCAGCCGGCGGTCGTGCCACAGCATCTGCCGCCAGCCCGGGGAGTCGACCTCGATGGCCACCGACAGCGGCACGCCCTCCACCACCACGGTGCCCTGCGCGCGGCCGTGCCCGATGCTCTCCACCTGGGCCCGCAGCGGTACCGTCCGGCCGTGCTCGATGGCCAGCCCGCCGCAGGACAGGTCGACCACCAGCCGGGCGCTGCGGGTGGCCGGGAAGGTGTACCGGTGCACCGCCACCTTGGCGCCGACGGTGAGCTCGCACCCGATGCCGGTGCCCAGGGTCGCGGTGTAGTAGCCGGCCCCGGCCCGCTCCCCCAACAGCGGCCAGGACTGCCCGAGGGCGTCCAGCGGCTGCACCATCGGGCTGACCCGCACGTAGTTGTAGTACTTGCGGATAGCGCCGGTGCCGGACTGCTGGAAGTGGGTGAACCCGGAGGCCTGCTCCTCGGCGAAGAGCACCTCGGGCACGCCCTCGGTGTTCTTGGCGTACCGGCCGTAGCCGGTCGGGTAGGCCCCGGAGTAGGCGCAGGCCGAGACCATGCCCAGCGGCGACGTCGCGCCCGGGTGGGTGTTGCCGACCTGCGGTTTGGGCCACCACCAGGTGGCGGCCAGGCCGCGGGCCGGCGCCAGGTCGGTCGCCGCGGTGCCGATGAAGGGATCGATGTCGTCGAGGATGGCCGGACACTACCCGGTCCCCGCCCGTCCCCGGGTCTCGGTTGGATCACGCCCGCCGCGCCCCGGTGACCGGGCGGACCCCGCCTCAGGCGGAGGCGGTCATCTCCCGGCGGCCGGCGTCGGTACGACCCGCCGGGTGCGCCAGCCGGATCCGGGCGGCCAGCACCCGGGCGCCGTCCTCGGCCACCACGACCGGGTTCAGCTCCAGGTCGGCCACCTCGGGCACCTCGTCGGCCAGGCAGGAGACCCGCGCGATCACCTCGTGCAGGGCGTCCACGTCGACCTCGCGGGCGCCGCGGTGGCCGAACAGCTTGGGGGCGGCCTTCACCGAGGTGACCAGGTCCTGCACGTCGACCTCGGTCAGCGGGGGGATCCGGTGCGCGACGTCCTCGAGCAGCTCGCTGGCGTCGCCGCCCAGGCCGAAGCTGACCACCGGGCCGAACAGCGGGTCCTCCACCGAGCGGACCACGCAGGCCACCCCGGCGGGCGCCATCTTCTGCACCACCAGGTCCTGCCCGCCCACCGGGGCCAGCCTCGCCGCCATCTCCCGGACGTCGTCGCGCAGCTCACCGGCGGTGGCGATGTCCAGCCGGACCCCGCCGAGGTCCACCCGGTGCCGCAGGTGGGGCGCGGTGGTCTTCAACGCCACCGGCCAGCCCAGTCGGTCGGCCGCGCTCACCGCGCTGTCGCCGTCCCGCACCGCCAGCTCCGGCCAGACCTCGACGCCGTACAGGGCCAGCAGCTTCGCGCTCTGCTCGGCGTCCAGCTCCAGCCCGCCGGGGTCCTCGGCGAGCAGCTCCTCCACCATCGCCCGGGCGGCGCGCCGGTCCCGGCCGGTCGGGTCGACCCGGGTGCCGTGGTCGCGCGCCCGCCAGGCGGCGTACCTGGAGACCGTGGCCAGCGCCCGGACGGCCTCCTCCGGCGTCGGGTAGGTCGGCACCGTGCGCCACTGGGAGAGCTGGTCGGTGATGCCGCGCATGCCCAGGAAGCAGCTCACCACGGGCACCTGGGCGCCGTCGGCCGCGCTGGCCAGGGCCCGGGCGACGTCGAGCGCCTCGGTCGCGATCGGCGGGATGAACGCGGCCACCACGGCGTCCACCTGGGGGTCGGCGACGGCGGCGGTCAGCGCGTCGTGGAACTCCTGGCCGCTGGCCAGCGGCGCCAGGGCGACCGGCCCGTGCACCACCGGCAGGTCCCAGCTGGAGCAGGCGTCGGCGATCAGCCCGCCGAGGGCGTCGCTGTTGGCCACCACCGCCACCCGGCGGCCGTCCGGCAGCGGCTGGTGCAGCAGCAGCTGGGCGACGTCGAAGAGCTGGTGCACGTTCTCCACCCGGATGCAGCCGGCCTGCTTCAGCATCGCGTCCAGCGCCTGGCGCGGCGCCCGGCTGGCGCGCACCGCGTGCCCGGGCGGGACGCCGAACCCCGAGGCGCCGGACTTGACCACCACGACCGGTTTCTGGGCGGCCAGCCGCCGCGCGATCCGGGCGAACTTGCGCGGGTTGCCGATGCTCTCCAGGTACAGGCCGACCACGTCGGTCCCGCTGTCCTCCTCCCAGTACTGCATGCAGTCGTTGCCCGAGACGTCGGCGCGGTTGCCGGCCGAGACGAACGTGGACAGCCCCATCCCGCGGTCCTCGGCCTCGGCCAGCACCGAGACCGACAGCGCGCCGGACTGGCAGAACAGGCCGAGCCGCCCGTGCCGGGGCAGGTGGTCGGCCAGCGAGACGTTCAGCCCGACCTCGGGATCGGTGTTGATCATCCCCCACGAGTTCGGCCCGACCAGCCGCATCCCGTTGGCCCGGGCCAGCCGGAGCAGCTCGCGCTGGCGGGTCAGCCCCTCACCGCCGGTCTCGGCGAACCCGCTGGAGACCACGACCAGGGCACGCACGCCGTGCCCGGCGCACTGCCGGGCCACGTCCAGCACGGCGGGTGCCGGCACCGCGACCACGGCCAGGTCGATCGGCGTGGGCAGGTCGGCGATCGCGGGGTGGGTCGGCAGCCCCAGGACGGCCTCGGCCTCGGGGTGGACGACGTAGAGCCGGCCGGTGAACCGTCCGCCGAGCAGGTCGCTGATCAGGGCGTGCCCGATCGTGCCCGGCCGGCGGCTGGCCCCGATCACCACCACCGAGCGGGGGTGCAGCAGACCCTGGACGCTGCGCGCCTCGGCGCGGTGCTCACGGGCCTCCATCACCGCCAGCGACCGGTCGGTGGGGTCGATGTCGAAGTGCAGGGAGATCACGCCGTCGTCGTAGGCCTGGCTGACCTCATACCCCGCGTCGCTGAACACCGACAGCATCCGGCGGTTCTGCGGCAGCACCTCGGCGACGAACTGGCCGATCCCGTTCTCGCGGGCCGCGGCGGCCAGGTGCTCCAGCAGCACCGAGCCGAGCCCGCGGCCCTGGTGGGCGTCGGAGACGTTGAAAGCCACCTCGGCCTTGCCGCTGGACACCTGGTCGTAACGGCCGACGGCGACGATGTCCTCACCGATGGTCGAGACCAGCGCGACCCGCTGCACGTGGTCCACGGTGGTGAACCGGCGCAGGTCGGCCTCGGACAGCCGGGGCAGCGGCGCGAAGAAGCGCAGGTAGGTGGACTCGGAGGACTGCGCGATGTGGAAGCGCTGCAGGGCGTCGGCGTCCGCGGGGGTGATCGGGCGCAGGTGCGCGGTGCTGCCGTCGGACAGCACGACGTCGGCCTCCCAGTGCGCCGGGTAGCCGGGCGAGGACTCGCCGTCCGTCACCTCAGCGGAACCTTGCGCTGCCACGGGCCCAGCCTAGCCACGCCGCACCTCTCCCGCCGTGATCAGGCGATCCCCCTCGGGTGTGCCAGGGTCGAGGGATGGAGCTCGACCAGGTCCTGCGCCGGCGGCGCATGGTCCGGACCTTCGTGCCCGGCCGGCCGGTGCCCCCCGCGGCCCTGCACCGGGCCCTGCGCCGGGCCGTCCGGGCGCCCAGCGCCGGCTTCAGCCAGGGCTGGGACTTCGTGGTGCTCGACGACGCGACCGCTCGCGAGGCGTTCTGGACGGCGACCACCGAGCCCGGCGCGGCGGCCGACCGTTGGCTGACCGGGATGCGGACGGCGCCGGCGCTGGTGCTCTGCCTGTCCGACCCGGCCCGCTACCTCGATCGCTACGCCGAGCCGGACAAGGGCTGGACCGACCGGGACCCGGCGCGCTGGCCGGTCGCCTACTGGGACGTGGACACCGGGATGGCGGCCCTGCTGATGCTGCTGTCCGCCGTCGAGGACGACCTGGCCGGCTGCTTCTTCGGGGTGCCGGCGGGTCGGCACCCGCAGGTCCGCGAGGCGCTGGGCATCCCGGCCGACCGCCGGTTCGTCGGTGTGGTGGCCCTGGGGTACCCGGCGCCGGACCGGCGCTCGCCCTCGCTGGCCCGCGGCCGGCGACCGCTGGCGGACGTCGTGCACCACGGCCGGTTCGGCCAGCACCCGGGGACCGCCTGACCACGACGCGGGCGTGGGGACCCGCCCGGTCACGGCGGGGTGAGACGGCGGGGTGAGACGGCGGGGTGAGACGGCGGGGTGAGACGGCGGGGTGAGACGGCGGGGTGAGGTGGAGCCGGGGCGGTCAGCCGGTCGCCCAGCGGTGCAGGGTCGCGGTCCGGACGTCGTGCGTCTGGGCCTGGATGATCAGGAACAGCCCGCCCCGGGCCAGCCGCTCGGCCACCGCACCGTTGGCCATCGAGCGGCCGCCGCCGGCCGCGACCAGCGCCGTCGTCGCCTCGGCCATCACGTGCAGCGCCTCGGCCCGCAGCGCCAGCCGGTCGTGCCCGCCGCGCTCGGGCGGCACCTGCTCGAGGTAGCGCAGGGCCTCGCTGCGCACCCGGGCCAGCCGGGCCCCGATCGCGCTCGCCGCCTGCGCCGCGGCCGGCTCGGCGCCCCGGGGACCACCGGCGGTCAGGTGCCGCAGCGCCGCCGCGGCCACCCCGATCACCGCGGGCGGCGTGTTGGCGGTGACCAGGCGGTCCTGCACCGCCCACTCCGCGATCGGCTGCACCCGGACCACGGCGGCGTCCGGCGCCCGCACGCCGTCCAGCCGCAGCCGCACGGTCACCGTGCTGGCCAGCGCCGCGAGTGCCATCGGCTCGCTCGCCGACAGGCCCGGGGTGTCCGGGCTCGGTTCGACCAGCGCGGAGACGACCCGGCCGTCCTGGGTGGTGGCCGAGACCAGGGCCAGGTCGTTGATCCCCCACCCGGTGTACCAGGGCGCCTCGCCGGTGAAGGTCCAGCCGCCCGGCTCCCGGTGTGCGGCCACCACCGGCGTGGGCCAGCGGCGCAGGTGGGAGAACGCCACCCCGGCCAGCCGGCGGCCGCTGCCCAGGTCCTTGAGCAGACCGGCGAGGTCGTCCCGGCCGCCGGCCACCGCCTGGGCGATGCTCGCCGTCGGGCTGTGGTGCTGGGCGTGCACGAACCAGGTGGCCAGGTCGGCGCCGGCCAGGATCTCGTGCACCCGCCGGATCACCGGCCCGGGCACCGCCCGGCCGCCCAGCTCCGGCGGCACCTGCATGCCCATGATCCCGGCCTGGGCCAGGGCGTCCAGGTGGGAGCGGGGCACGGTGCCGGCGTCCACGGCGGCGGCCTGCGGCTCGAGCAGGTCCGCGGCCAGCTCGTGGGCGGACTGCACCAGCGGGTGGGCCTCCACGTGCGGGTCCAGGTGCACCCCGGGGATCTCCCGACTGGGGTCGGCGGCAGCGGGTCGGTCGGTCGGCGTGGTCTGCGGCACCTGCCCATCCTCCGCCGTGGGTCGGTGACCGCCAGCCGGGGGCCTCGGGGAGACAATCGGGGGGAGACCGTGGATTTCGAGCTTGCCGAGGAGCTGCACGCGCATGGCACGTAGGACGGCCCCGCCCCCGCCCCCGGAGGACTTCACCGAGCGGATCGTCGACATCGACGTCGACCAGGAGATGCAGGGCGCGTTCCTGGAGTACGCGTACAGCGTCATCTACTCCCGGGCGCTGCCGGACGCCCGCGACGGCCTCAAGCCGGTGCAGCGCCGGATCCTGTTCCAGATGGCCGACATGGGGCTGCGCCCGGACCGCGGGCACGTCAAGTCCGCCCGGGTGGTCGGTGAGGTGATGGGCAAGCTGCACCCGCACGGGGACGCCGCGATCTACGACGCGCTGGTCCGGATGGCCCAGTCCTTCACCCTGCGGGTGCCGCTGATCGACGGGCACGGCAACTTCGGCTCCCTGGACGACGGCCCGGCCGCCGCCCGCTACACCGAGGCCCGGCTGGCCGCGCCCGCGTTGCTGATGACCGACGGGATCGACGAGGACACCGTCGACTTCGTCCCGAACTACGACTCCTCCCTGACCCAGCCCGAGGTGCTGCCCGCGGCGCTGCCGAACCTGCTGGTCAACGGGGCCAGCGGGATCGCGGTCGGGATGGCGACCAACATGCCGCCACACAACCTGGTCGAGGTGGTCGGCGCCGCGCGGCACCTGATCGCCCACCCCGACGCCGGGCTGGAGGACCTGATGCGGTTCGTGCCCGGGCCCGACCTGCCCAGCGGCGGGCGGATCATCGGCCTGGAGGGCATCCGGGACGCCTACGCCAGCGGCCGGGGCAGCTTCCGGACCCGCGCCACCACCCGCACCGAGGCGGTGACCGCCCGGCGGCAGGGCATCGTGGTCACCGAGCTGCCGTACACCGTCGGGCCGGAGAAGGTGATCGACAAGATCAAGGACCTGGTCCAGGCCAAGCGGTTGACCGGGATCGCCGACGTCACCGACCTGTCCGACCGCACCCAGGGCCTGCGCCTGGTGATCGAGCTGAAGGCCGGGTTCAACCCCGACGCCGTGCTGGAGCAGCTGTACCGGCTGACCCCGATGGAGGAGTCGTTCGGGATCAACAACGTCGCCCTGGTCGCCGGCCAGCCGCGGACCCTCGGCCTGAAGGAGATGCTGCAGGTCTACGTCGGGCACCGGCTGGAGGTGGTCCGGCGGCGCTCGGAGTTCCGCCGGCGCAAGGCCAGTGACCGGCTGCACCTGGTGCAGGGTCTCCTGGTCGCGATCCTGGACATCGACGAGGTGATCGCGGTGATCCGGGGCAGCGACGACACCGCGCAGGCCCGCGAGCGGCTGATGGGCGTCTTCGAGCTCACCCAGGTGCAGACCGACTACATCCTGGAGATGCCGCTGCGCCGGCTGACGAAGTTCTCCAAGATCGAGCTGGAGAAGGAGGCCGCCCAGCTCGAGCAGGACATCGCCGCGCTGAGCGAGATCATCGAGAACGAGCGGGTGCTGCGCAGGGTCGTCTCCAGCGAGCTGGCCGAGGTGGCCAAGACCTTCGGGACGCCGCGGCGCACCGTCCTGCTGGAGGGCACCGGCGCGCCCAGCAGCCGGTCCGCCGCCCCGCTGGAGGTGACCGACGACCCGTGCTGGGTGCTGATGTCCTCCACCGGACTGCTCGCCCGGACCGGCAGCGCCGAGCCGCTGACCGCCCCCGACCCCGAGCACCGGGCCACCCACGACGTCCTGGTCTCCTGCGTGGCGACCACCGCGCGCGGGGAGGTCGCGGCGGTGACCAGCCGCGGCCGGATGGTCCGGGTGCCGGTGCTGGACCTGCCGGCGCTGCCCCCGATGTCGGCCGCGCCGGCGCTGTCCGGAGGGGCGCAGGTGGCCGAGCTGCTGGAGCTGGCCAAGGGCGAGCGGCTGGTCGGCCTGGTCTCGCTGCGCGCGGACGGCCCCGGGATCGCGCTGGGCACCGCGCAGGGGGTGGTCAAGCGGGTGGTGCCGGACTACCCCGGCAACCGGACGGAGTTCGAGGTCATCTCGCTGAAGGACCGCGACGAGGTGGTCGGCGTGGCCGAGCTGTCCAGCGAGGGCTGCGACCTGGTCTTCGTCACCAGCGACGCCCAGCTGCTGCGGTTCGGCGCCGACCGGGTCCGCCCGCAGGGCCGTTCGGCGGCCGGGATGGCCGGGATCAACCTGGCCCCCCGGGCCAAGGTCGTCTGGTTCGGGGCGGTGGACCTGTCGTTGCCGGACGGCGACTGGGCCTGCCAGGTGGTCACCGTGGCGGGCACCGCTGGCGCGCTGCCCGGCACCGGGGGCGGGTCGGCCAAGGTCACCCCGTTCGCGGAGTTCCCGGCCAAGGGCCGGGCCACGGGCGGCGTGCGCTGCCACCGGCTGCTGCGCGGCGAGGACGCTCTGGTGCTGGCCTGGGCCGGCCCGGCGCCGGCGGTGGCCGCCGCCCCGAACGGCGTCCCGGCGCGGCTGCCCGAGCCCGACCCCCGCCGGGACGGCTCCGGCGTGCCGCTCGCGCAGCCGGTCGGTGCGGTGTCCGGGCCACCGGTGCAGGCCCTGCTCGGCGTGCAGGCCTCGCCGTCCCCCGGCGCCGAGCCCGGCGACTGACGCGCCCACCCCACCTGTCCGTGGTGAGGCGATCCGCGGCCGGGGCGGGTCGCCGGCGACTCAGATGGGCAGCGCGTAGACCTCCTGGCGGTGCCGCTGCTGGTAGCCCAGCCGCTCGTACAGGCCCACCGCCCCGCTGGCGTTCTCGGCGTCCACGTCCAGCCCGGCGTACTGCAGCCCCGCCGCCTGGAAGGCGTGGAGAGAGGCCGTCAGCAGGGCGCCGGCCAGCCCGCGGCCCCGCCAGGGACGGCGCACACCCACCAGGTTCGTCCAGCCCTCGGTGAACCCCTGCGCGGCCCACTCCGACTCCCGGCCGCAGGCCATCGTGTACCCGGCGACCTCCTGCCCGTCCAGGACCACGAACGACCAGTCGGGCCGGAAGTCCTTGCTGCCGCTCTGCCACTGCTGCCAGGCCTGCGCCGTCCACGGCTGCCAGCCCCAGTGCTCGGTGAACGCCTCGTTGTGGGCGGCCAGCACCTGCTCGTCCAGCAGGGCGCTCCAGGGTTCCAGGCGCAGCCCGGCGGGCAGCGCGACGTCTGGTGCCGGCTGGGCCAGCTCCCGGCGCATGACGAAGAAGAACCGCCTGCTGGTCAGCCCGGCCGCCTGCAGCAGACGTCGGGTGGCCGAGGCGTCCTGCTCGAGCATCACGGTGAACCGGGCCGGCACCCCCGGGTCGAGCTCCGCCCGGCGGGTCGCGGCCTTCTCCCGGGCGCGGGCCAGGCTCCAGCCCAGCAGCTGCCGGCCGATCCCCCGGCCGCGCCAGTCCGGGTGCACGCACCCCCAGGCGTAGCAGCGCAGCTCGGTGACGTCGCCGGGGCGCAGCTCCACGCAGCCGAAGGCCCGGGCCCGGCCGTGCCGGTCCAGCCCGACCACTGTGTCCTGCTCGGGGTCCAGCCACGGCGTGCCGAGCTCCTCCGCCAGGTCCTCGGCGCCGTGGTGCTCGAGCCCGCCGTCCACCTTCTGGGCGTCGGCGAGCAGCTGTGCCCATCCCGGTTCGTCACCGCTGCGCAGCGGTCGCCAGGTCAGGTCCGGGTGGGTCGGGGTGTCGGCCACGGCGGGATCCTCCCCGGGGCGGCCGTCGCGCACAACCGGTTTGTCCCGGGCCGGTCGCCCTTCGCTCAGAGCGGCCCGCTCCAGTGCGTCTGCCGGTACTGCTGGACGAAGCCCAGGCCGGTGTAGAGCTTGAGCGCACCGGAGGGGTTGCCCGAGTCCACGCTCAGCGCGACGGAGCGCAGGTCGTCCTCGGGTATCGCCGCGGTGCTGGCCGCCAGCAGCCGGCGGGCCAGTCCACGTCCGCGCCAGGCACGGCGTACCCCGAGCTGGGACACCCAGCCCTCGCGGACGCCGCTGACGGCCCAGTCCGCCTCGTAGGCGCTGGCCGTCAGGTACCCGGCGACCTCCTGGCCGGCGAGCGCGACCATGCTCCAGCGGGGCCGGGCCGGGCCGGGGCGGTGCCTCGGGCGTGGGCCCACGCGGCCTGAGTCCACGGCTGGAACCCCCAGTGGTCGGTGAACGCCTCGTTGTGCGCCCGCCGCACCGGCTCGGACAGCTCCTCGCTCCAGGGGGCTGCAGCCCGCGGCCGATCCCGCGGCCGCGGAACGCCGGGTCGACCCCGCCCCATGCCGAGCACCGCAGCTCGGTGCGGTCGCCGGGAGGCAGGTCGACCACGCAGAACGCCCGTGGGACCCCTTCGGCGTCGACCCCCCACCAGCCTGTCCCTGGCGGGGCCCTGCCATTCGACGTCCAGCTGGTCAGCGACATCCTGCACGGAATGGTGCTCGGGCAGGCCGTCGGCCAGCGCGACGCGCTCCAGCAGCGCCGTGAGGGCGTCGAGGTCCCCACTGCGGATGGGCCGGAAGGCGAGATCACGGTGGTGCGGCGGATCGGTCACCCGATCATGGTCGCGACCTGGGCGACGGTGCCGCACACGCCTTTCAGGCGCGCCGCAGGCGGTGGTGCAGCAGGACCCTGCCGAGTCCGTGCTCGCCCGGCGGACCGCGTTGAGCCCGCGACTCCACCCCGAGCCGGTCAGGCGTCGATGCGTTCGCGGTCCAGCCGGGCGGCGCCGTCGACGATGAAGTCCTTGCGGGGGGCGACGTCGTTGCCCATCAGCAGGTCGAAGACCCGCTCGGAGGCAGCGGCGTCGGCCATCCGGACCCGGCGCAGGGTGCGCCGGCGCGGGTCCATGGTGGTCTCGGCCAGCTGGTCAGCGTCCATCTCGCCCAGCCCCTTGTACCGCTGGATCGGCTCCTTGTACCGCCGCCCGCGCTTCTCCAGCTGGCTGAGCAGCTTGTGCAGCTCGTTCTCGGAGTAGGTGTAGACCAGCTCGTTCTTCTTCGCGCCGGTGTTGACGATCTCCACCCGGTGCAGCGGCGGGACGGCGGCGTAGACCCGGCCGGACTCCACCAGCGGGCGCATGTACCGGAAGAACAGGGTGAGCAGCAGGGTGCGGATGTGCGCGCCGTCCACGTCGGCGTCCGTCATCAGGATGATCTTGCCGTAGCGGGCGGTGGCTAGGTCGAAGGTGCGCCCCGAGCCGGCCCCGATCACCTGGATGATCGCCCCGCACTCGACGTTCTTCAGCATGTCCCCGACCGAGGCCTTCTGGACGTTGAGGATCTTGCCGCGGATCGGCAGCAGCGCCTGGAACTCGCTGTTCCGGGCGTCCTTGGCGGTGCCCAGCGCGCTGTCGCCCTCGACGATGAACAGCTCGGAGCGCTCGACGTCCTCGCTGCGGCAGTCCTTCAGCTTGGTCGGTAGCGAGGAGGACTCCAGCGCCGTCTTGCGCCGGCTGATCTCCTTGTGCTGGCGCGCGGTGACCCGGGTCCGCATCGCCGCGACGACCTTGTCGAGCAGGACGGCGGACTGCGCCTTCTCCGTGCGCCGGGCCGAGGTCAGCACCTCGGTCAGCTCGCGCTCCACGACCCGGGAGACGATGCCCCGCACGGCGCTGGTGCCCAGCACCTCCTTGGTCTGGCCCTCGAACTGCGGCTCGGCCAGCCGGACGGTGACCACCGCGGTCAGGCCCTCCAGCACGTCGTCCTTCTCCAGCCGGTCGTCCTTGCCGTACTTCAGCCGCCGGGCGTTGTCCTCCACCACCTTGCGGAACGTCTTGAGCAGGGCCTGCTCGAACCCCGCGGTGTGGGTGCCGCCCTTGGGCGTGGCGATGATGTTGACAAACGAGCGCAGCGTGGTGTCGTAGCCGGTCCCCCACCGGACGGCGACGTCGACCTCGCACTCGCGCTGCACCTCGGTGGGGCTCATGTGCCCGCGCTCGTCCAGCACCGGCACGGTCTCGGTGAAGTGTCCGGTGCCCTGCAGCCGCCACACGTCGGTGACCAAAGGGTCCGGGGACAGGTACTCGGCGAACTCACCGATCCCGCCCTCGTGCCGGAACACCTCCTCGTGCGGGGCGTGCTCACCGGGGGTGCCCGGCAGGCCGCGCTCGTCCCTGATGACGAGCTCCAGGCCGGGCACCAGGAAGCTGGTCTGACGGGCCCGGCCGGCCAGCTCCTCGTAGCTGAACGCGGCGTCCTTGATGAAGATCTGGCGATCCGCCCAGTACCGCACCCGGGTGCCGGAGGTGCCCCGCCGGGCCTTGCCGACGACCCTGAGCTCCGAACGGTCCAGGTAGGGCGCGAAGTCGGCGTCCGGGCCGTCGCCGGCGAACACGCCCGGCTCCCCCCGCCGGAAGCTCATCGCGTAGGTCTTGCCGCCGCGGTCCACCTCGGCGTCCAGCCGCACCGACAGCGCGTTCACCACGCTCGCCCCCACCCCGTGCAGGCCGCCCGAGGCGGTGTAGGAGCCGCCGCCGAACTTGCCGCCAGCGTGCAGCTTGGTGAAGACCACCTCCACCCCGCTCAGCCCGGTCTTGGGCTCGATGTCGACCGGGATGCCGCGACCGTCGTCGGCCACCGTGACCGACCCGTCCGCGTGCAGGACCACCCGGATGTGCTGGCAGTGGCCCGCCAGCGCCTCGTCCACCGAGTTGTCGATGATCTCCCACAGGCAGTGCATGAGCCCGCGGGAGTCGGTGGAGCCGATGTACATCCCGGGTCGCTTGCGGACCGCCTCCAGCCCCTCGAGCACCGACAGGTGACGGGCGGTGTAACCGGAACCAGAGGTGGCGGGCGTGCGCTGGGCGGTGCTCGGCTGGGCGGCCACGACGGCGACGGTCTCCTCCCGGGGCGGCCCGGCGGGTCCAGACCGTCGGCTCAGGCTACCCGTCGGTCGTCGGCGCGGGGTCGGCGCCGCCGGCGACACGCTGACCTGCGGCGACCGGGTGATGTCGCACACCTCACGCGAATGGCCCCGCGACGCCCAGCGGCGGGGCTCTGACCTGCGGTGATGCGGCGTGGTCGGGCGTACGCCGGGAGCGAACACCGGCGATCCGCCGATCCGGGAACCCCTGCACCTGCTTCACTGTTATGACCAGCGCAGGATGAGGCCCAACCAGGGAACCTCACCACGACGCACAAGGAGGGCCCGTGACTGCAACCCTAGCCCCCGCGCCCCTGACCGCGGCCGACCGTTGCGACCGGTGCGGGGCGCGCGCCTACATCCGTGTGGTTCTGCCGCAGGGTGGCGAGCTGCTGTTCTGCGCGCACCACGGACGCCGGCACGAGGAGGCGCTCCGCGCCCGCGAGGCGGCCATCTTCGACGAGTCGCAGGAGCTGGCCCAGGCCACGCCGTCCAGCGCGCCCGCCGAGGAGCGCTGAGCTGGTTCCCGTGAGCTGAGCGGCTGAGGCCAGGGCCCGACCTGGTCAGGCCTGAGCACGAAAGGGCCGGCCCCCGCGGGGCCGGCCCTTTCGCGTCTGCTCCACGACGGCACGTCGCCAGCGACTTAGGAATCGTTCTCACCAGAGTGGGGTTCACCTGGCATGCCTCTCCTGCTGGCCGCGTGCACGGTCCTGTCCACCCTCGGCGGCGGGTTGTTCGCTCTGCGGTACCGCTCGGCCATCCGGCTCATCCTCGGCCTGACCGCCGGAGTCATCCTCGGTGTGGTCGCCTTCGACCTGCTGCCGGAGCTGTTCACGCTGACCCAGAGCACCGGGACGCCGATCCGGACGGTGATGATCGCCCTGGTCGCCGCCTTCCTCGGCTTCCACATCCTGGAGAAGTCGCTGCTGGCCCACCACGGCGGGGAGGACGAGGGCGCCGGCCTGCACCACCCGAGCGTGGGGCTGGCGAGCGCGCTGGCCCTGACCGGCCACAGCCTCGCCGACGGGATCGCCATCGGGCTGGCCTACCAGGTGAACGCCGGCGTCGGGCTGGCCGTCGCCGTGGCCGTCATCGGCCACGACTTCGCCGACGGCCTGAACACCGTCAGCCTGATGCTCGCGCACGGCAACAGCCGCCGCCGGGCCGCGGTGCTCCTCATCGCGGACGCCCTCGCACCGTTGGTCGGCGCGGCGGCCGCCCTGTCGCTGCACGTGCCGGACCCAGTGCTGCTGATGTACCTCGGCGCCTTCACCGGGTTCCTGCTCTACATCGGCGCCGCCGAGATCCTGCCCGAGGCGCACAAGCCCCGGCCCTCCCGGGCGGCCCTGGTCCTCACCGTCGCCGGGGCGGGCCTGCTGTACGTCATCACCGGCGTCGGCGCCTGAGCCACAAGCACGACGGCTCCCGGCCTGCCAGGCAGGTCGAAAGCCGTCGGAGTGCGCCGGTCGCTCAGTCCAGGTAGTCGCGCAGAACCTGGGACCGGGAGGGGTGACGCAGCTTGGACATCGTCTTGGACTCGATCTGGCGGATCCGCTCCCGGGTGACCCCGTAGACCTTGCCGATCTCGTCCAGCGTCTTGGGCTGCCCGTCGGTCAGCCCGAAGCGCATGCTGACCACGCCGGCCTCCCGCTCGGACAGGGTGTCCAGCACCGAGTGCAGCTGCTCCTGCAGCAGGGTGAAGCTGACCGCGTCGGCCGGCACCACGGCTTCGGAGTCCTCGATCAGGTCGCCGAACTCGCTGTCGCCGTCCTCACCCAGCGGGGTGTGCAGGGAGATCGGCTCACGGCCGTACTTCTGGACCTCGATGACCTTCTCCGGGGTCATGTCGAGCTCCTTGGCCAGCTCCTCCGGGGTGGGCTCGCGGCCCAGGTCCTGGAGCATCTGGCGCTGGACCCGGGCCAGCTTGTTGATCACCTCGACCATGTGCACCGGGATCCGGATGGTGCGGGCCTGGTCGGCCATCGCGCGGGTGATCGCCTGCCGGATCCACCAGGTGGCGTAGGTGGAGAACTTGTAGCCCTTGGTGTAGTCGAACTTCTCCACGGCCCGGATCAAGCCGAGGTTGCCCTCCTGGATGAGGTCCAGGAAGAGCATGCCGCGGCCGGTGTACCGCTTGGCCAGCGACACCACCAGCCGCAGGTTGGCCTCCAGCAGGTGGTTCTTGGCCCGTCGCCCGTCCTCGGCGATCCAGGCGTACTCGCGGCGCAGCTTCGGGTCCATCTTGACCCCGGAGTTCAGGTTCTCCTCCGCGAACAGGCCGGCCTCGATCCGCTTGGCGAGCTCGACCTCCTGCTCGGCGTTCAGCAGCGCGACCTTGCCGATCTGCTTCAGGTAGTCCTTGACCGGGTCGGCGGTGGCGCCGGCGGTGGCGACCTGCTGGGCGGGGGCGTCGTCGTCGTCGTCGGTGAGGACGAAGGCGTCCTCCTCCTGCTTCGGCTTGACCGCCGGAGCAGCCTCCTCGGCCTCCTCGCCGTCGGCGGCGGCCGCCGGCTGCGCGGGCGCCTCCTGCGAGGTCACCTCCTCGACGCCGGCCTCGTCGACGATCTCGTCCTCGGGCACGTCGGTGACCTCGTCCGCGGCGGCGTCCTCAGGCGCGCCGGCCGACTCAGCGGGACCGGACGTGCCGGCGTCGGGTGCCGCAGCCACCGGCGCCGCGCTCTTGGCGGCCTTGGTCGTCCTGGCCGGCCGCTTGGCCGTCGCGGTGGCGCTGGTCGTGCTGGTGGTACGGGAGGAAGCGGCGGCGACCTTCTTGCGGGTCGGCGCCGAGGCCTCGGCGGGCAGGGTGACCGCGATGCCGAGGTCGTCGAGGGCGCGCAGCACGACCTTCATCCGGGGCATGGGAACGGCCGCCTCCTCGCAGGCGCGGCGCAGGGTGGCTGCGTCCACCGCGCCGTGCGTGGTCCCGCTCTGCACGAGCTGCTGGAGGGCGGGGTGGGCGAACTCGGAGGGCAACGGCCGGGGTGTGGAGACCGACGACACAGACAACCTTTCGTCGTGGCGGGCGGTGGGACAGGAGATCCACCAGGCGACCAGGAGGTCACCTGTGGGTTAACGCTGGGGGAACCACGCTTGTGCCCGCGGCCAGGCAGTCAATCACCTAGTGTTGCACGAGACGGGGTGCGCGCACGCGCGGACCACCGGATCGGCTCCCGGCTTCCCCGGGCGATCAGCAGGTCACTGGTCGGCCTTGACCGCCAGCACCGGGCAGGTGGCGTCGAGCAGCACCCGCTGGGCGTTGGAACCCAGGATGAGCTTGCCGACCGGAGAGCGTCGCCGCAGCCCGATCACGATGAACTCCGCCGAGACCTCCTCGGCCACCGCGATGAGGTCCTCCGCCGCGTCCAGGCCCAGCGCCGGCTGGCGCACCTCGTGCCCGACCCCCGCCTGGTCCAGCTCCTGGACGGCCGAGGCCAGGGCTTCCTGGTGCCGGCCGGCGGTCTCGGCGTCCAGCTCCTGGCCGTTCCGGACGGAGTTGATGACGATCAGGTCGGTGCGGCGGAGCAGGCACTCGTTCTTCGCACGGTGCAGCGCCGCACGTCCCTCGGGAGTCGGGGCGAACCCCACCACGACGGCCACCACGCTCACCCCTGCCTGTCCTCGACATCCTCGACACACTCGGCGTCCTCGGCCCCGACCGTACCGGACGCTCGGGGACGCCGTCGGGTGCCGCGGCGCGCCCGTGCCGGTTGGCGGCGACCCGGGCGGGTTGCCGGCCGCCACCCGCGGCCGGCCGCCGCCGGCCGGCAGCCCGGGTCGGCAGCGCACGCGCCCGGACCGGGCCCGCCCTACCGTGGGCGCTATGCCTCACGCTGACGGCAACGGCTGGGTCCGCTGCACCTGCGGCGCCACGCACTGGGGCCGCTACGGGGCGGCCGGCCTGCTGCTGTGGCGCGGGGAGGAGCCGGGCGGGCGCAGCGTGCTGCTGCAGCTGAGGGCGGCCTGGACCCATGAG
This sequence comes from uncultured Actinomycetota bacterium, assembly GCA_963821825.1. Lineage (GTDB taxonomy): Bacteria > Actinomycetota > Actinomycetes > Actinomycetales > Kineosporiaceae > CAWGFD01. Next base: position 2,695,916 of record CAWGFD010000002.1, read on the forward strand.
GGCGGCACGTGGGGGGTGCTCGGCGGGGCCCGGGACAGCCACGAGGACGTGGTGGTCGCCGCCCTGCGCGAGGCGGCCGAGGAGGGCGCGGTGGACGCCGAGCACGTCGAGGTGGTCGGCACCGAGGTCGGGGTGGACCACGGCGCCTGGTCCTACACCTACGTGCTGGGCCGCTACCGGGCCGACCGCTGGTCCACCGACAGCGTCGGCGGGGTGCGGGCGGCCAACACCGAGAGCGACGAGGTGGCCTGGATCGGTCTCGACCAGGTCGAGTCGTTGCCGATGCACCGGGCGTTCGCGACGGCCTGGCCCCGGCTGCGGGAGAGGCTGACCCGGGCCGGCGCGGACCCCGGCTGAGCCGGCCCCCCGGGCCGGCCCGCCGGCGGGGTCAGCCGACCTTGGCCGCGCGGAAGCCGGTCTCCAGGTCGGCCAGGATGTCGTCGATGTGCTCCAGTCCCACCGACAGTCGGACCAGCCCGGGGGTGACGCCGGAGGCAGCCTGCTCGGTCTCGGTGAGCTGGCTGTGGGTGGTGGAGGCCGGGTGGATCACCAGGCTGCGGACGTCGCCGATGTTGGCGACGTGGCTGTGCAGCTCCAGGGCCTCGACGAACCGCCGCCCGGCCTCCTGGCCGCCGTCGATCTCGAAGGCCAGCACCGACCCCGCGCCCCGCGGGGCGTACCGGCGGGCCCGCTCGTACCACGGGCTGGAAGGGAGGCCGGCGTAGGCGACCGAGAGCACCTCGGGCCGCTCCTGCAGCCACTCGGCCACCCGCTGGGCGTTGGCCACGTGCCGTTCCATGCGCAGGCTGAGCGTCTCCAGGCCCTGGGCGAGCAGGAAGGCGTTGAACGGCGAGATCGCCGGGCCCAGGTCGCGCAGCAGCTGCACCCGGGCCTTGAGCACGTAGGACAGGTTGGCCCCGAGCGGGCTGCCGACCCCGAGGTCGCGGGCGTAGACGAGCCCGTGATAGCTGGCGTCCGGCTCGTTGAAGCCGGGGAAGCGGGCCGGGTCGGCGCCGTAGTCGAACCGGCCACCGTCGACGATGACGCCGCCGATCGAGGTGCCGTGGCCGCCCAGGAACTTGGTCGCGGAGTGGATCACCACGTCTGCGCCCCACTCCAGCGGCCGGACCAGGAACGGGGTGGCCACCGTGTTGTCGACGATCAGCGGGACGCCGGCCCGGTGGGCGGCGTCGGCCACGGCCTCGATGTCCAGCACGTCCTGCTGGGGGTTGGGGATGGTCTCGGCGTAGAAGGCCTTGGTGTTCGGCCGGACCGCCGCCGCCCAGGCGGCGACGTCGTGCGGGTCGCTGACGAAGGTGACCGAGATGCCGATCTTGGGAAAGGTGTGCTGCAGCAGGTTGTAGGTGCCCCCGTACAGGCTGGGGCTGGCGACCACGTGGTCACCGGCCTGCGCCACGTTCAGCAGGGCCAGCGTCTCGGCGGCCTGCCCGCTGGCCACCAGGAGCGCGCCGACGCCGCCCTCGAGGCTGGCCACCCGCTGCTCCACGGCGTCCGTGGTCGGGTTCATGATCCGGGTGTAGATGTTGCCGAACTCCTTGAGCCCGAACAGGTTCGCGGCGTGCTCGGAGTCCTTGAAGACGTAGGACGTGGTCTGGTAGATGGGCAGCGCCCGGGCCCCGGTGGTCGGGTCGGGCTGCTGGCCGGCGTGGATCTGACGGGTCTCGAAGGACCAACCGCTGTCGCTCATCCGACGTGCTCTCCTCACGTTCTGGGGGCCGCCGAAGGGGGCCCCGCGCTTGCCGTCGCCACCTCGGCGGACCGCCTGGTCATCACCCGGGGCACCCCACCGCGGAAGGAGGGTTGCCGACCAGCGAGCCGGGGCTTGACGCTGGTGCTCATGACCGTGCGGCCGATGTTAGGTCCGGCGGCTGCGCCCCGTCCTGCGCGTCTCAGGACGCGAGACGGGCGCTGCGCGGCCCACCCACGGCGGTGGTACCTGGGTCACCAGCAGCTGGTCCACCAGGGTCGCCAGCCGGTGGCCGGGGTCGGCCTGCAGAGCCAGGCCCGCGAGCAGCCGGGACCGGGCGCCCTCCCCCGCCCACCAGGCGTGCCAGGCCATCGCGGCCAGCACCTCGGTGCGGCCCGGTGCCGGGCTGAGCCGGGCCACCGCCGCCAGCACCTGCCGGCAGCGGGCCACCTGCTCGTGATCGGGACGACGGCTCAGGACCCGGTCCAGCTGCGGGTCCTGGCCGCGGGCCATCGCTCGGGCCGCCGGCTCACCGCCGGGCACCAGGGCGAGCAGGACGGCGTCCCGCACCCTCAGGTCGGCGGCGAGGTCGGCGGCGAGGTCGGCGGCGAGGTCGGCGGCGGGGTCGGCGGCGGGGTCGGCGGCGGGCTCGGCGGCAAGAACGGCGGCGGGGTCGGCAGGTCGCTCAGCCCGGGTCGGCCGCTCGAACGCCTGACCGGCGTCGCTCAGCGCCTGCTGCCAGCGGGCCAGGGCCCGGAGCCGGCCGGCGCCGTCCATCGGTGGGCGACCGGTGGGTGGCCGGCCCGGGGGGCGGCCGCGTTCCGGCCGGACGTCGCTGACCAGGTCCTGCTCGCTGCTGGGCACCCGTTCCCCGGCCAGCACCGCGGCCAGCGCCGTCCGGGACTGCAGCACCTGCGCCAGCGGACGGCCCTGCGCCGGGCAGCAGGACCGGTCGGTGCACCACAGCGACCGGAAGCCGTGCTGGTCGACGTGGAGCAGGTCGACCGCGCAGATCGTGCTCGCGGGGTCGCGCAGCGCCCGGCCAAGCACCTCGGCATACCGGTCGGCCTCCTCGTGGCCGGCGGTGGCGCCCTGACCCGCGCCCGCTGGCCGCTGGGTGCACAGCAGGGCCACCACCGCGTCGGCACCGCTGCGGCGCACCGCCGCCAGGCCGTCCGCGCAGACCGCGGCCAGCGCCCTGCCCGGGTGGCCGGGCTCGGGCAGGTCGAGCCGGACCACCAGGTGCGAGCGCCGATCGGTGAGCGCGACGAGCACCAGGCTGTGGTCGGGGCGGAACCCGATGCCGAACCAGGCGTAGGCGATGATGTCCTCGGGGCCGGCGCCCCTGATCGTCCTCATCCGACTGTCCTCATGCCCGCAGTCCACCCGGTGGCGCCCCCTTCGCCGGCGGGGGCCGGTGTGCTCTGGGGATGGCGGTCGCCGAGAGGGCGCGGCGTCCGTACGGCTGTGGACGAGCCGCCGGGCGACCGTCAGCCGGGCAGCCGGGCCAGCCGTGAGCGGCTCAGGCCAGGACGGTGGAGTCCCCGCCCCGGCGACGAGCGGTGTACAGCGCGACGTCGGCGTGGTGCAGCCACTCCTGCTCGTCGATCGGCACGGTCCGAACGGCGATCCCGACGCTGGCGGTGACCCGGTCCCAGCCCTCGGCCGAGGTCGCCTCGTGCACGACCTCCCGCAGCCGGTCACCCAGCGCCTGGGCCTGCTCCGGCCCGACCCGGGCCACGATGATGAACTCATCCCCGCCCCAGCGGGCGACCACGTCCTCGCTGCGGGCCACCCGGCGCACCGCGGAGGCGACGTGCTGCAGGGCGACGTCTCCGGCCAGGTGCCCGGCCGCGTCGTTGTACCGCCGGAACCCGTCCAGGTCCAGCAGCAGCAGCGAGACCGGTTCGGGGCCCGGGCGGATCGCCGCGGCGGCCAGTACCGCGGCCGCCGCCCGCCGGTTGACCAGGCCGGTCAGGGAGTCCAGCGAGGCGGCCCGGGCCAGCAGCCGGCGCTCGTCGGCGTCCCGCAGGATCTCCACCCGGCTGCGGAACAACGCCCGCAGCAGCTGCCCGTCACGCTGGTGCTGCTGCTCGTACAGGGACAGCACGGTCGCCATCCCGGAGCCGGGTCCGAAGCCCGGCTGCTCGGCGGCCAGCACCTCGTGCGCCAGCAGCAGCCGGTCGCCGTCCTCCCCGCTGCCGGGGATCTGGGCCAGCACGTCCCTGCCCGCCGCGGCCGCCTCCTGCGTGCGACCCAGGCGGCGCAGCGCCCGCACCCAGCCGAAGCCCCACAGCAGCTGGGCGGTGACCGCCTCCCCGTAGACCTCCAGCACCGTCCGGGCCTCCTGCAGGGGCGCCAGGGCGGCCTGTGGGTCCGGGCCGACCGCCGCGCTGACCGCTCGCAGCACCCGGGCCTCCTCGCTGATCTGGTCGTAACCCTGGCCGTCGTCCAGCGCGGCGGCCAGGTCGACCTCGCCCTGCGCCCGGCGCAGCAGGTCGTGGTCGACCTCCTGGCTCTGGTAGCTGCCGGCGCGCAGCGCCTGCACGGCGTGCGCCATGGCCAGGTTCGACAGCCGGGAGACCCGTTGCGGGGTGGGCAGCAGCGCCTCGACCGGGTCGAGCCGGCTCTCCACCCGCCGGGCCTCCTCGGTCAGCCCGGACAGTCGCAGCGCGACCGCCAGCGCGCCGAGCGCCGACTGCACCTGGCGGTCGGCGATGTCGCGCAGGCCCGGCTCGCCGGCCACCGCGCGGGCCAGCTGCTCCAACGACTCCTCGACGTCGCCGGAGCGGCGCAGCAGCTCCACCAGCAGCGCGCGGGACCGCAGCCCGGCGGCGGCCAGACCCTCCTCCCGGCACAGGGCGACCAGCTCCCGGGCGGTGACCACGGCGCTGGCCGTCTCGCCCTGCACGCTGAGCGCCAGGCACCTGGCGTACATCCCGACCACCCGGTCGTCCAGGTCGCGCCAGCCCAGCTGGTCGGGCCTGGTCAGCGCCAGCACCTCGGCGTGCGCGCCGGTCTGCGCCATCACCACCCAGTCCTGCGGGTCCTGGGCGCCCGCGTCCGGGTCGGTCACCGGCCCGGCGGCCCCCAGGGGCGGTCGACCGGTCACGGTGGCCAGCGGGGTGGCGGCCTCACGGGCGCGCCGGGCGCCGTCCGGGCCCGGGTCGGGCGGCACCGACGGAGGTGGCCGCCGATCGCCCATGCCGCTCCCTCATGCCCGTGGGTACTGGTGGGACAACACGCAGTGTCCGCGCCGTCCCGGGAGAGAGTACGACACAGCCGGGTACGGCGCTGCCCAGTCACAGCTCGAAGGGCGGCGTGACGACCGTCGCCGGCCGAGCCGGGCCCTGCTCGGGGCCGGTCGGGGGGAAGGCGAGCTGCACCCGTCCCCTGGCCACCTGGGCCACCACGAAGCGGCCCAGCTCGTCGCTGACCAGCCGTTGCTCCCCCTCGGCGGAGCGCAGCAGCACCGCGCGCACGCCGGGCTCGGCGATCCAGCCGTCGAGACGCACGCCCGCCTCCTGCGGCTGCACGGTCACCATCACCGTCAGGGTCGGGCTGGCGAAGGTGATCGTCCGGGCGACCTCGTCGCCGCGGGCCCCGCTGCCGACCAGGTCGGCCTGCATGGTCAGCTCGGTGAGGTCCAGCTGCTCCAGCTCCAGCGCGAACAGCACCCGGTCGACCAGGTCCGGCGGCATCGGGTCGACCTGCAGCCACAGCTGCCGCAGCTCGGCCAGCAGCTGCTCCTGCTCCTCGGGGGCCACCGGTGGCCGCGCGCCGGTGTCCTGGTTCATGACGTCCTCCCCGCTGCGTCGGCCGGCTCCTGCGGCAAGGCGGCTCTGACCTTGTCCAGGCAGCGTCGCCGGGTGGGCCCCAGGCTGCCGATCGGCATCCTCAGCTCACGGGCCAGGCCGGCGTAGTCGGGGCGGTCGGCGAAGGCCACCACCCGGACCAGCCGCCGGCAGCGTTCGTCCAGGCGGGCCACGGCCTGCCACAGGGCCCGGTCCCGCTCGCGCAGCAGGGCGGTCTGCTCGGGGTCGTACCCGGGGTCGGCGCGCAGGTCCAGGACCTCCGGCTGCTGCGGGACGACGCGCTCGTGCCGCCTGGACGCCCGGACCGCCTCGCGCCGGCAGCTGACCACCAGCCAGCGCACCACTGCCCGAGGCTCACGGAGCTGCTCGCCGTGCCGGGTCAGGCCGATCCAGGTGAGCTGGACCACCTCGGTGGCGGTGTCGGCGTCCAGCCGGGAGGCGCGCGCCACCTGCCACAGCATCGGACTGAGCCGGCGGACCAGCCGCTCCAGGCCCTCCTCCTGCCCGCCCCGCCAGGCGCTGAAGTCGGCGGCGCACTCGACCAGCAGGTCCGGCCGCGCGCCGGCCCGGCCCTGGCTGGGCGGTGACCCGCTGCTGCGGGCTGCCTGCGGCCCGGTGCCCTGCACCTGGTCGATGCTCATCCTGTCTCCTGCCCTCGGGATCACCTGCTGGCTGCCAGGTGGAGGGACGGCAGGGCCGCGGTGATACACCCGCCGGGCGGACGGCCCCGGGTGCGGGGATCGCGGGGTGGCGGCCGGTCGGGAGGGCCCGGGGGGCCCCGGCCGACGGGACGGGCGGCGCGCCCGGCAGCATGCCGGGATGAGCGGCGCACGACGGCGGGCACCGGCGGAGGGTCACCAGCGGGTCCGGGTGGTGCCCGACGACGACGGTCGCGGCGGGCTGACGGTGCTGGTCGACGGCGTGCCCAGCAGCCACCTGGACCCGGACGAGCCGACCCGGCTGGATTTCGAGTACATGCGCTGGGCCGGCGACGCCCTGGACGTGCTGGCGCCGCACGGCCGGCCGCTGGCCGTGACCCACCTCGGCGGCGCCGGCTGCACCCTGGCCCGGTACGTCGAAGCCACCCGCCCCGGCTCCCGGCAGGTGGTGCTGGAGGTCGACCCCGAGGTCGTCGAGGTGGTCCGGCGCGAGCTCGGCCTGCGCAGCTCTCGCCGGCTGCGGATGCGGGTGGCTGACGGCCGGGCGGGGCTGGCCGGGGCCGGACCGGACCAGGACGTCGTGCTGCGGGACGCCTTCGACCACGGCACGGTGCCGGCCCACCTGACCACCACCGCCTTCCTGGCCCAGGTCCGGGCCCGGCTGACCGCCGGCGGGGTCTACCTGGCCAACCTGGCCGACGACCCCCGGATGGGCACCGCCCGGCGCGAGGCGGCCACCGCCCTGGCCTGCTTCCGGCAGGTCGCGATGATGGCCGAGCCGGGCCAGCTGCGGGGGCGCCGGTACGGCAACGTGCTGCTCATGGCCGGTGACCGTGACCTCCCGCTGTCCGCGCTGGGCCGCCGGCTGGCCTCTGGCGCCGTCCGGGCCCGGTTGCTGGACACCGACCAGGTCCGGGCCTTCGCCTCGGGCTACCCGCCGCTGCTGGACCCGGACCCGCCGCTGCTGGGCCCGGACCCGGCGCTGCTGGACCCGGACCTGCCGCCGGCTACAGCGCCGCCAGCTCGCTGACCAGGTCGTCCAGCCCCAGCGACCCCTGGGACAGGGCCGCCATGTGCCAGGCCTTCAGGTCGAACCGGCCGCCGTCCGCCTCGTGCGCGGCCCGGGCCTGGCTCCGACCCTCCAGCCACGCCCGCTCGCCCAGCTTGTAGCCGATCGCCTGCCCGGGCCCGGACAGGTAGCGCAGGATCTCGCTGTCCAGGAAGTCGGCGGACCGGCCGCTGTTGGCGCCGAAGAACTCCCGGGCCAGCTCCGGGGTCCACACCTCGCCGGGGTGGAAGGCCTCCGGCAGCCCCTGGTCGCGCGGGATCTCCAGCTCCAGGTGCATGCCCAGGTCGATGATCACCCGGACGGCGCGCATCCGCTGCGCGTCCAGGTAGCCCAGCCGGTGACCGGGGTCGGTGAGGAACCCCAGCTCGTCCATCAGCCGCTCGGCGTACAGCGCCCAGCCCTCGCAGTTGGCGCTGACCTGGCCCAGGCTGGTCTGGTAGCGGCTCAGCTGCGGGGCCACGTACGTCCACTGCGCGAGCTGCAGGTGGTGGCCCGGGACGCCCTCGTGGTACCAGGTGCTGACCAGGTCCCACATCGGGAACCGTTCGCGGCCCAGGGTCGGCAGCCAGGTCCGCCCGGGCCGGCTGAAGTCCAGCGAGGGGCGGGTGTAGTACGGCGCGGCCGCGCTGCCCGGCGGCGCGATCATGGCCTCGACCGTACGGATCGGCTCGGCCAGGTCCATGTGGGTGCCGTCCAGGGCCGCCACCGCCTCGTCCAGCATGGTCTGCAGCCGGGCCCGGACGGCCTCGACCCCCTCGACCGCCTCGCCGTTCTCCTCCAGCCAGGCCACCGCCTCGGCCACGCCGGCGTCCGGCCGCACCTTCTCGGCCTCGGCGCGCAGGTCCGCGTCGATTCGGGCCAGCTCCGCCCAGCCCCAGGTGTAGGCCTCGTCCAGGTCGAGGTCGGCGCCCGTCCAGTACCGCGCCGACCGGGCGTACCGCTCCCGGCCGACCGCGTCCCGGCCCTGCTGCTCGGCCACCGGCAGCAGGTCACGCTCCAGCCACCCGGCCAGGTCGAGCACCGCCTGGTCGGCGGCCGCCGCCCGGTCCCCGGCCCGCCCGGCGGCGTCCTGCTCGAGCCCCTCCGGCGGCGTCGAGACCAGCCCGGAGAACCATCCCCGGCCGGCCTCCGGCACCCAGCTGCGCAGCTGGTCGGCCACCGCACGGACCTGCCGCGGGGCGGCGACCAGGCCCTGGTCGGCGCCGGTCTGCAGGCTCTGCCGGTAGCCCGCCAGCGCCCGGGGCAGCGCGGCCAGCCGGGCGCTGAGGTCGGCGAACTGCTCCGGCGTCGAGCGGTTCATCAGGATGAACGCCGAGCGCAGCGACTGCACCGGCGAGAAGATCGTGCCCACGTCGCACAGGTGCTCCCCCGCGGCGTAGACCGCCTGTGCCGCCTCCAGCCGCTCGCGCAGCAGGCGGGCGCAGCGACGCTCCTCCGGCTCCAGCTCCGGCAGGCCCCCGGCGTCGCGGACCAGCAGCTCCAGCCGGTCCAGGGTCCGGGCCCGCAGCGCGGCCAGCTCGTCGGCGCCCCGGGGGGACAGGTCCGGCAGCTGGTCCTGCCCGCTCGCCAGCCCCAGCCCGGTGGCCAGCACCGGGTCCAGCACGGTGACCGCGTCCAGGTAGCTGTCGGCCAGCTGACGGGGGGTGGTGGCCGCGCTCGCCGCTGCGGCTCCGGTCGCGGACGGGTCGGTGCTCAGATCCTCAGCCATGCCGTCAGTCAAGCATCGGCCTGCGCCGGGCTCGACCCCGACCGCCGCCCCACGGCCCGGCGGGCCGGTGCGCACTAGGGTGTCCGGGTCCGCACGCAACGACCTCCGGAGCACCCCATGACCGTTCGCCGTGTCGCCCTGCTGACCGCAGGTGGCCTGGCCCCCTGCCTGTCCTCGGCCGTCGGTGGCCTGATCGAGCGGTACACCGAGCTCGCGCCCGACGTCGAGATCATCGGCTACCTGGACGGCTACGCCGGTCTGCTGGAGGGCCGGTTCCTGACGGTCACCGAGCAGGTCCGCCGGGACGCGCACCTGCTGCACCGGTTCGGCGGCTCCCCGATCGGCAACAGCCGGGTGAAGCTGACCAACGTCGCGGACTGCGTGCGGCGCGGGCTGGTCCAGCAGGGCCAGGACCCGTTGCACGTCGCCGCCGAGCAGCTGACCCGGGACGGGGTCGACGTGCTGCACACGATCGGCGGCGACGACACCAACACCACCGCCGCCGACCTGGCCGCCTACCTGCACGAGCACGACTACGACCTGACCGTGGTGGGCCTGCCCAAGACGATCGACAACGACATCGTGCCGATCCGGCAGAGCCTGGGCGCGGACACCGCCGCCGAGCAGGGCGCGGTGTTCGCCCGCAACGTCATCTCCGAGCACTCCTCCAACCCACGGATGCTGATCATCCACGAGGTGATGGGCCGGCACTGCGGCTGGCTGACCGGGGCCACGGCGGTCAAGTACCGCGAGTGGCTGGACACCCAGCAGTTCGCCGGCTTCGGCAACACCCGGCAGGGCTGGGACGTGCACGCCGTCTACGTGCCGGAGCTGGAGCTGAACCTGAAGGCGGAGTCCGCCCGACTGTCCGCCGTGATGGACGAGCAGGGTTGCGTGAACATCTTCCTGTCCGAGGGCGCCGGTCTGGACACCATCGTCGAGGAGATGGTCACCCGCGGTGAGGAGCCGCAGCGGGACGCCTTCGGTCACGTCAAGCTGGACACCGTCAACCCCGGTCAGTGGTTCGCCAAGCAGTTCGCCGCCCTGGTCGGGGCGGAGAAGACGATGGTCTGGAAGTCGGGCTACTTCGCCCGCTCGGCCGCCGCCAACGACGTCGACCTCGCCCTGATCAAGCAGTGCACCGACCTCGCGGTGGACGCCGCGATGCGCGGCGAGAGCGGCGTCGTCGGCCACGACGAGCAGGCCGGGGACCAGCTGCGGGTGGTGGAGTTCCCGCGGATCGCCGGCGGCAAGGCCTTCGACGTCAGCCAGGACTGGTTCACCGCTCTCCTGTCGGGCATCGGCCAGCCGGTCGGCCGGCCGGCCGCCGGGCACTGAGCCGGCGGACGGCCGAGCAGGTGCCGGGCCGATGCTGCTGGTCGACGTCGCGGCCACCGTCGAGGCGGTGGCGGCGACCTCCGGCCGCACTGCCAAGGCCGAGCTGCTGGCCGGGCTGGTCGGCCGGGCCGGCCCGGGCGAGCTGCCGGTCCTGCTGCCCTGGTTGAGCGGCAGCACCCGGCAGCGCCGGACCGGTCTGGGCTGGGCCGCGCTGCCCTCCCCGCTGCCGCCGGCCGCCGGCCGGGCGGTGCTCACCGTGGCAGGGGTGGACCAGGTGCTCTCCCGCTGCGCCGGGGCCGCCGGCCCCGGGTCCACCCTCCTGCGCCGTGGGCTGCTGCTGGAGCTGCTCACCGCGGCGACGCCGGCCGAGCAGAGCCTGCTGGTGGGGCTGGTCACCGGGGAGCTGCGGCAGGGGGCGCAGGCGGCCGCGCTGCTGGACGCCGTGGCCCGGGCGGGCGCCGTCCCGCTCGCCCAGCTCCGGCGGGCGGTCACCCTCAGCGGCGACCCCGGTGAGGTCGCGGTGCTGGCGATGACGGCCGGGCCCGGCGCGGTGGCCGCGGTGGGGCTGCGGGTCGGCCGGCCGCTGTCGCCGATGCTGGCCGCCGCCAGTCCCGACCTGGCCACCGCGCTGCACCGGACCGGGGCGGCGGGGGTGGAGTGGAAGCTGGACGGGGTCCGGGTCCAGGTGCACCGGGACGGTACCGACGTCGCCGTCTTCACCCGCTCGCTGGAGGAGATCACCAGCCGGGTGCCCGAGGTGGTGCGGGTGGCCCGGGGGTTGCCGGGGCGCTCGGCGGTGCTGGACGGGGAGCTGCTGCTGGTCGGGCCGGACGGGCGCCCGGCGCCGTTCCAGCAGACCGCCTCCCGGGTGTCCACCCGGACCGGCGGGCCGGCCGGCGGCGAGCTCGACCTGCGGGTGTTCGACGTCCTGCATCTGGACGGGCAGGACCTGCTGGACGCCCCCGGCGACCAGCGCCGGCGGGTGCTCACCGGTCTGCTGCCCGAGGGTCTGCTGGTGCCCCGCACCGAGGCCGACCCGGCCGACCCCGACTCGGTGCTGGCCGCTCAGGCGTTCGCGGCCGATGCGCTGGCCCGCGGCCACGAGGGCGTGGTGGTCAAGGCCCAGCAGGCGCCCTACGCGATGGGCCGGCGCGGCGCGGCCTGGGTCAAGGTCAAGCCCCGGCACACCCTGGACCTGGTCGTGCTGGCCGCCGAACGCGGTCACGGCCGCCGTACCGGCTGGCTGTCCAACCTGCACCTGGGTGCCCGCGACCCCGACGCCCGGTTCGGCCCCGCGGGCTCGTTCGTGATGCTGGGCAAGACGTTCAAGGGACTGACCGACGCGATGCTGGCCTGGCAGACCGAGCGGCTGGAACAGCTCGCGGTGAGCAGCGGCAGCTGGCGGGTGGACGTCGCGCCCGAGCTGGTCGTCGAGATCGCCTTCGACGGGGTGCAGCGTTCCCCGCGCTACCCCGCCGGGGTCGCGCTGCGCTTCGCGCGGGTGCTGGCCCACCGACCGGACAAGCCCGCCGCGCAGGCCGACACCATCGATTCCGTGCTCGCCCTGCTCCCGTGAGGGCCCGCAGCCGCCGCGTCGTCGGGGCCGGGCTCAGACGCCGTCCCGGCGGCGGGCCAGGTGCGCCTCGAGCTCGTCCATCCCGCGCGCCTAGGTGGGCCGGCAGCGCCGGGCCACGGGGCGGGCGGCGGCCGCCAACCGCGGCTGATGACTTTCGGTAGTCGGTCAGGCGCCTCGCGTTGAGACAGGGGGGCGGATCGGGCGATCTACTGCATGCAGTTGGGGGAACGGCCCTCGGACCGCCACGATGAGCGGGTGAACAGCCAAGATCGCGCCGTCCCGGTGCCGGCGTGAGCGACCAGGGCGATCGGGTCGCCCTGATCGTCAACCCGACCAAGTGCCCGGACGTCGAGGAGCTGACCGGCCTGCTGCGGCAGCGCTGCGCCGAGGCCGGCCTGGCCGAGCCGCAGATCGTCAGCACCACCGCCGAGGACCCGGGCCAGGGGCCGGCGCGCTCGTTCGCGCAGGACGGCGTCGACCTGGTCATCGCGGCCGGCGGCGACGGCACGGTCCGGGCGGTGGCCCAGGCCCTGTCCGGCACCGGCAGCACGCTGGGGGTGCTGCCGCTGGGCACCGGGAACCTGCTGGCCCGCAACCTGGGCATCCCGCTGGAGAGCCCGCAGGCGCTGGACGTCGCGCTGACCGGCCGGACCCTGCAGATGGACGTGGGCTGCGCCCAGGAGCTGGACGAGGGACGCGGCGAGGTGTTCACCGTGATGGCCGGGCTCGGGCTGGACGCGACCATGATGCAGGAGGCGCCGGCCGGGCTGAAGAAGCTGATCGGCTGGCCCGCCTACCTGGTCGGCGCCGTCCGTGCCCTGCGCCGCGGCCGGCTGCGGGTCGAGGTCGTGGTGGACGGTCAGCCGGCGGTCCGCCGTCGCGCCCGTAGCGTGCTGGTCGGCAACGTCGGCCGGCTGCAGGCCGGCGTCCAGGTGATCCCGGACGCCGAGCCGGACGACGGCCTGCTGGACGTCGCGGTGATCGCCCCGTCCACCCCGCTGGAGCTGGTGGCCGTGCTGTGGGCGCTGGTCAGCGGCCGGCGGACCTCCCCGCGGGACCGGCGGATCACCCGGCTGCGCGGGCGCAGCGTGCACATCCGGTCCGGCTCCCCCGCCGACCGGCAGCTGGACGGCGAGGCGGTGGACCGCGGCCGGGAGCTGACGGTCGAGGTGCTGGCCGGCGCGCTGGCCGTCCGGGTGCCGCAGGACGGCCCATGGCCGGTCCGGTCCGGCGCAGACGCCAACTGAACGAGGAGGACGAGCAGATGAGCACCGCGAGCCGGGTCCCGGAGACCGCCCTGATGGGCGAGGACGAGCTGTCCGCCGACGAGGCCGCCGCCACGTTGCGCCGGTTCGGTCGCTGGAGCCTGGCCAAGCACTCCTTCACCCGGCTGCGGGCCGGGGACGGGTTCACCATGGCCCGCGCCCTGGGGTTCCAGCTCGTGCTGGCCCTGATCCCGCTGGTGATCGCCCTGATCGGGCTGTCCTCAACGCTGCGCACCCAGAAGGTGGCGGCCGCGCTGCGGGCCACGCTCACCTCGGTCTCCCCCGGTGGCAGCAGCGGTGACCCGCTGCAGCAGGCCCTGCAGCAGGGCGAGCAGGCCTCCCGCAGCGGCGGTGGGCAGCTGGCCCTGCTGCTGGGTCTGCTCACCGCCCTGGTCGCGCTGACCAGCGCGATGGCGCAGGTCGAGCGCGGCGCCAACCGCATCTACGGCATCCAGAAGGACCGTCCCTCGGTGCACCGTTACCTGCGGGCCGCGCTGCTGGCCCTGGTCGGCGGCGTCCCGGCGCTGGCCGGGTTCCTGTCGCTGGTGGCCGGGGGCACCTTCGTGCACTCCCTGGGCCGGGCCTACGGCTGGTCGGGCGGCACCCAGCAGGTCATCTACTGGCTGCACTGGCCGGCCGGGGCGCTGCTCTGCCTGATCACCATCACCGTGATCTTCCGGTGGTCGCCGCGTCGCCGCCAGCCCGGCCCGACCTGGCTGGCCTTCGGCGCGGGCCTGGCCTTCGTGCTGTGGATGCTGCTGTCCGGCGCCCTGGCGGTGTACATCCGCAGCTCCGGCTCCTTCGGCACCGTGTACGGGCCGCTGACCGGGATCATCGCGCTGCTGCTGTGGGCCCAGCTGACCGCGGTGGCCCTGCTGTTCGGGCTGGCCTTCTCCGCCCAGCTGGAGGCCGTGCACGCCGGCGACAACGAGCCGCGCACCGCCGACCCCGAGGTCGTCGAGGGCGGCCTGGCCGACCACGGCCGGACGGTCATCCTGGCCCCCCGGGACCGGCCGGCCCGGGCCGCTCGGCGTCGTCACTGACCTGTCCGCCACGGCGCCTGCCCACGGCGCCTGCCCACAGCGCCTGCCCACAGCGCCCGCCCGCAGCGACCGGCCGGCGGGCCGGGGCGGGGTGCGGGGCGGGTCGGGGTGTGCCGATACTGGCTCGATGATCCCTGTCGACCTGGCCCTGGCCCTTCGTGCGGCCGGGCTGCGCTGGAACCCCGAGCCCGGTGACCGTTTCGTGCTGCCGAACCGCGGGATGGACGAGGATACCTTCGTCCTGTCGGACATGACCGTGCAGGTGCACGAGTTCCCCAGCGCCACCGTGATCGGCTTCAACGGCGTCACCGAGTGGGCGCTGGACAGCGTCGACCGGGACGAGGCGGTCTGGCTGCCCGCCGAGCACCAGCTGCGCTCGTTGCTGGGCGGCTTCTTCGTCCGCCTGGAGCGCACCGGCCAGCAGTGGGCGGTGCGCTACCGGCTGGAGGACCAGGAGCAGACCTCCACCGCGGACACGGCCGAGGAGGCCTACGGCAGCGCGCTGCTGATGGTGCTGCACGAGGTCAGCGGACAGGACCCGGCGGACCCGGTCGCCAGCTGGTGAACCGGTCCCGGCCGGGGCTGACCCGGCCGGGACCTGACCGGCTCAGCCCTCGTCGCGGCGCTGGGCCTCCCGGGCCAGGAAGCGCTCCAGCTCGGCGCCCAGCTCGTCGGCGGTCGGCAGCCCGGTGGCGTCCCCGGCCAGCAGCGAGCCGCGGTCGGCGGCCCCCGCGAAGGCGTCGTACTGCTCCTCCAGCGCCTTGACCAGGGCCACCGCCTCCTCCTGGCCGGCGACCTGGTCGGCCACCGCCGCCCGCACCGCGGCCGCCGCCTCGGTCAGGCCCTCGGTGCCCACCCGCAGACCGCTGACCTGGTTCAGCGCCTCCAGCAGGGTCACCGCCGCGTCGGGGTAGTCGGTCTGGCCGAGGTAGTGCGGCACGTGCACGGCCAACCCGGCCGCGTCGTGGCCCTGGGCGCCGAGCCGGTGCTCCAGCAGCCCGCCGATGTAGCCGGGCACCTGCACCTGGCCCTCGATCCGGTGGCCGCGGGCCGGGGAGGGCTCGGGGAGCACCTCCGGGGAGGTCGCGTGCGCGGTCAGGCCCAGCGGCCGAGTGTGCGGCACGGCCATCGGGATGGCGTGCAGGCCGACCGTCAGCCGGACGTCGTAGCGTTCCACCAGCTGCTGGACCGCCAGGACGAACCGCTCCCACTGGGTGTCCGGCTCCGGTCCGTCGAGCAGCAGGAACGGGGTGCCGACCGAGTCGTGCAGCTGGTGCAGGCGGACCTTGGGCATCTGCACCGACTCCCAGTGGTCGGTGGCGAACACCATCGGCGGGCGGCGCGCCCGGTAGTCGTGCAGCTGGTCGGTGTCGAACTCGGCCAGCACCCGGTCCGGGCCCGGGGAGACGGCGCTCAGATGGTCGGCCGCGAGCCGGCCGCCGTGCCCGGCGTCGACGAAACCGTCGAGCACGTGCACCAGGACGGGCCGGGTCAGCTCGCCGGCGGCCGGCTGGTCGTCGGCCAGCTCGTACAGGGCATGCGGGTCCAGCACCTGGGGCTCCTTCGGGTCGTTGCTGCTGCCGTCCACCGGACGGCCTGCAGGCACAACGCCTGCGCCCCCGGGATGCATCCCGACCTGCACCGGTGCGTGCGGCGGCCCGGGTACCGGTTGCTCGCAGGAGTGCTGCCTAAGCTCCGCGCCCCGTCGGCGGACCGCCGTGACGCTGGATCGGTGGCTTTCGGTCACTGTCCTGGGTGAGCCGGCCCCGGGCCGTCCACCTCAGGTTGCACCCGTGGCCCGGGCTGGAGCAAGGGCCGAGGCCGGTCCGGGGGCAGCGTTCTACAGTGGCGCGGGTGTGGCACACCCGGATGTACACCGACGGCGACCTCGTCGAGGAGGGCTTCGACGTCCGTCAGCTGGCCGAGCGCCGGGCCAAGCCCGGCGCCGTGCTGTGGGTCGACGTCTGCCGGCCAGACCGGGGCGACCTGGACGAGCTGGCCGAGGAGCTGTCCCTGCACGAGCTGGCGGTGGAGGACGCCACGACCATGCATGAGCGGCCCAAGCTCGACCGCTACCCCACTCACCTGCTGCTGGTCGCCTACCAGACCCGTTACGACGCCTCCGCTGTCGAGCTGGACCGGGAGCGGGTGACCGCGTTCATCCTGCCCGACGTGCTGGTCACCGTCCGGACCCCGGGTTTCGACCTGGAGGCGATGCGCGCCCGGTGGGACTCCAACGCCCGCCTGGAGCGCAACGGCGTCGGCTTCCTGCTGCACGGGCTGCTCGATCACGTGGTGGACTCCCATGTGCAGACCGTGCAGGACCTGGACGACGCGATCGAGGGGCTGGAGGACCTGCTGTTCGCCGACCGGCCGGTGCCTGGGCAGGTGCAGCGCCGGTGCTTCGCGCTGCGCCGGGTGCTGGCCGACGCCCGGCGGGTGGCGCTGCCGATGCGCGAGGTGCTGAACACCCTGATGCGCCGTGACCTGCACGTGGTGGACGACGCCACGATGCTCTACCTGCAGGACGTCTACGACCACGTGCTGAGGGTCAGCGAGTGGACCGAGGGGCTGCGGGACATGGTCGCCACCGTGCTGGAGACCAACCTGACCATCCAGGGCAACCAGCTGAATGTGATCATGAAACAGCTGACCGGCTGGGCGGCGGTGATCGCGGTGCCGACCGCTGTCACCGGCTTCTTCGGCCAGAACGTCGCCTTCCCCGGGTTCGGCCACTGGTCGGCGTTCATCATCTCCTCGCTGGCCATCGTGGCCCTGTCGGTGGCCCTGTACACCTTCCTGCGCCACCGGGACTGGATCTGAGGCCCTACGCCTGCCGAATCAGCGTCGACCATCAGACAACCCTTAGCGCAACCTTCGGGTTTGCTGTGAGTGTTAGGCGCACGATCCTGCTCACGTCTCCGGCCGTTCGCCTGACGGCCATCCGGCACCGAGAGGTTCTGCCCGCGGCCATCGGCCGCCGGCCCGGCTCGGACGCCGGTCCGACCATGCCCTGAGGAGACGTTCCATGTCGTTCAGTCGTCGTCAGATGCTCGCCACCTCGGCCGCCGGCGCCGCCACGGTCGGGATGGGGGCCATGGCCGGGCCCGCCTCGGCGGCCACCCCCGACCACCGCCGCGAGGGCGACCGCCGCGAGCGGGAGATGGAGCGCGGTCACGAGCTCGCCCCGGTCGGGCCGCTCGTCGATGATCCCCGGGGTCTGCTCGCGCTGCCGGTCGGCTTCTCCTACACGGTCATCTCCCAGGCCGGGGTGACCACCATGGACGACGGGGCCAAGAGTCCCGACCGTCCGGACGGTACCGGCGCGTTCAGCCACCGAGACGGCACGCTGCTGGCCCAGAACCACGAGCTGGGCGGGCCCTACCCGATCCTCAACCCGGTGCCCAAGGCCAGGGGCACGGTCTACGACGACGGCCTGACGATGGCCGGCGGCGTCACCGTGATCGAGCTGGACCGGCATGCCCGGCGGGTCGGGGAACGGGTCGCCCTGTCCGGGACGATCTCCAACTGCGCTGGCGGGGTCACCCCCTGGGACACCTGGTTGAGCTGCGAGGAGACCGAGGCCAGGGCCGGTGAGGACTTCGGCGACAACGGCGCCACCACCGTGGACCACGGCTGGGTGTTCGAGGTGGACCCCGACCCCCACGCCCGGCAGGACCCGCGCCCGATCCGGTGCCTGGGTCGCTTCGCCCACGAGGCCGTGGTCGTCTCCGCCAGCGGCCGGGCGCTGTACCTCACCGAGGACGCCAGCGGACCGAACGGGCTGTTCTACCGCTGGGTGGTGCCCTCCCACCTGCGGCTGGGTCGCGGCGTGCTGCCCCGGCTGTCGGCCGGCGCCGGGCGGCTGCAGGCGATGCAGGTCAGCCTGCCCGGAGGCCAGGTGATCGACGACCTGTCCCGGTTCACCTCCGCCGACATCGGCCGCGCTCTGAAGGTGCGCTGGGTCGACGTCCCGGACCGGTTCGCGGCCACGACCTCGGTCCGCGCCCAGGACTTCCCCTCCCCGGTGACGCGTTCGAAGAAGCTGGAGGGCGCCTGGGCCGACGCCTACGGCGTCTTCTTCGACGCCAGCTTCAGCCACGGCAAGGACACCCCGGTCGGCGGCGTCGACCACGACGGCCAGATCTGGTACTTCGACGAGCGGGCGCAGACCCTGACCCTGAAGGCCTACTTCCCCTACGTGCCCTTCCTGCACGACGGGAGCCTGTCGCTGGCCGAGGCGAAGAAACTGCCCACCGACTACTTCGACGGCCCGGACAACGTCCACGTCACGCCCTACGGCGGGCTCGTCATCGCCGAGGACGGCGACGGCGTCAACGGTCTGGTCGGCTGGACGCACCAGACCGGGGCGTTCCGGCTGGCCCGCAACGACGTCGACTTCAACGGCGACAACTCCGAGATGACCGGGCCGACCTTCTCCCCGGACGGCCGGCTGCTGTTCGCCAACCAGCAGGAGCCGGGGCACACCTACGCGATCAGCGGGCCGTGGAAGCGGCACTTCGGCTGAGCCGGCCCGCCGCCGCGGCACCGGGCTGAGGGCTGAGCGCGACGACGGCTGGGCGGGGTTGCCCCGGCCCAGCCGTCGTCGTCGGTCAGCGGTTGGTCGCGGCCCGCTCCACGGCCTCCAGCGCCCGTGACCAGCGGTCGGCCAGCGCCTGCGCGTCCAGATCGGAGGGCACCCGGTCATGGCGCAGGTCCAGCACCGTCGCCCCGGACTCCTCGCGCAGGTCGACCTCGACCAGGGACGCCTCGGCGGCGGCGTCCGGGTGCCAGGTCACCCGCAGCTGCTCCTGCGGGTGGTAGCTGCGCAGCACGCCGGTGCTGCCGTCGGCCGCGGTCCAGTGGTCACCCTTGCGGCCCAGCTCGGCGCCGGTGCCCAGTAGGGCCTGCACGCCGGCCGGGGCGACCAGCACGTCCCACACCCGGGACAGCTCTGCCGGCACCGTGCGGCTCACCCGGACGGTGCCCGCGTCCGAACGCTTCCCCGGTTCTGCCTCGTTCTGCCCAGACGTCTGCTGAGTGGACGTCATCGTCGACCTCCCATGTCGGTGTGCCGCTGCCACGGCTGAGGGCCCGGCCCGGGACCGCGGGCCGTTGCCTCCCAGCAGACCAACAGTCGCTCGCGACGGCAACCCCCTGCGAACCCTGAATCGCAATCCGTGAGTGCACGCCTGCGTCCGGTCATCCGTCCGGTCATCCGTCCGGTCATCCGGTCCGGGCCGCGGTCGGTCAGCCGGCCTGGACCCCGATCCAGGCCCCGACCCCGTAGGTGACCGCCGCCGCCAGACCGCCCGAGACCAGCTGCCGGGTCGCGCTGCGCACCGGCGAGCGGCCGTTCGTGACCCCGATCGCCGCTCCGACGGTGATCATCGCGGCGCCGGCCAGGGCCACCGCAACCACGTTGGCCACCGTCCCGCCGCCGAACAGGTACGGCAGGATGACCACCACCGCGCCGACCGCGAAGGCGATCAGGCTGGAGAACGCGGCCGACCAGGGCGAGCCCAGCTCGTCGGGGTCCAGCCCCAGCTCCTCCCGGGCCAGGGTGTCCAGCGCCACCTGCCGGTCCTCCATGATCCGTTCGGCCACCTCCCGGGCCTGGTCCCGGTGCAGCCCCTTCGCGCGGTAGATCAGCACCAGCTCCTCCAGCTCCTCCTCCGGCTTCTCCTCCAGCTCCTCGGCCTCCAGCGCGATCTCCCGCTGGAACATCTCCCGTTGACCGGACATCGACACGTACTCCCCCGCCGCCATCGAGAACGCCCCGGCGAGCAGGCCGGCCACCCCGGCCAGCAGCACGGCGTGCCGGGAGGCGCCCGAGCCGGCGAACCCCATCACCAGCGCGGTGTTGGACACCAGCCCGTCACTGATCCCGAAGATGGCCGCGCGCAGCGCGCCGGAACGGTCGACCTTGTGCCACTCCTCCTGGCCGCCGATCCCCTCCCGGGCGCCCAGCCCGCCCCGCGACTGCTCGGTCACCTGCCCGTCCCGCAGCGCCTTGATCGCCCTGGCGTGCCCGCGCTCGTCCTCGGCCATCGCCGCGGTCGCGTCCGGGTCGCCGTCGTAGACCCCGGCCCCGCTGCGCTCGGTGCGCTCCACGATGGGCAGCACCAGCGCCGGGGACAGCCGCGCCCCGCGGGCCAGCAGCCGGGTCCGGAACGAGACCCCCCGCTGCGCCGGCACCGCGGCGCCCTGCTCGGTCAGCCGGCGTTCCCAGTGCCGGGCGTGCCGGCGTTCGGTCTCGGCCAGCTCACGCAGCACCTCAGCGCGCTCGCCCGCCTCGCTGTCGGCCAGCCGGTCGTACAGGGCGGCGGCGTCGCGCTCACTGGCCAGTAGCTGCTGCCAGCGCCTGATCCGGGCCGGCTCCACCGTCCGGGCGGGCGGACCGGCCCCGGGTCCGGCGGCGGGCGTGGCACCGGAGGCGGCGTCGGGGCTGTTCATGGTCGTCTCCTCGGGAGGTCCGGGCTGTCCGGGCATTCCGGGCAAGGCGGTCGGGGCCAGGATTCCACGAGCCCGGTGCGGCTGCAGCGCTCCGCCCGTCGGTCGGCCTGGTCGGTCGGCCTGGTCGGTCGGCCTGGTCGGTCGGCCTGGTCGGTCGGCCTGGTCGGCCGGTCGGTGAGGCGAATCACACTGTGGCGGGAGGGCGGTGCTGCCGAGCACGAGAAGGTGTTCGACGTCCCGGCTCTGCCTCTCACCCTGCTGCCCACTCTGCTGCCCACTCTGCTGTCCCGCCCGCTCCTGCCCCTCCTGCTGCCCGGGTTGGGGCTGCTCGCCGCGGCCCTCGGCGCCTGGACCACCGTGCCGCAGATCATCCGGATCCGGCGCACCCGCACCAGCACGGGGGTGTCGGCCGGAGCCGCTGTGCTGTCGGCGATGACCTCGCTCGCCTGGCTGGGCTACGGGATCGTCCGCGCTGACCTGGTGCAGCTGCTGGCCAACGTGGTCGGGGTCGTGGGGTCGCTGGCCGTCACCACGCTGGTGCTGCGGCACTCCGGTGGGCGGGTGCTGCCGGCGGCCACCGGCATCCTGGGCTGGGCGGCGGTGGTGGTCGGCCTGACCGCGGCCGGCCGGGTCGACCTGGTGACCGCCGCGGCCACCACGATCGCCGTGCTCCGCAACCTGCCGCAGGTGCGGCTGGCGCTGCGCCGCGGCGTCGACCTGCTCCCGCTCTCCCCGGCCGGGCTGGCGATCGGCACCGTGTCCTCAGGCTGCTGGGTGGTCTACGGGTTCGGGGTGCACCAGGGCGCAGTCTGGTCGACCGCGCTGGCGGGCACCGCCGGTGGCCTGCTGGTGCTGGCGCGCCGCTGCCCCCCGCGTCGGGTGGTGCGGACCCTGCACCGGGGCCGCTGGGGGCTGGCCGGGCGGCTCATGGTCGCTCCGCTGGTGCCGGTGCTCGGCGTCTGAGCCCGCCGGGCGGGGCTGGGTCCGGCCCGGCCCGGACCGGCGCTTAGCGTGGAGCCGTGCTGGACCCCTCACGTGCCCGGTGGTGGCACCGGCTGGTGGTCGACGCCAGACCCCTGCGGCACGTGCCGTTCCGCCGGCTGTGGCTGTCGACGGTGGTGACGACGATCGGTGCTCAGCTGACCGCGGTCGCCGTCCCCAAGCAGCTGTTCGACGACACCGGGTCCTCGGCCTGGGTGGGGCTCGCCGGGCTGGTCGGTCTGGTCCCGCTGGCCCTGTTCTCCCTGGCCGGCGGCAGCATCGCCGACGCCGTGGACCGCCGTCGGCTGCTGCTCGGGGCCAGCGCCGGGATCGCCCTCACCTCGGCCGGGTTGTTCGTGCAGGCCGCCCTGCAGCTGCGCTCGGTCTGGCTGGTGCTGGGCCTGCTCGCGGCGCAGCAGGCGATGTTCGGGCTCAGCAGCCCGGCCGAGGGCGCGGCGGTGCCGAGGCTGGTCCCGCTCGAGGAGCTGCCGGCGGCCACCGCGCTCAGCGCCACCGTGTTCGGTCTCGGCGCGGTGATCGGCCCGCTGCTGGCCGGCGTGCTGATCCCGGTGATCGGCCTGGCTCCGCTCTACCTGGCCGACGCCTCGCTGCTGCTGGTGGCGGTCTGGGCCGCGGCCCGGCTGCCGGCCCTGCCGCCGCTGGCCGAGGAGATCGCGACCCCCGGCCTGAGGTCCGTCGTCGACGGCTTCCGGTACCTGGCGACCCGCACGGTGCTGCTGATGAGCTACCTCGCGGACCTGACCGCGATGGTGTTCGGGATGCCCCGGGCCCTGTTCCCGGAGATGGCCGAGCGCAGCTTCGGCGACCCCGCCGGCGGTGGCCGGGCGCTCGGGCTGCTGTACGCCGCGATCCCGGCGGGCGCCTTCCTCGGCGGGCTGTTCAGCGGCACGTTCAGCCGGGCCCGCCGGCAGGGCGCCGCGGTGGTGCTGGCCGTGGCCGGCTGGGGTCTGGCCGTGGTCGGCTTCGGGCTCAGCCGGTCCCTGCCGCTGGCTGTGACCTTCCTGGCCCTGGCCGGCGCGGCGGACCTGGTCAGCATGGTGTTCCGCAACGCGATCCTGCAGACCGCGGCCACCGACGAGATGCGCGGCCGGATGCAGGGCGTCTTCTTCCTCGTGGTGGCTGGCGGTCCGCGCCTGGCCGACCTGCTGCACGGCACCGCCGGCGACCTGTTCGGCACCCGGCCGACCGTGGCCGCCGGCGGGCTGCTGGTGGTCGCCGGGATCGCCGTCCTGGCCGTGCGGTTCGGCGTCTTCTGGCGCTACCGACCTCCGGTCAGGTTTTCGGCGTCCCGCGACTGAGGCTCATGTCGGCGTCCCGAGCACCCGCCACAGGGCCGCGGCGGACAGCAGCTGGCTGGCCGCCACCGCGGCCACCAGCGGGCCGCGACCGGCGTCCAGCAGCCCGCCCAGGGCCGCACCGCCGGCCAGCGCGGCCACACCCTGCACGGCGGCCACCACTCCGAACGCGGTGCCGCGGCGCTCGGCCGGCACCAGGTCGGCGACCAGCGACTTCACGGTCGAGTCCTGGACCCCGGTCGCCGCGCCCCACACGCAGACCCCGGCCAGCAGCACCGACGGACGAGGGTCCAGGGCGGCCAGGGGGGCGAGCACCACCAGCGGGGGCAGGACCAGCAGCACGCGGGCGCCGACCCGGTCGTACAGCGACCCGGCGGTCAGCGCGGCCAGCGCCTCGGCGGCCATCGCGAGCGCGTACACCAGCGGGACCGTCGCGGTGCTCAACGTGCCGGCGGTCACCGCCCGGTAGCTGATCAGGCCGAAGGTGAGCAGGCCGCCGGTGGACAGCGCGATGGAGACGACCAGCGTCCGGGCCGGGTGCGGCAGTGACCAGGCGCCGCGGGTCGCCGGGCCTGTCGCCCTGCCCGTGGGCGGCTCCGGCGGGCCCAGCGGGCGATCGGCGCCGTCCTGCCCGGCGGCTCTGCGCCGCAGCCAGGACAACAGCAGCACGGCGCCCGCCCCCGGCACGGCCAGCGCGGCCAGCGCGGGGTACACGCTGGCGGTGAGCGCGGTCAGCCCGGCCACCAGCAGCGGCCCTAGGAAGGCCCCGAGCTGGTCCAGCGCCTTGTGCACCCCGAATCCCCGCCCGGAGCCGACCGCTCGGGCCGCCCCGGCCAGCAGCGCCGACTTGGCCGGGCTGCGGATCGCCTTGCCGGTCCGCTCGGCCACGATCAGCCCGGCGGCCAGCCCCAGCCCGGCGGCGCCGACCTGCGGCACCAGGGCCAGCAGCGGCACGCTGACCGCGGTCAGCGCGTAACCGATCAGCGCCAGCGTCCAGTACCGACGGGTCCGGTCGGCCAGCGGCCCGGACACCAGGCGCAGCAGCAGCGAGGCCGCCTCGCCCGCACCGGTGACCAGGCCAACCACGACCGCCGAGGCACCCAGGGAGGCCAGCAGTGGACCGTGCACCGAACGAGCACCCTCGTAGACGATGTCGCCGAGCAGGCTGACCCCGCCGAAGGTGACGACGGTGCGCCACGGACTCAGGGTGGCCGGGCGCCGCCGGCCGCTCAGACCGCGCGGAGCGTGGTCTGGACCCCCAGCCGGTCCAGGTCCGCCCCGATCTCCTCGGTGTACACCGCGTTCATCGCGACCACGACGTCCGGTCGGTAGTCCTTGAGGAACTCCGGGGCGACCACCAGCTGCCCCGTCCCGGCCATGTACTTGCCGTGCTTGTGCGGGTTGATGTCCACCACGTAGCGCACGTCGCCGCCGGTGTCGATGGTCGTCAGGTAGGCCACCCCCTTGGAGCCCCCGCCCCAGATCACGCACCGGGACCCGGAGCGGCTCTCCTCGTGCAGTGCCGCCCGCCAGCCCTGCAGCACCTCGCCGTGCCGCCGGGCGAAGTCCGCGGCGGCCTCGAGCACGGTGCCCAGGTCGTCCTCCAGGGCCAGAGCAGGGGCCGGCGCCCGGCCGGCGGGCCGGGGCCGGGCCTCCAGCAGGATGTACTGGTCGTCGAAGTCCAGCTCCAGGTTCAGCACGTCGAAACCGCTGTCCCGGAACAGGCGGGCGAGGCTGCCGGTGGTGAAGTAGGAGCAGTGCTCGTAGTACACGTCCCAGATGGCGACCTCGCGCAGCACCCGCAGCACGTCCGGTAGCTCGAAGAGCACCACGGTGTCCTCGCGGTCGCCGACGATCTGGCGGACCAGCCGCATGAAGCCGCGGACGTCGCCGATGTGCTCCAGGGTGTGCCGGCAGACGATCACGTCCGGGGCGAGGTCCGCGTGCTGCGGCCCGAGCCGCTCCGGCAGCAGGGTGACGTCCGCGCTGGTCTCCAGCCGCTCCGGGATCGCCGAGGGGTCCACGCCGATGCCGGTGTTCTGCCCCAGCTCGCAGATCAGGGCCAGGAACTCGCCCTTGCCGCAGCCGATCTCGAGCACCCGCCGGCCGCGGATGTCGTAGCGGTCGATCCAGCGCTGGGCCAGCGCCCGGGCGAACGCGCGGAACCGGGGCGAGAAGCCCTGGGTCTCCTCGTACCGGTCGGAGTACTCGGCGTTGGCCTGGTCGAAGGCCAGGTTCGTGGCGAAGCCGCAGCCGTGGCAGATGGCCAGCCGCATGTCCCCGCGGGGGAACTCCCGCGCCTCCTGCTCCCCCTCCAGCAGCAGGCAGGAGTTCACCGGGATCGACTCCTGCTCATAGAGCAGCTCCAGGTCGGCCGAGGAGCACGCCGGGCAGCGAGCGGGCAGGTCCGGGTCGGTCACCGGACCATCCTAGGCTCGGGCACCGGCACGACGAACGCCCCGCCGCCGGCCAGGTACTCGCGCTGCTGCTCGATGATCTCCTCCGCGAAGTTCCAGGTCAGCAGCAGCACGGCGGTGGGACGGCGCTCCAGCAACGTGCCCGGCTCCAGGATCGGCTGGTGGGTCCCCGGCATGAACCAGCCGTGCTTGTGCGGGTTGCGGTCCACCACGTACTCCACCAGGTCGGTGCCCAGACCGGCGAAGTTGAGCATCGTCGAACCCTTGGCTGCCGCTCCGTAGGCGGCGACCGTCCCGCCCCGCTCGCGCAGGTCGATGAGGATCTCCCGGAGCCGGTCCCGCAGGGCGACCACCCGTTCGGCGAAGCCGGTGTAGTAGCCGGGGCCGGTCAGCCCGCTGGCCTGCTCCTGGGCCAGCATCCGGCCGACCTGCGGGCTCGGGGCCGGAGAGCGGGCCAGCTCCCAGCGCAGCGTGCCGCCGTGCAGGTCGGGGAAGTAGCTGACGTCGTTGAGGAACAGCCCGTGCCGCTCGGCCAGCGCCTGCACCGACGTGCACGACCAGTAGCAGAAGTGCTCCAGGTAGATGGTGTCAAAGGCGCAGCGCTCGACCAGCTCGGCCAGCGAGGGGTTCTCGATGTGGGCGATGCCGTCCTCGGCGAGCAGGTGGGCGATGCCGGCCATGAAGGAGTTCAGGTCGGGCACGTGGGCCATCACGTTGTTGGCCAGCAGGACGTCGGCCCGCACGCCCTCCGAGCGCAGCTGACGGGCCAGGTCCAGGCCGAAGAACTCCGAGCGCGTCGGGATGCCGATCTGCCGGGCCGCGGCGGCGGGGCGCGGGCTGGGCTCGATGCCCAGCACCCCCACCCCTGCGTCGGCGAACCCCTTGAGCAGGTAGCCGTCGTTGCTGGCCACCTCGACCACGGTGTGCTGCGGGCCGAGGTCGAGCCGGCTGAGCACCTCCTTGGCGTGGGTCAGGCTGTGCTCCAGCAGGGCCGGGCTGAAGGAGGAGAAGTACCGGTACTCGGCGTCGAACAGCTCCTCCTGGCTGAGGTCCTCGGTGTGCTGGACCAGCGTGCAGGCGGGGCAGAACACCACCCGCAGCGGGAACTGAGCCTCCGGGGCGTGAAGTCGCTCGGCGCTGACCAGGGCGTCCGGCAGCGGTTGGCGGCCCAGGTCCAGGATCGGCACCAGCTCCTGGCCCCCGCAGCACCGGCAGCACCGGATCTCAGCCATGCGTCCGCACTCCCCCGTCCAGCTGCACCGCGTCCAGGTCCAGCACCACCCGTTGCCGGGCGGTCAGCGACCCCTGCGCGATCCGCTCACGGACCCGGTGGTCGCGCAGGTAACGCGGCCCGGTGAAGTCCTCGAAGCTCAGCCCGTACCGACCGAAGGCCTCCTGCAGCTCCTCCACCCCGGCCCGTACCGTCCAGACCGGCCGGAAGGCCGGCACCAGGCGCTGGATCAGGTCGCAGTCGACCTTGTAGTTGCGGATGTCGGGGCGCGCCTGCGGCAGGAAGGAGACCTCGCTGCCGGCCACCACCTCGGCGACGATCTCGGCGACCTGCCGGACCCGGTAGTTCTCCGAGCTGATGCCGACGTTGAACGCCCTGTCGTGCACCACCTCCAACGGCGCCTCGGCCAGCGCCAGGAACGCCCGGCCGATGTCCTCGATGTGCACCAGCGGACGCCAGGGCATGCCGTCGCTCTTCATCGACACCGCGCCGGTGGTGATGGCGTAACACGTCAGGTTGTTCACCACCAGGTCCCCGCGCAGGCGGGGGGAGGCGCCGTAGGCGGTGGCGTTGCGCAGGTAGGTGGGGTGGAAGTCGTCGTCGGCCAGCGCGGTGATGCCCTGCTCGGCGGCCAGCTTGGAGAACCCGTAGGGGGTGACCGGGTTGAAGGCCGCGCTCTCGTCCAGGGCCTGCTGGCCGGCGGCCCCGTACAGGCTGCAGGAGGAGGAGAACAGGAAGCGGGGCACGCCGGCGGCCTTGGCCGCGCGGGCCAGGGCGACCGCCGCGCGGTGGTTCACCTCCTCGGTGACCTCCGGGTCCAGGTTGCCCAGCGGGTCGTTGCTGATCCCGGCCAGGTGCACCACCGCGTCGTAGCCCTGCAGGTCCTCGGCGCGCACGTCCCGGATGTCCGCGCGGACCTGCGGGCAGGCGGGCTCGTCCGGGCCGAGCGAGCAGCCCTCGTAGAGCATGCTGTCCAGGCCGACGACCTCGTGGCCGGCCTGCACGAACAGCGGGACCAGGCGGTGGCCGATGTAGCCGTCGTTGCCGGTGACCAGGACCTTCACCGCTGCCACACCCCCCACGGCGCGTCGCCGCGCCCCCACAGCTGCTCCAGCAGCTCCCTGTCCCGGATGGTGTCCATGCACTGCCAGAAACCGCTGTGCTGGTAGGCCATCAGCTCTCCCTTGAGCGCGAGCCTCTCCAGCGGAGCCCGTTCGAACTGGGTCTTGTCGTCGTCGATGAAGTCGAAGACCCCCGGCTCGCAGACGAAGAAGGCACCGTTGATCCAGCCCTCACCGGTCTGCGGCTTCTCCGAGAACTCGGTGATCACTCCCCCCTCGGCCAGCTCCAGGTGCCCGAACCGGGCGGGCGGGCGTACCGCGGTCAGCGTGCACAGCTTGCCGTGGCTGCGGTGGAAGTCCAGCAGCGCCGCCAGGTCGACGTCGCTGACGCCGTCTCCCCAGGTGAGCATGAACGTCTCGTCCCCCAGGTAGGGCGCCAGCCGTTTGATCCGGCCACCGGTCTGGGTCTTCTGGCCGGTGTCGATCAGCGCGACCCGCCAGGCATCCGAGGCCTGGGTGTGAGCGTCCACGGCGCCGGTCCGCATGTCCACCGTCAGGTCAGAGGTGATCGAGGCGTTCTCGATCATCCACCGCTTGATGTGCTCGCCCTTGTACCCCAGGGCGACCACGAAGTCGTCGAAGCCGAAGTGCGCGTAGTACTTGATGATGTGCCACAGGATGGGCTTGCCGCCCACCTCGACCATCGGCTTGGGCCGGTGGACGGTCTCCTCGCTCAGCCGGCTGCCCAACCCCCCGGCCAGAATGGCTGTCTTCATCGGATCCTCTCCCTTGCCGGCAGGACGCGGTCGGGTCGCTCACGCGCTCGGTGAGAAGACCTTCACGCCGCTGTGGTCGCCGCCGATGTCGTAGGTGTCCACGATGGCATCCTCGAGGGGTACGCCGCTGGCTCCCTGACGGAAGTCACGTAGAGAAGTCCCGCGCGGGTGGCTGTCCACGTTGGGGGCGCCCCGGCCGGCCAGCAGGTCCGAGCGGTTCACGGTGCGGAAGTCGATCGAGAACCGGGCCCGGCCGGTGGTGTTGGGCACCGTGGAGTGCAGGTGGGCGGGGCTGAACACCTGCATGCCGCCGACCGGGGTGATGATGCGCAGCTGCGGGTCGGCCTGGATGGGCTCGACCGGGCGCGGCTGGTGGCGGGTGTCGGAGTGGATGTGCTTGGCCGCCTCGGCCCGCCCGACCGCGTTCCACTGGTAGTAGTCGAACTCCTCCGAGCCGTTCTCGACCCCGACGTCGAAGTAGCGCAGGTGGTAGGCCATCGAGCTGGCGTCGGCGTAGGGGTGGATCGGCAGCCACCAGTTCAGCTGGGCCATCGGGGCCGACCACCAGGTGTCCCGGTGCGCGTGGTGGGCGAAGCCCACCCCCGAGGTCAGGTACCCGTCACTGGTCACCCCGCGCAGCCGGGGCACGTCCAGGTAGGTGTCCTCCAGGTCCGCGCCCACGTCCCGCACCACCTCGCGGAGCAGGGACATCGTCCTCGGGTGGTGAATGAAGGCCGGCTTGAGCGGGGCGAAGATCTCCACGAACCGCTCCACACTGAGCTCGTACTGCGCGGTCAGCGGGTCCAGCGGCGCGAACGCCTCCTCGATCATCCCCCGGGCGAAGTCGGCCAGCGCGGTGATCGCCGGGCGGGCCGAGTAGGCGTACAGGTCCCCGGCGAACAGCCGCTCGCGGCGTCGGCCAGGGTCGGTCGTGGTGTCATCGAGGTACAGCGTCGTCATGGCCGCAGCTCCCAGTCCTGGCCGGGCCGGTTCCCGGCCGCGGGGGGGTGGCGCCCGCCCCGGGGGCAGACTAGGAAGAACCGCGCGTCCGCGCAGCGGAATCACAGAACTCGCCGACGATCGCGCCTTCCGGCGGCTCCACCGGCTCCGTCTCTCAGCGGGCTGTCAGGTGAGCGGTCTCAAACCTGTTCGCCTGCAGACGATGACGAGGGCCGGCGTGATGAATGCCGCGGGTGCCTGGCGGTGCACCGCGGGGCCTGAGCCCCGGGTGCTGGTCACCGGGGCGGTCCCGGGGTGCCCGCCTCGGCCTGACGTGATCGACTCGGTAGCTGCTGGGGCCTCGGACCGGGCCGTCGTGCCGACCGGGGCCAGCGACGAGGAGAGGACGTCAGACACATGGAGCAGAGGATCTTGGGACGGACCGGTCGGCCGGTGTCGGTGGTCGGGCTGGGCACCTGGCAGCTCGGCGGGGACTGGGGCGAGGTCTCCGACCGGGACGCCCACGACCTGCTGGCCGCCTCGGTGCAGGCCGGCGTCCGGTTCTTCGACACCGCCGACGTCTACGGGGACGGCCGCAGCGAGCAGCTGATCGGCGCCTTCCTGGCCGACAACCCTGGCCCCGGGATCACGGTGGCCACCAAGATGGGCCGCCGGGTGGAGCAACGGCCGGAGAACTACACGCTGGAGAACTTCCGGGCCTGGACCGACCGTTCCCGGCGCAACCTGGGTATGGACACCCTGCAGCTGGTCCAGCTGCACTGCCCCCCGACCGCCGTCTACTCCGACGACGAGGTGTTCGACGCGCTGGACACCCTGGTCGAGGAGGGCGCCCTGGCCGCCTACGGGGTGAGCGTGGAGCGCGTCGAGGAGGCCCTGACGGCGATCGCCCGGCCCAACGTGGCCAGTGTGCAGATCATCGCCAACGCCTTCCGGCTCAAGCCGATCGAGGACGTCTTCCCCGCTGCGGCCGAGGCAGGGGTGGGGATCATCGTCCGGGTCCCGCTCGCCTCGGGGCTGCTGTCCGGCAAGTACACCAAGGACACCACCTTCGCCCCGCAGGACCACCGCACCTACAACCGTGACGGGTCGGCCTTCGACATCGGGGAGACTTTCTCCGGGGTGGACTTCGAGACCGGGGTGGCCGCGGCCCAGGACTTCGCCGCGCTGGTCGAGGAGCACGGCCAGGGGCTGAGCCCTGCGCAGGCGGCGATCGCCTGGCTCTGCCAGCACCCTGCGGTGTCCTCGGTGATCCCCGGCGCACGCAACGTCGAGCAGGCTCGCAGCAACGCGGCGGCCGGCGACGCGCCGAGGCTGCCGGAGGCCTTCGACGAGGGCGTCAAGGCGCTGTACGACCAGCGGCTGCGGGCCCAGATCCACCCGCGCTGGTAGACCCGCGCGCCGGGCCGGGTTGCGGGTTCACCGTGGCCTCACCTGGACCCGGCGCGCTCCAGCGCGGCTGTCGCCACCTGCTCGGGGCTGGTCTCCGGCAGCCAGTGCCCATCGTCCAGCTCGACGAACCGGTAGTCGCCCAGCACGAACGCCGCGGTCGCCCGGGCCGCCGCGCGGCCCAGCGCGAAGTCGTGGGTCCCCCACAGGTAGGTGGTCGGCACCCGGGAACGGGGCGCGCTCTCGCGCAGGTTGAAGGGCATCGCGCGGTACCAGTTCAGCGCAGCGGTCAGCGCGCCGGGCTCGGCCATCCGGTCGGCGTAGCGGTCCGCCGAAGCCTCGGGCAGCCCGCTGCGCAGCAGGGTCTGCCGTAGCCGGGGGCCGGCCAGCCGCTCGGGAAGCCAGGGCAGCTGGAAGAACAGCATGTACCAGGAGCGCAGCCCCTGGGTGCTGCGCACGAACGAACGGGACATGGCCGCCGGGTGCGGGGTCGAGCAGACGGTCAGGGTGGCCACCCGGTCGCGGTGCCGACCGGCCAGCACCCAGGCCAGCGCGCCGCCCCAGTCGTGACCGAGCACGTGTGCCCGCTCGACGCCGGCCGCGTCCATCAGGGCCAGGCAGTCCCCGGCGAGCCGGCTCAAGCGGTAGTCCCGCCGGGCATCGGGGCGCGCCTGCGCGGAGTAGCCGCGCAGGTCCGGGGCGAGGGTGCGGCGGCCGGCCACGTGCAGCGCCGGGGCGACCTGGTCCCAGGAGGTGTGGTCCTGGGGGAAGCCGTGCAGCAGCAGGAACGGCTCGCCGTCCCGCGGGCCGGTGTCGGCGACGTCGAAGGTCAGGCCGTCGTGGCTGAAGGTGGTCAGCGGGCTGTCCATGACCTGCTCCTCGACGTCGAAGGAAGGGCCGGGTGACCCCAGGCTCTCACCTGCCACGGCGGCCGGCCGTCCACCCGGCCGTTCACCAGCCTGTTCACCAGGCCTTGCCGGGTCGCTGCGGTGCGGCGATCGGCTGCTCGGGGTCCAGGCGGTGCCCGGGTGTGGGCAGCACCATGACCTGGCCGTGGTCGTCGGTGGGCTGCCAGCCGCCCTCCCGGTCGACCTCGAAGGTCTGCCCCCGCCAGTCGAGCCAGCCGTAGCGGCGGTAGAAGGCGTTCACCCCGGTGCGCAGGGCACCCAGCTGGTGGTCACGCACGATCAGCCGGTTCAGCTCGCGGACCACGACGGCGCCCAGGCCCTGGCCACGCACCCGCGGGTGGGTGGCGACGTTCTCCACGTACCCGCAGTCCAGCACCTGCTCGGGCAGGTGCAGCTCGCGCGGCACCACCGCCGCGTGGGCGATCAGCTGGCCGTCCTGCTCGACCACGACGTGCAGCCCCCCCAGGCCGTGCTCGTAGTCCTCGTCGGTGAAGTCGGCGAAGGCCAGGTCGAACAGCGGGCGGAGCTGGGCCCGCCGGCCCTCGCCCAGCTCCTCGGTGGTCAGCACCACAGGTGCGGGCAGCAGGTCCTCGGTGCCGGGCCGGGCGCCCGCTCGATCATCCACCGGCCCAGTCTCCCCGGGCTGGCCAGCGCGGCAACCCTCGGGCACCGCACGACGTTGGTCCCGGCTCCGGCCGGCCGGCCCCGGTCAGCCTGGTGCCACCACCGCAGGGTCCGGCGTCCGGAGGTCACCATGCGCCCAGATCGTGGCCGCCCGTCCCGGCCCTGGCCCGCCGGAGCCGACCGCCCCAGGCGCCTGGTGCCGACCGGGTTCACCGACAGCCCTCTGTTGCGCACCAGTGACCGGCTGCAGGCCTGGGTGACGTTCAGCCTGGTCCTGCTGTGGCTGGCGCTGGCGCCGCTGACCGCGGGGTTGACCGCGGTCAACCTCTACCGGGCCGGGGTCGCGCACGAGCGGGCCGACGCCGGCCGGGTGTACCGGATGGAAGCGACCGTCGTGGGGTCGGCCCGGCCGCTGCCGGTGGCCGGCGTGGCCGCGCGCCCGCTGTACGAGATCTCCCTCGCCTGGCCCTCGCGCACCGGTCAGCAGCGGTCAACCATCGAGGCCACCCAGCCGCTGCCGGCCGGTGCCCGGTGGGCGGTCTGGGTGGACGGCGACGGCGCCCGGTCCGCGGCGCCGCAGACCAGGCTGCTGACGGTGGGCGACACCGCGGCCGGGGCGCTGCTCGCGCTCGGCGCCTTCGCGGTGCTGCTGTCCGGCATCCAGGCGGCGGTCACGGCCGCGCTGGACCGGCACCGGCAGCGGGCCTGGGACCGGGAGTGGGCGGCCGTCGCCCCGGTCTGGACCCGTCGGACCTGAACCGATCAGGCGGTTCGGGTGGCCCCGGCCTGCTGGCGGACCTGCTGGCGGACCTGGGCCATGTCCAGAGCGCGGATCTGGCCGATCAGCTGCTCCAGCGCGGCGGCCGGCAGGGCGCCCGCCTGGCTGAAGACCAGCACTCCGTCCCGGAAGGCCATCAGGGTCGGGATGGAGCTGATCCTGGCGGCGGCGGCCAGCGGCGACTCGGCCTCGGTGTCGACCTTGCCGAACACGATGTCGGGGTGCTTGACCGATGCGGCTTCGAACACCGGTGCGAACATCCGGCACGGGCCGCACCAGGAGGCCCAGAAGTCCACCAGCACGATGCCCCCGCCGGTCACGGTGGCCTCGAAGTTCGACGCGGTCAGGTTCTGGGTGGTCATCTCGACCTCTCCTTCTGCGATTGATACCCCACGGGGTATACAGCGGTGACCGGGTGGCGATCATTCCCGGCTCCCGACGTCCGTTCCGGCCCTGCGCCCGGGGTGCCGCACGCGCCGCCGGCCGGCCCGAGATGATGGACCGGTGACGTCTTTCGACCTGCCCACCGTGGACGAGCTGCGACGCGCCGGAAGCCTGAAGTGGTCGCTGTTCCCGGACCGGATCGGCGCCTTCGTGGCCGAGATGGACTTCGGCACCGCGCCCGCGGTCGTCCAGGCACTGCACGCCGGGGTGGATCAGAACCAGCTCGGTTACCTGCCGGTGCCGCTGCGGGAGCAGCTGTCCGCCGCCTGCGCGGGCTGGCTGGCCGGCTGCTACGGCTGGCAGGTGCCGGGCGACCGGGTACGGCCGCTGGGCGACGTGATCGCCGGACTGCAGGCGGCGATCGACCTGTTCACGCCGCCGCACGGTGCGGTCATCGTGCCCACCCCGGCCTACATGCCGTTCCTGACCGTGCCGGCGGCCATGGGCCGACGCCAGATCGAGGTGCCGATGCGGGAGATCGACGGCCAGTTCGGCTACGACCTCGATGCGCTGGACGCTGCCTTCACCGACGGCGGCAAGCTGCTCATCCTGTGCAACCCGCACAACCCGCTGGGCCGAGTGCTGACCGAGCCGGAGATGCTGGCCGTCGCCGAGGTGGTCGAGCGGCACTCCGGCCGGGTGTTCTCCGACGAGATCCATGCGCCTCTGGTGTACGCCGGGAACCGGCACGTGCCCTACGCCTCGCTCAGCGAGATCACCGCCGGGCACACGATCACCGCCACCTCGGCGTCCAAGGCGTGGAACCTGCCCGGCCTCAAGTGTGCGCAGCTGATCCTGAGCAACCAGGAGGACGCCGAGCACTGGGCGGCCAAGGGGCTGACCTACGAGCACGGCGCGTCCACCCTGGGGGTGATCGCCAACACCGCGGCCTACACCGCCGGCGGGCCCTGGCTGGAGGAGGTCCTGGACCACCTGGACGGCAGCCGCCGGTTGCTGGCCGACCTGGTCGCCGAGCACCTTCCGGGGGTGGGGTACACGGCGCCGGAGGGCACGTACCTGGCGCTGCTGGACTGCCGCGAGCTGGGGCTGGACGAGCGACCGGCGGACTTCTTCGCCGAGCACGCCGGTGTGGTGCTGACCGACGGGTCGTTGTGCGGGCAGGCCGGCCAGGGGTTCGCCCGGTACAACTTCGCCACCCCGCGGCCGATCATGCAGGCCACCCTGGAGGCGATGGGCACCGCTCTGGCCCGGCGCTGAGCCGCCTGCTCCCCCGTCCCCCTCGCCCCTGTCCTTCTCCCGCTTGATCGCGATGAGATCGCCGGATCCGCCCACCTAGGCGGGCGGACCGCCGATCTCGCGGCGATCAACGCCCGGAGGGGGCCCTCGCAGGGGCCTCGCCTATCCTTCCGGGATGACCGGGTGGCCGCAGATCCTCGCGGCGGTCGGTACCGCGCTCGGCGGCGATGCTGACGCGGGAGGCCGCCTCCTGCAGGCGTGCTGGGTCGAGACGTCGGAGCACGACCACGCTCAGCGCTGCGTCCTGGCGCACTACCTGGCTGACCTGCAGACGTCGCTGGACGCCGAGGTGAGCTGGGACGAGCGCGCCCTGGCCGCGTTCGCGCACGTGGCGGACGACGCCCTCGCGCCGGTCGGGATCGCCTCCGCAGCCGGACTCGCGCCCAGCCTGCACCTGAACCTCGGTGACGGCTATCTGCGACAGGGCCGGTGGCCCGAGGCCCGTCAACAGCTGGACCTGGGGCTCGGGGCGCTGCCGGCGCTGGACGAGGACGGGTACGCCGCGATGATCCGAGCCGGCCTGGGCCGTCTGCGGGAGCGACTCGATCAGGCCGAGTCCGGCTGACCTCGGCCCCTGTGACGCGCGACCGTCTCGCCGCCGCCGATCCGCCCGGCTGGTGGCCGCGTCCGGGTCTAGGGTCGGCCGATGGGCTTGGTCTGGGAGCAGGTGGTGGTCCACTCGGCGGATCCGGAGACCCTGGGGCGGTGGTGGGCCGAAGCGCTCGGCTGGGTCGTCGTCCACTCCTCCGCCGAGGAGTTCGAGATTCGGCCAGCACCGGATCGTCTTCCGGGGCTGGACTTCGTGCGCCTGGATGGGACCAAGAACGCCAAGAGCCGTCTTCATCTGGACTTCAGGCCCGATGACCAGGACGCCGAGGTGGCCCGGCTGGTCGCGCACGGTGCTCGACGGGTCGACATCGGCCAGGGCGACCAGGAGTGGGTCGTGCTGGCCGACCCTGAGGGCAACGAGTTCTGCGTGCTCGGCGAGCAGCACCGGTCCCCCGGCTGGTGACCGGTGCTGGATGAACCATCGGGTGGCCCCCGGCCGGAGGCAGCCAACCGGACGAACCGGCTCTAGAGCCGAGTCGGCGCAGCCGAGGCAGTAGCAGTGACCATGGGAGCAGCGGTGCGCTGGCGCCGATACGGCAGGGACCGGCTGTACGTCACGGCGGCTGACGGGACGAAACTGGGCCACCGAGACCTGCTCACAGGCGAGGACCATCTCGCTGAGGTCACCCGGGGCGCCGAGTTCCTCTCGATCGCGACCACCTGGCTGACGACGCAATCACCGTCGCCGGCCCCGAGGGCGCCCGCCCTAACCGTGTCAGAGGCGGTCGCCCCCGCGGGTGCCGCCGTGCCCGAGCAACGCAGCGCACCTTTGCGGGAGCAGCCGGTCCACGAGCAGCCGCTTGAGGCGGCGGTCGAGGCGGCGGTCGGCGCCGGCCCGGCTTCCTGGGAGGACCTTGCGCAGCGACGGGCCGGCGCGATGGCGCGACAGCAGGCCGTGGCGCTGAAGGAGGCCGCTCCGCTCCGGACCTTCGTCGCGCGGATACTGGGCGTGCACACCGACGAGCGCGCGTGGCGGATCGGCGCTGACGGGGAGGAGAAG
Organism: uncultured Actinomycetota bacterium; assembly: GCA_963821825.1. Lineage (GTDB taxonomy): Bacteria > Actinomycetota > Actinomycetes > Actinomycetales > Kineosporiaceae > CAWGFD01. The sequence goes on from CAWGFD010000002.1 coordinate 2,732,301, forward strand.
GTCGCCGCGCAGCTGGACAGGCTCGCCCGCAAGGATCCCCGGTTCCACTTCCTGCACGCCATCCCGGTCGGGCAGAAGGGCTCAGACATCGACCACCTGGTCATCGGCCCGGGCGGGGTGTTCACCCTCAACGCCAAGCACCACCCGGGCAGCAAGGTCTGGGTCGGCGGGAACACGCTGATGGTGAACGGTCAGCGCCGGCCGTACATCGGCAACGCCGAAGCCGCCCGTGCCAGCAGGCTGCTGACCGCCGCGTGCGCGTTCCCGGTGCCAGTCACCGGCCTCGTCGTGCCGGTCGGCGCGGACGACATCACGATCAAAGCCGCACCTGACGACGTGCACGTCGTGAACCGGATGCGGCTGAGCCGCTGGTTGCGGGACCGACCCGCGCTGCTGACCACTCCGCAGATCGAGTCGATCTTCGACGCCGCCCGTCGGTCGACCACCTGGAAGCCGTTCGCTGAACCGACGGGTGGTGCACCGCTGCGGTGACCATTGCGCGCCGTCCCGAGTAGGGCCCCCAGACCCTCCGCGCACGAACCGCGGGCCTGGCCCGGCGACGATGGGCCGCCCGCGAACCGGTGCCCAGCCGAGGTCGCAGGGTCCGACCCGCACCAAGAAACGGCGCCCGAGGCTGCGGAGGCCCGAGACGGGCCCCAGGCTGAGCCCTCCGCCGACAGAGAACCAGTCCGGGATGTGTTCTCAATCGAGGCCGACGTCGTCGCAGGCGTCGTACTGCTTGCGGTGGCGGCACTGTCCCTGCGCGAGATCCGGCATGTGCGCGAGCTGCCCTTTGCTGCCCCTCCGCTGCTCTTCGCCGCCCGTCAGCCGGTCTGGGCGGGGGTCGACGGTGCCGTCTCTCGAGCGTGCAGCAGGCGGCGGCTCGGCGCTGGTCTACGTCCTCTTCGCGTTCCCTGTCCTCCCGACGCTGGTGCCGACCGCCGTGCTGCTGCTCGAACCGCGGGGAACGCGGCGGCGGGTCGCGCCGCACGTCGCGGTCGTTCGGGTCCTTCAACTGCTCGGGCTGACGGCAGTCGCCCTCGCCTACCAGTCGGGTCCACTCGCTCCTCGACGACCCCGACCTTCTTGAGTCCGCGCGCGGACTCAGACGACGCCCCCGCCACCGAGGTCCCGCAGCAGCGGGCCGGTGACGGGGGCGTTCTTGGTCCTGGAGCAGCAAGCAGGACCGTGCGCTGAGTCGGTGAACCTCAGCTGCAGCCGCTGGTGCTGCCGCAGCCCTCGCAGACGTAGCAGGAACCGGCCGGGCGCATCTTCGTGCCGCAGGTGAAGCACATCGGCGCGTCCGAGGCCCGACCCTGCATCTTCTCCAGCAGCTCGGCGGAGCTGTGCACCTCGGCGGGGGCCGCCTGCACCGCCGGGGTCGCCGGCTGCTCGCTGCGCTCACGCTGCTTGGTCGAGGACGCGGACTGCGCGTAGGAGGAGAAGTCCTCCACCTCCTCCTCCTGGGAGTCATCCAGGTAGGACCCGGTCTCCAGGTGCCGTGCCCGCTCGGCGGCGGTGTGGATGCCCATCGCGGACCGGGTCTCGAAGTCCAGGTGGTCCAGGGCGAGCCGGCGGAACACGTAGTCCATGATCGACTGCGCCATGCGGACATCCGGGTCGTCGGTCATGCCGGCAGGCTCGAAGCGCAGGTTGGTGAACTTCTCGATGAAGGTCTCCAGCGGCACGCCGTACTGCAGGCCGATCGAGACAGCGATCGAGAAGGCGTCCATCACCCCGGCGAGCGTGGAGCCCTGCTTGCCGAACTTCAGGAAGATCTCGCCGAGCCCGTCGTCGGGGTAGGAGCCGGCGGTCAGGTACCCCTCGGCACCACCGACGGCGAACGAGGTGGTCTGGCTCGGACGGCGCTTGGGCAACCGCTTGCGGACCGGGCGGTACTCCACCCGGACCTGCTCCTCCACCGGCTCGGCGACCTCAGCCTTCTTGGCCTTGCCGTCGGACAGCGGCTGACCCACCTTGCAGTTGTCCCGGTAGACCGCCAGCGCCTTCAGGCCGAGCTTCCAGCCCTGGAAGTAGACGTCGCGGATCTCCTCGACGGTGGCCGTCTCGGGCAGGTTCACCGTCTTGCTGATCGCCCCGGACAGGAACGGCTGGCAGGCGGCCATCATCCGGACGTGTCCCATCGGGCGGATCGCCCGCTCCCCCATGGCGCAGTCGAAGACCTCGTAGTGCTCAGCCCGCAGCCCGGGCGCGTCCACCACGTGACCGTTCTCGGCGATGTACTCCACGATCGCCTCGATGGTCTCCTCGGTGTAGCCGAACTGGCGCAGCGCGGCCGGCACCGTCTGGTTCACGATCTGCATCGAGCCGCCGCCCACCAGCTTCTTGAACTTGACCAGGGAGAAGTCGGGCTCGATGCCGGTGGTGTCGCAGTCCATCATGAAACCGATCGTGCCGGTCGGGGCCAGCACCGAGGCCTGGGCGTTGCGCCAGCCGTTGGCCTCGCCGAGCTTCAGGCCGGTCTCCCACTCCCGGGTGGCCAGCGCGTGCACCGCCCGGTCCACCGGGTGCAGGGTACGGACCGCGTCGTTGGCCGCGGCGTGCTTGCGCATCACCCGCTTGTGCGCGGTCGCGTTACGGGCGTAGCCGTCGTAGGGGCCGACGACCCCGGCCAGCTCCGCCGAGCGCCGGTAGGCGGTGCCGGTCATCAGCGAGGTGATCGACGCGGCCAGCGCCCGGCCGCCGTCGGAGTCATAGCCCAGCCCGGAGGCCATCAGCAGCGCGCCGAGGTTGGCGTAGCCGATGCCCAGCTGCCGGAAGGCGCGGGTGGTCTCCCCGATCGGCTCGGTGGGGAAGTCGGCGAAGCAGATCGAGATGTCCATCGCGGTGATCACCAGCTCGACCACCTTGACGAAGGTCTCGGCGTCGAAGGAGCCGTCCGTGCCCAGGAACTTCATCAGGTTGATCGAGGCCAGGTTGCAGCTGGAGTTGTCCAGGTGCATGTACTCCGAGCAGGGGTTCGAGGCGTTGATCCGGCCCGACTCCGGGGTGGTGTGCCAGTCGTTGATGGTGTCGTCGTACTGGATGCCGGGGTCGGCACACTCCCAGGCCGCCTTGGCTACCTTGCCGAACAGCTCACGGGCGTCGACGGTGCTGATCGCCTCCCCCGTCGAGCGGGCCCGCAGACCGAAGGAGTCGCCGGCCTCCACCGCGCGCATGAAGGCGTCGCTGACCCGGACCGAGTTGTTGGCGTTCTGGTACTGCACGCTGGTGATGTCCCGCCCGCCCAGGTCCATGTCGAACCCGGCGTCGCGCAGCGCGCGGATCTTGTCCTCCTCGCGCGCCTTGGTCTCGATGAACTCCTCGACGTCGGGGTGGTCGATGTCCAGCACGACCATCTTGGCCGCCCGCCGGGTGGCGCCACCGGACTTGATCGTGCCGGCCGAGGCGTCCGCGCCGCGCATGAAGGAGACCGGGCCCGAGGCGGTGCCGCCGCTGGACAGCAGCTCCTTGGAGGAGCGGATCCGGGACAGGTTCAGACCGGCGCCGGAGCCGCCCTTGAAGATGAACCCCTCCTCCTTGTACCAGTTCAGGATGGAGTCCATCGAGTCGTCCACCGACAGGATGAAGCAGGCCGAGACCTGCTGCGGGGCAGGGGTCCCGACGTTGAACCAGACCGGGGAGTTGAAGCTGAACACCTGGTGCAGCAGCATCCAGGTCAGCTCGTGCTCGAAGATCTCGGCGTCGGCATCGCTGGCGAAGTAGCCGTTGTCCTTGCCGGCCTTGGTGTAGGTGAGCACCACCCGGTCGATCAGCTGGCGAAGGCTGCGCTCGCGCTGCTCAGTGCCCAGCGCCCCGCGGAAGTACTTGGTCGTCACGATCGTGGAGGCGTTCAGGCTCCAGGTCTGCGGGAACTCCACGCCTCGCTGCTCGAAGATCGTCTCCCCGGACCGCCAGTTCGTCTGCACGACGTCACGACGCTCCCAGGTCACCTCCTCGTAGGGGTGCACGCCCTCGGTGGTGAACACCCGGGCCATGCTCATCCCCTTGCGCTGCACCCGCGGTGCGTCGCTGCGGGTCTTGCGGGCGCCTGGGCCGGAGGCGGTCTCGGTCATGTTCTCCCCTTGGGTGGTGGCAGTCGCGGCAGTCGTGGCTGGTGGTGACGGGCTGGTAGTGGGTGCCGGGCGGACGGAGCTGGGTGGATCGGGCTCGCCGAGGTGCGTACCGGTCGACCCGATGGTGGCCGCCGGTGGCGGAGCCTTCCCCAGCTCCGCCACCGGCGGCGGTCTAGGGGGACGCCGCCTGCGCGGCCGCCGGAGCCCCTGCGCGCTCGGCGCGCAGCAGGGCGATCGAGGCCTCGAAGTCCTCCAGGGACTCAAAGCTCTGGTAGACGCTGGCGAAGCGGAGGTAGGCGACCTCGTCCAGCTCGCGGAGCGGGCCGAGGATCGTCAGCCCGACCTCGTGGGCCTCGATCTCGGCACAGCCGGTGCCCCGGATCTGCTCCTCGACCTTCTGGGCGAGCAGCGCCAGCTCACCCTCGCCGACGGGTCGGCCCTGGCAGGCCTTGCGGACGCCGCTGATCACCTTGGCGCGGCTGAACGGCTCACTGGCCCCCGACCGCTTCACCACGGTCAGGCTCGCCGTCTCCAGCGTGGAGAACCGGCGGCCGCACTCGGGGCACTGCCGGCGGCGGCGGATGGCGGTGCCGTCCTCGCTGCTGCGCGAGTCGACCACGCGGGAGTCGGGGTGGCGACAGAACGGGCAGTGCACGGCCACTTCCTCCCTCGCGTCGTGGCGCTCCACCGGTCGGCTGCAGCCCCCGGTGGTGATCCATCTGGGGAACACCTGTGGACAACAGGGTCATCCCTGGGGATCAGGCTGGGGACTACATGTGGATGACTTACGCCGATGTAACTACTACATCTGGGGACGACGGTAGGCCGGTCGGCGTTCAGACGCAAGCGACTGCCGCGTGTCGTGACGAACCCGCACTTCACACCGCGTGTCGTGACGGCTACAGATCTGTGGCCTCAGCTGTGCACCGGAAGGAGCAGGTCGTCGCCGACCAGCAGCGAGGACCGGTCGAGGTGGTTCAGCTGACGGATGTCCTCGATCAACGGCCGGGGGTCGCCGGTGGGTTGCACCTGCTGGGCGATGCTCCACAGCGTCTCCCCCGGCATCACCAGGTGGTGCGTGGTCGGCGCCGGTGAGCCGCCGAAGCCGGCCTGGGCCGGCCACTGCGAGAGCGCGAAGGCGGCGATCCCGGCGGCCGCGGCGAGGAGCAGCGAGCCGAGGCGCAGCACGAGCCGGCCCCGTCGGGTCAGCACCAGCGTCGGCCTGGCCACTGGCCCGGCCTGGACGGGCGACGGGGAGAGGGCGACGCCCGGTGCCCGGTCACGCCGCCGACGCGGGGCGAGCAGGACCGGCTGCCACCCGGAGCGCGAGCCGCCGTTGCGCTGCAGCGGCGAGCTGAGGGGCAGGGTCATGGTGCTCATCTGTTCCTCCTGGCTGTCGAGTCGAACGTGAGTTCGATCGAACGTCTGTACGAGGTATACCCGGGTGCATCACCGCTGTCCACCCCAGCGGCGGGGCCGGTGCTGGCTCACTCCTCACTCCAGCAGCCACCACCGACAGTCCGGGCCTGCTCCGGACCGCGGACACGCCGACGTCGAACAGGTGTTCGTCTCCGGCCCGCCTGGGGGCTAACGTGATCACGTGCCCGCGGAGCCGGGGCACCCGGGCGAGCAGGGAGGAACGCAGGTGGCGCAGCGGTCGAACGGAGGGACCGGCCGGCAGGGGCGGGAGCCCTCGGCAGGCGAGGTCGTCGAGCCCTCGGCGGGCAAGGTCATCGAGATGGCGGCCCGCGAGCGGGGGCCGTTGACCGGCGAGGACCTGACCGGTCGGCAGCGCACGATCCTGGAGAGCATCCGGTCCATGGTCGAGTCCCGGGGCTACCCGCCCAGCGTCCGGGAGATCGGGGAGGCGGTCGGGCTGACCAGCCCGTCCAGCGTGGCCCACCAGCTGGCCGTCCTGGAGCGCAAGGGCTACCTGCGCCGGGACCCCAACCGGTCCCGGGCCATCGAGGTCGTGCTGCCCGGGGAGAGCGTCCCGGCCCCGTCGGGCGAGCAGCGGGCCCTCGAGCAGCAGCCCGTCGCGGCGGACGAGGAGACCCTGGCCGGGGACCGGATGCCGGCGCCCTCCTACGTGCCGGTGGTCGGGCGGATCGCGGCCGGCGGTCCGATCCTGGCCGAGCAGGCGGTGGAGGACGTCTTCCCGCTGCCCCGCCAGCTGGTCGGCGACGGACAGCTGTTCCTGCTCAAGGTGGTAGGCGACTCGATGATCGAGGCGGCCATCTGCGACGGCGACTGGGTGGTCGTCCGGCAGCAGCCGGTGGCCGACAACGGCGAGATCGTGGCGGCCATGATCGAGGGCGAGGCGACGGTGAAGACTCTGCGCCGCACCGACGGGCACGTGTGGCTGCTGCCGCACAACCCCGCCTACGAGCCGATCCCGGGGGACGACGCCAGCGTGCTCGGCAAGGTCGTGGCGGTGCTGCGCCGGGTCTGACCGGTGCGGGGCCGGGGCGAACGGCTCGTCCCGGCCGCCGGAGCCGCCGCCGGAGCCTCAGTCCAGCTCAGGCAGCAGCGGGTGGATCGCGTCCTGGCCGGCGGGAGCGCCGGCGGCCACCAGGCCGGAGAGCAGCCCGAGGTCGCCCAGCCGGCGGCGCAGCTGGTCGATGGTGCAGGAGTAACGGTCGGCGATCACCTCCAGGGGCCGGCCGGCGGCCACCGCGGCCCGCAGTCCGGCGTCCTCCTCGGGCGTCCAGCCCCGGCCCGCGGACACCGCGCTCCGGCTGCCGCGTGGCCCGGGTGCGGGCGAGGCGGTTCCGGAGGAGGTTGCCCGGTCCACCGGGGCGGCGACCGGCAGCACCGGCGGCGCCGTCTGGTCGATCCGGCGCAGCGCCGCCAGCACGGTCGCGGTGTCGCTGGTCGCCCAGAACGGGGGCAGCGAGGAGCGCAGGAACGTCCCGTACCGGGCGGTGACCATCCGCGGGTCCAGGACGGCCACCACTCCCCGGTCAGAGCCGCTGCGGATCAGCCGGCCCACGCCCTGGGCCAGCAGCAGCGCGGCCTGGGTCGCGGCGACCGCCATGAACCCGTTCCCGCCGTGCCGGCCCACCGACTGCTGCCGGGCCGAGCTGAGCGGGTCGTCCGGTCGAGGGAAGGGGATCCGGTCGATCACCACGAGCTGGCACGCCGACCCCGGCACGTCCACTCCCTGCCACAGCGACAGGGTGCCGACCAGGCAGGTGCGCGCGTCGGCCGCGAACTGGCGGACCAGCGTGGGCGTGCTGTCATCGCCCTGGCACAGCACGGGCAGGTCGACCTGCTCGCGCAGCACCTCGGCCGCTGCCTCGGCGGCCCGGCGGGAGGAGAACAGGCCCAGGGTCCGGCCGCCCGCGGCCCTGACCAGCTCGACCAGCTCGGCGGCGGTCGCGGCGTCCATCCCGTCGCGGCCCGGGGTGGGCAGGTGGCGGGCCAGGTACAGGATGCCCTGGTGAGGGTGGTCGAAGGGGCTGCCGACGTCCAGGCCCGTCCAGGCCGGCGCCTTCGCGCCGCGCAGGCCCACCTCGCCGGCCACCGCGTCGAACGAGCCGCCCAGGGTCAGGGTGGCCGACGTCATGACCACGGTCCGTTCGGCGAACAGCCTCTCCCGCAACAGCCCCGCCACCGACAGGGGGGCCACCTCGACCGCCACCCGCTCGCCGCCGTCCGGTCGGCGTACCCGCGAGACCCAGACCACGTCCGGGCTGTCCGGGCCGCCGACCCCGTCGGCGGCGAGCCGCTCGGCGACGTCGAAGACCTCCGACACCGCCGCCCGGGCCAGCTGGGTGCTGCCGTCGACCGGCTTGCCGGGTTCGCCCTTCAGCTGGCTGATCACCTCCCGGGCCGCGTCCCGGGCCCGGACCAGCGCACTGACCAGCTCCGGCGGCGGTCCGGAGGCCAGCCGGCCACCGTCCATGGTGGCCAGCGTCGACGCCAGCGCCTCACCAGCACGGGTCAACGCGGGCGCCCCCGGGGCGTGCGCCGACCGGGCCCGGCGTGCGGCGGCCTCCACGATCCCGCCGGAGAGCTCGTCGGAGATCACCGAGGTCACCCGGTCGGCCAGCTCGTGCCCCTCGTCGACGACCAGTACCTCGTGCTCGGGAAGCATCTGGCGGCCCTCGAAGGCGTCGATGGAGACGAAGGCGTGGTTGCTGACGATCACGTCGACGTGCCGGGCCCGCTCCCGGGCCCGTTCGCTGAAGCACTCCGCAGCCATCGGGCAGCGCTGACCGCCGAGGCACTCGTGGGCGGTCACCGAGACCTGGCGCCAGGCCCGCTCGCCCACCCCGGGCACCAGCTCGTCGCGGTCACCGGTCTGGGTTCGCGCGGCCCACTCCTGCACCCGCTGCACCTCCCGGCCCAGTCGGCTGCCGGCCGCGCTGAACGTCCGGCCGGGCACCCGGGCGGGTTCGGCGTCGAACAGCGCGTCCTCCTCGGGCGGGAACCCGCCGTCCACCTTGTGCCGGCAGACGTAGTTCCCGCGGCCCTTGACCAGCTGGAAGGTGGGCCGCCGGCCGATCAGCGGGGTGAGCGCGTCGGCCACCCGGGGCAGGTCGCGGTCAACGATCTGGGCCTGCAGGGCCAGGGTCGCGGTGGACACCACCACCGGGACGCCGGTCTGCACCGCGTGCGCGACGGCCGGCACCAGGTAGGCCAGGGACTTGCCGGTGCCGGTCCCGGCCTGGACCAGCAGGTGGCGCCCGGTGCGCATCGCCTCGGCGACCGCCCGCGCCATCTGCTGCTGGCCCGGCCTCGTGCTGCCACCCACCCCGCCGACCGCGGCGGCCAGCAGCGGGTCGATGTCCTCGGCCCCGCCCGGCCCGTCCTGCTCAACCACCCCAGGAGCCTACGGGGCCGTGGCCCTCCGCAGGCCTCACCCACAGGCCGGCCGCGCGTGCCGCCCGTGCCGGCCAGCCGCCGGCCAGCCGCCGGCCAGCCGGCGGCCGCCGCCGGTCAGCCGCCCGCCACCGAGGGCAGCACGTACACCGTGTCACCCGGGCGCACCGGGGTGGCCAGCCCCATCCCGCAGCGCACGTCCTCCTCCCCCACGTAGACGTTCACGAAGCGGCGCAGCTCGCCCTGCTCGTCGCGGATCCGGCGGCCGAGCAGCGGGAAGGACGCCGCCGCGCGGTCCAGGACGTCGCCCACCGTGCAGCCCCGGCCGACCTCCAGGGCCAGGCTGCGCCGGCCGCCGGCGTCGTCGGTCAACGGCCCCGGCAGCGCCAGCACCACCTCCCCGCGAGGCCCCTGAGCCGTCACCTGACCGGTCACCCGTTCCCCCGCACCGACAGGCCGCGCACGCACAGCACGTCGGGCAGGTGGCCAGCGGCCTCGACGAAGGCGTCGCCCTCGTCGTCGCTGACGTAGACGCGCCCGTCCCGGGTGCCGAAGGCCAGCAGGGGCGCCCGGTCCGGGCCGCGGTCCAGGGTGCAGGCGGCGTCCCGTAGCACGCTGGTCCAGGCGCCGTCCGGCAGGCCGGTGACCGCCTGCGACCACGTGGCGCCGCCGTCCACGGTCCGGCAGGTGCGCAGGTGGCCCTCCGGCGGCACCCGCATCACGTCGGCCACCAGCGGCACCACCCAGGCCGTACCGCTGCGGTGCGGGTGCGTCTGCACCGTGAAGCCGAAGTCACCGGGCAGGCCGGCCGCGATGGACGCCCAGGACTGCCCGCCGTCCTCCGTGCGGAACACCCCGCCGTGGTTCTGGGCGTAGTAGATCCCGCCGCCGGCGGCGTCGGCGGCCACCTTGTGCACGCACTGGCCGTACTCGGGGTAGGGATCGGGGCTGAAGGAGGCGGTGATCCCCCGGTTGCGGGGCTCCCAGGTGGCTCCTGCGTCGGTGCTGGCGTAGACGCCGCCGGTGCTCATCGCCACCATCAGGTGCTGGCCGTCCTGCGGGTCGGGCAGCACGGTGTGCAGGCACTGGCCCCCGGCGCCGGGCTGCCAGCTCGGCCGGTGCGGGTGGTCCCACAGGCCGCGGACCAGGGCGAAGGAGACGCCGCCGTCCTCCGAGCGCCACAGCGAGGCGGGCTCGCAACCCGCCCAGACGACGTTCGCGTCGGCCGGGTCGCGGACCAGCTGCCAGACCCGGGCCAGGGTCGCCCCGGTGCCGGCGGGAAAGGCGATCGCCCCCTCGGGGTTCTCCGCCCAGGTGGCTCCCAGGTCGGCGGTGCGGAAGACCGCCGGGCCCCAGTGGTCGTTCAGGCTGCCGACCAGCAGCTCGGGACCGGCCGGGCCCGGGGCCAGGTTGATCGCGGTCACCTCGCGGGGCAGCAGGTGGTGGGACAGCTCCTGCCAGGTCGCACCCTCCTCGGGGCGGTGCAGGAGCCACAGTCCCTTGCGGGTACCGACCGCGAGCAGGTCGCCGGTCATCAGTGTGGACATACGGGCAAGTCAAGCACCGGGCACCGACAACCGGTAGTCCCGGAACGGACCTCAGCGGGAGGTCGGCACTCCCGGCCCGGCGACGACGTTGGCCAGCGGCTCACCGTTCGCGAACGCCCCCAGCTGGGAGCGCAGCAGCCGCATCGCCCGTGACGGGAAGGCGGTGGTGTTGCCGCCCACGTGCGGGGTGATCAGGGCACCCGGCGCGTGCCACAACGGGTGCCCGGCCGGCAGCGGCTCGGGATCGGTGACGTCCAACCCGGCCAGGATGCGGCCCCGGCCCAGGTGCCTCAGCAGCGCGTCGGTGTCCACGATCGCGCCCCGGGCCACGTTGACCAGCACCGCGCCGTCCGGCAGCGCGGCCAGGAACTCCTCGTCCACCAGGTGCCGGCTGGCCTCGGTCAGCGGCAGCACCAGGAACACCACGTCGTGCACCGGCAGCAGGTCCGGCAGCTCGGTGACCGCGTGGACGTGCCGGCCGCCCTCCTCGCGGGCCCGGCTGGCCACCAGGGTGACCTCCACCCCGAACGGCACCAGCCGGTCGGCGATGGCCACACCGATGCTGCCCGCGCCGACCACCAGCGCCCGGCGGTCGGCCAGCGACCGCCGGGTGGTGGGCTCCCAGGTCTCGGTGCTCTGGTCCCGGGCCGCCTCGCCCAGGCCGCGCAGGCAGCCCAGCGCCAGGCCCAGGGCCAGCTCGGCGGTCGAGTCGTCGTGCACGCCCCGGGCGTTGCACAGCGTCATGCCCTCGGGCAGGTGCGGCATCACCGACTCATACCCCGCGCTCAACGTCTGCGCCACGACGGCGCCCTCGGCCTCGCGAAGCCGGTGCGCCCGTCCCGCAGAGTCCATGTAGGGCAGCACGACGTAGTCGATCGGGCCTGGTGGTGGCCCGGTCATGTCCCAGTCCACCAGGTCCAGGGGGGCCTGCCCGGCCGGCCACAGCCGGGTCCACTCCGGTCCGGGCACGCTGGCGACACGTCGGGGCTGGCCGGGTTCGGCGGCGGGGCTCACCCGCAAACGCTACCGACCCGGTGACCGACGCCGGCCTCGGGGGGCGCGGCGAGGGTGGGTTGGGCGTGCCCTGGGGAGCCGGTGTGCCCATGATGAGCCGATGACGGACCGATGCCAGGCCGCCCGCCGTGCTGCGTCCGCGCTGCTGCTGGTGCTCTCCGGTGCCGGGCTGACCGCCTGCACCGGCGTGCAGTCGCGGGTCGCGGGCCCGCCGGCGACGGCGCTCTCCCGCCCGCCGGTCGGTTCCGGTGGCGCCCCGACCGACTCGTCGTCCACCGCGGGTCCCGCCCCCAGCAGCCTGGGCGCTCCTGGCCCGGGCCCCTCCAGCCTGAGCCCCGGCGGCCCGGTCACCCCCGGCTCCGCCGGCTCGGGACCGGCCGGGGACGGCTTCCCGCAGGTACCCGCGCAGGTCCAGGCGACAGTGCTGGCGGCCGGCCTGCGGGTGCCCTGGGGCGTGGTGGCGCTGCCGGACGGCAGCGTGCTGGTCGGCGAACGGCCGACCGGGCGGGTGAGCCGGATCTCCCCGGACGGCAGCGTCGTGACGCTCGGCACGGTGCCCGGGGTGGCCGACCGCGGCGAGGGAGGCCTGCTCGGGCTGACCGTGGCCGCCCGGGAGCCGGACACGCTGTTCGCCTACCTGACCACCGCCGTTGACAACCGGGTGGTCGCGATCCCGCTCCACGGTGACCGGCTGGGTACCCCCACGGTGCTGCTGAAGGGCATCCCTGCCGCCGACCACCACGACGGCGGCGCGCTCACCGTGGGCCCCGACGGGAACCTGTGGATCGGCACCGGCGACGCCGGCAGGACGGCGCAGGCGCAGGACATCTCGGCCCTGGGCGGGAAGATCCTGCACCTCGGCCTGGACGGTTCCGTGCCGCCCACCAACCCGGTCGCCGGATCGCCGGTCTGGTCGCTGGGACACCGCAACGTACAGGGGCTGGCCTTCGACGCCTCGGGTCAGCTGTGGGCCACCGAGTTCGGCCAGAACCGTTTCGACGAGCTGAACCGGATCGTCCCCGGCGGCAACTACGGGTGGCCGGACGTCGAGGGCACGGGTGGCAAGGGCCGCTTCATCGACCCGTTCCTCACCTGGGCCACCCGCGACGCCTCACCGAGCGGCCTGGCCGTGGTGGGCGACGTCGCCTACGTCGGCGCGCTACGCGGTCAGCGGTTGTGGGCCGTCCCGCTCAGCGGGCCGCGGGCCGGGCGCCCGACCGCCCTGCTGACCAAGCGGTTCGGGCGGCTGCGCACGGTGCAGGCGGTGTCTGGGTCGTTGCTGGTCACCACCTCCAACCGGGACGGCCGCGGCGCCCCCGTCGCCGGGGACGACCGGCTGCTGCGCGTCACACTGGGCTGAGGCCGGTCAGCCGGTGAGCCGCTCCAGGATCAGCTCCCGGGCCCGCGCCGGGTCGGCCTGACCCTTCATCTGCTTCATCACCGCGCCGATCAGGGCGCCGGCGGCGGCCACCTTGCCGTCCCGGATCTTCTGCGCGACGTCAGGGTTGGCCGCGATGGCGGCGTCCACCGCCTCGCCGAGCGCGCCGTCGTCGGAGACCACCTGCAGGCCGCGGGCGGTGGCCACCTGCTCCGGGTCGCCCTCCCCGGCCAGCACGCCCTCCAGCACCTGGCGGGCCAGGGCGTCGTTCAGCCGGCCGGCGTCCACCAGGGCCGCCAGGTCGGCGACCTGCCGGGGGCTCACCGGCATGGCCGAGAGCTCCGTGCCGTCCACGTTGGCCCGGCGGGCCAGCTCCCCGGTCCACCACTTGCGGGCCGCGGCCGGTGCCGCACCGGCCTGCACGGTCGCCTCGACCAGCTCGACGGCCCCGGCGTTGTACAGGTCGCGCATCTCCAGGTCGGAGAACCCCCAGGCCTGCTGCAGCCGGTGCCGCCGGATCGCCGGCGGCTCCGGCAGCCCCTGGCGCAGCTGCTCCACCCACTGCGGGTCCGGGGCGATCGGCACCAGGTCCGGTTCGGGGAAGTAGCGGTAGTCCTCGGCCTCCTCCTTGGAGCGTCCCGAGGTGGTCAGGCCGGTGTCCTCGTGCCAGTGCCGGGTCTCCTGCACCACCCGGCCGCCGGCCGTCAGCAAGGCCGCGTGCCGGCCGATCTCGTACCGGACGGCGCGCTCGACGCTGCGCAGGCTGTTCACGTTCTTGGTCTCCGAACGGGTGCCCAGCGGGTCGGCCGGGGTGCGCCGCAGGGAGAGGTTGACGTCGCAGCGCAGGCTGCCCTGCTCCATCCGTACGTCAGAGACGCCCAGCCCGCGCAGCACGTCGCGCAGCGCGGCCACGTAGGCCCGCGCCACCTCCGGTGCCCGGGCGCCGGTGCCCTCGACCGGTCGGGTGACGATCTCGATCAGCGGGATCCCGGCCCGGTTGTAGTCCAGCAAGGAGTAGTCGGCCCCGTGGATCCGGCCGGTGGCCCCGCCCATGTGCAGCGACTTGCCGGTGTCCTCCTCCATGTGCGCCCGCTCGATCGGCACCCGGACGGGCGTGCCGTCCTCCAGCTCCACGTCCAGGTAGCCGTCGAAGGCGATCGGCTCGTCGTACTGGGAGGTCTGGAAGTTCTTCGGCATGTCCGGGTAGAAGTAGTTCTTCCGGGCGAACCGGCACAGCGGGGCGATCGAGCAGTTCAAGGCCAGCCCGATCCTGATCGCCGACTCCAGCGCCACGCTGTTCAGCACCGGCAGCGCGCCGGGCAGCCCGAGGCAGACCGGGCAGGTCTGGGTGTTCGGCTCGGCGCCGAACGCCGTCCCGCAGCCGCAGAACATCTTGGTGGCCGTGTTCAGCTCGACGTGCACCTCCAGCCCCAGCACCGGGTCGAAGGCGGCCACCGCCTCCTCGTAGGGCATCAGGTCAACGGCCGCCGTGCTCATCGCGCCACCTCCGTCGCTTCCCCGCCCAGCGCGGGTGCCTGGTCCAGCAGGGCCGCCCCCCAGCGCCGGGTCAGCGCCGCCTCCACCGCGGCGCCGACCCGGTACAGCCGGTCGTCGGCCCGGGCGGGGGCCAGGATCTGCAGCCCGACCGGCAGCCCGTCCTCCTCGGCCAGCCCGGCCGGCAGCGACATGCCCGGCACCCCGGCCAGGTTGGCCGGGATGGTCGCCACGTCGCTCAGGTACATGGCCAGCGGGTCCTCCAGCTTGTCCCCCAACCGGAACGCCGTGGTCGGCGTGGTCGGGGAGAGCAGCACGTCGCACTGCTCGAAGGCGGCGGCGAAGTCCTGCTGGACGAGCGTGCGAACCCTCTGCGCGCTGCCGTAGTAGGCGTCGTAGTAGCCCGAGGACAGCGCGTAGGTGCCCAGGATGATCCGCCGCTTGACCTCCTCGCCGAAGCCCGCGTCCCGGGTCGCCGACATCACCTGCTCGGCGGTCGGCGCGTCCACCCCGGCCGGCATGACCCGCAGCCCGTAGCGCATCGCGTCGAACTTGGCCAGATTGCTGCTGGCCTCGCTGGGCATGATCAGGTAGTAGGCCGCCAGCGCGGCCCGGAAGCTGGGGCAGGAGACCTCCACCACGCTGGCCCCCGCCTGGGTCAGCAGCTCGACCGCCTCCTGGAAGCGGGTCTGGACCCCGGGCTGGTAGCCCTCCCCGCTGAGCTCACGGACGACGCCGATCCGCAGCCCGCGGACCTGGCCGTCGCGGGCGGCGGCCACCACGTCCGGCACCGGCTCGTCCAACGAGGTGGAGTCCAGCGGGTCGTGGCCGGCCATCACCTCGTGCAGCAGGGCGGCGTCCAGCACGGTGCGGGCGCACGGGCCGGCCTGGTCCAGGCTGGAGGCCATCGCCACCAGGCCGTAGCGGGACATCCCGCCGTAGGTCGGCTTGACGCCCACGGTGCCGGTCACGGCGGCCGGCTGCCGGATCGAGCCGCCGGTGTCGGTGCCGGTGGCCAGCGGCGCCTCGAAGGCGGCCAGTGCGGCCGCCGAACCGCCGCCGGAGCCGCCGGGGATCCGGTCGGCGTCCCACGGGTTGCGGGTCGGGCCGTAGGCGGAGTGCTCGGTGGAGGAGCCCATCGCGAACTCGTCCATGTTGGTCTTGCCGAGCACGACCATGCCGGCCGCCTTGATCCGGGCCACCACCGTGGCGTCGTAGGGCGGCACCCAGCCGGCCAGGATCCGGGAGCCGCAGGTGGTGGGCATGCCGGTGGCGACCATGACGTCCTTCAGCGCGATGGGCACCCCGGCCAGCGGGTGCAGCTGCTCACCGCGCGCCCGGGCGGCGTCCACCGCCCTGGCCGTGGCCAGCGCCTGCTCCGCGGCCAGGTGCAGGAAGGCGTGCACCCCTCGCTCGCCGCCGTCCACCTCCTCGATCCGGTCCAGGTGGGCCTGGGTGACCTCCTGCGAGCTCACCTCTCCGGCGGTCAGCGACGCGGACAGCTCCGCGGCGGTGCGCCGGACCAGGGCCGGCGTGCTGGCCTGGTCCATCAGGCCTCCTCCTCCAGGATCCGCGGCACCCGGAACCGGCCGTCCTCGGCCTCCGGAGCGCCGGCGAGCACCTGCTCGGCGCTCAGCGAGGGCCGGGGCACGTCGGGGCGGGTCACGTTGCGCAGCGGCAGCGGGTGGGAGGTCGCCGGGACGTCGTCGCCGGCCACCTCGCGCACGGTGGCCACGGCGCCGAGGATCACCCCGAGCTGGTCGGCCATCCGGTCCAGCTCGTGCGGCTCCAGGTCGATCCGGGCCAGCCTGGCCAGGTGGGCGACCTCCTCGCGAGAGATCCCGCTCATCCGTGTCTCCTCCTGGGGCGGGCGGGCCTGCCCCGGTGCATCGACGTCCGGCCGTCGTCCACGACCGACGAGGAAGTCTAGATCGTGCCCGCACCGACCACGGTGCGTGGGCGGGGCCGTCGCGCCGTGTGGCCACAGCCCACTCACAGTGGGACCGTGCTGGGATGACGACTGATCATGCGACCGGCGTGCGAACCGCCGAGCAGGGCCGGACGTTCTTCGGCCAGCCCCCGGTCCTGGCCAACCTGTTCGGCGTGGAGATGTGGGAGCGCTTCTCCTTCTACGGGATGCAGGGCATCCTGCTCATCTACCTGTACTACGCCGCCGACCGGGGTGGGCTGGGCATCGACCAGACCACCGCCGCCGGCATCGTCGGGGCCTACGGCGGCATGGTCTACCTGTCGACGATCGTGGGCGCCTGGCTGGCCGACCGGCTGCTGGGCTCCGAACGCACCCTGTTCTACAGCGCCGTCATGATCATGTGCGGCCACATCGCGCTGGCCGTGCTGCCCGGCCTGGTCGGCGTCGGCGTCGGGCTGCTCCTGGTCGGGGTCGGCAGCGGCGGGCTGAAGGCCAACGCGACCTCCCTGGTCGGCAGCCTGTACGAGGAGGGCGACGAGCGGCGCGACGCCGGGTTCTCGTTGTTCTACATGGGCATCAACCTCGGTGCGCTGGTCGGTCCGCTGCTCACCGGCCTGGCCCAGCAGCGGCTCGGCTTCCACTACGGCTTCGGCCTGGCGGCGATCGGCATGTTCCTGGGCCTGGTGCAGTACACCCTGGGCCGCCGCCGGCTGCCGGACACGGCCAACGACATCGCCGACCCGCTGCCGGTCAACCGCCGCCGGCAGGCCGGCCTGGTCGCGGTGCTGGCCGTGCTGGTCATCGTGGTGCTGGCCTGGACCGGCCTGATGGCCGCGGACAACCTGGACACCTGGGTGATCGGGGCGACCATCGTGGCCACCCTCGGCTACTTCGCGGTCATCCTGGCCAGCAAGGCGATCAGCACCACCGAGCGACGCCGGGTGCTGGCCTTCGTGCCGATGTTCCTGGCCAGCGCCGCGTTCTGGTCGCTCTACCAGCAGCAGTTCACGGTCGTCACCATCTACTCCGACGAGCGGCTGGACCGCACCATCGCGGGCTGGACGATGCCGGTCTCCTGGGTGCAGTCGATCAACCCGGTGTTCATCATCCTGCTCGCCCCGGTGTTCGCGGCGGTGTGGACGCGGCTGGGTTCCCGGCAGCCGTCCACGCCGGTGAAGTTCGCCCTGGGCACCATGATCATGGGCGTCGCCTTCCTGCTCTTCCTGCCGATGGCCGGGGGCGGCCCGAACAGCGCGCCGCTGCTGGGGCTGATCGGCATCCTGTTCGTCTTCACCCTCGCCGAGCTGCTGCTCTCCCCCGTCGGTCTGTCGGTGGCGACCAAGCTGGCTCCCGCCGTCTTCCGGACCCAGATGGTGGCCCTGTTCTTCCTGTCCATCGCGCTGGGCACCGCGATGTCGGGCTACCTGGCGGGGTTCTACTCCAGCGCGCACGAGCGGGGGTACTTCGGCTGGCTGGGCCTGGCCTCGGTGGTCGTCGGCGCGGTGCTGCTGCTCATCACCCGGCCGGTCCGCCGGCTGATGGGCGGCGTCCACTGACCCCACCCGCCTCCCTCCCCCGTGATCACGCCGTTCCCGCCGCTCCGACCCTGCGCCCTGCGTGATCAACGCCCCGGAACGACGATCGACCTCGGCCGGTCGGCTCGCGTTCCGAGACATTGATCATGGCGAGCCGGCAACGGGGACCGATCGGATCACGGGGTGGGGGGCGGGGCGGTGACCGCCTGCGGGCCCTCCTGCAGCAGCCGGGTGAACCCGGCCTCGTCCAGGATCGTCAGACCGAGCTTGCGGGCGCTGTCCGCCTTGCTGCCCGGGTTCTCGCCGACGACCACGAAGTCGGTCTTCTTGGACACGCTGCCGGAGGCTCGCCCGCCCCGGGCCAGGATGGCCTCCCTGGCGCCGTCGCGGGAGTAGCCCTCCAGCGAACCGGTGACGACCACGGTCACGCCCTCCAGGGTGCGCGGCGTGCCGGCGTCCCGCTCGTCGGCCATGAGCACCCCGGCCGCCTGCCAGCGGTCGACGACGTCCGCGTGCCAGCCGATCGAGAACCACTCGGTCAGCGCCTCGGCGATCACCGGGCCGACGCCGTCCACCGCGGCGAGCTCGGCCTGGTCGGCCTGCCGGATCCGCTGCATCGAGCCGAAGCTCTGCGCCAGGGCCCGGGCCGCCGTCGGGCCGACGTGCCGGATCGAGAGGGCGACCAGCACCCGCCACAGGGGACGTCGGCGAGCGGTCTCCAGGTTGTCCAGCAGCTTGCGCCCGTTGGCCGACAGCGCGCCGTCCTTGCGGGTGTACAAGGGTACGCGGGTGAGCTGTGCCTCGGTGAGGGAGAACAGGTCTCCCTCGTCGGTGATCACCCCGGCCTGCAGCAGGCCGACCGCGCCCTCGTAGCCGAGCGCCTCGATGTCGAAGGCGCCCCGGCCGGCCACGTGGTACACGCGCTCACGCAGCTGGGCCGGGCAGGTCCGGGCGTTGGGGCAGCGGATGTCGGCGTCGCCCTCGCGCTCGTAGGCCAGCTCGGTGCCGCACTCCGGGCAGTGCGTGGGCATCACGAACTGCCGCTCGCTGCCGTCCCGCAGGTCGACCACCGGGCCGACGATCTCGGGGATCACGTCGCCCGCCTTGCGCAGCACGACGGTGTCCCCGATCAGCACCCCCTTGCGGCGCACCTCCGAGGCGTTGTGCAGGGTGGCCATCGACACCGTCGAGCCCGAGACCAGCACCGGCTCCATCACCCCGAACGGGGTCACCCGGCCGGTCCGCCCGACGTTGACCTGGATGTCGAGCAGCCGCGTGTTGACCTCCTCCGGCGGGTACTTGTAGGCCATCGCCCAGCGCGGCGCCCGGCTGGTGGAGCCGAGCCGGCGCTGCAGGCCGACGTCGTCGACCTTGACCACCACACCGTCGATCTCGTGCTCCTGGGCGTGCCGGTGCTCCCCGTAGTGCCGGATGTACTCCATCACCTCGGCCACCGTGTCGACCACCCGGTAGGTGGTCGAGGTGGGCAGCCCCCAGGCGTGCAGCAGCTGGTAGGCGTGGGACTGCGCGTCGATCTCGAACCCGCGGCGGGCGCCGATCCCGTGCACGAGCATCCGCAGCGGCCGGCCGGCGGTGACCCGGGGGTCCTTCTGCCGCAGGGAACCGGCGGCGGCGTTGCGCGGGTTGGCGAACGGCGCCCGGCCGGCCTCGACCAGGGTGGCGTTCAGGTCGGCGAAGGCCGCGACCGGGAAGAACACCTCACCGCGCACCTCCACCCGGGCGGGCACCGGCCCCTCTCCCCCGGCCAGGCGGGTCGGCACGCCCTCGATGGTCCGGACGTTGAGGGTGATGTCCTCCCCGGTCCGGCCGTCGCCGCGGGTGGCCGCCCGCACCAGCCGGCCGTCCTCGTAGAGCAGGTTCACGGCCAGCCCGTCGATCTTCAGCTCGCAGAGCATCCGGGGCAGCGCGTTCTCGGCCAGGCCGGCGTCCCGGCGGACCCGCTCGGCCCAGGCGGTCAGCTCCTGCTCGTTGAACACGTTGTCCAGGCTGAGCATCCGCTCCACATGGTCGACCGCGGTGAACTCGGTGGAGAACGTGCCGCCGACCCGCTGGGTGGGGCTGCCCGGGGTGCGCAGCCCGGGGTGGGCGGCCTCCAGCGCCTCGAGCTCGCGCAGCCGTGCGTCGTACTGGGCGTCGGAGCTGGTCGGGGCGTCGCGCACGTAGTAGGCGAACTGGTCGGCGTCGATCGCCTCGACCAGCTCCTTCCACCGGTGCCGCGCCTGCTCCTGCGTCTCGCTCACCCGGTCATCCTGCCGCAGCCCACCGACAGCGGCGCGGCGCCGGCTCAGCCCTGGGCGCGTTCCAGCAGGTGGGCGGCGACCTCCCTGGCCCGGGTGAGCCTGGCCCGGGCCTGCTCCGGGGTCAGTCCGGCCAGCCCGCAGGTGGGCGTCACCACCACCGAGGCGATCTCCGGCTCGAGCAGCCCCAGCTTGGCCCAGGGCCGCGCGAGCGCCTCGGCCGCGGCCGGCACCGACTCCAGCGCCCCGGCGGTTGACAGCACACCGGCCCACAGCCGCACCCCCGCCTCGATGGCCACGGCCATCGCCTCCCAGCCGGGGCGCCCCAGCCGGGCGACGTCCACCGACAGCGCGTCCGCGCCGGTGCGCTGCATCAGGGTGACCGGCGCCCGGTCCGCGCAGCAGTGCAGCACCACCTGCTCGGCCCCGGCCTGCCGGCCGGCCTCCACCACCGCGCTGACAGCCGGCGCCGCCACCGGCTCCTGCACCGCCCGCAGTCGGCCGAAGCCCGAGGCGGTCGGCAGCTCCCCGGCCAGCACACCGGGCAGGCCGGGCTCGTCCACCTGCAGCACGACGTGCGCGCCCGGCAGCAGCCGCCGGACCTCGGCGACGTGCCGCCGGACGCCCTCGGCGAGGGAGTCGGCCAGGTCGCGGCAGGCGCCGGGGTCGACCACCGCGCGCTCCAGCCGCGGCAGCCAGAGCGAGGCGGCCAGCGTCCACGGGCCGGTGACCTGCACCTTGAACGGGCCGCGGTAGCCGTCGGCCACCTCGGCGAGCACGTCCAGGTCCTGGCGCAGGAAGGCCTGGGCACGCTCCAGGTCCCGCCCGGGCCGGTCGACCAGTCGCCAGCCCGAGGGCTGCAGGTCCACCGGCAGGTCGACCAGCAGGGCGGCGCTGCGGCCGACCAGGTCCGCGCCGGGACCGCGCGCCGGCAGCTCGACCAGGTGCGGCAGGTGCGGGGGCTCGCCCAGCTCGCCGAGCACGGTCCGAGCCGCCTCCACCGTCTCCTCACCCGGCCAGGACCCGAGCGCGGAGGCCCGCCCCGGCGGCGTCGGCTCCGGCCCGGACGGCGACGGGCTCGGCGGTGCGGTGGTCGGTTCGCTGCTCACCGCCCCAGGGTAGGTTCCCGGCGCCGGGCAGCAGCGCCGGGGAAGAGACCCGCCCGGGCAGCGGTTCCCGCCACCATGACCAACACACCGACGAAGATCGTCTACACCGCCCGCGCCACCATGACCGGTGGTCGCAGCGGCCACGCCGTCTCCGAGGACGGCATCCTCGATCTCGAGCTGACCGCCCCGAAGGAGACCGGCGGCCCGGGCACCGGCACCAACCCCGAGCAGCTGTTCGCGGTCGGCTACGGCGCCTGCTTCCAGGGCGCGCTCGGTCTGGTCGCCAAGAAGGCCGGGGTGGACGTGTCGCAGTCGGTGGTCGAGACCGCGGTCGGCTTCGGCCCGGAGGGCGAGTCCTTCGCGATCACCGTGGAGATCACCGCCCGGATCCCCGGGGTGGACGACGCCCAGGCGCAGCAGCTGGTGGACGCCGCCCACCAGGTCTGCCCCTACTCCAAGGCCACCCGCGGCAACGTGCCGGTCACGGTGATCGGCCGGGCGGCCTGACCTGCCGCCCCCTCAGCGCTCCAGGGTGGCCGCGGCCAGCACCACGTCGCCGCGGTAGAGCACCAGCGTCTGACCGGCGGCGACGCCGTGCACCGGCTCGTCCAGGGCGACGGTGACCGGCTCCCGGCCGGTCAGCCGGGCGCCGACCGGCGTGCCGTGCGCCCGGACCTGGACCATCACGCGCTCACCGACCGCCGCCGATCCCGACCAGACCGGGTCGGCGGCGGTCAGCGCGTGCACCGCCAGCTCCTCCCGGGGGCCGACCACGACGGTGTTGCTGACCGGCTCGATCGACAGCACGTAGCGGGGGCGCCCGTCGGCCGCCGGGCGGGACAACGACAGGCCGTGCCGCTGGCCGACGGTGTAGCCCACGGCCCCGGTGTGCGCGCCCACCTGCTCGCCGCCGGTGTCCAGCACGGGCCCGGGCACGCCCGGGACCCGGGCCGCCAGCCACCCCCTGGTGTCGCCGTCGGGGACGAAGCAGATGTCGTGGGAGTCCGGCTTGGTCGCCACCCGCAGGCCCCGTTCCTCGGCCTCCTGCCGGATCCGCGGCTTGGTCGTGTCCCCGATCGGGAACATGGCGTGCCGCAGCCGGGCCGGCGGGACGACGGCCAGCACGTAGGACTGGTCCTTGGCCTGGTCCACCGCCCGGGAGAGCACCGGCGTCCCGTCGACGCCGCGAGTCAGCCGGGCGTAGTGGCCGGTGCAGACGGCGTCGAAGCCGAGCGCGAGCGCCTTGTCCAGCAGGGCGGAGAACTTGATCCGCTCGTTGCACCGCACGCACGGGTTCGGGGTGCGGCCCGCCGCGTACTGGGCCACGAAGTCCTCGACCACGTCGGCGTGGAAGCGCTCGGCCAGGTCCCACACGTAGAACGGGATGCCCAGCACGTCGGCGGCCCGGCGGGCGTCGTCGGCGTCCTCGATCGTGCAGCACCCGCGTGAGCCGTTGCGTTCGGCGGAACGGCTGCGGGACAGAGCGAGATGCACGCCGACCACCTCGTGCCCGGCCTCGGCGGCCCGCGCCGCGGCCACCGCTGAGTCCACCCCGCCGCTCATCGCGGCCAGCACCCGCATCGCGCTCACCCGGCCCGGCCCGAGGTGGCCAGCCCGGCCAGCTGGGCGCGCTCCACGACCGGCCCGACGGCCTCCGCCAGCGCCTGCACGTCCTGCTCGGTGCTGGTGTGGCCCAGGGAGAACCGCAGCGCACCTCGGGTGTCCGGCTCGGGGATGCCCATCGCCAGCAGGACGTGCGAGGGCTGCGGTACCCCGGCCTGGCAGGCCGACCCGGTGGAGGCCTCGACGCCGCGGGCGTCCAGCAGGTAGAGCAGGGAGTCGCCCTCGCAGCCGGGGAAGGTGAAGTGCGCGTTGCCCGGCAGCCGGCCCGCCGGGTCCGGGTCGCCGCGCAGCACCGCGCTGGGCACCGCCGCCTGGACCGCCTCGACCAGGGCGTCGCGCAGCCGCCCGACCCGCTCGGCGGTCGCCGGCTGCCGGCCGGCGGCCAGCTCCACGGCCAGCCCGAGCCCGGCCGCGCCGGCCACGTCCACGGTGCCCGAGCGGACCTGACCCTCCTGGCCTCCGCCGTGCAGGAACGGCTCGATCCCCACCCCGCGGCGGACGAGAAGGGCCCCGGAGCTGACCGGGCCGCCCAGCTTGTGGCCGCTGAGGGTGAGCAGGTCCACCTCGGTGCCGGCCAGGTCCACCGGCAGGGTACCGACCACCTGGATCGCGTCGGTGTGCACCGGCACCCCCACCGCGTGGGCCAGCTCGATCACCTGCTCCACCGGCTGGAGGGTGCCGACCTCGTTGTTGGCCCACATCACCGAGACCAGGGCGACGTCCTGGCCGTCGCCCAGCAGCTCGGCCAGGGCGGCGGGCACGATCCGCCCGAGGTGGTCCACCGGGATGGTCTGCAGCTGCGCACCCTGGCGGCGGGCCAGCCAGGCGGCCGGGTCCAGCACCGCGTGGTGCTCGACCGCGCTGACCAGCACCCGGCGCCGGCGGGCGTCCTGCGCCGTCCGGGCCCAGTACAGCCCCTTGACCGCGATGTTGTCGGCCTCCGTGCCGCCGGCGGTGAACACGACCTCGCTGGGCCGGGCGCCGACCGCGGCGGCCAGCCGCTCCCGGGCCTCCTCGACCACCCGGCGGGCGGCCCGACCGCTGCTGTGCAGGGAGTTGGCGTTGCCGGTGCGCGCCAGCTGGGCCGCCATCACCTCCGCCACCTCCGGCAGGACCGGGGTGGTGGCGGCGTGGTCGAGGTAGGCGACCGGAGCCGGAGGCGTGGACGGGGGCACGGAGAACGATTCTAGGCCGGGCAGCGGGCCGGGGCGCCCCGCCACCGGGGCGCCGGCGGCCGGCTCATCCCTTGTGCTTGGCGATCGCCTCGCTGGCCTGCGGCAGCACGGTGAACAGGTCCCCCACCACGCCGAAGTCGGCCAGCTCGAAGATCGGCGCCTCGGCGTCCTTGTTCACCGCGACGATCGTCTTGGAGGTCTGCATCCCGGCCCGGTGCTGGATCGCCCCGGAGATCCCGCAGGCCACGTAGAGCTGCGGGGAGACCTGCTTGCCGGTCTGGCCCACCTGGTTGCCGTGCGGGTACCAGCCGGCGTCCACCGCTGCCCGGGAGGCGCCGACCGCGGCGCCGAGCGCGTCGGCCAGCGCCTCGACCGGGGCGAAGTCGCCGTTGGTGCCGCGGCCGCCGGAGACCACGATGGCCGCCTCGGACAGGTCCGGACGGCCGGTGGTCGCCTTCGGCCGGCGCTCCACCACCCGGGCGCTGCGGGCCAGGTCGCTGAGCGTGACCGGCACCTCGACCACGGTCGGCGCGCTCCCGTTCGGCACCGGCTCGGGCGTGGCCGAGTTCGGCTTGACCGTGACCAGCGGGATCCCGGTGGTCACCCGCCCCTGCACGGCGAAGCCGCCGGCGAACACGCTCTGGGTGGTGACCGGACCCTCCTGGGAGGGCTGCACGTCGACCGCGTCGGTGATCAGGCCCGAGCCGAGCCGGACGGCCAGCCGACCGGCGATCTCCTTGCCCTCGGCCGAGGACGGGATGAGGATCGCCGTCACCTCACCGGCCACCGCCAGCACCGCCTGCAGCGCCTCCACCTTCGGCAGCACGAGGTAGTCGGCCAGCCCCTCGCCGGTGACCTGGTACACGGTGGCCGCGCCGAACTCACCCAGCGCGCCGGCGGCCTGCTGGTACCCCTCGCCGATGAACACCGCCGCCGGCTCGCCGAGCCTGCGCGCGATGGTCAACAGCTCGGAGGTCGTCTTGCGGACCGCGCCCTCGGCGTGGTCGACCAGGACCAGTACCTGCCCCATCACAGCTTCCCTTTCCTCGTGGTGCCCGTGCTCGTGGTGCCCGTGCTCGTGGTGCCCGTGCTCGTGGTGCCCGTGCTCGTGGTGCCCGTGCTCGTGGTGCCCGTGCTCGTGCTCATCGGGTGTGCTCGCGGTGGCTCAGACCAGCCGGGCGCCGGCCAGGAACTCCACCAGCCGGGCGCCGCCGTCGCCCTCGTCGGTGATCACCTGGCCGGCCTGCCGCGGCGGGCGGGCGGTGACCGTGGCCACCGCCGACCAGGCCGCGCCCAGCCCGACCTGCCCAGGGTCGACGTCCAGGTCGGCCAGCGTCCAGGTGGTGACCGGCTTCTTCTTGGCCGCCATGATCCCCTTGAACGAGGGGTAGCGCGGCTCGTTGATCTGGTCGGTGACCGACACCACGGCCGGCAGCGAGGCCTCGACCACCTCGGTGCTGGTGTCGCCGTCGCGTTCGATCCGGACCCGGCCGCCCTCCACGCTCAGCGAACCGGCGAAGGTGACCTGGGGCAGGGCGAGCCGCTCGGCGACCATCGCCGGCACGACGCTCATCCCGGCGTCGGTGGAGGCCATCCCGGTCAGCACCAGGTCCGGCTCCAGCTTGCGCAGCGCCTGGGCCAGCACCAGTGAGGTGGCCGGAGAGTCCGAGCCGTGCAGCGCGTCGTCCAGCACGTGGACGGCCGCCGAGGCGCCCATCTGCAGCGCCTTGCGGATCGCGTCGGTGGCCCCCTGCGGGCCCACGCACAGCACCGTGACCTCGACGTCCTCGCCGGCCTCGGCCAGCTTCAGCGCCTCCTCCACCGCGTACTCGTCCAGCTCCGACAGCAGCCCGTCCACGCCCTCGCGGTCCACGGTCTGGTCGGCCTCGACGAACCGGCGGTCGGCCTGGGCGTCGGGGACGTACTTGATGCAGACGACGATCTTCATCTCGGTGCCTCATCCTCATCGTCGGGCGCCGTCGCGACCCCCGGGTCGCGGAGCAGGCCCTCGTCGGCCGGTGCGGGGACAGGATCGCATCCGCACCCGGCTGGCTGCCTACGACGCCCGTCACGCCATCATGTTACTCACCAGTAGGGGTGGTGCCACCGCCACCCGGGCGTGACCACCCGACCGGGCGCCCCGGGGCCGGGTCCGGCGGGCGCGGCAGCGCCCGTCGCCGAGCGATCGCAACGCACCTGACACGCGGCTGCGCTTGGACACGCAACGGCCAGGGTTCAGAGTGTGGGCATGACGCCGCCAGGATCGCCCAGGCAGGAGGATGCCGCAGCAGCCGTGGGCACCTTCTGCCTGGTGCTGCACAGCCACCTGCCGTGGGTGGCGCACCACGGCCGCTGGCCGGTCGGGGAGGAGTGGCTCTACCAGGCCTGGACGTCCAGCTACCTGCCCCTGACCCGGTTGCTGGGCCGCCTGGCCGACGAGGGCCGCCGCGACGTGCTGACCCTGGGCGTCACCCCGGTGCTGGCCGAGCAGCTGGACGACGTCTACTGCCTGGACGGGGTCGCCGCGTGGGTGCAGGACTGGCAGCAGCGGGCCCAGCAGCTGGGTTCCGGCGCAGGCCCGGACCAGGTCAGGTCCGAGGTCGCCGAGCGCGAGCGGTCCGCGGCGCGCCTGGCCCAGGAGGACCTGCAGGGGCCCTGGAGCCGCGGCGGGTCCCCGGTGCTGCGCCGGCTGGCCGACCGGGGGGTGCTGGAGCTGATGGCCGGCCCGGCCACCCACCCCGTGCTGCCGCTGCTGGACGCGCGGACCGCCCGGCTGGCCGTCCGGGTCGGCCTGGAGGACCACCGGTTCCGCTACGGGCGGCGCCCGGCCAGCCTGTGGCTGCCCGAGTGCGGCTGGGCCCCCGAGCTGCTGCCGCTGGTGCGTGACAACGGGATCGCCGCGACCGTGCTGGACGGCCCGACGTTGGCCGGCGCCGACCGGGACATCGCCCGGGCCTGGCGGCTGGCCGGCACCGACGTCGCCCTGTTCGGCCGGGACGCCGAGCTGTGCAACCTGGTGTGGTCCGACCAGGACGGCTACCAGACCGGGCCGGACTACCGCGACTTCCACCGGGTGGACGCCTCAGGCTTCCGGCTGACCCGGATCGGCGACGACGCCAACGCCTCGCCCTACCGGCCCGGTGACGCCGCCGCGGCCGCCGAGCGCGACGCCAAGCA
This sequence comes from uncultured Actinomycetota bacterium, assembly GCA_963821825.1. GTDB lineage: Bacteria > Actinomycetota > Actinomycetes > Actinomycetales > Kineosporiaceae > CAWGFD01. The sequence goes on from CAWGFD010000002.1 coordinate 2,759,444, forward strand.
CTTCGTGGACGCCGTGCACGAGCGGCTGGCGCGCTCCTGCTCGCCCTACGGCCACCCGGCGGTCGTGGTCGCCGCCTTCGACACCGAGCTGTTCGGGCACTGGTGGGCCGAAGGGCTGACCTTCCTGGAGCACGTCCTGCGGCTGCTCCCGCAGGCCGGCGTGCGGACCCGCTCGCTGGCCGGGGCGCTGGCCGACGGCGCGGTGCAGGACGGCGGACGGGCCGACCCGCCGGCCGGCAGCTGGGGCGGGGGGCACGACTTCCGGGTCTGGACCGGCCAGGGCGTCCGCTCGGTGATCGAGGACGCCGGCGGGGTCCGGCGCCGGCTGTTCGACCTGGTCGACGCCGAGCGCGAGGCCGGACGACTGCGCGAACGTCGCCCTGACCTGGACCAGATGGCCCGCGAGGTGCTGCTGCACGGGGCCAGCGACTGGACGTACATGCTGAACACCGGCCAGGCCCCGGACTACGCCGGGCGCCGGGTCGACGAGCACCGGGACGCCGTGCACCGGATCGCCGACGCCTTCACCGGCGGCGGCAGCCCCGCCGCCCGCCGATCGGCCCGCCTGGTGCGCGAGGCCGACGACGTCTTCCCGCACCTGGACGTGCGGGCCCTGGTCTGAGCCGGCCGGCTCCGGGCTACCGTGAGACGGGTGAGCCCCACCCCACCCAGCGCTCCCCCGCCCTCCGCCGGACCCGAGCCCGACGCCTCGCTGAGCCGGCTGGACGCCGTCTGCGACCTGCTGTCCGCCGACGTGCGGGAGTCGGCCGGCCTGCACCGCTACGACGGCGTGCTGCAGGACCTGTCCGATGACGCGGTGGCCGCCGGGCTGGCCCGGCTGGGCCAGGGCCCGGCCCCGGCGGACCCGCACGACGCCGCCCACCTGGGCGCCTTCGAGCAGGGACTGCGCTGGAGCCTGGGCGAGCAGCGCCAGCACCACGCCAACCCGCTGCTGCACATCAACAACCTGGACCTGGCCTGCTACGACCGGGAGTACGCCCCGGCCGCCGACCGGGCCCGCGCCCGGGCCCAGCACCTGGCCGGCTGGCCCGCCGCGGTGGACGTCGCGGTGCGCACCCTGGATGAGGTGCCCGCGCCGGTGGCCACCGCGCTGCTGCCGGCCGCCCGAGGGCTGGCCGCCGGCCTGGCCCCGGACGAGCACACCCCCGCCGAGGTCGTCCAGGCCGCGCTGGCCGCTCATGCCCGGCTGCTGGCCCACCTGCAGCAGGCCGCCGCCGACGGCCCGCCGGAGACCGCCGTCGGGCCGGACGTGCTGGCCCGCGAGCTGGGCGTCTGGGAGGCCACCGAGGTGGACCTGCCCGCCCTGGCCGCCACCGCCGTCAGCGAGCGGGACCGGCTCACCGAGCTGCTCGCGCAGGCCTGCTCCCGGCTGGACCCGCAGGCCACGGTCGGCGAGCTGGTGCCGCGGCTGCTGGCCGACCACCCGGACGCCGAGGGCGTCCTGGTCCAGGCCCGGCAGGTGACCGCCGAGGTGCTGGCGTTCACCGCCGAGCACTCCCTGGCGCCCGCCGACGGGCAGTGCCTGGTCGGCCCGGCGCCAGAGTCGCGCGGCTGGGCGATGGCCATGATGTCGTGGTCGGCGCCCGAGGAGCCGGACGCGGCCAGCTGGTACCACGTCACCCCGCCCGGGGCGGACTGGCCCGAGCACGAGCAGGAGGAGTGGCTGTCGGTGTTCAGCGCCACCTCCCTGCCCGCGATCACCGTGCACGAGGTGGCGCCGGGCCACTACTCCCACGGCCGGGCGCTGCGCCGGGCCCCCAGCCCGGTGCGCCGGCGGCTGATGTCGGCCACCTTCGCCGAGGGCTGGGCGCACTATGTGGAGGAGGCGGTGATCGAGGAGGGCTTCCGCGCGCACGACCCGCGGTACGTTATCGGGATGTGCCTGGAGGCCCTGGTCCGGGTCACCCGGCTGGCCGCCTCGATCGGTCTGCACGCCGAGGGCTGGAGCGTGGAGCAGGCTGCCCAGCGGTTCGCCGCCGACGCGCACCTCGGGGGTTCCGCGGCCCGCTCCGAGGCCGCCCGCGGCACGTTCGACGTCGGGTACGGGCGCTACACCTGGGGCAAGCTGGCCCTGCAGGACCTGCGCGCCCAGGCCCGCACCCGCTGGGGCACCGGTTACGACGTCCGCCGGTTCCACCGGGCCCTGCTCGAGCTGGGCTCGCCGCCGATCGGCCTGCTCGGGACGGCGCTGGACCGGGGCTGAGCGGTCGGGCCGGCGCTCAGCGCCCCTCGAACGCCGCCTTGCCCGGCCCGCGCTCGACGAAGCTGGCCATCCCCAGCTCCCGGTCACGGGTGGCGAACAGGGCGGCGAACTGCATCCGTTCGATCTCCAGACCGGTGGCCAGGTCGACCTCCAGGCCGCGGTCCACGGCCTCCTTGGCCGCCCGCAGCGCCAGCGCCGGGCCGCCCACGTAGCGCCGGACCCGCTGCACCGCGGCCGCGTGCACGTCGGCGGCGGGCACCAGCTCGTCCACCAGGCCGATCGCCAGCGCCTCGGCCGCGGGCACGAACCGCCCGGTGAAGATCAGGTCCTTGGCCCGGGCCGGCCCGACCAGCCGGGCCAGCCGCTGCGTGCCGCCGGCGCCGGGGATGATGCCGAGCAGGATCTCCGGCTGGCCGAGCGTGGCGTCCTGCGCGGCGACCCGGAAGTCGCAGCACAGGGCCAGCTCGCAGCCCCCGCCCAGCGCGTACCCGGTGATCGCGGCCACCGTCGGCTTGGGGATCTGGGCGACGGCCGTGAAGGCGGACTGCAGCTGCCCGGAGCGGGCCACCATCTCGGCGTGGCTCATCTGCTGCATCTGCTTGACGTCGGCGCCCGCGGCGAACACCCGCTCCCCGCCGTAGACCACCACCGCGGCGACGTCCGGGCGGGCGGAGGCCTCCAGCGCGGCGGACCGGATGCCCTCCTGCATGGCCACGTCCAGCGCGTTCATCGTCGGCCGGTCCAGCCGGATGGTCGCCACCCCCTCGGCCACCTCCAGCCGCACGCCGGTCTGCGCGGCCGGGCCGCCCGGGGCCGGCTCACTCACCCTGCTGCCCGCCGTCCGGCGCCTCGCCGTCCGGTGCTCCGCCCTCGGCCTCGGCGCTGAGCTCGCGGACCACGGTGTAGAAGCCCTGCGCGCCGGACAGCACCGCGTCCACCGTGGCCGAGGTCAGCGCACCGAGGTTCATGTCGTCGCCGATGATCAGGTCGGCCGCGACGGCGATGCTCGAGCCGTGCACGGTGACCTTCACCAGGTTCATCGAGGCGCTGACCACGTTGGCCGCCTTGAGCAGGGTCAGCTCCGCCACCCCGCCCAGGTCCTCGGTGGTCCACTGACCGAACACCCGCATCAGCGGCGGGGTGCTGTCCACGCAGCGGCAGAAGACGTTCTGCTCCTTGACCCGCAGCACGACGTCACCGTCGGCGTCCACCTCCGGCTGCAGCTGCATGTCGATCAGCGCATCCAGCACCCGGCCACGCAGCGGGTGCTCATCGGGCGGTGGAGGGAAGAAGGGCAGGGCGCTGGGGTCGCTCACGGCGACACGCTATCGGCCCCCGCCGACATGTGCCGTACGCCATGGGGGAGGATGACGCGGATGTTGCCCGAGTCCCACCCCTACCCGCTGGGGGTCCACCTTGTCGCCGGCGGCGCGAACGTCGCGGTGCTGGCCGGGCACGCCGACGCGGTCGAGCTGTGCCTGCTGGAGCCGGCGCCCCCGGGCAGCGGACGGCGTTGGGAGGAGACCCGGGTGCCGCTGACCCGGCGCACCCACGACGTCTTCCACGACCTGGTGCCCGGCATCGAGCCGGGCCAGCACTACGGGCTGCGGGCCCACGGCCGCTGGGAGCCCGGACGCGGGCACCGCTACAACCCGGCCAAGCTGCTGCTGGACCCCTACGCCCGGGCGGTGCAGCCTCCGGCCGGGGTGGGCCCGGAGCTGTTCGCGCACACGGTCCAGGCGGACCTGAGCGGGGACGACTTCCGGCTGGACCCGCGCGACTCCGCCGACCTGGCCCCGGTCGGCGTCGTCACCGCGCCCGCCCCGGACCTGCCGGACCAGCGCCCGGACGTGCCGTGGGCGCAGACCGTGGTCTACGAGACCCACGTGCGCGGCTTCACCCGCCGGCTGCCGGGGGTGCCCGAACCGCTGCGCGGCACCTACGCCGGCCTGGCGCACCCGGCCGCGCTGGAGCACCTGCAGACCCTGGGCGTCACCGCGGTGGAGCTGCTGCCGGTGCACGCGGCCTGCTCGGAGTTCGCCCTGGCCAGGCGCGGCCGGTCGAACTACTGGGGCTACTCCACCCTCGGCTTCTTCGCCCCGCACGCGCCGTACTCGGCGGCCGGCACCCCGCAGGGCGCCGTGCAGGAGTTCCGGGAGATGGTGCGCGCGCTGCACGCGGCCGGCCTGGAGGTGATCCTGGACGTCGTCTACAACCACACCTGCGAGGGCGGCGTGGACGGCCCGACCCTGTCCTGGCGCGGTCTGGACGCCGCCGGGTACTACCGGCTGGACTCCCACGGCCGCGACCAGGACGTCACCGGCTGCGGCAACTCCCTGGACTTCCGCCGGGCCCGGGTGGTGCAGCTCACCCTGGACTCGTTGCGCTACTGGGTGCAGGAGATGCACGTCGACGGGTTCCGGTTCGACCTGGCGCCCACCCTGGCCCGGGGCCGGGACGGGTTCGACCCCGAGCACCCGTTCCTGGTCGCCGCCCGCGCCGACCCGGTGCTGGCCACGGTGAAGCTGATCGTGGAGCCGTGGGACATCGGGCCCGGCGGCTGGCGGACCGGGCAGTTCCCGCCCCCGTTCGCGGAGTGGAACGACCGGTTCCGCAACAGCGTGCGTGACTTCTGGCTGGTCGGGGCCGCCCGGGCAGTGCACCACCAGGAGACCGGCGGGGTCCGCGAGCTCGCCACCCGGATCGCCGGTTCGGCCGACACCTTCGCCCCCGCCCGCGGTCCGCTGGCCTCGGTCAACTTCGTCACCGCGCACGACGGCTTCACCCTGGCCGACCTGACCACCTACGCCGGCAAGCGCAACCAGGCCAACGGCGAGGACAACCGGGACGGCAGCGACGACAACCGGAACTGGGACCACGGCCTCGACGGCCCGACGGCGCAGGACGGCGTCAACGCGGCGCGGCGCCGGTCGATGCGCAACCTGCTGGCCACCCTGCTGGTCTCCAGCGGCGTGCCGATGCTGCTGGCCGGAGATGAGTTCGGCCGCAGCCAGGGCGGCAACAACAACCCCTACTGCCTGGACGACGAGACCACCTGGGTGGACTGGGAGCTGCAGCCGTGGCAGCAGGACCTGCTGGCCACCACCCGGCACCTGCTGGCCATCCGGCGCGCGCACCCCGGGCTGCGCCAGGACGCCTTCTTCGCCGGCCGGCCGGTGCACCCCAGCGGCAGCAAGGACCTGGCCTGGTTCGGCTCGGACGGCGCGGAGATGGACCACGTGCGCTGGCACGACCACCGGCTGCGGTCCCTGCAGGTGCATCTGCACGCCGTGACGGCCGGCCCGGACGGCTTCCACGCGGACGAGTCGGTGCACATCGCGATCAACGGGGACGCCGGTCCGGCCCGGTTCTCGCTGCCCGGCGCGCCGTGGGCGGCGGGCTACCGGCTGCTGTGGGACAGCGCCCAGGAGCGCCCCCCGCAGGGCGCCCAGCCGCTGCTCGGGCCGGGCCCGGCCGAGCTGGGGCCGTTCTCGATGCAGCTGTACGCCGTCACCGCCCCCCGCTGAGCCGCCCGGTCAGGCCGCCCGGCGACGGCCTGACCAGCTCCCGCCAGGGGTGGGCGCTCAGGCGTTGGTGACCACGCCGAACTCGACGGCGCCGGCCACCCCGGCGTGGTGCGGCAGCACCCGCACGGTGTACCCGAGCGCACCGGTGCGGCGCAGCCGCAGGGTGCCCTCGAACCGGTGCCGCCCGTCCTCATAGCTCTCGCTCAGCCGCAGCGGGGTGACCACGGTGTCGGTCAGGGTGTCGGTCAGCGAGACCTTGCCGTGCACCATCTGCACCTCGACCTCCTCGGGGTCCATCCCGTCCAGGGACACGAACGCCCGGACCAGCACCTCATCCCCCACCTGCGGGCTGTCGCCGGCCCCGACGGACTCCACGTGGTCCACCCGGACGGACGGCCAGTGCTTGGCCACCTTGGCCTTGAAACCGGCCAGCGACGCCGCGTCGTCCGGACCCATCGCCCAGCCGGCCCGGGCGGCCGGCACGTAGAGCCTGGAGATGTAGTCGGCCACCATCCGGGTGGCCAGCACCTTGGGCCCGAGCGAGGACAACGTGTGCCGCACCATCTCCAGCCAGCGGGAGGGCAGCCCGTCGTTGCCGTGGTCGTAGAACCGGGGCGCGACCGACCCCTCGACCAGGTCGTACAGCGCCGAGGCCTCCAGGTCGTCGCGGTGGTCGGGGTCCTCCACGCCGTCCGCGGTGGGGATCGCCCAGCCGTTCTCGCCGTCGTACCACTCGTCCCACCAGCCGTCCAGGATGGACAGGTTCAGCCCGCCGTTCAGGGCTGCCTTCATCCCCGAGGTGCCGCAGGCCTCGAAGGGACGCAGCGGGTTGTTCAGCCAGACGTCGCACCCCGGGTACAGCGCCTGGGCCATCCCGATGTCGTAGTTGGGCAGGAAGACGATCCGGTGCCGCACGGTCGGGTCGTCGGCGAACTTGACCATCTGCTGGATGAGCCGCTTGCCGTGGTCGTCGGCCGGGTGCGACTTGCCGGCGATGATCAGCTGCACCGGCCGGGTGGGGTGCAGCAGGATGCGGCGCAGCCGCTCCGGGTCGCGCAGCATCAGGGTGAGCCGCTTGTAGGTCGGCACCCGGCGCGCGAACCCGACGGTGAGCACGTCCGGGTCGAGGATGGAGTCGGTCCAGCCCAGCTCCGCCGGGCTGGCGCCGCGCTCCAGCCAGGACGCCCGGACCCGGCGCCGCACCTCCTCCACCAGGGTGGCCCGCATGGCCCGCCGCACGCCCCAGATCTCGGCGTCGGGCACCTGCTCGACCTGCTCCCAGCCCTTGGCCTCGTTGATCATCCGCGGGCCGATGTACCGCTCCCCCAGCTCCATCACCCGGCGGTCGACCCAGGTCGGCGCGTGCACGCCGTTGGTGATCGAGGTGATCGGCACCTCGGCGGCGTCGAACCCGGGCCACAGGCCCTCGAACATCCCCCGGCTGACCTCACCGTGCAGCAGGGACACCCCGTTGGCCCGCTGGGCCAGCCGCAGCCCCATCACCGCCATGTTGAACACCGACGGGTCGCCACCGGGGTAGCTCTCGGCGCCCAGCGCCAGGACCCGCTCCACCGGCACGTTCGGCGTGGCGTTCTCCCCGCCGAAGAACTGCTCGATCTGGTCCCGGCCGAACCGGTCGATGCCGGCCGGCACCGGGGTGTGGGTGGTGAACACGGTGGCCGAGCGCACCTTCTCCAGGGCGCTGTCGAAGTCCAGGCCCTGCTCGGTGACCAGCTCCCGGATCCGCTCGATGCCCAGGAACCCGGCGTGCCCCTCGTTGGTGTGGTAGACGTCCGGGCTGGGTGCCCCGGACAGCCGCGACCACAGCCGCAGCGCCCGGACGCCGCCGACGCCGAGCAGCATCTCCTGCTGCAGCCGGTGCTCCCCCCCGCCGCCGTAGAGCCGGTCGGTGATCGAGCGGGCCGCCTCGTCGTTGTCCTCGGTGTTGGAGTCCATCAGCAGCAGCGGCACCCGGCCGACCTGTGCCTTCCAGACCAGCGCGTTCAGCCGGCGGCCGCCGGGCAGCCCGATCGCGATGCTGGCCGGGGTGCCGTCGTCCTCGCGCAGCAGCGACAGCGGCAGCTCCACCGGGTCCAGCACCGGGTAGGTCTCCTGCTGCCAGCCGTCCCGGGACAGCGACTGCCGGAAGTAGCCGTACTGGTAGAGCAGCCCGACCCCGACGATCGGCACGCCGAGGTCACTGGCCGACTTCAGGTGGTCACCGGCCAGGATCCCCAGGCCACCGGAGTACTGCGGCAGCACCCCGGTGATCCCGAACTCCGGGGAGAAGTAGGCGATCGAGGCGGGCACGTCGGCCCCCAGGCCCTGGTACCAGCGGGGGGCGGTCAGGTACTCGTGCAGGTCCGCGGCGGCCGCCTCGACCCGGGCCACGAAGCCGGTGTCGCCGGCCAGCGCCTCCAGCTCCTCGGGCGCCAGGCTGGCCAGCATCGCCACCGGGTCCCGCCGGGCGGCCTCCCAGCGGGCCGGGTCGAGGGCGGCGAACAGATCACGCGTCGGCGGGTGCCAGGACCAGCGCAGGTTGGCGGCCAGCTCGCCCAGCGAGGCGATCGCCGGGGGCAGCACAGTGCGGACGGTGAAGCGGCGGATGGCTCTCACGGTGGACCACCCTAGGGCAGCCCGGTGAGCGCTTGGTGCCACCTCGGTGACACACGCCACACGGTGCCGGCCGCTCCCGCCTGCTCGGTGGCGGTCCGACACGCCGGGCGCCGGGCCGGGACCGAGCCGCTGCCCGCCGCCGTCCGGCCGGGCGGGGCTGCGCTCGAGGGGCAGGAATGGTGGAGTAGGGGTCATGATCCAGCGCAACCCGGGCGCCCGCCCCGAGACGAGCCGGTCAGCCGCCTCCACCACCGCGACCGACGCCGCCACCGACGCCGCCACCGATGGCAGTCGCGTCCCAGCCTCCGCTGGGACGCCGCATCCGGCCACCGGGGGCGCCGGCGACGGCGTGAGCGAACCGGCCCCGCAGACCCCGCCGGCGGTGAGCACCGAGCAGCAGGCGCCGAGGCCGGGTCGGCCCGGTGCGCTGGCCGGTGGCATCGGCCGGATCCCGGTGCTGGCCGTCTCGCCGGTGGTGGACGGCGGCCGGTTCCCGGCCAAGGCCGTGGTCGGGGAACAGGTGCCGATCGGCGCCACCGTCTTCCGGGAGGGGCACGACGCGGTCGCCGCGACCGCGGTGCTGACCGCGCCGGACGGCACCGAGCGCACGCTGCGGATGGTGCCGCTGGCGCCGGGCACCGACCGCTGGGGCACGGTCGCCGTGCCGGACCAGGAGGGTGCCTGGCGGCTTCGGGTGGAGGGCTGGTCGGACCCCTACGGCACCTGGGAGCACGACGCCACGATCAAGATCGCGGCCGACGTCGACACCCACGTGATGCTCGAGGAGGGCGCGCGGCTGCTCGAGCGGGCGCTGGCCACCGGCCGCTACGAGGGCCAGGACGCCGACCTGCTGGCCGAGGCGGTCTCCGCGCTGCGGGACGGCGGAAGGCCGCCGCAGGCCCGGCTGGCGGCCGGCACCGACCCGGCCGTGCACGACCTGCTGACCCAGCGGCCGCTGCGCGAGCTGGTCACCTCCTCGGCCGACTACCCGCTCACCGTGCAGCGCGAGCGGGCGCTGTTCAGCGCCTGGTACGAGCTGTTCCCGCGCTCGGAAGGCGCGCACGTCGACCCGGACACCGGCCGCTGGGTCTCGGGCACCTTCGCCCAGGCGGCACAGCGGCTGCCGGCGGTGGCCGCGATGGGCTTCGACATCGTCTACCTGCCGCCGATCCACCCGATCGGGCGGGTGAACCGCAAGGGCCCGAACAACACCCTGGCCCCCGGCCCGGACGACCCCGGCTCGCCCTGGGCGATCGGCTCGGACGAGGGCGGCCACGACGCGGTGCACCCGGACCTGGGCACCATCGAGGACTTCGACGACTTCGTGGCCCAGGCGCGGGCCAACGGCCTGGAGGTCGCGCTCGACTTCGCCCTGCAGTGCGCGCCGGACCACCCGTGGGCCAGAGAGCACCCCGAGTGGTTCACCACCCGGGCCGACGGCTCCATCGCCTACGCCGAGAACCCGCCCAAGAAGTACCAGGACATCTACCCGATCAACTTCGACAACGACCCCGAGGGGCTGTCGCTGGAGGTGCTGCGGGTCATCCGGCACTGGGTCGCCCACGGCGTCACCGTGTTCCGGGTCGACAACCCGCACACCAAGCCGGTGGAGTTCTGGCAGTGGCTGATCGCGGAGGTGAACGCGACCAACCCCGAGGTGCTGTTCCTGGCCGAGGCGTTCACCCGCCCGGCGATGATGCACACCCTGGCCAAGGCCGGGTTCCACCAGTCCTACACCTACTTCACCTGGCGGACGGCGAAGGCGGAGATCGAGGAGTACCTGACCGAGCTGCGCGGCGCGCCGGCCGCCTACATGCGGCCCAACTTCTGGCCCAACACCCCCGACATCCTGCACGAGTTCCTGCAGTACGGCGGGCCCGGCGCGTTCAAGCTCCGGGCGGTGCTGGCCGCCACCATGAGCCCGTGCTGGGGGATGTACTCCGGCTTCGAGCTGTGCGAGCACGTCGCCGTCCGGCACGGCAGCGAGGAGTACCTGGACAGCGAGAAGTACCAGTACCGGCCGCGGCCGTGGGCCGAGTACGAGCCGGGCGCGCCGCAGGCCGACCGGTCGATCGCCGGCTACATCACCCGGCTGAACCAGGCCCGCAAGGCCCACCCGGCCCTGCAGCGGCTGCGCGACATCACCTTCCACGCCACCGACAGCGACCAGGTGATCGCCTACTCGCGGCGGCTGCCGGCCGAGCTCGGCCCGGACGGGGTCGAGGACTGCGTGCTCGTGGTGGTCAACCTTGACCCGCACGGCACCCGCGAGACCATGGTCCACCTGAACATGCCCGAGCTGGGCCTGGACTGGCACGACACGGTGACCGTGCACGACCTGCTCAGCGGTGACACCTACCGTTGGGGCGAGCACGCGTTCGTCCGTCTCGACCCGTTCACCCAGCCCGCCCACGTGCTCCACCTGAGGAGGGTCTAGTGCAAGGCCTGAACCTGACCGCCCCCGGTCTCAAGCACGACCCCAACTGGTACCGCAAGGCCGTCTTCTACGAGGTGCTGGTCCGCGCCTTCGCCGACAGCTCCGGCTCCGGCTCCGGCGACTTCAACGGGCTGATCGGCAAGCTGGACTACCTCCAGTGGCTCGGCGTCGACGCCCTGTGGATCCCGCCGTTCTACGCCTCGCCGCTGCGCGACGGCGGCTACGACATCAGCGACTACTGCGCGGTGCTGCCGGAGTTCGGCACGCTGCCCGACTTCAGCGAGCTGGTGAACCAGGCGCACGCCCGGGGCATCCGGATCGTCACCGACCTGGCGGTGAACCACACCTCCGACCAGCACCCGTGGTTCCAGGCCTCCCGCTCGGACCCGACCGGGCCCTACGGCGACTTCTACGTCTGGTCCGACGACCCGACCAAGTACTCCGAGGCCCGGATCATCTTCGTCGACACCGAGTCCTCCAACTGGACCTTCGACCCGGTCCGCCGGCAGTACTTCTGGCACCGGTTCTTCAGCCACCAGCCGGACCTCAACTTCGACAACCCCGACGTCCAGGACGCGATCATCGACGTGATCAAGTTCTGGCTGGACATCGGGATCGACGGCATCCGGCTGGACGCCATCCCGTACCTGTTCGAGGACGAGGGCACCAACTGCGAGAACCTGCCGGCCACCCACGACTTCGTCCGGCGGGTGCGCCGCGCGGTGGACGAGGAGTACCCGGGCCGGGTGCTGATCGCCGAGGCCAACCAGTGGCCCAAGGAGGTGGTGGCCTACTACGGCAGCGAGAGCGAGCCGGAGTGCCACATGTGCTTCCACTTCCCGGTGATGCCGCGGATCTACTACGCCCTGCGGGACGAGAAGGCCAAGCCGATCGTCGACATCCTGGCCGACACCCCCGACATCCCCAAGGGCGCGCAGTGGGGCACCTTCCTGCGCAACCACGACGAGCTGACCCTGGAGATGGTCACCGTCGAGGAGCGCGCCGCGATGTACGGCTGGTACGCCCCGGACGCCCGGATGCGGGCCAACATCGGCGTCCGGCGCCGGCTGTCCACCCTGCTGGACAACTCCCGCGCCGAGATCGAGCTGGCCCACGCCCTGCTGCTGTCCCTGCCCGGCTCCCCGTTCCTCTACTACGGCGACGAGATCGGGATGGGCGACAACATCTGGCTGCCCGACCGGGACGCCGTGCGCACCCCCATGCAGTGGACGCCGGACCGCAACGCCGGCTTCTCCACCGCCGACCCGGGCAAGCTGTTCCTGCCCGTCGTGCAGTCCCTGGTGCACCACTACGCCGCGGTGAACGTGGAGGGCCAGCTGGCCCAGCGCGCCTCGCTGCTGCACTGGCTGCGGGCGATGCTGGACGTGCGCCGGCAGCACCCGGTGTTCGGCCTGGGCGCCTACCAGCCGGTCACGGCCAGCAACGAGGCGGTACTGGGCTTCCTGCGGCTGCTCGGCACCGACGTCGCCGGGGAGATCCCGGAGACCGTGCTGTGCGTGAACAACCTGTCCCAGTCCCCGCAGGCCGCCCGGGTGCAGCTGGCGGAGTACGCCGGCTGGGCGGTCACCGACCTGTTCGGCGGCAGCGGCTTCGGCCCGGTGCCGGCCGACGGGCAGTTCACCGTCTCGCTCGGCGCGCGGGACTTCTTCTGGCTGCGGCTCAGCCCGCCCTCCCCGATGACCGGGGAGCTGCCTGCCGTCGGCGAGCAGGTCGAGGCCCCGGCCGGCGGCCCGGGCGCCTCCGACCCGGCCGCCGGCCCGCGGCCGACGGCCTCCGCCGACCCGCCGACCACATCGATCCCGAGGAGGTGAGCGCGTGAGCGTCACCGACCGACAGAGCGACCCACCAGCCCCGGAGGCGCTGGAGGCCCTGCTGGCGCGCTGGGCGCCGCGGCAGCGCTGGTTCGCGACCAAGGGCCAGGGCGAGATGTCCATGCGGGTGGTGGGCGGCCTCACCCTGCCCAGCTCGCAGGCCGACGTCGAGCTGGCCGACCTGATGGTGCTGGCCACCCCGCCGGCCGGCGGCTCGGCGGCGGCGACCGGCACCGTCTACCAGGTGCCGGTCAGCCTGCGCGCCCGCCCGGAGCCCGCCCTGGACGCCTGGCTGGTCGGCGTCCTGGAGGAGGGCTCCCGGCCCGCCCGCTACGTCTACGACGGGCCGCACGACCCGGCGTTCGCGCCGGCCTGGTCGCGGCTGACCGCCGGTCTCACGCTGGAGGCCGAGGCCGGCCGGCCGCCCGCCTCGGCCCGCGGCATCCTGTTCCGTGACCAGGCGCCCGAGCCGGACCGCAGCGCCGCGGTGCTGCGCGGGGAGCAGTCCAACACCTCGGTCATCATCGACGGCCGCGGCCCCGACCCGTTGATGCTCAAGCTGTTCCGGGTGCTGGCGGCCGGGGCCAACCCCGACGTGCTGGTCCAGACCGCGCTGGCCGACGGCGGCTGCGAGCGGGTCGCCGCGCCGGTCGGGGCGGTCGAGGGCAGCTGGCCGGACGCCGACGGCAGGCTGGTCAGCGGGCACCTGTCCTACACCTGCGAGTTCCTGGCCGGCAGCCAGGACGCCTGGCGCGAGGCGTGCCGCTCGGTGGAGGCCGGCGAGGACTTCTCGGCCGCCGCCCGCGAGCTCGGCGTGGCCACCGCGCAGGTGCACTCCACCCTGGCCCAGGTGCTGCCCACCGCCCCGGTCGACGCCCAGACCATGGCCAACATCGCCAAGGGCCTGGCCGACCGGGTCAGCTGGGCGGTCTCGGCCGCCCCGCAGCTGACCGGGCTGGCCGCCCGCGCCCGCGAGGTGGTGGCCGACGTGGCCGACGTGGTCGGTGCCCCGCCGCTGCAGCAGGTGCACGGTGACTACCACCTCGGCCAGGTGCTGCACTCCCCCACCCGCGGCTGGGTGCTGCTGGACTTCGAGGGTGAGCCGCTGCGGCCGCTGGCCGAGCGCACGGCGCCGGACCTGGCGCTGCGGGACGTCGCGGGCATGCTGCGTTCCTTCGACTACGCGGCCCGGCACACCACGCTGGGCCGCTCCGAGGACGACCCCGCGGTGCTGCGGGCCGCGACCTGGGCCCAGCAGTGCCGGGCGGCCTTCCTGGACGGCTACGCCTTCGTCACCGGGCGCGACCCCAGCCAGGACGCCACGCTGCTGCGGGCGCTGGAGCTGGACAAGGCGCTGTACGAGGTCGTCTACGAGGTCCGCAACCGTCCCGACTGGGTGGAGGTGCCGATGGGCGCCGTGCACCGGCTCCTGCCGAGCTGAGGTCGGCGCTCGGACCCGGGCCAGAACCGGCACGGACGGGGTAGGAGACCAGACAGGCAGAAGGACAAGGCTCGAGACCAGGCATGGCACGAGAGCGACTGGAAGGGAAGAGTAGGCCCATGGCCCGACAGACCCGCGGGAGGACGACCCCTCCCGCACGCCCGGACGAACCGACCGTGACCGACGAACCGACCGTGACCGGGGCCGCGTCGGCCTCCGAGGACCCGGTGGTGCAGGTCAGCCCGGCCGCCGTGGCCCCGGAGGACCTGGCGCGGGTCGCCTCGGGATCCCACCACGACCCGCACTCCGTGCTCGGCATGCACCCGGGCCCCGGCGGGGTCACGGTGCGCACCCTGCGTCCGTTCGCCGCCGCCGTCGAGGTGCTGACCGCCGACGGCCAGCGGTACCCGATGACCCACGAGTGGGACGGCGTCTGGGTGGCCGGCCTGCCCGGCGCCATGCAGGACTACCGGCTGGTGCTCACCTATGACAGCGCCGGTGAGCGGCAGGTGGACGAGAGCTACCGGTTCGCGCCCACCCTCGGCGAGGTGGACATCCACCTGATCCGCGAGGGCCGGCACGAGCAGCTGTGGGACGTGCTCGGCGCCCATCTGCGCAGCTACGCCGGCCCGATGGGCACCACCACCGGCACCTCGTTCGCGGTCTGGGCGCCCAACGCCCAGGCCGTGCGGGTGGTCGGTGACTTCAACCACTGGGTCGGCCGCGAGCACGCGATGCGCAGCCTCGGCTCGGCCGGGGTGTGGGAGGTCTTCATCCCCGACGTCGGCGCCGGGGCCCGCTACAAGTTCGAGATCCTCGGCCGGGACGGGCACTGGCGGCAGAAGGCCGACCCGATGGCCTTCGCCACCGAGGTGCCGCCGTCCACCGCCAGCGTGGTCACCGAGACCAGCTACACCTGGGCGGACGACGCCTGGATGGGCGCGCGCACCGAACGGGACCCGCACGTGGCGCCGATGAGCGTCTACGAGGTGCACCTGGGCTCCTGGCGGCAGGGTCTGAGCTACCTGCAGCTCGCCGAGGACCTGGTCGGCTACGTCAAGGACATGGGCTTCACGCACGTGGAGCTGCTGCCGGTCGCCGAGCACCCGTTCGGCGGTTCCTGGGGCTACCAGGTGACCAGCTACTACGCGCCCACCTCGCGGTTCGGCTCACCGGATGAGTTCCGGCACCTGGTCGACCGGCTGCACCAGGCCGGCATCGGCGTCATCCTGGACTGGGTGCCCGCGCACTTCCCCAAGGACGAGTTCGCGCTGGCCAAGTTCGACGGGCAGGCGCTGTACGAGTACGCCGACCCGCGCAAGGGCGAGCACCCGGACTGGGGCACCCTGGTCTTCGACTTCGGCCGCACCGAGGTGCGCAACTTCCTGGTCGCCAACGCGATCTACTGGCTGGAGGAGTTCCACATCGACGGCATCCGGGTGGACGCCGTCGCCTCGATGCTCTACCTCGACTACTCCCGCGAGCAGGGCCAGTGGATCCCGAACATCTACGGCGGCCGTGAGCACCTGGAGGCGATCAGCTTCCTGCAGGAGATGAACGCCACCGCCTACAAGCGGGTGCCGGGCATCGTCACCATCGCCGAGGAGTCCACCGCGTGGCCGGGCGTCACCCGCCCCACCCACGTCGGCGGCCTGGGCTTCGGGATGAAGTGGAACATGGGCTGGATGCACGACTCCCTGGAGTACGTCTCCAAGGAGCCGGTGTACCGCCAGTACCACCACCACCAGCTGACCTTCTCGCTGATGTACGCCTTCACCGAGAACTTCGTGCTGCCCATCAGCCACGACGAGGTCGTGCACGGCAAGGGGTCGCTGCTGCGCAAGATGCCCGGCGACCGCTGGCAGCAGCTGGCCAACCTGCGCGCCTACCTGGCCTTCATGTGGGCGCACCCGGGCAAGCAGCTGCTGTTCATGGGCTGCGAGCTGGGTCAGGAGTCGGAGTGGTCGGAGTCGCGCAGCCTGGACTGGTGGCTGGAGGACACGCCCTGGCACGCGGGCCTGCAGCAGTCGGTGCGGGACCTGAACGCCCGGTACAAGGAGCTGCCGGCGCTGTGGTCCCAGGACTCCGATCCGGCCGGCTTCGAGTGGATCGACGCCAACGACGTCGGACACAACACGTTCTCCTTCATCCGCAACGGCTCGACCGGCAAGCCCGTGGTCTGCGTGGTCAACTTCGCCGGCACCCCGCACCACGACTACCGGGTCGGCCTGCCCAGCGGTGGTACCTGGACCGAGGTGCTGAACACCGACTCCGAGCGGTACGGCGGCTCCGGGGTGGGCAACATGGGGGCCGTCCAGGCCGATGACACCTCCTGGCACGGGCGGCCGTTCTCGGCCGCGATGCAGGTGCCCCCGCTCGGCGCGGTCTGGTTGACCCCGGCCGACTGAGGCCACCCGCACGCTCCCCCCGCCATGATCG
This sequence comes from uncultured Actinomycetota bacterium, assembly GCA_963821825.1. Classification (GTDB taxonomy): domain Bacteria; phylum Actinomycetota; class Actinomycetes; order Actinomycetales; family Kineosporiaceae; genus CAWGFD01. Next base: position 2,775,960 of record CAWGFD010000002.1, read on the forward strand.
GGGTCAGAACGGAGGATCCGCCCACACAGGTGGGCGGATCCTCCGTTCTCGTCGTGACCTTCGTGCACAGAACCGGGCCCGAGCCGACCAGCTCACCCTGCTCGGCTCCCGCGTGATCGTCCTGACCTGGCGGGACATCCGCCGCGGGCGGCGACCAGGTCGCCGCCCTGATCATGGGCCCGGATGACGGCGTGACGTCCAGGTTGCCGAGGGCCCGGACATTTCACCCGATTGTTGCCTACCGCGTGACTCGGGGTTGCTCTTGCCCTCACGCATCGTGAAAGACTCTCCCCCGGACGCACCGGCGCGGTCACCCGTCTGACGCATCGCTCGTGACGAACGGTCACGGCCGGACGGGGTCGCACGTTCCCGGACCAGCCGAGGAGAACCCTTCGTGAGCATCGCCCGCGAGCCGCAGAACCAGACCGTCACCGAGCCGACCGACACCGACCCGAGCGTGATCGAGACGACCGTGGTCGAGCCGAGCGTGGTCGAGACGAGCGAGTCTCTGGCCGGGAGCACCCAGCCGGACGCCGCGGGCGCTGGTCGGTCCAGTCGTGCCCGGGCCGCGACCCGCGTCGTGGGCTCCGGCTCCGGTCTCTCCGCGCTGACCCGGCTGCCTCGTCCGGATGTGGTGGATGAGGATCCGGGGGTGGTGTTGGGGGGGTATCGGCGGCGGGTGTTGGTGACGGATGTGGTGTCGGGGTTGGTGGCGGGGTGGGTGGGTCTGGGGTTGCGTTTTGGGGGTGGGGGGCGGGGGTTGTATGTGGGGTTGGCGGTGGTGTTGCCGGTGGTGTGGGTGGTGTTGGTGGGGTTGCAGCGGGGGTATGAGGGTCGGTTCTTGGGGTCGGGGGTGGAGGAGTACCGGCGGGTGGGGGATGCGGGGTTGGTGTTGTTCGTGGTGATTGCGGTGGCCTCGTATGTGTTGGTGGCGCAGTTGTCGCGGGGGTTTGTGGTGGTGGTGGTGCCGTTGACGGTGGCGGGGTCGTTGGTGTGGCGGCATGTGTGGCGGGGGTGGTTGTTCCGGTTGCGGGGGGCGGGTCGGGGGTTGGCTCGGGTGTTGGTGGTGGGTCGGGCGGATGCTGCGGTGGCGGTGATTGAGAAGTTGGATCGTGAGGTGCAGCACGGGTTGGTGGCGGTGGGGGCGTGTGTGCCGTCGGTGGGGGTGGAGGTGTCTCATGTGCATGGGGTGCCGGTGGTGGGGGATCCGTCGCGGATTGTGGATGCGGTGGAGGTGACGGGGGCGCATGTGGTGGCGGTGGTCTCGCATCCGGATCTGTCGGGGGCGGCGTTGCGGCGGTTGAGCTGGGCGTTGGAGGAGCGGGGGGTGGAGTTGGTGGTCTCGCCGGGGATTGTGGAGGTGGCGGGTCCGCGGTTGAGTATCCGGCCGGTGGCGGGGTTGAGCTTGTTGCATCTGGAGCGGCCGGCGGCGGGGTTGGGTCGGCGGTTGGTGAAGGCGGGGTTTGATCGGGTGGTGGCGGGTTTGTTGGTGGTGGGGGCGTTGCCGGTGTTGGTGGGGATCGCGGTGGCGGTGCGGTGTTCGGGGCCGGGGCCGGTGTTGTTCCGTCAGGTGCGGGTGGGGGTGGGGGGCCGGTTGTTCACGATGGTGAAGTTCCGGTCGATGGTGGTGGATGCGGAGGCGCGGTTGGCGGGGCTGGCGGGGGTCAGTGAGGGTAATGGGGTGTTGTTCAAGTTGCGGGCGGATCCGCGGGTGACGCGGGTGGGGGCGGTGTTGCGGCGGTACAGCCTGGATGAGCTGCCGCAGTTGTTCAATGTGTTGCGGGGGGAGATGAGTTTGGTGGGGCCGCGGCCGCCGTTGCCGGCGGAGGTGGCGGTGTATGACGATGATGCGGCGCGGCGGTTGCGGGTCAAGCCGGGGTTGACCGGGTTGTGGCAGGTCTCGGGGCGTAGTGATCTGTCCTGGGAGGAGTCGTTGCGGTTGGACCTGCGGTATGTGGACAACTGGTCCCTGGCGATGGACCTGACCATCTTGTGGCGCACCCTGCGGGCGATGACCACCGGCTCCGGCGCCTACTGAACCCCCACCCCGAACACCCCAGCACCCACCCGAGGACGACGAGGGCCCGGACGACGAGGGCCCGGACGACGAGGGCCCGGACGACGAGGCCCGGACGACAAGGCCCGGACGACGAAGGCCCGGCGCCGAGAGGCGCCGGGCCGGCTGGAGGTCCGCTCCCAGGACCGGCCCGGCGCAGCCCGGGCGGCCAGAGGCGGCCAAGGGTGCGGCCCGAGGTGCCGCCGAAGATGAAGGCCGGGAGCACGTCGTCGGCTCCCGGCCGGACGGGACGGCCAAGGTGCCGTGGCCGGCCCGGGAGCTCCTCCGCTCGTGCCCGGGCCGACCACGGCCAGCGGTGTTCCGTCCGCTCCTCGTCCTGCATCCCCGTCCCTTCTACTACAGCGCATGGTCGGCGCCATGGAAAGTGTCCACGAGCCTTCCGGACGGACCCGGACATCGCCCCCGTCCGAGACCCTCAGGGCACCGCTTCGGACGCCACGACCGAGCGTCCGTCGCGGCCCAGGCCCGCCGCCTATCCTGGGTCGGGTGCACCAACCGGTGCACCAACCGGTGCACCGACCGGTGCAGCCAGCGCCGAGCGCCGGCCGCAGAAGCGGCACACCGAGCGGTCCGACCGACCCGGCGAGAGAGATACCGGCAGCGAGCGACGTGCTGAGCGAGCGAGCGACGTGCGGAGAGGGGCGAGATGAGGCTGGCCGACCCGACCGGCCCCGCGCCCGTCGCTGACCTATCGAAGGTTGCCGATCTTTCCGGGCTTCGGTCCGTTCTGCGAACCCTGACCGCACGCGCGGGGCTGTCCGTCCGGGACATCGCCCAGCGCACCGGGGTAGCGCCCTCGACCGTCAACGACCACCTGAACCTTCGCCATCTGCCGCAGGCCGGGTCCTGGCCGAGCTTCGCCAAGGTGCTGGTCGAGGTGGGTGTGGCCGACCAGGAGCTGCCGGCCTGGCGCGACCTGCTCAACCAGCTGCGTGGTTCCGGCGGCCCCGCCGTGGTGCCCTACCGGGGCCTGGCCAGCTATGCGGTCCAGGACGCACCCTGGTTCTTCGGCCGGGAGGCGGCCGTCACCGAGCTCGTGCTGCGGGTCGCCGCCTCACGGCGGGCCGGGTGGGCGCTGATCGTGCTGGGCTCCTCCGGGGTCGGCAAGTCCTCCGTGCTGCAGGCCGGACTGGTGGCCAGCCTCAAGTCTCAACCTCAGATCGAGGGTGAGGCCATCGAGGGTCCGGTGGTGGTCACCACGCCCGGGACCGCCGGTGCCGGGCTGGTCGACCTGCTCGAGCGCTGGCCGGCCGGCCGGGGCCTGCTCGTCCTGGACCAGTTCGAGGAGCTGCTGGCCGGCCGGCGGCCGGACGTCGACCAGCTGCTGGTCGTGCGCCGGCTGGTCGACCTGGCCGCCGGCGGGGCCGGCGTCGTGCTGGGGCTGCGCGCCGACTTCTACCACGCCGTCCTCGAGCTGCCCGGGCTGCTGCCGGCCGCGCAGAACAACCTGTACGTCCTGGCGCCGATGACCGAGGCGCAGCTGCGGCAGGCCATCGAGGAGCCGGCCCGCAAGGCCGGTCTGCGGGTCTCCCCCGCCCTGGTCGACCTGCTGCTCGCCGACCTGCAGGACGCCTCCCAGGCCCCCGGGGCGCTGCCGCTGCTCAGCCACGCACTGACCCAGGCCTGCGAGCGCCGGGCCGCCGGGTCCCGTTCGGTCGACGCCGCGCTGTACCGGCAGGCGGGCGGCCTGCGGGGGGCGCTGGCCCAGACCGCCGAGGCCTGCTGGCAGGGCCTGACCCCGGCCCAGCAGGACGCCGCGCACGAGCTGCTGCTGCGACTGGTGGTGGCCGGCGAGGAGACCGCCGACACCCGGCGCCGGCTGCCGCGGGCGGAGCTGGAGGGGATCGACGAGGACAGCGCGGCGGCCCTGGATGCCCTCGTCCGGCACCGACTGGTGACCGCCGACCAGAGCACCGTGGAGCTGGCCCACGAGGTGCTGCTGCGGGCCTGGCCGCGGCTGCGCGACTGGTTGGAGGCCGACCGGGAGAACCTGCTGCTGCGTCGTCAGCTCACCGAGGCGGCCCGGCTGTGGGAGGCCGGCGACCGGGACGCCAGCGGGTTGCTGGTCGGCAGCCGGTTGGCGGCGCTGCGGGTGGCCCTCGAGGACGGCGCGCACCGGCGGCGGCTCGGGGCGCGCGAGCGGGCCCTGATCGAGGCCAGCGTGCGGGCCGAGCAGGCGGCCGCGGCCGCGCAGGCCCGCCGGCACCGCCACCGGGCCCAGCTGGCCACCGTGCTGGCCGTGCTGCTGCTGGTCTCGGCCGGGCTGGCCGGGTACTCGGCGTGGCTGGCCGAGCACCTGTCGGCGGAACGGCAGGCCGCGCAGTCCCGGCAGCTGGCCACCGAGGCCGACCGGATGCGCAGCGTGGACGCCGCGGCGGCGGCGCAGGCGGCCACCAGCGCCCTCCAGCTGGGCGGCACCGAGCAGGCCCGCTCCGCGGTGCTGGACAGCTGGGCCGGGCCGGTGCCCGGACAGCTGACGATGGCCGCCGGCGGCACCCGGGTGGGCGTCACCTTCGACGCCGCCCACCTGGTCGCGGTGGGCCGGGACGGCAGCGTGCAGGTGTGGCGGCGGCCGGGCGACGGCAGCCTGCCGGTGGCCTCCGGCGCGCTGCAGCTGCCCGGCGCCCCGGACCTGTTCGCGCTGGCGCTGTCCCCGCACGCCGACGTCGCCTACGTCGGCGGCGACACCCAGGCCGTGCAGCTGGTGCGGATCGGCGAGGACGGCGCCCCGGTGGCCGCCGGGGCGGTGCTGGCGGGGCTGGGCGAGCGGGTGCTGGGCCTGGCTGTCTCCCCGGACGGGCGGTGGCTGGCCGCCGTCGGCTACGACGGTCACGTGTGGCTGACCGGGCTGGACGGCGACGGGCAGCCGACCGGGGTCACCCACCGCTGGCTGGAGCCCAGCGCCGCCGGCGGGCCGACGCGCGCGCAGGCCGTCGTCTTCTCCGGGGACGGCGCGCACCTGGTGGTGGGGGACGCGGACGGCGCGATCCGGGTCTACCGGGTCGAGCGCCCAGGGGTGCCGGTGGCCCGCGCACAGACCCCGAAGGGATCGGTGATGTCGCTCGCGGTCAGCTCCTCCGGCACCAGGCTGGCGGTCGGCACCGGTGCCTCGATGCTGCAGCTGTACCGGATGGCCGCCGACGGGTCGCTGGCCCCCGACGGTGAGCCGGTGCTGGGGCCGGTCGGCTGGTACCTGGGCGTGGCCTTCTCCCCCGACGGCGCGCTGGTCGCCGCCTCGACCAACGGCGGGGCGACCAGCATCTGGGACGTGCAGGACCGCACCCTGCTGCAGCAGGACCCGGGCTCGGGGGAGATCGGCGGGCTGGTCTTCACCCCGGAGGGCAGCTCGCTGCTGACCGTGTCGCTGGCCGGGGTGCTGCGCGTGTGGCCGGGCCACCCCGCCCAGCTCGGTGGCCTGCGCGGGCAGGTGGCCCAGGTCGGGTGGACCCCGGACGGCGTCCAGGTGGTGGCCGGCGGCGTCAACGACCAGGTCGCCCGCTACGACACCGGCCCGGGCGCCAGCCACCTGCCGACCGCGGTCTACTCCGCTCCCCCGCGCTCGGTCAGCACGCCGGTGAACTGGCAGAAGCTGAACGGGGTCTTCGCCCTGGACCCGCTCGGCGGTGTGCTGGCGGTGGCCGGCCGGGACGGCGTGGTCCGCCTGATGGACGCCCGCGGTCCCGGGGGCTCGGAGCCGCTGGCCGGTCTGACCATCGGCCAGGACCCGGTGCTGAGCCTGTCCTGGAGCAGGTCGGGCACGTTGCTGGCCGCCGGTGACGCCGGCGGTCACCTGCAGGTGTGGGACGTGCGTGACCCCACCCACCCGGCGCGTCGGGCCTCGGTGCAGCTCGGCGACCGGGTCGGGGCGGTGGACCTGAGCCCGGACGGCGGGCTGCTGGCCGCGACCGACAGCGACGGACGTGTGCACGCCTTCGCGGTGGACGGCGCCGGCCGGCTCGCGGCGCACAGCGTGCTGCCCGCGCCGCAGACCGGCCAGCTGTCCGCGCTCGTCTTCTCCCCCCACGGTCACCGACTGGCGACGGCGGGCGATGACGGTCGGCTGCGCCTCTACCAGCGGGCCGGGTCCACCCTGATCCCGCAGGGCCCGCCGGTGGACGCCGCCGCCGACGTGCTGACCGGGGTGTCCTGGAGCCCGGACGGGCGGCAGCTGGCCCTGTCCAGCGCGGACGGCACGGTCCGGGTGTGGGCCGTGGACGGCGCCGTGCCGCAGCGCCGGCTGGTGCTGCGGGCCACCGGTGCGCCGGCCACCTCGGTGGCCTTCAGCCCCGACGGTGGCCGGCTGGCCGCGGGGTCGCGGACCGGGCGGGTGGTGATCTGGTCCACCTCCCCGACCGAGGCCGCGACGGCGATCTGCGCCCGGATCGGCGACCGGATGCGCCCGCAGGACTGGGACCGTTATGCGCTGGGGATCCAGGCGCCCCGCCCGTGCCCGGGCAGCGGCGCCGGCAGCTGACCGCGGCCGACCCACTCACCGTCGGGCCCTGCGGGTTCCGGGCGTCTGGGCAACCGTTGTGGTGTGACAAGGGCCACCCTGGGCGCCACTGGCGCCGGTGACCGACTGTATGCCCATACCAAACATTCAGTGGTCAAAGCCCCTCAAAACGGACATACCGGACTAAGCAGCGTGGACCACGGCAGCGGGCCGCTGTCCAGCCCCCGAACGGGTATTTGACTCTCCGTTCTTCATCCGAGAAGTTCGTCACCCGAACGGACGAGCCGAGGCGCGGACGGCCTACAGGCCGGAGGCGAGGCGGCCGAACCACAAGTCAGACCGCTGGTCCTGCCGCACCGCTGGAGGACCGGCACGCCGACTCGACCGAACGGATGACCATGCGCTTGATCACCCGCCGATCGCCGAAGACCATCATCACCGCGATCGCCGCCGCAGCCCTGGCGCTGCCGGCCGCCCTGCTGTCCACGCCAGGCCCGGTCCAGGCGGCCACGCCCTCACCGCTCGGGGTCTACATCGGCTCCGCCTCGGTGGGAGTGAACCCGCACAAGAACATGGAGAACTGGCTGGGTGCTCCGCTGCCCTACGCCCTGGACTTCGCCTCCGCCGCACAGGGCTGGCCCGGGATCGACAACCCGACCTGGATCTTCAACGCCTGGAAGCCGACCGGCTACCGGCTGGTGCTGTCCACCCAGATGTTCCCCAAGGACGTCGAGGCCAGCATCGGCGGCGCGGCGGCGCTGAACCAGTGCGCCTCGGGCGCCTACGACAGCCACTGGGCCGCCCTGGGTCGCAACCTGGTCGCCAAGGGCCTGGGCAACACGATCATCCGGCCGGGCTGGGAGTTCAACAACAACTGGTTCGGGTGGGGCGCCTACGGTCGGACCACCGCCTACAAGAGCTGCTTCCAGCACATGGTCACCAAGATCCGTTCGGCCTCTGGCCAGAGCTTCCAGTTCACCTGGAACCCCTCGATCGGCGCCGGTCAGTTCCCGGCCGAGCAGGCCTACCCCGGTGACGCCTACGTGGACCAGGTCGGGGTCGACCTGTACGACTGGAGCTGGGCCTCGGACACCTACCAGCTCAAGGCCGGTCAGACCGCCGCGCAGAGACTGGCCGCGGAGCAGAAGGTCTGGGACAAGTACCTGGTCGGGGACCACGGCCTGCAGTTCTGGGCCTCCTTCGCCGCCCAGCACCACAAGAAGATGGCGATCCCGGAGTGGGCGCTGGCCGAGCGGTTCCACGACAGCTACGGCGGCGGCGACGACCCCTACTTCATCACCCAGATGTTCAGGTTCATCTACAACTCGGCCAACAACGTGCAGTACGCCACGTACTTCAACTCCCTGAGCCCGGACGGCGACCACCGGGTCTACGGCTCGCAGGCCTTCCCGAGCGCGACCAGCACGTTCCGGTCGCTGGCCAAGAACCCGCCGGTCACCACCGCGACCGCCGCGGACTGCACGCCCTCGGCCACCCCGGCGGCCTCCCCGGCCACCAGCTACCCGCTGCTGACCAGCGCGACCGGCTCCTACTCCGGCTCGGCCAAGCTGGACCTGTCGACCGTCAAGGCCGGCGCGCTGCGCGGCTGGATCGCCGCCAACAAGAACATCAAGCACGTGCAGTACTTCCTGGACAACACCTCGGCCAGCGGCACCCCGCTGCGCGATGAGTGGTCGGCGCCCTACGACATCGGGGGCTCGACCAGCTCCGGCTCACTGCCGGTCAACGTCAGCTCCTGGAGCTCGGGGCCGCACAAGGTGACCGCCAAGGTGTTCCTGAAGAGCGGCGGCGCCACCCTGGTCAACGCCACCGTGATGGCGCCGCTGCCCGCGAGCTGCCCGGGTTGAAGGCCGGCGGCCGGCGGGCCCCAGCACCGGATGACGGTCCGCCGGCTGGCCGTGCTGCGCCAGACGCTGGCCCGGGCCCGGATCAAACCCGGCCCGGTCGGCCGGCAGGCCTGAGCACGGCAGGATCGGACCCGACGAGGCCACCGGATGCCCTGGGCCAGGGTCGCAGTCAGCTGCGGCCCTGGCCCAGCCAGTTCTGCAGGCCCTGGGCGAGCGGGGCCAGCGTGCTCGGCCACGACCACGACGCCTCGACCTCCTGGCGGCCCCGGCGTCCGACCTGCTCGGCGCGCTCCGGGTCGGCCAGCAGGTCGCGGACCAGCTCGGCGAAGCCGTCGGCGTCCTCGCGCAGCTGGACGCCGTGCCCGACCAGGCCGTCCAGGCCCTCGGCGCCCAGGGTGGTGGAGACCACCGGCCGGGCGAAGGCCGCAGCCTCGACGATCTTCAGCCGTGACCCGCCGCCGGTCAGCAGCGGGCAGACCGCCACGGTGGCGGCGTCGTAGTAGGGCGCGACCGAGGGCACGTCGGCGTGCAGCTGCACGCCGGGCGTGGCCTCGGCGAGGGAGGTCAGCTCGGCGCCCGGTCGCCGGCCGACCACCTGCAGCACGGCGTCCGGCCGGCCGGCCCGGACCTTGGGCCACACCTCGGTCAGGAACCAGCGCAGGCCCTCGACGTTGGGCTGCCAGTCCAGGGCGCCGACGAACAGCACCCGGCCGCCGTCACCGCTCGCCGCCGGCACCGGGGAGGGCGCGGCGGGCAGCTCGGCCCCGTTCGGGGCGACCTGCGCGCCGGGCACGCCGAGCCGGGTCAGCCGTTGCGCATCGGCCACCGAGCAGCAGGTCAGCTGCGCGACGACGGCTCCGGCCCGGCGCTCCCAGGCCCGCAGCCGGGCCGACTCCACGAGAAGCACCAGCCGGTGCAGCGGCCGCCGCTCGCGCCGGGCGCGCAGCGCCAGCAGGTCGCTCTCCACGTTGTGCATGTCCAGGGAGTCCACCCGCGCCAGGCTCGGCACGTCGGCCAGCATGTGCACGAAGTCGGCGTGCAGGTGCGCGCCCGCAACGGGCCCCCGGGCCGGTGCCCGCCGAGGCCAGCAGGTCGGCCACCGTGCCGGCCAGCCCGCGGTGGTACCAGCGGCCGATGGCCACCGAACCGGTGCGGGCCACGCCCAGGGCGACGTCGGGCCGTTCCGCGGAGTGCACCACGACCCCGGCCGGCACCAGCTCCGCCGGGGGCGGCGGGCCGAACGCGACCACGTGCACCTGCCGGAAGTACCGGCGGTACACCTCGACGATCGCCCCCGACCGCAGCCGGCCGCCGCTGGTGCCCGGCCAGGGCACCTGCTTGGTCAAGAACACCGCCTCCCGCTGGCTGACCGGGCACACCGGCTCCCGGTCGCCGGCGGTGCCCCGGGTCAGGCTCACCCCGGGTCGGGTCGGGCGCGGGGTCTGGCCGGTGACGGCGGCCAGCCACTGGGCGGCCACGGTCTGCGGCCGCACCCGGGGGGCCAGGGCCTGCCGCGCGGCGGCGCCCAGCCGCGGCGCCAGCGCCGGCTCGTCCCAGACCCGCTGCAGCGCGGTCAGCACGGCCTGCTCGTCGTCGGCCCGCACCACCAGGGCGTCCTGCTCGTGCCGGACGGCCTCGGCCGGCCCGCCGCCGTCGGCCACCACCGCGGGAACGCCGAGCATCGCGGCCTCGAACACGGTGCGCCCGAAAGCCTCTCCGGGGGCCAGGCTGAGCAGCAGGTCGCACCCGGCGACCACGGCCAGCGCCTCGTCGCGGGGCAGGCGGCCGTGGAAGGTCACCTCCGCCAGCTCCGGCGTCGCCGCGTCCCGGGTGGTCGCGGCGCCGAGCACGTGCAGGTGCGCCGGGCGGCCGGAGTCGAGCAGCCGCTGGTGCGCCCGCAGGGCGAGGTCGACCCGCTTCTCGGGGTCGAGCCGGCCGACGATCGCCAGCTGCAGCGGGCTGCCGGCCTCCCGCGCCGGCCGGGTCAGCGCCGCGCCGGCCAGCGCGTCGGGCACGGCGGCCGGCCGAGGCACGACCACGGCACGCCGCGGGCGTGGGCGGCCCAGGTGGGCCAGCGCCGTCCGGCTGACCGCCACCTGGCGGCTGGACAGCGCCGCGGCCAGCGCCTGCGCGAACGCGGTCGGCGTGCTGAACGGGCCGTCGTGCAGGTCCAGGACGACCGGGGCACGGTGCAGCCGGCCGGCCAGGGCCAGCGGCAGGTGCAGCCACTGGCTGAAGCTGACCACGACGTCGCGCGGACCACCAGGGGCCGCGGCGCAGGGCGAGCGCGGCGCGGGCGTTGACGGCCGGCATCCCGGCCGCTGCGACGTCGAACCCGATCTGGGTGAGCCGCTGGACGGCAGCGCTCTCCAGCGCCCGGGTGGCCAGTCCCGCGCCGCGGGCCTCGGTCAGCAGGTCCCCCGGCGGGGCGTGCACCGTGACCTGGACGTGCGCCGGCAGGTGGGCGGCGATCTCCAGCAGGCTGCGCTCGGCACCCCAGCAGGAGCGGGACAGGCTGAGGACGGCGACCCGCACCGGCTCAGCGCTCAATCTTCTGCCAGGTCCCCCCGCCGGTGCGCCCGCGCCGCGAACGCCGGGTGAGCCGGCCCACCGCGCCCACGCACACCACCAGCGGCATGCCGACCGCCTGGGTGGCCACCGAGCGCAGCACGCCCTGGTTGCGGTTGCGCAGCGAGCAGTAGACGTAGTCGCCGGCGGCCAGCGCGTTCAGGGCCAGCCAGCCCATCGCCAGCGGCGAGCGGTAGCGGCGGATCGCCCAGCCCAGCAGCACCAGCTGGCAGGCCGGGCCGCCGGTCGAGCGCCAGGTCTTGTGCGCGTGGAACATGGCCATCTCGGGGCTGGGCGTGCCGTAGGCGCGCCAGAGCCGGGCCAGCTGCTCCAGGTTGGCCGACTGGATCCGGATCCGGCGCTCGAACTGCTCGCGCGGGGAGACCGACGGCTCGGTGGCCACCACGCCGGTGTCCACCGACACCTTCAGCCCGCGCCGGGCGAAGTCCACGGCCAGGTAGGTGTCGTCGCCCTTGACCCACTCGGGGATCGGCTCGAAGTCGCGGCGGTGGAAGGCCAGCGCCTCCCCGACCACGGCCAGGCAGCCGCCGAGCTTGTGCTCGGCCGCCTTGGTCATGTTCTCGAACTTCCAGTAGAAGCCCTGGCCGCCGTCGCCGACCTCCGATCGCACCCCGCCGGCCAGGTTCAGCTGGCCGCCACGGACGTGCCCGGCGAGCTGGCGGACGTGGTCGACCTCGATCTGGCGTTGGCGTCCAGCAGCACGATGACGTCGCTGCCGGCCCGCTGGACGCCGCGGTTGATGGCCGAGGACTTGCCCTTGCGGCTCGCGCCGGTCAGCACCGTGGCGCCGGCCTCGCGGGCCCGGTCGGCGGTCTGCTCGTCGTCGTCGGCGACCACGATCACCTCGCGGACGGGCGTGTTCTCCGCCTCGAGCAGGTTGATCACGGTCCGGCCGATGGTCCTGGACTCCTTGTAGGCCGGGATGACCACGGAGACGAAGGCGTCGACCTCGGGCTGGGCGGGCGCTGCGGGCGGCGTGGGCCGGCCGGCCGGGCTCAGCCGGGAGAGCACCAGGGCGATCAGCGGCCAGCCGAAGTGGCCGAAGAACGCCCCGGTCAGCAGGGCGAGAACGCCCGCGGAGCCGGCCGGTCCGGAACCGGTACGCCGGCGTCGGCCGGGCGCCAGCAGAGCGGTCGGCAGCAGGAGGGCGGTGGGCCGCGGCTCGGAGCGGTGGGAACGGGTCGGCATAGCGGAGACTCCCGACGGAGATCGACTGGCGGGCAAGCTTCGTGGTGGGCGCGCAGGCTCCACCCCGAGGCCCGACGACGTCGGCAGGCCAACAAGTGGGCGGCCTGAGCGCGAAGCCCCGCACTCCTCGATCAGGCACGTGATGCGACGCTGACGTTACTCCACGTGAGAGCGCCCGGGTAGCACCTTGTCGCGATTGTGACGCTCCAGGCAAATCCCGGCGTTCCGGGCCGCTCAGTGGTGGCCCGGCCTATGCTCGTGTCAGTTGCGTCACTGACTGTCACGCGCGTCGTCGTCGTCGCCGGCCGTTGACCATCGCGAACGAGCCCGTCTCTGCGACCAAGAACTGTGAGACTCACCGCCATGGCCTTCTCTCCAGGTCCTCGCCTCGCCTCCTTGGTCGCCAAGGGCGCCCGGCAGCAGCTGCTGTTCGGCAGCGCACCCGTCTGGCGACTGCGCAACCGGCTGGCGGGCGGGCGGCGACCTGCCGTCGCCCCGGGCTCGGCCCTGCACGCCGAGGCGCAGCGCGTGCTGTCCGACCTGGACCGCGAGGGCATCGCGCTGTCCAGCCTGGAGGCCCTCACCGGCGACCCGGCCCTGCTCGGCCGGCTGCAGGCGTTCGCCGCGCAGCTGGAGCACGACCAGGCCGAGCTGCTGGGCCAGCGCCGCGCGCTGCTGGCTCAGCTGACCGGCACGCCGTCCGGTGGGCTGGCCTGCGGCGGGTCGTCGGCCCCGGCCGGCGCGACCAGCACGCTGCCTCCCCCGGCGGCCGACCCGGTGGTGATGGCGAAGCCGTTCGTGGTCGAGCTGCTGGACCGCCGCCGGCCACCGATCGAGCCTGACGGCCTGCTCGCCGAGGTCGCGCTGCACGAGCAGCTGCGCGGCGTCGCCAACGCCTACTTCGGGCTGCGGGCCAGGGTGGCCGACCTGAACATCTGGCGCTCGCTGCGCTCCAGCGCCCCGCCGGCCTCCAGCCAGATGTGGCACCGCGACATCCGCGAGGACCGCTACGTGCTCAAGATGTTCATCTACCTGGAGGACGTCGAGGAGGGCGGCGGGCCCTTCACCTACCTGCGCGGCTCCCACCCCAAGGGGCCGGGACGGCGGCTGCGGCTGCCGGGGCAGAGCCGTGAGCTCGCGCCCCGGGCGCCGGACGGCGCGCCGGAGCGGGCCGGGGCCGGCGAGCGGGTGCTCGCGGCGACCGGCCGGGCGGGTACCCTCGTCTTCGCCGACACCCTCGGCTACCACCGGGGCGGGTTCGCCGTCCGCACCGACCGTCTGCTGCTGCAGTGCCTGTACGCCTCACCGGCCGCCGACCGGCACCGGATGCTGGGCGTGCCGGACGGGGTGGACGCCGCGCAGTTCGCCCCCGACCTGGCCTACGACGCCGGCCGCGGCTGACCGAGCGGCCCGGTTGACCCTGCTCGCGGATCACTGTGACCCTGGAACGCAGGCCCATGACCCTGGTCGACGACGACCGTCCGCACCTCCCTGAATTGGCGGTCCCGCACGAGATGGCGCTCTCATCACCATGAACCGTGCTCGTCCTTCCGAGCTGGCCGGCCAGTCCCCCGTGGACCGGTCACCGGCCGACCGGTCGCCGGCCGACCGGTCCCGGCGGAGCCGCCGCCGGCCGAGGCGCCCGGGCAGGGTGGCGACAGCCGCCGCGCCGCGGCCGCCGCCTACCGGTGGAGCTTCCTGTCGCTGGGCACCCGCACCGTGCTGCAGGCGCTGTCCGGGGTGCTGATCGCGCGCAGCGTCTCCCCGGCCAGCTTCGGCTACGGGATGCTCGTGGTCAGCATCTACGCCGTCACCTCCAGCGTGGTGCTGCAGGGCGCGAACGGCCCGCTGGTCGTCCGCTCGACCATCTCCCGCCGGTTCCTGCGCCGCACCTGCGCGGTGAACGCCGGGCTGGGCGTGCTCTGCTCGCTCGGCCTGGTGCTGGTCGCCTACTTCTGGGACTTCGCCGCCCCGACCCGGACCGGGATGTTCGTCATCGCGGCCGGGTCGCTGGTGCTCGGCGTCGGGGGCGCCGGCCGGTTCCTGGCCGCCCGCACGCTGAACTTCAAGCGGCTGGCCGCCGGTGAGATCACCGGCACGGTGCTGGGCACCAGCTGCGCGGTCGCGCTGGCCCGGGCCACCGCCGACGCCTCGGTGGCCCTGCCGCTGCAGGTGGTCGCGGTCGACATCGTCGGCCTGCTCACCGTCTCGGTGCTGATCTTCCGGCCGCGGGTGGAGCTGCCGACCTCCGGCACGGTCAAGGAGGCCGGCGCCGGCTACGCGATCCAGACCGCCTCCAACCAGTTCTTCAGCATCGGCTCCCGCAACCTGCCGAACTGGATCATCGCCGCCGTGCTGGGCAGCTCGCTGCTCGGCCTGTACTCCCTGGCCTACCGGCTGATGATGCTGCCCATCCAGAACGTGGCCATGGTGCTCGGCCGGGTGCTGATCCCCCGGCTGCGGCGGATGGGCGGCGACCTGGCCGCGATCGACCGCGAGGTGCTCGCCCTGCTGGCCGCGATCACCATCGTCGTCGGCCCGCTGACCGGGGCGATCCTGCCCCAGCTCGGGGTGCTGATCGACGTCGCCTTCGGGGCCCGCTGGCACGCCGCGGCCGCACCGACCGCGTTCCTGCTGCTGGCCGTGTTCCCGCAGTGCTCCTCCACCATCTCCTCCTCCATCCTGGCCTCCCGCGGGTTCGCCTCCGACCAGCTGCGGCTGACCTTCGCCCAGCTGTCCACCGCCGTGGTCTTCACCGTGCTGGGCACCTTCTGGGGGATCGACGGCGTGGCGGCCTCGGTGGCCGTCGGGCTGATCGCGCTGGCGGTCTACGCGGTGCACCTGGTCACCCGGCGGACCGGTATCTCCGCCCAGGCCTACCTGGTCTGCCTGCGCCTGTACCTGGTCGCCGCGCTCACCGCCGCGGCGGTCTCCGGCCTGGCCGCCCAGCTGTTCTCCCCCACCCTGGCCGGCGCGGTGGCCGCCACCGCCGCCGGGTTCGCCCTGTCCCTGGTGGTGGTCTGGACCGTGCTGCGCGGCGCCACCCGCGAGGGGATGCTGTTCTGGGCCCGGATGCTGGGCTACCACGGCCGGAAGCCGGTCGGTGCCGAGGTGGCCGCCGAGGGGCAGGCCGAGGTGGAAAAGGCCTGAACCGCTCAGGAGCGGCCCCGCGCTCCCGACAGGGAGGCCCAGGGGTCTGGCCCGTTCGGTGCTCACCCCCCCTGGTCAGACCGGGGCCGAACAGTTGAGCTTTCGGCACGCCCCGTAGGCGCCGCGCTCCCCCCGTGCCGCACCGGCCCTCCGCCTGCTGCGGGCGGCCGGCCTCCGGCCGGCCGGCGCGCCCGTCCTCCCGTTCGGGTCAGTGCGCCGCCGCTCAGGTGACCCCCGAACGTGAACCCCGTCAAGGGCCCCCGCGACCCCGTCGATTTTTCATCCAGACCTCGGCCACCCCGGCCAGAGCGACGATTGGATGACAGATGCGGAAAAGCCTCCGGGGCACGGTGTTCTCCGTTCTCTCCGCTGCGGCGCTGACCCTCGCTCCCCTGTCCGGACCGGCCCAGGCGGCGACCCCCGTCGGCCCGGCCGCGACGGCGAGCTCGCCGATGGGCGTCTTCGCCGGATCGGCCGCCGAAGGTGTGCAGCCACACAAGGAGTTCGAGAAGTGGCTGGGTGCACCGGTTCCCTACGCCGTCGACTTCGCCTCGGCCTCGGTCGGCTGGCGGGGGATCGACAACCCGACGTGGATCTTCAACGCCTGGAACCAGACCAGCTACCGGCTGGTGCTCAGCTTGCAGATGTTCCCCAAGGACGTCGAGGCGAACGTGGGCGGACCGGCTGCGCTGCAGCAGTGCGCGAACGGCGCCTACTCCTGGCACTGGCGGGCCCTGGCCGGCAACCTGGTCGCCTCCGGCCTGCCGACCACCATCGTGCGGCCGGGCTGGGAGATGAACAACAGCTGGTTCGGCTGGGCGGCGAACGGGCGGACCTCCACCTACGTCGCCTGCTACCGCAACATCGTCGACTCCATGCGATCGGTTCCCGGGCAGTCGTTCAGCTTCGTCTGGAACCCCTCGGTCGGCACCGGCGACTTCCCCGCCGAGCAGGCCTATCCCGGTGACGACTACGTCGACTCGGTCGGCCTGGACCTGTACGACTGGTCGTGGGGGCCGGGGTTGTATGACACCAAGGCCACCCAGACCAGCGACCAGCGGCTGGCCGCCGAGCAGACGGTCTGGGCGAAGTACCTGACCGGCGACCACGGCCTGCGGTTCTGGTCCAGCTTCGCGGCCAACCACGCCAAGCCGATGTCCTTCCCGGAGTGGGGCCTGGCCGACCGCTGGGCCGACGACTTCGGCGGCGGCGACAACCCCTACTTCGTCACCCAGATGATGAAGTACATCTACGACCCGGCCAACAACGTGCAGTTCGCCGCCTACTTCGACGTGCAGAGCCCGGACGCCGAGCACCGGGTGGACACCTCCGGGCTCTTCCCTCAGGCCGGCCGGGCCTTCCAGGCCGCGGCGAAGACCCCGCCGGTGCCGGCCGCGGCGACCGCCTGCGCGGCGTTCGTGCTCCCGACGCCGTTCCCGGTCACCAGCTACCCGCTGCTGGCCTCCGACGACGGCTCGCGCACCGGCCAGCCGCTGGACGGTCGCACCGTGGCCGGCAACCAGCTGCACGCGTGGCTGGGCGCGGACCCGGCCATCAAGCACGTCCAGTTCTTCGTCGACGACGTGGCCGGCAAGGCGGCCCCGGTGATCGATGAGTACTACGCGCCGTTCGACATGGGCGCCACGGTGCCCGGCTCGGGCCTGTCCGGCACGGTGGACACCTCCGGCTGGACCCCGGGCGTGCACACGGTCACCGCCAAGGTCTTCCTCAAGGACGGCTCGGTGACCTTCGTGAACGCCTCGGTGCTGCAGCCGGCGCCCAAGCCGGTGTACGTGTTCCCGGCCAACGCCTCCTCGCCGTACCCGATGCTCGCCTCGGCCGACGGCTCCTACCAGGGCACCCCGCTGGACGGGCAGACCCTGACCGGCTGGGCGCTGTACTCCTGGATCCCGGCCAGCAGCGACATCAAGCACGTGCAGTTCTTCCTGGACAATGCCGGCGCCACCGGCACGCCGGTGCGCGATGAGTGGAGCGCGCCGTACGACCTGGGCGGCAGCACCACGACCGGCTCGGCGGCCACCGACACCACGGAGTGGACGACCGGCATCCACACCATCACCGCGAAGGTCTTCCTGAAGACCGGGGCGACCACCCTGGTCTCCGCCTCGGTGCTCAAGCCGGCCAAGACCTGCGGCAGCTGACCCACCCTCCGCACAGCCTCGGGCCCGGTCGACCTCGTGGTCGACCGGGCCCGTCGTGCTCCCGCGGGAGGTCAGGAGATGCTGAACCGGGTGAACGTGGTGGTGAAGGCCGGCCCGTTGCCGGCGCCGGAGACCAGCACGCCGGCCTTGGCCGAGGTGGAGAACCAGCGCATCACGTCCGCCGGGCGCTCCACCGGGCCGAGCTGGACCGGGGCGGCGCCGTCCAAGGAGTAGTAGGCGGTCAGCTCGTCCAGCGGGTAGTTGCGCACCTTGTTCGGGTCGCTGCCGGCCGGGGTCGGGTCGGGCACCGAGGTGTCACCCTTGATGATCAGGTCCAGGGTGCCGGCGCTGGTGGCCGCGGTCAGCGGCACCTCGCCCAGGATGCTGGTGGTGCCGCCCTCCTCCAGGTACATCACGGCCCGCGGCGGGGTGGAGCCGCCGTGCTCGATCTCGACCTTGACGTAGTTGTCCTGGTCGGGGCCGAACCAGACGGCCGCCTGCTGGTAGTCGGTGCTCAGGTAGTTCACCGGCCCCTTGATCCGGGCGGTGACGGTGAACGCCTTGCGGGAGGCGTCGAACACGTTGTACAGCGCGTTCTGCTGGGCCCCGCCGGCCGGTGCGAGCTGGCCGGGGGTCGAGGTCAGGGCCAGCCCGTCGGTGGTCACCGCGATCTTGCTCGGGTCGCACTGGTCGCCGACGCTGTTCGGCAGCGCGCCGTCGAACCCGGCTGCGGTGCAGGAGGGCGCGGGCGGGTTGCTGGCGCCCAGGGCGCGGGTCAGGGAGGAGGCGCCCGGCTGCGGGCCGGTCGCCACCGCCGGCTTGGCGTTCTTCAGCAGGAAGACGACGTCCTGGTAGTCGTTGTTCTTGTAGCTGGGCACCCGGGCGATGTCCACCCCGACCAGGTAGGTGTTGGGGATCGCGGTGTGCCCGGGCCCGTAGGCCTGGAAGACCCGCAGGCTGTGCAGGTAGTGCGCCGGGGTGATGGGCGCGTTGGACGGGGTCAGGGCCACGTTCAGCGCGTCGTCGGCGAAGTTGATCGTGGAGTAGTCGCCCTGCCAGAGCCCGAACGCTCCGGTCGGGCTGAACGTGGTGCTGGTCGAGCTCAGGTCCAGCGGGAACAGCTTCTGGTTGTTGGTGTAGCCGCTGGAGGTGTCGCTGGCGAACCGCCACAGCTCACGGCAGCCCGCGGCGCTGGTGCAGGGCGTCTTGACCGGGGCACCCTGCAGGTACCAGCCGGTGGCGCCGAAGCCGCTGCTGGTGATGGCCTTCCCGCCGTAGTGCGCCAGCGGCACCAGGCTGACCGGGGTGGCGGCGTCGGCCGCCACGAAGTACGGCGAGATCACCTCATCGCCGGACAGCGGCGTCCGCTTGTTGCCCAGGAACCGGCCGTCGGTGGAGCCGGGGGTGACCACGCTGCTGTAGCCCAGGGCGCGGAACATCTGGGCCAGCACCGGCTCGTTGCTGCCCTCCACGCCGCAGGCGTTCAGCCCGGCCAGGTCGAGGGAGCCGGTGGCGGCGTTCGGGGCGTTGGTCTTCCAGGTCAGCGTGGCGTACCGCTCGACGTCGGCCACCGCGTTCGGCGCGCTCGAGGTCGGGCAGCCGGTGGCCGCGGTCGGGGTGAAGGTGACCGGCAGGCTCGCCTTCGCGCCGGGGGCCACGGTCAGCGCGGTCTGGCCGAGGGAGAAGCTCGAGGCGTCCGCGCCGGCCACGGCCAGGCCGGTGATGGTCAGCGGCGCGTCACCGGAGTTGGTGAAGGTGAGCGACCGAGCCGGGGTCGCCCGGGAGGAGTAGGTGGAGAAGACCAGCCGGTGCCCGGGCAGGTTCAGCACCGCGTCGTCCGGGGAGCTGACGGCGGCTGCGGGCGTGCCGGTCGGCGGCGGGGTGCCGGCGCCGGCCACCGAGAACGTCGCGTTCACCACGTCGGTGCCGGCGCTGCCGGTGGTGACCGCGGTGATCGTGTGGTTGCCCGGGGTCAGGGTCGAGGTGTCGAACGGGGCGGCCGCGCTCACCGAGCCGCCGGCGAAGTCCATCGGCGCGTAGCCCTCGGAGTGCGTGGGCGTGCCGGAGTGCTGGGGGTTGTCCAGGTAGAAGTCGACCGTGTTCAGGCCGGCGTCCGGGGCGATGAAGATGTAGACCTTCCCGGTCTCGGTGGCCCCGGCCAGCGGGTGCGGGGCGGACCGGTCCGGTGCGGTGGAGCTGAACAGGGACGGCGCCGGCGGCGGGGTGCTGGTGCCGGCCACGGTGAAGGTGGCGTTCAGCACCAGGGTGACGCCGGAGCTGTCGGTGACCACCGCGGTCATCGTGTGGCTGCCGGTGGACAGGCTCGAGGTGTCGAACGGGTTCGGCGCCGCCGGTGCGCCGCCGGCGAAGTCCATCGGCACCGTGTTCTCGGTGTGGGTGGGCGCCTTGGTGCGCTGGGGGTCGTCGAGGTAGAAGTCGACCCGGCTCAGCCCGGCGTCAGGCCCGACGAAGACGTAGACGCTGCCGGAGACGGTGCGCCCGTCCAGGCCGGCCGGGGCGGAGCGTTCCGGGGAGGTCGAGACCTGCAGGGTGTACGGCGAGGCCGCCGGCTGGGCGCCGCTGACCGTGAACGTCGCGCTCAGCACGGTGGTCGACCCGGAGGTGTCGGTCACCGCGGCGGTCAGGGTGTGGCTGCCGGTGGACAGCGCGGAGGTGGCGAATGGGTTCGCGGTGCTGGCCGAGCCGCCGGCCAGGTCCATCGGCACCGTGTTCTCGGTGTGCGTGGGCGCCTTGGCGCGCTGCGGGTCGTCCAGGTAGAAGGCGACCGTCCGCAGACCGGCGTCGGGCCCGACGAAGATGTACACGTCGCCGGACAGAGTCCGGCCGTCCAGGCCGGCCGCCGCCGAGCGGTCCGGGGAGGTGGACACCTGCAGCGCGTAGCTCGCGGCGTGGGCCGCGCCGACCCCGGTCAGGGCGCTCACCCCCGCCGCGAGCAGCAGGCTGAGCAGGGCGGTGAGGATGCGGGGCGGGGTGCGCGACTCGCGTCGGGCCCCGGTGACGGCGATGGACATCGTTCCTCCGGCGTTCCTGCTGCCTGTGTGGTGTGCGTGGGGTGGAGCACCGAGGCGTTCTGGGTGCTCCAGGGGCCGCCGACCGGCAGCCGCCGGGCCGACATCTCGGCCACGGCGGACATTCCTCACCCATGAGAACGAGGCGACGGTAGCAGTCCGTGGCCGAGAGGGGGACTCTTGTGACGAGATCCTGGAACGTTCACCGAGGGTCAGGCGGGCGGCCCGGCCATCGGCTCCTCCCAGTCGGCGTAGAAGCGCTGGTAGACCCCGCCGGCGATGGCCCGGACGGCGGCCTGGTCGGCGGCCGGCACCTCCTCGCGCCAGGCGCCGGCCAGCCGCCGGGAGTCCCGCTGCCGCTGGTGGATCACCTGCGCTCCCGGGTGCACGGTGGCACCGCCGGTGTACCGCTCGGCCAGCGCCTGAAGGTCGGCCGGCTCGCTCAGCCCGGTGGCCCGGTACATGCCCTGCAGCACCGGCACCGGCCGGTCGGCGAACCACTCCATGGCCACCACGTGCGCGGGTGCGCCCTGGAGCAGCTGGTGCTCGACCATGCCGTACAGCAGCGCCCAGGTCACGGCGGCGACCTCCAGCGGCGCCAGCGTGCCCCAGTCCCGGACGCCGTGCAGCCGCGCGGGCAGCACCTCCCGCGCCACCTCGCGGACCACCGGCTGGTCCATCAGCGCGGTGGCCTGCCGGTGCGCCGGCCAGCCGACCCGGACCAGGCTCTGCGCCCACGCGCAGGGGTGCTTGACCGCGACCACCGCCGGGCCGCCGGCCCGCTCGGCGAACACGCCCAGCCCCAGCAGCAGGAACGGGTCCTTGACCACGGTGACCGGCGCCCGCCGCAGCCGGGTCTGCCAGCGCCAGGCCATCCTCGCCGTCCGCAGCGCGTTGTGCGCCGCCGGCGGCACGTGCGCCCGGGCGCCCGGCTTGGCCCGCCAGGTGCCCAGCCCGGTGTCCAGGTAGCGGCCGAGGGCGGCCACCTCGGGCCGCCGGCTGCCGGCCGGCAGGTCCGGGTAGGGCACGGTGACGGCGGTGAGCCCCCAGTCCGGGTTCAGCGGCTCCCAGACCTCGGCGGTGCCGGCTGCGTGGCAGAGCAGCTCACCGAGCACCGAGGTGCCCGACCGGTGCGCCCCGGTGACCAGCACCGCGCGCCGCCCGGCCCGGCCGCGGACGGGGGCGCCCGGCTCGGCGGTGCGGCTCACGGCCCGCTCGGCCGGGCGATGGAGATCGACCCCGACCCCAGCTCGGCGAGGTACAGCGCGCCGGTGGCGACGTCCTCGGTCAGGTCGACCGGGTCGCTCATCCCGGTCAGTCCGCTCAGCCCGGTGGCCACCGAGGCGATCGTGCCGCCCGGGCCGGTGGGGTTCAACGCCATGACGTCCTTCCCTGCGCTGTAACGGACCGTGAGGATCTTACCGGTGAGCGCCCCGCCGAAGGCCGACCCGCGGTACTCGATGGCGCCGTCCGGGCTGGCGTGCTGGCCGACGTCGTAGATGTCGGCCAGCCGCAGGTTGCGGTCCGGCTGCACCCCCACCTCATAGCCCGGGTCCTCCAGCGGGTCGACGCCGGAGGTCGGGTTCCCGCCGCGCTCGACGTACTCGCACCGGGAGGGGTTGGGGTGGCCGTAGTAGCCGCCCGGCACGATCAGGTCGATGGTGTCGGTCTGGGAGAGCGGGTTGTTCGGGATCGCCGCCGAGCGGGCCCCGGTGTAGCTGTACGGTCCGGCGGTGGCCAGGTCCGGCCGGTAGGTCGAGCACGCCGCGGGCAGGGTGGCCGGGGTGGCCGGCACGTTGGAGCCGGAGGAGGAGCCGTTCACCGGCACGTACAGGTGCCCGTTGCTGTGCCAGACCAGGTCGTAGCCGTTGCGCACGCCGGTGGCGTACAGGGTCAGCGGCGCCCCGGCCGAGGTCGGGTCGTAGCTGCCGGCCGGCGCGGTGGCCACGTTCAGCGCGGTCGTGGCCGACAGCCTGCTGGTGTCCACCCGCAGGATCGCGGCGTTCAGCAGGTGCTCGCTGCGGTTGGCCCAGGCCACGTCCGGGTCGCCCATCCCGGAGTTGGAGCCCTGCGAGACGTACAGCGCGCCGTCCGGGCCGAAGGCCACCGAGTTGGTCATGTGGTCGTGCGCCGAGCGCGGCAGGCCGGTGATCATCTTCGCCCCGGCGGCCAGGTCGGGGCCGGTCAGCCGGTCGATGGAGCCGGTGAAGTCGGGCACGTCGTTGGTGCCCGTCCAGGGCGCGTTGTCGCTGACCCACAGGATCAGGTTGCCGGCCGTGGCGGCGGGGTCGAAGGCCAGGCCGACCACGGTGCGGTCGGCGCCGCCGTTCAGGGTGCGCACCGTGGTGATGGCCTGCTCACCGGAGAGCGTGCCGTCGGCGCCGATCGTGTACCGGTAGATGGTGCCGTCCAGGGTGGCGGCGTACATCCGCCTGTCCGGGCCGATCTGCAGGCTGGTGAAGGGGTGGCCGGAGGCGCCGCTGGCCGAGCGGCTGAAGGCCACCCCGGGCACGCCGGTGCCGGCCACGTTGTACCCGGTGGTGAACCGGCTGGTGTAGGGCTGCATGGCCGCCCCGGTCAGGTCCTTCACCCGGTCGGTGACGGTGAACTCGTACAGCGTGTTGGCCCTCATCGGGTCGGTCGGGGAGATCACGATCACGTCCCCGCCGCCGGAGGTGTTCACCGAGGCCGGCACCGAGACCCCGCTGGCCACGTCGGTCAGGGCGACGTTGGCCCCGGTCACGGTGGCCGGGTCCAGCGCGGCGTTGGGCAGCACCAGCTCGGCGGCCACCGGGGTGTCCCGCGGCACGCCGTTCACGCCGTCGGCCGGGCTGACGTTGGCGATCCGCGGCCGGGTCGGGTCGACCCGGGTCACCACGGCGTAGGTGATCTTGGTGTTGGTGCCGTCGGGGGCCAGCGTGAGCCGGCCGTCGCTGACCTGCACGGTGGAGGAGCCGCTGGTCAGCCGGTCGGTGGCGGTCGGCTTGAACGCGGCCACCACCGGCACGTCCTCGGCGGTGATGGCGTGCACGCTGTCGTAGTTGGCCGCAGCGTCCCCCGCGCCGACCTGCACCAGGTAGCTGCCGTTGGGCACGGCCAGCTCCCACGAGCCGGGGGTGGAGGTGCCGGAGGAGGCGGGCGCGGCGGCCGGGTACTGCATGTGCACCAGCGACTTGACCCGCACGTCGGTGTCGGTGGAGGCGCGCTGGCGCCCGTTGAGGGTCAGGTCCAGCGGGGTGTGCGTGCCCTGCACCACCCAGCCGTAGCTGTCGGCGCCGTGGTCGGCGTAGGGTGCGCCGTCGTCGAGCAGGTAGCCGCTGGCCGGCACGCTGGTCCGGGCGCCGAAGTCGACCTTCCACTGGCTGGCGACCGCCGGGCCCTGCGCGGGCGCCTCGTCGATCTGCACCCAGGCCAGCTTGGTGTTCTGGCCGGTGGCGTGCAGGGTCAGCACGCCGTCGGTGACGTCGACCACGGCGCTGCCGGTGGCCGTCCGGGTGGCGCTGCTGGGCGTGAACGGGCCGACCACGGTGACGCCGTCGGCGGTCACCTCGTGCACCGAGTCGGTGGCGCTGGGGTCACCGACCCCGACCGCGACCTGGTAGCTGCCGTCCGGCAGCTCGACCTGCCAGTCGCCCCAGGCGGCCTGGTCCGAGCCGTACTGCAGGTGCACGAAGCTGGTGAACCGGGCGTCCGGGGAGGAGCGGGCGCCGCGCTGACGGGCCAGCGCGGTCAGGTCCCGGGGGGTGCGGGTGCCGGGCGCGACCCAGCCCCAGGTGCGGCCGTCGCGGGCGGCCAGCGGCGCGCCGGTGTCCAGGCTCCAGCCGGCCGGCGGCTGCGAGGACGCCGTGCCGAAGTCGACCTTGACCGGGGTCGGGGCCGCCGCCCGCTGCACGTCGACGTAGGTGATCTTCGTGTTGCTGCCGCCGGTCGGGGTGATGGTCAGCCGGCCGTCCAGCACCTGCACGGTGACCGTGCCGCTGCGCAGCCGGTCGCTGCTGGTCGGGGTGTAGGGGCCGACCGCGCGGTGGCCCTCCACGTTCAGGGTGTGCACGCTGTCGTAGACCGGGTCCGGCGTCCCCAGCGCCGACGGTCACGGTGTAGAACCCCGGGTCGACGGCCAGCTCCCAGGCCGCCTGGGTGCTCGCCGTCGGCTGCAGGTGCACCAGGCTGAGCAGCCGGGGGTCGGTGACGTTCTTGTTGGCCCGCAACCGGCCCCAGCTGGTCATGTCCAGCGGGGTGCTGGTGCCCACCGACACCCAGCCGTAGGCCAGGGCCAGGCCAGCCGCGCTGCCCTGGTCGGTTCCGGTGCGGGCGGCGTAGGCCTGGCCGTCGTCGCGCAGGTCGCCGGCGGCCATCGGGCTGGTCGAGGTGCCGAAGTCGACCATCACGTGCGTCCAGCTCGCGGCGGCCCGGGCCGGCCCGGGGGCCAGCACGGCGGCGACGGCCAGCAGCGCGAGGGCGATCGCGGCGCGCAGCAGCCGTGGTGGCCGGCGGGAGGTGATGCTCGACCTGCCTGACATGGTTCCCCCTCGTGCTGGTGCTGCTGTTCGTGCTGGTGCTGTCGTGCTGGTGCTGCTGGTGCCGGCGGCTCAGCCGGCGGGGCTGGGCGAGCCGCCCGGCGACCGCTGAAGGGCCGTCGCGGACGGGGCGGCGGTGGCCGACTGGATGGTCCGCCGGTACAGGGCGGCGGCGTCCGGGAACGGGGTGCCGCCCCGCACGCCGGGCAGCGGGGTGAGCCGGTGGTCGGCGTCCTGGCTGACGGTGTTGAAGTAGCAGGCGTAGCGCACGTGGTGGGCGGGGTCGGCGATGAAGGCCAGCATCTGGGCGATGAAGTAGGGGTTGTCACCGCCGCCGTTGTCGTCGACGAACCGCCGGGCCAGCCCCCACTCCGGGAAGGAGAGGGTGGCGCCGTGGGCCTGGGCGAAGGCGGCCCAGTACCGCAGCCCGTGGTCGCCGTTCAGCTTGGTGGCCCAGGCGGTGCGCACCGCCTGGGCCCGCTGGGCGGTGCTCTGCTGGGCGGAGTTGCCGTAGACGCCGGTGGCCCAGGTCCAGTCGAAGATGTCCACCCCGACGTCGTCGACGTAGGCGTCGCCCGGCCAGGCCTTCTCGGCCGCGCTGGCGGAGGGGCCGATGGCCACGTTCCAGGTGAAGGTGAAGTGCTGGCCGGGTACCGCGCGCATGGCGTCCACCAGGTGCCGGAAGCAGCCGATGTAGGCCTGCTCGTGACCGCCGGCCGACCAGTCGAACCAGTCCCCGTTCATCTCCCAGCCGGGGCGCACGATGGTGTCGGGCATGCCGTGCCGGAGCAGGGTGCGGGCCAGGGTGGCCCAGTGCTGGTCGTCGGCGCCGGCCGCGCACTGCTGCAGGGCCCTGGCGTGGCCGAGCTGCTGGCCGACCGCGGTCGGGAACAGCTGCACGGAGTAGACCAGCCGGCGGTGCACCGGGGCGCTGGCTGAGCCGGTAGCTGCCTCGGCGGCGGCGTCCTCCCCCGCCCAGGCCTTCTGCCAGGCGCTGAGTGCGGCGTCCGGCTGCACGATGCCCGACCAGCCGCCGGCCGCGCTGCCGTAGTCCAGGGCGTACCGCACGGGCTGGCCGAGCCAGTCCTGGAAGGCGACCTGCCGGCCGGCGCCGTCCCGGCCGGAGCCGGTGTAGGCGCCCAGGGTGGCGATCAGCGGGGCCTTGGCCGCGGCCGGGGCGCCGGGCCCGGCCCGCCGGCCGCTGACGGCCAGGCCGGCGAGGGTGGCGGCGGCCAGCGTGAGCACGGTCACAGCCGCCACCAGCCGACGTCGGCGGGGACGTCGGGGCGGGCGCGGCCGTTGCCGCGATGGCCAGGCAAAGCGTGCCACCAGAGCTGTCTCTCCTGAGGGTCGAGTGGCCCGTCCGGGGGGCGTGGTCACGGGCAGTTCCTGAGATGTACTTCGGAGTATGCGGCTTCGAGGGCTCTGCGCGCTGGTAAGTTCACGCACAGTTCCGGAGACGCACAGGGCTGTCCGCTCCGACCGCGGCACGTGACCTTCGCCCGCTGTTCGCGGGAGTGCGGTGTGAGAGGACGACATGACCAGTTCCCAGCTCGAGGCGGGCGGCCGGCGCCGATGCAGCTGCTAGCCGCCCTGCTCAACCCCCACCTGCTGGCCTCGCTGGCCGTGGTGGTGGCGGTGGCCGCCCTGGAGCTGGCCGGCCGCCGGGTCGCCACCCTCGGTGCGGTGGTCGTGCTGGTCTTCGCCGACGCGATCCTCTACCCCGACGTCAGCTCCTCGGCCACCGGCCCGGCCGGCGGGATGTTCAAGGTGCACCTGGGCCCGGGCAGCATGTCGCTGGCCGCGTTCGTCACCTTCGTGGTGGTGGCGCTGCGGCTGGCCCGCCCGGTGCTGCGCGCCGTGCTCGACCCGGACGCCGCCCGCCGGGGGGTGCGGGTGCCGGGGTGCCGGAGCTGCGCTTCGCCCGGCACAGCCCGCTGTTCGTGCTGGCCTGGGCGGCGTTCGCGGTCTGGATGCTGGTCGCCGGGGTGCGCGGGTTCCTGCTGCACCACCCGGCCACCGAGGTGCTGTACCAGAGCCTGGGCATCCTGCAGGTGG
Source organism: uncultured Actinomycetota bacterium (assembly GCA_963821825.1). Taxonomy (GTDB): domain Bacteria; phylum Actinomycetota; class Actinomycetes; order Actinomycetales; family Kineosporiaceae; genus CAWGFD01. Next base: position 2,803,051 of record CAWGFD010000002.1, read on the forward strand.
TGGCCGGGTTCCTGCTGGTGGCCACCGTGCGCCCGCGGGAGATCCTGCGTTCGCGCTGGCTACCGGCGCTGGCCGGGGCGGGCGCGGTGGTCTCGGTGTTCCTGGTCGGGGCGAGCCTGGCCGGCGTCTCGATCAAGCGGGCCTCCTCGGTGCTGCCGGTGGCCGGCCTGGGCACCGTCGGCGGAGACGCCTCCTCCTTGTTCGGGGTCGCGGCGCTGCTGGCGCTGAGCGCGGCCGTGGTCGGCGGCGTGCGGCACCGCGCGGCGCTGGTGGTGGCCGGGCTGGCGATGTCGCTGGTGCCGTTCGCCTCCACCCAGCGGGCCGGCCTGATCGGCTGGGCCGCCGGGGTGGTGGCGCTGGGCTGGTGCCTGGTGCTGGCCGCCCGGGGTGGGGCGGCCTGGCTGACCGGCCGGCAGCTGCGCAACGTCGTGGTGCTCGCCGCCGGCGGCGTGCTGGTCGCGGTCGGCCTCGGGCTGGCCTCCTCGGCGGCCAGCGGCTCGGCCAGCGCCGTCTTCTCCCGGTACGACAGCACGGCCAAGGCGCAGTCCAGCCAGTCCCGGATCAACCAGTGGACGGCGGCGGCGGGGCTGATCGAGGCCCGGCCGTGGGTCGGCAACGGGCTGGCCACCATGTACCTGCACTACGAGGAGGGCAACGCGGGCCTGGTCCGCGGTGACCTCACGCACAACATCGAGATCGACGCGGCCGTGCGGGGTGGCCTGGTCGGGGTGGCCCTGCTGGTGCTGGCCGCGGCCTCGACGATCGTCTCCAGCCTGCGGCTGGGCCTGGCCGGCCGGGGCCCGCTGGCGGCCCTGTCGGTCGCGGCCGGCGTGGCCGTGGTCGAGCTGATGGTCAAGGGCGGCGTCGAGTCGATCTTCGAGAAACCCCGGCTGGCCCTGACCCTGGGCCTGGCCCTCGGACTGGCCGCCTGCGCGGCCGCCTGGGGGCCCGAACGTCGTTCCACTCCCCCGCTGCGCCCCGCACGAGCAGATCTGCCCCCGCTGGACCGAACAGGAGCACTCCGTTGAGCAACGACACCGCCGGCACGCCCCGAGCGCGGGCCTCGCGCCGCACCTACCTGCTGACCGCGCTGGCCGCGCTGATCCTGATCCCGGTGGTCGCGGTGGCGGTGGCGGCCACCCGGGCGGCCAGCTACAGCTCGACCACCACGCTGAACGTGTCGGTGGCCAAGGCCACCGGCTCGCTGGTCGACACCCTGGGCGCCCTGATGCCCGCGGTCAGCGCCTCGGTGGACGCCGCCCCCGCCACCGCATCGGTGGCACGCTCCACCGGAGCCGCCGCCTCGACCTGGTCGGAGTCCTCCTCCACCACCCCGGGCACCGGGCTGGTGCAGGTGAAGGTGACCGCCCCGAACGCCGCGACCGCGCAGAAGGTGGCCGCCGCCTACGTGCCGGTGGTGCAGGGCGCCGCGGCTCAGCTGAACAACTCGACGACCACCACGGTGATCGAGCCGGCGCAGGCCGCGACCTCGTCAGTCGCGCTCGTCGATCCTGGCGGCGCTGGCGGCGGGGTTGGGGCTGGGGATCATCGTGGCGCTGTTCGTGGTGTGGGTTGGTGAGCGGCGGGTTGGCTCGTCGTTGGTGCCGGTTGCGATGCAGTCGGCTGGTGAGGTGCGGGACGTGCGTGAGGTGGAGCGGCGCCAAGTTGACGTCGAGCCGCGCCTCGGACCTCAGCCTGCTCGCAGGTAGCGCCGGGCGCTATCGGTCTCCTGACGCAGATGGAGCGGCGCACGTCGAGTTCCTGCGCCGCCGAGAGGTCCGCTGCCCGGGGGCGGCGGGGCCCGTGCTCTCGCGACGAACAAGGACCGTGTCGCTCAGGGCTGCCTTCGGCGCAATGGAGCCCTGCTCCACCTCCCCCCGCAACAGTTCCACCGCGGTCCGCCCGACCGCCACGAACTCCTGCCGCACGGTGGTCAGCGACGGTCGTACGTACGCCGCGATCGGTTCGTCGTCAAACCCGATCACTGACACATCCCCCGGCACCGACCGGCCGGCGCCGGTGAGCACCCGGATCACTCCGATGGCCACCTGATCGTTCCCGCACAGCACGGCGGTCACTCCTGGCCGGCGCAGAAGCGTCTGACCACCCCGTGCGCCCGACTGCACCGACCAGTCCGCAGGTATTCGCCGCGGCACCGCCCGGCCGGCAGCGAGCAGTTCGGCCCGCCATCCCGCGGCGCGCGTCGTGCTCTTGTGGTGTGAGGACGGCCCGATGTAGTGCACCGTCTCGTGCCCGAGCTCCAGCAGGTACTTGACCGCCGCCCGGGCGCCGCCCTCCTCGTCCAGGGTGGCGTAGGACCGGGAGGTGTGCGGCGAGCCGCCGAGCGCCACCGCGGGCACCCGGGCCGGGATCAGGTCCATCGCCCGCTCCCCCATCGGGTCGTGCGTCAGGGAGATCGCGCCGTACACGGGCTGGGAGAGCGCCGCCTGGACGATCCGTTCGATCTCCTGCTCGTCCTCACTCGGCAGTACCCGGATCGCCACGTTCAAGTCTGCCGCCCGGGCCGCCTCCTCCACCCCTTCCAGGCAGTTGGCGTAGCCGTAGTGCGTGGTGCTGGAGGTGAACACCACCACGGCGTTGCCGCGGCCGGTCTTCAGCGCTCGCGCCGCGTCGTTGGGGTGGTAGCCCAGCCGGGCGATGGCCGCCTCCACCCGCTCCCGCGTCCGGGCGGCCACCGGGCCGGAGTTGTTGATCACCCGGGACACCGTCTGGTAGGAGACCCCGGCCTGCGCGGCGACGTCGATCAGCCCGGGCCGTCGATGGGAGGTCACCCGGGCAGGATATTGACGTTGCAACCGCCCAGTGGTGGCCGCCACGCGGCCCTGGCAGGCCCGAAGAATCTTGCCTCGACAGGGTTGACCACCTGGGTGCGAACGTTCACAGTGGACGCAGCGACGGCACCCCGTAGTGGGCCGAGTCGACTGCGTCACCACACCCCCGAACAGCCCATCAGTCATCAGCACCTGGACGGCGAACGTTCACAGTGTGAACGTTCGCTACCGACTCGAGGAGGAGTCCATGAGCCACCCCACCGGCCCCCAGCCCCGCAGGTCGCCCGGCGCGGCGCAGCCCACGCCCACGCGGGGCGAGGTCTCCCGGCGCTCGCTGCTCGGCTGGGGCGCCCTGGCCGCCGGTTCGCTGGCCGGCGCCCCGCTTCTCTCCGCCTGTGGCGGGGGCGGCAGCAGCAGCGGGCAGACCGCCGGCCCCAACGCCGAGGCGAACCTGGTGCTCTCGTCGTGGCAGATCCCTACCGACATCGTCACTTACAAGAAGTTCGCTGCCGAGTACACCAAGACCCACCCCAAGGTGAAGATCAAGGTGCAGGAGACGCCCGGAGGTGACTTCAACCAGTGGTTCACCACCCAGCTGGCCGGCGGCGGAGCCCCGGACATCATCCGGATCACTTGGCAGCAGTTCGGTCGCTACGCCCAGAACGGTGGGCTGGTGGCGATGAACGACTACCTGCCCGCCGGCTACGGCAAGGACTTCGGTGACACGTTCTGGAAGGCCGCCCAGTACAAGGGCAAGACCTTCGGCATCCCCCAGCACACCGACACCTTCGCCACCTACTACCGCACCGAGCTGTTCAAGAACGCCGGCATCTCGGTGCCCGGCGGCCTGGCCCAGGCCTGGACCTGGGACCAGTTCATGACCGTGGCCGACCAGGTCAAGAAGGCCACCGGCAAGTACGCGCTGACCTACGGCTTCGGCGGCGTGCCGACCGCCTACCGCTGGCTGCCGTTCCTGTACATGCACGGCGGTTCCCTGTTCGAGGCCGACGGGAAGACCCCGGCCATCGACAACACCGCCGGGGTGGAGGCCATCGCCTGGTTCCAGAACCTGTACAACGGCGGCTACCTGCCCAAGTCCAACACGATCAAGGGCTCGGCCGACGCCTCCACCATCAACGCCTTCGTCACCGGCCAGGCCGGGATGATGATCTACGGTGACTGGCTGATGTCCGACGTCGCCAAGGGCCTCAAGCAGGACCAGTGGGACGTCACCTACATGCCGCGGGACGTCTCGGCCGCCTCCGACCTGGGCGGGAACCTGCTCTCGGTCACCAAGGACGCGCAGAACCCCGCGGTGGCCGCTGACTTCATCCAGTTCATCTGCAGCAAGGCGAACATGAAGTACTTCTGCGAGCACGACCTGTTCCTGCCGGTGCGCACCTCGCTCACCGGCTCGGACCTGAGCTTCGCCTCCCAGCAGTCCCAGATGGCGCTGTTCAGCAAGCAGGCCACCACCGTGCCGGCCGACATGGCCGCGATCGAGACCGGCCCGCTGTTCAACCCGATCAACCAGGTGCTGGCCGACCAGCTCGACCTGTGCTTCACCGGCCAGAAGAGCCCGCAGGCCACCGCCAAGGCCATCGCCCAGGGGGTTGCCGGTGTCGTTGGCTGAGACCACCCCGGCGACCGCCGCCGCCGTCCCCCCGCCGCCGCGGCGCGGCCGCGGCCGGATGCCGGTCGCCGCGCCCTGGCTGTTCATCGCGCCCAGCCTGGCGCTGTTCTGCGTGTTCGCCTTCGCCCCGATCGTCGTCTCCTTCGTGCTGAGCTTCGAGAACGTGCAGGTGTTCGGCGGCGGATCGTTCAACGGAGTGGACAACTACCGCCAGGCGTTCAGCACCCCGCTGTTCTGGACGGCGGTCCAGAACACCGTGGTGTTCACCCTGGGCACGGTGCCGACCAGCGCCGCGCTCGGCCTGCTGCTGGCCGTGCTGCTGAACCGCAAGCTGCCCGGCCGGGCGGTGATCCGCAGCCTGTACTTCCTGCCGATGGTCGTCTCCGGGGTCGCCGTCTCCCTGGTCATGGCCTGGATCTTCAACGCCGACAATGGGATCGCCAACGCCGCCCTGGTCCAGCTGGGCCTGCCGCGGGTGGGCTGGCTGACGTCGCCGAGCTGGGCGATGGTCACCTTGGTCCTGGCTGTGGTCTGGGGCCGGATCGGCTTCTGCATGGTCACCTACCTGGCTGCGCTGCAGGGAATCAACCTCTCCCTCCTGGAGGCCGCCGAGATGGACGGCGCCAACGCCTGGCGCCGGTTCACCGCGATCGTCTGGCCGCTGCTGCGGCCCACCACCTACCTGCTGCTGGTGCTGAACGTGGTGTTCTCCCTGCAGGCCTTCGATGTCATCTACGTGCTGACCGGCGGCGGCCCCGGGTTCTCCACCACCGTTCTGGTGCAATACATCTTCCGCTCGGCCTTCACCGACGGGCAGATGGGCTACGCCTCGGCGCTCGGGGTCATCCTGGTGCTGGCCCTGCTGCTGCTCACCGCGCTGCGCAACCGGCTGGCCCGCAAGACCGAGGAGTTCGCATGACCACCGTGCACCCCGGAACCTCCTCGTCCGCGCCACCGGTCACCACCCGCACCCGGCGTCCGGTCCGCCGCCAGGATCGGATGACCGCCGGCCGCTGGCTGGTCTGGGCGCTCCTGCTGCTCGGGGGGCTGGTCATGCTGTTCCCGGTGTACTGGGTGCTGGTCACCGCGGTCAGCCCCGGCGGCCTGGCCCAGGGCACCGGTTTCCGGCTCTGGCCGCAGCGGGTGGACCTGGGCATCTTCGGCCGGGCATTCGCCGACCAGCCGGTCGGCCGGTGGCTGTGGAACTCCACCTTCATCGCCGCGGTCAGCTGCGTGATCTCGGTGCTGATCAGCCTGCTCGCCGGGTACGCCTTCGCCAAGTTCCGGTTCCGCGGCCGCAACGTGCTGTTCGGTCTGATGCTGGTCACGATCATGGTGCCGATCCAGGTACTGATGGTGCCCGCGTTCGTGATCATCTCCAAGATCGGGTTGGTCAACTCCCCGTGGGCGGTCATTCTGCCCAGCGCGGCCCAGGCGATCAGCATCTTCATGGCCCGCCAGTTCATCGCCGCCCTGCCGGACGAGATCATCGAGGCCGCCCGGGTGGACGGCGCCGGCGAGCTGGCCGTGTTCTTCCGGATCATCGTGCCGATGAGCGGCCCGCTGGTCGCCGTCCTGACCATCCTCACCTTCGTCTGGCGCTGGAACGACTTCGTCTGGCCGCTGGTGGCGCTGCAGTCCCCGCAGAACTACACCGCCTCGGTCGGCCTGGCTTCCCTCAACGGCGCCTACTCCCACCCCTGGGACGAGATCATGGCCATCACCCTGATCTCGATGATCCCGGTCGTCATCGTGTTCCTGGTCTTCCAGAAGCAGTTCGTGCAGGGCGTGGCCGAGTCCGGCCTGAAGTGAACCCCTGCCTCCCGCTGCGCCGCCTTCCTTTGGAGAATTGATCGATGAGCATCTCCCAGCAGGACTCCCCCGCCGTCGCCGACCTCGACCCGGCCGACCTGCCGCCCGCGCCAGGGGTGATCACCTGGGCGTTCGGGGCGGGCCGGCTGACCCTGCTCGCCGAAGCCGACTCCCCCGTGCAGATGGTCTCCGCGCTGCCCGCGGGCACGACGTCGCCGGTCGGCCGGGCCGACGCCCACGCCCTCGCCGCGCCGCTGGTGGAGCTGTCCACCGGGGTGCAGGGCCGCCGGCCGGCCAGCCCGCACGCCCAGCACCGGCACTACCGCGACTCCGCCGGCCTGCGGTTCGCCGGGCAGGCCGGCGGCAGCAGCGACGGCCTGGACTGGCTGGAGGTCATCCAGCTGGACGCCCAAGCCGGGCTGGTCGTGCGCACCCGGTTCGAGCACCACGCCGGCACCGCGGCGCTGCGCACCTGGAGCTCGGTGACCAACACCGGAGCCGAGCCGGTGTCGCTGCGCTACCTGTCCGGCCTGAACCTGACCGGGTTCAGCCTCGCGCCGATCGCCACCGAGCCGGACCGGCTGCGGCTGGCGCACGCCCGCAACGCCTGGGACGCGGAGTTCCGCTGGCAGCAGACCGGACTGGAGGCCGCCGGCGTCGTCGACATCGGGCACGTCGGGGTCGGCAACGACTCCTCCCTGGGCTGTTTCGCCGTCCGCGGGTACGGCAGCTGGTCCACCGGGGACCACCTGCCGGTCGGCGCCGTCATGGACACCGCCACCGGCACCGCGTGGACCTGGCAGATCGAGCACAACGGGCCCTGGCAGTGGCAGGCGATGGACCGCCGCCGCACCCTGTACGTGACGATGAGCGGGCCGACCGCGCTGGACCACGACGCCGCGATCACCGTGGCGCCCGGCGACTCGTTCACCGGCGTGCCGGTCTCGCTGGCCGTCTCCACCGGCGGCCTGGACGGCGCGCTGGGCGAGATGACCGCGCAGCGGCGGGCGATCCGCCGCCCGAACGCCGACGTGGTGAACTGCCCGGTCATCTTCAACGACTACATGAACTGCCTGATGGGCGACCCGACCACCGACAAGCTGCTGCCGCTGGTGGCGGCCGCGGCCCGGGCCGGCGCGGAGTACTTCGTGATCGACGCCGGCTGGTACTCCGATGAGCCCGGCTGGTGGGACTCCGTCGGTGAGTGGCAGCCCTCCACCACCCGTTTTCCCGGCGGGCTGGGCGAGGTGACCGAGGCGATCACCGCCGCCGGCATGGTGCCCGGCCTGTGGCTGGAGCCGGAGGTGGTCGGGGTGAACAGCCCGCTGCTGCGCCGGCTGCCGGCCGCCGCCCTGTTCTCCCGCGACGGGCAGCCGCTGACCGAGAACGGCCGCCACCAGCTGGACTTCCGCCACCCGGCGGTCATCGAGCACCTGGACGCCACCATCGACCGGCTGGTCGCCGAGTTCGGGGTGGGCTACTTCAAGTTCGACTACAACCTCAACATCGGCCACGGCACCGACGTGCAGGCCTCCTCCCCCGGCGCCGGGCTGCTCGGGCACAACCGAGCGTTCTCGGCCTGGCTGGACGGCGTGTTCGCCCGCCACCCCGACCTGGTGATCGAGAACTGCTCCTCCGGCGGGATGCGGGTGGACTACGCCCAGCTGTCCCGGATGAACCTGCAGTCCACCAGTGACCAGACCGACCCGCTGGCCTACGTGCCGATCGCGGCGTCCGCGCCGGCGTCCCTGGCGCCCGAGCAGGCCGCGATCTGGGCCTACCCGCAGCCGGACTGGAGCCCCGACGTCAACGACCTGACCGTGGTCAACGCCCTGCTCGGCCGGGTCCACCTGTCCGGGCGGATCGACCAGCTCTCCCCCGACGCCTTCGACCGGGTCGCCGCCGGGGTGGCCGCCTACAAGGCGATCCGGGCCCGGATCCGGCGTTCGGTCGGGGTCTGGCCGCTGAGCCTGCCCGGCTGGTACGACGCCTGGGTCGCCTCCGGCCTGGCCGACGACGACGGCACGCTGCTGCAGGTCTGGCGGCGGCCCTCCGCGGCCGGGGACTCCCCCGAGTCGGTGCAGCTGCCGCTACCCGCCTACGCCGGGGCTTCCGTCGACGTGTCTGCCGTCTACCCCAAGGACACCACGGCGACCTGGTCCTGGTCGGCCACCGACGGCGTGCTCACCGTCACCCTGCCCCGGGAGCCCTCCGCGGTCGTGCTCTCGGTGGCGCCCACCCCCTGACGCCCGTCCGCCTCCTGCCGTGATCGCGCTCCTGCTCCACCGTGATCGCGCCGCTTAGTCTCCGTGATCGCGACGAGATCGGAGGGATCCGCTCACCCCGTTGGGCGGATCCCTCGACCTCGTCGCGATCCTCTGTCGACCTGTCTGGCCTACCCGCCCCCCTACTGCGGCGTGGCTCCGCGAGGGGGCTCGGGCTGCCTGAAGACGTTGCCCGGCGGCTCGTCCATCGCTGCCCGCTGCTGCGGCAGCTCCACCCACCGGGTGCCGTCGAAGCGCTGGCTGCCCACGACGTCGCCGACCCGGTACTGCGCCGGTGCCTGGGTGAAAGGGGCCGGCTGCTGCGCGAAGTTGTTGTTCACCACGACGGCGGGCTGGCCGGCTTGACCGGAGTTGTTCGACAGGGCCCAGACCAAGGAGAGCACCCACCCGATGAACGTCCACCCCACGAAGAAGTTGAGCGCCAGCACCGCGCCTTTGCTCGGGTGGTGGCGGATGAACGCCACGATGGTCGGAGCCCAGTAAGGAACGAAGAGCACCGTGAGAAGGAGGCCGACCCCCATGGCGGCCAACATCAAGGGCAGAATCTTCCAGACGATGACGATGGCGAGAAGCGCTGCGCCGGCGAGGATGACAGCCCTGGTGGCGCTGCTCTGCTGACGCCACCGGACGGCGATCTCGTTCATGTCGACTCCAGACTGAGCCCTCCGGTCGACGGTGTCCGGGGCCCACGATGCGGGTAATCAGGAACGAGATGGCGCCGCTGGTCTATGGCGCTCAAGGTCGACCGAGAGTCCCCCGTCTCGGACCTTCGTCGATTGCGACACTGTAACCGTGCCCGCCGTTTGCGCGGTAGCCTATTCGGCAATTTCCGCAGGTTCGCCTGCGCCGCATCTTCGCCCGTGATCACCCGCCGGCCGTCTGCAGAACGGGTCAGTCCCCGTCCGGCGCCGTCAGCGCGTCACGGACCACGGGGTAGAGGTCGCCCCAGCACCGGATGATCTTGCCGTCGGCGAACCGGTAGATGACCAGCTCCTGGATCCTGACCCTGCGGCCGGTGGGCTCGCGGCCGGCGAACCGCCCCGTGTGCGTGCCCTCACCGATCAGCCGCGCCGCAATGGTGTCGCCCTCGACGACCAGCTCCTGCAGCTCCCACCGGTAGTCCGGGAAGCCGGTGCACACGGCGCGGACGCCCTCGATGTAGGCGGCCAGCCCGTCGGTGGGCGCAGATCCACTCACCTGCTCGGAGACATACTCGCGCAGCTCCTCGAGGCGGCGCTCGTTGCAGCAGCTGAGGTAGCGCTCGTACCGGGCGCTCAGGTCAGCACGGTCACGTCCCACCGCGTCATCGTCACACGACCTCGGTGAGGGTGCCGCGGGGCTTGACGCATGCCGATACCGGCATACGATAGCGCCATGGCGCGTGCAGCGACGACCTCGGACGTGTTCAACGCGATCGCCGAGCCGCAGCGCCGGGAGATCCTGGCGCTGCTGAAGGCCGGTGAGCGGCCGGTCACCGAGCTCGCCCACGAGCTGGGCATGGCACAGCCGGGTGCCTCCAAGCACCTGCGGGTGCTCCGCGAGGTCGGCCTGGTGCGCGACCGCCGGGTGGGCAAGCAGCGCCTGTACCGGCTGGATGCCCGGGGGCTGCGACCGGTGCACGAGTGGGCCGGTGGCTTCGAACGGTTCTGGAACGAGACCTTCGACCGGCTGGACGCCTACGTCCAGGAGCTACGACAGGCGGACTCCCGCCAGGAAGCCCCCGCGCAGGCACGCGAACGGCAACCAGAGCAGGAGTAAGGACATGGCAGCGACAAGTTCGCACGCACCCGCGCAGTCAGCCGCGGCCGACCGCGAGATCGTGATCACCCGGGTCATTGACGCGCCGCGCGAGGTGGTGTTCGAGGCCTTCACCCAGGTGCGGCACCTGTCCCGGTGGTGGGGCCCGGACGGGTTCACCACCACCACCCGAGCCTTCGGGTTCGGCGTCGGCCAGGAGTGGGACTTCGTCATGCACGGACCCGACGGCACGGACTACGCCGAGTGGATCTGCTGGACCGACGTCGTCCCGCCGGAGCGGATCGCCATGCGGCACGGGGAGCGCCGCGACGACCCGCAGGCGTTCGACGCCGTGCTCACGCTCACGGTCGAGGGGTCGGGCACGCTGGTCGAGCTGCGTACGGTGTTCAACACCCGGGAGCAGCGGCAGGAAGCGGTCGAGCGCTACCACGCCGTCGAGGGTGGCCAGCAGACGCTGCAGAACCTGGCGACTTACCTCGCCGAGCTGCCCGGGTAGGCCTCACCTCCCCGGCCATGGTCGCCGTCAGCTCGTAGGATCGGCCCGTCCTCGTGGGCGGGTCGGGCGACCGCACGGCGATCATGGGGTGATCGGGCCCGCATTGCCAACGGCGGACCACCCCAGTTGGCGATTCGTCAGATTCTGTCCGCTGAAGGCCACCCCAGGTAGCCTGGCCGGCCATGGGGACCGAACCACCGAGCGGCAGCTACCAGATCGCCGAGACGCTCGGTCATGGCCGGCTGGGCGTCGTGCACCGGGCTGTGCGGCGCTCGGACGGCCGGCCGGTCGCCTTCAAGTTCGTGCGCACCGAGCTGCTGGTCGACGAGGCCGTCGTCGACCGGCTGTTCGCCACCGGTGAGCAGCTGGCCGGTCTCGACCACCCGCGCCTCGTCCGCTTCCTGGACGTCGTCGACGACGGCAGCAGCGTGGCCGTCGTCACCGAGCTGGTCGACGGCGGCAACCTGCGGTCCTGGGCGGCGCAGGACCGCACCGTCGGTGAGAGCCTGGCCCTGCTGTCGCTGGTGGCTGACGGCCTGGCCGCGCTGCACGCCCGCGCGATGGTGCACGCCGACCTCAAGCCGGAGAACGTCCTGCTGGCCCCGGACTCGCAGGACGGGCTACCGCGGCTGTCCGACTTCGGCCTGGCGCCCGCGCTCGACCCGGGCGCGGGCCGGAGCCTGCCGGTGAGCCCGTACGTCGCGCCCGAGGTCGCGGCCGGCCGTCGTCCGGCGCCGGCCTCGGACCTGTTCAGCCTCGGCGTGCTGCTGCACGAGCTGACCACCGGCCGGCTCCCGGCGCTGCGTTCGGGCGCCACCGACCCGTGGCAGGGCCGGGTCGACCCGGTGCTGCCGGCCGACATGCCAGAGGACGTCGCCGCCCTGGTCCTGGCGCTGCTCTCCCCGCGCCGCTCTCGCCGCCCCTGTGCGGCCGAGGCCGCCGGGCGCCTGGCGGAGCTGGCCGGTGTGGCCGCGGACGCCGGCCTTTACCGGGCCTGGCCGGCCGGGCTCTCGGCGGCCGGGCACGGCGTCTCCGACCTGCTCTTTCCATCAGACACGACGACTGGCACCACGCCGGTGACAACGGTCGGCGGCCGTGGAGCGGCCGGCATCGTCGTGGCCGTCGCCAGCCTGGCGGCGGTCGGGCTGGGCCTGACGTACCTGAACGGGACGGCGGACGACGGCTCGGCGATCGCGTCCGCCCTGGCCGACCGGGGCGCCAGCTCTCGGCCGGGTCAGGCCGTGGACCCGGCCACCGACGACCCGGCAAGCCGGCCCAGCTCCTCATCGGCCCCGACCACATCGCCCGCGCTGGCCACCGCTGCCGGCAGCCTGGCCGCGAAGTCCGACCCGGGAACCTGGTCGACGACGACGACCGGCCCAGTCGTCGTGCAGCAGCTCGCCGGCGCCGTGCTCGTCAGAGTCAGCCTGCCGTCGACCCCGGCCGGCACCGGCATCACGGCGATCGCCACCCCGACCGGCGCGCCGAGCACGGCCACCGGCACCGCTCGGCCGCCGCTGGTCCTCCCGCCTCCAGCAGGCCCCACGAGCTCGGCGACGTCCAGCAGCCAGCCGACCGTGCCGAGCGGCACTCCGGCCTCGACGCCGACCAGCGCCCCGACCAGCGCCCCGACCACCGCGCCGACCAGCGCCCCGACCACCGCGCCGACCAGCGCCCCGACCACCGCGCCGACCAGCGCCCCGACCACCGCGCCGACCAGCGCCCCGACCACCGCGCCGACCAGCGCCCCGACCACCGCGCCGACCAGCGCCCCGACCACCGCGCCGACCAGCGCCCCGACCACCGCGCCGACCAGCGCCCCGACCACCGCGCCGACCAGCGCCCCGACCACCGCGCCCGCCCCGTCGAGCAGCCCCCCCAGCAGCAGCGCGCCGGCGCCGGGCCCACGTCCGCCGCACCACGGCCAGAACCCGCCGAACCACGGCCAGAACCCACCGCACCACGGCCAGAACCCACCGCACCACGGTCACCGGCCACCGCACCGCGGCGGCCCGCAACCCCGACCGCACTGACCGCGCGGGTACCCGTCTTCCCTGCCTGCGCGCTCGCCTGCCCCCCTTCGCAGGACTGCGGATGCTCCTGATCGTCCTGGTGATCGGAATCCCCTGCGCGTGCCGGTTGCTGAGGGTGCGGGTGGGGTGACCCAGTTTGCTGGAAACGCTGCCGACGGCGCGTTCTGTATGAGATTGTTTAACCGTAAGCGCACGTCCTGCCGGGCCCAGTCGCCCCGGCAGCTTATACAACGGGGGGTTTGCGGTGGCGCGCCTGCAGTCCTTCCGGCTGCCTCCCTCCGGACAGGTTCGTGGATGAACCCGAACGCATCACCTGGTCGGAGGCCGCTCAGCATCCTCCCCCAGCCTCGATCCCTCAGTTCCCACACCCCGTCGCCGTCCGGCCCTCGGCACCGCGCGCACCCCGAATGGCGACTCTCCGCCATGGCCTTGCCTGTCCCGATCAGGACGCCTGGCAGCTCGCGCGCTCGACACCGAGCTGAGCCCAACCGGCGTCTCGCGCCGGCGCCTGGCCGGCCGCCGGCGGTCGACCGCCGCGGTACTGGCTCGCTCAGGTCATCTGTCACCCTCGTGAGCGAAGGCGGATACCCCTACGCAGCGGGCGGGGTGAGCGTCTGGTGCGACCAGCTAGTACGTGCCATGCCGGCCCGCGACTTCCGGATCGTCGCGCTGACCGGTCACGGCCGCTCAGCGCCCATCTTCGACCTGCCCAGCAATGTGCTCTCGGTGACCGACGTCGGCCTGTGGACCCGCCCCTCCTCGGCTCGGCGTCCGCGGGGAGTCGTCCGCGCCCGGTTCCGTGAGGTATTCGGTCGCCTGCTGACGGCCACGCTGTCGCCGACCGCCACCGCCGCGGACTTCGCCTCAGCGTTGCGGGCGCTGTACGAATACGCGCAGACGGAGAATCTCAGCACGGCGCTGTCCTCCCCCGACTCGGTGGAGCTCGTCGCCCACTCCTGGGAGAGGTTCCGCCCCGGCGCGGCGGACCCCGGCAGCGCGCGGCCGGCCGCGGTGTCGCTGGGCGAGGCCGCCCTCGTGACCGGCATGATCGAGCACATGTTGCGGCCGCTGAGCGTGCCGCCGGTGGTCACCGATGCCGTGCACTGCACCTCCAACGGCCTGGTTGCCCTGATCGCCCTGGGCGCCAAGTGGTCCCACAACACCCCGGTCGTGGTCAGCGAGCACGGCGTCTACCTGCGCGAGCGGTACCTGTCCTATCGGCAGAGCACCCTGGGATGGGCGGTCAAGTACACCCTGCTCCGCCTGACAAGGGCGATCACGGAGCTGCTGTACGACGTGGCCGACGTCATCGTGCCGGGCAACGTCTACAACCGTCGCTGGCAGATCCAGTCGGGCGCTGACCCGGACTCGATCGTGACCGTGTACAACGGTGTCGACCCCGCCGAGTTCCCGATGATGCACCAGGAGCCGGCCGAGCCGACCCTGGTGTTCATCGGTCGTATCGATCCGATCAAGGACCTAGAGACCCTGATCCGCTCCTTCGCGCTCACCATCAAGCAGCTTCCGGCGGCCCGGCTGCGGGTCTTCGGCACGCCACCGGGCAACGGCCGGGACTACCTCACCCGCTGCCAGCAGCTGGTGGCTGCCCTGGGGCTGTCGGAGAGCGTGGTCTTCGAGGGCCGCAGCGAGAGCGCGTGGGACGCCTACGCGGCCGGTCAGGTCGTCGTGCTGTCCAGCATCAGCGAGGGGTTCCCCTACACCGTCATCGAAGCCATGGCGACGGGACGGCCGACGGTCAGCACCGACGTCGGCGGGGTCTCCGAGGCGGTCGCCGACGCCGGGCTCGTTGTCCCCGCCCGCGATCCGGAAGCATTCTCGGCCGCCTGCGTCAGCCTGCTGAAGGACCGGGAGCTGCGGATGAGCCTCAGCGCAGCGGCCCGGGCCAGAGTGCTGGAGATGTTCACCCTGCAGAAGTCGATGAGCGCTCTTAACGCGATCTACGCAAGAGTGCTCAACGAGACGCACACCGACACGGTGGTCACCACGCTGGTGCGCTCGGCATGACGGCCACCGAGAGCCAGACCCCTCTCGCATTGCATCCGGTGGTCCGACTCGACCTGGCCCGGGCGGGCAGCTCTCGGGGTGAGCGGCGCAGCCGGGATGCCCTGCGCGCGCTCTCCCGTCGTCATGATGCCCTCTGCACCGAGGCGGTCGACTCCTGGGAGATCGCCGCCGGGCTCGAGGCTCAAGGGATGAGCGACAGCGACTGCCACGCCTACGGCTACCCTGACGTCTTCGCGCTGGCCGACGCGCTGTTCGCGGTCGTGCCGCGACGGGGCGCGACCTTGACCAGTGAGTCGAGCAGACCTGCGGTCCGTCCCCGTCGAAGCCTGATGCGCGGGGCGATCTACGCCCTGCCCGCGGTCGTCGGCATCGGTGCGGTCGGTGGGCGGGGTGTTCCGGCCCTGACCGTCCTGATCGTGGCCCTGGCCGCCGGGTGGAGCTGGAGCCAGGCGCTGTCCTTCCTCGGCCACCGCAATCTGGGCTGGGTCGGCGAGCCCGCCGCCCGCTCCGTCATGCGCACCGGCCTGGTGTGCGGACTGGTTGTCATCCCCCTGCTCGTCGCCGCCGCCACCTACCTCACCAGCGCTCCGCTGGGATCGGCGGCCAGCGGCAGCGCCATCGGGATCTACATGGTTGCGGCCGCCGTCCTGCTGGTGCTCGGCGACGACCGCGCTCTGCTGCTCGCGCTGGCACCGGGAACGGTCATCGGTGTGCTGTCCCTGGCGGGCCTGGGCCAATGGCTGGCGGCCGTGCGGCTGCCGCTGGCGGCCCTCTCGGTCCTGGCTGTGCTCATCCTGGCCGTTCGGGGGACGAGTCTGCGCAGCGTCGCCGGGGCCGTCCGGACACCAGCCTGGGGGATACCGGAGCGTTCGGACCTCCTCGCCGCCGTGCCCCACCTGCTCTACGGCACCGCTGCCGCGGCCGCCGTCGGCTTGGGGCCGAGCACGTTGGCCATGCTCCGGGACCAGGCATCCTCGACCTCCTCCTGGCACGTGACCCTGCCCGTGGTCCTGAGCATGGGAGCGGCTGAGCTGCAGCTCGAGCGGCTTATGCACCGCATCCACCTCGACGTCCGGACTGTGGCCTCACCGGAGCTGTTCGGCAGGCTCAGCACCCGGGCTCTCGGGCAGGCCACCGGCGGCTATCTCGCTGCGGTGGTGCTGGCCAGCGTCCTGGCCCTCCTGCTGAGCCCCGGCAATATGCGTGAAACAGGCCAGCTCGTCATGGTTAGCGGCTACGCTGCACTGGCCGCCTGCTTCTTTATGGCTCTCATCCTGGTCGCGATCGGCCGGGTCGCCGTGGCCGGCAGCGGTCTGGCCGCCGCGTTGGCCGGTTACCTCGTGCTTTCCGCGCATCCCCCGCTCAGCTCCCCCGCCGTCTACGCCGCCAGTTTCGGGTCCATGTTCACGATCCTGCTGGTGGTCGCGGCCTTTCGGCTGCGCAATCCCGTCATCCACCTCTAACCGGAGGAACACGTGTCACAGCTGGTCGCAGTCACCGGGTCGGAAGGATTCATCGGCTCCCACCTGGTCGAGGGCCTGGTCGCCCGAGGACATCAGGTCCGGGCGATGGTCCAGTACAACTCGTTCGGCTCCTACGGCTGGCTGGACACGCTGGACCCGCAGACCCTCGCCGGTGTTCAGCCCGTCCTGGGGGATGTGCGTGACCCCCGCAGCGTCCGGGACGTGATGGAGGGGGCCGAGGTGGTCTACCACCTGGCGGCGCTGATCGCGATCCCCTACTCCTACGTCGCCCCGCAGTCCTACGTGGACACCAACATCAGCGGGACGCTGAACGTGTTGGAGGCAGCCCGCGCGCTGGGCACCCCCCGGGTCGTGCACACCTCGACGAGCGAGACGTACGGGACCGCGCGGAGCGTGCCGATCAGCGAGGAGCACCCCAGCCAGGCTCAGTCGCCCTACGCGGCGACGAAGGTGGCCGCCGACAAGCTCGCGGAGAGCTATCACCTCAGCTTCGACACCCAGGTGGTGACGCTGCGGCCGTTCAACACCTACGGCCCCCGGCAGTCCGCTCGCGCCGTGATCCCGACCATCACCGCCCAGCTGGCCAGCGGGCGGCGCCGGATCGAGCTGGGGTCGCTCACCCCGACTCGTGACCTCACCTTCGTCTCGGACACCGCGGCCGCGTTCATGGCGGTGGGCTCCGCAGCGGCCGAGGACGTCGTCGGCCAGGTGTTCAACGCCGGCAGCGGCAAGGAGATCTCGGTGGGCGACCTCGCCCGCACGATCGCCGAGGTGATGGGGGTGCAGGTCGAGGTGGTCCAGGACCCCAGCCGCCTGCGGCCGGACGCCTCGGAGGTGCAGCGACTCATGTGCGACAACAGCAAGCTGCGGTCCGCCACCGACTGGCGGCCCACCCACTCCCTGCACAGCGGGCTCAAGGCCACGGTGGACTGGTTCACCGACCCCGCGAACCTGGCCCGGTACCGGCCGGACCACTACACGATCTGAAGGGCGGACCGTCATGCACGCTGTCATTCTCGCCGGGGGCAGAGGCGTCCGACTGCGCCCGTTCACCACCGTCATCCCCAAGCCGCTGGTCCCGATCGGTGAGGAGCACTCCATCCTGGAGATCGTGCTCCTCCAGCTCGCGCACCAGGGCTTCACCCACGTCACGCTGGCCATCGGCCACTTCGGTCACCTGATCCGCAGCTTCGTGGGGGACGGCTCCCGCTGGGGGCTGCAGATCAACTACGTCGAGGAGGAGTCGCCGCTGGGGACCATCGGTCCCCTGCTGCCCATCCTCGACACCCTCCCCGAGCACTTCCTGGTGATGAACGGCGACATTCTGACTGACCTGCCGTTCGGTGACCTGCTGCGCGGTCACATCAAGCTCCGGTGACCCGCTGACCGTGGCGACCTTCGACCGTCGCGTGCACATCGACTTCGGCGTGCTCGACGTCACGGACAACCACATCGCGGCGTTCCGCGAGAAGCCGACCCTTCCCTTCAACGTGAGCATGGGCGTCTACGGGCTCTCCCGGGAGACACTGCGCAACTACCGGCCCGGGATCCCGTTCGGCTTCGACGACCTGGTCCTGGACCTTCTCGACCGAGGCGCGCCGCCACGATCCTTCCCCTTCGACGGCTACTGGCTGGACATCGGGCGGCCCGAGGACTACGACCGCGCCAACAACGACTTCGAGTCGCTCCGCTCGGCCTTCCTGCCGCCGGCCCTGCCGATGCCCGTGCAGCGCACCATCGACCTGCGGGCCCGCCCGCGGGCCGCACAGCGCGTCCTGGTCGTGGGCGCGACCGGTTTCCTCGGCGGCCACGTGCTGCATCAGCTCGCGCAACGCGAGGACGTCGAGGTCACCGTCCTGACCCGGTCCTCCGACTCACCGCTGCCCTACCCCTGCGTGGTGGCCGACCTCGTGACGGACGACGAGCTCAAGGTGGGCCGCCTGCTCCGTGGGCTCGACCCGACCGCGGTCATCAACTGCGCCGGTGCCGTCTCCGGAGAGATGAATGTGCTCGCCGCCGCCAACATCGGCCTGGTCGGCGCCCTGGTCGGCGCGATCGCGAGCTCCGGCTGCGGCGCCCGGCTGGTGCACATCGGCTCCTCGGCCGAGTACGGCGCCGGCACCCCCGGCACCCCGGTGGCCGAGACGGCGGTTCCGCACCCGATGAGCGCGTACGCGGTCACCAAGCTCGCCGGCACCGAGACTGTGCTCAAGGCCGCCGCGGCCGGCCGCGTCCAGGGAGTCGTCCTGCGCGTGTTCAACCCGGTGGGGCCCGGCACCTCGGAGAGCAGCCTCACTGGACGGGTCCTGGCTGAACTCGATCGGGTACGCCTCACCAGCGGCCCGTTGCGACTCGGACCGCTCGGTGCTTCCCGTGACTTCATCGACGTGCGTGACGTGGCGGCTGCGGCGGTCCGTGCGGCCCTGCTCCCCGGTGACCTGCGGGGAGTCTTCAACATTGGGCGCGGACAGGCTGTTCCGGTGCGCCACTTGGTCCATGCCCTCTGCGCGTCGGCGGGTTACGACGGTGACATCGTCGAGGACAGGCCGGCGTCGGACCGCTCCGCGGCGGTCGACTGGCAGTGCGCGGACATCACCCGCGCCCGTGCCCTTCTGGGCTGGCATCCGACCCGGGACCTGCTCGAGTCGATGCGTGACCTGACAGATGCGCACGTGCCGGTGTGATCACCGGCGCGGTGGTCCCGCTGTACGTCCATCCTCTGGTGGACGCTCGCTCCTGGCAGATCGCGGCCGGCGAAGGTGCCGCGGCCAGGTGCATCGTCGTCAACGTCGCCGACGGCCCGGGGCTGGGCGCGCCGGACGAGGAGTACGTCACCTGGTTCAGCCGCCTGAGCCATCGTGGCGTGAGAGTCGCGGGTTACGTCGACTGTGACTACGGAACGCGCAGCAGCGAACGGGTCAGCGCCGACGTCGAACGGTGGCGGGGCGTCTATGACGTGCGGTCCTTCTTCCTCGACCGCTACCCCTCGGCCGCACTCAGCTCGACCAGGCGGACCGTGCAGTGGATGCGGAGCACGGGCGCGGAGCTGATCGTGGCCAATCCTGGGACGGAGGCCCCGATAGCAGCCACCGCCGACGTCAACATCAGCGTGGCCTTCGAAGGCCGCTGGTCGGACTACCGACGCGCTGTTCGGGCCGGATCCGTCCGGTCCCGCGGGGCCGGGGAGATCGCTCACCTGGTGTACGCGGTCCCCCGCCATGAGCACCAACGCGCCCGCGCGCTGGCCGACGAGCTCGGCGCCCTGAGCTATGTCACCTCTGGCGACGGTGCCAATCCCTGGGGCCAGCTGCTCGAGACCTCGCCACCGGCACCCCCAGCCCCGACACGGGCAGGTACGGGCTCGGGCCTGCGGGTCCGACGCCCGGCCAGACCCCGCACCCCCGCCGACACCTCACGATCGTAGGAGCACAGACGCCATGCCAGGTCCCACCATCTCCGGCCACGCCGTGAGCAGGCGGCTGCAGCGAACGATCGCCGTGCTGCTGTCGGCCGCCCTCGGGCTCGCCGTGCTTGTCGTCACCGCGCCGGCTCACGCGGCCGGTAACCGACTTGACCTGCGCGTGCTCGTGGTCACCGACCACAGCGTGATGGTCGACGCCATCGCCGGCCAGCTCGACATCGAGGGCGTGCCGCACACGGATGTCTCGCTGACGGACGCGGGCAGGCCGACGATCACGGCGGGTTTCCTGGCCAACGGCGGCGAAGGGCACTACCAAGCCATCGTCCTGCCGCAGAGCAACGGTGGAGCCTGGGCCTACGGCGTGAGTGGTCTCTCTACTGCGGAGATGGCCGCGATCAGCGCCTACGAGAGCGCGTTCGGAGTCCGCCAGGTGGACGCCGACGAGACGCCCGGCCCGCAGGTCGGCCTCCAGTCCTACGGCGGACAGACCTCGACGACGTGGGCAGGCTCGCTGACCGGGATGACCGCCACCGCCACCAACGAGGCCCGGGCGTCGTCGTGGTCCTACCTCAAGGGTCCTATCCCGGTCACGATCGGCACCTACGCCATCCTGTCCACCCCGCTGAGCGCCACGTCCACGCCGGCCCTGCCCACCGGGGCGACGTTCACACCCATGGTCACCGTTCCCATCCCGGGGGCCTCCACCGCCGGCACCCTGGTCGGCGCCTACGCGGCCGGGGGCGTCGAGCAGCTCGTGCTCACCGGCGCCTTCTCGGTCTCGCAGCAGCACTTCCGGATGCTGGCCCACGGCCTGGTCTCCTGGATGACGAGGGGGGTGCACTTCGGCTACAACCGCAACTACTACAGCCAGCAGTTCGACGACGCGTTCAGCTATGACTCGCGCTGGAACGCCACCTACAACTGCACCCCCGGTGAGGACTGCGCGGCGGCGCTCAACGTGCCGGCCTCGGACATCCGGATGACGGCGGCCGACGTCGACCACCTGGCCAGCTGGCAGAGCGCGAACGACTACACCCCGACCCTGGCCTTCAACGGCTACTACACCAAGTTCGACGCCGACGGGAACCCCTGGAACGGGACGGACGGGCTGACGAACGAGTTCGTCAAGCTCAAGTCCTCCTTCCGGTGGCTGAACCACGGCTACGAGCACATCTTCCAGGGCTGTCAGCAGGACTTCACCACCATCCCCTGGCACTGTGTCACCACCGACTCCCAGCCGCCCGCCGCCGACGGCAGCAACATCGTCTGGACCTCCCGCGCGGCGATCAGCAACGAGATCTCCTCCAACATCGCCACCGGCCAGGCGCTCGGTCTGCCGTTCGACGTGAACGAGTACCTCTCCGGAGAGCACTCGGGGCTGTACCTGACCCCGCAGCAGCCGGTCGACAACCCGAACTTCGGCGCGGCTCTCACCGCGAACTCGATCAAGGCGATCGGGGCCGACGCCTCCCGGGAGCCGGCCGCGCGCACGGTGGGTTCGGCGTTGACCATCCCTCGGCACCCGGTCGCGGTGTACTACAACGTCTCCACTCGGGCCGATGAGGTCGACGAATACAACTGGATCTACCTGTCCAGCACCAACGGAGGCAGCGGCTACTGCGACGCCAACCCGGCCACCGCGACCTGCCTGGGCGCTCCGCTGGACCCGGCCACCGGCTTCTCCGACTACATCCTCCCGACCGATGTCGCCAACGACCTGCACTTCATCCTGGCCAACGACCCGCGCCCGTTCTACGCCCACGTGACGAACCTGACCGGGGACTACCTGGGCCTGTCCCTGATGTCCTCGATCTTGTCCACCTACCGGGCCGCGTACGCGACGTCGGCCCCGCTGATGAACCTGACGCTGACCGAGGCCGCGACCCAGCTGCGGCTTCAGTCGGCATGGTCCTCGGCCGGGATGGCCGCCGGTACCACGATCAACGGCTACGTCCAGGACGGGGTGGTCACGGTCAACAACCCGACCACCACCGCCGCGCCGCTCACCGTGCCGCTCGGGACGAGCGTCGCCGGCGGCGGTGCCTTCGGCAGCAGCTACGGGGGCGAGACCTCGGGGTGGGTGACCGGCGGCACGACCCTGACGGCCCCGCGACCGGTCTTCACCAGTGCGGCCGCAGCCACGGTCGGCGTGGGCACCACCACGACCATCGCGGTGCGCGCCTCCGGGGCGCAGACGATGGCCGTGACGGGCGCGTTGCCCGCTGGGATGACGTTCGCCGACAACGGTGACGGCAGCGCGACCCTGACCGGCGCCCCGGCGGCCGGCACCGAGGGCAGCTACCCGCTGACCTTCTCCGCCACGAACGGGTTCGGCAGCGCGAGCCAGGCGTTCACGTTGACCGTCGCCCAGAGGCCGGTGGTCACCAGCCCGGCCAGCGTCACCTTCACCCAGGGGGTGGCGGGCACCTTCGCGGTGACCGCCGAAGGAACGCCCGTCCCGACGGTGGGGGTCAGCGGCACCCTGCCGGCTGGCATCGCGGTGCGAACCAGCGGCGCCGGGCAGGCGACCCTGTCCGGCACGCCGGGCCGGTCGGCCGCCGGTACCTACTCCGTCACGGTCACGGCGACCAACGCGGGAGGCCAGACCAGCCAGAGCCTGGCCATCGTGGTGCAGACCAAGCCGGCCTTCACCACCGGGTCACGGGCCACCCTCACGGCGGGCACCTCGGGGACGGTCACCATCCGCACCTCGGGCGTGCCGGCGGCCGTGGTGAGCGAGTCGGGCACCCTGCCCGCAGGGCTGACCTTCGCTGCCGGCACCGACGGGTCTGCGGTCCTGACCGGAACCCCGGCCGCCGGAACCGGCGGCTCCTACCCCCTGGTGCTGACGGCGACCAACGCGGTGGGCAGTGTGACCAAGGCGTTCACCCTGACCGTTCGGGCGGCCCCGCAGTTCACCAGTCCTCCGACGGCGGCGGTGACCGGCGGGACGACCTTCTCGATCGGCGTCACGACCGTGGGCAACCCGACCCCGACGGTGCGGCTGCGCTCGAAGCTGCCCGGGGGCGTCACGTTCACCGCTCAGCCGGGTGGCAAGGCCACGCTGACCGGTGTCCTGACGGCCGGTGCGCCGCTGACCGTGCGGCTGCGCGCGGTGAGCGGCGTCGGGCACGCCGATCAGAACCTGGTCATCTCCCCATCGTGACCGCTGGTCAGCGCGGGGCCGGGGCCTGGTGACCGAGGCCGGTGGCCGATGGTCGGCAGGCCCGGGCCGGGCTTCGCTCAGCGCGGCTCGGGGGGTTCGCCCGGTCCTCGCGTGCCTGGTCGGCCTCGCCGGGCTGACCGCCTGCACCGTGGCGCCGTCGGCGGCGCCGGCGACCCCGGGCAGCGTCGTCGCTAGCAGCGCGCGAGCCCGCCTTCCCGCACCCCCCGTGGTCTCGGCCCCGGCCGTGGTCCCCGCCCCGGCCGGCCATGGCACGGTCTGGCACCCGCGTCGAGGCGCCTCCTGGCAGTGGCAGCTCTCCGGCACGATCCAGACGACGGTCGACGCGCAGGTGTACGACGTGGACCTTTTCGAGACCCCGGCGGCGACCGTCACGTCGCTGCACCGTGCCGGCCGCCGGGTGATCTGCTACCTCAGCGCGGGGTCCTGGGAGCCGGGGCGGCCGGACTCCGCGCGGTTTCCCGACTCGGTGCGCGGCTTGGCGGTGCCCGGCTGGAACGAGCGATGGCTGGACATCCGGGCGTTGAGCGTGCTGGAGCCGATCATGGCGGCCCGCCTGGACCTGTGCCGGGCCAAGGGCTTCGACGGCGTGGAAGCTGATCTGGTCGAGGGTTACGCCGCCCGGACGGGCTTCCCGCTGACGGCTGCCGACCAGCTGACCTACAACCGGATGCTCGCCCGGCTGGCGCACGCCCGCGGCCTGGCCATCGGCCTGAAGAACGACCTCCCCCAGGTCCGCCAGCTCGAACCCGTGTTCGACTTCGCCGTGAACGAGCAGTGCGTCCAGTTCAGTGAGTGCGACCAGCTCAAGCCGTTCCTGGATGCCGGCAAGGCCGTGTTCCATGCCGAGTACGACCTCACGACCGAGCAGCTGTGCCCCACGGCCCGCCGGCTGGGACTCTCCTCGCTGCGCAAGAACCTGGAGCTCGGTCCCTGGCGCCAGACCTGCTGAATGCGGGTCGGGCGGTGCCGGCGCGCGCCGACACCGCCCGACCCCGCACCCGTCAGCAGGCCTGCCGCCAAGCGTCCAGGCTGAGCCGCTTCTTCATCGACGAGAAGCCGAGGGAGGCCATCGACGGGCAGAAGCTGGTGGTCGTGCTGGTGTACTCGACCTCCAGCACCGCCTTCCCCGCCTTGACGAACGGGGAGTAGGAGGAGCACTCGGAGTACTGGAAGCACTCCTCGACGACGGCGAAGTCGAAGCTCGGCTGCAGCGCCGCCGCCTGCTCGGGGTCGTTCTTGAGCGCGACACCCAGGTTGTAGCGGTGGGCGAGCGCGGCCAGCGCCTGGTTGTACGTCAGCTGGTCGGTCGCGGTGAGAGGGAAGCCGGAGGCGTTGGAGTAGGCGTCCTGCAGGTCCGGCTCCACCGCGTCGAACCCCTTCTTCGCGCAGTCCTGAACCCGCTTCTCCATCAGCGGCAGAAGGATGGAGAGCTTCCTGACGTCGAGCCAGCGCTCGCTCGGCCAGCCGTCGATGGTGTTGCCCTTGACGCTGTCGGGGAAGGTCGCGGCGTCGCTGCGGTAGTCCTCCCAGCCGCCGGCGTCGAAGTAGCAGATGACGTGCGCACCGCGAGCGTGCAGCGCTGCGACGGTGCTGGCCGTGTTCTGCTCACCATCGATGTCGTAGACCGGGACGGGCACGGTGACGTCGACGGTGCCGGACAGCTGCCACTGCCAGGTCGTGCCCCGCTGCGGAGTCCACCAGGTCGTCGCCCCCGTCGGCTTGGGGCTCGGGGTGGGGGTCGGGGTGGGAGTCGGGGTCGGGGTCGGGGTGGGAGTTGGCGACGGGGTGGGCGTGGGGGTCGGAGGTGGGGATGCCGTCGGCCCCACGAGGGTGGCCGACGACCTGGCCGACCAGGCGCCGGCGGTGGAGCTGTTCTCGGCGCGGACGCGGAAGGTGTACGTCCTCCCGCTGGAGAGGCTGGAGTAGCTCTCGTGCGTCACGGGGGTACCGGTGTAGGCGTTGCCCGTCCACGACTTCCCCCCGTCGGAGGAGTACTGCGTGTGGTACTCGGCGACCTTGAAGCCCGGCGAGACCGGCGCCGCCCAGGTCAGCACGACCGCTGACTGCACTGTCGCGGCGGTGAGCTCGCTGGGCGCTGAAGCCGTTGTGCCGCTGGCGCTCGCGCCGACGGCCCAGGGGCCGGTGATGAGGAAGAGGACCCCGCTGGCCACCGTCGCGACGCTTCGTCGACGGCGACTGGCGACCTGCAGAGCGGCCTGGGTGCGGCGGAGGACCCGTCGGGGGGCGCTGAACGGTGGCATGACTGTGCATCGCCCTGATCACGTTGCACCTCGATCCGCCGATCGGGTGACGACTCACCCGACTGGCCCTTGACGGGCGATGGAACGCCGGTGCGAGCTCAGATCCCCTGCCGCGACGTTCCGACCGCCACGTCGTCGTAGCTGGCGACGTAGGTGCCGGCCGCGGTGTCACCCAGCTGCACCTGGGTGACCGGGCTGCCGGCCAGCGGGCTGGCCTGGGTACCGGACAGGGCCGGGACCAGGGCGCCGTCCAGCCACACCTCGACCGTGTTGCCGGCCAGGTCCAGGTGCAGCTCGACCGTGTGCCAGGCGCCCGGGGCCAGCGTCGGGCCGCTCACCCCGGCGGCTGCACTGTCGTTACGGAAGCTGAGCTTGCCGCTGGAGGTCAGGTACACGAACCCGGTGCTGGTGGTCCCGCTCGGGCGCAGCCGCAGCAACGTGAACTGTGAGGTCTGGCTGCTCACGTAGACGCCGACCCGGGCGTACACGTCGCTGGCCGCGGCGATGGTCTTCCTCGCGTTCGAGGCGGCACCTGAGGTGGAGGTGACGGAGTAGCTGCCGGTGCGTACGGGCGCGGTGGTCACCGACAGGCCGGTGGCCGAGGACCAGGCGGACAGGTTCTGGCTCTCGAAGCCGTCGGCGAAGACGGAGGTGGCCGCGGGCATGGTCACCGAGACCGGTGCGCTGGCCGCGGAGAGGTTGCCGGCGGCGTCCCTGGCCCGCACCGAGTAGCCATACGTGGCGCCCGGCACCAGGTTCGCGTCGGTGAAAGTCGTGACGGTGCCGGCGGTGCCGGCGACCACCGTGCCGTCGCGCAGCACGTCGTAGCCGCTGACCGCCACGTTGTCGCTGGAGGCGGCCCAGGAGACCTGGACCGCCGTGGACGAGGACGCGCTCGCGCTCAGCCCGGCCGGTACGGACGGCGCCGAGGTGTCGGCCGCCGCCAGCCGGCTCGCTCCGATGGCGGCGTCGTCGTAGACGACGTCGAAGGTGCCGGCCTGCACCTCACCGATCTGCAGACCGCCGACCGGCGCGGTGCCGGTGTCCACGGTGCCGCTGGACAGCGCGCCGACCGGGGCGCCGTCCAGCCAGACCTCAAGGGCGCCATCGGTTCCCGGCGAGCTGGTGGCCGCCCGTAGGTGCAGCTCCAGGGCGTGCCAGCCGGGCGCCGGCACGACGCTGGACAGGCTGCTGGTGCCCAGGTGGTCGTTGCGCAGCCCGAGCTGGCCGGACGCGGCGATGTAGACGTAGGCCAGCGAGGCGCCGCCCGGGTCGCGCAGCCGGAGCAGGTTGGTCTGGTCCGGGCCGGCCAGCCGGTTGATCATCACCCGGACCCACGCGTCCGGAAGGGTGCTCGGGAGCGTCTTCTTGGCGTAGGCCGAGGCCGCGCTGGGGTGCCCCTCGGCGGCGAAGGAGCCGCCGCTCACCGTGGTGGACTGCACGACCAGGCCGGCGGTGCTCGACCAGGCGGACAGGGTGCCGGTCTCGAAGGAGTCGGCGAACAGCGGCTGGCCCGCGGCCGCGGTGGTGACCGTGGCGGGGCCGGAGTCGGCGGAGCTGTTGCCGGCGGCGTCCGTGGCCCGGACCGTGTAGCTGTAGGAGGTGCTCGGGGCGGTGGCGGTGTCCGACCAGCTGGTCACCGCGCCGACCGAGGCGACCTTGGCGCCGTCCCGGTAGACGTCGTACCCGGTGACCGCGACGTTGTCGGTGGCGGCCGTCCAGCTCAGGTCGACGCCGAAGGACGGTGTCGCCGAGGCGGTCAGCCCGGTCGGCGGTGTGGGTGCCTGCGGGTCGACCGTCCAGGTGTAGGCAGCCGGCTGCGGGTCGCTGACCCCGTTCAGCACGGCGGCCGCGGTGAAGGTGTGCGAGCCGGCCGCCAGCCCGCTCACGGTGGTGCCGGCGGGGTCACAGGCCGGCAGCGGGGCGGTGTCCAGCGTGCAGGTGAACGTCGAGGTGGCCGGCACGCCGTGGAAGGTGAAGGTGGCCGACGTGCTCGCCGAGGCCGCCGGGGGCCTGGCGTCCAGGAACGTGTCCGGGGCGGTGGAGGCGTAGGTCTGGACGTCGAAGGTGCGGCCGGTGGAGTCGGTGGGGGTGACGGTGACGCTCGAGCCGTTCACGGTCACCTTCAGGAAGTGGTAGATCTGCGCGTCCGAGGTCGGGCTGGCCGCGGCGCCGCAGGGCGTACCGGTGCTGCGGGTGTAGGACCAGCCGATCGCGTAGGCGTCGTTGGCCGCGCAGCTGCCCAGCGACTGCGCCTTCCCGCCGCCGCCGCCGGTCACGTAGGTCGGGAAGGTGACCGGGCCGCTGGCGGTGCTGCGCTGGTAGATGTGTGCGTGCCCGCTGAAGCCCAGGGTGACGCCGTTGGCCGACAGCAGTGCGCCCAGGCTGGCCTGCAGCGCGGTGTCGCTCTTCTCACTCGGCTGGTCGGAGAACATCGGGTAGTGCCAGAAGGCGAACTTCAGCCCGGCACTGTGCGCCTGCAGGTCGGCCTGGAGCCACTGGTACTCCGGGCTGGACGGCGTCCAGTGCGAGGCGGCGTCGCTGCCGTAGGGGTCGGTGCCGTTGGTGTCGGCCCAGGCCGCGTCCAACAGGTAGAACCGTGCGGTGCCGGCGCTGAAGGCGTACCAGGCGCTGGGGTAGCTGGCCGCGGCGCTGTTCAGGACCGCGGGGTAGCTGTCCTTCTGGTAGCGGCCGGAGGAGGTGGCCACCGCGGTGTCCTGCGGCCAGTTCGCCAGCTGCGGGTGGGTGGCGTCGCTTCGGGCCAGGCCGTGGTTGCCGAGCACGGGGAAGATCGGCATCGTGGCGCCGACCTTGGCCCAGAAGCTCGGGCCGAACACCGCGCTGGTGGCCGCGCCGGTCTGCTGCAGGTCGCCGTAGTTGCCCTGGCTGCCCGAGGGGTAGCTGTTGTCGCCGGTGGTCACCGCGAACCGCGCGCCGCTGGCCGCGACCTGGTCGAGCACGTTGGCCTGGTTGGGGTTGGCGCCGGTGGCGTCCACCTCGCCCCAGTCCCCGAAGACGGCGAAGCTCCACGGCGTCGGGTCGCCGACCGGCACCTGCGGGCGTACCTGCGGCGAGGCGGCCGATCCGAGCAGGTCGGTGGCGCCCAGGAACGGCCGGTAGCAGTACGGCCCGGGCTGGGTCAGGCCGGTCAGGCCGGCCTTCCACTGGTACTCCCCCGTGCTGTTCACCGTGATGGACACCCGGGTGGCGGGCACGGTCGTGGTGAACGCGCAAGTCGACCCGCTGGGCGTCCCCACCTTGACCGAGGCGCTGGAGCCGGACCGGTCGGTGGCGAAGTTGACGATGGCGGCGCTGCCGACCAGGTCGGTCAGGTAGGGCCAGCGGGTCAGCTGGGGGGCGGCGGCCGGCGCGGCGGCCGCCACCAGGGTCGGGGCGCTGGCCGCGGACAGGTTGCCGGCCACGTCGCTGGCCCGGACGGTGTAGCTGTCGCCGGCCGAGCCGGCGGGGTCGGTGAACGTGGAGCCGGTCACGGTGCCGGCCGGGGTCCCCGACCGCAGCACCTGGTAGCCGGAGATCCCGTTGGCGTCCGAGGCGGGCTGCCAGGTCACCAGCACCGAACCGTCGGCAGCGGCCTTGGCGCTCAGGGCCGTCGGAGCGGACGGCGGGGTGGTGTCCACCACCCAGGTCCTGACGGCCGGCGTGCTGTCCGCGCGGCCCGCCGACGTCGCGGTGACCGTCAGCACGTGCTGGCCTTCACCCAGCGCCGAGAAGCTCGCCGGGCTGGCGCAGGAGACGGCAGGCGCCTTGTCCAGCCGGCAGGCGAAGGTGGCCGGGGTGAGCGTGGCGTGGAAGGTGACCTCCGCCGACGTCGCGTTGGTCATTGCCGGGGGGCCGGCGTCGATGACGGTGTCCGGCGCGGCGGCGCGCTTCTTGGACGGCGCAGCCTTGGGCTGTTTCGCCTGCCTCGCCGAGGTGGGGGCCGAGGTCGCCGTTGCGGTCGGGGACCCGGTTGAGGTCGGGCCCGAACGGGGCGGCGCGGCCAGGGCTGGTGCGGCGGCCAGGGCGCCGAGCAGCGGCGCGAGCGCGACGATGAGCAGCGAACGAGTCAGGCGTCCCCGTCGAGCCGGTGATGCTGGCCTGGCCCCCGAACGATCCGTGCAGTGAGACATGCCGTCTCGCCTCCCACGCCGATGTGCCGCGGAGCCTAGACCCGAACCGGCCCTCACTGAGAGGAACTCGCGAAGAATGTCACTGCGTGAGCATTTGCTGTCCTGCAGTGACATTCCTGGCCACCTGCCAATGGTGTCCGGCAGGTCCCCGTCTGGGCGTGTCAGGCGAATTCACCCGACCTTTTGCATTTCACTCTCAGTCTTCCATGGGTTCGCCCTATGTTTACCGCAGGCGTGGGTCGAGGGCGTTCAGCCCAGCCGGTCGCGCTGTGCCGGGGAGGAGCTGAGGCCCGTGGCGACGTCGTTGTGCGCCGAGCCGACCGCCCCCCTCCGCACGCCTGCGACCGACCGCTTGGTGACCGAAGGCATTGCCCCGCAGTGGTTCTGGTCGGCTCTGGGGCTGGCCACCGTGACCGGGGCTGCGCTGCGCCTGCCCGGTCTGGACGCGGCCGGCTTCGGCAGCGACGAGGCGGTGTACGTCGGTCAGGGCCAGGCCGCCATCGCCCGGCTGAGCGGGCAGACCGCCTTGTGGGACGGCGTCCGTGCGCACTCGCCGCTGCTGGGGCTGTTGCTGCGCCCGCTGACCGGCACCGGCTCGGCCGACCTGGCGCCGCGCCTGGCCATGGTCGCCTTCGGCTGCCTGACCATCGCGCTGACCGGACTGCTCGGGCGCCGGTTGGCCGGGCCGGCGGTCGGGCTGCTCGCCGCGGCCCTCCTGGCCGTCGACCCCTACCCGGTCGACGTCTCCCGGCTGTGCCTGGTGGACGGGCCGATGGCCGCACTGGTCACCGGCGGCGTCCTGCTGGCCCTGGCCCGGCGTGCGGACGGCCGGCCCGCCGGGCTGGTCCCGGTGGGCCTCGCCCTGGGCGCGGCGACCCTGGTCAAGGAGACGGCGGCGCTGCCCGCCGCCGTCCTGCTCGTCCACCTGCTGCTCGCCCGACCTGCGGGCCGGCCGGCGGTTCGCCGGATCCTGGCCGCGGCGGCGGCCTACCTGCTCGTCATCGCCCTGTACCCCGGTTACCTGTGGGCCGTCGACGGCTGGGGCGAGGCGTGGTCGTTCCTGCGCTGGCAGCTCGTGCGGGCCACCGCGACCCCGGGCGACTTCTACCTGGTCTCGGTGCTGCCGCGGGTCGGGGTGGTCGCCCTGGTCGCGGCGGCCGCCGGGGTCGGGCTGGTGCTGCTGCGGCCCAGCCCGTCACGGCGGCTGCTGCTCGCGCTGGTCGCCGTGCCCGCGCTGGTCTACGCGGCCTGGCCGGCCAAGGGCTACCCCTACCTGATCGGGCAGGCCCCGGAGGTGGCCGTGCTGGCGGCCCTCGGAGCGGCCGGGCTGGGCGCGGCCGCCCACCGTCGGGTCGCCGGCCGCTGGCCCGCGGTCCTCACCGCCCGTCGAAGCGCCGTCCTGACCGGCGTCGCCGCCTGCGTCCTGCTGGCCGCCGTGCCGCTGACCGCGGCCCGTGCGGCGCCGGCGGTGCCCTCGGCCACCGGCGTCCCCGGCGTCCGTGAGGCGGGTCGGTGGCTGCACGGCCAGCCCGCCGGGTCGGTGCTCGCGACCGGCCCGGGGACGGCGAACATCCTGCGCTACTACGCGCAGCGGCCGATCGGGTTCCTGGCTGCCGTGGGCGATGCCGCGGCGGTGAACCCCGCCTACCGGTCGGCGGGCGTCGTCGCGGCGGTGCCGGGCCGCTACGCCTACCTCGTCTGGGACGGCTGGTCGGCCCGCTCGGACCCCACCGGGACGCGGCAGCTGCTGAGCCTGGTCCGGTCCAGCCGGGCCAGGGTCGCCGACGTGCAGCTGGCGGCCGGGCCGGACGGTGACCGGCCGGTCGTGGTCGTGTTCCGGGTGGAGCGGTGACCCGGGGGCGCGCGAGGGGTCGGCGCCGGTCGCTGGCCCTCCTGCTCGCCGCGCTGGTGGTCCTGCTGACGGCGGCCGCTCCCGCTCCGGCCCCCAACGCCACAGGATCGGACGCCCGCACGACGGCTCCCCCCTCGACCGCGCCGCCGGCGATCCCGGTGCTGGCCTACTACTACATCTGGTTCAACCCCTCCTCCTGGGACCGCGCCAAGCGGGACACGCCGCTGCTGGGCACCTACAGCAGCGACGAGCGCTCGGTGATGCGCAAGCACGTCGAGCTGGCCAAGGCGGCCGGCATCGACGGCTTCCTGGTGTCCTGGAAGGACACCCCGTTGCTGACCGAGCGGCTGGCCCGCCTGGTCGAGGTCGCCCGCGAGCTGGACTTCCATCTGGGGATCGTCTATCAGGGCCTGGACTTCTCCCGAGACCCCATCCCGGTCGCCAAGGTGGCCGCCGACCTCCAGCTGCTGGCCCGGACCTACTCCGGCAACCCGGTCTTCGACATCCTCGGCAGCAAGCCGCTGGTGGTCTGGACCGGCACCGACGACTTCTCCACCGCCGACCAGCGGGCGGTCGTCACGCCGGTCGCCGGCCGGCTCACCGTGCTCGCGTCCTCGCGCAGCGTGCCGCAGTGGCAACGGGCGTCCGGCCTGTTCGCGGGGAACGCCTGGTACTGGTCCTCGGTGAACCCGGACAAGTCCTGGTACCCCGCCGAACTGGCGCAGATGGGTGCCGCCGTGCATGCCGGCGGCGGGCTGTGGGTCGCCCCGGCGGCCGCCGGGTTCGACGCCCGGCTGATCGGCGGCAAGAGCGTCGTGCCGCGCGAGGACGGGCAGACCCTGCTCAAGGAGCTGAGGGCGGCCGTGGCCAGCGCGCCGGACGCGCTCGGCGTCATCTCCTGGAACGAGTTCACCGAGAACTCCCACATCGAACCGAGCGTGAACTACGGCCAGACCGCCCTCAGCACGCTCGCGACCTTCACCGGGGCGGACCAGCCGCTGCCCAACCTGGACTCCAGCACCGCGCGCACCGCGGCGGCAGGCGCCGGCTTCAACGGCGTGGCCGCCCTCACCGTCATGATCGCCCTGCTGGGCGCCCTGCTGATCTGGACCCGGTGGCGACGGGCGCCCCGGCATCGCCTCAGCGGGCAACGGGAGGCCGGGCCGGGTGGCCGGCCCGTCCCCGGACCGGCCACCGGTCCGGCCCCGGCCAGCGGAGCAGGGGCGGACCCCCACTGATGACCACGCAGACACCTCACCGCGACGGGTTGGTGCCCGAGCCACGCCGGGCGCCGCCCGTCACAGGATCGACCGGTGCACCCCGCCGGGCCGGCAGCGCCGCTGCGGCGCCCGGCGGCCGGCGGCGCCGGCTGGCCCGGGCGGTCGGCCGCGGCGCGCAGGTGCTGGGCATCGCGGCCGTCGCGGCCGCCGCCCGGCTCTACGCCCTGGACAGCATCGGGTTCAACAGTGACGAGGCGGTCTACGCCGGTCAGGCCGCCAGCATCACCGGCGACCCGGCGACGCTGCCCTACTTTCCGGTGTTCCGGGCCCATCCCCTGCTCTTCCAGTCCGCAGTCTCGGTGGTCTATCACTTCTTCGGGGTCAGTGACGTCGCCGCGCGGTTGACCGCGGTGGCCTTCGGGATGGCCGCCATCTGGGTCACGTTCCTGGTCGGCCGGGAGGTGCACAGCCGCGGGGCGGGTCTGCTCGCCGCGCTGCTGCTGGCGGTGATGCCGTACCACGTGGTGGTCAGCCGCCAGGTGCTGCTCGACGGCCCGCAGGCGCTGATGTCCACCGCGGCGCTGTACGGCGTCGCCCGGTTCACCCGGCGCCGGGAGACCGTCTGGCTCTACCTGGCGGCGGCCTTCCTCGGCGTGTCCGTGATCGCCAAGGAGACCTCGGTGATCCTGCTCGGAGCGGGGTTCGTCTACTTCGCCCTGGCACCGGGCGTACGGCTGCGCCGTCGTCATGTCGCCCTGGCCGGCGTCGTCCTCGCCTGCGTGGTGGTCGTCTACCCGCTGTCGCTGCGCCTGGCCGGCGCCGCCGGCACCGGCGGCGCCTTCCTCACCTACCAGCTCTTCCGGCCGCCCAACCACGCCCTCACCTTCTACCCCACCGTCGTGCCACCGGCCCTCGGCTTCGGCGTGGTCATCGCGGCACTGCTCGGGCTGTGGATGCACCGGAGGCGGTTCGGCTGGCCGGACGCGCTGCTGTGGAGCTGGGTCGCCGTCCCGGCGGTCTTCTTCGAGCTGTTCCCGGTCAAGGGCTACCAGTACCTGCTGCCGATCGCCGCGCCGATGGCGGTGCTGGCCGCCCGCACCCTGCTCGAGTGGCCGGCCTGGCTGACCGACCGCCCGCGCGGCACCGGCGCCCGATGGCTCCGTCGCAGCGGCACGGTGCCCGCCTGGCTCAGCGCCGGCGTCGTGCTCGTCGTCAGCCTGTCCCTGGCGGTGCCGGCCTGGGCCTACGTGGTGCCCGGGCAGCGCGACACCTTCCTGGCCGGCACCGGCGGAGTGCCCGGTGGGCGGGAGCTCGGGGCCTGGATCGACGCGCACGTCCCGGTCGGGGTCACCATCATGACCATCGGCCCGTCGATGGCCAACCTGATCCAGTGGTACGGGCACCGGGAGGCCAAAGGCCTGTCGGTCAGCCCGAACCCGTTGTACCGCAACCCGGTCTACGATCCGATCCCCAACCCAGACCTGGCCATCCGCCGAAACCAGGTGCAGTACGTGGTGTGGGACACCTTCTCCGCCCAGCGCTCGACGCACTTCTCCGAGGCCCTGCAGGGCTACGTGGACCGCTTCCACGGCCGGGAGGTGCACCGGCAGAGCACGACGTCGGTGCGGAACGGGCGCAGCGTGCCGGTGCCGGCCATCATCGTCTACGAGGTCCGGCCGTGAGACCGAAGTGGTGGCCGACGCCGCGCCGTCGCCCGGACCGGCGCCGCTGCCCGGTCGCCGCCCTCCTGCTGACCCTGCTCGCGGGCGGTGCCGCCCTGGCCCTCACCGGCGCCGCCTCGCCGCCGCCCACCCGCCCGGCCGAGGCCCTGCCCACCACCACCCCGATCAAGCACTTCCTGTACCTCATGCAGGAGAACCACTCCTTCGACAACTACTTCGGCACCTACCCCGGGGCCGACGGGCTGCCCGCCGGCACCTGCATGCCCGTCCTGGTCGGACAGCCCGGCGCGGGCTGCGTCAAACCGTTCCCGATCGGTGGCACGGCGATCAGCGACCTGGCCCACACCACCCGCACGTTCGCCGCACAGCTCGACCGGCGGAGCCAACGACGGCTTCGTCCAGGCCTTCGCCAACGAGGGCGACCCCACCCGGCAGGCGATGGGCTACTACACCGACCAGGACCTGCCCTACTACTGGAACGTGGCCGACCAGTACGTGCTGTTCGACCACTTCTTCAGCGCAGCGGCCGGCGGCGGGGTGTGGAACCACTCCTACTGGGTCTCTGCGGCTCCGGGGAACCCGGCGGCCGACCGGATCCCCGACCAGGGCTACGGCGACCTGCTGACCATCTTCGACCGGCTGGAGCAGCAGGGCATCTCCTGGAAGTTCTACGTCCAGAACTACGACCCCGCCGTCACCTACCGCACCTACCTGTCGCTGAACGACGCGAACCGGGCGCAGGTGGCCTGGGTGCCGCTGCTGGCCTACCCCCGCTTCCTTGACCGGCCCGAGCTGTTCGCGCACATCGTGCCGATCGCGCAGTACTACGAGGACCTGGACGCCGGGACCCTTCCGGCGGTGTCCTACCTGGTGCCCTCGGGGGACAGCGAGTACCCACCGAGCAGCGTCACCGCCGGCCAACGGTTCGTCAGGACCCTGCACGCCGCCCTGCTGCGCAGCAGCGCCTGGCCGACGGCGGCGTTCCTGTGGACCTACGACAACTGGGGCGGCTGGTACGACCACGTGGTGCCGCCCAAGCTGGACGCCTACGGGGACGGGTACCGGGTGCCGGCCCTGCTGGTGAGCCCCTACGCCCGGCGCGGTCTGGTGGACCACACCCAGCTGGACACCACCTCGGGTCTGAAGTTCATCGAGCAGAACTGGTCGGTGCCCGCGTT
The DNA here is from genome assembly GCA_963821825.1 of uncultured Actinomycetota bacterium. Classification (GTDB taxonomy): domain Bacteria; phylum Actinomycetota; class Actinomycetes; order Actinomycetales; family Kineosporiaceae; genus CAWGFD01. The sequence goes on from CAWGFD010000002.1 coordinate 2,838,300, forward strand.
GACCACCCGCGACCGCGCTGCGAACGACCTGACCTCGGCCTTCGACTTCAGCGCGCCGGCTCGCCCGGCCGAGCTGCTGCCGGACCACCGCTCGAGCGTGGCCGCGCCCAGGTCGGCGCAGCGGGTCATCTACACCAGCTACGGCGCGGGCCTGGTGGTGCCCGCCCTGCTCCTGGTCTGGGCCTGGGTCTTCCGGCAGTCGGGCGGTCGTCACCGGGCCGGGTCGAGGACGGCGCGCGGGCGGAGGCCGGCCTGATGCGGGCGCGCCGGCCGCACGGCGAGCGGGTCCGGCCCGGACCCGGCCGACGCTCCCGGGTGGCGGTGGCCGTCCTGACCCTGCTGGGCGCCGTCGCTCTGGCCGCGCTGAGCCCGCGTCCGGCCCGGGCGGACGTAGCGCCGAGCTGCCCCGACCGGCGGCCCGCCACGGTCGTGACGATCACGACCGTGCCGGTGGTGGCCGGGATCCACCTCACCGTCGGCGGCCACCGCTTGGTCACCGACCCCGCCGGCCGGGCCGCGTTCACCGGCTGCCGGCTCCTGGACGCCATCGGGATGACCGTGCCGCAGACGCCGGTGCCCCTGCCCGGCAAGCGAAGAGCCGTCTTCGACCGCGTCTACCTGGCCGATCGCGGCGCCCTGGTGCAGCTCGCGTTCGGCGTGCAGTACCAGGTGGCCCTGGCCTTCGCCGGGCTGCCCACCGGCCAGATCAGTGAGTACTCCCTGTCCTCCAGCACCGGAGCGCTGACCACCTACCGGACGCTGGACCCGCTCTGGTTGCTCGGATCCCGGGTCGTGCGCAGCCCGGACGGCCTGGAGTCGCGCGCGCTGTCCTACAGCGTGGACTCGGTGCTGGTGGCCGGTGAGAGCGTGGTGAACCGGGCCCAGACCAGGTTCTACCCCAGCGAGCGCACCGTGGTGCGGGTGCCGTTGCTGGCCTTCACGGTGGGCGCGGTGGTGGTGGACCGGATGTTCGGCTTCCCGGTGGGTTCCGCGGTCACCCTGCAGGGGCCGGCGGAGCTGCAGTTCCGCCAGCCGCTGGTCGATGGGCGCGCCGCGTTCGTGGACGTCCCGCGCGGCAGCTACCAGGCCACCGCCGAGGCGCCCGGCCTGCGGATCGCGCGCAGCCTCACCCTGTCCAAGGACCAGCAGGTGATGATCCCGGTCATCACCTGGCTGGACCTGAGCGTGCTGCTCGGGGGTCCACTGGTGCTGGCGCTGGCGCTGATCCTGGCCCCGCGCCCGGCCCTGCGCGCCAGGCTGGCGCACGGACTGTCCTGGCCGGTCCGGCGCCTGGCTCCCCTGGTACGCGGCCGGTTCCGGCCACCGCGCCGGACCCGCAGGGGCGGCGCCTCCGGGTGAGTGCGGCTCAGGCCGGGGGCACCGACCCGGCCGAGGCCAGGACGGCCGCGGCCACGTCCCGCACCCGACGACGTTCCCGCCGTGAGATGCCGGCCAACCGTTCGAACGCCTCGTCGGCCGACAGGCTCTCCCGAGCCATCAGCACACCTTTGGCCTGTTCGATGACCGCTCTGCCCGCCATCGCCTCCCGCAGCTGGGCGTTCTCGGCCAGCAGCTGGTTCAGACGGTCATCCTGCCCGCCCGCGGGTGGCGGAAGGTAGGTCTCCCCTATCGCCGCGACGTCCTGGCGCAGCTGGGCGACCAGCTGCTCGAGAGCCTGGGCCACCTCGTGGGTGACCGTGACCTGGGAGACGATCCTGGCCAGCTGCAGGTCGCCGGCCTCCAGGCCCGGGTTCGGCTGCGGCACCACGGAACGTCCACCGGGCCGCGTCCCACCCACCGCACTCAAGCGGCTTCCGGTTATCGGCTGCCTACTGTCAGTCATGACGCCCCCTCGCGGCCGCCTGTCTCTCAGCACATTGTGCTGCTTCGCTGATCTCCTGCACAGACGCGCGGCGACACAAGTTGGCCCGATATCCACGCTGATGTGGCGCGGAGTTAACTTCTTCTTGATTTGCCCGACGGCGAGACCTCGGCGCTGCTAGCGTCTGGCTGGGTCTCCAGACCGGCGACCAGTCAGATGCCGTCCTACACAAGTGGGACCACGGGCCTGCGGCCCACACAGCATCGTCCGCCGCTGCCGCCACCCCTGAGGGTCGCGCCGGCCGGACTCACCGCACCCATAGGTGCCCACCCGGCTCAGAGGCGAGCCGGGTCGGGCCCGCGCGCCCCGCGCCCCAGTCAGCCGGGACCAACTCGTTCGCTGCTCGCTCGAAGGACGACCCATGCCTACTCATTCCTCAGACCCTCTCTCACCGGCCATCGCCGAGGACGTGCTCACCACCCCCCGGCCCAACCCCGCCCCCGATCGGGCCGACGCCGCATCACAGCTGCTCGCCATCGACCTCAACCCGGCGGCCGCCGCGCTCGCCGAGCGCCTGACCTCGGCCACCGGCGCGCCACCCGCGGCGACCGTGCTCATCCCGACCCGCAACGAGATCGACAACGTCGAGCCGCTGCTGGGCCGGTTGTCCGCCGCGATGGCCGGCCTGGACGTCGAGGTCCTGGTCGTGGACGACAGCGACGACGAGACGCCTGTCGTGCTGGCCGCTGCCGCCACCGGCTGCCCGTTGCCGGTGCGGCTGCTGCACCGGCCCGCCGGAGAACGAGCCGGCGGGCTGAGCGGCGGGCTGACCACCGCGATCGCCGTCGCCCGCGGCCCCTGGGTCCTGGTCATGGACGGCGACCTGCAGCACCCGCCCGAGGCCGCCGCCGCGCTGCTGCGGGTGGCCGCCAGTCACGACGCCGACATCGTGGTCGGAACCCGGTTCCGCGGCAGCGGGTCTGAGGCCGGACTGTCCGGGACCGTGCGTACCGTCGTGTCCTGGGGCTCGGCGGTCACGGCTCGCGTGCTGTTCCCCCGCAAGCTGGCCACCGTGAGCGACCCGATGAGCGGACTGTTCGCCTTCCGTCGCTCGGCCGTCGACGTCGCCCGGCTGGACGCGATCGGCTTCAAGTTCCTGCTCGAGCTGCTCGTCCGCCACCCCGGCGCGCAGGTCGCGGAGATGGCCTACACCTTCGGCGAACGCCACGCCGGCCGCTCCAACGCCTCGCTCGCCGAGGGCTGGCGCTACCTGCGCCACCTGGCTCGATTGCGCCGTGGCATCTCCGGTCAGCAGCTGGGCGAGGCCGAGCCGCCGCCACGCCGCTGGGCTCAGCCGGCCCGGGCGCTCGCCTTCGGCGCGGTCGGGGCCAGCGGCATCGTGGTGAACTCGCTGGTGCTGTGGTGGTTCTACCAGGGGTGGGGCTGGCACGCGCTGCTCGCCGCCCCGGTGGCCACCCAGGCCTCGACCGCCTGGAACTTCCTGCTCATCGACGTCCTGGTCTACCGCCAGGCCGGTGGGCGTGCCGGCCGGGCCGGCCGCTTCTTCCTGCTGAACAACCTGCTGCTGCTGGCCCGCCTGCCCGTCCTGGCGCTGCTGCTGACCTGGGGTCATCACGTCCTGGTCGCCAACGCCGCGACCCTGGTCGCGCTGTTCGCGGTCCGGTTCCTGTTCAGTGACCGGGTGATCTGGGGCGCGCACGGCGCCGGCGGCCGGGACCCGGTCCGGCTCCTGGTGGATCCGGCGGCACCGGCAGCAGCCCGGGCGCCCGCGCGGGCGGCCGGATCGCTCGGCGTACCCGCCGTCCCGCGCCAGGTCGACGTCCGCGCCCGGCGCCGGTCGCAGTACCTGCGCTACCGCTACGACGTGGCCGGCATCGTCCGGATCGGCTCTCAGGTGCCGCTGCCCGAGCTTGAGTTCTTCCGGGCCCAGTGGGTGGCCGACGCCGATGTCGACATCACCGTCCGGGTGGGCGACGTCGGGCGGCGCCGGCCCGTCGCCCGGGCCTCGATGACCGAGCAGCTGGACCCGACGACCACCGTGCAGTACGAGGAGCACCTGGGCCGGATCGGCGCCAACTTCCGGGTGCGCCTGGGCGAGCCGATCGAGATCCTGGTCGGCCCGCTGCTGGCCCGCTCCCCGCACGTGCTGTACACGAACGTGATCGAGGCGCTGCTGCGCTTCGTCCTGGTCTCCCGGGGGTACATGCTGCTGCACTCGGCCACCTTGTCGCTGAACGGTCGTGGGGTGATGCTCTCGGCGCGGACCGACACCGGCAAGACCGCGACCGTGCTGCGGCTGCTGCGCGAGCAGGGAGGCCGGTTCCTCTCCGACGACATGACCATCGTCGACGCGAGCGGCAACGCGTTCTGCTTCCCCAAGCCGCTGACCATCAGCTCGCACACCCTGCGCGCGGTCAACGCCGACGACGTCACCGCGGGTGAGTGGCGCCGCCTGCAGCTGCAGAGCCGGCTGCACTCCAAGGGGGGCCGGAGCATCGCGTTGACCCTGGCCCGGTTCAACCTGCCCATCATGGGCATCAACGCCGTCACCCAGATCCTCGTGCCGCCGCCGAAGTACAGCGTGGACCGGATCGTGTCCTGCCGGATGACCTCGCGCACCACGGTGGAGGAGCTGTTCATCATCGAGCGCGGCGAGCCGTCACTGCGCGAGATGGGCCACCAGGAGGCGCTGATCCGGATGATGGAGAACACCGATGACGCCTACGGCTTCCCGCCGTTCCGCTACCTCGCGCCGGCCATCACCGTCGGCGGCCTCGGCTACACCGAGCTGCGACGCCGTGAGCGCGACATCCTGGACGCCTTCCTGGCCGGGCTACGGGTGCGCGTGCTGGCCTCGGACTGCTTCGGCTGGGCCGATGAGATCCCGCGCCTGCTGAACCCGGCCGTCCTGGACCTGGACGCAGCCGCTGCCCCGGTAGCCGTCCTGCCCACCGCCCGCCGGCAGGAGCCGTCCGAGGGCGACAGCTGGCCGAACTGGAGGCTCGGCCCGGTCCTCAGCCCGGTGATCAGCCCGGTGATCAGCCCGGTGATCAGCCCGGTGATCAGCCCGGTGGTCACCGCGATGACCGCGCCCTGACGGGCGGGGCGCTGCGACCTGCGACAGTCCCGTGTGTACGGCTTGGGGACGCCGAAGGCCGACGCCCTGCTCCCGGCCTTGGCCTTCCCGGGCCCGCACCTGATGGTGGTGGCCATCCGGTCGGCCGGCAGGTCCCTCGGTGCCTGGCAACACCTGGCGCACCGTGATCGGAACTCGATCGGCCTAAGGGAATTCACCCCGTCAGCGCACGACTTCCCCAACGTTGTTTGCTGACAGCAACCTCTGTGCTGAAGTTCTTCTCGGCGGTGACTCAACCGGATCGCTCGTGGCCAGCCCACCTCACCGGCACGCACCGCAGAGGAACAACTCTCGAAGGGGGAGCTCACGCCATGCCCATCCATTCTGCTGCCAATTCCCTGCCCGTCTCGCCGGAGGTACTGCTCGGGCGCACCGAAGAGATCGCCTATGGTGAGGAGGCCCGGCGACTGGTCGCCGGACGTCGGGTCCTGGTCACCGGTGGGGGCGGCTCCATCGGCAGCGAGCTCGTTCGCCAGCTCACTCGCCTCGGCGCCGACGTCTACGTGGTCGACCATGACGAGGGCGCTCTGCACGGCTTGCAGCTGCAGCTGACCGGCCACGGCCTTCTGGAGGACGACCGTTTCGTCCTCGCCGACGTCCGTGACCGTCTGGGGATGGCCAGGCTCCTTCGGGACGTGAGGCCTGAGGTGGTGTATCACGCGGCCGCACACAAGCATCTGCCCTTGCTGGAGCGCTACCCCGTCGAGGGGTACAAGACCAACGTGCTGGGCACCTCGAACCTGGTCGAGGCCGCGGTGGCGGCGGGAGTCGAGCGCTTCGTCAACGTCTCGACCGACAAGGCGGCCCACCCCAGCTCGGTCCTGGGTGCGACCAAGCGGTTGGCCGAGCTGATCGTGGCCGCCCGGGCCGGAGCAGGCACCCGCGTGGCCTCGGTGCGGTTCGGGAACGTCCTGGGCAGCCGTGGGTCCTTCCTGCACGGGCTCTCCTTCCAGCTGGCCACCGGAGCTCCGGTGACCTTGACCCACCCCGACGTGACCAGGTACTTCATGACCATCCCCGAAGCAGCCGGGCTCGTCATCGAGTCCTCGGTGCTGGCCAGCTCCGGCGAGACCTACCTGCTCGACATGGGCTCACCCGTGAAGATCGCCAGCCTGATCAGGCAGTTCGCGCAGCTGGCTGGACATGGCCCCGAGGTCAAGATGGCGATCACTGGGCTGCGGCCAGGTGAGAAGCTGCACGAGGTCCTCCTCGACGACGCCGAGCGGCGCGAGGCGACCGACCATCCCCGGGTCTTCCGCCTGCGTTCCACCGCGGAACTGCCCGCTCGGCTGAACCAGCGGGTTCAGGAGCTGTTCCAGGTGGCGGCCTCCGGCTCAGGTCAGGAGCTGATGGACCAGGTGCGTGCGCTCCTGCCGGCCTGGCAGCCTTCCCCGGACAGCACGGTGATCGACCTCGACCTGGACGAGCCGGTGCGCCAGCTGAGCGTCGCATGAGTCTCTGGATCACTCTCGTAAGCCTCCTGTTCACCCCGCTCGTCGTCCTGCTGGTCGACGGTTATGCGGGTCTGCGCGCCCGCCGAGTACCTGGGCCGGCGCTGAGCGAGCATGCGTGTTCGGATTTCCAGGTCCTGGTTCCCATCTACGGGAACGTGAGGTACCTGCAGAACGTGGAGTACCTCCAGCAGTACGGGGGCAGGGTCCTCCTGTGCACCACCACCCACGAGTCGGCCGACTTCTATCGGGAGCTGGAGGAGATCGCGAGCAGGAACGGCTTCCAGATCATCCGCGCGGCAGCCCGCCCCGTGGCCACCCGCGGAAAGCGAGCCACCTCCGGAGCGGTCCGCGACACGATCGTCCGGGAGGCGATGTCCTTCGTCTCCGCCACCTACGTGGTCTGCGTCGACGCCGACAGCACCTCGGCGATGTCGTTCGACCGTTTGGTGGGTGCGATGGAGGAACGCCACCTCGACCTGGTCTCCGTCCCGTTGGTTCCTGCCAACCACAGCCACAACTGGCTGACCCGCTTGCAGACCTACGAGTACAGCCTCGCCATGCGGCTGCGCAAGGTGATGCCTTGGCTGATCTCCGGTGCCTGTCACGCCGCTCGAGCGGACGTGTATCGCCGCATCATGCAGCGTCACTCATTGTTCTTCCAGGGTAATGACGTCGAAGTCGGCATCATCGCGGGCAGGCTCAGGTACCGCATCGGACACATCCCCTTCGCTGTCCTCACGGACGTTCCGGAGACCCCGGCAGCCTGGTGGCGGCAGAGACTGGCATGGTCGGCCGGGGAGGTACGTCTCTTCCTCCTCAACCCGCAGCTCGTCGTCATGCATCCCCTCCTGTGGCTCTATGGAGGAGTGATCGTCCTGGTGGGCTTCCCGCTGCGCTGGTATTGGCTCAGCGGGGCCTCGACGGGCTCATTGCTGTACCTGGGCCTGGTGTACGTCCTGCTCACCGCAGCCTTGCATCGTGGCAAGCTGTCCGGCTGGCTGCTGCTCCTGCCGTTCTACGCCGCCGTCCTGAGCCTGGTCATGGTGCCGCTCGGGTTGCTCCGGTACCTCGGGATGGCCTGGAGGGACCGCAACCTTGGCCTGATCCGAACGCGGCAGCTCAGGAGCGAGCGAGACGGGCAAGGACGTGAGGTATCGATCGCCGAGGTGGCCCTTCAGTAGCCGGTACAGCAGGCGGGCACACAGACCGGCCGGCGATGGGGACAGGCAGCAGGCCACATGATCCTGAGCGTGCCGATGGTCGGGGCCGTGATCGTGACAACGGGTCACGTCACGATCGACTGGTCGGTCTCGACGCCGGCCGCCGCCCGCGCCAGGTCACGATGGTGGTGACCCGCGGGTCCCCACTCTGATCACGACGAGATCGCAGGTTCCGCCCAAGCGGGTGGGCGGATCCTGCGATCTCGCGGCGATCTCGCGGCGATCTCGGCGCGCGAGAGGGTTGTGGCGTGTATCGCCGGGCGGCCCCGGCACTCCTCCGTGGCAGACGAGCTTCCACATCGAGGAGAGACCATGGACGTCGGGATCATCGAACGCAACCCTCAGCCGGCTCCGGCCCGGGCCGCCTCGCCGGCGGCGCCGCGGCTGCCCGGCCCCGAGCAGGACGTCGACCCCAGGGCCGCCGCCGAGCAGCTGGAGGAGATCCGCCAGCACCACCTTGACCGCTACGCCCGAAGGGACGTGATCACCCAGACCAAGACGGCCGAGGGCGAGCACGTCGACTGGGTGCCGGTGGAGTCCCAGACCGCCGGGGCGGTGGCCGAACCCCCGCAGCTCGAGCCCCCGACGCACGCGGTGGCCCGGCCCACGCTGGCGGCCGCGCGCACACCGATCGCGCCCGAGGTCGAGCAGGGCCCGCCGGGCACGGTGCCCATGCTGCGCAAGAACGTCGACGAGCTGCGCCCGGTCGGCACCCTGCAGGACTACCTGGCCAAGGGCCCCTACCGGCGCCAGTTCACCCCGCCGGACGACCCGCACCCGCCGGCGATCGGGGCGGCGCACAAGTACGCGCACGCCTACCAGTTCGTCACCAACTACGGCACCGAGGGCACCATCAACACCTGGAAGCCGTACGTGCAGTGGTCCAACGAGTTCTCCCTCGGTCAGCTGTGGACGGTGCGCGGCAGCGGCGCCACGCTGCAGACCCTGGAGGTCGGCGCGCAGACCTACAAGGACCTGTACGGTGACTGGTCCCCCCACTTGTTCATCTACTACACCACCAACGCCTACTCCCAGTCAGGGAACAACCTGGGCGGCTACAACACCGACGTCGCCGGCTGGGTCCAGGTCGGCACGTCCTCCTTCCCCGGCATGCGGGTGGCCGAGAGCGTGGCCGGCGGCGACCAGTACGACCTGGCGATCAAGGTCCAGCTGTGGGCCGGGAACTGGTGGGTGCGGATCGGCGCGGAGTGGATGGGCTACTACCCGGCCAGCCTGTACAGCGAGTCCGGGCTGGCCTCGATGGCCGACCGCACCGACTGGGGCGGGGAGATCGTCGACGACGCCGACAGCCACCCCGAGCCCACCAGCACGGTGATGGGCAGCGGCGCCTTCTCCGGCACCGGCTGGACGCACGCCGCCTACATGCGCAACCTCAGCTACCAGAGCGACCCCAGCGGTACCCTGGCGCCGCTGCAGGGCACGACCCAGGTGACCAACCCGGCGTCCTACGACCTGACGGCGGACTTCAGCGGCACCGGCGGCTGGGGTTCCTCCTTCTACTGGGGCGGGCCAGGAGGCGTGTGAGGTGAGCGCAGGCGAGGGACCACCCGAGGTGCTCCCCTCCGCCGCGGACGAGGAGTACGAGTGCGTGCTCGTCGATCCGCAGGCGGCGATGGCGCCCCCTGAGGCCCAGGAACCGCCGCCGGGTGAGCCTGGCGCACCGCACCCGGTCCCGCCCGCACGTCCGCTGTGCCCGCCCGGCTACGTGCCGCGACGCAAGCGGCAGGCGCCGTACCACCTGCACGGCAAGGAAAGGGTCACGGAGGACCCGCCCGAGCAGAACCCGGAACCGCCGCCGTCCTGATCTCCCAGGCCGGCAGCAGGTATCCGCCGGCCCGCTCGCCTCCCTCCGGACCACGACAACGATCGCCCCCGGATGTGAGGGAAACACCCATGCCTGGAGCCGGGCTCTCACGCGCCCTTCAGACCATGCGTAACGCCGACCTGGAGACCCTGCGCCGGATCGGCCCCCTGCAGCGCGGGGTGCCGCGCGCGCAGGTCACCGTCCCGGTCAGCCCCGACGGGACGGTGCTGGACACCACGCTCTTCCAGGACCCGGCCGATCCCGCGAAGGTCCTCTACCTGCCCCGGTACCGGCTGCGGGTCACCCCGGGCACCGGCCGCTACGAGATCACCACCGAGCGGGTCGACGGGCAGTGGCGGATGACGTTCGGCCTGGAGAGCTTCCCGGCGCCCGAGCTGGAGCCGCAGCTGGCCGGGGCCGCGATCCTGCCGCACGACCTGGCGGTCAGCGTCTCCTCCGGCGCCCAGCTGGTCCGGGACTACCCGGTCGCCGAGCTCACGCCCGGCCTCGGGTCGACCCAGGTCCGGCCGGAAGTCGTTCTGCTGCTGAGCCTGCCGGAGCGCGACGCCCTGCTGAGGGCGTTCACCCGGGATGAGGAGCAGGCCCGGCTGGTCGTCCGGCGCAGCGTCACGGTCGCCGTCCCGGCGCTGGCCCGGCGCCCCGTCCCCGTCGGCCAGCTCGTGCTGGCTGGACCTGCCCCGCACGACACGTTCGTGATCCTGCCCGACCTGATCAGCCATCATCCGCTGCCGGTGCCCGAGCCGATCCAGTTCGTCGAACCCGACCCGACCCCGGTCGGCCAGCCGGGGCCCGGTCGGGACCAGCTACAGCTGATGACGCAGATCCTGCGTGAGCACCGGCTGGACCTGAGCCTGCAGCTGCAGCGCCTCGACGTGGGCGGCCGGCTCGGCGTTGACCCTGGGCTGACCCGCCTGCCCCTCAACCCCCTCGTGCGTGACCACCGCACCCCGCTGCCCGGGGACGGCCCCGTCGTGCGGGACCACCGCCTGCCCGGCCCCGGTCGGCCGGTCAACCTGCCCGACCCCCGGCCCGACCCCAGGCCCGACCCGGACCCCGTCCTGGTCGGCGACCAGCCCGAACCCCGTTTCATGGTGGTCAGCACCACGCTGGACGACGTGCTGCCGTTGCGCTTCGACGTGGCGGCCCACCCCTACCTGTTCCCCTCCGGCCAGCCCCCGGCGACCGGCGGGTTCACCACCCTGGTGCTGCCCTGGCCGGCCGACGGACCGTCCGCCCGCAACCACGTGTACTTCCAGGACCAGAACGTGGGCAACGTGTTCTACCACCTGCCCGACGCGTTCCTGGTCGGCCAGCGGCAGGAGGCCCCGTTCGGACCCGAGCTGTCCTTCACCGTCGGCCGGGCCTCCGGCACCGACGGCGGCACCGACGGTGGGATGGGTGGGCCGGACAGCCCGCGGGCTCAGGTCAGCGTGCACCTGGTGCCGCAGACCTCACCGGCGCGGCTGATGGACGCCGCCGTACGGCTGGCCGAGCACGTGCCGGCCGGCGGTGGCGCGCCGGACCTGCGACCGGCGGTGCACCCGGCCACCTGCCGATTGGAGCTGCCCGGTGGCGCGGTGACCACCGCGGCTCCGCCCGACCTGGTCAGCGGCTGGTGGGTCAGCGAGAGCTTCCCCTTCGACGGCCTGCGCGAGGTGTACGCGGTGCTGACCACCGGCGGGGCGACCAGCGCGCTGCTGCGCGGCCGGGTCGACGTCCAGGTCGGTGACCAGGTTCACCAGGTGCCGGTCGAGGTGCGCCTGGACCGGCCGGCGGTGCCGCCGCTGGACTGGACCGAGACGGCCGGCGCGGCCGGCGCCGTCTCGGTCACCCTGCGGAACGAGGGCGAGGTGACCGTGACCGTACCGCCGCTGCCCGCCTGGGTGGTGACGTCGCAGGCGCCGTCCCCGGCCACCCTGACCGGTGGCCTGCCCGCCCAGCTCGCCCCGGGCGGCACGCTGGACCTGACCCTGGACACCGACGACGTGCCGCCGGGGCCGGGCCGCCCGGCCGACGGCCCACCACAGGTGCTGCTCGACCTGTCCGGCGTCCGGGTGCTGGTCGACCCCGAGCAGGCCGTGCAGCAGACCCTGGACCGGAGGGTGGAACGCCTGCCGCGGGTGGTCACCCTGGTCACCACCCCGGCCGGGCTGGGCACCACCGGTGACCCTGAGCGGGACCTGTCCCTGATCGGCGTGCAGTTCGACGGCGTCTCCGGCGCCGTCCTGCTCGACCACGGCACGCTGCAGGCCGACGTCGCCGTGCCGGTCCCGTTGCAGGACTGGCTGCTCGACCGCGGCCAGGGCTCGTTCAGTTACCGGCAGACCCTGCTGCACGCGTCCGGCAGCAGCGTCAGCGACACCGCATGGCGGACCACGGACAGCAACCTGCTCGCCCTGCCCCAGCCCTAGGAAGGAGGAACCGTGTTCACTGGCCTGCCCGACTTCGGGCGACCCGAGCGCTGCGGCGCCGCCGGCGGCTACCTCGCTCACGAACAGCCCGGCGTGCTGTGCGTCGTGCCCGACCAACTGCGCCCGCAGCCACTGCAGGTGGACCAGTACCTGCAGGACGGCGCAGCCGGGGTGGCGCAGTTCGCCGTGCTGACCGCGGCGTTCGACCTCTCGACCCCGGACGGCGTCACCAGCGCGGACGGAGCGGAGGGCGTGGACGGCGCAGCAGCCTCGCTGGTCTGCCGCCCGGCGCCGCTGGCCGGCGGCCTGGTCCGGCTGGTGGCCCCGGCGGACCTGCGGGTGCCGGCGGCCGCGCTGGCGCCGCAGCCTTTCGACGGCTCGAGCGGGCAGGTGCTGCCCACCCTGGTCCGGCTCGACGGTGTGGCCGGCGACCTGCTGGTCGGCGCCCTGCAAGCGGGGCTGCTCACCCTGGGCGGCCTCGCCCTGGTCACCGTGCAGGGCGTGGCCGCCCGGTGCGCCGGCACGCTCACCCTCGACGTGGCCGCCCTCATCGAGGGCGTCGGCGCCGACCCGCTGACGCCGAGCCGCTGGCAGCAGCTCGCCGAGGCCGGCCTGCCCGGCGTCAGCGTGAGCGGCGGACCGCAGGACGCCCACCTGCTGGCCGAGGCCGTCCTGGACCGGGTGCTGACCCGGCTGGCCGAACCCGCCTTCCTGACCGACGCCGACGGCACCAGCGACGGCGAGGGCGGCTGGCAGCTGCCGGCCGGCTGGCCGCCGGGGGCCACGTTCAGCTGGGTCCTGAGCGAACAGGTCGAGGCCGTCCGCCTGCTGCGACTGACCTGCGACCCGGTGCTCGGCGCGGGCGGGGCCGCCGCCGTCCGACGGCACACGGCGCCGCCGCTGCCGGAGGGCCGCCGGCCGCTGGTCGTGCACAGCACGCTGCCCGCGATGCCGGCCGGCGTGGTCGCGGCCACCGTGCGGCTCACCGCTCCCGCCGTCCTGCCGGACCGGCCGTTCCCGGCCGAGACGAGCGTGCACCTGAGCCCACCGGCCCCGACCCCGGCCACCCTGCGGCTGTCCCCGGGCGAGCCGCTGGCCTACGACCTGGAGGCGGCCGCGGTGCTGGACTCCGACCTCGGGCCGCGCACCCTGTCCGGGCCGGTGCGGCACGTGGACGCCGACCCGACACCGGTCCTCACCCCGGCCGACCTGGGCCTGCGGCTGATCGCGGTGCAGGCCAGCGACAGCCTGCTCGCCCTGGCCGACGTCACGGTCATCGCACGAGCCACCCGGGCGACCCGGGACCCCGCCGTGCTGACCAGCCGGGCGGCGCTGCACCCCGGGGCCGGACAGGCGTGGCTCGCCGTCCCCCGGGACGCGTTCTCGGTGGACCTGCAGGCGCAGGCCACCAGCCGCGGCGCAGCTCCCCGCACCAGCGGCCAGCCGCTGCCCGACGCCGCGGTGTGGCTGGACCCGTTCTCGTTCGACGACCCGCCCTGGGCCGACGGCTCAGACCAGCACGACCAGCAGCACGACCAGCAGGAGGAGCAGATGCTCGTCGTCGAGGCCGAGGGTCTGCGCGCGGCCGGCGCCAAGGACGGCACGGACTGGCAGTTCCTGCCGCTGACCGCCGGCCCCGCCCGGGATGCCGCCGGCACCCCGCAGCTGACTTTGATCGACATGCCCGGCACGTCGATGCTGATGGTCACCACCGCCCTGGGTGTCTCCGACTCGGCGCAGCAGGCACTCCGGCGCGCCTGCCTGGACGCCGGCGCGGCCGAGGACGTCCGCCTCTCCCCTGCCCCGCTGGAGGTGCAGGGCTCCGCCGAGCTGCACCTGACCGACGGTGGTCAGGACCGCGTCCTCGCCTCCGCGGTGCCCTCCGGCACCGCCGGCCAGGACGCCGCGTTCAGTGTGTCCCTGACCGGGGGCGACATCGCCCCGGTGCACCAGGCCCTGGCCGGGCACGCCGGCCTGCTCACGGTCCGGTACCGGCTGCAGGTGGCCGCCACCGGAGCGCAGGCGCAGTCCCTGGCCGGCGGCCCCGACCCGCTGCTCGTCGTCTCCGACGCCAGCACCTGGCGTCCCTGACGCCACCCTCCACCACCCTGGGAAGGAACCCGACATGCTCAAGCTCGACAACGTCCGCACCATCGCCGACCACCAGGTGCACGGTGACGACGACCCGGCCCTCTCGCACGTGTTCTACGTCCTGCCGCGCTACCCCCGGATCGCCCGGCTGGAGAACGGCGGGCTGGCCCTGCGGTTCGTGGAGTACGACGCGATCCGGGTCGCCGGGGACAGCCAGTTCGGCGGCTTCGTGGCCTTCGACGCCGACCTCGCCCTGCTGCCGCAGACCGAGGACGCGATCCGCGCGCAGCTGCAGCAGGAGGTCAATGCCCGGTTCCCGGCCGGCAGCGCCCCGACGGTGGTGCTGCAGACCGTCCCGTGGATCAACGGCGCGGTCAGGCTGGTGCTGGAGCAGGACGGGAAGATCGTCGAGAAGATCACCGGCGCCACCGCGCCGTCGCTGACCGGGAACAACACCGCCTGCTTCTTCCTGGAGCTGACCGTGCTGGGCACGGCCATCTTCAAGGACACTCTGAGCAAGGGCACCTCCTCGGGCATCCAGGTGGTCTACGACCTGGACCACTACTGCCGGCTGCCCGAGGCCAAGGCCTGGGGCACCTGGCACGCGGACGCCTTCTACTCCTTCTGGCAGGACGTGAACACCGAGGACAACTTCTGGAGCGAGGACAGCTACACGGAGATCACGAGCAGCTCCCGGTACTCCAGCGAGGTCACCGAGACCCACTTCCTGCCGGTCGCCGACCCCGGGCTGACCCCGGCCCAGCAGGCTGACTTCGACGCCTGGGTGCACGAGCTGATCACCAAGCAGCTGGAGGCGGGCGTGCAGCGGAACCTGCTGCAGGCCGTGCAGGCCGTCGACCCCAGCGTCAAGGACTGGACCGAGGGCCAGGACATCGAGGACGTCCACCGGGAGGTCTCCAACACCCAGATCAGCGACGTGCAGGTGGCCTGGACCGAGGCCAAGGCGATGATCCGGCAGATCCACCCGCAGGGCAGCCTGCCCACGGTGACCAGCTTGAAGGGCGCCGACGGGCAGGCCCTGAAGTGGGAGGACTACTACTCCAAGATCAGCGTGGACGAGTTCCTGCGCACCCTGCGGCTGAACGTGCGGGTGGACGCCGACTTCGACGCCTACGGGATCACCCTGGTCGAGGTGAGGGTGCGGTACCCGCACGGGGACAACGCCAAGACCGTCGAACCGACCTTCACCAAGGCCGACGCCGGCACCCCGCAGAAGGTCGAGTTCATCGTCGCGGACAGGATCCGGACCTTCTTCTGGTCCTACACCGTGCACTTCGCCGGCGACGCGGCACCGTGGAGCTCGGCCGAGGTCGAGGAGGACGGCACCGACCTGAACGTCAAGCTCAGCAACCTGCCGGTGCTCAAGCTCGACATCGTCAACGGCGACATCAACTTCCAACAGGTCTCCCGGGCCCGGGTCCGGGTCCGGTACGAGGGCGGCGACCACCCGGTCGAGCGCTTCTTCAACCTCTCCGACGGGCAGGCCACCCAGAAGCTGCTCGAGGTGGTCGGCAGGCCGCGGACCGGCGAGGTCAGCTACCAGACCACCTACACGATGAAGGGTGACGGCCGCGAGATCACCGGCCCGGTACTGACCACGGACGCCGACATCATCTCCATCGACGACCCGTTCCGGGCGCTGCGCACCGTCACCTTCGTGGCGGTCGGGGACCTGCAGAACGACATCGGCGACATCTCCCTGCAGGCCACCTACGCCGAGCCGGAGAACGGCTACCAGCAGACCTTCGGCGTCACCCTCAGCGCGGAGGGCAAGACGTTCGACACCTGGACCTTCCCGACCATCGACGAGGCCAAGGGCACCTTCTCCTACCAGGCCAGCATCGGGCACCGGGACGGCACCAGCGAGGACGTCGACGTCCCCGACGCCACCGGCACCCGGTTCGAGCTCGGCCGCAAGTTCGCCGACCGCCTCGACGTCAAGGTGGTGCCGGACCTGCTGGACTGGACCAAGCTGAAGCTGGTCAACGTCTCGCTGCGCTACGACGCCAGCACCCCGCCCAAGACCGACGACTACCTGTTCCGCGCCGCGGACGCCGCCACCCAGGCCTGGACGGTCTTCCTGCCGGCGGGTGCGCCCGCCTCCTACTCGTGCACCGCGACGTACTTCCTGCTCGACGGCACCCGCACGGTCGTCCAGCAGGACGACCTCACGGACGAGTCCGTCTTCCTCGAGCTCCCTGCCTGAGAGGGTCGTCATGCTGCTGCTGGACTCCCGTTGTGCCGTGCTGGACGGCATCTCGGTCTTCCCCGACCACGCCGACCCGTTGCAGTGGTACTACCTGCCGACGGCCCCGCACCTGACCGTGGTGGACGGCACCCCGATGTTCCAGCTGGTCGCCTTCCGCGGCAGCCGGACCGGGGGTCTGCTCTCCTTCGACTGCAACGTCGGCCTTGAGCAGGCCCGGATCTCGGCGTTGGCGCAGAAGATCCGCTCCCAGTTCGACCTGGACGGGGACCCGCGGCTGGCCTCGGTGCCGCTGGTGGACGGCACCGTGCACCTGATCGTGATGGGCACCGACAGCTCGGCGCCGCCGCCTCCCCCCGGGGACGGCGGGGACGCCGGTGCCGCCACCGAGCAACCGTTCGTGGTCACCGCCGTGCACAACGCCAAACCGTCGTTGTACAACGACAACCAGGCGTCGTTCTCGGTGCTGCTCGACGAGCCGGGCTACGCCGTCGTCCGGGGCACCCTGGACGCGACCATCCTGCCCGTTGCGGTGGTCTACTCACTGGACTACCTGGCCCTGCGACCGGCTTACCGAGTGACCCTGACGATCGACTGGGACCGGGTGCAGAAGCACCTCGACGAGACCTTCGGCACCAAGGCCTGGATCTTCTCCTCCGACATCTCCAAGGCGGTGGACGAGCTGACGGAGTCCAAGGCGATCGACCTGCAGGCCGACACCTTCGTGCCGGAGGACACCGAGGGCGTGATCGACCGGCGGGACGCCGCCCTCGCCCAGGTCAAGGCGATGATCACCACCGCCTTCTTCGAGCCCAGCCTGCCGCCGTGGACCCCGGACAAACCGGAGGAGTGGGAACGGGCGCTGAAGGCGATCGGGGAGTTCGCCGCCCAGCAGTCCGCGCTGGCCGCCGGCGGACCGGCCGGGGCCCTGACCAGCAGCCCGGTCAGCTTCAGCTACAAGAAGACCGACTACACCCGGATCGACCGCAAGCACCTGGACGTCAACTTCTCCGAGCGCACCACGGTCCGCCGCTCGATCTACCCGCAGGGGCACCTGGCCTCGCTGTTCTCGCAGATCGCCGACTCCCCCGAGCTGCTCGGCCGCCTGGTCCGGGAGGTGCAGGACAGCGACTTCTTCGCCAAGCGGCGGATCCAGACGCTGTACCGGCCGAACCTGGGTGCGCCGCTGATCGACAGCATCGACGTCCGGGCGGAGTACGGCGGGGTGGCCCGCAACGCGCTGCTGGTCCCGGACAGCTGGACGGCCAGCTTCGAGTGGCTCAGCGACGTGCGGGACGGCGTGCTGCAGACGGACGTCGACATCTCCTACGACGTCCGGTTCACCAACGCCGACACCACCGAACGACCCGCGCAGCTGAGCAGCGGCCACCAGCTGGCCAACGCCGACATCGTCTCGCTACTGCCCGAGCAGGACCTGTTCACCATCCGGTCGGTCAGCCTGCTCACCGAGCGGATCCCCTGGGTACGGTTCGATGCGGTGGACGTGTACCTGCGGCACCGAGACCCCGAGCACCAGATCGACGAGCAGGCGTACTTCCGGCTGACCGAGAAGTCACCGACGGCGGTCTGGTCGATGTTCGTGGTCGGCCGGGACCACACGAGCTACGAGGTGCGTTCGGTGCTGCGGTCGGTGGCCGGCAGCGACGTCGACAACGGCTGGTCGATCAGCGACGAGGAGCAGGTGACCGTCCGGAACCCGTTCCGGGCCAGGACCCTCAGCGTGCTGGCCAACGTCTCCTGGGACCTGGTCCGCGACGTGTTCGTCGACGTCCGGTACGAGGACGGCGCGAACGGCATCCTGGTCGAGGACACGCTGCACCTGAGCAAGGGGAGCGAACCGCCGACCTTCGTGGTCGACCTGCGCGACCCCACCCAGACCGCGATCGAGTACACGGTGACCTTCAGCTACGTCGACGGCCGGGTCAAGCAGCTGCCCCCGTCGGTCACCTACGAACCACGGATCATCGTGGACCCCAGCAACCTGGGTCACCGCGTGGTGCAGGTGCTGCCCCCCAAGGACTGGACCGCGCGCGCCGTGCAGCGCATCTCCCTCGAGCTGCGGTTCGAGGACTTCCTGGCCAACCTCAGCTACGGCGCCCAGCTCGAGCTCGACGGCCCGGACGCCCGGGCCCGGTTCGAGTTCGACTACGCCGACGTCGCCCGCAACCGCTACGAGTGGCGCGCCACCGTGCTGTTCCAGAACGGTCTGCGCCACGGCACCGACTGGACGGCGTCCGCCGACCCGCTGCTGGTCCCCCGACTGCCGTGACCCGGCACCCGCGAACGGAGAAACCGCCATGCTGAGCCTGGACAAGCCCTTCGTGGTGGACGGGATCACCGTCTACCGTGACCACGCCGACCCGAGCCGGTTCTGGTACCTGCCCGGGCGGGTGTCGCTGGCCCACCGCACCGACGGCGCGCCCGCGCTGTCGCTGTTGACCTACCGTCCCGCACAGGCCGGCGGGGCGGCCAAGGGCGGCGGTTTCATGATGTTCGAGAGCACACTGGAGCTGCCCCGCAGCACGCTGAGCAAGATCGAGGCCCGGGTGAGCTCCGAAGCGGGCGTGGTGCTGCCGATCTCCCTGGCGACGCCGCCGTTCGAGAACGGCACCGTGCAGTGCATCGCGCTGGATCTGCAGGGCTCCGCCGGCACGCAGGCCACGCCGGGGCCGGAGGGCACCTTCCGGGCCACCGAGCAGATCCTCGGGGCCACCGTGCCGACCATGGACGCCGCCAACCGTGCGGCGTTCAACCTGGTGCTCAGCCAGGAGGGCGCGGTCATCATGGAGCAGGCCCTGACCCAGGGCCTGACCCCGGTCGGAGTCGTCTACTCCCTGCAGTACCTGGCCCTGCGCCCCGCCCTGGACGTGACGATCACCGCTCACCTGGAGCAGGTGTACACCGCGCTGAGCGCCAGCATCGAGGGCCAGTACATGTACCTGAAGGCCGGCCTGGAGGCGGCCCTGGAGTGGTTGAAGGCGCAGGGCGCCATCACCATCGAGGTGCACGCGTTCACCGACGCCGCCGACCTCAAGGAGCAGGAGAAGTGGGCGCTGCAGCTGTTCACCGACCACCTGCTCGCGGACTGGTTCACCCCGACGCTGGACCCCGGCAAGACGACCGGCGGCTCACCCGCACCCCATCCCAGCGGCGGCAACCCCCCGCCGAACCCGGCACCGAACCCCACACCGAACCCGACGCCCAACCCCAGCGGCGGCAACCCCACACCCAACCCCACACCGAACCCGGCACCGAACCCGGCACCCGCCTCCGGCGGCCCGGCCGCCGGGGTCACCGTGGCCGTGCCCCCGTCGCCCCCCGCCGCACCCCCGGCCGTGCCCCCGGCTGCGGTCCTGCAGCAGCAGTCCACCTCTCCCGCCCCGCTGCCGGCCGGTCTGTCGGTGACCCACGTGCCGTCCACCTCCGGCACCACCGAGACGCTGCGGGTGAGCGGCGCCGGCGCCACGGTCCGGGTCGCCGGGCAGGAGGTCGCCCTCGGCCCGGACGGCAGCGTGACCCGGGCGGTGAACCCGGGCGAGTCGCTGCCGGTGCAGGTCAGCTGGCCGGCTCCCGCGGCGGCGGACACCTTCTGCCTGTTCTTCGACATGGACAAGCCCGCCGAGAACGGCTGGTCGACCCAGCCGCCGAGCGCCGAGTTCCGCTCCTACGTGGAGAACACCACCACCGACCCGCGTTTCCGGTCCGCGACCGGCCTGCAGCAGCTGCAGGGTGACGGCGCCTGGACCGGCCCGGAGCAGGGTGCGGATCGGTTGGCCCGCTGGATCTCCCAGCTACCGGCGCCCAGGCAGGTCGAGGTGCGGGGCTACGCCAGCCACGAGCACACCCTGCCCGAGACCGACGACGCCCGGGCCGCCTACAACCTGCGCCTGTCCCGACGGCGGCTGGACGTCGCCGTCGCGCTGGTCCGCCGCGCCGGCGGCGACCCGGTGGTCAGCCAGGCCCTGGGTGACACCGTGTCCGCAGCCCGGCCGGGCGCCCACGACCCGTTCGGCGGCGACCCGGACAACCGGGTCGCGCAGCTCCAGCCGCGCCAGACGGCGTCCGGCGCGACCTGGACCGGGGTGCTGCAGCGGGCGAGCGCGCCCGACCCCGCGCCGGGCCCGAACGGCGGCAACCCCACCCCCACGCCGACCCCCAACCCGAACGGCGGCAGCCCCACGCCGACGCCCAACCCCAGCGGCGGCCACCCCACGCCGACGCCCAACCCCAGCGGCGGCAACCCGGGCAGCACCTCCCTGCCCACCCTGGCCGCCTTCAAGCTGCGTTTCGTCCGGCAGGAGGAGCGCAAGGACCTGACCCTGCGCTACCAGCGCACCGAGGCGGTTCGGCAGACCCTGGCCCCGCAGGGCTTCCTGGGTCTGCTGGCCGGGGACCTGGACGCCGCCGAGAAGGTGGTCACCCTGATCGACCTGGACCACCGGTTCTTCCGTCAGCTCGACGTCACCGCCTCGATGCCCGGCCAGGTGGCCGACCTCGGGCTGACCGAGGCCCAGCTGGCGATCGACTACGGCCCGGCCGACCACGTCCGGCACGGCGACCTGGTCTTCACCCCGACCCAGACCGCCCCGCAGACGTTCTCGACCTTCCTGGACGACAAGCTGACGCTCTGCTACGACGCCCGGCTGGAGCTGACCTTCGACGCCACCGCCGGCTGGGACGGCGACGCCCTGCGGTACTCGATCCCGCTGCCGGGCTCGACCGACCGGGACGTGGTGATCAACCCCTACGAGCACCTGGACCTGCGCACGATCAGCGTCGAGCCGGGCGACGTCGACTGGGAGGTGGTGTCCTCGATCGACGTGCAGCTCACCGCGACCGGTTACGGCGACCGCCCGCTGCGTCGCCTGGTGACCCTGCGCCAGGACAGCGCCGGGCAGACCTGGCGGCTGCGTGGCGCGCTACCGGCGCCGGCCGACCGCGGCGTCAGCGTGGTCCTGGTGCAGACCCTGACCGACGGCACGGTCGAGCGCACCGACCCCGCCCCGGTGGACCTGTCCCTGGTCCGGGTCGACGACCTGTTCACCGACGCCCTGGAGCTGGTGCTGGTGCCCTCCTTCCCGGCCGCGGGCGTCGACCGGGTGGTGATCGACGTGGACTACCTGGACGAGGCGCACCACTATCACCGGACCCTGCGCCCGGAGATCCCCGGCACCAGCACCGAGCCGCTGCGCCTGCGGATCGCCCTGCGGGACCCGACCCGGCGTGAGGTCCAGGTCCGGTTCACCTTCGTCGGGCCCGGACTGTTCGACCAACGGCCGTTCGTCACCACCACTGAGCAGGTGCTCCCGATCCGATGACCGCGCCGCCCGTGGCGATGGGCCCGGACGCCGCCCTGACCCGCGCCTTCGACCGGGTCCGGGCCCTGCCCGCCGGGCCGGCCCAGGACGTCGACGCCGCCGAGCGCGCCCTGGCGCAGGTGCTGCAGCCGGTGAGCCGCTCACCGTGGCCGGAGGTGGCCTGGCGCTCCGGCGTGCTGACCGCGACCGGCTACCCCGTCGAGCTGGCCTGGGCCAGCCGTGACCTCGCCGTCCGCTGGACCTGCGAGGTGGCCGGGCCGGAGACGGCCGAGGCCGACCGGCTGCGGCTGGCGGGTCGGGCGGCGGCCGAGCTGACCGGACCGGTCGCGGCGGGCGGACCGGCGTCCCGGCCGGGGTTGTTCGACCTGGCGCCCTGGGCGGGGGTGCAGCACGGCGCCCGGCTGCGCTGGGGTGCCTGGCTCGGTCTACGTCAGCTGGCCGACGGACGACGGACCAAGGTGTACCTGGAGCTGCCGCAGGGGCGGCCGGCGCCCGGGCCGTGGTCCGCGGCGGCAGCCGAGCTGGCCGCCCGGACGCTCGACCTCGGCTGGCGGATGGCCGGGGTGAACGACGACGGCTCGCTCGAGCTGTACGCCCGGCTGCCCGAGCCGACCTGGACGGAGCTCGGCGCGGCCGCCGCCCTGGTCGGTGACCAGGACCGGTTGCGGCAGCTGGTCACCGAGCTGGTCGGGCGGCCCGGGAGAGGCGCCGCCGTGCTGCCCCGGCGGTGCGGGCTGAGCCTGGTCCTGGACGCCTCCGGCGCACCCGCGGCGCTGACCTGGTTCGGGATCGCCAAAGCCGTCTGGCCGGACGACGACGCCGTCCGGGCCGGTGTGCAGCGGGCGCTGGCCGGCGTCGAGCACCCGGCCGGGGCCGGCGACCTGTACCGGGCGCTGAGCGGCGGTCCGGCGGACGGACGCTGGCGGCACGGCATGGTGGGGGTGGGTGTCGACCGCGCCGGCGGAGGGTGGCTGCAGGCCGGGCTGCGGCCGACATGAGCCGGCCGCCGACGCCGGAACCGGCCACGATGCCCGCCGTCCGCGTCACGTCCGCGAGTGTGCCCAGCGAGGTCCGCTGGCCCGACGGACGCTCCCGTGCGGACACGAACGGGTTCGTCACCGCACTGGCCGTGCGTCAGCTGCGGTTGTCCGGCCGGCCGGTGCCGGCCCAGTGGCTGGACCTGCTGCAGGCCTGCGCCCGACCCGAGGGCGGGTACGGCTTCTGGCCGCAGGGCAGCCGGCCCGGCTGGGCGCCGCAGCTGCCGGCGGACAGCGACGACACCGCGGTCATGCTGCTGGAGCTGACCCTGGCCGGGCGGGTGCCGCGCCGGCAGGCCCGCAGCCTGGCCTGCCGCACCGTCGGCCGGCACCGTCTGCGGCGGGTGCTGGACCCCGGCCCGCCCTGGCTGCGACGTGGCATGTTCACCACCTGGCACCGGCCCCCGACCCCCAGGGACGGGCCGGCCGAACGGCCCCCGCCGACCGGAGCCGACCTGGTCGACCTGACCGCGGTGACCAACGTGCTGGCGCTGCTGCACGCCCTCGACCTGGCCGACCTCCCCGGCGTGCCGGAGTCGCTGGCCGCCCTGGACGCGGCGCTGGCCTGGGCCGGCTCCTGCCCACCGCGCTGGCGGAGCCTGTCACCGTTCTACCCCGAACCCGATGAGCTGGCCCGCGCGCTGGAGCACGCCGCCGGCTGCGGCGTGCCGGGCCTGGCCGAGCCGGCCCGGACCGTGCGCCGGGTCTGCCCCCGCGCCGACCCGGACGCCGTCTGCTCGATGGCCTACGGGCCGCCGACCTGGCACAGCCCGGCCCTGACCGCGCTGCGCCGCGCCTCCTGCCCCACCCCGCGCCCTTGATCACGACGAGATCAGCGGATCCGCGCACCCCCTGGGCGGATCCGCGGATCTGACGGTGATCATGGTGGCCGAGTGACACCGTGCGGGCCGGGCGGGCCCGGTTTCCGCTGAACCACGTGACGCCGCGACCCCGCGCGGAGCAGAATCCGATCATGGCCGAAGACATGGATGTGCAGACCGTCGTCCAGATCCTGACCGGGACGGACCCGGCCGGGGCGGGGGCGTTGATCGCCCCGCGCGGGGTGCTGGTGCATCCCCCGCTCAGCCTGGGCCTGGCCGCCGGAGACGTTCAGTTGCCGCTGCAGGTGAGGATCTCGCCGGCCGGGGTCAGCGACCCGGACGACGCCGAGGTGATCGACGTCGAGGCCCTGCACCTGTCGAGAACCCCGGGGCCGCCCCTGGTGCTGCTCGACCTGGCCGAGTCGAGCCGCCACGCCACCGTGGGCCTGTGGCAGCTGTCGCCAGAGCATGAGCACGTACGCCGGCTGCACCACGTCGCCACCGACCCCGCGCCCACCGACCCCGCACCCACCGACCCCGCACCCACCGACCCCGCACCCACCGACCCCGCACCCACCGACCCCGCACCCACCGACCCCGCACCCACCGACCCCGCCTCCACCGACCCGTCGGGCACGGCGCCGCCCGCGACCGGCGAGCCCGACGCCGCCCCCGCCGGACCGGATGGCGGGCAGCCACCGTTCGGTCACGGGGAGCCGATGATCCCCTGGTGCCGGATCTGGCCCCACTGCTGGATGTGCCGGCACTCCACCACCCGGCAGACCACCTGACCGACACACTCGGACCCCGTGAGGCAGTGATGATGCGCAGATGGCGGCAGGTCGGTGAGACCCTCCTCGTCCTCGCAGCGTTGGCCGTCGACCTGCTGGTCTGGGGCGGTGACCGGCAGCTGCGATGGGGAGGTCTGGCGCCGTTGTGGGTGGTCCCCGCCCTGACGGCGGTGGTGTACCTGGCGCTGCTGTGGCGATGGCGCGCGCCGCTGTCGGTGTTCACGCTGTTGTGGGCGTTCGGCGCCTGCGGCCTCGCGCTGCCCCAGTTCCAGCCGTTCGCCGGTCTCCTGGTCGCGCTGTACGCGGTCGCCCGTCGGGTGCCGGGCCGGGTCGCGGTGGGGGCGCTCGTCTCCTGCCTCGTACCGTTCGGGCTGGACTCCCTCGACGCCGCGACCTCCTCCGACGGCCGGGGACCGGACCTGGCTCAGCTCGCCGCCTCCGCGGCACTGTGGTCGGCGCTGTCGTTGACCGTCTGGGGCCTGGGCCGGATGGCGTACACCTCAGAGCGGCGTGCCGAGGCGCTGAAGGAGGCGCAGGCCGCCGAGGCGGTGCGGGCCGAACGCCTGCGACTGGCCCGGGAGCTGCACGACATCGTCTCGCACACCGTCTCGGCGATGACCCTGCAAGCCTCGGGGGCGGCCACTCTGGTGGGCCGGGACAACCGTGCGGTACGCCAGAGCCTGGGAGCCATCGAGGACGCCGGCGTGCAGGCGATGGGCGAGCTGCACCGCCTGCTCGGGCTGCTGCGCGCACCCGGGGCCGGCGAGGCGGCGGTATCGTCCCGGCGCGGTCTGTCCGAGCTGGAGGACCTGGTGCGCACCGCTCGAAACGCCGGCCTGAGCGTTGACGTCGTGGTCACCGGCCGCGCCCGCCGACTGGACGACAGCGTCGACCTGGCCGCCTACCGACTGGTGCAGGAGGGGTTGACCAATGCCGTCAAGCACGCCGGCGCCGGCGCCCGGGTGCAGGTGACGTTGCGCTGGGGTGAGGGTTCCCTCGAGCTGGCAGTGAACAGCATCGGCCGACGCACCTCGCCGCGCCCGGAGCTGTCCTCCGGCCTCGGACTGCTCGGTCTGAGCGAACGGATGGCCGCGGTCGGCGGCACCCTGCGGCACGGTCCGACCAGGGAGGGCTTCGAGGTGGCCGCCAACCTGCCGGTGCAGTCCCCAGCCTCCCTCCCGCTCGCGGCGGGCCCGGTGGCGGGACGTCGCGAGCCGGGGGTGGTGGCGCGGTGAGCGTGCGCGTCCTGGTGGCCGACGACCAGCCACTGGTCCGCGCAGGCATCGCGATGCTCCTGCGCGCCGAGCCCGACCTGAACGTGGTGGCCGAGGTCGGCGACGGCGAGCAGGCGGTGGCGCAGACCAGGACTCACCTGCCAGACGTGGTCCTGATGGACATCCGGATGCCGGGCACCGATGGCATCGAGGCGACCCGGACCCTGACGGCCGACCGTGCGGACGGCGATCGGCTGACCAGGGTGCTGGTACTGACCACCTTCGCCGAGGACGACGCCGTGCTCGGTGCCCTGCGCGCCGGGGCCAGCGGGTTCCTGCTCAAGCACGCCGCCCCCAAGGACCTGATCACCGCGGTGCGTCGGGTGGCAGCGGGGGAAGCCTGGATCGACCCCGCGGTGGCCGGTCAGGTGATCGCGATGCTCGGTCGGCTGCCGGAGCCCGGACCGGCCGGTGCCGGGCCGCTGGACCCGCTCACCCCGCGCGAGCGCGAGGTGCTGCTGCTGATCGCCGAGGGGCTGTCCAACAACGAGATCCGGCAGCGCCTGGTGCTCAGCGAGGCAACCGTCAAGACCCATGTGTCGCGGATCCTGATGAAGACCGGCTCCCGCGACCGGGCCCAGGCGGTGGCGATGGCCTACCGCTGCGGGCTGGCGGCCGCCGGCCCGCCGCGCTGAACCGGCCGGGCCCCACCGAGCGGGTGCCCGTCTGCCGGCTCGCCTTGCTCGGCCCGATGCGGCCGTCCGCGCACCGCGGCCCGAGCCCGGCACAGGTCGCTGGCGGGGTCGGGCAGCAGGCCACCAACCAGCACCGGGGTGTTGGCGGCGGCCAGGACCCAGCCCGCCAGCGACAACGGGCCAGACGCGTGCCACACGTGAAGCAGGGTGAGGACCGGCAAGGACACGCCCGCGACCAGCACGCCCAGGCTGGTCAGCGGCCCGGCCATGGTCACGCAGACCTGCTGCCGCCAGGTGGGCGCGGTACCCCGCCGGAGCTGGGCGTGCAGCAGACCGGTGAGGTGCAGGCCGTGCACCCTGACCCCGAACGCCCGGGCCATGGCCAGATGCCCCAGCTCGTGCAGCAGGGCGGCTGAGCCGAACGCACAGAACACGCAGCTCGCCACCGTGGCGGCTCGCAGCCCGCCGGCCCGGGCCCCGGCCAGGGCTGCGAAGACGGTGACTGCCGCGAGCTGTCGCCAGAACGATCGACACACCCGGAGCGAGGGACGCTCAGCCATGCTCGTCCACCCGGTCGGCGACCGTGGCCGACACCCGGGCCCCCGCCGTCGCGCCGGCCGCCCACCAGTCCTGGACCCAGGCGGCGAGCTCGGCGGGTGGCGGCATGGAGCCCGGTCCCGGCACGCCGTCCACCGCGGCCGGACCGGTGACCGGCGGCACGACCGCGACCCCGTCCCGGGTGAGCAGCCGCACGTTGCGCTGCACCGCGGGCTTGCCCCACATCGCGGCGTTCATCGACGGCGCCACCGCCACCGGGCAGCCGGCGGCCAGCAGCACCGTGGTCAGCAGGTTCCCGGCGCTGCCGGCGGCGGCCGCGGCCAGGGTGTTGGCGCTGGCCGGGGCGACGAGCACCAGGTCCGCCCAGCGCGCCAGCTCCAGGTGCTCGACGCGGCCGTTGCGGTCGTCGCCGGCTGTGACGCCGGCGCAGACCACGGGCTGCCCGGTGGCCACCGCCAGGGTGGCCGGGGTCACGAAGCTCTCGGCGCTGCGGGTCATGAGCACCCGGACCTCGGCCCGCCACAGGTGTCTGAGAACCATGACCAGCCCCGGCGAGGCCCAGGCACCGAACGAGCCGCAGACCCCCAACAGGACCCGCTGCGGCGCAGGCGTGTCGCCGGGGAACAGACCGGCCGCGGCGGGCTGGCCCGGGTTCATCTCGGGCTCCGGGCGCCGAAGACGGCGCCGAGCCGACCGTGCGCGTCCAGGATCGCGGTCGCGACGTCGGCCAGCAGGTGCCCCGGCGGCATCCCCACCGCCCTCAGCCTGAGGTCGTGATCGAGCACCTTGACGGCGGCGGCCTGAGCAGCCAGCCGCCAGAACGCCGGGTCACAGGGCCGATCATCGTCGTAGGCGGTGCGGACCGCCTCGGCCAGCTGCAGCAGCCGGACGCCGCGTCCGGAGCCGCCGCCCGAGAAGACGGCCAGCTCCAGGAGGTCACCGAGCAGATGGCCGATGTCCAGGGCCGGTGGCCCGGCGACCGCCCCGGTCCAGCCGAGCAGGACCGCGACCGGCTCTGGGGAGCCGACCGGTGCCTCGGGCACGACCAGCTGGCCGGTCGACGGCTCCCCGTGCAGCAGCGCCCGGCCCGCCTCCGGCGTCGGGTCGAGAGCAGCCTGCAGGCGCACCCGGAGGGAGGGGTCGCCGGCCGGGGCGTCGGGTGGTACCCGTCCGGCCACCCGGCGCACCGGGCCGGGCAGCATCGTCCCGGCTTGGCCAGGTGCAGGCAGCTCGGCGGCACCCAGAGCATGCAGTCCTCGCAGGTAGCGGGCCGTGGCGGCCAGGTCGGCCTCCGCTCGGTCGAGGTCAGGAGCCGTCGCGCCGACGGCCATGGTGGTGGTCAGCTGCTCGGCCAGCAGCCGCCCGGGCCAGGGCAGGCGGTACGCCCGGCCCAGCAGGCGGCCTGGACCAGCGCACAGCCGGACCTCTTCTCCGGCGACGACCTGGGGACCGTGGACCGGCCCGGCTGCGAGCGGGACCGGCGGCCGGCTGGTCGGGTCGCTGCCCGGCACGGTCGTCAGCGGCGCCGAGGGCACGTCGACCCAGACGTGGGCGCCGTTGTCATCGGCCAGCGACCAGCGGCTCTGCAGCGGTCCGGACAGCACGTTCAGCACCCGCGCCGGCAGCCGGAGCAGCCCGGCCCGCTCCAGGCCGTCGAGCACAGCGGGGTCGGGGGCCGACCCGGCCGGGGCCGCCGCCTGGCTGTCTGCGCTCAGCATGGCGCGCCGCCCAGGCAGGCGGGCAGCGAGACCTCGCTCGCGCCCGGGTTCAGGTGCAACCGTTCCACGTCGAGCCCGGCGGCCAGCAGCGCGGCGTCCATGGCCCGGCGGCGGCCTCGGGCACCCGCCGTGGCCGCGGCCTGCAACAGCGCACCGGCCAGGATCCGGCAGCGGTGCTGGCCGAAGCTGACCGGCCGGTCGGACTCCGGCTCGTCGGCCACCGCCAGGCCCGGGGTCAACGGCCGGGTGAACGCCGGCGCACCCTCCTGCAGGCTGGACGGGCCTGCCCGTAGGGCCGACAGCAGTCGTTCCAGGCCGCGGGCGGACTCGGCCCGCGGCAGGTAGACCACCGCCGAGTCCGGCCGGGGGAAGGACTCGGGATGGTTGAGCACCTTGGCCGTGTACGGCAGGTCGATGGCGTCCAAAGCGGCGGTCAGGCCCAGGAAGGCCGGCACGGCGCGGTCCGGGCGCAGGTTGAGGTAGCAGCGCAGGGTCCCGCGCCCGGGCCCGGGCCCGCCCCGGGCGCCGACGACAGCGAAGAAACCCGGGCTGGCGAACGGGCGCCCGGCCGGGAAGCGCACCTGCGGCTCACCGTCGACGAGGCGGACCTCCTCCGGGCCCACCTGCAGCAACAGGTCGTCCTTGGCGTAGCCGTCGCCGGCCAGGGTGCGCACGCCGGTGGGGCGCCAGCCGCCCTCCCAGACCCAACGTCCGGCGGTGCCCTCGCGCAGGGCGCGGCCGGTCACCGGGTCCTCGCGGGCGAAGACGGGTCGCCGGTCGACCGCCGTCGCGTCGGTGGGCGACCAGCCGCGGCAGCCGAGGTAGTACCGCTGGTACAGGAGAGTGGGCAGGACGGCGCCGGCGCCGCCGGCCTCCGGCGGCGCCGGCCAGGGCCGGCCCTGCAGCAGCAGCACCTCGTCGCGGACCTGCACCTCCTCGGCGATCAGCCACAGCAGCCAGTCCCACGCAGCCACCGGCCGCGTGGATGCCGGACGGGGGGTCGCGGGCCGGCTGGCGGGGGCCAGGGTGAGGGTCACAGCAGGATCTCCCAGCAGTCGTCGGGGCGGTTCAACAGCTGGCCGGCGACCTGCAGGCAGGCCAGAAGCACGGCCGGTAGTGCCGGGCTCTGCACGGCACCGGCGGCCAGCCGTTGCAACAGGAAGATGGCGGCGTAGGCCAGCCAGGTCCGGCCCTCGTCCTGCGTGATGACGGCCGACGGACGGTAGGCAGCCAGGAAGGAGCGGAGCTCGACCCGGACGTCGACCAGCGGTGGCTGCGCTGAGGCGGTCCACTCCCCCAGCCCGCCGTCGGCGGTGAACCGCATGCTGGCCAGCCAGCTGAACAGGTAGTCGCCGAGCACCGACCCGACGTCCCAGGCGGGGTCGCCCCAGCCGGCCAGCTCCCAGTCGACCAGCCGGACGGCCGGCAGCGACGGCGCAACGTCCCCCGATGAGCCTGGGTCGGCGCACAACACGTTGTCGGACTTCAGGTCTGCGTGCACGAAAGCCTCCTGCCGCCAACCGGCGGCGGCGGCCATCAGGGGCTCGGTGAGCCGGCCGCGCCGCACCGCGCGGGCCATCTCGGCGTAGCCGGCGGGCAGGGCGGCCAGCCGGGCGGGGGTGATGACCAGCCAGCTGTCCACCACCTGGCGGGCGTGGTTGGGGGTGTCGTCGTGCTCGCCCGGCTCTGGCCGAACCGCATGCAGCCGGCCGAGCAGCTCTCCCAGGGCCGCGGCCAACCGCGGACTGCTGCCGCCGTCGGCGCGGCGGGCCTGACCCAGACCGACGTAGCCGTCGAGGAACTCGGTGACGATGAGCTGCAGGTCCTCCTCGACGACGGTGGTCAGCAGGGCCGGCGCGGCGACCGGGTACCTCAGCGCACGGGCCAGCCGGCTCGCCTCCCGGGGCAGGTCGGCGCTCCAGCGCTGGGCGGCGTCGCGGGTGGCGCGCTTGACGAAGACGCTCACGCCGTCCGGTCGCTGCACCCGGTAGCACAGGCTGCGCTGGTGGAGGGGGGACACGTCGAGGTCCTCCCGCTCGGCGGCCGGCACGATGCCGTGCCGCACGAGCGTGTCGAGGGTGGTGAGGGTCAGCGGGTCACGGGGCACGGTGGGCATCGGGTCGTCCTCCTCAGGACTGGCCGGCCGGTGGCGGGTGGGCCACCGGCCGGCGATCGGTCCGGCTGGTCAGCAGGCCAGGGCGAGGCTGAGCGTGATGGTGACCGGCACCGTGATGGTGGTGGTGGCGGTCCAGGTCGGCAGGCTCGCGTCGACCTCGACGTCGGCGGCGGTACGGGCCAGCTCGCCGAAGTGCTGCTGGGCGGCGTGGTCCCCGAACAGGTTCAGCTCGGACATGGTGCTCTCCTTCGTTGGGTGAGGTGGCCGACCTGGTGCCGGCCGGTGGCCTCGTGACCGGCCTGCAGCAGGTGTTCGGTCCGGGCACGCAGAACTCTGCTCCGCGGCCGGCCGGCCGGCGTCGGACCAGGGCGGTAAGAACCGCCACCCTCAGCTGGCTGACCCCGGACGGCCGTCGTACCGCCGACGGGTGGTCGGTCGTACACCGTGCGGATGACGAGATGCAGTCACGAGCAGATCAAGAATGTTCGCCTTGCGGCTGACGATTTCCTGGCCCGAGGCATAGGTTGAAACATCAGTGACGGCGGCGTCAGGGACGTCCGGGCGCCGGGACGCCGCGTTTGGCGGAGGAAGGACGGGTCGACCATGGCCGGGGGAAGCAGCAGACCGGGACGACTACTGAGCATGCTGCTTCGTCTGCGCAACGCCTCGGGCGAGGAACCTGTTGCGGGACATCGGGTCGAGCACGTTCGTGCGCTCTCCCGGGACGTCGAGCGCCCGGCAGCCGCGGCGTGCACCTGCGGCCACCCTTTCAACTCTCACCACCACTACCGGTCAGGGCTTGACTGCGGCGACTGTGAGTGCACCTGGTTCACGGATGTCCACGTAGGAAATGACACAGAGGAGTTACGCCAACCCGAGCAGTGAACTGGTTCGCAACGATTAGCGCAATCACCTTCACTATCGGTTGGGGGCCAATGAGGACCCTCAGCTGGCCCGACATGGGCGCACCGGCCGTGGCGAGGCCACGTCACAACGACGCTCGGCTGACCCGGACGGGGGAAACGGTCGGGGTTCGCCCTCATGCGGGATGCCCGAGTCCGCACGATGGCCGATGTGTCCAGCTCATGTATCGCCCACCGGACCACGCCGGTCGCCGGCGGGGTGCCGGTCATCCCCCTGAGCGGCCGGGTGTCGTTCTGGTCCCATTGGTCGGCGGTGGCGCCGACCTTCGGGGATCGGCTCGCGCTGGCCTCTCCGGGACAGCAACTCACTTTCGCCGAGGTTGATGCCCAGTCGCGGCAGGTCGCCTCCGCGTTGGCCGCCTCAGAACCGGGCGACCAGCGCCCCATCGGCGTCCTGGTCCGCCAGGACGCCCGTGGGCTGGTCGCCATGCTGGGCGCCTCCCGAACGGGACGGCCAGTCGTGCTGCTGGACCCGCACATGCCCCCCGATCGACTCGGGTCGGTGGTCCGTCTGGCCGGGCTGGACACCTGTGTGGTGGACGACAGCGGCCGGGCGCTGTCCGAGCAGCTGGACCTGCGAAGCCGCCCCGCCCTGGAGGACCTGCTGCGTCGCCCCGTGCCCGGCCCGGAACCGCTACCACCGGGCGACCCATCGCCTCAGGACGTCTTCTGCCTGATCTTCACCAGCGGATCCACCGGTACACCCAAGGCCGTTCAGGTCACCCACGGACAGCTCCTGCACTCGGCCCGCTCGCTCAGTCACGACCTGGGGATGCTCGCCGAGGACAGCGTCGCACTGCTGTTCCACGCCTCTTTCATGGCCGGCTGCGCTTCGTTGGCGGCCGCGCTGCTGACCGGGGTGCCCGTGCACGCCTGGGATGCCCGTGAGCAGGGCACCACCGACCTGGCCGCCTACCTCGACGAGCACCGGGTCACCTACTGGTTCTCCACCCCCTACCTGATGCGCGCCGTGCTGCCGGCCCTGGAGGTCGGCCGGCGCCTGGCCACGGTCCGGACCGTGGTCACCGCCGGCGAGCCGATCCACGGCCGCGACATCGAGGCCGCGCGCCCGCATCTGCCGGCCGACGCACGCTTCGTCAACTCGATGGGCACCTCGGAGACCGGCGCTATGGCCACCCAGATCGTCGCTGCCGATGACCCCTTGCCGGACGGCCCGGTGCCCGCTGGCACCCCGACCCCCTGGACGACGATCCGGCTGCTCGGCGAGGACGCCCAGCCTGTCGCGGTGGGCCGCAGTGGCGAGATCGTGGTGGTCTCCGACCACCTGTCGGCCGGCTACCTGCCGGGGACCGGGGACAACGACCGGTTCGCCGTCGGTCCGGACGGAGAGCGCAGCTATCGCACCGGCGACCTGGGGCGGCTGGACGGCAACGGCGTCCTGCACCTGCTGGGTCGGATGGACCAGGCCGTGAAGATCCGCGGCTACCTGGTGGAACCGGCTGAGGTGGAGACCGCCCTGCTGCGTCTTCCGGACGTGGCCGAGGCCGCGGTCAGCCCGCTGAAGGTGCCCGGCCGCCCGACCGGACTGGTGGCCCACATCAGTCCGCAGCCGGGGCACCGGGTCCCCTCCGCCGCCGCCGTGCGGCGCCGGCTGAGAGAGGTGCTGCCGGAGTACATGGTGCCGTCCGAGGTGGTCGTCATGCGACGCCTGCCCCGCAACGAGCGGGGAAAAGTGGACCGCGGCGCGCTGCCCCAGCCGGTGATCGGTGGCCGCAGCCCCGTGCTCCACGACCCCATGCAACGCGTGATCGCCGACCTGTGGGCCGAGCTCCTCGGCGTGAGCGAGATCGGGGAACAGGACGACTTCATGGCCCTGGGCGGTGACTCGTTGCTGGTGGAGGAGATGCTGACTCGGGCCGAAGAACGGTTCGGGGTCCCCCTGCGTTCAGCCGACCTGCACCAAGGGCCCACCCTCCGCGAGTTCGCCGCCCGGGTGCAGGCCCAGGATCGGGCGCTACCGCGACACGCCACCGCAGTCACCCTGCGACCCCAGGGTCCGAACCGGGGCCCGGCGATCTTCTGCTTCGCCGGTGCCGGAGGGTTGGCGCTCTCCTTCCAGCCATTGGCGGCCAGGCTCACCGACCGCGCCGTGTACGCCTTCCAGGCACACGGGCTGGAGGCCCGGGGACTACCGGACTGGACGGTGCGGGCTGCGGCGCGACGTCACCTGGCCACTCTCAGGCTGTTGCAGCCGAGCGGGCCGTACATCCTGGTCGGGCACTCCTTCGGGGGCCTGGTGGCGCTGGAGATCGCGCGTCTGCTGCGCGCCGGCTCGGAACAGGTCGAGCTGCTGGTGCTGGTCGACACCTACCTGCCTCGCCACCTGCGCGAGGCAGCCGTGGCGGGACCGGTCGCAGCGGACCTGCTGTCGGGGCAGGCCGTCGGCCCGGAGCAAGGCCGGCGCGCCTGGCACAAGGTCGCCGAGACATTGGCCCGCAGCCTGCCACGTAGCCTGCCGCCGGCCCGCCAGTGGACAGCTCGGGCGCTGGCCCCGCTTGCCGGGGTGGTGCAGTTCTCCGGTACCCGGCAGTTCGACGTCTTCCTCTACCTCACCGAACAGCTGATCCGCTTTCATGAGCTGCACAGCTACGACGGGCCGACGTTGCGCGTCAGCGCGGCGGGCAACCCCGACCCCGACGCGGCGTGGGACACCATCCTGGTGGGACCCACGCAGACCGCGCAGATCCCCTGCGAACATGTCTCCGTGCTCCGCGAGCCATACGTCCAGGAGCTGGCCGAGGTGCTGCAGTCGGCCCTCGCCCAGCGCGCTGAGCGGGCGCTGAGCCTCACCTGAGGGCGTGGCCGGCTCCTCCCGCCAGGTGCCCGAACACCCAGGTGCGGTCTGTGCTTGGCTGAACGGGCTGCGCTGGTGGAGGGGGGACACGTCGAGGCCCTCCCGCTCGGCGGCCGGCACGATGCCGTGCCGGATCCCGGTGCGGCCTGCTGCTTCCTGGGGGCTCCCGATGGCAGCGGCCTGGGCGTGTGGATCCAGACCGGGCAGCCGTTCACCGGGCAGGTGGTGGCCCTGGCCGACCAGTGCAGGAGTGGGCGGTGGAGGCGTGGTGCGGGCTCGGGCGTCCGGCATCGTGGCCGGTCTGTCCGCACCACCCTGAGGGGCACCGTACGACTGCAGCCGACGACGCGGGTCAGGCGGTGTGGACCCGCCCCGTCCTGGGCAGCACGATCGGCGCCATCGGATCGCTGGCGGGGCTCTCGCAGCAGCTGATCACACCCGGTCGGCGGGATGATCGGAGGATCGGGATGGCCGTTGCGCTTGGACGCGTCAGGAAGGTCCTCTGGCGATCACTCGGGCTTCGACGTGGGTCTGCGACGTGACGGTGACGTCCGGGGCCGCCCGGGGATGAGGTGCTGACCGCGAGATGCTGCTCGCCCTGGTCGTGGCCGCCCGCCGGCCGGTTCTCGGGGCCGAGTATCACGACGTCCATCGTCACGATTCGTGAGCGCATACCTGCGCTGTGCTGATGAGGCCTGATGGGGCTCACCGTGCGACTGCTGGCACACGACTTCTGTGTTTGCCAGCGCGGAGGCTGGCACCGATCCTCGGACAGATGACAGCCGGACGGATTGCTCGGCTTGTCTCGCTCGTGCGGTCGGCCTGTGACTGGTCGGAAGCGTTTGCCAACGGCAAGTAACTCTCAGCCAGGCTGCAATAACCCAAAGCTCAGGTTTCGCTCAGATTGTCCCGTTGTCGCCGAACCATCAGGTTCTCCGGCGTATCGTCGCCGCTGCCGGGGGAGAACAGAACGCACGCGGGGTACCGCCAGTCGAGCGGCTTCTGCGTGGTGGACGCCCGAGACAGCACCTCACCGCCGTGCCGAGAACGGAAGTTGAATGAGGATCCTGATCATCGCCTCCGAGGCGCCCCCGACGAACTCGGGCGTCTCCCGGTGCGTCGCGCGGTTGGCCGACGGGCTACGGGAGCGCGGCCACCTCGTCGACATCCTTTCCTCCGTACAGGTGCCGCGCCTGGCGCTGGGCGAGGTGAGGTTGAGCACCTTTGCCGGACACTGGAAGAAGCTGTCCAGCGCGGTGCGCGACTACGACCTGGTCAACGTCCACGGTCCGGCCCCGACGATCAGCGACGTGCTGCTGCTGGGCCTGAGCCGGCTCCCGCGCGACCAGCGGCCGCCCGTGGTCTACACCCACCACTGCGCGATCGACCTCCCCGGTCTGGGCGTGGCGTGCTCGATGTACAACTCCACCCACCGGATGCTGGCCCGCCGGGTCGACCACGTGGTGGCCTCCTCCTGGGACTACGCGAACTACCACTTCATGCCCGGCGGTGCCCAGATCCACACCGTGCCGTGGGGCACCGACCCGCGCGGCCTCCCGCCCCGGCGGGAGCGCACCAGCGGTCCGTTGCGGGTGCTCTTCGTCGGACAGATGCGTTCCTACAAGGGAGTGCCGACCCTGCTGGATGCGGTTGCCGGGCAGCCGAACCTGGAGCTGACCCTGGTCGGTGGCGGACCGCTGCTGCACCGCTACGCGACCCGGCTGGCGCGGAGCGGGGTGGGCAACGTGCACTTCCTCGGCCGCCAGGACGAGGCCGAGCTGGACCGGCACTACGCCGATCACGACGTGATCGTCCTGCCCTCGCTGACCCAGGCGGAGGCCTTCGGGCTGGTGCTGGCCGAGGGGATGAGCGTGGGGTGCGTCCCGGTCGCCTCCGACCTGCCCGGCGTCCGGGAGGTGGCCGGCGCCACCGGGTTGGTGGTGCGGCCCGGCGACGCCGCTGCGCTGCGCGGCGCACTGCGCTCCCTGGCGACCGACCGCGGCCGGCTGCTGGAGATGTCCCGCCGGTCGGTCAGGTACGCCAAGGAGCTGAGCTGGGGCCGATGCGTGGACCGCTACGAGGAGATCTTCCTGCAGGCCGTCGGCGGCCCGGCGGCGGCCCGGGAGCCGTCTCGGCAGCTGGCGCCCTCCGCCGGCTACGACCACCAGATGATCGACCTGGATGCCGACCGGGACCGGACGCTGGACGGAGCGGCGCTCTGACGTGGTGGTGACGCTCCAGACCCGGCTCAGTCGGCAGGGCAGCGCGCGGGCCGGCGGGGCGATCCTGATCTCGCGGTTCGCCGCCAACGCCCTGGTCAACTACGGCCTCGGCCTGGCCCTGGCCTGGCTGCTGGTGCCCGACCAGTTCGGTGTCGTCGCCGCGCTGCAGACCGTCCTGCTGCTCGGCGGACTGCTGCTGTCCGCGGGCCTGCCCTGGTTCGTGGCTCGCCGGGTCGCGGCCCCGGTCGCCGCCAGTCCCGGCCGTCCCCCGCCGGAGGTGGGCGCCATGTTGCGCACCGCCGTCCTGGGCAACGCCGCCATCGGGCTGCTGCTCGGGGCGGCCTTCTGGTTGTCCCAGACCTACGGCATCCCCCTGGTACCGACCCACTCCGCGGTGGT
The DNA here is from genome assembly GCA_963821825.1 of uncultured Actinomycetota bacterium. GTDB lineage: Bacteria > Actinomycetota > Actinomycetes > Actinomycetales > Kineosporiaceae > CAWGFD01. The sequence goes on from CAWGFD010000002.1 coordinate 2,875,176, forward strand.
CACCGGGTGTGTCGCCCTGACCCTGCCCCTGATCGGGCTCAACGCCGTGCTCACCGGGGCACTGCAGGGCAGCCGGCGGTTCGCCGGGATGGGCGCCGTCCAAAGCGGTGAGGTGCTGGTCAAGGCGGTCGTCTCGGTGCTGCTGGCCGGCGTCCTCTCCTTCGGGCCGGCCGGGGTGGCGATCGGCTTCCTCGGCGGCGCTCTGGTGGCGACCGCGCTGGGCATCCGCGGGCTGCACGACCTGCTACCGCCAGGCCCCCTGGCGCCGCTGGCCGGCTTCGGGGCCGCCGTTCCGATGTTCGGCGCCTCCGCCGCCTTCGCCCTGCTGCCCACCGTGGACCTGCTGGGGCTTCAGGTGGTCGGGACCGCCGCCGCGGCGATCCCCGGCGGGACGAGCGGGGCGCTAGCCGTCTACCAGGTCTCCAGCATCCTGGCCCGGGCCCCCTACTACGTGGCCGACGCCGTGATCGACGCCGTCTTCCCCTTCATGGCCTCGGCCAAGGACAGCCGCTCGGCGCACCACTGGTTCGTCAGCGCCTTCCGGTGGGTGCCGCTGGCGCTGGTGCCGCTGATCGCGGTGCTGCTGCTGGCCCCGCGCCCGGTGCTGGCGGTCTGCTTCCCCGGCGGCTACGCCACCGCGGCCCCGGTGCTGCGCCTGCTGGCCGTCGGCTCGCTGGGCCTGATCCTGGCCGGGATGCAGCTCAAGGCGTTGTTCGCCCGGGACCTGGCGGCCCGCGCCGTCGCGCCGATGGTGGCCAGCGCCGTGGTCGAGCTCGCCGGGATCGTGCTGCTGGTGCCCGTCTCCGGCGCGCTCGGGGCGGCCGAGGCCTTCACCGCCGGCTCCTGGGCAGGAGCGCTGGCGCTGGCTGTGGTCTACCGCCGGGCCGTCGGTCGGCTCAGCGTCCGGCCCCTCCGGGTGGCCGGGTACCTGCTCGCGCTCGCCGTCACCGGCGGGGCGCTGGCCGCCGCGGACGCGCTGCCGGCCGTCGCCGCCGTCCCGGTGATCGCAGTCGCCCTGCTGCTCTTCCTGGCCCTGGCCGCGCTGGCGGGCGTGCTGCCCACCGAGCTCACCGGCCCGGCCAGCGGACCGCTGTCCAGGACCCGGGCCGCGGGACGCCGGCTGCAGCTGCGGGTGGAGTCGCTGCCCTGGCCCGGGCCCTGGCTGAGGGCCCGGCGCTGGGTGCTGCTCGCCGGGCTGGTGGCCGCTGCCGCCATGCTGGTGAACCTGTCGCGCAGCCCGGACACCCTCTACGACGAGACGGTGTACACCGAGGCCGCGCGGAGCGTGGCCACCGGATGGCAGCTGACCTGGACCGGCATCCCGTTCTTCGTCCATCCGCCCCTGTACTTCCTGGCCCAGGCCGCCTGGCTGAAGATCACCGGCACCGCGACCGGCTCGTTCTTCTCCGCGGTGGTGGCCGCGCGGGTGCTGACCGCGGTGTGCGGGCTGACCGCGGCGCTGCTCACCGCGGGGCTGGCCCGGCGGCTGATGCCGCGCGCCTCGGCCGGCCGCGCCCGAGCGCTGGCCGCCGTCGTGGTGGTGCTGACCGCGCTGGACCCGACGGTGGTCCGCTACAGCCGGCTGGCGATCATCGAACCGGTGGCCCTGGTCCTTGCCCTGACCACGCTGCTGGTGGCCTGGCGGCTGCGTCGCGCCCCCGTGCTGCGGTTCGCCGGCTGGGTCGGCGCCCTGACCGGGGTCACCCTGCTGACCAAGGAGGTGACCGTCTTCCTGCTGCTCACCCCGGTGGTGTTCGGGCTGCTGCGCCGGCGTCGGGACCTGGTCGGCCGCGGGCTGGCCGGCCTGGGCGCCGGGATCGCCGTGTGGCTGGCCTTCCCGCTCTGGTCGGTGGCGATCGGCCGGTTCCCCGACTTCCTGGACGTCAAGACCGCGACCCTGCAGCGGCTGCTGGGCGCCAGCCAGATCACCGGCTGGAACCGGCCGGGGGTCTCCTTCCCGCAGGTGCTCTGGCAGGACGCCGGCCAGTACGCACCGACCTACCTGGCACTCGGCGTGGGCGCCGGCGCACTGGTCTGGCTGTGGCTGCGGCGCAATGGCGAGGCCGGGGACTACCTGCTGGCCTGGGTCGGCTGCGGTTTCGCCTTCGCGGCGTACAACGTGGCCGCCGGGACGCTGAACGAGCAGTTCTTCGTCTACGTCGTGCCCGGCGCGGTGGTCGCCTCGGTGGCGGCCGCGGACGCCGCGCACCAGCGGCTGCGCCGCGGCCCGCGGCGGGCCGTGCCGTTCCGTCCGCAGCCGGCCGGCGGCGGCGTGGTGATCCCGTTCCCGGCCACCCGGCGCCTGGCCCGCACGCCGGTGAGCCGGACTCGGCTGGCCCTGGCCGCCGTTCCGCTGGTGCTGCTCGCCGTGACCGGCGCCACCTCCGCGGTGAGCTGGGCCACGCACTACGCCACCCGGCACGACGGGGTGCGGGTGGTCGACGACTACCTCAAGACCCATCTGCCCACCGGCAGCACCATCAACGCCTCCGGCGACCCCGACAAGTTCGCCGCCCAGCTGCCCGGCTACACCTTCACCACCTTCGCCAGCGGCCCGGAGGCCCGGTCCTACGGCGTGCAGTACTTCATCCTGACCCCCTTCGACGTGTTCGCCCGGTACGGCGCGATGACCCCCCAGCTGGCGAGCTGGATCACCGGCCACGGCCGGTTGCTGCTGTCCGCCCCGACCAGCAGCGGCTCGGACATGCAGCTGTGGCGGGTCACCGACGCGGGCGCGGGCGCCGGCGTCCCGGTCGGGGTCGAGCAGGTCGACGGCGGCCTGTTCGTCACCACGCGCGGCTCCCGGGCGGCCGGCTTCCTGGTGCCCGACGGCCCGGCCGGGGACTTCGCCACGGCCTACCAGGCGGTCGGCGGCCGCGACGTGGTCGGCGCCCCCCGCTCCCGGGTGTTCACCGACCAGGGCAGCGCCCTGCAGGTCTTCGACGACGTCGTGCTGGGCACCTCGGGCCCGGCCGGCCCCTCAGCCCAGGTGGCGCCGCTGCCGATGGTCAGCCGACTGGCCGTGACCAAGCCCGGCGACTACTCCGCGGCCGGCCTGCCGGTCCTGGTCAGCGCCTTCTCCGGGACCACCCGGGTGACCGCGTTGACCGCCGCCCAGGTCACCGCCCGGCTGACCGACCCCGCCATCGCGCGGGCCTACCTGGGCACCAGCCCGGACCAGGCCACCGCCGCCGACCTGGCCCGGGCCCGATCCCGCTTCGGGTACCCGATCTCGCTGCCCGCCACGGGGGCCGACGGAACGGTCCGACAGGCCTTCGAGAACGTGGTGATCGGCCGCCCCGCGGACGGCCCCGCCCAGCCGCAGCCGATCAGCGCCCTGCTGCAGCGCAGCGGCGTCCTGCAGGTGCCGCAGTCGGCCACCGTGGCGCAGGCCCCGCCCGCGCTGCCCACCGACCTGCCGCCCGCGCAGAACTCCGACGTCCGCCCGTTCCTGGCCGTGCTGGCCGGGTTCGGGCTGCTGGCCGGCGGTGCCGCCTGGCGGCGCCGCCGGCCGGGCTCGGCCTCGGACCGGGAGGTGGCGGCGTGAACCTCCTCGTCGACGGGCGGGTCATCCAGGACCGATTCCACGGCATCGGCCGCTACACCTTCGAGCTCGTCCGGGCCCTGGCCGGGTCGCAGGACCGGCTGCACGTGCTGACCGCTGACGCGCCGCAGTCCCGGCTGCGCGGGCAGGACCTGGCCGGACTGCCCGGCGTGCAGCTGCACCCGGTCGCCGGCGAGCTGCTCTCCCCGCTCTCGCAGCTGCGGTGGCGCTCGGTGCTGGACCGGCTGCAGCCCGACGCGGTGCTCGCCCCGTACCACCTGGCGGCGCCCTGGTCGCACCGCGGCGTACCCACGGTGGTCATGGTGCACGACTGCATCTTCGAGGCGATGCCCTCACTGTCCACCGACCCGCAGGACGTCACCGACGCCAGGTTCCGCGCGGGCTACCGGGCGGCGACCTGGCTGGCCCTGCACCGGGCCAGCGAGGTGGCCACGGTCAGCGTGGCGGCCGCGCGCCAGCTGCGCCGCTTCTACGGGGTCGCGGTCGCACCCGACGCCGTGCTGCCGCACGGGGTCGGGGAGCAGTTCCACGCCCTGGGCCGGGACCGGGCCCAGGCCAGCGGCACCGGCGGCCCGCGCCCGGCCGGGGTGCCCGCCGGTCGGTACGTGCTGCACGTGGGGGTGCGCCGCCCGCACAAGAACCAGGCCACCCTGGTCGAGGCGTTCGCCCGGCTCGCCTCCTGCGCCCCCGACCTGACCCTGGTCTGCGTCGGCCAGCCCGACCCCCGGTTCCCCGACCGGCTGCCGGGCCTGGTCCGGGCGGCAGGGCTGCAGGGGCGGGTGCAGCTCGTCGGGGACGCCGACGAGCAGCGGCTGCTGCAGCTGTACCGCTACGCCGACCTGTTCGCCTTCCCCTCGTTGATCGAGGGCTTCGGCCTGCCGCTGCTGGAGGCGATGGCCGCCGGGGTGCCGGTGGTGGCCAGCGACGCCGCTGCGGTGATGGAGACCAGCCGGAGAGCCGCGACGATCGTGCCCGCCCTGGACCCGCAGCGCTGGGCACAGGAGATGGCGGCGGTGCTGGGCGACCCGGACCGCTCGGCGCGGATGGTGGAGGAGGGCACCGAGCTGGCCCGCGAGCACACCTGGGCCGGCACGGCGGCGGCCACCCGCGCCCTGCTGGCCCGGGTCACCGGCCCGGCGCGGCGGGAGGTGAGCCGGTGAGTACGGCGGCGATCGGTGCGGCGACCCGGATGCCGACCCGGGAGAGAGTGCTGCGGACCCTGGTCGTGGCCGGCCTGCTGGTGCTGCTGCTTTCCGCCCGCCTGCTGCTGGCCGGAGACCGATCCACGCCCTCGGCCTTCCCCTCCTACCTGCAGGTCCGCCAGGTCAGCCCCCAGGTCTGGGTCGGCGCGGCGCCCAGCGACCAGGACGTGCTGGCCATGCACGAGTCCGCCCGGGTCGGCCTGGTCGCCGACGCCGGCGGTCGCTCGCTGGCCGAGCAGGCCACCGTGCAGGGCGCGGGGATGCGCTACCTGTCGATCCCCTTCGCCCCCGGCCAGGCGCCGTCGGCCGACCAGCTCCAGCGGCTGGTCAGCGCGCTGGGCGCGCTGCCCCAGGCCGCCCCGGCGGCCTACCTGCACGGCCTTGGCGAGCAGGACAGCCGGGCCACCATGCTCGGGATGGCCACCGCCCTGCTGTCCGAGCAGTCCGCCGGCACCGTCTTCGACGACGTCGGGCCGGCCGGCTGGAAGGCCCTCAGCCAGCAGCAGGTGACCGCGCTGCACGAGCTGGCCCTGGTCGCCACCGCGACCTCCGCCCAGGACCCCGCCCTGCAGGACAACCCCTACCGGTCGCTGTTCGGGGCCGCCCGATGAGGTGGTGGTGCACCGCGCTCCTGGCCCTGCTGCTCACCGCCTGCGGGATCGCCGCCGGCGCCCCGACCGCCGAGCCCGGGCAGCCCGGCTCGGCCGGCCACCCGACCTGGGGCCTGCTCGGCGGCTACCGCGGCGTGGACCTGGCCGATGCCCACCGACGCGGCGTGCAGGCTCTGGCGGTGGAGATGTCCTGGGCCGAGGCCGAGCCGCAGCGCGGCCGGCTGGACCAGGCCTACCTCGGCGCGATCTCCCGCCAGGTCCAGGACTACCGCCGGCTCGGCTTCTCGGTGGTCCTCAACTACGGCCTGCACGACGCGCCGTCCTGGGTCAGCGCCATCCCGGGCTCGCACCTGGTGGACCAGAAGGGCAACCGTGCCACCGGCGAGGGCAGCGTGGACCTGGTGTTCAACCCCTCGTTGCGCGCGCTGGCCGCGCCCTACACCCGGGCCGTGGTCCGGCTGCTGGGCGCCAGCGTCTCCACGATCCGGGTCGGCGGCGGCTACTGGGGCGAGCTGGACTACCCCGCGGCGGTCGGGCCCGGCCCCAGCTACTGGGCCTACAGCCCCGCGGCGCAGGCGGCGGCCCCCGACCCGGGGTGGCGCCCGTGCGGGCCCGGCGGCCAGGCCGCGGCCGGCCGGTTCGTCGCCTTCTACCTGGGCGCCCTGGTCGACTACCAGAACTGGCAGATCGCGCTGCTGCGCCAGGCCGGCTACACCGGGACCGTCGCCGTGCTCTACCCCTCGGTCAGCCTGACCCCGGGCGACGTCGCGGCGTCGGTGGCGACCGGGTTGTGCGGCTCGTCCCCGGCCGAGCGCAGCGGCGACCTGGCCCGCGGGTTCACCCATCAGCGGCAGGTGCAGGCCCTGCCCCGCTCCGGGGTCGCCGCCTGGTGCACGTGGCTGGAGAACCCGCTGGCGATCCAGCGACTGGCCGCCTACGCAGACGCGGCCGGGGTGCCGCTGATGGGGGAGAACAGCTCCGGCAACAGCAGGGCCGACCTGATCCGCAGTGTGCTGGCCGCCCGCCGCTACCACCTGGCGATGTTCTTCTGGGCCAGGGCCGAGACCGCCTACGGGACCGGACCGGCGGCGAGGATCAGCGACTACCAGAAGGCGATCGACGGATGAGGACGAGGGGCCCGCGCGTCGAGCGCACCCTGCCGCGACCGGGCCCTGCGCGGGCGGTCGGCACCTGGTGGCCGACCCCGGACCCGGCGGCCAGCCTGGTGCTCTCCCCGCACCTGGACGACGCTGTGCTGTCCTGCGGCGGCCTGCTGGACGCCCACCCCGCGGGCCCTCGCGCCACCGTGGTCACGGTGTTCACCGACGCCGCTCCCCCGCCCTGGACCTGGGCGGCACGATCCTTCCTGCGGGCCAGCGGCTTCGCCGACGCCGAGTCCCTGTACGACGCCCGACGCCGGGAGGACCTGCAGGTGCTGGCTCAGCTCGGGGTCGACGGGCGGCACCTGGGACAGCCCGACGCCCTGTTCCGGCGGCGGGTGCTGCCCGGCCCCGGTGAGTCGGCGGCGGCCCGGACCGGCGAACCGCACCCGCGCCGTCCGTGGCCGGCCGAGCTCGCACACCGCTACCCCACGTACCGATTCGACATCGCCCTGGGGCGGATCGCCCGGGCCGACCACCGGCTGGCCGACTCGCTGGCCGAGCAGGTGCTGGAGCTGCTGCAACAGACCGGCAGCCGGCTGCTGCTGGCCCCGCTCGGGGTGGGACGGCACGTGGACCACCTGCTGGTCCGCCAGGCCGGGCTGGTCGCCGCCGAGCGCAGCGGCACCCCGATCGCCTTCTACAGCGACTTCCCCTACCACCTCAGTGCGCGGCCGGACCCGGCCTTCGTCGCCGGGCACGACCTGCGGCCGGTGGCCGTGCACGTCCGGGGTACCCGCAAGGAGGCGCTGGTCCGGGGCTACCGGACCCAGGTCAGTGGGCTCTTCCCCGCAGGTGAGATTCCCGCGGTGCCCGAGCTGTTCTGGTTACCGCGCTGAGCCCGGGCCTGTGCCGCAGCGCCGCCAGCCGGCCGAGCCCGGCCAGCGGCCCCGGCCGGCGGCGACCGGCGGCGCGCACCTCGGCCAGGACGTGCCGGTAGCTGTCCGCCAGCTGCTCCCAGCCGTGCAGGGCAGCGATCGCCGCTCCGCGCTCGCCCAGCCGGACGCGCAGCTGCCGGTCGCCGGCCACCTGGTCCAGCGCCGTGGCCAGCGCCTGCACGTCGAACGGCGGGACCCGCAGCGCGGCGTCCTGGGTCCAGGCCAGCCTGGGCAGGTCGAAGCAGATCACCGGCCGGCCGTGGGCCATCGCCTCCAGCGCGCACAGCCCGAAGGTCTCGAACCGGGAGGGCATCACCAGGGCGCAGGCGCCGCGCAGCACCTCCTCCTTCTGCTCGCCGTCCACGTGGCCGAGCAGCTCCACCGGGTGCCCGGTGGCCTCGATGAGCTGCCGCAGCCGGGACTCCTCGGCGTGCGTGCCGCGCCCGGCGATCCGCAGCGGTAGGCCGCAGTCGCTGCGGGAGAGCGCCTCCAGAAGCAGGTCCAGACCCTTCTGGCCGACGTCGATCCGGCCCAGGTAGAGCAGGTACTGCCCGCCGCCGTCCGGTTCGGCCGGCCGCCGCGGGGGCCGGACCGCGTTGGGGATGACCCGGACCCGGCAACCGGGGTGGCACTGCTCGACCAGCTCGGCGTCCACCGCGTTCAGGGTCACCACGTCGTCGTACTGGCGCAGACCGACCCGTTCCACCGCGGTGAACGGCAGGTGGTAGCGCTGGGTCATGTCCTGGCCGGAGAGCATCTGGGCCAGCCCGACCACCGGCGAACGGGTGGCCCAGGGCAGGAAACTGGTGGAGAACGGGGGCGTGAAGCTCTCCAGCCACACCGCGTGCGGCAGGCGGCGCGCGGCCCACCACAGCCCGACGTGGAACAGCAGCTGCCCCACCCTCGGCCCGAACCGGTGCACCGGCAGGAACCGGTAGGTCACCTGCGGCACCCCGGGGTCGCGAACGCCGGGGAAGCTGCCGCTGACCACGGTGACCCGGTAGTCGCTGGTCAGCCGCCGGGCCAGCTCGGCCACCACCAGCGCGCCGCCACCACCGTAGTCGGGGTTCTCCGGACTGTCGTAGCAGGAGATGACCAGCTCGGGGCGGGTCGGTCCGGGCTCGGCTGCACCTGCTGCCATCAGCCGCGTGCCCTCTCGCGCCACGCGGCCACCGTTCGCGCCGCCGCCTGCCGGGCGGGCGCCGTCCGGGCCAGCACCCGTTCGGCTCCCCGCCGGCTCATCGCCCGGGCCGGCGTCCACGCCAGCAGCTCGTGGTGCAGCACGTCGTAGTCGACCGAGCGGGCGGCGAAGTTGCGCTTGTACCGTTCGACGGCCGAGCCGGGGTCGGACTCGCCCATGTGGAACTGCCGCACCCCCTCCTGCTGCGCGACGGACATCGTGCGCCAGTGCAACAGGTAGGTGCCCTGGGTGACGCGAGCCAGGTCGGGGTCCATCGCCGAGAGCCAACCGAGCGCGTGCTGGCGCCCGGACAGCACCACCGCCGCCCCGACCGGTTCCCCGGCCCGGGAGGCGACCCAGATGCGGCAGTCCGGCCCCAGCTCGCGTGAGACGGCGGCCACCTGGCCGGGCACGTCCCGCAGCCGGGCCAGCAGCCGGGCCGCGGCCAGCGGCTGACCGCGCTCGGCGGCCCACCGGTCGACGTTCCTGCGGTACAGCTCGCTGAACACCGCGACGCCCTGCGCGGCCGGCGGCACGTCGACCTCGACGCCCTGCTTCTCCGCCTTGCGCACCCCCGTCCGTGCCTGGTGCCGGTAGGCCTTCCACAGGTCGCTCAGCTCCTCCAGCGGCACGATCTGGGTGCGCTGGGCGGTGCGGGTCCACCCGCCGGCCGTGACGTGGGCGTACCAGGACGCCCGCAGCGGCATGGGGGCCAGCCGCAGCGCCAGGGGGTAGCGGGCGGCCTGGTCGGACAGGACGGAGCTCACCTGGTCGGGGGAGAGGGCACCGTCCTGCGCGAGGACCCCGCCGTAGCCCCAGCCGTGCGGCCAGCTGGCGGTACTCAGCGCCCGCCCGCCGACCCGCGGCAGGCGGCCGACCGCCGGCCAGACCGCCGTGCCGCCGTCCGGGAACTCATACAGCGCGGAGCGGTCGCGCACCAGCCCGCCGGCGCGCACCGCCGCGGCCCAGCCGGGCGACTGGGTCGGCACCGCATCCGGGTCGCTGTCGTAGACCTTGCGCCAGGCCGGCCCGGGCGCCGGTTCGGTGACCCGGCCACCCCCGGGGACGGTCCGGACCGGGCCGGCGGCGGGAGGGTGCTGCTCGGTCGTCATCTCAGTCCCGGTGCCGGTCTCGCAGTCGGGCCAGTCGTCGACGGACATCGGCGGGCAGTGCCTCCTTCACTCGTTCGGCGGCGTCACGGGCGCGGCCCTCGGCCCGGGCCCGGACACCGGCGGCTGGACCGCTGAACAAGGTGTGGGTGTGCTGGGCCACCTGCTCGGTGGTGTAGTCGGTCTTGAGCGGGTCCGGAGAACCCAGGATGCGCACCGTGCTGATCTCGGGGTCACGTACGGCGATCAGGAACGACTCGTGCGAGAGCAGGACGCCCGGCGAGCTGGCGCGCAGGTTCTCGTCGTAGGCGGTCTTGACCGCGTACCGGACCGGCGGCACGTGAAAGGTGACGTTGGCGGCCACCGTGCGGCCGTCCGCGGTGAGCCGGGTCAGCTGCAGCCAGCCGCGTTCGGCCGCCCAGGCGAACGCGTGGCTGTAGAAGCCCCGGGTGGTCGGGCGAGACAGGATCGCGGTGCCGGACAGACCCTTCCAGCCAGCCGCCTCCAACTGCAGGAACTCCTGCAGGGCGCCGGCCAGCTCCGGGCCCGGAAGCACGACCTGGTGGTCGACGGCGCCCAGCTCGGCCAGCCTGCGCCGGTAGCGGCGCACGGACTTGCGCCGCGAGGACGGCAGGCGCTGCGTGAAGGCGTCCGGGTCAGGGTCGCAGACGTCGCTGGTCAGTCGGTGGCCGGAGGGACGGCTGCTCTGCGCCCCGCCCGCGGCCTCCTGCTCACCGCGTTCGCCCAGCGCCAGGTGCAGCCAGGAGTCCTCCGGGACGTCGGGCACCTGCACCCGGGGACCGGCCACGCCGGCGCGCAGCGCCCTGACCAGCGCCCGGGCGCCCTGTTCGTCGTGGACCACCGCGGCGAGCTCGGGGAACTCGGAGTTCATCGGCGCCCGGCTGCCCAGGCGCCCGGTCAGCAGCGGCAGACAGGCGGTGAGCTGGCCGTCAACCCGCACGCCGAGCAGGGACAGCGGCGAGCCGGGCAGGTAGGCCTGCTGCCACGCGCTCACCCAGCCGGGACGGGAGAACGGCGCGGCATTGCAGGCGGTGGCCAGTTGGTCCCATTCTGCGACGATTGCTGGCGACAACGGATCGAGGGTTACCTGGCTGCGAAGGCCGGTGTGGTAGGGCAAGACATCCCCGTCCGTGGCTGACTGCTGGCCCATCGACTGTAACCAGGTTCGGGCCGGCTGCAGGGGCAGAACGACGAAGCGGGCAGGACCGCCATGCGGTCCTGCCCGTCTCCCGACCGCCGGATCAGGACGTGATCTGCACCCGGTCCAGCGGCACGATGGTGGAGCTGGACCGAGGGTTCCGGGTGCCGGTGACGCGCAGCACCAGGACGTGCGCGCCGCGGCTCAGACCGCTTCTGGACCAGACCGCCTGGTTCTCGGCCCGAGTCGGCGCGTAGTAGTCCAGGGTCGCGACGGGTGCGCCGTCCAGCAGCACCTGGGCCTTGCCGTGCCGGGGGTCCCGCTCGCCGAACAGCCGGATGCCGGTGCCGGTGAAGCTGAGCCGGACGGTGGCGTTGGCGGTCGAGGACCAGCTCGTGGTGGCGTGGTAGAGGCCGGCTCCGCAGCCGCTGCAGTGCTGCCAGCCGGCGGAGTAGCCGAATCTGCCGGCGGTGGCGCCGGCCACGCTGTCGTCGATCGAGGTCAGCACCGGCTGGGCCACGGGAGGCGCGGTCGGCGTGGGGGTCGGCGTGGGGGTCGGCGCGGGCGTGGGGGTCGGCGTGGGCGCGGGCGAGGCCGGTACGGGACCGGTGCCGGCGATCCGGGCGGCGTACAGGCTGAACGGCAGTGTGCCGTCCCAGAGCTTGTCGTCGTGGGCCCAGTACATGCCCTGCATCCGGCAGGAGGTCAGCTGCCGGAAGGCTGCGGCCATCATCCCGGCGTCACTGCGGTCGGCGTAGAAGGTGTTGAAGGTGGCCGGGTAGTTCCAGCCGGGGTTCTCGCCGCTGACCGGCAGGCCGTACTGGGCGGCGATCCGGGCGACCCACCGGGTGGCCGACCAGGAGTAGGTGGCGGTGCTGCTCAACGGGACCGTGGCGTCACTGCTCTGGCAGCTGTCGTCGTGGCCGGAGTGGTCGGCCATCGAGGAGACGTAGGCCACCACGTTCTTCTTCACCGGCAGCTGCGCGTAGAAGGTGTCCCACACCGCGCCGACACCGGTGATCGAGGGCGGCAGGAAGTTGGTGACATCCGAGGCGTAGGTGCCCGGCCGGGTGCCCGAGCCCGGGGTCAGGGTCTGGTAGTAGCCGGCGAAGCCGAGGCCGGCCAGCGAACGCATCTGCCAGGCCACGGTGTCGTCCAGGGCCCCGACGTACCAGTCGGCCCACTGCTTCACCTGGGAGGTGCTGATCGTGCGCTGGCCGGGCTTCCAGGCCGGGTACGGGTCCGGTGCCAGCGAGCTGGGCCGGTCGGCCCCGCCGCGGGCGTTGGTGTCGAAGGCCCAGTACTTGCCGCCGCCCGGGTAGAGGATCTCCGGACCCCCACCGGAGGTCAGCCGCACGGCCCAGAACGACCCGAGGTCCAGGTCGGCGTCGACCCGCGCGAAGTAGGCCTCGGCCTCGTCGCGCAGCCGCTGGTTGAAGACCAGGTTGGCCTCGCTCGAGGTGGTGCCGTCCTGGGCGACGAACCGGCTGTTGGGCAGCGAGAAGACCCAGGACGGCGTGTAGTGCAGGCCCAGACCCAGGGTCACCTTCATCCCGGCGGCCTGCAGCGCGGCCATCCGCTTCTTCATCGCCGAGGCGTAGCCGGCGTTGAACTGGCCACGGCTCGGCTCGTAGTCCTGCCAGGACAGCTCGAGCATGGCCACCTTGACCCCGGCCGCGGACTCGGTGGCCGCATGGGCAGGGTCGGTGACCAAGGTGCCGAACGCGTAGGCCGCGCCGCTGCCGGTGGCGGTGCCGGTGGGCGCGGTGGCCGCGGCGCGGGCCGTGCGGCCGGTGGGCGACTGGGCGCTGGTCGTCGCGGTCACGGTGCCGCTGCTCAGCGCGGCGGCGCCGGCCGAGGCCACCGCCAGGGCCACCGAGGCGACCTTGGCAAGGCGCGCCCGGCGCAGCCCGGTGCCGACGCGTCGCACCTGGATGTTGAGTGACATGGGGGTTGTCGTCCTCTCCTGGGCGCCCCTGCGCCCGGCGGGGCTGCCACCGGTCGGCCCCTGATGGGTCACCGGGCCGATGGGCCGGACCGACCGGCCCGACCCGGACTGGCCGGGTCGACCTGAGGGGTATCGGCCGGTCATCACCCGACTGGAGCACGGTCACCCGTTCGGGTGAAGATCCGGCTGAGCCGTTCGGCGCCGGACCCGATCGCTCGAACCGGGCCTCTCGCTGAGGCTTCGCTGAGCCGTACCTGAGCGCCAGCCCGGCTTCCCCCGGGCGGAGCAGGCACAGCCGAGGCGGTCTGTGCTTGTCTGACCGGGTGGACACTCAGTCGACCTGGACGGTGGCCGGGGAGCAGGCGCTGGCCACCGCCCTGGGCCGCCGTCACCGGAGCGACCCGGTGCTGCCCGGCACCGGTGGCCCGGCCGGCAACGTCCGGCTGACCGCCTGGACCGGCGCCGTCCTGCTCGTGCTGTTCCTGGCCGAGCTGGTCACCCTGCTCGACGTCCGGGGCCTGATCGGCTGGCACCTGGCCCTGGGCGTGCTGCTGGTGCCGCCCGCTCTGCTCAAGACGGTCAGCACCGGCTGGCGGATCCTGCGCTACTACGTCGGGCACCGGCCCTACACCAGCGCCGGCCCTCCCCCGCTGCTGCTGCGACTGCTCGGCCCGCTGGTGGTGCTGGGCACCCTGGCGCTGCTGGGTACCGGGCTGGCCCTGGTCGCGGTCGGCGCCGACGGCGGCCGTCAGGCGCTGGTCACCGTGCTCGGCCAGCGCATCAGCACGCTGACCCTGCACCAGGCCGCCTTCATCTTCTGGGGTGTGGTGACCGGGCTGCACGTGCTCGCCCGGGCCCTGCCCGCCTGGATGGCGCTGCGTCCCGGCTCCGGCGACGGCGTGCCCGGCCGGTCCTGGCGAGCGGTCGCGCTGCTGGCCAGCCTGGGGCTGGGGGTGGCCGGGCTGTTCCTCATCCTGCAGCACGACAACGGTTGGCGCTCGGCACCCGACCGGCACGGGGTGTTCCAGGAGCACGGCGACGGCTGAGTCGAGCGGGACCTGAGCCGGACCGTCCCGACCGGCACCAGCCCCGACCAGGCACCAGCCTCGACCGGCACCAGCGCTGGCCGGCACCAGCGCTGCCGGCACCAGCGCTGGCCGGCACCAGCGCTGGCCGGCACTAGCCCTGACGGGTGAATGCCGCACCCGCCGCCTCAGCCTGCGCGCCGACCGTCCGATGACCCACGTGTCCGGCGCGTGCCGGCGCCCGGACATCGGACGAAGGCGGCGGGATGACGGCGACCGAGCAGTGGCGGCCGCGGACCAGCGCGGCCCGCAGCCAGCGGGACACCCTGGGCGTCGCCCTGATCGGCACCCGTGGCGTCCCGGCCCGCTACGGGGGGTTCGAGACCGCGGTCGAGGAGGTCGGACGACGGCTGGCCGACCGCGGCCACCGGGTCACCGTGTACTGCCGGCCGACCGGCCTGCCGGCCTCCGCCAGGCCCGAGCAGCACCTGGGCATGCGGCTGGTGCACCTGCCCGCGATGCGGCGCAAGACCCTGGAGACGCTCAGCCACACCGCGGCCTGCACCGCTCACCTGAGCCTGACCCGCGGCACGGACGTCGCGGTGCTGTTCAACTCCGCCAACAGCCCCCTGCTGCCCGCGATCAAGGCCGGCGGCGTACCGGTGGCCACCCACGTCGACGGCCTGGAGTGGCGCCGGGCCAAGTGGGGCCCGACCGGACGGCGCTACTACCGGCTGGCCGAGGCGATGGCGGTGCGCTGGTCGGACGCGTTGATCGCCGACGCGGAGGGCATCGCGCAGTACTACCGTGAGGAGTTCGACGTCCCCACCGAGCTGATCAGCTACGGCGCCGCGATCGTGCCGGAGTCGGGCAGCGACCGACTGGCCGGCCTCGGTCTGCGGCCGCGCGGCTTCCACCTGGTGGTGGCCCGGTTCGAGCCGGAGAACCACATCGCGCTGAACATCGAGGGCTACCTGCGCTCCCGGCCGGCGCTGCCCATGGTGGTGGTCGGGGCCGCGCCCTACGCGGACGCCTACACCGCGCAGGTGCACAGCCTGGCCGCCTCCGACCCCCGGGTCCGGCTGCTCGGCCCGGTCTGGGACCAGGAGCTGCTCGACCAGCTCTACGGCAACGCCCTGACCTACGTGCACGGTCACTCGGTGGGCGGCACCAACCCCTCCCTGCTGCGGGCGATCGGCACCGGGACGGCGGTGCTGGCCTACGACGTCGTGTTCAACCGCGAGGTGCTCGCCGAGGACGGCCGCTACTACCACGGCGCGCAGGAGCTGGCCGAGCTGCTGGCCAAGAGCGAGGTGGCGGTGGAGGAGACCAGGCTGCGCGGCGCGCGCCTGCAGCAGCGCGCCGAACGGCTCTACCGCTGGGACGACGTCGCCGACCGCTACGAGCGGCTGTGCCGTTCGCTGGCCGGCCGCCGGCCTGGCCGGCCGTTCCGGCACGCCCGCCGCCTGCACGCCGAAGGGTGGAGCTGACCATGACCTCCGTGGCGCCGGAGGCACCCATCGGGTTCCGGGCCGCCGTGCACCGGCTCGCGGCCGCGCAGAAGCCGGCCAAGGGCGCTCCGGCCTACTCCAGGTTCGTCAACCGGCGGCTGGGCCGGCTGCTGGCCGCAGCCGCCCACCGGCTCGGTCTGCGCCCGAACCAGGTCACCGCGATCAGCGCGGTGTTCACCTTCACCGGGATCGGCGTGCTGGCCCTGGCCCCGCTCCGGCCGGTGACCGGGCTGGCCGTCACCGCCGCCCTGGTGCTGGGCTACGCCCTGGACGCCGCCGACGGCCAGCTCGCCCGGCTGCGCGGCGGCGGCTCGCTGAGCGGGGAGTGGCTGGACCACATGGTCGACGCGCTGAAGATCGCCACCCTGCACTCGGCCGTCCTGATCAGCCTGTACCGGCGCTTCCCCGTGGGCCACGCCTGGGCGCTGGTCCCGCTCGGCTTCTCGGTGGTCGCGGTGGTCGCCTTCTTCGCGATGCTCCTGAACGAGCAGCTGCGCCGCCACCACGACGGCCGGCCCGCGGCTCAGGCGGCGCCCGCGGCGCCGGCCTCCACCGTGCGGTCCCTGCTGGTCGCCCCCACCGACTACGGCGTGCTGTGCCTGAGCTTCCTGCTGCTCGGTGCGCCCCCGGCCTTCCTGACCCTGTACGGCCTGCTGTTCGCCGGCAGCGCCGGGTACCTGTTGCTGGCGGTGGTCAAGTGGTACCGCGAGATCCGGGAGCTGGACCGCGCCGGGGAGCTGCGCCGATGAGGCCCACCCGCCACCGCGCAAGGTGGCTCGTCGTGGCCAGCCTGCCGCTGCTGCTCGGCGGCTGCTCCGGGCACGGGGCGGCCGGTCCGACCGTGGCCCGTACTGCGGTGACCGGCCCCACCGCGGGGCCGACCTCGGTCGCCCCGACCGGCTCGGGGACCCCGGGAACCGCGACCGCCATCGCCGCGCCGGGCGGGGCGTCGTCCGGCGCGGCGCCGTCCTCACCCTCCGCACCCGCCTCACCCCCGGTGTCGAGGACGACACCGGGCCGGACCGGCACGGCCCCCGACGACCGGCCCGCGCCCAGCCCGACCGGCACGGCGCGACCGGCCGGTGGGCGACCCACCGGCGTGCTCACCGTGGTACCACCGACCAGCCGGCCGACCACCTCGGCCTCCGCGGGTACCGCCGCCGACGCCGGGCACGGGGTGGCGGTGCAGGTCACCGGAAGCCGTCGCCTGCAGGGCAGCGCCCGGGGCGCCGGGGAGAGCTCGGGGGACGCGATCGCCATCACCGTGCGGGTCGACAACGAGTCCGGCCGCCCCCTGGACCTGGACGCGGCGGTGGTCTCGGCCGCGCTGGCCGACGGTAGTCAGGCCTCCGCGGTCAGCGGTGCGCCGGCGGCACCCTTGCACGGTGCACTGGCCGCCGGGGACGTCGTCACGGCGGTCTACGTGTTCTCCCTGACGCCCGGCGCTCCGGCACGACTGACCGTCAGCGTCAGCGTCAACCCCGCCGCCGCAGTCTCGCTCTTCCGGGTCAGTGCCTGAGCCCGAACAGGTGTCAGCGTGACCGGCGGTCACCCGAACGGCCGCTGCATCATGGCAACCCTGGTCACGCAGCGCTGCCTGCGGCCTAGCCTGGACAGGTACGCCGGCGGACCACCGCCGGCGCGGCGGACCTGGAGAACATGCAGATGAGCGGTCTGAAGTCGGCCCCCGGACGGTTGCGCACCGGCCTTGTCCTGGCCGTGGTCCTGGGCGCCTGGACCACGATGGTGCCCGGCCTGCCGGCCTCGGCCGACACCGCGCCCCCGGCGGTCGGGGGAACCACCGCGCCCAGCACGGTCAGCAGCGACGTGCTGCCCACCGTACAGGTGGACGGGGTGGTCTGGACCCAGACGGTGGTCGGCAACACCGTCTACGCCGGTGGGCAGTTCAGCACCGCCCGGCCCGCCGGTGCGCCGGTCGGCACCAGCACCACCCCTCGGGCCGACATGCTGGCCTACGACATCCGGACCGGGCAGCTGCTCACCTCCTTCGCGCCGACCTTCAACGGCCAGGTGCTCGGCATCACGCCCTCGGCGGACGGCACCGCGCTGTACGTGGTGGGCAACTTCACCAAGGTCAACGGCGTGAACCGGTACCGGGTGGTGAAGCTGGACGCCGCCACCGGAGCGGTGCTGACCGGCTTCAACGCCGTCCTGGACTACCGGGCGCAGGTGGCGGTGCTCTCCGGCGACGTGCTCTACGTCGGCGGGGCGTTCTCCACCGCGAACGGGCAGCCGCGCAAGCACCTGGCCGCCTTCCGGGCCGGCGACGGTGCGCTGTTGAGCTGGGCGCCGTCCGCCGACGACGGGCAGGTGATGAGCATGGTGGCGAGCGCCGACTCCAGCCGCCTGGTCGTCGGCGGACAGTTCACCACCCTGAACGGGCAGGCCGCCTACGGTCTCGGCGCCCTGGACACCGTCTCCGGTGCCACCCAGCCGTTCCCGGCCGCCTCCGTGGTCCGCGACGCCGGCCCTAACGCGGCCATCAACCACCTGAGCACCGACGGCCAGCTGATCTACGGCACCGGCCAGGTGTTCGGGTCCGGCGGGAACCTGGAGGGCACCTTCGCCGCCGACGCCCGCACCGGGGCCCTGGCCTGGCTGGAGGACTGCCACGGAGACACCTACGGCGCCGAGCCGATCTCCGGCGCGGTGTACGTGGTCGGTCACGCCCACTTCTGCGGCAACATCGGCGGCTTCCCGCAGCCGCCGAACTGGCTCTACCACCGCGCGCTGGCGTTCTCCACCGCCGCGACCGGCACGGTCGGCGCGAACACCACCGGCAACTACGCCAGCTTCGCGGGTCAGCCCTCGCCCAGCCTGCTCACCTGGTGGCCGGACCTGGCGCCGGGCACCGTGACCGGGCAGAACCAGGCCGCCTGGAGCGTGGCCGGCAACAGCCAGTACGTCGTCCTGGGCGGGGAGTTCCCGAGCGTGAACGGCACCGCCCAGCAGGGCCTGGTCCGGTTCGCGGTGCGCTCCCTGGCCCCCAACCAGGACGGCCCGCAGCTCAAGGGCTCCGCCTTCGCCCCGACCCTGACCGCCCTGCCCAACGGCAGCGTGCGGGTCAGCTGGGCGGCCGACTGGGACCGCGACAACACCCGCCTGAGCTACAAGGTGGTCCGCAACGGTGACCTCGCGCACCCGGTGGCCACCCTGCAGGCCGACAGCACCTTCTGGAACACCCCGGCGCTGAACTACGTCGACCACGACGTGGTCGCCGGCACCAGCTACACCTACCGGCTGTACGCCACCGACCCGCTGGGCAACACGGTGGCCGGTGACACCCGCGCGGTGACCGCGAGGGCGACCAGCGTGCAGACCGGCGGGTACGCCTCCCGGGTGATGGACGACGGCGCGACCAGCTACTGGCGCCTGGATGAGACCGGCGGCCCGACCGTGGCCGACCTGGTGGGCAGCCTGGACGCCACCGCCGGCACCGGGGTGACCCGGGGCACCGCCGGTGCCCCGATCGGCGACAACGACACCGCGAGCACCTTCTCCGGCGCCGCGGCCGGCTTCGCCAGCACCCGGACCGCGGTCACCGCCCCGGACAGCCTCAGCATCGAGGCCTGGGTGCGGACCACCTCCACCCGAGGCGGGCGGATCGTCGGGTTCGGCAACTCGGCCACCGGGTCCAGCACGAACTACGACCGTCACCTGTACCTGACCAACGACGGTCGGGTCGTGTTCGGGGTGTACCCGGGCGCGGTGAAGACCCTGAGCAGCACCGCCGGCTACAACGACGGCAGCTGGCACCACGTGGTGGCCACCCTGGGCGGCACCGGGATGACCCTGTCGGTGGACGGCAAGCAGGTCGCCAGCGACCCGGTGGTGGTCTCCGGTCAGAGCTACCAGGGCTACTGGCGGATCGGCGGGGACAGCCTGGGCGGCTGGCCCGCCCGGCCCAGCAGCGACTACCTCGCCGGCGACATCGACGAGGTCGCGATCTACCCCGCCCCGCTCAACCCGGCCCAGATCGCCGCCCACTACGCCGCGGGCACGGGTCAGGTGAACGCCGTACCCAAAGGGGCGTTCACGGCCGGGACGGCCGTTCTCGACCTCGACGTCGACGCGTCCGGCTCCACGGACCCGGACGGCGCCGTCACCGGGTACGCGTGGTCCTTCGGTGACGGTGGCACCGCCACGGGCGTCCGGGCCAGCCACCACTACGCGGTAGCCGGCACCTACCAGGTCAGCCTGACCGTGACCGACGACGCCGGGGCCAGCTCGACCAGCACACAGCCGGTGACGGTCAGCGCCC
Organism: uncultured Actinomycetota bacterium; assembly: GCA_963821825.1. Lineage (GTDB taxonomy): Bacteria > Actinomycetota > Actinomycetes > Actinomycetales > Kineosporiaceae > CAWGFD01. The sequence continues at coordinate 2,894,806 of CAWGFD010000002.1, forward strand.
CGGTGAACCAGGCGCCGACGGCCGCGTTCACCGCCTCGACGACCGGCCTGGCCGCCGGCCTGGACGCCTCGGCCTCCGCCGACCCCGACGGCACGGTGACCGGCTACGACTGGAGCTTCGGCGACGGCGGCACCGGCACGGGTCAAACCGTCACCCACACCTACACCCAGGCCGGTAGCTACCCGATAACCCTGACCGTGACCGACGACGCAGGTGCGACCGCCACCCGGACCTCGACGATCACCGTCACCGCACCGGCCACCCCGGCCCCGCTGGCGGCCGACACCTTCTCCCGGACGGTCAGCAACGGGCTCGGCAGCGCCGACACCGGCGGCGCCTGGGCGCGCAGCGGCAGCGCGTCCTGGTTCTCGGTCGGCGCCGGCACGGCGAGGATCGTGATGGCCGCCCCGGGCGCCGGGCCGGCGGCCTGGTTGCCGGCCACCTCGGGCACGGACGCCGACCTGCGCTTCGACGTGGCGCTGGACAAGGTGCCCAGCGGCGGCGGCGCCTACCTGTCGGCGCTCGGCCGGCGGGTCGAGGGCGTGGGCGACTACCGGCTCAAGGTCCAGGTGGCCTCCGACGGGGCGCTGTCGGCGACCCTGATCGCGCTCTCCGGGGGCACCCAGTCGACCTTGGCGCGGGCCACCGTGCCCGGCGGGGCCTACCCGGCCGGTGGCGTGCTGCACCTGCGGGTGCAGGTCAGCGGCACCTCCCCCACCACGGTGGCCGGGAAGGTCTGGCGGGACGGCGACAACGAGCCCAGCGGCTGGCTGCTGAAGGCCGGTGACTCCACCGCTGCGCTGCAGGCGCCGGGGGCCCTCGGCCTGATCGCCTACCTGTCCGGGTCGGCCGGCAACCAGCCGGTCACCGCCACCGTCGACCACCTCAGCGCGGGAGCCAGCACGCCATGAGCGACACCCGGCGACCGGTGCCGACGACCACGGCCACGGCCACGGCCACCGCCGCAGCCACGGCCACCGTCCTGGTGGCCCACCCCGGGGCCGAGCTCTACGGCTCGGACCGGATGGTGGCCGAGAGCGTCCTCGGGCTGCTCGAGGCCGGGTGGTCGGTGCTGGTCGCCCTGCCCGGCCCGGGACCGCTGGCCGACCAGCTGTCCCGGGCCGGAGCCCGGGTCGTGCACTGCCCGAGCCCGGTGCTGCGCAAGAGCGCCCTGCGCCCGGCGGGGGCCGCCCGGCTGCTGGTGACGACCGCGCGGGCGTGGACGGCCGGTCTGCGGCTGGTGCGCCAGGTCGACGCCGTCTACGTCAGCACGCTGACCGTGCCGCTGTGGCTGGCCCTGGCCCGGCGGGCGGGCGTGCCGGTGCTCTGCCACGTGCACGAGGCCGAGGGCTCGGCGCCGCTGGTGCTGCGCGCGGGACTGGCGGCGCCGCTGCTGCTGGCCGACCGGCTGCTGGTCAACAGCGAGTTCAGCCGGCAGGTGCTGGCCGCCTCCCTGCCCGGCCTGCGAGCGCGGCTCGGCCGGGCCCGCGTCGTCCCGAACGGGGTCCAGGGCCCTCCCCCACCTCCACGCGATCAGGCGGTCCCCGCCACCCGCCCCCGCCGGCCGGACCCGGTTCGCCTGCTCTACGTGGGCCGGCTCTCCCCTCGCAAGGGGGTCGACGTCGCCGTCCGGGCACTGGCCGAGCTGACCGACTCCGGCACGCCGGCCGTGTTGACCGTGGCCGGGTCGGTCTACCCGGGCTATGAGTGGTACGAGGCCGAGCTGCGGCAGCTGGCCGAGCAGCTGGGCGTCGGCGACCGGCTCACCCTGCTGGGCTGGCAGGACGACGTCTGGTCGCTGCATGCCGCCGCCGACGTGGTCCTGGTGCCCTCGCTGGTGGACGAGCCGTTCGGAAACACCGCCGTCGAGGCGGTGCTGGCCGGCCGGCCGGTGGTCGTCTCGGACACCAGCGGGCTACGGGAGGCCGCGCACGGCTACGGCTGCGCCCGGCTGGTGCCCCCCGGCGACCCGATAGCGATGGCCGGGGCGGTCAGCGAGCTGCTGGCCCACTGGTCGCAGGTCCGCCGGCAGGCCGACCGGGACGCGGGCGCGGCGGCCGTCCGCCACGCGCCGCAGGCCTACCGGGCCACGGTGGCCGAGCAGGTCGCCGCGCTGCTGCCGCCCCTTCGCCGGCCCACCCGGCCGGCGCCGCGGCCGGCTCGCACGCCCGCGACGCCGAAGGTGGTCCTCGCGGTGGCGACCTACCGGCGTCCGCAGGTGCTGGCCGGCCTGCTCCGCGAGCTCCCCGAGCAGCTGCGGGGCCTGCCGGCCCGGGTGCTGGTGGTCGACAACGACCCGCAGGCCAGCGCCTCGGCCGTGGCCCGCGAGGCGGCCGGGCTGGACCTGGAGTACGTGGTGGAGGCCCGGCCGGGCATCTCGGCCGCCCGCAACCGGGCGCTGGCCGAGGCCGGTGACGCCGACCTGCTGGTCTTCATCGACGACGACGAGCGGCCGGGGCCGCGCTGGCTGGCCTGCCTGCTGGAGACCCACGCGAGCACCGGGGCCAGCGCGGTGGTCGGGCCGGTGCACTCACGGTTCGAGACGCCGCTGGACCCGTGGATCACCGCCGGCCGGTTCTTCGACCGCCGCCGGCTGCCGACCGGGACCGAGGTGGAGGTCGCCGCCACCAACAACCTGCTGCTGGACCTGGCCGCGGTCCGGGCCGCCGGGCTCAGCTTCGACGAGCGGTTCGGCCTGTCCGGCGGCTCGGACACCCTGTTCACCCGCGCCCTGCACCGCGCCGGAGGCCGCCTGGTCTGGTGCGCCCACGCCCCGGTCACCGACCTGGTGCCGACCGATCGGCTGACCCGTTCCTGGGTGCTGCGCCGTCAGCTGCGCAGCGGCAACTCATGGGCCCGAAGCTCGCTGGCCCTGGCCGGCACCCGACGGGAACGAGCACGGGAACGGGTCGGCCTCAGCATCTCCGGCACGGCGAGGCTGGCCGGCGGCGCGATCCGGGCGGGGTTCGGCACGGCCACCGGCCGGCCGGGACTGCAGGCCCGTGGGGCCCGGACCCTGGCCCGGGGAGCCGGGATGCTGAGCGGCGCCTGGGGCCTGGTCTACCGCGAGTACGCCCGGCCGGCGCCGCGATGAGCGGGCGGGTCGGCGTCGTGGTGGTGAACTACGGCGCGCACGAGCTGATCGAGGCGAACCTGGCCGGCCTGGACCTGGCCCCGGTCGACGCCCGCGTCTTCGTGGTGGACAACCTGTCCACCGCCGCCAACCGGCTCGCGCTGACCGTGCTCGCCGGCCGTCGAGGCTGGACCGTCCTGCTGCCGCGTGGCAACCCCGGTTTCGGGGCCGGGGCCAACCTGGGCGTCCGGGCCGCGCTGGCCCAGGGCTGTGAGATGGTCCTGCTGCTGAACCCCGACGCCCGGGTGGACACCGCCACGCTGGCCGAGCTGGCCGAGCAGGTGGCACAGTCGCCGATGACCGCGGTCAGCCCGACCATCCTGCGCCCCGACGGCACGGTGTGGTTCCGTGGCGGCACGCTGTGGCTGCACGACGGCCGGACCCGCAGCCTGCCCCCGGCGGACCTGCCGGCGGCCGCGGTCGAGCACGAACCGGTGGAAGCGTGGCTGACCGCGGCCTGCCTGATGGTGCACCGCCGGCTGTGGCAGGCCGTCGGTGGCTTCGACGAGCGTTTCTTCCTGTACTGGGAGGACATCGACTTCAGCCATCGCTGCCTGCAGGCCGGCGGCGACCTGCTGGTCCGCCCGGACCTGACCGCGGTGCACGAGGTGGGCGGCACCCAGTCGGGTGCCGACCGCCGCGGCCGGGCCAAGTCGGCGCTCTACTACCGGTACAACTGCCGGAACCGGTTGCTGTTCGCGCGGTTGCACCTCAGTGCCGGCGACGCCGCGCGCTGGCGGGCGGGGGCGCCCTCCTACGCCCGCTCGGTGCTGCTGCGCGGCGGACGACGCCAGCTGCTGAGCCTGGCCAGCCCGGTGTGGCCGACGGCGCTGGGCACCCTGGAGGGCTGGGACCTGAGCCTGCGGGCGGGTGCGCTGCGGTGAGCCGTGGCCCGGGCGGTTCGATCTGGACGGTGGTCGCCGGCAACGCCGGCATGAAGGTCGCCGTGATGGGGTTCTCCGGGGCGCTGGCCTTCCTGACCACGCACCTGATGATCACCCGGTTCGGCGTCGGTGCGTACGCCCAGTTCGGCCTGCTGGCCACCATGGGCGCACTGCTGCCGTTCGCCGACCTGGGCCTGTCGGCGGCGGTGATGAACGGGATCGCCGAGTCACCCGACCCCCGTCGCGACCCCCGGGTGCAGGCGGTGCTGACCAGCGCGCTTCGGCTGCTGCTGCTGTCCGCGCTGGCGCTGGCCGCGGCGGCCGGCGCGGCCACCGCGTTCGGCCTGTGGCCGGTGCTGCTCGGGCAGGGGCTGCTGGCCCACGGCGGCAGCGCCGCCGCGCTCGGCTGCGGGCTGGTCTTCGCCCTCACCCTGCCGCTGGGGGTGGGGCAGCGGATCCTGACCGGCCTGCACCGCAACCAGCTCCAGGTCGGTCTGCAGGCGCTGGCCGCCCCGTTCCTGCTGGCCGGCGTCGGCCTGCTGGTGCTGGCCGGCCGCGGCGGCTGGTTCCTGCCGGTGCTGTCCTACCTGGCCTCGGCGGTGGTGGCGCTGGCCTGCGTTCTGCTGGCCGCCCGGGTCCTGGGTCCGGCGCTGGGCCGGGCGGTGGCCGACGTGCCGCGGCTGCGCGCCGTCAACGGCGTGCCGGTGATGGGCGTGGCGGGGCCGATGCTGGCCCAGATGCTCGCCCTCCCGGTGGCCCTGCAGACCGACCGGCTGCTGCTCAGCCACCTGGCCGGCACCGCTGAGCTGGCTCAGTACAACCTGGGCGCGCAGCTGTTCGGCCTGGTCGTGCAGACGATCAACTCGGCCGGGATCGCGCTGTGGCCGGTGTTCGCCGCCGCCCGCGCCCGGGGCCAGCTGCGGTCCCCGCTGCCGGCGGCCGCCGCCTTCACCGGCGGCGGGCTGGCCCTGGCCCTGGCGCTGGCCGCCATCCTGCCCTGGGTGACCCCGGTGCTGACCGATGGCCGGGTCCGGCTGGACGGCTGGGTGGTGGCCGGCTTCGTGCTGTTCGTGGCCGGCCAGGCGGCCAAGTACCCGCTCGGGATGTACATGACCGACCGGGCCGGCCTGCGCTTCCAGGTCGCGCCGATCCTGGTCATGGTGCCGGTCAATCTGGGCCTGTCCTGGGTGGCGACCCTGGCTCTGGGGGCCGCCGGGCCGATCCTCGGCTCGGGCGTCTGCGTGCTCGCCTGCCAGGTGCTGCCCAACCTCTGGTACGTCCGCCGCGACCTGGCCCGACGGGCCGCCGCCGGTCAGGACCGGCCGGCCGGCGTCGCCTCGGTGGCGCACCGGTAGACCCGGGCGTGCTCGGCGCCGGCGGCCGCCCAGCCCCGGGCGGACAGGTTCGGGCGGCCCCTGCGCTGCGCGTGCCCCCGCCGGACGGCGTGCACCGCCTCCAGCAGATCCTGCCCGGTCAGCTCACCGCTGTACCCGAACACCCATCCGGGGCCCACCTCGCGGGCGAGGTCGAGAGCGACCGGCCCGCGCGGCAGCAGCACCGGGCGGTCCAGCGAGAGGGCGAGCAGGGCGGCGCCGGAGTTGTGCAGCTCGGTGTACGGCAGCACGACCAGCTCGGCCGCCCCGATCTCGGCGACCAGGTCGGCGTCCGCGACGTGCTGCAGGCGCACGGTGACCCGTGGGTCGGCGGCCGCGGCCAGCTCGACCTGGGTGCGCAGCGGGGCCGCCGGGCAGGAGCCCAGCACGGTGAGGGTCAGCGGCTGCGCCGCCTCCTCGACCGCCGTCTGCCCGAACGCGCGCAGCAGGGCCGGCACGTTCTTGTAGGGCCGCAACAGCCCGAAGAACAGCAGCCGCCCGAGGGTGGTCACCGGCTTGGGGTGGACGCTGTAGTGGTTCCGGTAGTGCCCGTGCGGCACGGTGACGCTGGCCTGCGGGTCGGGGGTGGGGGTGTGCCGGTTCAGCCTGATCCAGGCCCGGGTACGGCGGTCCATCCAGGCGAGCAGCGCGCGGTCCGGGCCGGCCGGCGGTTCGTGCGGGGCCGGGTTGTGCACGGTGCGCACCACTGGGGTGCCGCGCAGGGTCAACCGGGCCAGCAGGGCCGCGGTGGCCGCCCGCCGCAGCCAGGTCCGGGCCGGGCTGCTGCCGCGCAGCATGACCTCGGGCCAGTGCACGTGCAGCACGTCGTAGCGGCCCAGCAGAGCGGCACGCCAGGAGAAGAACCGCATCTCGACGTGCGGGGCGAGCGCCTCGGCCAGCTGAACCAGGTAGGGGTTGGTGGTCGGTCGAGGGATCGGGAACGACTGTAGGACAACCGGTCGCGGGCTCACCGCGGCCACCCCGCCCCGACCGGGACCGGATCGAGGCGCGGCTGGACCGGGCCGCTCCCCGCGGTCCGCTGCCGTCCGGGCCGCCCCCGGCCGGGCGCCGCACCGGACGGGGCGGCCAGCAGCACCAGGCCGAGGCCGACCGCGATGTCCGGCAGGTTGGAGTGGATGGGCCCGAAGCCGAGGTCCCACAGGGCCAGCAGCACGCTGAGCACCACCACGGCGGCCGCGTCCCGCCGGCTGACCAGGGTCAGCAGGGCGTGCCCCAGCAGCGCCGCCGCGGACAGCCCGAGCAGCAGGCCGACCGGCCCGGCGGCCGACCACAGGTCGGCGACCACCGAGTGCAGCTTGACGTGACCGTCGAACATGAAGTTGTCCGGGTAGTGGTTGCTGGCCGGCACACCGACCGCCAGCAGCGCCTGCTTGGCCGCGATCACGTCCTGCGGCAGCGGCACCACCCCGAGCCCGAGGCCCCGCGGGTCGCGATGCATCAGCTCCAGGGTGGCGGCCCACTCCGGGCGACCGCCGAGCAGCAGCGACCCGGCACTGTGCACCTGGGCCAACGACCGCTCCTGCAGCGTCGCGCCGAGCCAACCCCGCTCCAGCACCGCGGTGGCGGTGAAGTACAACCCGACGGTGAGCACGACGAGCAGCGCCGCGGAGGTGACGATGCCGGTCGGCGGCCGGCCGGTGCGGCGGCGCGCCTGCCAGAGCATCAGCAGCCCGGTGAGCAGGCAGTAGCCCGCGTAGCTGCGGTACTCGAAGGCGACCCCCAGGCCGGCCAGGCCGACCAGCGCCAGCACCTGCCAGCGGAGCCGGCGCCGGGCCAGCGCAGCCAGCACGACCAGCGCGAGGGGCACCCCGAGATGGTACTTGAACGCGTTCGTCGAACCCGGGGAGTGCCGGGCCGCCTCCAGCACCAGACCGGTGGCGTAGCAGAGCATCGCGGCGTCCACCGGCATCACCCGGCGGGCCGCGAGCAGCAGCCCGACGGTGCCCGCCGCGGCGACCAGCAGGACGGCGGTCTCCAGGCCGTTGCGGACCACCACCGGCCGGGACCCGAGGGCGGCGAGCAGCGCCCCGGCCACCAGCACGCAGGGCACCAGGCCGACCACCCAGCGGGCGCCGCGGTACCGGCCCAGGCAGCCGACCCAGACCGGGGCCAGCGCCACGGTGGCCAGCAGGCCGGTGGTGATCACCCAGACCAGGCGGTGGTCCAGCCCGGTCAGGAACAGGCCGGCGCCCAGCAGGCCCCGTTCGGTGGCCAGCTGCGCCCGGGCGCGTCCGCTCACTCCCGCGCGGCGCTCACCGGCGCGCCCGCGGCCGGCCTGCCCGGCCGGGCCGGCGCGGCAGGCGGGACGGCCGCAGCGGGCGCAGCGGCAGGGGCGGCCGGGCCGGGCCGGCGGCCGGTGGGCAGCACGGCCCGGGTCGCCGGTAGCGGCACGGCCTGCCCGGTGGTCCGCCCGCGCCGGCCCGCCAGCAGGCGGCGGTGCCGCCGCCGCGCCCGCGGGGCGGAGGGCCGCAGCTGATCCAGGACCAGGCCGAGGACGGGCGCGCCGGCCAGCTCCAACGCGGCCAGCGCACGTTCGAGCTCGGAGCGACGGGTACGGGAGACGTCGACGTCGACCAGGACGCCGTCCACGACCTGACCGAGCACCACCGCCCCCGACCCGCTGGTCACCGCCGAACCGGCCAGCAGGACGACGTCGTAGCTGCGGGCGGCCTGGGCGAGCAGCTCACGGCCGGCCGGAGAGCCGAGCCGGGCCGCGAGCACGGCCGCGGCCGAGCCGGCGGTCAGCACGTGCACCCCGGTGCCGGCCCACGCCAGCACCGACGCCGTCAGCTGCGCCCGGCCGGTGAGCACCTCGGCCAGCCCGGGCCCCTGCGGCAGCAGCAGCCGGCCGGCCACCTGCGGGTCGACCGGGTCGGCGTCCACCACCAGCACCGAAAGGCCTCGCTCGGCCAGCGCGGCCGCCAGGCCGAGGGTGGTCTGCGTCGAGCCGTTCCGGTCGCCGGCAGAGGTCAGCATCAGGGTCCGCAGCCCCTCGGCGCGCCCGTGCAGCACGTTGCCGGCCAGCCGGCGGACGCCGTCGGCCCAGGGGCTGGTGTCCAGCGGCCGGGCCGGGTCCAGCGCCGTGCGCGGGGCGCGCTGCACCTGACCCAGCACCGCGGCCGGGCTGAGGGCGGCCAGGTCGGCGACCGAGGAGACCCTGGGGTCGACCAGCTCCCGGCCGATGGCCAGCAGCAGGCCGAGCGCCAGGCCGAGCAGCAGCCCCGCCGCCGCGTCCAGCGAACGGTTCGGCGAGACGGGGGCGGAGGGCACCTGGGCCGCGGCGACCACGGTCACGTCGACCGCGTCGGCGGTGCCCGGTGACAGGTCCTTCACCCCGGTGGTCAGCTGCTTGCCGATCGCGTTGGCGATGGTCGCCGCACGGCTGGCCGAGGGGTCGGAGACGCTGATCGTCACCAGTGTCGACTCCAGCGGCGCCTGCGCCTGCACGGCCGGCGCCAGGCCGGTGGCCGACGTCTTCAGCCCGAGCCGGGCGATCACCGGGTCCAGGACGACCGGCAGGGTGGACAGCCGGGCCAGCGACTGGGCCAGGTTCTGAATGTAGGTGGCACCCTGGGCGAGGTCGCGGACCGAGGCGCTGCCGGTCGGGGACAGGAACACCGTGGTGGTCGCCTGGTAGGTCGGGGTGGTGGTGGCGGCGGCACCGACCCCACCGAGGAGACCGGCCACCGCCAGCACGAGGATCAGGACCCATCGGCGGCCGATGGCATGCAGGTACTGTCGGGCGTCCACAGCTCTCCTTCGGTCGCTCGGCGACGGTTCTGAACGGTTGGCGCCGGCCGGCCCTCCCTCAGGCGCCGGCCGCCAGGACGTCGAGGGCCTGGCGCAGCCGGGTGCTGGAGGTCTGCGCGGTGTAGGGGAAGTAGACGACCTCGACCCCGACCGTGGCCATCTCCCGTTCCAGCCGTTCCCCCTTGGCCGTGCCCCGCCAGTCGTCCCCCTTGAAGATGACGTCGAAGCGCACCTGGTGCCAGGTGTCCCGCTTGCTGGGCAGGGTCTCGGCCACGGCCTCGTCCACGAACCGGACGGCGCGCACGATGGCCAGCCGCTCCTCCAGCGGCACCACCGGCCGGATGCCCTTGCCGTGCAGGGCCATCTCGTCGGAGACCACGCCGGCGACCAGGTGCTCGCAGTGCCGGCGGGCGGCCAGCAGCAGGTTCAGGTGCCCGACGTGGAAGAGGTCGTAGACGCCGGGGGCGTAGCCGACCCGGCCCCGCCCCCGGGCCCCAGCCCGGACCGCCTCGACCTGTCTGCTGATCACGGTGCACGTCCTCCCCGGCCCGAACACGCTGCGGCTCGGGACATCTCACGTACTGGCCACTCTAGGTAGGTCTAAGCCGACATAGCGGGTGGCCGACCGGAGATCACCCGTTACGCCCAATCCGGCCGTGCTCACTCACGGTAGGTACCGCCGGACAGGCGTACGCCGTCCGGGTGAGGCGGGCCGCGGCCCTTACAGGAGCAGTCCGGTGCAGGACGAACAACGCCTGCAGGCGCATCGGGCTCTCGCCCGGGCGCCCCCGTCTGAAGGAGGACAGATGTCCGGTCCGCTCTGGAGCGTTGGCCCGCTGCGCGCTCGTGTGCTGCCCTCGGGCAGGTTCGGTGGCTCGGCCCTGCGCCTGGTGGCGGCCACGGTGGCCTCCCTGGTGCCGTTGACCGGATGGACGGCGGTGGCACCCGGCGCGCCGTCCGCCCCGCACGCCGACCGGGTGATCGGTGCGGTCGCCGTGCACCGGGTGGACGTGGCGGTCGTGGCGAGTGGCAGCGCCGGTGCTGCGTCGGTGCCAGCCCCTTCGCCGTCCTCCTCGCCGACCCCCGTCCCTGGCGCCGTCCCTGACACGGTGCTGGGCTCCTCCCCCGCCCAGGGCTCGGTGCAGACGTCGGGCACGCTGACCCTGCACGCCGCGACCGTCGCGCCGGCCACCGCGGGCACCTGGTTCCAGTGCCGGCTGGACGCCGGCGCCTGGCGGCCCTGCTCCAGCGCGCCGACCTTCGGCGGCCTCGCGGTGGGCCCGCACACGGCGCAGGTCCGCGCGGTGGACTCGCTGGCCGGTGCCGACCCCACCCCGGCCAGCCGGACCATCACCGTGGTGCCCGCCTCCCCCGGTCTGGTCGAGCCCGGCGCCGGCACCACCGGGGTGCCGGCCGGCACCACCTTGACCCGCTACGACGGCAACCTGGTCATCACCACCCCCGGCGCGGTCTACGACGCGCTCGACATCCACGGGTTCGTCACGGTGAAGGCGCCCGACGTCACCATCCGTCGGTCGATCATCCGCGGCGGCGTGGCCACCGGGAACCTGGGTCTGGTGACCAACACCACACCCACCGCCACCGGGTTCGTCCTGGAGGACAGCGAGCTGGTGCCCGAGCACCCCTCCGTCTGGCTGGACGGCATGAAGGGCTCCAACTTCACCCTGCGCCGGGTGGAGGTGCACGGCACCGTGGACAGCGTGAAGGTCTACGGCAACGACGTGCGGGTGGAGAGCTCCTGGCTGCACGGCAACGTGATGTACGCCAGCGACCCGAACCAGGGCGGCGGCCCGACCCACAACGACGGCGTCCAGGTGCTCGGTGGCCGACGCATCGCCTTGCTGGGCAATCGGATCGAGGACGCCGACAACGCCGCGCTGATGGTCACCCAGGACTACAGCGCCACGACCGAGCTGGTCTTCGACGCGAACTGGGCGCATGGCGGCGGCTGCACGGTGAACCTGGCGCACAAGAAGCTGGCCAGCATGAGGGGGATCACCGTCACGCGGAACCGGTTCGGGCACGACACCCGGGTGCCGGACTGCCCGGTGCTGGCCAGCAAGATGACGACCATGCTGGCGGCCGGGAACGTGTACAACGATAGTGGCCTTCCGGCACGAATCCGTAACAATGGGTGAGCCTGCCTGCCGCGGTCAGCGGCAATCCGGGGATGCCTGCGCCGGCGTCGACCTTCAGAACTAACCTGGGCGGCGACCGCACCAGCACCAGGCACCCAGGGAGTTCCATGTCCATCGCCGCCCGGGGCACCGCCGGGACGACCGACCCGGCCACCCCTGGGCCCGGCCCGATCCAGGTCGATCCCCACTCCACCTTCGTGACCCGGTGGCAGGAGGTCGTGACCGCGCTCCCCCATCGTCCGGCTGTGACCTCCCCGGGCTACCGCTACACCTACGCGCAGGTCGACGACCTGGCCGGCCGCGCCGCGGCCGCTCTGCTCGACGTGGCCGGTGCAGACGGCCTACCGATCGGCCTGCTGACGCAGCAGTCCGCGGACGGGTTGGTCGCCGTCGTTGCGGTGCTCAAGACCGGCCGACCTGTGGTCCTGCTGGACCCGCACCTGCCGCCCGCCCGGCTGCGGCTGATCGCCTCCCTGGCCGGCCTGCGCACCTGCGTCGTCGACCGCACCTGCGAGAGCCTGGCAGAGCAACTCTCAGCTGAGGCGCTGCGCCTGGTGGCGTGGGAGGACCTGCTCCGCGGGCCGGTCGAGCCGTCGGTCGAGCCGTCGGTCGAGCCGTCGGTCGAGCCGTCGGTCGAGCCGTCAGTCGAGCCGTCGGTCGAGCCGTCAGTCGAGCCGTCAGAGGGGCGGTCCGGGGACCGGCCGGCGCCCGTCGTGACCGGCGATGACGCCGTGTGCCTGGTGTTCACGAGCGGGTCGACCGGGATCCCGAAGGGGGTCCGCACCCGTCATCGTCAGCTGCTCAACGACGCGCACGCCATGGCGGTGGACCTGGACGTCTGCAGCACCGACCGGGTGGCGCTGGTCCTGCCTCTGTCGTTCGCTGCGGGCCTCGACGTCGCCGCCGGGGCGCTTCTGAACGGCGCGTGCCTGTGCATCTGGGACCCGCGGGACCGCGGCATCGCGGATCTGGGTGCCTTCCTGCGTGAGGAGCGGGTGAGCGTCTGGTGCTTCACGCCGCACCTGCTGCGCTCGCTGACCCGTACGTTGAGCGAAGACCACCCCGTGACGGACATGAGGCTCCTGGTGATCACCGGGGAGGCTGCCTACGGCCGAGACGTGCAGGCGCTGCGCCCGTTCGCCGCCGCGGAAGCGGAGTTCGTGAACCGGTTCGGATCGTCCGAAACGGGTGGCCTGACCCATTTCCGGGCACCGCTGGCCGGGCCGGTCCCGGCAGGGACGCTGCCCTGTGGCCGCGTGACGATCAACAAGGACATCCTGCTCCTGCGCCCGGACGGAACCGTGGCCGCCGGCGGCGAGACCGGCGAGATCATGGTGGTCTCCGACTTCATCTCCGGCGGCTACTGGGGCTCCAGCGGGGACGCCGAACGGTTCGGCACCTTCACCGACGGCCGAGGCTGCTACCGGCTGGGCGACCTGGCCCGGTTCGACGAGGAGGGCAACCTGCACCTGGTCGGTCGCAGCGACGCAGCGGTCAAGATCCGCGGCTATCTGGTGGAGCCGAGCGAGGTGGAAGCGGCGATCCTGGCCCACCCCGCGGTGGCCGAGGCCGTGGTCATCGCCGAGCCGGAGCCCGGCCAGCAGACCCGGCTGATCGCCTACGTCAGTCCGGACCCCGCGCTGCGCACCGAGTCGACGGCAGCGCTGCGTCGCCGGCTCCGGGCCCGGCTGCCGGAGTACATGGTGCCCTCGACCGTCGTCGTCCTGCCGAAGCTGCCCCGCACCGAGCGGGGGAAGGTGGACCGGCGATCCCTCCCGTCGCCGCCGACGCGGACCAGGGTGCCCGCGCTGGAAGACCCCTTCGAGCGAGTGGTCGCAGACCTGTGGACCGAGATCCTCGGCCTGACCAGCATCGGCAGGGAAGACGACTTCATGGCGCTGGGGGCGGACTCGCTCCTGGTCGAGGAGATGCTCGCCCGGGTGGAGCAGCGCTTCGGCTCACCCCTGACCTCGACCGACCTGGTGCAGGCTCCGACGTTGCGTGAGTTCTCCCGCCGGGTCCGCGGAGCAGCGGACCACCGCCCGAAGCAGTCCACGGTGGTGACCCTGCGCAGTGGAGGCTCAGGGACACCGGTGTTCTGTTTCGCGGGCGCCGGCGCGCTCGCGCTGTCGTTCCTGCCGCTGTCCAGCCGACTGGGCGACCGGCCCGTGTACGCCTTCCAGGCCAAGGGCCTGGAGCGACGCGGCATCCCGGACTGGAGCGTGAGGGCGGCGGCGCGTCGGCACCTGGCCACGCTCCGGCGGCTGAAGCCGCACGGGCCGTACATCCTGCTCGGGCACTCCTTCGGTGGGCTGGTGGCCCTGGAGATCGCGACGGCCCTGCGCCGGGCCGGGGAGCAGGTGGAGCTGCTGGGCCTGCTCGACACCTACCTGCCGCGTCGGACCGAGCTGTCCGTGCCCTCCCCGCTGACCGAGGCCTCGCTGACCCCTGCCGCCGGCGGACGTGCCGGCCACCGAGGGCGCCAGCGATGGCCGGCTCCGCTGCGCCAGGTCGTGCAGTGGGCCCTGCCCAACGGACTGCCGCCGCTGTGGCAGCTGCCGGCCCGGCTCAGGGTCCCGTTCGCCGGCATCGCCCAGTTCGAGGGGGTGCTCCAGTTCCACGTCTTCTTCCACCAGGGCGAGACCATGATGCGCTGGCACCGGGTCTCCCCCTACGACGGCCGGACCCTGCTGGTGCTGGCCACCGGCAACCCGGACGGCGAGGCGGCGTGGCGGTCGTTCCTGACCGGCGCGCTGGACAGCCGGGAGCTGGCCTGTGAGCACTCCTCCATGCTGCGGCTGCCCCATGTCGAGGAGCTGGCGGAGCTGATCAACACCGGGCTCACCGCGGCCCGCCCGGGCGGCTGACCAGACGAGCCGACGGGGTCGTCGGGCGGGGCCCGGGACGAGCGTCGTCCCGGGCCCCGGTGACAGCTCAGCGCTGGGCGTAGCGGGCCACCCAGTCGATCTGCGCGTCGACCTCGGTCGGCGTGCTGGCGTCCGGGCACGGCGTCCACTTGTCGCCGCAAGTGCCGGCCTCCGTCTGCAGAGCCAGGTTCATCGGCGTGGAGGGCACCTGGCTGGTGGCCACCGAACCCCACGGCTTGCCGTCGAGGGTGTAGACGAGGCTCCCCGGCGACCACTCCACGCCGACGGTGTGCCACTGGGTGAAGTCCGTCGCGACCGAGCGCTGGATGGTGGAGTTGTTTGCGCCGTAGTGCAGGGTGGCCGTGGTGGAGCTGCGGTCGCCGCCGCCGTCCTCCAGGAAGTCGATCTCACCGTCAGTGGGCCACCGTCCGCTGGACGGCCACATCAGCAGCGCGTACTTGACGCCCTTGCCGGCGTCCATCTTGAAGCGGACCTCGTACTTCCCGTAGGTCTGCGGCGCCCAGAGCATGACTCCGCCTGTGGCCCAGTGGGCTCCGTCCCTGTAGCCGCGCAGCACCAGGTTCCCGTTGGAGACGACCGCGTGGCTCGGGTCCCACCAACCGCCCGGGTTCCCGCCGGGCTGACCGGTGTAGGCACCCCAGCCCTTGGGCAGGCTGGACCCGTTGAAGTCCTCGGTGGACACCAGCTTCCAGTTCGGCAGGTCGGTCGTCGGCACCCCGGTGCCGGGTGCGGGGGTGGGGGTGGGGGTCGGGGTGGGGGTCGGGGCGGGGGTGGCCTGGGTCGGTGCGGTGGTCACCACGAGCTTCGGAGCATCACCGGCGCGCCCCTCGCGGGAGGCGAAGGAGGTCCACGTGTTCGTACCGCCGTCGATCCGCAGGTCCAGGCTGCCCGTTGACCGGGTGGCGACGGGGCTCACATCCAGGGCCAGCCACTGACCGGCGGTGTAGGCGCCGCTGCGAGCCACCGTGGGTCCGGCAGCCGGGGCGTTGTTCCAGGTCACCGTCCGCTCGTTCCAGAGCGGACTCGTCGGGGCCACCGCGACCTTGGAGGCGGTCGTGGAGGTGACCTTCAGCAGCAGCTGGGCGGCCGTCACCGTCTGGCCGGCGGGCAACTGGAAGGCGAAGTGCAGCAACGATGCACGCTTGGGGTAGCTCCGGGCGGTCAGGACGCTGCTCGTGCCGTAGTTGGTGTTCGGGGCACCGGCGAACACGGTGGCGTCCGCCGTGGCCGGCACCTGCATGGTGGTGCTGCCGTCAGCAGCCGGGGCCGCAACCAGGGGAGCCCGGAGGGGCACCGACGGCTGGACCGTGGCAGCGGACGCCGACGGGGCCAGCAGGGCAGCGGAAGAGACGACGGCGGCCGACAGTGCCGCGGTCACGGGCATGCTGAAGATGACAATCACTCCGATCTCGGGATCGGACAGCAACCACCAGATCGGGGCGCTGCCGGGTCAGATGCCTTGACGCTCAGCGTGAGAAGCGAGCGTGGTTGTGGCATCGGACCCGAGGCGAGACACCTTGATAGCCGAACGACCAGTCAGTTGACTGGTCAATCACCCGTTCGGAGCATCAAGATCTGGGGCCAGGCTCCGATGGAGCACCGGGCGCGCCTATGGCTCACCCACGGTCACAGCGGCACGTCCGCCGGAGGGCCCTCCAGGGGATGCGGCGGTGGGAGAAGGGGGCGGCTCAGCGTCGGGTGGCCGGCGCGAACACCGCGACCCAGTCGATCAGGGCGTCCACGTGCGCCGGGGTCGTCGCGTCCGGGCAGGGGACGAAGACCTGGCCACAGGTGCCCGCCTCGGTCTGCATCGCCAGGTTCATCGGCCCGTCGGGGACGTGGGTGCTGCGGACCGTGGCCCACGGCTGGCCGTCCAAGGTGTAGACCAGCAGGTCCTTGGTCCACTCGACGCCGACCGTGTGCCACCTGGTGAAGTCGGCGGCCACCGTGTTCTCGATCTTGTGGTTGTCCGCCCCGTAGTGCAGCGTGGCGGTGGTGTAGCCGCGCTGACCCCCACCGTCCTCCGCGAAGTCGATCTCGCCGTCCTCGGGCCACCGCCCGCTGGCCGGCCACAGCAGGAACGCGTACTTGACGCCGTAGCCGGTGGCGATCCGGAACCGGACCTCGAACTTGCCGTAGGTCCTCGTGGCTGCGCTGAACATCACCCCGGCGGTGGTCCACCGACCGTCCGCCACGCTGCCCTCCAGCCTCAGCTCGCCGTCGCCCACGACGGCATGGGAGGGTTCCCACCAGCCCCCGGGGTTGCCGCCGGGATGGCCGGAGTAGGCGCCCCAGCCCGCCGGCAGCCGGTCGCTGTTGAAGTCCTCGGAGGCCACCAGGCGCCACCCGGGCAGGTCCTGGGTGGGGGCCGGCAGGCCGGAGGGACTCTGGGCGGGGGGTGCGGGGCTGGACCGCAGGGCCGTGGTCAGGGAGAGGATCACCACCGCCGCCAGGGCCGCCGTGCGCCGCGGGGTGAGCGTGCGGCGCCAGCGCGAGCGGTCGCCGAAGGCCTCTGACCCGCTCGCACCGCTCGCGTCACCGGGCTCGTGCTGGCGCGGGCCCGCTCCAGCGGCCACCGTCAGGAGTACAGCGACAGTCGCAGCACCGTCAGGCCGCCCGCGACGACGAGGAGCGGGACCAGAGCCAGGACCACCCAGGAGGCCCAGCGTTCCGAACCGGCCGGAGCCAGCTCGCGCAACGTCGCTCGGCTGACTATCAGGCCGAGGCAGACGAGCAGCAGGATCAGCCCTCCGGCGTTCACGAAGAAGTCCCGGACCGCAGTCAGCATGTCAGCCTCCCTTGGGCGAGGTCCGTACCAGGACCACCGCGTCAGCGTTCCGGTAACGGACCTTGTACTGGCCGGACAGCACCATCAGGCGGACCGCGCGGTCCGTCCAGTGCGCCGGCAACCCGTCCATCAGCTGACCGTAGGCGTCCTCGCTGCTCGAGGTGTAGACGATGTCGGGGCCGTCGGCCAGGGCGCAGGCGCCCGGGGATGTCGCGCTGATGCACGGCACACCATGCGCAGCAAGAGCGGAGGTGAAGAGGCGTCCGACGTCCGCATAGCTGAGCGGGGTGAAGGAGGTGAAGGAGGCGATGCTGGTGGAGTGGTTGGCCAGCCGGTGCACCTCCCGGGCCGCCGCGTACTGTCCGGCGGTCACCCGCTCGAACGGTTCGTTGGCACCGCGGGCGGCCAGCAACCAGATCGGCAGGACGGCCAGCAGGACGACGAGAGCGACGGCGCGAAGGCGTCCCAGCCCCATCCGGCCCACCAGCCGGGCGAGCGCTTCCCCGCTGAGCAGGGCCAGGGCCGGCAGCGCGAACAGGAAGACCCGCAGGACCACCTCGCCGCCGTAGCTCTGCAGAGCGATCAGGGAGAACGGGACGACCGCGAGGCCGGCCACCAGCCACCGGTGCGGATGACGGCGACGCAGCCACCAGCCGAGGACGGCGGTGCCGAACAGGGCCAAGGAGAGCAGGACGCGGACATACTGCATGACCAGGTGCTGCGGGTCTCCCTGGACCCGGCCGGCGACGCCGGCGTTGAGGGTGCCGCCCACGTTGCCGACGTCGCCCGTGACCAGGCTCAGATGGCCCACCCAGAAGTCGGTCGCCCCGAAGCTGAACCACAGCACGAAGAGCACACCCAGGGCCAGCCAGAGATCCCGGTAGCGGGTGCTGCCGGTCACCGTGAAGACGAGCAGGGCCATCCCGAGCGTGACGGGGGTGAGCTGGTGGCTGACCACCGAGGCGGCGCAGACCAGCACCAGGGCGAGGCCGAGGGACAGCCGGCTGCCGGGAGTCGTCCCGGGGGCGGGTGCCGGCATCCGCAGGGACCGGGCCCTCAGCCGGCTGACCAGACCGCCGTCGACCGCGACCGGGCCCGGCTCGCTCCCGGCATGCACCAGTGACCAGGCGAGCACGGCCAGCACCGACACGTACAGCACGAAGTTGGTCGCCTGCGGGCTGAAGTAGTCCTGCTGGTACCAGTTGGCGCACAGGTAGATGAACACGCCGAGCCACGCCGCCCGGGCGGAGGTGGCCAGCGACCGCAGCAGCAGGACCAACGGCATCAGGACCAGCAGCTCGAAGGCGACCGGCGCCCACTGCAGCAGTCCCACTGCGGAGGGTCGTCCGGCCATGGTGGTCAGAGCGCCACTCACGGCGAAGAAAGCGGGCCAGCTGAACCGGGCGTCGTAGCCGTTCAGCACGTGACCGTGGTTGCGGATGTACTCGATGAAGCCTGAGTGCAACCAGGCCACCGGAACGTTCGCCGCGCTCTCCACCGCGGGGGACAGCCCGTAGAGGAACACGGTCAGCACCACCGCGATGAAGCCCAGCCACACCGACCGCAACGTCGGGCGCCGCAGCTCCATCACCGCGGCGACGGCCAACAGACCGAAGGCCAGCACCACCCCCAGGTTGAGCACCGATACCAGGCCGTACCCGTTCATGTGGTCGGGGTTGATGCCCAGCACCGACAGCGACCACACCCCGACGGCCGCGGCCACCACCACCATCGTGGGGTCGAGCGCCTGCCACCCGAGCACGCCGACCCGGCGCAGGACCAGACGCCAGGCCTTCCCGGGTCGGGCTCCCACCCCGTTCAGGGCGCGCCACAGCACGGCGACCAGACCGAGGGCCATGCCGGAGGTGAGGATCTGTCCGGCCAACGCGGAGTAGTGGTTTGATGACAGGAGGATCTGCGCGACCAGGGTCTGCACGGCGATGCTCGTGGCCACCGCGCAGATCAGCGTGACCATCGTCCCCGACAGGCAGAGCAGCAGCGCGAACGGCAGCCCGGGCACGAGCAGCACGTAGGCCAGGGCCAAGGGCGTCCGCCCGTGGAACCGGACATCGACGCCGGTGACCACAGGCCCGAGCACGGCAAGCAGAACGGTCAGGGCGGCGGCCGCACTGGCCCAGGCGTCGGTCAGGGTCAGTCCTGTGGGGGGCCGGACGCCTGGCGGGGCCAGCCCGTTCGCCTCCGGTCTCCGGTCAGCGAACCTGCCGAAGACCGTGCTGGCCGACAACCCGAACCTCCTCTGCGCCGCCTGGGGAGCGGCTCCTCGTCCCAACCCTGTCCTACTCCTCGACCGTAAGCCACGGCGCTGGGCACGGCCCCCGGTTTGCTGAGGTTGTCGGCACGTGTCTCTCAGTCGGCCATCACTAGCCGTGACGAGCACTGTCTGCCCGGAATACTCCATTTAGTCGGGTGCCACCGCCGGCCACCGGGCTCGAAAAGGGCCCTGCGGACTTCCCTCAACCTTCGCCCGAGAAACGGCAACAAGGTAGCGGTGCAGTTACGCCAAGCCACCCGCGCCGCCATTGGGGTGAGGCTGTCTGATCGTCAACGATGCAGGTCAACGGGGCAGGAAAGCCGGATTGGCGAAGATCTCGGGGGCCGCGGAACGGCGCCTTAGCCCATGCCGGTGAATCGGCGTCCCATCTTGCGCAGGCCGCCACCGACGGCTCTTCCTCGGCCATAACGTTGAGTCATCGACAGGCGCCGGTCGAGATGTCGAAGCCAACACTCTGGGTCACGGACTCGTCCCTCATGACGTCCGCCCAGGTACGGAGGTCAACTTCTGTGACGAAGATCAAGCCCCACCAGACGTGGTCGGCCAACCCGCGGCTGTGGGTGGCCTGGACCGCCACCGCCGCTGGCGCGCTGGCCATGCTCCCCCTGCCCACGGCGCTGTCCGCCCCGCTGCTGGGCCTCTTCCTCCTCGCCGGCCCGGGAAGCGTCATCCTGATGCTGGCACCGCCGCTGCCGGACGCCCTGCGTTGGGCGCTGATGCCTGCCCTCGGCCTCGCGGTCATCCTGCTGCTGACCGCAGCGATGGCGGCGCTGGCGATCTGGTCACCGCTCAGCCTGTTGGCCGGGCTCGTCGCGTGCAGCGTGGCTGCGCTCGCCACGCTGACCGGTCGACAGGCGCAGCACCTGGTGGTGACGGCATGAGCCACACCGTCGCGCCGCCGCGGGCCACCAGCCAGCTGCCGAGTCTGCCGCCAGATGGCGCCTCTCCCCTCTTCTGGGGAGTGCAGGCCGTTGCCCTCCTGCTCTGGCTCGTCGCACTGCCGGGACTGCGCAGGTCCGGCTACAGCCAGCTGGGCCTCCTGGTGGGGGCGGGCCCCCTGCTCCCGCTGGCGATCCTGCTGACCGGCGCGGCGTTCCTGATCGCCCTGCGTTCGGGACGGAGCCGGCGGGCCTGGACCTCCCTGGTGGCGATGGTCCTCGTTCAGCGTCTGACCATCACCCTCGCCAGCCAGGTGCCGGTCTTCGGCTGGACCTATAAGCACATCGGAGTGGCCGACGGGATCCAGGCGACCGGCACCCTCGCCCACGGCGTCGACATCTACCAGGGATGGCCCGGGCTGTTCTCCGCCACCGCCTGGTTCTGCGACCTGACCGGGCTGACCGCCCTCGAGGTGGCGCACTGGTTCACCCCGGTGCTGCACCTGGCGCTGATCGCCCTCACCTACGGCGTGGCCAAGGCATGGCGGGCCGACGCGCGCGTCGCCCTGGCGGCCGCCTTCTTGGTGGAGGCCCTGAACTGGGTCTCGCAGGACTACTACAGCCCGCAGGCGACGGCCTACCTGTTGGCCCTGGGGTTGATCGGCCTGATCGGGGCCACTCGCGCAGGTCATCGCAGCACCGCTCTGGTCCTGGTGCTGTTCCCGGCGCTGGTCGTCACCCACCAGCTCACCCCGGTCTGGGTGGCCGGCCTGTTCGTGCTGCTGACCCTGACCAAGCAGCTGCCCAACAGGTGGTTGCCGGTGGTGATGGTCGCGCTGCTCGCGGCCTGGATCGGCTACAACTGGGGCACGGTCAGCCAGCACACCATCCTCTCCTTCAACGTCCGGGCCAACGCGCAGTCCAACGTCACCACCCACGTGGTGGCCGGCCAGGCGATCACCAGCGCCGTGGTCCGTGCGCTGTCGCTCGGCATCTGGGCAGCGGCGGTGCTTGCCGCTATCGCCTCGAGGCGGCGACGTGAGCCGGTGCTTGCCCTCGCGGTGGTGGCGTTCACGCCGTTCGCCATCCTGGCCGGCCAGGACTACGGCGGTGAGGCGGTGTTCCGGGTCTTCCTGTACGCGCTGCCGGGGTGCGCGCTGCTGCTGGCGCCGTGGCTGGTCAAGGTGGTCGACGCCGGGCTCCGGACGCGGGTGATGGCCAGTGCGGTGGTCCTGGCCGCCGTGCTGGCCAGCGCCCAGGGCGCCTACGGGGGCTGGTACCCCAGCCTCATCGCACCGGCCTCGGTGCGCGTGGCCACCAGCCTGCTGGACACCGTGCCGGTTCCCGCCTACATCACCCCGGCAGCGCCGGTGGGCGCCGGCCGGGACGCCGGCCGCTACCTCGACTTCGTGCGCTGGAACCCAGGCTTCGACCTGCCGCTGGCGCAGGACGGAAGCCCGCTGTCCACTCTCACCTACGCCTCCGCGTCCGACTATGCGCAGGCCATGGCGGTCATCGAGGCCCGCGGCACGGTCCCCACGTACCTGCTCTTCAGCCCGGAGATGCAGGTCTGGGCCCACCACTTCGGTGGACTGCCCGACGGCGCGCTGGCCAACCTGCTGGCCCACGTGCGCCAGGACCCCCGGTGGTCGCTGGTCCAGGACCGGAACGGAGTGGTGGTCTTCCGGACCAAGGCCTGACCGCGCGACCGACACCATCGCCTCGGCCGGGCGCCCGCTGACCCGCGGGCGCCCGGCCGAGGCGCTGCGTCGTAGTCTTCAGCCAGGCGGTCCCGGTGACGGCACCGGCAAACAACTATCCGGAGAGCGACGGTGCTACAGCAGTCTCGCCGACCGGCTCGGCGGATCTCGGCCGCAGCGGTCGCCATGGCCGGGGTGCTCGCGCTCTGCCTGATCCTGCGTGGCGGTGTCGCCGAGCCACCACGTCCGGTCGGAGCGCGCGGGCAGTTCCAGCTCACCTTCGATGAGGAGTTCGCCGGCACCTCACTGGACCTGCACCGGTGGAGCGACTGCTACCCCTGGGGAGCGTGCCGGAATGTCGGTAACCCGCAGGAGGCCCAGTGCTTCACCCCCACCAACCGCACCGTGCACGACGGGCTCCTGGACATCGAGGTCGTCCACCGGCAGGTGGCCTGCGATAAGGGGGGCACGCGCGGGTACGGCTCAGCTCTCATCCAGACCTCCGGCCACTTCGCGCAGGCGTACGGCTACTACGAGGCCCGGATCAGGGTCCCGGCCGGCACGGGCCTGTGGCCGGCGTTCTGGAGCTTGTCCGAGGAGCAGGACTGGCCGCCGGAGATCGACGCCATGGAGGTCTTCGGCGCGCAGCAGCACCCTGACCACACCTCGCACGCCCTTCACTACGCGCCCGGACAGGAGACCTCGGACAGCTACCGTCCGAGCCCCCGCATCGACTTCTCCGCGGGCTTCCACACCTTCGGCGTCGACTGGCAGGCCGACCGCCTGACCTGGTACGTGGACGGACGACCGGTCTTCACCGAGACCGACGCCGCCAGGATCCCCCGGACACCGGAGTACCTGCTGGTCGACGTCGCCGTGAACAGCCGGTACCCGGTCGGGGCGTTGCCGGCGCACATGCTGGTGGACTACGTGCGGATGTGGAAGCGGCAGTGAGCTGCGGGGGCCACAGCTGCCGGGAGGCGCCCGGCCGTGGCGATCCCTAGATGTGCGATCCCGCGACCTGCGAGCCCGGGACCTGCGAGCCCGGGACCTCCAGCGCCGGCCTCAGCGCGCTGCGCGCAGGCCGGCGACCGCATGCGCCAGCCGGGAGCGGCCGTAGGCCACCGGGCCGTAGAGATAGCCGAGCCACTCAAGCCGACGCAGCTCCGGCGGGCAGCTGTCCACCTCGCCCGAGGCGACCTGGACACCGGGGCCCTTGGTCAGCCGGGTGCGGAGCAGGGTCAGCAGGACGAACGGGACGCGGCGGCACAGCTCGGCGGCGGCGGCCCTGTCCCCCGTGGCCCAGTGCGTGAACGCCGCGGTCTGGCCGGCCCCGTAGGTGAAAACCTGCCACCGCAGGTCTTCGTAGCTGTTGCGGTGGTCGTGGCGGACAAGGGCGGCCGGCTCGTAGCAGATGCTCCGCCCGCTACGCAGCAGCCGCACCATCACGTCCTGGTCCTCAGCCCCGAAGGCAGGGGTGCCCGGCCCGAGCCGGACATCGAAGGGTTCGGGCAGATCCAGGGCGTCCCGACGGAAGGCGACGTTGTTCAGCGCCCCCAGCGCCCCCGCCGTCCACGGGTAGAGCAGGGTGTCGCCGCGGTGCTCGGTGAGGTCATAACGCCGCCGGCGGTAGCCGCGGTTGAACCCCCCGTACTGCTCGAACCACCCGTGGACCATGGTGTCCAGGTGCAGAGGAAGTACCAGACCGGTCGCGCAGCCGAGCTCCGGTTCGGCCCACAGCGGCGCGGCCAGAGCGCCCAGCCAGCCCGGGTCGACCGTCACGTCGTCGTCGGTGAACGCGATCACCTCACCGCGAGCCGCTCGTGCACCCGTGTTGCGGGCCCTTGAAGCACCCGCACGCGGCTCCTGGAGGTAAGTGACCCGGGGCTCCTGCCCGAACACGTCCGCGAAGAGCTCGGCCGTCCGGGGGTCCTGCGGGGCGTTGTCGACCACGATCACCTCGAAGTTCGGGTGGTCGCTGGCCAGCACCGAGCGCACGCAGGTGAGGATCTGCTCGGGGCGTCGGCAAGTGGGGATCACGACGCTGACCAGTCCGCCCGGAGTCGGCGAGCCCGCGCTGTCGCCGTCAGGGAGCGCCGGCATGTCCCGGAGCAGCGTGACGACGTCCGCGCGGCTGAGCTGACCCCCCGACAGCGGCACGGTCACATCGGCCACGGGGCGGCCCGCGCGCCGGAGCAGCACCAGCGCCTGTTCGTAGGGACGGCCATCACCGGTGGTGCCTGGGTGGTACGCACGGGCCGGTTCCTCGGCGTCGAGCACGAGCACGCAGGTGGGCCGGAACCCGGGGGCCGGCGGCAGCTCTCCGTAGCGCTGTACCCGCTCCTTCAGGCTCGCCCGCAGCAGGCGGCCCCGGCGAGGTCCGGTGGTCACCGTCAACGGGGCGGCTCGGCGGCCGCCGCTGCGGGAGCGTGCATAGCCGAGCGGGCCGGCCATCATCCCGCGGCGCTCGACGGACGCCAGCTGTCTGACCGACACGCGTTCCTCCTCGTTCTCCGTGCTCATCTCGACCTGGCTGACCGTACGGGCATGGGCCAGGGCGCCCACCGATCTGCGGCTGACCATGAGTGCCGTGCGGGGGTGGACAGCCAGCTTGGTGAGCCAGGCACCCAGCCCCGCGCCGTAGTCCCAGACCTGCTGAGTCAGCTGGTCCAGCTCCTGGCGGTGCCGATGCCACACCAGTGCTGAGGGTTCGTGGCACAGCTCGTGACCGGCCAGCAGGACCCGCACGAACATGTCGATGTCCTCCCCGCCCCGGGCCGGCGAGCCGGCCCCCAGGGCCTCGTCGAACCCCCCGACCTCGACCAGGGCCGTGCGAGTCATGGCGAAGTTCGCGCCGGTGCCGAACTGACCCACCTGGAAGGGGAACAGCGGAGAGTCAGCCGGCGGTCGGTCCAGGGAGTGGACGACGGGTCGGCAGCTTGCCGCCCAGGACACCCGGGAATCGAAGTACCGCTGGGCCAGGCTGTTCAGCTCACCGGTCGGGACCAGACCGGTGACACAGGCGACGTCGCTCCCACGCGCGAACCCGTCCGCCAGGCCTGTCAGCCACCACTGGTCGACCACTACGTCGTCGTCGCAGAAGGCGATCAGCTCGTGGACCGCCTCCCCGATCCCCCGGTTGCGGGCGATGGCCAGACCCGGGCGGGGCTCGGTGACGTGGCGCAGCCGCGGATCCGCCAGCTCACGGATCAGGTCGGCGGTGGCGGCGGTAGCCGGGGCATTGTCGACCACCACGACCTCGAAGGTCGGGTACTCCTGGTCGAGCAGCGACTCGACGGCGACCCTCAGCTGCTCGGGCCGGTCCCGGGTGCACAGCACCACCGACACCGGCGGGCGGGGCGCGCCGACGGGCGGGCAGGGTACCTGGTCGGGAAGGGCCCGGACCGCACGGGAGAGCTCCGCACCGTCCACCTCCCCCTCACTGACCCCCAGCTCGACGAAACCCAGGGGCAGCCGGCCGCGGCGTACCAGCAACCGGGCGCGCCGATGGCCGCGGGAGCCGGCCAGCCGGACCCGCCCCATCGTGCTCAGCCGCTCCTGGTCGACCTCGCCGATCCACACCGCGCCGGGCTCGCTCCGGGCGTCGGTGTCCGTCGCCATCGCCGGCCGTAGCAGCAGGTCGGCGGCCCCCTTCCCGTTCGTCGTCGACGTCGTCGTGCTGTCGTCGTGCACTGGTCGCCCCTTCTCAGTGCCGCTGTCCAGCGGCTGGTCTGTCGGTGCCGGCCGAGCACCTGCTCGATCAGGGGCCGGCGGGTCGTAGCGCGGTGACCCAGGCGGCCGCGGACCGCCCGGCGCTCAACGTCCACGTGCTCGGCCCCACCGAACCCGGCACCGGAGCACTGACATAAGCCTGCTCGTCCAGCTGACCCGAAGCAGAGTCAAACCCCTCGGTCCACCCAGACGGCGGCGTCGCCGAGATCAACCGGCCATCGGTCCCCACACCACCGACCACCATCGCACCCGCCGTCACCGTGCTCACCGCCGGAACCGTCTTGGCCGTCCCCGAGTAGTTGACGTCCGTCATCGTCGCCACCGCCACATCCAGCGGATGACTCACATCCACCCCACGGTAGGCCACCATCCCGCCATCCCACTTGTTCGCCGAGGACAACCCCCACGAGAACGACCCCGCCGACACATCCGCCCCGGACAGCACCCGGTAGTAGCCCAGCACCGTCGCGTTGCCGTACCCGGCATCCAACGGCCCCGCGAACAACGTCCACCCCTGCGCCGCCGTCACCGTCGGGTGGTTGTCCACCGTCAACGACGCCACCACCACATCACCCGCCACCGCACCAGCCGGCACCGGGATCACCGCCGAGGACACCGAGGACGCCGAACCCCCCGACGCCGCACCCACCGCCGAGACCACCCCCGTCGGGCTGGTCGTCGGACTGGTCGTCGGACTGGTCGTCGGGCTGGTCGTCGGGCTGGTCGTCGGGCTGGTCGTCGGGCTGGTCGTCGGGCTGGTCGTCGGGCTGGTCGTCGGGCTGGTCGTCGGGCTGGTCGTCGGGCTGGTCGTCGGACTGGTCGTCGGACTGGTCGTCGGACTGGTCGTCGGACTGGTCGTCGGACTGGTCGTCGGACTGGTCGTCGGGCCGCCGGCGGCGGGTCGTAGCGCGGTGACCCAGGCGGCCGCGGACCGCCCGGCGCTCAACGTCCACGTGCTCGGCCCCACCGAACCCGGCACCGGAGCACTGACATAAGCCTGCTCGTCCAGCTGACCCGAAGCAGAGTCAAACCCCTCGGTCCACCCAGACGGCGGCGTCGCCGAGATCAACCGGCCATCGGTCCCCACACCACCGACCACCATCGCACCCGCCGTCACCGTGCTCACCGCCGGAACCGTCTTGGCCGTCCCCGAGTAGTTGACGTCCGTCATCGTCGCCACCGCCACATCCAGCGGATGACTCACATCCACCCCACGGTAGGCCACCATCCCGCCATCCCACTTGTTCGCCGAGGACAACCCCCACGAGAACGACCCCGCCGACACATCCGCCCCGGACAGCACCCGGTAGTAGCCCAGCACCGTCGCGTTGCCGTACCCGGCATCCAACGGCCCCGCGAACAACGTCCACCCCTGCGCCGCCGTCACCGTCGGGTGGTTGTCCACCGTCAACGACGCCACCACCACATCACCCGCCACCGCACCAGCCGGCACCGGGATCACCGCCGAGGACACCGAGGACGCCGAACCCCCCGACGCCGCACCCACCGCCGAGACCACCCCCGCCGGGCTGGTCGTCGGACTGGTCGTCGGGCTGGTCGTCGGACTGGTCGTCGGACTGGTCGTGGTGGAGCTAGAGGACGAGCTGGTCGGGCCGGTGACCGTGATCGTGGCCGTCGCCGGCGGATCGGCGATGCCCATCGCGTTCTGCGCGCGCAGGGTCACCGTGTAGGTGCCCGGACTCTGGAAGGTGTAGGTCGGGTTCTGCTCGGTCGACTCGTCGCCTGTGCCGAAGTCCCAGTTCCACTCGGTCGGGTCGCCGGTGGTGGTGTCGGTGAAGCCGACGGTCAGCGGTGCGGCACCCGACTCGGCCGTCGTGGTGAACGAGGCCACCGGACGGCTGGTGTTGGCCGACAGCGACTCCTGTGCGGTCCAGTAGCGCTGGGTGGCGTCGTTGCTGGCGAGCAGCACGACGCCGGTACTTGAGGTCACCGACTGCTTGCTGCCGGCCACGTTGTTCATGTTGGGCGACGAGCCGTCGCGGATGACGGTCAAGCCACGACCGGACCCGAACACCGGGTTGTCCATCGGCGCGGACTTCTCGTAGATCGCGCCGGGCGCGCCGGAGTAGGGGCAGCCGCTGGCCACCGGGGCGGTGGTGTAGACGTGCACCACCGCGTTCTCCTCGTCCAGCATCACCAGCGGCCGGGTCTGGCAGTCGGCGAGCGTGCCGACAACCGACCAGCTCCAGGATCCGGTGCCCGGCTTGAAGACCAGCAGACCCATCTGGGTGTCGGTGGGCTTGGCGGCGGGCGAGCCGTCCAGGCTGGTCTTCACCGCGGCGAACACCCGGCCGGCGGCATCCGCCTGCACAGCCTTGAGGTTCATGTGGTCATCGGCGACGTTGCTCCCTCGACGGGCGGCCGAACCCTTCCACTTGTCAAGCGGCTGGCCGTCCTTGTGGACGGCCCAGTAGACGGTTCCGTCGAGCTGGTTGCTCCACAGCAGGCCGATCCGGTTCTTGCCGAAGGCGACCACCGAGGAGATGTCGTCCGGCGCGGGATGCACGCCGGACACCGCAGGGGTGAACGGCGTGCCCCAGGTGGCGCCGCCGTCGGTGGAGGCGTTCACGTACACCGTGTTGGTGAACCCGGACGAGGAGGAGCCGGTAACCCGCGTCCATGTCGCCCACAGGGTGCCGATGTGGTCCTCGTCGATCGTCATCGACTCGCTGGAGGTGCTGCCGATGACGGCCGGGAAGCCCTGGTCGAGGCTGTAGCTGCGGTTCGAGGCGTTATAGCTGTACCGGTACAGACGAGCGGGCTGGTTGTCGAGCGCCGCGACCGGGCTCCCGTCCGTGGACACGGTGACCACGTGGCTGCCGGCGTACAGGTGCGTTCCGTCCCACAGCACGTCGGGCAGGGTGCTGGAACGCGGGTCGACCAGGGTGCCCGTGCTCGCCCAGGCATGGGTGGCGGAGTTGAACCAGAAGATCCCCCAGGAACCGCTCGCGCTGTCCCACATGTCGGCCCACCACCGACCGTCGTTGTACCAGAGCTTGCTCTGCGGCTTGTCCGAGGTGGGCGGGTTCGCGACCCCGGAGAACGACGGGCCCATGTATCCGACATCGCCGCTGGCGGCCTCCGCGGCTCCGCGCGGCAGAAGGACCCCGATCGCGCTGAGCAGGGTGAGGCACAGCGCGACCCCCAGCAGGCGGATGAACTTTGACATGGCGGAACCCCGATACATGGGCTGGGAGCGTTCTGGTCTGGTCGTACAGCTGAGGGCACGCGGCACTGCGCGTCTCGCTGCAAAGGCTAGGACTGCGCGTCGCACTCAGGGGCGACAATTGCTCAGAACATCTTCACAGGAGCCCTTCGTGATGGCGCGTGATGCAGTGACGCCACAGAGTGCTGTCCCGGTCCGCCGCCACCGCTTCGCGCAACGTCCGGTGCGCGTCGGGAACCAGCTGGCCGCGCGGACTGACCAGGTTCAACCGGTCCGGGAGCCCAGCCGCCGTTCGCGCCCAGCACGCCACGATCAAGGGCCCGACCGCGGCCTCGGGCACGCCGCGGGCGGCCGCGAACCCGGAGAGCACCGGACGTGCCCAGCCGGTCCCGGCCAGGAACGCTTGGTCGAAGGCCTTGCACTGATCCGCTCGGGCCGTGGCCGCGGCTCGACACTCGGACACGTACTGGAGCAGGAACACCAGGTCGTTCAGCGGGAGCCCGCCCGGGCGGGCACGTTCCCAGTCCAGGACGGACAGCCGACCGTCCGGGCCCATCAGCAGGTTGGGGTGGCCCAGGTCCCCGTGCTCGAAGGGGAACGTGAGCGCGGCTCCCGACAGGCTGGACAGCACCTGCAGGGTGCTCCGGACCAAGGGGTCCCCCTCGTCGGACACCAGCCGGTCGTAGCGGCGCAGCGGGTCGACGACCAGATCCTCGAACCAGCGCGACCGACTGTGGTCGTCCGGGTGGTCACCGTGACTGGCGAGCACGGACAGGAACCGGGTAGCCGCAGCAACCACCCGGTCCGGGTCCTTGCGGACGAAGTCCGGGTCCACGGGCCGTCCGGACAGGCCGCCGAGATGCAGGACAGGACGTGGCCCCATCCTCAGCTCCAGGACAGCGGGCACGCTTCCGGTCAGTGCTGCCGCACACCCGGTCAGCCGGGCCAGGGCGGCCGCCTCGTCCTGGATGCCCTGCACGTCCCACGGCCGTCGCGGCATCTTGCGGACCGAGACCACCGAGTCGCCGTCGGGGCCGAGCACCAGTTCGACGACGTGTCGTGACGCCTCGAACCAGGGGGTGACGAACAGGCTGGGCGCGGGTGCCGGCGGGGCCCCCGGGGACGGCCGCCGAGCCAGCAGGGTCACGCCACCCATGGTCAACGGGAGAGCGCCCGAACCGGCCAGCAGTCGACCGCCGAGGGCCTTCATCCGGCCCAGCGGGACGCCGTGGTGCCTGCCCAACATGGTCTCCACCGCCCGGCGGTCCTCCAGGCGCACCATGTACGAGGGGCGCTCCGAGGAGGGTGCGTGCCAGTACGTGCGGGCGTCCACGAAGCCGGCGGCCCTGAGCTGGCGGCGGCGCACCCGCAGACGGGCGCCGGTCGCCCGTGAGATGACCTCCCTGCGGTCATCGACCAGCCGGAGCAGGACCC
Organism: uncultured Actinomycetota bacterium; assembly: GCA_963821825.1. Lineage (GTDB taxonomy): Bacteria > Actinomycetota > Actinomycetes > Actinomycetales > Kineosporiaceae > CAWGFD01. Next base: position 2,925,026 of record CAWGFD010000002.1, read on the forward strand.
AGCCGCCGGGCCGCAGGGCGCGGGAGAGCCGGTCCAGGGTCCTGGGCAGGGAGCAGGACGAGTCCCCATCGACCCGGACCAGGGCGGCATCGAGGCCGGCGTCGTCGCCCACCTCCTGGACGGTGGCCCCGAGTTGGGTCAGGGCCTGCCGTTCCTCGGTCGACCACGTCCCGACCAGTCCCACGCCGCCGAGCTCCTCCTCCGGCAGCAGGAAGCGCCAGTCCAGCTGGCGCCACGCGGCCAGTGCCGCGGCCGCGGGGGCCGCGGTCCGCGCCCCGGCGGCGCCGGTCGACCAGAGCTTCATCGGGGTGTCAGTCATCGCCCCAGCTTTCGCAGCAACGGCAGGCGTGCCAGCTCGGGAAAGAAGTCCAGGATGTTGAGCAACCGGCGGGTGCCTCGCAGCAGCACCGCCCAGGCCAGCAGGACCAGCAGCAGGGCCACCGGCAGCGGCGGCGTCCACACCCGGTCGAGGACGGCCAGGACCGCGGTCAGCGCGCTCACGCCAGCGAGGACCAGCGTGTGCGACCGCGAGGCGATGCCCACCCCCGCACCGAAGCCGAGGCCGACCTGCTTCAGCACGTTGTGCAGGACGAGGCCGAACAGCACCGACAGCGCTCCGCCGACCGGGCCCCAGGCGGGCACCAGGAGCAGGGTGACCAGGCCGGTGCTGACCAGCGCGGTCAGGTTGGTCACCATCACCCAGCGACTGCGACCCAGGACCTGCGTGGTCAGCCCGTTGAAGCCCAGGCAGGCGTTGACGTAGAACCCGATCGACAGCAGCACCAGCACGATCGCCGAGGAGCGGTAGGCCGGACCGACCGTGGTCACGATCACCTGCTGCGGGAAGGCGACCAGCGTGGCGACCACCGGGAAGGTCAGCACGGCGATGTACGCCGCGCTCTGCCAGTACAACTCCCGAACCCGGCTGATCTCACCGCGAGCCACGAGCCGGGACAGGGTCGGGGTGTAGAGGGTGGTGAAGCTGAACATGACAGCCACGTTGAGCACGGCGAACGGCTGGACGGCCCGGAAGGCGGCGACCTGCTCCGCGCCGGCGGTCCGACCGAGAACCAGGACCGCCATCTCGGTGGTTCCGGTGGCGACCAGACTGGACAGGAAGACCGGACCGCAGAATCCGGCCACGCCCCGCCATGGGTAGGACGGTCGCTGCCTGCCGAGCTGGGCGAGCAGTCCGGTACGCCGGAACAGACGGATGGCCAGCACCAGGTACAGGGACATCGCCACAGCGCCGGCAGCGAGGTAGCCGGACGCCACGAAGGAGGCGTCCTGGTTGGAGCTGACCATCCACAGGACCACGGCCAGGCGAAGACCCGGCTCGATCAGGTAGCGCCGGACGAAGACGGCGACCGGCGAGCCGAGGACGGCGAACAGGTCGACGACGATCGCGTCGATGGCCTGGATCGGGGCCAGCGCCACCAGGATCACGAAGATCCGGCTCGCCAGGCCGGAGGGGGCCAGCCACCGCAGCGCGTCGGGGAAGAGGACGAGACCGACGGCGATCAGCCCGGAGGTGAGCAGCAGGACGCAGGCCGTGATGACCAGGTAGCCGAACAGCTTGGCGTACTGCTTGTGCTCGTCGTACATGGCGACGAACCGGGCGGACGCGCGGTCCACGCCCAGCGGGAGCACAGCCTGGAGCATGGTGACCCCGGACAACGCCCAGGTCAGCGCGCCGAACTGAGCCTTGGCCAGGTGGCGGGCGAGCAGGATCTGGATGACGAAGCTGGCCAGCAGCGACAGGCCGTACCCCAGCATCATGCCGGTGGACCCGCGGATGCTGGACCTGACCGCGGCGTCGACGCCCGTGCCCGCCGCCCCTGAGCCTGCCGGCCGGACCGCTGGCGTGCCGCTCCTGTGCGCGTGCCTCATCGGCTCCTTCGCAGGCCTGGACCGACGTGCCGAGTGCTGGGCCGTGCTCACGTCAAGGCCCAGATCTCCGAAAGGCGCCGGAGCACCGCTGTCGACGCGATGGTCCGCACGTCCTGGGCCGACAGGGTGGCATCGATGACCTGGCTGTGCGGATGGGTGCGCGCCACCTCCAGGTAGGTCTCGCGGCGCCGGCCGAGCTCCTCGATGCCCTGCTCGCCCTTCCGGGCGAACATCACCTCCGCCGGGGCATCCAGGACCAGCACGAGCTGGGGGGACAGAGCGATCCGGCGGACCACGGCCACGGTCAGGCGACCGCGCCAGTCCAGGACGGGGGACGGGAGCAGCGCGTCATAAGTGAACCGGTCGATGACCACCAGCCGCCCCCGCAGCTGGTGCCAGCGCGCCTGCGCGGCGCGGTAGGACAGCCGCGCGAGCCGGACGGCGAGGCGGGTCCCCGGCAACCAGGCCAGGTGCCGGTCCCAGGGGTACTCACGCCAGACGCCCATGTAGACATAGCGCGCGGGCAGCGGTGCGGTCTCGATGAGACCGTTCGCCAGCGTGGTCTTGCCGGCCCCGTCCGGCCCGAGGATGGCGATCACCAGCCCCGTCGGACGCTGGGCCGCGCGGAGGCGCTGGGCCAGCCGGCGACCGGTCTCGACCACGCGCCGCAGGGGGCCGCGACCCGGCACGGGTCCCTCGACCGGCGTCGCCGAGCGCAGCACAGCCGTCGCCGAGGCGCTCTCCAACCGGCGATCCCGGGCCGCGGTCAGCAGCTCCTCGGCGCACCCGCCGGTGAGCTCATCGACCAGCCCGGCCACCGGGCCCCGGACCTCGGCCTTCGCGGCGAAGGGCACGAGGACGGCCGGGTCGCGGCGGCGGGTGCCCCTGACCAGGTGCAGCAGGCGGAGCCAGAAGTCGTCGTCCGGGTGCGGACGAGCGATCCCGGCCTCGGTCACCGCCCGCGCAAGCACCGCTCGCGACAGCGCGTCAGCCCCGGTGATGGCTCCTCCCGTATCCAGCGAGACCACCACGTCCAGCTTGAGCCAGACGCCGGCCGGCCGGTCGAAGCCGAGGAAGAACCGGTGACCGGAGGAGCCGTCGGACGGCACCGGGGCCAGGCCCGCCGCGGCGAGCAGCGACGCGACGCGGTTCAGCTCGGCCGGGGCCACGAGGAGGTCGACGTCGCCGCCGCGCTGCACGGTGGCGTCGTCGCCGCGCAGCACCAGCCAGGTGCCGGAGGCGTCGCCGAGCCGGTCGAGCACCTCGCTCAGCAGGGCGGAACGGAACTCAGGCGCCGGCGCCACGTCCGGCACGGCGATGTCTAGGGAATCGTTGTTCACAGCGGTCCTCCTGCGGATGACGGGGGATCGTCGCCTGCTGACCCGGCATCATTCCGGTGGGACCGCTCAGCAGGGCAGTGCGGCAGGGGTGCGCGGAGCACCCCCGATGGTCGGTTCAGCCGGTCCACGCGTCGTCGATGAGGCTCGCTCTCCCGGTCGGCGCTGACGTCTCGACCGCCAGCTCGAGCCGGTCGACCACGGGCCGGGCTCGCGGGGTGAGCCGTTCGCGCAGCATGGTGCGCAGCACCCTGCCCCCGTCCCGGAAGGTGCGCAGGTTGGACTCCCCGAAGCGACGGTTGGCCTCCATGGACGGAACCTCGGCGATCCGCAGTCCGGCCTTGACCGCCTTCACCACCAGTTCCGTCTCGATCTCGAAGCCGTCACCCGTCAGGGCCAGCTGCTGCAGGCAGGCGCGGCGGAACCCGATGTACCCGTAGCACAGGTCGGTGAAAGGGACGAGGAACAGCGCGTTCACGCCGGCGGTGAGCACCCGGTTACCGGCCGAGCGGAGGCGGGTGATGTCCTCCGAACCACCCCCGGGCAGGTACCGGGACCCCTTCACGAAGTCGTACCCGCCGCGCAGCGTCTGCACGAAACGCTCCACCTCCAGTGGATGCATGGAGCAGTCGGCGTCCAGCATCACGATCAGCTCGCCGCGCGCCGCAGCGAACCCGGCACGAAGCGCCGCGCCCTTCCCGACGCCGGTCTGCTCGACGACGACGACGTCCGGGCGAGCCTTGCGGGCCACCGCGACGGTGTCGTCGCTCGAGCGACCGTCGACCAGGATGACCTCCCCCACGCAGGGCGGCAGCTGCGCCAGCACCCACCCGACGTTGCGCGCCTCGTTGCGCGCCGGGACGACGACGGTGACCTCCGGCGCCTGCGACCCGTGCTCCGAACCAAGGGACGGGACGGAGCTGCGAAGGTCGATACTCGTGCGATGACCGGTCGTTACCGAAGTCATGGGTGAGGCTCTCCAAGGCGCGCGGGTGAACGAAGGATGAAGGTCAGAACACTGAAAACTCTCTCATCGATGAACCCTGGGCGCCCCGTGTTTGCGTCACTCTTGGCGTGCGATAGCACACACGGCCCCGTGAATCTCACAATTCACAACCAAACGATTACCTTGCGTGACAGAAGTGTCGCCGACCGACAGGATCCGCGCCACCGAGAGTCGCAGACGCGCCGCCGGAGGTCGTCCGGCGGCGAGGTCGGACTGCCGGGCCTGCACGGCGCGGCGCCGGGCCTGCACGGCGCGGGCGCCGGGCCAGCCCAGGGTGATGCCGCAGCCGGGACGGCAACAGTCGGGCGCACCAGGGGCCGCTCGACGCCGCACGTTGTACCGCGGCACAGCTTGGTGAAGCGACCGTGAATCTGTTTCGCCACGGCGCGAGGGGTATCGAGGAGCAGATGACGCGCGTCCGGTCGCAGCCTGAGATGGGCTCACGCCGATCGACAGTCAGTCATTGGTCTGCACAATTGTTTGCCTCCCGCATCTCTGCGGCCCCGCGACCCGGGTCAGGCGAGGACCACCGGGCGGCTGTGCTGCCGGCCAGCACCCGACCGCGGCCGTCCCCCTGGCTCGACCGCCCCCTGCGGGCGCGACCGAGGGCGATCTGCAGGAGGGTGACGGGGGTGAGGATCGTGGTGGCCGGGGCGAGCGGGTACGTCGGCTCGCGACTGGTGCCCGAGCTGCTCCGCCGGGGGCACGAGGTGGTGGCCACCTGTTCCTCCGCCCCGGAACCCGGCCGGTTCAGCTGGGGCGCCGAGGTCACCTGGGCCCGGATGCCGGCCCAGGACGAGCAGGCCGTGGACCAGGTGCTGCACGGCACCGACGCGGTGTGCTATCTCGTCCACTCCCTGCCCCATCGGGACTTCGCCGTGGTGGACCGGCGGGCCGCCGAGGTCGTGGCGCGGGGCGCGGCTCGGGCCGGGCTGCGGCGGCTGGTGTACCTGTCCGGTCTGGTGCCGGCCGGTGACCCGGGCCGGCTGTCCGCCCATCTTCGCTCGCGGCTGGAGGTGGAGCTGATCCTGGCCGCCGGGCCGGTGCCGGCCACCGTGCTGCGGGCCGGGGTGGTGATCGGGGCGGGATCAACCTCTTTCGAGATCGTGCGCCAGGTCAGCGCGCTGTCCTGGGTGCAGCCGGTGCCCGGCTGGGCGGGCTCGCGGGTGCAGCCGGTCTCGGTGGCCGACGTCGTCGATCACCTGGCCGACGCGCTGGCCGGCAGCGCCACCGGCTCCTGGGACATCGGCGGCGGCGACGTCGTCAGCTACGCCCAGCTGATGCAGCGGTACGCGCGGGCGGCAGGCACCCTGCGGCTGCAGCTACCGGTGCCTGGTGTCCCGGCCGCCGCGGCCGCTGCCCTGGCCCCTCTGGTCTGCGCCGCGCCCTGGTGGACGGTGCACGCCCTGGTGCAGAGCATGCAGCACGACATGGTCTGCCGGCCGGAACGCACCCTGGCGCTGCGCGGGCGGCCGGCGGTGGGCCTGGACGAGGCGCTGCGGCGGTCGCTGACTCCCCCCTCCACCCCGGACGAGGCGACCCGTCCGGGCGGCGACCCGCACCGGGCCGCAGCCTGCGACCCACCCTGGACGCGCCTGCCCGGCACCCCCCACGACCTGCGGCTGCCCGGGGTCGGCCCGCTCGCCGCAGCGGCGCACGTCGCCCGGCACCGGCTGTCGGGCGCCTTCTCCGTGCTGGCCGGGGTGGCCGACGAGCTGGGCCGCTGAGCGGCCCGCCCGGCTCAGAACAGCGCGCTGGCCAGGGCCATCCGTGCCTTGGCCACCCTCGGGTCGTCGGCACCGATCACCTCGAACAGCTCCACCAGGTGCTCCCGGACGGCGTTGCGGTCCTCCCCCGCGGTGACCCGGACGGTGGCCACCAGCCGGGCGAAGGCGTCCTCCACGTGGCCGCCGAGCACGTCCAGGTCGGCCACCAGCAGCTGGGCCGGCACGTCGGCCGGATCGGCCGCCGCCGCGGCCCGGGCGGCCTTCGGGTCCACGTCCCGGGTCCGCTGCAGCAACCGCACCTGGGACAGGCCCACCTTGGCCATGGTGTCCGCCGGGCTCTCGTTCAGGGCCTGCTGGTACGCGGCCACCGCGGCGTCCAGGTCGTCCCGCTCGATGGCGTCGTAGGCCGCCTGGTGCAGCGGAGGCAGAGCCTCCTCCACCGGCTCCTGGTCCTCCTCTGCCCCGGCCTGGTCGTCGGCGGGGGCCAGCCGCCCGGTCACCCCGTTGGCCTGGGCGACCTTGAGCAGCTCAGCCAGGACGGCGCGGATCTGAGCCTCCGGCTGGGCGCCCTGGAACAGCGGCACCGGCTGGCCCTTGAGCACCGCGAACACACTGGGGATGGACTGCACCTGGAAGGCCTGGGCCAGCTGGGGGTTGGCGTCGACGTCCACCTTCGCCAGCAGGAAGGCGCCCTGGCTGTCGGCGGCCAGCTTCTCCAGCGCCGGGGAGAGCTGCTTGCACGGTCCGCACCACTCGGCCCAGAAGTCCAGCACCACCGGGACGGTGGAGGAGACCTCCACCACCTGCTGCACGAAGTCGGCGTCGGTCACGTCCACCACGAAGCCCGTCCGGGCCGCCGGCGTGGCGCCCGACCCGGCCGGGGCGGGCGCGGCGAGCGCGCTCAGGTCGACGGCGCCTCGCAGGTTCATCGTGGGCCGCGGGCCTGCGCTGGGCTGGTTGCTCATCGGTGCTCGTCCTCTCGCTCTGGAAGCCGTTCCTGGGTGCTGCCACGCCTACCGGGCGGTGGCGGCGACGAGCTGCTGCTCCGCCGCCACCGCGGTGATCGGTCCCCCGCCGGCGGCAGGGACGTGAAAGGTCACCAGCTCCAGGGTGGTGCGCCTGACACTGGTCTGGAACCGTCGCCCACCCGCCAGGATTCCGGTCTGCGGGTCCAGCTGCACCGCGCCGGCGTCCTTCTTGACCGCGATGGTCACGGTGCGCGTGATCTGGCCGGTGACGACGGCCCCGCCGTCGGCGGTGCGCATCGCCACCAGCCGGTCCGGGTCGGCCGCGTAGGTCGCGGACATGGTGGCCACCGGGGCCAGCGCGGCGCGGTCGGCGGCCATCTTGGCCACCACCTGGCTGCGCAGCTGGTCCTGGCTGAACCAGCCGGCCCAGCTCCCCCGGCCCTGGGCCTGCAGCAGCTCGGCGTAGCGCTGGACCGTCGCCCTCGGGGTGGCGACCAGGCCCCCGGCGTCCTTGCCCAGCACCGGCACCCCAGAACCGTCCCCGTTCACCGCCGGGTAGGAGGCGCCGGGCAGCAGCGACATCTGCGCCCACAGCCCGTAGGGCGAGCGGGCGTCCGCGCAGACGTAGACCCGGACCACCGGGGTGGCCAGGTCGGGCGAGCCACCCAGCACGGTGAAGCTACGCGGCCACCCGGCGTCCCGGGTGATCACGATGCGCTGCGGGTCGACCGCGGGTGGGGCCGGCAGCCTGCTCCCCGCCGCGGCCGCCAGCTGCCGGCGCACCGTCCAGATCCTGCGGTAGGGCCCCCAGACCCGTCGGCCCAGGTCGGCCGGGTCCTGACTGCGAGCCGCCCGGGCCAGCGCCTCGTCGACGGCGGCCACGATGCCGCGCGCCTGCGGGACGAGCAGCACCGGCTGGGGCGAGGTGTCCACCGAGACGTCCACCGTCCGCGCCGCCAGCCCGCCGGCGCAACCGGCCAGCACGCCGGGCCCGGCCACCCCGGCGGCCAGCAGCGCGCCGAACCGGCGCCGGCTGAACGCTCGCCCGGTCATCGGTCCCGCTCCGCGCCCAGCACCGGCGGCGCACCCTCCGCGGCGCTCCGCCCGCCGCCTCCCGCGCGCCCGGCCGACGGGTCGGCCGGCGGGTCGGCACGCGGGTCGGCACGCGGGTCGGCACGGGCGTGCCGTCGCCGGAGCAGCAGGCTGGCGAGCACCAGCAGCAAGCACGCCAGCAGCGCACCGGAGCCGGCCAGGACCAGCACCGGCCCCCAGCGGGTGGCGCGCGGCTGCGGCCAGGTCAGCTGCACCGAGCTCGGCGCGCCGCTGCCGTCGGTGGCGGCGACGAGCTGCCACTGGTCAGGCTGGCTCAGCCAGGGCTGGGCGCCCTTGGCCCCGTGCCAGAGCAGCGACACCCGGCCGGTGCCCGCGGCGCTGGAGACCCAGATGTCGGCGGCCGCCGGGTCGGGCACGGTGGCCGCGCCGGACACCAGCTGACCGGTCAGGGCCGAGTCGGAGGTGATCGAGTCCACCCGCAGGTGCTTCGCGCCGTGCAGCCAGTCCTGCACGTCCGCCGCCCGGGCGATGCCCAGGAACACCGGCCGGCCCGGCGCCGCCCCGGCCTGGACCCGCACGTCGTCGCCCTCCAGGGCGAGCAGTCCCGGTGCACCGACCACCACCGGTGCCCGGTCGGCGCCCCGGACCGCGGCCACGACCTGGTCCTTGGGCGCCAGGGTGGTCGAGGCCAGCACCCCGGCCACCACCGCCAGCACGCCGGCGAGGGCGAGCAGGCCGAGGGACAGCCGGGCCCAGAGCTGGCGTGGCACGGTCGGTCCTTCCGGTCGGGGAGGGCACGCCCGGTGCGGGCCTGCCGGTCGGTCGGCCCGGGCCGGGGGGCACGGGCAGCGGCCAAGTCTAGGTGCTGGAGGTCAGCGACCGGTGGGCAGCAGCGTGACGACCAGCGCCCGGTGGTCCGAGCCCGGCACCGGCAGGGTGGCCCAGCGGCGCACGCTGAAGTCGGTGGGCGTGACCAGCACGTGGTCGATCCGCAGTAGCGCAGGGCCCGGCCGGTCCGCGGGCCAGGTGGTGCCGGCCACCGGCCAGGCCCAGGAGGCCAGCCACGCCGGGGCCGGAACGGCGGCATCCCGCAGGCCCGTGTCGGCCAGCGCCCGCAGGCCCTGGTGGGACAGGTCGGAGTTCAGGTCGCCGAGCACCAGCTGCGGCCCGCGCTCCCCGGCCAGCGCACCGGCGGCGGTGAGCAGGTCCTGCTGCCACAGCTGTTCGGCCCCGGGCCGGGGGGCCACCGGGTGCAGCACCGTCACTCGGACCTGCCTGCCGGCCGGAGTGGTGAGCACCGCGCGCGGGGCGGCGAACAGCATCCCCGGCAGGTCGGTCGAGGGCGCCAGCGGCAGCCGGGACCACAGGCCGCAACCGGCCGCACCGGGCCTGGCGTCCACCTGGTGGTTCGCCAGCACCTGGGACAGGCCGGCCGCCTGCAGCCGGTCGACGAGGTCGGGCGTGAGCTCCTGCACCGCCAGCAGGTCGATCTGCCGGGAGCGGACGGTGCGCACCACCCACGCGGCGTCAGCGGTCCCCAGGTGCGCGTTCACGGTCAGCACCTGCAGCGGCCGGCCGCCGGCGGGGCCGGTGGAGGCGGTGCTGGTGGAGGCGGTGCTGTGAGGCGGTTGTGAGGTGCTGGTGGAGGCGGTGCTGGTGGAGGCGGTGCTGGTGGAGGCGGTGCTGGTGGAGGCGGTGCTGGTGGAGGCGGTGCTGGTGGAGGCGGTGCTGGTGGAGGCGGTGCTGGTGGAGGCGGTGCTGGTCGGCGCGGCGTAGGAGCTGGCCGTGACCCCCTGGAAGCCGGCCAGGCACAGGCCGACCAGGACCGCGACCCCGGCCGTCCGGCGGTCCCGGGCGGCACCGGCCAGCACCGCACCCAGCGCGCAGGCCCACACCGCGTACCCGAAGAAGGCGGCGAGCTCGGGCGCCGGCTGCGGCGGCCCCCCGCCGTGCAGCCGGGCGGCGGTCACCGCCGCGACGACGGCCAGCAGCGCCCAGGCCGCGGTGCGTCCCAGACGCCGGGGCCCCGTGGCCGCGGGCCGGCGCCGCTGCCCCCGGCGAGGTACCTGCCCGGCGCGGCCGTCCCTCACCGGCGCCGCGACAGCAGGCGGCGCAGGGCTGCGGCAGCAACCGCTGCCGTGCCGCCGGCGGGCGCGTACCGGCCGCACCCGCACAGCGCGCAGTCCGACCCGCGACGGTAGTGCTGGTGGGCGGCCCAGGCGTGCCCACAGCGGCACAGCGGCCGCGACCCCTGCTTCGTGCCGCTCACCGAGGGCCCAGGGCGCGCTCGGTCCGGTGCCGGCCGGTGACCGTGAGCCCGGTCACCGGGAGCCACGCCCGCCTTGCTCGATGGCACTCTCCAGGCGGTCCAGCTTGCCCTGCATCTCCCCTGTGCGACCGGGCCGGATGTCGGCCTTGAGCACCAGGGACACCCGAGGACCGTGGGCGGCGACCGCCTCCACCGCCTGGCGCACGACCTCCATGCACTCGGCCCACTCGCCCTCGATGGTGGTGAACATGGAGTCGGTGCGGTTCGGCAGACCGGAGGCGCGGACCACCCGGACGGCGTCGGCGACCGCCTCGGAGACGGATTCGCCCGCCCCCGAGGGCGCCACGGAGAAAGCGATGATCATCCGCCGAGGTTACCCCGGGGCGACCTGGAGCCGCTCGAGCAGCACGTCGGCGGCGGCGTAGGGGTCACGGGAGCCGGCCACGACGTCGGCGGCGAGCTGCTCCAGCCGCTGACCCCGGTCCAGCCGGCCGATCCGTGCCTGCAGGGTGGTCATCGCGATGGCCTCGATCTCCCGACCGGCCCGGGCCCGGCGCCGGGCCTGCCGCTGCCCGGTGCGCCGTCCCCACTCCTGGTGCTCTGCCAGCGCCGCCACCAGCTCGCCCAGGCCCTCGCCGCGGGAGGCGACCGCGGTCAGCACCGGGGCGCGCCACCCGGTGCCCCGCGGGCCCTGCGGGTCGTGACGACCCAGCGCGAGCATCTGCCGCAGGTCGCGGACGGTGGCCTGGGCGCCGTCCCGGTCGGCCTTGTTCACCACGAAGACGTCACCGACCTCGAGGATGCCGGCCTTGGCTGCCTGGATCCCGTCCCCCATCCCCGGGGCGAGCAGGACCACGGTGGTGTCGGCCTGGCCGGCCACGTCGACCTCGCTCTGGCCGACCCCGACCGTCTCGACCAGGACGTCGTCGAACCCGGCGGCGTCCAGCACCCGGATGGCCTGCGGTGCCGCCCAGCTCAGCCCCCCGAGGTGGCCCCGGGTGGCCATCGAGCGGATGAACACCCCGCCGTCCAGCGCGTGCTCCTGCATCCGGATCCGGTCCCCGAGCAGGGCGCCGCCGGAGAACGGGGAGCTGGGGTCCACGGCCAGCACAGCCACCCGGCGGTCGAGCCGACGCAGCTGCCCGACCAGGGCCGAGGTCGTGGTCGACTTGCCCACCCCGGGCGCGCCGGTGAGGCCGATCACCCGGGCCTGACCGGTGTGCCGGGCCAGCCGGGCCATCACCTCGCGCAGCACCGGGTCGGCGTCCTCGACCAGGGAGAGCAGCCGGGCCACCGCTCGCGGGCTGCCCTGCCGCGCGGCGGCGACCAGCGTGGGAACGTCGACGGCGGCGGGCACGCCCCGATCCTCGCGCAGCCTCAGCCGGCGGCGGGGACCCTGACCACCAGCGCGTCGCCCTGCCCGCCGCCGCCGCAGAGCGCGGCGACCCCGGTCCCTCCGCCCCGGCGGGCGAGCTCGAGGGCCAGGTGCAGGGTGATCCGGGCCCCGGACATCCCGATCGGGTGGCCCAGGGCGATCGCCCCGCCGTTCACGTTGACCCGGTCCGGGTCGACCCCGAGCGCCGCGGTGGAGGCCAGACCGACGGCCGCGAACGCCTCGTTGATCTCGAACAGGTCGACGTCGGCGACCCCGATCCCCTCCTTGGCGCATGCGGCCCGGATCGCGTTGGCCGGCTGCAGCTGCAGGCTGGAGTCCGGCCCGGCCACCACGCCGTGCGCCCCGACCTCGGCCAGCCAGGTCAGGCCCAGCTCGGTCGCCTTCTGCCGGCTCATCACCACCACTGCCGCCGCGCCGTCGGAGATCTGGGAGGCCGAGCCGGCGGTGATGGTGCCGTCGGCGCGGAAGGCCGGCTTCAGTCTGGCCAGCGACTGCACGGTGGTGTCCGGCCGGATGCCTTCGTCCTCCTTGAACGGGACCGGCTCGCCCCGCCGCTGCGGGAGGGGAACAGTGAGGACCTCCTCGTCCATCAGCCCGTTCTTCCACGCGGCCGCCGCCCTCTGGTGCGAGCGGGCCGCGAAGGCGTCCTGCTCCTGGCGGGTGAAGTGGCTGTCCAGCTCGTTGGCGGACTCGGTCAGCGCGCCCATCGGCTGGTCGGTGAGCACGTCGTACAGGCCGTCGAAGGCCAGGTGGTCGCGCATCGTGACGTCTCCGTAACGATGACCCTCTCGGCTGCCGGTCAGCAGGTGCGGGGCCTGGCTCATCGACTCCATCCCGCCGGCCACGACGACCTCGAACTCCCCGGCCCGGATCAGCTGGTCGGCCAATGCGATCGCGTCGATCCCCGACAGACACACCTTGTTGATGGTCAGCGCGGGCACGGTGAGCGGGATGCCGGCCTTGTGGGCGGCCTGCCGGGCGGGGATCTGGCCCGCTCCGGCCTGCAGTACCTGGCCCATGATCACGTAGTCCACGGCCTCCGGTGAGACCCCGGCGCGGTCCAGGGCACCGCGGATCGCGAAGGCCCCCAGGTCGGTGCCGGAGAAGTCCTTCAGCGACCCCATCAGGCGCCCCATCGGGGTCCTGGCCCCGGCGACGATCACGGAGCTGGCGCGGTTCTGGCTCATCGGTTCTCCTGTCCCTGCGCGCCGGCGCCCGGCCGGCCCGGGGCCCCTGCGCCCGTCCCCACGGTAGCCACCCACCCGCCGGGTCAGCCATCGCGCCGGGTGGCCCGGGTCACCCCGGGCGCCGCCTCGGCGGACCCGTCAGCCGGCGGCGGCCGGCTGCACCAGCTCGACCAGCACCCCGCCGGCGTCCTTGGGGTGAACGAAGTTGATCCGGGAGCCGGCGGTGCCGCCGCGCGGCTCGGGGTAGAGCAGCCGCACGCCCCGTGCACGCAGCGTCCGGCAGACCGAGTCGAGGTCCTCGACCCGGTAGGCGACCTGCTGCAGTCCCGGTCCGGACCGGTCCAGGAACCGGGCGATCGTCGAGTCCGGCCCCAGCGGAGCCAGCAGCTGCACGCACGAGCCGGAGTCCCCCACCGCCATCATCACTTCGTGCACGCCCTGGTCGGGGTTGCGCTCCTCGTGCACCAGGCGCATGCCCAGCACGTCCCGGTAGAACGCGACGGCAGCGTCCAGGTCGGCCACCGCCACCCCGACGTGGTCGATGGCGGTGAACAGGGACCGGTCGATCGCTCCCAGGTCGCTGACCCCAGGCGTCTGGCTCATCCCCCCACGCTACGCAGGAGAGACGCTGCCAGGTGAACCTCCTCACCGGCGGCCCGGGGAGGAAGGGACGCCGGCCGGGCCGCTTGGATGGGCATCACCGCCGCCACCAGGGCAAGGTCCGGGGTACTCTGCCTGGCGCCGGACGAAGATCTCGTTGTCCGTGACGAAACGATGCGTGAGCGGCATCTCGACCAGCTCCTGAGGTTCCGCAACGTCTGAAGGGTCCCCGGACCCGGGGAGGTCAGCACCGTGGCCGGCGAGACCAGTCAGTACCAGTTCCAGATCGTCATGCGGGGTTACGACCGGGTGCAGGTCGACGAGCGCGTCGCCCTGCTGGAGTCGGCGTTGGAGGACGCCCGCTCGACCATCGAGGAGGTCGATGCCCGGGCCATCCAGCTGGCCGAGCAGGTCGACAGCGCCCAGCGCCAGCTGCGTGAGGCGGACCGGCCGACCTACGCCGGGGTCGGCGCCCGGATCGAGGCGCTGCTGCAGCTGGCCGAGGAGCAGGCCGCCGACGTGGTCGGCTCCGCCACCCATGAGGCGGAGGAGACCCTCGCTGCGGCCCGGACCGAGGCGTCCCAGCTGCGTTCGTCCGCCCAGGCCGAGGCGAGCGGCATGGTGGAGGGCGCCCGAGCCGAGGCCGAGCGCCTGGTGACCGAGGCCCAGCAGTACGCGGAGGGCCTGCGCACCTCGGTCGAGCGCGAGGTGGCTGACAAGCGGGCGGTGGTCGACCGCGAGCTGGCCGGCCAGCGGGCCGCCGCCGAGCGGGAGCTGACCGCGATGCGGGCCGAGGCGAAGCGGGACAGCGACGAGCTGCGGACCACCGCGGCCGCGGTGGCCCAGGAGAGCGATGCCCGGTCGTCCGCCGCCCGGGACGCCCTGGAGGAGGAGCTGGCCGCCCGCCGGCTGCAGGTACAGCGCGAGGAGCAGCAGCTGCACCAGGACACCGCGGAGCAGGCGGCCCACCTGCTGGCCGAGGCCCAGCGGGAGGCGGACGAGCTGCAGGCGGCCGCCCACCGGGCGCTGGCCGCCGCCGAGCAGCGCCGCCAGGAGGCCGAGCACTTCGGGGCGGTGACCACCGACAACGCTCGCAGCGAGGCGCAGCAGCTGCTGGCCGACGCCCGGGGCGAGGCCGAGCGTCTGGTGGAGGCGGCGATGGCGCAGGCCGACCAGCACGCCCAGGCCGCCCGGCAGGAGGTGGCCGACCTGATCCGTCAGCGGGACGCGGTGACCCAGCACCTGGACCAGCTGCGTCAGCTGCTCGGTGGCCTCGGTCAGGCGGCGGGCGTGCCGCAGGTGACCGACCTGCGGGAGGCCGAGGGCGGTGACCGCCGGTCGCAGCAGCCCCGGACCGGCCGGGAGGGTGAGGAGACGATCACCGTCTCCCCGCCACCGCAGCGCGGCTGACGCCCGTTGAGCAGCCAGGACGGCGGTGAGCCGGAGCCGGACCGACAGCCGTCCGACCAGCCGGTCACGGACCCGGCCGGCGCCCCGAACCCCCCGCTCGAGGGCCCCGCCGCCTACAGCGCGGAGGAGCTCCTCGGCCCGGGCAGCGCGCGTCCCGGCCGGCTGCCGGAGTCGGTGCACGCCCTGGTCGGCCAGGACGAGCCGGGTCGGCCGCCGGCCTCGATGACGGTGACCGGCCGGCGGTACGGCATCCCGGGCATGCCGCTCAGCCCCGGGCACCCGTTCTACCTCGGCTTCGTCGGTGCCCTGGGTGCGCTGCTGGCCATCGGCGCGGTCGGCATGCTGCGCGACCTGTCCAACGTGCTGACCCTGATCGTGGTGGCCCTCTTCCTGGCCCTGGCCCTGGACCCCGGGGTCAGCGCCCTGACCCGCCGCGGGCTGCAACGCGGGTGGGCCGTCCTGGTGGTGGTGCTCGCCGTGGTGGCCGTGTTCGCCGGCCTGATCTCAGCCGTCCTGCCTCCGCTGATCACCCAGGCCACCCAGCTCGCGACGTCGATGCCCTCGCTGGTGAACTCGCTGCTGCAGTCCCGGACCCTGAACCGGCTGAACGAGCAGTACGGCATCATCACCCAGCTCTCCCAGGAGCTGCAGTCCCGGGTGACCAACGGCCAGACCCTCATGCAGCTGTTCGGCGGCATCCTGGGCGCCGGTCAGGCGGTGGTCTCGGGGGTCTTCGCCGTCTTCACGGTGCTGGTGCTGACCCTGTACTTCCTGGCCTCCCTGCGCACCATCACCGAGGCCGGCTACCGCTTGGTGCCGGCCTCCCGGCGGGAGCGGGTCCGGCTGATCGGCGACGAGATCATCCGCCGGATCGGCGGCTACGTGGCCGGGCAGATCGCGATCGCCACCATCAACGCGTTCTGCACCTTCGTGCTGGTCAGCATCCTGGGTCTGCCCTACGCGCTGGTGCTGGCCATCGTCGTCGGCTCCTTCGGCCTGATCCCGCTGGTCGGGGCCACCCTGGGCGCCCTGGTCGTGATCCTGGTCGGGCTGTTCGAGTCCTGGCAGACCGGGCTGATCCTGGTCGTGTACTACGTGGTCTACCAGCAGGTCGAGAACTACCTGATCTCCCCCCGGGTGATGGCCCGGACGGTGGCGGTGCCCGGCACGGTCGCGGTCGTCGCCGCCCTGGCCGGCGGCACCCTGCTCGGCCTGCTCGGAGCCCTGGTCGCGATCCCGATCGCGGCCGCCGTGCTGCTGGTCGTCCAGGAAGTGGTGATCCCGCGGCAGGACTCGCTGTGACACACCGCCTCCTTCGGCAGGCCCGCGCCGGGTGCTCCGGCCGGCTCAGCCACCGGTCCGGCCGGTCCGGGCCCAGCAGGCGGTGTGCCAGTGCCGTCGCTCCTCCAGCGCGCCGCCCGAACGGTGCACCGGTGGCTCGGCCGGCCAGACGACCAGGTGCGCGACGGCGGCCGCCAGCTCCTGCTGGCAGCCCGGACAGCGGTAGCGCCGGCCGGACGGGCTGCCGCTGACCGCCCGGACCACCCAGTCGCCGTCCCGGCGCGAGTGCACCCGGGGCAGCCCGCCCAGGCCCGAGGACCGTTGCGGCCGGGGGTCGGAGCGAGGGCGTCGGTTGCTGCGCGGCACCCCCTCATGATCGATGCAGCCGCCGGCCACCGCGAGGGCGGGCGACGCGGCATCATGGCCTCATGCCGACCTACGACTTCCGCTGCCGCGCCTGCGGCGACACCTTCGAGCAGGCCCGGCCGATGGCCCGCGCCGACGAACCCGCCCGCTGCCCGGCCGGCCACGAGGACACCGTGCGGCTGCTGCCCGCGGTGGCGGTGACCGGTCGCTCGACGACGCCGCGGGCCGCGGCCGGTGGCGGGGCCTGCTGCGGCGGAGGCTGCTGCGGCGGCTGAGCGTGGCTGAGCGAGGGGCAGGCAGACGGCGGCGCCGGCTAACGGCGGCCCGGCCGGACCAGCGTGACCGATCCGACCGGGAGGAAGCCGGCCGCGAGCGCACATCGCACAGCCGCCGCGTTGCCGGGCGCCACTGACAGCCACACCGGCTCACCATCCGGCACCAGACCGCGGGCCCGCTGCAGCAGCCGGCGGCCGGCGCCACGGCCCCGGCGCCCCGGCAGCACCTCCAGGCCCAGCTCGGGCAACCCGGCCAACCCGGCCGCGATCGTCACCAGTCCGTCGTCGTCACCGTGCACCTGCACCTGCTCACGCCACAGCCGTGCGTGCCGGACCCGCGGATGATCGCGCAGGTCGGGGCGCTCGGGGAGGTCGCAGCGGCCGGTGCCGCGGTGGACGAGGAGCACGTCCTGCACGCCGGTGCAGCCGTCCGGACCGGTGAGCAGCTGGAGCAGCCCGGGCGTGAGCGATCCCCCCAGGCCGTCGGCGCCGGCCGCGGCCAGCACGGCCCGCGGCAGCTCGCTGGCCAGCAGCGCGTGGCCGGTGAAGCTGACCACCGCCTCCGCGCCGGGCCGGTGCGCAGGCACCACCTCGAAGCCCCCGTCCGGTTCGGGGAACCAGCCCTCGGCCGCCTGAAGGAGGAACTCTCGCAGCCGCACCCTGCCATCCTCTGGCGTGGCACCGGAAGGCGCGACCGGTCGTGCACCCCAGGCGGCCCGCGGGTCCGCTGTGGACCGCGGCGGAGGTTGGCCGAGGTTACCTGGTGTCGGGCACGCCACACGCCCAGAGGTGGTGCCGGGCTCCGCAGGGGGTACCTGGTGGTGGGAGCAGGCGTGCCGTCGCGACCGCGGCGCGCGCCGGGCCCTGGTCGGCCGTTTGACACAGCACGGTCGATCGATGAATGTGATCGCGTAGCTGGCCGGTGCCCCTGCCGGCCCCATCCAGGAGGAAGCGCTGGTGGAGGTCACCGAGAGCCCGTCGTTCGCCGACGGTTACGCCGTCCTGACCCTGGACGGGGAGATCGACGTCCTGACCGGTCCGCAGCTGCGCACCGCTCTGACGGCGCTGGCCGAGACGCCGCAGACGCACGTGGTCGTGGACATGTCGCGGGTGACGTTCCTGGACTCCTCCGGGCTGGGCGTGCTGGTCGGTGGCCTGAAGCGGCTGCGCACCTCCGGCGGCAGCCTGCGGCTGGCCGGCTGCCAGAGCGCCGTCGCCGAGCTGTTGCGGATCACCGGCCTGGACTCGGTGTTCCATCCGTTCGCCACCGTCCAGGACGCCGCCGCCGACCTCAAGGCCTGAGCAGCCGGTAGCGCCCGGCCCGGACAGCGCTGCGCCCCGACCGCCGCAAGGCGACCGGGGCGCAGCGCTGCTCACCGGAGCAGCGGCACGTCACCTCAGCCAGGGCACCCGGGCCACCGCCTTGGTCCGCGACCACATGGGACCCAGGCCCCAGGTGTCACCGGCCGCGGTCATCGCGAAGAAGATCATCGCGACGGCGTACAGCAGGTGCTCGTCGATCGCGGGGTTGGTCGCCAGGGGCAGCTCCGCCGCCCACATCAGGACCAGCAGCAGGCCGCCGGCGATCGCGGCCAGCCGGAGGGTGACGCCCAGGATCAGGGCCAGGCCGATGGCCAGCAGGCCGACCATGAACAGCCAGTCGGCCCAGGCGTGCCCGGCCATCCAGCTGAAGGCCCCGGCGAAGGTACCGTCCAGGTGGCCGAGGAAGCCGCTGGTCGGCGAGCCGCCGTGGATCCAGGCGGCCGGACCGAACCGGTCGACGACGCCGGTGGTGGCGTCCTTGCCGGTGGAGAAACCCAGCGCGAACGTCTTGTCCAGGAACGCCCACAGGAAGATGAACCCGATACCGATCCGCAGGACGGCGAGCACCCGGGCTGCCGCCGCGGTCATCCGGGTCCCGACCTCGGTCGGCCGTCCGCTGTCCGGGCGCCGGGCGACCGGGACGGTGGCGCCCCGTGTCTCGGACCGGAGGGGGACGTGGATGGTGGGCCGGCTCATGACTGATCCCTTCACCTTCTCGCCAGGTCCGCGGCGAACCGGGTTCCCGGGCTCTTTCCCGGGGTGCACCTCGATCCTGCTCGCCACCGGCCGCGCGCGGATGAGCCCTAGGTCCCGGACCTGACCCGCTCGCGCACCGGGCCGACCGTCCCCTGCGACCACCCGACCGCGGGCGGCTACCGTGTGCCCGTGCGCCTGGTCATTGCCCGTTGCTCCGTCGACTACGCCGGGCGGCTGTCGGCCCACCTGCCGCTGGCCAACCGGCTGCTGCTGGTCAAGGCCGACGGCAGCGTCCTGGTGCACTCCGACGGCGGCTCCTACAAGCCGCTGAACTGGATGAGCCCGCCCTGCCGGCTGACCGTGCAGCCCCCGACCGACCTCGAGCAGCAGGCCGGCGTGCAGACGGTCTGGACGGTGCAGAGCACCAAGTCCGACGACCGGCTGACCGTCCGGCTGCACGAGGTGGTGCACGACTCCACGCATGAGCTGGGGGTGGACCCCGGCCTGGTCAAGGACGGCGTGGAGGCCCACCTCCAGGAGCTGCTCGCCCAGCACGTACACACCCTGGGCGAGGGCTTCACGCTGGTCCGGCGGGAGTTCCCGACCGCGATCGGACCGGTCGACATCCTGGCCCGGGACGCCAGTGGGGCGAGCGTGGCGGTGGAGATCAAGCGTCGCGGCGAGATCGACGGGGTCGAGCAGCTGACCCGCTACCTGGAGCTGCTGAACCGGGACCCCCGGCTGGCGCCGGTCACCGGGGTGTTCGCGGCCCAGGAGATCAAGCCGCAGGCCAGGGTGCTGGCCACCGACCGGGGCATCCGCTGCCTGCTGCTGGACTACGATGCGCTGCGCGGGCACGACCTGTCCGACCACCGGCTGTTCTGAGAGCGCCGCGGCTGCCCCTCGGCCGCAGGACCGGCATGATCGGGCCATGGTGACCGTGGTCGGGGCCGGCGTGCTCGGTCTGACCTGTGCCGTGCTGCTGGCCGAGGCCGGCACCGAGGTGCACGTGCTGGCCCGGGACCTGCCGGCGGAGACGTCCTCGGCCGGGGAGGCCGGCCTGTGCCTGCCGTGGGCCCGGCCCGGGCCGGGCGACCCGGCCGATGACCCCCGGCCGGTCTGGGCCGCGCTCACCCAGCGCACGCTGCGGGAGCTGGCCGGCCGACCCTCCTCCGGGGTCCGGCTGCTGGCCGGCCGGACCGGCGCCGGCACGCCGGTCGGCCCGGTGCCGGCCGTGCACCTGCCGCGCTACCTGGACGGGCTCGCCGAGCGGCTGCGAGCCGCCGGCGGCACGCTGACCCGGCTCTCGGTGCCCAGGCTGCCGACCCACGGCCCGGTGCTGAACGCGACCGGCCTGGCCGCACGGGCACTGGCCGGCGACCCGTCGGTGCGGGCCGGGACGGCGCAGAGCGTGCTGCTGTCCGACCCGGGACTGACCGGCTGGCGGCTGGACGACGGCGCGGTCAGCGGCTACCCGCTGCTGGTCGTCCCGCACGGCCGGGTCGTGGTGGTGACCGGCCCGGGACGGCTGGACGCGTGGGGGCACGAGCCCGACCCCGACGTCGGCCGGTCCCTGCTGGAGCGGGCCACCCGCCTCGCGCCGGAGCTGACCGGGGCCCGGGTGCTGGGCCACCGGTTGCTGCAGCGCGCCGTCCGGCCGGTCCCGGTGGTCGGTGGGCAGGGCCGGGTCGTGCACTGCTACGGGATGGGCGCCGACGCGCTGCGACTGTCCTGGGGCGCCGCCGAGGTCGCCGTCACGGCGGTGCGCGCCGCGGCGGCCGAGGAGCTGCCTCAGCCCTGAGCCGCGTGGCCGGGCCCGGTCGCCGGGCCCACCTGCGCGCCGGCCGAGGCGTTGGGCGACGCGCCCTCAGGAGGCCGCGATGCCCGCTGATACCCCCGCAGTCGCCCCGGGCCGTGCGGGCGCTGCCGGGCCGGCCCGGCCGGCCCTCGGCTCAGGCGGTCACCTCGTCGAGATAGCACCACCGCCAGGCCTCGCCCGGCTCGGCACTGCGCATCACCGGGTGCCCGGTCTGCTCGAAGTGGCCGGTGGCGTGCCGGTTCGGGGATGAGTCGCAGCAGGCCAGCTCCCCGCAGGTCAGGCACATCCTCAGGTGCACCCAGTCGGTCACGCCCAGCGCCCGGCAGCCGGCGCAGGCCAGCGGCGGGGCCGGCACCGGGCGCTCGGGGGCGTGCAGCAGGTGCTCGCAGCGCCCCAGCTCGATGGAGGTCAGCGAGCCCTCCTCGGCGTCCGGCGCGGACTCGGCGAACCCGATCAGCATCGCCTCCTCCAGGTCGAGCCGGTCCAGCAGGTGCTCCAGCACCTCGGCCGACACCTCGCCGCTGGCGCGGGCCTCGAAGACCACCCGCCGTTCGGCGTCCAGCATCTGCAGCCGCAGCCGCCGGAAGGCCTGCGAGGGGGTCTCGTTGCGCCCGTCGTTGGCGCCCAGCCGCTCCCAGGCGGCGTTGGCCAGCCGGGTGCCCCAGGCGCGCAGCTCGGCGACCGTGGAGTCGGCGTCAGCGTCGGCGGTGACCTCGTCCAGCCGGTCCAGCCCGGCCCGGGCGGCCCGTTCCATGACCACCGCGGAGGCCAGCGCGTCCTGCGCCGGGTCCGGCCCCTGCACCCTCAGCAGCCGCACGGCCAGCGGCAGGCTGGGCCCCTGGATCAGCAGGGTGCCCATCACGACCGCGAAGGCGGCGATCACCAGGACCTCCCGGTGCGGGGTGCTGGCCGGCAGCGAGAAGGCCGCGGCCAGGGTGACCACGCCGCGCATCCCCGCCCAGGCGACCAGGGCGACGTGGGAGGGCTGGACCGGCGGGCCGGCGTCATGGCGCGACCGCAGCCAGGCGGGCACCAGCATGGCCGGGAACACCCACAGCACCCGGACCACGATGACCGTGCCCAGCACCCCCAGGCAGACGGCCAGGATCCGGCGGTTGGAGACGTCGCTGGCCACCGCGTCGGTGACCAGCCCCCGCAGCTGCAGGCCGATCAGCAGGAAGACCGCGGACTCCAGGATGAACTGCAGGGTCCGCCAGATCGTCCGCTCGGTGACCCGGCCGGCGGCGTCCTGGATGTCCATCGACCGGTTGCCCAGCGCCAGCCCGGTGATCACGACGGCGATCACCCCGGAGCCGTGCAGACGCTCGGCGGCCAGGTAGGCCACGTAGGGCGCGAGCAGGGACAGCGAGACGTCCAGCACCGGGTCGGTCACCCGGCGGCGGAGCCGACCCAGCAGGAAGGCGACGACCACCCCGGCCGCCACCCCGACACCGGCGGCGAGGACGAAGTCCCCGCCCGCCTGGAGCAGGCTGACCGACCCGGCCAGGGCCGCGACCGCGGTCCGCAGGGTGACCAGGGCGGTGGCGTCGTTCAGCAGGCTCTCGCCCTCGAGCAGGCTGACCACGGTGCGGGGCATCCGGACCCGACGGGCCACCGCACTGGCCGCGACCGCGTCCGGGGGGGCGACCACGGCGCCGAGGGCGACGGCGGCCGCGAACGGCAGACCAGGCAGCAGAAGCTGCGCGACGAGCCCGGTGACCAGGGCGGTGACCAGGACCAGGGCCACCGAGAGCAGGGCGATCGGGCGGCGCTTGCGAGTGATGTCCACCCAGGGGGTGCGGATCGCGGTGGAGTACAGCAGCGGCGGCAGCAGCCCGAGCAGCACGACATCGGGCTGCAGCCGGTAGCTGGGCACCCACGGCAGGGTGGATCCGACCAGCCCGACAGCGGTCAGCAGGACCGGGGCGGACACCCCCCACCGGCCGGCCAGCCCGGCCACGCCGGCCGCGACCCCGAGCAGCAGCAGCAGTGTCGTGGCGGCCTGCACCAGCGAACTATGTCAGGGCCCGCACCGGCCCGGCAGCCGGGGTGGCCGGTCCCGACCGGAGAACCAGGCTGGGAACCAGCCGGGGAACGAGCCGGGGTGCCGGGCAGCAGGGGGCTAGACGGGGCTAGACGGCCAGCCGGGTCGGCAGGTGGTCGCGGGCGCCGACCCGAGCGCTGTCCGGGGTGGTCAGCTCCTCACGCACCTGCAGCACCCGGGACAGCCGGGTGGCCCGCAGCAGCCGCACCTCACGGACCGAAAGCCCGGCCAGGACCAGGGACCGCTGGTGGCGACGGGCGCACCGGTGGGCGCCGACCAGCACGCCGAGCCCGCTGGCGTCCCAGATCTCGGCGGCGTCCAGGTGCACGACCAGCTCCCCGTCCCCCTGCTCGACGGCCAGGTGCAGGGCGGCCCGCGCGACCGGCGCGCTGTGCACGTCCAGGCGACCGACCAGGGCCAGTGAGCGGCCCGGTTCCACGATCTCGATCTCGACCTCGGTCATCGTGCTGTTCCCCCTCCGCTGGGCGTCTTGCCGGTTAGACGCCCCGCCCGGACGACCCGTTGTCCCACCCGCAGCCCCGATCCCGCCGACGCTGCTCCGAACCCCTCGGTGCGACACTTCCCCATACCGGACAGTGACCAGCCCCCGTCGGTACGTGACGCAACGCTACCCTGCAGACCCTGCCCAGAGCACGCACGACGCGGGTAACGGTTTGGTTCCAGTCCGGCACGGCAGCGCAGCGTCATCGTTCCTCCGAGTTCGATCTTCGTGAGGCCATGCCTCGGACGAACGGGGAGCGAACTTGAGCCGGTGGTACCCGCAGGCGCTCAGGAGGCGGCCAGGACCGCCCGGGCGATCGAGGCGTCCTGCGGGAAGACCATCACCCGCGGACCCTGCCGGGTCGGCGCCAGCGTGGCCCGGATGTGGTGGTCGACCAGGGTGCGCCGGATCACCTCGGCCTCCATGAACGTGCCGGGTTCGGCCACGGTGACCAGCAGGCCGTAGTCCCCCTCCTCACCCGGGGCCGAGCGGCGCTCCACCAGGCTGTGCCCGTGCGAGAACGCCCAGCGCAGGATGAGGGCGAACAGCCCCACGGCGACGAAGGCGACCAGCGGACCGTAGGCGAAGGAGAAACTGCCCCAGCCACTCACTCGTTCAGTGTGCGGCCACAGGCCGCGCCGAGCCAACGCTCAGCCACGCGAACCGCCCGGCACCCACAGCACGTCGCCGGCCTCGCGGTTGGCGCACCGGCTCAGGATGAACAGCAGGTCCGAGAGCCGGTTGAGGTAGCGCGCGGTCAGCGGGTTGACCCCGCCCTCGGCGGACTGACCGTGGGTGCTCACCGCGAGCCAGGTGGAACGCTCGGCCCGGCGGGCCACCGTCCTGGCCACGTGCAGCTGGGCCGCCACTGGGGTGCCGCCGGGCAGGATGAACGACCGCAGCGGCTCCAGCTCGGCGTTGAAGGTGTCGCAGTCGGCCTCCAGGCCCAGGACGTAGTCCTCGGTGATCCGCAGCGGCGGGTGCTCGGGCTCGGCGTGCAGCGGGTTGCACAGGTCCGCGCCGACGTCGAACAGCTCGTTCTGGACCCGGCGCAGGCAGTCCAGCAGCTCCGCGGCCGGCGGCGACGTGCAGGTCAGTGCCACCCCGATCGCCGCGTTCGTCTCGTCGACGTCGGCGAAGGCGACCAGCCGAGGGTCGTTCTTGCTCGTCCGGCTGAAGTCGCCGAGGCCCGTCGTGCCGTCGTCGCCGGTCCGGGTGTAGATCCGGGTGAGGTTGACCATGAGGTTCAGGCTAGGGGCTCTCAGGTGACGTTGCCGTGCGCCCGCGGCGGCGCCGACTCCAGCCAGGTGGCGAAGCCGTCGTAGTTGGGCGCGGTCATCGCCAGCTCCAGGGTCGACCCGCCGTAGGCGCACCTGACGATCACGGCGTTGGGCAGCACCGCGTAGGCCTCCGGACCCTCCGGCGGCCGGCGGTCGAGGATGACCAGCCGGTGCCGGGCCCAGGACGAACGAGGCCGCGGGTCCATGGTGAAGATCCGGAACCAGTCCAGCCGATCGGACTCATACCTGGCCACCCCCAGGCTCCAGCCGTTCCCCCGGCCGGTCAGGTCCTGGCGGACCGAGCAGTCGAAGGTCCCACCGGAGCGGGTCAGCAGGTGCCGGCGCAGCACAAAGGTGCCCAGCACCAGCAGGACCAGCAGGACGGCGGCGACCAGGGCTTCGAGGGGGAGGATCAGCTCGCCCACGCGCCGCTGCCCGGGTCAGCGGGAGGAGGAGGAGGCGAGCGCTGCGCTGTCGGAGACCAGGGTGACCCGGTTGTGCTCGACGGAGATGAACCCGTCCTGGCAGTGCGCCGTGACCGGCGACCCCGAGGACGGCATGATCACCACGTCACCCTCGGCCAGGACGGCCAGCAGCGGCGCGTGCCCGGTCAGGACGCCGATCTCGCCGTCCACCGTGCGGGCGACGACCTGCCTGGCCTCGCCGGACCACACCTTGCGGTCCGCACTGACCAGCTCGACCTGCAGCGGCACGTGAACCTCCGGACGTCGGGCCGGTACCGAGCACCGGCCTGGTTGAGTTTATCGGCGCGGGCCCGGCCGTCACGGCCGGGCCCGCCCCAGGATGTCGGCCGAGGCCGCCGCCACCATCGCCGGCGCCTCGGGCGACGATCAGGAGCCGGTCGACTTCTGGATCTCCGACCACTTCCGCTCGACGTCGTCCAGGCCGCCGCACATGAAGAAGGCCTGCTCGGCGACGTGGTCGTACTCGCCGTCGGAGATCTTCGTGAACGCCTCGATGGTGTCCGACAGGGGCACGAACGAGCCGTCCAGGCCGGTGAAGGTCTTGGCCACGAAGGTGTTCTGGGACAGGAAGCGCTCGATCCGCCGGGCCCGGTTGACGATCACCCGGTCCTCCTCGGACAGCTCCTCCACGCCCAGGATGGCGATGATGTCCTGCAGCTCCTTGTTCCGCTGCAGGATCTGCTTGACCCGGATCGCCGTCTGGTAGTGCTCGGCGGAGATGTAGCGCGGGTCCAGGATCCGGCTGGTCGAGGTCAGCGGGTCCACCGCCGGGTAGATGCCCAGCGAGGCCACCGTCCGGCTCAGCTCCGTCGTCGCGTCCAGGTGGGCGAACGTGGTGGCCGGCGCGGGGTCGGTGTAGTCGTCGGCCGGCACGTAGACCGCCTGCATCGAGGTGATCGAGTGCCCCCGGGTGGAGGTGATCCGCTCCTGCAGCAGGCCCATCTCGTCGGCCAGGTTCGGCTGGTAGCCGACCGCGCTGGGCATCCGGCCGAGCAGGGTGGAGACCTCTGAGCCGGCCTGGGTGAACCGGAAGATGTTGTCGATGAACAGCAGCACGTCCTGCTTCTGGACGTCGCGGAAGTACTCGGCCATGGTCAGCGCGGACAGCGCCACTCGCAGCCGGGTGCCCGGCGGCTCATCCATCTGGCCGAAGACCAGCGCGGTCTTCTCGATGACGCCGGTCTCGGTCATCTCGGCGATCAGGTCGTTGCCCTCCCGGGTGCGCTCACCGACCCCGGCGAACACCGACACACCGCCGAAGTTCTCCGCGACGCGGTAGATCATCTCCTGGATCAGCACCGTCTTGCCGACCCCGGCGCCGCCGAACAGGCCGATCTTGCCGCCGAGCACGTAGGGCGTGAGCAGGTCGATGACCTTGATCCCGGTCTCGAACATCTCGGTCTTGGACTCGAGCTGGTCGAACGGCGGAGCCGTGCGGTGGATCGGCCAGCGCTCGGTGACCTCGAGCTTCTCGCCCTCGGCCAGGTTCAGGCACTCACCGATGGTGTTGAACACATGGCCCTTGGTGATGTCACCGACGGGCACGCTGATCGGCGAGCCAGTGTCGGTGACCGGGGCGCCGCGCACCAGCCCGTCGGTGGGCTGCATGGAGATGGCGCGCACCATGTTGTCGCCGATGTGCTGGGCGACCTCCAGGGTGAGCAGCCGCTTGGCCTCACCCAGGGTGACCTCGACGTGCAGCGCGCTGTACATCTCCGGCATGGAGTCCTGGGAGAACTCGATGTCGACGACGGGTCCGATGACGCGGGACACGCGGCCGGTCGCGGTGGCGCCGGCCTCGACCTTCTCGGGGGCAGTGGCAGTCATGGGTGGTCTCTCACTCTCCGGCGTCTTCGGGTACTAGCTCGCGTTGCTGGCATCGGCCAGGGCATTCGCCCCACCGACGATCTCGCTGATCTCCTGGGTGATCTCCGACTGGCGGGCGGTGTTGGCCAGCCGCACGTAGCGCTTGATCAGCTCCTCAGCGTTGTCGGTGGCCGACTTCATCGCCCGCTGCCGGGAGGCCAGCTCGCTGGCCGCCGCCTGCAGTAGGGCGTTGAAGATCCGGCTCTCGACGTACTTGGGCAGCAGCGCGTCCAGCACCGCGCCCGCGGAGGGCTCGAACTCGTACAGCGGCAGGACCTCGTGCTCCTCCGGGGGGTGCTCGCCCTCCACCACCTCCAGCGGCAGCAGCCGGATCACCTCCGGCTCCTGGGTGACCATGTTGACGAAGCGGGTGTAGACGATGTGGATCTCGTCCACCCCGCCCTCGTCCTGGTCGGTCAGGAACGCCTCGATCAGCGTCCCGGCGATCGTCCGGGCGTCCTCGTAGGAGGGTCCGTCGGAGAAGCCGCTCCACTCCCCGGCCAGCTCCCGGCCGCGGAACCGGTAGTAGGCGATGCCCTTGCGGCCGGCCACGTACGGCACCACCGTCTTACCCTCGCTGCGCAGCAGCTGGGCCAGCTTCTCGCCCTCCTTGAGCACCCCGGAGGAGTAGGCGCCGGCCAGCCCGCGGTCGCTGGTGACCAGCAGCACCGCCGCGCGCGTGACGTCCTGCTTCTCGGTGGTCAGCGGGTGGTCCTCGTTGGAGTAGGTGGCCACCGCCGACACCGCCCGGGTGATCGCCCGGGCGTAGGGCGTGGAGGCCGCCGTGCGCTGCTGGGCCTTGACCATCCGTGAGGCGGCGATCAGCTCGAACGCCCGGGTGATCTTCTTCGTCGCCTGGACCGAGCGGATCCGTTGGCGGTACACGCGGAGCTGGGCTCCCATGTCCTCGTCCTCCCCTCCTTCTCGCCCCCGTCAGCCGCGCTTCTGGCGGACGATCTGCTCCTGGCCGACGTTCTCCTCGTCCATCGGCTCGGACTCCTCGTGACCGGGCCGGGCCAGGGACTGCCCGCCGCCGGTCTGGAACCCGTCCTTGAACTCGCGCAACGCCGTCCGCAGCGACTCCACGGTGTCCTCCTCCACCTTCCCGGTCTCCCGGATGGTGGTCAGGATGTCGGTGGACCGGCGCAGGTGGTCCAGCAGCTCGGACTCGAACCGGGTGACGTCCTCGGTCGGCACGTCGTCCAGCTCACCGGAGGTGCCGGTCCAGATCGAGACCGCCTGCTCCTCCATCGCGTACGGGCTGTACTGCGGCTGCTTGAGCAGCTCGACGAGCTTCTGGCCCCGGGCCAGCTGGGCCCGGGAGGCGGCGTCCAGGTCGGAGGCGAACATCGCGAACGCCTCCAGGGCCCGGAACTGGGCCAGGTCGACCCGCAGCGAGCCCGACACCGACTTCATCGCCTTGGTCTGCGCCGCGCCACCGACCCGGGAGACCGAGATGCCGACGTTGACGGCCGGCCGCACGTTGGCGTTGAACAGGTCCGACTCCAGGAAGATCTGACCGTCGGTGATCGAGATGACGTTGGTCGGGATGTAGGCCGAGACGTCGTTGGCCTTGGTCTCGATGATCGGCAGGCCGGTCATCGAGCCGGCACCCATCTCGTCGGAGAGCTTGGCGCAGCGCTCGAGCAGCCGGCTGTGCAGGTAGAAGACGTCGCCGGGGTAGGCCTCGCGGCCCGGCGGCCGGCGCAGCAGCAGGGACACCGAGCGGTAGGCCTCGGCCTGCTTGGTCAGGTCGTCGAAGATGATCAGCACGTGCTTGCCGTTGTACATCCAGTGCTGGCCGATGGCCGAGCCGGTGTACGGGGCGAGGTACTTGAAGCCGGCCGGGTCGGAGGCCGGCGCGGCCACGATGGTGGTGTACTCCAGGGCGCCGTTCTCCTCCAGGGCGCCGCGGACCGAGGCGATGGTGGAGCCCTTCTGGCCGATCGCCACGTACACGCAGCGGACCTGCTTGTCCGGGTCCCCGGACTCCCAGTTCGCCCGCTGGTTGATGATCGTGTCGATCGCGATCGCGGTCTTGCCGGTCTGCCGGTCGCCGATGATCAGCTGGCGCTGCCCGCGCCCGATCGGGGTCATCGAGTCGATCGCCTTGATCCCGGTCATCATCGGCTCGCTCACCCCCTGGCGCTGGACCACCGAGGGGGCCTGCAGCTCCAGCGCTCGGCGGGCCTCGGCGTCGATGTCGCCGAGCCCGTCGATCGGGCGTCCGAGCGGGTCCACCACTCGGCCCAGGTAGCCGTCGCCGACCGGGACGGACAGGATCTCCCCGGTCCGCCGGACGGTCTGGCCCTCCTCGATACCGAGGAACTCACCGAGCACCACGACGCCGATCGAGCGCACGTCGAGGTTCTGGGCCAGGCCCAGCGTGCCGTCCTCGAACTCCAGCAGCTCGTTGGCCATCACGCTGGGCAGGCCCTCGACCTGCGCGATGCCGTCCATCGCCTCGGAGACCCGCCCGACCTCCTCGCGGGAGGCCGCACCGGGCTCGTAGGACTGGACGAAGGCGTCCAGCGCTTCCCGAATCTCCTCCGGGCGGATCGTCAGCTCCGTCATCTGGCGTTCCTGCTCTCTGCTCGCTCACCGACCGGGTGGCCGGGGTGTGTCCCTGCCGGCGCTGCCGTGTGCAGCCCGACCCTGCCTCGTGTTGCCATCCGACCCCCGATGGGGGTCAGCCCGCCAGTCGGCGGCGCGCCTCGTCCAGCCTGCTCGCCACCGTGCCGTCGATCACCTCGCCACCCAGCTCGACCCGCAGACCACCGACCAGGTCGGGGTCGACGTCGATGTTCAGCTGCACCGGCCGGCCCTGGCTGCGGGCCAGCGCCTCACCGAGGCGGGTGCGCTGCTCCTCGGTGAGCGGGACGGCGGCGGTGACGTGGGCGACCAGCTGGTGCCGGCGCCGGGCGGCGGCCTCCACGTAGGACTCCAGCACGTGCTCCGGGCGCAGGCCCCGGGGGGCCAGCACCGCCTGCACCGCCAGCCGCACCGTCTCCGGGGCGGCCTTGCCCTCCAGCAGACTGCGGACCAGCGCCTCCTTGCGGTCCGCGCCCTCGGCGCGGGCGGAGAAGGCGTCCCTCAGGCCCGGGTCGGCCCCGGCGATCCGGCCGAACCGGAACAGCTCGTCCTCCACCCCGTCCAGCCGCCCGTTGCGCTCGGCCGAGGCCAGGAAGGCATCGACGCCGAGCGCCTCGACCGCCTCGGTGAGGTCCGCCGGCGCCGACCACCGGCCGCGGACCATGCCCGAGAGCAGGTCCAGCACGCCCTCGGACACGTGCGGCCCGAACAGCCGGCTGACCAGCCCGGCCCGCGCCTGACCGTCGCGGGAGGCGTCGGTCAGCGCCCGCCGGACCCCGGCCGAGGAGGTCAGCGCACCGGTGACGGCGAACAGCTCCTCCCCCGCCTGCCAGGCGTCCACCGAGCGGTCGGCCAGCAGCGCGTCCAGCCGCTCGTGGGCGGCGGCCGTGGCCTCCCGGCTGACGGTGCGCATCAGCGCCCGGCCTGGGCGGCGCCGTCGCTGGCCGGCTCGGCCTCCAGGTCGGCCAGGAAACGGTCGACCACCCGGCTCTGCCGGGCCTCGTCGGTCAACGACTCCCCGACGATCCGGGAGGCCAGCTCGGTGGCCATCGCCCCGATCTCGCTGCGCAGCTGGACGACCGCCTGCTGGCGCTCGGCCTCGATCTGCTGCTGCGCCGAGGCGGTGATCCGGCTCGCCTCGCTCTGCGCGCGCTCCCGCAGCTCGGCGATGATCTGGGAGCCCTCGGCCCGGGCCTGCTCCCGGATCCGGCCGGCCTCGGCGCGGGCGTCGGCCAGCTGCTGCTGGTACTCCTCCAGCACCGCGGCGGCCTCGGCCTGCGCGGCCTCGGCGCGCTCGATACCGCCCTCGATCGCGGCGGCTCGCTCGCCGTACATCGTCTCCAGCCTGGGGACGACCGTCTTGGCGGCCACGTACCACAGGATGCCGATGGCGAGGAAGCCGAAGATCAGCTCGCCCGGGTGGGGGATGATCGGGTACGCCGTGGCCCAGAAGCCCTCGCCGCCGCTCGTGGCGGCGAGCGGGATGAATGCCTGCACGCTCACTCCCAGTCTCTCGATGCCGTCAGGTCAGCGATGCGCCGGTCAGCGGAAGACGAAGGCGAGCGCCAGACCGAAGATGGCCAGCGCCTCGGCCAGCGCGAAGCCCAGGAAGGCGATCGGCTGGAGCATGCCCCGGGCCTCGGGCTGACGGGCCACGCCGCTGATGTAGGCGGCGAAGATCAGACCGACGCCGATACCCGGGCCGATCGCGGAAAGGCCGTATCCCAGGATCGCAATGTTGCCGCTCATGGTGCTTCCTCGTTCCTCTCTGTCTCCGGCGCGTGCGCCCCGGATCTTCCGGTCCCCGGCGACGGCGTCACCGACGGGGTTCAGCTCAGGCCTCGTCCGTCCACCCGCCGGGCGGGAGGGCGGCGCGGTCTCGGCCGGTTCTCGTCGTGGCTCGGGCCGGGGCCCGGGCCGGTGGCGGCCCGGGGCAACCGGGCCGGTCGGTCAGTGCTCGTCGGCCAGCGAGCCGGCGATGTACAGGGCGGCCAGCAGCACGAAGATGTAGGCCTGCAGGAACTCCACCAGGATCTCGAAGACGGTCATGACGAAGGCCATGATGTAGGAGAAGACCCCGACCGGGATGTAGCCGGCGTTCCCCGAGTGCAGGATCAGGTACTCCCCGCCGGTGACGAACAGCAGGATCAGCAGGTGCCCGGCGAACATGTTGCCGAACAACCGCAGGGCCAGCGTCACCGGCCGGGTGAAGAAGTAGGTCACCAGCTCCAGCGGGAAGAGCAGGATCAGGACCCAGCCGGGCACCCCCTCGGGGATCATGTGCTTGAAGTAGCCGCCGAAACCCATCCGCTTGATGCCCAGCGCGTGGTAGAGCACGAACACGATCAGGGCCAGCGCGGTCGGGAAGGCCACCCGGCTGGTGGTCGGGAAGTTCACCAGGGGGGTGACCCCGAACAGGTTGTTGACCAGCAGCAGGAGGAACATCGAGAACAGCAGCGGCACGAAACGCAGGAACTCGCGGCTGCCGATCAGGTCACGGGCGACCGAGTTGCGGACCAGCCCGTAGACCTGCTCGATGAAGAACTGGCCCTTGCTGGGCACCACACCCAGGTTCCGGGTGCCGGCCACCAGCCACCAGGACAGCAGCCCGACCGAGAGCAGGATCACGATCGAGGACCTGGTCACCGCGAAGGCACCGCTCCCGATCAGCGGTTGCCAGAAGTCCGGCACACCCGGGCTCTGGTAGCCGACGCCTTCGGCAGCGAGCGCGAAGCTCACGGGCTCTCCTCACCTACAGTCACGACCGGCGGGTTCAGCGCCGGAGGGGCCAGGGACGGTCACCGCGTACGGTACCGGACAGTGATCAGGTAGAGGGCCAGTGCCACACCCACCACCAGGCCGACCGGGAGCAGGAACCCCCAGCCGAGCCAGCGGTCCAGCAGGAACCCCGCACCGCCGTAGACCAGCGGTCCGGAGATCATGTACGCGAAGACGGTGAGACCCGCTGACTCACCGGCAGCGCCGGTACGGCGGTGGGCCTCGTCGTCCATCGGGTGAAACCCTATCAGCGCATCGCCGCTGCTCAATGCCCACCGGGCTGCGGCCGTGGCGGGCCGTCGACCTCTCCCCTGGCGGCTGAGGGGCCCGGCGGGACGGGCGGCGGCTCCGGCGGCGGCCCGAACACCGGGATCCGCAGCCGGGACACCGCGCGCAGCTGCCCGGCGGCGAACAGCACCGCGCCGACGATCAGCGAGGCCGCGACGGCCACGCCGGAGAACCACTCTGCGTCACCGAGGCCGACGAGCACGACCCCGAGCAGCAGGACCAGGGCGGCGAAGCCGGCCAGCGAGAGGGCCATCACCGCCACCGGCGACAGCGCCGCCGAGCGTCGCATCAGCCAGGTCGGCACCCGGAAGGCGAGCAGCAGCAGCACCGCCCCGAGCAGTGCCCCGAGCACCGCCCGCCAGCCCCACAGGGTGCTGATGAGCACGACGAGCGCCATCCCGGCGGCCGCCGGCAGCGCGCCCCCGCGCCACATCGCGCCGGCCACGTCCTGCGTGGCGGCACCGGGCGCCGGCGCGCTCACGCCGTCCCGCCCCGGAGTCGTGGACGCAGCCGCGGCCAGGCGGTGAGCACAGCGGAGACCAGCGCGGCGCCCAGACCGCCGAGCACGGCGTCGGCCACCGGTATGAAGGCCATCGAGGCGACCGAGAAGGCCACGGTCGCCGTCCAGGCGTACAGCACCAGGACGGCGGAGGCCTGGCTGTGGCCCAGGTCCAGCATCCGGTGGTGCAGGTGCAGGCGGTCGGGGTGCCAGGGCATCCGCCCGGACCGCAACCGGCGGGCGACCGCCAGCAGCAGGTCCAGGAAGGGCAGCGCCAGGATGGCCAGCGGCAGCAGGATCGGGAAGAAGGCCGGCGCGATCCGGCTGCCCTGGATCGCCGGGTCCACCTGGCCGGTGATGGTGATCGTCGAGGTGGCCAGCAGCAGGCCGATCAGCATCGAGCCGCTGTCGCCCATGAAGATCCGCGCCGGGTTGAAGTTGTGCGGCAGGAAGCCCAGGCAGGCCCCGATCAGGGCGGCGGTGACCAGCGAGGCCAGCGAGGAGTAGTCGCTGGGGTTGGCGTCGCGGGAGAGCAGGTAGGAGTAGACGAAGAAGGCGGTACCGGCGATCCCGACCACCCCGGCCGCCAGACCGTCCAGGCCGTCGACGAAGTTGACCGCGTTGATCGTGACCAGCCCGGCCAGCACGGTCAGCACCAGCAGGGTCTGGGAGCTGGGGATCGTCACCCCGGCCACCGGCAGGGAGACCAGCTGGACCCCCTGCCAGGCCATCAGGCCCAGGACCAGCGCCTGACCGGCCAGCTTGGTGACGGCGTCCAGGCTCCAGACGTCGTCGGCGACCCCGAGCAGGCAGACCGCGCTGGCCCCGGCCAGGATCACCCAGGGGTTGCCGTCCCCGTAGACCTGGTGCAGGAACGGCATCCGGCTGGCGGCCAGGATCGCCGCGGCGAAACCCAGCAGCATCGCCGTCCCGCCCATCCGGGGGATCGGGACCAGGTGCACGTCCCGGTCGCGCAGCGGGGTGATGGCCCCGAGCGCACGGGCCCCGACCCGGGCCAGCGGCGTGCTCAGGTAGGTCACCGCGGCCGCGACCAGGACGATGTAGAGGTAGCCCCGCATCGGCTCAGCCGACCGGCGCGGCGAGGTCCTGCAGGTCGGGCACCACCTCGCGCAGCCGGTCCAGGCCGATCGCCCCCGACCGCAGCAGCACCGGCCGCTCCCCGGTGGTGTCCACCACCGTCGAGGGCTCCAGCTCGGCGCAGGGGCCGGCGTCCAGGTAGCAGGCCACCGACTCCCCGAGCTGGGCCTGGGCCTGGTCGCAGCCGCCGGCCGGCGGGCCACCGGCCAGGTGCGCCCCGGTGGCGGCCAGCGGGCCGGTCGCCTCCAGCAGCTCCAGGGCCACGGCGTGCAGCGGCATCCGGACCGCGACCCGGCTGCGGTCCCCGCCCAGGTCCCACATCAGGGTGGGCTGGGCGTGGCAGACCAGGGTCAGCCCGCCCGGCCAGAACGTCTCGGCCAGGTCGCGGCACTGGGGGCTGATCTGGGCGGCGATCCCGTCCAGGGTGCGCGCGTGCGGCACGAAGACCGGCGGCGCCACCCGCCGCCCGCGGGCCATCGTCAGCTGGTCCACCCCGCCGGGGGAGAACGCGTCGCAGGCCACCGCGTAGCCGGAGTCGGTGGGCAGCACGACCAGCTCCCCGGCGCTGATCGCGCGCCTGGCCCGCTCCAACCCGCGCGAGCGGGGGCCGGCCTGGGTGCAGTCGAAGAGCTGGCTCACCGGTGCAGTCTCCCACCGCCGGCGACCCGGTCGGCCGCACCCTGGCCGGCCCGCCGCGCCGTCAGCACCCGGTCACGCCCGGTCAGGTCCGGCACGGTGCGCACCTGCGTCCACCCGGCACCGGCCAGCCGCCGGGTGCCCGGACCCTGGACGTCGGCGTGCTCCATGACCAGCAGCCCACCGAGGCGCAGCAGCCCGGCCGCGGCGCCCAGCACGGCCCGCGGCAGGTCCAGGCCGTCCGGCCCTCCGCCGTACAGCGCGACCCGCGGGTCGTGGTCGCGGACCTCGGGGTCGACCGGCACCGACCCGGTCGGGATGTACGGCGGGTTGGCCACCACCACGTCCACCTCGCCCCGCAGGTCGGCCAGCGCCGTCCGCGGGCAGTCGCGCACGTCCCCCCGGCGCAGCTGCACCCGCTCGGCCAGCCCCAGCCGGTCCACGTTGGCCCGCGCCCAGGCCAGGGCGTCCGGGTCCAGCTCCAGCGCCACGACCCGGGCCCGCGGCAGCTCGTCGGCGACCGCCAGGGCGATCGCGCCGGACCCGGTGCACAGGTCGACCACCGTGCTCGCCGGGCCGGCGGCGCCCGCCAGCTCGGCGAGCACCAGGTCGACCAGCAGCTCGGTCTCCGGCCGGGGCACGAACACCCCCGGGCCCACCGCCAGCTCCAGGCGCCGGAACCCGGCGCGGCCGGTCAGGTGCTGGACCGGGACCCGCTCGGCCCGCGCCCGGACCAGCTCGGCCAGCCGCGGCGGGGCGTCGTGACCGAGCACCTCCAGGCGGGCCAGCTCGGTCAGGTCGACCCCGAGCAGGTGCGCGGCCAGCAGCCGGACGTCGTGCGCGCCGTCCGGGATGCCGGCCGCCGCCAGCTGCCGTGCCCCCTCCCCCACCGCCGCCCGCAACCCCCCGTGGTCATGCGAGCGACCGCCGTCCCTGTGATCAAGCGATCCCGATCGAGAGTCACGGCTCGGATCGGCGCCGGGACCGCTCACCCGAGCGCCGCGTCGGTCATCCGCTCGGCCTCGTCGGCGTCCACACAGGACTGCAGCACGGGGTCGAGGTCGCCGTCCAGCACCTGGTCGAGGTTGTAGGCCTTGTAGCCGGTGCGGTGGTCGGCGATCCGGTTCTCGGGGAAGTTGTAGGTCCGGATCCGCTCGGACCGGTCGACGGTGCGCACCTGTGAGCGCCGGACCTGCGAGGCCTGTTCGTCGGCCGCCTCCTGGGCACGGGCCCGCAGCCGGGCCCGCAGGATCCGCAGCGCCTGCTCCTTGTTCTGCAGCTGGGACTTCTCGTTCTGGCAGCTGACCACGATGCCGGTCGGCAGGTGGGTGATCCGCACCGCCGAGTCGGTGGTGTTCACGCTCTGGCCGCCGGGCCCGGAGGACCGGAAGACGTCGACCCGCAGCTCGTTCTGGTCCAGCTCCACCTCGGCGGCGTCCTCCACCTCGGGCAGGACCAGGACGCCGGCCGCGCTGGTGTGGATCCGCCCTGCCGACTCGGTCACCGGGACCCGCTGCACCCGGTGAACCCCGCCCTCGAACTTCAGCCGGGCGAAGACGCCGTCCCCCGGCTCGGGCGCACCCCGGGCCTTGATCGCCACCGACACGTCCTTGTAGCCGCCCAGGTCGCTCTCGGTGGCGTCCAGCACCTCGGCCCGCCACCCCCGCCGCTCGGCGTAGCGCAGGTACATCCGCACCAGGTCGCCGGCGAACAGGGCGGACTCCTCCCCGCCCTCACCGGCCTTGACCTCCAGGATGACGTCGCGGTCGTCGTCGGGGTCCCGGGGCACCAGCAGCCGGTGCAACCGCTCGGTCAGCGCCTCCACCTGGCTGCGCAGGCCCGGCAGCTCGGCGGCGAACCCCTCGTCGTCCTGCGCCAGCTCGTGGGCGGTCGCCAGGTCCCCCTGCGCCGCCTCGAGCTGCGCGGCGGTCGAGACGACGGCGGACAGCTCGGCGTACCGCCGGCCCAGGGTCCGGGCGCGGCCGGGGTCGGCGTGCACCGCGGGTTCGGCCAGCCTCTGCTCCAGCTCGGCGTGCTCGTTGCGCAGCGCCTGCAGGATCGATGAGGCGGTCGAGGTCATCACGGTCCTTCCGGGCGCCGCCCGGAGGCCGACGCGGATTGCAGATCACGACCAGCGAACGGGTGGTCGGGGCGAGCCGACCGGGCCGACGCGCCATCACGGTCGACGCGGGGGGTGGGAGCGAGAAGCGGGAACGGCAGACGCGGGCCGCTCCCGTCCTGGTGGACGGGCGCGACCCGCGTCTGGGCTGCTACTTGGCGGTCTGCTTGCCGTACCGCTTCTGGAACCTGGCGACCCGGCCGCCGGTGTCCATGATCTTCTGCTTGCCGGTGTAGAAGGGATGGCACTGGCTGCACACGTCGGCGCGGATCTCGCCGCTGGTGGCCGTGCTCCGGGTGGTGAACGTCGCGCCGCAGGTGCAGGTCACCTGGGTCTGCACGTACTCGGGGTGGATCCCGCTCTTCATCCTGTGCTCCTCGGGGTCGTGGTCGCCGGGTCGGCGGCGCCCGTCGTTCGGGGCCGCGCCGTGAACCGGAACCTTCTCCAGTGTGCCAGACGGCTCAACGTGACCTGGTGCCCGCGCATTCCGGTGCCGCGCTCCGGCCGGCCGGGCACCGACCGACCGACGCCGGGTCGGGCGTCGCCGTGCCATGCTGCCCGGCATGGAACCTGGACCCCGGGTGATCGGCATGCTGGGCGGGATGAGCTGGGAGTCCAGCGCGGCCTACTACCGGCTGGCCAACGAGCTG
Source organism: uncultured Actinomycetota bacterium (assembly GCA_963821825.1). Lineage (GTDB taxonomy): Bacteria > Actinomycetota > Actinomycetes > Actinomycetales > Kineosporiaceae > CAWGFD01. Next base: position 2,962,466 of record CAWGFD010000002.1, read on the forward strand.
GTCGCGCAGCGCCGCGGCGGCCTGGCCTCGGCCCAGGTGCTGCTGCGCTCGCTGGACTTCGCGGTCGTCGAGCGGTTGCAGGCAGCCGGTGACTGGCCAGCCGCGGCGCGGCTGCTGACCGAGGCCGCCCGCGGGCTCCAGGCCGGCGGCGCAGGCATCGTCCTGCTCTGCACCAACACCATGCACCTGGTCGCCGACCAGGTGCAGCAGGGCATCGACGTCCCGCTGCTGCACCTGGCCGACGTGACCGCCGCGGCGGTGACCGCGGCCGGCCTGCACCGGGTCGGGCTGCTGGGCACGGCGTTCACCATGGAGCAGCCCTTCTACCGCGAGCGGCTGGCCGGGCACGGCCTGAGCGTGCTGGTGCCCCCGGCGCCGGACCGCCGGGAGGTGCACCGGGTGATCTATCAGGAGCTGTGCCGCGGCAGGTTCACCGAACCCTCGCGCGAGCTGTTCCGCGCAGTGATCGAGCGGCTGGTGCAGGCCGGAGCCCAGGGCGTGGTGCTCGGCTGCACCGAGATCGAGCTTCTGGTCGGTAGCGGCGACAGCAGCGTGCCGCTCTTCCCGACCACCGCTCTGCACGTGGCCGCGGCGGTCGACTGGTCGCTGTCCCGGGTGGGCGCCTGACGCGGCGCTGAGCACATCCTCGCGCCCGGCTGCCGGCACCGAAGTGATGCCGTAGGGTAGTGGGCGGCTCACGTTCAGCAACTGTTTGGGCCCCCAGCCGGGCCGCCGCCCGTGTGGGCGTCGGCCTGAGGCGTCGGGGGGGTGGTGGACGTGACAGCAGCCCGATGGGCCGTGAACGCACGGCGCCCATGGGTCGCCGCGGCCGGGCTGGCGGCCGGCTACCTGCTGCTCACCTACCTGGCTCTGCGGCTGGTACCCGGCAGCGGTCGGCCGCTGGTCGCCGTGCCGACCGCCGGCACGGTCACCGCCGCCATGCTGCTGCTCCCCCGGCGGCTACGGCCGCTCGTCCTCGCCGTTGCCGCGGTCGGCACCGCGGTGTTCCGGCTGATGGTCGGGGACCCGGCCCCGGCTGCCCTCGGGTACGGAGCCGGCGCGCTGACGCAGACCCTCGTCTTCACCGTCCTGGCCGACCGGTGGATGCCCAGCCGCAGGTACGTCGACCGGCCGGGGACCACGACGCAGTTCCTGGTCGGGTCCTTCTCGGCGGCCGCGGTCGGCGGGCTGGTCGCCGTGCCGCTGGTCCGGTTGCTGACCGGCGGGACGCCGGGCGACAACCCGGCGCTGGCCATCTGGTGGTGGACCGCCGGCCAGGGCATCGGCATCGTGGCCCTGACCCCGGCTGCGGTGCTGGCCGACCGCATGGCCCTGGTCCGGCGCCGAGACTGGCTGGAGCTGACCGGCTGGGCCGGGGCGCTGGTGGCGCTGGTGGCGCTGGTGCAACCGGCCGCCGAGCTCAGCGGAGCGGTCCGCCCGGGCCTGGCCTGGCCCGCGCTGGCCCTGGCGCTGATCAGCACCGCTCGGCTGGGCCGGTTGGCCGCCTGCACGGTGGTCCCGCTGCTGGTCGCCCTGACCCTGGCCCTGCCGCACCCGGATGCGGCCCTGACGCTGGTCGGCGGCCGGGCGGCCGGGTACCTGGCGGTCCTGCCCGGGCAGGTCTTCGCGGTGGTCACGCTGGTCACCGGCTGGATGATCGCCACGATGGTGTCCGAGCGTGCCGGTTCGCTCGCCCGGCTGGAGGCGATCGACGTCGCGCTGCGCGGGCAGGTCAGCCAGACCTCGGCTGCGCTGTCCCAGCTCGAGGAGCTGACCGCGGCCATCTCCGGCGCCGACGACCTCGCGGCGCGGCTGGACCTGCTGCTGCGCCGGATCGTGCGGCTGACCGGCGCGGACAGCGCCCGGGTGCTGCTGCTCGATCCCGGCGGCACACACCTGGTCGGAGGGGCCGACCTCGGTCTGCCGGCCGGTGCCGCGGGCAGCACCCGGATCCCGCTCGGCCACGGCTTCGCCGGGACGATCGCCGCCACCCGCCGACCCTGGGTGCTGGCGGACCTGTCGGCCGTGAAGATGGTCTCCCCCGTGCTGGCCGAGGCGGGCATCGTCAGCGTCGGCGGCGTCCCCCTGGTCAGTGACGACCAGCTGGTCGGAGTGCTGCACATCGGCTCCCGCCTGCCCGGACGGTTCAGCGCCGGTGCCCCGGGCGACCCGGTACCGCTGCTGGAGCGGATCGCCGAGCGGATCGCCGACACCGTCCGGCAGGCGCAGCTGGCCGAGCAGGTCGCCGTCGGCGAACGCCGGACCCGGGAGGCGCTGGACGCCCTGCTCGACCCAGTGGTCATCAGCCGGCCGGTCCGTGACGACCAGGGCCGGCTGGTGGACCTGGTCGTGGTCTACACCAACGACGCGGCCGATCGCTGGGGGACGCCGATGGACGCCTCGATCACCGCACGCGCCACGATGGCCTCCTCGCCGTCGCTGTTCGCCGACTACGTGCGGGCCTACGAGTCCGGCGTGCCGATGGTCCGGGAGATGATGGCGCTGGACCTGCCGACCGGACGGGTCTGGGTCGACGTCAACGCGCAGCGGGTGCAGGAGCAGTTCCTGATCACCTGGCGTGACGTCACCGACCGGGTCCGCGCGCAGGACGCTCTGCTGCACAACCAGCGACGCTTCCAGGCGGCGCTGGACGCCATGCTCGATCCCGTTCTGATCGCCGCCCCCACGTACGGCCCGGACGGACGGGTCGTCGACCTCACCGTGACCTACCGCAACGAGGCGGTGCCGCAGGCGGTGCCGGTGGGCGCCTCGCTGCTCGCCTCGGACAGCTGGCAGGCCCCGGTGGCGGTGGGCGCCTGGTTCGACGTGCTCGAGGACGGCGACCCGCTGATCCGCGACGCCGTGCCGGTGGGGCCGGCGCAGGAGGGGACCGGCCAGGCCCCGCCGGCCTGGGTGGACCTGCGGATGGTGCGCCTGGAGGCGGAGGTGATGTCGGTCTGGCGGGACGTCACCGACCGAGTGGTCGCGGCGGAGGCACTGAGCGCCAGCGAGACCCGGTTCCGGGCGGCGTTCGAGGACGCGCCGGTCGGGATGCTGCTGCTGGACGTGGAGGCGGGCCGGCCGCACTTGCTGCGGGCCAACCGCGCGCTGGTCCAGCTCACCGGCTGGAGCAGCGACCGGCTGACCACCGGGGACATGGCCCGACTGCTGCACCCGGATGACCGACCGCAGGTGCGGGTGAGAGTCGCGGCCCTGCTGGCCGGTCGGGAGACGCAGACCGTCGGGGAGTACCGGTTCAGCCGGGCCGACCGGAGCTGGATGTGGCTGCGCGTCAGCTGCTCCCGGATCCACGGCGCGGACGGTGGCGAGCAGCTCATCTGCCACCTGGAGGATGTCACCGACCGGCGGCTGGCCGAGGAGGCGCTGGCCCGCCGGGCCATGTACGACGCGCTGACCGGCCTGGCCAACCGGCACCTGCTCGGCGACCAGCTCGCCACGATGCTCGGTGACCTGGGCCGGCACGAACGGTATCTCGCCGTCCTGTACCTGGACCTGGACCACTTCAAGGACGTCAACGACACCTTGGGCCACGAGGCCGGTGACGAGGTGATCCGCGAGGTCGGCCGCCGGCTGTCGCTGACCGTCCGGGCGCCCGACCTCGCGGCCCGCCTGGCCGGGGACGAGTTCGTGGTCGCCGCCCTGGTCGCTGAGGAGCTGCAGGCGGTGGCGATCGCCGAGCGCCTGGTGGCCGCGATCGGCGCACCGATGACCGTGGCCCGTCGCCGGTTGCAGGTCCGCCCGAGCGTCGGCATCACCATCAGCCGGGACCCGCGGGTCACCGGCGAGGAGCTGCTGCGTCAGGCCGACGTCGCCATGTACCACGCCAAAGCGGGTGACGGGCAGGGCTGGGAGGTCTACGACGACCGGCTGCACCACCGGGCGATGGCCAGGCTGGCGGTGGAGGAGGAGCTGCGCACCGCGCTGCGCGAGGGCGGGTTCCGGCTGCTCTACCAACCGATCGTGGACATCCACAGCGGCCACGTGGTCTCGGTCGAGGCGCTGCTGCGGATGACCGGCCCGCAGGGTGGTCTGGTCACGCCCGAGCACTTCATCGACGTCGCCGAGGCCAGTGACCTGATCGTCCCGATCGGCGGCTGGGTGCTGCGCGAGGCCTGCCGCGAGCTGGCCGGCTGGGACGCCGCCGCGGCGCAGTCGATCAGCCTGTCGGTCAACGTGTCCGGCCGCCAGGTGGGGCACCGGGCGATCTGCGAGCAGGTCACGGTGGCCACCGACGCCGCCGGGCTGGACCCCCGGCGGCTCACCCTGGAGATCACCGAGCGGGTCCTGGTCGAGGCGGGGCCGCAGGTCAGGGCCGACCTGGTCACGCTGACCGAGGATGGGGTCCGGCTGGCCATCGACGACTTCGGCACCGGCTACTCCTCGCTGGCCTACCTGAAGGCCTTCCCGGTGAGCACGGTGAAGATCGACCGTTCGTTCGTGGCCGACCTGGGCCACGGCGACGCCGACGAGGCCATCGTGGCCGCCGTCGCCGGGCTGGCCCGCACCCTGGACCTCACCTCGGTCGCCGAGGGCGTGGAGACCCCGGCGCAGCTGGCTGACCTGCGCCGGCTGGGCTGCCAACAGGTGCAGGGCTACCTGACCGGGGCGCCGATGACCGGCGAGGAGCTGTCCGCCGTGCTCCAGGAGCAGCACCGCCGCCGGTCAGCGTACTGACCGGCGGCGGCACCCAGGCTCGATCAGTCGTCCCCGCCGCGGCCGGGCACCGGCGTGGTCTTCTGCACCTGCATCAGGAACTCGGCGTTGCTCCTGGTCTGCCGCACCCGGTCCAGGAGCAGCTCGATGGCCTGCTGGGGGTCCAGCGCGCCCATCACCCGGCGCAGCTTCCAGACGATGCTGAGCTCCTCCTTCGACATCAGGATCTCCTCCCGGCGGGTGCCGGAGGCGTTGACGTCGACGGCCGGGAAGATCCGCTTGTCGGCCAGCTGCCGAGAGAGCTTGAGCTCCATGTTCCCGGTGCCCTTGAACTCCTCGAAGATGACCTCGTCCATCTTCGAACCCGTCTCCACCAGGGCGGTGGCCAGGATGGTCAGCGACCCGCCGTCCTCGATGTTGCGGGCGGCGCCGAAGAACCGCTTGGGCGGGTACAGCGCGCTGGAGTCCACGCCGCCGGACAGGATGCGGCCGCTGGCCGGGGCGGACTGGTTGTACGCCCGGCCCAGCCGGGTGATGGAGTCCAGCAGCACGACGACGTCGTGCCCGAGCTCCACCAGCCGCTTGGCCCGCTCGATGGCCAGCTCGGCCACCGTGGTGTGGTCGTCCGCGGGGCGGTCGAAGGTGGACGCGATCACCTCACCCTTGACCGTGCGTTGCATGTCGGTGACCTCTTCGGGTCGTTCGTCGACCAGCACGACCATCAGGTGGCACTCGGGGTTGTTCGTGGTGATGGCGTTGGCGATCGCCTGCAGCACCATCGTCTTGCCGGCCTTCGGCGGGGACACGATCAACCCGCGCTGGCCCTTCCCGATCGGGGCCACCAGGTCGATGATCCGGGTCGAGGTGATGGTGCTCAGCGTCTCCAGCCGCAGCCGGCTCTGCGGATACAGGGGGGTGAGCTTGCCGAAGTCGGGCCGGTGACGGGTGACGTCCACCGGGGCGCCGTTGACCTCGTCGATCCGGACCAGGGCGTTGAACTTCTGCCGGGTGTTCTGCGGCTCGCCCTCCCGCTGCTGACGCACGGCACCACGGACCGCATCACCCTTGCGCAGACCGTTCTTCTTGACCTGGCCGAGGGAGACGTACACGTCGTTGGGGCTGGGCAGGTACCCCGAGGTCCGCAGGAAGGCGTAGTTGTCCAGCATGTCCAGGATGCCGGCCACCGGGACCAGGACGTCGTCGTCGCTGACCTCAGGCTCGTCGTTCTGCCCGGTCGGCGCCGGCTCGGCACCCGGGCGACCGCGACGCTTGCGGTCGCGGTAACGACCCCGGCGGCGACGGCCGCGGCCGTCGCCGTCGTCCTCGTCGTCGTCCTGGTGCCCGGCCGGACCCTGCTCGCCCCGGTCGCCCCGGTCGCCCCGGTCGCCCCGGTCGCCTCGGTCCTGACGGTCGTTGCGATCGCCACGATCCGGGCGCTCACCACGGTCCTGACGGTCGTTGCGGTCGGTCCGCTCGCCGCGGTCCGCACGGTCGTTGCGCTCGGTCCGCTCGCCGCGGTCCGCACGGTCGTTGCGCTCGGTCCGCTCGCCGCGGTCCGGACGCTCGCCACGGTCGGTGCGCTGCTCGGGCCGTCCGTCACGTTCGGCGTCCGCATCGGTGCGCTCGCCGGTGGCCCGATCCTCCCGTGCCGTCGGGGTCTGCTCCGGCGCCCCACGGTCGCCGCCGTTGCGCTCGGGTGCACCGTGGCCACTCGAGCCGTTCCGCTCGGCGCGCTCGCGCCGCTGCGGCGCCGGCTCGGCCGCCTGCTCGCGGCCGGTGGGCGCCGGGACGTCCGGGAGCAGGTCCTGGACGATCTCCTCGGCCGAGCGCTGATCGTCCTGCGCGCGTCCGGCACGCTCGCCCGGAGCGCCGGCCGGGGCTCCGGCCCGACGGCTGCGGCTGCGGGTGCGACTGGTCGGGGCGACCTGCGAGCCCGCGGCCCGCGCCACGTCGGCCTGCGCCACGTCGCCCTGCGCCACGTCGCCCTGGGCCACATCCGCCTGCGCCACGTCGGCCTGCGGCACGTCGGCCTGCACGGCGCGCGGTCCGGCACCGCCGGACTGCCGCTCGCGGATCGCCGCCAGCAGGTCGGACTTGCGCATCCGGCCGGTGCCGCCGATGCCGAGCTCAGCCGCCACGGACTGCAGCTCGGGCAGCCGCATCGTCGCCAGCGAGGGCCGGCGGCGCGATGCGGGGTTCGACGGGGCGCCCGGGTCGCCGTCCTGGCCGGTCGACACGTGCTCGTCGACCGGCTGGACGCTGCGGTCCTCGACCACCGTCGGGGTGCTGTCTGTCACGAAGGATCCTTCCCCTCGTCGGCCGCCCCTCCAGAACGGGGGGCGGGTACGGGCCCGGACCGGGCCATGGCCAACCGTGAACGCGCACCGGGTCTGAGGGGGAGATCGTGAAGCTGTTCAGACCATCATGTGCAGCGGGGGCTATCGCCAACTCGCGGCTGCACGATCACTGTAACACTCGCGCGTGCGCAGACGCAGGACACGACCGGTGAGCCGCCGAGCGTGACCCGGATGGCCTCATCCCTCACCGGCCCCGAGCACATGAGCACCCTCCGTGTCCACGCCAGGGTCCTCGACGCTCCAGTCCGCTGAGCACACCGAAGCGACCCGTGCGGCCAGGTCCGGCTCGGCGCCGAGCACCAGGACGCTGGGCCCGGCGCCGGAGACCACCGCGGCCAGACCCTGGTCGCGCAGCGCCCCGATCAGCCGGCTGCTGGTGACCATCGCCCCGGCTCGCTGCTGCTGGTGCAGCCGGTCCTGGGTGGCCGCCAGCAGCAGCTCGGGGGCGCTGGTCAGCGCGTGCACCAGCAGCGCCGACCGGCCGGCGTTGAACGCCGCGTCGCCGTGCGGCACCAGGGTGGGCAGCATCGCCCGGGCCCGGGAGGTGGGCAGCTGGCCGGCCGGCACGCAGAGCACCGCGCGGACGCCGGGGTGCAGCCTCAGGCAGGCCGCGCGGGCGTGCTCGGCGTCCATCCAGGAGATGGTGCAGCCGCCCAGCAGGGCCGCGGCCGCGTTGTCCGGGTGTCCCTCGAAGTCGGTGGCCAGGTCCAGCAGCACCGTCTCGTCCACCCGGTCCCGGTCGTCGTCGGTCAGCAGCGCGCGGGCCGCCACCAGGCCCACCGCGCCCGCCGCAGCCGAGGATCCCAGGCCCCGACCGTGCGGGATGCGGTTGCGGCAGGTCAGTCTCAGCCGGGGCGCGCCAGGCCCGTGAGCCGGCACGCCGGCCGCGGCCAGCCCGGACCGCAGGGTGCGCACCACCAGGTGCTCCTCCCCGGTGGGCACCGCGCCGGCTCCCTCCCCCTCCACGTCCACCACGACGCTCGGTGCCCCGGGGTCGGCAGGCAGCACGGTGACCGTGACGACGTCGTACAGCGCCACCGCCAGGCCCATGCTGTCGAAACCCGGGCCGAGGTTGGCGCTGGTCGCAGGCACCCGCACCGTGGCCCAGCGGCCGGCCGGCAGTGGGGCGGGGACGCGCAGGTCGTGCGGCTGGAGGTGGGTCACGGTGGCCGGGTGCCTCAACCGTCCAGACCCAGGACCACGGCGGCCGAGTAGGCGTCCACCGGCACCCGCGCCGGCCGGACCTCCTGCCCGTCGACCCCGCGCAGCGCCCACTGCGGGTCCTTCAGGCCGTGCCCGGTCACGGTGACCACGACCCGCTGACCGGGGTCGAGCCGGCCGGCGGCATGCTGCTTGAGCAGCCCGGCCACCCCGGCCGCGGACGCCGGCTCGACGAAGACTCCGTTCTCGGCAGACAGCAGCCGGTGCGCGGCCAGGATCTCCTCGTCGGTGACCGCCTCGATCAGGCCGCCGGACTCATCCCGGGCGGCGACCGCCTGCCGCCAGGAGGCCGGGTTGCCGATCCGGATCGCCGTGGCCAGCGTCTCGGGGTGGTCGACCGGGTGCCCGGACACGATCGGCGCCGCGCCGGCCGCCTGGAACCCCCACATCCGGGGCCGGTGGGTGGCCACCGCAGGGCCGGCCGACCCGTCTGAGGCATACTCGCAGTAGCCCTTCCAGTACGCGGTGATGTTGCCGGCGTTGCCGACCGGCAGGCAGTGCACGTCCGGCGCGTCACCGAGGGAGTCCACCACCTCGAAGGCGCCGGTCTTCTGCCCCTGGATGCGCGCCGGGTTGACCGAGTTCACCAGCTCGACCGGGTAGGCCTCGGCCAGCTTGCGGGCCAGGTTCAGGCAGTCGTCGAAGTTGCCGTCCACCTGCAGCAGGGTCGCGCCGTGCGCGATCGCCTGGCTGAGCTTGCCCAGCGCGATCTTTCCGTCCGGGACGAGCACCGCGCAGCGCATCCCGGCCGCCGTCGCGTAGGCGGCCGCCGACGCCGAGGTGTTGCCGGTGGAGGCGCAGATCACCGCCTGCGCGCCGGCCTGGACGGCGACCGTGATGGCCATCGTCATCCCGCGGTCCTTGAACGAGCCGGTGGGGTTGCAGCCCTCGACCTTGACCCACACCTCGCAGCCGGTCTGCGCCGACAGTCGGTGCGCGGGGACCAACGGGGTGCCGCCCTCGCCGAGGGTGACCACCTTCGTCCCCGGTTCCACGGGCAGCCGTTCCCGGTACTCCTCGATGACCCCGCGCCACTGGTGCGCCATCAGTGCTCACCCTCCACTCTCATCACGCTCGCCACCCGATCGACCACCGGCAGCCCGGCCAGGGCGTCGACCGTGGCCGACAGCGCGGCGTCCGGCGCCGTGTGGGTGACCACGACCAGGGCCGCCCGGCCCGGCCGGCCGTCCTCCCGGGCCGGCAGCTGCTGCTGGCGGACCGTCTCGATCGAGACACCCTGCTCGGCGAACACCTGAGCGACCTGGGCCAGTACCCCGGGCCGGTCGGCCACGTCCAGGCTGATGTGGTAGCGGGTGAGCGCCTGGCCCATCGGCCTCACCGGTAGCTCGGCGTAGGCCGACTCCCCCGGCCCGCGGCGGCCGGCGACCCGGTTGCGGGCCACGCTGACCACGTCGCCCAGGACGGCGCTGGCCGTCGGCAGCCCCCCGGCGCCCCGGCCGTAGAACATCAGCTCCCCGGCCGACTCGGCCTCCACGAAGACGGCGTTGAACGCCTCCCGGACCCCGGCCAGCGGATGGGAGGTGGGGATCATCGCCGGGTGCACCCGCACCGACACCCCTTCCTCGCCGTCCGCGCCGCGGGTCCGCTCGCAGATCGCCAGCAGCTTGACCACCGCGCCCATCGCCCGGGCCGAGGCGACGTCGGCCGCGCTGACCTCGGTGATGCCCTCCCGGTGCACGTCCGCGGCCCGGACCCGGGTGTGGAAGGCCAGCGAGGCCAGGATCGCCGCCTTCGCCGCGGCGTCGAAGCCCTCCACGTCGGCGGTCGGGTCGGCCTCGGCGTAGCCGAGCTCCTGCGCGCCGGTGACCGCCTCGGTGAAGCCCAGGCCCAGGGTGTGCATCTTGTCCAGCACGTAGTTGGTGGTGCCGTTGACGATGCCGAGCACCCGCTGCACCCGGTCGCCGGCCAGGGACTCGCGCAGCGGACGCAGCAGCGGGATCGCCCCGGCCACGGCCGCCTCGTAGTACAGGTCGACGCCGTGCTCGGCCGCCGCGGCGTACAGCGCAGGACCGTCCTCGGCCAGCAGCGCCTTGTTCGCGGTGACCACCCCGGCCCCGCCGGCCATCGCCTGCAGCAGCAGGCTGCGGGCCGGCTCGATCCCGCCGATCACCTCCACCACGATGTCGGCGCCCTTGACCACCGCCTCGGCGTCAGTGCTGAACAGCGCGGGGTCGACCCCCGGCCCCCGGTCCCGACCCGGGCGCCGCACGGCGATCCCAGACAGCTGCAGCGGCGCGCCCACCCGCTGCTCCAGCTCGGCGGCGTGGGTGGTCAGCAGCCGGGCCACCTCGGTGCCCACCACGCCGCAGCCCAGCAGGGCGACCTTCAGGGCGCTCACCGCGTGCTCCTCTCCGCGGCCGCGCCGCTGGTACCGCTCGTGTCCGCTGCCTGGCCGGCTGCGCCGCGGCCGGCGGCCGGGCCGGGGGTGAGGCCCAGCCCCGCCCCGATGTCCCTGCCGAACACCAGCACCATCCTTCCGTCACCGACCGGCAGCTCCGCCTGCGCCCCGCCCAGGGCCGTTTCCAGCTGCTGCCGGTCGCAGTGCGCCTGGTCGCTGTCCTCAGGGTCCCAGATGTAGATCGAACGCTGCGCCACCCGGCGCGAGCGCGCGGTGTCGACCAGCCACCGGCGCAGCTCCAGCCGCCCGCCCACGCAGGTCACCGGGACCACCGTGGTCCGGCGGTCGGTGAGGTAGGTGACCGCGTTGGCCGACCAGTACGGCGCGTAGCCCTTCACCACCCCGGTGCTCTCCACGACCCTCAGCAGCGCCTGCTGCCGACCGACCACCGGCGGCGGCGCGGCGGACGCGGCCTGGACCGAGGTGAGGACGTTGGTCAGGGTAGCCACCGCCAGCCCGGCGGCGAGCGGCCCGCCCAGGATCTGGACACCTGCCCGCTGCCGGGTGACGGGCCCGGCCCAGCGGTGCAGCTGGACCGCCGCCGCCACCGGCAGCGCGACCAGACCGAGGATCAGGTAGCGGCTGGAGCTGGTGCTGACGGTGAGCGGGTTGACCAGGAAGGCGGCCACGGTCAGCCAGGGCCAGCCACCGAGCAGCGCACCGGGCAGGTCACGAGCGACCAGCGAGCGGCCGAGCAGGAGCAGCGAACAGGTGGCGAAGACGGCCAGCACCACCACCAGGGCCAGGTCCTGCCAGCCGGTCCAGGCGTCACTGGGAGGGGCGATCCCGGTCTGCACCGCCACCGAGGGCGCCAGCAGCCCCAGCCGGTGCCAGAGGTGGCCGGGGTCCAGGTCGAGCCCGGTGCCCCCCGCGGCGACCTGGACCCCGACCCCCTCGGCCAGCCGGTGCAGCCCGGCCAGCCCGAGCAGCGAGCCGGCGACCACGCCGGCGGCGGTCAGCAGCCGGGCGCGCGGCCGGCCCCGGCACGCCGTGGCGGCCGCCAGGGCGCCGGCCAGGAAGGGCAGGGCGCCCAGGGCGGCCACGTAGGGGTCGTCGAACCACAGCAGGGCCAGGGGCAGGGCGGCGGCCGCGGCCGGCAGCAGGGTCCGCCCACGACGCGCGGGAGCGCCCGGGGCCGCATCCAGGTACCGGGCCGCCAGGGCCAGCGCTGCCAGCAGCAGGCCGAGCTCGATGTTGCGGTAGTTGGGCAGCATCCGGTTGGAGCCGACGCCGCCGGGCAGCGCGGCCAGCCACAGCAGCGGCAGGGCCACCACCCACCAGCGGGGGCGGCCGCCGCGGGCCCGGCGGGTCAGCCGCCAGGTCGCCCAGCCGACCAGCGCCAGGGTGAGCGTCTGCAGCAGGACCACCTCCAGACCCAGTCGGGTGGTCGGGGCCAGCGGCGCGAGCTCGACCGGCAGGTACACCACCAGCTTCAGCAGCCAGGTGTCCGGCGGGAGGTAGGTGGTGGCGTGCCCCAGGCTCAGCCAGGTGCCCAGGATGGACTGCTGGGCGGTGTGGTCGGAGGTCCACCAGGTGGTCCGGGCGCGCACGGCGCACAGCCACCCCACGGCCAGGACCGCGGGGACGACGGCGGCCAGCATCGCGGCGCGCTCGGTGCGCCGGCCTGCGTTCAGCACCGGTCAGCCGACGTCCAGGGCGAGGATGTCCTCCTCGGTCTCGCGCCGGACCAGGACCCGGCTGACGCCGTCCCGGACCGCCACCACCGGTGGCCGGGGCACGTGGTTGTACTGGCTGGCCATCGACCGGCAGTAGGCGCCGGTGCCGGGCACCGCGAGCAGGTCACCGACCTGCAGGTCGGCGGGCAGGAACTCGTCCCGGACGACGACGTCGCCGCTCTCGCAGTGCTTGCCGACCACCCGGGACAGCACCCCGGGCGCCGCGGTGCTGGCCGAGGCGCGGGTGCAGGAGTAGTCCGCGTCGTACAGCGCGGTGCGGATGTTGTCGCTCATCCCGCCGTCCACCGAGACGTACCGGCGGCTGACGCCGCCGTCCAGCGGGACGTCCTTGATCACCCCGACCCGGTACAGGGTGAACGTCGAGGGCCCGGCGATGGCCCGGCCCGGCTCGATCGAGACCAGGGGCGGGTCGATGCCCAGCCCCCGGCACTCGCGCCGGACGATCTGCGCCAGCTGCCCGGCCAGCAGCTCGGGCGGCAGCGGGTCGTGCTCGCTGGTGTAGGCGATCCCGTAGCCGCCACCCAGGTCGAGCTCGGGCATGGCCAGGCCGTGCTCGGCAGCGACCTGGGCGTGCAGGCCGAGCAGCCGGTGGGCGGCCACCTCGAACGCGGCGGTGTCGAAGATCTGGGACCCGATGTGGCTGTGCAGGCCGACCAGCTCCAGCTCGGGCCGGGCCAGCACCGCCGCGACGGCCTGTGCCGCCCGGCCGCCGGCCAGCGCGACGCCGAACTTCTGGTCCTCGTGGGCGGTGGCCATGTACTCGTGGGTGTGGGCCTCGACGCCGACCGTGACCCGGACCATGACCCGCGCCCGGACCCCGAGCGCGGCCGCGGTGTCGGCCACCCGCTCGACCTCGGCGAGCGAGTCCAGCACCAGGCGGCCGACCCCGGCGCGCAGTGCCCGCTCGATCTCGCTGTCCAGCTTGTTGTTCCCGTGCAGCGTGATCCGCTCGGCCGGCACTCCCCCGCGCAGCGCCACGGTCAGCTCCCCGCCGCTGGCGACGTCCATCCCCAGGCCGTCCTCGGCCATCCAGCGGGCCACCGCGGTGCAGGTGAACGCCTTGCTGGCGTAGTACACCTGGGCGCCGCCCAGGTCGGCGAAGGCCTGCGAGAAGGCGGCCACGAAGGCGGCCGCCCGGGTGCGCAGGTCCAGCTCGTCCAGCAGGTAGGCCGGCGTGCCGTGCTCGGCGGCCAGGGTCGCCACGTCGAGGCCGCCGATGCTGAGCACCCCCTCGCCGTCCCGGGTCACGGTGCGCGGCCACAGGCCGGGCAGCAGCTCGTCGACCTGCTCGGGGGCACGCAGCCAGCCGGGCACCGTGGCGACGTCGCCGTACCCGGGCGCGTGCAGGGCGCCCGCCTCGTGGGTGGCCATCGCGGGTGCTCTCCTCACATCCGCTCGGGCGCGCTGACGCCGAGCAGGTCCAGTCCGTTGGCCAGCACGACGCGGGTCGCCTCGTTCAGCCACAGCCGGGCCCGGTGGGTCTCGGTCACCGGGTCCTGCCCGCGCGGGGTGACCCGGCAGGCGTCGTACCACTTGTGGAAGTGCCCGGCCAGCTCCTCCAGGTAGCGGGCCACCCGGTGCGGCTCACGCAGCTCGGCCGCCGTGGCCACCACCCGGGGGAACTCCCCCAGCGCGGCCAGCAGCACCGACTCGCTCTCCTCCACCAGCAGGCCCGGGTCGAAGCCGTCGGTCCGGCTGACCCCGGCCGCCACCGCGTTCCGGCTGACCCCGCTGACCCGAGCGTGCGCGTACTGCACGTAGTAGACCGGGTTGTCGTTGCTGCGCCGGGTCAGGACGTCACCGTCCAGGGTGAGCGGGGAGTCCGCCGGGTAGCGGGCCAGGCTGTAGCGCACGGCGTCCCGGCCGAGCCAGTCGATCAGGTCGGCGAGCTCGATGATGTTCCCGGCGCGCTTGCTCAGCCGGGCCCCGCCGACCGAGACGAGCTGGCCGATGAGGACCTCGATGTTGCGTTCCGGGTCGTCCCCGGCGCAGGCCACGATGGCCTTCAGCCGCTGCACGTACCCGTGGTGGTCGGCGCCGAGCAGGTAGATCTTCTCCGGGAAGCCGCGGTCGCGCTTGGACAGGTAGTAGGCCGCGTCGGAGGCGAAGTAGGTCGGCTCGCCGTCGGCCCGGACCAGGACGCGGTCCTTGTCGTCACCGAAGTCGGTGGTGCGCAGCCAGATCGCGCCGTCCCGCTCCTCCACGTGGCCCTGCGCGCGAAGCCGCTGGACCGCCTGCTGGACGGCGCCGGAGGTGTGCAGGCTCTGCTCGGAGAACCACACGTCGAAGCCGACCCCGAAGTCGGCCAGCACCTGCTGGATCTCGGCGAGCTGGATCCGGTAGGCCTCCTCCCGGCACACCGCGAGCGCCTCGGCCTCCGGCAGGTCGGCCACCTCGGGGCGGGCGGCCAGCACCTGCGCGGCGAGCTCGGCCACGTACTCCCCGTGGTAGCCGCCCTCGGGCACCTCGGTGCCCCGCAGCCGGGCCAGCACCGAGCCGCCGAAGCGGTCCATCTGCGCGCCGGCGTCGTTGATGTAGAACTCCCGGGTGACCTGGGCGCCGGCCGCGCTCAGCAGCCGGCCCAGCGCGTCGCCCAGCGCGGCCCACCGGGTGTGGCCGATATGCAGCGGGCCGGTCGGGTTGGCCGAGACGAACTCCACGTTCACCACGTGTCCGGCCAGGGTGTCGCTGCGCCCGTAGGCGGCCCCGGCCTCCACCACGGTCCGGGCCAGCTCGCCGGCCGCGGCGGCGTCCAGCACCACGTTGAGGAACCCAGGGCCGGCCACGTCGACGCTCTTGATCCCGGGGCGCTCGGCGAGCCGGGCCGCGACCAGCCCGGCGACCTGGCGGGGCGGCAGCCCGGCGGGCTTGGCCAGCTGCAGGGCGATGTTGGTGGACCAGTCACCGTGCTCACGCTGCCGGGGGCGCTCCACCCGGACCTGCTCGGGCACCGTCACCGCCAGCTCGCCGTCCCGCACGGCCTGGGCCAGGCAGTCGCGGATGGCGTCGGACAGTTCGAGGGGCGTCACGCGCTCCAGGGTAGCCGGGCCGGCGCACCGCCTCGGCGGCTCGACCCGCCCCAGCGCCCCGCGGCAGGCGTAGCATCCGCGGATGCAGCACAGCGCCGCACGCGTGCCGGGCACCCGCCCCACCGGGCCGGCGCCGGCTCGCCGGTCGGGGCTGATCGAGCAGGTGATCGGTGAGCTGCGGGGCCGGATCGAGGACGGCCGCTGGCCGGTCGGCTCCCGGATCCCGGTCGAGGCCGAGCTGGCCGCGCTGACCGGCACCAGCCGCAACACGGTCCGGGAGGCGGTGCAGTCCCTGGTGCACGCCGGGGTGCTGGAGCGCCGTCAGGGGTCGGGCACCTACGTGGTGGCCGCCAGCGAGATGGCCGGTGCAGTCGGCCGGCAGGTCGCCCGGGCGCGGCCCGCGGACGTGCTGGAGGTCCGGCTCGCCCTGGAGACGATGGCCGCCCGGCTGGCCGCCCGGCGTCGCACCGGCGAGGAGGTGGCCCGGATGCACCAGCTGCTGCGGGAGCGGACCGAGGCGAACGCCGCCGGTGACCGAGAGGCGGTGGTCGGCCGGGACATCGAGCTGCACCGGGTGATCGGCCGGGCCGCGCGCAACCCGGTGCTGGTCGACCTGTACGAGGGACTGCTGGACGCGTTGCGCCAGAACGTGGCCGAGAACCTGGACGCCCAGCGCCTGGACGACCAGGAGCACCAGGGCCTGGTGCTGGCCATCGAGGCGCAGGACGTGGAGCGGGCCGGCCGGGAGGCCGGCGCCTTCCTGGACCAGCTGCTGACCGGTGCGCTGCGCCAGGACCGCGGCCGGGCGCCCGGTTCAGGCCGGCCGGCCACCTCCTGCTAAGGTTTCCCGCGTCCTGAGCCCCCGTAGCTCAGGGGATAGAGCACCGCCCTCCGGAGGCGGTGGCGCAGGTTCGAATCCTGCCGGGGGCACCTCAGCTCGACCCGCTGCGGGTACCGACCGCCGGTCGCGCCTCATTGCTCTCGGCGCGGTCCGGCACCACGTGGGCCCCCAGCTGACGGGCCAGGTCGAGCACCGCACGGTCGATGTGCCGAAGCGACCGGACCGTGGTGAGGGACGGCGTGCTCTCCGGCTGGCCGTGGAAGTCGACCGCGAGCACGGTCTCGGCGGAGTCGAGGAGCCTGGCCGCCCCCTGGACCTCGGCCTCGCCGGGCTCGTCCAGAGCCGTCTGCAGGGCGCTGACGTTGTCGGCGATCCGGCGCACGGCCGCGGTCATCTTCGGCGCAGGCGCTTCGCCCTCCCGCGGGTCGAGAGAAGGCCCGGCGTCGTTGCCGACCCGAGCCAGGCTTCGTGCGTAGTGGTCGCAGACGGCGGTGAGCTGGAGGAAGCGGCGGGCGCTGCCCCGCCCACGCAGCTGACCGGCGATGCCGGAGGTGACCGGGGTCGCCGCGCCCCGCAGCTGCTCGAGCTTCTGGTGCAGCTCCTGGCCGTCACCGACCAGGCCCCCGCCCGGCTCGGCGGCCTGCGGCGGCTCCTGCCCCGCCGGCGGCAGCGCGTTCTCGAGCAGCCGGCGCAGCGATCCCAGGAAGTCACGGGCACTGTCGGCGATCACCGACCGGGTACGGATCGGCAGCACCGTCGCGGCCACCAGCATGCCGATGACGGCCCCGACCGCAGTCTCCTCCAGCCGGACGACGAGCAGCGACAGACTGAACTGACCCATCAGCCCGTAGAGCAGAGCGAGCATCGCGGTGATCCAGAAGATCATCCAGCCGTAGGCCACCTGGATCAGGTAGAAGGCCAGAAAGATGCACACGAAGACCAGGACCAGGGACAGCACGGTGTCCCCGCCGGCCACGGTGGCGATCAGCAGCCCGGCCGGCACGCCGGCCGCAGTCCCGAGCAGGCGCTGCCACCCTTTCGTCAGCACCTCCCCCCGGGACGTCGTGCCGATGAAGATCACGAACGTCGCGATCGCCGCCCAGTACCAGCGGGCCGGGGAGACGAGCTCACCGACGACCACGGCCGCCGCGGCGGCCACCCCGACCTGCACGGCCTGCCGGGTCAGCGGCGACAGTCCCGGGCTGCCTGACTCCTCGGACCCCTCAGACTCCTCGGACTCCTCCGGCGACCGTTCGTCCTGCTGGTCCTGCTCCGGTGGCGCCTGGCCGTCGTCGTCCGCAGCACGCTCACCGCCGGCGCCCTCGAGCAGCTCCAGCAGGCCGGCGGACACGGCCGCCAGGTGCCCGGCCGCCAGCCGCAGCTGGCTCGGCGGGTCCGGCTCCAGCGGTCCGCCGTCGCCGGAGGACGGGGCAGCCGGGCGGGGCAGGACGGCCGGCGCACCGGGGCGCTGGAGCCCGCGCTGCCCCTTGGTCAGCGGCCGCGCCGCGGACCGGTCGCGCAGGGTCGCCCGAAGTCCGTCCAGCACGGCCGCCCGGTCCTGCGCCGCCATGGACGCCGAGCCGGCCGTCCGAGTGCCGGCCTCGACCAGCCGCTCGGCAGCCAGCTCGACGTCGAACAG
The DNA here is from genome assembly GCA_963821825.1 of uncultured Actinomycetota bacterium. Taxonomy (GTDB): domain Bacteria; phylum Actinomycetota; class Actinomycetes; order Actinomycetales; family Kineosporiaceae; genus CAWGFD01. The sequence goes on from CAWGFD010000002.1 coordinate 2,980,343, forward strand.
CTGGAAGGTCAGCTCCTGCTCGCTCAGCCCCGGCCTCAGCGCGCTCGCCCGGACGGTGCCGGACAGCTGGTTCTGGGCCATGGTCACCGTCTCGTTCAGCCTCTGGGCCTGGTGACGCAGCCTCGCCCGGGCCGCGTCGTCGGCGCGGCCGTCCCGCACGCCGTCCGCGGTGGCCTCGACCAGGTCCGCGACCCGGACCAGGACCGCGCGCAGGGTGCGCCGCAGCACCCGTTCGGGCCGGTCCGGCAGCACGAAGGTGCGCATCAGGTAGCTGATCGCCGCGCCCAGGACGATGGCGCCGATGAGCCAGGGCAGCTGGGCCAGCGTGGCCCCCAGGAACAGGGCGAAGAAGTACGTCATGAACGCCGCCATGCCCATCGCCATGCCGCGGCCGCCGAAACGGCGGGCCAGCGTCGCCCCGACCATGATGACCACGAACGTCCCGTCGGCGAGCACCGTCCGGCCGGCCAGCACCGCACCCAACGTGACCGTCGCGCCGGCCGGCAGCGGCAGGAGCGCCGTGGTGACCAGTCGCTGGAGGGGGTCGGGCTCGTTGACGGCCATCGCGATCATCATCGAGATCACGACCCCGAGCAGGGCGACCGTGAACGGCGCCCCCGCCCAGGAGGTCAGCAGGTACATCACGCCCAGGGTGACCGCCAGGGTGATCGTGGTCCGGCCGGCCAGCTGCAGCCGCAGCCAGCCGGGGTCGGTACCGATGGACAGGTCGACGACCCTGGAGGCCACCCTGGTCAGCGCAGCGGCCGCCCGGGTCGGCGGTGGCGACGAGGCCGACCGGGACATGCTCCACCGCCCTCCACCGCCCACCGCCCGTTCGGGCGTCGTCGTTCAGGGGTCCTGGCCAGGATGCCCGCAACCACCCCGACCGGCCAGCTCGGCTGGGGTCACCACGACAGGACCGCGCCGGCCTGTCGTCGGAGGCCTTCAGACGAGGTACAGGCTGACCGCCATCATCGCCGCCCACAGCATCCCGGCCGCCAGCAGCGGCCGGTCGCGCAGCACCAGATGCTCCGGACGCTCCCCGTGACCCTGGCTGACCAGCAGCCCGTAGCGCAGGACGGCGACCAGGAACGGCAGCACGGTGGCGGCCAGCACCGGGTGGATCACGTCGGTGCCCAGGTACTGGAAGGCCCACATGGCGTAGCACAGCACGGTCCCGGACAGCGACAGGGTGGCCACCTGCGCCAGCCAGCTCGCCGGGTAGGCGGCCAGCACCGGCCGGGTGGTGATCTCCCCGCCCGCGCCGGCCGGCGCCCCGGCGAGCTCGGCGGTGCGCTTGCCGGTGACCAGGTACAGCGCCCCGAACAGGGAGACCAGGAGGAACCAGTTGGAGACCGGCAGGCCGTTCGCCGCCGCGCCGGCCAACGCCCGCAGCACGAAACCGGCGGCGACGACCACGACGTCGAGCACCGGCACGTGCTTGAGCCGGAGCGTATAGGCCAGCGAGCTGGCCAGGTAGCTGACCAGCACCAGCGCCGTCCAGCCGCCCAGCAGCACGCCCAGGGCCACGCCCAGGGCGGCCGCGCCGGCGGCGACCGCCAGGGCCAGCTGGGGCGGCACCGCCCCGCTGGCCACCGGCCGGGCCGCCTTGGCCGGGTGCAACCGGTCCAGGTCGGCGTCGTGCACGTCGTTCACGGCGTAGACCGCGACAGACACGCAGACGAAGGCCACCACGGCCCCGGTGCTGCGGGCCAGGGTGGCCGGGACCAGCAGGGTGCCCGCGGCGGCCGGCGCGGCCAGCACCAGCACGTTCTTCGGCCACTGCCCCGGGCGCAGCAGGGCCAGCAGCGACCCGCCGGTGGCGACGGTCCGGGGGCGACGCCGTCGGGGCGTGCGGGCCGCGGTGCCGGCCGCGGCGAACGGCCTCATCGGGTGGTGACGTAGAAGAAGTCGCGCTGGTCGGAGACCAGGTAGCGGCCCGCCGGCCGGTTCATGTCGGTGAGCAGCCGCCGGCCCAGCGGTCGCCCCGCCGCCCGCGGGGTGAAGATGTTCATGGTCACCATCTGGGAGTGGATGTCCAGCTCCATCCCGGTCACCACGCCCGCCCTGGTCATCGCCGCGGCCAGGGTCTGCAGGGTCAGCCCGCCGCCGGCCACGTAGACCAGGTCTGCGGCCCGGTCGATGCCGATCCCGGAGCGCCAGGTGTACTCGAACTGGTTGCGGCTGCTGCCCCAGCGCTGGCCGGCGTTGGCGTCCAGACCCGGCGCCGGGGCGCCGTCCTGCACGATCAGCCGCAGGTTCTGTCGCACCGCCACCACCTGCGGGGTCATCGTCAGGCCCTTGCCCCACACCCCCACCGTGGCCCGGCCGTCCTTGGTGATCACCAGCGAGGCCTGGCCGGCGACCAGCGGCTTGACCGTCCGGCCGTCGCCGAACCAGCCGCCGGGCACGTCCTTGGTCTTCCAGCCGGCGTTGAAGGCGGCGACCAGCCGGGGGTAGGCCGACGTCGGGATCCTGCTGCCCTCGGGCCAGCTCCTGGACGAGGGTGGGTCGGTGGTCCCGGCCACCAGGTGCAGCGCGTCCACCCGCTGAGGGATCAGCGCCACCCCGGCCACCACCGGGGTGTGCCGGGCGTCGGGCCGCAGCCAGGTCGTGAACAGCGACGGACGGCCGGCCGCGGTCGCCGCCACCGTCCACCGGCCCTCGCCGCTGACGGCCGGCAGCGGCAGCAGCCGAACCCGCGGCAGCACGGTCGGGGCCGGCGGTTGCGGAGCAGTACGGGCGGCGCCGACCGGGGCGGCGGCCGTCGCCGACGAGGACGCCGTCGGGCCGGCCACCGGGGCGCCGGAGCTGAGCGCGTCCGCCGGGCGGCCCCGGCTCGGCGGGGCGTTGTGGCTGTACCACCACGCCTCGACGGTGTCGACGAGGCCGCCGCCGCCGTGCTCCCGCACCCACTCCACCGCCCGCACCGACGCCGGCGCGCTGCCGGGGTAGGTCATGGCCTGCGCGAAGGAGACCCCGGGCCAGGCGAGCAGCGCCAGCACGAGGAGCGCGGCGATCCGCCGGCGACGACGACGACCCGCGGGCGGTCGCCGTCTGCGCCGCCCGCCGTCCGGGCCGTCCCGCCCGACCCGCAGCAACGAGGAGGCGCTCATCGCAGCCCCACCGGCAGCACGCGGGCGGGCAGCGCCTGCAGCAGGCGGGTCAGCGGCCCCATCGCCGCCGGGGACCAGACCACGCGCCGACCGCGCCGCAGCGCCGCCTGCACGCGCGCGGCGACCAGGTCCGGACCGGTGGTCAGCGGCACCGGGGGCAACCCGTTCGTCATCGGGGTCGCCACCCGGCCCGGCCGCACCACCAGGCACTGCACGCCCGGCGGCGCGCTGCGGCCCAGCACCCGCACGTAGCTGTCCAGCGCCTGCTTGGCCACGGCATAGCCGAGGATCTCCCGGCGCGGGCGCACCGCGGCGGCCGAGGTGATCACGACCAGCCGGCCGCCGCCGGCTGCGGCCAGCCGCTCCAGCGCCGCCCGGGCCAGCAGGGCCGGCGCGGTCAGGTTGACCGCGAACAGCTCGGGCAGGTCCGGGCCGGGAGGCTCACCGCTGCCCAGCGCGCCGACCGCGACCACCACCGTGGCGACCCTGCCGGCCAGTCGGCCGGCCAGCCGGTCGGCGCGCTCGAGCAGGTCGGCGACCCCGGCCGCCTCCAGCCCGGCGTCGTAGTCCAGCAGCTGCACCCGCCGCCCCTTCCCGCGCAGCTCGGCGGCGGCCTCGTCCAGGCCCGGACCGGGTCGGCCGGCCAGCAGCACCTGCCCACCCGGTCCGCTCGCGCGCAGGGTGATCGCCCGTCCGATGCTGGAGCTGCCACCCACCAGCAGGACGGCGGCCTCCCGGCCCGGTGCGGGCCTCACCGGTTCACCAGGCCCAGTCGCAGGCCCAGGTCGGAGACCAGCCGGCGGCTCGGGTCCATGCCGTCGCGGACGGCGCGCCAGGCGGGCAGGTCCGGGTACATCTGCCGGAGCACCCCCGGGTCGAGACGTGCGTCCTTGGTCAGGTACACCCGGCCCCCGGCGTCGGCGACGAGCCGGTCGAGCTGGTCGAGCTCGGCGCGGATCCCCGGCCACCGCGCCGGCAGGTCCAGGGCCAGGGTCCAGCCGTGACCGGCGAACCCAAGCGGGGCCGGGTCCGGCGCGCCCATCCGCTTCAGCACGGCCAGCAACGCCGGCCGGCCCGCCCCGGCGAGGCGGTCCAGCACCCGGCCGAGCGTCGCCTCAGAGCCGTCCCCCACCCAGAACTGGTACTGCAGCAACCCCTCTCGGCCGAAGGTGGCCGGCCACAGGCCGGCCGCGTCGAGCGGGTGCAGGGCCGCGGCCAGGTGGCTCACCGACCACCTCGCCCGGCGGGCCGACACCCAGCGCAGCCGGTTGGCGAGCGCACCGGTGCCCCGCCCGGCCAGTCCGGGCCCGGGCAGGCTCGGGGCGTCCGGCCGCGACCGGAGGGGCGCCGGCGGGGCCAGCGGGTGCACCGCCCTGGCGTCAGCGGCCGGCAGGTGGTGGGCCCACTGCACGATGCCGCGACCCGTCCGCTCACCCCGCACGGCGCCGTCCAGCCAGGCCACCACGTGCGGACCGGCCGCGCCGCCGGCGGCCGGCGCCGCGGGTGCCGTCCGCATCGCCTCCAGCAGCTCGGGCAGGGCGTCGAAGCGGCGCCGGTGACGCAGCACCGAAGCGGTCTGGACGGGCTGCAGCCGCAGACCCGCGGCGACCACGACCCCGGTCAGGCCCAGTCCGGCCACCGTGGCCCAGAACTGCCCAGGCTGTGCGGTCGGGGTCAGCCGGCGCAGCTCACCGCCGGTCAGCACGACCTCCAGCCACTCCAGGTGACTCCCGAAGCTACCCGCCGCCGGGTGGTTCTTGCCGTGCACGTCGGCGGCGATCGCGCCGCCGACCGTGGCCAGCGCCGTCCCGGGCAGCACCGGCGGTAGCCAGCCGTGGGGCAGCACGGCCGCCACCAGGTCACCCAGCCGGGCCCCGGCCTGCACCTGGACGCAGCCCTCCCGCACCGGGCCGATCGCGTCCAGCGCGGTCATGTCCAGCACGACCCCCCCGGCCAGGCACGCGGCGTCGCCGTAGCTGCGACCGCCGCCACGGGCCAGCACCGCCCCGCCGCCCGGGTGGGACAGCAGCTCCTGGACCTGTTGCACGGTAGTGGGTCTGGGCACGTCCGCCGGGGCGGAGGCGGTGGCGCGGCCCCACCCGGTCAGGGAAGGGCCGCGGGCCGCAGCCGGGGCCCGCAGGCCGGTGATGGTCATGGCCGGCACGGTAGGTCGAGGGCCCTGAGCACCTGCTGAGCCGCCCCGGTCCCGGACCTGAAGGGCGGGATCGCTCTCAGCACCGGGCTCGGTCTGGGAGGACACACAGGCTGGACGCAGGCTGCTACCAGCTCGAGGAGGAGGCTAGGCCTTGCACAGGCCTGGCCGACGTCGTCCTCGCCCTGTCCATCCCGGACCGGAGAGGAAGCAGCGATGAGCGCGCACCTGGCACCGCCCACCACCCACACCCTGGAGATGACCCAGGCCGCCCAGATCAACGACCGGCTCAAGGCGCGGTCGGTGGACCACCCGGTGACGGCGGCCGACCTGGCCCTGGCGGGACGGGTGAGCACCACCGGCGTGCCGGTGCCGCCGACGGCGGTGCTGACCAGGCTGGTGGTGGACGGGCCACCGGAGTTCCCCTACCTGCACGCACACTTCTTCCTCTCCCAGTGGCGCGCCCAGCCGCTGGTGCTGGACCTGGAGCCTGACCAGCTGCTGGGCCTGTCGCACCTGCTCGGCCTGCGGCACCGCTGGGCGACCTGACCCCGATGGCCCTGCACCGCAGGCACCCGGCCGCCGCCGACGAACGCGAGCTGAGCCTGAACCCGCTGTTCGCGCAGGCCGCGGCGACCGCGGCCATCCCCCGGCTGCGGCTGCCCGACGGGCCGATGGACCCCGACCTGGCCCGGCAGCTGGTCGCCGACGAGCTGATCCTGGACGGCCAGGCCCGGCTCAACCTCGCCACCTTCGTGACCACCTGGATGGAGCCACAGGCGGTCGAGCTGATCAGCGCCACCCTGGACCGCAACCTGGTCGACAAGGACGAGTACCCGCAGTGCGCCGAGCTGGAGCGGCGGTGCGTGCACATGCTGGCCGACCTCTGGCACGCGCCCAGCGGACCGGAGCAGGCCGCCGTCGGCTGCTCGACCACCGGCTCCAGCGAGGCGGCGATGCTGGGTGGGATGGCCCTGCTGCGGCGCTGGCGCGCCCGCCGGCGCGAGCTCGGCCTGGACGCCTCCCGGCCCAACCTGGTGATGGGCATCAACGTCCAGGTCTGCTGGGAGAAGTTCTGCCGCTACTGGGACGTCGAGCCCCGCTTCGCCCCGATGCAGGGCGAGCGCCGGCACCTGACCGCCGAGGTCGCGCTGCCGCTGTGCGACGAGAACACCATCGGGGTGGTGGCCGTCCTCGGCTCGACCCAGGACGGCAGCTACGAGCCGGTGCGGGAGATCTGCGCGGCGCTGGACCGGCTGGCCGACGACGGCGGCCCGGACCTGCCGGTGCACGTGGACGCCGCCAGCGGGGGCTTCGTGGCCCCGTTCCTGGACCCGGACCTGGTCTGGGACTTCCGGTTGCCGCGGGTCGCCTCGATCAACGCCTCCGGGCACAAGTACGGGCTGGTCTACCCCGGCGTCGGCTGGGTGCTGTGGCGTGAGCAGGCCGCGCTGCCGCAGGAGCTGGTGTTCGACGTCAACTACCTGGGCGGCTCGATGCCGACCTTCTCGCTGACCTTCTCCCGGCCCGGCGCCCAGGTGGTCGCGCAGTACTACACGATGATCCGGCTCGGTTTCGAGGGCTACCGGGCGGTGCAGCAGGCCTGCCGCGACGTCGCCCTGCACCTGTCCGGCGGGATCGCCCGGCTCGGGCCCTTCCGGTTGCTGACCGACGGCAGCCAGCTGCCGGTGTTCGCCTTCACGCTTCGCCCGGGGCGGGGCGGGGCGACCGTCTACGACGTCTCCGACGGTCTGCGCCGGCGCGGGTGGCAGGTGCCGGCCTACAGCCTGCCCGCCGACGAGCAGCAGCAGAGCGTGCTGCGGGTCGTGGTGCGCAACGGGTTCGGCCACGACCTGGCCGACCTGCTGCTGCAGGACCTGGAGCGGGAGTGCCGCCGGCTCGGGCTGCTGGGCGATCTGGGCCCCGGCCGCCAGGACTCCTTCCACCACTGACCCCCTGGGCGCCGCTCGCCTTCCGGCCCCTCAAGATCGCCACGATTCGCACGGATCCGACGCCGCGGCGTGGGTTTGGTGCGAATCGTGGCGATCTTGGGGGCACTCGGGGGGATGTGCGGCAATTGTTCGGCCACGTTCAGCAGGGATCCAGTAAGCGCACAGGTTCGGGGTGCTTCATGGAGTCATCGACGAAAGCGGAGGACGGAAGACGATGACCCAGATGACGCACCCCCAGCTCGACGGCGACGGCGACCGCCCGGTGGCCGGCCAGGACGAGCACACCTACTCCCCCACTCCGCAGCAGGGCGGCGGCCGTCACGGCCGGCCCGGCTGGGCCGGGGTGGCCACCATGGGCGTGGGTGCCGCGGTGCTCTCCAGCCTGCTCACGGCCGGCGCCGTGCACACCTTCGGCACCGCCTCGGCCGGCAGCTCCATCCCGGCCACCACGACCAGCCAGTCCGCCCCGCTGGCGGTCGGCAGCCCGACCGCCCCGAACTGGGTGGCGGTCGCCTCGGCGGTCGAGCCCAGCGTGGTCGCGGTCAAGGTGGTCAACAGCGGCGGCAGCGGCGACGAGGGCTCCGGCGTGCTGCTGGACACCCAGGGCCACGTGCTGACCAACAACCACGTGATCGCTGGTCTGCAGCAGGGCGGCCAGCTGACCGTGACGCTGTCCGACGGGCGGATCTACGACGCCACGGTGACCGGTACCGACCCCAGCACCGACCTCGCCGTGCTGACCCTCAAGACCCCGCCCAACGACCTGAAGCCGGCGGCCTTCGCCGACTCCAGCGCCGTCAACGTGGGTGACAGGGTGATGGCGATCGGCAACCCGCTGGGCCTGTCCGACACCGCCACCACCGGGATCGTCTCGGCCCTGAACCGGCCGGTCTCCACCAGCCCCGTGCCCACCCAGCAGCAGAACCCGCTCGGGCAGACCCAGCCGCAGGCCGAGCCGGTGGTGACCGACGCGATCCAGACCGACGCGCCGATCAACCCGGGCAACAGCGGTGGTGCGCTGGTCGACAGCGCCGGCAAGGTGATCGGCATCACCTCCTCGATCGCCTCGCTGGGCGGCTCGAACGGCTCGCAGGCCGGCAGCATCGGCCTGGGCTTCGCGATCCCGGCCAACGAGGTGCAGCACGTGGCCCAGGCCCTGATCAGCAAGGGCACCGTGCAGCACGCCTTCCTCGGGATCACTGTGGGAGACACCACGGCCACCGTGAACGGTGCCCAGCAGGCAGCGGCCGAGGTCGGCCAGGTCACCTCGGGCAGCCCCGCCGCGGCCGCCGGACTGAAGGCCGGTGACAAGATCATCGCGATCGGCGGGCAGCCGGTGAACGGGGCGGACTCCCTGGTCGCCCACGTCCGGGCCGCCGTCCCGGGCAACACGGTGAACCTGACCGTGGTGCGCGGCGGCAGCACCCAGACGCTCAAGCTGACCCTGGGCAACAAGACCAGCGGCAACTGAGTCACTCGCCGCCGACTCGGCCGACGGCGAGCACCACGAGCACCCAACCGGTGCGGGCGTCCCCTCCGGGGGGCGCCCGCACCGCTCTCTGCGCCCGCGCTCGAGGCGCCGGCCGCCCCGGCGGCCGAGCCTCAGCCGGACGCGCCGTCCTGCGCCCGGGGCGCCGGACCACCCTCCCGCAAAACCACCCGCTGCCCGGCGGCCAGACCAGCCGTCAGGTGCTGGAGCAGCTCCTCACGCCCCGCCGCCGCTCGGCCCTCCTGCAGCACCCGGTACTCACCGCTGAGCGAGCGAGCGACGGAGACCATCATCATGATCATCACCACCGAGAAGGGCAGCGCGATCACGATCGCCGTGGTCTGCAGCGCACCCAGCGCCGTGCTGCCGCCGACCCAGAGCAGGGCCAGGGCGACCGCGCCCTCGGCCAGCGCCCAGAAGATCCGCGACCAGGTGGGCGGGTTCGGGTCGCCGCCGGAAGCGAGCATGTCGACGACCAGGGAACCGGAGTCGGAGGAGGTGACGAAGAAGGTGATGATCAGGGCCAGCGCCAGCAGGGAGACCACCTGGCCCAGCGGCAGGCCCTCCAGCAGCGCGAACAGTGAGTCGTTGGTGCTCACCGAACCGTCCGCCGCCACCAGCCCGCCACCGCCGAACAGCTGCCGGTACAGCGCGCTGCCCCCCAGCACGGAGAACCACGCGAAGGTCAGCAGGGTCGGCACCGCCAGCACCCCGACCACGAACTCCCGGACCGTGCGACCGCGGCTGATCCGGGCGATGAAGACGCCGACGAACGGCGCCCAGGACATCCACCACCCCCAGTAGAAGGTGGTCCAGGAGGCCTGCCAGGCCGCGCCCGCCGGGCCCTGCAACGGGGTCGTGTCGAAGGTCAGCCGGACGACGTCGGCCAGGTAGTAGCCCAGGCTGGAGACGAACTCGCGGAGCAGGAAGACGGTCGGCCCGGCGACCAGCACGAAGACCAGCACCACGCAGGCCAGCACCATGTTCGCGTTGGACAGCCACTGGATGCCCTTGGCCAGACCGGTGACCACGGACAGTGTCGCCAGGCCGGTGATCAGGCACAGGGCCACCAGCTGGGTGCTCAAGGCGTCCGGGGCCAGGTGCAGGAAGCCGAGCCCGGCCGAGAGCTGGACGACGCCGAAGCCCAGCGAGGTCGCGACCCCGAACAGGGTGCCGATGATCGCGATCACATCGATCACGTCCCCGATCGGCCCCGCGGCCCGTCGTTCACCGAGCAGGCCCTCCAGGGCCCACCGGATGGACACCGGCCGGTTCCGGCGGTGCACCGCGAAGGCCACGGCCAGGCCGACGACCACGTAGATGGCCCAGGCGTGGATCCCCCAGTGCAGGTAGGTCTGGGTCATGGCGGCGTGCGCCAGGTGCTGCGGGCTGCCGGTGACGCCGGGCTTGGGCGAGGCGAAGTGGTTCAGCGGCTCGGCGACCCCCCAGAACACCAACCCGATGCCCATCCCGGCGCTGAACAGCATCGCGAACCAGGACGGCAGCGAGAAGTCAGCGGGCTCGCCGGGCGGTCCCAGACGCAGGGACCCCCACCGGCTGAACGCGGCGTACAGCGAGAAGAGCACGAACGCGGCGACCAGCAGCACGTAGTACCAGCCCAGGTCGCCGATCACGAAGGACTGCACCGCCGAGATGGCCCCAGCGGTGCCGTCCGGCACCAGCAGCGCGACGACCACGAACGCGCCGATCAGGCCGGCCGCGGGGTAGAACACCCGCGGCGCGACCTTCCCGGTGTGCTCGACCGGCGCTCGGCCGGCGTCCGCACCGGCGTCCGGGCCGGAGGGCGGGCTCGGGTGCGGATCGGTGCTGGACAGGGGCGGGGACTGCGTCATCAGGACTCCGAACCGGACGAGGACTCAACGAACGGTCGACAAGTCTCACAAACTTCCCGGCGAATGACACATCCCGCGCTCAGGAGCGGAGGCTCAGCGCTGCATGACGTCCCGGATGTCACCGACCAGCTCCTCCAGCACGTCCTCCAGGAACAGGACGCCGACCAGCGTGCCGTCCTCGTGCACGACCCGGGCCAGGTGCGAGGCGTCGCGCTGCAGGGCACCCAGCACCTCCTCCAGCTCGGCGCCGGCCTGGACGGTGGCCATCGGCCGCACCCAGCGCCGCGGCACCGGTGCGGTGTAGCGGTCGTCGTCGGCGGCGAGCAGGTCCTTGACGTGCAGGTAGCCGACGATGCCGCCGTCCTCCCCCTGCACCGGGTAGCGACTGAACCCGGTCCGGGCGACCAGCCGCTCCAGGTCCTGCGGGGTGGACCGGGCCGCGGTCAGCACCAGGTCCTGCGGCGCGAGGGCCAGCTCCCCGGCGCGGTGCCGGCCCAGCTCCAGCGCCCCGGACAGCAGGCCGTGCTCGTCGGCGAGCAGGCCCTCCGCCCGGGAGGCGGACACGATCGAGGCGACCTGCTCGGCGGTGAAGGCGGAGGTGACCTCCTGCCGGGGCCGCACCCGCACCAGGCGCAGCAGGGCGTTGGCCGCCAGGTTGAGCAGCCGGATGACCGGCCAGAGCACCCGGGCCAGGCCGACCAGCGGGGGGGCGAGCACCAGCACCGCACGCTCCGGGCCGGCCAGCGCCAGGTTCTTGGGCACCATCTCCCCGACCACGACGTGCAGGCCGACCACGGCCGCCAGGGACAGGGCCAGGGCCAGGCCGTGCAGCAGGGCGCGGGGAAGGCCGAGCAGGTCCAGCACGGGCTCGAGCAGCCCGGCCACTGCCGGTTCGGCGACCGCGCCCAGCCCGAGCGAGCAGACCGTGACCCCGAGCTGGGCGCAGGCCAGCATCAGCGAGACGTGCTCCATCGCGAACAACGTGCTGCCCGCGGCGGCGTGCCCGCGCGCGGCGGCGGCCTCGACCTGGCTGCGCCGGGCCGAGATGACGGCGAACTCGGCGGCCACGAACAGCCCGTTGCCGACCAGCAGCCCCAGCCCCAGCAGCAGTCCGGTGCCGACACTCATCGCGCCCCTCCCGGCTCGCGCGGGCCCGGCTGCCCCGCGGGCGGGTGGTCCCCTCCTCCCGGCGGCGGGGCAGGCAGGAGGACCAGCTGGTCGACCCGGCGTCCGTCCAGCCGCAGCACCCGCAGCCGGGCGCCGTCCACCTCCAGCTCATCGCCGAGCCGGGGCACCCGGCCCAGACCGGCCATCACCAGACCGCCGACGGTCTGGTAGGCGCGGCCCTCGGGCAGCGACACGCCGGTCAGGGCCTTCACCTCGTCCGGCCGGCGCAGGCCGGGCACCAGCCAGGACCCGTCCCGGCGGCGGACCAGCGGCTGACCGACCCGGTCGTGCTCGTCGACGACCTCACCGACGATCTCCTCGACGACGTCCTCGAGGGTGGCCACGCCCGCCGTCCCGCCGTACTCGTCGACCACCACGGCCAGCTGCAGACCGCCGGCCCGCAGGGTGCGCAGCAGGTCGACCAGCCGGACCGTCTGCGGCAGCCGGACCGGTTGGCTCATCAGCGCGGTGACCGGGACGTCGGCGCGGCGCGCCCGGGGCACCGAGACGGCCGACTTCAGGTGCACCACCCCCAGCACGTCGTCCAGGTCCTCGCCGACCACCGGGAAACGGGACAGGCCGGTGCTGCGGGCCAGCCGGACGACGTCCAGGGCGCTGGCCGAGCGGGGCAGGGTCTGCATCCGGGTCCGGGGGGTCATCACGTCGGCGGCCGAGTGCGCGGTGAAGCCGAGCGAGCGGGTGAGCAACCGGGCGGTCTGCTCGTCCAGGGTGCCCACCTCCGCCGAGCGGCGCACCAACCAGGCCAGCTCCTCGGCGGTCCGCGAGCCGGACAGCTCCTCGCGCGGCTGGATCCCGAGGGCCCCCAGCACCCGGTTCGCGGCACCGTTGAGCACCCGGATGAGCGGACCCAGGGCCACCGTGAACGCCCGGTGCGCGCGCGCCACCGTGCGCGCCGTCGGCAGCGGCCGGGCCAGGGCCAGGTTCTTGGGCACCAGCTCGCCGACCACCATCGAGAACACGGTGGCGACCACCAGAGCGACGGCGACCGCGACCGGGCCGGCCACGCCGGCGTCCAGCCCCACCCGCGGCGCCAGTGCGGCGAGGCCGGGCTCCAGCAGCGCGGACAGCGACGGCTCGGCCAGATAGCCGACCAGCAGCGTGGTCGCCGTGATGCCGACCTGCGCCCCGGACAGCTGGGTGGACAGGGTGGCCAGCGCGGGCAGCACCGAGGCCGCCCGGGTGTCGCCCGCGGCCACCGCCTGCTGCACGGTGGGCCGGTCCAGGGTCACGAAGGCGAACTCCGCCGCCACGAAGAAGGCGGTGCCCAGGGTGAGCAGGCCGCCCAGGCCGAGCAGCAGCCACTCGCTCAGCACCCGCTCACCACCCCGAGGGCAGCGGCCGGCCCTCCTCGTACCCGGCCCCCGACTGCACCCCCACCACGGCGCGCTCGTGCAGCTCGGGCAGGGTCGAGGCGCCGACGTAGGTGCAGGCGCTGCGGACCCCGGAGACGATGTGGTCGATCAGGTCCTGCACCCCGGGTCGGCGCGGGTCCAGGTACATCCGGGAGCTGGAGATGCCCTCCTCGAACAGCTCCTTGCGGGCCCGCTCGAACGGGGAGTCCTGGCTGGTCCGGGCCCGGACGGCGCGCGCCGAGGCCATCCCGAAGCTCTCCTTGTAGGGGCGGCCGGCCTCGTCCAGCAGCAGGTCCCCCGGGCTCTCGTGGGTGCCGGCGAACCAGGAGCCGACCATCACCTGGCTGGCACCCGCCGCCAGGGCCAGCGCGACGTCCCGAGGGTGGCGCACCCCGCCGTCGGCCCACACCGCTCGGCCCAGCCCGCGGGCCGCGGCGGCGCACTCCAGCACCGCGGAGAACTGCGGCCGGCCGACCGCGGTCATCATCCGGGTGCTGCACATCGCGCCCGGCCCGACGCCGACCTTGACCACGTCCGCCCCGACCTCGACCAGGTCACGCACCCCCTGGGCGGTGACCACGTTGCCGGCCACCAGCGGGTGGTCCGGCGCGACCTTGCGGATCAGCGCTACCGCCTCCAGCATCCGCTCCTGGTGACCGTGCGCGGTGTCCGCGACCAGGCAGTCCGCCCCGGCGGCCACCGCACCGCGGGTCTTGGCCTCGACGTCCCCGTTGATCCCGACCGCGACGGCCACCTGGAGCCGGCCGGCCGCGTCGGTCGCCGGCCGGTACAGCTCCGAGCGCAGCGCACCGGTCCTGGTCACCACGCCGGCGAGCCGGCCGTCCGGGCCGACCACCGGGGCCAGCCGGCGGCGCAGGGCGTGCAGCGCCTCGAAGGTGCGCCGGGGCCCCTGGGGGCCGGTCAGCACCGAGCTGGGCAGGGTGTCCAGCGACGGCGACATGACCTGCGACAGCTGCGCGAACCGGTCCGCGCCGGCGCAGTCCGCCTCGGTGACCACCCCGATCGGCCGGTCCTGCTCGTCCAGCACCACCACCGCTCCGTGCGAGCGCTTGGGGATCAGGTGCAGGGCGTCGAGCACGGTGCTCTCCGCGCGCATGGTGACCGGCGTCTCCAGCACCGGGTGCGCGGCCTTGACCTGGGCGATCACGTCCGCGACGACGTCCGCCGGCACGTCCTGGGGCAGCACCGCCAGGGCGCCGCGCCGGGCCGCCGTCTCGGCCATCCGCCGGCCCGAGACCGCGGTCATGTTGGCCACCACCAGCGGGAGCTGCGCGCCGGTGACGTCCTGCGGGGTCAGGTCCACGTCGTGCCGGGAGGGCACCGCCGAGCGACCGGGGATCAGGAAGACGTCGCTGTAGGTGAGGTCATGAGCGGGGGTGGACCCGTCGAGGAAACGCACGATCCACCATGGTCGCACGCGGGGCGGTCCTCCGGGAGGCCACCGGCTAGTCTTGACAGGCCTGCCCGTCGCCGTGCCGAGCTTGGAAGAAGGCGATCCACGCCGTGTCCCAGCAGACCTCACCGGACCACTCGCTGGCCGCATTCGGACCCAACGAGTGGCTGGTGGACGAGCTCTACCAGCAGTACCTGACCGACAAGCAGTCGGTCGACCCTGCCTGGTGGGACTTCTTCGCCGACTACAAGCCGGCCGACTCGCCCAGCGGCGCGTCCACCACCGGCGGGGGTGCCTCCGCCGCGGCGGACGCCGACTCCACGCCGGGGAGCAGGAACACCGAGCCGGCAGAGCCGACCCCGGCAGAGCCGACCCCGGCAGAGCCGACCGGCGAGCAGGCGAGCACGGACGTCGAGCCGACCGCCGCCGAAGGCGCGCCGGCCTCCCCTGCCCCAGCATCCGCAGCGACCCGGAAGAGCGACCCGGTGGCCACCCCCTCCAGCCAGACCAGCCAGAAGAGCCAGACCGGCCAAGCCGGTGACCGGACGGGCAGCCGCGGGTCCGGCGCCGGGCCGGCCGGGGGGTCCGCCCCGGCCGCCCGGGCGACCGCGCCGGCCGGCACCGCAGCCGCCGCGAGCCGGGTGACCCGGGACGTGCCGGCCGCGGCGCCCGAACGGGGGCCTCAGCGCGAGTCCGAGGTGGTCAGGTTGCGCGGACCGGCCGCCCGGGTGGTCACCAACATGGAGGCCAGCCTCGGGGTGCCGACCGCGACCAGCGTGCGCGCGGTGCCCGCGAAGCTGCTGATCGACAACCGGATCGTGATCAACAACCACCTGTCCCGCTCCCGCGGCGGGAAGGTGTCCTTCACCCACGTGATCGGGTTCGCGCTGGTCGAGGCCCTGCGCGAGATGCCCGAGATGAACTGCAGCTACACCGTCGAGGACGGCAAGCCCGCGGTCGTCCGGCACTCCCACGTCAACCTGGGCATCGCCATCGACCTGGCCAAGCCGGACGGGACCCGCCAGCTCCTGGTGCCGGCCATCAAGCAGTGCGAGGGCATGGACTTCGCCCAGTTCTGGGCGGCCTACGAGGACGTCGTTCGCCGCGCCCGGGCCGGGAAGCTGACCGCGGACGACTTCGCCGGCACCACGGTCAGCCTGACCAACCCGGGCACGATCGGCACGGTGCACTCGGTGCCCCGGCTGATGGCCGGTCAGGGCACGATCGTCGGGGTCGGGGCGATGGAGTACCCGGCCGAGTACCAGGGCGCCTCGGAGGAGACCCTGGCCCGGCTCGCGGTCAGCAAGATCATGACGCTCACCTCGACCTACGACCACCGGATCATCCAGGGCGCCCAGTCCGGGGACTTCCTGCGCGTCGTGCACGGCAAGCTGCTCGGCGGCGACACCTTCTACGAGCGGATCTTCGAGTCGCTGCGACTGCCCTACGAGCCGATCCGCTGGATCCGCGACATCTCGGTCTCCCACGACGACGAGGTGAACAAGACCGCCCGGGTCCAGGAGCTGATCCACGCCTACCGGGTGCGCGGCCACCTGATGGCCGACACCGACCCGCTGGAGTACCGCCAGCGCCGGCACTACGACCTGGACATCGCCAACCACGGCCTGACCCTGTGGGACCTGGACCGGGAGTTCCCGACCGGCGGGTTCGGCGGCAAGCCGATGATGAAGCTTCGCTCGATCCTGGGCGTGCTGCGCGACTCCTACTGCCGCACGGTGGGGGTGGAGTACATGCACATCCAGGACCCGGACCAGCGCCGGTGGATCCAGGACCGGCTGGAGGTGCCCTACGCCAAGCCCTCCCCGGAGGAGCAGCTGCGGATCCTGCGCCGGCTGAACAGCGCCGAGGCGTTCGAGACCTTCCTGCAGACCAAGTACGTGGGCCAGAAGCGGTTCAGCCTGGAGGGCGGGGAGTCTGTCATCCCGCTGCTGGACGCCCTGCTGTCCGGGGCGGCCCGGCGCGGACTGGACGAGGTGTGCGTGGGGATGCCGCACCGGGGCCGGCTGAACGTGCTGGCCAACATCGCGGGCAAGAGCTACGGGCAGATCTTCCGCGAGTTCGAGGGCACCCAGGACCCGCGCAGCGTGCAGGGCTCCGGGGACGTGAAGTACCACCTGGGCACCGAGGGCACGTTCAGCGCCGAGACCGGCGAGCAGTGCAAGGTGTACCTGGCCGCCAACCCCTCCCACCTGGAGGCGGTGGACCCGGTGCTGGAAGGCGTGGTCCGGGCCAAGCAGGACCGGCTGAACCGCGGCTCGGCCTTCTTCTCGGTGCTGCCGGTGCTGCTGCACGGGGACGCCGCCTTCGCCGGCCAGGGCGTGGTGGCCGAGACGCTGAACCTGTCCCAGCTGCGGGGCTACCGCACCGGCGGCACGGTGCACGTGGTGATCAACAATCAGGTGGGCTTCACCACCGCGCCGGCCGCCTCCCGCTCCTCGGTCTACTGCACCGACGTGGCCCGGATGATCCAGGCGCCGATCTTCCACGTCAACGGGGACGACCCGGAGGCCTGCGTCCGGGTGGCCCAGCTGGCCTTCGACTTCCGGATGGAGTTCGACAAGGACGTCGTCATCGACATGGTCTGCTACCGCCGGCGCGGGCACAACGAGGGCGACGACCCCTCGATGACCCAGCCGCTGATGTACAGCCTGATCGAGGCCAAGCGCAGCGTGCGCAAGCTCTACACCGAGGCGCTGATCGGGCGCGGTGACATCACCGTGGAGGAGGCCGAGCAGGCGCTGCGGGACTACCAGGGTCAGCTCGAGCGGGTGTTCGCCGAGACCAGGGACGCCGAGGCGCCGGCACCGGAGGGGCCCAGCGACGTCACCGCCGGCCTGGACCTGCCGCTGGCCCAGCAGGCCGACTCCGACCGCTCCACCCCGCGTGGCACCGCGGTGGAGCCGGAGGTGCTCAAGCGGGTCGGTGACGCGTTCGTCTCCCCGCCCGAGGGCTTCACCGTGCACCCCAAGCTGAAGCCGCTGTGCGAGCGGCGGGCCACGATGGCCACCCAGGGCGGCATCGACTGGGGGTTCGGCGAGCTGCTCGCCTTCGGGTCGCTGCTCACCGAGGGCGTCCCGGTCCGGCTGGCCGGCCAGGACAGCCGGCGCGGCACCTTCGTGTCGCGGCACGCCGTGCTGACCGACAAGGTGACCGGCCAGGAGTGGACGCCGCTGGCCAACCTCAGCGACGACCAGGCCAAGTTCTGGCTGTACGACTCCCTGCTCAGCGAGTTCGCGGCGATGGGTTTCGAGTACGGCTACTCCGTCGAGCGGCCTGACGCGCTCGTGCTGTGGGAGGCCCAGTTCGGCGACTTCGGCAACGGTGCCCAGACGGTGGTCGATGAGTTCATCTCCTCCTCGGAGCAGAAGTGGGGGCAGCGGTCCTCGGTCGTGCTGCTGCTGCCGCACGGCTACGAGGGCCAGGGCCCGGACCACTCCTCGGCCCGGATCGAGCGCTACCTGCAGATGTGCGCCGAGAACAACATGACCGTGGCGCAGCCCTCCACCCCGGCCTCGCACTTCCACCTGCTGCGCCGTCAGGCCTACGCCCGGCCGCGCAAGCCGCTGATCGTGTTCACGCCGAAGTCGATGCTGCGGCTGAAGGCGGCGCAGTCGGCGGTCGAGGACTTCACCTCCGGCACCTTCCGCACGGTGATCGGGGAGACCAAGCAGCTGGAGCGCCAGTCCGTGGACCGGGTGCTGATCTGCTCGGGCAAGGTCTACTGGGACCTGCTGGCCGAACGCAGCCGCCGGGAGGACACCCGCACCGCCATCGTGCGCCTGGAGCAGCTCTACCCACTGGACGGCGTGGCGCTGAAGGAGGCGCTGGCCCCGTTCGAGAACGCCGAGGTGTTCTGGGTGCAGGATGAGCCGATGAACCAGGGCGCCTGGCCGTTCGTGGCGCTGTACATGCCTGAGGCGCTGGGCCGCGGGGTCGGTCGGGTCAGCCGGCCGGCGTCGGCCTCCCCCGCGGCCGGCTCGATCAAGAAGCACCAGAGCGAGCAGGCTGCGCTGATGGCGCAGGCCTTCACGCGCTGAGGCCGGGGCCGGGGCAGAGCAGGTGTACTTCACCGACCGGGGCATCGAGGAGCTGGAGGGCCGGCGCGGGGAGGAGCAGGTGAGCCTGGCCTGGGTCGCGGACCGGATGCGGGAGTTCGTCGACCTGAACCCGGAGTTCGAGACCGCGGTGGAACGGCTGGCCACCTGGCTGGCCCGCCTGGACGACGAGGACGACTGACCGGCGGCGGCGCGGGGCCACGACCGAGCACCGAGACCGAGCACCCGAGACCGAGCACGACGAGGAGCCTGCGGTTGGGGCTGATAGGAGTACCTGCGTGACGGCGACCTCAGCGACCAGACCGGTGCCGATCGGGGGCGACGTCGTCGGGCTGCGGGTCTGCGTGGTCGGTGACGGCCTGGTGGCCGGGTTCGGCGACCCGCGCGCCCTGGGGTGGGTGGGCCGGGTCAGCGCCCGGACGCCGCGCAGCACCGGCCCGCTGGACCTGTTCCCGCTCGGTGTCCCCGGGGAGTCCACCGCCGGCCTGGTGGCCCGCTGGCGGGAGGAGACCGGCCGACGGCTCGGTGACCACCCCGACTCCGGCCGGCTGGTGGTGGGCCTGGGCAGCCACGACCTGGACGCCGGCCTCACCCTGGCCCGCTCCCGGCTGAACCTGGCCAACGTGCTGGACGAGGCCGCCGCCCGGGAGCTGCCCGTGCTGGTGGTCGGACCGCCACCCCGGCTCGGACCGGGCGCCGAGCGGCTGGCCGAGCTGGCCGACGCCTTCTCCGACGTGTGCCGGCGTCGGGCGGTGCCGTTCGTGGACTGCTACCGCCCGCTGGTCGCGCACGAGGACTGGGTGGCCGACCTGAGCGCAGGCGGCGGCGTGCACCCCGGCCAGGTGGGGTACGGGCTGATCGCCTGGTTGGTGCTGCACACGCACTGGCACGCCTGGCTGGGGCTGCCCACGCCCTGAGCCCAGCCTCAGGGCGTGAAGACGACCTTGCCGGTCAGCTGCCCGGCGAGCATCCGCTCGAACCCCTCCCGGGCCCGGGCCAGGGGCAGGGTCGCGTCGATCACCGGCCGCACCCCGGTCCGTTCGCAGAACCGGATCAACCGGCCCAGCTCGGCCAGCGTGCCCATCGTCGAGCCCAGCACGCGCAGCTGCAGGAAGAAGACGCGGGTCAGCTCGGTGCTCGCCGGGTTGTCGCCCGAGGTCGCCCCGGAGATCACGATCGCGCCCCCCGGCCGCAGCGAGCGGACCGAGTGCGACCAGGTCGCCGCGCCGACCGTCTCCATCACGGCGTCGACCCGCTCGGGCAGCCGGGCGCCGGAGGCGAAGGCCTGGTCGGCGCCGAGCTGCACCGCGCGCGCCCGCTTGGCCTCGTCCCGGCTGGTGGCCCAGACCCGTAGGCCGGCTGCCGAGCCCAGCGTGATCAGGGCGGTGGCGACCCCACCGCCGGCGCCCTGGACCAGGACGGTCGAGCCCGGCTTGAGGTCGGCCTGGGTGAACAGCATGCGGTAGGCGGTGAGCCAGGCGGTGGGCAGGCAGGCCGCCTCGGCCCAGGACAGCCCGGCCGGCTTGGGCACCAGGTTGCGGGCCGGCACGACCACCTGCTCGGCCAGCGTGCCCTGGTGCGCCTCGGACAGCAGCGACCGGCGCGGGTCCAGCGTCTCATCGCCCTTCCAGTCCGGGGCGGAGACCACCGCGTGCACCACCACCTCGCGGCCCTCGTCGGTGACCCCGGCGGCGTCGCAGCCCAGGATCATCGGCAGCCGGTCCGCGGGGAGACCGACCCCCTGCAGGCTCCACAGGTCATGGTGGTTCAGGCTGGCCGCCCGCACGTGCACCCGGACCCAGCCCTCTTCCACCTGCGGCTCCGGTCGTTCGCCGACCACCAGACCGGCGAGCGGGTCCTCGCTGGACTGGGCGGCGCAGTAGGCAGCGATCATGGGGGCACGCTACCGGCCGAGCGCGAGGCGTCCCAGCCGGCCTCACCGGCGGGCCAGGCCCTCCTCGCGGGCGGCCCGGGCCACGGCGGCCGCGACCGCCGGCACCACGGACGGGTCGAACACGTCGGGCACCACCTGCTCGGCGGTCGGCCGGGTGACCACCGCCGCGATCGCCGCTGCGGCCGCCAGCTTCATCCCCTCGCTGACCCGGCGGGCGCGCACGTCCAGCGCCCCCCGGAAGATGCCCGGGAAGGCCAGCACGTTGTTGATCTGGTTGGGGTGGTCGCTGCGTCCGGTGCCCACCACCGCGGCGTGGAGGCGCGCCACGTCCGGCTCGACCTCCGGATCGGGGTTGGCGCAGGCGAAGACGATGGCCCGGTCGGCCATCGCGGCCAACGCCTGCGGCCCGATCCGGCCCCCGGACACCCCGATCAGCACGTCCGCGCCCTCCAGGGCCCGGGCCAGGTCACCGTCCAGCCCTCGCGGGTTGCTGCCGGCCGCGACCGCACGCTTGTGCTCCGGCAGGTCGACCCGGGCCGGCCCGAGGATGCCCCGGGAGTCACAGACCACCACGTCGCGCACGCCGGCCCGGGCCAGGATCGCCGCGATCGCCACCCCGGCCGCACCGGCCCCGCTGACCACCACCCGCAGGCCGGCCAGCTCCTTGCCGACCACCGTGGCGGCGTTCCGCAGCCCGGCCAGCACGACCACCGCGGTGCCGTGCTGGTCGTCGTGGAAGACGGGCAGGTCCAGTCGCCGCTGCAGCTCCCGCTCGACCTCGAAGCACCGTGGCGCGCTGATGTCCTCCAGGTTGACCCCGCCGAAGGTGGGGGCGAGCCGGGCGACGGTGTCCACGATCTCCCCCACGTCCGTGGTGGCCAGGCAGATCGGGACGGCGTCGATCCCGGCGAAGTGCCGGAAGAGCAGGGCCTTGCCCTCCATCACCGGCAGCGCGGCCGCCGGGCCGATGTCGCCGAGCCCCAGCACCGCCGTCCCGTCGGTGACCACGGCGACGGTGTTCCCGCGCCCGGTGTACTCCTCCAGCAGCTGCGGGTCGGCCGCGATCGCCCGGCAGACCAGCGCCACCCCGGGGGTGTAGGCCAGCGACAGGTCCCGGCGGCTGGTCAGCGGGGTGCGGGCCAGGACCTGCAGCTTGCCGCCGCGATGCAGGTCGAAGACCTCCGCCGCGAACGCCGCCGCGGCCGCCTGCCGGCCCTCGCCCGGCGGGCCCGACGCCGGGGCCGGCTCCGGGCGCGGCTCGGTGGGCGGGGGCTCCGGAACGGGTACGGCGCTCATCTGAACCTTCTCCCGGGGCGGCGACGTCGACGCAGGGCGGCCCCGATCGTGCCACACCGGGCGCCGCCCGGCCGATGAGGGCCGCCCGGCCCGGGGCTGCGGCACACTGATCGGGTGGTGGAGCCGGTGTGGTGGGCCGGGTGGACGACGGTCCGCGTCCGAGGTCGCTCGATGCGGCCCACGCTGGCTGACGGCGACCGGTTGCTGGTCCGGCGGGTGAGCCGGGTCCACCCGGTCCGCGCCGGCCGACTGCTCGTGGTGCGCCTGCCCGGCGGGCGGCCGACCGCGGTCAAGCGGGCCGCGCTGGCCACCGCCGAGGGCTGGTGGGTCGAGCGGGACAACCCGGCCGAGGGCGTGGACTCCTGGAGCGTGGGGCCGGTGGCCCCGGCGGACGTGCTCGGTCAGGTCGTGGCCCGGCTCTGGCCGCGGCCGGGCCGGCTGAGCGCGACGGGACCGACCGCCCATGCGAGGGGCGAGCCCCGGGAGTAGGTTGAAGATCGTTCGACGTCAACCACCCCGACGCCGACATCGAGCGACGTCACGAACGACGAAAGGACGTGAGACATGCTCTCCCGTCTCATCGACGCCCTGCACGGCACCGAGGTCAGCGCGCACTGCGACCTGCCCTGCGGCGTCTACGACCCGGCCCAGGCCAAGATCGAGGCCGAGTCGGTCAAGGGCATCATCCAGAAGTACAACGACTCCAGCGACGAGGCGTTCAAGACCCGCGCCCTCGCCATCAAGGAGGAGCGGGCGGACCTGGTCAAGCACCACCTGTGGGTGCTGTGGACCGACTACTTCAAGCCCCCGCACTTCGAGAAGTACCCCCAGCTGCACGGCCTGTTCAACGAGGCGACCAAGCTCGCCGGGGCCAGCGGCGTCAAGGGGTCGACCGACGTGGCCGTGGCCGAGCAGCTGCTCGGCAAGATCGACGACATCGCGGCGATCTTCTGGGAGACCAAGGCCGCCTGAGCCGGCCCGGACCGCTCCGAGAGGGGCCGCAGCCTTCTGGCTGTGGTCCCTCTCGCGTGTCGTGCACCGGTTCGCGAGGTTGCCGGCCCCCGGCCGCGTAGCGTGCGGCACCGGCGCAGCCGTCGGGGTCTGCGCGAGCCGCCGCGACCTTCCCGGCGCGGCCGTCCCGCCGGGAGGTCCGGATGAACCAGGAGCAGCCACCGCGCCGGGGGCCGGGTGAGGCCGGAGCGGGCGTCCCGGCCTCCTCGACCTCCCCCGACCGCAGCCCGTGGAACTGGCTGCTGCTGGTGCCGGTGGTCATCGTGCTGGTCCCGCCGGTGTTCAACCACGACGGGCCGAGGGTGGCCGGGATGCCGTTCTTCTACTGGTACCAGCTGGCGGCGGTCCCGGTCGGGGTGCTGTGCACCGTGCTGGCCTACCGGGCGGGCCGGCGATGAGCGGGCACGGCACCGAGGCGGTGGTGTTCGCGGTGCTGTTCCTGGCCGTCACCGTGCTCGGCTTCTTCGCCGCCCGCTGGCGCCGGGCCGAGTCGCTGGACCACCTGGACGAGTGGGGGCTGGGCGGGCGCAACTTCGGGGCCTGGATCACCTGGTTCCTGGTCGGTGGTGACCTGTACACCGCCTACACCTTCGTCGCCGTGCCGGCTCTGATGTTCGGGGCCGGGGCGGCCGGCTTCTTCGCCGTCCCGTACACGATCGTGGTCTACCCGATCGTGCTGCTGGTGCTGATCCGGCTGTGGTCGGTCAGCCACGTGCACGGCTTCGTCACCCCGGCCGACTTCGTCCGGGCCCGGTTCGGCTCGCCCACCCTGGCCCTGCTGGTCGCGGTGACCGGGATCGTGGCCACCATGCCCTACATCGCCCTGCAGTTGGTCGGCATCCAGGCCGTGCTGGCCACCATGGGCGTCGGCGGGCACCTCCCACTGATCATCGCCTTCGCCATCCTGGCCGCCTACACCTACAGCTCGGGCCTGCGTGCCCCGGCCCTGATCGCCTTCGTCAAGGACGCCCTGATCTACCTGGTGATCATCGTCGCGGTGATCGTGATCCCGGCCAAGCTCGGCGGCTGGGACGCCATCTTCGGTGCCGCCCAGACCAAGTTCGCGGCCTCCCCCTCCAAGGCCGACGGGCTGCTGCTGCCCGGCAGCGGTCAGCTGCAGTACGCCACGCTGGCCCTCGGCTCGGCGCTGGCCCTGTTCCTCTACCCGCACTCGGTGACCGGGGTGCTGGCCGCCAAGGACCGCTCGACCATCAAGCGGAACATGGCCGCGCTACCGGCGTACTCCTTCGTGCTGGGCCTGCTCGCGCTGCTCGGCTTCATGGCCATCGCGGCGAAGGTGAAGCCGCTGGCCACCGGCTCCTCGACGGTGGCCCTGGACGGCACGGTGCTCGGCCCGAAGCTGGACAACAACACCGTCGTCCCCCTGCTGTTCGACCACCTGTTCCCGAGCTGGTTCGCCGGGGTGGCGTTCGCCGCGGTGGCGATCGGCGCCCTGGTGCCGGCGGCCATCATGAGCATCGCCGCCGCGAACCTGTTCACCCGCAACATCTACAAGGAGTACTTCCACCGCGACGCCACCCCGGCCCAGGAGGCCCGGGCGTCCAAGCTGGCCTCGCTGGTGGTCAAGCTGGGTGCGCTGGTGGCCATCCTGGCCCTGGACCCGCAGTTCTCCATCGACCTGCAGCTGATCGGCGGGGTGATCATCCTGCAGACCCTGCCGGCCGTTGGGCTGGGCCTGCTCACCCACCGGCTGCGGGCGCCGGCCCTGATCGCCGGCTGGGTGGCCGGGATGGTCACCGGGTTCTGGATGCTGTGGACGGTGCCGCAGGCGGTGGTCACCGCCGCCGGGCCCAAGGTGCTGCGGGCGCACTTCGGCGGCTCGGCCTTCGACCTGTCCCACCTGGGTCTGGGCTCGGTGTCGGTCTACGCCGGTTTCCTGGCCCTGCTGGCCAACCTCGTGGTCGCGGTGCTCGTCTCCCTCGTGCTGCGCGGGCGGCCCAGCGCCGACGCGACGTCGCCGCAGGACTACTGGGCCGACCGGAGCGACCCCCGCACCAGCGAGCTCCCCCTGGTGCCCTGACCCCGGTCGCGCCGGGCCGGCTCCAGCAGAAGGGCCGGTCGGCGCCGGACGGCCTACGGTGTCACGGTGAGCACTGACGAACCGCAGGACCCCTGAGAGCATCGGGAGTACTCCCCAGCGTGGAACCACCCCGCAGAACGATCATGTCAGGTCCCCTCCCCCGGCCCACTGCCCTGGTCCGGCCGGCCGAGACCGCGCAGGAGCTGGACGCGGCCGGGCTGGCCGTTCTCCAGGCCTACGAGGCCGACGGCCTGGCCGACGCGGAGTACCGGGCCCGACTGGCCGATGCCCGCGGTCGGGCGCGGGGCGCGCAGGTGGCGGTCGCCCTGGACCCGCGGCGTCAGGTCCTCGGCTCGGTCACCTACGTCGCCCCGGGCGCCCCGATGGCCCAGCTGAGCCGGGACGGCGAGGCCGAGGTGAGGATGCTCGGCGTGCACCCGGGCGCGCGCGGAACCGGGGTCGGCCGGGCGCTGGCGACCTGGTGCCTGCAGCAGGCCGCCGCGGACGGGTGCACCGCGGTGGTGCTGTCCAGCCTGGTGGAGATGGCGGCCGCGCACCGGCTGTACGCCCGGCTGGGCTTCGTCCGGGTGCCGGCCCGGGACTGGCAGCCTCGGCCCGGCGTCCAGCTGCTGGTCTTCCGGCTGGAGCCGGTCCCGGCCGCCGGCTGCGCTCAGACCTCCAGACCCACCTGACGGATCGCGATGCTCAGGTCGTGCGGGCTGGTCGCGGCGGCCAGCGCGTCCGGCACGGTCACCGTGCCGGCCTGGACCAGCTGCAGCAGGTGCTGGTCGAAGGTCTGCATGCCGTAAAAGCCGCCGTCGGCGACGATCTCGCTGATCGTGTGCGTCTTGTCGGGGTCGACGATGGCCTCCCGGATCCGGCCGTTGCTGACCGCGACCTCCACGCTCACGCACCGACCCACGCCGTCCGCCCGGGCCACCAGCCGCTGGCAGACGATGCCCTGCAGCACCGTGGCGAAGGTGAGCCGCACCTGCTTCTGCTCGTGCGGGGGGAAGAAGTCGATGACCCGGGCAATCGTCTCCTGCGCGTCGGTGGTGTGCAGGGTCGACATCACGAAGTGCCCGGTCTCGGCCGCGGCCAGCGCCGCCCGGACGGTCTCCTGGTCGCGCATCTCCCCGACCAGGATGACGTCGGGGTCCTGACGCATCGCCGCCCGCATCGCGACCGCGAAGTTCTCGGTGTCCACCCGCACCTCGCGCTGGCTGATCATGGCCAGCTTGTCCTGGTGCAGGATCTCGATCGGGTCCTCGATCGTCACCACGTGCACCTCGCGGCTGAGGTTGATCTTGTCCACCATGCCGGCCAGGGTGGTCGACTTGCCCGACCCGGTGGGCCCGGTGACCAGCACCAGGCCACGCGGCTCCAGCGCGAGCTGGGCCACCGCAGGCGGAAGCCCCAGGTCGTCCAGCGGCAGGGCGCCCACCGCGACCCGGCGGAAGACCAGACCGACCGCCCCCCGGGACCGGAACGCGTTGACCCGGAACCGGCCCAGTCCAGGCACCGAGTAGGCGAAGTCGGCCTCGTTGGTGCGGGCGAACTCGGCGGCCAGGTCGGCCCGCAGCACCTGCTCGGCCATCACCTGAGTGTCGGCCGCGGTCAGCACCGGCGCCTGCAGCCGGCGCAGCCGGCCGTCGATCCGGACCCGGGGCGGTGAGCCCACCTTGCAGTGCAGGTCCGAGCCGAACAGCTCGACCAGGGCCCGCAGGTAGGGCACCACAGGCCCGAGGTCCGCGCTCGTCGCCTGGCTCACCTGAACGTCATCGGCCCGCGCGGGGTCGTCCTTGACCCGTGACAGACTGGGGGTGGTCCATTCGTGACGTCCCGACCCGTGTCGACGGGTCGTTCAGCCAAGGAGGAGACGCGATGAGCAAGCGCGCCCGTAAGCGCCGCGACCGGAAGAAGAACTCCGCCAACCACGGCCGCAAGCCCAACGCCTGAGGCGGGCAGAGGCCAGCCGCGCCGTCCGGGGTCCCCGGGCGGCCGGCGGCCCCCGGTCGACGCCGCGGCACTGCTACGGCGTGGGCGCGATCAGCCGCGCAACTCGATCCGCACCTGGGTGATCTCCAGCAGGATCCGCCGGCGCAGGTCCTCCGGGGCCGGCTCCCCGCCGCAGCTGCGCCGCACCAGTGCCTTGAGCATCCGGTCCAGCTCGTGCTCGCGCAGGCAGGGCCCGCACTCCTCCAGGTGCTGACGCACCCGGACCACGTCCTCGTGCGTCATCTCGCCGTCGAGGTACTCGTAGACCCGGTCCAGGACCTCCGAGCAGTCGGTCTCGTGTGGTTGGCCGCAGCTCATGCGACACCTCCGTCGCTGCCGGCGCCGACCAGCCCGCGCTCGCGGGCGTAGTCCTCCAGCAGCGCCCGGAGCTGGCGTCGGCCACGGTGCAGACGCGACATCACGGTGCCGATCGGCGTCCCCATGATGTCGGCGATCTCCTTGTAGGCAAAGCCCTCGACGTCGGCAAGGTAGACCGCGATCCGGAAGTCCTCCGGGATCTGCTGCAAGGCGGTCTTGACGTCGGAGTCGGGCAGGTGGGACAGCGCCTCGCTCTCGGCCGAGGGCAGCCCCGAGGAGGTGTGCGAGCCGGCCCGGGCCAACTGCCAGTCCTCGATGTCCTCCGAGCCGGACTTCTGCGGCTCGCGCTGCTTCTTGCGGTAGCTGTTGATGTAGGCGTTGGTCAGGATCCGGTACAGCCAGGCCTTGAGGTTCGTGCCCGGCTCGTACTGGTGGAAGGAGGCGAAGGCCTTCGTGAAGGTCTCCTGGACCAGATCCTCGGCGTCGGTGGGGTTGCGGGTCATCCGCAACGCGGCCGAGTACAGCTGGTCGAGGAACTGCAGCGCGTCGCGCTCGAAGCGCGTCGCGCGTTCCTGCTGGGTCTCACCCGTCGGGGCCCGCCCGTTGTCCTGGCTCATCACCGACGAGCCTAGCCGGACCGGGAACGTCGCACGCTCCGAGGACCACGCGGGCCCGTCGTCCGTGATCGATACCAGCACTACGGTCGGACCTCTCAGACATCCTGGGGAGCCCGGCGACCTGGCGCCGCCGACGGCTGCGTGCAGAGCTCAGGAAGCGGATCCAGCGGCTTCCCGGTTGTTCGTGACGCTGGGCACAACACGGTCATCGGGGGTCTCATTCCACCGGGTCCGAGCCGTCCTGCGGCCCGGCCAGCCGCGCCAGCCACGGCGCCAGCACCGTGTCGACCCGCCCCACCCCGGCCCGCAGCGAGTGATCCCCGGGGACGGCGGCCACCACGACCCCAGGCAGGCCCAGGGCCGCCACCTCCGCCGCCGGGCCGAAGGCGTCCCGCTCGCCCTGCACCACCAGCACCGGGACGCCGGCGCCGGCCAGCTCCCCCGCCCGGGAACGCTCCGGCCGGCCCGGTGGGTGCAGCGGGAAGGCCAGCGCGAGCACCGCGGCCGCGCCCAGCTCGGTGCAGGTGCGGGCGGCGACCCGGGCGCCGGCGCTGCGCCCGCCGAGCACCCAGCGGCCGGTCGGGCCGGTCGAGTCGGTCGAGTCGCCCGCGCCACCGAGCCGGGGCAGGTGCACCTGCAGCTCCCGGACGACGACCGTCCAGGCCTCGTCCAGCCGCGGCGGCGCCACCGCCACCCGCCGGCCCGCCACCCGCCAGGGCTGCTCGACCAGGGCCACCCACCAGCCCGCGGCCAGCGCCGACCGGGTCGCCGCGACCAGGTCGGGCGCGTCCACCCCACCACCGGCCCCGTGGCCCAGCACCAGGGCGCCGGCCGTGGTGCCCCGCGCCTGGAGCTCCGGGCGGTCCGGGCGGTCCCGGCGGTCCGGGCGGTGCAGCCAGGCCCGCGCCGGGCCCTGTGGGGTCTGCACCTGGAGCACCTGGTCGGCGACCAGCAGGTCCGCCGGAGACGCCCCGACCGGCACAGTGCCGCCGGCCCGGCTCAGAACAGCTCTCCGGTGGCCGGGTCCAGCACGTCCGTCAGCTCCGGCCCGGGCACCGGTTCGACCAGCTCGGGACCGTTGTTGGCGACAGCGTTCACCCGAGTGCTGACCGGGGTGGCGACGAACCGCCCGGTGGCCGGGGGGGCCAGCAGCGCCCGGACGGCGTCCGGCTCGGTCAGCTCCGGGTCCAGCCAGTCCGGCCAGCGGTCACGGGGCAGCACCATCGGCATCCGGTCGTGCACCCCGGCCAGCGCCGTCTCGGCGGCGGTGGTCAGCACCGCGTAGCTGGTCAGCCAGGCGCCCGGGTCATCGGCGTCGCGGGCCGGGTCCCGCCAGAACTCGTACACCCCGGCCAGCGCCAACGGCGCACCGTCCAGCGGGTGCAGGTAGAACGGCTGCTTGCGGGGCCTGCCGGTGGCCGTCCGCGCGCTCGGGCTGGTCTGCCACTCGTACCACCCGTCGGCCGGCACCAGGCACCGGCGGGCGAGCACCGCCCGGCGGAAGGCGGGCTTGTCCAGCACCGTCTCCACCCGGCCGTTGATCATGCGGGGCCCCACCGAGCGGTCCTTGGCCCAGGACGGCACCAGCCCCCAGGTCAACCCGCGCAGCCAGCGCCGGGCCGGCTCGGAGTCCGGCGCGCCCCGCGGCCGGCGGGCCAGCACGACCGGCGCCACCTTGGTCGGAGCCACGTTCCAGTCCGGCCCACCGGCGGCCTCAGGCGTGCCGGGGGCCGGGCCCTGGCCGGGGCCGCCGCTCCCGCCGGCCTGCGGCCCGGGGCCGGGGGGCGGACCCCAGGGCAGACCCGGACCGGCCACCGGACCGTCGGGGCCGGCGGGCTCGGGGGCGACCTCGAACTCCTCGCGCAGGTCATCCGCACCACGGGCAGCCGCGTACCGTCCACACACCCGACCACTTTCGCACGGGCGCCACGAGGATGATCCACCTCGAGGTGTCCCGGGCCCGGCGACGGGGTAGGAATACGGCATGACCTTGGTACGCAAGCTCGCCCGTCCGATGGTGGCCGCCCTCTTCGTCCAGGGTGGCATCGACATGGCCCGCGACCCGAAGTCGCGCGTGGAGCCGGCCAAGCCGGTGGTGGACAAGCTCGCACCGCTGCTGCACCTGCCCAACGACCCCGAGCTGCTGGTCCGGGTCAACGGCGCCGCGATGGCCGGGGCCGGGGTGCTGTTCGGCCTGGGCAAGCTGCCCCGGGTGGCCGCGCTCACCATGGCGCTGACCATGGCGCCGACGACGGTCGCCGGGCACCCGTTCTGGGCCGAGAAGGACCCCGCCGCCAAGCGGCAGCACCGGATCCAGTTCCTCAAGAACGTCTCCATCATCGGTGGCGTGCTGATCGCCGCGGTGGACACCGAGGGCCGCCCGGGCGTGGCCTGGCGCTCCAAGCACGCCGTGCACGACGCCGGCCGCAGCGCAGGGCGGGCCAAGAAGCAGGCGAAGCTGTCGGCCAAGCAGGCCAAGGTGGCCGCCAAGCAGGCCCGCAAGGGTGCGGCCCTGCAGGGTAAGGGTCTGGTCCAGTCCGGCAAGGACGCCCTACCGGGCTGACTACGCTGGCCCCTGTGACCTCTCAGCCGTGGAGCGCGCCCACCGCCGACCGCCCGGTGACGGCCCGGGTGACGCTGCCGGGGTCGAAGTCGCTGACCAACCGGTACCTGGTGCTGGCCGCGCTGGCCTCGGGCCCGTCCCGGTTGCGGGCGCCGCTGCGCTCCCGGGACACGCTGCTGATGGCCGCGGCGCTGGGCCGGCTCGGCGTGCAGGTCGAGGAGGTCTCGGGCTCCGAGGGTGACTGGGCGATCACCCCTGGCTCCCTACGGGGTGATGTGGCGGTCGACTGCGGCCTGGCCGGCACCGTGATGAGGTTCCTGCCCCCCGTCGCGGCGCTGGCTCGAGGCCCGGTCCGCTTCGACGGCGATCCGCGGGCCCGCGAACGGCCGATGCACCCGGTGGTGGCCGCCCTGCGCGACCTCGGGGTCGAGGTGGACACCGCAGCGGGTGAGCGGATGCCGTTGACCGTGCACGGCCAGGGCCACGTGGCTGGCGGCACCGTGCGGATGGACGCCTCGGCCTCCAGCCAGTTCGTCTCCGCCCTGCTGCTGACCGGCGCCCGGATGGATCGGGGCCTGGTCCTGGAGCACGTCGGGCCGCCGATCCCCAGTGAACCGCACGTGGTGATGACCATCGAGGCGCTGCGCGACGTCGGGGTGGTGGTCGACGTCCACGAGGCCTCCCGCTGGCAGGTGGAGCCCGGCGAGGTCGGCCCGCTGGACGTCCAGGTCGAGCCGGACCTGTCCAACGCCGCCCCGTTCCTGGCCGCCGCCGCGGTGACCGGCGGCCGCGTCACGGTGCTGGGCTGGCCGCAGTACACCACCCAGGCCGGGGACGCCGTCCGGGACCTGCTGGACGAGATGGGCGCCGACGTCAGCCTGGACCGGGACGGCCTCACCGTCACCGGCACCGGTGACCTGTACGGCATCGACGCCGACCTGCACGCGGCCGGCGAGCTGACCCCGACGGTGGCCGCGCTGTGCGCCCTGGCCGACACCCCGTCCCGGCTGCGCGGGGTGGCCCACCTGCGCGGCCACGAGACCGACCGGCTGGCCGCCCTGGCCACCGAGCTGAACCGGCTCGGCGGCAAGGTGCAGGAGACCGAGGACGGCCTGGTCATCCACCCGGCGCCGCTGGGACCGGGCCTGTTCCGCACCTACGACGACCACCGGCTGGCCACGGCGGCGGCGGTGATCGGGCTGCGGGTGCCCGGGATCGAGGTCGAGAACGTGCAGACCACGGCCAAGACGCTGCCCGGCTTCACCGGGCTGTGGGAGTCGATGCTGGCGCAGGGGCCCTCCAGGTGAGCCCGGCCCAGGGCCGGCCGCTGGACGAGAGCGACGTCAGGGTCCGGGCCAACCCGCGGGGGTCGCGCCCGCGCACCAAGGAGCGGCCGCGGCACGAGGCCGCGGTGCCGGCCCAGGTGCTGGCCGTCGACCGCGGCCGGTTCACCCTGCTGCTCGGCTCCTTCGCCGAGCCGGCCGAGGTCGGGCACCAGGTCACCGCGATGAAGGCCCGTGAGCTGGGCCGGGCCGGGGTGGTGGTCGGCGACCGGGTCGCGGTGGTGGGCGACGTGAGCGGCGCGGAGGGCTCGCTGGCCCGCATCGTCAGGGTCGAGGAGCGGCGCAACTTCCTGCGCCGCAGCGCCGACGACACCGACCCGGTGGAGCGCCCGATCGTGGCCAACGCCGACCAGCTGGCCGTGGTCACCGCCCTGGCCCAGCCCGAGCCGCGGCGCGGGATGATCGACCGCTGCCTGGTGGCCGCCTTCGACGCCGGCGTCCGGCCGCTGCTGGTGCTGACCAAGGCGGACCTGGCCGACCCGGAGCAGCTGCGCAGCGACTACGCCCGGTTCGGGGTACCGGCGCTGGTGCTGGGCCGGACCTGCGAACGTGACCGGTCGCTGGAGCCCGAGCACCTGGCCCAGGTCCGCTCCGCCCTCAGCGGCCGGGTCAGCGTGCTGGTCGGCCACAGCGGGGTGGGCAAGTCGACGCTGGTCAACGAGCTGGTGCCGGGCGCCGACCGCTCGACCGGGGTGGTCAACGACGTCACCGGCCGCGGCCGGCACACCTCGACCTCGGCCCGGGCCCTTCCGCTGGCCGGTGGCGGCTGGGTGATCGACACCCCCGGCGTGCGCTCCTTCGGGCTGGCCCATGTCGACCCGGACCGGATCGTCGGCCACTTCCCTGACCTGGCGCCCGGCACCGAGCAGTGCCCGCGAGGCTGCAGCCACGACGAGCCGGAGTGCGCGCTGGACGCGTTCGTCGAGGCCGGGTCGGCCGGTCCGGCGGGGCCGGCCCGGCTGGCCTCCCTGCGGCGGCTGCTGCGCTCGCGGGCCGGTGGGGCCGACGGCGAGCCGCACGGGCACGGCCCCTAGCCCCCTAGCCCCCTTGCCCTGGCCCGGCCGGCCCTCAGCGGTCCTCGACGGTCCCGCCGCTGCGCCAGTAGAACCCCTCGGCGCGGTCCAGGAACCCCTCATCGACCAGGTAGCGGCGCAGCGCGGCGACGTCCGGGTGGGCCGGCCGAAGCAGGTCGTTCACCTCCACCTCCGGGTAGCGGCGGCCGAGCTCGAACCGCTGGGCCAGGTGGTCCAGGACCACCAGCCGTTTGCCGCGGCGGGCCGGGACGGCGGCCAGCCGGCCGGCCGGGTCGAGGAACGCGGCCAGCACCCGCTCCCGGGCGGGCGTGGGCTCCGGCGGCGGCGGCATGGGTGAAGGCTAGTGCGCGGTCAGGAGGATAGGGTCCGGGGCCGTGGCCTCCTTCGATGACGACCTGCGCCTGGCCCACGTGGTGGTCGACCAGGTCGACGCGCTGACCAGCGAGCGGTTCGGCGCCGCCGACCTGGCCGTCTCGACCAAGCCGGACCTGACGCCGGTGACCGACGCCGACCGGGACGCCGAGACCCTGGTCCGCTCCCAGCTGCGCCGCACCCGGCCCCGGGACGCCGTGCTGGGCGAGGAGTTCCCCAGCACCGGGCACGGCCAGCGGCAGTGGGTCGTCGACCCGATCGACGGCACGAAGAACTTCGTCCGCGGGGTGCCGGTCTGGGCGACCCTGCTCGCTCTGGTGGTCGACGGCGAGGTGGTGGTCGGCGTGGTGTCGGCGCCCGCCCTGAACCGCCGGTGGTGGGCCGCTCGGGGGGCCGGTGCCTACACCGGCCGGAGCCTGTCCCGGGCCCGCCGGCTGCACGTGTCGGCGGTCAGCACGCTGGCCGACGCGTCCCTGTCGCTGGCCTCGCTGTCCGGCTGGCGGGAAAGCGGCAAGGAGCAGGCGGTGCTCGAGCTCGAGCGCTCGGTCTGGCGCAGCCGCGGGTACGGCGACTTCTGGTCCTACATGCTGGTGGCCGAGGGCGCCGTGGACATCGCCGTCGAGCCCGACCTGGAGGTGTACGACATGGCCGCTCTGGTGCCGATCGTCACCGAGGCGGGGGGTCGGTTCAGCTCGCTGGCCGGCGACCCCGGGCCCTTCGGCGGCGACGCCGCGGCCACCAACGGACTGCTGCACGAGGACGTGCTGCGCCTCGTCGGCCGATAAATTGGTGATCGAACGGTCGCGCTGCGTTTAACTAGTTGAGACATACTGGGACCAGGACGCGACCGACGCTGAGATGTGGTGAGCCTGGTGCGGGCAACGGGCACGACCGGACCGGTCGCCCTGGGCGTGCTCGGTCTGGCCACGGCCGTGCTCGTCCTCGCCCTGTTCGGGCCGCCGTCGGCCCTCTCCACCCTGCTGGTCGACCTGGCCTTCGTCGTCGTCAGCGCGCTGGTGCTGGCCCTGATGCTGCCGCTGGCCCGCCGGCCCGGGCCCGGCTGGAGCCGGGTCAACTGGGGCCTGCTGTCAGCCGCGATGGCCCTGCGGCTGGCCGGCGACAGCCTGTGGCTGGTCCGGGAGTGCCTGCTCGGGACCGACCCCCGAGCGGCACCGGCCAGCCAGCTGTACCTGGTCGCCGCGCTGGTGGCGCTGCCCGGGGTGGCGCTGCTGCTGGGCCGCGGCCACACCTGGGCCCAGCGCCGGGTACTGCTGGTGGACGGCGCCGCGGCCGGCCTGGCCGTCCTGGTCACCAGCGCGGTGCTGTTGCTGCGCCCCGAGGGCGGGCGCGGCGTCCCCGGCGGGTCCGGCTCGGCCGGCAGCTGGCTGCTGCTGCCGCTGACCGGGGTGCTGCTGATGCTCGCGCTGGTGACGGCCTGGGCCGCGACCGACCGGCGCACCTCCCGGCTGCGGATGCTGGTCGGCCTCAGCGCCACCTTCATGGTGCTCGGCCAGCTGGTCTGGGTCACCGGGCCGGCCACCCGACTGAGCACCGAGGTCTCCTACCTGCTCAGCTTCCTGCACCTGGTGACCGCCGCCCTGGCCGCCCTGCTCGCCCGCGGGAACCCGGCCGGGACGTCGTCGGGCCCGCGGGGAGCGCTCGGCGTGGGCACCGCCGTCCGCCCCGCGGGGAGCGGTCGCCGGCTCTCGACCGCGCCAAGCGCCGGGCTGCTGCCGGTGGCCGCCCTGGGCCTGGTGCTGCTCACCTCGCTGGTCGGCGCGCCCGAGGGCCGGCACTGGCCCTCCGCGCTCGTGCCGCTGGCTGCCCTGCTGCTCACCGCCACCCTGGCCGCCCGGCACCTGATGGTGCGGCGCGAGCTGGTCGAGCAGGTCGAGCGTTACCGCGCCCTGGCCGTCACCGACGAGCTGACCGGTCTGCGCAACCGCCGCCGGCTGATCGAGGAGGGCGAGGAGCTGCTGACCGCATGCCGGGCGAGCGGGTCCTCGGTCACGGTGCTGATGATCGACGTGGACCACTTCAAGGCGGTCAACGACTCCCTGGGTCACGCCGTCGGGGACGCGGTGCTGCGCGAGGTCGCCCTGCACCTGTGCGGGGCGCTGCGGGCCGGGGACGTGCTGGGCCGCTTCGGCGGGGACGAGTTCGTCGCCCTGCTGCCGGCCACCGGCAGCCGGGAGGGTGAGCGGTTGGCCGAACGCCTGCACCGGGCCGGGCCGGCCAGTCACGACCCGGCGCCCGGCGGCCCGACGGCTCCCGCCCGGCCGGTGCGGCCGAGCCTGTCCGTCGGGGTGGCCACCTCCCCCGACGGCTCAGCCGGGCTGGACAGCCTGATCGCCGCCGCCGACGAGGCGTTGCTCGCCGCCAAGCGGGAGGGCCGGGCCCGCTCCCGGGTCGCCGTCGACGGGCAGCGGCGCCGGTCGACCGAGGTGGAAATCGCCGCCGAGCCCGGCCCTGCACAGCGGTGGGACGGCACCGACACCCGGGTCCGGACGCCGTGAGCCGGACGCCCCACGCCCGGCCGGGCCGGTGGCGCTGGGCACCCGGACGGGCCAGGGCAGCGAGGTGAGCAGGGTCAGCAGCCGCGGGCCGGCCAGGATGGCGAACAGGTCGAACCAGCCGTAGCCGCCGCTGGCCCCGGACGGCGGGTTGCCCTGCCCGATCACGCCGAGCACCGGGTCCAGCGGCGCCCACGCCCAGACCCCCAGCGAGGTGCCGACGACCTCCAGGAACCCGACGACCAGGAACAGGCCCACGTACAGCGGCCGCGAGCGGCCCCAGGCCAGGAAGCCCAGCAGGCAGGCGAACCAGAAGGCGCCCAGCACGTCGTGCCGCTGCCCCAGCAGCCCGGCGACCCCGGCCAGCGCCCAGGCACCGCCGGCCGCCACGGTGAGGGCGACCGCCGCCCGCAGGTGGCCGCTCACCAGCCGGCCCCGGCTGAAGGCCAGGGCAGCCAGGTAGACCAGCCCGTGCCCGGGCGGGACATACAGCGGGACCGTCCCGATGGTGTAGCTGTAGGCGTGCAGCAGGGGGGAGAAGGTGTACTCCACCGTCGTGGCCAGCAGCACCACCACCCCGGTCTGCACCCGGACCAGCGGGCTCTCCCGCCGGGCCAGCAGCACCAGCAGCGCCCAGGTCAGGGCGCCCAGCGCGAGCTGGCGGAGCGGCTCAAGGCCGGACGGCAGCGGCAGCCGGGCCGCGAGCAGGACGACGCCGATCCAGGAGCAGACCCCGGCGCAGTCCAGGGGGCGCAGGGGGCCAGGCACTCCCCCACCATGCCACCGACGTGAGCCCGTCACCGTTGGGCGCCGACGGCGCGGCCGCCGAACGTGGCGAAGCAGTTCCACCGCCGCCACCCTGCGTGCAAGGATGTCTGGGAGCAAGCGTAATCGTACAACTACTTAGCGTAGCTGACCTACGGGGGTCGTGCGTGAGCAGCACCAGAGGCACGAGGTCACCATCGTTCACCGCCCGGCTCGTCCCCGTCCTGGGGGCGTGCGCCGGCATCCTGGTCGTGCAGCAGCTCGGGGCCCGGTCCGCCGACGCCGTCCTGCTCGACGACCTGCTCTTCGTCGTCAGCGCCGCGCTGGCGGCAGCCTGCTGCGTGGCCGCCGCGCGCCGCCGCCGAGGCCTGGACCAGCTGATCTGGCGCCTGATGGCCTGGGGCATGCTGGCCCACCTCGCGGCCGACCTGCTGTGGCTGGGCTCGGACCTGGTGCCCGGCTCCGCGCTGGGCCCGGTCCGGTCCGCGCCCTTCCTGCTGGCCGCGCTGTCCAGCGCCGGGGCCGCCGCGCTGCTGCTGGCCCCGGGGCCGAGCCGGGCCGGCCGGCTGCTCGGCGTCCTGGACGCCGCGGCGGTGCTGCTCAGCAGCTCGGTGGCGGTGGTCCTGGCCTGGCACTTGGCGCCGGGCGGCAACGCCGGGTCGCTGGTCTCGCTGGGCGACCTGGACGCCACAGCCTGCCTGGCCGGCTGGCTGATCGCTCCCGGGATGCTGTCCTCGGTCCTGTTGCGGCACCGGTTCCGCTCCGAGCCCGCGCTGCTGGTCCTGGGTGCGGCCTGGGTGAGCGAGGGGGTCGGATCGCTGCTGCTGCGGGAGGCCAGCACCCCGCAGATGGTCACCGGCCGGGCCGACCCCTGGCTGCTGGGCCTGTGCCTGCTCATCGCCATCGGCGGGGCGTTGTCCACCACACGCGGGCCGGCCGCCGGCGGGCGGGACCACGCCGTGCCACGGTTCGACACGGCCCGTGCCGCCGTCGCCGGGACGGCCTCGGCCCGGCTCCCGGCGCTGGTCGCCGGCGGCTTCATCGCCTTCGCCGGTTGCCTGGAGGTGCTCGACCCGGCAGGTCGCGACCTGCTCGTGGCGCTGCCGACCTCGCTGGCCCTGCTCGGCCTGCTCGCCGCCCGCCACGTGGTCAGCGAGCGCCTGGCCCGGCGACAGCTGGAGAGCTACCGGCGCCAGGCCGAGACCGACCCCTTGACCGGCATCTCCTCCCGGACGCTGCTCGCCGAGCGAGCCGCGGCGATCCTGCGCTGGTCGGCGGCCAACGACCGGCCCGTCACCGTGCTGGTCCTGGACGTCGACGCCTTCAAGCAGGTCAACGACCGGTACGGCCACGCCGTGGGCGACCTGGCCCTGGTTGCGGTGGCCGGCGCCGTCCAGGGGGCGCTGCGCCCGCAGGACCAGCTGGGCCGCTGGGGCGGGGACGAGCTGGTGGCCGTGCTGCCGGACGCCGGGGCGAGTGCTGCGGCGGCGATCGCGGGCCGGATCCAGCGCGCGGTGGCCACCACGACCGTCTCGCCGGCCCACCCCGAGCTGCGGATGAGCATCAGCGTGGGCACGGCCACCGGGCCGCCGGGGCCCGGCGGCCTGGAGCTGGCGGACCTGCTCGAGGCCGCCGACCGGTGCCTCTACCGGGCCAAGGCCGCTCGCGGCCGCCGACACACTCGCCGCGACACACTCGCCGCCGACACACTCGCCGCCGCGCCCGGCCGCGACGGGTCGGTCGCGCCCGGGGAGGTGCTGACGCTCAGCCTGGAGGGGGAGCAGGCATGATGGTGTGGTGCGGATCTCGGCCAAGACTGACTACGCGGTCCGCGCCGCCGCCGTGCTGGCCGCCCAGGAGGACGCAGGCTGGCTGAAGACCGAGGTGGTCGCCCGCGGGCAGCAGATCCCGGTGCCGTTCCTGCTCAACATCCTCGGCGAGCTGCGCACCGCGGGCATCGTCCAGAGCCGGCGCGGCGCCGAGGGCGGCTACCGGCTGGCGCGGCCGGCGTCCGAGATCACGGTGGCCGACGTCATCCGGGCCATCGACGGGCCGCTGGCCAACGTCGCCGGCGAGCGCCCGGAGGACCTGGAGTACCTGGGCGCCGCGGGGTCGCTGCGTGAGGTGTGGGTCGCCGTCCGGGCCCAGCTGCGCGCCGTGCTGGAGGTGACCACGCTGGCCGACGTCGCCGCCGACCGGCTGCCGGAGCCGGTGCTGCGGGCGCTGGCCGGGGAGGACGTGTGGCGGGCCCGGCTGTGAGTCAGCCGGGCCCGCACGCCCGCCGGGGGCGGGATGGGTCGCGTGGGACTCAGAACACGTCCGCCATCGCCTTGGTGAAGGCCGGCAGGTCATCGGGCTTGCGGCTGGAGACCAGCGGGCCGGGACCGGAGGTGCAGATCACGACCTCCTCGTCCACCCACTCGGCGCCGGCGTTGCGCAGGTCGGTCTGCAGGCTCGGCCAGGAGGTCATCCGCCGGCCGCGCACGACGTCCGCCTCGACCAGCGTCCACGGGCCGTGGCAGATCACCGCGACCGGCTTGCCGGCCTGTGCGAAGCCCTTGGCGAAGGCGACCGCCTCCGGGTCGGTGCGCAGCGCGTCGGGGTTGGCCACCCCGCCCGGCAGCACCAGCCCGTCGTAGTCCTCCACCCCGGCCCGCGAGACCGGGACGTCCACCTCGAAGGTGTCCGCCTTGTCCAGGTGGTTGAACGCCTGCACCGAGGTCCCGTCGCCCGAGGCGACCAGGACCGGCGTGCCGCCGGCCTGCTGCACGGCCTTCCACGGCTCGGTCAGCTCGACCTGCTCGATGCCCTCGGCTGCGACCAGGAACGCGATCTTCTTGCCGTCCAGTGCCATTGCGTCGTCCTCCATCGTCTGTGTCGGCTCTGGGGCTGCTCACCCAAGGGCGATGAACCCCGGTCCCACGATGAGCGGGACCGGCCGCGCACGCATCCGGAGAACGCCGCCGCGGCGAGGGACTCAGACGCCGAGCAGGCGGATCGGATCGAGCCGCCGCCGGGAGTCCTCGGGCAGGCTGGCCTCCACGCAGGTTTGGCAGGTGCCGGCCGCCCGGACCGCGAACGGCCGCTCCCAGAACACCGTCCAGCCGCTGACGTACTCCCCGCACAGCGTGCGCCGGGAGCCGGGCGCCCACGCGTGCTGGGTGCCGTAGGGCTGCCAGCCGTAGGGCACGCCGGTGCTGCGGTCACGCACCTTGTGGCTGGCCACCACCAGCAGCTGGTCGGTCCAGGCCGGGCGGGTTCCGGGGCCGCGGACCGCGCTCGTGGTCGGGGATGCCGTCATCGCCAGTCTCCTCTCACGGTGCCCGAGGTGAGCCCTGCCCCACCGTTGTGGCACTGGGTGCCATCTAAACGGCACTCAGTGCCCCGTTCAAGGGCCCAAGGTCACCGGACGGGCAGACAACGTGGTCAGCCTCTCCGGGCCGGGCGGCTCGCCTCGGACCCGGCCACCGCCGGCTCCGCCACCGAGACCAGCCAGTCGAACGCGGCGTCCAGACCGGGCAGCGGGTCCTGCCCGCCGCCGGCGCGCAGCCACTGCCGCAGCACGTTGTTGTGCACCGCCACCACCGCGGCCGCGACGACGTCGGCCTGCAGCCCGGGCAACGGCTCCCCCGCCGTGGGCGCGCGAAGGTAGCGGGAGAACAGCCGGGTGTACTGGGAGATGCTGGCGATCTCCCGGTCGCGCAGGGCACCGGCGGAGCGGGTCAGGCTGTACCGCTGCACCGAGACGGCGGCGTCCTGGACGTAGCTGAGGAACACGATCCGCGCGCCCTCGCAGACCACCCGGACCGGTGAGGGCGTCTGCGCCCTGGCGAAGTGGTCCAGCACCTCGGCCGAGATCAGCTCGTGGTCGGGGAAGATGACGTCGTCCTTGGCGCGGAAGTAGCGGAAGAACGTCCGCCGTCCGACGCCGGCCCGCTCGGCGATCGCCTCCACCGTGGTCTGCTCATAGCCGCGTTCGGCGAACAGGTCCCGCGCCGCGCTGGCGATCCGCTCGCGGACCGCCGCCCCGGCCGTCTCGGAACGGCTGCGGTCGACGGGCATGACTCGACGCTACCCGCCGGCACCGGGTGGGCACCGCGGGCCGGAGTGAGCCGGCCCACCCCGGCGGGCGGCGTCCACCGCCTGATCGGGTGGGATCCGGGCCTGTGGGCGCGACGGATCCCACCCGATGACCGGATCCCACCCGATGCCCTCCCCGGCGGGTCGACGGGGACGGCCTGATCAGCGGCCAGGGAGCCGGGTCAAGCGGGCGGCCGGGGGTCAGGCGCCGGCGGCGCGCTCGTGCACCGCGGCCGGCGAGCCGGCCGCCACCGGGGTCCGGTCGGGGTGCACCGCGTCCAGGTCCAGCGGTCCGGGTACGGACGGTGCGCCCTGCTCGGCGTCCTCGACCATCGTGGCCTCGTCGAACCGGCGCCGGCCGCTGAGCACCGCCTGCACCTGCTCCTGGTCCAGGGTGTCGGTCCAGCGGCCGATGATCACGGTGGCGATCGCGTTGCCGGCGAAGTTGGTCAGCGCCCGCGCCTCGGACATGAAGCGGTCGATGCCCACGATCAGCCCGACGCCGTCCAGCAGCGCGGGGCGGTGACTGGCCAGGCCGCCGGCCAGGGTGGCCAGCCCCGCGCCGCTGACCCCGGCCGCCCCCTTGGAGGCGATGATCATGAACACCAGCAGGGAGATCTGCTCGCCGATCGACAGCGGCGTGCCCATCGCCTCGGCCACGAACAAGGAGGCCATGGTCAGGTAGATGGCGGTGCCGTCGAGGTTGAAGGAGTAACCGGTGGGCACCACGATCCCGACCGTCGGCCGGGCCACCCCGAGGTGCTCCATCTTGGCGATCAGCCGGGGCAGCGCGGTCTCGGAGGAGGAGGTGGACACGATCAGCAGGAACTCCCGGGCCAGGTACTTCAGCAGCGCGAAGACGGACACCCCGGTGGTCAGCCGGAGCACGGTGCCGAGCACGCCGATGATGAAGATCACGCAGGTCAGGTAGAAGCCCAGCATCAGGGTGGCAAGGCTGACCAGCGCGCTCGCCCCGGCCGACCCGACCACCGCCGCGATCGCGCCGAAGGCACCGATCGGCGCCACCCACATGATCATCGCCAGCACCTTGAACACCACCCGCTGCAACGACTCCACGGCGCGCAGCGCGGGCAGCCCGCGCTGGCCCAGGCCCTGGATGGCGAAGCCGACCAGCAGGGCCACGAACAGCGCCTGCAGCACCTGCCCGTCGGTCACCGAGGAGAACAGTGTGGTCGGGATCAGGCCGAGCAGGAAGTCGGTGGTGGACTCCCCTCCCCCGCCGGCCTGCGACCGCCCGGTGGCCCGCAGCGCATCGGTCAGCTGCAGCCCCGAGCCGGGGTGCAGCAGGTTGCCGACCACCAGCCCGATGGCCAGCGCGGCAGTCGACATCACCAGGAAGTAGCCCAGGGCGAGGCCGCCCACCCGACCGACGGAGGCGGCACTGCGCACCGAGCCGACGCCGAGCACGATGGTGCAGAAGATGATCGGCGCGATCATCATCTTGACCAGAGAGACGAACGCGGAGCCCAGCGGCTTGAGCGAGGTGCCCAGGTCGGGGAACAGCAGCCCGACCGCGATGCCCAGGCCGACCGCCGCGATCACCGCCAGGTAGAGCCAGTGCGTGCGGTCCGCCCGCGCCGAGGGCGCGGTCTCCACCCGGGCCTGGCCCGCTCGGGGAATGGTCTGGTCGGGCATCGCCGTCTCCTCTTCGTGACTGGGCGGAGACGGTGCGCCGGGGGCACCGCTGCGCCGGCTGGACCCGTGGAGTGTGACCTGGCTTACGGCAGCGGGTCATCCTTGCGAACATTGCGTTCATGAGCCGCCGAGCACGAGCCGAACCGAGCCTGGCCGCCCAGGTGCTGGGCTGGCAGGTCGTCCTCGTCGTCCTGCTCGTCCTGGCCGGCGGGGCCGCCAGCACCTGGCTGGCCCAGGTCGACGCCCGCACCGCGGCCCGCCAGGAGGTGGTCGGGGTGAGTGAGTCGCTGGCCCGCTCCCCGCAGGTGCTGCGCGCCGCGCTGACCGCCTCGCCATCCGACCCGACCGCACCGTCGGCGCAGCTGCAGCCCTACGCCGAGGCGGTCCGCCGAGCCTCGGGCACCGACTTCGTGGTGGTGATGGCCACCGACCGCACCCGCTG
The DNA here is from genome assembly GCA_963821825.1 of uncultured Actinomycetota bacterium. GTDB lineage: Bacteria > Actinomycetota > Actinomycetes > Actinomycetales > Kineosporiaceae > CAWGFD01. Next base: position 3,022,878 of record CAWGFD010000002.1, read on the forward strand.
GACCCACCCCAACCCCTCGCTGATCGGCCGGCCGTTCATCGGTGACATCGCTCCGGCGCTGGCCGGGCACACCTTCACCCAGACCTACCGCGGCACGCTGGGCCCCTCGGTGCGGGCGGTCGCCCCGGTGCGGGCCGACGTCGACGGGGACGGCGTACCGGACCCGGGCGGCCGGGTGCTGGCGCTGGTCTCCGTCGGCATCACGACCCAGGCGATCACCGCCTCGCTGCTGGACCGCCTGCCGTTGCTGGCCGGCACCACCGTGCTGGCCCTGGCCCTGGCCGCGCTGGGCGCCGCCTGGATCGGGCGGCGGCTGCGGCGCCAGACCCTGGGCCTGGGGCCGGCGCAGATCACCCGGATGTTCCAGGCGCACGACGCCGTCCTGCACTCGGTCCGGGAGGGGCTGCTGGTGGTCCAGGGCACCGACGTCGTGCTGGCCAACGACGAGGCCGGCCGGCTGCTCGGCCTGCCCTCCGCCGGGCCGGGCGGTGACCGGTCACCGGTCGCGCACGCCGACCAGCTGGGGCCGGCGCTGGCCGCGGTGCTGACCGGCCCCCCGCAGGTGACCGACGCGATCGTGCTCAGCGGCGAGCGGGTGCTGGTGGTGAACAAGCGCCCGGTGGCGCTCTCCGCCGACGAGGACGCCCACGGCGCGGTGGTGACCCTGCGCGACCACACCGAGCTGGAGGCCCTGAGCGGGGAGCTGGACGCGGTGCGGGGCTTCGCGGAGTCGTTGCGGGCCCAGGCGCACGAGTCGGCCAACCGGCTGCACACCGTGGTCAGCCTGGTCGAGCTGGGGCGCACCGAGGAGGCGGTGGCGTTCGCCACCGCCGAGCTGGAGCTGGCCCAGTCGATGACCGACGAGCTGGTGGCCGGGGTGCAGGACCCGGCGCTGGCCGCGGTGCTGCTGGGCAAGGCGGCGCAGGCCGGCGAGCGCGGGATAGCCCTGCGGCTGGCCGACGGGGTGGTGCCGGCGGTCACCGGCCTGCCCGCGCGCGACCTGGTCACCGTGCTGGGGAACCTGGTCGACAACGCGATGGACGCCGCGGCGGCGGGCGAGCCCCCGCGCTGGGTACAGGTCGGGCTGACGGTGAGCGATGACCGGCTGACGATCACGGTGGCCGACTCCGGCCGGGGACTGGCCGACCAGGACGTGCCGGCCGCCTTCGTCCGCGGCTACTCGACCAAGGCCGGCACGAACGGACGGCGCGGCCTCGGCCTGCCGCTGGTCGAGCAGGTGGCCCACCGGCACGGCGGCCGGGTCCAGGTGGACTCCGGCCGGCGCGCACCGGGGCAGGAGCCGCCCGGCGCCGGCACCGTGTTCACGGTGGTCCTGCCGCTGCCCGCGCCGGTGCCGCGGTGAGTCCCCCGCCGCCGATCCGCACGCTGGTCGTGGAGGACGAGCAGCTGACCCGCGAGGCGCACCTGGCCTACCTGCGCCGGCTGGGTGCCTTCCGGGTGGTCGGGGAGGTCGTCTCGGCCCGCGAGACGCTGGCCTTCCTGGCCGGCGCGGCCGTCGACCTGGTGCTGCTGGACCTCAACCTGCCCGACGCGCACGGGCTGGAGGTGGTGCGCGGGATGCGGGCGGCCGGGCACGAGGCCGACGTGCTGGCGGTCACCGCGGCCCGTGACCTGCCGGTGGTGCGCGAGGCGGTCTCGCTGGGCGTCGTGCAGTACCTGATCAAACCGTTCACGTTCGCCACCTTCCGGGCCAGGCTGGAGCGGTACGCCGCCTTCCGGCAGGAGATCGGTGGGCCGGACCGCGCCCAGGTCGAGCAGGGCGACGTGGACCGGGCGCTGGCCCTGCTGCGGGGGCCGGTCGCCGACCCGCTGCCGCCCGGGATGAGCCCGGAGACCCTGGCCCGGGTGGTGCAGGTGCTGGGCTCGGGCCCGATGTCGGCCTCCGAGGTGGCCGAACGGCTGGGCAGCTCACGGGTCACCGCGCGGCGCTACCTGGAGCACCTGGCCGACCTGGGCCGGGCGGCGCGGGCGCCTCGCTACGGGGCACCCGGCCGTCCGGAGGTGGAGTACCGGCTCGACCGGCGACCCTGACCCGGCCGGGACGGCGGGCGCCCGCGACCGCCCGGACGGCGCCCGGAGCCCCGGGGATGCCGGATAATGACGGTGTAGAGCCGTCGCGCCGGGGCGACGGGCTGGACACGATCCGACCGGCGCCGCCGGTCCCGCACGCCTCGGGAGGGCACACATGATCCGTCGGCAGCTCAAGGGTGACCAGGTCCGGGTGACGTTCTCGCTCCCGGAGACCGACCTGCAGGGGCCGGTCTCGGTGGTCGGCGACTTCAACTCCTGGACCCCGGGCGTGCACACCCTGGTCCGGCGCAGCAACGGCACCCGCAGCATCGCCGTCACCCTGGACCGGGGGGTGAAGGTGAGGTTCCGCTACCTCGGCGAGGGCGCGCACTGGTTCGACGACGCCGCAGCGGACGAGCTCGGCCCGGACGGCGGCGTGATCGCGGTCTGAGCCGCCCGAGAAGCCCGGCGGCCCGGCCCGGCCCGGCCCGGCCTCAGGAGGGTCGGGCGAGGGCTAGGCGAGGGCCGGGTGAGGGTCAGGCGAACTCCGGCACGGTGTACCAGGCCAGCCCGGGCTCGGGCGCGTCGTCCCGGGCGATGGTGGCCTGGATCAGGCCGTAGGGCCGGTCGTCGGCGTGGAACACCTCGTTGTCGTTGGGCAGCCCGAACGGCGACAGGTCGTAGGCGAAGTGGTGCTTGTTCGGCGCCGAGAAGCGCACCTCGACGATCTGCGGGATCGCCTCCAGCACAGCCGTGCCCATCGCGAACAGGCTCTGCTGCAGGGCCAGGGACTCCAGCTCGGCGAAGGTGGAGCAGATCAGCGACCTGGCCTGCTGGTAGATCCCGGCGTGGTCGACGCGGCGGTGGTCCAGGTCGCCGTAGCGCCACCAGGCGACCAGCGAGGTGGCCATCACGCGGTCCTGGGTGGGTTCCAGCACGGTGTACCCGTCGGTGAGGAAACCGTGGAACTGGGAGCCGGTGGACTTCAGGATCACCAGGTCGGTGAAGCCGGAGACCACCCACACCTGCTGCTGTGCCCCCTTGCCCTGGACGGTGAGCACCGTCCGGCGGGTCTCGCCCCCCGAGCGCACCCAGGTGTGGTCATGATCCCCGACCCGGGTCCACGCGTACTCCTCGACCGCGATCCGGGCGCCGGTGACCGGTGCGACGTCGTCGACGAAGTGGGTGGCCAGGTCCAGGGCGTAGGTCTCGATCTGGTCGATGCCCTTGGACTTGGCGAAGGCGTAGCAGGTCTGCTTCTGGGTGTCGGTCGGCAGCACGTCGGCCTGGTCGCCGTCGGTGTAGGCCCGGGTGAAGTCCCCGCGCAGCGACGTCGAGACGTTGACGTCCTTGATCTCGTGCCGCGGGCTGTCCCGGTAGATCCGGACCACCCGGTTCTCGGCCTTGCCGTACTGGTTGGCGCCCAGGACGATCGACACGTCAGCTCCCTCGGTAGGTGGAGTAGGCGAACGGGGACAGCAGCAGCGGCACGTGGTAGTGCGCCGGCTCGCCCTCCAGCGGCACGGCGACGGTGAAGTCGACGGCGACCCGGGGGTAGAACGCGGGCCGGCCGGCGTCCCGGAACCACTCCCCGGTCCCGAAGACCAGCCGGTAGTCCCCGGCCGGCAGCTGCTCGGGGCCCAGACCCGGGCAGCGGCCGTCCCGGTCGGTGCGGCCCCGGGCCAGCTCCCGCCCCGCCGCGGTGGTGAGCACGACCGGCACGCCAGCGGCCGGGCCGCCGGCGACGGCGTCCAGGACGTGGGTGCTGACCGCCGGCATCAGCCGCGCTCCTGGTCGGCCTGATCGGCCCGGTCGGCCTGGTCGGCCCGGTCGGTGAGCGCGGTCAGCCGCAGCCGGTTGATGGCGGCCAGCTCACCGCGCACCACCCGCGCCTCACCGGCCGGCTCGCCGGCCAGCCGGCGTTCGGCCACCTGCACCAGCTCGGCTGCGGACCGGCCGCTGGCGCAGACCAGGTACACCCGGCCGAAGCGCTCCTCGTAGGCCCGGTTGGCGGCCGCCATCCGCTCGGCCAGCGCCGCGTCCGCGCCGCTCATCCCGGCCTGCTCGCGGGCCGAGGCCGAGCCCGCCGCGACCGGCGCACCGATCCTGGGGTGCGCGCTCAGCGCGGCGTCCAGTTCGGCCTCGGGCAGCGCGGCGACCACGGCGTCGGAGTGCGCGAGCAACCGGGCCAGGGTGCCGTGCGGCCGGCCGGCGAGCAGCCCGGCCACCCACCGGGGGCTAGCGCAGACCGAGCGCAGCGCCTGCTCGGCCGGCCCGGTGGCCATCGCATCCAACGGGCTCGCGGCCGGCCCCGCCCGGTCCTGGCCCCGGCTCACGGTCATCGCGCCAGCCTGCCCGAACGGGGTCAGGAGCGCACCGCCGACCCGCCGGTCAGGCCGGTCAGGCCCTGGCCGGCCGGCACCTGCGGGGTCTGCCGGACGGCGTCGTGCGCAGCCAGGTGCAGCTCGGCCTCGCCCTCGTCGCTGGTGCCCAGCACCAGGTTGAGGGCGATGGCGGCCAGCGCGCCGGCGCTGATGCCGAGTCGAAGTTGGTCTGGAACCAGTCCGGGAACTGGCCGTACAGGCCGGGCGAGACGGTCGGCAGCAGGCCCACCCCGACGGCGACCGCCACGACCAGGATGCTGCGGTGGGTGAAGGCCAGGTCAGCGAGACGAGCCCGACGTTCTGCGCGAACGCGGTGTAGGGGAAGGTGTTGAAGACCCCGCCGAGCGCGGTGCCCAGGCCGTCGGCGCGCAGGCCGTCGGCGCGCAGGCCGTCGGCGCGCAGGCCGTCGGCGCGCAGGCCGTCGGCGCGCAGGCCGTCGGCGCGCAGGCCGTCGGCGCGCAGGCCGTCGGCCAACTGCCGGCGGCCGACCGGACGGTCCACGATCTGGCCGACGGCCAGCATGTCCCCGGTCGTCTCAGTCATGATCACCAGCGCCACGATCAGCATCGCGAGCACCGAGCTGACCTGGAAGCTGGGCAGGCCGAAGTGGAACGGGGTGCTCACCCCCACCCACTGCTGCCCGCCCAGCCCGCTCCAGTCGGTCATCCCCAGCGGCACCGCCACCGCGGTGCTGACCACGATGCCGAGCAGGATGCTGATCCGGCCCAGGGCCGGCGGGGCATAGCGCTCGATGGCCAGGATGGCGAGCAGCACCAGCGCGGCCAGCCCGACGTTCCTCGGCGGCACCCCGGAGGAGGCCGCGCCGCCGGCCCCGACCACCCACCCGCCGGCGACCGGCAGCAGGCTGAGCCCGATGATGAGGATCACCGTGCCGGTGACCAGCGGTGGGAAGAACCGCAGCCGGCCGGCCGAGACCAGCGCGCCGCCGACCACCAGGGGGACGGCGACCGCGCCGGCGTACATCGCCAGCACGTGCTGCAGGCCCAGCGGGGCCAGCTGCCCCGGGGGGACATCGTCCACGCCCATCGGCGGGTCGGCGCGCAGGGTGGTGCGCGACATGTGCTCTCCTCGCAGGGGCCGACCGGGAGGCCCGACCCCGGCACCGTGCCAGCCGGAGGTTTCCGGCGCGGTGGCCCGCGGTTTACCGGTGTGTTTCGCGGGCCCGGGTGGCCCCCGGTCAGGGCTCCGGTGGGCTCTCACCGCGCGAGCAGGTGGGTTCGAGGGTTGGCTGTGGCGAGCACGCCAGCACCTACCCACCCACCCGGCCGGCGGTGACGCCCGGCGCCGGAGAAGGAGCTCACGTGGCTGACACGGTCATCCTGGACGTCGACGGCACCCTGGTCGACAGCACCTACCATCACGCCCTGGCCTGGGCCCGGGCCTTCGCCCGGCTCGACCTGGCCCCGCCGATGTGGCGGGTGCACCGGGCGATCGGGATGGGCGGGGACCACCTGGTCACCGAGGTGATGGGCGAGCAGGTGGAGGCCGAGCACGGCGATGAGCTGCGGGCGGCGTCCAAGGAGGAGTTCCGCCCGCTGCGCGCCGAGGTGCGCGCCCTGGACGGGGCGGTGGAGCTGCTGCAGGAGCTGCGCCGGCGCGGCTTCCGCCTGGTCCTGGCCTCATCCGGCTCCCCCGACGACGTCGACTTCAACCTCTCCCTGCTGGATGGCAAGAAGCATGCCGACGCCTGGACCAGCTCCCAGGACGTGCAGGCGACAAAGCCCGAGCCGGACCTGGTCGGGGTGGCGATGGAGAAGGCCGGCGCGCAGCAGGCGGTGATGATCGGGGACGCGCCCTGGGACGTCGTCGCCGCCGGCCGGCTCGGCCTGACCAGCTACGGGTTGCGCACCGGCGGGTTCGCGGCGGCCGAGCTGACCGAGGCGGGCGCGGCGCGGGTCTTCGACTCCCTGGTCGAGCTGCGGGACAGCCTGGACGACACGGCGCTGGCGCGGGCCGGGAGCCAGGGATGAGCGAGCAGGGCAGCTGCGACGCCGTCGTCGTCGGTGCGGGACCGAACGGCCTGGTCGCGGCCAACGCGCTGGCCGACGCGGGCTGGCAGGTCGAGCTGGTCGAGGCCAACCCGACGGTCGGCGGGGCGGTGCGCAGCACCGAGGAGATCGCCCCGGGGTACGTGCACGACCTGTTCAGCGCCTTCTACCCGCTGGCCGCGGCGTCCCCGGTGATCCGCGGGATGGACCTGCAGCAGCACGGGCTGACCTGGTCGCACGCGCCCAGCGTGCTGAGCCACGCGCTGGAGGACGGCCGGGTGGCCACCCTGCACCGCGACCTGGGCGCCACCCAGGAGTCGCTGGAGGCCTTCGCCCCCGGCGACGGCGAGCGCTGGGGCGAGCTGGTCGGGGTCTGGGACAAGGTGCGGGACCCGCTGCTGGACGCCCTGTTCCGGCCGCTGCCCCCGGCCGGGCCGCTGCTGCGGCTGCTGGCCCGGACCCGGGTCGGTGGCACCCTGGACCTGGCCCGGCTGGCCGTCCTGCCGGTGCGCCGGATGGCCCACGAGACCTTCCGCGGCGAGGGTGGGGGCCTGCTGCTGACCGGGAACGCGATGCACGCCGACATCCCGCCCGACGCCGCCGGCAGCGGGATCTTCGGCTGGCTGCTGGCGATGCTCGGCCAGGACGTGGGGTTCCCGGTGCCCAAGGGCGGCGCCCAGCAGCTCAGCGACGCCCTGGCCCGGCGCTTCACCTCCCGCGGGGGGCAGATCCGGACCGGGCAGCGGGTGGACCGGGTGCTGGTCGAGGGCGGCCGCGCCGTCGGGGTGAGCACCGAGGGCGGTCTGCGGCTGCGCGCCCGGCGCGCCGTGGTGGCCGACGTCCTGGCGCCCACCCTGTACCGGGACCTGGTCGGGGCCGCGCACCTGCCGCCCAGCGTGGCCAGGCGGCTGGAGACCTTCCAGCTGGACCACCCGACGGTCAAGCTGAACTGGGCCCTGGACGCCCCGGTACCGTGGCGGAACGCCGCGGCGGCGGGATCGGGCACCGTGCACCTGGGCGTGGACCTGGACGGCTTCGTCGACATGGCGGCCGACATCTCGGTCGGTCGTCTGCCCCGTGCCCCGTTCGTCCTGTTCGGCCAGATGACCACCGCCGACCCGACCCGCTCCCCGGCCGGCACCGAGTCGGCGTGGGGCTACTCGCACCTGGCGCTGAAGCAGGCGCAGGACCCGGACGCGGTGGCGCAGATGGCCGACCGGATGCAGGACGCGGTGGAGAAGGTGGCCCCCGGGTTCGGTGAGCGGGTCAGGGCTCGCACCGTGCAGTCGCCGGCGTCGCTGGCCGAGGCCGACGCGAACCTGGTGGACGGCGCGATCAACGGCGGCACCGCGGCCCTGCACCAGCAGCTCATCTTCCGCCCGTTCACCGGGACCGGTCGGCCCGGCACCCCCCTGCCGGGCCTGTACCTGGCCAGCGCCTCGGCCCACCCCGGCGGTGGGGTGCACGGGGCCTGCGGCTGGAACGCCGCCCAGGTGGCGCTGCGGGACAACGGCCGGCTGGGTGCGCTGCGCCGCTCGGTGCGCGGCACGGTGTGGGAGCGCGTGCTGGCCGACCAGCAGGTCGGCTGAGTTCGGCTGAGGTCGGCTGAGGTCGGCTGAGGTCGGCTGGGGTCGGCTGACCCCAGCAGTGCTCAGCCGAGCTGGATGACGCCCATCGCGGCCAGCATCAGCGCGGCCAACACGGCCAGCGCGACCACCGAGCCGGCGACCACCCACGGCGTCGCGGTGCGCCGCCCGGCGCCCGGCGGCGTGCTTCCGGCGGTGGCGGAGGGGGCGGCCGGCGGGGTCTCCCCGGGCGGCACGGAGCCGTGCGGGTCCAGCCCGGGCGTGGTGGCCGGGTCCGGGTCCGGGTCGGGTGAGCTCATGGTTACAGCCGACCACGGCCACCGCGCGGGTGCACGGTGAGGGCCTGCGGTCGCTCGCGCGGTCAGTGGTCGGCGGCCGACTCCTGACCGGGCGCAGCGCGCTCGGCCAGCGCGGCCAGGCGGCGCAGCGACTCCACGTTCCGGGCCTTGAGCAGCGGGTCGATCAGCGGGTCGGGCACCAGCCGGGCCAGCCGGCCGTACACCTCCTCGTGCATGGTGACCTCGCAGCCGGGCACCTGCTGCCCGTCCCCGGCCGGGGGCAGCGGCGCCAGTTCCAGCACCACCGTGCCCTGGCCGAGCACCCACAGGTTGACCTCCAGCTCCAGCCGCCGGCCCCGCTCGTGGCTGCGGCTGATGGTCTGGTCGTGCAGCATCAGCGGCCAGCCGCCCAGCGAGTGCTCGATCCGGGCGCCCTGGCTGGGCCAGGACCGGTCCACCGCACGGACCCGGGCCGCGCCCACCACCCAGGAGGCGTAGCTCCAGCCGTCGGCCAGGACGGCCTCGACGGCCTCGACCGACGCCCGCACGGTGCGGGTCACCTTCACCCCCACGGCGACACCTCCGCCCGGGTGAGCGCGTTCTGCCAGACCCCGGTCACCGGTCGGCTCCGTGGCCGGGCACCTGGTCGACCGCGCTGTCCGGCACCCCGTCCTGGGACTCCTCGTGCTCCTGGCGCTCCTTCTCGTGGGTGCGCGCCTCGTCGGCGTCCATCAGCACCTGCCGGCCCTTGGACAGCTCCACCGCGGTGCCCAGCATCCAGCCCTCCGGCTGTCGCCCGATGCCGGCGTCGCGCAGAGCGTCGGCGAGCACGGCCCGCACCACGTCGACGTCGCGGCCCTTGACCTCCGGGGCGAGGGCGTCGACGATCAGCTGGATCTCGTGGCGGGCGCTGCGCACGTCACCGCCACCGGGTTGCGGGGCCTCGGTCATGCTCGTTCCTCTCCTCGGCGTGCTGTCGGTCCGACCCTAATGTCGATCCGTCCCCGCGCCCGCGCACCGTGATCGCGTCGCCCGGGCGCCGGCCGTCCGGTGGGTGGGTGGGTGGGCGAGACTGAGGGCGTGAGCCAGGACAGCGAGCCGGTCGCCGGCACCCGGCAGCGGCTGGTGGCCGAGCACCGCGCGGCGCAGGACCGGCTGGCCGAGCTGGAGGCCGGGCGCCGGCGACTGATCCAGGCCGCCCGCGGGGACAACTCCGACGACGAGCACGACCCCGAGGGCGCCACCGGGGCGTGGGAGCGGGAGCAGGCGCAGGCGATGATCACCGCGGCCCGGGCACGGCTGGCCGAGCTGGAGCACGCCGTGGACCGGCTCGGCCAGGGCCGCTACGGGGTGTGCGAACGCTGTGGTGCGCCGATCCCGGCCGGCCGGCTGGCGGCCCGGCCGGACGCACGGACCTGCGTGGCCTGCGCCGGCCTGCGCTGACCGGGCCGGTGGGGCCAGGCGGCGGCGCGGCCGGCGGGCGGTCAGGGCAGCCGGCCGGTGGTGGCGACCTGCCGGTACCACCCAGCGCTGTCCTTGAGCGTGCGGACCTGGGTGTCGTAGTCGACGTGCACGATGCCGAACCGCTTGCTGTAGCCGTAGGCCCACTCGAAGTTGTCCATCAGCGACCACAGGAAGTACCCGCGCACGTCCACCCCGTCCGCGATCGCCTGGGCGACGGTGGCCAGGTGGGCGTCCAGGTAGGCGATCCGCTGCGGGTCGTGCACCCCACCGTCCGGGCCGACCTGGTCGGGGTAGGCCGCCCCGTTCTCGGTCACCATCAGGGGCAGGCCGGGGTGCTCGCGGTGCAACCGGTGCAGCAGGTCGCGCAAACCGGTCGGGTCCACCGTCCAGCCCATGTCGGTGCGCTCGCCGGGCTGGGGCAGGAAGTCGACCCGATCGTTGGAGCCCGCCCACGGGTGGTGCCCGGAGTCGCCGTGCCCGTCGGCCATCGCTCGGGGGCTGCGCCCGTCCCAGGCCGTGACCAGGGCGGGGGTGTAGTAGTTGACCCCCAGCACGTCCAGCGGCACGGCGGCGGTCTGCAGGTCGCCGTCCTGCACGAAGGACCAGTCGGTCAGGTGCGCGGTGTCCGCCAGCAGGTCCGGCGGGTAGGCGCCGTCCAGCATGGGGCCCAGGAAGATCCGGTTGCCGACCGCGTCCACCCGGCGGGCGGCGTCCTGGTCCGGCGCCGACGCCGAGGCGGCCCGGACCGCGTGCAGGTTCAGCGTGACCGACCGCTTCGCCCCGGGGTGGACCAGGCCCTCCAGGGCGCGCAGCGCCAGCCCGTGCCCCAGGTTCAGATGGTGTGCGGCGGCCAGTGCCGCGGTCTCGTCGGTGAGGCCGGGAGCGTGCGCGCCGGAGGCGTAGCCCAGGAAGGCCGCGCACCACGGTTCGTTCAGCGACGTCCAGGTGTGCACCCGGTCCCCCAGCGCGGAGCCGACCAGCTGGGCGTAGTCGGCGAACCGCAGCGCGGTCTGCCGGGAGGGCCAGCCGCCGGCGTCCTGCAGCGCCTGCGGCAGGTCCCAGTGGTAGAGGGTGGCCACCGGCTGCACGCCGCGTTCGAGCAGGCCGTCGACCAGCCGGGAGTAGAAGTCCAGGCCGGCCTGGTTGGCCGGGCCCTGCCCGTCCGGCTGGATCCGTGGCCAGGCGATCGAGAACCGGTAGGCGCCCAGGCCCAGCCCGGCGATCAGGTCCAGGTCGGAGTCCAGCCGGTGGTAGTGGTCGGTCGCCACGTCCCCGGTGTCCCCGTTCAGGACCGCTCCCGGGGTGCGGCAGAACGTGTCCCAGATCGAGGGCCCACGCCCGTCCTCCCCGGTCGCCCCCTCGACCTGGTAGGACGCGGTCGCGGTGCCCCACAGGAAGCCCTCGGGGAAGTGGCGGGCGGCGGGGGCAGGACGGTCGGCGGCCTGGCTCACGGGGGGCTGCTCCAAGGGGTCGGGCCGGTGCGGCCGGCGGGAGGCGAAGGCCTCCTACCCTGCCAGAACCTCGGCGAGCTCGGTCAACGACGACACCCGCAGCTGTGGGGGCAGGAAGTAGCCGGGGTAGCCGCTGCCGGTCCGGTCCAGGTAGGCGGCCCCGGCCCCGGCCCGCTGGGCGCCGTCGGTGTCCCAGGGGTGCACCGCGACCAGCATGGTCTGCTCCAGCGGCACCCCGCAGCGCTCGGCGGCGTAGCCGTAGGCCTGGGCGGCGGGTTTCCAGGCGCCGGCGTCCTCCACGCTGAGCACCTGCTCGAACAGCGGCCGGACGCCGGCCCGAGCGAGCAGGCCCTCGGCCACCGAGGCGGCGCCGTTGGAGAGCGTGACCAGCCGCAGGCCGGCGGCGTGCAGCACCTCCACCCCGGGCACCACGTCGGGGTGCACGGGCAGGCTGGTGAAGCCGTCCATCACGAACTCGACCCCGCGCTCGAGCTCGGCCCCGGTCAGCAGGCCGGAGAGCGCCATGGCCAGCCCCTCCCGGGCCAGCCGGGCGAACGGTTCCTGGGCGCCGGCGCAGGTCAGCGCGAAGCCGTCGCGCAGCAGGGCGGCGAACCAGGTCCGGGCCAGGGCGGCGGGCGCGCCGAGCTCGACGAACCGCTCGGCCAGCGGGGACATGTCGGACAGCGTCTCGTTGACGTCGAAGATGAGGACGGCAGGTGGGGTCGGCACGACGGCATCCTCTCCCCTGCCCGGCGGCGCGGCCCGTTCGCAGCAGCCCCGGTTCGTCCGCAGCACGGGCTGCACTTGTGCTCGATGGCCGTGCGCCTAGCGTGAGGGCATGGACTATCGACCCCTTGGACGTACCGGTATGCAGGTCAGCCCGCTCTGCCTGGGCGCGATGATGTTCGGCGCCTGGGGTGAGCGCGACCACGACAAGTCCGTGGCCATCATCCACCGCGCGCTGGACGCCGGGATCAACTTCGTCGACACCGCCGACGTCTACTCCCAGGGCGAGTCGGAGCAGATCGTCGGCAAGGCACTGTCCGGCGGACGCCGCGACTCGGTCATCCTGGCCACCAAGTTCCACGGCCAGATGGGCGGTCAGGACGGCGGCGCCGACCCCAACATGAAGGGCAACTCCCGGCGCTGGGTGGTCCGCGAGGTGGAGAACAGCCTGCGCCGGCTGCAGACCGACTGGATCGACCTGTACCAGGTGCACCGCCCCGACCCGGACACCGACGTCGAGGAGACCCTGGCGGCGCTGAACGACCTGCAGCAGCAGGGCAAGATCCGGGCCTTCGGCTGCTCCACCTACCCGGCGCACGAGATCGTGGCCGCCCGGTGGGCCGCCGAGCGCCGTGGCCTGGCCCCGTTCGCCACCGAGCAGCCGCCGTACTCGATGCTGGTCCGCGGCATCGAGGCCGACGTCCTGCCGGTCGCGCAGGAGTACGGGATGGGCGTCATCCCCTGGAGCCCGCTGGCCGGCGGCTGGCTGTCCGGCAAGTACCGCAAGGGCAAGGACAACCCGACCTCCCACCGCGCCGAGCGGATGCCGGCCCGCTACGACCTGTCCGACCCGGCGAACCAGCGCAAGCTGGACGCCGCGGACGCCCTGGGCGAGCTGGCCGACAAGACCGGGGTGTCGCTGGTGGAGCTGGCGCTGGCCTTCGTGCTGCAGCACCCCGGGGTGACCGCTCCGATCATCGGGCCGCGGACCATGGAGCAGCTGGAGTCCCAGCTGGGCTCGGTGGACGTGAAGCTGGGCACCGACGTGCTGGACGCCATCGACGAGATCGTGCCGCCGGGCACCACGCTGTCGGCCAGTGACGCGGGCTACGTCCCGCCGGCGCTGACCGACCCGTTCGCCCGTCGTCGCCGGACCGCCTGAGCAGCAGGCCGAACGCCGTGCCGCAGGTCCGGATCGGGATCTCCGGCTGGCGCTACAAGCCCTGGCGGGGTGAGTTCTACCCGCCAGGGCTTGCTCAGGCCCGGGAGCTGGCCTTCGCCGGGTCCCGGCTGAACAGCATCGAGATCAACGGCAGCTTCTACGCCCTGCAACGGCCGGAGAGCTTCACCCGGTGGCGGGCGGAGGTGCCGGAGGACTTCGTCTTCGCCGTGAAGGGTCCCCGGTTCATCACGCACATGAAGAAGCTGAACGACCCGCAGGTCCCGCTGGCCAACTTCTTCGCCTCCGGCGTCCTGGCCCTGGGGCCCAAGCTGGGGCCGATCCTGTGGCAGCTGCCGCCCAACCTGGGCTTCCGGGCCCAGACGCTGACCGCGTTCCTGGCCCTGCTGCCGCGGTCCACCGGGCAGGCGGCCAGGCTCGCCGTCGGCCACGACCAGCGGCTGGAGGGGCGTGCGCTGACCGTGACCGAGCAGGACCGGCCGCTGCGGCACGCGCTGGAGGTACGGCACGCCTCGTTCGCCGCCGACCCGCAGCGGGAGGAGCTGCTGGAGCTGCTGGCCGCCCACCGGGTGGCGCTGGTGGTGGCCGACACGGCCGGCACCTGGCCCTATCTGGAGCACATCGACGGCGACCTGGTCTACGTCCGGCTGCACGGCAAGGACGAGCTGTACACCAGCGGCTACACCGAGCAGGGCCTGCGGCACTGGGCGGACAAGGTCCGCGGCTGGGCCGCCGAGGGCCGGGACGTCCATGTGTACTTCGACAACGACGTGAAGGTCCGGGCCCCGTTCGACGCCATCGCGTTGGCCCGCATGGTCGGCGGTCTGCACCAGCCGGCGCCGGCCTGAGGCGGCGCCGGCGGCCGGGTCAGTCGCCGACCGGGGAGTTCCACAGCGAGATGGTCGGCGCACCGTGCGAGGTGGACAGCACGCTCAGCCCGGCCGCGTCCAACGTCAGGTGCGCGCCGAACGCCGGGTCGACCCCCAGCCACTGGGTGGCCAGCACCCGCAGCAGGTGTCCGTGCGCGACCAGCGCGACGTCGCCGCCGGCCAGGGCCGGCGCGACCCGACGCAGCACCTGCCGGGCCCGGGCGGCGACCTGCTCGAGGCTCTCCCCCGGGGTGGCCTCCGGACCCTGCCCGGGCGGCACACCGTCGGCGAACACCGTCCACGGCCGGCCCAGCTCCTCGACGATGTCGGGGGTGGTCCGGCCCTCGTAGCCGCCGTAGTCCCACTCCTGCAGTCCCGGCTCGATCTGCGCCTGGTCCAGCCCGGCCAGCCGGGCGGTGTCCGCCGCCCGGCGCAGCGGACTGGTCAGCACCTGGGTGAAGGCCCAGCGGCCCAGCGGGCCGGCCAGCGCCCGGGCCTGCACCTGCCCGGTCTCGGTGAGCGGGAGGTCGGTCAGGCCGGTGTGCTGCCCGGTCCGGCTCCACTCGGTCTGCCCGTGCCGGACCAGCACGATCTCGCCCATCGGAACGCCCCCGGTCAGCCGCGACCGGGCCGCATCCGGGCCACCAGGTCGTCCATCACGGCGTCCATCGCCGGGTCGACCGTGCGCCGGGCAGGGTCGGCGTCGTGCCAGCGGACGATCTCCCGGGCCCCGACGTGGAAGGGCACCAGCTGGGCGAAGTCGGGCACCAGCGAGCGCAGCTTGCTGGTGTCGAAGGTGGCCGAGTGCGTCTTGTCGCCCAGCAGACCCTGCCCCCACGCCGGGTCGGCGGCGGCGATCACGTCCGAGGGCACGTGCACGATGTCGGCCTCGACGCCGGCGGCCTCGGCCAGGGTGTGCGCGATCCGGTCCCAGGTGGGGGCCTCCTCGCCGGTGATCTGGATCGCCTCGCCGACGGCCAGCGGGTGGCCCAGCAGCGGCACGAACCCGCGGGCGAAGTCGGTGTGGTGGGTCAGGGTCCACAACGAGGAGCCGTCCCCGTGCACGACCACCGGCTTGCCGGCCCGCATCCGCTCCACGACCGTCCACCCGCCGTCCAGCGGCACCAGGGTGCGGTCGTAGGTGTGGGAGGGACGGATGATGGTGACCGGCAGGCCCTGCTCCCGGTACAGCTGGACCAGCAGGTCCTCGCAGGCGATCTTGGCCTGGCTGTAGGGCCAGAACGGGTTGCGCAGCGGGGTGGACTCGGTGATCGGCAACCGCGCGGGCGGGGTCTGGTACGCCGAGGCGGAGGAGATGAAGACGTACTGACGGGTGCGCGGGGCGAGCAGCTCGACGCTGTTGCGCACGTCCTGCGGGGTGAAGGCGACCCAGTCGACCACCGCGTCGAACTCCAGGTCACCCAGGGCCTTCCGGACGGCGGCCGGGTCGTGGATGTCGGCGGTGTGCACGACGGCCTGCTCCGGCAGCGGCCGGGACGCGCTGGTGGAGCCCCGGTTCAGCACGTGCAGCTCCAGACCGCGCTGCACCGCCAGCGCCGAGCAGGCGGAGCTGATCACCCCGCTGCCGCCGACGAACAGGACCTTCAGGGAGGGGCTTGATCCAGGCATGGGGCCAACCTATGCCGGGGCCTGCTCCCCGACGACGCCAGAGGCACCGGGGACGGCGCGACCAGCGGGCTCAGTCGCTGGGGAAGCCTGGCAGCCAGCGCCGCAGCTCCGGCCGGACCGGGACGGTCGCCTCCAGCCGGCAGAGCACGCCGACCAGGCCGAGCCACACCCGGTGGGTGAACAGCTGCTCGGCCGGGATGGTCAGGGCGAGGGCGGCGGACAGGTCCGGCCGGCGGGGGTCCTGCACGCCGCCGAGCTGGCCGCGAAGCCAGGCGCCGGAGTAGCTGAACCACTCGTGCCGGGCCGGCTCGCTGAACGGCGCCAGGTAGCTGCGCAACCGGCCCACATCCAGGTCGGACCCCGGCCGGAGCAGACCCTGATCGACCAGCGCCCGGCGGACCTGCTCGTCGTCACCGCCGTCGGCCAGCGCCGCGATCAGGTGGCCGAAGGAGGGCGGCAGGCCCTCGGGCAGCCGCAGGCAGGAGCCGTAGTCGAGGGCGACCAGCCGGCCGTCGCCGGTCAGCCGGAAGTTGCCCGGATGCGGGTCGGTGTGCAGCAGGCCGCAGCGGGCCGGCCCGGAGACCAGGAACCGCTGGTAGACCAAGCCGGCCCGGTCCCGCACCGCGGCGTCCTGCTCACTGGCCACCCGGACCAGCGGCTCCCCGTCCAGCCACTGCTGCACCAGCACCCGCCGGGTGGCGGTCACCACCTGCGGCACGACGGCGTCGGCCGCGGCCGCCGGCTCCTGGTAGGCGCGGTGGAACGCCTCCTGCCGGGCGGCCTCCAGCGTGTAGTCCACCTCCTCGGCGAGCGCGCGGCGCAGCTCCCGGGCCACGGCGGGCAGGCCGGCCCGCGGGGCCAGCACCGACCCGGCCCGGGTCAGCGCCGACAGCAGCCGCAGGTCCCCGCGCAGCTGCCGGTCTATGCCCGGGTACTGCACCTTCACGGCCACCGGCCGACCGCCGCCGGCTGTCCGCCACACGCCACGGTGCACCTGGCCGAGGGAGGCCGCCGCCACCGGCTCGGGATCCAGCTCCACCAGGGTTGGCCAGCGTGCGCCGAGCTCGGCGGCCAGCACGCGCTGCACGGCCGGCCACCCGACGCCGGGGTTGTGCTCCTGCAGCGAGGTCAGGGCCTCCTGCCAGCTGTCCGCCGGGTCGGCGGGCAGCACCGTGGTCAGCGTCGACAGCAGCTGACCGGCCTTGAGCGGGCCGCCCTTCAGGCCGCCGAGCACGGCTCGGGTCCGATCGGCGTTTCTGGCACGGACCTGAGCGTTGACGGTCTGGGCATCCGCACCGGCCCAGCGACGGGCCCGGCCGCGGCCGGCCTCGGCCGCACCCGCCGCGATCAGCGCCGCGAGCCTGACGTCCCGGGGTAGCCGCATCCCGGGAGTATCTCCCGCGACCGCCGGGCCGCCCGCCGCAGCGCTCCCCCCCGCGCCCCCCGACAGCTCCCCCCGCAGCCGAGCGCAGTCTCGTCCCGTCGCACCCACCGCACCCGGCCGCCGCCGGGACGGCCCCGGCCCGCGGGTCCAGCGGGCACCCCCACTGACCACGACTGATCTCAGGAGAGACCGTGAAGACCCAGCTCCGCCCGCGCCGCTTGACCGTGGCCGCCGTCCTGGTCGCCGTGACTGCCGTCGCCGGCACCGCCGCCGCCGCCTCCGCCACCGGCCAGACCCCCACCAACAGCTACCAGGGCTGTCTGACCCCGACCACCGGCGTGCTCTACAACGTCAAGCTCAACCCGAGCAGTGCGCCGCACTGCCTCAAGCACGACCTGGTGGTGAGCTGGAACCAGACCGGGCCCCGGGGGGACGCCGGGGCGACCGGGGCCACGGGTGCGCAGGGCCCGAAGGGTGACCCCGGCGCCACCGGCGCGCAGGGCCCGAAGGGTGACCCCGGCGCCACCGGGGCGCAGGGGCCCCAGGGCGACCAGGGACCGGCCGGCCCCTCCAATACGGCGATCTTCCGCGGCCAGGTCGCTGCTTTCGGCACCAGCACCACGCTGCTGGGGGCGAACGGGCTCTCCCTGGTCGCCTCCTGCCAGCCGAACGCTCTCGCCATCCAGGTCACCTCCCCGGACCTCGCGCTCGTCCTGGCGGACAGCTCCCGGGGTGGTCACGTCCAGGACAGCGGGACGCAGGTGGCGCTCGAGACGCTGACCACCAACCTCGCCGACCGCGGCAGCGTCGACGCGGTGGACCTGGCCAGCGGCGCCGTCCTGGACGGGTCGTGGTTCGGGTTCATCAGCACCAGCGGGTGTGAGTTCTCCGCGTCCGCGCTGCTCGGCTAGGCGTCCGCGCTGCTCGGCTAGAAGCTAGACGGCCCTGCGTTCCCGGCCCGGGGCCGGAACGACCGACGGCGGGCCCGGGATCACTCCCGGGCCCGCCGCGGGTCCGCCGACGCGCACCGACGGTGCGCCGACCGTGCGCCTCAGTACGTGAAGGCGCTGACCAGGGTCTGCACGTTCTGCGCCAGCGACGACAGCTCCTGCGCCGACTGCTGGGTGGCCGCGGCCCCGCTGGAGGTGTCGGCGGCGCTGGTGGCGATGTTCCGGATGGTGCCGGCGATGTGGCTGGAGCCGGCCGACACCTCGTTCACGTTGCGGCTGATCTCGGCCGTCGTCGCGGTCTGCTCCTCCACGGCCGCGGCGATCGTGGTCTGGTTCTCGTTGATCTGCCCGATCACGGTGGAGATCCGGCCGATCGCGTCGGTGGCCCGCCGGGTGGTCTGCTGGATGCCGCTGATCTTGCTGGTGATGTCGTCGGTGGCCTGGGCCGTCTCCTGGGCCAGCACCTTCACCTCGCTGGCCACCACCGCGAAGCCCTTGCCGGCGGCGCCGGCCCGGGCGGCCTCGATGGTCGCGTTCAGGGCGAGCAGGTTGGTCTGCTCGGCGATCGAGGTGATCACCTTGACGATCTCGCCGATCTCCAGGCTGGCCCGGTCCAGCTCCTGGACGGCCTCGGAGGTCTCCCGGGCGGTGCCGACCGCCTCGGAGGCGACCTCGGAGGCGCGGGTGGCCTGGTTGGCGATCTCTCCGATCGAGGCGGTCATCTCCTCGGTGGCGGCCGACATGGACCCCACCGAGCCGGCGACCTGCTCGGCGGAGGCGGAGACCAGGTCGGTCTGGGAGGAGGTCTCCTCGGCGGCCTGGCCGAGCTGGGTGGAGACGGCGCCGAGCTCCTCGGAGGCGGCGGCCAGGGTGGTGGCGCTGTCGGCCAGGGTGCCGACCGCCTCGCGGACCGAGACCAGCGCGGTGTTCAGCGACTCGGCCATGTCGCCGACCTCGTCCCGGCTGGTGATGCTCACGGTGCGGGTCAGGTCCTTGGCGGCCAGGGACTTCAAGGCGCCGACCATCACCGAGATCGGGCCGGTGATCCGGCTGCTGATCGCCCGGGCGACCACGATCAGGACGATGGCGCCGACCAGCAGGGTGAGCGCGACGACCAGCTTCACGGTGGCGATCTTGGCGTTCAGGTCCTTGCCGGCCTGGTCGACCCGGCCGGCGAGCAGGGTCCGGGCAGCGTCGATCTGGCTGCCGATCGCGTCGCTGGCCGGGCGCTGCGCGGCCAGCAGGTCAAGCGCCTGCTGCGTGCCCGGCTTGGCCGCGGCCAGCTCCGCCTGCTGGGTCTTGGCCTGGTCGACCCAGGCCAGGTAGCTGGTCTTCAGCTGCTGCAGCCGTCCGCGGAGGTCGCCGGGCAGGGTGAGCGCGTCGAGGGCCGCCCAGTCCTGGGTGGCCAGCTGTGCTTGGGTGGCGTAGGCCTGCTGGGCGGCGGCGGCGCTCTTGGCGTCGAAGGAGAGCAACGCGTCCCGCTTGGCGACGATGATGTCGCTCTCCACGGTGTTCAGCAGGCGCAGCTGTTGGTCGGCCGAGACCAGGGTGGCCCGCTGCTGGGTCAGGGTGCCGATCTGCCCGACGTTGACGAAGGCGACCCCGCCGACGACGGTGGCCAAGGTGAGCCCGACCAGGGCCAGGGCCGCGAGCTTGCGGCCGATCGTCCAACGCAGCGTGGACATCGCGTTCTCCAGCTTCCGAGCGGGCTCCCCACCGCGCCCGCTGCGCAGTGCCACCGCCAACCATGAAGTTCGGCACCAGCCGATCCTTCTTGACCCAGACGCCGACCGGTCCCCCGGTTCACCCGACCCGGATGAGAAGCACCGGGCGCTCAGCGGGCGCGCAGCCCGCTGGCCCGTCGCACCGGCCGGCCGACCGCGGCCCGCACGCCGTCCGCGGAGCCGATCAGCCGGACGCCCTCCCTGGCCCGGGTGACCGCGGTGTACAACAGCTCGCGGGTCAGCAACGGCGAGGTCGCCGGCGGCAGGAGCACGCTGACCCGGGCGAACTGGCTGCCCTGGCCGCGGTGCACGGTCATCGCGTGCACGCTCTCGCAGGCGGGCAGCCGGTGCGGACGCACCAGCAGGGGCCTGTCCGGGTCGCCGAAGGCGGCGACCAGGCCCTGACCGTCCTCGACCACCACCCCGGTGTCGCCGTTGAACAAGCCGCTGTCCCGGTCGTTGCGGGTGACCAGCAGCGGCCGGCCCGGGTACCACGGCCCGGGCGCAGCGGCCGGACCGGGCAGCGCCTGCGCCACCCAGGACTCCACCTGGCTCGCCCAGGACCCGACCCCGAACGGGCCGCTGCGGTGGGCCAGCAGCAGCCGGTGCGCCTCCAGCGCCCGCAGCGCACCGGCGACGTCACCGGCCCGGGCGGCCCGGACCAGCGCGGTGCCGGCCCGCACGGCGTCGTGCTGCAGGCCGGACAGCTGCGCCTCGGTCGGCGGCTGCGGGCCGGTCGGCACGAAGGTGACCGCGGCGCCGCCGGCCTGCAGCACGGCGAGCGTGGCGTCGCCGTCGCCCTCCCGGACGGCGCGGGCGAGCTCGGCGATCTCGCTGCCGTGCCGGTGCACCTGCACCAACCGGACCACCCCGTTGCGCAGCTCGGCCAGCTCCTCGGCCGTGCCGGGCAGGTCCTGCGGCAGGGCGGCGCCCAGCAGCTCGGGCAGCGCGCCGGTGCCGGCCGGGCGGTGCACCAGGTCGCCGAGCACCGCGCCGGCCTCCACCGAGGCCAGCTGGTCGGGATCGCCGACCAGCACCAGCCGGGCGTCCGGGCGCAGCGCCTCCAGCAGCCGGGCCATCAGCGGCAGCGAGACCATCGAGGTCTCGTCGACCACGACCAGGTCGTGCGGCAGGTGCCGGTCGCGCCGGTGCCGGAACCGGGTGGAGCTGTCCGGCTGCCAGCCGAGCAGCCGGTGCACGGTGGTGGCAGTCAGTCTGCCGACCGCCCGCCGGTCGGCCTCGGCGAGCTGGCCGACCTCGGCCTGCACCGCCTCCTGCAGCCGGGCCGCGGCCTTGCCGGTGGGCGCGGCCAGCGCGACCCGCAGCCCGGGGCCGTGCACGGTCTGCAGCAGGGCGCAGATCCGGGCCACGGTGGTCGTCTTGCCGGTGCCCGGTCCGCCGGTCACCACGGTCAGCCGGCCCAGCGCGGCGGCGGCCGCGGCCAGCCGTTGCCGGCCGTCCTCCGGGCGGGGGAACAGCCGGTGGGCCGCGGCGGACAGCCGCAGCGGCGCCGGCCCGTCGTCCCCGGCCTGCAGCCGGGTCGTGGTCTGCGCGCGGACCAGCTCCTCGTCGCGCCAGTACCGGTCCAGGTACAGCCGCCCGTCCACCAGCCGCACCGGCCGCTCGGGCTGGCCGTGGGCGCCCACCGCCACCATCGGGCTGGCCTGCACCGCGGCCTGCCACTGCCCCGGCTCGGGCCAGTTCAGCGGCTCGGGGACCGGACCGGGTGAGGCTCCCGGCCGGCCCGCCGGACCGGCGTCGTCGGCATCGTCGTCGTCCAGCACCTCCGGGCCGGGCAGGGTCGAGGCCTGCGCCAGGGTGAGGCAGACCGAGCCCGCCCGGACCTCGCGCACGGTCAGCGCCACAGCCAACAGCACCTGCGGGTCGCCCTCGCCGGTCAGCCGGCCCAGCCGCCGGGCGACGTGCACGTCGGCCACCGACAGCAGACCGGCCGCGTTGAACCGGGCCAGCAGCGGGTCGGCCGCCACCGCGAGCAGCGGACGGCGGCCGGGCCCGCTCACCGACGGCCGCCGTCGAGCAGGTCCGACAGGTCCTCGACCAGCCCGGGCGGCGGGCGCCAGGCCAGCACCCCGCAGCAGCTGCCGCCCAGCACCGGCGTGGCCGGCCCGGCCATCCCGCGCAGGAACAGGTACAGGCCGCCGCCCAGGTGCCGGCCGGGCTGGTAACCGGGCTGGCGCCAGCGCAGGAACCGGTGCAGCGCCACGGAGTAGAGCAGCACCTGGAGCGGGTAGTGCGCGCTCATCATCGCCTCGGCGAGCGCCGGCGGGCGGTAGTGCCAGGTGCTGAGCTCCTCGTGCGCGGGTGCCAGCCGGTTGGTCTTGTAGTCGACCACGAGGTAGCGCGCGCCGTCCGCGCCGGGCACCCGCAGCACGGCGTCGATGCTGCCGGTCAGGTAGCCACGCAGCCGCGCCGGCCCCAGCCCCGCGGCCAGCATCCGGCGCGGGTAGTCGGCGAAGACGTCATCGGCGGCCAGGTGCCGCTCGACCAGCGCGGCGAGGTCGGCCAGCCGCGGCGCGGGGCCGTTGGGGGCGTCGCCGCCGGCCAGCGGCAGCTCGAAGGTCAGCTCGGCCAGCCGGTCACCGGGCGGTAGCTCGTGCAGCGTCCGGCCTGCGGCGAGCCCGCCCAGCGGGGTGAGCAGCGCCGGCTGCAGGGCCGCGGCCAACGCGGCGGGGCTCACGTCGCCCGGCCGGGGCATCTCCTGGCAGACCCGCAGCAGCTCCGCGGGCAGGTCCGCGGCCGACGGGTCGACCCGTTCCAGGACGGCGTGCACCAGGGTGCCGAACCCGGTACCGGCGGGCAGACCGGCCATCGGGGACGCCAGGTGCCCGGCCAGGTCACCGGCCGGCGGCGGGACCAGCGGCGCCGCGGTGCCCTGCTCGTCCTGCTCGTCCTGCAGGCCGCCGTCCTCGGGTTCGCTGCTCACCCCGGTGGTGGCCTGCTGGTGCGCGTCAGCGGTCAGCCCCGAGTAGGAGGTCCGGCGCCAGGTCAGGTCCAGGCTGCGGGCCAGGGTGGCCAGCTCCAGCGGCGGGTGCTGACCGGGCGGTGGCGCCCAGCGGGCCGGGACGGTCAGCGGCTGGGCGACCTCGGCCTCGATGCTGCCCCCGGAACGCGCGGCCAGGTCGGCGAAGGAGGCGGCGACCGCGTCGTCGGCGGCGGTCGGCACCGAGTCGGCCGGGCCGCCCTCGAGGTCCCGGGCGCCCAGCAGCACCCGGGTCAGCGCGCCCCGGTTGGTGTTGCGCGAGGGCGCCCACCACAGCACCACCTGGGAGCAGGCCCGGGTCAGGGCCACGTACAGCAGCCGCAGGTCCTCCCCGCGGTCCTCGGCCAGGCCGGCGGCCAGGGCGTCGGGGTACCCGGGCGAGCCGTCACCGCCGACGTGCAGCGTGCGCCGGCCCTGGTCGTCGTGGTGCCGCACAGTCTGCGGCGTCCGCTGTTCGTGGCGGTCCCAGCCGAAGGGCACGTAGACGACGGGGAACTCCAGGCCCTTGCTGGCGTGCACGGTGACCACCTGGACGGCGGCGGCGTCGGTCTCCAGCCGCCGGCCCCGGTCCTCGGCGTAGTCCTGCTCGGCCTCCTCGATCCGGCGCCGCAGCCACTCGGTGGCCGCGGCGGCGCCGAGCCGGTGCTCCAGCGCGGCCAGGTGCAGGGACTGGCCGACGTGCCGCAGGTCGGTCAGCTCCCGCTCGCCGGTGGTGGTGCGCAGCAGCCGTTCGGCCAGGCCGTACGCCGCGCACGCCTCCCACAGCGCCGCCACCCCGGCCTCGCCGAGCACGTGGGCCCACGAGCGCACCCGGTCGGCCAGCTCCTGGCGTTGCTCGTCCGGTGCGCCGGCCAGCTCGGCGGCGTCCCAGCCGACGAACGGGGTCAGCGCCAGCGCCGCGGTCCGCCCGGCGTGCCCAGGCTGGGCCAGCGCGGCCAGCAGGGTCAGCCAGTGTCCGGCGGCGTCGGTGCCGAACACGCTGGACAGGCCGGAGATCACGGCCGGTACCCCGGCCGCGGCCAGGGCGTCCCGGACCAGCTCGGCGTCGGCGTTGCGTCGGGTCAGGACGGCGACGTCGGCCGGTCGCAGCGGCCGCCAGCCGCTCCGGCCGTGCAGCTCACAGCGGCCGAGCTGGGCCACCACGTCGGCGGCCACGTCCTGGGCGATGAAGGAGCGGACCTGGCCGACGGCCGGGTCCCGGCGGCCGCGGACCCCCAGCACGGCCCGCGGGACCTGCCGCAGCCGCACCGGCGGCCCGCCGCGCAGCCGCCGGCCCGGCTGGGCGGCGCGGACCGGTCGGACCCGGATCTGCGGGTCGCCCAGGGCGGTGCCGCCGATCAGGTGGTCCAGGGCGGTCAGCAGCGGCGGGTCGGCGCGCCAGCTCCGGTCCAGGGTGGCGATCGCGCCGGCGGCCGAGCGGGCGTTCAGGTAGGCCACGACGTCCCCGCCGCGGAAGGCGTAGATGGCCTGCTTGGGGTCACCGATCAGGACCAGGGTGCGGTGGCCGTGGAAGGCCGTCCGGATCACCTCCCACTGCACCGGGTCGGTGTCCTGGAACTCATCGACCAGCACGACCGCGTACCGGGACCGGACCCGGGCGGCGGCCGCGGCACCGTGCTCGGGGTGGGTCAGGCTGTCCCGCAGCAGGGTGAGCAGGTCGTCGTAGTCCAGCAGGTGACGGCGCCGCTTGCGGGCCTGCACCTCGGCGAGGACCTGCGCGGCCAGCGCGTGCCGGTGCCCGGCCACCGAGCCCGGGTCCGCGGCCGACGGCTCGAGCCGGGCCTGCGGGTCACCGACCGCGGCGGCGGCCAGCTGCCGGGCCAGGCCGACATCGAGCTCGGGCGCCGGGGAGGTGGCGTACCGGCTCAGGTACACGTCGTCCACCACCTCCTCGACCAGGTCGGCGACGTCCGGCACCAGCACGGCGGAGGTGTCGGCGTCCCCGGCCACGCCCAGCGAGGTCAGCATCTGCTGGCAGAAGCCGTGCGTGGTGGCGATCGTCGCGGCGTCGAAGTCCGACAGCGCCCTGGTCAGCCGGGCCCGGCGCCGGTCCAGCTCGGCCGGCTCCACCCCGGCCAGGTGGGCCACCAGCTCGTCGGGGCTGCGGCGGGGCTGCGGCCCGCGCAGGCCGCGCTCGGCGCTGACCAGGCGCTCGCGGACCCGGTCGCGCAGCTCGGAGGTGGCCGCCCGGCCGAAGGTGACCAGCAACAGCTCAGGCAGCTCGGCCACGCCCTCGGCGACGTAGCGGGTGGCCAGCGCGGCGATGGTGAACGTCTTCCCGGTGCCGGCGCTGGCCTCCAGCACGGTGGTGCCCGACGGCAGCGGACCGAACAGGTCGAACGGACCCGGGTCCAGCGAGGATGAGGCCGGCGCCGGGCCGGTGCCGGACACCACCGGGGAGGGGCCGCTCATGCCTGCACCAGCTCCTCGCACGCCAGCAGCGCCTCCCAGACCCGCCGGGCCAGCACCCCGAGCCTGGTGCCGTCCTGCGGCCACCAGGCCTGCTCGGTGCGACCCGGGGGTTCGAGCAGGACGTCCAGGCGCGAGGGCGCCGGCCGCCAGACGGTGGCGTTGTGGACGTCGCGGGCCTCGAAGGCCTGCCGGGACTCCCACTGCGCGCGGGCCGCGGCCAGCGCCTGCTCCTCGGTGTCCCCACCGCAGCGGCTGCGGGCGTAGGCGAAGGCGGTGTCGACGGGCATCGGCAACGGCTCGCGCAGGGCGCGGTCGCGCAGGCCGGCCAGCTCCTGCAGCCGCTGCAGCGCCACCGGCGCCGGCGGGGCGATGAGCCGGGCCAGCGCCGCGCCGGTGCCGCTCGGCGGCCGGCCGACGGTGACCGCCTGCCACGGCGCGGCCGGACGCCCGGCGTCCTGACCGCCGTCCTGACCGCCGTCCTGACCGGCGGTCAGGGCGAGCAGCTGCACCCAGGCCCGCACCCGGTGCTTGGCCGACAGCTTGGAGTAGACGGTGCGGACCACCCGCCGGCCGTGCACCCCCGGCACGCTGCCGACCAGCAGCCGACCGTCGGGCAGGTCCACCCGCACGTCGACCAGCTCGGCCGGCCCGGTGGACAGCCGGACCGCCTGCGCGACCAGCGGCTCGACCGCCGCCGAGACGTCGTCCAGGGTCCGGCGGCCGAGCTCGCGCGGCGGCACCTGCCCGCGCCGCCACTCCGCGGCCTTGGTCAGCGCCGCGTCCACCCCGGTCAGCTGGGCGGCCAGCAGCCGGTCGCCCACGGCCCAGCGCTGCAGGGGATCCAGCTCCAGGGGCATCCGGTCGGCCACCTGCGCCTCGTCGGTGGCCAGGGAGAGCCTCAGCCGCTGCCGCAGGAAGAACCGGGCCGGGTGCTCCAGGACGGCGACCAGCTCGTCGAGCTCGATCTCCTCACTGCGGGCCGGGGCCGGCAGCGGGCCGAGCAGGAAGGCTGGACGCGGCGCACGTGCGCCGCGTCCGGCCACCGCGGCCCGGTGGGCCAGCGGGTCGAAGCTGAACGGGCCGGGCCGGTGCAGCGCGCCGGGGGCGAAGCAACGCTCGTCCACCGCCTGCAACGGGTGGCGCACCAGGACCTGCTCGCTGACCGGTTCGCCCTGCGCGGTCAGCGCGCAGCGGTCCAGCGCGTCGAGCACCTCACTGACCGGGACGGCGGGCGGCCGGCGGGCCCCGGTCCGCTCGTCGGCGCCGGAGTACAGCAGGACCAGGTGCTCACCGGCGGCGGTCACGGCGTCGAGGAAGAGCTGGCGGTCCTCGCTGCGCCGGTCCCGTTCGCCGACCAGCGGGTCGCGCAGCAGCACGTTGTCCCCGTCCAGCTCACTGCGGCGCGGGAACGCGCCGTCGTCCAGGCCGAGCACGCACACCACCCGGTGCGGGACGGCGCGCATCGGCTCCAGTGAGCAGACGGTCAGCGCCCCGGTCCGGAAACCGGCCCGGGTGGGCCGGCCGGCCAGCCGGTTCTCCAGCAGCGCTCGCAGGTCGGGCAGCCGCAGCCGGGCGTCGGGCCCGGCCGGCAACGAGGCCCGCACCTCGGCCAGCACCTGGCGCGCCTGGCCGAGCTGCCACCGCTGGGCCGGTGGCGCGTCGGCCAGCAGCTCCAGGGCCCCCTCCAGCTCGCTCAGCCACTCCCCGGCCGGTCGGTGGCCGCTCAGCCGGCGCAGCACCTGGGCCAGCCGCTCGACCAGCTCCGCCAGCCGGCCGGCCAGGTCGACATCGGTGCTGTCCACGTCGTCCAGCGGCAGGGCGGGACCGACGAACCGCTGGTCCTCCTCGGCCATCGCCACCCCGAGCAGGATGCGGTCCAGGGCGGCCTCCCAGGTGCCCTGCAGCAGGCCCGGCAGACCGAAGGCGGCCCGTCGACGGCCGTCCTCGCCCCAGCGGACGCCGGCATCGACCACCCACTGCCGGACCCGGTCCAGGTCGTCCTCGTCGAAGGCGAACCGGCGGCGCACCGGCGCCATCGCGGCCAGGTCGAGCACCTCCGAGGCGCTGACCCGCCCGTCGGCCAGCCCGAGCAGGGCGCTGAGCAGCGACAGCGCCGGGTTGGTCTGCCGCAGCGCGCGGTCGGCCAGCCGGACCGGCAGCCGCTGGCCGGGGTGCTGGGCCTGCTCGGGGACGGCGTCGGGGTCCAGCCCGAACGACGCGGACACCAGCGGGGCGAACGCCTCGACGTCCGGGCACATCACGATCACGTCGCGCGGGGCCAGGGTCGGGTCGTCGGCGAACAGGCCGGCCAGCACGTCGCGGAGCACCTCCACCTGCCGCGAGGGACCGTGGCAGGCGTGCACCTGGACACTGCGGTCGTCCGGGGCGATCCGCTGCGGCGCGCCGTCGGCGTCGTCCTGGGCCAGGCGGCGCTGCAGCTGCTGCAGCAGGGTGGGCGAGGTCGGCTGGGGGCCGACCGGCGGATGCAGCTCGTCCGGGCCGACGGCGAGCCCGGTCAGACTCACCTGCAGCTCGCGGGCGTCGCGGGCCATCGAGGCCAGCAGCGGGTGGGCCGCGGTGGCCGCCAGCTCGGCGCGCCGGCGCCACGAGCTGGCGGCGCCGCTCAGCCGCTGCCACATCACCGGTGAGGGGTGCACCAACCACAGGTGCACCTGCCGGTGCCGGCTGAGGGCGCCCAGCACGGCGAGCTGGTCGGCGGCCAGCCGGGTGGCACCGAACACGCTGAGCCGGCCGGGCAGGGCGGCCAGCGCCGGGTCCTGCTCGAGCCGCTGCACGGCCGCACCGAGCCGCTCGGCCGGGCTCGCCGTACCGATCGCCGTCCGGAGCCTCCGCCAGAGCTCGGCCTGCCAGGCCAGGTCCTCCTCCAGCGGGCCGCCGGTGCCGTCCTCGTCCCGGCCGGCGGCCCAGGCCAGCAGCATCTGCGGGCGCTGCGCGCCGTAGCCGGTGTACAGCGACGCGAGGTGGGTGGCGACCCGTAGTCGCCGGCCCGCCCGCAGCGGCCGCTCACCACCAGGCTCACCGGGCCGGCCGGGCTCACCGGTGGCGCCGTCCAGCCCGAGGTGTCGACCCAGCACCGAGCACCAGGGCTCGCTCGCGCACTCGTCGATCACCTGCAGCACCGCCCAGCCCAGCGCGTCGGCCCGCCACGGGTCGGCGCCCGGGTCCAGGCCCTGCACCGAGGCCAGCACGTCGGCGACCATCCGGGCCGGGGAGGCGAACGAGACGTTGGCGCAGACGCCGTCCTGGCGGTCGGGCCCGGCGCCGAGGGCGTGCGAGAGCCGCTGGGCCAGCCAGCGCTCCACGCCCCGGGTAGGCACCGCCACCAGGTCGGGCTCGAACGGATCGGCCGGGGGCTGGGCCAGGACCGCCGCCAGCGGCGGGACAAGCGCGTCCGCACGGACGGCGCGGTGCAGGTGCAGCAAGAGCGCTTCCTCCCCGTGATGAGCCTGAGTCTCACCTTAGGCGCCGCCCCCGACAGGCCCGGCTCCACCGTGCACCGGCGCCGCACAGGTGCAGGATGGCAGCCGTGAGCACCGCAGAACCGTCCCGACCGCCGTCCGCCTCGCCCGCCGAACCACCGGCCGGCGGGCATGTCGACGAGCCGCACGACGCCGCCGGCACGGCCGGGCGGCTCAACTGGCTGCGGGCCGGGGTGCTCGGCGCCAACGACGGCATCGTCTCGGTGGCCGGGCTGGTGGTCGGGGTGGCCGGCGCGACCACCTCGCGGGGCGCCATCTTCACCGCCGGCCTGGCCGGGCTGGTGGCCGGGGCGGTGTCCATGGCCCTGGGTGAGTACATCTCGGTGAGCAGCCAGCGTGACAGCGAGCACTCACTGCTGGCCAAGGAGCGCCGTGAGCTGGCCGAGACCCCGGAGGCGGAGCTGGCCGAGCTGACGGCGATCTACCGCTCCCGGGGGCTGTCCGAGCAGACCGCGCACCAGGTGGCGGTCGAGCTCACCGAGCAGGACGCGTTGGCCGCGCACGCGGAGGTCGAGCTGCACGTCGACCCGGAGGACCTGGCCAACCCGGTGCACGCGGCCACCGCGTCGGCGATCTCGTTCCTGGTGGGGGCCGCGCTGCCGCTGCTGGCGATCCTGCTGCCACCGCCGAGCCTGCGGGTGCCGGTGACGGTGGCCGCCGTCCTGGTCGCCCTGGCGCTGGCCGGGGTGCTCAGCGCCCGGATCGGCGGCAGCAGCCCGCGGCTGGCGGTCATCCGGGTGGTGATCGGCGGCGCCGCCGGCCTGGCCCTGACCTACGGCATCGGCGTGCTGTTCGGTACCGCGGTCGGCTGACCCGGGCGCCCCGCCGCACGCCACCCGGTTCGGCCACCGCGCCGTCCTGCCGCGGTCGACGTCCTGGCTGACGGGCTACTGCCCCTGAGCGCCCTCGGCGATCGCCTTGATCGCGGCCAGCGTCGCGGGGATGCCCTCGTGGGCGGCGCGGGTCCGGACGTCGATCTCGTGCTGCGCCTGCACGCCGTACCGCTCGCGGAACATCTGCAGTCCCTCGGGCCGGAACTCCCAGGACTCGGTCACCCGGGTGCCGCCGGCCTGCTCGGCGAAGGTGAAGCCCCACCGGACGTAGGCGCCGCCGACCAGGAAGGCGAACTCCCGTCCAGGGTCGGCCACCACCACCACCGAGCGGGTCTGCCAGCTCCGCTCGGGGAGCACGTTGCGGCCGGTGAACCAGGCGCCCACCGCACCCGGCCGGGCGTCCTCGTCCCACCAGCACTCGCGGCAGATCGGGCTCCACTCCCCCGTCCGCCGCACATCGCTGACCAGCTCGTACAGGGCCTGCGGGCTGGCCCGCACCACGATCGACTCCTGGTAGGTCAGGCTGCTGTCCTCGCTCATGGGGTCAACGCTGCCAGATCCGCCGACGCCGGCAAGATCGCCCCGATTCGCACGAAACCGACCTCCGCGCGTCAGATTCGCACGAATCGGGGCGATCTTGAGTCCGGTCAGTGCCCGCGGAACGCCTCGGCCAGCCACCAGGACCCGCCGTCGGAGGCGATCTTGGCGTCCACCACCAGCGGCGCGTCCCGGGGTCCGGCCAGCCAGGAGCCGAGCCCGTCCAGGTCGGCCGGGGTGCGCACGGTCAGCCCGTGCGCTCCGAACCCGCGGGCGACGGCGGCCAGGTCGACGTCGGGGAAGGTCACCGCGCCCAGGTCGGCGCCGTCGGGGCCGAAGTGGTGCACCTCGGCGCCGTAGGCGGCGTCGTCGTAGACCACGACGACCGCCGGCAGCCGCAGCCGGACCAGGGTCTCCAGGTCCGCCACCGCCATCAGGAAGCCGCCGTCGCCGGTGGCCAGCACCGGCAGCAGGTCCGGGCGGGCCAGGGCGGCCCCGACCAGGGTGCCCAGGCCGAGACCGATCGACTGGTAGGCCTGGGTGAAGCAGAACCCGGCGGGCTCGCCCACCCGCAGGTAGGCGGCCGGGTAACCCATGAAGTTGCCGGAGTCCACGCAGACCAGCCGGGCCACGGGCAGCCGCCGGTCCAGCTCGGCGCTGAGCAGTCGCGGGTCGATCCGCTGCCGGCCGGCCGGGTCCGGGCCGGACAGGTCAGGGGTGGGGACGTCGTTCCAGCGGCCCTGGGCCCGGATCCGCGCCCGGACGCCGTCCTGCCGGTAGCGCCGCTCCTGCCGGTCGGCCGGGCGCCAGCGGGCCAGGACGGCCGCCGCGGTGCGGCCGACGTCGCCGACCACGCCCTGGTCCACCCGCCGGTTGATCCCCAGAGCCTCGGCCTCCAGGTCGACCTGCACCACGACCGCGTCGTCGCCGAGCAGCCGGCCGTGCCGCATCGTCCACATCGACAGCGTGCAGCCCCAGGCCACCACCAGGTCCGCGTCGTGGATCAGCTCGGCGGCCGCCGGGCTGGAGAACCCGCCGGAGATGCCGAGCGCGAACGGGTCGCCGGCGAACAGCCCGTGCGCCACCGCGGAGGTGGCCAGCAGCGCGCCGCACTCCTGCGCCAGCTCGCGCAGCACCGGCCCGGCGGCCCGGGCGCCGCGGCCGGCCACGAACACCGGGCGCCGGGCGGCCTGCAGCCGCTCGGTCAGCTCGGCGACAGCGCGCTCGTCCGGCTCGGTCGGGGCCGGCCGGGGCGCGGCGGTCAGGGTCTCCAGCGCCTGCCGGTCGCCCTCGGGGGCCGGCGCCGCCTGCACGTCCAGCGGCAGGCTGAGCACGACGGTGCGCCGTTCGTCCCGGGCGGTGCGCCAGGCCTGGACCACCTCGGTCAGCGCGCTCTGCGCAGACCGGACCCGCAGCGGGACGGCGCCCAGGCTGGCGGCCAGGCCGTCCTGGTCGATCCGGAAGTTGGACCGCACGGCGCCGGCCGCCGTGTCGGCGGCCAGCACGAGCAGCGGGGTCCGGCTCTTGGCCGCCTCGGTGATCCCGGTGGCGGCGTTGGTCAGTCCGCAGCCCTGGTGCACGGTGAGCACCGCGACCTGCCCGCTGGTCCGGGCGAAGGCGTCGGCCATCGTGGCCGCGCCGCCCTCGTGCCGGGCGGCCACGAACGCCACCCCGGCCGCGCGCAGGGCGTTGGTCACCGCGAAGTTGCCGCTGCCCACCACCCCGAACGCGTGCCCCGCGCCCAGCCGGGCGACGGCCTGCCCGACCAGCTCGGCGACGGTCTGGCTCACCCCGCCGCCCGGGGCACCAGGGCCAGGGCCCGGCACGGGCTGCCGGTGCCACCCACGACCGGCAGCGGCGCGGCGATCACCAGCGCGCCGGTGGCCGGCAGCCGGTCCAGGTTCTGCAGCTGGGTCAGGCCGTAGCGGTCGGCGCCGAGCAGGAAGTAGTGCGCCGGGAAGATCGGGTCGAACGTGCCCGCTGCCCCGGCGTCGATGCCGACCGTCTCCACGCCCAGCCCGGTGATCGGCCGCTCGGTGGCCAGCCACCGCGCGCACGCCGCCGAGGGCCCGGGCGTGTGCGGGCCGTCCTGGTCGGCGTTCAGGAAGGCGGCCGCGTCCTGCGCGCGGTCGCTCCAGCCGGTGCGCAGCAGCAGCCACGCGCCGTCCGGGATCCGGCCGTGCTCGGCCTCCCAGGCCAGCAGGTGCTCCGGCTCCAGGACGAAGTCGGCGTCCTGCGCGCAGGCCGCGCTGACGTCCACCACGGCCGCGGGCCCGATCAGCCGGGAGGCGGGGATGGCGTCCACCGTGCGGCCGTCCCGGCCGCTGACCCAGTGCGCCGGCGCGTCCAGGTGGGTGCCGGTGTGCTCACCCAGGTGCAGGTTGTTCCACCGCCACATGGGTCCGTCGTCGTCAAAGGCGCTGACCACGTCGGTGCTCAGCGGGATGGTGTTCGCGAACGGCGGCGGCAGCTGCAGGATCGGGGTGCTCTCACTCAGCGGCGCGGTCAGGTCGACGACCTGCACCTCACCGGTGCCCAGCGCGGCCAGCAGGTCGGTCAGGGTGCTCACGGGTGTCCTTTCGGGGACGTCGGGCTCGCTGTGCCGGACCGGCCGTGCGCCGGCCCGGAGGTTCAGGTTCGGGCACGATCCTCGACCACGTCGCCCGGCCCGCCGACAGCGGCCCGGCCGACAGCGGCCCGTCGACGGGCATCAGCAGATCCTCGGCAGCTGTTCTCCCAGCGGCAGATCCACCACCCGGGTGCCGCCGAGCGCGGTGCGGGCCACCACCAGGCCGGGGTGCTCGGCCACGCACCGGCCGATGGCCACCGCGCCGCGGCCGAGCTCGTGCCCCCGCATCGCGGCCAGCACCTGCTCGGCGCCCTCGGCCGGCACGAAGGCGACCAGCTTACCCTCGTTGGCCACGTACAACGGATCCAGGCCGAGCAGCCCACAGGCGTCGTGGACCGCCTGCGGCACAGGAAGGTCGCGCTCCACCAGCTGCACGCCGACCGCCGAGGCGGCGGCGATCTCGTTCAGGGTGGCCGCCACCCCGCCGCGGGTCGGGTCCCGCAGCACATGCAGGTCGACGCCGGTGGCCAGCATCGTCTCGACCAGGCCGTTCAGGGCGGCGCAGTCGCTGCGCACCGCCGTCCCGAACTGCAGCCCCTCCCGGCAGCTCAGCACCGCGATGCCGTGCACCCCGATCTCCCCGCTGACCAGCACGACGTCGCCCGGCCGGGCCCGGCGAGGCCCGATCTGGACCCCGGCCGGCAGCCAGCCCACCCCGGCGGTGGTGATGTACACGCCGTCCCCGTGACCGGCGTCGACGACCTTGGTGTCCCCGGTCACCAGCTGCACCCCGGCCCGTTCGGCGGCCCGGCCCATGGCCTGGGCGATGGCGCCGATCCGAGCCAGCTCCGTGCCCTCCTCCAGGATGAACGCGGCGGACAGCACCAGCGGCCGGGCGCCGGACATCGCCAGGTCGTTCACCGTCCCGTTCACGGCCAGGTCGCCGATCGAGCCGCCGGGGAAGAACAGCGGCCTGACCACGAAGGAGTCGGTGCTGAAGGCGATCCGCCCGGTGGGCAGGTCAACGGTCGCCGAGTCGCCCAGCTCGGCGCTGCCGGCCGCGCCGAACGCGGGCAGGAACAGGTGCTCGACCAGCTCGGCGGACAGCGCGCCGCCGCCGCCGTGGCCCATCACGATCGTCGGGGAGTCGCGCAACGGCACCGGGCAGGACCAGGCGTCCAGTGCCGGGCCGGTGCCGGCGGCGGCCGCCGGCTCAGGCACCGGCACCCACCTCCCGGGCCGGCGGGGCGAGTCTGCGGTACAGGTAGTAGGCGGCGCAGGCGCCCTCGGCGGAGACCATGGTGGCGCCCAGCGGGTTGCGCGGGGTGCACTCGGCGCCGAACGCGGCGCACTCGTGCGGGGTGATCAGACCCTGCAGCACCTCCCCGGACCGGCACCGGGCGGACTCCTGGGTGTGGATGCCCCCGACGTCGAACCGGGTCTCGGCGTCGAGGTCGCGGTAGGCCGCCGACAGCCGCCAGCCGCTGCCCGGGATGGTGCCGATCCCCCGCCAGGCCCGGTCGGTGACCTCGAACACCTCCTGCAGCATCCGCTGAGCCGTCGGGTTGCCCTCAGCGGGCACGGCCCTGGGGTAGGCGTTCTCCAGCTCGTGCCGGCCCTGCTCCAGCTGCAGCACCGTCCGCCGGATCCCTTCCAGGATGTCCAGCGGCTCGAAGCCGGTGACCACGATCGGCACCCCGTACCGCTGGGCCAGGGCCGGGTACTGGCCGGTGCCCATCACGCTGCACACGTGCCCGGCGGCCAGGAAGGCCTGCACCCGGCAGCCGGGCGACTCCATGATCGCGGCGATCGCCGGCGGCACCAGCACGTGCGAGACGAGCAGCGAGAAGTTCCTGATCCCCAGCCGCCTGGCCTGGTGCACGGTCATCGCGTTGGCCGGGGCGGTGGTCTCGAACCCGATGCCGAAGAAGACGACCTGGCGGTCGGGATTGGCCCGAGCCAGGGCGAGCGCGTCCAGCGGGGAGTACACCACCCGCACGTCCCCGCCCCGGCTCTTGACCCGGAACAGGTCCTGCCCACTGCCGGGCACCCGCAGCATGTCCCCGAAGGAGCAGAAGATCACCTCCGGCCGGCTGGCGATGGCCAGCGCCCGGTCGATCACCTCCAGCGGCGTGACGCAGACCGGGCAGCCCGGCCCGTGGATCAGCTCGATGCCCGGCGGCAGCAGCTGGTCGATCCCGTGCCGGATGATCGAGTGCGTCTGACCACCGCACACCTCCATGATCGCCCAGCGGCCGGTGGTCACGGCGTGGATCTGCTCCAGCAGCCGGGCGGCCAGCTCAGGGTCGGAGAACTCGTCCAGGTACCTCACCGCCCGCCCTCCCCCGCCCCGGCCGCCGGCACCGGGCCCGGCGGCCGGGCGGCCGCCGCCTCCTGGTCCCCGAACTCCTGCTCCAGCAGGCCCATCGCCGCGAACTGCGCCAACGTGGCCCGGGCGCAGTCCTCGTCGAGGCGCTGGATGGCGAAGCCGACGTGCACGATCACGTACTCGCCCACCTGCACGTCCGGCACGTACACGCAGCACACGTCCTTGCGCACCCCACCGAAGTCGACCTCGGCGATCAGGATGCCCTCGCGCTCCACCAGCGCGTCCACCCGTCCCGGTACGGCCAGGCACATCGCGGTCCTCCCCTTGCTCGTCGTGGTCACTGCCCGGCCGACCCGGCCACCATCAGCTGGCCCAGGGCGATCCCGCCGTCGTTGGCCGGCACCTGCTCGGCGCTCAGCACCACGAAGCCGCCCGCCTGCAGCCGTCCCCGTGCCGCGCGCAGCAGCAGCGCGTTGCCGAACACACCACCGCCGAGGGCGACGACCTCCAGCCCGGTCCGCTCCCGGGCCTGCTGCGCCAGCTCCAGCACCAGGTCGGCGACGCCGGCATGGAACCGGGCGGCCAGCACCGCCGCCGGGACGCCGTCGCAGACCTGCCCGGCCAGCGCCCGGACCACCGGGGCGGGGTCGGCCAGCAGTCCGCCGTCCGGTCCGCGCCGCACCGCGAACCGGTAGCCGTCCTGGCCGTGGACGCCGCGAGCCAGCCCCTCGAGCTCGATCGCCGCCTGCGCCTCGAAGTCGACCACCTGGCGCACGCCGGCCAGCGACGCGACGGCGTCGAAGAGCCGGCCCATGCTGGAGGTCGGCACCGCGCCCAGCCCGGTGCGCAGCTGGTGCTCCACCGCGGCGCGCTCCAGCGGCGGGCAGGCCGCGACCGGCGGCAGCCGCTCGTGCCAGGCCACGCCGGCGGCGTACAGGTGCGCCAGCGCCATCCGGTAGGGCCGCTGCACGGCCAGGTCGCCGCCGGGCAGCGGCACATAGGCCAGGTGCGCGAACCGGTCGAACCCGGCGTAGTCGGCGACCAGCACCTCCCCGCCCCAGACCGCGCCGTCGCTGCCGTACCCGGTGCCGTCGAGGGCGAACCCGATCACCCGCTCGGTGGCCGGCACGCCGTGCTCGGCCATCACCGCCGCGACGTGCGCGTGGTGGTGCTGCACCGTCCGAACCGGCCGCCCGGCGGCGTGCCGCCGGGCCCACCCGCTCGACCGGTAGCCGGGGTGGGCGTCGGCGGCCAGCCGCTGCGGCGTGACGGCCAGCAGCGCCTGCAGCTGCCTGGCGGCGGAGTCGAAGGCGTCCAGGGTGGCCAGGTCGTCCATGTCGCCGATGTGCTGGCTGAGCCAGGCCAGCGAACCGCCACCGACCGCGCAGGTGTTCTTCAGGTCCGCCCCGGCGGCCAGGGTGGGCACGACCGGGGCGGGCAGCCGGATCGGCAGCGGCGCGTACCCGCGGGAGCGGCGGACCGGGGCCTCACTGCCGTCCACCACCCGGGTCACCGAGTCGTCCACCGGCACGTGGATGGGCCGGTCGTGGGTCAGCCAGGCGTCCACCAGCGGGGCGAGCCGGGCCAGCGCGTCCTCGTCGCGGTAGGCGATCGGTTCACCGCCCAGGTTCCCCGAGGTCATCACCAGGGCCGGTGGGCCGGCGTCGTCCGCGCCCAGGCCGAGCAGTAGGTGGTGCACCGGGGTGTAGGGCAGCAGCAGGCCCAGGTCGGGGCTGCCGGGCGCGATCGAGGGTGCCAGGACGGTGCGTGAGCCCGGCCGGCGCTCGAGCAGCACCACCGGCCGCTGCCGGCCGGTCAGCAGCTCGGCCTCCATGTCCCCGACCCGGGCCAGCTGCCGGGCACGGGTCAGGTCAGCCACCATGACGGCGAACGGCTTGGCGCCGCGACGCTTGGCCGACCGCAACCGCGCGACCGCCCGCTCGTTGCCGGCGTCGCAGGCCAGGTGGAAGCCGCCCAGACCCTTGACCGCGACCACCGCACCCTCGGCCAGCAGCCGGCGGGCACCGGCCAGCGCCGCGGCCCGCAGCACCGGCGCTCGCCCGGGCACCACCAGCTCCAGGCGCGGGCCGCAGTCGTGGCAGGCGATCGGCTGGGCGTGGAAGCGCCGGTCGCCGGGGTCGGCGTACTGGCCGGCGCAGGCCGGGCACATCGGGAAGCCGGCCATCGTGGTGCTCGGCCGGTCGTAGGGCAGGTCGGTGATGATCGACCAGCGCGGCCCGCACCCGGTGCAGGAGATGAAGGGGTGCCGGTGGCGCCGGTCGCCGGGGTCGGCCAGCTCGCGCAGGCACGGCTCGCAGGTCGCGACGTCCGGTCCGGCCAGGGTGCGGGCACCGCCGGCCCGGTGCCGGTCGGAGGCCACGATGGTGAAGCCCGTGCTGTGCCCGGCCGGCAGCGGCTCCTGCTCGACGCCGTCCACCCGGGCCAGCGGCGGCGGCCGCCGGGCCAGCCGCCGGGCCAGCTCCTGCAGGGCGGCCGGCTCACCCTCGGCGTCCACCACCACCCCGAGCTCGTCGTTGGCCACCGTGCCGGTCAGGCCCAGCTCCAGCGCGGTCAGGTAGACGAACGGCCGGAACCCGACGCCCTGGACCAAGCCGCTGACCCGGAACCGACGTCGCAGCCGGGCGCCCTCCGCCACCTCCGGCCGCTCCAGCGCGGGGCCCACCGGCTCAGCCGCCGTCCACGCTGAGCACGACGCCGTCGGCGATCCGGTAGGGCGCCGTGGAGACCAGGGCCCCGACGACGCGGCGCATCCGGCTCAGCTCGGCGCGCACCGTGACCTGGTGGTCGTCGTCGCCGAACAGCGCGTGGCTCAGGGCGGCCGCGCTGGTGCCGGCCGGTCCGGCGCGGTGCAGGGACCTCAGGATCGCCGCGTGCCGCGGCGACAGACCCGCCCGCCAGCCCGGTTGCCCCGCCGGCCCGTCGCTGGGACCCACCTCCAGCACCGCGCCGTCCGGTCCCGCGCTGAGCCGGGCCCGGATCGGGCCCTCGGGGCCGGCCCGCCGCACCAGCCAGCCGTCGCCCAGGCGTTCGGGCAGGCACAGCCCCAGCCCCGGCACCGCCAACGGCCGGCCCTGCGCCGGCACCGCGATCCGGTCCCGGGCCACGACCCCGGCGTGGTGGGCCACCCAGCCGTGCTCGTCGACCAGCAGCAGCGGCCCGCCGGCCGTGGACAGCAGGTGCTCGGCGCTGCGCCGCAACCGCTCCAGGCGCTCCTGGTGGTGACGCCGGAGCCGTTCCTGGGCCAGCTTGGTGGCGGTCAGCACCAGCGCGCCGATCGCCGGGTGCAGGGTGAGCGCCGGGCCGCTGACGTCGATCACGCCCAGCAGCTCCCCGGTGCGGGGATCGTGCAGCGGGCAGGCCGTGCAGTACCAGGGGTGCTGGCCCTGCTCGAAGTGCTCGGCCGAGAACAGCTGGACCGGGGCGTGCTCGGCCAGCGCGGTGCCGATCGCGTTGGTGCCGACGTGGTCCTCGGTCCAGGTCGCACCCTCGGTGAAGCCGAGCGCGTCCGCCCGGATCAGCACCGCGGGCGAGCCCTCCCGCCACAGGATGACCCCGTCGGCGTCGGTGACCACGATGATGAAGTGCGAGGCGTCGGCCACGCCGGTCAGCACCGCCCGGATCTCCTCCACCACCAGGGCCAGCGGTGAGGTCTGTCGGCGGCGTTCGACCTCGGCGCGCGGCAGCGGCGCGCGCGCGTTGGGCCGGGTGGGGTCCAGGCCGAGGTCCAGGACCCGCGACCAGGAGCGCCAGACCAACGGCCGCGGCGCCTGCGGTGGCCGGGCGCCACCCATCACGGCGTCGTGCACCCGCTGCAGCGCGCGGGCGTGCTGCACCAGGTCGGTACCCGGCAGCACTGCCGTCGCGCCGTTGGCTCGCGCCATGCGCCTCCTGTCGTGACCACCGGCTCCCGGTCAGCATAGGTCGCAGCACCGGCCCGGACCACGGCCTCGCGGACGCAACATCGTGCAACGCTTCCGCCCCGGGCCGGGCACGGGGTGTGATCGGGGTGGCGACGAAGCCAGCCCGACCCGGGAGGATGTCATGACCGAGACCCTGCAACGCCCGGAGGCGACCGGGGTCCCCTCGCCGACCGAGCGGGCAGATGCCTGGCTGACCGGTTTCGAGGCGGCCTTGCGCGCCCGCGACGTCGACCGCGCCGTCGGCATGTTCGCGACCGAGAGCTACTGGCGCGACCTGATCGCCTTCAGCTGGAACATCACCACCGTCGAGCACCGGTCGGGCGTGCGGGACCTGCTCAACCAGACCCTCGAGCGCGTCGACCCGAGTGGGTTCGGCACCGACGAGCCGGCCGACGAGGCGGACGGGGTGGTGACCGTCTGGTTCTCCTTCGAGACGGCGGTCGGCCGCGGGCGCGGGCTGCTGCGCCTGGTCCGCGAGGACGGCGCGGACCGGGCCTGGACGTTCCTGACCACCCTGTACGAGCTCAAGGGTCACGAGGAGCCTGCCCGGGACCGGCGACCCAAGGGCGCCGAGCACGGCGCCAACCGCCAGCGCAGGACCTGGGCCGAGCAACGCCAGGCCGAGGCGGAGAGCCTCGGCTCGACCACCCAGCCGTACGTGCTGGTCGTCGGCGGTGGCC
Organism: uncultured Actinomycetota bacterium; assembly: GCA_963821825.1. Classification (GTDB taxonomy): domain Bacteria; phylum Actinomycetota; class Actinomycetes; order Actinomycetales; family Kineosporiaceae; genus CAWGFD01. The sequence goes on from CAWGFD010000002.1 coordinate 3,062,345, forward strand.
AGGGCGGGATCGCGCTGGGCGCCCGGCTCCGCCAGCTCGGGGTGCCGGCCCTGGTGATCGACAAGCACCCCAGGCCCGGGGACCAGTGGCGCAGTCGGTACAAGTCGCTGTGCCTGCACGACCCGGTCTGGTACGACCACCTGCCCTACCTCAAGTTCCCCGACAACTGGCCGGTCTTCGCCCCCAAGGACAAGATCGGCGACTGGCTGGAGTCCTACGTCAGGGTGATGGAGGTGCCCTACTGGTCCAGCACCGTGGCCACCTCCGCGCGCTACTCGCCGCAGGCCGGGGAGTGGACCGTCGAGGTGGAGCGGGAGGGCAAGCCGCTGACCCTGCGGCCCCAGCACCTGGTGCTGGCCACCGGGATGTCCGGCAAGCCGAACATCCCCGACCTCCCGGGCGCCGACGTCTTCCGCGGCGACCTGCACCACTCCTCCGCCCACCCCGGCCCGGATGCCTACGCCGGCAAGCGCGCGGTGGTGATCGGCAGCAACAACTCCGCCTTCGACATCTGCGGCGCGCTGTGGGAGAACGGCGCCGACGTCACGATGGTGCAGCGCTCCTCCACCCACATCGTGCGCAGCGACAGCCTGATGGACATCGGGCTGGGCGCGCTGTACTCCGAGCAGGCGGTGGCCGCCGGGATGACCACCGAGAAGGCCGACCTGGTCTTCGCCTCCCTGCCCTACCGGATCATGCACACCTTCCAGAAGCCGTTGTACGAGCAGATGGCCGAGCGAGACCGCGACTTCTACGACCGCCTGGAGAGGTCCGGGTTCTGGCACGACTGGGGCGAGGACGGGTCCGGGCTGTTCATGAAGTACCTGCGGCGCGGGTCGGGCTACTACATCGACGTCGGGGCCGCCGACCTGGTCGCGAACGGTGAGGTGAAGCTGGTGCACGGTCAGGTCGACCACCTCACCGAGGACGCCGTCGTGCTGGCCGACGGCACCGAGCTGCCGGCCGACCTGGTCGTGCTGGCCACCGGCTACGGGTCGATGAACGGCTGGGCGGCCGACCTGATCAGCCAGGAGGTCGCCGACCGGGTCGGGAAGGTGTGGGGGCTGGGCTCGGACACCGTCAAGGATCCGGGCCCCTGGGAGGGCGAGCAGCGCAACATGTGGAAGCCCACCCAGCAGGAGGCGCTGTGGTTCCACGGCGGCAACCTGCACCAGTCCCGGCACTACTCCCTGTACCTGGCGCTGCAGCTGAAGGCCCGTCTGGAGGGCCTCCCGACGCCGGTCTACGCACTGCAGGAGGTGCATCACACGTCATGAGAGCCGCGCGGTTCCATGCCCGGGGTGACGTCCGGGTCGACGACGTGCCGGAGCCGGCCACCCGGCCCGGCACGGTCAAGGTGGAGGTCGAGTGGTGCGGCATCTGCGGCACCGACCTGCACGAGTACCTGGACGGGCCGATCTTCGTGCCCACCCAGGCGGCCCCGCACCCGCTGACCGGGGAGAGCGCGCCGGTCGTGCTGGGCCACGAGTTCGCCGGGGTCGTGGTGGAGACCGGCGAGGGCGTGGACGACCTACAGGTCGGTGAGGCGGTGGCCGTCGAGCCGTACATCATCTGCGGCCGGTGCGACGCCTGCCGTCAGGGTCGTTACAACGTCTGCGCCAGCCTGGGTTTCGTCGGGCTGTCCGGCTTCGGCGGGGGTTTCTCCCGGTACGTGGTGGCGCAGCGGCGGTGGATCCATCCGCTCGGGGAGCTGGGCACCGACGTCGGCGCCCTGGTCGAACCGCTCGCGGTCGCCTACCACGCGGTCCGGCTGTCCGGAGCCCGACCCTCGCACTCGGCGCTGGTCTTCGGCGCCGGGCCGATCGGGCTGGTCACCACCGCCTCGTTGAAGGCACTGGGGGTCGAGCAGGTCGTGGTCGTGGAACCGGCCGCGGTGCGCAAGGCCAAGGCCACCACCGCCGGGGCCGACGCCGTCCTGGACCCTCGCGAGGTGGACGTGGTGGAGGCGGTGGCCGAGCTGACCGCGGGCCGCGGCGCCGACGTCTCGTTCGAGTGCGCCGGGATCGACCAGGTGCTGGCCACCGCGATCCGGGCCACCCGGGCGGGGGGCACCTGCGTGAACGTGGCGATCTGGGGACACGAGGCGTCGGTGGCGATGAACGACCTCGTCTTCCGCGAGGTCAACCTGCTCGGCAGCCTCGCCTACGCCGACGACCACCCGGCCACGATCGCGCTGATCGCCGACGGCAAGGTCGACCCGTTCCAGTTCATCACCGGCCGGATCGACCTGGCCGACATCGTGGAGAAGGGGTTCCGCGAGCTGATCGAGAACAAGGAGGAGAACGTCAAGATCCTGGTGCACCCGTGAGGGTGATCCCCGCGACAGCCCTGAGCCAGCACCGCCACACTGGGTGAGTGCGCGATGACGTGATGTCGGTCGAACAGGCGCTGGCCCTCCTCGGCACCCGGCCCGGGGCGTGCGCGGCCGAGGTGTCCCGGGCCTACCGGCACACGCTGCGCCGGGAGCGGCCCGATCTGCCCGGCCGGGTGGACGGAACCTTCCTGGCGCGGGCCAGGAAGGCGCGGGACGTGCTGCTGCAGGTGGCCGGCCCGGACCGACGGCGGCGGCGCCGTACGCCCGCGGCGCGACCGGCCCCCACCGTCCGCCTGCTCCGGCAGGCGACCTGGCGACCGGAGGCCGAGGCGCCGGCGACGTTCGACACCCTGCTGTAGCGCCCCCGGCGAGGCCGTCCGAGCAGCCGCTCCGCGGCTTTCCTCAGCGCCCGCCGCGGCCGGTCAGCAGGCCGCGCCCACGCAGCACCGGACTGTCGGTGCCGGCGCTGCCGGCCAGGCCGGCCAGCAGCTCCTGGATGGTCTCCGGCGCCGAGCGCGCCGGGCGCCAGCCCAGCTCCCGGCGGGCCCGGGAGGTGTCCAGCAGCGGCACCCCCATGGCCAGGTCGAACCACCCCGGGTCGACCGGCTGCAGCCGGGCGTGCCAGCTCGCGCCGACCAGCCCGCGCACGGGCGACGGCGGCAGCTCCAGGAACCGGGCCGCGCCCAGCAGAGCGGCCAGCTGGGCGGTACTCAGCACCGGCTCGGCCCCGACGTTGAAGGCACCGCCCGCCCGCTGCTGCAGCACCCGCACGTAGGCGTCGGCCACGTCGGCGGCGTGCACGACCTGTAACCGCAGCCCCCGGGGCAGCGGGAGAAGCGGCGTGCGCAGCCGGCCCAGCAGCTGAGCGGGCACCAGCGGCCCGAGGAAGTACCGGGCGATCTCGCTGGCCGAGGGCCGCTGGAAGATCAGCGCCGGGCGCAGCCGCGAGATCAGCAGCTCGGGTGCCGCGGCCTGCGCCTCGTCCAGCAGGGCCTCCACCGCGGCCTTGTCCTGGGCGTAGGCGGAGGTCTGGATGCCGGTCGTCGGCCAGGTCTCGTCCACCCGTGCGGTAGGGCTCGGCCCTGGCGCGTACGTGCCCACCGAGGAGGCCTGGACCAGGTGGGTGACCCCGCACCGCCGGGCGGCCGCCAGCACCCGCCGGGTGCCCTCCACGTTCGTGCGGCGCAGCAGCTCCCGGTCATGCCCGGGCTGGATGGCCCAGGCCAGGTGGACCACCGCGTCGCAGCCGTCGAGCAGCTCGGTGAGCACCGGCTCGGAGTCGGGCCGGGAGAGGTCGGCGCTGAACCAGGCGACCTGACGGTAGGCGGGCACCGCCCGCTCGTCGCCGCGGTGCCGACCGGTGACCGGTGGCCGCCGGGCCAGGCCGCGCAGCTCGTGACCGGAGCCGGCCAGCGCGGACAGCAGGGCGGTGCCGACGTTGCCGGACGCACCGGTGATCGCGATCCTCACCCCCACCGACTACCCGCAGGGCTGGGGGTCAAACGCCGACGCTGCTCAGTCGGGCGTCCCGAGCAGTCGCCGAGGGTCGCAGCCGGCCAGGTCCGCGCCGGGCGCCTGGCCCAGCGCGAGCCGGGCCGCGACCGCCCCGGCCCACGGGCCCATGGTCAGGCCGGTGGCGCCCAGACCGGTTGCCACCACCAGGCCCGGCGCGAGCACCCCCAGCAGCGGCATGCCGTCCGCGGTGGCCGGCCGGAAACCGACCCGGGTCTGCAGGTGCCGGGCGCCGGCCAGCCCCGGCGCGGTGGCCAGCGCAGCGGCCAGGACGGCGTGCAGGCCCCCGGCGGTCACCTCCAGCCGCAACCCGGCGGCGCTCTCCCGGGTGGCGCCGACCACCACCCGCCGTCCGGGGAAGCCCAGCAGGTAGTCCGGGCCGGGCGGCTGGACCACCGGCCAGCGGGCGGGGTCGCAGGGTCCGGCGTCGCCGTCCAGCTGCAGGTGCACGATCTGGCCCCGCTGCGGGTGCACCGGCAGGTCCGCGACCGGCGCGCACACAGCCCGAGACCAGGCCCCGGCCGCCACCAGCACGGCGTCGGCGCGCAGCTGCGTGCCGTCGGGCAGCCGGACGCCGGTCACCCGCTCGCCCTGGACCATGAGCTCGGCTGGAACATGTCGCTCGCTCAGCCGCCCACCGGCTCGGGCGGCGGACCGCAGCGCGTCCCGGACGCCCTGGCCGTCCACCCGGCTGACGCCCTCGACGTGCACCGCCTCCGCCGCCGCCAGCACGGGCACCAGCCGCTGGGCCTGCTCGCCGCTCACCCGCTGCACACGGCCCATCTGGGGCCAGGACGCCGCTCGGGCGGTGAGCTCGCGGTGCAGGACGTCCGCCTGCCCGGCATCCGCCGCCAGCACCAGGGCGCCGGTGCGGGCCCAGCCGGTCGCTGCGTCCGGCACGGCCAGGCGCTCCAGCAGCTCCGGGTAGTACGCGGCGGCCGGGTAGGCCAGCTCGGGCCAGCCGGGCCGGGCCTGCCGGGAGATCCAGGGACCGACGATCCCGGCGCCGGCCGGGGTGGCGGCGCCGGCCACGGCGTCGTCGACCAGCACCACCTCCACGCCCTCGGTGCTGAGATGGTAGGCCGCCGAGGCCCCGACGATCCCGGCACCGACGACGATCACCCGGCTCCGCACCGGACCAGCCAACCACGCCTGGCCCCGAAGCCGCGGCCCCGTCCGGCCCCGGGCCGGTGGCTGTCGCCGCAGCTAGCCGCCCTTGTAGCCGGAGAAGTCCTCCTCGTTGATCCGCTTGCCGGGCACCCCGGCCGCCCGGAGGATGGCCACCGAGGCGTCGACCATCGCCGGGGTGCCGACCACGAAGTACTCGTGGTCGCGGACCTGCCCCAGCACCTCGGTGAGCAGCCGGCCGGTCAGCCGCGCGGACACCCCTGTCCACGAGGCGTGCCGGGTCATCGACAGCAGCAGCCGGAAGGAGGGCATCCGGCGTTCGAGCTCGGTCAGCTCCTGCAGGTACGCCGCGGTGTCCGGGTTGCGGTTGAAGTACAGCAGCGTCACCGGGTGGTCGACGCCCTGCTCCTCCAGGTGGCGCAGCATGCTGATGAAGGGCACGATCCCGATCCCGCCGGCGATCATCACCAGGGGCCGCTTGAGCTTGGCCGGCAGCACCAGGTCACCCTTGACCTTCTGCACCTCGACCGGGCTGCCCAGCGGCAGCGAGCACAGCGAGCGCTTGTAGCCGGTCCGCCCCGTCCGGGTGGTGATCACCACCCGCTTGTTGTCGGCCGGGGCGTTGAGCAGGGAGAACTTCCGCGAGCTCTTGGTGTCGGCGTGCTCCAGGGTGGGCAGGGCGATCCGGCAGTACTGGCCCGCCGCGAAGTCGAGGCTCTGGCCACCGAGGTCGAACTCCAGCTCCTGGGTGTCCTGGGCGACCAGGTCGCGCCGGCTCAGCCACGCCTGCATCAGAGCCGGCCCCCGCGTGAGGTGCTGCCTGGCATGGGCGTCTCCCGGTCGGTCGGCGGCTGGGTCCTGCAGGCCTTTGTACGCGAACATGCAGCGGCCCTCACGCCCAGAGGGCCACCGGCCTCAGGTCGCGCTCAGCCCGCCGACGTCCCTGCCGGCCGGGCCGCCCTCAGTGGCTGCGGTCGGCCACCGTGAAGGCCACCGAGTCGTAGCCACCCACCGTGATGGTGGCCACCCCGTGCCGATCCACCGAGACCGTCGGCCCCGAGCACTGCCCGTTGTGGGCCGGTGAGCCCTGGCCCCCCGCGGGCCGGGCGTCCGACCCGTGCACGAGCGAGCCGTGGATGATGTCGCAGTAGGTCCCCCGACGCAGGCCGGTGCGGACGGTGACCGTCTTCGCGGTGGGCATGTTGTTGGTGCTGAAGAACCCGCGGTCCCCGCGGCTGAAGGCGACCAGGTTCTGGCCGTCGTCGTACCAGTTGGCGACCGGCTCGTCCCCGACCCGGTTGTGGAAGCCCACCATGTTCGCCACGCCGGTGACCCGGTCGACGCAGTCCCAGGTGCCGTTGCCGCAGTTGGTGTCGCTCACCCGGCCGTAGGAGTCCGAGGGCGGGGAGTCGTCCGGGGTGGCCCAGGCGAAGCTGGCGTAGACCTGAGGTGTGCCGTGCGGCCAGGCCAGCATGAACTCGTTGGCGATCACGTTGTTCGGGTCCTTGTAGCTCAACGTGGAGCCGTTCCGGTCGGTGTCGTGGTTCTGCACGAACACCAGCTCCTTGTCGCTGGGCAGCAGCCCAGAACCGGTGCCGAGCGTCTTCAGGCTGCCGATGTTGCCGTCGTTCGGCGGGTCGTTGTAGCTCTTGAACGCGTCGTGGATCTGGGTCGCGTAGTCGAACCCGAGCAGGTCACCGACGTCCTGGAAGGCCCACGGCGAGATCCGGCCGGGGCTGCCGGTGGCGACCTCCAGGGCCAGGTAGGGGCGGGTGTGGTCGGCCGTGCGGTGCAGGCCGGCCTCGATCGCGGCCAGGTCGGTCTGCCCGATGTGCTTGGCGGCGTCGACCCGGAAGCCGGAGACGCCGTAGCCGATCAGCTTGTTCAGGTACGCCTGCAGCCTCTGGCGCACCGCGCTGGTGCCGGTGCGCAGGTCCGAGAGGCCGACCAGCTCGCAGTCGAAGACCTGGGTGTAGTCGTTGAAGTCGGCGATGTCGCCCTCCCGGTCCGCGCCACCGGCGGCCGGCGGCACCGGGCAGTCCTGGGGGTAGCTGTGGAAGTCCGACGGCTGGTACAGGCCGGCGTAGGCGTACTTGCTGTAGCGCACGCCCCCGTAGGACACCTCGCCCTGCCCCGTCATGTGGTTGACCACCGCGTCGACGATCACCTTGACCCCGGCCCGGCGGCAGGTGGCGACCATCGACCGGAACTGGGCCTCGTCGCCCATCCGGCTGGTCAGGGTGTAGTCCACCGGCTGGTAGACCTCCCACCACGGGTGAAGCACGGTGTCGCTGCCGTCGCCCAGCGACGTCCGGCGCAGCGAGTCCTGTGGGGGCGCGACCTGCACGCTGCCGTACCCGGCCGGCCCCAGGACGGTGGTGCACTCGTGGGCCACCGAGGGCCAGTTCCACTCGAACAGGTTGGCCGAGACCTCGCGGGCGCCCCTGTCGTCATGGCCGCGCCAGGCGCTGCTCGCCGACGGGGTGTTGTCGGTGACCGAGGCCAGCGTCGGGCCGACGGCCGCGGTCAGGCCGGTCGCTGCGGCGAGCCCGACGCCGAGCCCGGCCACGGCCCGACGACGACGCCCGAGCGCGGAAGGGATGGACCTCGGTTGCGATCGCGCCATCGTCGTTGCCCCCAGAACGGTTGACCTACCGGACAATTGCCGATGAACGGTACCGATCCGACGCCGGTCTGGGAAGGGTGCCGCCCCCGGTCATCCCGTCGCGGTCCGGCGACCGCCGAGAACCTGGTGCTGGCGGTGCAGCATGGTCACCGCCGCGGCCAGGCAGAGCGCGGCCGCGCCCAGCGCGGGGGTCGACACCCAGCTCCGCCCGGGGATCCCGGCCTCGGCCTGGAAGCCGTTGGCGACCTCCAGCACGAGCAGGTAGAGGGCGCCAGCGACGTCGACGGCGCAGGCCAGGGTCAGCCCGGGCGGGCGACCGCGGAGCAAGAGCGCGCCGGAGAGCAGGAACGCCGGCGCGAGCAGGCTGAGGTCGATCGCGTAGACCAGGTGGACGGCGGCGGGCGGCATCACATCCGCCGGCAGCTGCCCGGACAGGGCAAATCGCAAGGACATGCCGCCCCACGCGGCGACCAGAAGCACCCCGACCGCCGCGGTCAGCAGCGCAGCGAGCCGCACCCGAAGGTCGCGGTGCAGCGCCGTGGTGCCGTCCGGGGGCAGCGCGACGACCGCGGCGCTGACCCCGACCACCGCGGCGACCAGTGCGGCCACGTGCAGCAGGAAGACGCGGTCGAAGGCCGCCCCGAAGGCGTAGTAGGCGTAGTTGTAGACGCCGTAGAAGAGCATGGCCAGACGAAGTGTCGTGCGGACCGGGCCACGGCCGCCCGCGCGAAGGCTGAGCGCCAGCAGCGGGGTGGCCACGACCAGCGTCACCAGGTCGTTGCCCCGCCAGGCCGCCCGAGCCCAGGCGTCATCGGGGTAGAGCCCGGGCACCACCAGTCCGGCCACGGAGGCGGCGCCCATCAGGACGAGCAGGATCCAGCTCGCCCGGCGGGCCACGCGCTCCCCCGCCCGGGGCGCCGCACCCGCGGGCAGCTGCCGGTTCCGCAGCTGGGACGTCGTCGCTGCCTCACCCATGACGAACCTCCTGTGGCGTACGCGAACCCGGGCACCGGCCAGTCCAGCAGGCTCCGGGCGAGCCGACGGCGGGGCGAAGGTCCCGAGACCGGTCGGTGCTCGCGGTGTGGCAGGGTCGCTGCTGAGGACCTTCCTCGAGGCAGGTCACCAGGCCCCGTCGGTGGGCCACAGCCAGCCCTGGCGGTTCCTGGTCGTGCGCGAGGCCGCCAGCCGGGACCGGGCCGCCCACCTGGCCGACCGGGAACGCCTGCGGCAGGCCGACCAGCTGGAGCCCGAGCGGCGCCGGCGGTTGCTCGACCTGCAGCTGGAGGGCATCCGGGAGGCACCGCTGGGCGTCGTGGTGGCCTGCGACCGGCGCTCGGCCGCCGCCGGGGTGCTGGGCCGGGCCACCTTCCCCGACACCGACCTGTGGTCCTGCGCGTGCGCCGTCCAGAACATCTGGCTCGCGGCCCGGGCCGCCGGGCTGGGCATGGGCTGGGTGACGCTGTTCGAGCCGGCCGACCTGGCCGCTCTCCTGCAGCTGCCCGAGGGCGTGCAGACGCTGGGCTGGCTGTGCCTGGGCTGGCCGGACGAACGACCACCCGAACCCGGCCTGCAACGTCGGGCCTGGTCGCAGCGGCTGCCGCTGGACGAGGTGATCATCGAGGAACGGTGGCCGACCGGGACGGCGGTGCCCTCCCCTCCGCCCTCCTACCTGGCCGCCCCGGACCAGCCGGCGGTGGTCGCCGGCCGGGACGACGGTGACGACCTGCTCACCTCGCCCGGTTCACTGGGCGTGCTGGACGCCGTCCTGGACCGGGTGCTGGCCCTGCCCGGGCCGCCGCCAGCCGAAGGATGCCTGGTCCTGGTGGCCGGGGACCACCCGGTGGTGGCGCACGGCGTCTCCGCCTTCGACCCCGGGGTGACGCAGGAGGTGCTGGAGGCGACGCTGGCCGGGGACTCCCTCGGGGCGGTGACCGCCCGGCGCTGCGGGCTGCACCTGGTGCCCGGCGGGCCACGCCCACGCACCCGGCGGGGGACCTGCTGCACGCCGACGCGCTGCACCCGGCCGACGTCGCGGCGCTGGTGCGGACCGGCCGCCAGCTGGGCGCGGACGCCGCCGGCCGGGGACTGGTCTGCCTCGGTGAGGTCGGGGTGGGCAACACCACGGTCGCCGCCGCGCTGTGCTGCGCCCTGCTCGATCAGCCTGTGCGCCAGGTGGTCGGCGCCGGAGCCGGCGCGGACGCCGCGATGGTGCAGCGCAAGCGCGTCGTCGTCGAGGCCGCGGTGCGGCGGGCCCGGGCCGAGCACGGGGCCGCGCTGGCAGACCCGGCCACCCTGCTGGCCGCGCTGGGCGGCCCGGAGCTGGCGGTGCTGACCGGGGTGCTGCTCGGCGCGGCGTCCGCCGGGGTGCCGGTGGTGCTCGACGGGCTGGCCACCTCGGTGGCCGCCGCCCTGGCGGTGCGGATCCAGCCGATGGCGCGCGCGGCCCTGGTGGCCGGCCAGCGCAGCCGTGAGCCGGCGCACCAGGCGATGCTGGTCGACCTCGGCCTGGAACCGTTGCTGGACCAGCGACTACGCGCCGGGGAGGGCGTCGGCGCCTGCCTGGCGGCGCAGCTGCTGTTCAGCGCCTTGGCGGTGCGCGAGCGGGCCGGGCGGGTGCGGTGATCGGCCTGCGCCGCCGCCCGGGTCGCACGGTGCTGGTGCTGGGCGGCGCGAGGTCCGGCAAGTCCCGGCTGGCCGAGCAGCTGCTGGCCCGGGAGAGGGCGGTCTGCTACGTGGCGTGCGGGCCGCGCGCCGACCGGGACGACCCGGAGTGGGCCCAGCGGGTGGCCGAGCACCGCCGCCGGCGCCCTGCCGGCTGGACCACGCTGGAGACCCGGGACCTGTCCTCCGTCCTGGGCGTGCCCGGGCCCCCGGTGCTGGTCGAGGGCCTGACCACCTGGCTGGCCGGGGTGATGGACGACGTGGGCGTGTGGACCGCCGCGGCGCAGGCCGAGGACCGGCTGGCCGAGCAGATCCAGGGCCTGCTGACGTCCTGGGCCGGCCCGGCCCGGCGGGTGGTGATGGTCAGCAACGAGGTGGGGTGCGGGGTCGTCCCCGGCACCGCCTCCGGCCGGCGGTTCCGGGACGACCTGGGCGCGCTGAACGCCGCCGCCGCGGCGACGGCCGACCAGGTGTGGCTGGTCACCGCCGGCCTGCCGCGCAGGCTCAAGTGAGGTGGGCCCGGTCGTTCCTGGCCGCCGTCGCCCTGTTCAGCGTGCTGCCCGTGCCCGGCTGGGCCACCGATCGGCCTCCGGTCCACGTGGTCCGGTGGCTGCCGGGGGTCGGGGTGGTGCTGGCCGCCCTGGCCGTGCTGCCGGCGCTGGCGGTGTGGCGGGGCGGCGGGCAGGGCTCAGCCCCGCTGGCCGCCACGCTGGTGGTCGCCACGCTGGCCGCCGCGACCCGGGGGCTGCACCTGGACGGGTTGGCCGACCTGGCCGACGGGCTGGGCAGCGGTCGGCCGGTGGCCGGTGCCCTGGCCGTGATGAAGCAGTCCGACGTGGGCCCGTTCGGCGTCCTGGTCCTGGTGCTGACCCTGCTGCTGCAGGTCACCGCGTTGGCCGTCGTGCTCGCCGGCTCCGGCCGAGCGCAGGGGGCCTGCGGCGTGCTGGTGGCGGTGCTCACCGGCCGGGTCGCCGTCGTCCTGGCCGCCGGACCGCGGGTGCCCTCGGCCCGCCCGGGTGGGCTCGGCGCCCTGGTCGCCGGCACGGCCGGGAGTTCGGACCGCGCGCTGGCCCTCGCCCTGCTGGCCGCCGCAGTGGCACTCGACGCGCTGACCGCGGCCGGGCCGGGGCGGGTGCTGGCCCCGGTGCTCGCGGCGACCGCCGGGCTGACCTCCGCGACCCTGCTGCGCCGCACGGCGGTGCAGCGGCTCGGGGGCGTCACCGGCGACGTGTTCGGCGCCCTGGTCGAGGTCGCGACCACCGTCGTGTGGCTGGTGCTGGCCCTGGCCAGGGTCTGGACCTGAGGCCACCGTCGGTCGGCTGACGGTCGCGCCTCGTCGCCGGGTCGGTCAGCGGATCAGGAGCTGCAGCGGCACCGCCGAGATGACCCGGGCCCACACCGGGGCCCGGCCCTGCCTGGGCGGCGGCACCGGTCGGGGTCGGCCCAGCGGGTTGCGGGCCGGGCGGACCGCCACGGTGCCGCCCTTCATGCTCACCCACCCGCCGGGGCCCATGCTGACCTTGGCGATCGGTGAGGCCGGTGGCCGGGCGGCGAGCCGGTAGGCGATCAGGACGCCGCCGACCACCACCTCGCCGGTGATCAGCACGCGGGTCCAGTCGACGCGTCGGGGCGTCGGCTGTGCGGTGACCGTCGGCGGGGCGTCGGTGGCGACGTCCCGTGGGGTTGTCCCGTCCAGCCGGCCGACCTGGTAGCTGGGCATCTGTTCCTCCTCGTGGTCGGTGGACGGGCCAAGGATCTCCGACCGCGGTCAGGCGTGGTCCGGGCCCAAGGTCCGTCTCCGGTCGGCACCAGCCGACCCACGATGGGGCAGGGAGGTGGGAGCGGTGCTGGCGCTGGTGGTCTACGAGAGCTTCTTCGGGTGCACCGAGCAGCTGGCCTGGACGATCGCCGACCGCCTGCAGCAGGAGGCAGGGTTCGTGGCCGAGGCGCTGCCCGTGCAGCGGGCACCGGCCCGGCTGACCGGGCTCGACCTGGTCGTGGTCGGGGCACCCACCCACCTGCGTGGCTTGAGCTCGGTGGCCAGCCGGTGGCTGCAGGCCCAGACCTGGGGGGCGCCCGAGGGCCGGCGACGCCCGCGCCGTCCCTACGGCCGTCCCCTGCAGACGGCCTCGGTCCGGGCCTGGCTGGCCGGTCTGCCGCCGGCCGGGGCGCAGCTGGCGGCGGCGGCCTTCGACACCCGCTCCGGCGACCGGCGACGGCACGGCGGGGCCGGGCCGCTGATCGCCGAGCGGTTGCAGGCGGCCGGCGGCCGGCTGGTCCTTCCCCCGGCCTCGTTCCGGGTGCAGTCCATCACCGGCCCGCTGGCGCCCACCGAGCGGGAGCGCGCCGACCGCTGGGCGAGCGCGCTGGCCCGCGCGGTCACCCCGGCGGCGTGAGCGGGTCGGCGGCGGGAGCGGGACCGAGCAGCTCCACGTAGCCCTGCGAGCCGTGCACCCGAATCCGCTGCCGGTCGCGGATCAGCCGGGTGGCGTGCTGCACGCCGACCACCGTGGGCAGGCCGTACTCGCGGGCGACCACCGCGCCGTGCGTCATCAGGCCGCCGACCTCGGTCACCAGGGCGGCGGCGGCCGGGAAGACCGCCGTCCAGCCGGGGTCGGTGAAGGTGGTGACCAGGATGTCGCCCGGTTCGAGGGTGGCCAGGGCCAGGTCGGTGACCACCCGGGCGGGGCCCTCCACGGTGCCGGCGCACACCGGCAGCCCGACCAGCGCCCCGGCCGGCACGTCGCCGCGGCGGTAGGCGCCGGAGAAGACCTCGCCGTCGGACGTCAGCACCCGCGGCGGGGTCAGGGCCTCGAAGCAGGCCTGCTCCTGCTTGCGCCGAACGATCAGGCCGCGACCCACCCGGCCGGAGCCGACGACCTGCTCCAGCTCGGGCAGGCTCAGGGAGAACACGTCCTCCCGCTCCGGCAGGACGCCGTCGCGCACCAGCCGCTCGGCCTCACCCAGGATGGCGGTGCGGTACAGCTGGTAGCGGCTGACCAGGTGGTACTTCGGGTACTCGCGGTACCCCGACAGGGTCCGCAGCCGGCCGACCTGGTGGGCGACCTGGGCCGCCCTGGCCGCCCCGTCCGGCAGCGCGCGGACCCTGGTCAGCAGCTCCTGCTCATACCCGGCCGCCCTCCGCCGTCCCCGCTCGAGACGGCGGGCGGCCTCGCCCGGCGCGAAGGCGTCGACGTCGGCCAGCAGAGCGGGCAGCAGGTCGCCGGGCCGCTCGGACCACCGGGGTCGGGTGAGGTCGATCTCGCCGACGCAGCGCATGCCGTACCGGTCGAGGAAGGCCCGGATCGCCGCCCGCGCCGCCGCTCCTCCCGGCAGCGCGGGCAGCGCGTCGAGGAGGTCCTGGCCCGGCACCCGGCGCAGCAGGTCCAGGACGGCGGGGTGCGGCCGGACGGCGTCGGCGACGTCGAGCAGGGCCAGGCCCATCTGCGCGCTCACGTCGCCGGGCACGGACTGGGACAGCACATCGACTCGGACCTGCTCCCCCAGCCAGGAGCTCAGGGTCTCCTCCAGCCAGCGGCCGGCGTCCAACCCCGCGGTGATCACCGCCAGGCTGCGCGGGTCGAACAGGACCTGCCGGAGCTGCTCGAGGTCGGCCCGGACGGCCTGCAGCAGCGCCGGGCCGTCCCGGTCGGCCAGGGCGCGGGTGGCGGCGGCCAGGCCGGCCTCGGCCTGCGCGACGAGCTCGGCCACCAGCCCGGCGTCGGGCTCAACGGCCGGCACCGGGCGGTTCAGGGCCCACCGGGCCGGACCGGACTCCGGGCGTTCGGCGGCCGCTGCGGGCGGGGTGAGGACGTCGCCACGCCCCAGCAGGGTGCGCAGCGCGTCACCGATCAGCGGGTCGGAGCGGCCCAGAGCCTCGAGGAGCGCCTCGCGGCTGTTCGGGTCGGTCAGCGGGCCGGTGACGTCGACGAACAGCCGGCCGCCGGCCGTGCGCATCGGCGCCCTGGAGGTCAGCTGCCAGAACGAGAGCCCGAGCGGCCTGATCGGGTCGGTCATCATCTGCTGGTGGCCGACCGAGACGTAGACCCGGGTGCCGCTCTCGCCGGCGACCCGGGCGGGCACCGGGAACAGTGCGCTGATCGGGCGGCTCTGGACGATCCGGAAACCGTCGTCGGCCAGGCACCACTCGACGTCCTGCGGCCGCCCGAAGTGGGCCTCGATCCTGCGGCACAGCTGGGTCAGGTCCAGCACCTGGGCGTCGGTCAGCAGCGCCGGGGCCTGACCTGTCCGGCCCGCGTCGCCGGGGCCGTCACCTGACGCGACCGGCGCGGTGACGGTGATGGACGCGTCCGCGGCGGACCGGCCACGGACCGTCCACACCTGCGGGTCCACCCGGCCGGCGGCCAGCCCGTCACCCAGCCCGGCGGCCGCCTCGACCCGGGTCAGCCCCCGGTCACCGGTCACCGGATCGGCGGTGAAGACCACACCGGCCGCCCGGGCCGGCACCATCCGTTGCACGAGGACAGCCATCCGGTAGCCGTTATGGCTCAGGCCTTTGCGTGATCGATAGCTGATCGCACGGTCGGAGAACAGCGAGGCCCAGCAGGCCTTGAGGTGCTCCAGCACCGCCTCGGCGCCGACCACGCCCAGGAAGCTGTCGTGCTGGCCGGCGAAGGAGGCCTGCGGACGGTCCTCGACCGCGGCGCTGGACCGCACGGCGTAGGCGTCCCCCGCCCCCAGCCGGGCGAGCGCCGCCCGGACGGCGTCGACGACGTCGGCCGGGACGGTGAGCGCCACGATGGCCGCCCGCAGCGGCCCGGCGAGGTGCCCGGCCTGTCCCACCGGCCCGCGCTCGAGCCGGCCCAGCAGCTCGGCCACCGTCGGGTCGTCAGCCAGGGCCCGCTCGTAGGCGGTCGTCGGCAGGCAGAACCCCGGCGGCACCGCCACCCCCGGCAGCCGGGTCAGCTCACCCAGGTGGGCCGCCTTGCCGCCGACCAGCTCGACCGAGGTGTCGTCGAGCGCCTCCAGCGCGAGCACGTACTCAGCCACTCGCCCCTCCCCCTGCCCCGTCGACGCCGTCGGCCGCCGAGCACCGTCTTGATCCTCACCGATGGTGGGGGCCTTGCGGCAAGGCCCCGACGGAGCCATACCCTGGAGGTGATGCGCCGGCCCACGAGCCCGTGCCCGCCGGGACACCGGCCCAGCCTGGCGCCGGCCCTGACCCGACGAGCCAGGAGCATCCCGATGCCAGAGCGCCCCAGCTCCCACCACGCGCGCCCCCGCCGGCTCCGGCAGGTGGCGGCGACGCGGCGGGGATACGTGCTCGCCTGGTGGGGCTTCACCGCGATGTTCCTGGCCCTGCGGGTGCTGACCTGGCTGATCCACGTCGACGTCGGGGCGCTCGGTGACGTGCACGCCGGCGGGATCCACCTGCACCACTACCTGTGGGGCATCCTGATCCTGGCGGTGGTCGGGGCCGCGGGCGTCGGCGACCGCTCGCCGAAGGTGCGCACCGGCATGGGGCTGGTCTACGGCGTCGGGCTGGCCCTGGTGGTCGACGAGGCGGCGCTGCTGATCCAGCTGCAGGACGTCTACTGGGACACCTTCGGCTGGGTCAGCGTCGGCCTGGCCGTGATGCTGATCGGGGTGGTCGGCAGCGTCCTGGCGCTGACCCACGCACCTCGCGAACCCGGCACCTGAGGAGCCGGCGCGCGGTCCGCCGCAGCGAGCTGGGGAGGTCGCCTCAGGCCTGCTCGCGGACGTACTCCTGCCGCGGACGGATCCCCCGGACGTCTGCGGCGCCCAGTCGTGCGGCGTCCGCGGTGTGGTCGTCCGGCTCCTGCTGGGACTGGCGTTCGGCCTCCACCCGTGCTCGGTAGTGCTCCACCTCGCGCTGGCGGGTCTCCTGGTCCCACCCGAGGACCGGCGCGACCAGGGTGGCGATCTCCTCGCTGGCCCGGATGCCGCGGTCGGGTGTCTCGATCGAGATCCGGGTGCGCCGGGTCAGGATGTCGTCCAGGTGCAGGGCCCCCTCGTGGCTGGCGGCGTAGTAGGCCTCGGCCTTCAGGTACTCCGGCGCGCCGGGCAGGCGTTCCCCCAGGTCGCCGCGCTGGCCGATGAGGTCGACCAGCTCGGTGTAGAGGGAGCCGTAGCGACCCAGCAGGTGCTCGATGACCGAGACGTGCAGCCCGGTCCGGTCGGCGATCAGCTGGCGCGCGTTGTGGGCGGCCAGGAACCCCTCCGCGCCCGCCAACGGCACGCGCTCGGTGCAGGAGGGAGCGACTGTGCGTTCCAGACCGTGCACTGCCGCGTCGACGGCGTCCTTGGCCATCACCCGGTAGGTCGTGTACTTGCCCCCGGCGATGACCGTCAGGCCGCGTACCGGGCTGGAGACCCCGTGCTCGCGGGACAGCTTGCTGGTGGAGTCCGACTCCCCGGACAGCAGCGGCCGCAGGCCGGCGTAGACCCCGACGACGTCCTCGCGGGTCAGCGGGTCCTCCAGCAGGGTGTTGACGTGCTCGAGCAGGTAGTCGATGTCGGTGCTGCTGGCCGCCGGGTGCGCCAGGTCCAGCGACCAGTCGGTGTCGGTGGTCCCGATGATCCAGTGGCTGCCCCAGGGAACCACGAACAGCAGGCTCTTCTCGGTGCGGGTGATGATGCCGGTGGCGGAGTTGATCCGGTTCCGCGGCACCACGAGGTGCACACCCTTGGAGGCCCGGACCTGGAACTGGCCCCGCCCGCCGACCATCTGCTGGATCTCGTCGGTCCAGACGCCGGCCGCGTTGATCACCTGCCGGGCCCGGACCTGGAACTGCGCACCGGTCTCCAGGTCGGTCACCTCGGCCCCGACGACCCGGTCGCCGTCGCGCAGGAAGCCGGTGACGCGGGCACTGGTGGCGCACACCGCGCCGTACCGAGCCGCCGTCCGGGCGAGCATCATGGTGTGCCGAGCGTCGTCGACGCGGCCCTCGTAGAACCGGACGGCGCCTCGGATCGAGGACCGCTTCCCGGAGGGGAAGGACTCCTTGGTCTTCCTCCGGGTCAGGTGCTTGACGTGGGAGGGCACCCCTCGTCCAGCGCCCATCACGTCATAGACGCCCATCCCCAGGCCCACGTACCCCCGGTCCACCCGCTTCTGCAGGGGGTAGATGAACGCGACCGGCTCGGCCAGGTGCGGGCACAGGGTCTCCAGCACGAGCCGACGCTCCCTCAACGCCTCGAACACCAGGGAGAAGTTCAGCTGCTCGAGGTAGCGCAGGCCACCGTGGAAGAGCTTCGTGGACCGGCTCGAGGTACCGGCAGCGTAGTCGCGGGCCTCGACCAGACCCACCTTCAGGCCGCGGGTGGCGGCGTCCAGGGCGCAGCCGGTGCCGACCACGCCGCCACCGATCACCAGGACGTCGAGCTCTTCCTCCCGCAGCCGCCTGAGGGCCTCGTCGCGGGTCTGCGGGCTCAGTCCTTGTCCGGTCATGACCATCTTTCCTTTCCGTCAGGGGTGGCTCCGTTCCCCGGCCCGGCCGCCTGCGCGGGCCGGATGAGGTTGGAGCGGGTGCGGTGGTGCCGGGTCTCGACCGTGCGGACCGCTCCGGAACGAGACCGCATCGACAGCGACTGTGTGATGACCCATTGCGAGTCGAATCGCACGCCCCGCAGCAAGGCGCCGTCGGTGACCCCGGTGGCGGCGAAGAAGACGTTCTCGCCCCAGACCAGGTCCCGGGTGGTGAGCACCCGGTCCAGGTCGTGACCGAAGTCGAGGGCGGCCTTCCGCTCGTGGTCATCACGGGGGTGGAGCCGTCCGAACATGGCTGCACCGGTACAACGCAGCGCACAGGCCGCGATCACCGCTTCTGGCGTGCCGCCGACGCCCATCAGCACGTCCACCCCCGATCCGGGCCGGCCCACCGCGATCGCCCCGGCGACGTCGCCGTCGAGCAGGAACCGGATCGCGGCGCCGGCCGCCCGGATCTGCGCCACCTGTTCGGCGTGGCGCGGCCGGTCGAGCACGGCGACGGTGAGCTCGCGGGTGCTGCGGCCCAGAGCACGGGCCACCGAGGCGAGGATGTCCGCCGCGGGCGCGGTGGGGTCCACGACCGCCTCTGCGGCGCCGGGTACCACCAGCTTGTCCATGTACACGCACGGACCGGGGTCGAACATCGTGCCTCGCTCGGAGAGGCCGACCACGGCGATCGCGTCGGGCAGCCCCTTGGCGGCTGCGGTGGTGCCGTCGACGGGATCGACGGCGATGTCGACGTCCGGGTCGGAGCCGTTGCCCACCTGCTCGCCGTTGAACAGCATCGGCGCCTCGTCCTTCTCGCCCTCCCCGATGACGACGACCCCACGCATGCCGACCGAGCCCAGCACGGGCCGCATCGCGTCCACCGCCGCCTGGTCGACCTGGTTCTTGTCGCCACGGCCGACGAACTCGGCCGCGGACATGCTCGCGGCCTCGGTGGCCCGGACAAGCTCGAGGGCGAGGTTGCGATCCGGGTCGAAGGGCAGGCCGGCGCTGCGCGCCGGGGCTGCGACGCTCACGTGACGTCGACCCAGTCGAGGGTGCGCGAGACCGCCTTCTTCCAGCCCGCGTACCCGGTCTCCCGCTGCTCGGGTGTCCACTGCGGCTCCCACCGCTTGCTCTCGTTCCAGTTCTGCCGCAGCTCCTCCCGGTTCTCCCAGAAGCCGACCGCCAGCCCGGCGGCGTAGGCCGAGCCGAGCGCCGTCGTCTCCGCCACCACCGGCCGGCTCACCGGCACCCCCAGGACGTCGGCCTGGATCTGCATGCACAGGTCGTTCGCGGTCACTCCGCCGTCGACCTTGAGCACCTCCAGCTTCACCCCGGAGTCCTTCTCCATCGCCTCGGCCACGTCGCGGCTCTGGTAGCAGATCGCCTCCAGCGTCGCCCGGGCGAGGTGCGCATTGGTGTTGTAGCGCGAGAGCCCGACGATCGCGCCCCGCGCGTCCGATCGCCAGTACGGGGCGAACAGCCCGGAGAACGCGGGCACGAAGTACACCCCACCGTTGTCCTCCACCTCCCGGGCCAGGGTCTCGCTGTGCGAGGCGCCCGGGATCAGACCGAGCTGGTCACGCAGCCACTGCACGGCCGAACCGGTCACGGCGATGGACCCCTCCAGCGCGTAGACCGGCGGCTCCTCACCGAACTGGTAGCACACGGTGGTCAGCAGCCCGTTCTTGGAGCGCACCAGCTCGGTACCGGTGTTGAGCAGCAGGAAGTTCCCGGTGCCGTAGGTGTTCTTGGCCTCGCCGGGCGCCAGGCAGACCTGGCCGACCATCGCTGCCTGCTGGTCACCCAGGATGGCCGTCAGCGGCACCTCGGCCCCCAGCGGGCCCCGCAGCAGGGTGCGCCCGTAGGTCTTGGGCTCCGAGGACGGCCGGATCTGCGGAAGCATCGAGCGGGGGACGGAGAAGATCTCGCACAGCTCGTCGTCCCAGTCCAGGGTCTCCAGGTTCATCAGCATCGTGCGGCTGGCGTTGGTGACGTCGGTGACGTGCACCCCGCCGTCGGTGCCCCCGGTGAGGTTCCACAACAACCAGGCGTCGGTGTTGCCGAAGATGGCGTCGCCGGCCTCTGCGGCCTCCCGCACACCCTCGACGTTCTCGAACATCCACTGGATCTTCCCCGCCGAGAAGTACGGCGCGGGCTGCAGACCGGCCTTGTGCCGGATGACGTCGCCGCGGCCGTCCCGGTCCAGCGCCTTGGCGATGCTGTCGGTGCGGGTGTCCTGCCAGACGATCGCGTTGTAGTAGGGCCGGCCGGTCCTGCGGTTCCAGATCACCGTCGTCTCGCGCTGGTTGGTGATGCCCAGAGCGGCCAGGTCCGCGCCGGACAGGCCCCGGCGGCCCATAGCCGTCTGGATCACCGAGCTGGTGCGTTCCCAGATCTCCACCGGGTTGTGCTCGACCCAGCCCGGCCTGGGCATGATCTGCTCGTGCTCGAGCTGGTGGCGGGTGACCTCGTTGCCGCCGTGGTCGAAGATCATGAACCGGGTGCTGGTCGTGCCCTGGTCGATTGCCCCTACGTAGTCAGCCATCAGATGACTCCATCGTCCTCGATTGATTTCCACCAAGTGGCTTGTCTGCGGGCAAGGCTGCCCGCGTCGCTGGTGTCAGCGCACGTGGGCCCGCTCGTCACGGCGGGTCCCGGACTGGGAGGTGGGAACCTCGCCCACCTCGCCCGGCTCATCCTCGCCCGGCATGAAGCGGGCGATCAAGAGCTTGTAGAGGCCGGCCCCGAGCGGTCCGCCGATCAGCGGCCCCACGATCGGCACCCAGAAGTAGAGGCTGCCGGTCTGGTCGCGCCAGGCCCCGCCGTACCCGGTGACGAAGGAGGCCAACCGCGGTCCGAAGTCCCGGGCCGGATTGATCGCGTACCCGGCGTTGGTACCCCAGGCCATCCCGATCGCCACCACGATGAGCCCGACGATGAACGGAGCCATCCAGGCCACCGGCGCATCGTTGCGCTGGTCGGTCACCGCGAGGATCAGGAACAGCAGGATCGCGGTGCCCACGACCTGGTCGAGGAAGGCCGTGCTGGTGCTGACGTCCAGCGTGCCGTTGCCGGGCAGGGTCGAGAAGATGCCCTGGGTCGCGATGGTGTGTCCGGGGTCGATGGCCGCGATCGCGTCGGCGTAGACCCACCGCACCAGCAGGGCACCGATGAACGCACCGACCGTCTGGGCGACGATGAAGGGCGCCACCTTGCGCCAGGGAAACCCGGCGAAGGTGGCCAGCGCCACGCTCACCGCCGGGTTGAGGTGTGCGCCGCTGATCCGAGCGGCGGTGTAGACGCCGAAGGTGACGCCGAACCCCCACCCCCAAGCGATCGCATTGTGGTTGCCGAACGCGTTGTCGCTGGTCACCACCTGTGCCACGACTCCGACGCCGAACAGGATGAGAACCATGGTCCCCAGGAGCTCAGCAATCATCTCGCCAAGGAGGGTACGTTTTTCGCTCCGCGTCATTGAGGAATCCCTTCATGATGATGGGATGAATCTTCTCCGCTGACGGTAGCCCCGTGTGAAAGGCACCACAACAGCCAGTGTTCGGCATCGTCGAACGACCCGGGGGCGGCATCGTCGAACCCCCGACCGGGGTACGGCGTAGGCTCACCAAGGTGCCGGGCACCATCCAGTCGGTCACGAGGGCCGTCGCGCTGCTGCGTGTGCTGGCGACTCATGACGAGCCGATGGCGGTGACCCAGCTGGCCAGGTCGCTCGGGCTGGCCAAGGGCACCACCCACGGCCTGTTGCGCACGCTGGTGGACGTCGGTTTCGTCGACTGGGACCAGGCGAGCAGTCACTACACCCTCGGCCGGGCGCTGCTGGAGCTCGGGTCGACCCGGCTGGACCTCAACGAGCTGCGCTCGCGCGCCCTGAACTGGACCGACGCGCTGGCCGCCCGTACCGGGCAGGCCGTGCTCCTGGTCGCCCTCCGGGGCGCCGAGGGGGTCGTCGCGCACCACGTCTTCAAGCCGGACGGCGACGGTCAGGCCTCGCTGACCGGGGTGCGGCTGCCGCTGCACGCCACTGCCCACGGCAAGGTGCTGCTCGCCTTCGACCCTCGTGGGGCGCACCGCTTGACCGGGCGGACCATCGAGAGTCTCACCTACCAGACCATCACCGACCGGAGCCAGCTGCTGCGGGCCCTGGCCGATGTGCGCGACCTGGGATCGGCCGCCGCGGTGGAGGAGGCCGAGCCGGGGGTCGCGACGATCGCCGCGCCGGTCCGGGACCGGGACGGTTACGTCGTTGCGGCCGTCGGCATCCAGGGCAGGGTGCAGGACATCTGCGACGCCAGGACGCGCCCTCGACCGCCGCTCACCCAGCACGTGGTCGAAGCGGCGCGACTGATCTCGCGGGAGCTCGGTCACGGACGTGCCGCGTGAGACAGACCTATGTGGCGGGACTGGACCAGGGCACCACCTCGACGCGATGTGTGATCTATGACCGGCAGGGCCGGATGGTGGCCCTCGCCCAGGAGGAGCACGGCCAGCACTACCCGAAACCCGGCTGGGTGGAGCACGACGCGACCAAGATCTGGGCGTTGGTGCGCCGGCTGATCCCGCGGGCGCTGGCTGACGCGGCCGTCGAGCCCGACCAGGTCCTCGCGCTCGGGGTCACGAACCAGCGGGAGACCACGGTGGTCTGGGAGCGCGCCACCGGTCGGCCGGTGGCGCCGGCCATCGTCTGGCAGGACACCCGCACCTCCGACAGGCTCGGCGAGCTGACCGACCACCTCGACCCGGAGGAGATCAGGGCCCGGACCGGGCTGCCGCTGGCCACCTACTCCTCCGGCCCCAAGCTGCGGTGGATCCTGGACCAGGACCCGACCCTGAGACGACGGGCCGAGGCAGGCGAGCTGCTGTTCGGGACGATGGACAGCTGGCTGGTGTGGAACCTCACCGGCGGGCCGGACGGCGGGCTCCACGTCACCGACGTCACCAACGCCAGCCGCACCATGCTGATGAACCTGCAGACCCTGGACTGGGACGAGGAGCTGCTGGCCTGCATGCGGGTGCCGCGGGCCATGCTGGCGCAGATCCGGCCCTCTCTGGGATTCCTCGCCCCGACCACCGCGCCGCTGGCCGGGATCCCGATCGCCGCGATGATCGGCGATCAGCAGGCGGCGCTGTTCGGGCAGGCCGGGTTCGAGTCCGGGGACGCGAAGTGCACGTTCGGCACCGGCGGCTTCCTGCTGATGAACACCGGGACGCAACCGGTGCGCTCGCAGCACGGGCTGGTCAGCACCGTGGCTCACCAGGTCGAGGGGGAACCGGCGGTCTTTGCGCTGGAAGGCTCCATGTCGGTGACCGGCGCCCTGGTGCAGTGGTGCCGCGACAACCTCGGGTTGATCCGGTCACCGGCGGAGATCGAGACCCTGGCCCTGACGGTGGCCGACAACGGCGGCTGCTACCTCATCCCGGCCTTCGCCGGTTTCTACGCTCCACACTGGCAGAGCCGGGCGCAGGGACTGCTGGTCGGTTTGACCTCCTACGTGACCAGGGGGCACCTGGCGCGGGCCGTCCTCGAGGCGACGGCCTGGCAGACCGCCGAGGTCGTCGAAGCCATGAGGCGTGACTCCGGAGTCCAGATGACCAGCCTCGCCGTGGACGGCGGGATGACGGCCAACAACTTGCTGATGCAGATGGTGTCCGACTACGTCGACGTGCCCGTGGTGCGCCCCATGATGGCTGAGACGGTAGCCTTGGGTGCTGCTTACGCAGCGGGGCTGGTCGTCGGGTACTGGAGCGATCGGGCGGACTTCCGGGCGAACTGGCACCGCGCCTCCGAGTGGACGCCTCAGATGGACGCCGAGCACCGAGCAACCGAGCTGCTCCGCTGGCAGCTCGCCGTCCAGCTGGCGCTGCTGTGGAGTGCGCGGGCCTAGGTCACCCGCAGCAGTCCTCTCCCCGCGAGGCCTCCAGCCCCTCGCGCGCCGCCACCCCGGCGATCACCAGACCGGCGACCGGGTCGGCCCAGCCCCAGCCCAGCGTGGCGTTGAGGACGAGGCCGACCAGCAGCACCCCGGACAGGTACGTGCACAGCAGGGTCTGGGTGCTGTCGGCGACCACGGTGACCGACCCGAGGGAGCGGCCGGTCCGCCGCTGGGCCAGGGACAGCACCGGCATGACGATCAGCGAGGCGACCGCCAGGCCGATCCCGACCGGTGACGGCGCGGCGTGCTCCCCGGTCACCAGGGTGCGGACCGACTCCACCCCGACGTACAGGGCCAGGGCGAGGAAGGCCACCGCCATCAGCCGCTGCGCCTGCCGCTCACGGGTCTCGGGCAACCGGTGCCCGAACTGCCACAGGATGATCAGTCCGCTGGACACCTCGACGAGGGAGTCGAGGCCGAAACCGGTCAGGGCCACCGAACCGGCCAGCAGGCCGGCGGTGAGGGCGACGGCGGCCTCGACCACGTTGTAGCCGACCGAGGCGCCGGCCAGCAGCCGGGCCCGCCGGGCCAGCTGCTGACGCTCGGCCGCACCCGGCGCGGTGCTCCGGGTGCCCGGGACGGTCACCGGTCCACCCCCTGACCGTAGGTCGGACAGCTGGCGGCCGCCGCCCCCGAGGCGGCCAGCAACGCCTCGGCCGCGGCGAGCACCCGGCTGAGCTGCGGGGCATGGGTCAGCGACCACAACGAGGCCCGGCCCTGCGGCCGGGAGCTGACCAGGCCGCACTCGCGCAGGCAGGACAGGTGCCCGGAGACCGTGGACTGGGCCAGGCCCAGGTGGGAGGTCAGGTCGATGACCCTGTGCTCGCCCAGAGCGAGGTGCCGCAGGATCGCCAGCCGGCTCGGCTCGCCCAGGCTGCGCAACAGACTGGCCAGGGCGGACAGCTCCACGGCCGCGTCGACCGGTGGGTCAGCCTGGACCTCTCCCGCCGACGGACCACGCTGGACGAGCGTGTGGGACGTTGTCATCGTCATAGGGCGATGTTATTCCAGCCCGCCGAGAGTGGTTGGCGTTCCTGTCGCCCGGCAGCGGGCCACCTCGGGCGACCATCACCAGGCTGACCGAGGCGAGCCAGACCAGGTAGAGCGGGTAGGCGAGGTAGGCCGCCAGCCATCCCCCGGAGGACAACGGTCCGGAGGTGGCGACCAGCCCGAGCACCGGGATCAGCTGGGTCACGGCAGCCCCGGCCGACAGCCAGACCAGCCAGCCGGCCAGCACACCGGTCCGCCGGCCGGCCGCTGCCACCGCGGCCAGCAGCACGGCCAGCGGTAGCCCGGAGATCGTGAACAGCGCGTTCATGGCGGCGACCAGGGCTGGTTCGCCCGAGGATGCGGGGGCGGAGGCCAGACCGACCTGCAGGCCCAGCGCGGCCAGGGTGAGGGCCACCGAGGTCGCACCGCCCAGCAGGACCAGCGCCGAGGCGCTGTCGTCGGAGCGCGGTTCGGCCAAGAACCGGCTGAGCGCCACGGTGAACCAGAGCAGGAACGCGGCCCCCAGGACGAACACTGTGGACTGCGCCAGCACGGCACCCTGATGAGCCGTGTAGTGAGCAACGATCGCGGCGGCCGGGTCGCCGGCCCGCACCGGGCCGCGCTCGAAGGCCATCGCGACGACGCCCACCGCGATCGACAGCAGCCCCGCCACCCCGCCCCGACGAACGGCACCTGTCCGGATCACCGCGGCCACCCTCTTTGCACCCGGGCGCCCCCGTCCGGCAGGGGCGAGGGCCTGATGAGCCCGAGAGAAGCCCGCCGTCGCCGCTGATGCAGCGTCTCGAGATGCACGGTGCGCGGCTGCCGGCCGCTTCCCCCTGCCTCCATCTGCGGGCTTCCCTCGGATGTCCTCATCTCACTCCGGTGCAGGGCCCGACAACAGGGACGAAGGTCCGAGACCGGGCACCGCAGCCGCAGCCGTCCGGGCGGGCCTCGCCAAGCCGCCCGGCGCGCGACGCCGGCCGGCCCACCGGAAGAGCTCGTCGGCGGACCAGACCAGGAACGGGAACGTGCTGAGCAGGGCCAGCGTCGCCCAGTCCAGCCCGGTGGTGCCGAACAGGCCCTGCAGCGGGGTCAGCTCGACCAGGGCCGCGGTGAAGACCAGCTCGAAGGCGATCCCGCCGAGCAGCAACCGGTTGCTGCCCAGGCCGATCCGGGCCAGGGCGACCCTCTCGGTGCGAGCGGCGAAGGCGACGCCCACCTGGCAGGCGACGATGCCCGCGAAGGTGGCGGTGGTGGCCCGCACGTAGGCCTCGTGCAGGACCGTGCCGGCGCCGGTGGGGTCGCCGGGCCGCCAGCCGGCGCGGAGCAGGACGCTGAAGAAGGCGGTCATCACCAGGAGGGCGGACAGCGGACCGAGGATGCCCCAGGCCCGGGCCAGCATCCGGCCTGTGATGACGTTCTCCCCACGCCGGCGCGGTGGTCGGTCCATCAGGCCGGGCTCGGCCGGTTCGCGGCCCAGGGCCAGCGCCGGCAGGGTCTCGGTGCCCAGGTCGATGGCCAGGATCTGCAGCACGGTCAGCGGGAGCGGCACCGCACCACCGGAGAGCGCGAAGACGAGGAAGGGCACCACTTCGGGAACCGCGTGGGCGAAGATGTAGAGGATGAACTTGCGGACGTTGTCGTAGACCTGCCGTCCGGCCTGCACGGCCTTGACGATCGTGGCGAAGTCGTCGTCGGTCAGCACCATGGTGGCGGCCTCCCGGGCCACGTCGGTGCCGCTGCGCCCCATGGCCACCCCGATGTCGGCCCGGCGCAGCGCCGGGGCGTCGTTGACGCCGTCTCCGGTCATCGCGATGACCTCGCCGGCCCGGGAGAGCAGGTCGGCGATCCTCAGCTTGTCCTCCGGGGTGGCCCGGGCGAACACGACCTCCTCGCCGGAGGCCAGCAGCTGGGACAGCTGCGCGTCGGTCAGGGCGGCGAGCGCCTCCCCGGTGACCACCGGCGACCCGGGCCGGCCGATGCCGACCGAGCGCGCGACGGAGGCGGCCGTCAACGGGTTGTCCCCGGTGATGACGTGGATCCGTAGACCGGCCCGGTGACACAGGGTAACGGCCGGGGCCACGGAGTCCCGCGGCGGGTCCAGCAGCCCCACCAGGCCGCCGAACCTCAGCTCGCGCTCCACCTCCGGGCGCGTCGTGCCCTCCCCGGGCTCCAGCACGCGCCCGGCCAGGGCGAGCACCCGCAGCCCCTGGCCGGCCAGCTCCTGCACGGCTGCGCTCACCTCGCTGCTGACCGGCCCGCACAGGCCGAGCACGCTCTCCGGCGCCCCCTTGGTGTCCACCACGAGCAGGCCGCCGACCCGGTGCACGGTACTCATCCTCCGCAGCCGGGGGTCGAACCGGTGCACGGCGACCCGTTCACCGCTCACCGCAGCCGTTCCGGTGGCGCCGCGCAGGGTCCGGGCGAACTGCAGCAGCGCGACCTCGGTCGGGTCGCCGCTGCCCGCGCCGTCCAGGGTGGCCTCCGTGCACAGCTCCAGGGTGGTGGCCAGCCCCGCCCGGGCGGCCAGCTCCTGCGGTCCGGCCGCGGCGACGTCGACCCGCCCTTCGGCCGGGGTCCAGAGCGCCTCGACGCTCATCCGGTTGGCGGTCAGCGTCCCGGTCTTGTCGGTGCAGATCACGCCGGTCGAGCCCAGGGTCTCCACCGCCGACAGACGCTTGACCACCGCCCCCGAACGGGCCAGGTCCTTGACCCCCACGGCCAGCGCCAGGGTGATCGTGGGCAGCAGGCCCTCGGGGACGTTGGCCACCAGCAGCCCGACGGCGAAGGTCAGGGCGGCGCCCAGGGACAGGCCGGCGAACAGCCCGAGCGGCAGGAAGGCCAGGCCGACCGCGACCGCGACGCCGGCGATCAGCCAGGCGACCACCCGGACCTGGCGTTCCAGCGGGCTGACCGGTCGGTCGACGCCGTGGGACAGGCTGGCGATCCGGCCGATCTCGGTCCCGGTCCCGGTGCCGAAGACGACGGCCCGCCCGGCGCCCGAGGTGCAGGTCGTGCCCCGGAAGACCGTGTCCTCGGCGTGCAGCAGCCGGACCGTCGGGTCGCAGGCGCCAGCGAGCCGGACCACCGGCACCGACTCCCCGGTCAGCGCGCTCATGTCGACCTCGACCGCGCCGGTGAGCAGCCGCGCGTCCGCCGGGATCCGGGCTCCCTCCTGGACGAGCAGCACGTCGCCGGGCACCACCTCGGTGGCGTCGATGCGGCGCAGGTGCCCCTCGCGCAGGACGTCGGTCTGGTCGGGCAGGTAGGCGGCGAGCGCCTCGACCGAGCGCTCGGCCTGCTGCTCCTGCCAGAAGGCGAGCCCGGCGTTCAGCAGGACAACGGCGATGATGGCCAGGGCCAGCACCGGTGTTCCCGAGACCCAGGCCAGCCCGGCGGCGAGCCAGAGCAGGAGGGCCAGCGGGTGCACCAGCTGGCGGCCCAGCGCCGCCGGCCAGGTGGCCCGGTGGGCCTGGGTGAGCAGGTTGGGTCCGTACTGGATCAGCCGGCGCCTCGCCTCGGCCGTGCTGAGCCCGGTATCAGTGGTCTTGAGGTCACGGAGCAGCCGCTGCAGGTCCTCCCGGGGGTCACCGGCGAAGCCCGTCTGCTGGGGGTCTCGCACAGTCGAGTGGGTGCTCATCGGTCATCTCTGGTGCTGGGCTCGGTCCTGGTCACGGTTCGCGGCGCCGCAGCCGGCGTTCGGCCAGGACCAGCACCAGTGGGGTCGCGCCGGCCGTCACCAGCAGGGCCGGAGCGTGGTCGGCCAGGGTGGCGGTACCGAGCAGGTCCACGGGGGCGCTCATCAGGACGCTGGGCAGCCAGTCACCGGCTGCGCCGAGGGTGGCGGCCAGTGGCAGGGCCAGCAGCAGCACGCCCAGGGCGATGCCCACCGCGGCCAGACCGGTGCGGGCCAGGGCCGCCGCGGCCGCCACCACGGCGACCGCGAACAGCAGGTAGACGATCTGACAGACCAGCCCACCCAGGACGGCGCCGGCGGGCAGCGGGCCGATCAGCATCGTGGTCTCGTACCAGGCCGCCAGCGTGCCCAGCACGCACGCCGTCACCGCCGCCGCGGCCGGCAGCACGTACCGGGGCAGCAGCAGCGCCCACATGCTCCGGCTGTGGGTTCGCAGGAAGACCGAGACCCCGCGCCGGCTGTCGAAGGTCAGCGCTCCCGCGGCCACCACCACCACCACGATCAGGCCGGTCTGACCGATCTGGTCGATGTACTGCGCGATGCCGTCCGAGGGCACCGGGGGCGGCGCGATCACGACCACCCGGCCCTGGGCGTGCTTGAGCAGCTCGGACAGGTAGCGGGCCAGGACGGGCGCGAGCAGTCCGACGCCGAGGTAGACCGACAGCAGGATGAGCGCCCGGGGGGTGCGCACCAGGCGCAGCCACTCCAGCCGCCAGGGGCTCATCGGTGCCCGCCGCACGGCGCGGTCCGGGCCGGCGCTCATCGCTGCTCACCGGTCAGGGACAGGAACGCCGACTCCAGGTCGGCGGCCAGCGGCTCGCAGGCCACCATCCGGGCCCCGGCCCCGGCGAGGACGGCCGGGATACCCCGCTCGCCCTGCTCCAGGCTCACCGCGTCGAGGACCAGGCCGTCGGGCCGCGGGCTGACCCGGTTCACCCAGGGCTGCGCGGCGAAGGCCGCGATCAGGGCGTCGGTCGGGCCGGCGACCCGGACCCGCCAGCGGGGCCGCAGATGGGTGTCGACCAGCGCCTGGGTGGGCCCCTCGTAGAGCAGCCGACCGGCCCGGAGCACACCGATGTGGTCGGCCACGCGCTGCACGTCGGCCAGGATGTGGCTGGAGAAGATGACGGTGCACCGGCCGGCGGCGGCCGCGACCAGGGTCAGGACGTCGTTGCGTCCGGCCGGGTCCAGCGCCGAGGTGGGCTCGTCGAGGATCAGCAGCTGCGGGTCGGCGACCAGCGCGGCGGCCAGGCCGAGGCGCTGCACCATGCCGCGGGAGAACCCGCCCACCCGATGGTCGGCGTGCTCGGTCAGCCCGGCCACGGTCAGCGCCCGCAGCACAGCATCCGGGTCCGCACCCCGGCCCAGGTAGGACAGGGCCAGGTCGACCACCTCGTAGGCGCTCAGCCAGCCATCGAACTCGGGGACGTCGGGGCAGACGGCGATCCGGCTCCGGTCGACCCCCAGGTGGAGCTGCCCGGAGTCGGCCGCCCGCACGCCGGCCAGGATCGACAGCAGGGTGGTCTTCCCGGCGCCGTTCGGGCCGACCAGGCCGTACACGCTGCCCCGGGGCACGCTGATCGAGACCTCGAACAGCCCCGTGCCGCCGTAGTCGCGGGTCAGCCCGTGCGTGGTCAGCGCCGGTGCCCGGTCGCTCACGGCGGCCCGCGCTGCGGCGCCGGACGGCCGGTCAGCGACGGACCTCGTCCTCGACGCGCCCCGGCTCGGACTGGGGATCGATGGGGTCCGCTGGAGCTTCATGCCGGTTCCTTCCCACGGCCAGGTAGAGCAGCGCACCGAACGGGGTGCTGAACGCCACGATCACCACGGCCCAGACCGGTTTGGGCAGGTACCGCACCGACGGTGCCCGGACCAGGTCGACCAGGCAGTAGGCGACCAGCGCGGTGATCAGCACGGCCACCGGGAGCAGGGCCAGCAGCACCCGGCCGGAGGGCACCTGGATGCTGACCACGCCCAGCGCACGGCTGGGAAGGGCGGACAGTTCGCCCATCTCGGTCTCCTCCCGCGCTCACAGCTGGCCGGGCAGGCTGACGAAGGTGTAGCCGCGGGCCTGCAGCCCGCTGATCACCTGGGGCAGCGCGTCGGCGTCCAGCGTCGTGCCGTCGTCGGGGTTGGACCCGACGTGCATCAGGACGATCTCGCCGGGGGTCGCCGCCGCCAGCACCCGCTGCACCACGCTGGCCGCGCTCTGGCCACCGGAGGTGCCCTCCCAGCCCAGGGTGTCCACGGTCCACCGCACACCGACGTAGCCCAGGCTGTTGACCAGGGCGATGGTGCGCGCGTCCCGGGCTCCGAACGGGAAGCGGAACAGCGGGTGGGTGTCGAACCGGGTGACCGCCCGGACGGCGGCCGCGCCCGCGCTCACCTGCGCGCGCACGGCGGCGTCGCTGAGCGTGGTCAGGTCCGGGTGGGTGTCGGTGTGGTTGCCGACCGGGAAGCGCAGCGCCACCTGGCGCGACTGCTCAGGAAAGGCTCGGGTGAAGGCACCGGTGAAGAAGAAGGTCGCGGGGGTGCAGGTGCGGGTCAGGGTGCGCAGGATCGAGGGCACCGCGTCGGCGTTCGCGCCGGCGTCGAAGGTGAGGGCGACCACCTTGCGGCTGGTGGTCAACCGGGTGACGTCCTGACCGGTTCGGCCGGTCGGGTAGGTCCCGGCGCCCGCGGGCCGGGCCAGGCCCGAGCCGGTGCTGAGCGCCAGGGCACAGCTCCAGCCGTAGGGGAAGTGGTGCTCGCCGATGCTGTCGAAGCCGTCGGTGAGGAACCAGGTGGCCCCCCGCACCACACCGAGGGTGGTCACGCCGTCCCCGTTCCAGTCACCGGTGACCGGCCGGTCGCTGGCCCAGCCGAAGGCGACCACCCGGGTCGCCGGCCCGCTGCCCGGCGCGTCCCGCAGGTACCACGTCCCGCCGCGCCGCACGCCCGGGGTGTCGGTGCCGTTGCCGTCCCAGTCGCCCACCACCGGCACGTCTCCGGGTTGCCCGTAGGTCAGGACGACGTCGGCCGGCCCGCCGGTGTTGCTGTTGCGCAGGTACCAGGTGTCACCGCGCACCACGCCCGGGGTGTCGGTGCCGTTACCGTCCCAGTCGCCCACCACCGGCAGGTCGCCGGGCACGCCGTAGTTGAAGCTCAGGTCGGCCGGGCCACTGGAGTTGGAGTTGCGCAGCGACCACGTGGCGTTCAGCACCGACCCGACGGTCGGCGTACCGTCGCCGTCCCAGTCGCCGGACACCGGGTAGCCGTAGCGCGCGCCGAACGTGAAGGTCTGCGCCGCGGGGCCACTGGTCAGCCCACCGGCCAGGTACCAGGTGTTCCCCTCCACGACCAGCGGGCGGCTGGGCACGTGCTGGCCGCTCGCCGGCACCGCCGGGGGCCGCGCGGTGACCGCCGGACCGGTCGTGCCCAGCGCGGCCGGCGGTCCGGTCAGCAGGGCGACCAGCGGAAGCAACGCGATCGAGACCCAGGCAACGGAGCGCGGGCCCCCTCTGAGCGACCGCACCGTCGGACGAAGGCTCATCATGTCCCCCTCAGGCAGGATTCTCCCAGGATCGAGCCCGGCGACCGGGCCGGATCGTGCCATTGGTCCCGCTCTCCCCAGAGCCGCTCGGCTGACCGGGTCGCGCTGTCGGGCATCCGCTCCACGTCGTCCCGCGCCGCCGCCTGACGGCCTTGACACCCGGCGCACCGCCTGATTGGTTAGCTACGTCAGTAGCTAACCCACCAACCGGAGGCCGCGGTGGACGACGATCGCCCGATCTTCCTCCAGGTGGCCGAGCTGATCGGGAACCAGATCATCGACGGCACCATGCCCGAGGGCTCCCAGGTGCCCTCGATCAACGAGCTCGCCGCCTTCCACCGGATCAACCCGGCCACTGCACTGAAAGGCGTCAACCGGCTGGTCGACGCCGAGCTGCTGTTCAAGCAGCGCGGGATCGGGATGTTCGTGGCGGACGGTGCTCGTGCCCGGCTGCTGGCCCAACGCCGCGAGGCGTTCAGCGTGCAGTACGTGCGTCCCCTCGTCACCGAAGCCGCCAAGCTCGCCATCAGTCCGGCGCAGCTCACGGACATGATCCAGAAGGAGGCCGGTCGATGACCGCCATCGTCGAGGTCCAAGGCCTCACCAAGCGCTTCGGCTCGTTGGCCGCCGTGGACGACGTGTCGTTCACCGTCCAGGAGCACGCCATCACCGGCCTGCTGGGCCGCAACGGCGCTGGCAAGACCACGCTCATGCAGCTGATCACCGGGCAGGAGTTCGCCACTGCCGGTCAGATCCGGCTGTTCGGCCGCCCCCCGCTGGAGAACGCCGCGGCACTGAGCAGGACCTGCTTCATCAAGGAGTCCCAGACCTACCCCGACGGCTTCAAGGGCGAGCACGTGCTGCGGGTGGCCTCCTGGGTGTTCCCGCACTGGGACGAGGCCCTGGCCCGTGAGCTGGTCGCGGAGCTGAAAGTGCCGCTGGACCGCCGGATGAAGAAGCTCTCCCGCGGCCAGGCCTCAGCCGTCGGGGTGGTGGTGGGCCTGGCCTCGCGCGCCGAGCTGACCATCTTCGACGAGCCCTACGCCGGGCTGGACGCCGTGGCCCGCCAGGCGTTCTACGACCGCCTGCTCGCCGACTACGCCGAGCACCCGCGCACCGTGATCATGTCGACCCACCTGATCGACGAGGTCGCGGACCTGCTCGAGAACGTCCTCGTGATCGACGAGGGCCGGATGATCATCGACGCGTCCACCGAGGACCTGCGCGGCTCGGCCCGGACCGTCGCCGGCAAACGGGTGGATGTGGAGGCGTTCGCCCACGGTCGCGACGTGCTGGACACCGCTGCCCTCGGCGGGTTCACCTCCGCCACCCTGACCGGCCTGAGCCCGGCCGACTGCGCCGCGGCCACCCGGTCCGGTCTCGAGGTGAGCCCCGTCTCACTGCAGCAGCTCGTCATCGGCCGCACCCGCGGCACCGCCCAGCAGGAGGTCACCTCATGACTGTCGCCACTCGTTCCGCCGCCCAGCCGGCGCCGCCGCTGGGCCGCCGCGTCTGGAACGCCGTCCGGCTGCATGCCGCCAACCCGTGGCCCACGCTGATCACGCCGTGGCTCATCTTTGCCGCGATCTTCGGCCTCACCTTCACGGTGTGGTACCTGATCACCAGGGCCGCCGGCGGCGTCCAGAACCTGGACACCGGCGCGTTCGACTTCAACGGTGGCGTCACCTGGGTGCTCTTCTTCCTCATGGTGGTCGCCATCCAGACCATGAGCCTGACCTTCCGGTTCGCCCTGGGCGTCGGGATGACGCGACGCGACTACTACCTGGGCACCGTCACCTACCTCGGGCTGCTCGCCGCGATGTACGCCGCTGGGATCGCCGTGATGGCGCAGGTCGAACGCGTCACGGACGGCTGGGGCCTGGGTGGGCGGTTCTTCGCGCCGTGGCGGGCGGCCGACCTGCCGGCCTGGGAGCTGTGGTACCTCAACGCGGTGACCGGCCTGCTGCTGGCCATGTTCGGAGTGGCTGCCGGGGCGGTGTGGGTGCGCTGGAGGGCGACGGGCCTGTACCTGTTCCTCGGCGGGTGCGCGCTGCTCATCGTGGCGGCGTTGTGGCTGGTGACGGTGAGCAGCTCCTGGGGGAACCTGGGTGACTACCTGCAGACCCGGTCGCTGGCGGTCGTGGCCACCTGGACCCTGCCGGTGACGGTGCTCTGCGCTCTCGCCGGGTACCTCGTCCTCCGCCGGGCGACACCGCGAGCCTGAGGCCGATGAGGGTGCAGCATGGGGTGCGCAGCAGGACTACCCGGGCCCACGACCCATGAGGAGCCACGATGAGCGGACCGGTCAGCACGGTGGACGCCCCGCCGGCCACGCCCGACCACGGCCGACCCGGTCCCTCGACGCTGGAGGTGGGTGAGAGCCGGCCCGGGCAGGTCGGCCGGATCGGGGTCCGCCGGGCGCTGCCCCGGCGGGGTCGGCGCACGGTGGGCGCGTGGTGCTTCGCCGACCACCTGGGCCCGGCTGACGTGACCGAGAACAGCGGCCTGGACGTCGGCCCGCACCCGCACATCGGGCTGCAGACGGTGACCTGGCTGCTGGAGGGTCAGGTGCTGCACCGCGACAGCCTGGGCTCGGAGCAGGTGATCCGGCCCGGTCAGCTGAACCTGATGACCTCTGGCGCGGGGGTGTCGCACGCCGAGGAGGCCACCGGGCACTATCGCGGCACCCTGCACGGCGTCCAGCTGTGGGTGGCGCTGCCGGAGGCCACCCGCAGCGGCGGGACCGCGTTCGAGCACCACGCCGACCTGCCTCAGCTGGAGGTCGCCGGAGGTGTCGGCACCGTCCTGGTCGGCGACTTCGCGCGGCACGCCAGCCCCGCCCGGCACGACAGCCCCCTGGTGGGCGTGGACCTCGACCTGCACGCGGCGACCACCGTGCCCCTGCGGCCGGACTGGGAGTACGCCCTGGTGATCCTGGACGGCGCGGTCGGGATCGAGGGCACACCGCTTGGTCCGGGGCAGCTCGGCTACCTCGGTCAGGGCCGGCAGGAGCTGGCCCTGGCGGTCGAGGTGCCCACCCGGGCGGTGCTGGTCGGTGGTGAGCCGTTCCCCGAGCCGATCCTCATGTGGTGGAACTTCGTGGCGCGGCAGCGGCCGGAGATCGAGGCCGCCTACGCCTCCTGGGCGCGGCAGGACGACCGCTTCGGTCGGGTCCGCTCCCGGCTCCCGCTTGTCCCGGCTGCGGCGCCGTACTGGCAGACCGGCGCCCGATAGCTACCCGGCCCGTCGCGCCTTCCCGCCGTCCTCAGCCCTGCGGGTGACCCGGCCGGCAGCCCGGCCCAGCCCCACGCGCGGACCACGGCGGCCGGCACCTCGACCGGGCAGCGGGTACCCCCGACGCCCGCCTGGCCGACCTCGAACACCAGCCAGCGCCGGTCGGGCGGCTTCTCGAACAGGTCGTAGGAGCCGTTGTCCTGCACCGAGATCTGGGCCGCCGTCGAGGTCGCCCGGGGCAGCAGGGCGGCCGCCGCCCAGGACGTTCCGGTCGCCTCGTCGCGGGCGTAGTAGCGCCCGGCAGGGTCGAGCCCGGCGAACTGCGCCGCGGGCACCTGCTTGGCGGCAGCCGCCGCCTCCAGGAGCTGCTCGCGCACCTGCGGTGTCATGGGCAGCGCCCGCACCACCCCGGTGCCCGCCGAGCTGGTCGCAGGCCCGGTGGGCGAGCTGGTCGTCGCCCTCGCCGCCCTCATCGCAGGTCTGGGTGCTTGCTCGAGGTCCGGCGCCGGCGGCCCGGCGCCGTCCGCCTCCACGACGCCGTCCGCCTGCGCGACGTGCCTGGTCCACCACGTCGTAGCGGGGCGACCGGCCGAACCACCGCCCGATCTGGCCCGCGCCGTCCGTCCGGCGGACGTGCGCTGGGCACGCCTTCGCGGATCGACCCGTCCCTCGCGATGGGCACCGCACTCGGCCGCACGACGACACCGCAGCACCCCCGATGGCTGAGCGACGTCGCGCGCCTGGCACCTGACCGGGCGGCGCGGGTGATGATCGCGCGGTCGCCAGTCGCCAGGGGGCTTCCGTGACGATGTCCAGCCGGCCCTACCGGCACCCGGCTGCCCCCCCTCCGGTGACAGTCCCGTGAAAGCCCTGCCCGCGACACTGCCGTTAGCCCGGACAGGGCGTATCAACAGGAGGCCACCATGACCGCAATCCAGGAACGCCCGCACCGCGCCGTGGGCGAGCCGGGCGACCTCGTCGCCCGGGCGCGCGAGCTGGTACCGCTGCTGCGGGAGCACGCCGAGCGGGCCGAGGAGCAGCGGCGGCTGACCGACGAGGTCACCGCCGCGCTGCGCGACGCGGGGATGTTCACCCTCACCGCCCCCCGGCGGACGGGTGGCTACGAGGTCGACATCCGGACCTGGCTGGACGTCTGCACCGAGCTCGCCCGCGGAGACGGCTCGGCGTCGTGGGTGGTCGCGCTGATGAACACCGGCGCCTACCTCGTCGGCCAGCTGCCCGACCGTGCCCGCGCCGACGTGTGGGGTGAGGACCCGCACGCGGCGGTGTGCGGGCAGCTGACCCCGAGCGCGACCGCCCGCGCGGTGGACGACGGGTTCGTGGTCACCGGCCGATGGGCCTGGGCGTCGGGCAGCTACCAGGCCCAGTGGAGCATGGTCACCATCCCCCTGCTCGGGGGCGGCGGTGAGGTGCTGGACCTGCGCAGCGCACTCGTTCCCGTCACCGACCTGACCATCGAGGACACCTGGTTCGTCGCCGGCATGTCCGCCACGGCCAGCAACACGTTCGTCGCCGAGGACGTGTTCGTCCCCGAGTACCGCACCTTGTCCATCCCGGCCATGAATGAGGGGGTGAGCCCCACCGAGCACCGCGAGGACGAACCGCTGTACCGGTCGACCAGTGGCTCCGCGCTGACGCTGATCAACACCGGTCCCATCCTCGGGCTGGCCCGCGCCGCCTTCGAGCTGGTCGTCGGGCTCGTGCAACGCGGCAAGCCCATCGCGCACTCGAACTACGCCCGCTCTCTGGACTCGCCCAGCCATCAGCTCGCCGTCGCCGACGCGGCGGCACTGATCGACACCGCCACCCTGCACGCGCACCGGGCCGCGACCGACGTCGACGCCGCGGCCGCGGCCGCGGCCCAGCTCGACCTGCTCACCCGCGCCCGGGTCCGCAGCGACGTCGCGGTCGCCGCGAGCCGCTGCCGGGAGGCGGTCGCCCTGCTGCTGGACACGAGCGGCGCGAGCAGCTTCGCCCGGTCGAACCCGCTGCAGCGCATCTGGCGTGATCTCGAGGTGGCCAGCCGGCATGGGCTGGTCGACATCGGCCTTAGCCGCGAGATCTACAGCCGGGCCCTGCTCGGCATCGAGACGCAGGTCACCCAGCTGGTGTGAGCCGGTGGCGCTCGGCCGCGGCGAGGGCTCGTTCGACGACCCTGGCCCGGGGCAGCACCGCGGCCAGCGCCGCGGCCCGGTCGGCGGCCGGTCCGCCGATCCGGTGCCGGATCCGCTCGGCGAGCTCGCGATGGCGGGCCACGTCGGCGCCGGTCACCGCCGGCGCCGACACGGCGGCCTGCGCCGCGGCCAGCACCAGCGCCGCCGTCTCGGCCTCCCCCACCGGCTCGAGCAGCTCGGCGCCGATCCGCAACGCGGTCCAGAGCTGCGGCCAGTTCCCGGCGCGCAGCAGCTCGCACAGCAGGACGGGCAGGTCCTTGAGCGCTTCGTCCCGCCGGCCGAGCCGGGTCAGCGCGGAGAGCAACGCGATGCGGGCCACGGTGAGCACCTGCGTGGCCCGCGCCGACTCCGCCTGCTCGGCGGCGGCCCGCAGCACGGCCACGGCGACCTCGCGGTCGGTGAGCAGCCACCGCTCACCCAGGGTGTAGGCAGCGAAGGCCCGGGAGCCGGCGCTTGCGTCAGCGGCCACGACGCACGCGCGGTCCGCGTGCTCCCGCGCCGCCGCCTCGTCCCCGGAGAAGCAGCCGAGCAGGCCGAGGCCGGTGTGGGCGTCCACCCGGTGGTCGGCGGAGACGCCGGGAACCCGGAGCACCTCCTGCCAGCAGGCCGCCGACCGGTCGTGCTGCCCGCGGTAGAGCGCCACGACGCCGAGCATGACGAGAGCCTGGCAGCGCTCGTCCGGCCCGATGGCGAGCGGCAGGGCCGCCGCGGCCAGCCGTTCGGCCCGGTCCAGGTCTCCGCCGTCGACAGCGGCCACGGCACCGGCCGCCAGCGCCCGCGCCGCGGCGCAGCTGCGCCGCACAGCGCCGTCGTCGGCGACCTCCCCGACCAGGGCGAGCAGCTCGCCGTCCGGACGCCAGTGCGAGTACATCCGCAGGGCACCAGTGATCTCGCCGGCCAGGACGGGGTCGCCGCAACTCAGCGCCCACCGGACGGCGGCCAGGACGTCGGTACGGTGGCGTTCCAGGCGCTCGATGGCGGCCGACCGGTTCCAGCCGGCCGGCCGGGCGACCGCCTCCGCGAGCGACAGGACCCATCGGGCGTGCGCACGGCGGGCACCCTCGCCGAGGCCACACTCGGCCAGCCGTTCCCCCGCGAACGAGCGGACGAAATCCAGTAGCCGGTAGCGCGGCTCCTCGGCGGCGCCGTGAACGGCGATCAGCGAGGCATCGACCAGCCGGCCGATGCACGCCGCCACCGGCGCCGACCCGACAGGGCCGGCAACACTCTCGGCGGCCGCCAGGTCGAAATCACCGGCGAAGACCGAGACCACGGCGAGCAGCCGTTGTTCTGCAGGACCGAGCAGGGCGTGGGACCAGGCCACGACCGCGCGCAGCCCGGGCAGGTCACCGTCCTCGCCCAGCAGGTCCAGCGAGTCGGCGAGCCGGTCGCGCAGCGGCTGCAGGCCGAGCGTGGCCGCCCGACCGGCGGCCAGCTCGATCGCCAGCGGCAGGCCCTCGACCCGACGGCACACGTCCGCGAGCAGTGGCCATGTGCGCTGTCCGAGCGGGAGGTCAGGGCGGACACGGGAGATGCGGTCGGCGAGCAGCCGGACCGGTGCCGCGGCTGCACACTCCCTGTCCGAGATCCCGGCCGGAGGCACCGGCAGAGGCAGCAGGGGCAGCACCTGCTCCTCGCGGGCGGAGAGCCGCCGGCGGCTCGTCACGACCATCCGGATGCCCGGGCACCCGCACAGGACGTCCTCGGCGAACCGGCGGAGCCGGTCGACGAGGTGCTCGCCACCGTCCAGCACCAGCAGCCCGTCGCCGATGCTCAGGTACTCCAGCACCGTCTCGCGGAACGAGTCGGTGGCACCACGCAGGCCGAGCGCCGCCGCGATCGCCCCGTCGGCCTGCTCGCCGGCCGCGCCGCCAAGCTCCACCACCGTGACCGGCAACCCGAGCTCGCCGGCGATCTCGGGCAGGGACTCAGCAACCAGCCGGCTCTTGCCGACACCGCCCACCCCCGTCACAGTCACCAGCCGGTGGTCACGGACGGCTGCGAACAGGACGGCCAGCTCCTCGTCACGGCCGACGAAGGCGCTCTCGCTGACCAGCCAGCGGGGCGCACACGGCGTACGCGGCGGGGCCGAGGGCAGGTCGTGCCCGAGGATCTGCAACTGCAGGTGCTGGAGCTCCGGAGACGGGTCGATGCCTAGCTCGTCGGCCAGCCTGACCCGCAGCTGCCCAAACCGGTCCAACGCGTCCGCCGGCCGGCCGCTGGCGTAGAGGGCAGTCATGAGTACCGCGGCCGCGTGTTCCCGCAGGGGGTCGGCGCTCAGGAGTGCTCCCAAGAGGTGCACCGCCGTGGCCGGAGCACCGAGATCCAGGGCCAGTTCCGCGCGTCGCTCGACCGCGGCCGCCCGCGCCTCCTCCAACCGGGCCGCCTCCGCCCGCGCGAAGTCCCGGCCG
This sequence comes from uncultured Actinomycetota bacterium, assembly GCA_963821825.1. Lineage (GTDB taxonomy): Bacteria > Actinomycetota > Actinomycetes > Actinomycetales > Kineosporiaceae > CAWGFD01. The sequence continues at coordinate 3,102,079 of CAWGFD010000002.1, forward strand.
GCGAACTCGACATAGGCCGGACCCCGCCACAACGCCAGGGCGGAGTCGAGCACCTGAGCCGCCGCGCCGGCCGGCAGCCGGGCGGCGCGGTCGCACAGGGCCCCGAAGCGCGTCGCGTCGACCGCCTCCTCGGGCACCCGGAGCGCGTATCCGGACGATGCCGGCTCCAGCGGCACGCCTGGGCCCAGGCACGCGCGCAGTCGGGAGACCACGGTGTGGACCGCAGCTCGCGGATGCGCCGGCGCATGCTCCCCCCACGCCGCATCGACCAGCCGGTCGGTCGAGACGGGCTGCCCTGCGCCCATCAGCAGGGCCGCCAGCACCGCCCGCCGGCGGCCGCTGGGCACAGGCACCGGCCGTCCTCCCCGGCGCACCTCCAGCACGCCGAGCACCGAGAAGGTCGGCCCGGGCCGCTCCACGGCTCGATTGTGCTCCTGCCACGTGTCAAGGGCCATGGAGATCTGCCCAGTGCTGGCCACCGTCAGCCTCGGGGGTGGGTCGGGTCAAGGGGCCCACCCCCGCACCGGCGAGGGCTTGCGCCCTACACCGGCTGGACCGGGACCCCGATCGACTGGTCGGAGCAGGCCGTCACCAGCAGGGGCTTCTACCACCCCGGCTACATCTGGGACACCTCCTTCGACTGCACGACCGGGATGATCACCCGTCCACGGCTTCGGCCTGTCCCAGGACTTCCGGGTCGTGAGCGAACGCGAAATCGCCGTGCACAAGCCGCGCGAGGACTGCACCGCGGCCGGGTTCTCACCGGCGTTCTGAGCCGCGCGGGGGGCGGTGGCTCACCGGTTCAGGGGCGCAGCCCGGCGAGCCACCGCACGACGCGCAACCCCTCAGGGGTGCCGGGCCAGTGCCGTTCCAGGGCCTCCGGCCCGGCATACCGGACGATGGAGCGCAGCGCGATGGCCACGATGACGGCGTCGTCGGCGTACCCGAGAACGGGCACCACGTCAGGGATCAAGTCGATGGGCGAGACCAGGTAGCCCACGAGCAGCAGCAGCCGCAGCCGCACCCCACGCGGCAGTGTCGGGTCGGCCGCGAGCCGCCGCACCAGCCGGATCAGGTCCGGCAGCAGCCTCAGCGCCGCCGTGAGCCCGGCGCTGTCCGGGTCGTGCCGGTAGGCGCGCCACAACAACGCCACCATCACGGCGTACAGCAGCAGCACCCCACCGAGGCAGCCGAGCAGGACCTGCCACCACACCGGCGCACCTCCTCCGCGGGACGACTCTCCTGCCGCGCCCGCAGGCCTGTGCGCCGCACACGACACGCCAGAGGCCCTCCCGGAACCGGGAGGGCCTCTGACCTGGAACGTCGTAGCGGGGGCAGGATTTGAACCTGCGACCTCTGGGTTATGAGCCCAGCGAGCTACCGAGCTGCTCCACCCCGCGTCGGTGAACAAGAGATTACGTGCTCGGCCGGGTGCGGTGCAAATCCGCCGGCGCCCCGGCCCGTGGCTCGGGTCGAGCCGCCCTCACGTGCTGCCCGGTCGGGCGATGAGTCCCCTGCCTCACCCGTGCAGCTCGCGATGCAGCCGCTCCATCCGGGAGTCCAGCTCGTCCGCGGTCTTGGCTGCCTCCTTCAGCTCGGCCAGCAGCGCGTCGGGAACGTCGCCGTCGTACTTGTAGTAGATCTTGTGCTCGAGGCTGGCCCAGAAGTCCATCGCGATGCTCCGCAGCTGGAGTTCCACGGGCACGCTCACGGGGCCGGAGGACAGGAAGACCGGGATCTCCAGGATGGCGTGCAGGCTCTGGTAGCCGTTGGGCTTCGGTGTGGCGATGTAGTCCGAGACCTTGCGCGTGGTGATGTCGTCCTGCGCGGTCAGCAGCTCGAAGATGCGGTAGGCGTCGGTGACGAAGCTGCACGTCACCCGCACCCCGGCGATGTCGGTGATGTTGCGACGCACGCTGTCCAGGGTCCGCTCGAGCCCCCGGCGCTCGACCTTGGCCCGGATGCTCTCCGGGGACTTCACCCGGCTGGTGACGTGCTCGATGGGGTTGTAGGCATGCATGTGCTGGAACTCGTCCCGCAGGATCGCGATCTTGGTCTCCACCTCGCGCAACCCGAACTCGTACTCCAGCAGGAACAGCCTCAGCCTCTCGTTGGGGACGCCAAGCCAATCCGGCTGTGACGAGCCGAGCGCAGGGCGTGATATCGCCGTCATCGCGGGGCCCAACGCCCGGTTGACCATGCTGCCTCCCTCGCGCCGACCCGCCGTGACGGACACGTCGGCCATGGTGGTCAGGCTACGTCCAGGCCGACCGTCACGGGGGATGCGTCGGTGGCGCCGACGGCGCCGTGCATCGAGTCCGCGCCCATCACTCGTCCGGAACCCGGATCAGGGGCCGGACGTGGGCCGGGCTTCTCCGCGCGTGCCACACGGGCCCGCGGGCTACCCCCAGGCCCACCGCGGCAAGACCAAACCGCCGGACCCACAAACTGCAGGTCCGGCGGTTTCCGATGTCCTGAGACATCGGATTCGTAGCGGGGGCAGGATTTGAACCTGCGACCTCTGGGTTATGAGCCCAGCGAGCTACCGAGCTGCTCCACCCCGCGTCGGTGGGCACGACACTACGTGCCCACCGACGCGCGGGGCAAACCGGCTCACGGGCTGCTGGACGGTGACGTCCCTGAGCTGGGCGCGGACGTGCTGGACGGGCGGGAGGACGGGGCCCGGGTGCCGGTGCCCGAGGAGCTGCTCGAGGACTTCAGCTGGCCCTCGGCGGCGATCGCCCGGTTGATCGCCTGCTGCAGGCGCTGCTGCGCCTGCCCGTAGGCGGCGAAGTCCTGCTTGGCCAGCGCCGCCTGGCCGTCCTTGAAGGCCTGGTCGGCCGCGGCCAGGGCCTGCTGCAGCTGTTGTGCGGCCGGTCCGGACGGGGCCGCCGTGGAGGAACCGGACGGCGGTGAGGTGGAGGAGCTGGGCGGGCTGGTGGAACCGCCGATGTCGGAGCTGGTCGGCCCGGTGCCGGTCAGCACCTGCTGCAGGGACTCCGAGAAGGTGCCGGCGAAGCCCAGGGTCTGGCCGTTGCCGTAGCCGACCAGCACCCGCTGCAGCAGGTTGGGCGCGCCGGTGCCCGCCCCCTTGACGTAGACGGGCTCGACGTAGAGGAACCCGTTCGCCACCGGCAGGGTCAGGAGGTTGCCGTACACCACACGATCGGAGCCCAGCTGGTTGAGGATCCGCCGGATGTCGGGGTTGGTGGTGAACTGCTGCTGGACGTAACCGGGCGCGCTGGTGCCGTCGGTGCCGGTCGCGGTCAGCAGCCGCAACTGCCCGTAACCAGCTTCCCGAACCCCGTTCTTGCTGCCGGCGTTGGCGTCCACGGCCAGGAAGCCGGTCAGCACCTGCCGCTCGTTGCCCTGGGCGTTGCGGGCCGGGATGAAGCCGGTGGTCAGGGAGAAGGACGGCTGCTGCTGGCCGGGCATCTGCAGGGTGAGGTAATACGGCGGCTGGTCCTGGGTGCCACCGGCCCGGGTCGGGTCGGTGGAGACCTGCCACTGGTCCTGCGCGCTGAAGAACTGCTCGGGGTCGGTGACGTGGTACTTGGTCAGCACCTGCCGCTGCACCTTGAACAGGTCCTCCGGGTAGCGCAGGTGTGACATCAGCTCGCCGCTGATCGAGCTCAGCGGTTTCACGGCGCCGGGCAGGATCTGCTCCCAGGCCTTCAGGATGGGGTCGCTCTCGTCCCAGGCGTACAGCTGGACCGAGCCGTCGAAGGCGTCCACCGTGGCCTTGACCGAGTTGCGGATGTAGTTCACCGACTGGCGCTGCAGCGCCGCCACCGAGGCCGACGTCTCGGTCACCGAGTCGGCGGTGGCGGCGTCCAGCACCTGCTGGGCCGACTGCGGGTAGCGGGAGGTGGTGGTGTAGCCGTCCACGATCCAGACCACCCGGCCGTTGACCACCGAGGGGTAGGGATCGCCGTCCAGGGTCAGGAACGGCGCCACCTTCTGCACCCGCTCGCGCGGCGTCCGGTCGTACATGATCTTGGAGTTGCCGGTCACCTGGGAGGAGATCAGGATGTTCTGCTCGCGGAACTTCATCGCGTACAGCAGCCGGTTCCACCACGAGCCGATCGAGACCCCGCCGGTGCCGGTGTACTGGTAGCGGGTCTTGGAGGTGGACGTCGAGGCGTAGTCCAGCTCGTCCGGGCCGCCGACGATCGAGTAGTCCGGGGACTGCTCACCGAAGTAGATCCGCTGCTGGTACTGGCCCAGCGCGCCGCTGGTGGGCAGCCCGTTCTCGAAGTAGTTCGGGTTCCCCGCCCCCGCGTCGGGGTACTGGCTGGCGTCCCCGTAGGCCCCGACCAGGCCGTAGCCGTGGGTGTAGACGAGGTGGTCGTTCACCCAGTTCCGCTGGGTCAGCCCGGACAGGTCCAGCTCCCGGACGGCGACCACGGCGTCCTCGGTCTTGCCGTCGATCTGGTACCGGTCGACGTCCAGGGAGTCGGGGAAGGCGTAGAACTGCCGGAAGGCCTCGTTCTGCCGGAAGGTCGGGCTGACGATGCTCGGGTCCAGCAGCCGGACGCCGACCTGGGAGCCCACCGCGGCGCTGATCGCGGAGGCGTTCGGGGTGGCCGTGGAGTCGTAGGCCTTGGCGTCGATGGTCGACAGCCCGTACGCGGCCCTGGTCGCCGTGATCGCCCGCTGGATGTAGGGCATCTCCTGGTTCAGCTCGTTCGGCCGGACCTGGAACCGCTGCACCGCGGCCGGGTAGACCGCCCCGATCACGATCGCGCACAGCACCAGCAGGGCCAGGCCGTACAGCGGGTACAGCCGCCAGCCGTCGACGAACGCGGCGACCACGAACAGCAGGGCCACCAGCAGCGCGATGCCGGCCAGCACGGCCTTGGAGGTCAGCACGGCGTTGGCGTCGGTGTAGGTCAGACCGGTGATCCGGGTGGAGACCTGGTTGGTCATCGCGTAGCGGCCCAGCCAGTAGTCCGCCGCCCTGAGCAGCAGGAAGAAGGCCATCAGCAGGCCCAGGTGCAGCCGGGTGGCCGGGGCGATCCGCGGCCCGCCGCCCTGCAACCGGATACCGCCGTACAGGTAGTGCACGACCACGGCGGATAGCCCGCACAGCACCACCAGTGCGGTGAAGTACCCGACCAGGAACTGCATCCACGGCAACGTGAAGACGAAGAAGCCGATGTCCAGGCCGAACTGGGCGTCCTTGCTGCCGAACGGCTGCCGGTTCCACCACAGCAGCAGCGTCTCCCACTGCTGGGAGGCCGCCGAACCGGCGAACAGACCCAACGCCAACGGCAGCGCGACCATCACCAGCTTGCGCAGCGGCTCGATGCTGTCCCGGTAGCGGTCCAGGCTGGCCTGTTCCCCCGAGACCGGGGCGTACACCGGGCGCACCCGGTAGGCGATCAGCAAGGTGGCGGCCACCGCGGCCGCCATCACCCCGCCGCCGAGCACGAACAGCGCGATCCGGGTCAGCACCTCGGTCCGGTAGACCTGGGTGAACCCGAGCTGGCGGTACCAGAGCACGTCGGTCCACACCGAGTCCAGCAGGAGCAGCAGGACGATCGCGACTCCGACGATCGCCAGGGTGGGCGCGAGCGCACTGCGCCGGCGGCGGGAGACGACCGGGCGGTCGTTTCCGGGGCGGGGGTCGTCCTGGAAGCTCACAGGGCTAGAACTTACCCACCGTCACTGTGGTTCCCGGTCACGCCGCCCGCTTCGGCCAGGTTCGCGCCGCCGGCCGTGCGGCTGCTGCGCGTCGGCCGGCCCGGGCCTGGAAGGATCGGGCGGGTGAGCGAGCCGACGGCGCAGCCCTCCCCCGATCCCATCCCGGGTCCCGATCCCATCCCGGGCCCCGATCCTGTACCCAGCCCTGGCCCCGCGCCCACGGCCGACCCGGCCCGACTGGCGGTCGACCGGGTGGTCCGGGAGATCGAGCTGCACGTGGCGGCGGCCGGCTGGGACGCCGAGCCGCGGCTGTTCGCGCTGGTCCGCACCGCGGGGGCGCTGGCGGCCCAGCCGTCGCTGCGGACCCAGCTGCCGCCGGAGGTGGTCGCCCAGGCCGAGGCCGACCCCGAGCACCTGACCGCCGTCGAGCAGGAGGACCTTCCGCAGGCCGAGACCGTCGAGGACCTGATCGCCCAGCTGGCCTGGCCGCCCACCGTGGACGGCGTGGCGCTGGCCGTGGAGCGCGTGGTGCTGCCGCCGACGGCCCAGGCCCAGGTCGAGGCCGAGCTGGCCGCCGAGGGCGCGGACCAGCAGCAGACCATCGAGCGGCTGGCGGCCCATCCCGAGCGGCAGGACGTCCGACTGGCGGTGGCGGTGCTGCGCGCTGGGCCGCACAGCTGCGCCCTGCGCAGCCGGGCCAACGACCAGGACGTCATGGTGGCCGTGGGCCCGGACATCGTGCCCAGCCTGGTGCAGGCCCTGGCCGCCACCCTCACCGACTGACCGGCCCCCGATGGCGCTCAACGGGTGGGATCCGGGCCTCCTGAGGCACCGGAACCCACCCGATGCCCGGATCCCACCCGGTCGCAGGGACCGAACGCGCGCCGTTCAGGGGACTGCCAGCCCACGGCAAGGTCACGGCTGGAGCAGGTCGAGCAGGTAGTTGCCGTAACCGCTCTTGCGCAACGGGTCGGCGATCGCGCTCAGCTGTTCGTCCGTCACCCAGCCCTGGCGCCAGGCGATCTCCTCGATGCAGCCGATCTTGTACCCCTGGCGGGCCTCGACCACCTGGACGAACTGGGCGGCGTCCATCATCGAGTCGAACGTGCCGGTGTCCAGCCAGGCGGTGCCCCGCTCGAGCACGGTGACGCCCAGCCGGCCGCGCTGCAGGTAGTGGTCGTTGACCGCGGTGATCTCCAGCTCCCCGCGCGGGGAGGGCGTGATCTGCTGGGCGATCTCGACCACCTCGTTGTCGTAGAAGTACAGGCCCGGGATCGCGTAGCTGCTCTTGGGCCGGGTCGGCTTCTCCTCGATGGAGACGGCGCGCATCTGGGCGTCGAACTCCACGACGCCGTAGTCCTGCGGGTTGGCCACGTGGTAGGCGAAGACCTGGGCGCCGTCGACGTCGTAGTTGTCGCTGAGCGCGGTGCCCAACCCGGAGCCGAAGAAGACGTTGTCGCCCAGAGCCAGGGCCACCTTCTCCGCGCCGATGAACTGCTCGCCGATCAGGAACGCCTGGGCCAGACCCTCCGGGGCCGGTTGAACGGCGTAGGACAGCTGCATCCCCAGCTCGGCGCCGTCGCCCAGCAGACGCTGGAACTGCTCGGAGTCGTGCGGGGTGGTGATCACCAGGATCTCCCGGATGCCGGCCATCATCAGCGTCGACAGGGGGTAGTAGATCATCGGCTTGTCGTAGACGGGCATCAGCTGCTTGCTGATCCCCTTGGTGATCGGGTGCAGCCGGGTGCCCGAGCCGCCGGCCAGGATGATGCCTCGCATGGTCCGCGAGCGTATCCGCCCGGGCGCTGTTCCCCCCCGCAGGACACCCACCGACGGCGCCCGGGGGGACCACAATGGGTCGGGTCGGACACCCGCGCACAGCAGCAGGAGGGACCACCATGCACCGCGTCAGGCGCACCTGGAAGGACCTGAGCCAGCAGCAGCGTCGCTGGATCGTGATCGGCGCCTCGGTGGAGGGCGCGCTGAAGCTGGCGGTCGCGCTCGACCTGCGACGGCGGCCGGCGCAGGAGCTGCGCGGGCCCAAGTGGGCCTGGTACGCCTCACTGGCGGTGAACAGCGCGGGGTTGCTGCCGGTGCTCTACTTCCTGCTCGGCCGTCGTTCCGGGCGCCGCCCGGGCGGCTCTGCGACCCCCTAGGGGCCGGTCGGGGTGGGTCGGGCCGCAGCCGCGATCAGCTCCTCCGGACGCGGCGTCCGCGGCCCGTACCCGCGCAGCCGCGCCCGGCCGGCGGCCAGCAGCAGCCCGGGGTGGAACAGCTCCAGGGGAGAGCCGACCAGCTGGTAGACCCGGCCCAGGGTGGCGGTGGCCCGCAGGTCACCGCAGACCCCGAGCAGCGCGACCTGACGCGCCCAGGCCCCGAGCAGGGCCTGCGCCTGGGACTGGCTGCCCAGCGAGCTGGGGTAGCGCAGGTCCTCCCCGACCGCGATCGACCAGGGCAGGTCGGCGGCCCTGACCACCCGGCGCTGCAACCGCCCGGTGTCCAGGGCCGAGCGGCGCGAGGCCAGGGCTGCGCGCAGCTGCACCGCCTGCAGCGCCGCGACCGTGATGCCCTGGCCGTAGACCGGGTTGAACGCGCAGGCCGCGTCCCCGACGACCAGCAGCCCCTCGGGCCAGCCCTTGACCTGCTCGTAGTGACGGCGGACGTTACCGGTCTGCCGGTACACGGCCACGTCGCCGACCGGCGTGCAGCGCGCGATCAGGTCGGCGATCGCCGGGTCCCGCAGCGAGGCGGCGAACGCGCGGTAGGCGGCGTCCCCGCGCTCGGGTCGGTCGTCACCGAACCCGACCAGGCCCACCAGCCAGCAGCCGTCCTCGACCGGCAGGGCGATCCCGCCGCGCGGGTGCTGCGGGGTCGCGACCACCACGATCCCGCCCGCGCCCCCGCCGGTGCCCCGGTGCAGCCGGGTGGCGTACCCGACCCGGGCGTCCACCACGGAGGTGCGTACCGCAGGCAGTCCCAGGTCGGTCAGCCACTGCGGCATCCGGGAGCCGCGGCCGGTGGCGTCCACGACCAGGTCGGCCACCAGCTGGTCGCCGGAACCGGCTAGCGCCACCCGCCAGCGGCGGCCGGCCCGGCTCAGCCCCTGCGCCCGCACCCCGGACCGGAGCCGGACACCGGCCGTGGCCAGCACCCGCGACCGGACGGTGCGCTCCAGCACCGGGCGGGTCAACGACACGATGTCGAACCCGTGGTCGCCCACCGGGGACCAGCCGTGCTCACCGAGCCAGGCCAGCCGCCCGGTGTCGACCGGGACGCCGCCCTGGGCCAGCAGGTCCTCGGTCAGCCCGGGCAGCAGCTCCTGCGTGGCGGACAGGCCCCGGCGCAGGTACACGTGCGCCTGCGTGCCCTGCGGCACACCCTTGCGGCCCGCGGTGTCCGGGGAGAGCCGGTCGCGCTCCAGGATGAGCACCTCACGGCCGGCCCCCGCCGCGGCGGCCGCACACAGCAGCCCGGCCATCCCGGCCCCGAGCACGAGGACGTCCACCCGCTCGAAGTCCCGCCGACCACCGGCCGCCACGGCCAACCACCTCACCTCGGGCCGCGTCGGTGCAACCCCGGGAAGGACTCAGGCTCTCAAACCGGCCAGGTACCTGGCCAGGGCCTCGCCGCCGTCCGGCGGCACCCACCCGGTGGCGGTGATCTTGTCCAGGTCGAGCACGCTGCGGGACGGTCGCGGAGCCAGCCGCCGGCCCTGCTCGGCCTGCTGGTCGGCGTAGGTCTGGGTGCTGACCCGGCGGACGTCCTGCGCCGGCCGGCCGCAGGCCTCGAAGACCGCCGCGGCGAGGTCGGCCCAGCTCTGCTCCGGGCCGGCGCAGCTGACGTTGTAGGTGCCCGACGGCGCGTCGGCGGTGATCAGGTGCACGATCGCCGCGGCCAGGTCGGCGGCGAAGGTGAGCCGGCCGACCTGGTCGTCGATCACCTGGGGGCTGATCCCCCGGTCGGCCAGGGAGGCCATGGTGGCCACGAAGTTCCGGCCGCGGCCGACCACCCAGCTGGTCCGGACGATGTAGTGCCGGTCCAGCCCACCCACCAGGACGTCACCGGCGGCCTTGGTCTGGCCGTAGACGCCGAGCGGGCAGAACGGGTCGTCCTCGGTCCACACCTGCTTCGTGCCGTCGAAGACGTAGTCGCTGGACACGTGCACCAGCCGGACCCGGTGCGCCCGGGCGAGCCGGACCAGCTCGGCCACCCCGGCCACGTTCACCGCCCAGGCGTCCCGCCGGCCCTGCTCGGTCTCGGCCTCGTCGACCGCGGTGTAGGCGGCCGCGTTGACCACGGTGTGCAGCTGCTCCCAGGGCAGGGCGGCCAGCGAGGGCGGGTCGGCCAGGTCGGCGACCTGCCGGCCGAAGGCGGTGGCCGCAGGCAGTAGCGACTGCAGGGCCTGCCCGAGCTGGCCGCCGGCGCCCAGGATGGCCACCTGCTTGGGGGCGACCGGTGTCACGGCGTCCAGGGTGGGGTGGTCGCGGTCGGCGGCCGACATCTCCGCGGTGGCCAGCGACAGCGGCCAGTCGATGGCCAGGGTCGGGTCGGCCAGGTTGACGAACGTGTACCCGGCGGTGGCGGCCGGGCTCCAGTGGTCGTTGACCAGGTAGGAGTAGGCGGTCGCGTCCTGAAGGACCTGGAAGGCGTTGCCCACCCCCGAGGGGACGAACACGGCCTGGTCGGGGCCGAGCTCGAGGGTGACCACGGTGCCGAACCGGTCCCCGGCACGCAGGTCGACCCACGCGCCGAAGATCCGCCCCGTGGCGACCGAGACGTACTTGTCCCACGGCTCGGCGTGGATCCCCCGGGTGGCCCCCGCCTTGGCGTTGAAGGACACGTTGTTCTGGACCGGGCCGAAGTCGGGCAGGCCGAGCGCGACCATCTTCTCCCGCTGCCAGTTCTCCTTGAACCAGCCGCGGTTGTCACCGCGCACCGGCAGGTCCACCACCAGCAGCCCGGGGATCTCGGTGGCGGTGACGGCCAGCTCCCGGACCTGCGTCTGCGCCTGCGTGCTCATCGGCTGCCTCACTGACCGGTGACGGCGTACTTGGCCTCGGTCGCCTGCTTCTGCGGCCGCCACCACGTCTCGTTGGCCTGATACCACTCGATCGTCCGGGCCAGCCCCTGGGTGAAGTCCCGGAACCGGGGTTGCCAACCCAGCTCGCTGCGCAGCTTGCTGGAGTCGATCGCGTAGCGCATGTCGTGCCCGGCGCGGTCGTTGACGTGGTCGTAGGCGTCCGCGGGCCGGCCCATCAGCTCCAGGATGGTGCGCACCACCTCGAGGTTGTTCCTCTCCCCGTCCGCGCCGATCAGGTAGGTCTCCCCCGGCCGTCCCCGCTCGATGATGGTCAGCACCGCCGAGCTGTGGTCCTCGGCGTGGATCCAGTCCCGCACGTTCATCCCCGCCCCGTACAACCGGGGCCGGACGCCGTCGATCACGTTGGTGATCTGCCGGGGGATGAACTTCTCCACGTGCTGGAAGGGCCCGTAGTTGTTGGAGCAGTTGCTGATCGTGGCGTTGATGCCGAACGAACGGGCCCAGGCCCGGACCAGCAGGTCCGAGCCCGCCTTGGTCGAGGAGTAGGGGCTGGAGGGGTTGTAGGGGGTCTGCTCGGTGAACCGCTGCGGGTCGTCCAGCTCCAGGTCGCCGTACACCTCGTCGGTGGAGATGTGGTGGTAGCGCACCCCGTGCCGTCGGACCGCCTCGAGCAGCGTGTACGTGCCGACCAGGTTGGTCTGCACGAACGGCGAGGGGTCGGACAACGAGTTGTCGTTGTGCGACTCGGCCGCGAAGTGCACCAGCACCCGGTGCGCCGGGACCAGCTGCTCGACCAGCTCGGCGTCGCAGATGTCGCCCTCGACCAGGCTGACCCGCTCGGCCGGCAGGCCGGCCAGGGAGGCCCGGTTGCCGGCGTAGGTGAGCTTGTCGAGCACCGTCACCCGCGCGTCGGTCTCGGCCACCAGGTGGGCCACGAAGTTGGACCCGATGAAGCCGGCGCCGCCGGTCACCAGGTAGTCGGCCGAGGGCCTGGGGGAAGCGGACATGGCGGCCATCCTAGGAGGAACCCGGCCACCCTCACCGGTCACCACCGCGGCGCGCCGGGGCTCAGCCGGTGCAGGTCGGCAGCCCGGACGCCTGGCCCGACGCGATCGCCTGGACGGAGCTGCGGGCCTGGTGCAGCGTGGAGATCCTGACCACCTGCAGGCCGTCCGGCACGTGCCCGACGACCTCGTTGCAGTCCTGCGCCGGGGCCAGGAAGTAGCGCGCGCCGGCCGAACGGGCGCCGGCCATCTTCTGCTGGATACCGCCGATCGGACCGACCGTGCCGTCGGCGGAGATCTCCCCGGTGCCGGCGATGTGCTTGCCACCGGTCATCGGGCCGGGGGTGAGGGTGTCGATGATGCCCAGCGCGAACATGGTCCCGGCGCTCGGTCCGCCGATCTTGTCGATCTGGAAGTCGACGCTGAACGGGAAGGTGTACTGCGGCGCCAGGTAGACCCCCAGTACCGTGCTCCCGTCGCTGCTCCGGGTGGTCCTCACTGCGACCGTGGTGGTGGCGGACCCGCGGCGCACACCGAGCTGGACCACCGCGCCGGCGCCGGCCTTCTGCAGCTGGGCGCGAAGCTGGTCCAGCCCGGTGATGCTCACCCCGTCGATGCTGCGCAGCACGTCGCCGCTCTTGAGCACCCCGGCCGCCGCTGAGCCCTCGACGGTGCCGCGCACCGACAGGGCGGTGGTGTAGTCGATGCCCAGCTCGGTCAGCGCGGCTGCGGTGGCCGACTGCTGGGAGCCGGTCATCATCGCCTGGTCCTGCTGCTGCTGCTGCTGGCGGGTCGTGCCCGCCGGGAAGACCCGGTCCTCGGGCAGCACGGTGATCGTCGGGTCCAGCCAGCCGCGCAGCGCCTGCCACACCGTGACCCGGCTGATCGGGCCGCCCTGCTCGTAGACGGTGGTCAGGTCCAGCTCGCCGGTGGTGGGGTAGGTGGGGTGACCGGCGACGGCGATCAGCTTCTTGCCCTGCACCGAGCCGAGCGTGTTCAGCACCGGGCCCGGCGACAGGATCGCGTAGGGCACCGGGATCAAGGCCACCACCACCAGCAACAGGATCACCGCGGCCGGGATCCAGCGACGCCAGCGACGGCCCTGAGAGGCCGGGCCGGGCTCGGGCGGCAGCTCCCGGGTGGGGGCCTGTGGACCCCAGGAGGCGGACCCCCCCGCCCCCGGGTCGTGCGCCGAGGACGCCGGGTCCTGCGTCACATCGTCCTCCTTGGTTCCCGCCGTGAGCTCACGGACCGATCGGCTGCGCCCCACCGGCGTCCGGCGGACCTGCCTGACAGGGTAAGCGTCCCGGCTGGAACCGCCCTGGACGCCGGCCGCGGCCGGCGACGGCGCCCCGGCTGCGCCCTGAGCGAACCCCCCGGGCCGCGGGCTCGCCGCGGCCGCCACGGCCCGCGCCGCTCGCTACGGTTGAGGCCATCAGGGGCGCGCGCGTCCCCGGGCCGCACCGGACCTCGGTGCGGCACCACGTCTTCGCGACCTGGCAGGTGAGGCATGAGCGACGCCCTGGGTCCGGCCGGAGGGCCGGACGACCCCAACGACCCGCTCGCGGCGATGTTCGAGGCCCTGATGCAGGGCGGTGGTCTGCCCCCGGAGCTGGCGAACCTGCCCGGCATGCCGCAGGACCCGGCCACCCTGCGGGCGATGATGGCGCAGGTGCAGCAGATGCTGGCCGGCGCCGGGGACGCGCCGGTGAACTGGGACGTCGCGCACGACGTGGCCCGGCAGAGCGCCGCGGCGGGAGGTGACCCGAGCGTCACCGGCGGGCAGGCCCGCCAGGTCGCCGAGGCGCTGCGGACGGCCGACCTGTGGCTGGACGGGGTGACCGAGCTGACCGCCGCCAGCGGACGGACCCACGCCTGGAGCCGGGCGGAGTGGATCGAGCGCACGCTGCCGGTCTGGCGCACGGTCGTCGAGCCGATCGCGGAGTCGGTGGCCGAGGCGATGGCCACCGCGATCTCGGCCCAGGCGCCCGGGGAGATGCAGGCGATGATGGGCGGCGCGCTGCCCATGCTGCGCCGGATGGGCGGCGCCTTCTTCGGCCTGCAGATCGGCCAGGCGCTCGGCGGGCTGGCCGGGGAGGTGGTCGGCGGCGGCGACGTCGGCCTGCCGCTGCTGGAGCCCGGCCAGGTCGCCCTGCTGCCGGCCAACGTCGCCGCGTTCGGTGCCGGGCTGGGGCTGGCCGAGGACGAGGTCCGGCTGTACCTGGCCCTGCGTGAGGCCGCCTTCGCCCGGCTGGTGGCCGGCGTGCCCTGGCTGCGCAGCCACCTGCTCGCCTCGGTGCAGGAGTACGCCCGGGGGATCACCATCGACATGTCGGCCATCGAGGACGCCCTGCGCCAGGTCGACCCCAGCGACGTGCAGGGCCTGCAGCAGGCGCTGGCCGGCGGCCTGTTCGAACCCGCCCGCACCCCGGCCCAGGACGCCGCGCTGGAGCGGCTGGAGACGGCGCTCGCGCTGGTCGAGGGCTGGGTGGACGCCGTCGTCGAGCAGGCCGCCAGCGGCACCCTGCCGCACGCGGTGGCCCTGCAGGAGACCCTCCGGCGGCGTCGAGCCACGGGCGGGCCGGCCGAGCACACCTTCGCGACGCTGGTCGGGCTGGAGCTGCGCCCCCGGCGGCTGCGGGAGGCCGCCCGGGTCTGGGCCGAGCTGGCCCGGGTGCGTGGTGTCGCCGGACGGGACGCCGCCTGGTCCCACCCGGACCTGCTGCCCACCACCGCCGACCTGGCCGATCCCGACGCGTTCGTGGCGGGCCCGCAGCCGGAGGAGGGCGAGCAGGACATGGACTCCGCCCTGGAGGCCCTGCTCGAGCAGGGCCTGGCCGAGCAGCGGGAGGACGACCGGCCGGAGGGTCCGGAGGGTCCGGAGCGGCCGGGTCCGGGCGGGGCGGGGTGAGCGAGCCGGGCTGGGTGCCGGACTGGTTGCCCGACCGGTCGCTCGTCGCGGACCTGCGGCGCGCGCTGACGCAGGCACCCGCGGAGTCGGCCGAGCAGCGCTTCGAGGCCTGGTCGTGGGCGAGCCTGCTGGGCCAGGTCGGCCCCGGCCTGCTCACCCGGGCCGCGGCGCCCGGCCACGTCACCGCCTCGGCGGTGGTGCTGGACGACGCGCTGACCCACACCTGCCTGGTGCTGCACGGCCGGATCGGGCTGTGGGTGCAGCCGGGCGGTCACCTGGAGGAGGGTGACCTGAGCCTGCCCGCGGCGGCGGCCCGGGAGACGGTGGAGGAGACCGGCCTGACCGGCCGGACCGACCCGGTGCCGCTGCTGCTGTCCCGGCACCGGGCGCCGTGCCGGCCGGGGGTGGTGGACTGGCACCTGGACGTCCAGCACCTGATCGTCGCCCCGCGCCGGCCCCCGACGGTCTCCGCGGAGAGCAAGGACGTCGCCTGGTGGCCGGTCCAGGACCTGCCCGCCGACCTGGCTCCCGGCGTGGGTGGCGCCGTGACCACGGCGCTCACCCGCGCCCGTCGTTGACGTCCGCCTCCTGCGACCCGTCCGCCTCCTGAGACTCCTCCGGCTCCTCCGGCTCCTCCGGCTCGGGGTCGACGTCCAGGCCCAGCGCGGAGCCGCGGGCGGCGGAGAAGCCCTCCAGGAACCCGCGTGCCCGCTCGGTGCGCGGGTAGGCCTCCAGCAGAGCCCAGAACCGGGGTCCGTGGCCCTCCTCGATCAGGTGGGCGAGCTCGTGCAGCAGCACGTAGTCGATCACCCAGGCCGGCATGCCCTGCAGGCGCGAGCTCAGTCGGATCGTGCCGTCGGCGGGTGTGCAGGAGCCCCAGCGTGCGTTCTGGTTGCGCACCCACGCCACCGAGCTGGGCCAGGCCAGGCCGTCCAGGTAGCGCCGGGAGAGCTCACGGGCCCGTTCCAGCAGGGCGTCGTCGGCGGGCCGGCGGCGGCGCTCCTGGGCGGCCAGCCGGGCCATCATCCGGGCCACCCACTCGCGCTCCTGGGCACGGCTGAACCGGGCGGGGATCAGCACGACCGTGCGCTCCCCGTCCCGGTAGGCGGTCACCGTCCGGCGCCTGCGGGCACTGCGCCGGACCTCGACCGCGTCCTGCGCGGACGCAGCGCCCGACGGGTCCACCCCTGCACGGTACCGGCCCGTCCTTCGGCACCGCCGGCACGACGCGGCCGATGCCCGCGACACGCACCCCAGCGTGCTCACCGTGATCTGCCGCTCGGCTACTGTGACCGGCGGGACCCGCTCCAGCGGGACCCGGGCCAGACCCGGGGACGACCCGCGGCGGACGATTCGAGGAGCTGGACGTGTCGGAAGAGACCTACTCAGGCGAGTTCTACTGCGTCAAGTGCAAGGAGAAGCGCCAGGCCGAGGGCCGGGTCGTGGAGACCAACGGCCGCCGGATGGCCAAGGGGCAGTGCCCGGTCTGCGGCACCAACCTGAACCGCATCCTCGGCAAGGCCTGACCCGGCCACCCCCCGCCCTGTGGACGAGCGGGGGGTCCTGCCGCCGCCGTGTGGCAGGGTCGAGGACGTCCCGGGACGACCGGGGCCGGCGACCGGCGCGGCGTGGTCGTCGCGGCGCTGGCGGGGAGGTCCGGATGCGGCTGCAGCTGCTGCCCGGCCTGGTCCAGCTGCGGCGGGACGAGCGGACCCTCCAGCTGGGGTTGTCCACCCGGGTGGCGGTGGTCCTGTCCGGGCTGACCGAGACCGACCACCGTTTCCTCGACCGGCTGGTGACCGGGCTGCCGCAGACCCAGGTCCGGCCGGGGCGCCAGCGCGAGCTGGTGGAGCTGCTGGACTCCGCGCAGCTGCTGCTGACCCGGCCTGCCTCCGCTCCCGTGTCGCCGCCGCCGGGTCCGGCCGGTGACGACGCGACGGTCTGGGGCCTGGTGCACCCCGGCCCCGGCGCAGGCCGGGCGCTGTTGGCCGCCCGCGCCCGGGCCCGGGTCTGTCTGCTCACCACCCGACCCCCGGGCCGCACGGCGCAGGCGCTGCTGACCGACCTGCGCGAGGCCGGCTGCCGGCCTCGGCTGCTGTCCGTGCGTGCCCCCGGGGCCGGCCCCAGCCCGGCCGATCTGGCGCAGGAGGACCTGGTGCTGGCCGTCGGGCACGGCGCTCTCGACCCGGCCTGGTGCGCGTCCGCCCAGCGGGCCGGGGTCGCCTTCCTGCCGGTCGTGCTGAGAGAGACCGACGCCCTGCTCGGGCCCTCGAGCACGCCCGGCCAAGGGCCGTGCGCGACCTGTGTGGACCTGCACCGCGCCGACCGGGACCGGGCCTGGCCCCGGATGGTGCACCAGCTGCTCAGCTCCCCACCCGTCCTTCCGGTGCCGGAGGAGACGCTGCTGGCCAAGCTGGTCTCGGCGGTCGCGGTGCTGCAGGCGTTCGCCGTCCTGGACGGGCGTCAGCCGCCGGCCACGGCCGGCGCCACGCTGGAGATCGAGCTGCCGGACGGGCTGACCGGGCGACGGCCCTGGCCTCCGCACCCCCGCTGCCGGTGCACCTCCCCGGTGGGCGCCGTCCCAGGCTTCGCCTCGCCCACCAGCACCCGGGAAGGGACACTGGTCACGTGAACGACCTACCGCGCCGTGCCGTCACGCGCACCGCGAAGCTCGCCACGCTGCCGATCGGCTTCGCCGGACGGACGGCGCTGGGCCTGGGCAAACGCGTCGGCGGCCGGCCGGCCGAGGCGGTGGCCGCGGAGATGCAGGCCCGCACCGCCGACCAGCTGTTCCGCGTCCTGGGCGAGCTCAAGGGCGGGGCGATGAAGTTCGGCCAGGCGATGAGCATCTTCGAGGCCGGCATGCCCGAGGAGCTGGCCGGGCCCTACCGGGCCACGCTGACCAAGCTGCAGGACGCCGCTCCCCCGATGCCGGCGGCCACCGTCCACAAGGTCCTGACCGAGGAGCTGGGCGCGCAGTGGCGGCGACGGTTCACCTCCTTCGACGACACCCCCGCCGCGGCCGCCTCGATCGGCCAGGTGCACCGCGCGGTATGGGCCGACGGCCGGCAGGTGGCGGTCAAGGTCCAGTACCCGGGCGCCGGCGACGCCCTGATCGCCGACGTCACCCAGCTTAGCCGGGTCGGGCGGATCGCCGCGGGCTGGATCCCCGGGCTGGATCTGAAGCCGATCCTGGCCGAGCTGAAGGCCCGGCTGGTCGAGGAGCTCGACTACACCCTGGAGGCAGAGTCCCAGGCGCAGTTCGCCGCCGCCTTCGACGGCGACGAGATCTTCGCGTTGCCCAAGGTCGTGACCTCCACCCAGCACGTGATCGTCAGCGAGTGGCTGGACGGGGTCTCGCTGGCCAAGCTGATCGCCTCCGGTACCCAGCAGGAGCGCGACCTGGGCGCGCTGCGCTACCTGGAGTTCCTGCTGGCCGGCCCGGAACGGGCCGGTCTGCTGCACGCCGACCCGCACCCGGGCAACTTCCGGCTGATGGACGACGGCCGGTTCGGGATCCTGGACTTCGGTGCCGTGAAGCGGCTCCCGCAGGGCATGCCCTCGGAGATCGGCCGGCTGCTCACCCTGGCCCTCAACGACGACGCGGACGGCGTGGTGAAGGGGCTGCGCGAGGAGGGCTTCATCAAGGCCTCGATCGACCTGGACGGCCGCGCCCTGCTGGACTACCTCTCGCCCTTCCTGGCCCCGGCCCGACAGGAGACCTGGAGGTTCAGCCGGGCCTGGATGCGCGAGCTGTTCGCCCACATCAACGACCCACGACGGCCGCAGTGGACGATCGGGATGAAGCTCAACCTGCCGCCGGAGTACCTGCTCATCCACCGGGTGTGGCTGGGCGGGATCGGCGTGCTGTGCCAGATCGAGGGGGAGGTGCCGGTGCTGGACGTGCTGAACGAGTGGCTGCCCGACTTCGACGTCTCCGACCTGCACCAGGCCTCCGGATGATGGCCTCCGGATGATGGCCTCCGGCTGACCTGTCCGGGCCTGCGGGTCGCGCCCGCGGCCGCCCACGCGTGGGGGGCGGCACGCTCAGGGCCGCTATCCGGGCAGGTCGAGGTAGAGCAGGCCCGGGCCCTCGTCGCGCCACGACCCAGCCGGTAGCGCGGCGTGCAGGGCCGGGGCCCAGGAGCCGCGGACCGCCGGGTCGGTGGTCTCGAAACCATGGTCGGCGGTGAGCAGGAACGTGGCCTGCTCCAGCTGTCCGGTCCGGCGCAACGCCGCCAGGAACACCGACAGCCGGCGGTCGCTGTCCCGCAGGCTGTCCCGCGCGATCGCCGACCGAGGGCCGCCCGCGTGGTGACCGGCGTCGGTGACCACGCTGGCCCACCAGGTCAGCCGCGGCGCCGACGAAGGGTCCGCCCACAGCCCCAGCACCTGCTGCAGGCCGGCGTCGTCCACCCGGGTCGCCCAGGCGTAGTAGTCGTCCTGCAGGTGCTCGCGGCGGCCCAGGTACGGGCTGTCGGCGGCCGGCGGAAGCACCGCGTCCAGGCCGGCGTCGCTGCCGGCGCCCGCGGCGCGGATCCGGGCCATCGTCGAGTAGGTCGCACCCCGGTCGATCGCCTCGTCGACGCTGGCCGAGGTGGCGCCCGGGTCGGCGGCGGACAGCATCTCGAACACCGTGCGCACCCCCGGCCGCAGCCACTGCGCCGAGCGGTGCCAGGTGCTGGCGTCGTTGGGCACCTCCCGCGACCCGGTCTGCCGGTCGTAGAAGACGTTGCCCAGCACGCCGTGCCGACCGGGCCCGACCCCGGTCAGCGCGCTGGTGTGGTTGCACAAGGTCACGCTCGGGAACTCGGCGACGGCGCCGCCCTCCAGGGCGACCCCGCGGGCGAGCAGGGCCGCCACGGCCGGCAGCTGGCCGGCGGCGGCCAGCTCCAGCAGGTCGCTGCAGTGCGCGCCGTCCCACAGCAGACCGACCACCCGCCGGACGCCGGCGGTGACCAGGTCGCCGCGGGCCCGGCCGTCCAGCTCGAGGCCGTCGGCGTCCCGGTGGTGCTCGGGGCCGACCCCGGCGGCGTGCAGCAGGGTGGGCGCGACGTCGACGACCCGGGCGTGGTCGCGGACGGTCCCGGTCGGCCGAACCCCCGCGCCGGCCAGCAGGAAGGGCGCCCGGGACTGCACGACGTCCAACGAGCCGTGCTCCCCGAGGTGGCCGCCCTGCTCGGGGTAGTGGTGGCGGGGGGTGTGCACGATGACCAGGTCCGGGCTGCGCGAGGGGTCGGAGAAGAAGCTGAGCAGCCGACGGCCCGGTTCGGGGTAGGAGTTGCGGGTACCGTCCGGGGAAGGATCGGCCACCTCCAGCGGGTGCGGCAGGAACGCGTACGGGTCGGTCCGCGCCACCGGGTCCTGGCCGTGCAGCAGCTGGTGCACGCCGTCGGCGGTGAGCCGGACCGCGCCGCGGTGGGCGTGCACCCGGACGGCGTGCGGGCGGCCGCGCGGTCCCTCGGGCACCGCGACCAGGTCGACGACCGCGGCCAGCTCGGGGACGGTCAGCGCGGCGATGGCCGCCTGCTGCTGGGCGGCCAGGGACGACGTCACCCCGGCAGCCTGTCCGCAAGGACCCGGCCGCGGCAACAGCGGCCCGCCCCGCCGGCGGGTGGCGGACCCCTCCTCCGTCACCCACCGGCGTTTGCCGGACCGCGACCGGTCACCCTTCGCGGACGACCCGTCCCTGTGAAGACGCTGGGCGGGGCCAGAAGGTTTCCTCTGCCGCCGCCCGAACTCTCCGCGGGTTCAGACCCGCAGCACCTGCAGCCGCAGGGCCAGGTCCGTGGCCCGGCGCCGCGCGCGCTCGGCCCGGGCGCTGGCCACCACGGCCAGGGCCGTCCGGACGTGGGCGGCGGCCAGCCGGTGCTCGTGGCGCTCGGCTCGGACGATGTCGTAGTGCAGCAGGTTGCTCATCAGGTGCTCCTTCGTGGGTCTGCTCGGTTCAGGTGGACGTCGGGATTCCTCAGGCGGCGGTGTCCTGCTTGCGCGGACGGCCGCGCGGTCGCTTCCGGGCGACCACGACGCCGGAGACGAAGAGCTCTCCGCCCCACACGCCCCACGGCTCACGCCTGGCCAGGGCCCCGGCCAGGCAGCTCTGGCGGACCGGGCACGGACCGCACAGAGCCTTGGCCTGCTCCACGTCCCCGGGGGACTCGGCGAACCACAGCTCGGCCTCGCTGCTGCGGCAGGGGATCTCGGTCTGGGCCCCGGGTGTCGGTCTGGTCTGGTCCAGCAGTGCCGACAGCTGCACTGCTCCACCTCCTCTGCTGAGCGCCCGGCCGGTCGACCGGGCCTCACCTCTCCCCCGCCCGGTCGGGCGAGGGGTCGTGCTGGTGGGGGGCGCAGCGCCCGGTCAGGGGTGGCCTGACAAGACGAAGGCCGCGGCCCCTCAACGGGTGCCGCGGCCTGGTCGACCGAAAGCTCGACCTACGTCGAGCGGTCGTCCAGGCAGGGACCCGGGATGTGGGCGGCGAAGCCGTAACGCGGACGCACCACGCCCTCGGGCACAGCGGTGCCGGCGGTCGACGGTGCGGGACGGCCGGTCACCATTCCGCTCACCGGTCCGCCGGCCGGGACAGCCCCGAGCACAGCGCTCAGACCGGTCGGTGCGGCCAGGGGCGCGAGCGTGCCGACGCGGCGGGACCCGGCGGGAAGGGCCCAGGGGGCCGCGGTGATCGCCGCCGTCGCCACAACTGTGGTGGCTGGTGTCATGGTGGTCATCGCCGGTCACCTCCCTGCGCCTTTCGGTGCGCGGGCGTGGGTCGCCCGGCCTGGTCCTCAGAGGGTAGAGGGCACCGGCCGCGGCGCACAACGCATTTATCGCCTGGCGTGGTGCCGGGCAGCGCGAGCGACTCCGGTGTCGCCGCAGCGGGCCCACCAGTCGGCCGGCCGGTGGCTCACCGCGCCGGCGGCCGATCCTGCGCCTCGCCGCTGGGGGCGAGGTTGTCCAGCACCGTCTCAGGGTCGTTCAGGACGCCGAGAACCCCTGCGCCGTAACGGTCCAGCTTCACTGCGCCGACGCCGGGGACCTGGCTGAGCGCCGCCCGGTCGGACGGCCGGAGCTCGGCGACCGCGACCAGGGTGGCGTCGGTCAGCACGACGTAGGGCGGCAGGCCGGCCTCGGCGGCGACCCGGCCGCGCCAGCTGCGCAGCGCCTCCAGCAGGCCCTCGTCGTAGGAACCGGGGCAGCCGGCGCACCGGCCGAGCTTGCGTTCCGGCGCCGTCCGCAGCGGGCCGTCGCAGACCCGGCAGCGGGAACCGGTGCGGGCTTGGGCCCGGGCCTGAGCGGCACCGGCGCTCGGTGTCCTGGCCGCCGGCCTGGTCGTGGCACCGGTGCGGCCAGCCGGCCCCGACGCGGACGACGGGAACAGACCGTCGAGGAACCGGGAGGGTACCCGGCCGGCGCGCCCGCCCGGCGTGCGGGCCAGAGCCATCGACAGGTGCAGGTGACGCCGGGCCCGGGTGATCCCCACGTACAGCAGCCGGCGTTCCTCCTCCACCGCCTCCGGCCCGTCGGCGAAGCTGATCGGCAGCAGACCCTCGCTGACCCCGACCAGCAGGACGGCGTCCCACTCCAGACCCTTGGCAGCATGCAATGAAGCCAGGGTGACCCCCTCGACGGTCGGCGGGTGCTGGGCGGCGGCCCGCTCCAGGAGCTCGTTCACCACCTCCCGCAGGGTGCAGCCGGGGCGGGCCGCAGCCAGCTCGTCGGTCAGCGCGACCAGGGCCTGCAGCGACTCCCAGCGCTCCCGCACCGCCCCTGAGCGCTGCGCAGGCTGCGGGCTCCAGCCGGCCCCAGCCAGCACCGCCCGGACCTGCTCACCGACCGGCTGGCCCACCGAGGCACCGGGGGCCGCGCCGCGCAGCAGGAGCACGGCGTCCCGGACCTCCTTGCGGGCGAAGAACCGCTCACCGCCGCGCACCAGGTAGGCCACCCCCGCCTCGGCCAGCGCCGCCTCCAGCGGCTCGGACTGACCGTTGGTCCGGTACAGCACCGCGATCTGGCTGGGGCGCAGGCCGCCCCGGACCAGCTCCTGCACCCGGCGGGCGACCGCAGCAGCCTCCTCGACGTCGTCCTGGGCCACCTCGAAGGTCGGGGCCGGGCCGGCCGGCCCCTCCGCCCGCAGCTCCAGCCGGGGCATCGCGGCCGGCGCGCGGGCCAGCACCCGGTTGGCCAGGGCCACGACCTGGGGGCTGGAGCGGTAGTCACGCACCAGCCGGACCACCCGGGCCTCGGGGTGGTGCACCCGGAAGTCGAGCAGCTGGCGCGGCGAGGCGCCGGCGAAGGAGTAGATGGTCTGGCTCGGGTCACCGACCACGCACAGGTCCTCCCGCTCGCCCAGCCAGGCCTGCAGCAGGCGCTGCTGCAACGGGGAGACGTCCTGGTACTCGTCGACCACGAAGTGGCGGTACTGCTCGCGGACCGCGGCGGCGACCTGGGCGCTGTCCTCGATGATCCCCGCGGTGATCAGCAGCACATCCTCGAAGTCGATCACGCCGCGGTCGGTCTTGAGCTGCTCGTAGACCTCGATCAGCCGGGACAGCACCTGCGGGTCGAGCCCGGCCGGCTGCCCCCGCCCGTGCCGCAGCGCCGCCGTGGGGTAGCCGGCGGCGGTGACCAGGGACACCTTGGACCACTCGACCTCAGCGGACAGGTCCCGGACGGCGGGCCGGTCGACCTGCAGCCGCAACCGGGCGGCGGCCTCGGCGATCAGGGCGGCCTTGTGCTCCAGCACCCGCGGCGGCGCGCCGCCGACCACCTTCGGCCAGAAGTAGCCGAGCTGGCGCAGCGCGGCGGCGTGGAAGGTGCGGGCCTGCACGCCGTCCACGCCCAGCTGGCGCAGCCTGGTCCGCATCTCCCCGGCCGCCCGGGCGGTGTAGGTGACCGCGAGCACCCGGCGGGGGTCGTTCAGCCCGGTCAGCGCGGCGTAGGCGATCCGGTGCGTGATGGCCCGCGTCTTGCCGGTGCCGGCGCCGGCCAGCACGCACAGCGGACCGGGCGCGGCGGTGGCCACCTCCCGCTGCTCGGGGTCGAGCGCGGCCAGGAGGTCGTCCGGATCGGTACGGGTGCTCATCGGGCCCATCCTCCCAAGTCCTGCCCCGGGCCGTCGGGAAGGTCCACAGCCGTCGCCGCGTTCAGAGCACTCGACGGGGCCTGCCCGTCCACTCACCCGGCCTCCGTGGCCCAGAGCTCGAAGGATCAGCTGACCATGCAGAACCCGCCCGCCGGCACCGTGACCATGTTCTCGACCACCTGGTGCGGGTACTGCCGCCGGCTGAAGACGATGCTCGACCGGGAGGGGATCGGCTACCACGAGGTGAACATCGAGGTCGTCCCCGACGCCGCGGACTACGTGATGGCGGTCAACGGCGGGAACCAGACGGTTCCCACTCTGCTGTTCCCGGACGGTTCCTCGGCCACCAACCCCTCGCTGGCCGAGGTCAAGCAGCGGCTGTCGGCCTGAGCGTCCTGCCGCGCACGCCGCAGACCCTGGCCGAGACCCTCGCCGAGGAGGCGCACCGACGGCTGGCCGCAGCGGCGGAGCCGGGGGTGCTGCGGGTGGGGATCGACTCGGCCGTGGAGTCCGACGGGCGCAGCGTGGCCGACGACCTGGCCGGCCTGCTGGCCGAGCAGGGCAGCTCCACGACGCGGGTCAGCGGGCGTCACTTCTGGCGGGCCCGGTCGCTGCGGCTGGAGTGGGGCTACGACGCCGACGCGGTGCGCCGGCTGCAGGTCGACCTGGAGGCGCTGCGCCGCTGCGTGCTGGACCCGCTCGGCCCGGGCGGGGACCGGGTGGTGGTGGACGGGCTGCGCGACCCGCTGACCGACCGTTCGTTGCGCCGGCCGGCGCGCCAGCTGCCGGTCGGCGGCGTCCTGGTCCTCGACGGCCGGTTCCTGGCCCGGGAACCGGCACGCTCGGGCCTGGACCTGCTGGTGCACCTGGTCGTGGGCGGCGACGCCGTCCGGCGCCGGGTCGCCGAGGACGAGCTGCCCGAGGACCCGGACGTGGTCGCGCAGGCCTGGGCCGACTACCGGCGCCAGGACGGCCCGGACCAGGCGGGCGCGGTCCTGGTCCGGTTCGAGCACCCGGACCGGCCGGCGATCCTGCGGCTGAGCCCGCGGGGCTGACGCCGCCCCGACACCGGTCTAGCGCCAGGCCCCGCCGGCGTCCTTGATCGGGCGGCCGTACCACTCCTCGACCAGCCGCCGGGCGATCGAGACCGGCGGCGGCAGCAGCACGTCACCGGAGGCGACGTCGATGGTCAGCTCCTCGCGGGTCCACCACCGGGCGTTGGCGATCTCGTCGCCGTCCACGGTGATCGTCGTGCTCAGCGCCTGCGCCCGGAAGCCCAGCATCAGCGAGGCGGGGAAGGGCCAGGGCTGGCTGCCCCGGTAGCTGACCTCGCCCACCCGCACGCCGGACTCCTCGTAGACCTCCCGGCGGACGGCGGCCTCCAGGCTCTCCCCCGCCTCCACGAAGCCGGCCAGGGTCGAGTAGCGCTTGTCCGGCCAGGACTTCTGGTGACCGAGCAGCAGGCGGTCCTCCTCGTCGACCACGGCCATGATCACGGCCGGGTCGGTGCGCGGGAAGTGCTGGGCGCCGCAGTGCGGGCAGGTGCGCGACCACCCCGCCGCAGTGACCCTGGTCGGGCTGCCGCAGCGGGCGCAGCGCGGGTGCAGGTCGTGCCAGTTGGCCACGGCCACCGCGGAGGTCATCAGCCCGGCTCCGGTGGCGTCCAGGCGTTCACCGGCGGCGCGCAGATCCATCCAGTCCCGGCTGGCGCTGCCCGGCCGGGCGTCGGCGAACCGGCCCGGGTCCGGCGGCTCCTCCCCCGGGGCGCCGGCCAGCAGCAGGGCCACCACGTCGAACCCCTGCTTCTCCCGGCCCAGGAAGATCGGGGTCAGGGCGTGGCCGGCCACCGCGTGCAGCGCGGCCGGCGCCGGCATCAGGGCCAGCCGGAGCCCGTCGTGGTCACCGCGGACCAGGACCCGGCCGGCGTGCAGCAGCATGGCCTGCGCACCGGGGTCACCGAGCATGCGGTCCAGCAGCGAGTCGTCGGTCCGGCGTTCGGCCGCCCGGTCGTGGGTGGAGCGGGACAGGGCAAGCCCCTCGAGAGTCACGCGGACACCCTACGGAGCGGCTGAGCAGCCTGCACCCGGCCCATCGCCGGACGCCGTACCGTTGGACCGTGACCTCCCGCTCCCCCATGGTCCTGGCCGCCCTGGCGACCGCCGCCGTGCGCGGCCTTCGGCTGGTCGCGGTGGGTCCTGGGCCCGAGTACGTCGGGGGCGACGAGGACGTGGCCCTGGTCCAGGACCAGGACGGCACCCGGTGGATCGTCCGGGCGCCGCGGTCGGTGCCGGCCGCGACCCGGCTGGACACCGACCTGAGGGTGGCCGAGGCACTGCCCCGCCCGCTGCCGTTCGCGGTGAGCCGGGCCCGGGGCCGGGTGCTCATCCCCGACGTCGGTCCGGCCGCGGTGGTGCCGGAGGTCCTCGGCCGGCCGGTGGTGGTGGAGGAGCTGTCCGGCGGCCCGGGGCTGGCCGCCGCGATCGGTCGCTGCATCGCCGCCATCCACGAGGTGCCGGCCGCGGCCCTGGAGGAGACCGGCATCCCCAGCTACGACGCCGAGGAGCACCGGCTGCGGCGACTGGGTGAGGTGGACGCGATGGCGGGCACCGGCCGGGTGCCCGCCGAGCTGCTCTCGCGCTGGGAGAAGGCGCTGGAGGAGACCACGGCGTGGCGGTTCATCCCGGTGCCCGTGCACGGTGAGCTCGGCGAGGAGTGTGTGCTGGTCGAGGGCGATCAGGTGATGACCGTGCTCGACTGGTCCGCGGCCCGGGTCGGCGACCCGGCCGACGACCTGGGCTGGCTGGCCGTCGCCGCCTCCACCGAGGCGTGGGACGCGGTGCTCGAGGCGTACGCGATGGCCCGCCGGGAGCAGCCGGACGCCGACCTGGCCCGGCGCGCGGGGCTGGCCGGGGAGCTGGCGGTGGGCCGCTACCTGCTGCACGGGGTGCGCACCGACGACCCCGAGGTGGTGCAGGACGCCGTCAGCATGCTGGAGGAGCTGCAGGCCACCATCGACGTCCGACCCTGGTGAGCGAACCCACCGCGGGCCGCCGCACGCTGAACCTGGCCAGCTTCAACACCCTGTCCGGGCGGCGGGTGCCCGACGGCCGCTTCGACGCCGAGGCCTTCCGCGAGGCGATCCGCGCCCTGGACGAGCTGGCCGGGGGCCTGGACGTGCTCGCCCTGCAGGAGGTGGAGCGGCAGCAGCCGCGGACCGCCTCGGCCGACCTGCCGGCGCTGGCCGCGCAGGCGCTGGGCGATGGGCAGGTGACGGTGCGGTACGTGCCGACGGTGGCCGGGACCCCGGGGATGCCCGGCTGGACGCCGATGCACCACGAGGACGGTCAGGACCTGACGGTGCCGGACGGGCCCTCCTACGGGTTGGCGCTGCTCAGCCGGCGCCCGGTCGTGCAGTGGCGGGTGCTGACCATGCGGCCACCGCGTGGCCGGTGGCCGGTCGCCGTCCCGGCCAACCCTCCGCTGCTGTGGATCGCCGACGAACCCCGGGTCGCCGTGGCGGCCGTCCTGCAGGACCCGCAGGTCACGGTCTGCGCCACGCACCTGTCGTTCGTGCCCGGGGTGAACGTCCGCCAGCTGCGCCAGCTGACCCGGTGGCTGCGGCAGCTGCCGCAGCCGGTCCTGCTGATGGGTGACCTGAACCTTCCGGGGGCGATGCCCCGGCTGGTCACCGGCTGGACGCCGTTGGTCGAGGGGCCGACCTACCCCTCGCCGCATCCCCGGCTGCAGCTGGACCACGTGCTGGCCTCCCGGCTGCCCTCGGACGTCACCACCACCGGCCGGGTGCTGGTCTCGGCGATCAGCGACCACCGACCGGTGGCCGTCTCCTTCACCGGCTGACCGCGGCACTGACCATGGCCAGCAGCCCCGCCTCGTCGAGCAGGTCGACCGGCCGGACGGTATGCCCGTCGCCGGCGTAGAAGAAGGCGGCGGAGACCCGGTCCAGGGGCACCCCCTGCAGCCGGGACCAGGCCAGCCGGTAGACGGCCAGCTGGACGCCGCGGGCCCGGGCGGCCTGCGCGCCGGGGCGCCGCCCCGTCTTCCAGTCCACGACGTCCCAGCCGCCGTCGGGTCGGGCGAAGACGGCGTCGATCCGGCCCCGGGCGACCAGCGGGCCGACCGGGGTCTCCACGTCGACCTCGACGGCCGACGGCACCCGCTGCGCCCACTCCGAGGCCAGGAACCGCCGCTGCAGCTCGGCCAGCTCCGGCTCCTGCGGTGACTGGCCGGCGTCCGAGGCGCCGGGCAGGTCGTCGGTCTCCAGCAGGGCGGTCGCCCCGAACCGCTGTTCGAGCCACCGGTGGAAGGTGCTGCCCCGCCGCGCCGCCGGGCTGGGCGGTTCGGGCATCGGGCGGCGCAGCCGACGCGCCGCGGCGGACGGGTCGGCGGCCAACGCCACCAGGCGGCTGGCGGACAACGCCGCCGGCAGGTGCACAGCGGCGGAGCCGGCCGCGGCGGCGGCGCGTTCCTGCAGCAACCGCTCCACCTCTGCGCTCCACGGCGTGTGCGGCGGCGAGGCGCCCCCGGACGGTGGCCGACCCGGGCCGGTCGCCCCGAGAACGTCCAGGGCGGCCAGGACGAGAGCGGCGCCGCCCTCCAGACCGGTCCTGCGGCTGCCGGCCGGGTCACGCGGCCAGGGCGTGCTCGCCGCCAGCGCCGCCCGCGGGTTCGTCTCGCCCGACGCCGGCAGAGGAACCCACCTCCCGGCCGAGACGCCATCCGGTGGCTGGACCGGGTCGGTGCGCGGGTCGCCGCCGAGCAGCTCGAGCAGGTAGGGCGACGGCACGCGGGCGCTGCGGCCCTCTCCCCACTGGGCGCCGGACACCAGCAGGTGGCTGCGCGCCCGGGTGAAGGCGACGTAGGCCAGTCGTCGTTCCTCGGCCAGCAGGTGCTCGCCCCCCTGCTGCAGGAAGGTCTCGGTGTCGGCCTGGGCCTGCGGAAGGCTGGTCGCCGACAGCGAGCGCCAGCACGGGAGTCCGGCGCGGTCCCCGCGCAGCGGGTAGGGCAGCAGGTCGCTGCCGCTGAGCCCGCCCAGCCACCCCCGGCCGATGCTGATCGGTCGGCCGCTGCTGCCGCCCGGGAAACCGCCGTCGTGCAGTCCGGGGACCGCCACGACGTCCCACTCCAGGCCCTTGGCCGCGTGCACGGTCAGCAGCTGGACGGCGTCCTCCACCTGGTCGGCGACCGGGCGTTCGAGGCCGCGCTCGGTCTCCTCGGCGGCGTCCAGCCAGGCCAAAAAACCGGCCAGCGCCGCCGGGCCGGCCACCACCCGGCCGACGTCGGTGAAGGAGGCGGCGACGTCGGCGAAGGCGTCCAGATGGACTCGGGCGGTGGCCGGGTCCTGGCCGGGTCGGGCCGCCACCTCCAGGTCCAGCTGCAGCACCCGCTCCACCTCGTGCACCAGCTCGGCCAGGGTCGGGCAACCGCGCGCCATGCTCTCCCGCAGCAACCCGAGCCGGTGACCCAGCACGGCGACCCTTTCCCGACCGGTCTCGGACAGCTGCTGGCCCGCAGGTCCCCTCCACCCCCTCGGCGGAGGGTCGGCGACCGCGGCTGCCAGGCTCGGTTCGGCCGCCGGCCCCAGGTCGCGGGTCAGCTCGACCGACCGCGCGCCGAGCGCGTCCAGGTCGCCGGCGCCCAGTGCGGTCGCCGGCCCGGTGAGTAGCCGGACCAGCGCGTCCCCCCGGCCGGGGTCGGCCAGCACGGCCAGCGTGGCCCGCACGTCCGCCACCTCGGGCACGTCCAGCAGCCCACCGAGACCGACGACCTCCACCGGGACGCCCCGGGCGCGGATGGCCGCCTCGATCACCGGGAACTGGCTGCGGGCCCGGCAGAGCACGGCCATGCTCCTCGGCTGCGGCTGCGGCTGCGGCTGCGGCTGCGGCTGCGGCTGCGGCTGCGGCTGCGGCTGCGGCTGCGGCTCGCGGGCCGCCCAGGCCAGCTCGGCCAGGTCGGCGATCGCCTCGGCCTCCTCCTCCACCGTGCAGTGCCAGGCGACCTTCACCCGGCCCGGTCCGGCGCCCGGGCGGGCCGCCAGCGCCGGCACCTGCACGGCGTCCGGCCGCACCCAGGGGGCCGGGGTCCGCAGCGGGCCCGCGACCACGTTCGCGGCGGACAGCACCGCGGTGTCGTTGCGCCAGCTGGTGGTCAGCCAGTGCACCGGGGCCGGGCGGCCGGGGGCGAGCGGGAACTGCTCGGGGAAGCGCTGCAGGTTCCCGGCCGAGGCACCCCGCCAGCCGTAGATGGACTGGTGAGGGTCGCCGACCGCGGTCACCGGGTGGCCGGCCCCGAACAGGTGCCGGAGCAGCTCCAGCTGGGCGTGGCTGGTGTCCTGGAACTCATCGAGCAGGACCACCCGGAACCGCTCGCGTTCCCCGGCCGAGACCTGCGGCACGGTGCCGGCCACCTCGGCGGCCAGGGCCACGTGGTCCCCGAAGTCCAGCACGCCGAGCGCCCGCTTGCGGTCCAGGTAGGCCTGCACGAGGGGGATCAGCGCGGCCCGCGACCGCAGCGCTGCGACGGCGTCGGCGACCCGGGCGGTGACCCGGCCCGGCGTCCGGTCGCCGACCGAGGCGGGCAGCCCCTGCAGGTGCTCCAGGTACTGCTGGATGGTCGTGGCCACCGCCGCAGGGCGGGTCAGGTGCTCGGCACACTCCCCCGCCAGGGCGAGCACCGCCGCGATCACGGTGGACGGCGCAGCATCGACGCCGCTGAGGTCGTGCGGCCAGCCGGTGACCACCTCGGCCGCCAGCTGCCACGCGGCCGCCTCGGTCAGCAGCCGGGCGTCCGGCTCGACACCGATCCGCAGGCCGTGGTCGCGGACCACCTGGCCCGCGTAGGAGTGATAGGTGGAGACCGCGACGGGCTCGGCCGGCGGGATGTGCCCGGCGCGGGCCAGCGCCCGCAGCCGGGCCCGGATCCGTTCGGCCAGCTCGGCGGCCGCCTTTCGGGTGAAGGTCAGCCCGAGCACCTCCTCGGGCCGGACGTGACCGTTGACCACGAGCCACACCACCCGGGCCGCCATCGTCTCGGTCTTGCCGGACCCGGCCCCGGCCACCACCAGCATCGGTCCCACCGGGGCCTGCACCACGTGGGTCTGCTCGGGGGTGGGGGCCGGCCGGCGCAGCGCCGCGGCGATGTCGGCGGCGCTGAACCGGCCGGTGCCGGGCACCATCAGCTGCTGGCCCACCGCCCCGGGCGGCTGGTGCTCGGGCGCAGCACCCCGGCGCGGGCTCGAGCTCCGCGCCGCCGGCCGCACCGACCGGCCCGGCCCGGCCGGCTCCACATCGAGATCGAGCTGCAGGTCACCGGCCTCCGGACGGCGGCTCACGAGCCCACCTGCCGGCCCTGGGGCTGCGCGGGACAGGCCCGCCGGACCGAGCAGATGCGGCAGTCCTCACCCACCGTCGCCGGGAAGCTGGCCCCGGCCATCCCCTCGGCGGTACGTTCCAGCAGCTCACGGGCCCAGCCTGGATCCGGGTCCTCGGCCAGCGGCGGCTGCTGCTGCACCGACAGCTTCTTGGTGGTTCCGCCGAGCTGGACCAGGACGGCACCCCCGCTGGGCGGCGCCGACGGCTGCGACTCGGACACCGCCTGGTAGACCCCGAGCTGGGCGTGCCGGGCCAGCTCCTGGGCGGAGGGCTTACCCCGCCCCGTCTTCCAGTCCACGACGACCACCCGGCCCTGCGCGTCCTCCTCGAGCCGGTCGACCCGGCCGGCAACCTGGGCCCGGCCGACGTCGGCCCGCAGGGTGAGCTCGACCCCGCGCAGCCGCCGGCCCTCTCGCTCGGCGCCGACCACGTACTCGGTGAGCCGCCGGACCATCTCCCGGCAGCGCTCGGCGTCGCGGCGGTCCACCCAGGTGTCCGCCAGACCCAGCGCCGGCAGCCGCTCCTCCAGCAGCTCGGTCAGCCGCTGCGGGTCGGCGTCCGGGACGTCCTGGGCCAGACCGTGCACCAGGTCACCGATCGCCTGGGCGCGCCCGGCCGGCCTCGCCCCGCCGGCCCGGCGGTCCAGCAGCCAGCGCAGGGCGCAGCTGCTGAAGGCCTCGACCGAGCTCGGTGAGACCCGGACCGGGTCCTGTCCGGGGACCAGCGGCCGGTCCACGCTCAGCCCACCCAGCGCATACCAGTCCCGCGGATGCGCGCCGGGGACCCCCGCGGCCGCCAACCGGGCCAGCTCGGTCGCGGCCTGCTCCCGGCGGCCGGGCGGCGCCTGCGCGTCGGTGACCACCGACCTCAGCTCGGCCACCAGCCCGGAGAAGGTCATCGCCCGGTCGGGCACGGTCAGCGACCGCTCCTGCACGGCGCCGTCCACCAGGTCCAGGAAGGGCGAGGGCAGCTCCTCCTCGGAACGCACCGCGGTCACCACCAGGCGACGCCGGGCGCGGCTGACGGCCACGCAGAACAGCCGCAGCTCATCGTCCAGCACGGCGCGACGGCGGGCCTTCAGGTGCTCCCCGCCACCGGCGACCCGGTCGTCCAGCAGGTCGCTGAGCGCCTGCGCGCCGAGCAGGGAGTCCCGCAGCCGCAGGTCGGGCCAGACGCCCTCCTGCACCCCGGGCACCAGGACCAGGTCCCACTCCCGGCCGGCCGCGGCCGCCGCGCTGAGCACGCTGACCGTTCCCTCCCCCGGCGTCCGGGCGGCGAGGGTGTCGGCCGGCAGCTGCTGGCCCTCGATCTCGTCCAGGAAGGCCAGCGGGCCGGAGTTCGGCAGCCGCTCGGTCCACTGCCCGGCCGCCTCGAACAGGGCCAGCACGGCGTCGAGGTCGCGGTCGGCGCGGGCACCGCGCCACCCGCCGGCCAGCGCGGTGCGCTCCCAGCGACCGGCCAGCCCGGAGGCCTCCCACAGCGCCCAGAGCACCTGCTCGACGGAGCCGCCGAGGGACGCCTGCCGGGCGGCGGCCAGCACCCGGTGCACCGCCAGCAACGGTCCGCCTGCGCCGGCCGGCAGCCCGACCGGCGGCTGGGCAGCGGCCAGGCACCGGGCCAGCTCCTCGTCGGCCCGCCCGGGCGGCACCGGCAGCGCCCGCCCGGGGCCGGGCGACCCGGGCCCGGTGGCGGTACCGCTGACCGGGCCCGGTGACCGGCTGAGCAACGCCTGTCGAAGCCGGCGCAGGGTGAGGGTGTCGGCGTCGCCCAACGGCCCGGTGAGCAGCAGCACAGCCACCTCGGGCGTGATCGAGGCCGGGTCGAGCGCGGCGCGCAGGGCCAGCCGCAGCGGAACCACCGCCGGCTCGTCACGCAGGGCGACCTCCGCCGTGCCGGTGGCCACCGGGACGCCGGCCGTCGCCAGGACCCTGCGGACCAGGTGCAGAGCCGAGGCGGACCGGGCGACCACGGCCATCTGCTCCCACGGCAGGCCGTCACGAATGTGCGCCGCGCGCAGCTCGGCGGCGACGAACGACGCCTCCTGGCTGGCCGAGGCGAGCAGGTGGGTCTGCACCCCCGAGGTGGCCGGCACCGGCTGGCCGGGAGCCCCGGTGGCCACCGCTTCGCGGTGCGCGACCAGGCCGGCGCTGGAGATCCGCCCCGAGACCCGGGCGACCGCCTCCCGGACCTGGACGCCGTGCCGCAGCACGCCGTCGAGCACGACGACCCGAGCGGCCGCTCCCGATGGGGAGGTGAGCCGGCCCGCCTCGGCCAGGAAACGGGGCCGGGCGCCGCGGAAGGCCTCCACGGCGGCGTCCGGGTCGCCGGCCAGCACCAGGTCGGCCCCCCGGGCGCCCAACGCCCGGACGAGCCGCTCACCGGCCGCGGTGAGCTCCTGCGCGGCGTCCACCGCCACCAGGTTCAGCGCCGGGCCGGGCAGCGGACCGGGGCCGGCGAGCAGCCGGGCCGCGTGGTCGACGATCGCGGCCGGGTCGAAGGCCCCCGCATCGGCCAGGGCCGTCACGTCGAGGTACTCCTCCAGCACGGCGGCCGCCGCGACCCACTCCGGGCGGGCGCAGCGACGACCCAGCCGGGCCAGGGCCGGACCGTCCAGGCCCCGCTCCACCGCACGCATCAGCAGGTCACGCAGCTCGTGCCGGAAACCCACCAGGGCGCGCACCTGGGGGCCGATGGTCGCCGGCCAGTCCGGTGCGGCGCCGGCGCCGAGCTGATGACCGGCCAGCAGCTCACCCAGGACCTGGTCCTGCTCGGGCCCGGAGATCAGCCGCGGCTCGACCGCGCCGGCCAGCACCGCCCGCGCGCGCAGCAGCCCGAAGGCGAACGAGTGCGGCGTCCGGGCGACCGGCGAGCGCAGCGTGCGGCCCAGGCGACGGCTGAGCCGCTCCCGCAGCTCAGCGGTCCGCTGCCGACCAGGGCCCAGCACGAGCACCTGCTCGGGCCGCACGCCGTCCCGCTCGATCCGGGCCAGGACGACCTCCAGCAGCGCCGTCGTGGTACCCGACCCAGGGGCGCCGACGATCACCAGCGGGCCCTGCCCCTGGCGCTGGTCGACCGCCTCGGCCTGCCGGCGCGTCAGCCTCAGCCCGATCGGCTCCGGACGCTGCCGGGGCGGCAGCAGGACGGTCGGGGCGGGCGGGGAGCTGGGCATGAGTCGATCCCATCACGCGGCACCGACAGATCCCCGCCGCCACGAGCAGCCTGCTCATCAAGCCTGCTCAGCGGGCCGGCTCACCGGGCCGGTGCACGCCGGAGGGCGTCCAGCGGGCAAGCCGCAGGTCGACCCGCCGGCCGTCGGCGCGCAGCGGGGTGGCCTCCCGCCGCCAGTGCTCCGCGGCCCGAGCCTGCAGCGGCGGGACGGAGGAGCCGTCGGCCCGCAGCACCCGCCACCACGCCACGGCAGCGCCGTACCGGGAGAGCACGGCACCGACCTGCCGCGGGCCACCCTCGGCCAGCAGCTCGGCAACGTCGCCGTAGGTCAGCACGGCGCCCGGCGGGATCTGGTCGACGACGTCCAGCACGGCCGCCGCGAACCGCGGCAGCTCCTCGGCCCAGCCTCCGGCGCTTCGATCACCCCGGACGCCGGGATCGTCGCGGTCGAGGTCCGGGCCGGGGTCGTCCTCGGGGCGGTCACCGGCGGGCCGGGGTGTCAGTCGAGCACCACCCGGACCGGGGTGCCCGCCTCGATGGTCCGGGACACCGTGCAGGTCCGGTCGTGGCTGGCCCGCGCCGCGCGCGGCAGCGCCTCGCGGGCGGCGTCCCCCTGCGCTCCCTCGGGGAAGGTCACGCTGAAGGTCAGGGTGATGTCGCGCAGGATGTTCCCCTGCTCGTCGCGCACCGCCTCGGCCTCCGCGCTCACCTCGAACCGGTCGGCGGTGGCCCGGCGGCCGGTGACCACGTCGACGTCCACCGCCGAGCAGCCGGCGATCGCGGCGAGCAGCAGCTCGACCGGCGAGAACGCGTCCCCGGCCCGGCTACCGAAGCGCAGCTGGTCACCGCGCTGGTTGCGGGCCAGGTACACCCCTTCCTCCAGCCGCTCCAGGCTGACGGCGCGGTGGCTGCTGGGCACGTCTTGTTCGGGCATGGGTCGATGCTGCCACGGAACCGCCCGGCCCCCGGCGCCGTCCGACACCCAAGACCTCGACCGCGGACCGGAGGAGCACCTGATGAGCGCAGCGTGGCGGCCACCGGCGTCGACGTCCAGAACATCGGCGGGGCGGTGGCTGCGGTCCCTGACCGCCGGTGCGGCCGGCCTGGCCGTGGCCGGGGCCTGCCTGGCGGGCTGCTCCTCCTCGACGTCCCCGGGCGGGTCATCCGGCCCCGGCGGGCGCCCGGTCAGACCGGCCGCCGGGTCGTCGGCCGCCGGGTCGCTGGTGGACACCGTGGCGGTGGCCCGGGCGTCGTGCCCGGACCTGCTGGCCGCCTTCCGCCGCCGGGCGCAGGCGCAGGTAGGGCCCTACGGGCTGCAGCCGGTCCTCCCGCTGGTCGCTGCGCCGGGCGCGGCCGGCCCGGCAACCGTGCCCGGCGTGGCCAGCAGCTCGGCCGCCGGCCTGGTTGCCGCGTCAGCCGGTGTCTCCTCCCGCCCGCAGGTGCAGGTCACCGGCGTGGACGAGGCCGACCTGGCCCGGCTGCGCGGAGACCTGCTGGTCTGGGTGGGCGGTGACCGGCTGCGGGTCAGCCGGCTGGCCGCCGGGCGCAGCAGCACACTCGGCCAGCTGTCCCTTCCGGCCGGCGCCGGCTGGCAGCTGCTACTG
Source organism: uncultured Actinomycetota bacterium (assembly GCA_963821825.1). GTDB lineage: Bacteria > Actinomycetota > Actinomycetes > Actinomycetales > Kineosporiaceae > CAWGFD01. The sequence goes on from CAWGFD010000002.1 coordinate 3,137,921, forward strand.
GCCGGGGACCGGGCCCTGGTGCTGCGCTCGGACCCGGCGCCCGGGCCGGCCGGACCGTTGCCCGGCGCACTGCCCGAGGCGCCGGTGGGTCCCTCGACCACCGCGCTGCAGGTCGACCTGCGTGACCCGGCGCGACCGCGGCTGCTGTCCACCACCCGGCTGCCTGGTGAGCTGCTGGGCGCCCGGCTGGACGGCGGCACGGTCCGGCTCGTGCTGGGCACCCAGGCCCGGGGGCCGGTGATGGTGACCCCGCAGGGCACCGGCGACGCCGACCGGGCGGCCGCCCTGGCGGCCAACCGGCAGGCGGTGGCCCGCTCCACGCTGGCCGACTGGCTGCCCCGGTTGCAGGTCGGTGAGTCAGGGGGCACCAGCCAGGCCCAGGATCTGCTGGCCTGCGGTGACGTCGTGGTACCCCGGTCCGGGCGGGACCTGGGGCTGCTGGTGCTGAGCACGCTGGACCTGGGTGCGGCCGGCCCGCCGCGGTGGCGGTCGGCCGCCGTGCTGGCCGGCGCCGGCACCGTCTACGCCACCGGGTCGCACACCTGGGTGGCCACCTCGCAGTGGCCGGCCTCCCCGGTCGGTGTGGTCCGTCCGCTCACGGCGGTCGCCGTCCCACCGGAGGCGCCCGTCGAGCCCCCGGCGGCCGCCGCGGTGCTGTCCACCAGCTCCCTGTACCTGTTCGACAACGGCCGCCCGGGTGCGCCGCCCACCGCCGTGGCCTCCGGTCAGGTGCCCGGCACGCTGCTCGACCGGTACGCGATGGACGAGCATGACGGGGTGCTGCGGGTGGCCACCACGACGACCGCCGCGCACAGCCTGGTGACCCCTGGGCCGGGCCCGGCCGCCGCTGGTCGAGCTGGGCCCGCCGCTTCGGCCGGCGCGCCCGGCCCGGTCCGGACGCCAGGGCGGTCGGGCTCCTTCGGCCCGGTGACGGCGCTCAGCACGCAGTCGCGGGTGACCACCGTGCGCGTGCAGGGGTCGCGGCTGGAGCAGGTCGGCGTGCTGACCGGGCTGGGGCCGCAGCAGAGCATCCGGTCCGTGCGGTTCCTCGGCGACCGTGCCTACGTGGTGACCTTCGAGCGGGTCGACCCGTTGTTCGTACTGGACCTCAGCGACCCGCGCCATCCCCGGCGGGCCGGCGCCCTGGAGCTGACCGGGTACTCCTCGTTCCTGCAGCCGCTGACCGGTGGTCGGCTGCTCGGGGTGGGACGTGACATCGGCCCGGACGGCGCCGACCGGGGCCTGCAGCTGTCGCTGCTGGACGTCGGCGACCCCTCCCGGCCCCGGCTGCTGGACCGGGTCGTGCTGCCCGCCTCATGGTCGCCGGTGGAGACCGACCCGCAGGCGTTCACCCTGGCCGGCACCCAGGCGGTGCTGCCGGTCCAGGGCCCCTCCGTCGGGGTGGACGGGGGCGCCGACGCCTCGTCCGGCTCGCTGGTCCTGCTGCCGGTGGCCGGGCCGTCACTGCAACCGGTCCGTTCCGTCCCTACCGGCGGCCAGGTCCTGCGGACCGTCGTCCTGGACGGCGTCGTCTACAGCCTCGCCCTGGACGCCGGCCGCTGGGAGCTGGGCGCCCACGCCCTGACCGACGGGCACCGGCTGGGCTGAGGACTGGGAGGGCCGGCCCCGGTGGGCGAGCCAGGACGCGACCAGCATCCCCACCGCCCAGGCGCCGAGCAGCAGACCGGGCACGTCGGCCAGGGTCAGGCCGTGCCCCTGAGCGACGTGCAGCAAGACCGGACCCTCACCGACGCTGTTGACCAGCAGCCAGAGCCCGCAGCCGACCAGCAGCAGGCCGGCCGAGGTGGGGCGGCGCTCGCGCTGGTGCCGGTCACGCCAGGCCAGCACGGCGGCCAGCAGCAGCTGGACCAGGGCCACCAGGTACACGGCCTCGAGACGGTTCGGCGACACCTGAACAGTGCACCACCTCCGGGTGACCGGGCGGTGGCGTGCACGCCGGCGACCCGCCGGTCGGCGGCTCAGCACACGGGGTCGGCGGATCAGTACGCGGGCAGGTCCGGCCGGACGTCGCGCACCCAGGCCAGCACCCCGCCGTCCAGGTGCACGGCATCGGGGTAGCCCTGCTCCAGCAGCAGGGTCAGCACCTGGGCAGAACGGCCGCCGCTCTTGCAGTGCACGACCACCCGCCGGCCGGCGGCCATCGCGCGCAGGGCGGACAGGCCCTGCCCGGCATCGATCCCGGACTTGGGCACCAGAACCGATCCCTCGATCCGCACGATCTCGGCCTCCACCGGCTCGCGCACGTCGACCAGCAGGAAGTCGGCCTCCCCACGTTCCCGGGCGGCCAGCATCACGTCGAGCTCGCGGGCGCTGATCGCCGGCGGCTCGGCCTCGGCGCCCGGCACCGCGCAGAAGGCCAGGTCCTGCGGCAGCTCGGTGATCGGGGCGAGCGCCGGGTCCGGTCGCAGCCGAAGGGTGCGGAAGGTCAGGGCGAGCGCGTCGTAGACCAGGACCCGGCCGAGCAGCGGTTCGCCGACGCCGGTGATCAGCTTCACCGCCTCGGTGGCCATCAACGACCCGATCACCCCGCACAGCACGCCCAGCACCCCGCCCTCGGCGCACGAGGGCACCGCGCCGGGCGGCGGCGGCTCGGGGTGCAGGTCCCGGTAGGTGGGGCCGTGGCCGGCCCAGAACACGCTGACCTGACCGTCGAAACGGAAGATCGACCCCCACACGTACGGCTTGCCAAGGATCGCGCAGGCATCGTTGACCAGGTACCGGGTGGGGAAGTTGTCGGTGCCGTCCACCACCAGGTCGTAGTCGCCGGCCAGCTCCAGCACGTTGTCCCGGGTCAGCCGCACCGGGTGCTCGACCACCCGCACGCTCGGGTCCAGCCGGGCCAGGGCCCGCGCGGCCGATGAGGTCTTGGGTGTCCCGAGGTCGGCCAGCCCGTGCACCACCTGGCGCTGCAGGTTGGACTCCTCGACCCGGTCGTCGTCGACCACGCCGATCACGCCCACCCCGGCCGCCGCCAGGTACATCAGCACCGGGCTGCCCAGCCCACCGGCCCCGACCACCAGCACCCTGGCGTTGCGCAGCCGGCGCTGCCCGGTCAGGCCCACGTCCGGCAGGGTCAGGTGACGCGCGTAACGGCGGACCTCGGCCGGCGCCAGCTCCGGGCCCGGCTCCACCAGCGGCTGCATCCGCTCAGCCTAGGCCCGCGCCGGGCCGCTCGGCGTGGCGGCCGGGTGGCGGGCCGCACGGCGCGTCGGACGGGCCCGCGCGCCGCACGGCCCGGAAGTTACCGGCGCGTACGATGCACCGACCGGCCACGGCCGGCGCCCGGCGATCACCGAGGACCGTCAGGCTGATCGAGGGAAGGGGGGTGTCGTGACCGCTCCGGACACACGCACCACCGCCACGCGTCTACCGCGCAGCGCCCGGCGCGCCCAGCTGCTCACCGCGGCCCGCGAGGTGTTCGTCGCCCAGGGCTACCACTCGGCGGCGATGGACGACATCGCGGTCCGGGCCGGGGTCAGCAAACCTGTTCTCTACCAGCACTTCCCGGGCAAGCTCGACCTGTACCTGGCACTGCTGGACCAGCACAGCGCGGAACTGCTCACCGAGGTCCGGCGGGCCCTGGCCAGCACCGCCGAGAACAAGGCCCGGGTGGCGGCCACGATCGCCGCGTTCTTCGAGTTCGTCGACCGCGACGGCGAGGCCTTCCGGTTGGTCTTCGAGTCGGACCTGACCAGCGAGGACGCCGTGCGGCAGCGGGTGGACCGGCTCAACCTGGAGTGCGCCGGCGCGATCGCCGAGGTGATCCACGCCGAGACCGGCCTGCCGGTCGAGCAGGCCGAGCTGCTGGGGGTGGCGCTGACCGGGATGGCCCAGACCACCGCCCGGTACTGGATCGGGGCCGGGCGGCCGACCGCCCGGGAGGTCGCCGACACCTTGGTCGCCCAGCTGTCCTGGCGCGGCATCCGCGGGTTCCCCCGGGCCGAGCACGGGGCCGAGACCGCGCTGGGTTAGGGTCGCTTCGCCGGGGCATCCCGGCACCACCACAGCAGGTCAGCGGGAGGAACACGTGGAGATCAAGATCGGCGTCAAGGACGCTGCGCGTGAGGTCGTCCTGGAGACCGGCGAGAGCGCGGACAGCGTCGCCCAGGCGGTCTCCGAAGCGGTGCAGAAGGGCACCCTGCTCGCCCTGACCGACGAGCGCGGACGGCGGGTACTGGTCCCCGGCGCCGTGATCGCCTACGTCGAGCTCGGCGTGGAGGAGCGGCCGCGGGTCGGCTTCGGCACGCTCTGAGGACCTCGGGCCCCGGGTTCAGGCGGACAGGCCCAGCTCGGCCATGCGCCTGCTGTGCGAGGCGGTCAGCCGGCCGAACATGTCCACCAGCTCGGTGATGTCGGCTCCCGGCCGGTCGGCCGACCCGACCAGCAGCGAGGTCAGCCCGTCCCGGTCGGCCGCCACCCGCTGGGCCTGGCTGAGGGCCTCGCCGACCAGCCGCCGTCCCCACAGCGCCAGCCGGCCGGCCAGCCGCGGGTTGGCCGCGATCGCCCCGCGCACCGCGCCGACCACGAAGCCGGCCTGCGCGGCGTCCTCGGAGACCTCCCCGACCAGCTCGCGGGTGTCGGCGTCCAAGTAGGCGCTGATCTCGCGGTAGAAGTCCTTGGCGATCCCGTCACCCACGTAGGCCTTCACCAGCCCCTCCAGCCAGTCCCGCGGCGACGTGCGCTCGTGGAAGGCGTCGATCGCCGCGACGAACGGGCCCATCGCGGCGTCCGGGTCGGCGTCCAGCTCGGTCAGGCGCTGACGCAGCGCCTCGAAGTGCGAGAACTCGGTCACCGCCAGCCGCCCCAGGGCCGCCTTGGCCTCCAGGGTCGGGGCCAGTCCGGCGTCCGCGGACAGCCGGAAGAAGGCGGTCAGCTCGCCGTAGGCGAGCACCCCGAGCAGGTCGACGACGGCTTCATGGTCGGCCGCCGAGACGGACCGCGGAGGTGGGCTGGAGCTCATCAGTGCAGGTTAGCCCGGACATTGGCGCTACCATCGGTGAGTACCTGGTGCCCGGTCGGCGAGCTCGATCGGCTCCTGAGCCCCCTGGGGGGCCCGTTTCGGTGCGGCGTGAGCTCCTTGCGCGGACACCCTGGCGTGCGGCCCCCGGCCCGACCGATAAGGCCTCACGTGACCTCCACAGATGACAAGACCTTCCTCGACTACGGTGTCGCGCAACCGATCGCCGACGCCCTGGCCAAGGGCGGCATCACCCACCCGTTCCCGATCCAGGCGATGACCCTGCCGCTGGCGCTGGCCGGCCACGACCTGATCGGGCAGGCGAAGACCGGGACCGGCAAGACCCTGGGCTTCGGCATCCCGCTGGTGCAGCGGGTGGTCGGCCCCGGCGACCCCGGTTTCGAGGAGCTGGAGCAGCCCGGCGCGCCGCAGGCGCTGGTCGTGGTCCCGACCCGCGAGCTGGCCGTCCAGGTGGCCGGCGACCTGACCCGGGCCGCCTCCCAGCTGGCCGCGCGGGTGCTCACCGTCTACGGCGGCCGGGCCTACGAGCCGCAGGTCGAGGCGCTCAGGCGCGGCGTCGAGGTCGTGGTCGGCACCCCCGGCCGGCTGCTGGACCTGACCCAGCAGGGCCTGCTCGAGCTGGGCCGGGTGCGCGCCGTGGTGCTGGACGAGGCCGACGAGATGCTCGACCTGGGCTTCCTGCCCGACGTCGAGAAGCTGCTCGCCCGCACCCCGGACGGCCGCCAGACGATGCTGTTCTCGGCGACCATGCCGGGCCCGGTGGTGGCCCTGGCCCGCCGGTACATGACCCAGCCCACGCACATCCGGGCCTCCGACCCCACCGACGACGGCGCCACCGTGAAGACGATCAAGCAGGTCGTGTACCGGGCGCACTCGATGGACAAGATCGAGATGGTCGCCCGACTGCTGCAGGCCCGGGACCGTGGGCTGACCATCGTCTTCAGCCGGACCAAGCGGACGGCGGCCAGGGTCGCCGAGGACCTGGTCGAGCGGGGTTTCGCCGCTGCCGCCCTGCACGGCGACCTCGGCCAGGGCGCCCGCGAGCAGGCGCTGCGGGCCTTCCGCAACGGCAAGGTGGACGTCCTGGTGGCCACCGACGTGGCCGCCCGCGGGATCGACGTGGACGACGTCACCCACGTGGTCAACTACACCTGCCCCGAGGACGAGAAGACCTACCTGCACCGGATCGGGCGCACGGCCCGGGCCGGGAACACCGGCACCGCGGTGACCTTCGTCGACTGGGACGACGTGACCCGCTGGTCGATGATCGACAAGTCGCTGGACCTGGGCATCCCGGAGGCGGTCGAGACCTACTCCACCTCCCCGCACTTCTACGAGGAGCTGGACATCCCCGAGGGCACCAAGGGCCGGCTGCCGCGCACCGAGCGGACCCGGGCCGGACTGGGCGCCGAGGTCCTGGAGGACCTGGGCGAGACCGGTCGGGGACGGACCGGGGACCGCGGCGCAGGCCACGGCCGCGGCGCCGCGCCAGCCGCCGAGACCGCCCCCAGCCGGCCGCGGCGGGAGCGTCAGCGCCGCCGGACCCGCGGCGGCCACCCGGTGGACGGCGCCGAGAACCGGCCGACCGGGGCCTCCTCCCCGAGCGCCTCCCCGGCCTCCGAGGCCGGCGCCCAGCCGGCCCGGACCGCCGATCACACCGGCCACGGCGACGCACCGGGCGAGCCCTCCGCCGCCGACGGCGGGGCACCGCGTCGTCGGCGTCGTCGGAGCGGCCGGGGACGCGGGCACGGCGAGAGCGCCGAGGCCGCCACCACTGTGACCGACTGACGCCGCCGGGCGACGTCCGCGCCCGGGGCCAGACCGCGGACCGGAGGGTTCAGCGCTCCCTGGCCGGGGCCAGCTGGACCCCACCGGTGTCGCTGCCGGTGACGGTGTCGTCGCCGGCGGGGTCACCGTCGGTTAGCGCGATGGTCCGCTGACGTCCGCCGCGTCGTCCGGGCCCGATCCTCCACGACCGCAGCAGGCTCTCGGCGACCTCCCGGTAGGCCTCGGCGCCCTTGGAGCCGCGGGCGGTGGTCAGGATGGAACGGCCCACGCCCGGCGCCTCGGCGAACCGCACCGACCGCGGGATGGCCGGGTCGAGCACCGGCAGCCCGTAACGGGCGGCGACGTCGGCCAGCACGGCACGGGCGTGCGAGGTGCGCCCGTCGTACATCGTCGGCAGCACCCCGCGCACGGTCAGCCGGGCGTTCAGGATCCGCTGCACGTCGTGGATGGTGTCGAGCAGCTGACCGACCCCGCGGTGGCTGAGCATCTCGCACTGCAGCGGGATGACCACCTCGTCGGCCGCGGTCAGCGCGTTGAGGGTGAGCACCCCGAGCGAGGGCGAGCAGTCCAGCAGCACCAGGTCGTAGCCGTCCACCACCTCTGCGAGCGCGGCGCGCAGCACGTGCTCGCGGCCGGCCCGGGGCATCAGCGCCGCCTCCGCCCCGGCCAGGTCGATGGTCGCCGGCAGCAGGTCCACCCCGTCGTCGGCCGCCTGAAGGGCGTCGGCCGCGCCGACCCGCCCCACCAGCACGTCGTGCACGCTGAGCTGGACCTCCTCGGGATCGACGCCCAGGGAGAAGGTCAGGCAGGCCTGCGGGTCCAGGTCGACCAGCAGCACCCGCAGGCCGTGCTCGGCGAAGGCAGCACCGAGTGAGGCGACCGACGTCGTCTTGGCCACCCCGCCCTTCTGGTTGGCCACGGCCAGGATGAGCGTCACGAACTGGTCCCCTCCGGTTCTGCGGGCCTTCCCTGCGCCCCATTGTGGGGCCAACGGCACCAGGCGTCAGTCCCGGCCCGGGTCCGGTCGGGGCGATCGGGTCCCGGTCCGGTCGGGCGTGGGCCCTCGGTCGGGTCCGAGGTGCGCAGGGCAGATGGGTGCAGGAGGGTGAGGGGGATGGACGAGCGGGACATGGGCAGGTGCGGCGGTGGGCAGGACGACCGCGCCGAGCTCGAGGGTGGCCCGTTCGCGCCGGACAGCGTTACCTGGCTGGTCCACCTCGACCCGCTGGTCGGGGTGGCCGCGCTGCGCACCCTGCTGGTGCAGGTCATCAACCCGGTGACCTCGGCCGCGATGCTGGAGCACCCGGCCGCCCACCCCGACCCGTGGCGGCGACTGTCGGCGATGGTGGAGACCGTCGCCCTGATGACCTTCGGGTCCATGACTGAGGCGATGACCGCCGCCTCGCGCACCCGGGCCCGCAACACCCTGGCCACCGGGGTGACCCGGGACGGCGTGGTCTACGACGCGGACCGGCCCGACCACCTGGTGTGGCTGCACTGCTGCCGGGTGGAGTCCTTCCTGATCGTCACCCAGCACGGTGGCCTGGCCCTGAGCGGGGCCCAGCAGGACGCCTACATCGCCGAGCAGGTCCGGATCGGTGCCCTGTTCGGCGCCGAGCCGGAGTCACTGCCGACCTCCCGACGTGAGCTGACCCGGGCGATGACCCGCCTGCGGCCGCGCCGGCCGGCCCGTTCGGCTGCCGTGCACGCCGCGTGGGAGGTGCTGCACGATGATCCGGTCGCCGCGGCCGGCCAGCCGCTGCCGGCCTGGGCACCGATGGCCGGCCTGGCCTTCGCCAGCCTGCCGCGCTGGGCCCGGGCGCTGTACGCGGCCGCCGACCCCGACCTGGCCGACCCGCCCGGGATGGCCGGCCTAGCGGCCGAGCAGACCCGCACCGGGCTGCACACGCTGCGGGCGCGGCTGAACGGCTGGAGCCTGGACCACTCGCCCTCCCCGGTGATGCCGGACGGCGAGGTGGTCTCGTTCGAGGCGACCCACCGACGGGAGGGCTCCACACTGCGCATCGTCCGCCCCGCCCCCGACCGGCCGCCGGCCTGACCGGCTGGTGGGGCTGGACGGCTCAGAGGTGGTGGTCCGGCTCGGGGTGCAGCAGCGCCCACACCGTCTTGCCGTCCTCCTCCGCCCGCCAGCCCCAGTCGGCCAGGGCGGACACGATGCCCAGGCCGCGGCCGCCGACGTCACCGCGGGCGGCGCCCGGGTCGGGCGGGATCCGGCTGCGGTCGCCGACCTCGACCCGGATCCGGGTGTCCTGCAGGGCCAGGGCCACCCGCACCGGTGCCCGGGCGTGCCGGACGGCGTTGGTGACCAGCTCGGAGACCACGATCAGGGCCGGTGTCGCGCTGGCTGTGCCGGCGGCCCGCAGCCACTGGGTGGCGAACGCCCGGGCGGCCCGCGGCGCCGTCCGGGTGGCCTCGAAGGTGCGTTCCACCTGACCGGCCATCGGGCCGCCGACCTGCGGGATACGCACCACGACCAGAGCCAGGTCGTCGTCGGGGTCCCGGCCGACGGCGGCCAGCAGCTCCTCCCCCAGGGCGCGCGCCGTGCTCGCCGCGGAGGCCACCATCGCCTCCTGCAGCATCCGCACCCCCTCCTCCATCGGCCGGTCGCGCCGCTCGACCAGGCCGTCGGTGTACAGCACCAGCCAGTCCCCGGGGGAGAGCGCCAGCCGCTGGTTGTGCCGTTCACCGGCCACCAGACCGATCAGCGTGCCCGCGCCGGCCTGCAGGGCCTGCACCTGGCGGTCACGCGCCACCAGCGGGGGCAGGTGACCGGCGTTCGCCCAGGTCAGCTGCCAGCCCCGCGGCCCCTGGGACAGGTCCAGGTAGACCGCCGTGGCCAGCCGGGGCAGCTGCATGCTGAACGCCAGCTGGTCGACCCGGTCCAGCACGGCCGCCGGGTCCTGGCTCTCGTACCCGTAGGCCCGGCAGATGGAGCGCAGCTGGCCCATCACGGCGGCGGCCTCGACGTCGTGGCCCACGACGTCCCCGATCACCAGGCCGTGACCTCCGTCCGGGCGGGTGATGACGTCGTACCAGTCGCCGCCGACCTGTGCCGCCACCGTGTTCGGGGCGTAGCGGGCCCACACGTCCAGGTCGGCCACGGCGACCGGGCCGGGGAGCAGGCTGCGCTGCAGGGTCTCGGCCATCGCGTGCTCGCGGGCGAACAGCCGGGCGTTCTCCACCGCCAGGGCGCACCGGGCCACCGCCTCACCGAGCAGCATCCGGTCGTCCACGGTGACCCGGACCCCGGTGACCACGACCAGCGCCAGCACCTCGCCGCGGCCGCGCATCGGCAGCACCAGCACCGGTTCGCTGACGTGCCCGGGCAGCAGCCGGGCCAGCCAGGCGCCGACCGAGCCGGTCAGCTCCCGGGCCGCGGCCACGTCCAGCCCGAGGGGTTCCTGGCGGCGGCCGAGCAGGAGCTGGCCGACCGGGTCGGTGCCGACCGAGGCGCTGGTGGGAGCCCGCCGCCGGCGGCCGACACTCTCCACCGGCACCTCGCCGGCGGCGGCGACCACCTCGACCGCGCTGTTCTCCACGGCCGCGACGAGGCAGCCGTCGGCCAGCTGCTCGGTGACCAGGGCGCCGAGCTCGCGCATGGCCAGTCGCGCGTCCAGCCCGCTGACCGCCGCCGAGACGCGGGCCAGGAACTCCACCCGGGCCCGGGCCTCCTCCCGGTCGCGCTCGGCCTCGACCCGTTCGGTGACGTCGACCTGCACGCCGACGTAGTTGACCAGCTCCCCCTGGCCGTCGAAGACCGGGGAGAGGGAGACCTGGTTCCAGAAGGCCGAGCCGTCCCGGCGGTAGTTCAGCAGGGTGACCGTGACCGCCTCCCGCCGCTGGATGCCCTCTCGCATCACGGCCACCACCCGCGGGTCGGTCGCCGGACCCTGCAGGAAGCGGCAGTTGCGCCCGACGACCTCGCTGCGCCCGTAGCCGGTGGTTCGGGAGAAGGCAGGGTTGACCCAGACCAGCGGGTTGTCCGGCAGGCTCGGGTCGGTGATCGCGAAGCTCAGGTCGGTGGCGATCACCGCCCGGGCGCCCATCGAGTCCGGGTCCATCCCGGCGACCGGGGCGGCGCCGGGCTCCCCCGCGGGCGTGACGGCCATGAACACGACCAGCGCCTGGTCGGCGTCGCGGGCCGGTTCCGGGCCGTCGCCGCGGTCCAGGTCCAGCTGCCCTGCCCGGCCACCCGGCTCGGCGGGTTCGGCGTGGTGCAGTGGGAAGCCGACCACCCACAGCGGCCCGTCGACGTCCTCCACCCACAACTCGGCGGGTCGGCTGTCCAGCCACGGCGTCGGGGCCGCGGCCGGTTGGCGGTCCTGGCGGCGCTGCTCGTCGGCCGCGCCGGAGGAGGCCCGGTGGGAGACCCGGCGGATCAGCTCCCCGGCCACCGGTTCGCCCCGCGCCACCCGGGACAGCGTTCCGTCGGTGGCGGCCAGGTCAGATCCGGCCGGGTCGGTCAGCCCGGCCAGCTCGCCCCAGCGGTCCACGCTCATCGGCAGCTGCTGCTGGCCCGCCATCCGGGTGGCCAGCCGGTTGGCGTAGGTCACCCGGGAGGTCGCCAGGTCGACCAGGAGGACGGCGGCCCCCGCTTCGTGCATGACGCGCGGCAGCGGGTCCACGCTGAGCATCCCGGTCACTGAGCCTCCTGTCCCGACCGGCCCTAACCTGACCGCCGGACCATCATTTTGACCTACCACCGGGGTCGGCGCCCGCCGCCCCGTCGACGGAGGTATGCCCGACCATGTCCAGCGACGACAGCCGGCGGTCGGCGCCCGGCTCGAGGCCGGGTGCCTCGGCCAGCCCGGCGGACGCCGGATCGGTGCACGTGCTGGTGGAGTCCGGCCGGGTCCGGGTGGTGCTGTCGGGGGAGATCGACGCCAGCGTCGCCGACGACCTGGACACCGCGGCCGGCGACGCGATGGTCGCCGGGCGCCCGACCGTGGAGGTCGACTGCCGCAACGTCAGCTTCATGGACTCCACCGGGATCGGGTTCGTCGCGCGGCTCGCCGCCCGTTCGGCCAGCCACGTGGTGCTGCTGAACCCGGCACCGGTGGTGAGCTTCCTGCTGGAGACGGTCAAGATCTCCCACCTGGTCACCGTCGTCCAGGAGTGAGGGCCCCCAACCCGTCCGGACGGTCGCCCGCCGCCGACCGCTCGGGCAGCTCGGGCAGCTCGGGCAGCCCGGCCCAGGAGGGCAGCGGCGGCGCCGCCTGCCGTCCCGGCGGGCAGTGCCGGCGGAAGTCGCACCAGGAGCAGCCGGGCCCCGGCCGGGCCGGGAACGCCTCGTCCGGATCCGCCCCGGCCCGGTGCCGGTCCTGTGCCGACGCCGCCTGGTCAGCCAGCCGCTCGGCCGCCGCCACCCTGTCCTGCAGCGCGCCGTCCTCGTGCACCGCGACCGCGACCGTGCCCGTGGGCAGGTGGTGCAGCTCGACCTGGCGCACCGGCCGGCGCAGGACGCGGGAGGCGGCGTGCGCGTACAGGGCCAGGGCCAGGCTGTCCCGGGCGTCGGCCGGGCCGGGTGGCGCCGGGCCGGTCTTGTAGTCCACGACCACCGGGCCGGTTCCCGGCCGGTCGTCGAGCCGGTCGACCCGGCCGGACAGGGCCAGCCGCGCGGTGCGCGCGGTGAGGACCCGCTCGACTCCCAGGGGCACGTCGTGGGGGTCCAGCCGATGCAGGTAGGACTCCACCCAGCCCCGGGCCAGCTCCCGCACCCGGGCGGACTGCTGCTCGTCCCGGTACCCCTCCGCCGACCAGGCCAGGCCCAGCAGCCGGCGGCCGCCGGCCGGGGTGCGCTGCGCCGGCGGCAGGGACCACCAGCGGGCGAGCGCGAGGTGCACGGCGGCGCCCAGGCAGGCGCGGGCCCACGGTGCCCCTCGCGGCGGTGCGGGTCGCTCGAGGTAGGTGTACCGGTAGCGGCGCGGGCAGTGCTGCCAGACCCCCAGCCGGGTCGGGGTGCAGGCGAACAACGGCTCAGGCATCCCGGGCAGCTCTCCCTGCCCCGGCGCGCTCACCCGGCCAGGGTACGCAGCGGCCGCCCGGTCAGCCGAGCCGCCGGTCAGCCGCCGAGCCGCGGCGAGAGGGCGCCGTAGGGCGGGTCCAGGACCAGCGTCGGGTCCCGGACGTCGCGCAGCTCGAACTGCTCGAGCAGGACGGCGGCGGCCTCCTCCGGCCAGACCAGCACCCACAGCCAGACGCCCAGCGCCTCCCCCACGTAGCTGGCGGACACGCTGCCCGGGACGCACCACAGCGGGGTGTCGTGCCCGCCGGCGGTCAGCTTCAGGTGCGGCGAGCCCTCCCCGACGGTGGCACCGGGATCCAGACCGCTCAGGCCGGCCAGGTGGGCGCCCAGCCCGACACCGGGCTGCTCGGCCACCAGCAGCAGGTCCGCTGCGCGTTCGCCGGTCGGCTCGACCGGCAGCGGGTTGGGACCCGAGCAGGCCAGCACCGAGGCCACCGCGCCGGTGTGGTCGTCACCGGCGAACCGCACGCCGGTGACCAGCCAGCCGGCCGGCAGCGGCCACGGCAGCCACAGCGGGACCCGGGCCCGGTCACTGGCGTGCCGCAGGACCTCGTCGCTGGCCTGGACGGGGTGCCCGACCGGGGCCACCGGCCCGTGCTCGGGGCACACCCATCGGTCCGACCACAGTCCGGGCGCCCTGACCTGGGCGCCGCACCTGGGGCACGTGCGAGGACCGCTCATCCCTCGACGGTGCCCCTGACCGGGCCCCCGGTCAAGGGACAGCCGTCCCGCCCCCGGTCCCGGTCGCCCGGGGGTGCGGCAGGATGGCCGGGTGGCCACCATCGCCTGCGTCGGCGCCGTCGTGCTGGACGCCCAGGGCAGGCTGCTGCTGGTGCTGAGGGCCAACGAGCCGGCCCGGGGCACCTGGTCGCTGCCCGGCGGTCGAGTTGAACCCGGCGAGGATGACGCCACCGCCGTGGCCCGGGAGGTGGCCGAGGAGACCGGGCTGCGGGTGGACGTCGGTACGCTCGCCGGGGCCTGCACCGTCCAGGCGCCCCGCGGCGGCCGGTACCTGATCCACGACTACCGGTGCAGCGTGGCACCCGGCGCGGACCACCGGGCCCGGGCCGGCGACGACGCCGCCGACGTCGGCTGGTTCACCCGCGAGGACCTCCCCGGGCTGGCGACCTCCCCGGGCCTGCTGGACCTGCTGGCCGAGTGGAAGGTGCTGCCGCACTGAGAACGGACCACCTGCTGGCTGCGCGGCTGCTGTTCCCGCCGCCGCCCGCGGCCAGGCAGCGCCGTGCTCCAGCGCAGGGCGGCGGCTGTCCGCCCACGGTGACAGGATGGAGCGATGAGCGAGGGACACAAGGACGTGGACGTGGCGGCGGTGCAGCCCGTCGAGACCGTGCCCGAGCCGGAGCGGGCCGCAGCCGACGAGGCCGCGGCGGGCCCGGCCGCACCGACCGAGCACCGGCACCGGCCCACCTCCAAGGCCTTCCGCTCCTTCATCGCCTCCGGATGGCAGGACGGGCAGCGCCCGCCGCCGCAGCCGTTGCCCGCGGCGCCGTTCGCCGCCGAGCGTCGGCAGCGGCTGTCCGAGCTCTTCCCCGGCGACCGGCTGGTGATCCCGGCCGGCGCGCTGCGGGTGCGCAGCAACGACACCGACTTCCGGTTCCGGCCGCACTCGGCCTTCGCCCACCTCACCGGCCTGGGCACCGACCGGGAGCCGGACGTCGTCCTGGTCCTGGAACCGCAGCCGGGCGGCGGCCACGAGGCGGTGTTGTTCTTCAAGGGCCGCGCCGGCCGGGACAGCGAGGAGTTCTACGCCAGCGCCCGGTACGGGGAGCTCTGGGTCGGGCCGCGGCCGACGGTGGAGGAGATGGCCGCGCTGACCGGGCTGAGCGTGCGCGAGCTGGACGAGCTGGCTGACGCGCTGGCCAAGGACGCCGGCCCGGACGGGGTGGCGGTGCGCGTGGTCCGCGGCGCCGACGAGCAGGTCGAGGCCCTGGTCGCGGCCGCCCGTGAGCAGACGGGAAGCGAGCAGACCAACCAGCAGACCGGCAGCGAGCAGACCGGCAGCGAGCAGACCGGCAGCGAGCAGACCGGCGAGCAGACCGGCAGCGAGCAGACCGGCAGCGAGCAGCGGCTGGATGCGGACGAGGAGCTGGCTCGGGCGTTGTCCGAGCTCCGTCTGGTCAAGGACGCCCACGAGGTCGAGCAGCTGCGGCTGGCGGTGCAGGCCACCGCCCGCGGCTTCGAGGACATCGTCGCCGCGCTGGCCCGGGCCACCGGGGCGCCGCGCGGCGAGCGGGTGGTGGAGAGCGCCTTCGAGGGCCGCGCCCGGCTCGAGGGCAACGGCGTCGGCTACGACACCATCGCCGCCTCCGGTCGGCACGCCTGCACGCTGCACTGGATCCGCAACGACGGGCCGGTGCAGTCCGGTGACCTGCTGCTCGTCGACGCGGGCGTGGAGGTGGACTCCCTCTACACCGCCGACGTGACCCGCACCCTTCCGGTGGACGGCACCTTCACCCCCGCCCAGCGCAAGGTCTACCAGGCGGTGCTGGACGCCGCGGACGCCGCGTTCGCCGTGGTCCGCCCGGGCGCCCGGTTCCGGGAGGTGCACGAGGCCGCGATGGCAGTGATCGCCCAGCGGCTGCACGAGTGGGGGATGCTGCCGGAAGGGGTCGACGTGGCCGCCACCCTCGACCCCGAGGGGCAGTTCCACCGGCGCTGGATGGTGCACGGCACGAGCCACCACCTCGGCCTGGACGTGCACGACTGCGCCCAGGCGCGGCGGGAGATGTACCTGGACGCCGAGCTGGTGCCGGGGATGGTGTTCACGATCGAGCCGGGGCTGTACTTCATGCCCGAGGACCTTCTGGTGCCGGCCGAGCTGCGCGGGATCGGCGTCCGGATCGAGGACGACGTGCTGGTCACCGACGACGGCTGGGAGAACCTGTCCGGCATGCTGCCGCGCAGCCCCGAGCAGGTCGAGCGCTGGATGGCGTCGCTCAGCCCGGCCGCCGGCGGATGACCGGCGACCAGGCCGCGGCCCGGGAGGTGAGGCCATGAACCGGCCACCGCGGCCGCTGCCGCACGTTCGCCCCTCGCTGCGCCCGCTCACCGGACGACGCGGCCTGACCGGCGCCGGGCCGGCCGCCGAGGTGGCCCGCGCCGAGCTGCTGGACGCCGCGGTGGACTGGGGCCGGTACGTGGACGGCCAGCGGGCGCCCGGGCGCGACTTCTCCGCGGCCGTCGAGGCCGCCCACGCCGGTGAGGGGTTCATCTGGCTCGGTCTGCACGAGCCGACCACCGCCCAGCTGGACCGGCTCGGAGACGTCTTCCCGCTGCACCCGCTGGCCCTGGAGGACGCGGCAACGGTCCGGCAGCGGCCCAAGATCGAACGCTACGAGGACAGCCTGTTCCTGGTCCTGCGCACCCTGGCCTACGTGGAGCACGACGTGCACGAGGACGTCGGCGGCGGCGACATCGTGGAGACCGGGGCGGTGATGGTCTTCCTCGGCGACTGGTTCGTGGTCACCATCCGGCACGGCCGGCACGCATCGATGTCCCGCCTGCGCAAGGACCTGGAGGAGGACGACCAGCTACTGGCGCTGGGCCCCTCGGCGGTCCTGCACGCGGTCTGCGACAAGGTGGTCGACGACTACCTGCTGGTGGTGGACGCCGTCCAGGAGGACATCGAGGAGATCGAGGCCACCGTCTTCGCGCCGCGGACCGGGGCCGACGTGGAGCGGATCTACCAGCTCAAGCGGGACATCATCGAGATGAAACGGTCGGTGACCCCACTGGCCACCCCGCTGCACGACCTGGCCGAACGGCCGCGGCGGCTGGTGCACACCGACATCCGGGAGTACTTCCGCGACGTGGAGGACCACCTGACCCGGGTCCATGAGCAGGTGCAGAGCTTCGACGAGCTGCTGTCCTCGATCCTGCAGGCCGGGCTCGCGCGGCTGTCGGTCTCCGAGAACGAGGACATGCGCAAGATCTCGGCCTGGGTCGCGATCGCTGCCGTGCCCACTCTGCTGGCCGGCATCTACGGGATGAACTTCCAGTACATGCCCGAGCTCGGCTGGCACTGGGGCTACCCGGCGCTGCTCGCGCTGATGGCCCTGATCTGCGGCGGGCTGTACCGGGGGTTCCGTCGCAACGGGTGGTTGTGAGCCCTCAGCCGTGCTCGGCCCGATTCTCCTGGTGGGCCCGTGCCTCCGCCTCGGCCCGCTCCCGGCGCTGCCGCTCGATCATCTCCCCGTAGGTCGGCCCGGTCGGGGAGGACTGCTCGGCGGCCGCGGACTGCGCGCCGGTCGTGTCGCTGACCCCCTCGGCGGGCGCTGATCCGCCCGCCGGTGGGACCGGGCCCGGCTGGCCCGGGCCGCTCCCGCCGGGTCGCACCGGGGACGGCATCGACGCCGCGTTCACGCCTCCGGGGGTACCGCTCTCCTGCTCCAGGCGGATCAGCAGCCGCCGGGCGTCCTCAGCCAACTCAGGCAGGCAGAGCACCTGGTACTCGCTGGCCACGATCTGGCTGGTGGAGGTGAAGTCCCGCCGGCCGCCGGTCAGGGCGTAGGAGATGACCCCGAACAGCATCCCGAAACCCGCCCCGATCAGGATCGCGGTGAGCAGGATGGAGGACGGCCCGCCGCCGAACAGCGACAGGAGCAGACCCACGAACAGACCGAACCAGGCGCCGGACAACGCGCCGGCGAGGGCCACCCGGCCGTAGGTGAGCCGGCCGGTGACCCGCTCGACCATCTTCAGGTCGCTGCCGACGATGGTCACCGCCTGCACCTGGAAGTGGTTGTCCGACAAGTAGTCGACCGCACGCTGAGCCTGCAGGTAGGTCGCGTAGCCGGCGATCGGGTCGCCCTTGGGCGGGGTCGGCACCAGGTTCGAGCGGTTCTGCTGGCCCATCGGGCCGAGGTTCACCATGACTCACACTCTTTCCGAGACGGGTCGTGCGCCGTCCTCATGATCTCACCGGTGCAACGCCCCGCGCGCGGCGATCGTGCCCCACCGGCCCGGTCGGCCAGCTGTACTCGGCGGGGTATTCGGCGGGGCCGGGCCGGGTACGCCAGGGGGTGGGCTCGATACGGCACGTCCGGGCCACCCTCCGGCCTGTGGAGGGCGGCCCGGGCCGGTGCCTCCCCCGGGTGGCCACCGACCCGCCGGCCACCGGGCCCGGCCCGGGCCCGGTGGTGAGCGTGTCGGCGACCTCACCGGCCGCCGCCGAGGCGTTCTGGCGGGTGCTGTCCGACCCCTGGAGCTACCCCGCGTGGGTCTGCGGCACCCGGCAGGTCAGGACAGCCGACCCCGGCTGGCCGGCCGTCGGCGCCGAGCTGCACCACCGCTTCGGGCCGCCGCCGGTGCCGGTCCGGGACCGCACCACCGTGCTGGCCCTGGATCCGGGCCGGTGGCTGGCGATGCGGGCCCGGGCCCGGCCGTGGGCAGTGGTGCGGGCCGAGATCTGCCTCACCCGGACGCCGGGCGGCACCGTGGTGGCGATCACCGAGCGCCTGGAGCAGGGGCCGGGGCTGCTCCTGCCGCGCCTGGCGCGGGCGGTGCAGCGCTGGCGCAACCGGCGCAGCCTGGAGGCGTTGTGCGCGCTCGCCGAGCAACGACCGCCGCGGCGGGGGCGCGCCCTGCGGACCGGTGGGCCGGCGCACCGGGGCCGGCGGTGAGCACCCACCGGACACACGGTGCGGCCCCGGCAGTCGGGCAGGCTGCCGGCCCGAAAGCATGTCCGGACAGCCAGACAACGCGTCCACATCCCGGACAGGACACGACCGCCCGGACGGTCGGACGTACCGTCGTAGTCACCATCCAGAGCGGCTGAGAGACCTGGCTCGACGACGCCGCAGCAACCGCCCCGCAGCGCGGGTGCAGGTGCTAACGCCAGAGACGATGGAGGAGCGATGGCCGGGCCGAGGTCAGCGAGCGTGCGACCGGTGGGGCGAACCGGGCATAACCGGCCAGCGCACCAGGTTGGCGCAGCTGTGCCTGCTCCCGACCGCCCGATGCTGACCCGGCGTCAGCACGTGGACCTGCTGCGCACCGCCAGCGCAGTCTGTCCGGGCTGACCCGAGGACCGGCCCCCGGCCGGTCCGCGCCCGGGCGTGCGGCATCACGCCGCCGCCGTCAGCCCAGCCGTCAGCCTCAGCGAAGGACAACCGTGAGCAGCAGCCCGCAGACCACCAGCCCTGCCCGTCGCGCCCCCCGGGAGCGCAACGACGGCCAGTGGGCCAAGGGTGACCGGACCCCGCTGAACCCCAGCGAGGCGTGGAAGCAGCGCGAGGGCGGCCTCGCCGTCCGGGACCGGATCATCGGCACCTACGCGCGCGAGGGGTTCGAGTCGATCGCCGGGGAGGACCTGCGCGGCCGGTTCCGGTGGTGGGGGCTGTACACCCAGCGCCGACCCGGGATCGACGGCGGCCGGACGGCGACGATCGCCCCCGAGGAGCTGGACGACGAGTACTTCATGCTCCGGATCCGGATCGACGGCGGCGCGCTGAGCACCGCGCAGCTGCGGGTGCTGGGCGAGATCTCCACCCGGTTCGCGCGCGGGACGGCGGACATCTCCGACCGGCAGAACATCCAGTACCACTGGATCCGGATCGAGGACATGCCGCAGATCTGGCAGCTGCTGGACGAGGTCGGCCTGGACACCACCGAGGCCTGCGGGGACACTCCGCGCACCATCCTGGGCTCCCCGGTGGCCGGGATCTCCGCCGAGGAGATCATCGACGCCAGCCCGGCGATCGAGGAGATCAAGCGGCTCTACATCGGCGACCCCGAACTGGCCAACCTGCCGCGCAAGTTCAAGACCGCGGTCTCCGGCAGTCCGTTCTCCGACGTCGCGCACGAGATCCAGGACGTCGCCTTCGTGGGGGTCGTGCACCCCGACCACGGGCCCGGCTTCGACGTGTGGGTCGGCGGTGGGCTGTCCACGGCGCCGATGCTCGGCCAGCGGCTGGGCGCCTGGGTACCGCGGGAGGAGGTCGCCGAGGTGTGGCACGGCGTCATCGGTATCTTCCGCGACCACGGCTACCGGCGGCTGCGCAACCGGGCCCGGCTGAAGTACCTGGTCGCCGACTGGGGCGCTGAGCGGTTCCGCCAGGTCCTGGAGGACGACTACCTGCAGCGCAAGCTGAGCGACGGGCCGGCGCCGGCGCCGACCGCCCAGCGCGACCACGTCGGGGTGCACCGCCAGCACGACGGGCGCTTCTACGTCGGCTGCGCTCCGCTGGTCGGGCGCCTGGACGGTGCCCGGATCACCGCGCTGGCCGACGCCGCGGAGGCGGCCGGCAGTCGGCGGGTGCGCCTGACCCCCGAGCAGAAGGTCGTCCTGCTCGACGTCCCGGCCGCCGCGGTGGCCGACCTGCTCGACGCGCTGGACGCCATCGACCTGCCGGCCCGGGCCTCCACCTTCCGCCGCGGCACCATGGCCTGCACCGGGATCGAGTACTGCAAGCTGGCGATCGTGGAGACCAAGGCCGTCGCGGCCGACCTGGTCCGCGAGCTGGAGCGCCGGTTCAGCGACGTCCCCGGCCTGTTCACCGCGGACGCGCCCACGTTCACCGTCAACGTGAACGGCTGCCCGAACTCCTGCGCCCGGGCCCAGATCGCCGACATCGGCCTGAAGGGCGTGCAGCTGCCGGACCCGGCCGACCCCGAGGGCGGCACGGTCGACGGTTTCCAGATCCACCTCGGGGGCGGGCTCGGCCTGCAGGCCGGGTTCGGCCGCAAGGCCCGCGGGCTGAAGACCACCTCCGCGGACCTGCCCGACTACGTGGAGCGGATGGTCCGGCGCTGGCTGGCTCAGCGCGAGGACGAGGAGACCTTCGCCAGCTGGGCGATCCGGGCCGACGAGGACGACCTGCGGTGACCCAGGGCCCCGCCTCGGGGCCGTCGCCGCGCGCGGAACGGGCCGTGCCCTACCTGTGCCCATTCTGCGGCGAGAGCGACCTGCGACCCGAGCCCGGTGGGCGCTGGCACTGCCGCAGCTGCCTGCGCCTGTTCTCCCTCGCCTTCCACGGCCTCCACCACCCCGACCCCAGCCCTCCCCCCGGGAGCACGCCATGAGCACCCCCACCCTGGTCACCGGCCCGCTGGCCAGCGAGCCCCACGACGTCGAGCTCGAGCTGGCCGAGGACCCGGTCGCCTTCACCGCCCACGCCGCGAGCGTCCTGGAGGACGCCGACGCCCTCACCGTGCTCGGCTGGGCCGGCCGGGCCTTCGGCAAGCAGCTCGCGGTGACCGCCGCGATGGGCGACACGCTCCTGGCCCACCTGGCCTCGCGAGCCGTGCCCGGCGTCGACGTGCTGTTCGTGGACACCGGCTACCACTTCGCCGAGACCCTGGGCACGGCGGACGCGGTCAAGCACTCCTACCCGGTCCGGATGCTGTCCATCACGCCGACCCAGAGCGTCGCCGAGCACCAGGCCGAGCACGGCCAGCTCTACCGCACCGACCCCGACCTGTGCTGCGCCCTGCGCAAGGTGGCCCCGTTGAACGAGGCGCTGACCGGTTACCGGGCCTGGGCCACCGGCCTGCGCCGGGAGGAGTCCCCGACCCGGGCCAGCACCCCGGTGGTGGCCTGGGACGCGCGCCGGGAGGTGGTGAAGCTGGCCCCGATCGCCACCTGGACCGAGCAGGACGTGCAGGACTACCTGGACGGTCACCCCGAGGTGATCTCCAACCCGTTGCAGCAGCTGGGCTACCGCTCCATCGGCTGCGCGCCGTGCACCCGGGCGGTGGCTCCCGGGGAGGACGCCCGCTCCGGCCGGTGGGCCGGCTCGGCCAAGACCGAGTGCGGCATCCACTACTCGATCTAGTTCCGGTCCAGCTGGTTCCGGTCCAGCTGGTTCCGGTCCAGCTGGTTCCGGCCGGCGGGCTCTGGACCTGCGAGCGGTTCAGCCCGGCCCCCACCGGGGTGTGGCAGGCTGGCGCGGTGCAGGAGGCCGAGCCGGAACCGGGTGCCCTGTCGGCCTACGAGGCGGCGCTGGTCGCCGAGGCGTGCTCGCGCAGCGCCATGCTGTGGGTGGCTGGCTCGGACGACGCCGGTCCGCCGTGGGCCCGTCCCAGGCCGCTGTGGCACGTCTGGCACCAGGACGGTGTCGTGCTGGTCGTCGGCGGCGGCGAGCAGACCCTTCCGGGCCTGGAGGACGGCCTGCCCGGCCAGCTGGTCGTGCTGGTGCGCAGCAAGGACACCTCGGCCCGGGTGGTGGAGTTCCTGGCCGCCGCGCACACCCTGGACCCCCGGCGGCCGGAGTGGGAGTCGGCCGCCCAGGCGCTGGCCGCGGCGCGGCTGAACGCCGAGGACCAGGCCGGTCAGCTGGAGCGTTGGCGCGCGGGCGCCAGCGTGCTGCGGCTGGACCCGCTGCGGGTGCTGGCCGCTGGCTGGGGAACCGAGGAGGAGGGCGCGGGTGCCGCGCCACCCGCACCGTCGCCGGCCACCACCGTGTCCGGCCGGCCCTGGCACCTCGGCGGCCGCTCGGGGCGGGCTGCCCGGCTGCGCCGTCTGGCCGGCGGCGCGCGCCGGCGCACCGGCCGACCGGGCGGGCCGGCGGCCGGACCTCCCGGCTGAGCGTGAGCGGGCCGCCCGGACCTCCGGGCTGAGCGCGGGCTCAGCCCAGCTCAAGCGGGGACGGCGGCACCTCGACCCGCACCGGGGCCGACCAGGACCGGAAGGTCAGACCGGCGCCCTCGGCCCGGTCCAGCGGGTTGACCAGCAGCGGCAGCGGGGCCCCGGCCCGCGGCACGGCCACCACGATCCCCTCGCCCTGCAGCACCCAGGCCGGGGTGCGGCCCACCGTCGTGGTGCCCAGCAGCCTGGCCGTCGCCGCCACCAGCCCCTCGCCGTCGTCGGTGGCCAGCACCCGCGCCGGGTCGAGCAGGTCGGCGAAGCCGCTGGCCTGCACCGTGGGCAGGTGCACCCAGTGCCCGGCGAACCGGGAGGAGGAGGCGGTGCTGCCGCCGACCTGCCGGTAGAACCCGGGGTCGCCCAGCAGGTAGGCCTGCTTGCCCACCTCACGCACCTCCGCCGCCCCGGTGGCGGTGCGCAAGGTCAGCCGCGAGTCGGCGGTCGAGGCGGCGATGACCAGCCGGTAGCCACCGAGGTCGGGGTCGACCAGCGAGCCGTCGGCGGTGAAGGAGCTGGCCCGCTTCAGGGCGGCCAGCGTCGCGGCCGCCAGTGCGGCGGCCCGCGGCGCACCGGACGGCAGCGGGCCCAGCCGCAGACCGGCCACCGTCGAGCCGGACCCCGTCGCTGCGGCTCCGGCCGGCGTGGACGCCGTCGCTGCCGCTCCGGCCGGCGTGGACGCCGTCGAGCCCGCCGGCGAGGAGGCCCTCACGCCCGCCCCGGCCGGCGACGAGGCCGGCGAAGAGGGCGGCGGCCCCGCCTGGGCGCCGTGGCCGGCGGCCGGCGAGGCGGCCCCAGACAGCCCGGTGGCCGGCAACGGGCCGCCCGTCCCGCCGGCCGCCGAGCCACCGGCCGCCGACGAGCCCGCCGGACCCGTGGCCGATCCGGGGGTTTCCGGCGTCGAGCCGGGCACCGGCGCCGGGCTCGAACCTGCTACGTCCAGCTGCCCGGAGACGCTCGGCGTGCGGCTCGGCCCGGCTGCCTGGCCCGGGCCGCGCCCGGACGGCCCGCACCCGGCGAGCAGGGTGAGCAGCAGGGGGACGGCGAGCAGCGGGGCCGCGACGGACCGACACCGGCGGCCGGCGTCCGGCCCCTGCCTGCCGCCGCCGCCGACCGCAGCGCGCTCGCGCGGCGCGGGGGCACGGGGGTCCAGGGCAGGGCGCGGCTGGGTCACACCTGTGCTGTCGGCCGGCGCCGCCGGGAACTGAAATCCGCGGCCGGCGGCCGGTGCGGGGTGCCGGATGGGCGCGGTCGGCGCGATCTTGTCTAGCCTGCAAGGGTGAGCGCTCCGTCCAGGGTCTTCGTGGCCCGTCTGGCCGGCCTGCCCGTCTTCGACCCGCTGGGTGACCAGGTGGGCCGGGTGCGGGACGTGGTGGCGGTCTTCCGGGCCGGCCGGCAGCCGCCCCGGGCCGTCGGCCTGGTCGTGGAGGTGCCCGGCCGCCGCCGGGTGTTCGTGCCGCTGACCCGGGTGACCAGCCTGGACGCCGGTCAGGTGATCACCACCGGGCTGGTGAACATGCGGCGCTTCGAGCAACGGTCCACCGAGACCCTGGTGCTCGGGGAGCTGCTCGACCGTACGGTGACGCTGCGACCCGGTCACCCCGCCGCGCAGGCGCCGGTGACCGTGGAGGACGTGGCCATCGAGCAGACCCGCACCCGGGACTGGCAGATCGCCCGGTTCGCCGTCCGCAAGCCGCGCCCCGGCCCGCTGCGCCGGCGTGGGGAGACCTTCGTGGTGGGCTGGGACGAGGTGCTGGACATGGGTGTGGGCCAGCAGAACCAGGGCGCCGCCAACCTGCTGGCCGCCTTCGAGGAGATGAAGCCGGCCGACCTGGCCGAGATGATCCACGAGCTGTCCTCCAAGCGACGGGTCGAGGTGGCCTCGGCGCTGGACGACGAGCGGCTGGCCGACGTGCTGGAGGAGCTGCCCGAGGACGACCGGGTGGAGATCGTCACCGAGCTGGCCGACGACCGCGCGGCGGACGTGCTGGAGGCGATGCAGCCCGACGACGCCGCCGACCTGCTCTCGGAGCTGCCCCAGGACCAGGCCGAGAACCTGCTGGAACGGATGGAGCCGGACGAGGCGGCCGACGTCCGCCGGCTGCTGGCCTACGACGACGACACGGCCGGCGGCCTGATGACCACCGAACCGGTGATCATGGCTCCGGACGCCACGGTCGCCGAGGCGCTGGCCATGGTCCGGCGCACCGAGGTCTCCCCCGCCCTGGCCGCCGCCGTCTACGTCTGCCGGCAGCCGCTGGAGACGCCCACCGGCCGGTACCTGGGCATGGTGCACCTGCAACGGATGCTGCGCGAACCACCGCACGAGGCGGTCGGCGGCTTCCTGGACCGGGACGTCGAGCCGCTGGCCGCGGACGCCTCGCTGCACCTGGTCACCCGGCTGCTGGCCACCTACAACCTGGTCGCGCTGCCGGTCACCGACGAGGCCGGTCACCTGCTCGGCGTGGTCACCGTCGACGACGTGCTGGATCACCTGCTGCCCCAGGACTGGCGGGAGGCGGACGCCCTGGAGGAGGCCGCCGCCGGCCGGACCGCCGAGCAGCGCCTGCACAGCGCCGGCCGCCCACCGGCCAACGGCCGGCGTCCCCGGCCCGCCCCGCCGACCGGGGAGGTGCCGCGTGTCCGGTGAGCGCCCGAGCGCTGAGCGCCGGCCGACCGAGCGGCGCCGCGCGGGCCGCAGCCGCCGGCCGGGCCTGGACACCCCCCGCACGGCGCACCGTTCGCTGCCCCGGTTCAGCGTGGACCCCGAGCTGTTCGGCCGCTGGTCGGAGGCGTTCGCCCGGTTCATGGGTACCGCCTGGTTCATCGTCGGGATGACCGTGTTCGTGGCGGTGTGGCTGGGCTGGAACACCTACGCGCCGCTGCCGGCCCAGTTCGACCCCCGTCGCCTGAACTACACGCTGCTCACGCTGATCCTCAGCCTGCAGGCCTCCTACGCCGCGCCGCTGATCCTGCTCGCCCAGAACCGCACCGCCGACCGGGACCGGGTGGCGCTGGAGCAGGACCGCCAGCGGGCCGAACGGGCGCTGGCCGACACCGAGTACCTGGCCCGGGAGGTCGCCGCGCTGCGGATCGCCCTGCGCGAGGTCGCCACCCGGGACTTCGTCCGCTCCGAGCTGCGCTCGCTGCTTGAGGAGCTGAACCCCGCCGAGGGCCGGGAGAGCCGGCCGAAGGAGGGCAAGACCAAGAAGGACCGCCGGGTCCAGGAGGCCGAACGGGTCAACCCCTGACCTACGGCTGCCGACAGGGACGGCGTGACGTCCTCAACCGGCCCCGGACCCGGCCCTGCCCTGGGCCGGCCCCGGTCGAGCGGGTACGCCGGCGTCGGGCGGGAGCGCCGGCGGCTGGGTGACCTGCTGGTCGAGAGCGGGCTGCTGAACCCCGACCAGCTGGACCGGGCGCTGGTCGAGCAGGGGGCCGCCGGGGGGGCCCGGCGCCGGCTGGGCCAGGTGGTGGTCGACCTGGGGATGGCCACCGAAAGGGACGTGGCCAAGGCGCTGGCCGACCAGCTGGGCCTGGAGCTGGTCGACCTCTCCCGTCGGGTGCCGGCCCCGGACGTCGTCCGCCTGCTGCCCCGTCAGGTGGCCGAGCGGACCCGGGTGATCGTGCTCGACCGCACCACCCGGGGTCTGCTGGTGGCCACCGCCGACCCGACGAACGTGCTGGCCCTGGATGACGTGAAGCTGTACACCCGGGCCGCGGAGGTCCAGGTCGTGGTGGCCATGGACAGCCAGATCCGGGACCAGATCACCCGGGCCTGGGCCCTCGGCGAGGACGACGGCGGGGTCTCGGCCATCGCCGAGGCCACCGAGGACGCCGAGGAGCGGGAGAGCTTCGGCGTCGTCGACGACGAGGCGCCGATCGTCAAGCTGGTGAACCGGGTGCTGGCCGACGCGGTGCGGCTGCGCGCCTCCGACATCCACGTCGAGGTGCAGCGCGAGGGCCTGCGGATCCGCTACCGGGTGGACGGCATCCTGCGCGACATCATGACCGCCCCGCGGCGGATCAGCGGCTCGGTGATCAGCCGGATCAAGATCATCGCCGGCCTGGACATCGCCGAGCGGCGGGTGCCGCAGGACGGCCGGACCCGGTTCGTGGTCGAGGGCACCCCGGTGGACGCCCGGGTGTCCAGCCTGCCGGCCCTGCACGGGGAGAAGATCGTCATCCGGCTGCTCTCCCGCGGGGAGAGCATCACCCCGCTGACCGGGCTGGGCCTGGAGCCGGACCAGCTTCGCGCGCTCTCCGGCGCGCTGTCCGCCCCGCAGGGCCTGGTGCTGATCACCGGACCGACCGGCTCGGGCAAGACCAACACCCTCTACTCGGCGATCGCCCGGATCACCAGCCCCGAGCTGAACGTGGTCACCCTGGAGGACCCGGTGGAGATCCAGCTGCCGGGCATCACCCAGGTCGGGGTGAACAACAAGGCCGGGATGACGTTCGCGGCGGGGCTGCGGTCGGTGCTGCGCCAGGACCCCGACGTGGTGCTGGTCGGCGAGGTCCGGGACGCCGAGACCGCCGAGCTGGCGCTGGCCGCGGCGATGACCGGCCACCTGGTGCTGACCACGCTGCACACCAACTCCGCGGTCGCCGCCCTGACCCGGCTGGTGGACATGGGCGCCGAGCCGTTCCTGGTCGCCTCCTCGCTGACCTGCTCGGTGGCCCAGCGGCTGGTCCGGCGCCCCTGCGCGGCCTGCGCCCGGCCCTACCGCCCCGACGGCGCCACGCTGGCCGTCCTCGGCCTGGTCGCCGAGGACCTGGCCCGGGGCACGCCGCTGCGCGGGCCGGGCTGCCCGGACTGCGGGGGCACCGGGTACCGGGGGCGGACGGCGGTCTTCGAGGTGCTCGCCGTGGACGCCGCGATGCGCGAGGTGCTGGTCAAGGACCCCAGCGAGTCGGCGGTGAGCGCCGCGGCCCGGGCCGGCGGCATGCTGACCCTGCGCGGTGCGGCGATCGCGAAGGCGATGCGGGGCGAGACGACCTTCGAGGAGGCCGTGCGGGTCACCCACACCGACCACGTGCAGCGCGACGGCTGCCCGGCCTGCAACCGGGTGGTCGACAAGGACATGGTCGTCTGCCCGTGGTGCACGGTCAGCCTGGACCGCGGTCAGTGTCGGCAGTGCAGCCGCAGCCTGGACCCGGACTGGAGGGTGTGCCCCTGGTGCCGGACCCCGGCCCGGCCGCCCGCCCGGGGGGCTCGTCCGGCTGCGGCGGCCGCGCCGCCTGCACCGCGCTCACGGTGACCTACCATCGGCTGCATGCCTGCCCCTTCGCGTGAGAACGTCCTGGCCGCCCTGGCCACCGTCAACGACCCCGAGATCCGCAGGCCGATCACCGACCTGGACATGGTCGACGAGATCGCCATCGACGGCGCCCAGGTCCGCGTCCGGGTGCTGCTGACCGTCTCCGGCTGCCCGATGAAGGACCGCCTGACCCGCGACGTCACCGCCGCGGTCGGCGCTCTCGAGGGCGTCCAGGACGTCCAGGTCGAGCTCGGGGTGATGACCACCGAGCAGCGCCAGGCGCTGACCGAGCGGCTGCGCGGGCCCGGCGCCAAGGAGATCCCGTTCGCCCGGCCGGGTTCGCTGACCCGGGTGTACGCGATCGCCTCGGGCAAGGGCGGGGTGGGCAAGTCCTCGGTGACGGTCAACCTGGCCGCCGCGATGGCCGCCGACGGCGTGAAGGTCGGCGTGGTCGACGCCGACATCTACGGCTTCTCGGTGCCCCGGATGCTGGGGGTGGACCAGCCGCCGACCCGGGTGGAGGAGATGATCCTGCCGCCGGTCGCGCACGAGGTGAAAGTCATCTCGATCGGCATGTTCGTGCCCGGCAACCAGCCGGTGGTCTGGCGCGGCCCGATGCTGCACCGGGCGCTGGAGCAGTTCCTGGCCGACGTCTTCTGGGGCGACCTGGACGTCCTGCTGCTGGACCTGCCGCCCGGCACCGGCGACATCGCGATCTCCACCGCCCAGCTGCTGCCCAGCGCCGAGCTGCTGGTGGTCACCACCCCGCAGACGGCGGCGGCGGAGGTGGCCGAGCGGGCCGGGTCGATCGCGATCCAGACCAAGCAGCAGATCGCCGGCGTGATCGAGAACATGTCCTGGCTGGAGCTGCCCGGCGGCGGGCGGATGGAGGTCTTCGGCGCCGGCGGCGGGGAGCGGGTCGCGGCCGCGCTGACCCAGCAGATGGGCGCCCAGGTGCCGTTGCTGGGTCAGGTGCCGCTGGACACCTCGCTGCGCGAGGGCGGGGACGCCGGCACCCCGGTCGTGCTGTCCGCGCCGGACTCCCCCGCCGCCGTGGCGCTGCGGGCGGTGGCCCGTGGGCTCGCCAAGCGCTCCCGCGGTCTGGCCGGCCGGCACCTGGGGCTCAGCCCGGTCGGTCGCTGAGCCGCCCGGGCCGGTCGGGTCCCGGCCCCCCACCGGGCCCTGAAGGCCGGACCGGCCGGGTCAGGTGGCGTCGAGGTCGAACCCGGCCTCGGCCGCGGCCTGCGCCGCCGGACCGCCGTCGGCGGTCGCATCGGGCCGGGGCAGGTAGCCGAAGGAGTCCCCGCCGGCCGCCACCGGCACCTGACCTGCGCCGGCCGGCGTGGTCTGCTCCGGCCCCCCAGCGCTGACCGGCTTCTCGCCGGGCTCGGCGGCCGCCCGCTCCCGCTGGGCGGCCTTCCACCCGACCGGGTCGTCCATGTCGATGGTGTCGGCCAGCGCCTCGCGGACGATCCGCCGCGGGTCGTACTGCCGCGGGTCCAGCTTGCGCCAGTCGATGTCGTCGAACTCGGGGCCCATCTCCTCCCGCACCTGGGCGCTGGCGCCGGCCGCCATCCGGCGCAGCTCCTTGATCAGGCGGGCGAGCTGCTGGCTGTACTGCGGCAGCCGTTCAGGACCGAGCACGACGGCGGCCACCGCGAGCAGCACGATGAACTCCGAGCCATTGATCCCGAACACGATCTGACTCTAACCCGTGGCCGCTGGGAGGGTGAGCCGGACCACCGGGCCGGCCCACCGGCCGACCGCCCGGTCTGCGGGGTGGGCGGTCACCGCCGGGTGGCCAGACCGGCGAAGACCGGGCGCTCGACCGGGAGCCGGGCGAAGCCGCCCCGGGCCACCGGCGGCACCGCGGCCTGCGGCACGGCCAGGGTGCTGCGGCCGACCAGCTGCACGACCACCCCGGCCTCCGGGCGCGTGGCGGGGGTGGGGCGGGCGGGCACCCGGCCCTCGCCGCGGGCCAGCTGGGTCAGCGGCGCCGGTGCGGGGCCGCCGAGCCGGGCGTCGGCCACGCCGACCCCGAAGGCCCCCGCGGACACGATGCCCACCGCGCCGATCAACGCGGCCACCCGGCTGCTGACCCCCGACCGGCCGCCGGCCCTGCCGCGGGCCGGGCCCGCCGGGGCCGCGGCACGCCCGGCCGGACGGGTGAGCGGGTCGCTCCGCCGACCGGGCCGCGGGGACGCCGGTGAGCCGTCGGTGATCGACCACGGCGCGGCCGGACCGGCCGCGGTGACCCTGGAGGGCACCGTGGTGGGGTCCAGCCGGGCCAGCGGCCCGCGCGGGCTCCCGGGGACCCGCCCCGTCCTGGGCGGCAGCGGACCGGCCGGCCCGCCCAGGGCCATCAGCCGTCCGACCAGGTCGGCTCCGGGCTCCGGCCCGAACAGCGAGGCCAGTCGCAGGGTCAGCAGCCGTTCGGCCTCGATCGCGTCACGGCAGGGCCGGCAGCCCGCGGCGTGCAGGTAGGCGCGCTGCTCGGCGTCCGGGCTCAACCGCCCGTCGACCAGGGCGGTGACCCGCTCCCCGAGGTGGCTCATGAGCCGGCCTCCGCCCTCGCCTCCCCGAGCGGTAGCGGACGGGGGACCGAGGTTCCCCGGTGGGCCAGGCTCTCCCTCAGCTGGGCCCGGCCGCGGTGGATGCGGGAACGCACGGTGCCGAGCTTGATGCCCAGGGTGGCGGCGATCTCCTCGTAGGAGAGTCCCTCGATGTCGCACAGCACGACGGCGGCCCGGAAGTCCGGCGGCAGCTGGTCGAGCGCCGCCTGCACGTCGTGGTCGAGGTGGTTCTGCTCCCAGGCCCGCTCCGGGCCCGGGTCGTTGCCCGGCAGCCGGTCGGTGGCGTCCTCGGGCAGGGCGTCGAACCGGATCCGCTGCTTGCGCCGCACCTGGTCCAGGAACAGGTTGGTGGTGATCCGGTGCAGCCAACCCTCGAACGTGCCGGGGGTGTAGGAGCTCAGCGAGCGGAAGACGCGGACGAAGACCTCCTGGGTCAGGTCCTCGGCGTCGTGCGGGTTGCCGGTCAGCCGGTAGGCGAGCCGGTACACGCGCGCGGAGTGCTCGCGCACGATCTCGTCCCACGACGGCGGGGTCCAGGCCAGCTCGGCGGCGTCGTCGACCTCCACGGCGGCCTCCCCTCGCGCGACGGGTGAGCCGGCACGCGGCAGGCCAGGCCTGCCCGTAGCTGCCCACGGTGTGCGGAACGGCAAGGCGTATGCCGTCACCGGACCTCCATCCTGACCTGCTTCGCGGGACGGCGCAGCCCCTGGGCGGGGTTCCCAGCCAACTCACAGCGCCACCGGCGCCTGCAGCGCCGGCATGGTGGTCAACGCGCGGCGCCGCGGCCGGGTTCCCGCCCGGCCGCGGGCCGGGGCCCGGCGCAGGCCTCGTACTAGGCTGGAGCGCGCCCGCAGGGTCCGCGCCGGCGCCGACGCGATCGACGGCAGCCCGGCCGGCGGCCCGCACGCCACTGGAGGACACCATCAACGCCATCACCCCCGCGAGCCTGGCCTACGCCGAGGCCTTCACGCCCGAGGACGACATCCTGATCCGCGCCCGGGAGCGCGCCCGGCAGCTGGGCTGCACCCCGGTCGGTGAGGGGGCCGGGGCCGCTCTGCGGGTGCTGGCGGCGGCGCTGGCCGCTCGCGCGGTGGTCGAGGTCGGTACCGGCGCGGGTGTCGGCTCGCTGCACCTGCTGCGCGGGATGCCCGCCGACGGGGTGCTCACCACGATCGACGTCGAGGTCGAGCACCACCGGGCGGCCAGGGTCGCGTTCGCCGAGGAGGGGCTGCGCTCGGGCCGGACCCGGCTGATCACCGGCCGGGCGCTGGACGTGATGCCCCGGCTGACCGACGGCGCCTACGACCTGGTCCTGCTGGACGCGGACAAGCTGGAGTACGCCGCCTACCTGACCCAGGCGCTGCGGCTGCTGCGCCCGGGCGGCGTGGTCGCGGTGGACAACTCGCTGTGGCACAACAAGGTGGCCGACCCGGCGGTGCGCGACGAGGAGACCGCGGCGATCCGGGAGATGCTGCGCGCGGTGCGCGACAGCGAGGAGCTGGTGGCGGCCCTGCTGCCGGTCGGTGACGGCCTGCTGGTGGCGGTCAAGCGCTGACCAGAAGGTCAGCCGGTCAGCCGGCCAGGTAGCTGAGCAGCAGCCGGGCCGCGAAGCCGGTGGCGCCGCGGCACACCTCGTGCTCGTCCCGCTCCGAGCGGGCCGGGCCGGCGATGTCCAGGTGCGCCCAGCTGCGGCCACCGGCGAACTCACGCAGGAACAGCGCCGCGGTGATCGCTCCGCCGCCGGGGTTGAACCGGCCCGCCACGTGCCGCAGGTCGGCGACCTCGGAGTCCAGCGCCGGCCGGTAGTCCTCCACCAGCGGCATCCGCCACAGCCGCTCACCGGTGTCCTCGGCGGCGCGCAGCAGGCGCTCGGCCAGCCGTTCGTCGGTGCTGAACAGCGCGCCGTGCCGGCGGCCCAGGCCCAGGCTGGCCGCCCCGGTCAGGGTGGCCACGTCCACCACCGCGGCCGGGTCCAGCCGGTCGTGGGCGTAGGCCAGGGCGTCGGCCAGCACCATCCGGCCCTCGGCGTCGGTGTTGGCCACCTCCGTGGTTCGGCCGCCGTAGTGCCGGACCACGTCCCCGGGCCGGTAGGAGGAGCCACCGAAGGCGTTCTCGGCCAGCGGCAGCAGTCCAACCACGCGGCGCCGGACACCGGCCCGCTGCGCGAAGGCCAGCGCGGCCAGCACCGCCCCCGCCCCCGACATGTCGGTCTTCATCGGCACCATCGCCTCGCGCGGCTTGATCGACAGCCCGCCGGAGTCGTAGGTGATGCCCTTGCCGACCAGGACCACCGGGCGGCCCCGGCCGGGCAGCTCCAGCTGCACCAGGCGCGGCGGCGACACCGAGCCGGCACCGACCGCCAGGATGCCGCCGAAGCCCTGTGCGGCCAGCTCCTCCTCGGCCAGCACGGACACCTGCAGGCCGCACTCGGGGGCCAGGGTCTGCGCGGCGTCGGCGACCCAGGCGGGGGTCTTGACGTTGGACGGGGTCGCGGCCAGGTCGCGGGCCAGGACGGTGCACCGGCCGCGCAGCACCCCGAGGTCGACGGCGCGCTGGGGAGCCCCCGGCAGCAGCACCCGGGCCGGCCGGGTGTCGGTGCGATCCCGCACCCCACCGGCCAGCGGCAGGTAGCTGCCCAGCACCACTCCCTCGACGAAGGCGGCGACGTCCGCCGCCGCCAGGCCGCCGGGCAGCACCGCCAGCACGCACTCCCGACCCCGGCTGCCGCGGCCCAGCGCGGCCCCGGCCTGGCGCATCGCGACCAGGCCGCCGTCGCCGATGCCGAGCAGCTGCACCCGCTGCGGCAGCCCGTCCGGCGCGGCCACCGGCACCCGGACCAGCTCACCGGCCCGGCCGCTGACCTTCTCCTGCGCCCGGACCTGCTCCAGCTCGGCGCCGTAGGCCCCGAGCAGCCGGCCGGCGGCCGGGGCGTCGTCCGCGCGCAACGCCAGCACCACGGTGACCGGCCGGGGCCCGTCCGGGAGGCGCCCGGCCAGCCAGCCGGGCAGGTCCTGGGGGTCGAGCCCGGCGGCAGGCACCACGTCGGCGATCCGGCCCCGCGGGTCGAGGGCGTCCGGACCGGTCCAGACCGGGTCGGGCGCGGTGGTCGCGGTGCGGGCACCGGCGCGACGTCCGGCACGGTCAGCAGTGGGGACGGCGGCGCTCACGCCGGGAGCCTAGGGCACACCGCCCCGCGCGCAGGTCACCCGGTGCGGGCGGAGGCGTCGGGCGGGCGCCACGGGCGGTCCTGCGCCGGTGGCCGGACGCGACCGGGCCCGGAGCGCCGTTCGGCGCCCCGGGCCCGGAGATGGTCGATGCGATGCTGCGGCGGTCAGCCCACCACCGAGCTCAGCGCCTCGCCCAGCTCGCTCGCCTCGGTGGCGGACATCTCGACCACCAGACGTCCGCCACCTTCCAGAGGTACGCGCATGACGATGCCGCGACCCTCCTTGGTGACCTCGAGCGGGCCGTCGCCCGTCCTCGGCTTCATGGCCGCCATCTGCGCCATCCCCTTCCTCGTCCGACCCCGGGCAGCGCCGGGGCCGCGTCGGCCCCGGCACGCGGCCGACGGCCGTCCCGGGTGTGATCGGCTCTCATTATCCAGCACGCGCCCAGCGGGGCGTGCGCCAGCACGCCCGTGGCGGCAGGATCGGACCCTCCAGGTCGCGCCGTCGGCAGGTCCGGCGCCGGCCGCACCCGCTCAGCACGCCCCTGCGGCGAGGACGGAGGCCCCCGTGCCCAGCACCGTGCAGCGCACCGACCGCGACGGCGTCGCGACCTTGACCCTGGACCGCCCGGAGGCGATGAACGCGCTGGACACGGCGACCAAGACCGCGTTGCGGGAGGCGGTCGCCCAGGTCGGCGCCGACGACGCGGCGCGCTGCCTGGTGCTGACCGGGCGGGGCCGGGCCTTCTGCGTGGGCCAGGACCTGCGCGAGCACGCGGCGTCCCTGGCCGGGGACCGGACTGCCCTGGGCTCGACCGTCCTGGAGCACTACAACCCGATCGCGCTGGAGCTGGCCACCATGCCCAAGCCGGTGGTCGCGGCCGTGAACGGGGTCGCCGCCGGGGCCGGCGCCTCCTTCGCGTTCGCCGCCGACCTGCGGATCGTGGCCGCCTCGGCCGGGTTCAACCTGGCCTTCACCGCGATCGGGCTGAGCGCGGACTCCGGGGCCTCGTGGTGGCTGCCACGGCTGATCGGCACCGCCCGGGCCATGGACCTGCTGCTGCGCCCGCGCACGGTGGGTGCCCAGGAGGCCCTGGAGCTGGGGCTGGCCACCGAGGTGGTGCCCGACCAGGACCTGCCCGACCGGGTCAGGGAGGTCGCCGCCGGGCTGGCCGCCGGGCCCACCCTGGCCTACGCCGCGGTCCGCCGCGCGGTGGCCTTCTCGGCGGTGAACGACCTGCGCAGCTCGCTGGCCCGGGAGGCCGAGCTGATGGACCTGACCGGGGCCAGCCGCGACCACGAGGGCGCGGTGCGGGCCTTCCTGGCCAAGCGCGGCCCCACCTTCGAGGGCCGCTGAACGACCCGCCGGGCCCCGGTCACGGTGGCCAGTCCGCGGGCGGGCTGAACCGCCACAGCCAGGCCAGCCACACCACCTGGGTGAGCAGGCCGAAGACGGCCAGCGCCCGCCGGTAGGCCGGCGAGCGCGAGGCCGCCGCGAGCAGGGTGCCGAGCGGGAACAGCGGCAGCAGCAGCCGGAAGGTGGCCGTGAACGGGTCGAAGACCACCAGCAGGTAGCCCAGGTAGGCGACCACCCACACCCGCAGGTCACCGGCGATCACCCGGGCCCGGCGGGAGGCCAGCCAGCCCGCAGTCCCGGCCAGCAGCAGGACCAGCACCACCGGTCCGAGCACCGACCCGAGCAGGTACCGGGAGACGTCCAGCCAGGGCAGGAAGGGCAGCAGGCTGTGGGAGGTGCGCCAGGCCAGCTCGGTGTCGGTGTAGGCGCGCGGCGACCCGGTGACCACCGCGGCGACCAGCGGCCACAACCCGATGGCCACCCCGGCGGCCAGGGTCAGCACCCCGGCGCGGACCAGCGTCCCCCGCCCGACCGGCCCGCCGCCGGCGACGCCGATCGGCCCGCCGCCGTCCATCCCGAGCGGGACGGGCGAGGCGCCGGCCCGGCGCCACCGGCGGTGCACCAGCCGCACCAGGTGCACGCCCACCACGACGGCCGCCGGTACCGCCACCGGCCGGGTCACCCCCAGGAGCAGGACCACGGGGACGGCGGTCAGGTAGCTCCCGCGGCCAAGGCACCACAGCAGGCAGACCAGCAGCAGCATCGCGGTGCTCTCCGCGTAGGCCAGCTGCAGCACCGGCGCGGCCGGGTAGACGCAGAACAGCACGACGGTCCACAGCGCCAGCCGGGGACCACATGTCCGTTCCACCAGGTCCCGCATCAGCACCACCGCCCCCGCCGCGCAGGCCAGCGACACGACCGAGGCCGCC
The DNA here is from genome assembly GCA_963821825.1 of uncultured Actinomycetota bacterium. Classification (GTDB taxonomy): domain Bacteria; phylum Actinomycetota; class Actinomycetes; order Actinomycetales; family Kineosporiaceae; genus CAWGFD01. Next base: position 3,173,641 of record CAWGFD010000002.1, read on the forward strand.
ACCGGCCAGGAGACGCCGAGCAGCGTGCTCACCGAACGGCCGAGCAGGGGGTAGAGCGGGTAGAAGGCCCAGGCGTTCTGGCTGACCTGCCCGTCGGCTCCCACCGGCAGGGCCGCCGGGTAGCCGGTCTCGGCGATCCGGCGGTACCAGTCGCCGTCCCACAGGCTGACCATCCCCAGGTAGCCCGGGTCAGGGCCGGTCCACAGGCTCTGCGCCTGGAAGCGGGCGACCACGCCCAGCACCAAGGCGTCGAACAGCCGAGTGAGGGCCAGCACGATCAGCGCCTGCTGCCAGCCGGGCCGGGCGGCCCACACCCCACCCATCCGCGGCCACGGTGCCCGGCGGTGGGCCCGCCGCGGGGAGCCGCTCACCGCCCTGCGCTCGGCCGCCGGGTGCCGGGCGGGTGGGCTCACCTCACCGGGACGTGGCATCCGGCCAGGTGGTCATCGACCAGCCCGCAGGCCTGCATGGTCGCGTACGCCGTGGTCGGCCCGACGAAGACAAGGCCGTGCCGGCGCAGGTCGGCGGCCAGCGCCGCCGACTCCGGCGTCCGGGCCGGGACCTCGGCCGGGCCCCGCGGACGCGGCCGGGCCGCCGGCACGTGCGACCAGACCAGCCGCTCCAGGCCGCCCTCCAGCCGCTCCCGCAGCGCCAGCACCGCGCGGGCGTTGCCGAGGGTCGCCTCGATCTTCGCCCGGTTCCGGATGATCCCCGGGTCGGCCAATAGCCGGTCGCGCTCCGCCGGGCCGAACCCGGCCACCGTGGCCACGTCGAAGCCGGCGAAGGCCCGGCGGAAGCCCTCCCGGCGGCGCAGGATCGTCAGCCAGGACAGCCCGGACTGGAAGGCCTCCAGTGTGAGCCGCTCGAACAGCGCCTGCTCCCCGTGCACCGGCCGGCCCCACTCCTGGTCGTGGTAGGTCAGGTAGTCGGGGGCCGAGGCCCCCCAGCCGCAGCGCGGGCGGCCGTCCGGCCCGGTGACCAGACCGGTCACCGGGCCGGTCGCCGGCGGGTCAGCCATCCGCCGGGCTCCGGGCCGCCCGCTCGGCCTCACGGGCCATCGCCTGCAGCGTCCGGGTGAACGCCATCCGGCCCAGGACGGCGACCAGCCGGCCGACCGGGCCCGGGGTGGGCAGCGGCAGCCCGACCTCCTCCCACCAGGTCACCCGGCAGCCGCCGGGGGCCGGAGCCACGTCGAAGCGGGCGCTGCCGCGCACCACCCGGCCCAGCTTGCGCACCGAGCAGTGGCCGGCGCGTGAGCCGGTCGGCGGCTGCCAGGAGGTGACCTCCATCGGGTCGTCGAAGGCCATCGGGCCGAGCCCGGTGCGCCCGACGAACCGGGCGCCGACCCCCTCGCCGCTGGTGGTCAGGGTCCGGACCCGGGTGAGCGGGATCCAGCGCGAGTGGGCGGGCCAGTCGGTCAGCCGGTCCCAGACCGCGGGGCCCGGGGCGGCGACGTCCACGGCGGCGGTGAAGGCGATCATCCGTGCTGCTCCGGCGACGTCCGGCCGGGCGCACCGGGCGCGGCGTCCTGCCTGACCTCGTCCCGCCCCTGGGGCCGGGCCGGCGCCGCGGCCTCGGTCCTGGTCCTGGTCTCCAGCTGGGCCTCCTGCTGAGTCTCCAGCTGGGCCTCCAGCTCGGCCACCCGCTCGTCCCGCCGGGCCAGCTCCTGGCGGACCCGGTCCAGGACGGCGTCGACCTGGTCCATCCGGTACCCGCGCAACGCCGGGGCGAACCGGAGGTCGTCGAGATCCTCGGCCTCCACCGGGCCGGGCGGCAGCGGCCAGACCGGGACGCTACTGGTCTCCTCCTGCAGCCCGCCGGGGATCCGGCCGGCCGCTACGGCGACGACCAGCCCGGCCACGACCAGGACGAGCAGCACCAGCAGCAGCATCACGCCTCGATCGTCGCACGGGCGCGCGCCCGGCGGCGCGCGGCTCGGGCCACGGGTCGCCTCACGGGTCGGCTCACGGGTCGGCTCACCCGTCGCCTCACGGGTCGGCCTCCAGTAGCTCCTGCTCGGCGGGCGCCGGGACGGGGCCGGGGCTGCGCGCCCACTCCTGCTCCACGGCGTCCAGCGCCTGGTCGACGCCGTCGGCCCGGGCCAGCACCGCCGCCGAGGACGGCGCGACGAACTGCTCGGCCACCAGCCGGCGGACCAGGGCGTGCAGCTCGGCGAAGACCCCGTCGGGGTCCAGCAGCACCACCGGCTTGGTGTGCAGGCCCAGGTAGCGGGCCACCCAGATCTCCAGCAGCTCCTCCAGGGTGCCCAACCCGCCGGGCAGCACGATGAACGCGTCCGCCGCCTCGTCCATCCGGGCCTTGCGGGTGCGCATGTCCGGGGTGACCTCCAGCTCGTCGGCGCCCGTGTCGGCGACCTCACGCCCGACCAGCGCCTGCGGGATCACCCCCAGGGTGTGGCCGCCGCCCTCCCGCACCGCGGCCGCGACGGCGCCCATCATCGACACCCGGCCGCCGCCGCTGACCAGGTCGTGCCCGCGGGCGGCGATCGCCTCGCCCAGACGCCAGGCCAGCTCCAGGTACCGGGCGTCGATGCCGGTGGCCGAGGAGCAGAAGACGGCGACCCGGGCCACGTCAGCCCCGCCCCGCGCCCGAGGTGACGACCCGGACCGCCTCCTGGACGTCGTCGGTCAGCTTCAGCAGGTCCAGGTCGGGCCGGGAGATCATCCCCCGGGCCGCGACCGGGCCGCTGAGCCAGTCCAGCATCGGCTGCCAGTAGTCGCCGCCCACCAGCACGATCGGGAAGGAGGTGACCTTGCCGGTCTGCACCAGCACCAGCGCCTCGAACAGCTCGTCGAAGGTGCCGAACCCGCCCGGGAGCACCACGAAGCCCTGGGCGTACTTGACGAACATGGTCTTGCGGGCGAAGAAGTAGCGGAAGTTGACCGCGACGTCCACCCACTCGTTGATGCCCTGCTCGAAGGGCAGCTCGATGCCCAGGCCGACCGAGACGCCGCCGGCCTGACAGGCGCCCTTGTTCACCGCCTCCATCACCCCGGGCCCCCCGCCGGTGATCACCGCGACGCCGGCCCGGGCCAGACCTGCCCCGAGCTGCTCCCCCAGCCGGTAGTCCGGCTGGCCGGGCCGGGTCCGGGCCGACCCGAACACGCTGACCGCCGGGCCGAGCTCGGCCAGCGCCCCGAAGCCCTCCACGAACTCGCTCTGGATCCGCAGCACCCGCCAGGGGTCCTTGTGCAACCAGTCCGGCCGGCCCCGGTCGTCCAGCAGACGCTGGTCGGTGGTGCTGCGCGGCACCTGGGCGCGGCGCAGGGTCACCGGGCCCTGGTGGTGCTCGGCCTGGACCTCCGTCCCGCTCGGGCCGTCGGTCGGGCCGTCGGTGCCGGGCGGGCGCGACGCGCGCGTTGGCTGCTCCACCCTGCCGACGGTAGGGCAGCCGCGGCGTCCGTGCGCCGATGACCGGGGCACCGGCGTGCCGCCGGGGTCAGCTGAGCCAGCGGACCAGGGCGCGGGTGCAGTCCCGGATCTGGCCCACCGGGCACCGCTCGTCGTCGGCGTGGGCCAAGGACGGGTCGCCCGGGCCGTAGTTGACCGCGGGGATGCCGAGCGCGGTGAACCGGGCCACGTCGGTCCAGCCGTACTTGGCGGCCGGCTCCAGCCCCAGGGCCTGCACGAACGCCCGCGCGGCGGGGTGGTCCAGACCGGGCCGGGCGCCGTCCGCGGCGTCCTGGACCTCCAGCTCCAGCTGCCCCGCGCCGACCTCGGGGAACACCTCGCGGACGTGCGCGAGGGCGGCCGCCACGTCCTTGTCCGGGGCGAAGCGGTAGTTCACGGTCAGCCAGGCCTCGTCGGGGATCACGTTCCCGGCGATCCCGCCGCCGACCCCGACGGCGTTCAGCCCCTCCCGGTACACCAGCCCGTCCACGCTCACCGCGGCCGGTGCGTAGGCCTGCAGCCGGGCCAGCGGGCCGGCCAGGGCGTGCACCGCGTTGCTGCCCATCCAGGCCCGGGCCGAGTGCGCCGCCCGGCCCCGGGCGGTCAGCCGGACCCGCAGGGTGCCGTTGCAGCCGCCCTCGACCTGTCCGTTCGTCGGCTCGCCGAGCACCGCGAAGTCGCCGGCCAGCAGCTCCGGGGCGGTGCGGGCGAGACGGCCCAGCCCGTTGCGGTCGGAGGTCACCTCCTCGTTGTCGTAGAAGACGTAGGTGACGTCCCGGGTCGGCTCGCTGAGCGTGGCGGCCACGGCCAGGAAGGCGGCCACCCCACCCTTCATGTCCACCGTGCCGCGCCCGGCCAGCTCGGCGGCCGGGCCGCTGCCGAGCCGGCGGGTGGGCAGGTTCCCGGCCACCGGGACGGTGTCGAGGTGGCCGGCCAGGACGACCCGTTCGGCGCGGCCCAGCATGCTCCGGGCCACCACCGCGTCGCCGTCCCGGTGCACCTGCAGGTGCGCCAGCCGCAACAGCGCTGCGTGCACGGCGTCGGCCAGCACCGCCTCCTGGCCGCTCACCGAGGGGATGTCGCACAGCGCCGCGGTCAGCTCGACGGGATCGGCCTGCAGGTCCAGGTCAGGGGTGGGGGCCACCGGGCCAATCTAGGGCCGCCGTCAGGTCCGCCCCGTAGGGTGGTGAGGCATGAGCGACGACGCGAGCCCCCGCGCCGCCTGGGGCTACGGGCTGACCACCAGCACCGAGTCCGGGACTGTGCTGGACGCCTGGTACCCCGACCCCCGGCTCGGTCCGGCCCCCCAGGACAGCGGCCCGCACGGCGTCCCGGCCGACCTGGCCTCCCTGGCCGGCACCGACCCGCACCGCCGGGTGGCGCTGGCCGTCACCCGGACCGTGGTGGACCTGGACGCCGCACCGGCCGACGCCGCGGACGCCTACCTCCGCCTGCACCTGCTCTCCCACCGGCTGGTGGCGCCCAACACCGTGAACCTGACCGGCATCTTCGGGGTGCTGGCCAACGTGGTCTGGACCAGCCACGGACCGTGCGCGGTGGCGGACTTCGAGGCGACCCGGCTGCGGCTTCGGGCCGGCGGCTCCGGTGCGCCGGTGGTCGTGCACGGGGTGGACAAGTTCCCCCGGATGACCGACTACGTGGTGCCCGAGGGGGTGCGGGTGGCCGACGCCGACCGGGTCCGGCTGGGCGCCCACCTGGCGCCGGGCACGACGGTGATGCACGAGGGCTTCGTCAACTACAACGCCGGCACCCTGGGCAGCTCGATGGTCGAGGGCCGGATCTCCCAGGGCGTGGTGGTCGGCGACGGCTCCGACATCGGCGGTGGCGCCTCGATCATGGGCACCCTGTCCGGTGGCGGCACGCACGTGGTCTCGGTCGGTCAGCGCTGCCTGGTCGGGGCCAACGCGGGGATCGGGATCAGCCTGGGCGACGACTGCGTGGTCGAGGCCGGGCTGTACGTCACCGCGGGCACCAAGGTCAGGCTGCTGGCGCCAGAGGGGGACGGTCAGGTGGTGAGCGCCCGGGAGCTGTCCGGGGCCAGTGGGTTGCTGTTCCGCCGGCACTCCCAGTCCGGCGCGGTGGAGGCGGTGCCGCGGCCGGGCAAGCGGGTGGAGCTGAACGACGCCCTGCACGCGAACTGAACGCCGGTGTCGCCCTCCGCCCGCTCCCCGGTCCGCCCGATCCTCCCAGTGCCCGGCCGCTCGCGCACCGCACGCCGCCGGCGCCGCCTGCTGCTGGCCGGGGCCGGGGCCGGCGTGCTGGTGCTGGGCGCGGCGCTGGCCCTGCCCCGGCTGCAGGAGCTGGTGCCGACCCCGCACCGGTGCACGGCCACCGCCGAGGGCATCAGCAGCTCGCTGGACCCTGAGCAGGCCGGCAACGCCGCCACGATCGCGGCCCTGTCGGTCAAGCGCGGCCTGGCCGCGCGGGCCGCGACGATCGGGATCGCCACCGCCCTGCAGGAGTCCAAGCTGGTGAACCTGGACCACGGCGACCGGGACTCGGTCGGACTGTTCCAGCAGCGGCCCTCGCAGGGCTGGGGCACCCCCGCCCAGCTGCAGGACCCGGTCTACGCCACGAACGCGTTCTACGACGTGCTCACCAGGATCGAGGGCTACGCCAGCCTGCCGGTCACCGACGCCGCCCAGCAGGTGCAGCGCTCGGCCTTCCCCGCGGCCTACGCCGACCACGAGCAGCAGGCGAGGGTCTTCGCCTCAGCGCTGACCGGGTTCTCCCCCGCCGGGCTGACCTGCGACCTGGCGCCGGCCGCCGGCAGCGCGCAGACCGCCGGCCCGGACGGGCTGACCGGCCGGGCCCGGCGGCTGGTCCAGGCCGCCACCCGGGAGACCGGGCGGCACGGCACCCCGGTTCCCTCCAGCGCCGGCCGGGCGGTGCGGTTCACGGTCAGCGGCACCGACCACCAGCGGCTGGGCTGGGCGCTGGCCAGCTGGGCGATGGCCAGGGCCGACGGGCTTCAGGTCACGTCGGTCTCGGTCGACGGGCGGACCTGGACCCGCGGCCGGAGCACCGGCTGGGCTCAGCCCGCCGGGTCCGCGCGCACCGGGTCGACCAGGACGGGGTCGACCAGCAGCGAGGTCCTGGTCCGGGTCGCCTGAGCCGGCGCCCGGTCGGCCAGGTCCTGCTCGGCCAGCCCCTGCTCGGCGTCCGGGTGGCCGGCGCTGGGGGCGAAACCGCCGTTCACCGCGGCGACCAGCGCCTCCATGCTGACCTGCCCGGCGGCGTGGCCGTCGGGTCGGGTGAGCAGCAACGGGGTCCACCGCTGGCCGCCCGGGCGGGACAGGGCCCGGGACAGCGCCTCCCGCAGCGGGGTGGCCGGCGCCAGCGTCAGGCACGGCTCGCTCTCCCCCCGGCGGTGGTAGCGGCCGTGCTCGTCCCGGACGTAGCCCGCGGACAGGGGCTCCCCGAGCAGGGCGACCGTGTCCGCGGCGCTCGTCCGAGCCGCCGGGCCGCACGCTGTGAGCTCGGGCAGCAGCGCCCAGGGCGGCGCCGGACGACCGAACAGGTACCCCTGAGCCAGCGGCACACCCAGCCGGGCCAGGACGGTCAGCTGGTCGGCCCGTTCCACGCCCTCGGCCAGCAGCCAGGCGTCCAGGTGGCCGCTGAGCTGGCCCAGGGCGGTCACCATCGCCTCGGCCGCCGGGTCCCGGCCGAGCTCGAACAGCAGCTTCCGGTCGACCTTGACGATGTCCGGGCGCAGCTCCAGCAGCAGCTGCAGGCCCGCGTAACCGGCCCCGACGTCGTCGGCGGCCACCATCGCGCCGCGTGAGCGGAGCCGGCCGAGCACCCGCGCCACCGACGGCGTCAACCCGGCCGGGCTGTTCTCGGTGATCTCCAGCACCAGCGGGGCCAGCGACGGCCTGCTCTCCAGGACCGCCAGCACCGCCGGCTCGGTGAGGTCCCGCGGGTCGACGTTGACGGTGAGGAACGTGTTGTCCGGCAGCGCGGTCAGCAGCTCCAGGCCGCGGCGCAGGACGAGGACCTCCAGCTCGGCGGAGAGCCCCAGGTCGTGGGCCACCCGGAAGAGCTGCTCCGGCCCGACCGACCAGGACGACGGCAACCGGCTGAGCAGCTCGTAGCCGGCCACCCGGCCGCGCTCGAGGTCGACGATCGGCTGGGCCAGCAGGGTCAGCCGGCACGGGTCGGCCAGCACCTCCAGGACGGCGGCGCCCGGCCCGGCCGGGGGTGCCCGTCGCTCGGCCAGGCCGTCCTCACCGTGGGCGCCCACGCCGACCCTCAAGCCGACTCGGCACGCTCCCGCACGAGGCGGTCGACCTCGACCGGGACCTCGGGCAGGCCGTGCTCGAGCCGAGCGTGATCAGCGACGGCCAGCAGGATCTCGTCCAGGCTGCCCGCGAAGGTGGCGTTGCACCCGGGGACGACGTCCCCGCACCGGAACCGCTTCATCGTCCCTCCTCGGCCGCGGGCGGTGGCCGGCGCGCGCGGGCGCCGGCTCCCACCTTCTGCATGACTTCAGCACGCAGCGTAGCGGAGGCGGCACTGCCCGGCGCACCGACCGCGGCCCGTCACGGAGGCCGATCGGCGACGGTCCGGCGACCCGGACGTCGGCGGTCAGTGGCCGGTCAGTGGCCGCTCAGGGCCGGTCAGTGGCCGGTCAGCGCTGCTCCAGACCGAGGTAGTCGCGCTCGACCGCCCCGGTGTAGACCTGCCGCGGCCGGCCGATCTTGGTCTGCTTGTCCTCGATCATCTCCCGCCACTGGGCGATCCAGCCCGGCAGCCGGCCCAGCGCGAAGAGCACGGTGAACATGTGGGTCGGGAAACCCATGGCCTTGTAGATCAGCCCGGTGTAGAAGTCGACGTTCGGGTAGAGCTTGCGCTCGACGAAGTAGTCGTCGTTCAGCGCGATCTCCTCCAGCCGCATCGCGATGTCGAGCATCTCGTCGCGCTGGCCGAGCTTGCTGAGGATCTCGTCGGCCGTCTTCTTCACGATCGCGGCGCGCGGGTCGTAGTTCTTGTACACCCGGTGACCGAAACCCATCAGCCGGACGCCGTCCTCACGGTTCTTCACCCGGTTCATGAAGGTCTCGACCGAGTCGTCGCTGCCCTGGATCTTCTCCAGCATCTCCAGCACCGCCTGGTTGGCGCCGCCGTGCAGCGGGCCGAACAGCGCGTTGATCCCCGCCGAGATGGAGGCGAACAGGTTGGCGTGCGAGGAGCCGACCATCCGCACCGTGGAGGTGGAGCAGTTCTGCTCGTGGTCGGCGTGCAGGATGAGCAGCAGGTCCAGGGCCTTGGCCATGGTCTCGTCGACCTCGTAGGGCTCGGCCGGCAGCCCGAAGGTCATCCGCAGGAAGTTCGGCACCAGCCCGAGGTTGTTGTCGGGATAGAGGAAGGGCTGGCCGACCGACTTCTTGTAGGCGTAGGCCGCGATGGTGGGCAGCTTGGCCAGCAGCCGGATGGTGGAGATCTCCACCTGCTCGGCATCGAAGATGTTGAGGCTGTCCTGGTAGAACGTGGACAGCGCGCTGACCGCGCTGGAGAGCACCGGCATCGGGTGCGCGTCGCGCGGGAAGCCGTCGAAGAAGCGCTTGAGGTCCTCGTGCAGCATCGTGTGCCGGTGCAGGTCGGCGTCGAAGTCGGCCAGCTGCGCGGCGGTCGGCAGCTCGCCGTAGATCAGCAGGTAGCTGGTCTCGATGAAGCTGCTCTTCTCGGCGAGCTGCTCGATGGGGTAGCCCCGGTAACGCAGGATGCCCGCGTCACCGTCGATGTAGGTGATCGCCGAGGTGCACGAGGCGGTGTTCACGAAGCCCGGGTCCAGGGCCACGTACCCGGTGCTCTTGAGCAGGGCGGAGGTCTCGATCCCGCTGCCGCCCACGGTCGCCTCGACGACGGGCAGCTCCAGGCTGCCACCGGGGTGGGTCAGGCTCACGGTCTGGGACTGCGACATGCAGGCTCCTCACGTCACTGGACGGTCGGCGCGCCTGGTCGGCGCGCCGGTGCGGCGGCCGTCGGCAGCCGAAGCCGGCGACGCCGAGGCAGGCAGCCAGGCCTCGACCTGACCTGACCGATCGACCCTACCCGTTGGTAGCGGGCGGCAACCACTCCACCGGCTGCGTCCGGACGCCCGGACGGCTGCCCGGCCGCGGCTGCCGGGCCCGGTCTCAGGCCAGCCGGGCGGCGAGGGCGGCCACCCGTTCGTCGGTGGCGGTCAGCGCCACCCGCACGTGCCTGGCCCCGGCCGGACCGTAGAACTCCCCGGGCGCCACCAGCACCCCCCGCTCGGCGAGCTCGTTCACCACGGCCCAGCAGTCGCGCCCGTCGGTGGCCCACAGGTACAGACCCGCCTCGGAGTGCTCGACCCGCAGACCGGCCCCGGCGAGCGCCGCCATCACCACCTGCCGCCGGCCGGCGTAGCGCCGGCGCTGGTCGGCGACGTGCTGGTCGTCGCCGAGGGCCACCCGCATGGCCTCCTGCACCGGCCAGGGCACGATCATCCCCGCGTGCTTGCGGACCTCCAGCAGCCGGCGGACCAGGGCGGGGTCACCGGCCACGAACGCCGCCCGGTAGCCGGCCAGGTTGGACTGCTTGGACAACGAGTACAGCGCCAGCAGGCCCTCGTGCGAACCGCCGCAGACCCGGGGGTCCAGGATGCTCGGCACCTCGCTGCCCTGCCAGGACAGCTCGGCGTAGCACTCGTCGCTGGCCACCACGGCGCCGTGCGCGCGGGCCCAGGCGACGACCTTGGCCAGATGCTCGACCCCCAGCACCCGCCCGGTCGGGTTGGCCGGGGAGTTCAGCCAGACCAGAGCCACCCGGCCCGACCCGCCCGAGGGCACCGGACCGAGCTGGGCGGTGCCGTCGGCCGGCACCGGCGTGGCCCCGGCGATCCGGGCGCCGACGTCGTAGGTCGGGTAGGCGATCTCGGGGTGGACCACCAGGTCGCCCGGGCCGAGGCCGAGCAGGGTCGGCAGCCAGGCGACCAGCTCCTTGGACCCCACGGTGGGCAGCACGCCGTCCGGGTCCAGGCCGGGAACCCCGCGCCGACGGGCGAACCAGTCGGCCACCGCCTGGCGCAACGGCGGTGTGCCGTAGGTCAGCGGGTAGCCCGGGGCGTCCGCGGCGTCGGCCAGGGCCCGGCGCAGCAGCGGCGGGGTCGGGTCCACCGGGGTTCCGACCGACAGGTCGACGACCCCGTCGGGGTGCGACCGGGCGACGGCGGCCGCTCCGGCCAGCCGGTCCCACGGGAAGTCCGGCAGCGACCGGACGCCGGCCGTCCCCGCGGTGCCCAGGCTCACCGGCTCACTCGTCGTGCGCCTGCGGCGGCAGGGCCGAGATCAGCGGGTGGTCCTTGGGGATCAGGCCGAGCTTGGCCGCCCCGCCCGGGGAGTCCAGGCCGTCGAAGAACTCGACGTTGGCGGTGTAGTAGTCCTTCCACTGCTCGGGCACGTCGTCCTCGTAGAAGATGGCCTCCACCGGGCACACCGGCTCGCAGGCCCCGCAGTCGACGCACTCGTCGGGGTGGATGTACAGAGAGCGCTCGCCCTCGTAGATGCAGTCGACAGGGCACTCCTCGATGCAGGCCTTGTCCTTCAGGTCGACGCAGGGCTGAGCGATGACGTAGGTCACCTCGAGTCCTCCCGGTGCAGTGCCACAGTTCTCGGCGCCGGCGGGGTGGTTCGTCCCCCGGCGGATCCCGCCTCGCTGGATCGCCCCTAGTATCCCCGACGCGGGACGTGGGGCCTGCGGGGGGCGACCACCGCCCCAGGACGGCCCGCGGGACCGGGCCGGGAGCGTCCAGGAACGAGGGGCTGAGCATGGCAGCAGCGGCCGCGAGCACCCCGTGGGGGCAGGTCGGCCAGCGGGTCGTGCTGCGGGTCCGGGACGGCGAGCGGACTCGGGACGTGCTCGGCGAGCTGCTGGAGGCCGGCCCCGACCGGCTGGTGGTCTCCACCCGGCGCGGGGCGGTGACCGTCGACCCGGGGGCGGTGCTGGCAGGCAGGCCGGTTCCACCCGCCCCGGTCCGCGCCGCCGCCCCGCACCGCGCCCCGTCGGCGTTGACCCTGCAACGGCTGGCCGCCGAGCACTGGAGGGCCCCGGAGCGATCCCCGTTGGGCGGCTGGCTGCTGCGCGCCGCCGGGGGCTTCACCCGCCGGGCCAACTCGGTGCTGGTCGCCGGGTCGGTGGACGACCCGGTCGCCGCCGCCCGGGCGACGCAACGCTGGTACGCGGACCGGTCGCTGCCCGCCACCGCCCAGCTCGCGGTGCCGGTCGCCGGTGACCCGGTCGCCGACCAGGAGGCGCTGGCGGCGGCCGGTCAGGCGTTCGCCGACGGCGGCTGGCAGGAGCTGGCGCCGAGCTGGACGGCGTTGATGACGGCCGCGACGGGCGAGCTGCGGGCCGGCGGGGCACCGGACCTGCCACCGTCGCTGAGCCTGGTGGCGGCCGAGGAGCCGGACGAGGCGTGGCTGGCCCTGTACCGGCCGGACGGCGTGCCGCCGGCCGGGCGTGCCCTGCTGAGGTCCGCCGAGGAGCAGCGGTTCCTGTCCGTCCGGGGCGCCGAGGGCCGCGTGGCCGCGGTGCTGCGCGCCTCGCTCTCCTCGCGCTGGGCGGGGGTCTTCGGGCTGACCGTCTCCCCGCCCGCGCGCCGTCAGGGACTGGCCCGGGTGCTGCTGCAGGGCACCGCCTCCTGGGCCTGGCGGCGGGGCGCCGGCTCGGTGTTCCTGCAGGTGCTGACCTCGAACGAGGCGGCCCGCGCGCTGTACCGCGACGTGGGTTTCACCGACCACCACACCTACCGGTACCTGCAGCACCCGCCCCGGTGATCGGGGCGATGATCCGGTGGCCGGCTCACTGGTGCAGGGTGGCGTAGCTGCTGCGGTACCACAGCAGCGGGTCGGCGTCGTCCGTGCCCAGCGCGACGTCGACCACCTCGCCGACGACGATGCTGTGGTCGCCGCCGGGGTGCACCGCGTGCGTGCGGCACTCCACCCAGGCCAGCGACCCGTCCAGCAGCGCCGCCCCGGTCACGCCCCGGTGGAACGGGATCCGGTCCAGCTGGCCGTGCAGGGGACGGCCACGGGTGGCCAGCCAGGAGGCGGTGGCCCGGGCGGAGGCCGGCAGCAGGCTGACCGCCCAGCAGCCGGCGTCGATGATCGCGTCGTGGAATCGGGCGTCGGTCTCCACGCAGACCAGCACCAGGAGCGGGTCCAGCGAGACGGACGTGAACGCGTTGGCGGTCATCGCGTGGTCGAAGCCGGTCTCGTTCGCGGTCACCACCGAGACCCCGGTGGCGAACCGGCCCACGGCGCGCCGGAACACGCCCTGGTCGGGCGGTCCGCCGGCGCCGGGGACGGCGCCTGCGTCGGGACCGGAGGTTCGGGTGGCGTCGGTCGACGCGGTCTCGGGCATCGCCTGCGACGATACGCGCCGCTCCGCCGCCCCACCTGCCGGCGTTCGCCCAGGTCAGTGCCCGGGCGCGGGCCGGCCGGTTCGCCGCCTCGGACTAGCCCCGGACTGGCCCCGGACTAGCCCGGGAGGCCGCCGGTGACGGCGGTGAGGTCGATCACCCGAGCTGCTCCGGCCCGCTCCAGGACGTCGGTGATCTCGTGGCCGATCAGCTCGTGCCGCTCCATCAACGCGTCCCGCAGCGCCTCGACCAGGTGGGCGTGGCCACCGAGCAGCTCGACCACCCGCTCCTTCTGCGCCCGCAGCAGCTCCTCGACCATGGCCCGGCCCTGGCTGTCACCGAGCACCCGGCCGACCAGGTTCTCCGAGCTCAGCGCCGACCCCTGGACGGCGGCGAAGGAGACCAGGGTGCCCGCCATGCCCGCCTGGCCGACCATCTGGGCCGCCACGTTGGTCGCGTAGAGCAGGTCCCCACCGGGGCCGGTGGAGACATCGCCGAAGAACAGCTCCTCGGCGACCTGGCCGCCGAAGGCGATCCCGACCAGGGCGAGCAGCTCGGTGCGGGAGCGGGTGTACACGTCCTCGGTGTCACCGTGCGCGAGCAACCCCAGGGCACCGGCCCGCTTGACGATGGTGAGGATCTCCAGCCGCCGCTGCGGGGCCAGCAGGTGCGCCACGACGGCGTGCCCAGCCTCGTGCGTGGCGATCAGCCGCTTCTCGTGCGGGGTGTAGCCGACCGGCTGACCCAGGCCCACCTCGCTGACCAGCCGGGCCTGCTCCAGGTCGGCCCAGGACATCCCGTCCGCGCCCCGGCGGACGGCGTTCACCAGCGCCTCGTCCATCAGGTTCTCGATCATCACCGGGCTGTAGCCCTGGGTGACCCCGGCCAGGGCGTCCCGGCGCTCCTCGCCGTCCAGCTCGCCCTCGTGCGCCTTGCGGGTCAGGAAGTGGTCGACCAGCTCGCGGCGGCCGGCCTTGTCGGGCAGGTCGAAGACCAGGCGACGGTCGAAGCGCCCGGGGCGCAGCAGCGCCGGGTCGAGGCTGTCCGCCCGGTTGGTGGCGGCGATGACCAGGACGTCCACCGGTTCGGTGCGCGGCCGGGGCAGCCGGTGCGCGGCGGGCAGCACCCGGTTCACCCGGTCGACCAGCCAGCCCCGCACCCGCTCGGCCGGGGTCGGGGTGTCGAAGCTCTGCAGCTGGACCAGCAGCTCGTTCACCACGCCGCCGACCCCCTCGCTCATCGCCGAGGCGTGGACCAGCGCCGCGCCGGGCGCGAGCGCAGCGGTGGTCATCGGCAACCCGCTCAGGCCGCCGCAGTCGCAGCCGTGCAGCCCGGAGCCGCGCAGCCCGGAGCCGTGCAGCCCGGAGCCGGCCACCGGGCCGGCGGCGGTCATCGGCATCCCGGAGCGGGTGGTGGCGATCGCGTCGATCTCCTCGATGAAGGCGATCGCGGCGCCCTCGGCCCGGGCCGCCTTGCGCAGCTCGGTGAAGAAGGACCGGATCTTGCGGGCCGTGGCGCCGTAGTACATCGACTGGAAGCTGGTCGCCGACACGAACAGGAACGGCACGCCCGCCTCGGCGGCCATCGCCTTGGCCATGTAGGTCTTGCCGGTGCCGGGTGGGCCCTCGAACAGCAGACCGCGCCGGGGCGTGCCGCCCATCTCGCGGCGGAAGGTGCGGGCGGCCAGGAACAGGTCCAGCGAGCGCCGCACGTCCTCGCTGACCGCGGCCAGGCCCTTGACGTCCTCGAACCGGACGTCGAGCTGCTCGGGGCGGTAGGTGGTGTGCGGGGAGCGGCCGGCCACCACCGTCGTGCCGAGCAGCACCGCGAGCAGGGCGGCGAAGAACAGCCCGGACATCAGGTACAGCGGATCGACCGCTGGGACCGAGGGCAGGCCTACCGGGTCACCGGTCAGCAGCCGGAACCACAGCCAGGCGCAGACCGCGCCCAGCAGCCCGGCGATCCGCAGCAGCCGGCGCTGGCGACGGCGTTCCCGGGCGGCGTCGGCGTCGGTGCGGCGCCGGCCCAGGTGCCGTCGCATCGCGCTGCGGTCGGTCGGCGGGGACGGTCGGTCGGCACTCACGGCGGCTCCCAGGAAGGACGGCGCGGGCGCGCCGAGCTCTGGCACCACTCTGGCCGGGACCGGCGACGGGCGGTAGCCGCCCGTCACCCGTTCGCGGGGCGGCCGCCGGGAGCATCACCCGGACGGCCGAACCGGGGCCACCCACGGTGACCCCGGTTCGACGTGCGGCTGTCAGGCTACGAGGTCAGCGACCCCGACGGCCGGAGGAGAACCCGGAGGCGCTGTGCGAGCTGCCGCCGCTGGTCGTGGAGTAAGCCACCGAGGAGCCGGTGCCGCGACCGCGGCCGCCGCTACGGCCACCGGGCGCCTTGGTCGAGCGCGTCGGGGACTGGGTGCGGCCACCCTGGCCGGCGTGCCCGGCCTGACCCGAGCGTCCCTGACCGGAGCGCGCGGGCTGCCCCGAGCGCGCCGGCTGACCGGAACGTGAACCGGCGGAGCGGCCCCGGCCGCCCGAACCGGCACCCGCCGGGGCGGGCGCGGCCACCACCAGGGTGGTGGGGTCGACGTACTCGCGCGGGCCGGGAGCGATCTGCTCCAGCAGCGGGTGACCGACCTGCACCGCGGTGGTGGTCGGCGAGATGCCCGCCTGGCGGGTCAGGGCCCGCACGTCGGAGACCTGGCTGTCCAGCATCAGCGTGACGACCGTGCCGGCCGCCCCCGCCCGCGCCGTGCGGCCGGAGCGGTGCAGGTAGGCCTTGTGCTCGGTCGGCGGGTCGGCGTGGATGACCAGCCCGATGTCGTCCACGTGGATGCCGCGGGCAGCGATGTCGGTGGCCACCAGGGTGTTGGCCGAGCCGTCGCTGAGCGCAGCCAGGTTCCGCGTCCGGGCGTTCTGGGACAGGTTGCCGTGCAGCTCCACGGCCGGCACGCCACGCGAGCGAAGCTGCTTGGTCAGCGCCTTGGCCCCGTGCTTGGTGCGGGTGAACACGACCGTCCGGCCCGGGGCGGCGAGCAGGTCGGACAGCACCGGCAGCCGGGTCTCGGAGGTCACCTTGAGCACGTGGTGGGTCATGTCCGAGACCGGGGACTGCACCGAGTCCACGCTGTGCACCACCGGGTCGTGCAGGAAGCGCTTGACCAGCACGTCCACCCCGGCGTCCAGGGTGGCCGAGAAGAGCATCCGCTGGCCGCGGGCCGGGGTGCGTTCCATGATCCGCCGAACGCCGGGCAGGAAGCCCATGTCGGCCATGTGGTCGGCCTCGTCCAGGACGGTGATCTCCACCGAGCCGAGGTCGGCGTGACCGGAGCGCAGGTGGTCCTCCAGCCGGCCCGGGCAGGCGATCACCACGTCCACCCCGGACTTCAGGGCGGTGATCTGCGGGTTGGCGCCGACCCCGCCGAAGATGGTCACCGACCTGAGGCCCAGCGGCTTGGCCAGCGGCGTCAGGGACGCCTCGATCTGGGTGGCCAGTTCCCGGGTCGGGGCCAGGATCAGCGCCCGCGGCGACTTCGCCCGGGCCCGGACGGGGTTGGCGGCCAGCCGGGCCAGCAGCGGCAGCACGAAGGCGTAGGTCTTGCCCGAGCCGGTCTTGCCCCGGCCGAGCACGTCGCGGCCGGCCAGGGAGTCCGGCAGCGTCGCGGTCTGGATCGGGAACGGCGTGGTGATCCCGTTCGCGGCCAGCACCTGGACCAGGGAGGTGGGGACGCCGAGCTCGGCGAAGGTGGAGGGGACGGGGCGTGCGGATACAGCGGTGATGTCGGGCTCCAAAGCATGAGGGGGGCGTCCTGCCCGGCGCGGAACGAGGCTCCGCGGCGCTGGTGGATGACGCTCACAGCGACGGCCCGAGGCAGAACTGGCGGGGCCGACGCGATCATTCTACCCGAGAGCCGGCCAGCCCCCCGAACAGGCTGGGCTCATACCCCTCGGCGTCCCGCTCCGGGCCGAGCCTCCCCCGCACCAGGCGATAGTGCTCGACACCGCTCAGGCGCGCCCCGACCTCATGGCTGAGGCAGTAGTAGGGCTCCCGGACGGTGACCTGGGTGGCGTGCGCCCGCATCGCGGCGGCCTTGGCCGGCAGCTGGTCCTGTGCGTCGACCCGCGTGGTCACCTGGTCGTCGGGCACCACCATGCTGGGCACCGGCGCACCCGCCGGGTGCGGCCGGAACGGGTTGTCCGGGCCGCGGACGTCGGCCAGCGCCCGGTCGTAGGCCGAGGCGGGCTGCACCGTCCAGTACACCTTCGGCACGGCCCAGCCCGGCCGGCCGCCGGCCCTCCTCTCGTCGACGGCGGCGAGCTCCACCGCCCGCATCGAGACCTGGTGCGCCATCACGTGATCGGGGTGCCCGTAACCGCCGCCGGGGTCGTAGCCCACCAGCACGTGCGGGCGACGATCGCGCAGCACGGCGGCCAGCCGGGCGGCAGGCTCGTCGACCGGCGCCGACGCGAAGGCGGTGGCCGCCGGGTCCGGCACGGGCACCACCCGCCCGTCGGCCGCGTAGGCCATCCCGGAGTCCCGGTAGTAGGCCGGGCCCAGGTGCGGGGCGCAGACGTCGAGGAAGACGTGGTCGCGGACGCCGAGCGCCCGCATCGCCGCGGCCAGCTCGCGCTCGCGGTGGGCGCCCAGCCGGTCCTCGTGCGAGGCGTCCAGGTGCCGCAGCTCGGTCGGGATCACCTCGCCCAGCTCGCCCCGGGTGCAGGTGACCAGGCTCACCCGGACGCCGGACGCCACCGCGGCGGCCATCGTGGCGCCGTTGTTGATCGACTCGTCGTCCGGGTGGGCGTGCACCAGCAGCAGGCGCAGCGGCTCCTGCGGCGCGCTCATCCGGGTCGGCCCCGCGGGCGGGTCAGGCCCGCTTGGCCCGGGCCGTGGCCCGGCCGCGCTCGACCTGGTCCAGCACCACCTTGCGGATCCGGACTGCGTCCGGGGTGACCTCGACGCACTCGTCGTCCCGGCAGAACTCCAGGCACTGCTCCAGGGAGAGCTTGCGGGCCGGCACCAGCCGCTCGAACTCATCCGAGGTCGAGGAGCGCATGTTGGTGAGCTTCTTCTCCTTGGTGATGTTGACGTCCATGTCGTCGGCGCGGGAGTTCTCCCCGACGATCATGCCCTCGTACACCTCGGTGGTCGGCTCGATGAACAGCGTGCCGCGCTCCTGCAGGTTGGTGATCGCGAAGCCGGTGGCCGCCCCGGCCCGGTCGGCGACCAGCGAGCCGGAGGGCCGGGTGCGCAGCTCGCCCACCCACGGCTCGTAGCCCTCGAACACGTGGTGCGCGATGCCCGTGCCGCGGGTCTCGGTGAGGAACTCGGTGCGGAACCCGATCAGCCCGCGCGAGGGCACCTTGAACTCCATCCGGACCCAGCCGGTGCCGTGGTTGCTCATCACCTCCATCCGGCCCTTGCGGACGGCGAGCAGCTGGGTGATCGCGCCCAGGTACTCCTCGGGGCAGTCGATGGTGACGTGCTCGAACGGCTCGTGCACCTTCCCGTCGACGTTGCGGGTGACCACCTGCGGCTTGCCGACGGTGAGCTCGAAGCCCTCCCGGCGCATGGTCTCCACCAGGATGGCCAGCGCCAGCTCGCCGCGGCCCTGCACCTCCCAGGTGTCCGGCCGCTCGGTGGGCAGCACCCGGATCGAGACGTTGCCGACCAGCTCGCGGTCCAGCCGGTCCTTGACCAGCCGGGCCGTCACCTTGGTGCCCTTGGCCCGGCCGGCCAGCGGCGAGCTGTTGGCGCCGATGGTCATCGAGATAGCCGGCTCGTCGACGGTGATCAGCGGCAGCGGGCGGGGGTCCTCGGCGTCGGCCAGGGTCTCCCCGATGGTGATCTCGGAGATGCCGGCGATGGCGATGATGTCGCCCGGCCCGGCCTGCTCGGCCGGCACCCGCTCCAGCGCCTCGGTCATCAGCAGCTCGGTGACCTTGACCCGCTGGGTGGAGCCGTCCCGGCGGCACCAGGCCACCTGCTGGCCCTTGCGGATCGTGCCCGAACGCACCCGGCACAGCGCCAGGCGGCCCAGGAACGGCGAGGCGTCCAGGTTGGTGACGTGCGCCTGCAGCGGCACCTCGTCGTCGTAGGCCGGGGCCGGCACGGCGTCCAGGATGGTCCGGAACAGCGGCTGGAGGTTCTCGCTGTCCGGCAGCCCGCCGTCCTTGGGGCGCTCCAGGCTGGCCCTGCCGGCCTTGGCCGAGGCGTAGACGATCGGGAACTCCAGCGCGGCGTCCGGGTCCAGGCCGGTGCCGTCGACCAGGTCCATGAACAGCTCGTAGGTCTCGTCGACCACCTCGGCGATCCGGGCGTCCGGACGGTCCACCTTGTTGATCACCAGGATCACCGGCAGGTGGGCCATCAGCGCCTTGCGCAGCACGAACCGGGTCTGCGGCAGCGGACCCTCGGAGGCGTCGACCAGCAGGGCGATGCCGTCCACCATGCTCAGCCCGCGCTCCACCTCACCGCCGAAGTCGGCGTGCCCCGGGGTGTCGATGATGTTGAAGATCACGCCGCCCTCGGGCGCGCCCTCCCCGGCCCACCGCACCGCGGTGTTCTTGGCCAGGATGGTGATCCCCTTCTCCCGCTCCAGGTCGTTGGAGTCCATGGCGCGCTCGTCGACGTGCTGGTGGACGCCGAAGGCGCCGGTCTGCCAGAGCATGGCGTCCACCAGGGTCGTCTTGCCGTGGTCGACGTGGGCGACGATGGCGATGTTGCGCAGGTCGTCGCGGGTGCGCATGGGCATGCGGAAGTACTCGTTCCTGTCCGGGGGTGCGTCGGTCAATAGTAGGCCGTCGCCGCGCTGCCCCCGCCCGTCGCGATCGGTCGGGGGCAGCCAGCGTCGCTGGGCTCAGCCGGTCACCTTGTAGGACAGGGTGTACACGACGCCCCCGTCGTTGCCGGTGAACGAGTGGTCGTACACCTTGTCGTGCTTCTCGTCGCCGTAGACCGTGGTGCTGCCCAGGTCCAGGTCGTTCGTCCCGCCCCGGTCGCCGTTGCGCTCCTTGAGCCGGATCCGGATCTTGTCGTGGAACTCCTTCTCGTCGTGCAGCGTCTTGTCGTCGTCGTTCTTGGACCGGTCCAGGAAGTAGGGGCCGGCCAGGAACACCTCGCTGCCGTCGTCGACGCTGACGTAGACGTCGATCTCGTCCTTGCCGATCGGGTCGCGCTTCTTCACGCACTGCAGTCGGGTGATGGTCAGAGTGGGCACTGACGTCTCCTTGGGTTCGCGGAGCCCTGTCGCTCCGTGCAGGAGGAGGCTGGGGACATCACCCTGATACAGGCGCCTAGACGGGCGGGGCGAAGGTGGCCAGCAGGGCACGGACGACGGGGACGTCGCCCTCCAGCCAGTCCAGGTCCAGCCAGCGGCCGGGCTCCAGCCAGAGCACCGCGTCGTGCTGCTCGATCGGGGCCGGCTCGCCGGTCAGCACCTGCGCGGTCCAGACCCGCATCACGTGCCGGTCGCCCAACGACCAGCCCACGGCCACCACGCCGTCGGAGCTGGAGGGGGCCAGCACCTCCGACCCCAGCTCGATCTCGACACCCAGCTCCTCGGCGATCTCCCGGTGCAGCGCGACCAGGACGTCCTCGCCCGGTTCGACCTTGCCGCCGGGCAGCTCCCACCGGCCGGCCAGGTTCGGCGGCTCGGTGCGCCGGGCGGCCAGCAGCCGCCGCGGCCGGTGCACGTCGTCGACGATCGCTGCGCCGACGACCAGGACCCGGCCGTCAGCGGTGAGACGGGCGGGTTCGCCGGAGGGGGTGGGCGAGGTCAGCGGGCCGCCTCCACCCTGTCGGCGGCCGCCTCACGGGTGTTCATCGGCTCGGCGAAGTGGCAGGCCACCAGCTGGCCGGGCGCCTTCTCCTCCAGCGGCGGCGTGACCTCGGCGCAGATGTCCTGCGCCTTCCAGCACCTGGTCCGGAACCGGCAGCCCGAGGGCGGGTTGACCGGGCTGGGAACGTCGCCGGTCAGCATGATCCGTTCCCGCTTGCGCTCCAGCTGGGGGTCCGCGGACGGCGCCGCGGACATCAGGGCCTGGGTGTAGGGGTGCATCGGCGCCTCGTAGAGCACGTCGCGGGGCGCCACCTCGGCGATGCGGCCCAGGTACATCACCGCCACCCGGTCGCTGATGTGCCGCACGATCGACAGGTCGTGGGCGATGAACATGTAAGCCAGACCCATCCGCTGCTGCAGGTCGTCCAGCAGGTTGACCACCCCGGCCTGCACCGAGACGTCCAGCGCCGAGACCGGCTCGTCCAGGATCAGCATCTTGGGCTCCAGGGCCAGCGCCCGGGCGATGCCGACCCGCTGCCGCTGCCCGCCGGAGAACTCGTGCGGGTAGCGGTTGCCGTGCTCGGGGGCCAGACCGACCAGCTCCAGCAGCTCGGCGACCCGGGCCTTGCCCTCGGCGTTGCTCTTCCACCGGCCGTGGATGCGCAGCGGCTCGCCGATGATGTCGTTGACCGGCATCTTGGGGTTCAGCGAGGCGTATGGGTCCTGGAAGACGATCTGCAGGTCCCGGCGGACGGCGCGCATCGCCTTGTTGTCCAGCTCGGTCAGCTCCTTACCGTCGAAGACGACCGAGCCGGAGGTCGGCTTGTGCAGCTGCAGCACGGCCCGGCCGGTGGTCGACTTCCCGCAGCCGGACTCTCCGACCACGCCGAGGGTCTCCCCCGGCGCGATCTCGAAGCTCACCCCGCTGACCGCCTGCACGTGGCCGACGGTGCGCTGCAGCAGTCCGCCGCCCCTGATCGGGAAGTTCATCACCAGGTCCGAGACCTTCAGCAGCGGCTCCCCGGTGCCCCAGGTGCGGGCCTGCGCGCTCTGGGTCTGGGTCATGCGGTCACCTCGGGGGTCCCCTGGAACAGGGTGGTCGGGTCGGGCAGCTCGGCCAGCCGCTCGCTGTGGTGGCAGGCGGCCAGGTGGTCCCGGCGCTCGGTCTCCTCCAGCGCCGGCTCCTTCTCCCGGCAGACCGAGCTGACCAGCGGGCAGCGCGGGCTGAACGGGCAGCCGGACGGCAGGTTGATCAGGGACGGCGGGGCGCCGGTGATCGGCAGCAGCCGCTCCTGGTCGGAGGTCATCGACGGGATGGACCCCAGCAGCCCGGCGGTGTAGGGCATCCGCGGCCGGTAGAAGACCTCGTCGGTGCTGCCGATCTCCACCGGCCGGCCGGCGTACATCACCAGCACCCGGTGCGCCGCACCGGCGATCACCCCGAGGTCGTGGGTGATCAGCACGATCGCGGCGTTCACCGCGTCCTTGACCTCGAGCAGCTTCTCCAGGATCTGAGCCTGCACGGTGACGTCCAGCGCCGTGGTCGGCTCATCCGCGATGATCACGTCCGGGTTGTTGATCACCGCCATGGCGATCATCGCGCGCTGCCGCATGCCGCCGGAGAACTCGTGCGGGTAGTTGTCCAGCCGCTGGCGGGGCTGCGGGATGCCGACCAGCTCGAGCATCTCCGCCGCCCGCTCCCGGGCCACCTTGCGGGTGACCGCCTCGTGCGAGCGCATCGCCTCGGCCAGCTGGTCCCCGATCGAGAACACCGGGTTCAGCGCGGTCATCGGGTCCTGGAAGATCATCGAGATCCGCTTGCCGCGTAGCCCGCGCTGCTGGCGGGCCGACATCTGCAGCACGTTCTCGCCGCGGAACAGGATCTCCCCGCGGATCTGGGCCGAGCGGGGCAGCAGACCCATCACGGCCATCGAGGAGACGGACTTGCCGGAGCCGGACTCGCCGACGATGCCGAGCACCTCCCGCTCGGCCAGGTCGTAGGAGACCCCTCGGACGGCGCGCACCACGCCGTCCTCGGTCGGGAAGCTGACGCTCAGGTCGCGCACCTGCAGCAGGGTGGTGCTGCCGGTCCGGCCGGGGCCCCGGCGCTGGGTGTCGGTGGTCGTCATCAGGCACGCACCCTTTGCTGGCGGGGGTCGAAGGCGTCGCGCAGGCCGTCACCGATGAAGTTGACCGACAGCGCGATGAGGACGATGAAGATGCCGGGCCACCAGAACAGCCACGGCCGGGTGATGAAGGCCGACTGGTAGTCGCTGATCAGCAGGCCCAGGGAGGTGTCCGGCGGCCGGACCCCGAAGCCCAGGTAGCTGATCGCCGTCTCCAGCAGGATGGCCGAGGCCACGGTGAGGGTGGCGGAGACGATGATCACGCCGAGCGCGTTGGGCAGGATGTGCCGGAAGATGATCCGGAAGGGTGAGGCGCCCATCGCCCGGGCGGCTTCGACGAACTCCTTCTCCCGCAGGGAGAGGAAGTCGGCCCGGACCAGGCGGGAGAGCTGGGTCCAGACCAGCACGCCGAGCATCAGGGCGAGCACGAAGATGCCGGCGCTGCCGAACCGGTTGCCGACCACGGCGGCGATGACCAGCAGCGGGATGGTGATCAGCACGTCCACCACCCGCATCAGCACGGCGTCGGTGACACCGCGGAAGTAGCCGGCCAGCGCACCGACCAGGGTGCCCAGGATCGTGGACACGATGCCGACGATCACCGCGATGATGATCGAGTACTGCGCCCCGCGCATGGTCAGCGCGAAGTAGTCGGTGCCCTTGTCGTCCAGACCGAACGGCTGGGCCCCCCAGGCCAGACCGTCACCGTCGAACCACGGGATCAGGTCCAGGGTCGGGCTGCCGTTGGTCACCGTCGAGGTGCCCAGGTAGCTCTTGGGCCACCAGCCGGGCACCGGGCCGAAGCCGATCGAGGTGAAGGCCAGCAGGATGACCAGCACGAAGACGGTCAGCCCGATCATGGCGCCGCGGTGCCGGAAGAACCGGCGCCGGACCAGCTCGCCCTGGCTGCGGGCCTTGATGGCCATCCCGAGGGCCTCGACGTCACCGCCGTCCCCGGGCGCGAACTTCTCGTCGGTGTCGGACTGGCGGGCCCCGTGCTGCACCTCCTCCTGCGCGCCGGCGCCGCCGTCGCGCAGGGCGCGGTCCTCCGCCTCCGGGGTGGTTCCGGGTTGCTGGGTCATCGCTGGACCTCCTGAGCCGGGTCAGGGGCGGCCGACCGGGGGTGGCGGCGGCCGCTCGGGCGGGGGCGGGCGTTCCCGAGGTCAGCCATCAGCTGAGCCGGATCCGCGGGTCGAGGATCGCGTAGACGAGGTCGGCGATCAGGTTGAACAGCACGACCGCGGTGCCGACGACCAGGAAGAAGGCCATCACCGGCGGCGGGTCGACGGTGTTCAGCCCGGTGATGAACAGGTTGCCCATGCCCTGCCAGCCGAACACCCGCTCGGTGATCACTGCGCCGCCCAGCACGGCGGCGAAGTCGAAGGCCATCAGCGTGGTGACCGGGATCAGGGCGTTGCGGAAGGCGTGCCGCATGACCACGGCCCGTTCGGTCAGGCCCTTGCTGCGGGCCGTCCGGACGAAGTCCTGGTTCATCGTCTCCAGCATGCTGGCCCGGGTGAACCGCGTGTAGGTGGCGAAGCTGATCAGGATCAGGGCGATGGTCGGCAGCACCAGGTGGGTGACGGTGTCCATGAACGTCTGCCAGTAGTTGCCGTCGAAGTTGGGTGTGTTCGAGCCGATGGTCGAGATGGCGGTGCCGCCCACCATCGGCACGTACTGGGAGAAGGCCCGCAGCAGGTGGTCGAGGAAGATCAGCAGCCCGCTGACGAAGGCGGTGAAGACGCTGGCCCGGATCGCCTGCCGACGGTCCACCTCGCCGCCGATGAAGAACCCGAACGCCGCCCCGATGGCCAGGCCGAGCACCAGCAGGCCCAGGATGATCGGCCAGTTCGGGTTGGTCAGCACCGGGTTGGTGGCGAACCAGCTGATCGTGCCGCCGATCGCCGTGGCCAGCGTGGCGTAGAGCACCCGGCGGCGGCCGATCCCGGAGATCAGCTCGGTCATCGCGACCGCCGCGCCCAGCGACCCGACCAGGATCACCCCTGGCCCGAGGGCGGGTGCCTTGAACCACAGCACCGAGCTCAGCGAGTAGAGGATGGCGCCGGAGACCACCAGGGCGACGGCGAACACGATCAGCCGCCGTCGCCATTCTCGACCACCCACCAGCGCTGCCCAGAACAGCCCCGAGACGATGCTCAGCCCGATGATCCAGGAGGTCGGGATCACGGGGTTCTGCAGCCAGTTGTTCAGCTTGATCGCGCCGTACTGCTTCAGCAGCAGCGCCACCCAGAAGATCGGCAGCGAGAAGAACAGGAAGGAGGCGAAGGTGATGCTGTAGTCGAAGGCCGAGTATTGACGCAGCGCGGAGATGATGCCCACCGTGACGCCGGTGATGATGGCCAGCACGGTGGCCCCGATGACCAGCTTGAGGGTGGAGCTCAGGGCCAGGGCGAGCAGGGTGGTCGCGGACTGGCCGAGCCGGTTGCTGCCGAGCGTGCCGTGCCCGACCACGTAGCCCAGCACCCCGGTCAGCCAGTGCGCCCACCGCTCGGGCGGGGACTGGTCGAGGTGCATGACCGCGATCCGGGCCTGGATCCGGCGCTCCTTGTCCGCGGCGTTCGTGATCCCGTACAGGTCGTTGAGCGGGTCACCGGAGAGGGCGACCAGGTTGTACATCAAGAAGGTGGCGATCAGCAGGACCAGCACCGAGATGACCAGCCGACGCGCGATGAAAACGGCCACCAGCGTCTCCTTTCACGGACGAGGTCGACGGCACCGGCGACGCGATTGGCCCACGGTACGCGCATGGGTCCGCCGCGACGACGGCAGTCGGGCACCAGGATCACCAGGGTCACCCGGTGGGCGGTTGAGGGGTGGGACAGGGCGAGGGGGCCGGGAGCGCATCGCTCCCGACCCCCTCGGACCGGTCAGGCCGGCCCTGACGTGATCAGGACGCCGACTGCAGGTCCCACTGCTGCATGTTCCAGGTGATCTGGGTCTGCGAGGGCTGGAAGACCACACCGCTGACGGTGTTGTCGTAGGCCGCCAGACCCGGGAAGGCGAACAGCGGGATGCTGGCCAGGTCGTCCCACAGCTGCTTCTGGATCTTGGTGATCAGCTGCGTCTGGGTGTCCTTGTCGGTGGTGATGTTCAGCTGGGAGACCAGGGAGTCCACGGTCTTGTTGCTGTACTTGCCGTTGTTGTTGCCGCCACCGGTGACGTAGGTGGAGGAGTTGCTGGTCACGATCGGGGAGCCGGACCAGGCGAACAGCGCGACGTCGAAGTTGCCCGCCGCCAGGCCGTTGCCGAAGAAGTCGGCCTGTCCGGCGTCCTGGATGTTGAACCCGGCCTGGTTGCAGGAGGAGCGGATCAGCGCCACCTCGTTGCTGCGCCGCGGGTTCGGCGTCTGGTAGCCGATCCGGACCTTGATCCCGGTCTTGCCCGCGGCCGCCAGCAGCTTCTTGGCCTGGGCGATGTCCGGCTTGTCGTAGGTGCCGTCGTAGCTGCCCTTGACCACCGTGTCGTAGTCGGTGTTGAACGGGAACTTGTAGACCGAGTTCATCACCACGGCCTTGCCGTTCACCGGCTTGATCAGGTTGTCGACGATCTGCTGGCGCGGCGCGCAGAGCGCGAAGGCCTTGCGGACGTTGGCGTCCTTCATCTCACCGGCGAAGTTCGGGTCCAGGTGCTCGAAGGTGTACTCGTCGCCCTGCAGCACCGTGACCTTGCTGCCGACCGCCTTGAGCTGGTTCAGCACGTCGGTGTTCGGCTGCGGCTCGGCGACCTGGATGTCGCCGTTGGCCAGCGCCTGGCCCTGGGCGTCCTGGCTGACGAACCGCACGGTGATGTTCTTGACCTTGGCCGGGTCGCCCCACCACTTGTCGTTGGCGGTCAGGGTCAGCGACTGCCCGGCCTGCCAGCTGGACAGCCCGTAGGGGCCGTCCGACGGCATCAGCGCGGGGTCGATGGTGCCCGGCTTGGCCTTCCAGCCGCTGTTGTAGAAGGCGGCTGCCTTGGTCAGCTGGGCCGTGTCGTCGTTCTTGATGGCCGAGATCAGGTCCGAGACGCCGGACTGCTTCTCCAGCACGTGCGCGGGCAGGATGGCGCCGTCACCGAACATCGCCGCCCAGTCCGCGAACGGCTTCTGGTAGGTGATGGTCACCGTCTGGTCGCCGGCGTTGCAGGTCGGCTTGTTCATCAGGTCGTAGCCGGTGGTGCCCGCGGTGGAGAAGAGCAGACCCGGGGAGCCGTCGGCGTTCTTCTTGCCGGTCTTGTAGTAGCCGGAGTTGGCCGCCCAGACCAGCATCATGTCGACGCAGTCCACCTTGGTGCCGTCGGACCAGGTGGCCTTGGGGTCGATCGTGTACTTCACGGTCAGCGGGCTGTCCGAGGTCTTCTCATAGGTGCCGAACTCGGTGTCGGGCTGGACGGAGCCGTCCTTGCCGAAGGCCCAGAAACCACGCAGCACCTGGTTCAACACGATGGTGTTCTGCACCGCGTTGTCCTCGGCCGTGTTGTTGTTGTAGGCGTTGAACTCCTGCTCGTGGGCCACCGTGATGGTCGCGTTCTTCGGGCCGGAGGCCGACCCGGAGCTGGAGCTCGAGCTCGAGCCGCCGCCGCTGTTCGCGGTCGAGCAGGCAGTGAGCGCGAGCGCCCCGCACGCCAGGAGCGCCAAGGTCTTGGCGCCTGTCCGCTTGCTGGTCAAGCTGGGTCCTCTCTACACACGTTGTGCGCGGGGTCGGGCCGGGGCCGCAAACCCCACGTCGGCCCGCGCCAGGCACAGGACGGCACCGCCCCTCGCGACGGTCGCAGACAATAAATCTTGCGGAGGCCCCCAAAAGCAAGCCGACCACGCCCGCGTTACCGAGATGCAACGCAGACTTACTCACAGTAACGTGTGGAACACGTTGAGCGCAGGTAGAACCTGTCCTCGCGCAGGTGTCGCCCAGGTTCGGCTCAGACTGACACAAGGTGTGCGGTCTGTCACACCAACGCGCACGCTCTGTGGCCTTCAGTCACCGCTGTGTCCGTCCGCCGACCACAGACCGACCTCCGCGCGCAGGTGGTCCAGCACCGCCGGCACCACGGTGACCAGCCACCGGTCCACCTGTTCGGTCGTGGGGACCAGCTCAGCCTCGGCGCCGGTCAGCAGCTCGGCCAGGTCCGCGGCCATCGCCGGGACGACCTCGCCCCACCGCTGCGCCGCCCACCCCCGGTCGGTGGTCCAGGTGCGGTCGTGCACGCTGACCACACCGGCCAGGGCGAGCAGCGTCTTGCGGGCCATCCTTCGGCCCAGCCCGGAAGCCTCGCCCCCGGAGCGCAGCGCGGCCCGCCAGCGCTCGGCGTGCCGAGCGAGGTCGCCGTTGAAGCCGCGGGCGGCCCGGGCGTCGGCCGGGTAGCGCGGCAGACCTGCGCGCAGGTCAGGT
Source organism: uncultured Actinomycetota bacterium (assembly GCA_963821825.1). GTDB lineage: Bacteria > Actinomycetota > Actinomycetes > Actinomycetales > Kineosporiaceae > CAWGFD01. The sequence goes on from CAWGFD010000002.1 coordinate 3,201,748, forward strand.
CCGCTCAGATGGACGCAGTAGTGCCGCAGGAACACCCGGTTGCCGTAGGCCTGGTCGCTGTCCCCCGCCCAGTCCTGCGGCTCCCCGCCGCCCACCTCGACGCCGCGGCACCGGTCGGCGTACCGCGCGGTGAGCAGGCCGGAGACCTGCCGGCGACGGGCCGGGGGCAGACCGACGGTGAACACGTCCACGTCCGAGCGGCCCGGTACCGCCTGCCCGGTGGCCACCGAGCCGTACAGGTAGAGCGAGACCCGGTCGGACGATGCCGGCCGTTCGAGCAGCTCCAGCAGCGACCGCAGGACCGGCTCGAAGTCGGCCGGCACCCGGCCGCGGTCCGCGCCGGTGGTGATGGTGCCGTCCGGCGAGACCCCCTCGAGCGGGTCCCTCACGGCGAGGGCGCCAGCCTTCGGCTGACGATCCAGGCGTGCTTGCCCACCTGCCGGACGCGGCTGAAGTTGTGCTCCTCGAACAGCTCGGCGGTGGCGCTGAACAGGAACCGCCCGTGGGCCTGCCGGCCGGCGGTCACCTCAGAGATGGCCTCCACCAGGCCGCCGCCGGCCCGGCCGATCAGCTCCAGGGCACCCTCCAGGCCGGCCCGGGCCACGCCCTGCCCGCGGCGCCGCCTGTCGACGTAGATGCAGGTGATCCGCCAGTCGGGGCGCGGCGGAGCGTCCTGGTCGTAGACCCGCCGGTGCTTGATCCCGGGCAGCTCCTGCGGGCTGCCGTACTGGCACCAGCCCTGCGCCGCGCCGTCGGCGTCCAGGACGAGGGCCGCGTGCGCGGCGTCGGTGCGCACCCGCTGCTCCTTGGCCGCCCGGTGGCTGATCCCCTGCTGCCTGGCCTCGGGGTGGAACCCGATGCACCAGCAGCCGCCGAAGACGCCGTTGTTGCGCTCCACCAGCTCGGCGAACACGTCCCAGGTGTCGGCGCTCAGCGCGACCGTCGTGTACTGCTCCTGCTCGGTCATGGCCGGGCCTCCCGATCGAGAAGGCCTCAGGGTAGGGGCGGTTGCGGACGGTCTGCTTCCGGTACCCGCGGCCGCCACCTACGCTCTGCGCGTGGCCGCCGACCTGAGCCCCACCGCGCGGGCGCTGCGCGCCCTGGAGCTGCTGCAGGGCCGCCCCGGGATCACCGCCCCCGAGCTGGCCGAACGGCTCGGGGTCAGCGACCGGGCGGCGCGTCGTTACGTGGGACTGCTGCGCGAGGCCGGCATCGACGTCGAGTCCAGCCGCGGGCCCTACGGCGGCTACCGGCTCGGGCGCGGCACCCGGCCGCCGCCCGTGGTCTTCACCGGCGCCGAGGCGCTCGCCCTGGTGATGGCCGTGCTGGACGGCCGTGCCGCCGCCACCGACGAGCAGGACCCGGTCGGCTCGGGGCTGGACAAGCTGGTCCGGGCCCTGCCGGAGCGCGTCGGTCGGCAGGCCGCGGTGCTGCGCCGGCACGCCGCGGCGACGCCGGAGCGCTACCCGGCCCGGCCGGACCCGGCGGTCACCAGCGCGCTGGTCGAGGCCTCGGCGTCCCGGCGGCGGGTCCTGCTCGACTACCGCACCGAGTCCGGACGCCGGTGGCAGGCGGCCGCCGACCCCTGGGCGGTCGTGGTCCGGTTCGGCCGCTGGTACCTGCTGTGCCACTGCCATCGGGCCGGCGCGACCCGGGCCTATCGGATCGACCGGGTCGGTGCCGTGCAGCCGACGGCCGAGTGCTTCGACCCGCCCGCGGGGCTGGACCCGGTGACGGCGCTGGAGGAGCACCTCGGCACCGGTTGGGAGTTCGCGACCCGGGTCCGGTTCGAGGCCCCGGCCGAGCAGGTGGCGCGCTGGACCCGGCCGGCGATGGGTCGGTTGGAGCCCGACGGCGAGGGCTGCCTGCTGCTCGGCAGCACCAGCAACCCGACCATGTACGCCGGCGAGTGGCTGGCGGCGGTGCCGTTGGCCTACCGGGTGGAGGGTGGCCCCGAGCTGCGCGCGGCGGTCGCGACGCTGGCCGACCGGCTCGCCTGCGCCCTGGTCGACCGCCCGCCCACGCCGTCGGCCGACCCACCGGCCCTGACACCTCCGTAGGGTGTCGAGCCATGGCCGGTGTGCTCACCCCGCAGGCGGAGGACTTCCCCCGCTGGTACCAGGACGTCGTCGCCAAGGCCGAGCTGGCCGACAACGGCCCGGTGCGCGGCACCATGGTCATCCGACCGTACGGGTACGCGATCTGGGAGCGGATCCAGGCCGAGCTGGACGCCAGGATCAAGGCCTGCGGCGCCCGCAACGCCTACTTCCCGCTGCTCATCCCGCAGTCCTACCTGCGCCGGGAGGCCGAGCACGTCGAGGGGTTCAGCCCGGAGCTGGCCGTGGTCACCCACGCCGGCGGGAAGCAGCTCGAGGAGCCATTGATCATCCGCCCGACGTCGGAGACGGTGATCGGTGAGTCCATGGCCAAGTGGGTGCACAGCTACCGTGACCTGCCGCTGCTGCTCAACCAGTGGGCGAACGTGGTGCGCTGGGAGCTGCGCCCGCGCATGTTCCTGCGGACGAGTGAGTTCCTGTGGCAGGAGGGGCACACCGCGCACGCCACCCGGGAGGAGGCGCGCGGGTATGCGGTGCGGATCCTGCGCGAGGCCTACCAGGACCTGATGGCCGGCGTCCTGGCCATCCCGGTGCTGCCCGGCCTGAAGACCAGGCACGAGCGGTTCGCCGGCGCGATCGCCACGATGACCTGCGAGGCGATGACCCGGGACGGCAAGGCGCTGCAGATGGGCACCTCGCACGAGCTGGGCCAGAACTTCGCGCGGGCCTTCGACATCTCTTTCACCGCGCCGAGCGGGGAGCGCGAGCTGGCCTGGACGACCTCGTGGGGCTCCTCCACCCGGATGCTCGGCGGGCTGATCATGGTGCACGGCGACGACGCCGGACTGCGGCTGCCGCCCGCGCTGGCGCCGACGCAGCTGGTGGTGATGGCGGTGAAGGCCGACGTGGTGCCGACTGTGCACGAGGTGGCCGAGCAGCTGCGGACCCCGGGGATCCGGGTCGAGGTGGACGACCGCACCGACGTCCCGTTCGGTCGGCGGGTGGTCGACTGGGAGCTCAAAGGGGTGCCGCTGAGGGTGGAGCTCGGCCCGCGCGACGTCTCCGCCGGCGTCGCGACGTTGGCGCGCAGGCTGTCCGGCGGCAAGGTGATCGTGCCGCTGCCGCAGCTGGTCCAGGAGGTCACCCGGCTGCTGACCGAGGAGCAGCTCTGGCTCCTGGACGCCGCCCGCACCGCGCGGGACGCCCGGATCGCCGAGGTGTTCAGCGTCTCCGAGGCCGTGCAGGCAGCCGGCACCGGCTGGGCGCGGCTGCCGTGGGACTCCATCGGTGAGGACGGCGAAGCCGAGCTCGGCCGGGCCGGGGTGACGGTACGGTGCCTGCAGCGGGCCGACGGCACGATGCCGGACAGTGACACCGAGCCGGGACTGGTCGCGTTCGTCGCCCGCGCCTACTGACCCACGGGGCCGCGCGGTTCGATCGAGCACGAGGACGGCTTCCATGGCTGGGATCGCTGACAGGGCAGGCTCGGCTGACAGGGCAGGCTCGGCTGACACGGCAGGCTCGGCTGACACGGCAGGCTCGGCTGACACGGCAGGCTCGGCTGACACGGCAGGCTCGGCTGACACGACCGGCGCGGCTGACACGACCGGCGCGCGGCCGGGACCCGCGGGAGCCCGCACGTTCCGGACCACCGGGGCGGCCTACGACGCCTTCATGGGGCGCTACTCCCGACCACTGGCCGCCCGGTTCGCCGATGCCGCCGGGGTCAGGGCGGGCCTGACGGCGCTGGACGTCGGCTGCGGTCCAGGCGCGCTGACCGCCGTGCTGGTGGACCGGCTCGGCGCCGGTTCGGTCGCGGCCTGCGACCCCTCGCCCCCGTTCGTGGCGGAGTGCGAGGCCCGGCACCCGGGGGTGGACGTCCGCGCGGGGAGGGCTGAGGCGATCCCCTTCGACGACGGCGCCTTCGACGTCGTCCTGGCCCAGCTGGTGCTGCACTTCGTCAGCGACCCGGCGCAGGCGGCGGCCGAGCTGCGACGGGTGCTCAAGCCCGGCGGCACTGCGGGCGCCTGCGGGTGGGACTTCGCCGAGGGCATGCAGCTGCTGCGCTTGTTCTGGGACGCCGCGCTCAGCGTCGACCCGACGGCACCGGACGAGGCGCGCACGTTGCGGTTCGGAGCCGAGGGCGAGATCGCGGAGCTGCTGCTGGCCGCCGGCTTCGACGACGTCCTCGAGACCACCGCCACCGTGAGAACGACCTACACCGGGTTCGAGGAGCTGTGGGCCGGCTTCCTGGCCGGCATCGGCCCGGCCGGCGCCTACTGCCTCGCCCTGCCCGAGGCGGCCCGCGAGCAGGTGCGGTTCGAGCTGTTCCGCCGGCTCGGCTCCCCCTCGGCCGCCATCACGCTGTCGGCGCTCGCCCGGTGCACCACCGGCCGCTCCCCCGCCGGCCACCCATGATCGGCGTGAGATCCGCGGCTCCGCCCCCCCCGTGGGCCGATCCGTCCACCTCGGGCTGATCATGGGCAACTCTCGTTGGGCCATCCCGGTTCTCTCCTGCCTGGAGCCACCCAACGGGGATCTCAGCGCCACCGTGGGTCGCCGCGCTCGCCCCGGCCAGCGCGCTGACCGCGCTGGTGCCCGGCCTGGGGGTGGGTGACTCGGTGTTCGCCGCCTACGTCATCCAGGCCTACGCCGACGCCTACCCCGACGTCGATCTCGGCGCCTACGTCCGGCCCGCGGGCCGACTGCCCGTGCGGGAGCTGGCCGCCAGGTGCCTGACCGACCCTGGCCCCGGTCTGGGCGCCTACGGTGCGCTGCTGCAGGGCCAGCTGTTCTGGTCCCGCGACCCGACCACCGGCGCCCTGGGGGCCCGGCTGCGACAGAACACGCCGACGGCGGCGATCGGGGCTCCGCTGTTGATCGCCCAGGGCGGGCGCGGACTCCCTGGTCCTGCCCTCGGTGCAGCGCGACTACGCGGCGGCCCGCTGCCGGCTGGGTGGCGCGGTCGAGTACCGGGAGTACGACGGGGTCGACCACGTGGGCATCATCGGTGACGGCTCGCCGCTGATCCCGGACCTGCTGGCCTGGACCCAGGCTCGGTTCGCCGGCCAGCCGGCGCCGTCGGACTGCCCGGCGTCGACCGGTCCGCAGTCGGCCGACCCGTGACCTCGGTGGGTGCGGCTCAGGCGCCGGGATCGGGCAGGACGTCGCGCCAGGAGTGCTGCGGCTCGTAGCCGAGCAGCTCGCGGGCCTTGTCGATGGCGTAGAACGTCTCGTCCCGGCCCATCGGCCGGCGCACCGGCACGCCGCCGTAGAACGCCTCGCGCACCTGGTCGTTCGTCGCCGCCACCGACATGTCGGCGTTGGCCACGTTGAACACCTCGAAGCCCAGGCCGTCGACCTCCAGGGCGCGCTGCACCAGCTGACCGAGATCACGGGTGTCGATGTAGGCGAAGATGTTCCGCCGGCGCAGCGCCGGGTCGGCCAGGAAGGCCGGGAACTTCTCGGCGTACTCGTGCGGCTCGATGACGTTGTTGATCCGCAGGCCGTAGATGTCGGCGCCGGTGCGGGCCTGGAACGAGCGCGCCGTCACCTCGCCGGCCACCTTGGACATCGCGTAGGAGTCCTCGGGCACGGTGGGATGCTCCTCGTCCACCGGCAGGTACTGCGGCTTCCGCTCGCCCTGGGCGAAGCAGACCCCGTAGGTCGTCTCCGAAGAGGCGAACACGATCTTGCGGATGCCCAGCCGGGTCGCGGCCTCGAGCACGTTGTAGGTGCTCAGCACGTTCGTCGCGTAGGTCCTGGCGTCGGAGGTGAGCAGGATCGCCGGAACCGCGGCGAAGTGCACCACGGCGTCATAGCCGGGCTTGGCCGCCAGCTCCAGCTCACCGGACCTGGCCAGGCCGGCCAGCGCCGAGTACGTCTGCCCGATGTCGGTCAGGTCGACCCGCAGGTCGGCCACGTCCGGGTGCCGCAGCGGGACCAGGTCGGCGTTCGTGACCTGGTGACCCTGCCCGGCCAGGTGGGTCGCCACGTGCTTGCCGGCCTTGCCGCTGCCGCCGGTGAAGAAGATCCGCATGCTCTGATCCAACCATCCGGGGCCGACGTGGCCCGCCGGGCGGGGGTCTCGTGCCCGGCGCCGCCGTCCGGCCGGCCGGCGACGACGGCGCTCTCCCCCTCGGCGGCCGGCCCCTGCGCCCGCCGCAGTGGCGGGTGGGATCCGGTCAACGGGTGGGATCCGGTCAACGGGTGGGATCCGGTCAACGGGTGGGATCCGGTCAACGGGTGGGATCCGGTCAACGGGTGGGATCCGGTCAACGGGTGGGATCCGGTGCACCAGAGGCGTCCGATCCCACCCGTTGACCAGAACCCACCCGATCCCGCGTCCCGCCGGCGCCGGCGCTGGACCCTCAGACGCCGTCCTCCAGCTCGGCGACGTCCTCGGCGCGCAGCTCCAGGTCGGCGACCGCCAGGTTCTCCTCCAGGTGCGCCAGGCTCGAGGTGCCCGGGATCAGCAGCACGTTGTCCCGGTGCGCGAGCAGCCACGCCAGGCCGACCTGGGCCGCGGTCGCGCCCCGCCGGGCGGCCACCGCCTGCACCACCGGGTTGTCGGTGACCTTGGGCAGGTGCGGGAAGGCCGAGCCGAGCGGGAAGTACGGCACGTAGGCGATGCCGCAGCGGTGGCAGAGGTCGAGCACGTCGGCGTCGCTGCGGTCGAGCAGGCTAAACGCGTTCTGGACGCAGACGATGCCCGCCTGGTCGATCGCCTGCTGGACCTGGGCCAGGCTCGCGGTGGAGATGCCGATCCCGGCGATCTTGCCCTCCTCGCGCAGCGCCACCATCTCGGCCAGCTGGTCCTCCAGGCTCACCTGCTGGTCGGCCGGCACCTCGTGCTCGCCGTCCATCAACCGCAGGTTGACCCCGCCCAGCCGCTCGACGCCGAGGCTGCGCAGGTTCTCCTCGACCGCGGCGCGCAGCTGGTCGGGGCGCTGACCGGGCAGCCAGCCGCCCTGCTCGTCACGGAGGGCGCCGACCTTGGAGACCAGCACGAGGTTGTCGGGGTAGGGGTGCAGGGCCTCGCGGATCAACGCGTTGGCGACGTCGGGGCCGTAGAACTGCGCGGTGTCGATGTGGTCGACGCCGGCCTCGACGGCGCGCCGAAGCACCGCCACCGCGGCGTCGTGGTCACGCGGCGGCCCCAGCACGCCGGGGCCGGGCAGCTGCATCGCGCCGAAGCCGACCCGGTGCACGGGCAGCGGACCAAGGGGGAAGGTGTCCATGCCCCTCACGCTAAGCCCCTGTGTTCCCGGATCCCTGGTGGGCATCGACGGTCGAGCGGCACGGGCTCCGAGCACTCACCGGCGTCGCTGGTAGATGTCGCGGCGGTGCCCCACGGCGACGACGAGGACGAGCAGGACGTCGTCGCGGACCTGGTAGACGATGCGGTGGTCGCCGGTACGGACCCGCCACTCGCCTTCTCCACCGACCAGCTTCTTGGCTCCACTCGGCCGAGGCTGCTCGGCCAACAGCTCGACGGCCGCCTGCACCCTGCGCCTTGCGGCGGGGTCCAGCTTCCGGAGCTGTCGGGCTGCGGCGGGCGCCACCTCGATCCGAAACGTCATGCCAGCCCGAGGTCGGCCTTCACCTGATCCCACGGGATCGCGGGCTCGCCGTCCGCCATCTCGGCGCGCGCCTGCGCGGCGGCCTCGATGTCGGCCAGGTCCTCCGCGGCCGCAATCAGGTGGCCGAGGTCCTCGGCGTCGATGACGGCGGCCACCCGCTGACCCCGGCGGGTCAGGTAGACCGGCTCGTGCCCGACGCGGGCAGAGTCGACGACGTCGGCCAGTCGGGCCCGGGCGTCGCTCACGGTGATCTCAGTCACGGTCCTACGGTACGCGGCAACCGCTGAGATGTACATCTGGGGGGCCGACAGGGGCGGCGGTTAGCTGGTCGCCGACGCAGTGGGAACACGACGGTGGCAACCCGCCCGCCACGGGTCCGCGAAGACCCAGCCTCACTGCCCGTAGGAGAAGCGGAGGTCGGCGAAGAACAGTACGTTCAGCCGTCGGCGCAGGTGACCGGTCTGGCTCTGCGCGGGGACGTCGTCGGGCGTGACCAGGGTGAACCTCAGGAGCGTCTCGCTGCCGGAAGGGGTCAGGTCCAGCTGGATCAGGTCGCGGGGTCTGGACGGCCACAGCGAGGACCACACGAGTCGTTCCGGTGGCTCAGTCTCGAGGATGCGGGGGTCGACCTCGTCGGTCAGCAGGTTCAGCCACTGCCGGGCGCCGGGACGGCGAGGGGTGCTCAGGGACTCCCAGACCACGCGCGGCGGCGCCGGCAGCTTCTGTGCCCTGGATCCGATCTCGTGCACCGGTCCAGGCTAGGCCGCCAGCCACCGACAGCCGGGCCGTCACGGACTGGCCTGTCGTGCACGGGGACAGCCGGTGGCCGGGCGAGGACCTACCGTGCGGATAACCGGTTAGGCGCGTGCTGAGGCGGCTATAGGTTCGCCGGCGTGGACGACGTGGAAGCCGCTGCTGACGGCCCGGCCGGCTCTGGTCCCGACGCTCGACTGGTGTCTCGGCTCCTGCAGGAGCAGCTCCCCGAGCTCTCCGGGCAGCAGGTGCGTCCGAGCCACTCCTCCGGCAGCAGCAACTGGGTGTTCCGGGTGGGAGACGGCCATGCCGTGCGGCTGCCCCGGTCGGACGCCTACGCCGCCGCCCTGCTGACCGAGGCTCGGTGGCTCCCCCGCCTGTCCCCCCTGCTCGACACGCCCGTGCCCGCCGTGAAGTTCCTGGCCGCTCCCTCGGCCCTGTTCCCGCGGCCGTGGACGCTGGTCACGTGGTTGACCGGCGAGACCCCGGACGAGCTCGACCCGGCCCGGCAGACGCGCCTGGCCCGCAGTCTGGGTCGCTTCATGCGGAACCTGCACGACCTCGACACCTTCGGCCTGGAGCCAGGCGCGCGGCGGTGGGGGTACCGAGCCGGTGAGCCGGTGAACGACACCATCGACGCCTGGGCGCAGGAAGCAGCCCAGGAGCTGTCAGACCTGTTCGATCCCGAGCAGGTCCGGGAGGCGTGGCGGCGGCTGCGTGCGGTGCCTGCGGCGACCGCGCCGCCGTGCTGGGTGCACACGGACCTGGCGGCGGAGAACCTCCTGGCGGCTGCCGGTGGGCAGCTCGTCGGCGTCCTCGACTTCGGCGGCCTGGCCATCGGCGATCGCTCCGTCGACCTGCTCTACGCCTGGAGCATGTTCGACCAGCCGGCCCGGGAGGTGCTCCGTGCCGAAGCCCAGGCCGACGAGGCGACCTGGCTGCGAGCCCGGGCCTGGGCCTTCGTCGGGCCCGGCCTGGTGACGATCTGCAGCTACCGGCACTCGATGCCGGAACGCACCCGCAGGCTCACCAGGATGGTCGAGTCGGTCGCCGACGAGGTAGGCGTGTCCCTCCGGTAACGCGCCCCAGCGTCCGACCCTGCGGCTTCGCCCTGACCTGAACCGCGAGGTTCGTGGCACGCTGACGGAATCTGTGGCACAGTTTATGCATGGATGCCACAGTGGTGCTGGGTCAGCAGGGTCGGCTGGTCATTCCCGCCGAGGTGCGCGGCGCGCTGGGCCTGGCCCCCGGTGACCACCTGCACCTGCGGGTCGTGGGTCGTGGCCTGGTGCTGGAGCGCCAGCAGGATGCGGCTGCCGAGCTGCGGGGGCTGGCTTCCGCAGTGCCGGCGACGCGGTCGCTGGTCGAGGAGCTGCTCACCGATCGGCAGCTCGCAGCAGCGGACGGCGAGTGACCGTCCTCGACGCATCGGCCGTGGTGGCGCTCCTGCACGACGAACAGGGGGCAGAGCTCGTGGCCGGTGAGCTGGCGACCGCGACGCTCGGAGCAGCGAACCTGGCCGAGGTGATCGGCAAGCTGGTCGACGTCGGTGTTGACCCCAGCCGGGTGCGAGAGCTGCTCGTGGCCGCCGGGGTACGCATCCAGCCGGTCACCGAGGCGGATGCCGAGCTGGCGGGAGCGATGAGGTCGCTGGAGGGCGGTAGGCGGTTGTCCCTCGGCGACCGGTGCTGCCTGGCCCTTGCTGTCCGCAGCACACCACCCGAGGTGCTCACCGCAGACCGCGCCTGGGCCGAGCTGAGGCTGCCGGTCAGGGTGCGGCTGATCCGGTGATCGAGCGACCGCGAACGTCATGGCTGGGCCTTCGGGTCGGCGCCCGGGGGCGGCAGCAACTCGGTCTTGTAGACCGGCGCGAGCGACTGGGCTCTCGCGATAAGGGCGGCCTGATCATCCGGGCTCAGCGGCGGGGGCGCCTGGGTGCGGGTCGCGACGGGCTGGCCGACGAGGGAGAAGAACTCGTAGGTGACCGGCCAGGGTGGCGAGGTTGGTGGCGTAGCGCTGCTCGATGAAGGCGTGCGCGGGGTGAGCCGGACTGGTTGCCTCGGCCGCGATGGTGGTGAACGGCTGGAGCAGGCCCCGGTGTCGTTGTGGGCGGCCATACAGTTCATAGGTCGGAACCGGTGAAAGGAACACCCAGATGAAGTACTCCGTCCTCGGCCCCACCGGCATCCGCGTCTCGAAGGTCTGCCTGGGCAGCGCCACCTTCGGGGTGGCACCGAGCGCGCAGGACGCCGGGGACGTCGTCGCAGCGGCGCTGGACCTCGGCGTCACCTTCTTCGACACCGCCGATGTCTACGGCTCCACCCCCACCTTCGACCGGCCCGGCGCGCCGCCGGCGACGGAGCGCGAGTCGGCTGAGGAGATCCTCGGCCGGGCGCTTGCCGGTCACCGCGACGAGGTCGTGCTCGCGACCAAGTCGGGGGAACGGCGCTTCGATGCGGACGCAGGACTGTCGCGCCGGTACGTCATCCAGCAGGTCGAGCAGAGCCTGCGTCGGCTGAGCACGGACTACATCGACGTGTACTACGGCCACTTCCCCGACCCGGACACGCCGCTGGAGCAGACGCTCGCCGTCTACGACGACCTGATCCGGCAGGGCAAGATCCGCTACGCGGCCCTGTCGAACCATCCGGCGTGGCAGATGACGCAGGCGCTGTGGATCGCCGACGACCGCCGCCTGGTCTCGGCCCCCGTTGCCGCGCAGGTGATGTACAGCCTGCTGGACCGCCACGCGGAACTGGAGCTCGCACCGGCGTGCACCCGCTTCGGCGTGTCGATCGTGCCCTATGGCCCGCTGCACGGCGGTCTGCTGGCCGACCTGTCGGTGCTGGACCGCGAGATCGCCGGTGACAGGCGCTACGGCGGGCCGGGCTTCTCCGAGGCCGAGATCGCGGTCGCCCGCGACCTGGACGGCCTCGCCCGCGAGTGGGGCCTGGGCATGCACCAGGTCTCGCTCGCGTGGCTGCTGTCCCGGCCCGCCGTCGCGTCGGTGATCGTCGGGGCCGAGACCGTCGCGGAGATGAGCGCCAACGCCTCGGCCACCGACGTCGACCTCACCGCCGAGCAGCTGCAGGCGGTCTCCGCACTGACCGCGCACCTCACAGCCTGATCAGACAAGGACCGCCATGCCCCGCCCGCCCCAGTCCACGATCGACTTCTTGACCAGGTACTTCGCCGTGATGGAGGCCAAGGACTACGGCCGGCTCGCCGACTTCTTCGCCGACGACGTCTCGCTGACCTTCGCCAACGCCCCGACCGTGAGGGGCAAGGACGTCGTGCTGGCGCAGCTGACCGCGATCGGCGACCAGGTCGACTCCCTCGCCCACCCGCTGATCAACGTCTGGCAGGAGGAGGACGGCGTCGTCGTGTTCGAGGTCGACAGCGTCTGGCGCTTCCCCGACGGGTTCGAGAGGACCATCCGGGCCTGCTCGATCTTCACCATCGTCGAGGAGAGGTTCACCGACCAGCGCATCTACGTCGACAACAGCCCCATCGACGCCTACCTCACCTGACCCCGGTCATCGCCGCCGAAGCCCGCCTACCAGCGGAGCCCGCCTTCCAGCGGAGCCCGCATGAAGGAGGGTGGCCTCACAGGTTGGTCTGGGCTTCGAGGAAGTCGGGATAGCGTCCGCCGTCGATGTGGATCGCTGCCGAGGCAGTGGTGATCTGCTGGACCTCGTCGTCGGTCAGCACGACGTCGACAGCGGCGGCGTTCTCCTGCATCCGGTGGGTCTTGGTGGTGCCGGGAATGGGGACGATCCAGGGCTGCTGGGCCAGCAGCCAGGCCAACGCCACCTGGCCGGGGGTGGTGTTCTTCTGGTCGGCGACCTCGCGGACCAGGTCGACGATGGCCTGGTTGTGGTGGCGTGCTTCCGGGGAGAAGCGGGGAATGCTGGCGCGCAGGTCGTTGCCCTCGTCGAAGGTGGTGGAGGTGTCGATGGTTCCGGTCAGGAAGCCCTTGCCGAGCGGGCTGAAGGGCACGAACCCGATGCCGAGCTCGGCGCAGACAGTGAGAACGTCCTCCTCGGGGCGTCGCCACCACAGCGAGTACTCGCTCTGGATGGCGGTGACCGGCTGCACGGCGTGGGCGCGGCGGATGGTGAGGGCGGCGGCCTCGGACAGCCCGTAGTGGCGGACCTTCCCGGCAGCGATCAGCTCAGCGACAGCACCGGCGTACTCCTCGATCGCGATGTCGGGGTTGACCCGATGCTGGTAGTACAGGTCGATCGTCTCCACATCGAGGCGCCGCAGGGACCCCTCGACGGCCTCGGGCAGCTGGTCGGGAGTGAGCATCCGGCCGCGTGGGGTGCGGGTGTGTGGGTCGATGTCCTGGGCGAACTTGGTCGCGATGACGACCCGGCCGCGGAACGGCGCCAGCGCTTCGCCGACCAGCTCCTCGTTGGCGTGCGGACCGTAGATCTCGGCGGTGTCGAAGAACGTGACGCCACGCTCGACCGCGCTGTGCAACAGGCTGATCATCCGGGCCGGGTCGGGTCTGCCGCTGTAGCCGCCGGTCATCGTCATGCAACCGAGACCGATCGCGGAGACGTGCAGGTCGGTGCCGAGCGTGCGCTGGTGCATGGGTACTCCTTGGAGGCCAGGGGGTTGGGTCGGGTTCGGTGGTGCACGGGACAGGATCAGGTGGTCAGGGCGGCGCGGGGCTGGATGCGGAAGCTGGTGAAGGCGGCGAGGAACACGAGGGTGGCGGCGATGCCGAGGCTGAGCCGCAGCCCGGAGACGACGTGATCGGGAGTGGCGATGAGCGCCCCGAAGACAGCGATCGCGACGGCTCCGCCGACCTGGCGGGAGGTGTTGAACACGGCGGAAGCGGTTCCTGCCTGTCGCGCGGGCACACCTTCCAGGACGACGCTGGTGACGGACGGCATGGCCAAGGCGCCACCCGCCCCGATCGGAATGAGGCACAGCGCGATCAGGCTCGCAGAGCCGAGCGGGGCCAGGAGCAGCATGGCCGTGAGACCGACGGCCATCGACGTCAGTCCAGCGACGATAGGAACGCGGGCACCGAAGCGGTTGGTGAACGGGCCTGAGGCCAGGTTGGCAGCGATCGCGAAGAAGGCGGACGGCAGGAAGACCAGGCCGGCGCGCAGCGGTGGCAGCTGCAGTTCCTGTTGCAGGAACAGGCTGACCACGAACACGTTGCCGTAGTTGGCGACCATGAACGCGAACCCCACCGGGAGGGCCTGCCGGAACCCGCGGGCACGGAACAGCTCGAGCGGCATCATGGGGTGCCGGACCCGGGCCTGAACGAGCACGAAGCCGATCAGAGCCAGCACCGCGACGGTCAACGCCAGGACGACCGGCGGGGAGTCGAACGCGGCGTGGCCGCCCTCGATCAGCCCGAAGACCAGCGCCGACAGGCCGAGCATGGCCAGCACCTGACCGGCCCGGTCGAACGGGGCCGAGCGGGTGGGTGAGGTGCCGAGCACGGTGAGCAGGATGAGCATGCCGGCACACACGGGCACGTTGATGGTGAACACCCAGCGCCAGTCGAAGGTGGTCAGCACGCCGCCGAGCGGCTGACCGACCAGGCCGGCCACGGCACCGCCGACGGCCCACAACCCGAGCGCCTTGGCCCGCCGGGACGGGTCGGGGAACGCTTCACGAACCAGGGCCATGGAGGCGGGGAGCATGATCGCCGCGCCGGCCCCCTGGGCGCAGCGGGCGGCGATCAGGAGCGCGGCTGTGGGGGCAAACCCGCAGGCCGCCGAGGTCACCCCGAAGAGGAGGATGCCGAGCGCCATCGCCTTCTTGGCGCCGACCCGGTCGGCGAGGTTGCCGGCGAACAGCAAGAGCGCGGCGAACAGCAGGGTGTAGCCGTCGATGATCCACTGCTGAGCGACGGTGCCGCCACCCAGGTCGCCCCGGATCTGGGCCAGCGCCACGTTCACGATGGAGATGTCCAACGTGATCAGGAAGAAGCCCATTGCGGCGACGGTGACCACCACCCGCGCACGCGGTCCGTTGGGCAAGCCGCCGACCGTGGGCGCCGGCTGGTACTCGGTGTTGACTGGCATCAGGTCCCGTCCGTTTTGCCTCGCACAAGTGGAGATGTTATCTCCACAAGCGGCGAGACTACCAGCCGATCCGGAGACTGTTTCTCCGCATCGAGTAGGGTGGGCACATGACCGCAGCCTCCGAGGCGGACAAGCCGCGGGCGATGCGCCGTGACGCGGTGGCCAACCGAGAGCGGCTGCTGGTCGCGGCTCGCGCGCTGTTCGCCGAGGTCGGGTTCGAGGTCACCCTCGACGACATCGCCCGACGCGCGGGCGTCGGCGTCGCCACCGCGTACCGGCGGTTCGCCAACAAGGGCGAGCTGCTCGATGCGATCTTCGTCGAACAGACCGTCGAGCTGGCCGCAGCCGCCGACGCCGGACTGGCCGACCCCGACCCCTGGCACGGGCTGGTCAGCTACCTGGAACAGTCGCTGGCGCTGCAGCTGCGCGACAAGGGTCTGGCGCAGATCGTCAGTGGTGACCGGATCAGCGTCGAGCAGCACGACTGGAACCGCGAGGTCATGGCCCCCAAGAACCGGGCGCTGGTCGCCCGTGCCCGCGAGGCCGGCGTGCTCCGCGATGACGTCGAAGGCACCGACCTGACCTTCATCCGGGTCGGCCTGAACGCCATCATGACCCTCTCGCGCGATGCGTACCCCGACCTGTACCGCCGCTACCTGCACCTGATGCTGGACGGCCTCCGCGCAGAACCGGGCCGCCCCACACCGCTGCCTACGCCGGCCTTGACCAGCGACCAGACGCACGCCGTCATGGGCCCCACCACGACCCCGAGGGCGGCCAAGCGTCCAGAGCGCGAGCGTTGAACCTCACGACTGAGCCGCCGCTGTGCGCCGACCAACACAGTCTGACCTGCGGAAACGCGTTCACGGGACCGTTGGACGCCGTCGGCCAGAATCGGTCTCCGCTGGACTTCTTGCGGACTACTTGCGGACCGCTGGGTCACGGCGACAGCCCACGGGCGAGGGCGGCGTCGAACAGTGTCCGGGCGACCTGCTCGGCCTTGTCGGTCGCCGCGGCCCCACCGGCTTCGCCTCGTAGCGGTCCTGGTTCGGGCGCGCCGCAGGCGGTCGAACTCTCGCGCCGCCCTGCCCGCGGGCGGATTGTCGAAGACGGTGCGAAGGTAGCGGCCGAGCGCCTCGTGCTGGCCGGGCCCGTTGGTCGTCCGGAAGCCGTACGCCGCCAGCAGCGCCTCTCCCGTGTCGTGGCAGGCGTCGTAGGCGATGCCGTACCTGACGACGACACTGGTGAGCAGCGGCAATTGGTTCAGGCGCTCCTGCGGCCCGGCGGAGGAACGACTGTGGCACGCGCGAGGTCAGCCGTCACGACCTCCAGACGTCGAGCCTCGACCAGCGCGAGAACCGTCGCCTGCTGGACGTGGGTGAGCGGCGTCAGCGCCACGGCAGCTCCCCGATCACGGCCACCACCGGTCCGCTGCGCACGTTGTCGACAAAGCCGGAGGATGCCCCGAGCTCCTCATGGGTGAGGATCGTGGGGTTGACGGGACGGTGCACGGCTGCCTCGACCCGGGTGCACGCGTCGTAGACGGCGTCCACGTCGGGCTCCCCGACCACCATGACGTCGATGTCGTGCGGCGCCGGACCGGCCTGCCCGAGCAGGCGCGCCGCGAACGAACCGTAGAGGAACGCCGACTCGATCCCCTCGATACTCGAGAGCTCTCCCGCCAGGATCACCACCGGGCCGGTCGCGACCGTGAGGATCTCGCGCAGGGGGCCCACCAGCGGGCTGGCGTCGTTGGCGCGGACCAGCCTGGTCCGGCCCGCCTGTCGCTCGCTCAGGATGCCGGCGTCCAGCAGGCGCGCGACCTCGCGGTGGGCGCTGGGGTAGGCCAGTCCGGCCCGTCCCGCGAGGTCGGTGATGCTCAGCTCCTCGCCGCTGAGCAACACGGTGGACAGCAGGCGCGCCTGACCGTCCGAACGGAAGATCGGCGCGAGGAGCGGCGCCGCAGTTCTCATATAGCTGACATTATCCTCCGTTATATTGATAGGCAACTGGCCCTGCTTGTCGGCAGTGAGCCTGTGGACGGGGCGACTCACACGTTGAAGCGGAACTCCACCACGTCCCCGTCGGCCATCACGTAGTCCTTGCCCTCGATCCGGACCTTGCCGCGGGCCTTGGCCTCGGCCATCGAGCCGGCGTCCACCAGGTCCGCGAAGCCGACCACCTCGGCCTTGATGAAGCCGCGCTGGAAGTCGGTGTGGATCACCCCGGCGGCCTGAGGGGCGGTCCAGCCGTGGTGGATCGTCCAGGCCCGGGACTCCTTCGGCCCGGCGGTCAGGTAGGTCTGCAGGCCCAGGGTGTGGAAGCCGACCTGGGCCAGCTGGTCCATCCCGGACTCGTTCTGGCCGACGCTGGCCAGCAGCTCCGCGCCCTCGGCCGGGTCCAGCTCGACCAGCTCGGACTCCAGCTTGGCGTCCAGGAAGACGGCGTCCGCGGGCGCCACCAGCGAGCGCATCCGCTGGTGCAGCGTGGTGTCGGCCAGGCCCTCCTCGTCCACGTTGAAGACGTAGATGAACGGCTTGGCGGTGAGCAGGGTCAGGTCGCGCAGCTGCTCCAGGTCGATGTCGGCCTTGGCCGCCCCGGCATGCAGCGTGGTGCCGGTGTCCAGCAGCTCCTTGGCTGCCGTCGCGGCGTCCAGCACGGCCCGGTCGGTCTTCTTGCCCTTGACCTCCTTGTCCAGCCGGGGCAGCGCGCGCTCCAGGGTCTGCAGGTCGGCCAGGATCAGCTCGGTGTGCACGATCTCGATGTCGTCGGCCGGGTCCACCTTGCCCGAGACGTGCACCACGTCGTCGTCGGCGAAGGCGCGGACCACCTGGCAGATGGCGTCCGCCTCCCGGATGTTGGCCAGGAACTTGTTCCCCAGCCCCTCCCCCTCGCTGGCGCCCTTGACGATCCCGGCGATGTCCACGAACGACACCGTGGCGGGCACGATCTTCTCACTGGAGAAGATCCCGGCCAGGGTCTGCAGCCGCGGATCGGGCAGCGGGACGACGCCCACGTTGGGCTCGATCGTCGCGAACGGGTAGTTGGCGGCCAGGACGTCGGCCTTGGTCAGCGCGTTGAACAGGGTGGACTTGCCGACGTTGGGCAGTCCGACGATGCCGATGGTGAGAGCCACGAGGACGGGAGTCTACCGGCGCGCCGGACGAGCCGGCTGCGCCGACCTGTCGGTGCCGGGTGGCACCGTGGCCGGCATGAACCTGATGACGGCCGCGCTGCTCTTCCTGGCCCTCGGTCTGCTGCTCGGCGCGGCGGCCGGCTGGGCGCTGGCCGGGCTGGTCTGGCAGGCCCGGACGGCGGGCGCGGACGCCGAGCGGGGACAGCTGCGCGAGCGGCTGGCCGAGCTGCAGGACGACGCCCGGGCCGACGACGAGCTGGCCGCCACCCTCGGCCCGCTGTCCAGCACGCTGGGCCGGGTCGAGGCCCAGGTCGCCACCCTCGAGCGTGACCGAGTGGACCAGTACGCCCGGCTGGCCGAGCAGCTGGCCGCGGTCACCGCCGGCGGGGAGGCGCTGCGGGCGCAGACCGCGGCGCTGGCCGGGGCCCTGCGTTCCCCCACCGCCCGCGGCGCGTGGGGGGAGGTGCAGCTGCGCCGGGTGGTGGAGCACGCCGGGATGCTCGAGCGGGTCGACTTCCGCACCCAGGTGGTGGCCACCGGTCCGGACGGCGGAGGGGTCCGCCCGGACCTGGTGGTGCACCTGCCGGGCGGCAAGCAGGTCGTGGTCGACGCCAAGGCGCCACTGAACGCCTTCCTGGAGGCCAGCGAGCAGGTCGAGCAGACCTCCCGGCCGGCGGCCGAGGCCGCGCACGCCCGGGCGCTGCGGGCGCACGTCGACGCCCTGGCGGCCAAGGAGTACTGGCGGGCCTTCGACCCGAGCCCGGAGTTCGTGGTCTGCTTCGTGCCCGGTGAGTCGTTCCTGGCCGCCGCCTGCGGCGCCGACCCGACGCTGCTCGAGCACGCGATGACCCGGCGGGTGATTCTGGCCACCCCCACCACGCTGCTGGCGCTGCTCCGCACGGTGGCGCTGACCTGGCAGAGCGAGGCCCTGACCGGCAGCGCCAAGGAGCTGTTCACCCTGGGCCGGGAGCTGTACGCGCGGCTGGGCACCCTGGGCGGGCACGCCAGCCGGTTGGGCCGCTCGATGCAGCGGGCGGTGGAGGACTACAACGCCCTGGTCGGCACCCTGGAGCGCCGGGTGCTGGTCACCGCCCGCCGGATGAAGGACCTGGAGGTCACCGACGGCGACCTTCCCGCCGTCCAGCCGCTGGAGGCGGTCCCTCGGCTGCTCAGCGCCGAGGAGCTGATCGGTCGGTCCGCCTGAACCAGCGGGTCCACGGTGGGCACACCTCTGCGGTCAGGAACGGGCCTTGGCCGCCTTCAGGTCCCGGCGCAGCTCCTTGGGCAGGGAGAACAGCAGGTCCTCCTCGGCAGTGACGACCTCCTCCGGCGCCCCGTAGCCGCGTTCGGCCAGGTAGGCCAGCACGTCCCGGACCAGCACCTCGGGCACCGACGCGCCCGAGGTCACGCCCACCGTGCGGACGCCGTCCAGCCACTCCTGCTGGATCTCGGCCGCGGTGTCCACCCGGTGCGCCCGGTTCGCGCCGTGCTCCAGGGCGACCTCGACCAGGCGGACCGAGTTGGAGGAGTTCTGCGACCCGACCACGATCACCAGATCCGACTCGGTGGCGATCTTCTTCACCGCCACCTGCCGGTTCTGCGTGGCGTAGCAGATGTCGTCGCTGGGCGGGTCCTGCAGGTGCGGGAACCGCTCGCGCAGCCGGCGCACGGTCTCCATCGTCTCGTCCACCGACAGCGTGGTCTGGGACAACCAGACGACGCGCTCGGGGTCACGGACCACGACCTGGTCCACCGAGTCCGGGGAGTTCACCACCTGGATGTTGGAGGGCGCCTCACCGGCTGTGCCCTCCACCTCCTCGTGCCCGTCGTGGCCCACCAGCAGGATGTCGAAGTCCTCCCCGGCGAACCGGACGGCCTCCTTGTGCACCTTGGTGACCAGCGGGCAGGTGGCGTCGATGGTGCGCAGCTGGCGCCGTTGCGCCTCCTGGTGCACGGTCGGCGCCACCCCGTGCGCGGAGAAGATCACCATCGAGCCCTCGGGCACCTCGTCGGTCTCGTCCACGAAGACGGCCCCGCGCTTCTCCAGGGTCTCCACCACGTGCTTGTTGTGCACGATCTGCTTGCGCACGTAGACCGGCGCGCCGTAGTGCTCCAGCGCCCGCTCGACGGTGATCACCGCCCGGTCCACGCCCGCGCAGTAGCCGCGCGGGGCCGCCAGCAGCACCCGGCGGCCGGGTTCGGCCAGCGGCTGCTCCCCGGCCCCCGCCGGGCTCAGCTCGGCGGGCGGGATCAGCGGCTGGTCGGTGGCCGGGCGGGCGTCGGGGCCTGCGGAGGAAACTGGAGTCACCCCTCCATGGTAGGTGGCCCACCTGCGACTGGCCTGTGGTCGGTGCGGTTAGCGTGGCCCGGTGCCCGCCACCCCCGGACCCGTGCCCCGCACAGCCGGCGAGACCTCACCGGATCGGCCGTGGCCGGTGCGGCTGCTGACCAGCAAGCTGACCGAGTACCTGGCCAAGGCACCCGCGGCCTGGCTGGAGGGTCAGGTGGTGCAGGTCAGCCGCCGGGCCGGCACCTGCTACCTGACCCTGCGCGACACCGACGTCGACCTGTCCTTCTCGGTCTCGGTCGCGGCCCGGGTGCTGGACGGGCTGCCGGCCCCGCTGAGCGACGGCGCGCACGTGGTGGTGCACGCCCGCCCACAGCTCTTCCCGCGCCGCGGCAGCCTGAGCCTGGCCGCGGACGACCTGCGTCCGGTCGGGGTGGGCGCCCTGCTGGCCCGGCTGGAGCTGCTGCGCCGGATGCTGGCCGCGGAGGGCCTGTTCGACTCCGACCGCAAGCGCGCGCTGCCCTTCCTGCCCACCGTGGTCGGCCTGGTGTGCGGGCGGGCCAGCGCCGCCGAGCGGGACGTGGTCGACAACGCCCGGCGGCGCTGGCCGGCGGTCCGGTTCGAGATCCGGCAGGTGGCGGTGCAGGGCCCGGAGGCCGTGGGCCAGGTCTGCGAGGCGATCGTCGACCTGGACGCCATAGCCGACGTCGAGGTGATCGTGGTCACCCGCGGTGGAGGGTCGATGGAGGACCTGCTCCCGTTCAGCAACGAGACCCTGCTGCGCACCGCCGCGGCCTGCCGGACCCCGCTGGTCAGCGCGATCGGGCACGAGGCGGACACCCCGCTGCTGGACCTGGTCGCCGACCTGCGCGCCTCCACCCCGACCGACGCCGCCAAGCGCGTCGTCCCGGACCTGGCCGAGGAGCTCGCCGCCGTCCGGCAGGCCCGGGAACGGCTGAACCGCGCCGTGCACACCCGACTGGACCGGGAGCAGGCGCTGGTCGCGTCGTTACGGTTCCGGCCGGTGCTGGCCGACCCGTCCGGCCGACTGGCGCAGGAGCAGGCGGAGATCGGCGCCGTCCTGACCCGCGGTCGGCGGGCGCTGGCGGCGCGCCTGGACCGGGCGCACGACCAGGTCGGCCACCTGCGCACCCAGGTCCGGGCGCTCTCCCCCGCCGCTACCATCGCCCGCGGCTACGCGGTGGTGCAGGACGAGCACGGCGGCGTGGTCAGGATGGTCGAGGAGGCACCGGTCGGCCGGGGCGTGCAGATCCGGGTCGGCGACGGCCGGCTGACCGCGACGGTCACCGGGCAGCATCGCGACCCGGGCACCGATCGGGCTGATCGGGCCGGGTGATGCACCATGGTCAGGTGAGCTCACCGCAGGCCCCCACCGGTCACGGCCCCGACCGCCCGGCGTCCGCCGGTCCGAGCGCCCCAGGCCCGGCGTCCGCCGGTCCGAGCGCCCCAGGCCCAGCGACCGCCGGCCAGGGCCCCGCGCCCGTCGACCGGCGCCGCCGCTCGGCCCGCCAGGGCGCCCGGGACATGGTGCTGAGCCTCGGCGTCATCGTCGGCGTGGTCGCCGTGCTGCTGGCCGTGGTGCCGCGCAGCAACGAGATCCCACAGGCCGCGGTCGACGCCAGCAGCGCCGTGCAGGCCGCTCGGCAGCGGCTCGACGTGCCCGTGCCGGGCCCGCAGGGGCTGCCCTCCACCTGGGTGGCGACCAGCACCCGGCTCACCGACGGCACCGACGGCGTGTTCACCTTCGACCTGGTCTACCGCACGCCCAGCGGCTGGGTGGCCCTGCGGTTCGGCGTGCACCCGACCCAGGCCTGGGAGGACGTGCAGGTGACCGACGGCCCGCAGGGAACCAGCCAGACCATCGACGGGCAGGCCTGGGTGCACCGCGACCGCCCGGACCGCGGCACCACCAGCCTGGTGCTGCGTCAGCCGCAGACCACCACCATCGCCACCGGGCACGCCGACCCGGCCGACGTCACCGCGCTGGCGGCCTCTCTGGTCTGGAAGTAGCGCCCCGACTGCGGGCACCGACAGCGTGCCCGGCCGGCAGGCGGTTCACTCCTGCGGGTCCGCGGTGGCCGCGGCGAGCCGCTGCCTGGCCCCGGACAGCCACTGCTCGCAGCGCTGGGCCAGCGCCTCGCCGCGCTCCCACAGCGCCAGGGAGTCCTCCAGGGTGGCCGCGCCCGCCTCGAGCCGGCGCACCACCTCCACCAGCTCGTCGCGGGCCTGCTCATACCCCAGCTCGCTGACGTCCCCGGTCCGCGTGGCCTGCTCCATGCCTCCAGCCTAGGCGGGTGCCCGGGCGGGGTCGGCGCAGCCCAGCAGCCGGCCCTCCGGTGGGCCACCCCGGAACGCTAGGCTCGGGCGCCCGCACGGTGAGGAGGAGCGCACGTGGACGAGATCCTGGTGGTCGGCGAGGCACTGGTGGACATCGTCCAGCGTCTGGACGGCACCCGCACCGAGCACCCCGGCGGCAGTCCGACGAACGTGGCCCTGGGGCTGGGCCGGCTGGGTCGCCGGCCGCACCTGCTGACCCGGATCGGTCGGGACGAGCGCGGCGAACGCGTCCGCGCCCACCTGCAGGCCTCGGGCGTGGTGCTGGTCGAGGGCAGCATGACCGACTCCCCCACCTCCACGGCCACCGCCACGATCGACGCCGCCGGGGTCGCCTCCTACCTGTTCGAGGTCGACTGGCACCTGCCCGCCCTACCGGACCTCAGCCAGTTCCACGCCCTGCACACCGGCTCCATCGGCACCTTCCTGCCGCCCGGCGGCGACGAGGTGGCCGGGCTCGTCGCCGCCGCCACCGAGGGCATGACGGTCACCTACGACCCGAACGCCCGCCCGCAGCTGATGGGCGACGCCGGGTCGGCCCGGGCCCGGGTGGAGCGCTTCGTCGGCCTGTCCGACGTGGTCAAGGTCAGCGATGAGGACCTGCAGTGGCTGGCCCCAGGCGAGGACCCGGTCGACGTCGCGCAAGCCTGGCTGGGCAACGGGCCCGCGGTGGTCATCGTGACGATGGGCGGCCAGGGTGCGGTCGGGCTGTGCCACGCCGGCCGGGTGGACGTGCCCGCGCCCCAGGTCACCGTGGTCGACACGGTCGGGGCCGGCGACTCCTTCATGTCCACCCTGCTGGACCAGCTCGCGGCCAACCGGCTGCTCGGTGGCCAGGCCCTGACCGCACTGCACGCCGTCGACACGGCGACCGTCCGGACCATGATCGAGCAGTGCGTGAAGGTCGCCGCGATCACCTGCAGCCGGGCCGGGGCCAACCCACCCACCCGGGCCGAGCTGGACGCCGGCCTGCAGCCCTGACTGCCGCACCACCCTCCACGTCACGCTCCTGCGACGCCCGGGCCACCCTGCGCGTCCGCGCCTGGTGACGCTTCGGCAGCCTGCGGTGGCCGACCGTGGATGAGCCGGCGACCCGCCCGGCTTGTCCGCACCAGGAGGCAGCCACCGATGTTCCGTCACACCCAGCAGACCCAGTACCTGTGCAAGCCGGACCGCCCTGACGCGCTGTACGCGATGAAGCTGCAGGAGATCCTCGGCGGCGCGTACGGCGAGATGACCGTCGCCATCCAGTACCTGTTCCAGGGCTGGAACACCCGGATCCCCGGCAAGTACCGCGACCTGATCATGGACACCGCGACCGAGGAGCTCGGCCACGTGGAGATGATCTGCGTGATGATCGCCCGGTTGCTGGAGGGCGCGCCGGCCGAGGCGACCGCCGCCGCGGCGTCGGCGAACCCGGCGCTGGCCGCGGTGATCGGCGGCCAGAACCCCCAGCACGCCATCGTGGCCGGCGGTGGTGCGATGCCGGTGGACAGCGCCGGGACGCCGTGGAACGGCAAGTACATCGCCGCCAGCGGCAACCTGCTGGCCGACTTCCACGCCAACGCCGCGGTCGAGATGCAGGGCCGGATGCAGGTCGCCCGGCTCTACAACATGACCGACGACCAGGGCGTGCGGGACATGCTCCGGTTCAACCTGGCCCGTGACACCTGCCACCAGAACCAGTGGCTGGCCGCCGTCGAGCAGCTCAAGACCGACGGCCTGGAGGAGCTGCCGGTGCCCATCCGGTTCGGCACCGAGGAGGAGTACGGCGAGCACAGCTACGAGGTCTGGGGCCTGTCCGACGGGACCGCCTCCGCCCAGGGCGCGTGGGCCTCGGGCCCCACCCCGGACGGCAAGGGCGAGTTCAGCTACCTGTCCGACCCGCAGCCGCTCGGCGACGTGCCCCCGCCCCCGCCCGCCGACCCCCAGCTGTACGCCACCACCGGGGAGGGCAGCCGGACCAGCGAGGGCGGCAGCGCCCCGGCCGGCGGTGGCGGCGGACTGGTGGAGAAGGCCAAGAAGGCCCTCGGCTGACCGGCACGGCCCCCAGGCACGCCGGTGTTCCTGTCCGCCGCCACCCGCGCCGACGGCCGGTCCGCTCCCGGACCGGCCGCCGGCCGCCGGCTGGCCGCCACGCTCGGGCCGGCCTTCGTGGCCGCCATCGCCTACGTCGACCCCGGCAACGTCGCGACCAACCTGGCCGGCGGCGCCCAGTACGGGTACACCCTGGTCTGGGTCGTGGTCGGCGCGAACCTGCTGGCCATGCTGGTGCAGTACCTGGCCGCCAAGATCGGCCTGGCCACCGGCCGCGACCTGTCCCGGCTGTGCCGTGAGCACCTGCCCGGCCCGGTGACGCTGGGTCTGTGGGTGCAGGGCGAGGCGGTGGCCATCGCCACCGACCTGGCCGAGTTCGTCGGTGCCGCCCTGGCCCTGCAGCTGCTGATCGGGCTGCCGCCGCTGCCGGCCGGGATCGCCAGCGCCGCGGTGACCCTCGCCGTGCTGCAGCTGCGCCGGCGCGGACGCCGTCCCTTCGAGCTGGCCATCGTCGGCCTGCTCGCGATGGTGGCCCTCTCCTTCGGCTACGAGCTGCTACTGGCCCCGCCGAGCGCGGCAGGGGTCGCCGGTGGCCTGGTCCCGCGCTTCGCGGGCCCCTCCAGCATGCTGCTGGCCAGCGGCATCGTCGGGGCGACCGTCATGCCGCACGCCGTCTACGTGCACTCCCAGCTGACCGCCCCGCTCGGGCGGGCGGCCCGGGACGACCGTTCGCGCAGGCGGGTGCTGACCGGCCAGAAGCTGGACGTGCTGCTCGCCCTCGCCCTGGCCGGAGCGGTGAACGTGGCCATGCTCCTGCTGGCCGCCGTCGCGCTGCGGACCAGCGGTGGCCGGCCGCCCACCGTGCCGGTGGCTCACGAGCAGCTGGTCAGCCAGTTCGGCGCGCTGGCCGGGCTGGTCTTCGCGGTCGGCCTGCTGGCCTCGGGCCTGTCCTCCTGTGCCGTCGGGACCTGCGCGGGCGAGATCGTCATGCAGGGCTTCCTCGGCCGCCGGTTGCCGGTGCTGCTCCGCCGAACGGTCACCATGGCGCCGGCCCTGGCCCTGCTGGCAGCCGGCACCGACCCGACGTGGGTGCTGGTGGTCAGCCAGGTGGTGCTGTCGGTCGGCCTGCCCTTCACCCTGGTGCCGCTGCTGGTCCTGACCTCGCGGCCCTCGGTGATGGGCGCCCTGGTGAACCGGCCCGGCACGGTGGTCGCCGGGGTGCTGGTCACCACCGCCGTGCTGGCGATGAACGGACTGCTGCTCACCCGGGTGCTGACCGGCTGAACAGCGCCGTCGGCTCTGCAGAGCCGGGCGGCAGGGATCGGCGATGGGAGCCATCCGGTGGGAAGAATCATGAGATGCCCTGCATCGCCCGGCCCGGGCCCGGGTAACTGCCAGCTGTCGTTGCGCCGCAGCCACAACCGCGGACGGGGGTTGGCCGATGACCCTGGCCCGGCGCCCACCCGCGGACGGCGCGCTGCAGCTGCAGCTGCTGGGCGACTTCGCCCTGCTGGACCACGGCCGGTCGGTGGACGTCGGGGCCGGGGCCCGCAGGCTGCTCGCCTTCCTGGCGCTGGCCGGCCGGCCGGCCGGGCGCGGGCCGGTCGCCGGTGCGCTGTGGCAGCACGCCGGCAGCAGCCGGGCGGCGGCCAACCTGCGCTCGGTCCTGGCCCGGCTGCCGCGGCCCTCCGGGCAGTGCCTGGTCAGCGCCGACGGACGCTACCTGAGCCTGCCCCCCGGCATCGAGCTGGACGTCGCGGTGGCCGCCCGCCACATCGAGGCGCTCCGCGAGGACGGTCGCACCGGCCCCGGGCCGCGCGAGCTGCCCGCCCTGCTGGCCGGGGACCTGCTGCCGCAGTGGGACGAGGACTGGGTCGTCCTGGAGCGCGAGCGGCACCGACAGCGGCGACTGCACGCCCTGGAACGGCAGGCGCACCTGCTGGCCCAGGTGGGTCGCTACGACGAGGCGCTGTCCGCTGCGCTGACCGCTGTCGCCGGCGAGCCGCTGCGGGAGAGCGCACACCGCACCGTGGTGGAGATCCATCTGGCCGAGGGCAACGCCGCCGAGGCGCTGCGCCAGTTCGAGGCCTACCGGGTGCTGGTCCGCCGCGAGCTGGGCATCGCGCCGTCCGCCGCGATCCGGACCCTGGTCGCGCCGCTGCTGGGTCGCCCGGTGGAGGTGGCACCACCGCGCTGAACCGGGCCGGGAGGCGGCGGTGAACCGGTGCACGAGGTGCACCAGGGGCGCCGCAGGGACGGCGCCGCCCGGCGACCCCACCGAGGACAGCACCGAGGGCAGCACCGAGGGCAGCACCGAGGGCAGCACCGAGGGCAGCACCGGGGGCAGCGCCCAGGGTGGGCCGACCGGCCGGGACCTGGCCCTGCTGGTCCGGGTCTGGTGGCAGCCGCAGGGACCGGTCGCCCGGGTGCTGACCCTCTCGGAGGAGAGCACTGCCGCGGCCGGTGTCGCAGTAGGAGCCGAGGGCATCGCCGCCCTGGTCCACGCCGCGCTGCTGGGCGCCGACCCGGGACGGCGGGGCGGCCCTGCCTCCGGTCCGAATGGGTCAGTACGCTGACCGCTGGCGACGGAGCCCAGCAAGGAGGTCACCCATGGCGTTGGACGGTGCGGGCCCGCAGGCAGCCATCCAGCGCCGGCTGGAGCGCTGGTGGCCCGACGTCATGTCCGGGCTGCAGGTCTACGCCGGCCGGACCGACCCCGATTTGCTCGAGGCCCGCGTGCTGAGCCTGGTCGAGCGCGCCAACCAGGCCCGCCGGCCCGCCCTGAAGGCCCTGGACGAGCAGCGCCAGCTGCGCCCGGACTGGTTCCAGGAGCCGCGGATGCTCGGCTACGTCGCCTACGCCGACCGGTTCGCCGGCACCCTGAAGGGGGTCGGCGAGCGGATCGGCTACCTGCGCGAGCTCGGCGTCTCCTACCTGCACCTGATGCCGTTGCTGGAGCCGCGGCCGGGCCCCGACGACGGCGGCTACGCCGTCCGGGACTACCGCAGCGTGCGGGCCGACCTGGGCACCGTGGCGGACCTGTCCGACCTGGCCGACGCTCTGCACCAGAACGGCATCGCGCTGACCCTGGACCTGGTGCTCAACCACGTCGCCCAGGAGCACGACTGGGCCCGGGCCGCCGCGCGGGGCGAGGAGCCCTACCGCAGCTTCTTCCACGTCTTCGCCGACCGCGCCCAGCCCGATGCCTACGAGGCGACCCTGCCGGAGGTCTTCCCGGACTTCGCCCCGGGCAGCTTCAGCTGGCACCCGGAGGTGGTGACCGTGCCCGGCCAGGACCCCCAGGACCCGGCCACCGGCCGGGGCGCCTGGGTCTGGACGACGTTCAACACCTTCCAGTGGGACCTGGACTGGTCCAACCCGGACGTGTTCTGCGCCATGCTCGAGGTGGTGCTGGACCTGCTCAACCTGGGTGTGGACGTGCTGCGGCTGGACGCCATCGCCTTCATCTGGAAGCGGCTGGGCACCAGCTGCCAGAACCAGCCGGAGGTGCACGACATCGTGCAGGCGCTGCGCGCCGCCGTCCGGATCGCCGCCCCGGGCGCCCTGTTCAAGGCCGAGGCGATCGTCGCCCCCGAGGACCTGCCCGCCTACCTGGGCAGCGGCGCGCACAGCGGCAAGGTGTGCGACCTCGCCTACCACAACAGCCTGATGGTGCAGCTGTGGTCCGGCCTGGCGGCCCGGGACGCGCGGCTGGCCCGCCGGGCGCTGGCCGCCGCGCCGCCCAAGCCGCTGACCACCTCCTGGACCACCTACGCACGCTGCCACGACGACATCGGCTGGGCGATCAGCGACACCGACGCGGCGGCGCTCGGGGTGTCCGGGGCGGCGCACCGCGCGTTCCTGTCCGACTTCTACAGCGGCGCCCACCCGCACTCCTGGGCCCGGGGCGCGGTCTTCCAGGTCGACCCGGGCACCGGGTCCGGCCGGACCAGCGGCACCCTGGCCTCCCTCGCCGGGCTGGAGGCCGCGCTGGCCGGGCACAGCCCGCGGATGGTCGACCTGGCCCTGGGCCGGATCTTCCTGCTGCACGCCGCGATCTACGGCTACGGCGGCATCCCCCTGCTGTACATGGGCGACGAGCTCGGCCAGCTGAACGACCACGGCTACCTGGCCGACCCCAGCCGGGCAACGGACAACCGGTGGATGCACCGGCCGTTCTTCGACGAGCAGGCGGCCGGGCGCCGGCACGACCCCGGCACGATCGAGGGCCGTGTGTTCGCCGGCGTCCGGCACCTGGCCCGGGTCCGGGCCGGGCTGCCCTGCCTGCACGCCGGCGTCGAGTCGGTCCCGGTGGACCTGGGCTGCGACGCCGTGCTGGCCCTGCTGCGCCGGCACCCGGCCGGCATGCTGCTGCAGCTGTACAACCTGTCGCCGGACTGGCAGGGGGTGACGGTCGCCAAGGTGGCCGCCCTGGGCCTGCCCCGGCCGTGGGAGCACCTGTCCTCCTTCGCCCCGGACGCCGGCTCGGGCAGCTACGCGCTGCCGCCGTACGCGGCGTGGTGGCTCTCACCCCGCTGACCGGCGGCCCGGCCAAGACCCCGGCCGGCTACTCGTCGGGCTCCTTCGGGCCCACCACCGCCGGCCGGGTGGACTCCTACGTCGAGCAGTTCCAGGCCGCCGGCGGCTCCCTGGTCAGGGCAGCTCGAGCAGCTCCACCTGCTCGCCGGCCGCCACGCCGCCCGGCGGCACCACGGCGACCGCCTCCGCCGCGACCAGCCCGCGCAGCATGGCCGGCCCGGCGTGCAGGCAGGGCCGGCCGCCGGCCACCGGCACCAGCCGGGTGGCGGTCTGCCCGGCCGGCACGTCCACGGCCATGCTCGTCCACCGCGGCCGGTCCGGCCGGCGGCCGGTCAGCGCGCCGACCGCCGGGCCGAGCAGGGTGAGCAGGGCCGAGACGGCGGCCAGCGGGTTACCGGGCAGCCCGACCAGGACCAGGCCGCAGGGCAGCACGGCCAGCAGCTGCGGGTGGCCCGGACGCACCTGCACCCCGTCGACCAGCAGCTGCGCCTCGTGCCGGGCCAGCACGGCGTGCAGGTGGTCGACCGGGCCGTGGGCCGTGGACCCGGTGCTGACCACCAGGCCGGCCCCGGCCGCCCGGGCCTCGACCAGGGCGGTGTCCAGGGCGTCGGCGGTGTCCGGCACCCGCCGCCGGGGGCCGACCTGGTCCACGCCCAGCCGGGGCAGCCAGTCCGCCAGCAGCGGGCCGAGCGCGTCCCGGACCCGGCCCTGGCGCGGTGGTCCGTGCTCGAGCAGCTCATCGCCCAGCACCAGCACCTGGGCCCGGACCCGGCGGATCAGCACCTGGTCCAGCCCGGCCGCCGCCAGCATCCCGACCGCCGGCCCGTCCAGCCGCCGTCCGGCCTCCACCAGCAGGTCCCCGGCCCGGCACTCCTGACCGGCCGGGCGGACGTCGTGCCCGGCCGGCAGGCCGGCGTCCAGCCCGGCACGGGTCGGCACCAGGGTGCCGTCGGCGGCCAGCTCGGCCCACTCGCTGCGCAGCACGCCGTCCGCGCCCGGCGGCAGCACCGCCCCGGTGGCGATGGTGACCGCCGCGCCGGGCGCCACCGGGGCGGGCTCGGTCCCGGCCAGCACGCAGCCGCTCAGCCGCCACGGCGGAGCGCCGGCGACCGCCCAGCCGTCCATCGCGGAGGTGGCGCGGGCCGGCAGGTCCGTCGCGGCCCGGGCGTCCTGGGCGAGCACCGCACCGTAGGCGTCATCCAGCCCGACCAGGACCGGCGGCAGCGGCGGCAGGGTCCGGGCCCGCTGCCGGGCTGCCTCCCAGCCCAGCGTCCCGTCGCCGACCGGCGCAGCCGGCGTCCGGTCGCCGACCGGCGCAGCCGGCGTCCGGTCGCTCACCGGCGCAGCCAGCGCAGCCTCGGCCGCTGCCAGAACGCCTCGGCCTCCAGGGCGGCCAGGCTCACCCGGGGCAGGTCCCCGGCCCGGGGGAAGCACACGAAACGGGGCGCCCAGCCCGGGTGGTACTTGGCGTTCGCCCGGTACAGCGACTCGATCTGCCACCAGCGGGAGGCCAGCATCAGCAGCCGGTGCCACAACCGCAGGACCGGTCCGGCCCCTACCCGCTCACCGCGCTCGAAGACCGACCGGAAGACGGCGAAGTTCAGCGAGATCCGCTCGATCCCGTGCTCCCGGGCCCAGTCCACGACGCCGGCCACGGCGAACTCGACGGTGCCGTTCTCGCTGTCCCGCGAGCGACGCATCACATCCAGGCTCAGCCCGCGGGCGCCCCACGGCACGAAGCCGAGCACCGCGACCAGCGCGCCATCGCCGTCGTGCACCTGGGCCAGCACGATCTGCGGGTCCTCCGGGCGACCCAGGCGGCCCAGCGACATCGAGAAGCCGCGTTCCACCTCGCCCTCCCGGAAGGCCGCCGCGGCGGCCACCACCCGGGCCAGCTCGGGTTCGGCCAGCTCCTGCTGACGTTGCACCCGCAGGGTGTACCCGGTGCGGGCGACCCGGTTCACCGCCTGCCGCACGCCGCGCATCGTGCGCCCGGTGAGCGTGAACTCCTCCACCTCCAGCACGGCCTCATCGCCCAGCTCCAGGGCGTCCAGGCCGGCCCGACGGTAGGCGGTGGCGCCGGCCTCGGACGCCCCGACCACGCCCGGCGTCCAGGCGAAGCTGGCCGCCTCCCCCAGCCAGGCGTCGATCGCCCCCGGCCAGGCCTCCGGGTCGCCCAACGGGTCACCCGCGGCCAGGGTCACCGACCCGACCACCCGGTAGGCCACTGCGGCCTTGCGGCTGGCCGAGAAGACCACCGCCTTGTCCTCGCGCAGCGCGAAGTAGGCCAGGGAGTCGCGCTCGCCGAACCGGTCCAGCAGCTCGCGCAGGTCGTGCTCGTCCTGCGCCGAGCGGCGGGCGGACTTGCGGGCCGGGGCCAGGAAGACGGCCAGCACGGCGAACGCGGTGAGCGCGCCCAGGCTGTTCAGCGCGATCTCGGTGACGTTGGAGGCGGCCGGGTGCCGGTACACCAGGGCCGGGGTGAACCCGACCAGGCCGAGCAGGGTCTGGCCCAGGCGACTCGCCCAGGCGGCGTCCGGAGCGGTGCGGGCGGTGAGCAGCAGACCGCCCAGCACGTCGACCAGGCCGAGCACGACCAGCACCCGGACGGCGACCAGCCGGGCCGTGCGCTCGGACCGGGCGGTGAAGTCCGGTCGCGCCCAGGCCAGCAGGCCCAGCACGCCCAGATCCACCGCCGCCACCCCCCAGGACCGGGCCCGTACGTGCACCAGGACACCCACCGCCATCAGGGCGACGGCCAGCCAGTACGCCCGCCGTTTGCGACGTCGCAGGGCACCGGCCAGCAGCAGGGCCAGGCCCACCGACAGCGCGGCGGCGGCGAAGGTGAACCCGTCCAGGGCGGCGTCGGCGACCGGGCGCAGCACCTCCCCGGCAGGCAGCACCGTGCGACGCGGCCGGAGCAGGTTCAACGTCGTCACCAGGGCACTGAGCCGGACCGTCCAGGCGACCACCGCAGGCACCCAGGGCCGCCAGCGGGCCGGCTCCGCCCGCGGCGTCCGGCGCTGCACGACGCCCGCGCCGTCGGGGTCGTGGCCGGTCCGGGCCGGGGTCGCCATCACGTGTGGGGAGTCTAGGCGAGGCGGGCGTGGCTGCCCGTTCCTGCGCCGGCGCGACCTGAGCGCCGGCCGATGCGCGATGATGACGGCCATGCCCGACGCCAACCCCGACGCCACCGCCGACGCCAGCCCCGCGGCCGCCCCTGGCACCGCACCGGACCGCGGGCCGCAGGAGCCGACCTCGCTCTCGCCCGCCCCGGTTGAGGCGTGGCGGGAGCTGATGGCCGGCAACCAGCGGTTCGTCTCCGGCGCCAGCCGGCACCCCAACCAGGACGCCGACCGCCGGGCCGAGACCGCGGCCAAGCAGACGCCCTTCGCCACCGTGTTCGGCTGCATGGACAGCCGGGTCGCGGCCGAGATCATCTTCGACCGCGGGATCGGCGACCTGGCCGTGGTCCGCACCGCCGGCCACGTGGTCGACAGCGGGGTGCTGGGCTCGGTCGAGTTCGGCGTGGCCCAGCTGGGCACCCCGCTGGTCGTGGTCCTGGGGCACGACTCGTGCGGCGCGGTGACCGCCGCGGTGCAGGCGCACCACACCGGGCAGACCCCCACCGGCTTCGTCCGGGACATCATCGAGCGGGTCTCACCCAGCGTGCTGTCCGCCAACCGCGCCGCCAACGGACGGCAGAACGCGGGCGAGTCAGCGGGACCCGACGTCGACACCGTGGTCACCGAGCACGTCCGGCACACCGTCCGGCTGCTGATCGAGCGCTCCCGGGTGCTGGCCGAGGCCGTGGACGCCGGCGAGGTCGCCGTCGTCGGCCTGTTCTACCAGCTGGTCGACGGCCGGACCCGGCTGGTCGAGGTGGCCGGTGACGTGGGTGAGCGGTCGCCGTCCTCGGCGGGGTGAGCGAGGCCGACGCCTCGTCGGTCGTGGCCGCGGACGACAGCGACGGCGTGCAGCTGTGCCTGCGCCGGCGCGGTGAGGTGCTCGAGCTGGTGGTGGACGGGGTGTTCGCGATGGACAGCGCCGAGGTCGCGACCGAGCGTGAGCTGGCCCGCGCCGCCCTGGCCCGGTGCGGCCGGGTGGAGCGGGTGCTGGTCGGCGGGCTGGGGCTCGGGTTCACCGTCGCCGAGGTGCTGGCCGACTCCCGGGTCGTCGGCGTCCAGGTGGTGGAGCTGCACGCCGCCCTGGTCCGCTGGTGGCAGCAGGGGCTGCTACCGCAGCCGGCCGACGTCCGGGCCGACCCCCGGCTGCAGGTGCTGACCGGGGACGTGCTGGACGTCGTGCCCACGCTGCCGGCCGGCGGCCTGGACGCCCTCCTGCTGGACGTCGACAACGGCCCGGGCTTCCTGGTCCACCTGGCCAACGCCGCCCTCTACCAGGGCCCGTTCCTGGCCGTCGCCGCGCGGGCCCTGCGCCCCGGCGGGATGCTCGCCGTCTGGTCGGCCGACCCCAGCCCGGGCCTGAGGCGGGCGCTGGAACGGTCCTGCGGCCCGACCGAGGAGCTGCTGATCCCCGTGCTCCGGCAGGGCCGCGAGCTGCGCTACGCGGTCTACCTCTCCCGAGCGCGGTGCTCGGTGGCGGCCGCCGGCTCCGCTGGCTGCCCCGGCTGAGGCCAGCTGGTGACCTGCAGGTCGGCCCGGCCCCGGGTGGTCTCGATCAGCGCGGCGTTCACCTCGTCGTTGCCGCTGACCCACTCCCGGGCCGCCTCGGGGCTGCGTCCGTGCCGGATGTGGCGGGCCACCAGACGCTCCAGCCGCAGCCCGTCGTCGATGCCCACGTACCAGCAGGCGTCCAGCAGCGGACGGACCCCGGCCCAGTCCCCGTCCTGCAGCAGCAGGTAGTTGCCCTCGGTCACCACCAGCGGAACCTGCCGCGGCACGGGCTGCGCGCCGGCGATCGGCTCCTCCAGGTCGCGCCGGAAGGTCGGGGCGTAGACCACGTCGTCGGTGCCGGCCCGTAGTCGCTGCAGCAGCGCGACGTAGCCGGCCGCGTCGAAGGTGTCCGGTGCGCCCTTGCGAGCGGCCCGGCCGAGACGTTCCAGCTCCGCCTGGGCCAGGTGGAACCCGTCCATCGGGACGACGACCGCCAGGTCAGGGCCCAGCTCGGCGACCAGCGCCTGGGCCACCGAGCTCTTGCCGGCCCCGGGCGGCCCGGTCAGCCCCAGCAGCCGGCGCACGCGGGTGCCGTCCGGCTGCGGGGCGGTCAGGTCGCGGGCCAGAGCGACCAGCGAGCTCCAGTCGGGTCCACCGGCCTCGGGGGTGCCTGTCATGTCGCCAGCCTGCCACGGCAGGGGAGGATGGCGTCCATGGTCGACTCGACGGCTCCTTCGGAGCAGGACGGCATGCGCACCGAGCACGACACCATGGGGGAGGTGCTCGTCCCCCGGGACGCCCTCTACGGGGCGCAGACCCAGCGTGCGGTGCAGAACTTCCCGGTCAGCGGGGTGCCCGTGCCGGCGGCGGTGATCTCCGCGCTGGCCCTGGTCAAGGCGGCCGCGGCCACCGCGAACGCCGACCTGCAGGTACTCGACCCGGAGGTGGCCGGCGCGGTGCGGCAGGCGGCCGAGCAGGTGGCCGAGCAGGTCTCCGACGGCCGGCTGCTGGACCAGTTCCCGGTGGACGTGTTCCAGACCGGGTCGGGCACCTCCACCAACATGAACGTGAACGAGGTGGTCGCCGCCCTGGCGGGCCGTCTGCTGGGCCGGGCGGTGCACCCGAACGACGCGGTGAACGCCTCCCAGTCCAGCAACGACACCTTCCCCACCGCCGTGCACCTGGCCGCGGCTCGGACGCTGACCGAGCAGCTGCTGCCGGCCCTGGAGCACTTGGCCCAGACGCTGGAGGCCAAGGCCGAGCAGACCATGGACGCGGTCAAGTCCGGCCGCACGCACCTGATGGACGCCACGCCGGTGACCCTGGGCCAGGAGCTGGCCGGGCACGCCGCGCAGGTCCGGCGCGGGATGGAACGGCTGTCGGACGCGTTGCCCCGGCTGGCCGAGGTGCCGCTCGGCGGCACCGCGGTGGGCACCGGGATCAACACCCCCGACGGCTTCGCGCCGGCCGTGCTGGCCGACCTGCGGGAGCGGACCGGGCTGCCGCTGCGCGAGGCCCGCGACCACTTCGAGGCCCAGGGCGCGCGGGATGCGCTGGTGGAGACCTCCGGTCAGCTGCGGACCGTCGCGGTGAGCCTGACCAAGATCTGCAACGACCTGCGCTGGATGGGGTCGGGCCCGTTGACCGGGCTGGCCGAGATCCGGCTGCCCGACCTGCAGCCCGGGTCCTCGATCATGCCCGGCAAGGTGAACCCGGTGGTGCCCGAGGCGGTGCTGCAGGTCTGTGCGCAGGTGGTGGGCGACGACGCGACCATCGCCTGGGCCGGGGCCAGCGGCGTCTTCGAGCTGAACGTCATGGTGCCGGTGATGGCCCGGGCGCTGCTGGAGCAGCTCACCCTGCTGGCCAACGCCGCCCGGCTGCTGGCCGACCGGACCGTGGCCGGCCTGGAGCCGGACCGGGAGCGGATGCGGGCGCTGGCCGAGAGCTCACCGTCGGTGGTCACCCCGCTGAACCGGGTGATCGGCTACGAGAACGCGGCCAAGGTGGCCAAGCACGCCCTGGCGAACCGGACGACGGTCCGCCAGGCCGTGCTGGACCTCGGCTTCGTCGAGCGTGGGGAGATCAGCACCGAGGAGCTGGACCGCCGGCTGGACGTCATGTCGATGACCGGTCCGAGCGGTCCGCGGCCCCGCTGAGGATCCCTCCCGGGTGGATCAGTACCAGTTGTAGGACTGGCTGTGCGCCCATGCGGCGCACGGGGTGCCGTAGGCGCTGCGGATGTAGCGCAGCCCCCACCTGATCTGGGTGGCGGGGTTGGTCCGCCAGTCCGAGCCGGCCGAGGCCATCTTGCCGCCGGGCAGGGACTGCGGGATGCCGTAGGCGCCCGAGCTCGGGTTGGCGGCGTTCCAGCGCCAGCCGCTCTCCTTGGTCCACAGCGAGTTCAGGCACGACCACTGCCCGGAGGAGAAGCCCTCCTGGGCCAGCAGCATCCGGCCCAGGCTGCGCGGGTCGCGCTGCGCCGAACGGGCGGCCCGGGCGGCGGAGGCGCGGCGGGCGGCGGCGGCGGCGGCAGCCGCGCGCTGCTTGCGGGCACGCTGAGCGGCGGCCCGTGCTCGGGCTGCGTCGGCCTTGGCCTTGGCCGCGGCGGCGGCCTTGGCCCTGGCCGCCCTGGCTGCCTCGGCCTTGGCCCTGGCGGCTGCGGCCTTGCGGGCGGCGGCCTCACGGGCCAGCCGGTCGAGCAGCGGGCGGGTCTCCTGCGCGCGCTGCCGGGAGGCCAGCTGGCGGACCAGCGAGCTCTCCAGCACCGAGGAGGAGGTGACGGGCAGACCGGCGACCATGGGCATCGCGGGCAGCTCCGCCGCGGTCAGGTCGGTGGACCCGAGCGGGGCGTCGACAGCGCCGGCGGTGCCACCGCTGAGGGTGGCGGCGACGACCAGGCCGGCCAGGGCGGTGCCGGCAGCGAGCCGGAGCGTCGGACGAGGCAGGCGGGGGCGGGGGTGGCGCACTCAGTACCTTTCGCGGGCGCGCCGCAACCGGCGCACAGGAGCCCTCCCACATACACCGGGTATCACCCGTGGCTCGGTGGCAACCACCTCGCCCGCACACCGAGGAGGGCCTCGGACGTCCACGACGGTGCCAAAGCGTGACGGGCCTTGTCCACCCGCCCGTGACGTTTCCGTGACCGAACCGTGATCAACTGGCCCGAATCCTTACCCTCCGTCAACGAAAGTGGTGGGCATCACATCGGCCAGGTGGTTTGAACCCCGCCGCGAGCGCCCTCCGGAGCCCCTCTTGGTAACCCAGCGCACACTCAGGGCTCCAGTCCCTCCAGTAGTTCGGTCACCAGAGCAGCAACGGGTGACCGTTCGGACCGGGTGAGCGTCACGTGTGCGAACAGAGGGTGACCCTTGAACGCCTCGATCACGGCAGCGATCCCGTCGTGGCGACCGACCCGCAGGTTGTCCCGCTGGGCCACGTCATGGGTCAGCACGACTCTGGAGTTCTGCCCGATCCGGGACAGCACGGTCAGCAGCACGTTGCGCTCGAGGGACTGCGCCTCGTCCACGATCACGAAGGCGTCGTGCAGCGACCGGCCACGGATATGGGTCAACGGCAGCACCTCGAGCATGCCCCGGTCCATCACCTCCTCGACCACCTCAGGGGCGACCAGGGCGCCCAGGGTGTCGAAGACCGCCTGGGCCCACGGGTTCATCTTCTCGGCCTCGTTGCCCGGCAGGTAGCCCAGCTCCTGACCGCCCACCGCGTACAGCGGCCGGAAGACCACCACCTTGCGGGCCTGGCGGCGCTCCATCACCGCCTCCAGCCCGGCGCACAGGGCCAGCGCCGACTTCCCGGTGCCCGCCCGGCCGCCCAGCGAGACGATCCCGATCTCAGGGTCGAGCAGGATGTCGATCGCGATCCGCTGCTCGGCGCTGCGGCCGTGCACGCCGAACACGTCGCGGTCCCCGCGCACCAGGTGCACCATCTTGTCCGAGTGCACCCGGGCCAGCGCCGAGCCGCGGGCGGAGGTCAGCACGATGCCGGTGTGGCAGGGCAGGTCGCGCGCCTCGTCCAGGTAGGCCGGCTCGCCGCCGTACAGCTCGGCCATCCGCTCCGGGCTGATCCCCAGCTCCCGCACGCCGGTCCAGCCGCTGTCCACCGGGAGCTGGGCGCGGTACTCCTGCGCCTCCAGCCCGACGGCGGAGGCCTTGATCCGCATCGGAAGGTCCTTGCTGACCAGGACCACCTCGCGGCCCTCCTCGGCGAGGTTCTTGGCCACGGCCAGGATCCGGGTGTCGTTGTCGGCCAGCCGGAAGCCGGCCGGCAGCACCGAGGGGTCGGTGTGGTTCAGCTCCACCCGCAGGGTGCCGCCCTCGACTCCGGTGGGCAGCGGGGCGTCCAGCCGGCCGTGCTGCACCCGCAGGTCGTCCAGCAGCCGCAGCGCCTCCCGGGCGAAGTAGCCGAGCTCAGGATGGTGACGTTTGGCCTCCAGCTCGGTGACCACCACGACGGGTAGCACCACCTCGTGCTCGGCGAACCTCATCGGTGCCCGCGGGTCGGACAGCAGGACCGAGGTGTCCAGCACGTAGGTCGGCGGACGACTGGCTCCGGTCATCGGGCGGCTCCCCTCGCACCGGCGCACGGCGGCGTCCGGTGCTGGCGCTGTGGAAGGCCGGGATCAGGCCCGCGGGGACCGGCACCGGCCCCGGTCACGCAGTGCTGGACGCACTCCATCGGCGGGCCTCCCGATCGTCCCGCAGGTACGGGACGACAGTCCTGACGCTACCCGGCCGGCTCGGCCGAGGGGCCGGGACACGCGTAGTGGTGTCCCGGCTCCCCCGGACGGGTCAGCGCCGTCGACGATGCCAGCGGTCAGCCGCCCGCGGAACGGCTCAGTGCGTGCTGGCCGCCGGCGAGCGCCGGCCGGCCGGCGCCGCCACGGCCGGGGTGTGACGCACCTCGGAGGAGGCACTGACGCCGTCCCGGGCCGCGGCCCGGGCGGGCGCCTGCAGGCTGAGCACCCGCCGCGGAGCCATCGCCTGGTAGCTGACGGTCTGGCCGGCGACCCCGCCGCTGATGGCGAACCCGTTGGAGTTCAGCGACCAGCTCAGGTTCGGCATGCTCACTCCGCGGGGGGTCAGCGTCACCACCAGGTCGCTCAGCACGATCGCGGCCAGCGTGTCGGGGCTGAGGACGACCGAGGCGGTGGTCCCGCTGAGGGTCAGGTTGCCGATCTGGGTGTGGTAGCTGGTCTCACCGGTGATCGTCGGGGCGTAGTCGAAGGAGGTGCTGCTGGCCGCGGTGGGCACCGCGACGGCGCCGTACAGCTCCCAGACCTCACCGTCGAGGTAGGACTGGCCCAGGGTCTGCATCGCGACGCCCTGACCGTTGGAGCCGTGCGCGAGCAGCGCCGGGGTGTTCACCGCCTGCGGGACGGTGCGGGTGTACAGACCGGGGTTGTACAGGCCCTCGCAGAGCAGGCCGCCGCCGGCGCCGGCGGACTTGACGCCACCGGAGATGATCCGCACCGCCCAGGCGTTCGGGGAGGTGACCTGGCACTGCATGGCGTAGACACCGGCTCCGGTGAAGACCGCGGCGGGGCCGGGGCCGTCCTCCTTGACGTAGAGCACCGCGCCGGTGGTCCTGCCGTGCAGGTAGGTGGTGGCCGTGCCGGCCTCGTTGGTGCCGATGACCATGGTCCTGGGGGCGGCCTGCGCGCCACCGGCGGCGGCCACCCCGGCCGCGCCCAGCGCGGCTGCGGCACCACCGGCGAACAGGGCCCGGCGCTTGGTGGAGGTCCCGGCGCGCCGGTCGGCCGCGGCGGCCATCTCGGCGGGGACCGCGGCGGGCAGGTCGTGGGCGGGCTGGGGCAGGTTCTGACGGGTGGTCACGGGGGACTCCTCCTGGGTGACAGCCGACGTGGGTGACGACGTTGCCTGCCGGATCGGCCGCCCAGCCGCCCGGCTTGAGGAACCGGCTCGAGGAACCGGCTCGAGGAACCGGCTTGAGGAAGGGGCGCGCCGACCTGCTGCCCGCCGGGCGCTCAGCCCGCGCCGGGCCCGCGCCTCAGCTGCCGAACCGGCGCTCGCGCTGGGCGAAGGCGCGCAGCGCCCGCAGGAAGTCGATCTTGCGGAAGGCCGGCCAGAGCGCCTCGCAGAAGTAGAACTCCGAGTGCGCCGACTGCCAGAGCAGGAAGCCGGACAGCCGCTGCTCCCCCGAGGTGCGGATCACCAGGTCGGGGTCGGGCTGGCCCTTGGTGTACAGGTGGTCGGCGATGTGCTCGACGTCCAGCTGCTCGGCCACCTCCTCGATCGAGGCACCGCCCGCGGCGCGTTCGAGCAGCATGGACCGGACGGCGTCGGTGATCTCCCGCCGGCCGCCGTAGCCCACCGCGACGTTGACCGTCATCCCCCCGATGTCGCTGGTGGCGTCCTCGTGGGTCTTCAGCCGGGTGGACAGCGACCCGGGGAGCAGGTCCAGCGCGCCCACGGGGCGCACCCGCCAGCGTCCGGTGGCCGCCACCGTGCCGACCACGCCGTCGATGATGGCCAGCAGGTCGGCGAGCTCGGCGGGCGGGCGGTTCAGGTTGTCGGTGGACAGCAGCCACAAGGTGACCACCTCGACGCCGACGTCGTCGCACCAGCCCAGGAACTCCAGCACCTTGTCCGCCCCGGCCTGGTGACCGGAGCGGGTGTCGGTGCCCGACGCCTTGGCCCAGCGCCGGTTGCCGTCCAGGATCACCCCGACGTGCCGCGGGACCGGCCGGCCGCGCAGCCGCCGGATGAGCCGTCGCTCGTAGGCGGAGTAGGCGACGTGCCGAAGACTCACCTACGACTCCTGTCCGGACGAGAGGTTGCCCACCACGGTAGCGGGTGACCAGCGCCCCGGAGCGGCTCCGCCGCACCCGGCCGACGACCCGTCGGCGTCCGGCCGCGCTCTGGTCGGACTTCCCTCCGGCCCGGTCGGGCGGTGGCTAGACTGCCCGGGCATGGACGCCGCTCCCCCGGCCGCCGTCGCGGCCCTCAAGCCGCGGCTCCGGGGCTGGCTGCACGCCGGCACCTTCCCGGTGGCCCTGGTCGCGGGCATCGTGCTGGTCGTGCTCTCCCCCGCCGGGTCGGTGCGTTGGTCGACCGCGGTGTTCGCCACCACCGCCTGCCTGCTGTTCGGCGTCAGCGCCCTGTACCACCGGTTCGGCTGGTCGCCGCGGATGCACGGCGTCCTGCAGCGGCTGGACCACGCCAACATCTTCCTGATCATCGCCGGCAGCTACACCCCGTTCTCGGTCATGCTGCTACCGCCGGGCACGGCGCGGACGCTGCTGTGGATCGTCTGGGCCGGGGCGCTGGCCGGCGTCGCGTTCCGGGTGCTGTGGGTGGGCGCACCGCGCTGGTTGTACGTGCCGGTGTACATCGCTCTCGGCTGGCTGTCGGTGGTGTACCTGCCGGACTTCCTGCGCGGCGGGGCAGCGGTGTTCGGCCTGGTCGCCGCGGGCGGCGTGCTCTACACCCTGGGCGGCGTCGTCTACGGCCTGCGACGACCCGACCCCAGCCCGCGCTGGTTCGGCTTCCACGAGGTCTTCCACGCCCTGACCGTGGCCGCCTTCGCGCTGCACTACGCCGGGGTCTCGATCGCGGCCTACACGCACAGCGCCTGACGCCCCGCCCCACCCTCCCTAACGCGCCCGCCCCGCCCTCCCCGCCCCGCCCCGCGCCGCCCCCCTGTCTCCCCCAAGATCGCGCCGATTCGCACGAAACCGATGCGCGCGCGGTGGATCGGTGCGAATCGTGGCGATCTTGGGGCGGCGGGTCAGGGTCGCCGGCGGCGGACGACGACCACCGGGCACGGCGCGTGACGCAGCACCTGCTCGGCGGTGGAGCCCAGCGCCAGCCCGACGAACCCGCCGCGGCCACGCTCGCCGACCACCACCAGGTCGGCGTGCTCCGCCGCGGCGAGCAGGGTCTGCGCGGCCGGGGCGTGGACCTCGTGCAGGTGCACCTGCGCCGGCCCGGCCGGCGTGCCGACCGCACCCAGCGCGGACGCGGTCGCGTCCACGTCCGCCCGCAGGCTGTTGCTGACCGCCTCGGCGCACTCGGCATAGCTGGGCACGCCCTGGGCGAAGCCGAGGTCACGCAGCGCGGTGGAGAGCAGCCAGGCGCGGACGACGTGCAGCGCGCAGCCGCGGCGGGCGCCGTCCGCCCACGCCCAGGCCAGCGCCGCCCGGCCCGACCCGGAGCCGTCGACGCCCACCACGAGCCCGTCGGTCACCGGCGGGTCGAACACCGCCTGCTCGCTCATCAGCGACCCC
The DNA here is from genome assembly GCA_963821825.1 of uncultured Actinomycetota bacterium. Classification (GTDB taxonomy): domain Bacteria; phylum Actinomycetota; class Actinomycetes; order Actinomycetales; family Kineosporiaceae; genus CAWGFD01. Next base: position 3,243,429 of record CAWGFD010000002.1, read on the forward strand.
GTTCGGCCGGGCCGGTGCGGGACAGGACGGCGCCGGCCAGCTGGTCGGGGTCGGTGACCGGCGCCAGGCAGGTGAAGTTGCGGCAGACGAAGGCGCGGGTCCCCTCCCCCCGGTCGGCCAGCAGCGGCACGCCGGGAGCATCCGGTTCGCCGCAGCTGATCACCGTGCCGGGCGCGGCCCCGGCCAGCGCGACCCGGTGCAGCCGGTCGCGCTCCGGCGAGCCGGCCGGGCCGACGACGGCGACCTCCAGCGGGCCGAACCGGGCCGCCTGCGCCACGGCCAGCCCCCAGCCGACGGCGCGCGGGGCGGTGTCGGCCAGCGCGTCGACCACGCCGAGCGCGCGCTCGGCGGCCTCCCGCAGCTCCAGCCGGCCGGTCAGCGCCGCGGCCGACAGCAGCGCACCGGCCGCGGCCGACCAGCCGCCGGGGTAGGCGTTGTCGGTCGGGTCCTGCGGGCGGCGGACGGCGGCCAGGGCGGCGTCGTCGGCGTCGTCGGGAGTGTCGTGGAACCCGCCGTCCGGCGCGCCGAAGTGGTCCAGCACGGTGCCGAGCAGGTTCTGCGACACCTCCAGCCAGGCCGGTTCGCCGGTCACCGCGTGCAGCGCGAGCAGGCCCTCGACGAGGTCGGCGTAGTCCTCCAGTACCCCTCCTGGCGCGCCGACCGCGCCGTCGCGGCTGACCCGGCGCAACCGCACCCCGCTCGGCCCGGGCTCGCCCGCGCCGGCGGGCACCAGGTGCACGGCCAGCATCAGGTCGGCCGCGGCCACCGCCGCCTCCACCAGGTCCGGGCGCTCGAGCAGCGCGCCGGTCTCGGCCAGCGCGGCGATGGCCAGGCCGTTCCAGGCCGCCACGACCTTGTCGTCGCGGCCGGGCTGGGGCCGTTCGGTGCGGACCGCCCGCAGCCGCGCCCGCACCGCCCGCCACCGGTCGGCCTGCACCGGGTCGGCCCACACGTCGCGGGTCAGCCGCGCGGTGGACGTGCCGTGCTCGAAGCTGCCCTGCGCGGTGACGCCGAGTAGCTCGGCGGCCCACGCGCCGTCCTCGGGCCCGAGCACCTCGGTCAGCTCCGCGGGGGTCCAGACGTAGGTGAGCCCCTCCACCCCGTGAGCGCGGCCGTCGGCGCCGGTGACCGGGGTGTCGGCGTCCAGCGAGGAGGCGAACCCGCCCTGCTCGGTGCGCAGCCGGGCGAGCAGGAAGTCGCAGGTCTCCTGCGCCACCCGGGCCCCGGTCGGCGCGCCGGTCAGCCGCCACCAGTGCAGGTAGACCCGGGCCAGCTGGGCGTTGTCGTAGAGCATTTTCTCGAAGTGCGGCACCACCCAGGCGCGGTCCACGGAGTACCGGGCGAAACCACCCTCGACCTGGTCGTAGATGCCGCCGTGGGCCATCGCGGTCAGCGTCCGGCCGGCCAGGCCGGCGGCCAGCTCGGCGGAGCCGCCCGACTCCCCCGACTCCCCCGACTCCCCCGGCGTCACCGCCGCGTGCCGGAGCAGGAACTCCAGGGTCGCCGACGGCGGGAACTTCGGCGCCCCACCCAGCCCGCCGTACGTGGCGTCCTCGTCCCGGGCCAGGGCGCGGACGGCGCCGGCCAGCCGGGCGGCGTCCGGCACCCCGCGCCCGGTGGGAACCGGACGGTTGCCGGCCAGCGCCTTGGTGATCCGGCCCGCGGCGGCGTCCACCTCGTCGCGGCGCTGGGTCCAGGTGTCGTTGATCGCGGCCAGCAGCTGGCTGAAGGAGGGCATGCCGTGCCCCGGCCGCGGCGGGAAGTAGGTGCCGGCGTAGAACGGGCGGCCCGCCGGGGTCAGGAACACCGTCATCGGCCAGCCGCCGGAGCCGGTCAGCGCCTGGGTGGCCTCCATGTAGACGGCGTCGACGTCCGGGCGCTCCTCCCGGTCCACCTTGACGTTGACGAAGTGCTCGTTCATCACCGCCGCGACACCCTCGTCCTCGAAGGACTCGTGGGCCATCACGTGGCACCAGTGGCAGGCCGCGTAGCCCACCGAGAGCAGCACCGGCACGTCCCGCCGCTTCGCCTCGGCGAACGCTGCCTCGCCCCACTCCTGCCAGTCCACCGGGTTGTCCCGGTGCTGCAGCAGGTACGGGGACGTCGCCTCAGCCAGTCGGTTCACCACGCCTCGATCCTCGCGCACCCGGCAGCCCACCGCAGCCGCCCGGGCGGCACCATCGGTCGTCACCGCGGGGACGCCGGGCGCTCACCCACTCTTCAGGTGGCCGACCGGTGGGCAGGTCTATCGTCAGCCGGGTGACGATCAGGCTGGGCTACCAGATCCCGAACTTCAGCTACCCGGACACCACCGACCAGGACCTGTTCGGCGTCGTGCTGGCGCAGGCCCGCGAGGCCGAGGCCGCCGGGTTCGACACCGTGCTGCTGATGGACCACTTCTACCAGCTGCCCGGCCTGGGCACCCCGGACGCGCCGATGCTGGAGTGCTACACCGCGCTCGGCGCGCTGGCCACGGCCACCTCGACGGTGCAGCTGTCGGCGCTGGTCACCGGCAACACCTACCGGCACCCGCCGGTGCTGGCCAAGACGGTGACCACCCTGGACGTCGTCTCCGGCGGCCGGGCCGTGCTCGGCATCGGCGCCGGTTGGTATGAGCTGGAGCACAACAGCTTCGGCATCGAGTTCGGCACCTTCACCGACCGGTTCGAGAAGCTGGACGAGGCGCTGGCGATCATCGCGCCGATGCTGCGCGGGCAGAACCCGACCCTCGAGGGCAGCCGCTACCGGGTGCACGAGGCGATGAACAACCCGCGGGTGCGCCCCACCATCCCGATCATGCTCGGCGGCAGCGGGGAGAAGAAGACGTTCCGGATGGCCGCGCAGTACGCCGACCACATGAACATCATCTGCGCCCGGGCCGACATTCCGCGCAAGGTCGCGGCCCTGCGCCAGCGCTGCGAGGAGATCGGCCGCGACCCGGCGACCCTGCCGACCAGCAACCTGGTCATGGTGCTGCTGGCCGACTCCGACGCCGAGGCGCAGGCCACCCTGGCCAGGGTCCCGCAGGACCGCCAGGGCAGCGTCCTGGTCGGCACCCCCGAGAGGATCGCCGAGCTGATCAAGACCGAGGTGCTGGACGCCGGGATCGACGGGGTCACCATCAACATGCCCTGGCACGGTCACCAGCCCGGCGCGATCACCGCGGTCGGCGAGGCGCTGCTCCCGCTGGTCGCCTAGAGCCCGCCCCTCCGGGGCTCCGGGCGACCAGCGGGTTCGACCGCGACCGGGCGCCTCAGACGCCGGAGCCCGCCGGTTCTGGTGTCGGTCTGGTCGGCGGCTCCACCTGGTGCCGGCCCGGCGACCGGACCGCGCCCACGATCAGCGCGACCCCGATCACCAGCAGCACCAGGCCCAGGACGACGAGCCCGGTCACCAGCCAGCCCAGCCCCGGGACGGTGGCCCCGACGTCGGCCCGCACGGCCACCCCCGGTGAGCCGTCGGCGTTCAGCACCGCGACGGTCCAGCTACCCGCGCGAGGCGTCCAGACCAGCTGCTGCTGGCCCGGTCCGGCGGCGCGCGCCGCCCAGAACGTCTGGCCGGCCGGTGCGGCCGGGCGCTGCGTGCCCGGGTGCTGCACGTAGTCGGCCTGACCCGAGCCCAGGCGGCTGATGGTCGAGTAGTCCGCGCCAGCCAGGTAGGCCTGCACCTCGTCCGTCGGCCCGAGGCCGACGAACACCGCTCCGTTGCCCGAGACCGGCGTCACCCGGACCCGCACGGTGCCGATGGTCCGTTCGATCAGCGACCAGTCCGGCCCGGGGGCATCGATCGTCACCCCGGTGCTGACCAGCGCCGAGCCGGAGCTGGACAGCTCGGTGGCCGGGACGCTGAGGTAGCCGCCGGACCGGGCGGTGCGGTCGACCGCGGCCAGCGCGACCCCACCGACCAGCGGGCCGGTCGAGGCCAGGGTGAGCACGGTGCCGGCGACCAGGGCGACGATCCGCCCGGCCGTCCAGGCGTGCCCGGTGGTGGCCGGACCCCGCGGCGGCGGTGCCGGGCTGGTCGGCGCCGGCGAGCCAGGGTCCTGGCCGCCGAGGTCCAGCCGGAACGGCGGGTACTGGTCGGTCATCAGCGCCGCGTAGGCGACCACTCGGAAGACCCAGCGGTTGAGCCCGATCAGGGCGTCGAACAGCGACCGGGGGTAGGCGCCGGTGATGAGCAGCACGACGGCGGCCACCACGGCCAGGATCCCGACCAGGCCACCGCCGCCCCAGGCCCAGTGCCCGTCCCCGGTCCGGCCGGTCGCCGACGTCCAGGCACCCCCACCGACCAGCAGACCGACGATCAGGTAGTGCGGGATGGCCAGCAGCCACCACTTGACCAGAACCAGACCGCGGGAGAGCCGGGCCGGAGGGTCGACGTCGAAGTGCGCCGGGTAGTCGGCGACGTCCCGAAGGGTGAACGGCGGGTAGCGGTCGGTGGAGAAGGCGCCGTTGGTGTAGCAGGACACCCGCCAGGACCACCGGATGACCCCGACGTTGAAGTCGAACAGCGGCCGGGGGAACTCCCCGGTGGCCAGGATGGCGAAGAACGCGGCCACCTCGACGAACAGGAAGGCGACCCACAGGAAGGTCAGAACCACGAAGTGCGGGATCGCCAGCAGCCACTTGACCAGCCACAACCAGCGCGACAGCGGGTGGTCCAGCACCGCGTCGACCCGGACCGGGTAGTTCTCGGTGGTCGGCATCGTGATCTCACCTCTCCACCGACGGGCGCGAGCGGCCCATCGTCAGGCGGGCACCGACGCCCGCGCCGGGCGCCGGATGGAGCTCCCGGTCGTGCTCGATCCGGTCCAGCAGACCCGTGGCCTCCAGCTGGTAGGCGAACAGGTCCGTCAGGTTCACCACCTGCAGCGTCGCTCCGTGGCCCACCACGTACCGGCGCAGCATCTCCACCACCGAGGCCGACACCGGGTCGGGCACGGCGTCCGCCAGGTCCAGGACGACGCGGCTCGGGCGGTGCCGCAGTAGCCGGTCCACCGTCGACCAGCACTCCGACAGGCAGCTGGACCCGACCCGCCCGCTCACCCTGACCACGGCGGTGGCCGAGCTGACCTCGCCCTCCACGGACGGCTCCATGGTCAGGTCGATCACCTGCTCGGCGTCCCCCGCGTGCTCGCTGGGCTCGGCCGGCCGGTCGAGCGCGGTCGGGGGCAGGGCGCAGCCCGCCCACGGCGGGGTCGTCCGGCCGGGTGCCTCGGGCTCGGCGTACATCAACGGTGCCATGGTGGTGCCTCCTTCTCGCGGCTACCCCCACCCTGCTCGGCGCTCCGGACGGCGGACCAGGCCGTACGTCCCGGGCCGGCGCCCTCGGACACCGGAATGCGTTCTCCGGCGGGGAGTATGGTCATGCGTAGAGGTTCGCAGACGCGGTAGGCCGAGGTCGGGAGGTCGGATGCGCGCCTGGGTCGTCCAGCAACCGGTCCCGGTCGACCGGGGCCCGTTGCGCCGGGTGGAGCGTGAGCCGCCGCAGCCCGGCCCCGGGCAGGTCCGGGTGGCCGTGCACTGCTGCGGCGTGTGCCGCACCGACCTGCACCTGGCCGAGGGCGACCTGGCTCCACGCCGGCCTCAGGTCACCCCCGGCCACGAGGTGGTCGGCCACGTGGAGGCGCTCGGGCCCGGGGCGACCCGGTTCTCCCTGGGAGACCGGGTGGGGGTGGCCTGGCTGGCCGGCACCGACGGCAGCTGCCGGTTCTGCCGCTCGGGCGCCGAGAACCTCTGCCTGGCCCCGCGGTTCACCGGCTGGGACGTCGACGGCGGGTACGCCGACGCCTGCCTGGTCGAGGAGGCCTTCGCCTACCCGCTGCCCGACGGGCTCGCGGACGAGCAGGCCGCGCCGCTGCTGTGCGCCGGGATCATCGGCTACCGCGCGCTGACGCGGGCCGCCGTACCGCCCGGCGGCGCGCTGGGCATCTACGGCTTCGGCGGCAGCGCCCACCTCACCGCCCAGCTCGCCCTGGCCCAGGGCCTGCGGGTGCACGTGCTGACCCGCGGCGCCGGCAACCGGGAGCTGGCCCTGCAGCTGGGTGCCGACTCGGCCGGCGAGGCCGACGACGCCCCGCCCGAGCCGCTGGACGGCGCGATCCTTTTCGCCCCGGCCGGTGAGCTGGTCCCGACCGCGCTGCGCGCACTGGACCGTGGCGGCACGCTGGCCGTGGCCGGCATCTGGCTCTCCGACATCCCGGCCCTGGACTACCAGCAGGCGCTGTTCCAGGAGCGGACGCTGTGCAGCGTGACGGCCAACACCCGTCAGGACGGCGCGGAGTTCCTGCGGCTCGCGCAGCGGCTGGGGATCCGGGCCCGCGTGGTGCCCTACGACATGGACGACGCGCCGGCGGCGCTGGCCGACCTGGCCCACGGCCGGTTCAGCGGCGCGGCGGTACTGCACGCCGAAGCCGCTGGGTGAGGGCTCAGAACCAGGCCGGCGACATGTCCAGGTGGCTGCGGTCCAGCCGCTCCAGCAGGTCCAGCTGCGGCCCGGTCCGGGGCAGGTCGCAGCGGATGAACCAGCGCCCGGCCTGCCGCTTGCCGGCGTAGAAGTCCCCGGCCCGGTCCCCGACGGTCAGCAGCTGGTCCAGCCACAGCCAGCCGACCACGATGTGCCCGGCGGCCTCCAGGTAGGTGGAGGAGTTGGCCAGGGCGAGCGTGACCTCGCCGGCTGAGGCGATCTTCTGGGTGGCGGTGACCAGCCGGTGCACCGCCGCCTCGACCGCTTCCCCGTCGGTGGCCAGCTCGCCGCCGCGCTCCCGGGCCCGGGCCGCGGTGTCCAGCATCCGCTGCACCAGCAGGGCGAACGCGGCGCCGTCGTCCAGGCCGACCTTGCGGCCCAGCAGGTCCAGGCCCTGGATGCCGTGCGTGCCCTCGTGGATCGCGTTCAGCCGGTTGTCCCGGTAGTGCTGCTCGACGTCGTACTCCCGGGTGTAGCCGTAGCCGCCGTGCACCTGGATGGCCAGGTCGTTGGCGGCCAGGCACCACTGGGAGGGCCAGGACTTGGCGATCGGGGTCAGCACCTCCAGCAGCTGGTGCAGCCGCGCCGCCTCCTGCGAGTCGGTGGCGGTCACCTCCTCGTCCACCAGCCGGGCGGCATACAGCACCAGCGCCATCCCGCCCTCCACCCACGCCTTCGACGCGAGCAGCATCCGGCGCACGTCGGCGTGCTCGATGATCGGCACCGGCGGGGAGGCGGGGTCCTTGGCCGCGACCGGCCGGCCCTGGGTGCGGGTCCGGGCGTAGTCGAGCGCCTTCAGGTAGCCGGTGGTGCCGATCGCCGCCGCGCCCAGGCCCACCCCGATCCGGGCCTCGTTCATCATGTGGAACATCGCAGCCAGTCCGCGGTGTGCGGGCCCGACCAGGTACCCCACGGCGCCGGGCCGGCCGCCGGGCCGGTGCACGCCCTCGCCGAAGCCCAGCACCGCGTTGGTCGTGCCCCGCCAGCCCATCTTGTGGTTCAGCCCGGCCAGCACCACGTCGTTGCGCTCGCCGAGCTGGCCCTGGTCGTCGACCAGGAACTTCGGCACCAGGAACAGCGAGATGCCCTTCACCCCCGCCGGCGCACCGGGGGTGCGGGCCAGCACCAGGTGGATGATGTTCTCGGCCAGCTCATGGTCCCCGCCGGAGATCCACATCTTGGACCCGCGCAGCCGGAACGAGCCGTCGTCCTGCGCCTCGGCCACGGTCCGGACGTCGGCCAGCGAGGAGCCGGCCTGGGTCTCGGACAGGCACATGGTGCCGAAGAACCGGCCCGCCAGCATCGGCGGGACGAACCGCTGCACCAGCTCGGGGTCGGCGTGGGTGACCAGCAGGTTGGCGTTGGCGCGGGTCAGGAACGGGTAGCCGGCGGTGCCGCAGTTGGCGGCCTGGAACCACGCGGACACGGCCGCGGCCACGACCTGGGGCAGCTGCAGGCCGCCCAGCTCCTCATCGAAGGTGGCGGCGGTGAACCCGCTGGCCGCGTACACCTCCAGCGCTGCCTTCACCTCCGGGTGCACGTGCACCCGCTGCCCGTCGAAGGTCGGCTCCTGCGCGTCGTTGCGCTTGTTGTGGGTGGCGAAGTGCCGGGTGGCGACCGTCTCGGCCAGCTCCAGGACGGCGTCGAAGGTCTCCCGGGAGTGCTCGGCGTACCGGGGCCGGGCGGTCAGGGCCTGAACGTCCAGCCACTCGTGCAGGCAGAACTCCAGGTCCCGTGCCGACATCACCAGCGAGGCCATCCGCGCTCCCTCGATCACGACCGTGCACCGGCGCACCGCCGGCGGCCTGCTCACTGTACGGCGGGTCGCCGGACCCGGGCCCGGGCTGCGCCTGACGCCGCTGCTGCGCGCTCTGAGGCGACCCTCAGACGTATCTGAGGGATCTGCCTCCGCCGACGGCCGAGTGTGCGGCTATTGTTCGGGGATGCCGATGTTCCGGGTCCGGGAGGCCGCCGACCTGCTGGGGGTCAGCGACGACACCGTGCGCCGCTGGGCCGAGCAGGGCCGGCTGGCCACGGTGACCGACGCCTCGAACCGGCAGGTCGTGGACGGCGCGGTGCTGGCCCGGCTGGCCGAGGAGCTGGCCGGCGGCAACCACTCCCGCCAGCGCCGCACGGTGGCCCAGTCGGCCCGCAACCACTTCACCGGCCTGGTCACGAACGTCGTGAAGGACACCGTGATGGCCCAGGTGGAGATCCAGGCCGGACCGTTCCGGGTGGTCTCGCTGATGAGCCGGGAGGCGGCCGACGAGCTCGCCCTGGAGCCGGGCGTGCTGGCCGTGGCCAGCGTGAAGTCGACCAACGTCGTCGTGGAGATCCCGGAATGAGCCGCCGTCCGGTCGGCACGACGCTGGCCATCCTGACCCTCACCGGGCTGCTGACCGCCTGCACCTCGAGCCCGCCACCCGCGCCCGACACCTCGGCCAGCGCCAGCTCCTCCGCGCCCTCGGGGAAGATCACCGTGTTCGCCGCGGCCTCGCTCACCGAGGCGTTCAACCAGATCGCCAAGGACTTCCAGGCCAAGTACCCCGGCACCACGGTCACCCTGAACTACGGCGCCAGCTCGGCGCTGGCCACCCAGATCGTGCAGGGCGCACCGGCCGACGTGTTCGCCTCCGCCTCGGAGAAGAACATGAGCACCGTGGTGCAGGCCAAGGCCGCCGACTCCCCCGCCACGTTCGCCCGGAACGTGATGGAGATCGCCGTGCCGGTGAACAACCCCGCCCACATCCGCCGGCTGTCCGACCTGACCCGGCCCGGGGTCAAAGTGGCCCTGTGCCAGAGCGCGGTGCCCTGCGGCGCGACCGCCCTGAAGGTCTTCGCCAACGCCGGGCTGACGGTGACCCCGGTGACCCAGGAGGCCGACGTCAAGGCCACCCTGGCCAAGGTCCAGCTCGGTGAGGTGGACGCCGGGGTGGTGTACGTCACCGACGTCAAGGCGGTCGGGTCGAAGGTGGTCGGCGTCCCCATCCCGGCGGACGTCAACGCCTCCACCAGCTACCCGATCGCCGTCACCACCGCCGCGGCCGACCCGACCCTGGCCCAGCAGTTCGTGGACTACGTGCTGTCCGACTCCGGGGCCGTGGTGCTCAGCGCCGACGGGTTCGAGAAGCCCTGAGCCGCGCGTCGTCCCGCCGCGGCGTCGAGCTCGGCGGCCGGACGCCGTGGCCGCTGGGCGTGCCGGCCGCCGTCGCGGTGGCGTTCATGCTGGCGCCGCTGGCCGGGATGCTGCTGCGGGCGCCGTGGCGCGGCCTGCCGCACCTCCTGGCCCAGAACCAGGCCCTGCAGGCGCTGCAGCTCTCGCTCCTGACCGCCACCATCTCCACCGTGCTGGCGCTGGTGCTGGGCGTGCCGCTGGCCTGGGTGCTGGCCCGGGCCCAGGCCCGCGGGGTCAGCCTGCTGCGCGCGCTGGTCACCCTGCCGCTGGTGCTGCCGCCGGTGGTCGGCGGGGTCGCCCTGCTGCTCGCCTTCGGCCGGCTGGGGTTCGTGGGCCGGTACCTGGACGCCGCGACCGGCATCACCCTGCCGTTCACCACCGCCGGGGTGGTGATGGCCGAGACCTTCGTGGCGATGCCGTTCCTGGTGGTCACCGTGGAGGGCGCGCTGCGCAGCGCGGACCTGGGACTGGAGGAGGCCGCGGCCACCCTGGGGGCCCGCCGGTTCACCGTCTTCCGGCGCGTCACCCTGCCGCTGGTCGCCCCGAGCCTGGTGGCCGGGGCCGTGCTGTGCTGGGCCCGGGCACTGGGCGAGTTCGGCGCCACCATCACCTTCGCCGGCAACCTGCCCGGCGTCACCCAGACCATGCCGCTGGCCGTCTACCAGGCCTTCCAGACCGACCCGCAGTCGGCGGTCGCGTTGAGCCTGGTGCTGCTCGGGGTGTCGGTCGCGGTCCTGGCGCTGCTGCGTGACCGGTGGCTGCGCCCGGGGCCCGTGCGGTGAGCGGCCTGCTCGCCGACCTGCGGGTCGAGCGCGGCGCCTTCTGCCTGGACGTGCAGGTGATCGTCGAGCCCGGGCAGATCCTCGCCGTGCTCGGCCCCAACGGGGCCGGCAAGACCAGCCTGCTGCGTGCTCTGGCCGGACTGCTGCCGCTGACCGCCGGACGGGTGCAGGTCGACGGAACGGTCTGGGACGACGCCGAGCGGGGCGTGTTCGTGCCGGCCACCGGGCGCCGGGTCGGTCTGGTCTTCCAGGACTACCGCCTCTTCCCCCACCTCAGCGTGCTGGACAACGTGGCCTTCGCCCCCCGTGCCCGCGGCGCGCACCGTGGTGCGGCCCGGCGGCAGGCCACCGACCTGCTGCGCCGGCTGGGGCTGGCCGAGCTGGCCGGGCGCCGTCCGGGTCAGCTGTCCGGCGGTCAGGCGCAGCGCGTCGCGCTGGCCCGTGCCCTGGCCGCCGACCCGGGGCTGCTGCTGCTGGACGAGCCGCTGGCCGCCCTCGACGCCCGCACCCGGCTGGAGATCAGGACCGGCCTGCGGGAGTACCTGTCCGGGTTCGGCGGGCCGACCGTGCTGGTCACCCACGACCCGCTGGAGGCGATGGTGATGGCCGACCGGATCCTGGTCCTGGAGGCGGGGCGCCGGGTGCAGGAGGGACGCCCGGCCGAGGTCGCCCGCCGTCCCGCGACGGAGTACGTCGCCCGGCTGGTCGGCCTGAACCTGTACAACGGGGTGCTGCGCGACCCGGCCCGGCACCTGGTCGACCTGGACGGCGGCGGTGAGCTGTACGCCGGCGCGTCCGCCACTGACGGGCCGGCCGGGGGCCGCGGGCAGCGGGTGCTGCTCGCGCTCTCCCCCGGCGCGATCTCGCTGCACCCCAGCCAGCCGGCCGCCGGTTCACCGCGCAACACCTGGCCGGGCACGGTCACCGGGCTGGAGCTGCTCACCGACCGGGTCCGGGTCAGCGTGCAGGGGCCGCCGGACGCGCTGGTCGACATCACCCCGGCCGCGCTGGCCGACCTCGGCCTGGCCGCCGGCCAGCGGGTCTGGCTGACCGCCAAGGCCACCGAGACCCTCGCCTACCCCGACCCCCGCGCGCCCGCACCGTCCGCGCCGTCCGCGCCGTCCGCGCCGTCCCCGCCGTCCCCGCCGTCCCCGCCGTCCGGACCCTCCCCGCCGTCCGGCCCCCATGATCGCCACGACTCGCACGGATCCGACGTCCGCGAGTAGGTTTCGTGCGAATCGTCGAGATCTTGGGGCAGCGGGCAGACTGAGCCCATGCTGCTCAGCCTGTCCGCGCAGTCCTGCCCCGCGATGCCGGACGCCACCGAGCTGGGCTTCCTGCTGCACAAGCACCCCGGCCGCGCCCAGTCGCTGGACACCTCCGTCGGCACCGCGCACGTGCTGTGGCCGCAGGCCGAGACCGAGCGCAGCACGGCCGCCCTGCTGCTGGAGGTCGACCCGGTCGCCCTGGTCCGGACCGGGCGCGGACGGCGCGAGGCCGGCCCGCTGCAGCAGTACGTCAACGACCGGCCCTACGCGGCGTCCTCGCTGCTGGCCGTCGCCCTGGGCAAGGCGTTCCGGACGGCGATGACCGGCCGCTGCGACGCGCGGCCCGAGCTGGCCACCGCCCCGCTGCCGCTGACGGTCACGGTGCCGGCGCTGCCCGCCCGGGGCGGGCCCGACCTGGTGCAGCGGCTGTTCGGCCCGCTCGGCTGGCGGGTGGAGGCCGAGCCGGTGCCGCTGGACCCGCAGCTGCCCGGCTGGGGGGACAGCCCCTACCTGCGGGTCACCCTGTCGGGCACCCTCACCTGCGCGACGGCGCTGAACCAGCTCTACGTGCTGATCCCGGTGCTGGACGACGCCAAGCACTACTGGCTGGCCGGTGAGGAGGTGGACAAGCTGTTCCGGGCCGGCGCCGGCTGGCTGGATACCCACCCGGAGCGTGAGCTGATCACCCGGCGCTACCTGCGTCACCACCGCAGCCTGGTGCTGGACGCGGTCGCCCGGCTGGCCGAGGTCGACGACGAACCAGCCGCTGACGCCGGCCCGGAGGACGGCGACCAGGCCGCCACCACCCCGGAGCCGACCCGGCCGGAGCGGGGCGCAGGAGCCGACCGGGTGCAGGCCGTGCTCGCGGTGCTGCGCGAGCTCGGGTCGGCCACGGTGGTCGACGTCGGCTGCGGGGAGGGCCGGCTGGTCGCGGAGCTGCTCACCGACCCGAGGTTCACCTCGGTGACCGGCGTGGACGTCTCCGACCGGGCGCTGCGGGCGGCCGAACGCCGGCTGCGCCTGGACCGGATGCCGGACGGCGTCCGGTCCCGGCTGCGTCTGCTCCAGTCCTCGGTGACCTACCGCGACGACCGGCTCGCCGGGGCCGACGCGCTGGTCCTGATGGAGGTCATCGAGCACGTCGACCCCCAGCGGCTGCCCGCCCTGGAACACGTCGTGTTCGGCGCGGCCCGACCCGCGGCCGTGGTGCTGACCACACCCAACGCCGAGTACAACGTCCGCTACCCCGGCCTGGCGCCGGGCGCCTTCCGGCACCCCGACCACCGGTTCGAGTGGACCCGCCAGCAGCTGGCCGACTGGGCCCTGGAGGTGGGCCGCCGCTACGGCTACCTGGTCGAGCACCGGCCGGTCGGCGAGGTCGACCCGCAGGTCGGGGCCCCCACCCAGCTGGCCGTGCTGACCCGCCCGGCGGGCCAGGGGCGGGCGCCGAGATGAGCGAGCTCGCGATCCCCGAGCTGTCCCTGGTCCTGCTGGTCGGGGTCAGCGGGTCCGGCAAGTCCACCTTCGCCGCGCGGCACTTCGGCCGGTTCGAGGTGATCTCCAGCGACGTCTGCCGCGGCCTGGTCAGCGACGACGAGACCGACCAGGACGCCACCCGTCCGGCCTTCGAGGTGCTCCGGTTCATCGCCGGCAAGCGCCTGGAGGCGGGCCGGCTGACCGTGGTCGACGCCACCAACGTGCAGCCGCACGCCCGTGCCGACCTCGTCGCCCTGGCCCGCGAGCACGACGTGCTGCCGGTCGCGGTGGTGCTGGACGTCGGGGAACGGGTCTGCCTGCAGCGCAACGCCACCCGCGGTGAGCGCCGGGTCGGTGAGCAGGTGATCCGGCGCCAGCAGGCCGAGCTGCGCCGGTCGCTGCGCCACCTGGCCCGCGAGGGGTTCCGCCGGGTGCACGTGCTGCGTGAGGAGCAGCAGGTGGCCGAGGCGGTGATCATCCGGGAGCCGCTGCGCAGCGACCTGCGCGCCGAGCACGGCCCGTTCGACGTGATCGGTGACGTGCACGGCTGCCGCGCAGAGCTGGAGCAGCTGCTCGGCGAGCTCGGCTACAGCCTCGTCCGCGACGACGCCGGCCGACCGGTGGACGCCGTGCCGCCGCCGGGGCGGCGCGCGGTGTTCCTGGGCGACCTGGTCGACCGCGGCCCGGACTCCCCCGGCGTGCTGCGCCTGGTGATCGGGATGGCCGCCGCCGGCCACGCGCTGGCCGTGCCCGGCAACCACGAGAACAAGCTGGTTCGCGCCCTGCGCGGCCGGGCGGTGCAGGTCAGCCACGGGCTGGCCGAGACGCTGGCCCAGCTGGCCGCCGAACCGGCGCCGTTCCGGGACCAGGTGGAGACCTTCTGCGACGGCCTGGTCGCCCACCTGGTGCTGGACGAGGGCCGGCTGGTCGTCGCGCACGCCGGGCTGAAGGAGGCCTACCACGGCCGGGCCTCGGCCCGGGTACGCAGCTTCGCGCTGTACGGGGACACCACCGGCGAGACCGACGAGTACGGCCTGCCGGTGCGCTACCCCTGGGCCCAGGACTACCGCGGCCGGGCCATGGTGCTGTACGGGCACACGCCCACCCCGCGTCCGGAGTGGGTGAACAACACGCTGTGCCTGGACACCGGGGCGGTGTTCGGGGGGCGGCTGACCGCCCTGCGCTACCCGGAGAAGGAGCTGGTCGCCGTCCCGGCGCAGCGGGTCTGGTACGAGCCGGCCAAGCCGTTCCCGACGGACGCTCGAACCATCGACCCGACTCGGCAGACCGACCCGACCGACCCGGTCGGCGGCCCGGTCGGCGGCCCGGGCGGCGGCCCGGGCGGCGGCCCGGGCGACCTGGTGGCCGGGCGCGCACCGGACGAGCTGGCGCTGAGCGACGTCCTCGGCCTGCGCGGGGTGGCGACCCGGCTGGCCGGGCGGGTCGCGGTGGCGCCGGAGAACGCCGCCGGCGCGCTGGAGGTGATCAGCCGGTTCGCGATCGACCCCCGCTGGCTGGTGTACCTGCCACCGACGATGGCGCCGACCGCTGCGGCCACCGACGGCGACCTGCTGGAGCACCCGGTGTCGGCGTTCACCTCCTACGCGCGGGCCGGGGTCGGGCCGGTGGTCTGCGAGGAGAAGCACATGGGCTCCCGAGCCGTGGTGCTGCTCTGCCGGGACGCCGCCGTGGCCGAGCAGCGGTTCGGCGCCCGGGACGGCGTCACCGGGGCGGTGCACACCCGCACCGGCCGTGCGTTCTTCGACCCTGAGCTGACCGAGCAGCTGCTGGCCGGCGTCCGCCAGGCGGTCACCGCCGCCGGTCTGTGGGAGGAGCTGGAGTGCCGCTGGCTGGTCCTGGACGCCGAGCTGCTGCCCTGGTCGGCCAAGGCCGAGGGCCTGGTCCGGGACCAGTACGCGGCGGTCGGCGCCGCCGCCGGGGCCGCGCTGCCGGCCGCGGTCGAGGTGCTGCGCGCCAGCGCCGCCCGCGGCCTGGACGTCGCCCCGCTCCTGGCCCGCAGCACCGCCCGGGAGGCGAACGCCCGCGCCTACGTGGAAGCCTACCGGCGCTACGTCTGGCCGGTGCACGGCCTGGACGGCGTCCGGCTGGCCCCCTTCCAGCTGCTGGCCACCGACCGGGCCACCTTCACCGGCGCCGACCACCTGTGGCACCTGTCGGTGGCCGACCGGCTGGCCGCAGCCGCCCCGCAGCTGCTGGCGACCACCCGCCGGCTGGTGGTGGACACCGGGGAGCCGGCCTCGGTCCGGGCCGGGGTCGAGTGGTGGAGCGAGCTGACCGCCGGCGGCGGGGAGGGCATGGTCGTCAAGCCGCTGGCCAACCTGGTGCGCGCCGGGCGCGGCTGGGCCCAGCCCGGCCTGAAGGTGCGCGGCCGGGAGTACCTGCGGCTGATCTACGGGCCGGACTACACCGAGCCCGCCCACCTGGACCGGCTGCGCTCCCGTCAGGTCGGGCACAAGCGGTCGCTGGCCGCCCGGGAGTACGCACTGGGCATCGAGTCGCTGGAGCGCGCGGTGGCCGGTGAGCCGCTGTGGCGGGTGCACGAGGCGGTCTTCGCGGTGCTGGCCCTGGAGTCCGAACCGGTCGACCCGCGGTTGTGAGCCCCAGCGCCCGCCCTGCCGCGGGCGGGGTGACAGGCAGGCACCGGCCGGTTCACGTAGGGTCGGCCGAGCGGCCGGAGGGGCGGCGGCCAGGACCTGATCGGGGGTGCACGACGCGGCGGGAGCGGTGGGGGCTGCTGGCTGCTGTGCTGGTCCTTCCCCTGGTGCTGCTGGGCCGGCACGGCTGGAACGTCTTCGACACCCTGTGGGCCGAGGACGGCGCCGAGTTCGTCGGCTTCCGGCTGCGGCACTCCGGGCTCGGCCTGCTGACGCCGTACGCCGGCTACCTGCAGCTGTACCCGCGCGGCGCGGCGGCGCTGGCCGGCGTCCTGCCGCTGCGGCTGGCGGCCGCAGCGGCCGCTGTGCTCTCGCTGCCGCCGGTCGCGGTGACCCTGGCGCTGATGTACCGAGCTGCTCGCCCCTACGCCGGGGTGGCGGCCCGATTGCTGGCCGGGCTGCTGATGGTGCTGCTGCCGGCCGCCGGCGGCGACGCCAGCGGCAACCTGGCCAACACGCACTGGTGGCTGGTGCTGGCCGCGGTGCTGGCCGCGGTCCAACCCCTGCCCGGCTACCGCGGCTACGCCGTCGCCGGGCTGTACCTGGTGGCCGTGATGAGCGACCCGACCGCGCTGATCGTGCTGCCCTGGGTGCTGCTGCGCCTGCGCCGGGACCGCGGCGGCGCGCTGTGGGCGCAGCTGGCCGCGCTGGCCACGGGCGGCGCCGCCCAGCTGGTCAGCCTGCTGGTCACCCCGGTCGCCCACAGCGACACCTCGGCGCCGGCGGGGGGTCTGGCCGAGCTGGTGCTGCGCTACAGCGTCGGCGCGCCCCTGCTGGGCCGCTGGGCGACGACGGCGCCGGTGGCACTGTGCTGGGCGCTGGCGGCCGTCGTGGTGGGGGTCCTGCTGGTCGCCGTCGTCCGCAACCGCGCGCTGGCCCGCCGGGCGGGCGTCGTGTGGGGCTGCGGGTTGCTGCTCGGCATCCTGCCGCCACTGCTGAAGTGGACGCCGGCCCTGCTCGGCGTGGCCGCGACCCTGCGCTACGCCCTCATCCCCGGCGCGGCGCTGTGGTTCACGTTGCTGCTGGGCAGCGCCCTGCTGCCGCGCCGGGTGCGGACCGTCGTCGTGCTCGTCGTCGGGCTCGCCGGTGTGGCGGTGTCGTTGCCGACCTACTTCAGCCCGGCCCGGCAGCAGGGCAGCTGGTCCGCCGCCGTCTCGGCCGCCGAGGTGTGGTGCCGCTGGGCCCCGCCGGAGGAGGTCGTCATGCTGCCGCTCAGCCCGCCCGGCTGGCGGCTGACCCTGACCTGCGCGGACCTGCCCTGACCGCGAGGACCGGGTCGCCCGCCCCACGATCGCCACGATTCGCACGGATCCACCGCCGGAACGTCGGATCCGTGCGAATCGTGGCGATCATGGGGGTGGTCCTGGCCGCCTCTCGGCGCGGGCGAGGACCTGTCTGGCCTGGGCCAGCACCGGACCGTCGACCATCCGGCCACGCCAGCTGAAGACGCCGGCCCGGGCCTGCGCGGCCGCCAGCAGCTCACGGGCCTGGGCGACCTGCTCGGCGGTCGGCGCGTAGGCCCGCCGGACCACCGGCACCTGCCCGGGGTGGATGCAGGCGCACGCGTCGAACCCGACCGCGGCGCCGTCCTCGCACTGCTCGGCCAGCCCGGGCAGGTCGGCGATGTCCAGGTGCACGCCGTCCAGGGCGATCCGCCCGTGCGCCTTGGCGGCGACCAGGGTGGCGGTGCGGGCGTACCGCGCGACGTCCCGGTAGCGGCCGTCGGGGTGCCGGCTGGTGGTCCCGCCCAGCCCGGCCACCAGGTCCTCGGCGCCCCACATCGCGCCGACCACGTTCGGGACGGCGACCAGCTCACCGACCCGGTGCAGCCCCAGCGGGCTCTCGATGAGCACCAGCACGCCCAGGTCGCCGAGCGCGGCGACGTCGCCCGGGTCCTGGGCCTTGGGCAGCATCACCCGGGCCAGGCCGAGCCGGCGGACCACGTCCAGGTCGGCGGCGTGCTCGGCGGTGCCGGCGGCGTTGAGGCGGACCAGGGTCCGGTCCGGGTCCAGATCGGGGGCGGCCAGCAGGGCCCGCCGGGCGGCGGCCTTGTCCGCCGGGGCGACCGCGTCCTCCAGGTCCACGATGACGACGTCGGCCCGGTCGTGGGCCTTGGCGTACCGGTCGGGTCGGTCCGCCGGGCAGAACAACCAGGCCGGTCCGGGCGCCCAGGCAGCCACGGCCCGCTCAGTCACCGGGCGCCATCCGGACCAGGGTCTGCCGGGAGGCGAGGGCCACCGTCTCCCCGCGCTGGTTCAGCGCGGTGTGCTGCAGGGCGACCACGCCCTCCCCGGGCCGGCTGGCCGAGGGCCGCTTGCCGGTGACCAGGGTCTGGGCGTAGAGGGTGTCCCCGATCAGCACCGGCGCCGGGAAGCGGATGTCGGAGAAGCCCAGGTTGGCCACCAGGGTGCCCTGGGTCAGCTGCCCGACGGACAGCCCGACCAGGGTGGACAGGGTGAACATCGAGTTCACCAGCCGGGCGTGGAACGGGCCGGCCTGCTCGGCCTCGTGCGCGTCCAGGTGCAGCGGCTGGGTGTTCATGGTGAGGGTGGTGAACAGCACGTTGTCGGCCTCGGTGACCGTACGTCCCGGCCGGTGCCGGTACAGGGTGCCGACCTCCAGCTCCTCGAACCACAGCCCGCGCTGGGTGACCACCCGGCCCGGCTCGGAGGACGCCGGCGACCCGGTCACAGCCCCAGCTCCCGGGCGATCAGCATCAGCTGCACCTCCGTGGTGCCCTCCCCGATCTCCAGGATCTTGGAGTCGCGGTAGTGCCGGGCCACCGGGTACTCGTTCATGAAGCCGTAGCCGCCGAACACCTGGGTGGCATCGCGCGCGTTGTCCATCGCGGCCTCCCCGGCGACCAGCTTGGCGATCGCCGCCTCCTTCTTGAACGGCCGGCCGGCCAGCATCAGCGCGCCTGCCCGGTAGTAGGCCTGCCGGGCGGCGAAGGCCCGCGCCTCCATCCGGGCGATCCTGAACGCGACGGCCTGGTGGCCGGCGATCGGGCGGCCGAACGCGTCCCGGTCCTTGGCGTAGGCCACGCTCAGGTCCACGCAGCCCTGCGCGGCGCCGGTGGCCAGGGCGGCGATCGCCACCCGGCCCTCGTCCAGGATCTGCAGGAACCCGGCGTAGCCCCGGCCGCGCTCGCCCAGCAGGTTGCCCTCCGGCACCCGGACGTCGGTGAAGCTCAGCCCGTGGGTGTCCGAGGCGTTCCAGCCGACCTTGTCGTAGGCCGGCTCGACGACCAGGCCGGGGCTGCCCGCGGGCACCAGGACGGCGGAGATCTCCTTGCCACCCTCGTGCACCCCGGTGATCGCGGTCACCGTGATCAGCGCGGTGATGTCGGTGCCCGAGTTGGTGATGAAGGCCTTGCTGCCGTTCAGCACCAGCTCACCGCCGTCCTGACGGGCGGTGGTCCGGGTGGCGCCGGCGTCGGTGCCACCACCGGGCTCGGTCAGCCCGAACGCGCCGAGCTCGCGCCCGCAGGTCAGCCGGGGCAGCCAGGTCTGCTTCTGCTCCGCGGTGCCGAACCGGAAGACCGGCATCGCGCCCAGCGACACCCCGGCCTCCAGGGTGATGGCCACGCTCTGGTCGACCTTGGCCAGCTCCTCCAGGGCCAGGCAGAGCGCGAAGTAGTCGCCGTCCATGCCGCCGTACTCGGCGGGGAAGGGCAGCCCGAACAGGCCCATCGAGGCCATCCCGGAGACCACCTCGTAGGGGAAGCTGTGCTCGCGGTCGTGCCGGGCGCTGACCGGAGCCACCACCTGCGTGGCGAACTCGCGGACGGTGCCGGCCAGCTGCTGGTACTCCTCCGGCAGGGCATCCAGGGCGCCCAGGTCACTCATCGCGGCTCTCCTTCGTCAGACCGTCGTCCTGGTGGCCGGCCCTGCCGCCGCTGCCGCCGGCCGGCTCGGGCGGGGCGACCCGGGCCAGCCGCTGCCCGACCGTGACCTGCTGCCCGACCCGGACCAGGACCGTCGCGGTGCCGTCCACCGGCGCGCGCAGCGTGTGCTCCATCTTCATCGCCTCCACCACGACCAGCGGGTCACCGGCCACCACCTGCCCGCCGTCACCGGCCGGCACCGCGATCACCGACCCGGGCATCGGGCTGGTCAGCTCGGCCGGGCCCTGCCGTGCGCCGTCGGCCCGCAACCGGGGTGGGCCGGCCAGGGTGAACCGGTGGGTGCCCTGCGGGCCGTGCAGCCACACCTGGTCCGCCTCCAGCGCGGTCCGCAGCCGGCGCCGGACGCCGCCCAGCTCCAGGGTCAGCACGCCTGCGTCGTCGCGGGCCACCAACGGAACCGGTGGCTCGTCACCGACCTGGGCCTGGCCGGCCGAGGGCGTGCCGGTCAACCGGACCGCGATCGCCTCCGCCTGCTCCTGCAGCCGGACGGTGAACGGGGCCCGGTCACCGAGCCGCCAGCCGTCGGGCCGGGCCCACAGGTCACCCGGCTCGGCCTGGGCCCAGCGCCGCAGCCACACGCTCACCGCGGCGGCGACCAGCACCGCCGAGGGTGCCGGGCCGGGCCGGTAGTCCTGCGCGAGAACGTCGAGCATGGTCGTGCTCAGCCGGCCGGCGAGCACGTCCGGGTCGGTGAGCACCTGGCCGAGGAAGTCCAGGTTCGTGCCCACCCCGAGCACGACGGTCTCGGCCAGCGCACCGCGCAGCAGGGCCAGCGCGGCGTCCCGGTCCGGCGCGTGAGCGACCACCTTGGCCAGCATCGGGTCGTAGTCCAGCCCGACGACGGCGCCGGCGGACAGCCCCGAGTCCACCCGGACGCCGGGCGCGGACGGCTCGTGCAGGGCCAGCACCGCTCCGCCGGTGGGCAGGAACGCGCAGGCCGGGTCCTCGGCGTAGACCCGGGCCTCGACCGCGTGCCCGGTCAGCCGCACGTCGGACTGGCCGAACGGCAGCCGCTCACCGGCGGCCACCCGGACCTGCCACTCCACCAGGTCCAGCCCGGTGACCAGCTCGGTGACCGGGTGCTCCACCTGCAGCCGGGTGTTCATCTCCAGGAAGAAGAAGTCCTCCGGCGCGTCACCGCTGACGATGAACTCGACCGTGCCGGCGCCGCGGTAGTCGACGCTGGCCGCCGCGGCCACCGCGGCGGCGCCCATCCGCGCCCGGGCCGGCCCGTCCAGCAGGCTGGACGGCGCCTCCTCGACGACCTTCTGGTGCCGGCGCTGCAGGCTGCACTCGCGCTCCCCCAGGTGCAGCACGCTGCCGTGGTGGTCGGCCAGCACCTGGATCTCGATGTGCCGGGGCCGGGCCACGTAGCGCTCCAGCAGCAGGGTGTCATCGCCGAAGGAGGCCCGGGCCACCCGGCGGGAGGCGGCCAGCGCGTCCGGCAGCTGCTCGGCGTGCTCGACCAGCACCATGCCCTTGCCGCCGCCACCGGCCGACGGCTTGACCAGCAGCGGCAGACCGACGTCAGCCGCGGCGGCGAGCAGGTCGGCGTCGGACATCCCCGGCCGGCCGGCCCCGGGCAGCACCGGGACGCCGTCGGCGGCCACCGTCGCCCGGGCCGCGATCTTGTCGCCCATCCGTTCGATGGCCGGCACGCCGGGCCCGATGAAGGCCACGCCGGCCTCGGCCAGCGCCCGGGCCAGGGCGGGGCTCTCGGAGAGGAAGCCGTAGCCGGGGTGCACTGCCTCGGCCCCGCTGAGCCGCACCGCGGACAGCAGCGCGGGCAGGTTGAGGTAGCTGTCGGCGGCCGGCGCCGGCCCGAGCCGGACGGCCAGGTCGGCCTCGGCCACGTGCCGGGCGCCGGCGTCCGCATCGCTGTAGACGGCAACCGTGCGGATGCCCATCCGGCGCAGGGTGGCCATCACCCGGACGGCGATCTCGCCGCGGTTGGCCACCAGCACCGTGCCGAAGGGTGGGTCGCCCATCGCCCTCACATCCGGAAGACGCCGTAGCCGGCGTCCTCGAGCGGGGCCTGCCCGCAGACGGCGAGGGCCAGGCCGAGCACGGTCCGGGTGTCGGCGGGGTCGATGATCCCGTCGTCCCAGAGCCGGGCGGTGGAGTAGTACGGGCTGCCCTGCTGCTCGTACTGCGCCCGGATCGGGGCCTTGAACGCCTCCTGCTCCGGCTCGCTCCAGGGGGTGCCCGCCGCCTCCAGCTGGTCCGCGCGAACGGTGGCCAGCACGGCCGCCGCCTGCTCCCCGCCCATCACCGAGATCCGCGCGTTCGGCCACATCCACAGGAAGCGGGGCGAGTACGCCCGCCCGCACATGGAGTAGTTGCCGGCGCCGTAGGAGCCGCCGATCACCACGGTCAGCTTGGGCACCCGCGCCCCGGCCACCGCGGTCACCATCTTGGCGCCGTGCTTGGCGATCCCGGCCGCCTCGTAGTCGCGGCCGACCATGAACCCGCTGATGTTCTGCAGGAACAGCAACGGCACCGCGCGGCGGTCGCAGAGCTGGATGAAGTGCGCCCCCTTGAGCGCGGACTCCCCGAACAGCACGCCGTTGCTGGCCACCACACCCACCGGGTGGCCGTGCACCCGGGCGAAGGCGGTGACCAGGGTGGTGCCGTACTCGGCCTTGAACTCGGCCAGCTCACCGCCGTCCACCAGCACCCGGATCACCTCCCGGACGTCGTAGGGCACCCGGCTGTCGGTGGGCACCAGGTCGTACAGGTCGGTCTGCGGGCGCGGCGGGTCCAGGGTGTCGTGCACCGGCCACGGCGGACGACGGGCCGGCGGCAGGCCGGCCACCATGGTGCGCAGCCGGTCCAGCGCGTCGTGGTCGTCACGCGCCAGGTGGTCGGCCACCCCGGAGGTGCGGGCGTGCAGCAGCCCGCCGCCGAGCTCCTCGGCGCTGACCACCTCGCCGGTGGCGGCCTTCACCAGCGGCGGGCCACCGAGGAAGATCGTGCCCTGGTCCTGCACGATCACCGTCTCGTCGGCCATCGCCGGCACGTAGGCCCCGCCGGCGGTGCACGAGCCCAGCACCGCGGCCAGCTGCGGGATGCCCGCCGCGCTCATCCGGGCCTGGTTGTAGAAGATCCGCCCGAAGTGGTCGCGGTCGGGGAAGACCTCGTCCTGGCGGGGCAGGAAGGCGCCGCCGGAGTCCACCAGGTACAGGCACGGCAGCAGGTTCTGCGCCGCGACCTCCTGCGCCCGCAGGTGCTTCTTCACCGTCACCGGGTAGTAGGTGCCGCCCTTGACCGTCGCGTCGTTGGCCACGACCATCACCGGCCGGCCGCTGACCCGGCCGATCCCGGTGATCAGGCCGCCACCGGGGCACTCGTCGTCGTACAGGCCCTCACCGGCCAGCGCCGACAGCTCCAGGAACGGGCTGCCCGCATCCAGCAGCGCCAGCACCCGCTCCCGGGGCAGCAGCTTGCCGCGCGCGGTGTGCCGCTGGCGGGCGCGCGGCGAGCCACCTTCGGCGCGCTCCCGCAGGCGCTCGGCCAGCTCGGCCGTCAGGCGCAGGTGCTCGGCCCGCGCGCCGGCGCCGCCCGGCCCCGGGGTGGTGATGGTCGTCATCGACCCGCTTCCGGTTAGTCATCACTAACGCAGGTGACGGTACCCAGGGGGTTCGGTCGCCGTCCAGTCGACCCGAGCCGGGGCCCGCGGCCGTCGTCGGCTGCCTAGACTGCGCCGGTGAGCGGCAGCACCGTGACGGCGGGGACGGCGGGCACGGCGGGCACGGCAGGCACGGCGCGGTCCCGGCAGAAGGCCGACCGCCGGGCCGCGCTGCTGGCCGCCGCCCGCACCCTGATGGCCGAGCACGGCTACCTGGGCGTGCGGCTGGAGGACATCGCCGGTGCCGTGGGGATCAGCGGACCGGCGCTGTACCGGCACTTCCCGAGCAAGGACGCCCTGCTGGCCGAGCTGCTCACCGAGGTCAGCGACCGGTTGCTGGCCGGGGGCCGGCAGGTGCTGCGCGGCGCCCCGGACGACGCCCACGCCGCGCTGGGCTCCCTGGTGGGCTTCCACGTCGACTTCGCGCTGGCCGAGCCGGAGCTGATCGGCATCCAGGACCGGGACCTGCAGCACCTGGCCCCCGACGTGCGGCGCCGGGTGCGCCGGGCGCAGCGGGAGTACGTGGAGACCTGGGTGGAGGCGATCGGCCGCGCCGCGCCGTCCGGGTCGGTGCTGACCGACCGGGTGCGGGCGCACGCCGTCATCGGCCTGATCAACGCGGCCCCCCGGACCCCGGAGTCGGCCGGCGTCGAGGTCCGCCGCCGGGTGCTGACCGGGATGGCGCTGCAGGCCCTGGCCGCCGCCACGGGCCCGGGGATAGCGTGACGCATCCCTGGACGACGTCGTCTGAGAGGTCAACGTGCCGCTGCCCGCCACCGCCCTTCCCTCCTACGCCAGCGGGGTGTCCGAGGTCCCGCTGCTGGGCCAGACCATCGGCGACAACCTGGACGACAGCGTCGCCCGGGAGCCGGACCGCGAGGCGCTGGTCGAGGTGGCCACTGCGCGTCGGTGGACCTACCGGGGGCTGCAGGCCGAGGTGGACGCGCTCGCGCTGGGCCTGCTGGCGGCCGGGGTCGGCAAGGGCGACCGGGTCGGGATCTGGGCGCCCAACCTGGCCGAGTGGGTCTTCACCCAGTACGCGACGGCCAAGATCGGCGCCATCCTGGTCACCGTCAACCCGGCCTACCGCACCCACGAGCTGGCCTACGTGCTGCGCCAGTCCGGGGTGAGCACGCTGGTGGCCGCACGCTCGTTCAAGACCTCGGACTACGCGGCAATGATCGAGCAGGTCCGGCCGGAGTGCGACCAGCTGCGCCGGGTGGTGCTGATCGGCTCCCCGCAGTGGGAGGAGCTGATGGCCACCGGCGCCGGCGCGGATCCCTCGGCGCTGCGCGCCGCCCAGGCCGGGCTCAGCCCGGACGATCCGATCAACATCCAGTACACCTCGGGGACAACGGGTTTCCCCAAGGGCGCGACGTTGTCCCACCACAACATCCTGAACAACGGCTTCTTCGTCGGCGAGCTGTGCGGGTACACGGCGGCGGACCGGGTGGCCATCCCGGTGCCCTTCTACCACTGCTTCGGGATGGTGATGGGGAACCTGGCCTGCACCTCGCACGGCGCGACGATGGTCATTCCCGCTCCCGGCTTCGAGCCGCGCGCGACGCTGGCCGCGGTGGCCGCCGAGCGGTGCACCTCGTTGTACGGCGTGCCGACCATGTTCATCGCCGAGCTGAACGACCCGGGGCTGGACGACGTCGACCTGAGCAGCCTGCGGACCGGGATCATGGCCGGCTCGCCGTGCCCGGTCGAGGTGATGAAGCAGGTGCTGTCCCGGATGGGCATGCGCGAGGTGACGATCGCCTACGGGATGACCGAGACCTCCCCGGTCTCCACCCAGACCCGGGCGGACGACTCGCTGGACCGCCGGGTCGCCACGGTCGGACGGGTGCACCCACACCTGGAGGTCAAGGTGATCGACCCGGTCAGCGGCCTGACCCTGCCCCGCGGGGAGCCCGGCGAGGTCTGCACCCGCGGCTACTCGGTGATGCTCGGCTACTGGCAGGAGCCGGACAAGAGCGCCCAGGTGATCGACGCCGCCCGCTGGATGCACACCGGGGACCTGGGGGTGATGGACGAGGACGGGTACGTGGCCATCACCGGCCGGATCAAGGACCTGGTGATCCGCGGCGGGGAGAACATCTACCCCCGGGAGGTGGAGGAGTTCCTGTACTCCCATCCCGACGTGGTCGACGCCCAGGTGGTCGGCGTGCCCGACCCGCGGTACGGCGAGGAGCTGTGCGCCTGGGTGAAGCTGCGCGAGGGCGCCGAGCCGATGACCGCGGCCACGCTGCGGGCGTTCGCCGCCGACCGGCTGTCCCACTTCAAGATCCCGCGCTACGTGCTGGTGGTGGACGACTTCCCGATGACCGTCACCGGCAAGATCCGCAAGGTCGCGATGCGCGAGCAGAGCCGGGCCATGCTCGGCCTGGCGCCCCCCGACCCGGCCCCCGGCACGTCCCACCACCACCACCGCCACGACTGACCCCTCCGCCTGGGGTCGGCTCAAGGTGGGCGGGGCGTGCGCCGAACGGGTGACATGCCGTTGCGTGAGCTCCCGACCTGGTGCCGCCGGGCGTTCGACCCCGAGCACCGGCTGACCGTTCTCGGGGCCGGGCTGGCCGTGGTCGGCCTGTGCGCCCTGGGCTGGTCGGCCTGGCCCGCCGGGCCGCGCGGGAGCAGCACCGTGCCGCTGTCCACGGCCGTGCAGGAGGTGCGCTCATCGCACGTGCGCGAGGCGGTGCTGGGCTCCGGTGGCCGCTCGGTGCTGCTGACGATGGACGACGACCGTTCGGTCGCGGCCGACGTGCCGGCCGGCTACGGCGCCCAGCTGACCCAGATCCTGCTCGACGCCCACGTGCCGACCCGCGCCGAGGACGCCACCTCCGCCCGCACGGCGGCGCGCCTGGTCGCCGTCCTCACGCTGCTGGCCGCGGCCGGACTGCTGATGCGGCCGCGCGGCGGCACGCTGCTGCGCGGCCGCCGCCGGCCCGCCGCCGGCTCGCGAGCCGTGCCGGTGCCGCGGACACGCTTCGCGCAGGTGGCCGGCTGCCCGGAGGCGGTGCAGGACCTGCGCGAGGTCGCCGGCTTCCTGCGTGAGCCGGAGCGCTACACCGCCGGCGGTGCGCGGCTGCCGCGGGGCTACCTGCTCACCGGCCCGCCGGGCACCGGCAAGACGCTGCTCGCCCGGGCCGTGGCCGGGGAGGCCGGGCTGCCGTTCTTCGCCACCTCGGGGGCGGACTTCAACGACCAGTACGTGGGGGTCGGCGCCAGGCGGATCCGCGCCCTGTTCACCGCCGCCCGGGACGCCGCCCGCCGGCACGGCGGGGCGGTGCTGTTCGTGGACGAGATCGACGCTGTCGGCGGCCACCGCGCGGGCGGCCGGACCGACAGCGCGGGCAGCGACCACGACGCCACGCTGGTCGCGCTGCTGACCGAGCTGGACGGCTTCGACGACCGCGGCCGGATCGTGGTGCTGGCCGCCACCAACCGGCCGGACGCGCTGGACGAGGCGCTGCGCCGGCCCGGGCGCTTCGACCGGACGATCGCCGTGGCCGCCCCCGACCCCCGCGGCCGGGCGGCGATCCTGGCCGTGCACGCCGCCCGGATCACGACCACCGACGACGTCGACCTGACCTCGCTGGCCCGGCGCACCCCCGGGTTCGTGGGGGCGGACCTGGAGAGCCTGGTCAACGAGGCCGCGTTGGAGGCCGGACGCCGCGGCCGGGTCGCCGCCGACCCGGACTGCTTCGAGGAGGCGCTGGCCACGGCGGCCCTGGGCCGGGCGCGCACCGGAGCGCTGGTGACCGATCGGGATCGTCAGATCACCGCCTGGCACGAGGCGGGGCACACGGTGCTGGCCCTGGTCGAGCCCGAGGCCGACGACCCGGTCAGCGTCACCATCGTGCCGCGCGGCGCGGCCGGCGGGGTGACCTGGATGAGCGGGCACGACGACGCGTTCCTGACCGTGGGCCAGGCCCGCGCCCAGCTCGCCGTGGCGATGGGTGGTCGGGCGGCGGAGGAGGTGCTGCTCGGCGGCACGTTCACCCAGGGTGCGGCCGGCGACCTGCGGGCGGCGACCGGTCTGGGCACCCGGATGGCCACCGAGTTCGGGATGACCCGGCTCGGGCTGGTCTGGCGGCCGGTGGACGGCGAGCTGCCGGCGGCCGTCCAGGAGGTGGTCGCCGAGCTACTGGACCAGGCGCTGGACCGGGCACGGACCCGGCTGCGCCAGCACGCCGGCCTGCTCACCGCGCTCGCCGCCCGGCTGCTGGCCGAGGAGACCCTGCGCAGCCGGGAGCTGGAACAGCTGTGGAGGGAGCACCGGGTGATGGATCCGCGGCTCGACGAGGCGCCGGTCCGGGTGCCGCTGCCCAGGGTGCCCGCGCTGGGCTGAGCCGCAGCGGCCTGCGGTGACCGGCCGCCGGCTCAGCCGACTCAGCCGACTCAGCCGGCGTTGCGGCGGACCAGCGGCAACAGGTCCGCCTGGTCACCGACCACGAAGACCTCGTCGCCGCCGCCGAGGCGGGTGCCCCGCCGCGGCGGGTGCTCCAGCACCGGGGAGGACGGACGGCGCACGGCCAGCACCCGGCTGCGGGCCGCCAGCTCGCCCAGCGCCAGCCCGTCCAGCCCACCACCGGGGCGGATCACCAGCCGGGCCAGCAGCAACGGGCTGCCCAGGGCGTAGAAGGTGCCCAGCACCTCCAGGCCGACGGCGGGCCCGACGAACCAGGGCGCCGCCAGCTCATCGGTGGAGCGCACGTGCGGCAGTCCCAGGCCGGAGCCGACGGTGGAGGCCAGCCGGCGGTCGAACAGCCGCAGCACGACCCGCTGCCGGCGACCGCTCGCGCCGGCCGACCCGGCCTGGTCCCGCACGGTGAGCGCGACCTCCAGGTTGGTCAGGTCGTCACTGGTGAGCACGGCGACCGTGCCCGCCCCGCGGACGTTGGCCCGTTCCAGCGTGCCGGGCAAGGTGGCGTCCCCGGTGACCACGCTGACGCCGGAGGCACGCACCGCGGTCGCGTACCGGTTCTCGTCGTCCCGGTCGACGACGACCACGCTGCGGCCCAGGGCCTGCAGGCCGGCCACCACCCGGACCCCGATCGACCCGAGCCCGACCACCACCACGTGCCCCGACAGACCGGTCACCCGGCTCTGCCCGAGCGCGTCGGCCAGCCTGCGGCTGACCAGCAGGTTGGTCAGCAACGCGAAGAAGGTGGTGGCCAGCCCGGCCCCGACCAGCATCAGCCCGACGGCGAACACCCGCAGCCAGGTCGGCTGCTGGCGGAAGGAGTAGTCGCCGTAGCCGATGGTGGCCACCGTCTCGACGGTGAAGTAGACGGCGTCCAGGACGGACATCCGGCGGCCGCCCGGCTCCCGGTAGCCCACCAGCAGGATCCCGATCGAGGACAGGGTGAGGGCGAACAGGCCGAGCAGCGCCCAGCGCAGCCGGGCGTCGGTGGCCGCCACCAGGCTGCGCACCCGGTTCTGCACCCGCGCCTGGGGGCTGCCGCTCGCTGCTCCCCGGTGCACCCGCGACCGGGACCCGCCCGACACCGACTCGCTCAGCCGTGCGGTGCGCAGGTCACCGGAGGTGATCCCGATCGCCCGCACCTGCTCCTCGGTGCCCACCAGGCACACCTGGTCGCCGCGCTCGAGCAGGACGTCGCGGCCGGGGCAGAGCTCGATGCCCGCGCCGGGCGAGGGCCGCCCGACCGCGAACGGGGCCAGGTCGCCGTACAGCTCGCGCACCGTGCCGCGGGCGGGCGCGCTGGTCTGGGCGACCACGAACGACTCCTCCGCCAGGTGCAGCAGGTGCGCCTGGGTGTCCAGGCAGGCCTGGACGATCGACGGTGCGGTGACGGTGGCCACGTCGACCACGCTGACGCCCGGCGAGCCGGCCAGCGCCCGGCCCACCGCCGGGTTGCGGATCTGCACCACCACCCTGGCGTCGGGGGCCAGCCGGCGGGCCAGCAGGGCCGTCTCCAGGGCCTGCAGGTCGTCCGCACCCACGCAGACCACCGCGCCGGCGCGGCTCAGTCCGGCCCGCAGCACGCTGGCCTCGTCCCGTGGGTCCTCCTCCACGGCCCGCACCCCCCACTGGGCGAGCAGCCGCCTGGCCCGGGGGTCGGGCGACTCCTGCACGACCGTCACCCGGACCCCGACCGCGCTGAGCTGCTCGACCACCCTCAGCCCCAGGCCGTCCAGCCCCAGCACCAGCACCTGCTCGGGCCACCGGCTCCAGGCGGCCGGCGGCTGCGGATCACTCATCGCCCACCGTTGCTCAAGCACGGCGCCGGCCCACCCGATGGGAGGGTTGCCGGTCCGCCCGGCCGCCCCGCCGCCTCGTCGACGCAGCAGCCGTTGACGCCGCCCGCCCTGCTCCCGACGCAAAGGCTCCCCCTGCTCATGGCTCTCTCCTTCGCCACCCGCCGCCCGGCCTCCCGAGACGACCTGGCCGCCATCTTCCAGCAGCCGGCCGACCCGCTGGTCGGCGCACTGGAGGGCCTGCACACGAACGCCTTCGCCGCCGACCTGGCCCTGAACCTGGTCTGGGCCAACCGCCGTGCCCTGGCGACCCTGCGGGAGCTGGCGCCGGGGCTGAAGGCCGCGTTCAACCTGACCCCCGAGCAGCTCCTGAACGGCTCCATCCACCGGTTCCACAAGGACCCGGCGCGGGTCGAGCGGATCCTGAACGACCCCTCGGCGCTGCCCCGCGAGGCCACCTTCTCCTTCGGCGGCGTCACCCTGCGCACGTTGATCAACGCGATCGTGGACGACCAGGGTCACCGGTACGGCTACATCGTGCTGTGGGAGAACGTCAGCCTGCGCAACCGCAACGCCGACGCCGCGATGACCGAGGTGGCGGGGGCGACCAGCCAGATCGAGGGCAGTGCCGAGCGGGTCCGGCAGATCGCCGGGGAGGCCTCCAACCAGGCCGAGTCCGCGGCGGCGGCCACCGAGCAGCTGCGGGCCGCGGTCGCCGAGATCGCCCGGGCCTCCTCCACCTCAGTGGACCAGGTCCGGGACACGGTGGCGGCCACCTCGGCCGGGGTCTCGACGTTGCGCGAGCTGCAGTCGGCCGGCAACGAGATCGGTGACTTCCTGCGGCTGATCACCGGGGTGGCCGAGCAGACCCGGATGCTGGCGCTGAACGCCACCATCGAGGCCGCCCGCGCCGGGGAGGCGGGCAAGGGTTTCGCGGTGGTGGCCGACGAGGTCAAGCAGCTGGCCGGCACCACCTCGGCCTCGATCACCGACATCGAGTCACGGATCGCCTCCATCCAGCGCGCGGCCGCGGACGGCGTGGCCGCCCTGGAGGAGATCGAGCGGCTGGTCTGCCGGGTGAGTGAGTCCCAGGGCACGGTGGCGGCCGCGATCGAGGAGCAGTCCGCGGTCACCTCCGAGATCGCCCGCGCGGTCACCACCCTGGCCCAGGGCGCCTCCCAGACCGCCGCGGAGGCCGGTCAGTTCAGCGCGGCGGTGGTCGCCGTCGTCGCCCAGACCCGCAAGCTGCACGAGTCACTGCTGACCAGCTGAGGCCTCCGGCTCACTTCTGACCGGCTGAGGCCTCCGGCTCAGTTCTGACCGGCTGAGGCCTCCGGCTCGTGCTCCTCGGGCTTGGTCGGGTCCGGGGGCTCGGGGCTGTACCTGACTTTGCGCAGGTGCCCGACCATGCTGCGGACCAGCACCAGCGTGGCGACCGCGACCGCGAAGACGGCGATGAAGCCGGCCAGCCCGGGCCCGAGCGTGCTCTCGTCGGCCGAGACGCTGGAGGTCCCGGCAGCGAGCAGGACAGACATCATGGTCATCACCCCTCCTGGGGATCCGTGGGACCGGGCACGACCCCGGCGAACAGGTCGTCCTCGAGCTCCTCGTCGGGCACCCAGCCGCGCAGCTGCTCCGCCTCGACGCCCGGCGGCCGGGCCGGGCCGCCGACGTGGGAGAAGGCCAGCTCGTACTCCTCGGTCGGCCAGGCCTCGGCCTGCAGGTCACGAGGGACGGCGAAGAAGGCGCCGTTGGGGTCGATCTGGGTGGCGTGCGCCAGCAGGGCCAGGTCCCGCTTCTCGAACTGGTCCGAGCAGGGCACGCTGGTGGTGACCCGCACCTCGGGCCGGTCGTCCCAGCGGCTCAGCCACTCCTGGAACGGGGACTCGATGCCCTCCCGGGCCATCGCCTCGTTCAGCGCCGCGAACCGCCGCTTGGTGAACCCCCGGTCGTAGTACAGCTTGTCGGTGCGCCAGGCCCGACCGGCCTCGGGGTAGCGCTGCGGATCGGCGGCAGCGTGGAAGGCCTCCACGCTGACCCTGTGGCACATGACGTGGTCCGGGTGCGGGTAGCCGCCGGTCTCGTCGTAGGTGACCATCACGTGCGGCCGGAACGAGCGGACCAGGGCCACCAGCGGGGCCGCGGCGACCGGCAGCGGCTCGAGGGCGAAGCAGCCGTCCGGCAGCGGCGGCAGCGGGTCCCCCTCGGGCAGGCCGGAGTCCACGAAGCCCAGCCAGACGTGCCGCACCCCGAGCACCTCCACGGCCCGGGCCATCTCATGACGGCGGACCTCGGGCAGGTCCCGCTCGATCGCCGGGTCGCCCTTCAGCGCCGGGTTCAGGATGTCGCCCCGCTCCCCGCCGGTGCAGGACACGACCATCACCTCCGCCCCCTGGTCGACGTAGCGGGCCAGGGTCGCCGCGCCCTTGCTGGACTCGTCGTCGGGGTGCGCGTGCACCGCCATCAGCCGCAGCGGGGCGACGCCGGCAGCCCGCCCGGCGCCGCCGTCCGTCGAGCCGTTCGTGACCTGCACGGTGCTCCTCCCAGGAGATCTGCGAAAGCTGGGGCCGCCGACCTGGCGGCCCGCCACAGCTCCATCATCGCGCTGACCGGGGTCCGGCCGCAGACCGGGCCGGTGGCCGACGTCGGCGCCGGCCCGGCGATCAGCGACAGTAGAGCCATGACCTTCAGCACCGCCGGGCCCGAGCCCTCCTCCGGGCGGCCGCGCCCGAGCGGCGGACGAGCGGTCCGGCAGCGCCCGGCCGGACGCTACGGCGGCGCGGTCCGGCCCGGCGGGCAACGGCGCTGGACCACCGCCGCGGTGCTCGCCCTGCTGATCGCCGTGGTCTGGGCGCTGTGGGCCGCCCTGACCAACCCCTCCTCCACCACCGACGCCGAGGTGGCGAGCTTCAGCGTGGTGGACGCCGCCCACGTGAGGGTCTCGCTCAACGTGTCGCTGCCGACGCACCGGGTCGCGGTCTGCCGGGTGCAGGCCCTGAACGCCGCGCTGGTCGAGGTGGGCCGTCAGGACGTCCGGATCGGGCCCAGCTCGAGCAGCAGCCTGCGGGTCACCACCCAGATCCCGACCACCCAGCTGGCCACCACCGTGACCGTGCAGGCGTGCGCCGTCCAAGGTCAGTAGCGCTAGACTTGACGTTTCATCCCCGTTTCGGGGGCCTCGCGCGTCGGGGCCGGGCAGGTCGCAGACCGGTCCGGCCCTCGTTGCGTCGCCGGGGGTTCTGCACGCTGAGCACAAGGAGCGATCGTGACCGAGACCGGTGAGAACGTCACCTGGCTGACCCAGGAGGCCTACGACCGGCTCACCACCGAGCTGGACTACCTCTCGGGTGAGGGCCGGACCGACATCGCCAAGAAGATCGAGGAGGCCCGCCAGGAGGGGGACCTGCGCGAGAACGGCGGCTACCACGCGGCGAAGGAGGAGCAGGGCAAGCAGGAGGCCCGGATCCGTCAGCTGCGCCAGCTGCTGGACACCGCCAAGGTCGGTCAGGCACCGGCGTCCACGGACGGCAGCGTCTCGCCGGGCATGGTGGTCACCGTCGAGCTCGCGGGCGACCAGATGACCTTCCTGCTCGGCAGCCGCGAGGTCGGCGGCGGTACGACGATGGACGTCTACAGCGAGAAGAGCCCGTTGGGTGCGGCCATCCTCGGCCTGAAGAACGGCGAGGAGACCAGCTACCAGGCCCCCAACGGCAAGAAGATCCCGGTCAAGGTGCTCACCGCCAGCCCCTACACCGGCGGCTGACCCGCGCCGCTGGGCCGCCGGTCAGCGGCTGGCGGCCCGGCGGTAAAGGCGCAGCGCGACGGGAACGAAGACCAGCAGCATCGCTGCTGCCCAGATCACCGTGTACAGCCCCGGGTGCTGCAACGACCAGGCTCCCGAGGGCGTCTCGCCGATCAGGTTCCCGAAGTGCTGCCGGGCGGCCAGCGTCACCGCCGAGACGGGGTTCCACTGGGCGAACACCTGCAGCGGCCCGGGCAGGCTGTTCAGCGGGACGAAGGTGTTGGCCACGAAGGTCAGCGGGAAGATCACGATGAACGAGGCGTTGTTGACCACCTCGGGAGTGCGCACCAGCAGTCCCACGCAGGCCATCAGCCAGGAGATGGCGTAGGCGAACAGGAGCAGCAGCAGGTAGCCGATCAGGGCGTCCAGGAAGGACGTCCGGATCCGCCAGCCGACCGCCAGCCCGGTCAGGCTCATCACCGCGATGCTGACCAGGTTGATCGCCACGTCGGCCACGGTCCGCCCGATCAGCACCGCGGCCGGGTGCATCGGCAGTGAGCGGAACCGGTCGATGACGCCCTTCTGCAGGTCGTCGGCCAGGCTGGCGCCGGTGAAGGTGGCGCCGAAGACCACCGTCTGGGCGAAGATCCCGGCGATCAGGAACTCCCGGTACCGGCCGCCGCCCACGTTGATCGCGCCACCGAAGACGTAGGCGAACAGCAGGACGAACATGATCGGTGACAGGGTGGCGAAGACCAGCACGTCCGGTACCCGACGGATCTTGATGGCGTTCCGCTTGGCGACGGTGTAGCCGTCGCTGACCATCATGCTCAGCGCGCTCATGCCTGGCTGCTCACCTCCGGGGCGTCCTCGGCCGCATGGCCGGTCATGGTCAGGAAGACGTCGTCCAGGGTGGGCCGCCGGACGGCCAGGTCGAGCACCTGCACCCCGGCGGCGGCCAGCGCCTGGACGGCCTCGACCAGCACCTCGGCCGCCGGCCGCTCGCCCCGGACCGGGGCGGAGACCGTGCGGGTGTGCGGCTCGGTGCTCGGCTCCCCCGCGCTCAGCCCGGCCAGCACCTGCGCGACCTGGGCCAGGTCGCTGCCCTCCCCCACGCTGACCTGGATCACCTCACCGCCGACCTGGCGTTTCAGGTCGTCCGCGGTTCCGGTGGCGATCACCCGGCCGTGGTCGACGACCACGATGTCGTCGGCCAGCCGGTCGGCCTCCTCCAGGTACTGGGTGGTCAGCACCAGGGTGGCGCCCTGCTGGACCAGGTCGGCCAGCACCTGCCACATGTCGCTGCGGCTGCGTGGGTCCAGCCCGGTGGTCGGCTCGTCGAGGAAGAGCACCTGCGGCCGGGCGACCAGGGCGGCGGCCAGGTCCAGCCGGCGGCGCATGCCGCCGGAGTAGGTGCGCACCGCCCGGTTGCCGGCGTCCTCCAGACGGAACTGCACCAGCAGCTCCCGGGCCCGGGAGCGGGCCGCGGACCGGCCCAGGTGGTACAGCCGGCCCACCATGTCCAGGTTCTCGAACCCGGTCAGGTACTCATCGACCGCGGCGTACTGGCCGGACAGGCCGATCACCTCGCGCACCCGGGCCGGCTGGCGCAGCACGTCCAGCCCGGCCACCCGGGCCGAGCCGGCGTCCGGGCGCAGCAGCGTGGTGAGCACCCGGACCGCGGTGGTCTTCCCGGCCCCGTTCGGGCCGAGCACGCCGAGCGTGGTGCCCCGGGGCACCCGCAGGTCCACCCCGTCCAGGGCCCGGACGCTGCCGTAGTGCTTGGTCAGCCCCTCGGCCTCGACCGCGAGCTCGCTGGACGCCATGGTCACAACCTAGGGCTGGGCACCGACAGGACGCGCGCCCATTTCGGCTCGGCACCCGGGCCGGCCGCCGGTCACCACGGCCGGTGACGGTGACCGGCCCGTTCCAGGGCGTCCAGCACCTGCTGGGCGTGCTCCGGACCACGGGTCTCCAACCGCAAGCCCACCTCGACGTCGTGCAGGGTCAGGGCACGCCCCGTCCGCGAGTGCGCCACCTCGACCACGTTGGCCTGCTCGGCGGCCAGCACGGCGAGCAGCGCGACCAGCGAACCGGGCTGGTCCGGCACCGACACCCGGACCTGCAGGTAGCGCCCGGCCGCGCTCATCCCGTGCCGGATCACCCGCATCAGCAGCAGCGGGTCGACGTTGCCCCCCGACAGCAGGACCACCACCGGCGGGACGAGCGCCGGCCGGTCCTCCGGCCCGCTGCTTGGTCCATCGGCGGGCGCGCCGTCCAGGCGGCCCGCCAGCCGGCCGTCGAGAACGGCGGCCACGCCGGCCGCCCCGGCCGGCTCGACCACCAGCTTGGCCCGCTCCAGCAGGTGCAGCAGGGCCTTGGAGATCGCCTCCTCCCCCACCGTCACGATGTCGTCGACGAGGTCCTTGACCAGCGCGAACGGCACGTCCCCCGGGCGGCCGACGGCGATCCCGTCGGCCATCGTGACCATCCGGGTCAGGGCCACCGGGTGTCCGGCCGCCAGCGAGGGCTGGTAGGCCGCGGCCCCCTCGGCCTGCACCCCGATCACCCGGACCGAGGGACGGATCGCCTTCACCGCGGTGGCGATCCCGGCCAGCAGCCCCCCGCCGCCGGTGCAGACCACCACGGTGCCGACCTCCGGGCACTGCTGCATGATCTCCAGCCCGACGGTGCCCTGACCGGCGACCACGTCCGGGTGGTCGAAGGGGTGCACCAGGACCGCCCCCGTCTGCGCCGACCACTCCAGGGCCCGGACCAGCGCCTCGTCCACGCTCTGCCCGGCCAGCTCGATCTGGGCGCCGTAGCCGGCGGTCGCCTCCACCTTGGGCAGGGCGGCGCCGACCGGCATCACGATCCGGGCCGCCAGGCCCAGCTCGCGGGCGGCCAGCGCGACGCCCTGGGCGTGGTTGCCGGCCGAGGCGGCCACCACCCCGGCCTCGCGCTGGGCCGGGGAGAGCCTGGCCATCCGGGTGTAGGCGCCCCTGATCTTGAACGAGCCGGCCCGCTGCAGGTTCTCGCACTTCAGGTACACCTCGGCGCCGACCAGCTCGGACAGCGTCCGGCTGTGTTCCATCGGGGTCTGCCGGACGACCCCCTCGAGCAGCCGGGCGGCGGCCTGCACGTCGGCCAGGGTGACCGGCGGCACGAGCGCGCCGGCCGCGGCCTCAGCCACGGCTGTCCGCGGGCGAGCGGTCCAGCGCACGCTCCGGGCCCGGCTCGTCACCCCGATCGGGCGAGGGGCCCAGCTCTCCCCCGGCGGGCTCGTCGGCCACCGGGCCCGGTTCGTCCTCGGCCTGCTCCTCGGCCTGCTGGTCGCTGCTGAGGTACTCCGAGACCCGGTTCACCACCGCGGCCAGCGGGACGGCGAACAGCCCGCCGGCGATCCCGGCCAGCAGCACGCCCGCGCCGATGGAAAGGATCACCGCCAGCGGGTGCACCCGCACGGCGGCGCCCATCAGGAAGGGCTGCAGCACGTGCGCCTCCACCTGCTGCACGACGATCACCGCAGCCAGCATCAGCAGCGCCACGGTCAGCCCCTTGGCCACCAACGCGACCAGGACGGCGACCACCCCGGTCAGCAGGGCCCCGACGATCGGGATGAACGCGCCGAGGAAGACCAGCACGCCCAGCGGCAGGGCCAGCGGGACACCAAGCACGGCGGCGGCGATGGCGACCCCGGCGCCGTCCACGAAGGCGACGATCACGGTGGCCCGCACGTAGGCGGTCAGGGTGGTCCACGCCCCACGGCCGGCGCCGTCCACCCGGCGGTGCGCCGACCTGGGGAACAGGTGCACCACCCAGGCCCAGATCCGGTCCCCGCCGGCCAGCATGAAGAAGGAGGAGAACAGCACCAGCACGAACCCGGTGCCGACGTCGGCCGCGGTCGAGCCGACCTGCAGGGCGCCGGTGACCAGCCGGGAGCTGTTGTTCTGCAGGCTGGAGGACGCCTGGTCGACCAGGTTGCCGAGCTGGTCGGTGGTCAGGTGCAGCGGCCCGGCGGCCAGCTGCTGCCGGAGCTGGGTGAAGCCCTGGACGGCCTGGCTGCGCAGGTCGCCGAAGCCGGTGGCGACCTGCTGGCCGATCAGGGTGAACAGCCCGACCACCAGGGCCAGGGCGATCAGCAGGGTGAGCAGCGCGGCCAGGCCGCGGGGCAGCCCGCGCCGGCCCGGGCGACGGGTCAGCAGGTCCACCACCGGGCGCAGCAGCGCCACCAGCAGGGTGGCGACCAGGACCGGCACGACCAGCACCTCGAACACCGACATCAACCGCAGCAGCAGGTACACGCCCAGGCCGACGACCACGAAGCAGGCGGTCCAGACCGCGGAGGCCAGCACGCCGCGCGGCACCAGGTCGGTGGTCCGGCGCGCGGGCGGCGCGGACCGGTCGGGACCGGGCAGGGTGGGTGTGCTCATGGCCGCCATCCTCGCCCGATCATCACCCCGACGGCGAGCCCAGCCCGCGCTCGGCGCGGCTCACCCGAGGGCGCGCTCGAGGTCGGCGAGCAGGTCCCCGGCCTCCTCCAGGCCGACCGAGAGCCGGACCAGGTCGGCCGGCACCTCCAGCGCCGAGCCGGCCACCGACGCGTGGGTCATCAGCCCGGGGTGCTCGATCAGGCTCTCCACCCCGCCCAGGGACTCGGCCAGGGTGAACACCTCGGTGCGCTTGCACACGTTCAGGGCGTCCTCCTGCCCACCGCGCAGCCGGAAGGAGACCATGCCCCCGAAGCGGCGCATCTGGCCGACGGCGACCTGGTGGCCGGGGTGCTCGGCCAGCCCGGGGTAGAGCACCTGGCTGACCCGGGGGTGGCCGGCCAGGAAGGCCACCACCTGCTCGGCGTTGTCGCAGTGCCGTTCCATCCGGACGGCGAGGGTCTTCAGGCCCCGGTGCACCAGCCACGCGTCGAACGGGCCGGCCACCGCGCCCATCGAGTTCTGGTGGAAACCCACCCGCTCACCCACCCCGGGGCCGACACCGCCGACGCCGTCCATCCACTGCGCCCGGGCCGCGGCCGAGACCACCAGGGCGCCGCCGACCACGTCGGAGTGCCCGCCGCTGTACTTGGTCGTGGAGTGCACCACCACGTCGGCGCCCAGCCGCAGCGGGTTCTGCAGGTAGGCGGTGGCGAAGGTGTTGTCCACCACCAGCAGCGCGCCGGCGGCGTGCGCGACGTCGGCCAGGGCGGCGATGTCGGCCACCCCGAGCAGCGGGTTGGTCGGGGTCTCCACCCACACCAGCCGGGTCTGGCCGGGCCGGATCGCGGCCGACACGGCGTCCACGTCGGCCAGCGGGGCGGGCGTGTGCTGCACGCCCCAGGGGCCGGCGACCCGGGCGACCAGCCGGTAGGTGCCGCCGTAGGCGTCGTCCGGGATGACCAGGTGGTCCCCCGGGCGCAGCAGCGCCCGCAGCAGGGCGTCCTCAGCGGCCAGGCCGGAGGCGAACGCGAAGCCGCTGGCGGTGCCGTCCGGCTGCTCCAGCGCCGCCAGGCACCGTTCCAGCGCGGCCCGGGTCGGGTTGCCCGAGCGGGAGTACTCATACCCCGTGCCGAGCCCGGTGCGCAGCCCGCCCACGCCGTCCTGGGCGTAGGTGGAGGTCGCGTAGATCGGGGTGACCACCGCACCGGTGGAGGGGTCGGGCTCGGAGCCGACGTGGATCGCGCGGGTGCTGAAGCCGGGGGTGCTGCGGGGATCGCTCACGCCGGTCACCGTAGCGAGCGGCGGCGACAACGCCGGTCGGGAACCTCAGCGACCCTGACGTTGTTACCCCGGTGCCGGTGGCCCCAGGGGCCCCGACCGGCCGTCGGCGCCCGTCCTGCGGCCAGTGAGGAGCGTGCACCGTGATGTTCGGCAGCCGAGCCAGGTCCACGATGGTCTCTGCGCAGGACGCCCTGCGGGGGCGGGCGGAACGCCCGTTCGCCGTGCCGGAGCGGCACGTGGTGCTCGACACCCCGCTGGCCGGCCCCTGGCCCGAGGGCACCCAGGTGATCTACCTGGCGATGGGGTGCTTCTGGGGGGCGGAGAAGACGTTCTGGGAGCTGGACGGGGTGGTCACCACCGCGGTCGGCTACATGGGCGGCTTCACCCCCAACCCCACCTACGAGGAGACCTGCTCCTCCCGGACGGGGCACACCGAGACGGTGCTGGTCGCCTACGACCCGGCGCGGGTCAGCACCGAGACGGTGCTGCGCACGTTCTGGGAGAACCACGACCCGACCCAGGGCATGCGCCAGGGCAACGACCTGGGCAGCCAGTACCGGTCGGCGGCCTACTGGACGACGCCGGAGCAGGAGAAGCTGCTGGAGTCCACCCGGCAGACCTTCCAGACCGAGCTGACCCGGTACCGGTACGGGCCGATCACCACCGAGATCCGCTCGGCGCAGGACGCCGGGCCGTTCTACTACGCCGAGGACTACCACCAGCAGTACCTGATCAAGGTGCCCGGCGGGTACTGCCCGGACCACGGCACCGGGGTGGCGTGCCCGGTCGGGCTCGGGGTCAGGTCCGAGGGCTGAGCGCTGCGGCCCGGCCGCGACCGTCCACCACAGCCAGCTCCGCCCGTACCTCTGGCAGGCTGATCGGGTGCGTCCCCACGACCTGGCCGGCCTGCTCGCGCGCCGCTACCGGGGTCCGGCTGGCCCCGAGGTCGAGCTGCCGAAGGGCGACGTCACCGAGGGTGTCGTCCGGGTCGGCGACACGGTTCGCCGCCCGCACCAGCCGCAGAGCTGGGCGGTCGCGGGGTACCTGGACCACCTGGAGCGCGCCGGGTTCGACGGCGCGCCCCGGTTCCTGGGGCTGGACGACGCCGGCCGTGACGTGCTCAGCTACCTGCCCGGCCAGGTGGCCGGGGACCCGGTCGAGGCCTGGGCGGCGGACGAGGGGCTGCTGGTCAGCGTCGGTGAGCTGGTCCGCTCCCTGCACGCCGCCTCGACGGGGTACCTGACCGAGCAGGAGTTCCGCGCTCCGGCCGGGGCGTGGGCACGAGACCAGGTGCAGCGACCTGCCGGCACCGAGCCACCGGCCGCCGAGCTGGTCGCGCACTGCGACGTCACCCCGCAGAACGTCGTCGTGCGGGACGGTCGTGCGGTCGCCCTGGTGGACTTCGACCTGGCTGGCCCGACCTCCCGGCTGACCGACGTCGTCAACACCGCCTTCCACTGGGTGCCGCTGCGGGCGCCGGAGGACGTATGGCCGCAGTGGGCCCACGCCGGCCCTGGCGGCGCCGCGCTGGACCCCGCGCGGCGGCTCCGGCTGCTGGCCGACGGCTACGGCCTGAGCCCGCAGCAGCGGCTCGCGCTGCCCGACCTGGCCATCGAACGGTCCCGGGCCAGCCGGCTGACGATGCAGACCCGGGCGGAGCAGCTCGGCGGCGGCTGGGCGCGGATGTGGCGGGAGGGCGTCGGTGACCTGATCCACCGCCGTGAGCTCTGGCTGCGCGCCCAGCGTCCCCACCTGCTGGCCGTTCTCGGCTGACTCCCTTCTTGGCCGCCCGTCATCGGGTGAGATCCGGTCAACGGGTGGCATCCGGCGCGCCACAGCCCCTCGATCCCACCCACTGACCGGATCCCACCCACTCCCCCCTTCAGATCGCCTCACCCCCGGCCGCACCTCCCGGCCGCGCCTCCCGGCCGCGCCTCCCGGCCGCGCAGCATCGTCGCTGATCATGGGCCCGCCGTTGCGGCGTCAGTGGATGATCAACGCTTAGCCCATGATCAGCACCGATGGGGCAACGCGAAGCCCATGATCGCCGGACAGGGGCGACGGCGACGGCGGCGGGGGTGGGGGTGCGGGGCGGTCGGGGGCGGACGTACCGTCACCTGGTGAGTGCCTCCTCTGCTCCGTCCACCTCAGCCTCCACTCCCCCCACCCCGCCAGCCGGTCTGCCGCAGACGCTGGGGGCGCTGCGCGCCGGCGGCCACGTCGAGCGCGACGTGAAGTCCGAGATGCGCGCGAACCTGCTCGCCGCGATCGCCGCCGGCGCACCGCGGTTCCCCGGCGTGGTCGGCTTCGACGAGACCGTGCTGCCCGACCTGGAGCGGGCGCTGCTGGCCGGGCACGACGTCGTCCTGCTCGGTGAGCGGGGCCAGGGCAAGACCCGGTTGCTGCGCAGCCTGGTCTCGTTGCTGGACGAGTGGACCCCGGTGATCTCCGGCGCCGAGCTGCACGAGCACCCGTACACCCCGATCACCCCGGCCTCCCGGCGCCGGGCGGCCGAGCTGGGCGATGACCTCCCGGTGGCCTGGGTGCACCGCAGCGACCGGTACGCCGAGAAGCTGGCCACGCCCGACACCAGCGTGGGCGACCTGGTCGGCGACGTCGACCCGATCAAGATCGCCGAGGGTCGCACGCTGGGCGACCCGGAGACCATCCACTTCGGGCTGGTGCCGCGCATGCACCGCGGCATCTTCGCCGTCAACGAGCTGCCCGACCTGGCCGAGCGGATCCAGGTGGCGCTGCTGAACGTGCTGGAGGAGCGGGACATCCAGGTCCGCGGCTACGTGCTGCGGCTGCCGCTGGACCTGCTCGTGGTGGCCAGCGCCAACCCCGAGGACTACACCAACCGGGGCCGGATCATCACCCCGCTCAAGGACCGGTTCGGGGCCGAGATCCGCACCCACTACCCGCTGGAGCTGGAGCTGGAGACCGACCTGATGCGGCAGGAGGCCGCGCTGGTCGCGCAGGTGCCCGACCACCTGGTCGAGGTGCTGGCCCGGTTCACCCGCGCGGTCCGGGAGTCCCCCGCGGTGGACTCCCGCTCCGGGGTCTCGGCCCGGTTCTCGATCGCCGCGGCGGAGATCCTGGCCGCCGCCGCGCTGCGCCGGGCCGCGCTGCTCGGCGAGATCGACGGGGCCACCGCCGACGGCACGCAGCCCGTCACGCGCAGCGCCGAGCCGGTGGCCCGGGTCGGGGACCTGGAGTCGGTGCCGGCCAGCCTGCGCGGCAAGGTGGAGTTCGAGACCGAGGGCGAGGGCCGCGAGCTGGAGGTGCTGGACCACCTGCTGCGCCGGGCGGTGGCCGACACCTGGCGGGCCCGGCTGGCCGGGCTGGACCTCGCCCCGTTCGTCCGCCTGGTCGAGGACGGCGGCGCGGTGGCCACCGGGGAGAGCGTGACCAGCGCCGGGCTGCTGGAGCAGGTCGGTGAGGTCTCCGGTCTCGGCGCGGTCACCGCGCGGCTGTTCGGGGACGACGTCCCCACCCCGCCGCAGGTGGCCAGCGCGGTGGAGTTCGTGCTGGAGGGCCTGCACCTGACCCGGCGGCTGGCCAAGGACGTGCTGGACGACGGCCGCACCGTCTACGGCGGACGGGAGGGCTGAGGTGGCCTCCCGGCACCACCGCCGGTACGGCTACGGCGCCTGGCGCGGCGGCCCGGACCCGCTCGCCCCGCCCTACGACGTCCGCAAGGCGCTGGACGCCCTGGGCGAGGAGGTGCTGGAGGGCAGCAGCATCCGGGAGGCGCTGCGCGACCTGCTGCGCCGCGGGCTGCCGGACGCCGACGGCCGCCGCTCCGGCCTGGAGGACCTGGCCGCCCGGGCCCGGCGGATGAAGGCCGAGGCGCTGCGCCGGGGACGGCTGGACGGCACCATCACCCGGGCCGCGGCCCAGCTGGACCAGGCGCTGGCCGCCGAGCGGGAGGAGCTGGCCGGCCGGGACGGGGACGAGGCCCGGTTCGCCGAGGCCCGGCTGGACTCCCTGCCCCGGTCCACCGCGGCGGCCATCGAGCAGCTCTCGGACTACCAGTGGGCCAGCGAGGCGGCCCGGGCCACCTACCAGCAGATCCTGGACGACCTGCGCGGTGAGGTGCTGGACCGGCAGTTCGCCGGGATGCGCGAGGCGTTGCGCGGCATGCAGCCCGGGCAGGAGGGTCAGCCCGGCGCGGAGCAGCGGCAGGCCGCCAACCAGGCGCTGAAGGACATGCTGTCCGATCTGAACTCGCTGCTGGACAGGCACGCTCGTAGCGAGGACACCCCGCAGGACTTCGAGGACTTCATGGCCAAGCACGGCCAGCTGTTCCCCGACGACCCGCAGGACGTGGACGAGCTGATCGACTCCCTGGCCCGGCAGGCGGCGGCCGCGCAGCGACTGATGGCCTCGCTGTCCTCCGCGCAGCGTGAGGAGCTGGCCTCACTGATGCAGCAGGCGCTGGGCGATCCGGACCTGGCCGCGCAGATGGCGCAGCTGAACGACACCCTGCAGTCCCTGCGCCCGGACCTGCGCTGGGGCCGGGGCGAGCGGATGCGCGGTCAGCAGCCGCTGGGCTACGGCGAGGCGACCGGCGCGCTGGGCGAGATCGCCGACCTGGACGACGTGCTGGACAGCCTGGGCCAGGACTACCCCGGCGCCACCCTGGACGACGTGGACGTCGACCAGGTGGAGCGCAGCCTGGGCGCGGGCGCGGCGGCCGACGTCCGGGCGCTGCAGCAGCTGGAGCGGGAGCTGGAGCGGCAGGGCTGGCTGACCCGGGACGGCGAGGGCCTGTCGATGTCGCCGAAGGCGTTGCGGCGGCTGGGGCAGAGCGCGCTGGACAAGGTCTTCGCCACGCTGCGCTCGGGCGCCCGCGGCGAGCACGACATCCGCGACGCCGGGGCGGCCGGGGAGGCGACCGGGGCCTCCCGGGCCTGGGAGTTCGGCGACGAGCAGCCGCTGGACGTGGTCCGTACGGTCGGCAACGCCGTCCGGCGCCGGATCGGGGCCAGCGCCGCCAGCGGCGTCCCGGTCACCCATGGCGGCCGGATCGCCCTGGCCGCCGAGGACTTCGAGGTGGTCGAGACCGAACGGCGCACCGGGGCGGCGGTCGCGCTGTGCGTCGACCTGTCCTACTCGATGATCTCCCAGGGCCGGTGGGCGCCGATGAAGCAGACGGCGCTGGCCCTTGCGCACCTGGTGGCCACCCGTTACCCGCAGGACGCGCTGCAGATCATCGGGTTCGGGCGCTACGCCTCCCGGCTGTCGGTGGAGCAGCTCGCGGCGATCGAGCCGGACCATGTGCAGGGCACCAACCTGCAGCACGCGTTGTCGCTGGCCGGCCGGCACGTGCGGCGGCACCCGGACGCCGAACCCGTCGTGCTGGTGGTCACCGACGGCGAACCCACCGCGCACCTGGAGGGCACCCACGCCTGGTTCGACTGGCCGCCCTCGCCGGAGACGATCCG
Source organism: uncultured Actinomycetota bacterium (assembly GCA_963821825.1). Lineage (GTDB taxonomy): Bacteria > Actinomycetota > Actinomycetes > Actinomycetales > Kineosporiaceae > CAWGFD01. Next base: position 3,287,939 of record CAWGFD010000002.1, read on the forward strand.
GGCCACGGTCGGCGAGGTGGACGCGCTGACCCGTTACGGCGCAGCGATCAACGTGTTCATGCTGGGTGATGACCCTGGCCTGCACCGGTTCATGGACGCCGTCGCCCGGCGCAACGGCGGCCGGGTGTTCACCCCGTCCCTGGACCGGCTCGGCGCCTACGTGGTCGCCGACTACCTGACCGCCCGCAAGGGCCGCCGCTGAGCTGGGCCGCTGAGCTGGGCCGCCGGGCGGGGCTCAGAGCCAGCCCGGCGGCCGGCCCGGGGCCAGCACGTCGAACCCGTGGTGGGCGGCCGCCTGTGCCTGTCGTCGGTCGTAGGTGAGGAACCGGCTCTCCCCCAGTTCCAGGGCCGCGGCGAGATGGATCGCGTCAGCCGTGCGCAGGAAGGTGCCTGGCGGGGACGGTAGCCGTCCGGCGCGCCAGAGCCCCGACTCCTCCAGGGTCAGCAGGTCGATCTGACCCAGCAGGACAGCGGCAGCCGCGGCGTCACCGCCGGAGCGGCGGACAGTCCGGATCAGCTCGGCGATCGTGAGTTGGCTCGAGCTGAGACGATCTGGCCCGGTGGCCAGGTACTGGGCAACGGCCGCCGACTCCGGCTCGGCGATGAGGAGCTTGAGCAGGGCCGAGGTATCGACGTAGGTCACCTCCCCCGGTCATCCTCCAGCAGCTGCTCCGTGGAGACAACGGCCTTCACCGGTGGTGGCAGCGCGCCGAGATCCAGCCCGGTACCGACCCGCAGGTGCCCGGCGGCCACGAGCCGTTCGCGGGGGTTGGCCGCGGCGGGGACCAGTACGGCAGCAGGAACTCCGTTGTTCGTGACCAGGACGGATTCCCCCGCCGCGACCCGGCGCAGCAGCTCCCCCGAGCTGTTGCGCATCTCCCGCTGGCTGACCGACTCCACCCAGAGACCGTAGCACGGGGTAGCACGCCATGGCGCGGTGTCAGCCGGCGGCCACGCCGCGCACGCCCAGCGTCAGGTGCTGCACGTCCACCGGGCTCAGGGTCTGGATCGCGTGCGCCAGGTCCGCCCGGGTGGCGGCCGACATCGGCGGCGGCGTCCGGTCCGAGGGGGCCGCGGTGCCGAGCGTGACGTCGACGCCGTCGTAAGGCGGTGGCATCGCGACGCCGACGATGGTGTACCCGTCCAGGCCGCCCGGGTGGGCCTGCTCCCACCGCTGGTGCAGCGTGGTGAGGGCGTCGCGCAGCTGCTGCTGGGTGTAACGGGCGGGGTGAAGGTCCACCGGCAGCGTCTGGGCCTGCGCGTACTGGACGACCCGGGCGGGCGGGGTGCCGACCCAGTAGACCTCGAGCCGGTGGCCGTCCATCGCGAACCCGGACAGCCCGTGGTCGGTGCTTGCGGACAGCGCCTGCAGGTGGCCGCGGACCTGCTCGACCGTCTCGGGAGGGGCGGCCGACGCAGAGGTCGACGACGCGGTCGAGAACGACGTGGGAGAGAGAGGCGAGGACGACGCAGGCGAGGACGACGCAGGCGAGGACGACGCAGGCGAGGACGACGCGGTCGCACTCGGGTCGGCCGGCGCACCCGTGGGGTCTCCCGGCGAACAGGCCGCGACCCCGACGGCCAGGCCACCGCTCATCACCAGCGCCGCCACCACTGCGCTCAGCCGACCCGGCATGTCATCCCCCGAAGCGTCGTTCGTCCTCCGCCTCAACGTTTGCAGACGGCATCGTCTGCGTGCCCGCTCGGCGCAACCCGTTACCCGATCGTTGCGACCCTGCGCCTGCAGCCAGCGCGGTGAGGACGGGAGGGCTCACCGCGCAGCGGGGGGCAGCCGTCGACCGGCGCGACGACGGCCGAGCTGAGGTGGGACGACGGCTCACTCGGTCAGGAACGTGGTGACGACATGGCGCAGCCGCTGGACGTTGCCGATCAGGACGTGACCGCCGTGCTCGATCTCGAGCAGGCGCGCCGCCGGGAGCCGGGCGGTGAACCGGACGGTGGCCTCGTGCGGGGCGAGGGCGGCGTGGGCCGCGTTGATGATCAGCGTCGGCGCGGTGATCTGGGCAACCGGGACCCGGTCGGCGAGCAGGTGCGGGGCGGTGACGGCGCGGTCGAAGACCGTGCCCTCCCGGCGCGAACGGAGCGGGAACATGGTCGCGTTGACCGCGGCCAGCTCCTGCCGGTCGTCGGGCGGCAGCTCCCCCGGGGCCGCGCCAGCCGCGAGCCGGACGACTGCCGGGACCCGGGTGGTCAGCCAGAGGATGAGCTGCGCCCGGGCGAGGACCCGGACCGCCAGCCGGGGCGGCAGCGGCGCCCGCTCGGTCAGCGGCAGCAGCGGGGACTCCAGGACCAGCCGGTGGACCCGGCCCGGATGGTCGGCCGCCAGCTGCAGGGCCGCGGCCGACCCGGCCGACAGGCCCACGACATTCGCCCGGTCGAGACCGAGGTGGTCGAGCAGCTCGACGAGGGCGGCGACCTGGTCGGCGACCGTCGCGGCGTCCGGCAGCGTCGATCCGGGGTAGCCGAACCGGGACGGGCTGACCACGTCGAACCCGGCGTCGCCGCCGGGCGCCAACCGCCGTCGCGCCCAGTCCAGGCCCTGGTCCCAGCCGCCGCCGCTCCCGTGCAGGACCAGCACCGGCGGTCCCGCGCCGTACCGGGCGTAGAGCAGCGCGCCACGGGCCCCGCTGAGGTCGCTGACCTCGACGTCGGGTGCGGCCAGCCGCCGGCTGGCGGCCGCCATCGCCGCCCGGTAGTTGCCCAGGGGTCCCACGGCCACGACCATCGCAGCAGCGGCGGGAGAGGAGCCCGGAAGCGATGCAACCTTCGCAGGTCCGGCGGGCCGTCGCGGCGGCCACGTCGGCCGCCGCGTCGCTCGGGTTGAGGGTGCAAGACGCGACGGTCCTGCACAGCTCGAACCGGCTCACCGTGCGTCTGCTGCCGTGCGACGTGCTGGCCCGGGTGGCGCCGGCGGGGCAGCAGGTCGCCCAGCTCGAGATCGACGTGGCGCGACGGCTGACCGCCGCCGGAGCCCCGGTGGCCGCCCTCGAGCCTGGTGTGGAGCCGGTCGTCCATCAGCGGGACGGCTTCGTGGTCACCCTCTGGCGCTCCTACGAGTCCGTCACGGTGGCCGCACCCGACCCGCCCGACTACGCCGACGCCCTGGGCCGGCTGCACGCCGGGATGCGGACCCTGGACGTCGCGACGCCACACTTCACGGACCGGGTCAGGCAGGCGCAACAGCTCGTGGCCAGTCGGGACCGCACCCCGGAGCTGACCGAGGCGGACCGGCAGCTCCTGGCCGACACGCTGGCCGGCCTGACGCAGGTGATCCTCCGGCGCGGCGCCGCCGAGCAGCCGCTGCACGGTGAACCGCACCCCGGAAACGTGCTGACCACGGAGCGCGGCCTGCTGTTCATCGACCTGGAGACGTGCTGCCGAGGGCCCGTCGAGTTCGACCTCGCCCACGCGCCGGAGGAGGTCGCGACGCACTACCCCGGCATCGACCAGGACCTGCTGGGAGAGTGCCGGACCCTCGCTCTGGCCGTCGCCACTGCCTGGCGCTGGGACCGGGAGGACCAGCTGCCGGACGGACAGGAACTCGGACGGACCTGGCTCCGCCGGATCCGGGCATCGAGACCGACGTGGCCCAGCTCCGCAGCAGCGGCGTCGAGCCCGGCGCAGGTGGACGACTAGCCGGCGGAGGGGCTGCTGCCGAACGCAGCGGCGTTGTCGGCCACCCACTGGTGGAAGGTCCTCGGCTCTGAGCCGAGGATCTCGGCCACGGTGGTGGTCACGAAGGCGGGCGTTCCCGTGGTGGCCCGCCAGGCAGCGAGCAGCATCTCGACCACCGCGGCCGGCCAGCTCCCCTGCGTCTCGCGGCGGAACTGCTCCGGCGAGAGCTCCTCGAAGGTGACCGGGCGCCGTAGAACCTCGCCGATGATGCCGACCTGCTCGGCCTGGGTCAGCGACTGCGGGCCGGTGAGGACGTAGTCCCCGCCGGCGTGCCCGTCCTCGCAGAGCGTCCGCGCCACCACAGCCGCCACGTCACGGTCATCGACCGGCGCCGTCTCGGCGCCACCGAACGGCCACCGGACGGCTCCACCCGCGCGGATGCTGGGCCCCCACCAGGACAGCGCGTTCGAGGCGAGCATCCCCGGCCGGATGAGGGTGGCCTCCAGACCCGCGCCGGTGATCAGCCGCTCGAGCTCGGCCAGCTGAGCAGCCACAGGGTTCGGTTGCTGGAAGAACGGGTGGGGCGTGCGGTGCGGGGCTGAGAGCAGGACGACGCGCCGCGTACCGGTGGCGAGACGGTCGACCACGGCGGCAGCCGTCTGCGGCGGGGCGGTCCAGACCAGGAAGACCGACCGCACCCCGCGCAGGGCCGTGTCCAGCGACTCCGGCACGGTCAGGTCGCCGGCCACCACCTGCACGTCGGCCGGCAGAGCCGCCTCCTCCGGGCTCCGCGCGAGCGCCCGGACCGCAACCCCGGCGTCCCGGAGCAGGTCGACCACGTGACGGCCGAGCCGCCCGGTGGCCCCGGTGACCAGCACCGGGCGGCTGTCCGGAGGTGCCATCACCCGGTGACGAAACCGAGCAGGTCGTGCCGGGTCAGCACGCCGGCCGGCTTGCCGTCCTCGACCACCATCACGGCGTCGCCCGCGGTCAGCGCGGCCCGGGCGGCCTCCACCGGCTCGCCCGACCCGAGCAGCGGCAGCGCGGCCCCCATGTGCCGCTCCACCGGGTCGGCCAGGGCGGCCCGGCCGGTGAACACCGCCTCCAGCAGGTCCCGCTCGCTGACCGCGCCGGCAACCTCACCGAGCACCACCGGCGGCTCGGCCTGGACGACCGGCATCTGGGAGACGCCGTACTCGCGCAGGATGTCGATCGCGTCCCGGACCGTCTCGTTCAGGTGGGTGTGCACCAGCGCCGGCAGCTCACCCGTCTTGGCCCGCAGCACGTCCCCGACCGTGGTGGCGCCGGCGCTGCGGGCGAACCCGTACCGCGACATCCACGCGTCGTTGTAGATCTTGGACAGGTAGCCGCGCCCGCCGTCCGGCAGCAGCACGACGACGAGGTCCTCCGGTCCGGCCCGCCGGGCGACCTCCAGCGCGGCGACCACCGCCATCCCGCAGGAGCCGCCGACCAGCAGGCCCTCCTCCCGGGCCAGCCGCCGGGTCATCGCGAAGGAGTCGGCGTCCGAGACGGCGATCACCTCGTCCGGCACCGACGGGTCGTAGGCGCGGGGCCAGAAGTCCTCACCGACGCCCTCGACCAGGTAGGGCCGCCCGGACCCGCCGGAGTACACCGAGCCCTCCGGGTCCGCGCCGACGATCCGCACCGGCCCGCTCGCGCGGTCTGCCGAGGCGTCCTTGAGGTAGCGGCCGGTGCCGGTGATCGTGCCGCCGGTGCCGATCCCGGTCACGAAGTGGGTCAACCGGCCCGCGGTGTCCCGCCAGATCTCCGGGCCGGTGCTGGCGTAGTGGCTGGCCGGGCCCTCGGGGTTGGAGTACTGGTCGGGCTTCCAGGCTCCGTCGATCTCCTTCACCAGCGCGTCGGAGACCGAGTAGTAGGAGTCCGGGTGGTCCGGCGGCACGGAGGTCGGGCAGACCACGACCCGGGCGCCGTAGGCGGCCAGCACGTCCCGCTTGTCCTGGCTGACCTTGTCCGGGCAGACGAACACGCAGGAGTAGCCCCGCTGCAGCGCGACCAGGGCCAGGCCGACGCCGGTGTTGCCGCTGGTCGGCTCCACGATGGTGCCGCCCGGCCGCAGCCGGCCGTCCTTCTCCGCGGCGTCGACCATCCGCACCGCGATCCGGTCCTTCACCGAGCCGCCCGGGTTCAGGTACTCCACCTTGGCCAGCACGGTCGCGCTCACCCCCTGCGTCACCCGGTTCAGCCGCACCAGCGGGGTGTTGCCCACCAGCGAGACGATGTCAGGGGCAACCGCCATCCCAGTCAGATCCACCCGGTCATCCTGCCAGCCGAGGTGGGAGCAGGCAGGCTCACGCGGATGACCGGCGGACGGGTGAAGGTCGGCGGCCACCCGCCCGTCCCGCCGTCAGGAGGCGGCCGGCCTGGCTACGGTAGGAGGGCGAGCACGACACGGCACGGGGTGCGGAGAGAGAAGCAGCGATGAGCCGGGCCCGACGAGCCCGCCGGGTGGCGGCAGCTGCCGTGTTCGGCGGCGGCGGCCTGACCGCGACCATGGCCGCCGGGTACGGGCTGCTGCTGGCCGAGGCGCGACTGGCCCGCCGCTGGATCGGGCAGCCGTTCAACGACTCCGCCCCGGACGCCAGCGGCGTCTACGGCGACGGGCCCGGCCGGCCGCTGGTGATGGGCATGATCGGCGACTCCAGCGCGGTGGGCCTGGGCGCGGACGACGTCCGGCGGACCCCCGGCGCGGTGATCGCGGCCGGGCTGGCCGCGCTCGCCGGCCGGCCGGTGCAGCTGCACGTGGTGGCCGTGGTCGGGGCGGAGTCGCACGAGCTGGCCCCGCAGGTCGAGGCGCTGCTGGCCCGAGCCCGGCCCGACGTCTGCGTGATCATGGTGGGGGCCAACGACGTGACGCACCGGATCCGGGCCTCGGAGAGCGTGCGTCATCTGGGGGCCACGGTCCGCGCCCTGCGCGAGGCCGGTTCGCAGGTGGTCGTGGGCACCTGCCCGGACCTGGGCACGATCGAGCCGATCGCCCAGCCGCTGCGCTGGGTCGCCCGGCGGCTGAGCCGGGAGCTGGCCGCCGCCCAGACCATCGCCACGGTCGAGGCCGGCGGGCGCAGCGTCTCCCTCGGTGACCTGCTGGGCCCGGAGTTCTCCTCCCGGCCGGAGGAGATGTTCTCCGCCGACCGGTTCCATCCCTCGGCCGCCGGCTACTCGCGGGCCGCCGCGGCGCTGCTGCCCAGCGTGTGCTCGGCGCTGGAGCTGTGGCCGGACGGCCGCCCGGCGCCCGACCTGCGGCGTGGCGAGGGTGTCGACGACGTGGCCAACGCGGCCGCCCGGGCGGCGTCGGTGTCCGGCACCGAGGTGGCCGGCGTCAGCGTGGCCGGCTCCGAGCGCGGGCCCCGGGGCCGGTGGGCCTTCCTCACCCGCCGCGTCCGGTTACCAGCGGGTAGCATCGGGGCCGACGCGGCGTCCCGGCTCAGCACGGACCGCCCGGCCGCTGCCGCCGCACCGGAACTCGAGGAGGAGCCGTGCCCGAAGCCGTCGTCGTCGCCGCCCGACGCACCCCCATCGGACGAGCGTTCAAGGGCTCGCTGACCCAGGTCAGGCCCGACGACCTGACCGCCGCGGTGATCAAGGCCGCCCTGGACGACGTCCCGGCCCTGGACCCGACCACCATCGAGGACCTCTACCTGGGCTGTGCAGAGCCCTCCGGGGAGCAGGGGGTCAACCTCGCCCGGGTGGTCGCCGTGCAGCTCGGTCTGGACGGCGTGCCCGGGACGACGGTCAACCGCTTCTGCGCCTCCTCGGTGCAGACCACCCGGATGGCCTTCCACGCCATCCGGGCCGGCGAGGGGCACGCCTTCATCAGCGCCGGCGTCGAGTGCGTGTCCCGCTACCCCGAGTTCGCCGGCGCCGGGACCGGCGGCGCCCGGTACGAGAACCCGGTGTTCGCCGACGCGGTGACCCGCACCCGGACCACCGCCGAGCACAACACGCCCTGGCACGACCCGCGGGTCGACGGCCTGCTGCCCGACATCTACATCGCCATGGGCCAGACCGCGGAGAACGTCGCCGGCCTGCGCGGGGTGACCCGCCAGGCCGCCGACGAGTGGGCGGTGCGCAGCCAGAACCGGGCCGAGAAGGCCATCGCGGACGGCTTCTTCGCCCGGGAGATCACGCCGGTGACCCTGCCCGACGGCACGGTGGTCGACGCCGACGACTCCCCCCGCCCGGGTACCACGCCGGAGGGGGTGGCCGGCCTGAAGCCGGTGTTCCGCCCGGACGGCGTGGTCACCGCCGGGAACGCCTGCCCGCTGAACGACGGCGCCGCGGCGCTGGTCGTGATGAGCGACGTGCGTGCTCAGGAGCTGGGGATCACCCCGCTGGCCCGGGTGGTGGCGACCGGGGTGTCGGCGCTGTCGCCGGAGATCATGGGGCTCGGCCCGGTGCAGGCCTCCCGGCAGGCGCTGGCCCGCGCCGGGATGAGCATCAACGACATCGACCTCGTCGAGCTCAACGAGGCGTTCGCCACCCAGGTGCTGCCCAGCGCGCAGGACCTCGGCATCGACCACGACAAGCTGAACGTGCACGGCGGGGCGATCGCGCTGGGTCACCCGTTCGGGATGACCGGGGCGCGGATCACCACCACGCTGCTGAACGGGCTGCGCGCCACCGACGGCCAGCTCGGCCTGGAGACGATGTGCGTGGGCGGCGGCCAGGGGATGGCGATCATCTACGAGCGGCTGAGCTGAGCTCACAGCGACCGGCGCAGCTCCTGCAGCACCTGAACCTGCTCGACCCGTTCCGGCGCGTGCGCGGCCAGAGCGCGGTCGGCGTCGGCGGCCAGCACCAGCAGGACGTCGGCCAGGGCGTGGTCGGCGAACGGCGGCAGCCCGGCGGGCGGCAGGCCCTCGGCGCGACGGGCGACGTCGGCCAGGACGGCCAGCGCCTGCCGCACCCGGGGCGCGGCCGGGTCCGGCGCCCCGCGGGCGGCCCACCGCGGGCCGAGCACCCGCAGCCGGGTGGCCAGCCGCTCGGCCTCCAGGGCCAGAGCTGACGCCGCCGGGCTCACCGTGACCGTTCCCACTCGGTGGTGACCTGGTCGAAGTCCTCCAGCTCGGCGTCGGCCGCGGCCACCAGCCGGTCGACCACCGGCCCGCCGAACGCCTCCCGGGCCAGCATCGAGGCGGCCAGCAGCTGCCGGGCCTCGACCAGGTCGGCGGGCAGCCGGGCGGCGGGCTCGTCCGACTCCTGCACGGGCGCCGCCCCCGCCACCTCGTCGAGCCGGGGTGGCGGCTGCAGTCCCGAGCGCAGCCCGAACCACAACCCGGCGGCGAGCGCGGCAAGGGCCAGGTAGGGATCGGCGTCCGCGCCGGCCACCCGATGCTCCAGGTGCAGACCCTCCGGGGCCGGCAGCCTGCTCAGCACTGGGTCGGGGCCGGGGGTCGGCCCCGCGCTCCAGCCGAGCACCGGCGGACGGCGGTTCAGCCGCTTGAAGGAGTTGATCCCCGGCGCGCACAGCAGGCACAGCTCCCGCGCGGTGGCCAGCACCCCGGCCAGGGCCTGCTCGCTGGGCTCCTCGGGCAGCGCCAGGCGCACCCGCAGCACCAGCCCACTGATCACACCCCGGTCGGGAGCGGCCAGGTACTGCGCGCTCAGCCCGGACCGGGCCGCGACCTCGGTGACGACCCGGCGCAACACGACCAGGTCGTCGGCCAGCTGGGCGGCGTCCTGCTCGAGCAGGTCCAGCGCCAGCCGGCCGTCCGGCCCGGCGCTGGCGGCCTGCAGCTGGACGCCGGCGCCGCGGGCGGCGACGGTCACCTCGTGCAGCAGGTCCGGCAGGGTCGGCCGGGGCCGCGCCGACCGGGCGCCGTCCGGGTCGGGCACCAGCCGCAGCTGGTGGGTCGCCGAGGCGCGCAGGGCCTGCCCGCTGCGCTCCCCCAGCCGGCGCAGGGCGCGGCGGAGCACGCTGCGGGTGCAGCCGGGGTCCGGACGCCCGTCGGCGCGCAGCGGGGTGATCTGGACCAGGGCGGCCGCCGCGTGCCAGGGCATCGGCCGGATGGAGGCGGGGTCGGGCGCCAGCGCCGGGCCCGACCCGAGCCGCAGCGAGCCGGCGGTGGGCGTCGGGTCCGGGTCGTCGTCGCCCTCCTCGGCCCCGTCGGGCAGGTCACCGGCGGCGTCCAGGGCCTCCAGGAAGGTGGCCGCGGGCATCGTCGGGCCGGTCAGCCGGCCACGGCCGTCGGTCGAGGCCAGCCACACGGCGTCCACGTCGCCGTCGCCGACGTGCCGGCGCAGGTCCGCCAGGGACAACCGGGGCATGGCGTGTTCCTCTCCGCTGGGCCGGGCCGGCGCGCCGGCCGGTCGGCGTGCTCGTTCGTACGGTCAGTGCCGCGGGTCGGGCCCACCCAGGTAGCCGCGGCCCTCGAGCAGGTCCCAGACCTGCCCGGCGGCCTCGTCGACCGAGCCGGTGGAGGTGTCGATCACCAGGTCGGCGTCGGTGGGCTCCTCGTAGGGCGAGCTGATCCCGGTGAACTCCGGCAGCCGACCGGCCCGGGCCCTGGCGTACAGGCCCTTGCGGTCACGGCGCTCGCACTCGGCCAGCGGGGTGGAGATGTGCACCAGGACGAAGTCCCCGCCGGCCTCGACCATGGCCCGGACCTGCGCCCGGACCTCGGCGAAGGGAGCGATCGGGGCGGCCACCACCAGGCCGCCGTGGGCGGTGATCCGGGCCGCCACCCAGCCGATCCGGCGGATGTTGAGGTCGCGGTCGGCGCGGCTGAAGCCGAGGCCGGCGGACAGCATCCGGCGGACCTCGTCACCGTCCAGCAGGGTGAGCGCGCGGCGGCCGTCGTCCAGCAACCGGTCGGCCAGCGCCCGGGCCACGGTCGACTTGCCGGAGCCGGACAGGCCGGTGAAGAAGACGGTGACCCCGCGCCGCTGCGGCGGCAGCAGGACGCGGTCCCGCTCGCGCGCGGAGGCCGGGTGCCAGTCGCCGTCGGCCGGCGGCAGCGGCAGCAGCCGGCCGGCCCCGAACCCGGCGGCGACCTCGGCCAGCAGGGCGCTGTCCTGCTCGGGCAGCGCGACCGGGAGGACGACGCCGGCGCCGTCACGGACCTGCGCGACGTCCGCGGCGGCATCCCGGACCGCGCGCAGCAGCGCCTCCGGCCCGAGGGCGCCGGTCTGGGAACGGCCGAGCAGGACCAGCCACAGCAGCGGGCGGCCCGGGTCAGCGGCCGCCACGGCGTCGACCTGGCTCTGGGTGAGCGCGTCGGTGACCGGGACGCCCAGCGCGCCGCGCGCCGACCGGTCGCTGCCCTCCGGTGCCGGCCGACCGGCCGGCAGGCCGAGGGCGGAGCGCACCTGCTCCGGCGTGCGCCGGTGCCGGCGCAGCGGCCCCGAGCTGAACGGTCGAAGGGCGGTCACCGACGCCTGGCCGCCGCCGTCCGGGGCGCGCAGCAGAGCCACCGGGGTGCCCTCGGCGTCCTCCAGGACCACCTCACCCTGCTCGCTCAGCGCCTGCGCGACCTCACCGTCCAGGGCCTGGGCCGGCAGCTCGGCGACCGCGCCGAGCAGCACCAGCTCGACGAGCTGCAGCAGGCGGTCGTCGGGGTGCGTCGGGGTGACCCGGGCGAGCAGGTCGTCCAGGTCGGGCGGAGGCGATGGCACGGGGTTCATGCTCACACATCACCGCCCGCCGCCGGAGATGGGCGACCGCGGGCCGGGCGCCGGGCCCGGCCCGCGGTGGTCGAAACGCCGGTTCAGGCGCCGGTCAGTCGTTGCCGCGCAGGATGGCGATCAGGCGCAGCATCTCCAGGTACAGCCAGACCAGGGTGACGACCAGGCCGAAGGCGGCGGTCCAGGCGTACTGCTGCGGGATCCCCTGCCGGATGCCCTGCTCGACGAAGTCGAAGTCCAGCACCAGGAACAGCGAGGCGAGCACCACGCCGGCGGCGCTGACCAGGACCCCGAGCAGGCTGCTGCCGGCGTAGATGCTGGTCCACAGCCCGAAGGAGACGCCGATCAGGTGGACGACGGCGAACACCAGGTAGCCGACCGCGGCGATCATCAAGGTGCGCTGGAACTTCGGGGTGTTCCGGATGATCCGGGCGCGGTACAGCACGAGCATGGCCACGAAGGCGGCCAGGGTGCCGAGCACCGCCTGGGCGACGACGCCGTTGTAGGCGTTCTCGTAGACCCGAGAGATGCCACCGACGAAGACGCCCTCGAACGCGGCGTAGGCCAGGATCAGCGCCGGGCTCGGGGTCTTCTTGAACGAGTTGACCAGGCCGAGGACCAGGCCCACGATGGCGGCGCCGAACACCAGGGCGTACTGCTGGGGCTGGATCAGCACGAAGGTGGCCGCGGCCACCACCACCAGCAGGCCGCCGACCATCGCGGTGCGGGTGACGACGTCGTCGATCGTCATCCGTCCGGTCTGCAGGCTGGTCGCCGAGGGGGCGGTGTACATCCCCTGCAGCTCATCGGCGCTGGGCGTGCGGGCGTTGAAGGTCGCGTACCCGCCGCGCTTGAACTCCTTGGAGTTGTTGAACACGGGGTTACGGCTTTCCATCGGTCCTCCGTCGTCGCTCCTCGGGCGTCGTCGACACCCGTCCTTCCTGATCAATGCTCCGCCGACCGCTTTGGTTCCCGGCCGGAGCAGCTGCCCGGGGCACCCGTCCGCAGGCCGCGCTCCCCGGGGGGCGAGGTGCCCCCGGCGGGACTCGAACCCGCACTGAAGCGCTTTTAAGGCGCCTGCCTCTGCCGTTGGGCTACGAGGGCGAGAGACCGAGCCTATGGGTCAGCCCGGCGAGGACGTCGTCCAGCATGGCCTGCGTGAGCCGTCCGGTGAAGGTGTTCTGCTGGCTGACGTGGTAGCTGCCGACCAGCAGCACCGGGCCGGCGCCCTGGCGTCCGAGCTCGACCTGCACGCCGTGGCCGAACCGTGGTCGCGGCCGGGGCACGAGCCAGCCGGCGCGGCGTCCGGCGGCCAGCGCGGCGTCGAAGGCGAAGCCGCCGAGCGCCAGCACCGCCGACAGCTGCGGGCCCATGATCTCCAGCTCCCGGTCCAGCCACCCCGCGCAGGTGTCCCGCTCGGCGGTGCTGGGCCGGTTGTCCGGTGGCGCGCACTTGACCGCGGCGGTGACCCGCACGCCCCAGGCCGCCTGGCCGTCCGCGGCGTCCACGCTGTGCGGCTGGCTGACCAGACCGTGCCGGTACAGGGCGGCGAAGATCCAGTCCCCCGACCGGTCGCCGGTGAAGACCCGACCGGTCCGGTTCCCGCCGTGCGCGGCGGGCGCGAGCCCCAGGACGAGCAGGCGCGCCGTCGGGTCGCCCCAGCCCGGCACCGGCCGGCCCCAGTACGCCTGGTCGGCGAACGAACGCCGCGGCTGGGCCGCGACCTGCTCGCGCCAGGTGACCAGGCGGGGGCAGGCGCGGCAGACCGAGACCGCCGCGTCCACGTCGGCCAGGGCGCGGGCCCCCCGGGCGACCTGCTCGACCCGCTGGGGCGAGTCGGCCACCGGGGTGTCGGGGCCGGCCGGGTCCGCGGGCCAGCCGGCCCCGGCCGGCACCGGGGAGGCGAAGACGAGACCGGTCCGAGGGTGACGGCGCGCGTCCCGGTCGGGCCGGTCGGGCCGGGTCAGATCTGGGCGCCGGTCGAGACGCCGCCGAGGTGCTCGCGCAGCAGCGCGACGGTGCGCGTCCAGGCCTGCTCGGAGGCCTGCGGGTCGTGCACCTCCGGGCGCTCGTCGTTGAAGAACGCGTGCTGGGTGCCCGGGTAGTCGTAGGTGCTGACCTCGCCGCCGGCGTCCTTGATCAGCCGGACGGCGGTCTGGATGCCCTCCGCGCTGGACGTGCCGTCCTCCTCCGAGCAGTGGATCATCGCGGCCTTGCCGGTGTAGCTGGGCCAGTCCGGCGACATCCGCTCCCAGGGGACGGCGGGGTAGAAGCCGACCGCGGCCTGCACGTTCTCGGCCACGGTGGCGCTCCACAGGGCGAGCGAGCCGCCCATGCAGAACCCGACCGCGCCGATCCCGGGCGCCGAGACCTGCTCCAGGCCGGACAGGTAGGTGGCGGCGCCGGCGATGTCCTTGGCCGCCTGGTCCATGGCCATGCCCATCATCAGCCGCATCGCCTCGTCGGGCTCGCCGGTGCTCGCCCCGTGGTAGAAGTCCGGCGCCAGGGCCACGAACCCCTCGGCGGCGAACCGGTCGGCCAGGTGCTTGATGTGCCCGACCAGGCCCCACCACTCCTGGATCACGATGACGCCGGGACCGCTCCCGGACTCCGGCACCGCCAGGTAACCCTCGGCGGTGCCTCCGTTGCTGGCGAAGCTGACCATGTCTCCCATGGGCTGAACTCAAGCCGCTGGCCGCCGGCCCAGCAACCCGGGACCGCCGCCGTCCTCATGATCGTCGTCAGATGAGGGGATCGGCCCTCGCTACTGGGCGGATCTGCGGATCTCACCGCGATCATGGCCATGAGCGAGGGGGATCGCGTGGTCACGGGCGGGGCTGGGCGGCCAGGTCGAGGGCGATGCCGTCCAGGATGTCGTGCTCGCTGGTCAGCACGGTGCGCACGCCCACGGCCTCGGCGCGGCGCAGCACGCCGGCCCAGATCAGCGCGCCGACGGCGATCACGTCGACCCGACCGGGGTGCATGAACGGCAGCCGGGCGCGCTCGGCCCGGCTCGCGGCGGCCAGCTCCTCGCAGGCCACCACCAGCTCGGCTGGGGTGGACCGGTGAGCGTGCAGCACCTCGCTGTCGTAGCGGTCCAGGCGCAGGGCGTGCGCGGTCACCGTAGTGACGGTGCCGGCCAGACCGACCAGGACGTCGCTCCCGCCCGGCACCACCTCGGTGAACGCGCGCTCGAGCGCGGCGTCGACGTCGGACTGAACCAGAGCCCGGGTCCGGGGGTCCAGCCGCTCCCCCACCGCGTGCCGCTCGGTCAGCCGGACGCAGCCGATGTCCACCGAGATCGACGCCTCGACGTCGGCCCGGCCGCGGACCAGCTCGGTGCTGCCACCGCCGATGTCGACGACCAGCGCCGTCCGGCCGGCCAGGTCCGCCAGCCCCGCCGTCGCCCCGCGGAAGGACAGCCGCGCCTCGGTCAGCCCGTCGATCACCTCGGCGGGCGCGTCCAGCGCCTGCTGCACCCCGGCGTACAGCTCCTCGCGGTTGGCGACGTCCCGGCTGGCCGAGGTGGCCACGAACCGGACGCGCTCGACGTCCAGCTCGCGGCAGGTCCGGGCGTACGCCGCGGTGACCGACAGGGTCCGGCGCAGCGCCTCGGCAGAGAACCGTCCGGTGCGGTCCACGCCCTCCCCGAGCCGGACCACCTCCATCCGGCGGACCACGTCCCGGGCGGCGCCGGCCTCGACGTCGCTGACCAGCAGGCGCAGCGAGTTCGTGCCGCAGTCCAGCGCGGCGACCCTCATGCCGGCGGCACGCAGGGGCCGGCCTGCGCCCAGTCCGGCAGCAGGCCCAGCGCCTGGTCACCCAGCGGGTTGACGCCCGGCCCGGCGGCCAGCGCGTGTGCGACGAGCACGTGCAGGCACTTCACCCGGTCCGGCATGCCGCCGGCCGAGACGCCGTCGATCTCGGGTGCGGAGCCCAGCTCCGCGCGCCGGCGCAGGTAGTCCAGGTGGGCTCGCCGATGCCCGGCGGCCAGCTCGACGTCGTCCTGCAGCCGCTGGGTCATCTCCCGCATCAGGCCCGAGCTCTCCAGGGTGCCGATCGCCCCGGCCGCTCGTGGGCAGGTCAGGTAGTAGGTGGTCGGGAAGGGCGTGCCGTCCTCCAGCCGTGGCGCGGTGCGGACCACGTCCGGCAGGCCGCAGCGGCAGCGGTGGGCCACCGACACCATCCCGCGGGGCGGGCGGCCGAGCTGGGCCCGTACCGCGCGGACGTCGTCGACGGCGACCTCTCGCCCAGGGCAGGAGGGCTCGGGCGGCCCGGCGGTCAACGCGAGGTCCCGGGCCCGGTCCCGTCGCTGCCGGCCAGCTGCACCGACGTCCAGAGCTTGCCGAACCAGGCCTGCCCCGGCGAGCTGGTCGCGGCAGCCGCCGAGGCAGAGGCGGCCAGGTCGCGCGGGTCGGGGTCGGCCGTCCCGGTCAGCGGACCCTTCACGGTCAGCGCGGTCTCCCCGGGGAAGACGAAGTTGAGCCGGGAACGGGCCTGGGCGGCCACGTAGGTCGGGTCCCGCCAGCGCTGCTGCTGCTGGCTCATCGTGCTCACCTGGGCCCGCAGCTGGGCGTTCTGCGCCTGCGCCGCGTCGATCTGGGAGCGCTGCACCAGGTAGGTGCGGGCGGCCGGGGCCAGCAGGATGGCCAGCGCCACGAAGGTCACCGACACCCAGGTGATGGGTCGCAGCACGGGCAGCCGGCGGCGCCCGACGCCACCGAGCACCTGGGCCAGGGGCCCCGGCTCGGGCGGCGGCTGCTGGTGGCTGCTGCGCGGCACCGCCCGGCCGACCGCCGGAGTGCGCCCGGTGGCCGTGCGCGAGCGACCGGCGTCCGGTCTCCGCGCGGCCCGCCCCGGGCCGGACGGCCTGCGTGCCGTCATCTCGCGCACCACCCGTTCTCCGCGCCCGCCGTCCCGCGCGCAGGGCAGGCGGGACGGTGTGGGCCGGCTCGATCGGTACCGGGCCGGCGGACGCCGGCCCGGTACCGATCATCGCTCAGGCGCTGAACCGCGGGAACGACGACGCGCCGGAGTACACGGCCGCGTCGTCCAGCTCCTCCTCGATGCGCAGCAGCTGGTTGTACTTGGCCACCCGCTCCGACCGGGCCGGCGCCCCGGTCTTGATCTGGCCGCAGTCGGTGGCCACGGCCAGGTCGGCGATCGTGGTGTCCTCGGTCTCCCCCGACCGGTGGCTCATCATGCAGCGGAAGCCGCTGCGGTGCGCCATCGAGACGGCGTCGAGGGTCTCGCTCAGGGTGCCGATCTGGTTCACCTTGACCAGCAGGGCGTTCGCGGCCCTCGTCTCGATCCCGCGGCGCAGCCGGGTCGGGTTGGTCACGAACAGGTCGTCCCCGACGATCTGCACCCGCGAGCCGAGCGCCGCGGTCAGCGCCTGCCAGCCCTCCCAGTCGTCCTCGGCCAGCGGGTCCTCCAGGGAGACCAGCGGGAAGCCGTCCACCAGGCCGGTGTAGTACTCGACCATCTGGTCGCTGGAGCGCTGGGAGCCCTCGAAACTGTAGGCGCCGTCGGCGAAGAACTCGGTGGAGGCGGCGTCCAGGGCCAGGGCGATGTCCGAGCCCAGGCTGAACCCGGCCTTGCCGACCGCCTCGGCGATCACGTCGAGGGCCTCCCGGTTGCTGCCCAGGCTCGGTGCGAAGCCACCCTCGTCGCCCAGCCCGGTGGACAGGCCCTTGCTCTTCAGCACCGACTTCAGGGTGTGGTAGACCTCCGCCCCCCAGCGCAGCGCCTCCTTGAAGCTGCCCGCGCCGATCGGGGCGATCATGAACTCCTGGATGTCCACCCCGGAGTCGGCGTGCGCGCCGCCGTTCAGGATGTTCATCATGGGCACCGGCAGGGTGTGCGCGTTCGGGCCGCCCACGTAGCGGAACAGCGGCAGGCCGGCCGACTCGGCCGCCGCCTTGGCCACCGCCAGCGACACCCCGAGGATGGCGTTCGCGCCGATCGAGGCCTTGTTGTCGGTGCCGTCCAGGTCGATCATCGCCTGGTCGATCAGCCGCTGCTCGGCGGCGTCCATGCCGAGGATCTCCGGCGCGAGCTGCTCCTCGACCGCGGCGACCGCCTGCTGCACCCCCTTGCCCAGGTAGCGGGCGGCGTCCCCGTCGCGCCGTTCGACGGCCTCGAAGGCGCCGGTTGAGGCCCCCGAGGGGACGGCGGCGGTGGCGGAGGTGCCGTCGTCGAGGAGCACGACGACCTCCACGGTCGGGTTGCCCCGTGAGTCGAGAATTTCGCGTGCTGCGACGGCGTCGATGCTGGCCACGTGAGGCTCCTGCGAGTCGGGTCCGGTTGCGAGGCGCGCGGCGGTGGCCGCCTGCGGCCGGGCCCAGACTAGCCGCACGGCCGGTCCGGGCCCGCGGCCAGCCCGCCCGGCCGCTCAGGCTCGCTGAGGTCAGACCCCGAGCAGGGCCGCCAGGTGACGCGGCGGCGGTGAGCCGTGGGCCAGCATCGCGTCGTGCAGCCGCCGGGTGCTCCACCCGGGGTGGGCCGCGCGGGCCCGGCCGGCCAGGTCGCGCACCCCCTGGTAGCCGGCGTAGTACGTGGACAGCTGGGTGGAGGTCAGCAGCGCCCGGCGCCACTTGCCGGCCGCTTCGCCCTCCTCCTGGTGGCCGCGCGCCGTCATCAGCGTCATCGCCTCCGGACGGGTCATCCCGGCGGTGTGCACCCGGATGTCCAGGATGGTGTTGATGATGGTGCGCAGCTGCATCTTCAGCTGCGTCAGCCGCAGGGCCAGGTCGTCCGGCACCCGCTCGCCGAGGGCCCCTACCCCGTCCACGGTGCCGTCCCCGAACAGGCCGGGGAGGGCGAGAAGCTCCTCGGCGTAGACCGCCCAGCCCTCCACGAACGGCCCGCTCCACAGCGTCCGCCGGACGTCGGTTCCGGCCCGCAGCCGCGCAGCGTGCGCCAGCTGCAGCACGTGACCGGGCATCGCCTCGTGGACGGTGAGGTTGCGCACCATGTGGCCGTTGTACTCGCGGTAGAAGGAGGCGACCCGGGCCTGGTCCCAGTCCCGCGGGGTCGGGGAGACGGCGAAGAAGGTGGGCGCCCGCTGCCCGTCCGGCCCGGCCGCCTCCAGCGCGCCCGGGGGGTCGCAGTAGGCGACCGCGACCCCGCGCCGGCTCTCCGGCATCACCATGATCTGCACCGGATCCTCCGGGACCGTGACCAGGTCCAGCTCCCGGACCCGGGCCGTGCAGTCCGCCAGCGCCTGCCGGCAGGCGGCCAGGATGCCCGCGTCGGCCATCGGCGCCTGCGCCGCCAGCCGGTCCAGGACGCCGCGGACCTGGTTCTGCCCGGCGTCGGGCAGCTGCCCGGCCAGCTCGGCGAGCTGGTCCTCCACCGCGAGCAGGTCCGACTCCGCCCGGACCAGCAGTGCCTCGGCCCCGACCTCGACGTCCAGGGTGTACCAGAGCTTGGCTGCGAACCGCTCGGCGCCCAGCCGCGGGTCGCCGTCCGCGGTGGGCAGCTGCTCGGCCAGCCAGGCCCGGTAGTCGCCGACGGCCTGGGCCGCCGCCTGCCGGACCGGGTCCAGGCCGCTGCGCATCCGCGGCTCCTGCTCCAGCAGCGGCTCCAGCTCCTCCTCGATCATCCCGAGCACCCCGCCGGCCTGCACGATGGCCGTCTCGACGTGCACCCGGGACATCCCGGTCAGCTGCCGGCGGGCCTGCTCCAGGCGTTCGGGTACGGCGCCCAGCCGGGCCGTCAGCGCGCGCAGCCGCTCCGGCACCGGGATGGTCTGCCGGGCCAGCAGCGGGTACAGGCCCTCGGTCGGCAGATGCTGCATCGGGTCGCGGTCGGCCTCGCGCAGTTCCGTGCGCAGCCACAGCTGGGCCGCGGTGGCCGAGCGCAGGATCTCCAGGTCGACCTGGTCAGGCACGTCCAGCGCGGTGTCGTCGACGTCGTCCAGCGCGCCCAGCGCGTCGGTCAGCAACCCGGCGGCCGTCTGGGCGCCGGCCGCGCCGAGGTCGCTGAGCCGGTCGTCGAAGCGGTGGTCGCCGACCTCGGTGGCCCACTCCGGGTGGGTCTCCAGCAGGACATCGAGCACCTGCCGGGCGGTGCGGCGGAACCGGTCGACGCCGTCGGCAACGGGGGGCTCGTTCACCGCGCCGATCCTTCCCCGCCCGGGCCGGGGCCGCACGCCTGCCCGCTCCCCGGGCCGGCACCAGGCCCTGTCCCCTGCCCGCCGCCCGGCCGGCCGGCCGGGCGGCGGGCAGGGGAGGTCAGCTGCCGGACGGCCCGGGCCAGCGCCAGCCGGCCGGCGGCCTCGGGCAGCCCGGTGTCCGGCCAGGCGTCCGGGTCGCCGCCCTGCTGCGCCGTCCGGGCCACCTGCGCCAGCAGCTCGCGCTGGGCCCGGACGGCGTCGGGTTCGACCGGCCGGCCGTGCCCGGGCACGACCAGCGCCGGGCCCGGGCCGGCCAGGTCGAGCAGCACGTCCAGGGCCGCCGGCCAGTCCAGCGGCCAGGAGTCCTCGAAGGAGGGCGAGGCGCCCTGCTCGACCAGGTCCCCGGCCACCAGCAGCCCGGCGTCCGGCACCGACACCACCAGGTCGTGGTCGGTGTGCCCGGGGCCCGGGTGCACCAGGTCCACCACCCGCCCGCCCAGGTCCAGCCGGTGCGAGCGGTCACCCATCAGCCGGTTGGGGGTCACCACGGGTGAGCGGGCGACGGCGTCCGCGCCGTCGCTGTCGCCGTCCTCCGCCAGCTCCCGCGCGGCCTGCGCCCGGTCCCGCTCACCGTGCCGGACGGCGTGCCGGTGACAGCCCGGAGTGCCCCAGATCCGGGCGGGCAGGAACGCACCGGCGCCCAGCAGGTGGTCGTGGTGGGCGTGGGTCAGGACGAGCGTCCACGGCAGCGGGCTGACCGCCCGGACGGCCGCGACCAGCTCCGCCCCGGCCGCGGCGGACTCCCCGGCGTCCACCACCAGGACGCCGGCGCCGCCCAGCACCAGCACGCTGTTCACCGACCAGCGCCGGTGCCGGCGCAGCAGCACGCCGTCCGCGACCTCCTGCCAGACGTCCCAGGGCCCGTCCGGGTCACCCGCTGCGGGCGTCACGGTCAGGCGCCGGGCAGGCTGCGCAGCGCGGCCCGCAGCGTGGCCTCGGCGTCGACGCCAGCCGCCCGCGCCGCCAGCACCGCCGCCAGCAGGGCCTGGCGCACCGGGTCCTGGCCCGCCGCATCGCCGGCCGCCTGCTGCGGGTCGGTGCCGGCCCGCTCCAGTCGGGCGAGCATCTTCTGCGCCCGGGCCAGCGCCGGCAGGGTGGCCGGGATGCCGTCGTAGGTGCCGCGGCCGGGCTTCTCGGCCGCCTTGAGGTCCTCCCAGTCCGCGGCGACCCGCTGCGCAGGCCCCGCCGGGGCGGCGTCGAACACGTGCGGGTGCCGCCGGATGAGCTTGGCCACGATGCCGCCAGCCACCTCGTCGATGTCGAACGGTGTCTGCGTGTCCTCCTGGGCCACCCGAGCATGGAAGACGACCTGCAGCAGCAGGTCCCCCAGCTCCTCGACCAGGTGCTCGCGGTCGCCGGACTCCACCGCCTCGACCACCTCGTGCGTCTCCTCCAGCAGGTAGGGCAGCAGCGAGGTGTGGGTCTGCTCGGCGTCCCACGGGCAGCCGCCCGGGGAGCGCAAGGTGTCCATCACCGCGACCAGGTCCAGCAACCGGGCCCCGGGCAGGTCGAACGCGCCGGTCAGCACCTCAAGCTCCGGCGGTGCACCGGCCACGGCCTGCTGGGACAGCTGGTCGGCCAGCGCGTCGGTCAGCCCCGGGTCGCCGTCCGGGGACCCGAACCACACCACCACCGCAGCGCCGGCCAGGGTCACCAGCAGGCCGGCCCGCTCGGGCACCGGAAGCTCGGCGACGTCGCGGACCGCGACGCCGGCCTCGGCCAGGGCCTGCAGCCAGGCCGGGTCCAGGTCGGCGGCCAGCACCTGGGCGGCCCCGGTCAGTGCCTGCCAGGCCGGCCAGGTGAGCAACCCGGCCGGGGTGCGCGGGCTGAGCAGCAGCAGCACCAGCCGACCGGGCGGCGACGGCTGGGTCAGGGCGTGCTCCCGCTGGGGCTGGAGGAGGAGCCCGGACTGGTCGGGCCGGCTCCCGAGGCGGTGGTGACCAGCCAGTCCGGCGCGCTGTTGACGATCGTCTGGGTGGTCGGGTCGAACGTGCCGAACCGGGGGTTCACCTGCACCTTGGCCTTGGCCAGCTGCTGCTGGACCTGGGCCAGCGCGGCCTGCGCCTTCTCGTCGGTCTGGGCCGCCTGCTGCAGCCGCTGCAGCGTCCCGCCGGCCTGCAGGGCCTCCACGGTGGAGGTGGCCGGGTCGCTCAGCCGGCCGCTGCTGAGGATGGCCTGCTGCGCCTGGGCGGCGGAGAGCACCACCCCGGCCTGGGAGCCGGCCTTGACCACGAAGGGCTGCAGCACCAGCAGCTGCAGGATGTCCCGCGGGGTCAGCGTCTGCTGGGTGCCCACCCACCGCTGGAGCTGGGTGGTCGCGGTGTTCACCGCGCTGGTGGAGATCCGCCGGCCGTCGACCACCGCGGCGGCACCGGCCTGCGCCCCGCCGCAGGCCGACAGGCCCAGGCAGAGGGCCACCGCCACTGGGGCGAGCACCCGGGCACGGGCCCGGGCACGGTGCGGCCGGTCGGCCCGGGTCGACCTGGCGGTGCGGCTCACGTGGCTCCCCTTCTCGCTGACCCCACTGCGGGCTCTCGCCCCGCATCGTAGCCACCGGACCCCGCCCGGTACCGGACCCGGGCGCCGCGCCCGGTCAGCGCGCCGCCGCGGCGACCGCGGCCGCGGCCGGCACCGAGTCCAGTAGGACCGCCCGGATGACCTCCGCGCACCAGTCCAGCAGGGCCTGGTCGCGCAGCGGGGTGCCGCCGATCCGGGCCGTCGCCGGGCGCGGCACCAGGATGCTGTGCACCGTGGGCTTGACCAGGGTGGCCGGATAGAGCCGCTTCAGCCGCAGCTGCGCGGACTCGGGCAGGTCCACCGGGCCGAACCGGATGTGGTTGCCCTGCGCGGTGACCTCGGTCAGGTGGGCCTGGCGGGCCAGGATCCGGAACCGGGCCACCGACAGCAGCCGCTCGACCGGCTCCGGCAGCGGCCCATACCGGTCCTTCAGCTCGGCCCGGATCGCGTCCAGACCGTCCTCGCCGGCCACCTCCGCGATCTTGCGGTAGGCCTCCAGCCGCAGTCGCTCCCCCGGCACGTAGCTGTGCGGCAGGTGCGCGTCGATCGGCAGCTCGATCTTCACCTCGGGCCGCTCCTCGGCCACCTCGCCCTTGAACTCGGCCACCGCCTCCCCGACCAGGCGCACGTACAGGTCGAAGCCGACGCCCTCGACGTGGCCGGACTGCTCCCCACCGAGCAGGTTGCCGGCGCCGCGGATCTCCAGGTCCTTCATCGCGACCTGGATCCCGGCCCCCAGGTCGGTGTGCTGGGCGATGGTCTGCAGCCGGTCGTGCGCCGTCTCGGTCAGCGGCTTCTCCGGCGGGTACATGAAGTAGGCGTAGGCCCGTTCCCGGCCGCGGCCGACCCGGCCCCGCAGCTGGTGAAGCTGGGAGAGCCCGAGCGCGTCGGCCCGCTCCAGGATCAGGGTGTTGGCGTTGGAGATGTCCAGCCCGGTCTCCACGATGGTGGTGCAGACCAGGACGTCGTAGCGCTTCTCCCAGAAGTCGACGATCACCTGCTCGAGGCGGTGCTCACCGAGCTTGCCGTGCGCGGTGGCCACCCTCGCCTCAGGGACGAGCTCGCTGATCCGGGCCGCGGCCCGCTCGATCGACTCCACCCGGTTGTGCACGTAGAACACCTGGCCCTCGCGGAGCAGCTCGCGCCGCACCGCGGCCGCGATCTGCTTCTCGTCGTAGCCGCCGACGAAGGTCAGCACCGGGTGCCGTTCCTCCGGCGGGGTGGCCAGGGTGGACATCTCCCGGATCCCGGTGACCGCCATCTCCAGCGTCCGCGGGATCGGGGTGGCGCTCATCGCCAGCACGTCCACGTTGGTCCGCAGCGCCTTGAGCTTCTCCTTGTGCTCGACGCCGAACCGCTGCTCCTCGTCCACCACGATCAGCCCGAGATCCTTGAACCGCACCTCACCGGACAGCAGCCGGTGGGTACCGATCACCACGTCCACCGAGCCGTCGGCCAGGCCCTCCAGGGTGGCCTTGGAGTCCTTGTCGGACTGGAAGCGGGACAGCGCCCGCACGCTCACCGGGAAGTTGGCGTAGCGCTCGGTGAAGGTCTCGAAGTGCTGCTGCACCAGCAGGGTGGTGGGCACCAGCACCGCGACCTGCTTGCCGTCCTGCACCGCCTTGAACGCCGCCCGGACGGCGATCTCGGTCTTGCCGTAGCCGACGTCGCCGCACAGCAGCCGGTCCATCGGGATCGGCTTCTCCATGTCGGCCTTGACCTCCTCGATGCAGGAGAGCTGGTCGGGGGTCTCCACGTAGGCGAAGGCGTCCTCCAGCTCGCGCTGCCAGGGCGTGTCCGGGCCGAAGGCGTACCCGGAGGAGGCCATCCGGGCCGAGTACAACCGGATCAGCTCACCGGCGATCTCCCGGACCGCCTTGCGGGCCCGGCCCTTGGTCTTGGCCCAGTCCCCGCCGCCCATCTTGTTCAGGGCCGGGGACTCCCCGCCCACGTACCGGGTGACCTGGTCCAGGGAGTCGGAGGGCACGAACAGGCGGTCCCCGGGCTGGCCGCGCTTGCTCGGCGCGTACTCGATCACCAGGTACTCGCGGGTCGCACCCTGCACGGTGCGCTGGATCATCTCCACGTAGCGCCCGACGCCGTGCTGCTCGTGCACCACGAAGTCGCCGGCTCGCAGCTGCAGCGGGTCCACCACGTTCCGCCGCCGGCTCGGCAGCCGCCGCATGTCGCGGGTTCCCGAGCGGGTGCCGGCGATGTCGCTCTCGGTGAGCAGCGCCAGGCGCAGACCGTCGCTGATGAAGCCGTGCTCGGCGCCGGCGGTGGTCACGTGCACCACCCCGGGCGAGGGCGCCTCCTGCACCGCCGGCGTCAACCGGGCCGGCACGTCGGCGCCGGCCAGCACCTCCACCATCCGCCGGGCCGGCCCGGCGCCCTCGGTGGTGGCCACCACGGTCCAGCCGGCCGACACCAGGGCCCGCAGGTCGGCCAGCGCCCGCTCGGTGTCACCGGCGTAGCCGACCACCTCCCGGGCACCGACCGTGACCACCTCGGTGTCCTCCCCGGAGGCGACGTCGCGCAGGTCGACCAGCTCGGCGTCCCGGTTCAGCGAGGTCAGGCCCCACCAGGGCATCCCGGCGGCCAGGGCGTGGGCCCGCACGTCGGCCAGGGACCAGAAGTTGGCCTCGTCCAGGCCCAGGTCGACCGGGACACTGTTGCCGGCCGCGGCGTTGGCCCAGGCGGCGTCCAGGAACTCCGCGCTGGTCCGGATCAGGTCGTGCGCCCGGGAGCGGATCTTCTCCGGGTCCATCAGCAGCACATGACTGCCCTGCGGCATCAGGTCCAGCACCGGCTGCATGCCCTCGACCAGCAGCGGCGCCAGCGACTCCATGCCCTCCACGGCCACCCCGGCGGCCACCTTGGCCAGCATGTCGGCGACGCCGGGCAGCTGCTCGGCCAGCGCGGCGGCTCGTTCCCGGACGGCGTCGGTGAGCAGCACCTCCCGGCACGGCGGGGCCCACAGCCCACGCTCGGTCAGCTCCAGGCTGCGCTGGTCGGCCACCGAGAACCAGCGCACCTCCTCCACCTCGTCGCCCCACAGCTCCACCCGCAGCGGGTGGTCCTCGGTGGGCGGGAAGACGTCCAGGATGCCGCCCCGGACGGCGAACTCCCCTCGTCGCTCGACCATCTCGACCCGGGTGTAGGCGGCGGCGACCAGCTGCTCGACGACGGTGTCCAGGTCCGCGGTGTCGCCGGCGGCCAGCGACACCGGCTCCAGGTCACCCAGTCCGCGGACCACCGGTTGGAGTACCGCCCTCACCGGTGCGACCACGACCGACACCGGCCCGCTGGCCGGATCGTCCGTCCGGGGGTGGGCCAAACGCCTCATCACGGCCAGCCGGCGACCGACAGTGTCTGAGCGGGGGGACAACCGTTCGTGCGGCAGGGTCTCCCAGGCCGGGAAGTCCACCACCGAGTCGGGCGGGAGGTAGCACCGCAGCGCAGCAGCGAGCTCGTCGGCCTCCCGGGCGGTGGCGGTCACCGCGAGCACAGGTCGTCCGGCGCCACGAGGGGTGGGGCCGGCGACCAGGGCCACGGCGAGCGGCCGGACCCCCGGCGGGGCGACCACGTCCAGGGCGGCCACACGTTCGGCGACGGCAGAGGTGATGGCGGCCAGGCCGGGGTCGGCGCGGACCACGTCCAGCAGGCCGTGCAGGGTCATCAGGTTCTCGTCCAGGGATCGGTGCGGGCCGCCGGTCACGCCGGATGCGGCACGGCGGCCCCGCGGTTTCTAGGCCGTTCCAGGGTACGCGGGCACAGCCCGCTCAGCCCGGTCGGGCCGCTCGGCCGGCCGGGTGCCAGCCGTGCGGGTGGCCGGGGCGCCTGCGGTGCACCCACCGCAGCCGACGCTGCGCCCGGGGCGTGAGCGCCGGCCGGATCGGGCAAGAGCCCGGCGGACGGCGACGAAGACCTCCCTATCGCCGCACACCCCTCCCCTGGCCGGTTCCCCGGTCGGTGCGCGGCGGCTGGAGGAGCCCCGCCATGCCGCTACCCCCCCGTGCCCGGGTCCTGACCGGCGCGATGGCCTCGTCCCTCGCGCTCGGCCTGCTGCCCCTGCTGCCCGCCGCCGCCGGAGCGCCGGCCACCGCGGCCGAACCGCCCGCCGCGCGCGGTGTCGCGGCCCTGCCGCTGGCCCGGCTGGCCGCTGAGACCGGCCGCGCCGCCGCGTTGAGCGCCGGCGGGACCTCCGCCGCGGCCTGGGCGGCGATCGTGGCCAACGGCCGCTCCGAGGTCCGTCGCGGACTCCCGGCGGCCACCCGGGGGGCTCCGGCCGGCGGCGGGGGCCGCCGGGGGTCGGCCTCCGGCGCCGTGGTCGGCGCCGTGGTCGGGCGCAGCTCGGCCGGTTCGGCACCCACGCCGGCGCCGTCCTCCGGCCCGGCGCCCGCGCCGACCCCGACGCCGACCCCGACGCCGACCCAGCCGCTGCCCACCCGGGCCCCGGTGGTGTTCGGCGTGGCGGCCGCCACCGTGGCCCAGCTGGGCCAGCAGGAGACCGAGCTCGGCCACCGGGTCGGTGGCGTGCGGGTCTACAAGCTGTGGGGGGACACGCTGTTCGACGGCGCTACCACTGCCATGGGCCAGGACCACGCCCTGTTCCTGTCCGTGCGCAGCAAGCGGCGCGACGGCAGCATCGTCAGCTACGCCGACCTGGCCGACGCGAAGCCGGGCTCGCGGGTGTACACCGAGGCCCAGCAGATGGCCCGCCAGGTGCGCGCCTACGGCCGGACCGTCTACCTGGTCTACCAGCACGAGCCGGACGCCCAGGAGGCCGCGACGTTCGGCGACGGCCCCACCTTCGTGCGGGCGTGGCGGGCCTGGGTGAGCATCCTGCGGGCCGAGGGCGCCACCAACGCGGTCAACGTGTGGACCACCACCGGATGGGGCTTCACCCGCACCGACGACCGCGCCTCGGTCAACTTCTGGCCCGGCACCGGCTACGTTGACGTGGTCGGCGCCGACGTCTACAACTTCTACACCTGCGGCAACCCGAACGGCCGGTGGCGTTCCTTCGCCGACCAGAGCGCGGACGTGATGAGCTTCGCCGCCGACCACGGCAACCTGCCGGTCGCCTTCCTGGAGTGGTCCAGCGAGGAGGACAGCCAGCAGCCCGGCCGCAAGGCCCAGTGGGTGGACGACGCCCGGGCCACGCTCACCTCGCCGGCCTACGCCCGTGTGGTCGCGGCCCTGCAGTGGAGCGGCCGGAACTCACCCAGCTTCCCGTGCGCCTTCGACCTGGCCTCCAGCACCTCGGCGACCCAGGCGTTCGGCGCGCTGGCCGCCGACCCGAGGTTCGCCGGCCTGAGCATCCCGCACTGAACCCGGCCGGCCCGCCGGCGAGGGTCGGCCTGCTTGCAGAGCGTGACTGTCGTTTCCCCCCTCTCCCCCGAACGGGTGACCCCCGGCCCGGCCGGCCGGGGGAGGGTCAAGCATCATCGGCGCCGGCCCGACCTGACCGTCAGGCAGCCAGCCGAGCTGCCGCAGGTAGCGGCGCCACCCGTCCGGGCGGCGCCCCGGGCAGACAGGAGCGCACGCATGACATTGCCGTGGACGACCCAGCGCAGCCCCCGCCGGACGGTCCGCGGGCCGGCCGCCACGAGGTCGGCGTGGGCCCGGGCGGTCGCGGTGACCGCGGCCGCCGGCGCCCTGGCCCTGTTCGGCGCGCTCGGCGGCACCGCCGCCTCCGCGGCGACGGCGCGGCACGTGGTGTTCGGCGCCGCGGTCGGCGGGCGCGCCGAGCTGGGCCGGGACGAGGCGGTGGCCGGCACCTCTCTGGACGGCGTCCGGATCTACCGCTCCTGGGGCGACCCGGTGCTGCCCGCCTGGCTGGCCGGCGCGGACGCCGGCCACCACCTGCCCTTCGTCTCGGTCAAGGCGCAGCGGGCCAACGGCAGCTTCGTCTCCTTCCGGGCGATCGCCGACGCCCGCCCCGGGGACCGGTTGTACGCCGAGCTGGTCGCCCAGGCCAAGGACCTGAAGCGCTACGGCCGTCCGGTGTGGTTCATCTTCAACCACGAGCCGGAGGCCGCCGCCTCCCGGCCCAGCGGCAGCGGGGCGGACTTCCAGGCCGCCTGGCGGACCATCCGGCGGGTGCACCGCGAGCAGGGCGTGCGCAACGTGCGCTACGCGCTGACCCTGACCGCGTGGTCGTTCTCCCGCACCGACTCCGGCGCGGCCGCCAACTACTACCCCGGGGACGCCTACGTCGACGCGATCGCCGCCGACGGCTACAACTGGTACGACTGCCGCGGCGCCAGTCAGTCCTGGGTCGGCTTCGCCGACATCTTCCGTGGCCAGCGCGACTTCGGCCGCCGCCACCCCCGCGAGCAGCTGATGGTGATGGAGTTCGGCTCGGTCGAGGACGCCGCCCACCCCGGGCGCAAGGCCGCCTGGTTCGACCAGACCCGTGCCCTGCTCAAGCAGCCGGCCTGGAGCCAGTACAGCGCGGCGATGTCCTGGAACGGTCGCAACTACACCGGGCCCACGTCGGCGTGCAGCTTCGACTACGACTCCTCGGCCTCCGCGCGGGCCGCCTGGGTGCGATTCGCCCACGACTCGCTGGTCAACGACACCCCGGCGGGCTGAGCGGGGCTTAGGCTGGTCGATGCCCGTCCGCACGGCCGGCAGCACGGCAGGTGACTGCCGGGCGTTCTCGGTGCGGCACGCACGGCACGGCCGCCCGACACCGCAG
Source organism: uncultured Actinomycetota bacterium (assembly GCA_963821825.1). Classification (GTDB taxonomy): domain Bacteria; phylum Actinomycetota; class Actinomycetes; order Actinomycetales; family Kineosporiaceae; genus CAWGFD01. The sequence continues at coordinate 3,316,639 of CAWGFD010000002.1, forward strand.
AGGGGACATGACGTCGACGCAGGCGCACCGGATGGTCTTCGTGGCCGGACTGCACCGCAGCGGGACGACTCCCCTGGCCCGGGCCCTGGCCGGCCATCCTCAGGTCAGCGGCTTCGCCGGCACGGGGGTGCCCGAGGACGAGGGCCAGCACCTGCAGCGGGTGTACCGCTCCGGGCGTGAGCACGGCGCCCAGGGCCGGTTCGCGCTCGACCCGAGCGCACACCTGACGGAGGACGACGCCCGACCCGGGCAGGCCGACCAGCTGACGGCGGCCTGGAGCCGGTACTGGGACCTGAGCCGGCCGGTGCTGCTGGAGAAGTCACCCCCGAACCTGGTCCGGATGCGCTATCTGCAGGCGCTGTTCCCCGGCGCCCGGTTCGTGGCCGTCGTGCGGCACCCGGCGATGGTCGCGCTGGGCACCAGCAAGTGGGCCCGCGGCGCCACCTGGTCGACGCTGCTGGAGAACTGGGTGGTGGCCCACGAGACGTTCGCGGCCGACGCCCCGCGGGTGGAGCACCTGGCCGTCGTCCGGTACGAGCGGCTGGTCGCCGACCCGCAGCGGGAGCTGGCCGGGCTCGGGGAGTTCCTGGGCCTGGACGACGCGCCGTCGGCCGACGGGCTGCAGCCCGGGCGCTCGCTGGGCTACCAGCTGGAGTGGGCCGCCTGGGCCCGCTCGGCCAACCCGTTGCTGCGCCGGCGGCACCGCAGGTTGGTCCGGCGGTTCTCCGACCGCGTCCGCGCCCTGGGCTACGACCTCGACGACCCCACGGCCTGCCCCGGCCCGGTGGTCGGGGAGCGGGTGGCATGAGCGCGACGCTGACCGGCCGCCCGCATCCGGTCCAGCCGGTACGGCGGCCCGGCCCGGGCCCGGTCTGGCCGCTGACCGCCGTCTGCGTGGGGCTGCCGCTGTGGTGGATCCTCGGTCTGGCCAGTCTGATCCTGCCGCTGGCCGCCGCGGTGATGGTCTGGCAGCTGCTGCCCCGCCGTCGGCAGCTGCAGGCACCGCGCGGGTTCGGGCTGTGGCTGCTGTTCCTGGCCATGGTGGCGATCTCAGTGCTGGTGCTGTGGGCCGACGCCCCGGGCGCCGTGCCCGGGGGCGGGCTGGGCCGGCTGGCCTCCTGGCTGGTCACCGCGACCTTCTTCGCGGCCGCGACGGTCGCGATGATCTGGGTCGGCAACCACAGCGAGCAGGAGGTGGCGACCCGGGCCGTGCTGCGCGCGGTCGGCTGGCTGTTCGTGGTCTCGGTGGCCGGTGGCTGGCTGGGCCTGCTGGCCCCCCACGTCGAGCTGACCTCGGCGGCGCAGCTACTGCTGCCGCACGGCATCCGGAACGCCACCTTCGTCACCGACCTGGTCCGCCCGGTCACCGCGCAGGTGCAGGACGTGCTGGGCTACGCCGAGGCCCGGCCGGCCGCTCCCTACCCCTACACCAACGCCTGGGGCGCCAACACGGCCCTGTACCTGCCCTTCTTCGTGCTGGGCTGGCTGACCCCGGACGCCGGACGCGGCCGGCGGGTCGTCGGCTTCGTCGTCCTGGCCGCCGCCGTCGTGCCGGTGATCGACTCCCTGAACCGTGGCATGTGGCTGGGCATCCTGCTGATGGCCGTGCTCGCCGCGGCCCGGCTGACGTCCCTGGGTCGCTACGGCGCCCTGCTCGCGCTGGTCGCCGGCACCGCGGTCGCAGCGCTCGCGCTGGTCGCCACCCCGCTCGGGACGACCATCGTGGAGCGGGTGCAGCACCCGCACAGCAACGCCCGCCGGGCCGACCTGGCCTCCTCGACGCTGCAGTACGCGCTGTCCTCCCCGGTGGTCGGCTACGGCTCGACCCGGCCGGTGCAGGGCAACTTCGCCTCGGTGGCCGGCGGCGCGACCGCGGACTGCCCGCAGTGCAGCGTGCCCCCGTTCGGTACCCACGGGCAGTTCTACCGGATCGCCTACACCGAGGGCCTGCCGGCGCTGGCGCTGTTCCTGGGCTTCCTGGGCTACCGCCTGCTGCGCCAGGCCGGCAGCCGCGACCCGGTGGTGATCGCCGTCTCCCTGATGACGGTGACCGCGGTGTTCTTCACCTTCTTCTACAACCTGCTGCCGCACGCGCTGTTCGTCGTGATGCTGGGCCTGGGCCTGGCCTGGCGCCGGTTGGAGGCGGGCGGACGCAGGAGCGCCGGGCTCGGCGCGGCGCCCGCCGCCGAGGTCGGCCGGGCCGACCGGTCCGGCACGGGCTCATGAGACCGGTGCACCGGGACGGCGCCGACCCGCTGCTGGCCGCGGTCGACCTGGTCTGGCCCGCCCCGGTCCCGGCCGGTCCCCGCCGGAGGGGCACCGGCGCCGCTGAGCTGGTGATGGTGCCCAACCGGCGCGACCCACGGATGCTGCTCCCGGCCGGGCGCCGGGCCGGTGCCGCCGCGGCCCTGCGCTGGGGGGCCGGCGACCACGTCCCCGCCCAGCTGCTGGTGGCCGCGCTGATAGGCACCGGGCTCGACCGTCTCGTGCTGCGCGACCGGCTGTGGGTCTGCCGGGCCGGCAGCCTGGTCGAGCAGCTCGGGGAACTGCTCGGCGAACCGGTGGTGGTCGGCCTGCGCACCGGTGCGGTGCGCGCCAACCGTAAGCCGGTGCTGCAGGCGCTGCGCCCGGACGGCACGGTGCTGGCCTACGCCAAGATCGGCCGGTCTGCGCTGACCGACGCCCTGGTCGGCACCGAGCAGGCTGCGCTGGAGCTGCTGGCCCGCCGTCCGGTGCCTGGGTTGAGCATCCCGCGCCTGCTCGGCCGGTTCAGCTGGCTGGGCAGCCCGGTGCTGGTGGTCAGCGCGCTGCCGGTGCCCCGGTTGCGCTCCACCCGCTCGGTGCCGCCCTCGGCCGAGCTGGTCCGGGGGGTCGCCGGCCTGTGCCCGGGGGCCGCCGAGCTGACCCAGGCCCCGTTCTGGGTGGCCCTGGGCCAGGGCCTGGCCGCCCTGGCCGCCGAGCCCGAGCAGGTGCAGACCAGGCTGGGGGTGGCCGCGCCCGAGCGGCCGCCGCTGCGACCCGGTGACGGCGAGGTCCCGGCACTGCCCGCCCTGGTCGAGGCGGCGTCCGTGCTCGCCCGCCGGCTGGCCGGCACCGAGCTGGCGCTGGGCGCCTGGCACGGGGACTGGACCCGCTGGAACAGCGCGCGGCACGGCTCGCGCCTGCTGCTGTGGGACTGGGAGCGGTTCGCCGGCGGGGTACCGGTCGGCTTCGACGCGCTGCACCACCGGCTGAGCACGCTGCGCTTCGACCACCGCCTGCCGGTGCGGGCGGCCTGCCTGCGGCTGCACGCCGAGGCGCCCGCGCTGCTGCACGGCCTGCCGTGCGGGCAGGCCCACCCGCACGACCTCGCCGTGCTGTACCTGCTCACCCTGGCCGGCCGGTACGCCACCGACGGCACCGCGCAGGACGGCCACCTGGTACGCCGGAACGCGGCCCTGATCGCCGGTTCGGTGCTGGAGCTGGTCGGCACCGGAGCCGGCACCCTGGCCGGGAGGGAGGCGACATGAACCCGGCCCCCGACGTGCGGGAGCGCGTCCGGCACGGCGCGCGCGGCCTGGCCGTCGGCCTGGGCCGGGCGACCGCGGCGCACCGGCCCCTGCCCGACTACCTCCTGATCGGCGCGCAGCGGTGCGGGACCACGTCCCTGCACCGGGCGCTGGCCGCCCACCCGCAGATCCGGCCACCGGCCCTGCACAAGGGCGTGCACTACTTCGACGTGGACTACTGGCGCGGCCCGCAGTGGTACCGGGCGCACTTCCCGCTGGCCAGACCGCGCGCCGGCACCGGCACCGGCACCGGCACCGGCACCGGCCGGACGCTGACCGGCGAGGCCAGCCCGTACTACCTGTTCCACCCTGCGGTCGCCGCCCGGGTGGCCGCCGACCTGCCCGACGTGCGGCTGGTGGTGCTGCTCCGGGACCCGGTCGAGCGCGCCTTCTCCGCCCACCAGCACGAGCTGCGCCGAGGCTTCGAGGACCTGCCCTTCGAGCAGGCGCTGGCCGCCGAGCCGGCCCGGACCGATGGGGAGGACGAGCGGCTGGTCGCCGACCCGCTCTACCGCAGCCCGGCCCACCAGCACCACGCCTACCTGGCCCGTGGCCGCTACGCCGAGCAGCTGCGCCGGTTCCACGCGGCGGTCGGGCCCGACCGCCTGCTGGTGCTCTTCGCCGAGGAGCTGTTCGCCGACCCGGCCGCCGGCTACGCGCGGGTGCTGCGCTTCCTGGGCCTGCCGGTGATCGGCCTGGCCGGCTTCCCGCGGCTGAACGCCCGGCCCCGGCCGCCGATGGGCCCTGCGCTGCGCTCCCGGCTCGCCGAGGGCTTCGCCGCGCACGACGAGGACCTGGCCGCACTGCTCGGGCAGGTGCCGCCGTGGCGACGATGACCCCGGACCAGCAGGCCGACCGGCGTGCCGCGCTGGCCCGCTCGGCGCCCGGCCGCTCGGCGCCCGGCCACTCGGCGCCCGGCCGCCCGGCGGCCGCGCCGCCCGGCGGCCTCCGGCCCGGCCCGGAGCCCGGGCCGGAGGCCGCCGCACCGGCCCAGCCCGGCTCGACCGACAGCCTGCGCCTGGACCGCCCGTTGCTGCTGGCGCGCCGGCACCGCCGCTCGCTGCTGGTCTGCCTGCTGGCGGGGCTGCTGCTGGCGGCCGGCGTGCTGGCCCGGGACCCGGCCCCGGACCGGGCCATCGTGGCGGTCCGGCTGAGCGATCCGGCCACCATCACCACCCCGGCCACCCACGACGGCCTCGGCCTGGCCCTGACCATCGACAGCGAGGTGTCGGTCCTGACCAGCGGGCCGGTGATGTCGACAGCCGCGGCCCGGCTCGGGCTGAGCGGCCAGGAGCTGCGCCGACGCACCCGGATCCGGGTGCCCAGCGGCACCCGCGAGCTGAGGATCAGCGTCGCCGGCCAGGACCGCGCCCGGGCCCTGACCGCGGCGCGGACGCTGGCCACCACCTACCTGGAGGTCCGGCAGGGCATGTACGACCGGCGCCGCGACGAGCTGGTCTCCCGGCTGACCGACGCCGAGGCGGGCGTGCTGAGGCAGCGCGCGGCCGCCCTGGCCGCCGCCGGCGACCGCAGGCAGCCGCCGGCGGCCCGGGCCGAGGCCGGCCGCCGGGCGCAGGTGCTGCTCAGCCAGACCACCCGGCTGCAGAGCGCGATCGGCGCCCTGGAGGCGGTGGACACCAGCCCGGGCCAGCTCGACCCGCAGCCGCTGGCCGTCTCCGGCCGACGGCTGGCCGACCAGGCGCTGCCGGTGGCCTCCGGGCTGGCCGGCGGGCTGCTGGTCTGGTCGGCCGCCCTGCCGCTGCTGGGCCGGCGACGACGGCTGCGCTCGGCGCGGGACCTGGCCGGCTCCCCCGGCATCGCCCGGGTCGATGTGCTGACCGGCGGCGGGGCACCCTGGTGGCGCTCGGCGGCCCAGGCCCGCCAGGACCGAGCGCCGCGCACCGTGGCGGTGCTGGCCGCGGCCGGCGAGGAGGCCGGGCGGGCCGCCGCCCTGCAGCTGGCCCGGGCCGCGGCCACCGCCGGCCGGCGCACCACCCTGCTGACCGTCGGGCCGCCGCCGTGGCTGGTGCTGCACGCGCTGGACGGGCGGGCCCGGCCGGCCGGCCTGGGTGCCGGACTGGTGCTCGAGGGCGCGGCCGGCGGCTCGCCCGGGCTGCGGATCGCCTCGCTGCACCCGGACCCGACCACCCCGGCCGCCGAGCGGGTGGACGGCGCCCTGGACCGGCTGACCGAGGACGGCGGCCAGGTCGTGGTCCTGGTGCCCTCGCTGGCGGCGGTGGAGCACGAGCGGGTCGTCCAGCGCTGCGAGGTCGCGGTCGTGGCCGTGCTGCAAGGAGCGAGCCTGCTGAGCCAGGTGGACGCCGAGAGCGCCGCGGTGGCCGCCACCGGCCGCACCGAGGGCGCCTGGGTGCTGGTCGTCGACCCGGACCGGCGCCGGTGAGCGTGCCGCCGGCCGTCCAGCCAGCGGAGCAGGACCGGCGCTGGCCCCGGGTCTCGGTGCTGGTCCCCACCCACCGCCGCGAGGAGCTGCTGGCGCGCACCCTGGCCGCGATCCTCGACCAGGACTACCCCGGCCCGGTGGAGGTGGTGCTGACCTACGACCAGTGCCCCGTCGTGCCCGGGCACGACCTGCCCGGCGCACACCGCTGCGTCCGGGTCACCAGCAACAGCAGGACGCCGGGGCTGGCCGGCGCCCGCAACACCGGCGCCCTGGCCGCCCGCGGCGAGCTGGTCGCGCTCTGCGACGACGACGACGTCTGGCTGCCGGGCAAGCTCACCCGCCAGGTCCGGCTGATGCTCGACCAGGGCGCCCGCACCTGTGTCACCGGCATCGTGGTGGTCAACGGCGGACGCCGGATCGCACGCGTGCCGGCCCAGCGCCGGCTGACCGTCGGCGACCTGGCCGGGAACCGGGTGGTGGCCGCCAGCCCCTCCACCTTCCTGACCCACCGCAGCGACCTGCTCGGCCCTATCGGGCTGGTCGACGAGCAGATCCCGGGCAGCTACGGCGAGGACTGGGACTGGCTGCTGCGAGCCGCTGCGGTGGACCCGGTCCTGGTGCTGGCCGAGCCGCTGGTGGAGTGCGCCTGGCACCCGGGCTCCTTCTTCCGCACCCGCTGGGCCACGATCGCCGAGGCCCTGACCTACCTGGCCGGCAAGCACGAGGCGCTGCGCGCGGACCCCTCCGCCCGGGCCTACCTGAACGGGCGGGTGGCCTTCGCCCGGGCCGCGCTCGGCCAGCGCCGCGCAGCGGCCGACCTGGCCCGCCGGGCTCTGCGGGACAACCCCCGCGAGCTGCGCGCCGTGCTGGCCCTGGCGGTCTGCGCCGGGCTGCCGGCCGGGCCGCTGGTCAGCCTGGCGAGCCGGGCCGGCCGGGGCCTGTGACACCCGCGCCGCGCAGCCGGTAGCCGGCCGCCCGCAGCCACGGCGCGGTGGCCAGTGTCACCAGAGCCCGCGCTCCGGCGGGCATCTCCTGCTGCCAGCGCTGGTCCGCCGCGATGGTGACCGGGCCGGTCCGCAGCCGCATCGGGTTCCCGGCGCAGGTGTGCTGGGCGGGCAGGTCGACCACCGACCCGGTCAGCTCCGGCAGCGGCCCGGGCAGGTGGAGCCGGTCGGCGATCCGGGCCAGCACGGCGGCCGGGTCCTGGCACAGCTGCTCGTAGCGCACGACCTGTACGTCGACGCCGAGCCGGGACAGCAGCCGGTACCCCCACACGTTGAGCACCCACAGCACGGAGGACTTCAGCGCCGAGTACCTGGGCATCAGCGCCTGGCCCCCGCGGACCTCGGGCCGGACCCTGGTCGAGGCCCAGGAGTGCGCCACGGCGCGCGGGTCGCGCACCACGACCAGCACCGACAGCTCCACCCTGGCCCGGTGCAGCAGCAGCGCGTAGGACAGGTGCTTGCTGGAGTCCAGCACGACCCCGTCGCCGACCTCGGCCAGCGCCCGGTACAACGACTCCAGGTGCTCCACCCACAGCCGCAGCCGGCGCCGCCAGCGGGCCGGGGCCAGCCCGGGCGCGAGCAGGAACGGCAGCCGCCGGTTTCGGTCGACCGTCCACCGGGTGTCAAGCACCCAGTCCAGGTCGAGCTGGTCCCAGCCGCCGTAGGCCCGTTCGGCCACCTTGGTCCAGAACGCGCAGCTGAGCAACGGGGTGCCGCACCCGCACAGCTCGTCCGCGCCCACCCCGCGCTCCCACAGGTGGACCAGCTCCCCGGCGGGCACGGTGCCCGGCAGCGAGCCCAGCAGACGCTCCACCAGGGTGCTGCCGCTGCGCCCGGCACCACCGATCAGCACCACCCGCGGTACCGGCTCCCCGGCGCCGCCGTCGGGGCCGAGCAGGCGGCCCAGCAGCGCCCCGAAGGTGCGCGCCGTCGCGAGCCGGCGCCCGTCCTGCTCAGGACGGCCGCCCGGCGGCGCCGGTGGCCCCGAGGATGGCTCGCCGGCCAGCGCGCGGTCCAGGGCGGCGTGCAGCGAGGGGCGGTCGATGACCAGCTCGACCAGCCCGGCTGCACCCATCCGGGCCGCGAACAGCTGCTGATGGTCGTCCACGTGCTCGCCCAGGCCGGGATCGCGGGGCACCACCAGCGGCCGGTGGCCGCAGGCCCGGGCCTGGGTGATGGTGGACGGGCCGGCGTGGCAGACCACCACGCTGGCCTCCCGCATCAGCTCCACCAGACGCTCGTGACCCAGCAGCGGCACGGCGACCAGCTGGCCACCGCCCGGTTCGTGCAGCCGGGAGCTCCCGCTCTGCAGCACGCAGCGCACGCTGCCCGGCGGCCGGGTCGCGACCCACTCCTGCACCCACTCGACCAGCCGGTCGAAGGGGTGGTGGTCGGTGCCCACGCTGACCAGGACCAGCGGCGGCCGGTCCAGGCTCACAGCAGCGGGCCGATCACGTCGGCGTCCGGCATGAACGCCCGCTGCTCGGGCCACTGGGCACAGCTGACCGTGGTGAACGGGCTGCACAGCCGGGCGGTCAGCGTCGGCCCGTCGAGCCGGTCGTAGACCTCGATGAACACGGTCGGCACCCGCAGCAGCCGGGCCAGGACGAAGAAGGGCAGGGCCACCCCCGCACCGGTCGAGACCACGACCTGCGGGCGCGTCCGGCGCAGCACCCCGGCCGCCACGACGGCGTTGCGCAGCAGGTTGGGCAGGTTGCGGGTGGTCGGGTGGTGCGCCCAGCTGACCGGCTCACCGGCCAGCAGCTCCACCGCGTCCTGGGTGCGGAAGGTGACCCAGTGCCGGGACCGCTCCTGCCACCACGGCTTGAGCTCGTGCAGCTGGGCCAGGTGGCCACCCGAGGAGCAGACCAGCAGGACCTCGACCGGCCACAGCGGTGCCTGCCCCCGCGACTGCGGGTGGTGCGGCACGTGCTGGCGGTCGGCGGACATGCGTTCCCTTCGGTTTCAGCAGCAGGGCTCGGGCCTGAGCAGCACGACGCGTCGCTGCCGGTGCACAGCCTGCCGCACCGGCCGTGACGGTGCGCGTAGCGTCGGGCGCGACACACCGACAGCGACCGGACCGGTGACCCAGCGGATTCCCCGAAGGGGATGGACCGGGGACCTCGCTTCTCCCTAGACTTCAGGCATAATTTCGATCAAGTCGGTCGAGAATGCCCCGATGGGGTGCCGCGAGCCCAGCACACCGCTCCGGTCGGGACGCCAGAGGAGAACCAGTCGCATGACCACCTCAGGTACCGCCACCGTGGCCGCCGTCCGGCGCGCCACCCCCTGGCTGGTGCTCGCCGCCGTGCTCGGCGCCGTCCTCGGCGGCGGCTGGGCCTACCTTCGCACCCCCGGCTACACCGCCTCCGCCACCGTGGTGCTGACCCCGCTGGCCGGCACCCCGTTCAACGCCGTCGGCGGCCGGCTGGACGCGATGATGGCCACCGAGGCGGCGAACGCCTCCTCCGCCCAGGTGGTCCGGGCGGCCGCCGCCGGCCTCGGTGGCCGGATGAGCGCCGGGACGCTGTCCCGTCGGCTGTCGGTGGACGTGCCGAGCAGCACGATGGAGGTGACGGTCTCGGTCTCGGCCGGGCAGGCCGCGCTGGCCCGGGACGCCGCACAGGCGGTGGCCGAGCAGTTCCTCGCCCAGCGGTCGCTGGCGGCCCAGCAGGACGCCGCCCGGCGCAGCGCCGCCCTGACCAAGGACAGCGACCGGATCCAGGGCCTCATCGCCGACGTGGTGCGCGCCCAGCAGGCCACCAAGGACGACGCACTGACCGTCGCGCTGCGACTGCGGCGCGACGCCTACGTCTCGGCCCTGGAGTCCGACGAGGCAGCACAGACCGGCATCCAGCAGCAGTCCACGGTGCCCGGCCAGGTGATCGACCCGGCCGGCCTGCCGGCCCGGCAGACCTGGCTGGCTGTCGGCGTCGCCGCTCTGGTCGGCCTGCTTGTGGGCCTGCTGGTGGCGGTCGGTGTGGTCGTGCTCGGTTCCCTGCTCGACGCCCGGGTCAGGACCGCCGACGACCTGCCGGAGGAGGTCGTGCTGGGCACCGTCCCGGCCGGGGACCTCACCGACGGCGAGCCGGTCTGCGCGCTGGCCGTGGGCAGCGCGCCGGAGGAGGTCTACCGGCGGCTGCGGCTGGCCCTGCTGGCGGCCGGCGGCTCCAGGGCCGGCGTCACCGTGACCGGCCCGGCGACCGATCAGCACGCCCGGGCGGTGAGCCAGGTGGCGGCCAACCTCGCGCTGGTGCTGGCCGCGGCCGACGTGCCGACCGTCCTGCTCGACGCCGCGGACGGCGCGGCGGCCGCCCTGCTGGGGATCTCCGCCGGCGCCGGGCTCGGCGCGGTCGGGGCCGGCCGACCGGTCCGCGAGCTGCTGCAGACCAGCCCGCTCGGCCCCGACGTGCTCACCTGCGCCCAGGACGGCTCGGACGGCCCGAGCAGTGCCGCGGTGCTGGACGGGCCGGCGCTGTCCGCCGTGCTCGCCGAGCTGCGCAACCGCTACCAGCACGTGGTGGTCTGCGCGCCGGCCGCCACCTCCTCGGTCACCGGCACGCTGGCCGCCGGCAGCGAGCTGACCGTGCTGGCCCTGCCCACCGACCGGGTGCGCCGGGCCCAGGTCGGCCGGGCCCGGTACGGGCTGCAGCTGCTCGGGGCCCGGGTGCTGGGCACGGTGCTGGTCGACCGGCGGCGCTCGGACCTGACCCGGGACGGCGCCGCCCCGGCGCGCCGACGCCTGGCCTTCCTCCCCGGCAGTCGCTGACGCCTGCCCCACTCCCCCGACCGCCGCCCTACCGGAAGGGTCCCCCGTGAACCTGGACTACCTGATGATCCTCGGCGGCCTGTTCGTCGGTTTCGTCGTCGGGCTGACCGGCATGGGCGGCGGCGCCCTGATGACCCCGATGCTGGTGTTCTTCTTCGGGGTGCCGCCCCTGGCCGCCGTCTCCAGCGACCTGGTGACCTCGGCGATCATGAAGCCGGTCGGGTCCCTGGTGCACATCCGGCACGGCTCGGTGCACTGGCGCCTGGTCGGCTGGCTGATGGCCGGTGCGGTGCCCAGCGCCTTCGCCGGCGTGTTCGTGCTGAAGCTGCTGGGCACCGGGGACGGCGTGCAGAATGCGGTCCGGATCAGCCTGGGCGTGGCCCTGCTGGTCGCGGCCACCGCGCTGGTCTACCGCGCCTACACCGCGATGGTGCAGCGGGCCCGCGAGAGCGCCGGGCCGGATGACGCCGACCGCCCGATCCCGGTCCGCCCGCTGCCCACGCTGCTGGTCGGCGTCGCGGGCGGGCTGATCGTGGGGATGACCTCGGTCGGCTCCGGTTCGATCATCATCATCGCCCTGATGGCGCTGTACCCCCGGCTGTCCGGCCGCGCCCTGGTCGGCACCGACCTGGTGCAGGCCGTCCCGCTGGTCGGGGCGGCCGCCCTGGGTCACGTCCTGTTCGGGGAGTTCCAGCTGGCGGTCACCCTGTCCCTGCTGATCGGCTCGGTGCCCGGGGTCTGGCTGGGGGCCCGGGCCTCGGCGTCGGCACCCACCGGTCTGATCCGGCGCGCGCTCAGCCTGGTCCTGCTGGCCAGCGGGCTGAAGCTGCTCGGCACCCCGGTGCCGGCCACCGTCGCCGTCCTGGCCCTGGTGGTGGTGGCCGGCCCACCGCTGTGGGCCCTCGTCCGGCGCCGTCACGGGCTGGCGCCGCGCACCTTGCGGCAGGATCTGCTGCCGTGGCTCTTCGACCGCGCCGACCGACCCGCCGCCGGGTCAGCGCACCGGACGCCGGCCTGAGCCCGGCGACCGCCCCCGCCGGCCCCGGCGGCAGCGGTCAGCGCCCCGCCGGGGAGGAGCTGGGCCGCGTGGCCCGCGGTGGGGCGGCGAACCTGGCCGGCTCGGTGGTCAACGGGCTCAGCGGCCTGGCCCTGACCCTGGTCCTGACCCGGCTGCTCGGCCAGGTCGAGGCCGGCACGTTCCTGGCGCTGTCCTCGGTCTTCCTCATCGTGCTGGCCGTGGTCGAGCTCGGGGCCACCACCGGCCTGGCCCGGTGGGTGGCCACCCACCGGGCCGAGGGCCGCAACCAGGATCTGCGGGCCACGTTGCGGGCCGCGCTCGTGCCCGTGGCCCTGGTCGCGGCGGCCGGTGCCGCGCTGCTGTGGCCCTGGGCGGGGTCGCTGTCCGCGCTGGTCGGGGCCGGCACCGCCACCTCGGCCGGCGGCCCGGCCGCCGTCGTCGCGCTGCGGCTGCTGCTCCTGCTGCTGCCCTTCGCGGCCGTCTACGACCTGCTGCTGGCCGCGACCCGCGGCTTCCGCTCCTTCCGGCCGACCGTGCTGGTGGAGCGGGTCGGGCGGGTCGGCGCGCAGTTCCTGCTGGTCTGGGCGGCGGTGACGGCCGGAACCGGCGTGCTGGGTGCCGCCCTGGCCTGGGGCCTGCCCTACCTGCCGGCACTGGTCGTGGTGGCCGCGGCCACCCGCCGGTTGCTGGTCGCTGCCGAACGGGGCGGCCGCGCACCGGTAGCCCCCGCATTGGTAGGCCCCGCGCCGGCCGGCCCCGACCGGGCCGACCTCAGGCCGGCGTCGGTGGCCCGGGAGTTCTGGTCCTACACCTGGTTGCGGGGCATCTCGAGGATCTTCCAGGTCTGCCTGCAGCGGCTGGACATCGTGCTGGTCGCGGCGATGCTCGGCCCGGCCCAGGCTGCGGTGTACACCGCGGCCACCCGGCTGGTCCCGGTGGGGCTGCTCGGCGTGCAGGCCGTCCAGGAGGTTCTGCAGCCCGCCCTGGCCACCCTGCTCGCACGCCGCGACACCGAGCAGGCGCAGCAGGTGTACGCCGCCTCCACCGCCTGGTCGATCGCGCTGTCCTGGCCGGTGTACCTGGCCGCGGCCGTCTTCGCCGTCCCGGTGCTGAAGGTGTTCGGTGCCGGCTACCAGTCCGGTGCCGCGTCGATGGTGGTGATCAGCGCGGCGATGCTGGTGGCCACCGCCTGCGGCGCGGCGGACATGGCCCTGCTGATGTCGGGCCGCTCGGGCCTGAGCCTGGCCAACACCGGCGCAGGGCTGGCCCTGAACGTGGCGCTGAACCTGCTGCTGCTGCCCCGGCTGGGGATCCTGGGCGCCGCGCTGGCCTGGGCGGTGGCCATCCTGGCCACCAACCTGCCGCCGCTGGTCCAGGTCCGGGCCCGGCTGGGGCTGGTGCCCTTCAGCCGGGCCGGCGCGCTGACCGCCGCCGCCTGCCTGGTCTGCTTCGGCCTGGGTGCGGGCGCCGGCCGGCTGGTACTCGGCGCGGACGCCGGGCCGGCCGCGGTGCTGGCCGCCCTGCTGCCGCCGGCCGCGCTCTACGCGGCCGCCCTGTGGCGGCTTCGCCGGACCCTGGGCCTGCACCTGCTGCTGGCCGGCCGGCGCCGCCGCCCGGCGCCGGCCGCCACCGGTTGAGCCTCCCGGCTCAGCAGCCGGTCAGTCGGTGGCCAGGATCATCCCCGCCCCGACGGTGGCGTTGGTGGCCTCGTCGACCAGGATGAAGCCGCCGGTCGTCCGGTTCCGCCGGTACTCGTCGGCGAACAGCGGGCCGGTGGTGCGCAGCACCACCCGGCCGATGTCGTTCAGGCCGAGCTGGGTGGAGTCCTCGTCCCGATGCAGGGTGTTGATGTCCAGCCGGTAGTGCAGCTGCTTGACCATGCTGCGGACGGCGCGGGTGGTGTGCTTGAGGGCCAGCTTCTGGCCGGGGACCAGCGGCTTATCGGCCATCCAGCACACCATCGCGTCCACGTCCTGGGTGACCATCGGCGTGTTGTTCGGCCGGCAGATCATGTCGCCGCGGGAGATGTCGATCTCGTCGGTCAGCCGGACGGTGACCGACATCGGCGGGAACGCCTCGCTGACCGGCCCGTCCGCGGTGTCGATCGCCTCGATGGTGCTGGTGAAGCCGCTGGGCAGCACCATCACCTCGTCCCCCGGCTTCATCACCCCGCTGGCCACCTGACCGGCGTAGCCGCGGTAGTCCGGGTAGGCCGAGGACTGCGGCCGGATCACGTACTGCACCGGGAACCGGACGTCGATCAGGTTGCGGTCGCTGGAGACGTGCACGTGCTCCAGGTGGTGCAGCAGCGAGGGGCCCTCGTACCAGGGCATGTTGGCCGAGCGGGAGACGATGTTGTCCCCGTTCAGCGCCGAGAGCGGGATGATCGTCAGGTCGGTGACCTCGAGCTTGGCGGCGAACCGGGTGAACTCGTCGGCGATCTGCTCGAAGACGTCCTGCCGGTAGTCGACCAGGTCCATCTTGTTCACGGCCAGCACCAGGTGCGGCACCCGCAGCAGGGTGGCGATGAACGCGTGCCGCCGGCTCTGCTCGACCAGGCCCTTGCGGGCGTCGACCAGGATGATCGCCAGGTCCGCGGTGGAGGCGCCGGTGACCATGTTCCGGGTGTACTGGATGTGGCCCGGGGTGTCGGCGATGATGAACTTGCGCCGGGGCGTGGCGAAGTAGCGGTAGGCGACGTCGATGGTGATGCCCTGCTCCCGCTCGGCGCGCAGGCCGTCGGTGAGCAGCGCCAGGTTCACGTGCTCGTCACCTTTGGCCGCACTGGCCGCCTCGACCGCGTCCAGCTGGTCCTCGAAGATCGACTTGCTGTCGAACAGCATCCGGCCGATCAGCGTGCTCTTGCCGTCGTCCACCGATCCGGCGGTGGCGAACCGCAGCATGTCCATCAGAAGTAGCCCTCCCGCTTGCGGTCCTCCATGGCGGCCTCGCTGAACTTGTCGTCGCCACGGGTGGCGCCGCGCTCGGTGATCCGGGTCGCGGCGACCTCGTCGATGATCTTGTCGAGGGTGTCGGCGTCGCTGCGCACCGCCGCGGTCAGGCTCGCGTCGCCCACGGTCCGGTAGCGGACCCGTTCGGTGAAGACCGTCTCGTTCTCCTTGGGCCGGCACACCTCGTGCACCGCGTACAGCATGCCCCCCCGGTCGAAGACCTGCCGCTGGTGGGCGAAGTAGATGCCGGGCAGCTCGATGCCCTCCCGGCGCACGTACTGCCAGATGTCCAGCTCGGTCCAGTTGGACAGCGGGAACACCCGGATGCTCTCGCCCAGGTGGATCCGGCTGTTGTAGACCCCCCACAGCTCGGGGCGCTGGTTCTTGGGGTCCCACTGGCCGAACTCGTCGCGGAAGGAGTAGACCCGCTCCTTGGCCCGGGCCTTGTCCTCGTCCCGGCGGGCGCCGCCGAAGGCCGCGGTGAACCGGTGCTTGTCCAGCGCATCGAGCAGGACCGGGGTCTGGATCCGGTTGCGGGTGCCGTCCGGCGGCTGGTGCACCAGCCCGCGCTCGAGGGCCTCGGGCACCGAGGCGACGATCAGCTGGACGCCGAGCTCGCCGACCCGCTTGTCGCGGAAGGCCAGCACCTCCTCGAAGTTGTGGCCGGTGTCCACGTGCATCACCGGGAACGGGATCCGGGCCGGCCAGAACGCCTTCTCGGCGAGCCGGAGCATGACGATCGAGTCCTTGCCGCCGGAGAACAGCAGCACCGGCCGCTCGAACTCGGCCGCCACCTCCCGGAAGATGTGGATCGCCTCGGCCTCCAGGGCCTCCAGCTGGGACAGCCGGTACTCCTGGGCGCCGCGGCCCGCGGCGGGCGCGCCGGTCATCGTGCCTCCTTCAGGTACGTCCTCATCCAGGTCACGATCTGCTCGGCCAGCGCTGGGCGGCAGACGATCAGGTCGGGCAGGGTGGGGTCGGGCTGGTTGTAGCGCAGCGGGCCGCCGTCGATCCGGCTGGTGAACAGGCCGGCCGCGCGGGCGACCGCGACCGGTGCGGCCGAGTCCCACTCGTACTGGCCGCCGGCGTGCACGTAGGCGTCGCTCTCCCCCCGCCACACGCTGGCGCACTTGGCGCCGGCCGAGCCCATCGGCACCAGGTCGGCGCCCAGGTGCTCGGCCAGGGCCCGGGTGAAGCCGGGCGGCCGGGTCCGGCTGACGGCCAGCCGCGGCGCGCCCTGCGGGGCCGGGGGCACCTTCGGCGGGGCGTCGGTGGCGTAGGTGACGCCCAGGGCCGGCATCGCGACGGCGCCGGCGACCAGGTCGCCGGACTGCCACAGCGCGACGTGAACGGCCCAGTCCTGGCGGGAGGGCTCGCCGAACTCGCGGGTGCCGTCCAGCGGGTCGACGATCCACACCCGATCCGCGTCCAGCCGGGCGCGCGGGTCCGCCGCCTCCTCGCTGAGCACCAGGTCCCCGGGCCGCTGCTCGGCCAGCCGGCGCAGCAGCAGCTCGTTGGCCCCGGCGTCGCCGGCGTCCTTGAGGTCGCGGCCCGTCAGGGGCCCGGAGCGGATCTTCAGCAGCACGTCGCCGGCCTCCTCGGCCAGCGACCGCGCCAGCATGGCGTCGTCGGGTGGGGACGTCATGGATGCCTTTCAGGGGATGCGGAGCATCGCGTCACGGTCACGCGAAGGTACCGCACGCACACCTCGTGAGACGAAGCGAGCGGGTGGACGGTGGACGGACTCCGTCGTCCTCGGTGGGTGTGCGGGTGGGGGGTTCAGTAGGCGCCGGAGCCGGTGGTCATCGCCCGCAGGGTGCGCCACAAGATGGTCAGGTCCATCGCCAGGGACCAGTTGTCCACATACCGCAGGTCCAACCGCAACGACTCCTCCCAGGACAGATCACTACGCCCCGAGACCTGCCACAACCCGGTCAACCCCGGCTTGACCCGCAACCGCCGCGCCGCATCATCGTCATACACCGCCACCTCCGCCGGCAACGGCGGCCGCGGCCCCACCAAACTCATCTCCCCCCGCAACACATTCAACAACTGCGGCAGCTCATCCAGGCTGTACCGCCGCAACACCGCCCCCACCCGCGTCACCCGCGGATCCGCCCGCAACTTGAACAACACCCCATTACCCTCACTGACCCCCGCCAGCCCCGCCAACCGCGCCTCCGCATCCACCACCATCGACCGGAACTTCACCATCGTGAACAACCGGCCCCCCACCCCCACCCGCACCTGCCGGAACAACACCGGCCCCGGCCCCGAACACCGCACCGCCACCGCGATCCCCACCAACACCGGCAACGCCCCCACCACCAACAAACCCGCCACCACCCGATCAAACCCCGCCTTCACCAACCGCCGACCCAACCCCGCCGCCGGCCGCTCCAGATGCAACAAGCTCAACCCCGCCACCGGCCGGATACTCAACCGCGGACCCGCCACCTCCACAATCCCCGGCGAGACCACCAACTCCACCCCCCGCTCCTCCAACGCCCAGCTCAACCGCCGCAACGCCGCCCCCGACAGATCCGGATGCGAGACCACCGCCACCACATGCGCCCCCGTCACCTCCACCGCATCCACAATCCGCGACGGATCCCCCACCACCGGCACCCCATGCACATGAGACACCTCCACCCCCACCGACGGCACACACGCCCCCACCGCCACCAACCCGTGCTGCACCTCACGATCCAACTTCTCAATCACCGCCACCGCAGCATCCGCCCGACCCACCACCAACACCCGAGCCAACCCCCGACCCGCCCCCCGCAACCGGAACAACCACCCCCGCCACACATGCCGCCACACCAACGACCCCGCCACCGTCAACGGCACCACCACCACCACAAACCCCCGCGACAACTGCGCCACCAACACATACGAGGCCACCGCAATCACCACGAACAACACCAACCCCGCATCCCCCACCCGCCGGTACTCCTCCACCCCCGACCCCAAGAACCGACCCTCATACCCCCGCTGCAACCCCACCAACACCACCCACACCACCGGCAACACCACCGCCAACCCCACATACAACCCCCGCCCCCCACCCCCAAAACGCAACCCCAGACCCACCCACCCCGCCACCAACCCCGACACCACATCCGTCACCAACACCCGCCGCCGATACCCCCCCAACACCACCCCCGGATCCTCATCCACCACATCCGGACGAGGCAGCCGGGTCAGGCCCACCGTGGAGCGACCGGCGGCTGCGGCGGGGCGCGCCGCCCCGGCCGCCCGGGCGGCTGCGCGGGCACCGACCGAGGCTCGCCCGCCGTCCTCGGCGCCGGTGGGGTCGACGGCGGGCTCGTCCAGGGCGCCCTCGACGCAGGGCTGGGACTCGGGGGCGGGGCCGAGGTCGGTGACGAAGAGGTCGGCGTCGGTGTCGGAGGTCCGGTCCAGTGCCACGAGTTCTCCCTGCGCGTTCGACGGTTCCCCCGGTCGGCCGAGTGCCTGGAACGTTCGACTACCGAGAGTGCACGAGTCGGAGCCGAATATAGGGGGCCGTGCGGGCAACGCTCAGCCCGTTCACGAGACACTGGGCCATTTGGGGGACAAGTCACCGGCCACCTGGCCGGGACGAGGCGCTGAGTAGCCGATCAACCGCCGCGTGTGATCAGCGGCGAGGGCTCAGGATGCGCCCGACGCGTCGTGCGCGACGCGCTCCAGCGCCGCGTCCACCGCCAGGTGCAGGCACAGGTCCAGCTCCTTGCGCTCCGCGCCGGAGAAGTTGCCCAGCACGAAGTCGGCGGGGTCCTGGCGGCCGGGCGGACGGCCGATGCCGATCCGGATCCGCGGGTAGCCACGGCCGCCGAGCGCCTGGCTGATCGAACGCAGCCCGTTGTGGCCGCCCTCACCGCCGCCCTCCTTGACCCGCACCTGGCCGAAGGGGGTCTCCAGGTCGTCGTGCAGCACGAGGACCTGGGCCAGGGGCACCTTGAAGAAGGAGGCCAGGGCCGCCACCGGGCCCCCGGCCAGGTTCATCCAGGTGCTCGGGACGGCGAGTACCACCGCCGGGCCCGGCCGGCCGCCCCGCGGCGGCAGCCGGGACTGCAGCACCCGGGCCCTGGCCCGGTGCCGGGTCAGCCGACCGCCGAGCTCGGCGGCGGCCAGCTCCAACGCCATCGCCCCCACGTTGTGCCGGTTCCGGGCGTGCTCGAGGCCGGGGTTGCCGAGCCCGACGACCAGCCAGGGGCGGTCCTCAGGCATCCGGCGTCCCCGGCCTCACGGGAGCGGTGTCGAGGCGCAGGTCAGGCCTGCTCGCCGTCCGCCTCGGCAGGGGCACCGGCCTCCGGCGCCGTGGCCTCGGTACCGGCCTCGGCCTGCTCGGCGTCGTCGGCGGCGACCTCGGAGCGCGGCTCGGTGACGTTGAGCACCAGCTGCTCGGGGTCGCCGACCAGGGAGGCTCCCGGCGGCAGGGTCAGCTCGCCGGCGTGCACCCGGGTGCCGACCTCGGCGCCCTCGACCGAGACCTCGACGGTGTCGGGGATGTGGGTGGCCTCGACCTCCAGCGACAGCGTGTTCATCTCCTGGACGAGCAGGCCGCCGGGCGCGAGGTCACCGGTCACGTGCACCCGCACCTCGACGGTGACCTTCTCGCCGCGGCGGACCAGCAGCAGGTCCACGTGCTCGATGAACCCGCGCAGCGGGTCACGCTGGACGTCCTTGGGCAGGGCCAGGTGGGTGGTGCCCTCGACCTCGATGCTCAGCAGCGCGTTGGACTGCTTGAGCGCGAGCATCGTGGCGTGCCCCTCCAGCGCGACGTGCACCGGGTCGGTGCCGTGGCCGTACAGCACCGCCGGGACCAGGTCGGCGCGGCGCAGCCGACGGGCTGCCCCCTTGCCGAACTCGGTACGGGGCTGACCCTTCAGGATGGACTCTGACACGTCGTTCTCTCCTCGGTCCGGGGCGGCGGGCGCCCCGGGGTTCGGTGGTCCGTCCCGGCCCGCGCTGGGCGGGGGGAGGGGGTGTTCGGGTGGTCGTGGCCCCAGGGGTCACGACGCGGTGGGCCGGCTGCGTACGGGAGGAAGGACCGTCAGGTCGAGGCGACGCACACGTGCGCACCGCGTCGATCACGGATCCGCCGGAGCGGTATCCCTCGCCGAGGCAACCACGACATGCTAGACCGCGGCCTCGCGGGAGGGACAATCGGGTCGGCGCCGGGGCAGGGTCAGACGTTGCCGTCGAACAGGCTGGTCACCGACCCGTCGTCGAACACCTCACGGATGGCCCGGGCCACCATCGGCGCGATGGACAGCACGGTCAGCT
Organism: uncultured Actinomycetota bacterium; assembly: GCA_963821825.1. GTDB lineage: Bacteria > Actinomycetota > Actinomycetes > Actinomycetales > Kineosporiaceae > CAWGFD01. The sequence goes on from CAWGFD010000002.1 coordinate 3,336,622, forward strand.
GGGGGAACCTGCGGTCGGCCGGGATCGGCAGCGTGTTGGTGACGATCACCTCGGCGATCCGGCTGTTCTTCAGCCGGTCCACCGCCGGCCCGGACAGCACCGCGTGGGTGGCCGCCACGATCACCTCGGCTGCTCCGTTGTCGCGCAGCGCCTCGGCGGCCTGCACGATCGTGCCCCCGGTGTCGATCATGTCGTCCACCAGCACGCAGGTCCGGCCCTCCACCTCCCCGACCAGCTCGTGCACCTTCACCTGGTTGGGCACGCTGGGGTCGCGGCGCTTGTGGATGATGGCCAACGGCGCGCCGAGCCGGTCCGACCACTGGTCGGCCAGCCGCACCCGGCCGGCGTCCGGGCTGACCACGGTCAGCCGGGAGGCGTCCACCTTGGCCCGCACGTACTCGGCCAACTGCGGCATCGCCCACAGGTGGTCCACCGGGCCGTCGAAGAAGCCCTGGATCTGCGCGGTGTGCAGGTCGACCGACATCAGCCGGTCGGCCCCCGCGGTCTTGAACATGTCGGCGACCAGCCGGGCGGAGATCGGCTCGCGACCGCGGTGCTTCTTGTCCTGACGGCTGTAGGCGTAGAACGGCGCGATCACGGTGATCCGCTTGGCCGAGGCCCGCTTCAGGGCGTCGACCATGATCAGGTGCTCCATCAGCCACTGGTTGATCGGGGCGCAGTGGCTCTGCACGACGAAGGTGTCGCAGCCGCGCACGCTCTCGCCGAACCGGACGTAGATCTCGCCGTTGGCGAAGTCGTAGCCGCTGGTCGGGACCAGCTCGACGCCCAGCTCAGCGGCCACGTCGACGGCCAGCTCGGGGTGCGCACGGCCGCTGACCAGCACCATGCGCTTCTCGCTCGTGGAGGTGATGCCGGTCATCGGGTCTGGGTCTCCTCGCTCTGCCGGCCGTCGCCGGCCGGCCGCTGGGTGCTCGTGCTGCCATTGTCGGGGATGCCCGGCGGTGCTGCGGACGCCGCCTGCGCGCTGGCCGACCCGGGCCGGCGGCGAACGACCCACCCCTCGGCGTTGTGCTGACGGCCGCGGGCCACGGCCAGCGCCCCGGGCGGCACGTCCTCGGTGATCACCGAGCCGGCGGCGGTGTACGCGCCGTCCCCGACCCGGACCGGCGCGACCAGCATGGTGTCGCTGCCGACCCGGACGTGGTCGCCCACCGCGGTGCGGTGCTTGTGCTCGCCGTCGTAGTTCACGAAGATCGTCGCCGCCCCGATGTTGGTCTGGCTGCCGATCTCGGCGTCCCCGACGTAGGACAGGTGCGGCACCTTCGAGCCGGAGCCGATCCGGGCGTTCTTGGTCTCCACGAAGGCCCCGATCTTGCCGTCGGCACCCAGGTCGGTGCCCGGCCGCAGGTAGGAGAACGGCCCCACGCTGGCCCCGGCGCGGATCCGGGCGCCGCTGCCGTGGCTGCGCACCACCTGGGCGCCCTCCTCCACGGTGCAGTCGGTCAGCGTGCTGTCCGGGCCGATCAGCGCGCCGGGTGCGACCACGGTGGCGCCGTGCAGCTGGGTGCCGGGCAGCAGCGTGACGTCCTGCCCCAGCTGCACCTGCCCGTCGACCCAGGTGGTGGCCGGGTCGACCACGGTGACCCCGGCGCGCATCCAGCCCAGCAGCACCCGGCGGTTCAGCTCCGCGCCCAGCGCGGCGAGCTGCACGCGGTCGTTCACGCCCTCGACCTGCCACAGGTCCTGGACGCGCACCGCCTGCACGAGTCCGCCGGCCGCCCGGGAGTGACCCAGGACGTCGGTCAGGTACAGCTCGCCCTGGGCGTTGTCAGGGGTCAACGCGGCCAGCCCGGAGGCCAGCGCGTCGGCCGCGAACGCGTAGATGCCCGAGTTGATCTCCGCGATCGCCCGGGTCTGCGGGTCGGCGTCGCGGTCCTCGACGATCGCGGCGACCTGGCCGCCGGCGTCGCGCACCACCCGGCCGTAGCCGCTCGGGTCGGCGACCACCGCGCTGAGCACGGTGACCGCCGCGCCGGCCTGCTCATGGGCGGCGACCAGCTCAGCCAGGGTCTGGGTCTGCAGCAGCGGGACGTCGCCATAGGTGACCACCACGGTGCCCGAGGGCGGCGTGGGCAGCGCCAGCAGTCCGCACGCCACCGCGCGGCCGGTGCCGGCGACCTCGTCCTGGTCGGCGACCCGGGCCTGCGGGCAGCAGGCCACCGCCTCGGCGGCGACCGCGTCCCGGCCGTGGCGCACCACCACCACCAGCTCGCGCGGTTCCAGGCCGGCGGCGGCGGCCAGGGCGTGCCCGAGCAGCGAGCTGCCGCCGATCCGGTGCAGCACCTTGGGACGGCTGGAGCGCATCCGGGTGCCCTCCCCGGCGGCCAGGACGACGACGGCGGCGGGACGGGCGGCCTGCACCGATGGCCTCCAAGGAGTGCTGGGCGGGCGGGACGCCACCGATGCTACCCATCCCCGTCCGACCTGCCGGGTGGCCGGGCTGCGCTCCAGGATTCGAACCGCGACCGCGGTGGGGGCCGTTCAGGGCGTCGGCCATCCAGGACGCCCGGGCCGACCTCGACCGGCGCAAGGAGGCGTCCCGGCAGGCCGCGGGGGACATCCTGACACCCGAGGCCCCGGGCATGAATCCCCCTGCTGAGCGCCTCGAGATCCGTCTGACGCCCACCGGCAGGCGGTGCCTGAGCCGGCTGCCGATCAGGTGGTGGACGCCGCGCTGGTCCTGATCGACGGCGACCTGGCTGCGCGGCCCACGGTCGTCGGCAAACCGCTGCGCTTCGAGCGGGAAGGGCAGTACAGCGCACCGCGTGCTGACCCCTGAGGCCCTCGGGCCTGCCGCCCCGGTTGCCCGCACCCTCAGCCGCGGCCAGCACCAACGACGGGCGCGTGAGGGATCGCCGGTGGGGCGGTCCCATCGTCGTGTCGGGGCTCCGCCTACAGGGCTCGAACCTGTCCATCCGGTTCCAAAGACCGACGTGCTGCCACTACACCAAGGCGGATCGGGAAGCGCCGGGCGCGAGCCTACCCGGCTCGCGGCCGGGTGTCGGGACACGAGTGCTGGCCGGGGTTCCGGCGGGCACAGGGGTCACTGACCGACACCGGTTCTCCCGCGGACTGCGGTGGTCAGCCGGTGCTCGATCTCACGATCGTCTGCCTGGCGGCCAGCCAAGCACCATCAACAGGCCCTGATACCGGGGTCTGCTGGAAGGCTCCCAAGGCTGCCGTTCCACCAAGGCGGACCGTCCGGCTCTCGGCTCGGCCCGGTCGGGGTCGGTCATGGCGCCGAAGCCGGTGGGCCCGGGGGTCGGGCGGGGCGCGACGCGAGTGGCCGCCCGCACGGCATGATGGGACCTGTGAGCCCGCAGCCGGAACCGAGCCCGCGACCAGAGGGCAGCCGATGACCGAACCCCGGCCCCGGCCGCGCCCGGCCGAGGAGGACGAGGTCGACCGGATCGTGGCCGCCTGGCGTCGCGAACGTCCCGACCTGGACGTGCGACCGCTGGAGGTGCTCTCCCGGATCACCCGGCTGGCCCGGCACCTGGACCGCGACCGCGCGGCGGCCTTCGCCCAGCGCGAGCTGGAGCTGTGGGAGTTCGACGTGCTGGCCACCCTGCGCCGCAGCGGACCGCCCTACCAGCTCTCCCCCGGCCAGCTGATCGCGCAGACCATGGTGACCAGCGGGACGATGACCAACCGGGTGGACCGGTTGGCCGAGCGCGCGCTGGTCGCCCGCACCCCCGACCCCAGCGACGGCCGGGGCGTGCTCGTCCGGTTGACCGGGGCCGGGCGCCAGCTGGTCGATGAGACCCTGGCCGACCTGCTCGAACGGGAGCGGGCCCTGCTGAAGGTGCTGGACCCCGGGCGCTCCCGCGAGCTGGCCAACCTGCTGCGCCGGCTGCTGCTGCCCTTCGACCACCCCGAGCCGTGACCGCCGGGCCGCCCCGGACCTGACCGCGGCCTACCCGGCCAGCTCGGCGGCCTCGAGCCAGGCCTGCTCGACCTCGTCCTTCTCGGCGGTCAACGCCCGCAGCGCCTCGTCCAGCTCGCGCACCCTCTGGTGGTCCGAGGCGTGCTCGGCCAGCTCCTCGTGCAGCCCGGCCTCCCGGCGGGCGATCCGCTCCAGCGCCCGCTCCAGCCGGACCAGCTCCTTGCGCGCGGCCCGGGTCTGGGCCGGGGACGGGGCGCCGGCGTCGCCGCTGGAGGACGAGGGCCCGGCGGCTGCCGCGGATCCGGCCGCGGCACCGGCGGGGGCCGAGGACCCGGCCAGCCCGGCCCCGCCCTCGACCAGCTCCCGGCGCAGCGTCAGGTACTGCTCGACGCCGCCCGGCAGGTCCCGCAGCCTGCCGTCGCCGAGCAGGGCCAGCATCCGGTCGCAGGTGCGTTCCAGCAGGTAGCGGTCGTGGGAGACGACGATCAGGGTGCCCGGCCAGCCGTCCAGGGTGTCCTCGATCGCGGTCAGCGTGTCGGTGTCCAGGTCGTTGGTCGGCTCGTCCAGCATCAGCACGTTCGGCTCGGACATCAGCAGCCGGAGCAGCTGCAGCCGCCGGCGCTCCCCGCCGGACAGCGAGCCGACCCGGGTCCAGATCTTCTCGTCGGTGAAGCCGAGCCGCTCCAGCAGCACGCCGGCGCTGACCTCACGGTCCCCGATCCGGACGGCGCCGCGCACCTTCTCGACCGCCTCCTGCACCCGCAGGTCGGCCACCTCGTCCAGCTCGCGCACGTCCTGGCTGAGGATCGCGCTGCGCACCGTCTGGCCGCGTTTGACCCGGCCGGCGTCCGGTCGGACGGTGCCCTGCAGCAGCCGCAGCAGCGTCGACTTGCCCGACCCGTTCACCCCGACCAGGCCGATCCGCTCGCCGGGCGCCAGGCGCCAGGTCACCCCGTCGAGCAGCACCCGGCGGGCGCCGGCCTCGCCCACGGCCAGGTGCACGTCCTCGACGTCCAGCACGTCCTTGCCGAGCCGGGCGCTGGCCATCCGCTCCAGGGCCAGGCCGTCGCGCGGCGGTGGCTCGTCGGCGATCAGCGCGGCCGCGGCGTCCATCCGGAAGCGGGGCTTGGAGGTCCGGGCCGGGGCCCCGCGGCGCAGCCAGGCCAGCTCCTTGCGGAGCAGGTTCTGCCGGCGGTCCTCGGAGGCGGCCGCGACCCGGGCCCGCTCGGCCCGGGCCAGCACGTAGGCGGCGTAGCCGCCCTCGTAGGTGTCCACGACACCGTCGTGCACCTCCCAGGTCTGCTCGCACACGGCGTCCAGGAACCACCGGTCGTGGGTGACCACGACCAGACCCCCGCGGCCGGCCGGCCAGTGCGAGCGCAGGTGCCGGGCCAGCCAGTCCACCCCCTCGACGTCCAGGTGGTTCGTCGGCTCGTCGAGCAGCAGCACGTCCAGCTCGCGGACCAGCAGCGCGGCCAGCGCCACCCGCCGGCGCTGACCTCCGGACAGGGTGGCCACCGGGGCGTCCAGGCCGCCGACCACCGGGGCGTCCAGGCCGCCCAGCAGGCCGGTGAGCACGTCCCGGACCCGGGCGTCGGCCGCCCACTCGTGCGGCTGCGCCTCCCCCAGCACCGCCCGCCGCACGTCCTCCGCGCCGGACTCGTCGGCCTGGTCCAGCAGGCCCAGCCGGACGCCGCGGGTGTGGGTGACCCGGCCGGCGTCGGGCTCGGCGGCCCGGGCCACCACCCGCAGCAGGGTGGACTTGCCGTCCCCGTTGCGGCCCACCACCCCGACCCGGTCGCCATCGTCCAGGCCCAGCGAGACGGCGTCCAGCACCGTCCGGGCACCGTGCACCACGGTGATCGTCTCGACGTTCAGCAGGTGGGCCATCGATCAGCTCCGCAGCTCGCAGGGACGTTCCAGCAGCCGGGCGCCGGGCGCCGGCGACCAGGCCCGTCGGACCTCCCGCACCCCTGGCACCGCGGCCAGCGCGAGGGCCAGGTCGGCCGCCTGGCCGCCGTCGGCGGCCAGCGCGGCCACCGTGGGCCCGGAACCGGAGACCACCGCGCCGAGCGCACCGCGGGCCCGGGCCGTCTCCAGGACGGCGCGCAGCCCCGGCGCCAGGGCGCACGCCGGCGCTTGCAGGTCATTGACCAGCGCGGCGCCGAGGTCCTGCGGACGGCCGGCGACCAGTGCCCGCAGCAGGGCCTCGGGCACCTGCGGCCGGTCCTGGTCCGGGGCTGCCGACCGGCCGCGGGCGCGGTCCAGCTCACCGAACACGGCCGGCGTGGAGAGCCCGAAGTCGGGCAGGGCCAGCACCCAGTGGAAGTCGCCGCGGGTCAGCACCGGGGTCAGCCGCTCCCCGCGGCCGTGCCCGAGCGCCGTGCCGCCGAGCAGCGCGAAGGGCACGTCCGAACCCAGCTCGGCGGCCAGCCCGTGCAGCTCCTCCCGGCTCAGCCCGGTCCGCCAGAGGTGGTCGGCGGCCAGCAGCGCACCGGCCGCGTCGGCCGAGCCGCCGGCCATCCCGCCGGCGACCGGGATGTCCTTGCGGAGCCGGACCTGCACGCCGCCGCTCACCCCGGCCCGGGCGGCCAGCAGCCGCACCGCCCGCAGGGCCAGGTTGTTCTCGTCGGTCGGCACCAGGGCGGCCTGCGGCCCGGAGACCGACACCGAGAAGTGGTCCTGCTCGCTGACCGTGACGTCGTCGAAGAGTCCGACGGCGTGGAAGACGGTCGACAGCTCGTGGTATCCGTCGCCGCGCAGCGGGCCGACGAGCAGACCGAGATTGACCTTCGCCGGCACCCGCACGGTGACCTGGTCGGGCAAGGGCACCGGGCAACCCTAGCCCGGCTCGGGCAGCGCCCCTGACCCGCGGTGCTCGGCCAGCCGGGCGAACTGCTCCACCCCGAGCCGTTCCCCGCGCAGGCCCGGGTCGATGCCGGCCGCCCGGCAGACCAGCTCGGCCCGGGCCGGTGAGCCGGCCCACCCGGCCAGCGCCGCGCGCAACGTCTTGCGGCGCTGCGCGAACGCGGCGTCGACGCAGGCGAAGACCGCCGCCCGGGAGGCGCTGGTCACCGGCGGTGGCCGACGGACCAGCTCGACCAGGCCCGACTCGACGTTGGGCACCGGCCAGAACACCGGTCGCGGCACGGTCCCGGCCCGCCGGACCCGGGCCCACCAGGCGGCCTTGACCGACGGCGCGCCGTAGGCCTTCTCCCCCGGCCCGGCGGCCAGCCGGTCGGCCACCTCGGCCTGCACCATGACCAGCGCCTGCTGGATCGAGACGAAGCGCTCGAGGAAGGTCAGCAGCACCGGGACCGCCACGTTGTAGGGCAGGTTCGCCACCAGCAGCTCAGGCGCTGGGCCGGGCAGCTCGGTCAGCCTCAGGGCGTCGGCGGTGAGGACCTGCAACCGGTCGGCGCAGGCCCCCGCCCGGGCCCGGACGGTGTCCGGCAGGGCCGCCGCCAGCACCGGGTCGATCTCGACGGCGAGCACGCCGGCGCCGGCGCCGAGCAGGGCCAGGGTCAGCGAGCCGAGGCCGGGACCGACCTCGACCACCCGCCGGCCCGGGCATGCCCCGGACAGCCGGGCGATCCGGCGCACGGTGTTCGGGTCGTGCACGAAGTTCTGGCCCCAGGCCTTGGTCGGCCGCACGCCCAGCCGGTCGGCCAGCTGCCGGACCTCGGCCGGACCGAGCAGCGCGACGTCCTCCACGTGCGGCAGCCTGGCACACCGTGGGTCGGCGGGCCGGGGCCGGGCACCGGTCAGCCGGTCGCGCGGGCCGCGGCCAGCTCGAGGACGCCGGGCACCGGCGCCGGCCGCTCGCAGCGGCTGACCACCTCCACCGCGGTGCCGCCCGCGGTGGCCGCGAGCAGACTCTCCATCACCTCCAGCACGTGCAGACCCAGCTCCATCCCAGCCCGGTGCGGCGTGCCGGCCGCCAGGGCCAGGGCCAGGTCGGCCACCCCGTACCCGCGTCCGGCGTCCGGGTAGCCGGCCGAGACCGGCAACTCACGCCAGCCGTCCGCGCCGGCCTGGAACACCTCGACGGTGCCGCCGAAGTAGTTGGGGTCGGGCAGGTGCAGGCTGCCCTGCGAGCCGTGCACCTCGATCCGGGGCAGCTGCGCGGCCCACACGTCGAAGCTCATCACCAGCGTGGTCAGCGCGCCCCCGGCGTGCTGCAGGACCCCGGTGACGTGGGTGTCGATCTCGACGTCGAACTCCGTGCCGGCCCGGGGGCCGGAGCCGATGGTCCGCCGCGGCCGGGACCGGCCGGCCAGACCGGTCACCCGCTGCACCGGCCCGAGCAGCTGGACCAGGGCGCTGAGGTAGTACGGCCCCATGTCCAGCAGGGGTCCGCCGCCGGCGCGGTAGTAGAACTCCGGGTCGGGGTGCCAGCGCTCGTGGCCGGGGGTGGTCATGAACGCGGTCGCGGCGTGCGGCACGCCGATCAGGCCCTCGTCCACCGCGGCCCGTGCGGTCTGGACGCCGGTGCCCAGCACGGTGTCCGGCGCGCAGCCGACCCGCAACCCGGTACCGGCCGCTGCCCGCACGATGGTCTGCGCCTGCTCGACGGTCGCGGCCAGCGGCTTCTCGCCGTAGACGTGCTTGCCCGCGGCGAGCGCGGCCCGCGCCACCTCGGCGTGGGCGGCCGGGACGGTCAGGTTCAGTACCAGGTCGACCTCGGGGTCGGCCAGCAGCTGCTCGGTGGACATCGCCCGGGCGCCGGGGTGCTGCCCGGCCAGCGCGGCGGCCCGCGCGGCGTCCAGGTCGCTGACCGCCTGCACCTGCACCTGTGGCAGCCGGGCGAAGCTGTCGGAGTACTGCTGGCTGATCTTGCCGGCGCCGACGATCCCGACCCGCAGCGGCCGGCCCGCCGGGCCGGTCACCGGCTGGCCCAGAGCAGGCCGCGCTCGATGAGCGTCCTGACGTTGGGGTCCTGGAGCACCTCGACCCGATGCCCGGGGGTGGCCACGAAGATCCGCCCCTGCCCCCACCGCCGGGTCCAGACCGCCGGGGAGGTGATCGGCCGGTTCCACTCGTCCCACTCGCGGACCGCCTGGGTGGTGGTGGCCAGCACGTCGATGTAGGTGTCGGCCAGCACCCAGTACTGCTCGGTGACCAGGTCGAAGTCGTGCAGCCCGGCGGTGACCGGGTGGCTCGCGGCGACCGGCAGCAGGTTCACCCGGTAGGGCACGTAGTTGTCGGACTGCTCGCCGGTCCGCTCCGCGGGCGCCTTGCCCGGGTGGCAGGCGAACTGTCCCCCGATCAGCTGCAGATAGTCCGAGGAGTTGCGGTAGGAGTCGGCGATCCCGCCGTGCCAGCCGGCCAGCCCGGTGCCGGCGGCGACCGCGTCGCGCAGCCCGGCGAGCTCCTCCTTCTCGATCGTGGACATGGTCATGCACTGCATGATCAGGTCCACCCCGGCCATGTAGCCGGCGTCGGCGTAGACCCGCGGGGAGTCCTCCACCCGGACGTCGTAGCCGTTCTCCTTCAGGTAGGGGATGAACAGGTCGGTGGCCTCCACCGGCTGGTGGCCGAACCACCCGCCGCGGACGACGAGGGCCTGCTTGGTGCTGCTCATGCGGTGATCTCCTGCGGGTCTTCGGGAACGGATTGCCAGCTGGTGCCGGCGGCGGCGCTGGACTCCACGGCGGCCAGCACCTGCTGGACCTGCAACGCCTCGGCGAAGGAGGGGCTGGGCTGCTCGCCGGCACCGATCGCCCGGACCAGGTCGACGACCTGGTGGGTGAACGCGTGCTCGTAGCCGAGCCCGTGGCCGGCCGGCCACCAGGCTGCGGTGTACGGGTGCTCGGGCTCGGTCACCATGATCCGACGGAACCCTCGGGTCTGCGCGTCGTCCCGGGTGTCGTAGAGCTCGAGGTGGTTCATGTCCTCGAAGTCGAAGGCGACCGACCCGAGGGTGCCGTTGACCTCGATCCGGATCGCGTTCTTGCGGCCGGTGGCCATCCGGGTGGCCTCGAAGGAGCCGACCGCGCCGTTGTCGAAGCGGGCCAGCCACAGCGCGGCGTCGTCGACGGTGACCGGGCCGCGCTCGACGTCCGCGCCGACCTCGCCGTGCCCGCCCAGCCCCGCGCTGCGCCCGGCCACGGGGCGCTCGTGCACGAAGGTCTCGAGCATCGCGCTGACCCCGGTGATCCGGGACCCGGTGATCCACTGGGTGGCGTCGGCGATGTGGGCGCCGATGTCGCCCAGGGCGCCGGAACCGGCCTTGGTCTTGTCCATCCGCCAGGTCAGCGGCGCGTTCGCATCCGCCAGCCAGTCCTGCAGGTACTGCGCGCGCACCTGCCGGACCGTACCGATCCGGCCCTCGTGCACCAGCCGGCGGGCCAGGGCCAGGGCCGGGGTGCGCCGGTAGGAGAACCCGCACATGGACAGCACACCGCGGGCGGCGGCCTGCTCGGCGGCCCGGGTCATCCGGACCGCCTCGGCCACCGAGTTGGCCAGCGGCTTCTCGCACAGCACGTGCTTGCCGGCGGCCAGCGCGGCCAGCGCGATCTCCTCGTGGGTGTCGCCGGGGCTGGCGATGTCGACCAGGTCGACGTCGTCGCGGGCGACCAGGGCGCGCCAGTCGGTCTCGGTCGCGGCCCAGCCCATCCGCTGCGCCGAGGCCTGGACGCCGGCGGCGTCCCGGCCGGCCAGCACGGTCAGCTCGGGCACCAGGGGAAGGTCGAAGAACCGGTGCGCGCTGCGCCAGGCGTGGGAGTGCGCCGCGCCCATGAAGGCGTGGCCGACCATGCCGACCCGCAGGACCGGACGGGTTCCGGAGGACATTGAGCTTGGTTGCCTTTCGCAGGAGGTGGCTGTGCTCGGACGTCGAGGTGGCGGCGTGGGCGGGCCTACTTGCCGAACCCGGCGGTCAGACCGCTGAGCAGCTGCCGGCGCCCGACCACGTACAGCGCCAGGATCGGCAGCGTGGTGAGCATCACCGCCGCGAGTACCGCGGGCACGTTCACGCTGTACTGGCCCTGGAAGCTCCACAGCGCCAGGGGCAGCACCCGCTTGTTCGGGCTCTGGGTCAGGATCAGCGGGAGCAGGAACCCGTTCCAGGTCAGCAGACCGTTGTAGATGCTCACGGTCACCAGGGCGGGTCGGGTGAGCGGGAAGGCCAACCGCCACATGGTGCCCCACTCGGTGCAGCCGTCCAGCCGCATCGACTCGAACAGCTCCTTGGGCACGTCCCGGATGAAGTTGCTCAGGATCAGCACCGACAGCGGGATGGCGAAGGCGATCGAGGGCAGGATCAGGGCCAGCAGGGTGTCGTACAACCGAAGCTGGATGATGATCAGGTAGACCGGGATGATCGTGGCCTGAAGGGGGATCGCCAGGCCCATCAGGAACAGCGAGTTGCTGAACTTGAGGAAGCGGGACTGCCCGCCCCGGACGATCGCGAACGCCGCCATGAAGGAGATCGCGACGGCCGGGATGATCGTGCCGGCGGTCACGACGACGCTGTTGACGAAGTACTGGACGAAGTCGTTCTGCAGCACCAGCTGGTAGTTCTCCAGGGTCGGAGACGTCGGCGGCTGCATGGTGTTCATCGAGAAGTAGTTCGTCTGGCTCTTGAAGCTGGTGATCACGATCCAGTAGATCGGGATGATCACGATGGCCAGCCAGAGCCAGGACAGCGTGCCGCCCAGCCAGTTCCTGCGTTCGGGCCCGGCCGGCTTGCCCGAGCCGCTGCCGACCCGTCGCCGGGTGGTCGGCTCGTCCTGCCCGGCCCTGGTTGCCGTGGTGGCCATATCAGGCTCCTTCCAGCTGGCTGGCGGCGGCGTCGCGGCCGCCGAGTCGGCGAAGTCCCAGCGCGAGCATCAGGCCGATCAGCACCAGGATCGTGGCGATGGCGCTGGCGGGCCCCTGCAGGTTGGCCATGAAGCCCTCCTTGTACATGGCCAGGGCGAGCACCGAGGTGGCGTTGCCGGGGCCGCCGGCGGTCAGCACGAAGATCAGGTCGAAGAAGGTCAGCGACCCGACCACCATCAGCGTCGAGCTGGTGATGATCGTGTACTTCAGCTGCGGCAGGGTGATGCTGAAGAACTGCCGGACGCGGCCGGCGCCGTCGAGCTGGGCCGCCTCGTACATCGAGACCGGGATCTGGCGCACTCCACCCTGGTAGATCAGGGAGTGGAACGGGATGAACTGCCAGGAGACCACGAAGATCACGACACCGAGGGCGAGCTTGCCCTCGCCCAGCCAGTTCTGGGTCAGGAACGGCAGGCCGAGGCCGGCCCCGAGCCCGAAGTTGGGATCGAGCAACGCCTTCCAGGTGATGGCGAGCGCGGCCGAGCTGAGCAGCAGCGGGATGAAGTACAGCACGGCCAGGATGGCCCGGTAGCGCTGGTGGCCGGCGAGGAAGACACCGAGGATGATGCTCATCGGGGTCTGCACCAGCCAGGACAGCGCCATCACCAGGAACGTCACCCAGAGCGCGTTGACCAGGTTCGGGTCGGTGAGCGTCCTGCGCCAGCTGTCCAGCCCGGTGAACGGGATGGACGTGGTGAGCCCGTTCCAGGAGCTGAAGCTGAGCACCACCACGCCGACGAGCGGGATCACTCCGAACGCGGTGAACATGACCAGGGCCGGCACCACCAGCCACCCGAGGGACCCGGTGCTGGTCCCTCGGGTGGCCGGCCGGGTCGCCGGAGGGGCGACCGTGGTCACTTGCCCGTGACCGGGTTCATGTTGTCGGCGAACTGCTGCGGGGTGATCGCCAGCTGGAAGAGCTGGGCGATGTTGGACAGCAGGCTCTCCGCCGCAGTCGGGTCCAGCGCCTGGTCCCAGGACTGGGCGAAGTTCTTGGCGTTCTTCGAGGTGTTGTAGACGAAGGTCAGCCAGTCGGCGTCCTTGGAGGCGGCGATCTCGCTGTCGATCCCGTTCACGATCGGCACATTGCCGGTCGCGATCCACTCCTTGACCTCGGCGTCGGAGAGCACCTGGGTGGCGAAGAACTTCTTGGCGACGTCCTTCTGCGCGGCAGTCGCCTGGGAGGAGATCGACATGTACTGCCCCGGGTTCCCGACCGTGTCGCTCGGGTCGCCCTTGCCGCCCTCGACCGTCGGGAAGTTCATGTACCCCAGGTGGCCGCCGGAGACGAAGTCGCCGCCGTCGGAGGCCATGCTGCCGTACGTCCACGCGCCGTGCAGCATCATCGCAGCCTTGTCGGTGTACAACAGTGCCTGGTCGGCGTTGGAGTCGGCGGTGATCGAGGAGAAGCCCTTGATGAACCCATTGGCCTTGACCAGGTCCTGAAGCTTGGTCATCGCCTCGATCGCGGCCGGGTCGGACCAGCCGTCCTTCTTGCCCTCGTAGATGGACTGGAAGACCTGCGCGCCACCGATCCGGTCGAACAGGAACTCCAGCCACATCATGTTCGTCCACCGGGACTGCCCACCCAGGGAGAACGGCGCGATGTTCGCGGCGTTGAACTTGTCGACCAGGGTCATGATGTCCGACCAGGTCTGCGGCGGCTGCACGCCGACCTTGTCGAACAGCTTCTTGTTGTAGAACAGCACGATCGGCGCGACGGTCTCGCAGGGCATCGCGTAAATCTTGTTGTCCACGGTGGCCGCGGTGAAGGAGGAGGCGAACAGCCGCTTCTTCACGTCGGGGTTCTGGTCGAACCAGGAGGTCAGGTCCTCGACCTGGTTGGACTGCACATACGTGCGCAGGCCGCCGCCGCCCCAGCCCCAGATGATGGTCGGCGCCTGGCCGGCACCGATGGCAGTCTTGATCTTGGTCTTGAAGGCGTCGTTCTGGAACGTCGTGGTCTTGAGCGGGGTGCTGGGGTTGGCCTTGTTGAACCGGGTGACCGTGTCTCCCCGGATGCCCTCGCCGGGCTGGCCGGTCAGGTACCAGTAGGTGGCGTCCGAACCACCGCCGCCCCCGCCGCTGCTGTTGCCGGAGCCGGTGTCGCCGGGCCCGGAGCTGCCGCAGGAGGCCAGGGTCACCCCGACCACCGGGGCGGCCAGGGCGAAGCTCAGAAAGCTGCGGCGGGACGTCGTCTTCGGATCCACTTTGATCTCCTGCTTCGCGTGCCGCGGTCGCAACCGCGGGGTGCCGGCCCGCGGGAGGACCCGCGGGGTCTGTGGACTTCACGATCATGACCTGGGGCCATGGGTCGAGGCGACGCCCGAAAGTTTCGGGGCCTCGCATCTGTCCTCACGGTAAGTTTGGCCCCCGTCGGCTGTCAAGCAATCTTGCGTCCACGGTGCCGATCCGTAACCATAGAGGTCAGCCTGACGTGGGACGACGCGAGCGACCGGGTATCGGTACCGTCACGGCGAGGACACGGAAGTGTCTCGAAACTTTCTGCACACCCGATGAACTGCCGCCCGATGAGGAGCCCAGTCATGACATCCCTCGACCACGTCCAGCCCGCCTCACGGTCGCAGGCCCCCTGGCGCGACACCGGTCGTTCGCCGGCCGACCGCGCCCAGGCCCTACTGGCCGAGATGAGCCTGGAGGAGAAGGTCGCCCAGCTGGGCAGTCGCTGGGTCGGCAACGGCCACGCCGAGCAGGACGGTTCATCCGATCAGGACGGTTCATCCGATCAGCACGGTACGCACGAGAAGGACGGTTCGCACGAGCAGCCGGAGGACGCCACCGGCACCGGCAACGTCGCCCCGATGCAGGAGGTGTTCGCGGCGGGTGCGGTCCCCTTCACCGAGGTCGCCGAGCACGGGCTCGGGCACCTGACCCGGATCTACGGGTCGGCGCCGGTCACCCCGGCCCAGGGCGCGCAGCAGCTGGTGCAGATGCAGCGCTGGCTGATGGACAGCACCCGGCTCGGCATCCCCGCGATCGTGCACGAGGAGTGCCTGACCGGGTTCACCACCTTCGGCGCCACCGTCTATCCGGCGGCGATCGCGTGGGCGGCGTCCTTCGACCCGGAGCTGGTCAGGCAGATGTCCGGCGCCATCGGCGCCGACATGCGTGCGGTCGGAGTGCACCAGGGCCTGTCCCCCGTGCTGGACGTGGTCCGCGACTACCGCTGGGGCCGGGTCGAGGAGACCATGGGCGAGGACCCCTACCTGGTGGCCACGCTGGGCTCGGCCTATGTCGCGGGCCTGGAGCAGGCCGGCGTTGTGGCCACCCTCAAGCACTTCGCCGGCTACTCGGCCTCCCGCGCCGCCCGCAACCACGGTCCGGTGCCGATGGGCCGGCGGGAGCTGTCCGACATGATCCTGCCGACCTTCGAGACGGCGCTGGTCGAGGGCGGCGCCCGGTCGGTGATGAACTCCTACTCCGACGTCGACGGTGTGCCGGCCGCAGCCGACAGCTGGCTGCTGACCGAGCTGCTGCGCGGGCAGTGGGGGTTCACCGGCACCGTGGTGTCGGACTACTGGGCGATCGCCTTCCTGCACACCATGCACCTGACCGCGGCGGATATGGCCGAGGCCGGCGCCCAGGCGCTCACCGCCGGGATCGACGTCGAGCTGCCGGACACCCTGTGCTACGGCCCGAAGCTGGTGGACGCCGTCCGGTCCGGCGCCGTTGCGGAGGAGCTGGTGGACCGGGCCGCGCTCCGGGTGCTGGCCCAGAAGGCCGAGCTCGGCCTGCTGGACCCAGGCTGGAGCCCGCAGGCCTCCAGCGCCGGCGCGGCCGACGTCGACCTGGACTCCCCGGCCAACCGGGACCTGGCCCGTCGGGTGGCCGAGTCCTCGGTCGTCCTGCTGGACGCCGGCACCGCCCTGCCGTTGCTCGGGCCCGACCGCCCGGAGCTGGCCACGGTGGCGGTGGTCGGCCCGTGCGCCGACGACGGCCGGACCTTCATGGGCTGCTACGCCTTCCCCAACCATGTCCTGCCCCGCCACCCGGGCCTGGGGCTCGGGGTCGAGGTGCCCACCCTGGTGGAGTCGCTGCGTCAGGAGCTGCCCGGCGTCCGGGTGCTGCACGAGCCGGGCTGCGAGGTCAACGGCGCGGACCGCTCCGGCTTCGCCGCCGGGGTGCGCGCCGCCGAGCAGGCCGACCTCGTCGTGGCGGTGGTCGGCGACCGCGCCGGCATGTTCGGAGCAGGCACCTCGGGCGAGGGCTGCGACGCCGACGACCTGCGGCTGCCCGGTGTGCAGGCCGACCTGGTCGCCGAGCTGATGGCCACCGGCACCCCGGTGGTGGTCGTGGTGGTCTCCGGCCGCCCCTACGCGATGGGCGAGCTGCTGGACGGCGCCGCGGCGCTGGTCCAGGCCTTCATGCCCGGTGAGGAGGGCGGCCCGGCGGTGGCCGGGGTGCTCTCCGGGCGGGTGCAGCCCACCGGGAAGCTGCCGGTGCAGGTGCCGCGCACGGTCGGCGGCCAGCCGGGCACCTACCTGCAGCCGCCGCTGGGGGCCAACAGTCACGGGATCTCCAACCTGGATCCCACCCCGGCCTTCGCCTTCGGCCACGGCCGCTCCTACACCCGGTTCGAGGTGGCGGACCTGCAGCTGAGCGCCACGCAGCTCCCGGTGGACGGCGAGCTGACGGCCTCGGTCCTGGTCCGCAACGTCGGTGAGCGCGCGGGCACCGAGGTGGTCCAGCTGTACCTGCACGACCTGCTGGCCCAGGTGACCCGACCGGTGCGGCAGCTGGCCGGCTACGCCCGGGTGGCCCTGGAGCCCGGCGAGGCGGCCCGGGTGGAGTTCACCCTGCACGCCGACCGGACCGCCTTCACCGGCCGCGACCTGCGCCGGGTGGTCGAGCCCGGCGAGGTCGAGGTGCTGGTCGGCAGCGCGAGCGACGACCTGCCGTGCCGCGCCGTGGTCGAGCTGACCGGTGAGCTGCGCGAGGTGGGCCACGACCGCCGGCTGACCACCCCGGTCCGGGTGCTGCGGGGCTGACCCTCCGCCACGCACGACGCCCCGGTCGGCGGCTCCCCCGAGGAGCTGCCGGCCGGGGCGTCTGCGTGCGGTGGGCCCGGGGATCAGACCCGGGCCGCGGGAGGAGCGGTCAGGAGAACAGGTTCTTCCCGCAGACCGGCCACTGCCCGGCGCCGGCAGCGTCGTACAGCTTCTGGGCCCGCATGGTCTGCTCGGAGGGCGAGGCCTGCGAGGGCAGACCCGAGCCGCCCATCGCGCGCCAGGTGGTCACGCTGAACTGGTACAGGCCGTAGTACAGCCCGCCGGGGCTGACCGCCCGCGGGTTGCCGCCGGACTCGCACCGGGCCAGGCCGGCCCAGTTCAGGCCGCCGGAACGGGTCGAGGTGGTGACCGGGGTGGAGGATGAGCGCGAGGAGCTGGACCGCGAGGAGCTCGTGGAGCTGGACCGGTGGGGCGCGGCCGCAGGCTGGGGCGCGGCGACCGGGCGCGCCTTGGTGCCCACCTCGACGATCCGGGTCTGCGGAGCGGTCGTCACCTTGGTGCCGACGATCTTCTTCTCGGTGGCCTTGCCGTTCACGATCCGCACGCCGGTGTAGATGGTCCGGACGCCGTTGTGGCCCGCCTGCAGCACCCGGGTCTGGCCCTGGTACAGGTCGGCCGAGGACCGCTGGGTGGTGGCGTGGCCGATGGCCACGGTGCGCACCGTGGTGGTGCTCCCGATCCGGGTCAGGGTGGCCTGCCGGCCGTCGGTCAGCGGGGTGTCGAAGCCGCCGCTCAGCTGGTCCGTGGAGGCCAGCCGGATCTTCTGGTCGGCCAGCACCTGCCGCATGGTGGCGGCGGTGGTCGCGATCGAGCGGGTGTGCCCGTCGACGGTGAGGCTGACGTGCTTGAGGGTCTCCACGTCCACGCTCAGGCCCTTGCGGCCGAGCGGGGTCGAACGGGAGACGGACAGGTCGGCGCCGGCGGCGCGGACCCCGAGCGCGCTCAGCGCGCCGTCCACGGTGTTCGCGGTCGTCCAGACGGTACGGGTGCTGCCGTCCACGGTCAGCTGCAACGGACGGGCGTAGCGGACCACGATCGACTCCCCGTCGTGCACGTCCGAGGCGGTCGAGGGCGCGACCAGGTCCTTGTCCGAGACGTTGACGTGGGCGCCGGCCAGGACGTCCTTGACGGTGGAGCCGAAGCCGAAGCTCGACACCGTGCGGGTCTGGCCGTCCACCGACAGGGTGACGGTCTTCTTGGCGTCCGCGTAGGCGTAGCCACCGCCGACGAGGGCGGAGAGCACACCGGCGGTGAGGACGATGCGTGCGGGGCGACCCGAGAGAATGGCGGGCACGGTGCTCCAGTCGTGAGAGGTCCGGGCGCGTCGGCCCGGGAGGCGCCCGTCGTGCGGGCGGGGCTGCTCGGCGTCGGCCGGGATGTGCCCCGTCCGGACCGTGCTGGCCCTCCCGGGTCGTGCGACCCCGGCTGTCGAGGCCTCACCGTAACCGGATCGAGACCTTCGGCCCAAGGCGCGACGGCGTCGACGGGCCGCTCGCAGGCCCTGGCTCGCTCGGCGCCCTCTCAGGTGCGCAGGTCAGGCCGTGATCGTTCCGTGATGTGTGTTGTGCAACACATTCGGCCGAGACAGGTTTGGATCGCCGTTCGCGCCGCCGAAGGTGTGAGTTTGACTACTCTTGGTTGAAGGGTCCATACAGTCGGGTGGCGGTCCGATCGACCAGCGCGCAGAGCTCGCCGAGGTCACGGCCCAGCACCTGCGCGACCGCCCGCACGGTGTGCGGCAGCTGGGCGCTGGAGTTCGGCCGTCCCCGGTGCGGGTGCGGGGTCAGGTAGGGCGCGTCGGTCTCGACCAGCACCAGCTCGGCCGGGGTCACGGCCAGCGCCTCACGCAGTGCCCCGGCGTTACCGAAAGTGACCGTACCGGCGAAGGACAGGAACCAGCCCTGCTCGGCGCAGGCCCGGGCCATCCGGGCGTCCCCGGAGAAGCAGTGGAAGACGGTCCGCTCTGGGGCGCCCTCGGCGGCCAGCACGTCCAGCACCTCGGCGTGGGCGTCCCGGTCGTGGATCTGCAGCACGGCCCCGGTCCGCTTGGCCAGGTCGATGTGCCAGGCGAAGGACTCCCGCTGCACCGCGCGGAGCACGGGGTCGGACACCCAGTAGAAGTCCAGACCGGTCTCCCCGACCACCCGCACGCCCGGCGCCCGGGACAGCGTCTCGATCTCGGCCCAGGCCGCCTCCAGGGCGGCCCGGCCACCGGCGGCGTACAGGTCCGCGGCCTCGGTGGGGTGCAGCGCCACCCCGCCGACCAGACCCGGCTGGCGCTGCAGCAGCTCGACGGTCCAGCGGGCCGAGTCCAGCTCGCAGCCGATCTGCACGGCGCGGTCCACCCCGACCGAGGCGGCCAGCGCCAGCGCCTGCTCGACCGGGACCGGGAGCTCCCCCTGCCGGGCGTGGTCGAGGTGGGTGTGACCGTCGACCACCGGGTGCGGCAGCGGCTCGGGCAGCGGCGGCGGGCCGGAGGGACGGCTCACCCGCAGCTCACGAGTGGCCCGCCTCGCGCAGCCGGGCGACCTCCTGCTCGACGACGTCGTCGTCCAGCTTGCGGAAGATCGGCGTCGGGGGGGCCACCGGCACCCCGGGCACGATCGGCACCGGTCGCCACGGCGGCACGGTGCCGCCCTCCCCCCGCTGGTAGCTGCCGGTGATCACGGGATAGTCCGGACCGCCGTCCAGGTCGGCGACCTGCTCGACCCGCGGCAGCGCCGAGACCGTGCCGGAACCACCCATCGCCTCGTGCACCGCCTGGGCGCTGTGCGGCAGGAACGGGGACAGCTGCGTGCGGCAGTCGCTGATCGCCTGGGCGGCCACGTGCAGCACGGTGCGCATCCGCTCCGGGTCGGCCGTCCGCAGCTTCCACGGCGCCTGGTCGGACAGGTACTTGTTCGCCTCGGCGACCACCCGCATCGCCTCGGTGGCCGCCTGCTTCTGCCGGTGGGTTCGCAGCAGGTCGCCCACGGTGGTAAAACCGGCCTCGGTCGCGGCCAGCAGGGCATGGTCGGCCGGGGTCAGCTGACCGCGCTCGGGGATCACCCCGACGTTCTTGCTGATCATGGAGGCCACCCGGTTGACCAGGTTGCCCCAGCCGGCCACCAGCTCGTCGTTGGTCCGCCGGACGAACTCCGCCCAGGTGAAGTCGGTGTCCTGGTTCTCCGGGCCGGCCACGGCGATGAAGTACCGCAGCGCGTCGGGCTGGTAGCGGGCCAGCACGTCGCGGACGTAGATGACCACCCCGCGGGAGGAGGAGAACTGCCGGCCCTCCATGGTCAGGTACTCGCTGGAGACCACCTCGGTGGGCAGGTTCAGCTCACCCAGCACGCCCGGGGAGCCGCCGCGGGCGCCGCGACCGGCGTAGGCGAGCAGCTCGGCGGGCCAGATCTGGGAGTGGAAGGTGATGTTGTCCTTGCCCATGAAGTAGTAGGACAGCGCCTGCGGGTCGGTCCACCAGGCCCGCCAGGCCTGCGGGTCGCCGCTGCGCCGGGCCCACTCCACCGACGCCGACAGGTACCCGATCACGGCATCGAACCAGACGTACAGCCGCTTGTTCGGGTTGTCGATCCAGCCCTCCAACGGCACCGGGATGCCCCAGTCGATGTCCCTGGTCATCGCCCGGGGCCGGACGTCGTCGAGCAGGTTGAGGGAGAACTTGAGCACGTTGGGGCGCCAGTCGGTGCGGGTCTGCAACCAGCTGCCGAGGGCGTCGGCCAGCGCCGGCAGGTCCAGGAACCAGTGCTCGGTCTCCACGAAGGCCGGCACCTCGCCGTTGATCCGGCTCCGCGGGTTGCGCAGCTCGGCGGCGTCGAGCTGGTTGCCGCAGTTGTCGCACTGGTCCCCACGGGCCCCGTCGTAGCCGCAGATCGGGCAGGAGCCCTCGATGTAGCGGTCGGGCAGGGTGCGCCCGGTGGACGGGGAGATGGCGCCGGTGGTGGTCCGCGGCACCAGGTAGCCGTTACGGTGCACCACCCGGAACAGCTCCTGCGCCACGGCGTAGTGGTTGCCGGTCGTGGTCCGGGTGAACAGGTCGTAGGACAGACCCAGCGCGGCCAGGTCCTCGACGATGACCCGGTTGTACCGGTCGGCCAGCACCCGGGGGCTGACCCCCTCGGCCTCGGCCTGGACCAGGATCGGGGTGCCGTGCTCGTCGGTGCCGGAGACCATCAGGACCTCGTGCCCGGCCATCCGCATGTACCGGCTGAACACGTCCGAGGGCACACCGAAGCCGGCGACGTGGCCGATGTGCCGCGGCCCGTTGGCGTACGGCCAGGCGACGGCGGAGAGCACGTGGGTCATGTGCTCGATCCTAGGCGGGCGGGCGCCGTGACCCGCCGGGCGGTCAGCCGCCGAGCTCGGGCAGCCCCCGGCGGATCTGGCGGACGGCCTGGCTGATCCGCTGCTCGTTCTCGATCAGGGCGAAGCGCACGTGACCGTCGCCCTGTGGCCCGAACCCCACCCCGGGCGACACCGCGACGTCGCAGTCGGTGACCAGCTTCTTGGCGAAGTCGATCGAGCCCAGACCGTCGTAGGGCGGCGGGATCGGCGCCCAGACGAACATCGTGCCGCGCGGCCGGGGCACCGGCCAGCCGATCCGGGACAGCCCGTCGCACAACGCGTCACGGCGGGACTGGTAGACCGCGTTGACCTCCAGTGGGAAGTCCGGCACCTCGTTCAGGGTGACCGTGGCCGCGATCTGGATCGGCTGGAAGGTGCCGTAGTCCAGGTAGCTCTTCAGCTTGGTCAGCGCCGCGACCACCTCGGTGTTCCCGACGCAGAAGGCCATCCGCCAGCCGGCCATGGAGAAGGACTTGGTCATCGAGTACAGCTCCACCGCGCACTCGCTCGCGCCCCGGCACTGCAGGATCGAGGGCGGCCGCCAGCCGTCGAAGGCCACGTCGGCGTAGGCGAAGTCGTGCACCAGGACGACGTCGCGCTCCCGGGCCCAGTCCACCAGCCGTTGCAGGTCGGCCAGCTCGACCGTCGCGGTGGTCGGGTTGTGCGGGAAGGAGAGCACGACCACCCGGGGCTTGGGCCAGCCGAACTCCCAGGCCTGCATCACGTTGGCGATGTAGTCCTCGCCGTGCCCGACCGCGACCTGGCGGACGTCCGCCCCAGCGAAGTAGGGCCCCCAGATGTGGATCGGGTAGGACGGCGAGGGCACCAGGGCGGCGTCCCCGGGCTGCAGCAGCACCCACATCAGGTGGCTGAAGCCCTCCTTGGCCCCGATCGTGGCCAGCACCTGGGTCTCGGGGTCCAGCTCGACCCCCCACTGCCGGCGGTACCGGTCGGCGACCGCCTGCCGCAGCCGGGGCAGGCCTCGGCTGGAGGAGTACCTGTGGTTGCGCCCGACCTGGGCCGCCTCGGCCAGCTTGTCCACCGCTACCTGCGGGGAGGGCAGGTCCGGGTTGCCGAACCCCAGGTCGACCACGTCCCGGCCGGCGCGGCGGGCCTGGAGCTTGAGTGAGTCGATGATGGTGAACACGTAGGGCGGCAGGCCCGGGATCCGGCGGAACTCCATCGACCCAGGCTAGTGCTCACCGGCCTGCGGCCCGGCGGAGACGACCGCGGCGTACAGCTCACGCTTGCGTACCCCGCCGGCCGCCGCCACCACGGTCACCGCGTCCTTGGTCCGCTCGCCGGCCGCGGTCCGGGCCCGGACCTGCTCGACCAGGGCGGGCATCCGACCGGCCAGCTCGGCCTGGTCGGGCTCGGGCCGGCCGGCGACCACCACGGTCAGCTCACCGCGCACGCCCTGCGCGGCCCACTGGGCCAGCTCCCCGAGCCCCTCCCGGCGGACCTCCTCGTAGGTCTTGGTCAGCTCCCGGCAGGCCGCGGCGGGCCGGTCCGGCCCGAACACCTCGGCCAGGTCGGCCAGCGCCGCCGCCGCCCGGTGCGGGGCCTCGAAGAACACCATGGTGCGCGGTTCGGCGGCCAGCTCGGCCAGCGCGCGACGACGTTCGCCGGGGCGCCGGGGCAGGAAGCCCTCGAAGCAGAACCGGTCGGTGGCCAGCCCGGACAGCGCCAGCGCGGTCAGCACCGCGGACGGCCCGGGCACCACCGTCACCGGCAGTTCGGCGGCCACCGCGGCCCGCACCGCCCGCAGACCGGGGTCGGAGACCGAGGGCATCCCGGCGTCGGTGACCAGCAGGACCGTCTGGCCGCCCCGGACGGCGTCCAGCAGGGTCTGGGTGCGGGCCGCCTCGTTGTGCTCGTGGTAGCTGACCAGCCGGCCCCGGGGCTGGACGCCGAGCGCGTCAGCCAGCCGGCGCAGCCGCCGGGTGTCCTCGGCGGCGACCAGGTCGGCGCTCTGCAGCAGCCCGGCGAGCCGGGCCGGCGCGTCCGCCGGGTCCCCGATCGGGGTGGCGGCCAGCACCAGCCGGCCACCCGGCTCCGACGGCTCGCTTCCCGGGCCGGCGTCCCCGACGTCGCCGGGGTCGCCGGGGTCGCTCAGATCCATGACGGCAGCCACATCCGGGCCGCCCACACCGAGTGCGGCACCACCTGCGCCGTCCAGATCGGCCAGAAGAAGCCGAACGCCGCCGCGGCGAGCACGACCACGGTGCCGGCGGCCGCGGCCCCCACCCGGCGTCGGTCCCGGGACGCCGTGGCCGGCCCGAGCAGCATGGCCAGCACGTAGGTCAGGGCCAGCGCCACCCACGGCACGAACGCGACGGCGTAGAAGTCGAAGATGGTGCGCTCCTGGAAGCGGAACCAGGGCAGCCAGCCCGCCGCGATCCCGGCCAGGATCGCGCCGGCCCGCCAGTCCCGGCGCAGCAGCCAGGCCAGCAGCAGGACCAGGATCGCCACCGTGCCACCCCACCAGATCACGGGGTTGCCCAGCGCGTTGATCGCCTTGGAGCAGCTCTCGACGGTGCACCCCTGCTCGCCGAGCTTCTTGGACTCATAGAAGAAGGAGGTCGGGCGGCCGAGCACGATCCAGGACCACGGGTTCGCCTGGTAGGTGTGCGGGGAGGTGAGCGAGACATTGAACTGCCACATCTGGGCGTGGTAGTGCATCAGGCTGCGTAGCGCGGCGGGCACTCCCGGCCAGGCCGACGCCGGGTGCTGGGCGGCCCACTGCCGGTCCCAGCCGTCCCGCGAGGCGAACCAGCCCGCCCAGCTGGCCAGATAGGTCAGCGCCATCAGCGGAACCGTGGTGACCAGCGCGAAGCCGCCGTCCTTGACCAGACCCGCGGTCAGCCAGTGCGGTACCCCGGCGGACCGCCGGGCGCCGACGTCCCACAGCACGCTCATCGTCGCGAAGACGGCGAAGAAGATGAACCCCGACCACTTGGTGCCCGCGCACAGGCCCAGGCAGACCGCGCCGGCCAGCCGCCAGGGCCGCACGCCCAGCCAGGGGCCCCAGACACCACCCGGGCGGCCGGCGGCGAGCACCGCCTGGGCGAGCCGCGCCCGGCTGTGGTCCCGGTCGATCAGCAGGCAGCCGAACCCGGCCAGGGCCCAGAACATCACGAAGATGTCGAGCAGCCCGGTGCGGCTCTCCACGAGGTGCAGGCCGTCCAGGCTCATCAGCAGTGCCGCGGTGGTGCCGAGCAGCGTGGAGGCGAACAGCCGACGCGCGATCCGGCCCAGCATCAGGATCGACAGGGTGCCGCACAGCGCAGCGGAGAAGCGCCAGCCCCAGGAGCTCAACGGGCCGCCGAACAGCTCCATACCGGCGGCGATCATCCACTTGCCGACCGGGGGGTGCACCACGAAGTCCGCCACGCCGGTGAAGACGTCCGGCGTGCCCTGGGTGAAGGACTGGTCGGCGGAGGGCGTGGCGCTGCCGTTCCAGCGCAGCTCGTAGCCGACCTTGAGGTAGGAGTAGGCCTGCTTGACGTAGTAGGTCTCGTCGAAGACCAGCTGGTGCGGGCGGTCCAGCTGCCAGAACCGGAAGAAGCCGCCGACCAGCGCGACCAGCAGCGGCGCCAGCCAGCCCCACAGCCGGTCGCTCGGTCGCCGGCCGACCAGCCGGACCCGCAGGTCGCGGTCCAGTCGGGACGGTGGCGGCGCGGCGGCCAGGGTCGTCACCGGGTCATCGTAGGCGGGCCGGTCGACGCGTCCGGCTCAGCCCCGCGGCTGGTCGGCGTCCAGCACGGCCAGCAACCGGTCACGGAACTCCTCCGCGTAGGCCACCTTCGCCCGCAGCTCCGCGAGACGGTCCTGCACCTGCTCGGAGATGGCCTGGAGCTGGCGGCGGGCCTCCGGCGCGGACAGCGCGGTGTCGTCCTGCCCGGTCAGCGCGTCGATCCGGGCGAGCACGCCGGCCATCTCCTCCAAGGGGTAGCCCAACGGCTTCATCCGCTTGATCAGCAGCAGCCGGTCAACGGCGGCCCGGTCGTAGAGCCGGAACCCACCGGCCGTCCGGCCCGACGGGCGGACCAGGCCCACCTCCTCGTAGTACCGGATGGTGCGAAGGCTCAGGCCCACCAGGTCGGCGACCCGGCCGATGTGCAGGAGCTCGGCCGCCACCGCACCTCCCGACCAGCGCGGCCCGAGGGCCGATGATGCGACTTGGGTGGAGCTGAGGGGATTCGAACCCCTGACCCCCTCGATGCGAACGAGGTGCGCTACCGGACTGCGCCACAGCCCCAAGGCCGTATGACACTAGCACTGCCCGCGGCCGGTCCCGAACGGGAGGTCAGGCCCCGGCCGCGCGACGCCGTTCCAGGACGGCGTCCAGGTCGATCGTCTCCTCGAGCGGCTCGGCGACCCGGACGTCCACCACCTCGACCGCCGCCTCGTCCCGCTCGTCCAGCCACGCGATCGTGGCGGCGCGGGGCACGACGGGCTTCATCGTGTACATCGGCGGTGGCACCGGCACCGGAGTCCAGGTGCCGTCCTCGGCCGGCCCCGCCTGCGGTCCACCGGTCGGGTCGGCACCCGCCTGCGGTCCGCCCGCCTGCGGCTCGGCCGGCCCGCTCGCCGGTGCGTCCTCCGGCGCGCTCTCGCGCAGGTCGACGACGTCCCGGCCGCGGCCGGGGGCCGGGACGCCGGTGGCCGCCGACCTGGGGCCGGCCTCGGCCCGCGTCGGCGCACCGGGGGCGGAGGAGACCCGGCCGGTGACGCGCGGCGCCGAGCGCCGGCCGGACCCGCGGCGCGCCGCCCGGCGGGAACGGGCGGTGAGCAGGACCAGCAGCACGTCCAGCCCGAGCGGCGCCGTCAGCGCCGCGGCGACCCCGACGTCGAGCAGCCCGGCGGCCCGGGCGGCCCACCCGGCGCCGGCCAGCAGGGTCAGCGCGAGCAACGTCCGGCGCCGGCGGCGCGCGCCGGAACCACTGGGCGCCAGCCGGTCAGCGGCCGAGGCGGGCGGCAGCCGGTCAGCGGCCGAGGCGGCCGGCAGCCGGTCAGCGGCCGAGGCGGCCGGCAGCCGGTCGTCAGCGGCCGAGGCGGCCGGCAGCCGGTCGTCAGCGGCCGAGGCGGCCGGGACGGGGCGCGGAGCTCGGGCGGTCAACAGGTCAGCGGCGTGCGAACGGTGACCGCCCTCGGGTCGGGGAGGCGCCGCGGCCGGCTCGATCAGCCGGCTCGCCGCCGACCAGCGGTCCTGCGACCGGCTCTGGGCCAGGGTCTCTCGGCGCCGCATCAGCTGCGGCATCAGGTAGGCCACCCAGATCCCGACGATGACCAGGAAGATCAGACTGCTCGTGCCCACGAGGCACCACGCTAGGGCTCACGACGGCCGTCCCCGGGGACCCTGCGGGGCGTGTCGGTGGCTCTGCGCCCCGGCTCACCTGACCCCTGGGCCCTGGTCGGGGCAGTCGGCGCCGTGTGCGCCCGGAGCGGGCCGCCCCGGCGGCGGCACGCTCTGGTGGGTCAGCCGGTGCAGCAGGCCCTGCGGCACGTCCTCCACCGTGAGCGCGAAGCCGAGGTGGTCCCGCCAGCCGCCGTCGATGTGCAGGAACCTGCGCCGCAGGCCCTCCGGGCGCAGCCCGAGCTTCTCGGCGACCCGCAGGCTGGGCTGGTTCTCCGGCCGGATGTTGACCTCGACCCGGTGCAGCCCGACGGTGAAGAAGCAGTGGTCGACGACCAGCGCCACGGCCAGCGGCATCAGGCCGCGGCCGGCCACCGAGCGGGAGATCCAGTACCCGATGTTGGCCGAGCGCAACGAGCCCCACTGGATCCCGCTGGCGGTCACCTGGCCGGCCAGCTGGCCCTCGTGCTCCAGCACGAAGGGCAGCGCCCGGCCGCCGCGGGCGGCGCGGTTCAGCGATCGCAGCATCGCGCCGTAGCTGACCGGGACGGGCTGGTGGTCGGGGTCGGTGGCGTCCCACGGCGAGAGCCAGGCGCTGTTGGCGGCCCGGACGGCGCGCCAGGCCCGTGCGTCGGAGCGCCTCAGCGGGCGCAGCAGCACCGGCCCGTACCGCAGCTCGGCCGGCCAGGACCGTTCTCCGGACGGCGGCCTCACGCCCCTCCTCCTGGCCGGTGGTCACCGCCGCCGATCTGGTCCACGGCGTGCCGCAGCAGCGGGGCGAGCACGGCCAGGCCGTCCCGGCAGCCGCCCGGGGAGCCCGGAAGGTTGACCACCAGCGTCTGACCCGCCGTCCCGGCCAGCCCGCGGGACAGCACCGCGGTGGGCACCCCGTTGGCCACGCCCTGCGCCCGCAGCGCCTCGGCGATCCCGGGCACCTCGCGCTCCAGCACCGCCCGGGTCGCCTCCGGCGTCCGGTCGGTCGGGCTCAGACCGGTGCCCCCGGTGGTCAGCACGACGGCGTAGCCGGCCGTGACGGCCTCCCGCAGCGCCGCCAGCACCGGTTCGCCGTCCGGGACCACCCGCGGCCCGTCCACCTCGAAGCCCAGCTCGGCCAGACCGGCGGCCAGCACCGGGCCGCCCCGGTCGTCGTAGACCCCGGCCGAGGCCCGGTTGGAGGCGGTGATGACGAGCGCACGGGAGGGGTTCCCCGGCTCAGTCCGCGGTCCAGTCACCGGACCTCCCCCCGCTCTTGGCGACCACCCGGACGTCGGTGATCCGGGTCCGTTTGTCCACCGCCTTGACCATGTCGACCAGGGCCAGGGCGGCCACGCTGACGCAGGTCAGGGCCTCCATCTCGACGCCTGTCCGGTCCGCGGTGCGGACCGTGGCCCGGATGGTGACCGCCCCGGGCACCACCTGCAGGTCCACCACCACCCCGTGCACCGCCACCGGGTGGGCCAACGGCACCAGGTCGGGGGTCCGCTTGGCGGCCTGGATACCGGCCAGCCTGGCCACCGCGAGCGCATCGCCCTTCGGCACGCCCTCGCCCTGCAGCAGGGCCAGCACCTCGTCGCTGACCAGCACACGACCCTCGGCCGTCGCCTCCCGGGCGGTGACCGGCTTGCCGGAGACGTCGACCATCCGAGCCTGGCCGCGGGCGTCGATGTGGGTCAGCGCCACCGGGCCCCGGCGCTGCCCGCTCGACCCACCGGCCATCAGGACAGCACCAGGCAGGTCAGCCGGTCGCCCGGCGCCACGGTCTCCACCCCGGCCGGCACCAGGGCCAGGCAGGTCGCCTCAGCCAGGTCGGCCACCAGGTGGGAGCCCTGGCCACCGACCGGGTCGACCACCAGCTGGTCGGCCTCGGTGCGCAGCACCCCGCGCACCACCTGGAGCTTGCCCCGCGGGCTCGACCACGACGTCCCGGCCGCGGCCCTCACGCTGCGGCGGTCGCTCCAGGCCGGCCCGGTGGCCGGCACGTGGTGCCCGGCCAGCCGGCGCACCGCCGGCCGCACGAACAGCTCGAAGGAGACCATCGAGCTGACCGGGTTGCCGGGCAGGGTGAAGACCGGCACCCGGCGGCCCCCGGGACGCTCGAGCAGCCCGAAGCCCTGCGGCATGCCGGGCTGGACGGCGACCTTGTCGAACCGGACCTGGCCCTGGGCCGACAGCACCGCCTTGACCGTGTCGTAGGCGCCGGCGCTCACCCCGCCGCTGGTCACCACCAGGTCGGCGGAGTCGGCGGCGGCACCGAGGGCGGTCGCGAACGCCTCCGGGTCGTCGGCCACCGTCGGCAGCCGCCACGCCAGCGCACCGGCCTCCTGGGCGGCGGCGGTCAGGGCGAAGCTGTTCGAGTCGTGGATCTGCCCCGGGCCGGGTCGCCGGCCCGGCGGCACCAGCTCGCTGCCCGTGCTGAGCACGGCCACCCGCGGGGCGGGCACCACGCTGACCTGCCCCCGGCCGACGGCGGCCAGCAGCCCGACGTGCCGGGCGGTCAGCACCGCGCCCGGGGAGAGCACCTGCTCGCCGCTGGTGACGTCCTCCCCGGCGCGGCGCAGGTACTGGCCCGGCTCGGGCCGGCGGCTGACCAGCACCTGGTCGGTGCCGGCGTCGGTCCACTCCACCGGCACGATCGCCTCGGTCCCCACCGGCACCGGCGCGCCGGTCATGATCCGGACGGCGCTGCCCTCGGCCAGCGGGCCGGAGGGCGCCGTGCCGGCCGGCAGGTCACCGGTGACCGGGAGCCGGACCGGCTCCTGCTCGCTGGCCCCGGTCAGGTCGGCGAGGCGCACCGCGTAACCGTCCATCGCCGAGTTGTCGAAGCCGGGGATGGCGACCTCGGCCTCGACCGGCTCGGCCAGCACCCGGCCGCAGGCCTGCAGCAGGTCCACCCGCGCCGCGGTCAGCGCGGACAGGGTGGCCAGGCAGCGGCTGCGGTGCTCCTCGACGGGGATCACGGCGGTGACCGGTCAGGCCTGGCCGGAGGGCAGCGCGTCGACGTACTCCCGCAGCCAGGAGCGCAGGTCCGGGCCGAGGTCCTCCCGGTCGCAGGCCAGCTGGACGACGGCCTTGATGTAGTCCAGCCGGTCGCCGGTGTCGTAGCGACGGCCACGGAAGACCACCCCGTACACCCCGCCGCCCTCGGAGTCCGGGTCGGCGGCCAGCGTCTGCAGCGCGTCGGTCAGCTGGATCTCCCCGCCGCGCCCCGGCGGCGTGCGGCGCAGCACCTCGAAGATCCGCGGGTGCAGGACGTACCGGCCGATGATGGCCAGGTTGGACGGCGCATCGGCCGGGTCCGGCTTCTCCACCATCCCGGTGATTCGCACGACGTCCTCGTCCCCGGTCTGCTCCACCGCGGCGCAGCCGTACAGGTTGGTCTGCTCCGGCGGCACCTCCATCAGCGCGACGACGCTGCCGGCGGTGCGCTGCTGCACCTCGATCATCGGGACCAGCAGCGCGTCCCGGGCATCGATCAGGTCGTCGCCGAGCAGGACGGCGAACGGGGCGTCGCCGACGTGCCCGGCCCCGCACAGCACCGCGTGGCCCAGACCCTTGGGGTCGCCCTGGCGGACGTAGTGGATGTCGGCCAGCTGGTTGGACTCCCGGACCCGGGCCAGCCGCTGCTCATCACCCTTGGCCTCCAGCGCGGCCTCCACCTCCCCGGCCCGGTCGAAGTGGTTCTCGATGGAACCCTTGTTCCGGCCGGTGACCATCAGCAGGTCGCCCAGACCGGCGGCGACGGCCTCCTCCACCACATACTGGATCGCCGGCTTGTCCACCACCGGGAGCATCTCCTTGGGCGTGGCCTTGGTGGCGGGCAGGAAGCGGGTGCCCAGGCCGGCCACCGGGATCACGGCTTTCGTCACGCTCATGTCCGGCAGGTTAGCGGGCTGTCGCGCTCGCGGTCCCTGCGGATGCCAGCCACCAGCGGTTCCGCCCGGCCCGCTTGGCCTCGTACAGAGCGCCGTCGGCGTGCCGCATCAGCTCGTTCTGGCCCCGGGCGTGCGCCGGCACGGTCGCCACCCCGACCGAGACCGTCACCGTCCGCTGCCGGCCGTCATGGCTGAACGGGGCGGACCGGACCAGTTCGACGATCCGCTCGGCGACCAGGGTCGCCCCGGCCTGGTCGGTCTCGGGCAGCAGGACGGCGAACTCCTCCCCGCCGTAGCGGGCCACCGTGTCGACCTCGCGCAGGCAGCCGGCCAGCCGGGCCGCGAACTGCTGCAGCACCGCGTCGCCGAAGCCGTGACCCAGGCTGTCGTTGACGGCCTTGAAGTGGTCCAGGTCGAGCATCAGCAGCGACAGCGGCCGGCCGAAGCGGTGCGCCCGCTCGACCTCCCGGGCCATCGTGGTGGTCAGGGCCCGGAAGTTCCCGGCGCCGGTCAACGGGTCGGTCACCGACAGCCGCCGGTTCTCCTCGTGCGCGCGGACGTTGGCCACCGCCGTCCCGGCCTGCACGGCCAGCGACTGCACGGCCTCGGATGCGGCCGGGTCGAACAGCGGCGCGTCCTGCGCGCGGGCCACGGCCAGCGCACCGACCACCTCCTCCCCACGTCGCAGCGGCACGGCCAGCGCCGGGCCGACCACGTCGAGCGCTCCGTCGTGCACCGGGGCACGCCGAGCCATCGCCTGGATGGCCAGCCGCCGCAATGGGTCCAGCGCGGAGCTGACCTCCGCCCGAGCCCCGTCGGCCACGCAGCTGACCCGGTCGCTGACCCCGTCGTCGTCGGCCAGCACCGAGGTGGCCACCACCGCGCCCGAGCCCAGCATCACCGCCTCCAGGACGGTGTGCAGCAGGCCGTCCAGGTCGTGGGTGCGCCCGAGCGCCTCCCCGAACTGGGCGAAGCTGCGGTGCAGCGCGGCCTGCTGGGCGCGCAGCTCGGTGATCTTGTCGGCCAGGTCGGTGGCCATCGCGTCGAAGGACTCGGCCAGCCGGCCCACCTCGTGCCGGCCGGTGATCCCGCTGCGCGCCGTCAGATCTCCCGAGCGCAGCTTGTCCGCCGCTTCGGCCAGCTGGTCCAGGGGCCTGACCATCCGGCTGGCCAACCAGACGAGCAGCACCAGCGCGCCCACCGCGAAGGCGGTCGCCACGACCCCGAGCAGCAGCCCGGACCCGGCCCCGCCACCCCGGGAGGTGACCAGCACCCGGAAGGGCATCCGGGCCCCGGCCGGGGCCAGCGTGTACGCGGTCGCGCCGACCCGGCCCGAGCTCGCGCCGCTGCCGGCCCGGGGCAGCGCCGCCAGCACCGGGGCCAGGTCCGAGGCGAGGCTGCCGTCGTCGTCCCGGGAGCTGACCAGGACCCGGGTGGGCGCGGTGGCGTCCAGCAGGCTGACCCGCCCGTCCACCCCCGCCTCCAGGGCCAGCCGGCTCAGGTTGACCTGGTCCAGCGGGTACCAGACCACCGCGCTGGCCAGCAGCCGGTGGTCGGCGCCGAGCACCGGCACGACCTCACCGACGGTGGGCAGCACGCCGTCAGGACCGGTCAGCGTCTGCCGGCCTCCGCTGGAGCAGGAGGACCCGAGCAGCGAACGAGCCGGCGGGGTGGCCCCGGTGGCGACGGGCGTGTCGCCGTCCTGGGCCAGCAGCCCGCCGCGTGCGTCGAGCAGGGCCACGACCAGGCGGGGGTGCCGTGCGGCCGCCGCACGGACGGCCTGCGCAGCGGCGGCGCGGCTGAGCTCGCCGCCGGTGACGGCGCGGGAGGCCTCCAGCGCGGCGATCGTGGCGGTGTCGCCCACGCTGCGGCAGCGTTCGACGAGCAGGGCAGTCATCGAGGTCGCGCCGTGCGTCGCGGCGGAGGCGGTCTGGCTCGCGGACACCTGCGGCACCAGGTGCCCGATGGCGAACCACGCGGCCAGCAGCGGGCCGAGCATCACCGCGGCCAGCATCAGAGCCACGCGGGTGCGCAGCGACATCCCCGACCTCCTCCTCCCCCGCTCGTCCCGTCGGGGGTGGTCTCGGCGGCTGCCCACCCGGCCTTGAGGTTCGGGCGTGGCGGCCCGGCCTGGTGGTGTTGCTGCAGGTCGGCGACCTCCGTCCCGTTGTGCACCACCTCGCGCTGGGGGATCGTTGGACCTGGGAGCTCGGCCGCCGCACGCCGGCCGACCCCGGGGCGGGAGGACGTTGGATGACGCGGACCGAGGGCCGTGAGGACGCCGAGCGGGCCGGCGCGTTGACCGGCAAGGCGCAGCTGCGCAGGCGGCTGCGCGCCGAACGCCGCACCCGCAGCGACCAGGTCGGGGCCGACCTGGCCCGCGAGCTCGGCATGGTCGTGCTGGAGATTCCCGAGGTCAGCACGGCGGGCACGGTCGCCGTCTACTCCTCGATGGGCACCGAGCCGGGCACCGGTCCGCTGCGCGAGGCACTGCGGGAGGCCGGGGTGCGGGTGCTGCTGCCGGTGCTCCTGGAGGATGACGACCTGGACTGGGTGGTCGACGACGGCGGCCCGGTGCCCACCGGCGCCCGGCTCGTCCCGGACCCGGAGGGCCCACGGCTGGGCCGGGCCGCGCTGGCCGAGGCCGACGTCGTGGTGGTGCCGGCGCTGGCCGTGGACACCCTGGGTCATCGGCTGGGTCAGGGTGGCGGCAGCTACGACCGGGCCCTGGCGCGCAAGGCGCCGGTGGCCGTGGTGGTGGCCGCGGTGCATGACGACGAGGTCCTGGACGCCGCGGTGGAGTGCCTGCCCAGCGAGCCGCACGACCTCGGCGTTGACGTGGTGGCCACCCCGAGCCGCTGGCTGCGGTTGCGGTCCTGAGGCGCCGGCCGCCGGGGGTCCGCGAAGCCGCCTGAGCCGCGGGGGCGTGCGCTCGTGAAAGGATCGGGACCAGGCCCTTCGACCGGCCCCGGACCGTCCGCTCGGCCCGGTCCGTCACGACCGGGAGGTGGCAGGACACCGTGCCTCGGGCAGCCCGATGACGATCGACGAGCTCGACCACGTCCTGCTGGTCGGCGCCGCCGTGCTGCTCGTCGCGGTGGTCGCGGTTCGGCTGTCCGCACGCAGCGGCCTGCCCTCGCTGCTGGTCTATCTCGGGCTGGGGCTCGGCCTCGGCGAGGGCGGCCTGGGGCTGCGGTTCGACAACGCCCAGCTCACCGGGGTGCTCGGGTACGCGGCGCTGACCCTGATCCTGGCCGAGGGCGGTCTGACCACCCGGTGGGACGGCATCCGCCGTTCGGTGCTACCCGCCGCCCTGCTGGCCACGGTGGGCACCGCGGTCTCGGTCGCCGTGACGGCCGTGGCCGCGCACTGGCTGCTGCACCTGGACTGGCAGCGCGCCGCCCTGCTGGGGGCGATCCTGTCCTCCACCGACGCGGCCGCGGTCTTCTCGGTGCTGCGCAACGTCGCCCTGCCGCGGCGTCTGGTCGGCATTCTGGAGGCCGAGTCGGGCTTCAACGACGCCCCGGTGGTCATCGTCGTCGTCGCGCTCACCTCCCAGCTGACCGGGGGCTCGGAGCACAGCGCGTTGTTCATCGTGCTGGAGGCGGTGCTCGAGCTGGCCGTCGGAGCCGGCATCGGCCTGCTGGTGGGCTGGCTGGGCGCGGCGCTGCTGCGGGTCGTGGCGCTGCCCTCCTCGGGCCTGTACCCGCTGGCGGTGCTGGCCCTGGTCGGGGTCGCCTACGGAGGCGCGTCCGTGACCTACGGCTCGGGCTTCCTGGCCACCTACCTGGCGGCGCTGGTGCTGGGCAACTCCGGCCTGCCGCACCGGGTGGCGGTGCGCGGCTTCGCGGAGGGCATGGGCTGGCTGGCCCAGATCGGGCTGTTCGTGCTGCTCGGCCTGCTGGCCTCACCCAGCCGGCTGCCGTCGGTCGTGGTGCCGGCCGTGCTCGTCGGGCTGGTCCTGCTGCTGATCGGCCGGCCGCTGTCGGTGCTGGTCTCGGTGAGCTGGTTCCTTGTGCCCTGGCGCCAGCAGGCCCTGCTGTCCTGGGCGGGTCTGCGGGGGGCCGTCCCGGTCGTCCTGACCACCATCCCGATGGCGGCCGGGGTGGCCAGCTCGGACCGGCTGTTCAACCTGGTCTTCGTCCTGGTGGTGATCTTCACCATGGTCCAGGCGCCCACCCTGCCCTGGGTGGCCACCCTGCTCGGCCTGCGCCGCAGCGAGGCCGCCGTCGACCTGGACGTGGAGTCCTCCCCGCTCGGCGCCCTCGGCGCGGAGGTGCTCACGGTCAAGGTCGGGCCGACGTCGCGGCTGCACGGGGTGGAGGTCTTCGAGCTGCGGCTGCCCAGGAACGCCAACATCACCCTGATCGTGCGCGGGGCGGAGTCGTTCGTGCCGGAGGGCCGGACGATGCTGCGGCACGGGGACGACTTGATCGTGGTGGCGCCCTCGGCGGTGCGCCGGGCTACCGAGCGCCGCCTGCGGGAGGTCTCTGCCGGGGGCAAGCTGGCCGGCTGGCAGCCGCGGCTGCGACCCGGGCGAGCCGGGTCGAGCGGCCCGGACGGAGCGGTATGATTGGCACTCGAACGTTTTGAGTGCCAGCTCCCCGGGAGCGGGCCGCCCCGAGGAGGACGACGTGCCGACGTACGCCTACGCCTGCACCGTGTGCGACCACCGGTTCGAGGCCGTGCAGGCCTTCAGCGACGACGCGCTGACCGAGTGCCCGCGCTGCCAGGGCCGGCTGCGCAAGCTCTTCAACGCGGTCGGGATCGTGTTCAAGGGGTCCGGCTTCTACCGGACGGACTCCCGTTCCGGCGGCAAGGCCGAAGGGGGTTCGCGCAACGGGTCCTCCGATCCGGCCAAGGCCGAGACCAAGGCCGGCGGCGGTTCCGGGGAGGGCTCCGGCGCCTCCTCCGGCGAGAAGGCCGGCTCGGCCTCCACCGGCAGCTCGACCTCCAGCGGCGGCTCGACCTCTACCAGCGGCTCCGGCTCGACGTCAGGTGCCGCCAGCGGCAGCAAGGGCTCCAGCTCAGCCGCCTGACCCGCTCGTCCACAGCGTGGGCCGGCCCACGGCCGCCAACGCGGCCGGTTGGGTAGCGTCCGGCCATGAGCCGCACGCCTGACCAGCCTCCAGCCCCCGGCGAGGGCGAGACACCCGCGCAGCTGACCGACACCAGCGCCGAGCCACTCCGCGCGGAGGCCGAGATCGGGGTGATCGGCGGGTCCGGCCTCTACCGGTTCCTCACCCAGGCCCGGCCGGTACCGGTCTCCACCCCGTTCGGCCCGCCGTCGGACG
Source organism: uncultured Actinomycetota bacterium (assembly GCA_963821825.1). Taxonomy (GTDB): domain Bacteria; phylum Actinomycetota; class Actinomycetes; order Actinomycetales; family Kineosporiaceae; genus CAWGFD01. The sequence continues at coordinate 3,372,252 of CAWGFD010000002.1, forward strand.
TGCCGGTGGTGGCCGAGCTGGCGGGCCGCCGGGTGGCCTTCATCCCCCGGCACGGCAGCGACCACCGCTATCCCCCGCACCGGGTCAACTACCGGGCGAACCTGTGGGCGCTGCGCTCGCTGGGCGTGCGGCAGGTGCTGGCGCCCTGCGCGGTCGGGTCGCTGCTGCCCGACCTGGGCCCGGGCTCACTGGTCGTGCCGGACCAGGTGATCGACCGCACCTGGGGCCGGGAGCACACCGTGTGGGGTGAGGTGGGCGCCGCCGTGCACGTGCCGTTCGCCGACCCGTACTGCCCGCGGGGCCGCGCCGCCGTGCTGTCCACCCCCGGCGCCAGCGACTGGCCGGCCCGGCCCCGGGGCACCCTGATGGTGATCAACGGGCCGCGGTTCTCCTCGCGCGCGGAGTCCCGCTGGCACGCCGCCGCCGGCGCCGACCTGGTCGGGATGACCGGGATGCCGGAGGCGTCCATCGCCCGCGAGCTGGCCCTGTGCTACACCGCCGTCTGTCTGGTCACCGACCTGGACGCCGGGGTCGAGCACGGCGAGGGCGTCACCGCGGCCGACGTGTTCGCCGTGTTCGCCACCTCGCTGGAGCGGTTGCGCGAGGTGCTCGTCCGGACCGTCGCGGCCCTGCCCGACCATGACGCGCAGACCTGTCCGTGCCGGCACAGCCTGGACGGGATCACCCTCCCGTTCCCGCTGCCCTGAGGCCCGGGGACGCCGATGAGTCGCCTGCCGTCGTTGGGCCCGGCCCGCCTCGCACAGCCCTTCGACCCGGTCCGCCGCCGACGGCTGCGCTGGGCGCTGGTGCGCCGTAGAAGGGCCCTCGGGCTGGCGGCGGCACTGCTCGCCGCCGCCTGGGTGGTCCGGACGCTGGCCCCCGCCCCGCCGGCCAGCCCGCCGACGGCCCAGGTCTGGGTGAGCACCCGCCCGGTGGCGGCCGGCACGCTGCTCGGCGACGGCGACCTGCGGCTGGAGACCGTCCCGGCACCGTTGGTCCCGGCGGCGGCGCTGAAGGCCTCCACCGGTTCCCCGGCGGGGCGGCGGACCGCCGGCGCGGTGGGGGCCGGGGAGATGCTGACCGACGCCCGGCTGCTCGGTCGCGGACTGCTGGCCGAGCAGCCGGCCGGGACGCGGGCCGTGGCCGTGCGGCCCGCGGACCCGGCCGTGCTGCAGGTGCTGGCACCCGGCGATGCGGTGGACGTGCTGCGATCCCCCTCCTCGACCGCCACCTCCGCCGATGCCGGCTGGGACGGCGCATCGGCCACCCCGCCGGCCGCGGCGCCCCGCGCGGCCACCGGCGACGGTGGGCCGGTCGTGGAGAACGTCCGGGTGCTCGCCCTGCTGCCGGCCACGGGCAGCACCGGCGCCGGTGGGCCGCTGGGGGCCGGCGACCAGGCCACGGTCAGCGACGCGCTGCTGCTGGCGGTGAGCCCCTCGGGCGAGCGTGCCCTGGCCTCCGTGTCCGGCGACGCGCTGCTGGTCGTGCTGCGCTGAACCCCTCGATAGGCCGCGCCTGCGGTGATCATCTGCAGCTAGGCTGCGCTCCTCGGCGCGTGCGCGCCGACTCATCCTGAGGGGACTCCCATGATCAGCGGTTTCAAGGCCTTCCTGCTGCGGGGCAACGTGGTCGACCTCGCCGTCGCGGTGGTGATCGGCGCGGCGTTCGGGGCTGTGGTGAACGCCCTCGTCAAGGGACTGATCAACCCGCTGATCGCGGCCATCTTCGGCCAGCCGAACCTCGACGAGGTCGGCAACTTCACGATCAACAAGGCCCAGTTCTCGATCGGCCTCCTCCTCACCGCCGCGGTGAACTTCGTCCTGATCGCCGCTGCCATCTACTTCCTGGTCATCTACCCGATGACCAAGATCCTTGAGCGGACCAAGCGACAGGCGGAGGTCGTCGAGACCCCGCCGACCGAGGACGTCGTGCTGCTCGGTGAGATCCGCGACCTGCTGCGCACCAGGAACGGTGCCTGACCCGTCCGCGGCAGGCCGTTTCGAGGGTCCGCGACCGATCCGGCCGGCCAGCAGTGGTGCGACCATGAGGAGGTGCCGACAGGACCACATCACCAGCCCGAGCCAGCCGAGGCCTGCGACCCGCAGCGGGCGAGCGAACGCGCCGGCCAGAACCTGCGTCCGCAGCATGACTCCCCGGTCATCCCGGACCGGTCGGCCGATGACACCGACCGAGGCTGGGGGGAGGACGGGGCGCGGGACAGCAACGACCAGCGTCTGCTGGACGACCGTCCCCCCCACTGGCAGTAGCGGGCTTCCGAGCGGCTTGACGGCACCCGGCGGCCCCAGGCGGCCGAGCGGAGCAGCCCCGTCGGGGCGGCACCTCGGTTTGCGACCGGTGGGCGTGGTGGTCAGCAGGTCTGGAGCGGGGTCGCCGGCCCGGCCGTGGCCCTGGCCGGCGCCGGTGGGGGCTGGTCGGCCAGCAGGGTCTTCCGGGTGGCTGCTCAGCCCTCCCCCATCGCCTCGGAGTGCACCCGGCGCAGGCGTTCGACCTCGGCGTCCGGGTCCTGGAACAGGTCCATCGTCGCCACCCGGGCGTACACCCAGCCGGCCCGCTCCAGCCACTGCCGGCGCTGCCGCTCCCGCTCCCGGACGCTGCGGTGCGCGGCGTGCCGGGGCCCGTCGAGGTCGACGGCGACCAGCATCCGGCCCGGTACCCGCGGGTCCCCCAGCCCCAGGTCGATCGGCCACGCGGTGTCACCGCCGCCGGCCACCACCGGGATCCCGTGCGCCGCGAGCCGCTCGCGCAGGTCCGCGACCAGCGCGTCCGGCTCGGCCGCCGTGGCGTCCGGAAGCAGCCCGTGCCCCTGGGTGGCCAGCACCTCGCCCAGCAGCACCGCTCCAGGGGTGCGCAACCGGTCGGGGTCCAGCTCGGCCGGCGGCACGCAGGTCACCACGATGGTCCGCTCCCGGGCCCGGCTCAGCGCCGTGATCAACAGGCCCTCGCCGTCGGGGCGTTCCAGCGGGCCGAAACGGTGCAGCACCCGCCCGTGCGCGGTCAGGCCCAGCCCCAGCGGGATCACCACGTTGTCCCGCTCGAGGCCGGCGACCCGCTCGACCGGCCGCACGCAGAACGGCTCGTCGATCTCCGTCCCCGGGTGCTGGCTCTCCAGCCAGGCGGCCAGGTGCGGGCGGTGGGCCACCTGAGCCCGGACGGCCTGCTCGATCCGCTCGGCGTTCTGGGCGGTCAGGGTGAGCACCATCAGCGACTCCTCGGGCCGGTGCCGGGCGTGCGCCTCGATCAGGAACAGCACCCGCTCCAGCTCGACCTTGGGGCTGAGCAGCTCCTCCTCGGGCGCCCCGGCCACCACGGTGCCGCCCGCGACGACGTCGACCGCCAGCCGCGGGGTGACCTGGGTGCCGGGGGTGAGCACCCAGCCCTCGGGGTAGAAGCGGGTCAGCGGCGCGAGCCGCCGGCCGTCCCGGGCCCGGTGGTCACGGTCCAGCCGGTGCGGCGCCACCTGGCTGACCACCGCCTCGAGCAGGCTGGGGACCCCGCCGGCGACCGGCTGACGCCGCCGGTCGCCACCGACCACGACCTGCCTGGCCCGGGCCAGGGTGGCGGCGGCCTCGGGCGCGCTGACGTGGGTGGCCTCGTCGACGACGACGGCGTCCAGCATCGGCTCGGCCGCCGGGCGCGGCAGGGCCCGGGCGACCAGGTCGGCCGGCAGCACCCAGATCGGGCGCAGCGCCCACAGCACGTCCGGGGCCCGGCGCAGCAGGTCGACCGGCCAGTGCGAACGGTGCCCACGGTGAACCTCGGCGCCGAGCCAGCGCGCCTGGTCCGGATGGGCGGCCACCGCGAGCCGGACCCGCTCGTCCAGCCTGGCCCTGATCCGCCGGGAGCCGTCCCGCAGCAGGGCGCTGTCGGCGAGCCGGGCCACCGCGGACGCCCGCCGCAGCTCGACGCCCTGGTGACCGGACAGCACCGGGTCGGCGGCGACCAGCGACTGCAGCACCCCCGACCACCAGGCCAGCTCCAGCTCGGGCCCGACCGCGTCGGCGGCCACCCGGCGGGCCCGCAGGTCATCGACCAGGGGCCCCAGGCCGTCGTGGCGCAGGCGGGCCAGCACCACCGCCCGGGCCGGCTGGGCGGCCAGGCCCTGCTCGTCGGCGACCAGGTCCTGCAGCCGGGTCTCCAGCGCCTCCATCGGCAGGTCGGCCAACCGGACGGCGTCCAGCCCGGGCGTCCGCCAGGCGCGAGGGTCGAGCACCGCGTCCAGCTGGGACAGAGCCTCCAGCACGCTGCGGACGACGGCGTCGGCCTCGGCGAGCCCGTTCGGCACCCGGGGCCAGCCGCCGCCGGGTGACATCTGCTGCCACCGGGCCCGCTGCTCCTGCGCGGTGACCAGGGCGGCGTGCAGGTCGGGCAGGTGCACGCCGGGCCGGACCATCGCCTTGGCCCGGCGCCGCAGCGCGGTCCGGGCCAGCACTCCCCGCCCAGCGGCGGTGCGGTCCGGGCCGGTGACCTCGATGAGGTCGGTGATGGACTGCTCGAACACCTCGGGCTGCAGGACGTCCAGGGTGTCCCGGACGCCGAGCAGCAGCTCCAGCTCCGGCGCCCAGCCCGAGGGCGTGCGGGCCGGGACCAGCCCGGCCTGCTCGGCCATCGCGGCCATCGCGGCCCGGGCCGGGCCCAGCCCATCCCGGGCGGCGCGGGCGGCGCGCATCGTCTCCTGCGCCTGGGTGTCGGTGCTCACCTTGGCGTCCAGCCAGCGGGTGTCCCGCACGGTCATGGTGAACGCCCCGGTACCGGCGGCCTCGGTGAGCGCGACGGCCAGCCCACGCGGACCGGTCTGCGCGTGCCGGGCGATCACCTCCGGCGGGAGCCGGACGCCGGTGCGGGGCGGCTCCGGCCGGCCCACCAGCGCCGACAGCGCGACCATGGCCTGGTAGGCGCTGGTCGAGGTGACCCCGCGCGGGGTGTGCAGTGCCGCACCGGCGGCGTCCAGCTGCTGGCGGGCGGCCAGCAGCGTGTCGCGCAGCTGCTCCGGCACCCGGTCCGAGACCGGCGGCGCCGACCCGCCCTGGGCCTGCTCGGCGACCTGGGCCCGGGCCCGGTCCAGGTCCGCGGCCAGCGAGGCCAGCAGCCGGCCACGGTCGCCCGAGCCGTCCTGCAGGTCGAGCGCGAGGTCCCGCAGGCCGGCGCCCTGCAGGCGGGCGAGCACGCCGTCGGCCGCCGGCTGACCGCCGGCCAGCAGCAGCACCCGCCGGCCCTGACCGGCCAGCGCGACCGCGGCCGCGGTCAGGGTCTGGGTCAGCCCGGACCCCGGCGGCCCCTCCACCGCCACGTGCCCACCGGCCAGGACGGCGTCCAGCACCCGGTGCTGGGCCGGGTCCAGGTCGATGACCAGGGTCTCCTCGTCCGGGTGCGGGTCCGGCAGCGAGGCCGGGGTCACCCGCTCGGCGGGGCGCGCCGACAGGCCGGCGCCGCTGCCGTCGGCGGTCAGCACCGGGCCGAACAGGTCGTGCCCGCGCAGCGCCGGTCCGGCCGCCGCCAGGTCGGCGACCATCGCCCCGGCCCCGGCCACGAAGGTGCCGACCACCAGCCGGCGGTGCAGGGTGAAGCCCTCCACCTGCTCGCAGAGCTCCTCCAGCGCGCTGAACACCGGTCGTGGGTCGAAGCCGTCGCGGCCGAAGGCGATGGCACCCAGCGCTTCGGGGTCCAGCTCGATGCCGTGGTCGGCCGCTAGCCGGCGGACCAGCTCGGGGTTGACCGTGGCGACGTCGTCCAGGTGCAGCTCGTAGTCGTCGTGCGCCGCCCCGAGCGGACGCATGCTGCACCCGCGCAGCAGCACCGGCGCGCTGGTCGGCCCCTGCGCGGCGTCCAGGTCGATCACGCCGTCGAGCTGGGGAGAGGGCCAGCCGGCCAGCCCGACGGCCAGCGAGGACGCCCGGATCGCCCGGGTCGCGGCCAGCTCGTCGGCAGCGACCACCAGGCCCCGGGCGACGGCCAGCGCGGCGGATCGGGCCATCGGGTCCCGGACGAGGCTGGACAGCCGGGTCGGACGGCCGGCGAGCAGCTGGGCGGTGCCCGAGGGGTGGGCATGGGTCAGGTCCAGCCATCCAGCAGGTGCGGACTCGGCCACCAGCAGGGAGTCGGCCGGCCCGGTCCGGAGCAGGTGCTCCTGCCAGGACCGCAGCGCCGCGTCCTGCGGGTCACCGCCGCCCGGCCGGCTCTCCGGCTGGGTCACCGGTTCCGGGTCCGGCTTGGTCTCCGGCTGGGCCCCGGCGACGGCCGGGCCCGGCTGGTCCTGAGGCACCTGGTCGGGTCCGGCTTCGTCGGGGGCTGCGGTCGGGCGGGTCACCGTCCAACGCTAGCCGTCCTGGCGCCCCGCCCGGACCCCGGCCGGGACACGGATCAGGCCCCGGGCCGCCGTGGGCCGGCCACTCAGGCGGCCAGCAGCATGGCCAGCACGGCGGTGTCCGGGTCCTGCAGCGGGTCCACGCCGACCTGGCTGACCAGCCGGGTGACGGTTCCGTCGGCCTCGGCCTCCACCCAGGAGGCACGGTGGGCCAGTCCCAGGTGGGGCAGGCCGGGCAGCAGCACGCAGCCGGAGGCGGCGCCGGCCGCCTCGGGGGTGGACGGGCGGTTCTCCGCCGGCGGGTGCAGCAGCAGCAGCGCGTGGCAGGTGTGGGCCGGGAACTGGCCGGCGGTCAGCGGCCGCTCCCCCAGCACCGTCCCGGCCGAGGCGACCAGCCCCACGGTGCCGGGCTGGGGATCCACCGGCTTGTCGGTCAGCGCCCGGAAGACGGTGGTGGTGGGCAGGAACCCCGGTACCGCGGCGAGCCGGACGGCCAGCAGCAGCAGCTGGGACCACTCCCGCGTGCTGTCCGGCCAGCGGCCGGAGACGACGAAACCCCGCAGCCGGCCGTCGCCGGCGTACGGGGCGATCTCCACGTTCACGCTCACGCCCAACCTCCCGTCGTCCCGGTCGCACGGCGGCGGGCAGACCGGGTCCGCGCCGCAGCGCGGGCCAGGCCCGCACCCCGCGGGCCGATGAGGCTGAGCGTGGGTCCTGTCCCGGCTGGCACACAAGACCCCCTGAGTGCCAGCCGGCGGACGGCCGGGCCGGGCGCCGCCTGCGCGAACCCGGCCCGCACGCTCAGCCCAGCATCTCCCCGGGCAGGAAGCGGTGCCCTGGTCCGGGCAGTGCGCCGTCCTCCCGCTCCGCGGCGGCCAGATCGATCCGGCGGGTCCGCGAGGGAGCGGGCTGGCCCCGCAACGGCGCTGAGCCGGCGGCCTGCTGCAGCTCAGCGACCCGCTGGGCCATCCGGTGCTGGACCTCCCGCACAGCGGGCCGGGTCGCCGCCGGAAGCCCGTCCGGACGGCGGGCCAGCCCATCGACCATGTCGTGGGCCGAGGTGAACCGGGCGAGCAGGTCGGCGATCACCCGATCCGGGTCGGCGCCCACCAGGTCGGCGCCCAGCGCGGCCGGTGGGGTGGTGCCCTGCTCGACCAGGGCGGCGGTCAGCCGGCGGATCGCGGCCAGGTCCTCGGAAAGCCAGCGGTCCCAGGGCAGGTCGACGGGCAGCCCCGCACCGGCCGCCCCGAGTGCGTGCAGCATCGCGTCGACGTGCAGGTCAAGGGTCAGCCGGAGCAGGTGCAGGTGCCGGTCGGAGTAGGAGGGAGCCGCCGCCGCCGAGGCGCGGAGCTCGGGATCGGCGATCTCGAGCATGTCCAGCTCGTCGTGGCGGGGTGCGGGGTCCAGGGCAGTCATCGTGGTTTCCTCCTGCAGCGGTGAAGGGGGAAGGGCCCGCCCCTGCTGGGGGCTGAACAGGACGCCGGGCCGGTACAGAACGGCGCTACGCACCGCCCAGTCAGTAGATACCCCCACCATGAACGACCCATGCGTGACCTGCGGCACGGGCGGCGCTGGTGGTCACTGGATCATAACGCTCAGTTAACGATGTGGCCACAGGTTGCTCTCAAGACCTCTAGACCTCCCCGCGGCGGCCGACAGGTCGTTCGTGCGTCTGTCGCGCTGGCCCGGGTGGGCCGTCGGGGTGTCGGTCGGGGTGTCCGCGGTCGGCGGCCTGACCGGTTGCTCGACTGCCGTGCGCCCGGAGCCGGTCGCGCTGAGCACCCCGCTGCCGCTGCGGATCGTCAGCCAGGCCGCACCCTGGCCGCCCGCACCGGCGAGGCTCGCGGTCTCGCCGGGCCCGGCCGCGCCGGCCCGGCCGACCCCGCCGCCGGCCCCGCAGGATCCGACCTACCCGCTGGAGCCGGCCCGGTTGCACCTCGCGCTGCCGCCGGTCGGCCGGCAGCCCGTCCAGCTGAAGCCGCTGCCGGCCTGCCCGCAGACCTTCGGCCCCGACGGTCACCTCGACCTGCAGGTCGCCCCGGCCCCCGGCGGGCTCACCCTCTCGTTCTGGAACCCGGCTCCGGGCGACGTGCTGTCCTACCTGATCCGCGCCGTCCCCACCGCCGACCCGGGCTCCACCTCGTCGGCCTGGCAGCCGCTCGCCGCGCCGACCACCTGCCGGCAGGTCTCGACCACCCTCACCGGGCTGCTCAGCGGCCGCAGCTACACCGTGGAGGTGCAGGCCGTCCGCCGGAACGGGACCGCCAAGGACACCGGCGGCCCACCGACCGTGCTCCGGTCGGTGGGCCGCAGCGAGGCGATCCCGGCCGGCTGACCGGGTGCCGGGGGCCGGACGGCCCCCCCGGGGGTCAGGAGGACGGCGTCAGGTAGAACCCGGCGGTGTTGTCCTCGACGGTCGCGTCCAGGGTCTGGTTGCTGAGCATCTGTGCGGTGTCCGGCTCGAGGAAGATCCGCGCGCCCCCGGCGCTGATCACCTCGTCGCCGTCCGCCGGCTCGGGCTGCAACGACAGCTGCAGCTCCTCGCCGTCCCCGGGGGCGATCCGCACCCCGGTCCCTTCCGGGACCTCCGGCCGCTCCACCAGGGTCTTGATCACAGCTTGGGCGTTCTCGGTCAGTGCGAGCATCAGGGTCTCCCTACGGATGGCGTGGTCTCGCTCTGTCCCCCACCACGCTTGCGCAGCCCGGCACCGGGGTCAAACCGAGCGCGGCACCCGGACACGGACGGCCGGACACGGACGGCCGGCGCGGGCCGGCGCAGCCACCGGACGGGTCGCGGCGATCGTCGTGGGCAGGTCGCGGGCAGGCTCAGAAAAGCGCAGGCTCAGAACAGGGTGAGCTGCCCCTGGACGGGCACCGGTCGTGGCCGGCGTCCCGGCCCGGGCGGCGCAGTACGGCCCGGCGCCGGCTCCTGGACCACCTCCGGCGGGTGGGTCGCGTAGCGCTCGGCGAACTCCTGCGCGGCCTGCGCCCACGGGGTCGCAGCGGCCCCCTGCAGGTGGCGGGGCACCGCGTCGAAGCCGTTCGGCGTCCAGGGCGGTGGAGGCTGCCCGACCAGGGCCCACAGGCAGCCGTCCAGCCCGATCCCGCGGGCCCGCAGGGCGGCCACCAGCCTGGCCCGGTCCAGCGGCAGCCGCAGCTGCTCGGGGGCGGGCACCGCCAGGTCGTCCTGCATCCTCATCAGGGTCAGGTTCAGCTCCACCCGCAGCCGCGAGGCCGGCTCGGCCAGTCGCCCGGCGTTGGCCTCACCCACCACCTCGGCCACCTGAGCGTGCCGACCGTCGCCCAGCGCCCGCCACAGACCGGGCAGGTCGCCGAACCGCTGCAGCAGCCGGGCCGCCAGCTGCACCCCGATCCCCGGCACACCGGGCAGGTTGTCCGACACGTCGCCGCGCAGCGCGGCGTAGGCCCGGTACTGGTCGGGGCGGACGCCGTAGCGCTGCCGCAGCTCCGCCGGGCCGACCAGCTCGGCGCCGTCCACGCCGCCGTGCAGCACCCGCAGCACCTGGGTGGTGTGGTCGAGCAGGGCGAAGCAGTCCCGGTCGCTGGTCACCACGATGCTGCGCCAGCCGGCCCGCCGGGCCTGGGCGGACGCCGAGGCCAGTACGTCGTCGCCCTCGTAGCCCTCTCGCCGGCACCATCCGATGCCGGCCTGGGTGAGCAGCGCGGGGGCGGCCTCGAGCTGCTCCTCCAGGTCGGCCTCGCGCGGTGGCCGGTGCGCCTTGTACCCCGGGTGCAGCGCTCGCCGCACCGGGTCCACCCGGGAGTCCAGGGCGACCAGGACGGCGTCCGGGCGCAGCCGGGCGGCGGCCGCGGCGACCGAGGTGACCAGGCCCCGCAGCGCCCAGGTCGGCCGGCCAGCGGCGTCCCGGTCCTGCGCGCCGGCCATCCCGTGGTGGGCGCGGTGCAGCAACCCGTCCCCGTCGAGGGCGAGCAGCAGCGGCAGGTGCCCGGTCACCGGACCAATATCGCACCGACCACCGACGACCGACTGTGCGGCCGTGCGGTCGTTCAGCCGTGCGGTCGTTCAGCCGTGCGGTCGTTCAGCCGTGCGGTCGTTCAGCCGTGCGGCACGACCCGGGCCAGGCCCGGCGACCGGGTCAGCCGCGGCCCAGCCGGGCCTTGACCAGCCCGACGCCGGCCTTGCGCCCGGTCACCGGGTCGAAGGCCTGGGCGGCGTCGTCCAGCGCGGCCGCCTCGTCGTCGGTCAGCTCCAGCTCGGCGGCCGCCACGTTGGACTCCAGCTGCTGCACGCTGGAGGCCCCCGGGATGGCGACCACGTTCGGGTGCCGGATCAGCGCGGCCAGCGCGACCTGGGCCGGGCTGGCGTCGTGCGCGTCGGCGACCTGGCGCAGGGTCTGGATCAGCGGGGCGGCACGCCGCAGGTTCTCCTCCAGGAACAGCGGGTTGCCGGCCCGGACGGCGCCGGAGGGACGGTGGTCCACGTCGTACCGGCCGGACAGCAGCCCCTGGGCCAGCGGGCTCCAGGCGATCAGCACCCGGTCGTTGGCCGCTGCCCAGGGCAGCAGCTCGGCCTGCGGACCACGAGCGGCCAGGCTGTACTGCACCTGGTTGGACAGCACCCGACGACCCAGCGCCCGCTGGGCGGCCTTCCAGCGCTCCAGGGAGTAGTTGCTGACCCCGACGTGGTCGACCAGACCGACGTCCTGCAGCGCCCGCATGCCGCGCATCGTGGTCTTGTCGCTGACCACCGGGTTGGGCTGGTGCACCTGGTAGAGGTCGAGCCGGGTGACCCCGAGCCGCCGGGCGCTGGCCACGCCGCGCTGCTCCACGATCGCCGCGGTGGGCAGCACCGGGAAGATCTTCGTGGCGATCACGGCCTCGGCCCGGCGGTCCTTCAGTGCGGCACCCAGGATGGTCTCGCTGCGGCCGAAGCCGTAGATCTCGGCGGTGTCGAAGAAGGTCACCCCCAGGTCGAGCGCACGCTGCACCAGCTCGGCGGCGCGGCCCACGTAGTCCTCGCCGTAACCCCACTCCCGTGAGCCGAACTGCCAGGTGCCCAGCCCGATCTTCGACCAGGCAGGAACGTCGGGGAGCTCCAGGTAGCGCATCATGATCCTCTCGGTGGTGTGGTTGCACGCTCCGCCGATCCGTCCCGGACCGCAAGCCGGCCCGCGGCGGCCGGCTCAGTCGGCCACCACGGTCGGTGCTGGGGGCCCGGCCGAGCTGCGCACCACCCCGACCCCGGCCACCACCACCAGCCCGATCGCCACCAGCTCGACCAGGCCCAGCCGTTGGCCCAGCACCAGCCAGCCGGCCAGCGCGGCCAGCGCCGGCCCGAGGCTCATCAGGACGGCGAACACCCCGGCGGCCATCCGGCGCAGGGCCATCAGCTCCAGGGCGTAGGGCAGCACGGAGGACAGCAGCGCGACCCCGGCCCCGAGCGCCAGGGTCAGCGGGTCGAGCAGGGCCCGGCCCGCGCCCAGCAGGCCGGCCGGCAGCGTGAGCAGCGCCGCCACCGTCATGGCCAGCGCGAGGCCGTCCAGCCGGGCGAACCGGGCGCCGGTCCGGGCGCTGAGCAGGATGTAGCAGGCCCACATCGTCGCCGAGCCCAGCGCGAGACCCACGCCGGCCGGGTCCAGGCCGTGGAAACCGTTGCGGCCCAGCAGGACGACCCCGGCCGCGGCGACCAGGGCCCAGAGCCAGCTGGCCGCCCGGCGGGCGCCGGCCAGGGAGAGCACGAGCGGCCCGAGGAACTCCAGGGTGACCGCGGCACCCAGCGGGATCCGCTCGATCGCCTGGTAGATCAGGGTGTTCATCGCCCCCAGGGACAGGCCGAACCCGCCGGCCACGAGCCAGTCCGACCGGCTCCGGCCGGACAGCCGCGGCCGGGCCAGCGCCAGCAGCACCACGGTGGCGAGGACCAGCCGGAGGGTGACCACGCCGGCCACCCCGGCCCGGGGGAAGGTCAACGCGGCCAGTGCCGAGCCGAACTGCACCGAGACCGAGCCGGTGAGCACCATCAGCGGAGCCGCGGCCGGTGCGGTGCGGGCCCGCCGCAGGGTCGTGCTCACCCCGCCACGGTAGGCGGCGGCTAGCTGGACTCGGCCGGGACCTGCTCGAGGAGGGTCAGGTCCGCCCGCGCAGCGGTCCCGGGCCGGCCGAACAGGTAGCCCTGCCCCTGGTGGCAGCCCAGCTCAGCGACCCGGCGGCACTGGTCCGCGGTCTCCACCCCCTCGGCCACCACGGTCAGGTCGAGCGAGCGACCGAGCCCGACGACGCTGGCGGTGATCGCCTCGACGGTGCGGTCGCTGTCCAGGGCGCTGACGTAGGACCGGTCGATCTTCAGCGAGGTGACCGGAAGCGTGCGCAGGTAGTCCAGCCCGTTGTGCCCGGTGCCGAAGTCGTCGACGGCCAGGCCGACGCCCAGCGCCACGAGGTCACCCAGGTCGGCGGCGCCCTCCGCGGAGGCGGTGAGCACCTGGCGCTCGGTCAGCTCCAGGACCAGCACGTGCGGGGGGCAGCCGTGCCGGGCCAACAGCTCCCGGACGGTGCGGGCGAACCCGGGCCGAGCCAGCTGCCGGCTGGAGATGTTCACCCACACCTCCGGTGGCCGCCGCGGCCAGCGCAGGTGCCAGGCCGCGCCCTGGGCGCAGGCCTGGTCGAGCACCCACGCGCCCAGCGGCACGATCAGCTCCCGCTCCTCGGCGACGTCCAGGAAGGCGCCCGGGCCCAGCAGCCCGTGCACCGGGTGCTGCCAGCGCAGCAGGGCCTCGAAGGCCACCACCTGGCCGCTGGTCAGGTCCACCGACGGCTGGTAGGCCAGCACCAGCTCGTGGTGGCGCATCCCCCGGCGCAGGTCGGCGTCCACGCTCAGCCGGCGCCGGGCGCGGGCCTGGTCGGCGGCGTCCACGGTCTCGATCCGTGCCTTGCCCAGCCGCTTGGCCCGCAGCATGGCGGTGTTCGCCTGGGCCAGCAGCCACTCGGGCTCGACCTGCGGGCCGGCCAGGGCCTGGCCGATGCTGGCCGTGCAGGTGAGCTCCTGCTCGGCGATCCGGACCGGGCTGGACACCGCCCTGGCCACCCGCTCGGCGACCCGCTGCAGCTCCTGCGGCCCACCCAGGCCGCGGCACAGGACGGCGAACACGTCGCCGGCCAGCCGGCCGGCCAGGTCCCCCTCGCGCAGGCAGCCGGCCACCCGGCCGGCCATCGCCCGGATCAGCTCGTCAGCCGCGCGCCGGCCCAGCGTGTCGTTGACGTCGCCGAAGTCGTCCAGGTCCAGGACGAGCAGCCCCACCCGCTGGTCGACCACCCGCGAGGTGGACAGCGCGACGTCCAGCTGGTCCACGAGACCGGCCCGGTTGGCCAGACCGGTCAGCGGGTCCTGCATCGACCGGCCGCCGAGCTCGGCCTCGGCCTGGCGGCGGGCGGTGACGTCCTCGAACCGGGTGATGCTGTACCGCGGGGAGCCGTCCGCGGCCCGCACCACCCGCACCGACTGCCGGACCCAGACGGTCCGGCCGGTGCGGGCCAGCAGCGGCCGCTCCAGCTCCCAGCGGTCGGTACCCTCCCGGATGGCCTGCGCCAACCGGGTGTGACGGGACCCGGTCTCGTCCGGCTGGGCGAAGACCGACATGTCCTGGCCGGTCAGCTCCCCCGGCCCGTAGCCCAGCAGCTCGCCCAGGGCGCGGTTGGCGATCAGGATCTGACCGAGGCGGGCCGGCGTGAGCCCGATCAGCGCCACCGGGGTCGGGCTCTGCTCGAACACCTCCCGGAAGACCGCCTCGGGCAGCTCGCGGCGGGCGGCCGCCAGCTGCCGCCCGGTCTCGTCGAGCACCCGCAGAGCGAACCGCCGGCCACCCTCTCGCGCCGGCAGGTGGGCGGCCAGCAGCACCCGCAGCCAGAGCACCGAACCATCGGGCCGGACGGCGCGCAGCAGCACCGACGAGCGGGCATCGGTACCCTGCCCGGCCCGCTCCAGGGCCCCGGCGACCTGGACCCGGTGCTCCGGATGCACCAGGTCCATCACCGGCTGACCGACCAGCTGCCGTTCCGGGCGGCCCAGCAGGTGCGCCAGCGGCGCGCAGAGCTCGGTGAGGATGGCCGTACCGGCTCCGTCCACCTGGACCACGCAGGCCAGCAGGTCACCGGCGGCCGGGTGCGGTGGGACCGGAGGCAGCAGGTGGGCGTCCCGGTCGGCCACCGCCGTCAGCTCGTCCGGGTGGGTCACTGGCGGTCCCCCTTGGCAGCGATGCGGCCGGACGCGACCTCCGCGCCGGACCGCAGGGCCTGCCGGTCCGGGTGGAAGCCTGACCGCCCCCATGATCCTTTATCACCCGTGCGGTCAGCCTAGGCCACCTGCGGCGTCCGTTGCCACCATATGTAGGTATTTGCACACGATACGTGCGCAGACCGGTGTCATCCCCGGCGCCGTCGGCTTCGTCTCACCGAACCCGCCGAGAACGCCCGGTGAACGCCTGGTGCACGGCAGATCCGTTGTGCCACAGTCGGCCGGAGTTTGAGCAGAGCATGCCCGCGGGTTAGCGGTGGCTTGACGGAGGCCGCCCTACGCTCACCGAAAGCGCAGCGTTGATCACGCAACGCCGCGACCCCTCTGCCCGTCAAGGAGCACCACGATGCCGACACCCCAGCTCGCCGAGATCCTTCCGCAGACCGTCCAGGGACTGCCGCTGCACCCGTTGATCGTGCACGCGACCGTCGTCATCCTGCCGCTGGCCGCCGCGGCCACCCTGCTCCACGCCCTGTGGCCCGCGGCGCGGGCCCGGCTCGGGGCGCTCACCCCGTTGCTGGCCCTGGCCTCCTTGGTCCTGGTGCCGCTGAGCACCGCGACCGGGGAGAACCTGGAGGCCCTCGGCCACGCCGGGGGCGACCCGCTGGTCGAGCGGCACGCCCAGCTGGCCGACCAGCTGCTGCCCTGGACGGCGCTGCTGGTGGTGGCCGCACTGTTCCTCTACACCCTCGACCTGCGGGCGCGCCGCTCCGGCGGGGTGGACGCCAGCACCGCTGCCACCGGCCGCCCCCGGGCCGCGGCCGGCTTCACCACCTTGGGCACCCTGGCCGTGGTGCTGGCCGTGGTCGCCGGGGTGGGCGTCACCCAGCAGGTCGTCCGGGTCGGGCACGCCGGGGCCAGCGCGGCCTGGAGCGACTACGGCCAGCAGTGACCTCGCTTGCTAGGGTCGTGGGCGGTGCCACGGCTGTGCGCGACGGCACCGGGCCCGGCCCGCCCTCGTAGCTCAGTGGATAGAGCAACGGTTTCCTAAACCGTGTGTCGGAGGTTCGATCCCTCTCGGGGGCACGTCGCTGATCTCGCCGGCCCGGCGTCGCTAGCCTGCTCGGCGTGGACACCGTCTTCCGCGCCGAGCTCTTCCAGTGGCACGGGCCCGCGCCGTACTTCTGGGTCCGGTTGTCACCGGAGGCGTGCGACTACGTCAGAGACCTGGCCGGCCAGACGACCTACGGCTGGGGGGCGGTCCCGGTCCGGGTCCGGGTCGGCGGCACCGAGTGGGAGACCTCCCTGCTGCCGCGTGAGGGCGGCTACGTGCTGCCGGTGAAGAACGGCGTCCGGCAGCGGGAGGACCTGGCCGACGGGGACGTGCTCACGGTGGGGATGACCGTCGCGCCCCGCGGGGGCCGAGCCGCGAACGGCACCGGCCGGGCCTGCTGAGGGCGCGCCGGCGGTTCGTCCGTGCGGCTACCGGGCCGCGATCTTCGCGTTCAGCTTGGTGAGCATGGTGACGTTGCGACTGGTGCTGCTCAACGGACCGAGCACCTTCTCCCAGTCCCGCTTCTGAACCCGGGTCTCCAGGGACCTGCCCCGCATCCGCCAGTGCACGTCCGCTCCGGTCACCACCAAGGTGTCGAAGTCGTTGGACAGCGACTCGAGCCGGCGGGCGTCCGCGGCGGGCGGCGCGGTCTTCAGGAACGTCACGAAGTGCGTGTCCCCCGGCTCGACCGGGAACGGCTGCGCCGCCAGCACCTGCTCCAGCTCGGCCGCGGTCCGCACGAACGTGGTGCACTCGAACCCGAGGTCGGCCTCCAGCGCCTGCTCCAGACCCCGCTCCAGGTCCGCGCGATCCGGGTCGGCGCCCCCGCCGGTCTCGAAGACGACGTTGCCGCTGTTGACGTAGGTCCATACCCCGGTGTGACCCAGGCCCTGGCAGACCTCGACCAGCCGGCCCATCGGCACCCGGCGGCGGCCGACGTTGACCGCGCGCAGAAGACCGACCTGGACCACCACGTCCACGACCCTAGCGACCTCAGCGACCCGGCGGCGGCGTCCGCCGCCACGACCGGCGGCGCGACGCGGGACCGCTCAGCCGGCGGGTTCGGCCCGGACCGCGGGCATCGCCGCGCCCGCCGCCACGGTGAGCACGGCGGCGACCAGGACGGCCCAGAAGACGGCCGCGCCGGCCGCGGTCGCGGTGCTGGGCACCGTCTCGGGTCGCCCGCTCGCCGCGATCACGTGGTTGGCCACCGCCCCGAACACCGCCGCTCCGACCGCGCTGCCGATCGAGCGGGCGAACATGTTGGTGCCGGTGACCACCCCCCGCTCGGCCCACTGCACGCTGGCCTGGGCGGCGATCAGCGACGGGCTGGCCACGAAGCCCAGGCCCAGACCGGTGACGAAGCAGGCCAGGGCCACGACCAGGACCGAGGGATGGTGCCCGGCCAGGGCCAGGACGAGCGCGCCGGTGACCGCAAAGCCCATCCCGACCAGCACGGTGGGCCGGAACCCGAACCGCATGTACAGCAGGCGCCCGGACAAGGTGGCGGCCAGCGGCCAGCCGATGGTCAGCGCCGCCAGCGCCAGCCCACCGACCAGCGCGCCCACGCCGAGGGAGTTCTCCAGGTAGGTCGGTACGAACGAGGTCAGCCCGATCAGGATCGCGCCCACCCCCAGGGCCAGCAGGCTGGTGGTCAGCAGCAGCCGCCGGCTGAGCACCCACAGCGGCAGCACCGGCTCCGCCGCGCGCCGCTCGACCAGCGCGAACGCCACCAGCAGCAGCCCGCCGGCGGCGAACACGCCGACACTGACCGGCGAGCTCCACGCCCAGGCCTGGCCGCCCTCCAGGACGCCGAGGATCAGCAGCGTCATGGCCAGGGTCAGCAGCGCTGCTCCGGCGTAGTCGACGCGGTGCCGGCGGCGCTGCACCGTCTCGTGGAAGGAACGCACGATCAGCGCCCCGGCCAGCAGACACACCGGCACGTTGACGAAGAAGATCCACCGCCAGATCCCGAGCTGGGAGAACAGCCCGCCCAGGGTGGGGCCGACGACCGAGGAGATCGCCCACACGCTGGCGATGTAGCCCTGCGCCTTGGCCCGTTCGGCGACCGTGTAGATGTCGCCCGCGATGGTGATCGACATCGGCTGCACGGCCCCGGCCCCCAGGCCCTGCACGGCGCGGAAGGCGATCAGCGCCGGCATGCTCCAGGCGAACCCGCACAGCACCGAGCCGAGCAGGAAGGTGGCGATCCCGAACAGCATCAGGGGCTTTCGCCCGAGGGTGTCGGCCAGCTTGGCGTAGACCGGGACCGACACCGCCTGGGCGAGCAGGTAGACCGAGAACAGCCACGGGAACTGGGCGAACCCGCCCAGGTCGGCGACGATCGAGGGCACCGCGGTGGCCAGGATCGTCGCGTCGACGGCGATGATGCCGGTCGAGACCATCAGGGCCAGCAGGATCGGCCCGCGCTGCGACCGCAGCCCGACGCCGTCACGAGCAGCGGCGGTGGCTGCGAGGTCGGTCACGCCAGGACAAGTCGCAGTGGGCCCGGCTTCATTCCGGAGCGTCAGCCCGGAATGAAGCCGGGCTGGCCGGAGCGTCAGCCCCGGCCGGCGGCGCCCGCCGGCGGCCCGGCGGCCTCCTGGCGGGAGAGCTCGGCCTTCCACTCCCGGAAGCCGTCCTCGGTGCGGCCCCGGCGCCAGTACCCGGAGATCGAGACCTGGTCCCGGGTCAGGCCGCGCTCGCCCAGCAGGTGCGGCCGGATCACGCGCATCGTCTCACCGGCCTCGCCGTGCACGAAGGCGTGCACCCGTCCGGGCAGCCAGTCCACCGAGCGCACTGCCTCGGCCAACCCCGAGCCGCCAGCCGCTCGGTGGCAGAACCGCAGGCCGGCATGCTGCGGCAACGGAAGCTGCGGCTCGTGCGCGGGCGAGTCCACCTCGATGACCACCCGGACGACGGCGTCGGCGGGCAGCACGGACAACGCCGCGGTGATCGCCGGCACCGCGGACTCGTCCCCGACCAGCAGGTGCCAGTCCGCGGCCGGGTCCGGCCGGAACGCGCCGCCCGGACCGTTGGCCAGCAGCCGGTCCCCCACCTGGGCCCTCGCCGCCCACGGGCCGGCCACCCCCTCGTCGCCGTGCACGACGAAGTCGATGGCCATCGTGCCCTTGGCGACGTCCGGGAACAGCGCGGTGTAGGTCCGCACGGCCGGCAGGTCCTCGGGGGGAAGGACGGCGCGCAGCGCCCGGACGTCCAGCGGCTCGGGATAGTCCACGCCCGGCTGGGGGAAGACCAGCTTGACGTAACGGTCGGTGTGCACGCTGGTCGCGAAGGCCGACAGGTCGTCGCTGTGCAGGTGCACCCGGCGCAGGGTCGGGGTCAGCCGCTCGGTGCCGGTGACGGTCAGGTGGGTCGTCATGGAGCTCCTCATCTGGCGGGCGGTCCTGGCATTCTGTCCCGGCCGGCGGTGACCGTTGTCGGTGCCGGCTGTGATGATGCCCCGGTGAGCGGATGGAACGGCCAGCCAGGTCCCGGCCCGGGCCACGCGGTCGGCAACACGGTCGGCAACAGGGTCGCCAACACGGTCGCCAACAGGGTCGCCCGCGCGGTCGGTCAGGGCCTGGGCGCAGGCGTGGACCGGTTGCTGGGGCTGCCACCGGTCACCGGCCGGAGCACGGTGCTGCGCGACGTCCCGGTGTCGATGCCGGACGGCGTCGTGCTGCTCGGGGACCGCTACCGCCCGGAGGACACCGGCGACCGGCCGCTGCCCGTGGTCCTGATCCGGCTGCCGTACGGCCGGGCCGGGGTGAACGGTCAGGTCTTCGGCGCGGCGCTGGCCCGGCGCGGGTTCCAGGTCTTCATCCAGGCCACCCGGGGCACCTTCGGCTCCGGCGGCCAGTTCCGGCCGTTCCTGAACGAGCACGAGGACGGCCTGGCCACCCTGCGCTGGCTGCGCGAGCAGCCCTGGTGCGACGGTCAGGTCGCGATGACCGGCGCCAGCTACTTCGGCCACACCCAGTGGGCGGTCGCGCCCTACGCCGACCCGCCGCTGGCGTGCGTCGGCCTGCACGTGACGGCGGCCGACATCACCGCGGCGTTCTACGACCACGGCGCTCCGCTGCTGGAGAACGCCCTGTCCTGGAGCGCCACCATCGGCCGGCAGGAGGCGCACGGCACGCTGTGGTCGATGGCGGCGGCCCCGGTGCGGGGGTCCCGGGTCCGCCGGGCGGCCCGGCGCCGGCCGCTGCAGGCGGCCGACGTCGAGGTGGCGGGGGCGCCGGTGCCGTTCTGGCGGGACTTCGTCGAGCACGCGGCCCCGCAGGACCGGTTCTGGTCGGTCGCCGACCACTCCGGCGCCGACCTCGCCGCGATGCCGCCGGTGAGCATGGTGACCGGCTGGTGGGACCTGTTCCTGCCCTGGCAGCTGCGGGACTTCACCGCGCTGCAGGCGGCCGGGGTGCCTGCCCGGCTGGTGGTCGGACCCTGGCGGCACGGGGAGCCCGGCGAGCTCAAGGAGATGCTGGCCAGCGACCTGCGCTGGCTGGGTCAGCACCTGAACGGCGGGCCGGCCCCGACCGGCGCGGCGGTCAGGGTCCTCCTCCAGCAGGCCGACCGGTGGCTGGACCTGGACCACTGGCCGCCGCGGACCACGGACGCCGTGCGGGTGCACCTGGGCCCCGGCGGGGCGCTGACCGAGGCGCTGCCTGTGGCCGAGGCGGCCAGCAGCTCCTTCGTCTACGACCCGGGCGACCCCACGCCCGGCGTCGGCGGCCCCCTGCTCAGCCCGCCGGGCAAGCAGGCCGACAACCGCGCCGTGGAGGCCCGGCCCGACGTCCTGGTCTTCACCGGCCCGGCGCTGAGCACCGACCTGGACCTGGTCGGGCCGGTCAGCGCCCGCATCCACCTGCGCACCGAGCTGCCGTACGCCGACCTCTACGTCCGGCTCTGCGACGTGGACCCCGATGGGGTGTCCCGGAACGTGGTGGACGGGATCCGCCGCCTGGAGCCGGGCACCGTTGCGGCCCAGGACGTCCAGGTCGGCGACGACGGCGTACTGGCGGTCGACGTCCGGCTCTTCCCGACCGCCTACCGGGTCCGCGCCGGACACCGGTTGCGGGTACAGGTGGCCGGTGGGGCGTTCCCACGGTTCGCCCCTAACCTGGGCACCGACGAGCCCTTCGGGGCGGCGAGCACCGGCCGGCCCAACCGCCTGGAGGTGCGGCACGACGCGGCGCACCCCTCACACCTGACCCTGCCCCGGCTCGGGTAGCCAGCGCTCAGAGGCCGGCGAGCTGCTCGCGGATCCGGCTCAGCAGCTGTGCCGACGGGTCGAGGAACTGCAGGCCGAGCTGGACCTGCTCGCCCTGCCGGCTGTGATGGGTGACCTCGGCCCTGGCCCGCGCGACGTGCTCGTCGAACAGCAGCTCCAGGTCCAGCGTGCGGCCGTCGACCGGCCGGTCCAGGCCGCCGTCCTCCCCCGCCCGGCAGACCAGGACGCACCGCATCCCGCCCTCGCTCAGGTCGGTCAGGTCGGCCGGGACCGTGCGGCCGTCCGCGTGCAGCCGCACCTGGCCGGAGATCGCGACACGCTCGTGCTGGCGCCGCTCCAGCCGCTCGGTCAGCGAGGACATCCCCTCCACCCGCTCGATGGCGCTGACCACGGTCTGGTCCAGGCTGGACATCAGGGTCCGCTGGTGGGTCGCCACCTGACCGAGAGCCTCGGTCGCCTCGTCCAGACCCCCGATCCGGGCGCTCATCTCCGCGATGGCGCCACCCATCGCCGCGGCGTCACGTTCCAGCACGGCGATGGTGCGGGTGATCTCGTCGGTGGAGCGGGCGGTGGTCATGGCCAGCTGCTTGACCTCGCTGGCCACCACCGAGAACCCGCGGCCGGCGCTGCCCGCGCGGGCCGCCTCGATCGTGGCGTTCAGCGCGAGCAGCTTCGTCTGGTCCGCCACCCCGGCGATCAGCTTGGCCATCCCCGCCACGCTGCGCAGGCTGGCCGTCAGGTCGGCGGCCACCCGGTCGGCGTCGGAGGCCTGGGCGATCACCGAGCGGGCGACCTCCTCGGCCGCCTCGACCTTCTCGTCGATGGTGGCCACCACCGCACCCACCGAGCCCACCTTGTCCACCATCGCCCGCAGCTCGGTGGCCACCACGTCCATCGACTCGTCCACGATGCCCTGGGCGCGGTCGCGGGCCTGCCGCTCGGCCTGCCGACGGTGCGCGAACCCGGCGCGGACCTGCTCCTCCCTGGCTGCGGCCGCCCGGGCGAGCTCGTCCTCCTGCTCGCCCAGCCGCAGGCGTGCGGTGTCCAGCGCCCGACCGATCCCGCCGAGCTCGTCCTGGCCCGTTGGCAGCGGCCGCGGCTCCAGGTCACCCTGCGCGATCGCGCTGACGGCGCCAACGACCAGGGCCACGTCCCGGCGCAGCGTGCGCACCATCCGCCAGGACAGGGCCAGCAGAGCGGCGATCACCAGGGCCAGGACGGCGGCCAGCTTGATCGCCTGGGTCCACACGGCCGCGTCGATGTCGTCGATGTAGGTGCCCGACCCCACCACCCAGTGCCAGGGGGTGAACCCCTGCACGTAGGAGACCTTCGGCTGGGGCGTCGCGGCGCCCGGCTTGGGCCACTGGTAGCTGACCAGGCCCGACCCGTGCCGAGCGACGACGTCGGTCATGACCGAGAACAGGTGCAGCCCGGTCGGGTCGGTGATGGGCGCCAGCGGCCGGCCGTCGAGCTTGGGGTTGGTCGGGTGCATCAGCATGGTCGGGGTCATGTCGTTCACCCAGACGTAGCCGTCACCGGCGAACCGCATGGCCTTCAGCGCCGCGAGCGCCTGCGCCTGCGCGTCCCGCTCGGAGAGCCGGCCGCGCGCCTGCTGGTCGTGGAAGTAGCCGAGCACGCTGACCGCCTGCTCGACGGAGGACTGGACGCGCTGGTCCCGCTCGGAGACCACCCCGGCGCGGATCTGCGTGACGCCCAGGACGCCGGAACCCAGCATCCCGAGCATGGCCAGCAGGACCAGGCCCCACACCCGGGTCGACACCCGCACCTGACGCATCCGTCGTTCTCCCTCTGCCCGCTCGGCACCGTCGGCGTGACACCGTCCTTCGTGTCACCGTCGGCGGGGGCGGGGCGAACGTGAGGCGTACCCCCGGGATGGCGGATCGACGCCGTCAGCGGGTCAGGTCAACGGGGTGGCCGGCCCAGCCGGAGGGCCAGGAAGACCCCGGCCAGCACCGGGCCGAGCACGAGCAGCGCGATGAGCAGCAGATGAGGACCGAACACGTTGAACACGTCGTTCATCACTCCAGGAGGTCGGTGCGGACGGCTGGGCGAGTGGTGGGCAGGTCGGATGGAGGGCTAGGGGACGGGCTCGGCCGAGGCGGACGAGGAGCTCGCGGGCTGGGGCTGGGCGGGGCTGACCACCACCGGGCCCGAGGTGGCGGCGAACAGGCCGATGGCCAGCAGCACCGGCAGCAGGCCGAGCCCGACAGCCAGCACCGTGGCGACCACCTTCTCCCGGCGCGTCCACTGCTGGGACACCCAGGCCAGCACCAGACCGATCAGCGGACCGAAGACGGGGAGCAGGAAGGTGCCCAGGGTCAGGGCCAGCACCGAGACGACCTCCACTGGCCCCCAGGAGCGGGTGCGGGCGGAGGGTGGCAGGACGCCGGGTTCGGCGGCGGCCACCTCCTCCGGCGGCCCGAGCCGGTCCAGCGCCTCGTGCACGGCTGCGTCGTCGTGCCGGCCGCTGCTGGCCAGGGCAGCGGCGACGTGCTCGACGATCTCGCTCCTGAGCTCGGCCAGCCGGGCCGCCGGCAGCCCGGGCGCGGCCCCCTCGAGGCGGGTCAGGTAGGCCCGGACGGCCGGGTGGTCGGCGATCACGGCCATACGTCGCTCCTCTGCTCGCGGACGGCGCTCTCGCCGTCCGTTGTCCTGCGGACGGCGCTCTCGCCGTCCGGCGTTCCGGGGCCGGCGCCGCCGGACAGACCCAGCACGGCGTCCACCCCGTCCCTGAACCGCCGCCAGTCCTCGACGAACCGGGCGAGCGCGGCCCGGCCGTCGCTGGTCAGGCCGTAGTACCGGCGCGGTGGGCCGGCGTCGGACTCCTGCCAGCTGGTGGTGACCAGGCCGTCACGCCGCAGCCGGGCCAGCAGCGGGTAGATCGTGCCCTCGCTGGTCAGCAGCCCGACCCCCTCGGCCAGCTCGCGGACCAGGTCGAACCCGTACCGGGGCCGGTCCCGCAGCAGGGCCAGCACGCAGTGCTCCAGCACGCCACGGCGCAGCTGGGGCAGCACACGTGCCTCGCCTGGTTCCATGCTTCACAAGGTAGCGGACCGGGCAAGGTTGTCAATCTGCCCGCCCCCCAAGATCGCTCCGATTCGCACGGATCGAACGCCGGCGCGTGGGATCCGTGCGAATCGGGACGATCATGGGTCGGGGACGCCGGACCAGGTGGTGGTCCAGAAGGGGTCGTGGGGTCGAGGACGTCGGGTCAGGACACGTCGGGTCAGGACACGTCGGGTCAGGCGAGGGTCAGGCGGTGATCCGGAAGCGTGCCGCCAGCAGGTCGCCGCGCCGCGAGCTGGGACCGACCAGCAGCTCGAACTCCCCCGGTTCGACCACCCGGCGCCCGTCGCCGCCCTCGGAGGTGACCAGCGAGCAGGCCGAGGCCGGTACCTGTAGGTCGACCCCGACGCTGGTCCCGGGCGGCACCTCCACCTGACGGAACGCCTTCAGCTCCCGGTCGGCCCAGGTGACGCTGGTGACCAGGTCGCTGACGTAGACCTGCACCGTCTCCAGGGCCGGCCGGTGACCGACGTTGGTGAGCACGACCCTGGCCCGGACGGCCCCGTCCGGGCCGAGGACGTCCTCTGCCAGCTCGAGCGCGCTGTACTCGATCCGGGTGTACGACAGGCCCTCACCGAAGACGAAGGCCGGCTCCTGGGTGAGGTCGGCATACCGGTCGCCGTGCTGGCCGCGGACCTGGTTGTAGAACGTGGGCTGCTGGCCGACGTGCCGGGGCACCGACACCGGCAGCCGGCCGGAGGGCTCGACCAGGCCCAGGACCAGCTCGGCCAGCGCCCGGCCGCCCTGCATCCCGGGGTTGAAGGCCTCGACCACCGCGGCCACCCGCTCGGCCGAGGGCGGCAGCACCGCCGGCTTGGAGTGCACCAGGACCAGCACCACCGGGACGCCGGTGGCGACCAGCGCGTCCAGCAGCGCCACCTGGCCGCCGACCAGCTCCAGGGTCGCGGTCGAGCAGCCCTCACCGGTCAGCGCCACCGTGTCACCCAGCACGGCCAGCACGACGTCGGCCGCGCGGGCCTGGTGCACCGCCTCGGCGATCATGGCCTCGTCGACCGGGGCCGGCGTCGACACCGGCGGCCGCGGCTGGCCGTCGGGGTACAGCTCACCCGCCGGGTCCGGGCCGAGCACCTCGATCTGTGCGCCCCAGGCGTGGGTCACCGTCCAGCCCTGCGGCGCCAGCTCCCGGAGCCCGTCCAGCACCGTGACCACGCTGGCCCGCGGGTGACCGTCCGGCATCCAGTCGACCTGCCCGGAGGCGCCCGCCCAGTCGCCCAGCATGGCCTGCGGGTCGTCGGCGTTGGGGCCGATCACGGCCAGGGTGCGGGCCGGCCCGGGGTGCTGCGCGCGGCCGTCCGGCCCCGGCCGCAGACCATCCGCCAGCGGCAGCGTGCCGTCGTTGCGCAGCAGCACGAGGCTGCGCCGGGCCAGTGCGAGGTTGGTCTCGGTGTGCTCGGCGCACCCGATCACCTCACGCTGGCGGGCCGGGTCGGGCGCCCGGGGGTCCTCGAACAGGCCCAGCTCGACCTTCAGCCGCAGGATCCGGCGGACCGCCTCGTCGATCTCCGCCTCGGCGAGCAGCCCCTTGGCCACCGCCTGCTGGGCGCCCTCGAAGAAGGCGGGCGTGGTCATCACCAGGTCGTTGCCGGCGCGCACCGCGACGGCCGCCGCCTCGACGTCGTCCGCGCAGACCTTCTGCTCCCAGACCATCCGGCCCACGTTGTCCCAGTCGGTGACCAGGGTGCCGGTGAAGCCCCACTCGCCCTTGAGCACCTGGGACAGCAGCCACCGGTTGGCGGTCACCGGGACACCGTCCATCGCCTGGTAGCCGAGCATGAAGGTGCGGCAGCCCTCGCGCGCCACCCGCTCGAACGGGGGCAGGAACCACGACCGCAGCTTGCGCCGGCTGATGTCGGCCTCGCTGGCGTCCCGCCCGCCCTGGGTCTCGGAGTAGCCGGCGAAGTGCTTGGCACAGGCCAGGATCGCGGTCCGGTCGGCCAGCCCGTCACCCTGGTAGCCGCGGACCATCGCCGCCCCCAGCTCACCGAGCAGGAACGGGTCCTCCCCGAAGGTCTCGTCCACCCGGCCCCAGCGCAGGTCCCGGGCGATGCACAGGACGGGCGAGAAGGTCCAGTGGATACCGGTCGCCGCGACCTCCACCGCGGTCACCCGGGCGGCGCGCTCCAGAAGGTCAGGGTCCCAGCTGGCCGCCATCGCGAGCTGGCTGCCGAAGATCGTCGCGCCCGGCCAGAACGAGTGGCCGTGGATGCAGTCGTCGGCGGTCAGCAGCGGGATCCCCAACCGGGTCCGGGAGGCCAGCTCGATCGCCTCCAGCAGCCGGCTCGCCGAGGCGTGCAGGATCGACCCGACGGTCAGCTCGCAGACGATGTGCTCGACGCCGCCCCGGGCGTCCAGCTGCAGCATCTGACCCACCTTCTCCGGCAGCGTCATCCGCGCCAGCAGGTCATCAACCCGCTGCCGCACCGGCAGAGCGGGGTCGCGGTAGGGCATCGGTTGGTCCATCACGTTCCTCCGGAAGGCCGGCCGGCGCACCGCGCACCGGCAGGCCCGACCCTTCCACACCGCGCTCGGGTCCGGACCGGGCCGGCTGCCGCCCGGCTCAGCCGGTGCCGCGCGGCATCGGCGGCACCGGGACGATGAACCGCCGGACACGGTCGCGCAGGCTGATCGGCCAGCCGGGCGGGTAGCCGGCCGACCAGCCCCACTGCGACAGCAGGTCGGCCAGGGCGAGCGCCACCGCGTTCATCACCTCCGGCACCGCCTGGTCGGGGCCCGGAGCGTCACCGTGGGGCGCCTCGCGCAGCAGCCCGGAGCTGGTAGCGCCGGGCCGGTGAGCGGCCGCCGTCCACCTGGTGCTGCAGGGACAGCACATCCACCAGCACGCTGTGCCGCTCACGCGCCGTGTCCCGGCCACCGTCGGCCGCGGCCTCGTCGCGGCGTCGGCGCAGCACCCGTCCCGCGTCCCGACAGACGGTGTCCCAGCGGCGCCGCAGCGCGGCGCCGTCCCCTGCGTCCTGCGCCATCCAGCACCGCCCCCGCCCGGTCGCCGACCGGTGCACTCGCCTGTCGATCATCAAGAGGATAGGTTCCGAACCGTCAGGGTGAGCGTCACCGGATGGGTTGGGCGAGGCGGCACGAAGGAGGTCCCCCGTGGACTGGTGGGGTTGGCTGATCGTGGTGCTGGTCGCCATCGTGGTGCTGGTCGGCGCGGTGCTGGCGATCCAGGCCCGGCGACGGCGCGGCGGGGTCATCATCGACCCGCGCGGCCCGGGCCAGGACAAGGGCGGGGAGGGCTCGCAATGAGGACGCTGATGCGCAGCAGCGAGATCACCAAGCGCCCGGTGGTGACGATGGCCGGCGACGACGTCGCCCAGATCAAGGACATCGTCTACTCCTCCGGCGGTGGAGCGGTCAGCGGGTTCACCCTGGCCGGTCGAGGGCTGTTCGCCGGCCCGCTGGACCGCGGGCTGGCCTGGCCGCGGATCGCGGCCCTGGGCAGCCACGCCGTGATGATCGCCGACGAGGACGCCCTGGAGCCGGTCGACACGGTGCTGGACCGCTCCGCCAGCTCCGGGGGCTCCGGTCGGGACGTCCTGGGCTCGCGGGTGCTGACCGACGCGGGCACCGACCTGGGCAGCGTGGTGGACGTGATCCTGGAGGTCAGCCGGGTCGGTGAGGCCCAGTGCGACGTCGTGGGCTACGAGATCGCCGCGACCGCGGCCCTGGGGCGGGAGGGCAAGAAGCTGCTCATCCCGCTGCCGGACACGTTGGCCGCCTCCGGTGAGCACCTCATCGTGCCGGCCAGCGCGCAGGGCTTCGTCCGGGAGGACCTGGCCGGCTTCGGCGCCGCCATCAACGATTTCCGGGCCCAGCTGGGAGGGGCGAGCTGATGCGGTTCTCCGAGGCCAAGGGACGCAAGGTGGTCAGCATCTCCGACGCGCAGACGGTGGCGAAGGTGGCCGGCTTCGTCGTCGACCCCGGCTCCCGCAGCGTGGTCGCCGTGCACGTCAAGAAGGCCGAGGGTGGCGACACGCTGCACTGGTCGGACCTGACCGCGTTCGGCGCCGACGCCGTCACCGTCTCCGGGCCCGAGGTGATCGGGGAGCCGGACGAGCAGGTCGCAGCGCTGCACGGCAAGGAGCACGAGGTGCTGGGCAAGCGGGTGCTGTCGGCGGCCGGTGAGGAGCTCGGCTCGGTCAAGGACGTCGAGTTCGACCCGGCCACCGGCGCGCTGACCGCGCTGGACCTGGGCAAGGAGGACCGGGTCGAGGGCCGCCGGCTGGTCGGCATCGGGTCGTACGCGGTCGTCGTCGCCACCGACTGAGCTGCGGGCCGGCTCACCGCCGCAGCGAGGACCGCGGACGACGTCCAGGCTCACGTTCGCCGGTCGGTGAGCCGATGACCGGTGGGTGCCCACCAACGACCACCCGATGGACCCGCTGGAGTCCCTGGTCGCCGCCGACCCCGCGCTGGCCTCGCTGCGAGGGCTGGGCCGGCAGCTGGACCTGGAGCGCCGGGACGGCGAGGCCGGCCTCGCCCTGCTGCTCGGGGCCGCGGGCCTGAGCTGGCTGCTGGCCTACGGCTGGCCGGGACTGCTCACCCTGGTCCTGCTCGCCGGCTCCCTGCTGGCCGCCTCGGTGGTGCTGCACGCCAACGGAGCCCGACCGGCGGCCCGCCAGGTGCTCACCGGCGGCCGTCTGGTCCTGGCCGGCCTGACCGTGCTGGCCTGCTGGTCCCTGCTGGCGCCGTCCGCCGGCCAGGGCCCCGCGACCCGGACCGTGCCGCCGCAGACCGACCTGCGGGTAGGTGACGGGCTGGACGGGCTGGCCACCTCGGTGGTGCCCGCGCTGGGTGCCCCGCAGGGCCGCGTGGCCCGGTGGGACGGCGCCGCGCAGGGCCATCAGCAGCTGGCCGGGCCCGAGCCGTCCGCGGCGGCCATCGCGCCCGAGGACGTGGTGGCCGACCCGTCCACCGGGGCGGGCTGGTACCGGGTGCGGGTCGGGGTCACCCTCGCCTGCGTGCAGGTCGCGCCCGGCTCGGAGGAGCTGCGCGCGACCTGCCCGGCGCGGGCCGCCACCGGCGCCGTTCCCGGCCCCGGCCCCGGGTTGTGACCGCGGGGGTCAGAAACCCAGCCTCTTACCGATCCCGCCCAGGCCCTCACCGCCGGCGAGCTGGCTGATCAGCTGCTGGGGGTCGATGCCGAGCCGGGAGAGCAGGTCGGCGTGCTGCTCGGTGTCCACCTGACCGGGCAGCTCGGACTGCGCCTGGCCGACCTTGTCCTGCTGACCCATGCTCTGCAGCAGCTGGATGATCTGGTCCTTGGGGATCTGCACGGTGGTCCTCCTGTGCCGAGGTCAGCGTCGGCGGTCGCCGTCGATGAGGCATTGATACCCAACCGGTGGCGTGAGGACCACTCGATCAGCCGGTGGTCCCGCCGCTCAACCGCCGTCCGTCAGATGCAGCGCGCCGGGGCGGAGCACGGCCTTCCGTCGGCGGACGCCGCAGGATGCTGAGCAGAGGTCGTGGATCAGCCCCGCGGGGCGGGTGCCAGGTCATCGCCGACCAGTCCGGACCACGACCAGCGCGGCATCGCCCGCCCCTCCGGTACCTCGCCGGCATCGCCCGGGTAGCTGGTCATCTCGCCCACCGCCCAGACCATGTACTCGTGCAGCGCCCGCCGCAGGGCCGGGCGGCCCGGCAGCCGCGCGTCATCCAGCGCGGCGTCGAAGCAGGCCACGAACCGGCGGCCGAGGTCGGACAGGTCACCGTTGCCGGCGTGCATCCGCAGCACCGTGGACTGGTCGCCACACTCGGCGGAGAACCGCGGCGGGCCACCCATCACCTCGGCCCAGTAGGCGGCCAGCCGCTCGACGTGCTGCGGGTGCTGACCGGGGTGGGAGAACGGGTGGTTCAGCTCCGGGTCGGCCAGGCAGCGGGCGTGGTGGGCCCTGGCCACGGCCAGGAAGGCGGCCTCGCCGCCGGCGGCCTCGTAGAGCGACCCGCTGGGCACCTGGCCAGCCTTGCACCGCAAGGGGACGGGGAGCAAGGCCCCGCAGGCTCAGCGAGCGGCCGCAACCCCGCTCTGCCACACCGAGCGGATCCGCCCGGCCAGCCCGTCCAGCTGCCGGGCGTCGCCGTCCACCACCACCAGGTCGGCCAGCATCCCCGGTTCGAGCCGGCCGACCCGGTCGCCGAGCCCGCACAGCCGGGCCGACTCGCTGGTCGCCGAGGCCAGCACCTGCTCCGGGCTCATCCCGCAGCCCGCCATCAGGGCCAGCTCCTCCAGGTTGCGCCCGTGCGGGCCGACGCCGCTGTCCGTGCCCATGGCGATCTTGACGCCGGCCGCGGCCGCCCGCCGGACCGACTCCTCGTGCACCCCGGTCACCTCGACCGCCTTGGCCAGCACCGCCGCCGAGATCTGCGCGCCGGCCTCGGCCGCCTCGATCACCGCCCGGGGTGCGACCAGGGTCGGCACCAGCCAGGCGCCGCGCTGCAGCATCAGCTCGATCGCCTCGTCGTCGAGGTAGATGCCGTGCTCGATCGAGCGGACGCCGGCCCGCAGCGCGTTCTTGATCCCCTCCGCGCCCTGGGCGTGGGCCATCACCGGACGACCGACCGCGGCCGCCTCGGCGACCACCACGGCCACCTCCTCGGGCGTGAACTGGGTGTGCCGCGGGTCGTCCCGGGGCGAGAGCACACCGCCGGTGGTGCAGATCTTGATCACGTCGGCTCCGGCCCGGAGCATGGCGCGGACCACCTTGCGCAGCTCCTCGGGGCCGTCGGCGAGCCCCGAAGGCCGCCCCGGGTGCGGCAGGTTCAGCGGCAGGTCGTAGCCCGAGGGGTGCCAGCCGTCAGTGTGACCGCCGGTCTGACCGATGATGTTGACCGCGATCAGCACGCGGGGCCCGGGCACCAGCCCGTCCGCGACGGCCTGGGCGATGCCCAGGTCCGCGCCACCGGCGTCACGGACCGTCGTCACCCCGGTGGCCAGGGTGGCCGCCAGGTTCGCCCCCGCCTCGTAGAACTGGTAGGAGAACGGCCGCGAGATCCGCTGCATGACGTCGATCCCGACCGAGGTCAGGTGCACGTGGCAGTCGAAGAAGCCGGGCAGCACCGTGCCGCCGCTGACGTCGACCTCCTCGTCGCCGTCCAGGCCAGCGCCGACCTCGACGACCAGGCCCTCCTCGATGACCACGTCGCCGGGCGCGGGCGGCGCGCCGGTGCCGTCGAAGACCGACCCGCCTCGGAAGACCGTCCGCCGGCTCATCGGGCACCCGCCGCGGCGGCGTCCCGCCCGGGCACCGGGCTACCGGCGGAGCGGCGCTCCAGCGCGGCGCCGAGCCCGATCACCACCAGGTTGGGCACCAGTGCGATCAGGCCCACGTTGATGTGCCCGGGGTCGATGCCGCCGAAGGTCAGCCAGATCACCACCGCCTCGCCGACCAGCAGCCCGGCGATCACCGGCCAGGCCCCGACCAGGCGCCGGCTGAGCAGGGCCAGACCGATCGCCGGGATCAGCTGGTCCAGCCCGGAGTAGGTGAGCAGCAGCAGGTTGGCCAGCAGGTCCGGCCGGGTCACGGCCAGCACCAGGGCCAGTCCGGTGACCACCACGACCGACCCCTGGTTGGTCAGGAACTGGCCGCGGTCGGTGCGCTGCCGGGCGATGTTGCGGGCCACCAGGGTGGACATCCCGACGATCAGCCCGGCGGCGGGCACCATCGCGGTGGCCGCGGTGGCCACCACGACGACGCCCACGAACCAGCCGGGGAAGGCCTGGTTCACCAGGGAGAGCAGCGCCCCGTTGCTGCTGGTGCCCGAGCCGAGCACGGTCAGCGCCGTGAAGCCGATGATCATCGGCAGCACCAGGGCGACCGAGTAGACCGGAAGGAAGGCGTAGTTGCGGCGCAGCGCACGCGAGGAGGAGGCGGACAGCAGCGCCGGCCAGGCGTGCGGCAGGGTCATGAACAGCACCCCCAGGGTGGAGGCGAGCATGCTGGAGAAGAACCACGGCGCGTCGTAGGCGCCGGAGTGGATGTGCAGCATCTGCCGGTGGTCGGCCAGCACCGCGTGGAAGGTGGCGCCGATGCCGCCGTTGAAGTGCGCCGGAATGGCCGTGACCAGCACGATCAGCACGACCAGCATCAGCCCGTCCTTGAAGTAGGAGGTGGTGGCCACGCCACGGATCCCGGCCCACAGCACGAAGGCCACGACCAGGACGAAGGCGATCACCATGCTGAGCGTGCTGGAGGTCTGGTTGCCGGTGGCGAGCTGGACGGCCAGGCCCAGGCCGGTGATCTGCAGCTGCAGGTAGGGCAGCAGGAAGACCACGCCGAACACCGCGGCCAGCAGGCCCAGCAGCCGGGAGTCGTAGAAGTCGGTGAGGAAGTCGGCCTGGGTGAGCTGGCCCCGTTCCCGGGCCCGGCGCCAGATCACCGGGCCGAGGAAGTACAGGCCCAGGTAGGCCAGCGGCACGTAGGGCAGGGCGTACAGGGCGGCGACCCCGCCGGTGAAGGCCAGGCCGGCCATGCCCAGGAAGGTGAAGGTGGTGAACACCTCCCCCGCCTGCAGGAACCACATGGTGACGGCGCCGAACTGGCGACCACCGACCGACCACTCGGACAGGTCCGCGGCCGGGGTGCGCCGGCCCAGGAAGCCCAGGACGGCGATCAGCACGATGCCGACGAAGGTGACGACCAGCGTCGTGCTCATCGCGGCTCACCCGCCTGCAGCCGGCCCTCGGCCAGCTCCCGGGCCTCGAGGGCGTCGGCCTCGTCGTGCACCCCGCTGAACTCGATCAGGGCCAGCACGACGGTGATGCCCAGCACCCACCCCCCGCTCCAGACCATGATCGAGGGCAGCCCGAACCACAGGCTGGGAGTGTTCACGAAGGGCAGGAAGACGGTGGACGCCAGGGCCAGCACGACCACCACGACCAGCGGCAGGTAGCGACGCACGGGGAACCTCCGATCAGGCTCAGGGTCAGGTCCAGCGGGGGCAGGGTCACGCGGGGCAGGGTCAGGCCGCGTCCCGGGCCAGGGCCCGGATCGCCAGCTGGGCGTGCAGCAGGACGCCGTCGGGCAGCACCTCGTCGTCGAAGGCGGCCCGCGGGCTGTGGTTGTTCGGCCCGTCCGGCGCCGGCCCGGGGTGGGCGCCGAGCATCAGGTAGCAGCCGGGCACCTCCTCCAGCACCCGGGAGAAGTCCTCGGCGCCGGCCTGCGGGTCGGCCATCGGCTGGTAGCGCTGGTCACCGAAGACCTCGGCGGCCACCGAGGCGGCGAACGCGGCGTGCTGGGCGTCGTTGACCGTCATCGGGTACTCGTCGTGGTACTCGGCCTGCGCCTGCAGCCCGTGAGCGGCGGCGATCTGCTCGCACAGTCGCGGCGCCTCGACCCGGATCCGGTCGCGGGCCTGCGCGGAGAAGGACCGGACGGTCGCCTCGAACCGGGCCTCATCGGGGATCACGTTGCGCTTGGTGCCGGCGTGGAAGGAG
Source organism: uncultured Actinomycetota bacterium (assembly GCA_963821825.1). GTDB lineage: Bacteria > Actinomycetota > Actinomycetes > Actinomycetales > Kineosporiaceae > CAWGFD01. Next base: position 3,405,626 of record CAWGFD010000002.1, read on the forward strand.
CCGACCGTGACCACCACCGGGTCGAAGATGTCGAACCGGCGGGTGACCAGGGTCTGCAGCGCGGTGACCATCTCGGCCGCGGTGGTCACCGGGTCGCGGGACAGGTGCGGCGCCGAGCCGTGGCCGCCCGAGCCGTGCACGGTGACCTGCAGCCCGTCGCTGGCCGCCATCAGCGTTCCGGGACGGGTGGTGAACACCCCGCGCGGGATCTCCGAGGCCATCACGTGCATGCCGTAGGCCGAGCGGACCCGCGGGCCCGCAGCGTCCAGCACGCCCTCGCGGAGCATGTAGCTCGCGCCGTCGAAGCCCTCCTCGCCGGGCTGGAACATGAACACGACGTCACCGGCCAGCTCCTGGCGGTGCGCCGACAGGACGCGCGCGGCACCGATCAGCATCGCGGTGTGCAGGTCGTGCCCGCACGCGTGCATCGCGCCGTCCCGCTTGCTGGCCCACTCCAGACCGGTCAGCTCGGTGACCGGCAGGGCGTCCATGTCACCGCGGAGCAGGACGGCCGGCCGGTCCGCGCCCGACCCGCCGCCGCCGCGCAGCACCGCGGTGACCGAGCTGACCGACTCACCGGTGCTGACCTCCAGCGGCAGCCCCTCCAGGGCGTCGAGCACGAGCTGCTGGGTGACCGGCAGCTGGAGGCCGACCTCGGGCTGCTCGTGCAGGGTGTGCCGCAACCGGGTCAGCTCCCCGGCCAGCTCGCGGGTGTCGTCGAACAGCCGGTCGTCCAGAGCCACCGGTTACCTCCTGGGTCGAATCAGAATCGGGTCGGATCGGGTCGTTCGGGGAAGGCGGCGGGGGGCCGTGCGCCTCACCCAGACCACGACGCTCGCACCGGTGGGCACAGAATCCGGCCAAACCGCGCAGATCCGTCACAATCGCCCTCGTGCGCGAAGGATCCGTCGAGGAGCTGGCCGAGCGTGACCTGGCGTTGATCGAGGCGCTGCAGGTCAACCCCCGGGCGCCGTGGTCGGCCGTCGCCGCCGCCACCGGCACGGCCGCGGGAACGGCGTCCCGGCGCTGGTCCCAGCTCCTGGCCCAGGGCAGCGTGTGGGTGACCGGCGCCCCGGGGGTGTCGGTCTGGAACGCGCAGTGCGTGGCCTACGTGAGCCTGACCTGCCGGCCGGGGGCCACCGTGCAGGTGGCCCAGACGCTGGCCCAGGACGCGCACGCGCTGAGCGTGGAGCTGACCGCCGGCACCGCCGACCTGTTCGTGACCGTGGCCGCGGCCGACCTGCTGCGGCTGTCCCGGTACCTGCTCGCCCGCCTGGACCTGATTCCCGGGATCACCTCCCGGCAGACCAGGATCGCCACCCACCTGTACCGGGACGGCTCACACTGGCGGCTCGGCGCCCTCGCCCAGGGCGCCACCACCGCGTTGGCGGCGCGCGCGGACGACGCCCCGGCGACCGGCTCGCTGCTCCCGCTCTCCCCCGCCGACCGCCGGCTGCTGGTCCAGCTCGGCCTGGACGGCCGTTCGACCTACCCGGCGCTGGCCGCGGCGGCCGGGGTCAGCGAGGCCACCGCACGGCGCCGGACCGGGCAGCTGCTGGCCACCGGCGCCGTCCTGCTGCGGGCCGAGGTGGCCGCCCCGCTGGCCGGCTGGCCGGTGCCGGTCATCCTGCTGCTGGACGCCCCGACCCGCACACTGCCCGAGACCGCCCGCGCCGTCGCCCGGCTGCGGCAGGTACGGCTGTGCGCGACCCTGGCCGGCACCCCACCGCTGGTGGTCGCCGCCTGGCTGCACGACCTGGAGGGCATCCACCTGCTGGAGACCACGCTGGCCCGGGCCATTCCCGGTCTGACCGTCCTGGAGCGGCTGGTCACGCTTCGCTCGGTGAAGCGGATGGGGCGGCTGCTGGACGAGCAGGGGCGCGCGGTCGGCGCCGTCCCGATGGACGTCTGGTCCGACCCGTCCAACCCGTGCTGAGCGGCCTGAGCGGCCGGACCGGCCGGACCGGGCGGACCGGCCGGACCGGCCGGACCGGGCGGGCTCAGTGCCGCCAGACCCCCCCGCCGGAGCGCTTGGCCGCGTACATCGCGACGTCCGCGCGCTGCAGCAGCTGCCCCGGAGCCGCCCCCGGGCCGGCCGAGACGGCGATCCCCAGGCTGGCTCGTACCCGACGAGGCAGGCCCTCGACCATGAATGGCTCCTCCAGCGCGCCCACGACGTCGGCGGCCACCCGGCCACCCAGGTCCAGCGCCTCTCCGGCCGGCAGGTCGCTGAGCAGGACCAGGAACTCGTCCCCGCCCTGGCGGGCCAGCAGGTCGTCGGCCCGCAGCACCCGCCGCAGCCGTCCGGCCACCTGACGCAACAGCTCGTCGCCGGCGGCATGGCCGAGCTCGTCGTTGACCTCCTTGAAGTCGTCCAGGTCGATGAACAGCAGCGCGGTGCCGGTGCCGGTCCGCGCGCCGCGGGCCAGCGACTCGGCCAGCGCGGCCTCGAACCGGGCCCGGTTGGCCAGGCCGGTCAGGGTGTCGGTGTAGGCCAGGAAGAGCACCTTCTCCTCAGCCTCGACCCGGGCCGTCACGTCGTGCTGGACCCCGATGTAGTGGCTCACCCGTCCGGTCTCGTCCCGCACCGGGCTCAGGTGCAGCTCGTTCCACCAGGGCACGCCGTCCTTGCGGTAGTTCAGCAGCCGGGTGTGGATCTCCCGGCCCTGGGCCAGGGCGGCGGAGACCTCAGCGATCACCCGCGGGTCGGTGCCCGGGCCCTGCAGGAACCGGCAGTTGCGGCCCAGCGCCTCGGCTGCTCCGTAGCCGCTGATCCGGCTGAACGCGCTGTTCACGTAGATCAGCGCGCGGTCCGGGTCGGCGGCGTCGGCGATGGTGATCCCGCTGGTCGCGGCGTCCAGGGCACGGTCCAGCACGGCGGCGGGCAACCCGGGCGGCGGCGCCACGCCCGCGGGCGCACCGGAGGCCGGCGGGCCGGCCGGCGCCGTCCCGACCGTGCCCAGCGCGCCGGCCAGCGGCAGCTGCGGCAGGTCGACCCCGGCGCCGCGCGGCCAGACCCGGGTCATCAGGGAGGCCGCGACCCGGATGGTCAGCTCGCGGTCGTGGGAGAGCACGAACTCGAACCGCCGCTGCATGTCCGGGCCGTCGTCGCCAAGGTCGCGGGCCACCAGGGTGGCCGCGAAGTGCGGCCCCAGGACGGCGATGTCCCACTCCCCCAGCAGCGGGTCGCCGGGCTGGAGCACCGCTCCGCGCACCCCCGGCAGTGGCTCGACGGGCATGTCCTCGCCCAGCGCCGCGACGAAGGAGCAGCGCGAGGCCAGCGCGGTGTACCGGCGCCGGGTGGCGGGGGTGAAGAACCTGGCGTCCTGGAAGGTGGCCAGCACGATGGCGCTCTCCCCGGCCGCCGTCGCCTGGGCCTCCAGCTGCTTGCTGATCTCGATCAGCAGCCGCTTGTCCGCCGCCCGCGGCGCGCGGATCTGGGCGGCGACCGCGAACGGGCTGCGGTCGGAGGTGCCGTCCGGGCGCGGCACGACGACCAGCGGGCGGCGCGCGCTGGGCGGCAGCGGACTGGGCAGCGGGCCAGGACGGCCGAACATGTAGCCCTGCCCCACGGTGGCCCCGAACGAGCGGGCCACCCGCAGGTGCTCGGCCGTCTCGATGCCTTCGGCGAGCACCACGGTCCCGGACCGCTCGGCCTCGGCGTGCACCGCGTTCACGATCGCCGCGATGTCGGCCGAGGGCCGCTGCTGGACCAGCCGCAGGTCCAGCTTGATCACGTCCGGCCGGACCAGCGGCAGCAGCGCGAGGGAGGCCGGGTCGGCCCCGACGTCGTCCAGGGCCACCCCCCAGCCCAGCGCCCGGACCCGCGAGACGGTCTGCAACAGCTCGGCCGGCCGGGCGGTCAGCGCCCGCTCGGTCAGCTCCAGCACCACGGTCAGCGGCACCCGGGCGTCCTCCGGGTCGGGGCGCCAGCCGTCCAGCGCCTCGGGCTCGGCGTTGATGAACAACCGGTAGGGGTCACCCAGGCCCGCGGCGCGGGCCGCGGTCAGCGCCGCGGTCCGGCAGGCGATGTCCAGGTCACGCAGCCGGCGGTGCCGGCGCGCGGCGGCGAAGAGCAGGTCGGGGCGCTCCAGCGCGCTGCCCTGCGGGCCCCGGGAGAGCGCCTCGTAGCCGGCGACCCGGCCCGTGTCCAGCTCGATCAGCGGCTGGAAGACGGTCCGGACCGACCGGGTCGCCAGCAGGGTCTCCAGAAGTCCTTCCACCTCGAGGTCCCTCGTCATCGCTGTCCGTCCTTCGTCCGCCACCGTGGAGCCGTCGCGCCTCCCGTCGTCGGTGACCGACCGAACGTAAGCGGTTCACCGGTATTAGGCTCCTCGGCATGGCGCAGGGCAACGGAACCGACTCGCTGACCCCTGACCGTGACCCGGTCAGCTGGACCCCGCTGGGAGAGTACGAGGACATCCGGGCGGAGGTCACCGACGACGGCATCGCGAAGATCACCATCTGCCGGCCCGAGGTCCGCAACGCCTTCCGACCGCAGACCATCATCGAGATCTCCCGGGCGCTGGACGTCGCCCGGGAGGACCCGCGGGTGGGCGTCATCGTGCTGACCGGCGAGGGGCCCGACGCGTTCTGCTCCGGGGGCGACCAGCGGGTGCGCGGCGACACCGGCTACCTCACCGAGCCGGGCAGCCCCTCGGCGGTGGGCCGCTTCCACGTCACCGACCTGCACGTACAGATCCGGCGGCTGCCCAAGCCCGTGGTCGCCATGGTGGCCGGCTACGCGATCGGCGGCGGCCACGTCCTGCACCTGGTGTGCGACCTGACGATCGCTGCGGACAACGCCCGGTTCGGGCAGGTCGGGCCCAAGGTCGGCTCCTTCGACGGCGGCTACGGCGCCAGCCTGCTGGCCGACCTGGTCGGCACCAAGAAGGCCAAGGAGATCTGGTTCCTGTGCCTGCAGTACGACGCCCAGGAGGCGCTGGCGATGGGCCTGGTGAACACCGTGGTCCCGCTGGCCGACCTGGAGGCGACCACGCTGGCCTGGTGCCGGCGGATGATGACCATGTCGCCGTTCGCGTTGCGGCTGACCAAGGCCAGCTTCAACGCGGGCCAGGACGGCATGGCGGGGGTGCAGCAGCTGGCGCACGACGCCAACCTCCTCTTCTACTCCACCGAGGAGGCGGCCGAGGGCCGGGAGGCGTTCAAGGCCAAGCGGCGGCCGGAGTTCGAGCGGTTCCCGCGTCGGCCCTGACCCCGCTCAGGGCAGCAGCCGCTGCTCGTTCCCGCTGCGCCACTCCACCAGCAGCAGCGTCGCGTCGTCCTGCAGCCGGCCCTGCTCGTGCTCCAGCAGCGCACTGATCACCCGGCGCAGCGTCTCCGGGGCGGGCAGCTCGGCGGCGAAGTGGTGCTCGAGCAGCTCGGTCAGCGCCGGCACGCCGAAGAAGTCGCCGCCCGGGGCGCGTGCCTCGGTGACGCCGTCGGTGTAGAGCAGCACGCAGTCGCCGGGCTGCAGCCGCTCGGAACCGACCGGGTAGCGGCCCACGTCGTGGCTGAGGTCCATCCCGAACGGCTGTCCTGGGCTGACCTCCAGGTCGCGGACCAGGCGGCCCTCGCGGAACAGCAGCGGGGCCGGATGGCCGGCGCTGACCCAGGTCAGGTCGCCGGTGGAGGTGTCCAGCTCGGCCAGGACGGCGGTGGTGAACGCCTCCCCGCCGAAGGCGGCGTCGACCACCTCGTCCACCTCCGTCGCACTCTGGCTCAAGGTCTTCCCCGAGCGGCGGGCCTGGCGGTAGGCCGCCACCGACAGGGTCGCCAGCTGCGCGCTGCGCAGGCCGTGGCCCATCCCGTCGAAGATGGCGAACCGGGCGGTGGAGGCGTCCACCGCGTAGTCCAGGGAGTCCCCGGCCACCTCGTAGGCCGGCTCCAGGGCGCCGGCCACCACCACCTCGGTGCTGGCGAAGGTCAGCGGTGGCAGCAACGCCCACTGCATCTCCGCGGCCAGGCCCATCCGCTGGGTGCGGCGGGCCCGGACGATCTCGTCCCCGTGCAGGGCCTTGACCACGACCAGCTCGGCCAGCAGCTCGGCGAACCGGTGCAGGGGGGCCAGCACCTCGCCGAGCGCCTGCGCCGAGTCGTCGGCCGGCTGCACGACCAGGGACAGCACCCCGATCCGCTCGCTGCCGGCCACCACGGGGATCCAGACCTGCTGGCCCAGGACCCGGGGCCGCAGGTCGTGGCTGAGCACCTCGTAGTGCCGGAACGCGCGCCCGGCCATCGAGCCGTCGACACTGAGCGCGTCGGCCGGCAGCTGGCCCGGGGGCTGGCTGCGACCGCGGAACGGGACCAGGGTCTGCTGCTGCAGGTCGGCCAGGTAGAGCAGGGCCTGCGCACCGCCGAGCGCCTCGGCGTGCCGGGCCAGCAGCTGCGGCAGCTCGTGGGCCGGGGTCAGCTTGGACTCCGCGAGCAGGCCGTCGAGTGGGCCGAGACGGCTGGAGGTCGGTGGCACCCGGGGATCATCCCATGGGCCACCGACCTCCAGGCCGGGCTCGGCGGCGGGCGCTCCCTCACCGGGAGCGCCCGCCGTCCTCACAGCAGCCGGGCGATGAACGCCGACCCGTTGGGCGTGCCGACGCCGGTCACGTCGTCGTAGCCGGCGCTGGTACGCAGCGTCGTGCCGATCCGCACGTTGATGCTGCGCAGCGAGGTGAGCAGCCCACCGGCGGCGTTGACCCCGTTGGCGTAGTCCACCCGCACCACCCCTCGCGGGGACAGGTTCTTGGCGTCGTAGAACGCCGAGGTGCCGGCCGCCGCGTACAGGGCCGGGTTGGCGAACCCGTGCGAGTAGCCGGCCACCTGGTCGGCGATCGCCATGATGCCGGCGAACACCGGGCTGGCCAGGGACGTGCCACCGATCCGGTACTCGCTGTACTTGAACGAGCCGTCCGGGAAGGTCTGGGTCTCCCCGACCAGGAACCCGGTGTTCGGGTCGGCGATCGCCGACACGTCCGGCACCACCCGGGCCGGCCGTGAGCCGTACTTCTTCGACAGTGAGGCGGGCACCACACCCTTCTGGTACCAGGGCTGGTTGAACACCCGGCTGACGCCACCACCGGCGCCGTACAGGTAGGCCCCGGGCGGGCTGGGCTTCCAGGCCCCGTTGACCAGGCTGGACTTGCCGGTCTGCCAGCCGGTCTCCCACAGCCGCTGACCCTTGGCGCCGATCGCGATCGAGGTGCCGCCGACCGCGGTGACCAGCGGGCTGTTGGCCGGAGCCTGCACGGTCGGCGTGCCGGCGTTGTCGCTCGCTCCGTCACCGGAGTCACCGGAGGAGAAGTAGAAGCCGATCCCCTCCAGGGCGCCCTGGTAGAAGACCTGCTGGTAGACCTGGTCCAGCTGGGGGGAGCCGTTGCTCTCGTCGGTGCCGCCCCAGGAGTTGGTGACGATGTCCGCGGTGTGGTGGTCGACGATGGTGTTCAACGCGTCGGCGAGGTCGCCGTTGTCGCACGAGCGGGCCGCGACGTAGGTGATGCCGGCGCCGGGAGCCACCGCGTGCACCGCCTCCACGTCCAGCGTCTCCTCCCCATACCAGCCCTGCTCCCCGCACAGGTCGCCGTTGGTCTGGTCGTAGTAGCCGTAGCGGTAGCCCTTCGCCGGCACGATCTGCTTGAACTGGTTGCCGGACAACGGCTTCTGCCCGTGAGCCGTCGCGTAGTGGTTGGCGTCGGCCAGGATCGTCGGTGAGGCGTAGGCGTCGGTGATCGCGACCCGCACCCCGCTGCCGTCGAAGCCGTGGGCGATCGAGGAGCTGAGCCCGTAGGCGCTCTGCAGCTGGCCGGGAACGTACCCGCACGGGGCGTAGGGCTGGTGCGCCCCGAACGCCTTGGGCAGCGAGCCGGCCACCTTCTGGCCGTAGAAGGCCGAGCACGGGCCGGCGTTGACGAACACCGGCGGCGGCGGCGCCTGGGTGCCCGAGGTCGCCGCCCGGGCCGGAGCCGCCGTGGCCGGGGTCGAGGAGGGGCCGCCGACGTGGTCGGGGCTGGCCAGCGCGCTGACGCTGGCCAGGCCGGAGACGGCGATCACACTGGAGCGCAGGGCCTGCGGGACGCTGGGCGCCACCGCGGCGCCGCGCAGCGAGTGGCCCTTGACCCGGTAGGTGTTCAGCCGGGTGCTGAACGCCTTCTCCACCGCCGAGACGCTGCCGACGGCGCCCACCCAGGCGTGGTTGCCCGGCACGTCGGTGACCTGCAGCCCGTTGCCGGACAGGAACTTCGAGACTGCGGCGACCGTGGCCACCGAGGGCGCATAGCGGGCCCGGAACTGGGCCGGGCTGAGGTAGGCCCGGTACCCGGCGCTGCCGGGGGTGGAGACCGTGCGCAACGCCGCCTCGAGCCCGGCGGCGTTGCGATCGGCCAGGTAGACCTTGATCTCGATGCGGGCGGTGGACCGGGCCCGACCGGTCACCGCGGCGGGGGACAACGACGGCTGGGCGTTGGGTACCGCGACCCGCCCGGTGGAGCTGGTGGCGGCGGCGCCGTCGAGGCCGGTCAGCGACAGTCCAACTGTCCCGACCATGGCCAACACGACGGCGACCGCGCGCGACTTCTTGACGTGGCGCACGTAATCCCTTTCTGGACCGGATACTGGCCAGCAGTCCTGGCGCTCGACCACTATCGGGCGCAGGCGCAGGGAAGTCCACTACTTCGCCGCAGGAAAATTTCCCGTGGCGGACAGCGGAATCATGTGCACCTGCGGCGTGAACGCCGGGCGACGGCTGATCACGTCGCCCCGGGTGGACCCGGGTCCGGTCCGGCCGGACCGCCGGCCTCGCGCAGCTCCGGGAAGTCCTCCACCCGGAACTCCGCGCCGGGCCGGTCCTGCCGGCCGGGTACCGGGTGGCCGGGGTCGGCACGGCCGGCCGCGGCCTCCTCCCGGGCCCGCAGCTCCACCCGCCGGATCTTGCCGGAGATGGTCTTCGGCAGCTCGGCGAACTCCAGCCGGCGCACCCGGGCCCAGGGCGGCAGATGCTCACGGGCGTACCGGAAGATGGCGAGCGCGGTCTGTCGGTCGGCGGCGTGGCCGGGCGCCAGCACCAGGTAGGCCTTGGGCACCGCCAGCCGGACCGGGTCCGGGGCCGGCACCACCGCGGCCTCCGCGACGGCCGGGTGCTCGATCAGCACGCTCTCCACCTCGAACGGGCTGATCTTGTAGTCGGAGGCCTTGAAGACGTCGTCGGTGCGGCCCACGTAGGTGATGTAGCCGTCGGCGTCCAGGGTGGCCACGTCGCCGGTGTGGTAGTGACCGCCGGCCATCGCCTGCTCGTTGCGTCCCGGGTCGCCCTGGTAGCCCGTCATCAGCGGCAGCGGTCGCCCGGCCGGGGTGTCCAGCTGCAGGCAGATCTCGCCCTCCACCGGTGGCTGGCCCGGGGCCGGCGGGTCGACAGGGGCGCCGGAGACGACGTCCAGCAGCGCCACCGGGACGCCGGGCAGTGGGCGGCCCATCGAACCGGGCCGCACCGGTGAGCCGGGGGTGTTGCCGACCGCGGCGGTGGTCTCGGTCTGGCCGAAGCCGTCGCGCAGGGTCAGCCCCCACGCCCGGTGCACCTGGGTGATGACCTCCGGGTTGAGCGGCTCCCCGGCCCCGACCACCTCGCGCAGTGACCCGGGGCCGCCCGACAGGTCGGCGTTGACCAGCATCCGCCAGACCGTCGGCGGCGCGCAGAACGTGGTCACCCGGTGCTCGCGGAGCCTGTCCAGCAGCGCTTCCGGCTTGAATCTCGTGTAGTTGTACACAAAGATGGTGGCTTCGGCGATCCAGGGCGCGAAGAAGCAGGACCAGGCATGCTTGGCCCACCCCGGCGAAGAGATGTTCAGGTGCACGTCGCCGGGCTGCAGGCCCAGCCAGTACATGGTGGTCAGGTGACCGACCGGGTAGGAGACCTGGGTGTGCTCGACCAGCTTGGGCCGGTTCGTGGTCCCGGAGGTGAAGTAGAGCAGCAGCCGGTCGCAGCCCCGGGTGCCAGGGTGCTCGAGAGCGTCCTCCAAGGCCTGGTGGGAGTCGGCGTAGGGGTGCCAGCCGGGCACCTCACCGACGCTGATCCGGGTCCAGTCGCCGGGCACCTGCTCGAACTTGGCCACCTCGCCCGCATTGCACACCACATGGTTCGCCCCACCGCGCTGCATCCGGTCGCGCAGGTCGGCCGGGCCGACGGCGGTGGTGGTCGGCATGATCACCGCCCCCAGCTTCATCACCGCGAGCATGCACTCCCACAGCTCGAGCTGGTTGCCGAGCATCACGACCACCCCGTCGCCGCGCTGCACGCCGAGCCCGGCCAGCCACCGGGCGACCTGGTTCGACCTGCGCCGCATGCCCTCGAAGCTGACCGCGGCGCTGGAGCCGTCCTCCTGGGCGATCACCAGGGCCGGTCGGGGGTTGCCCTCGGCGATCACGTCGAACCAGTCGACGGCCCAGCAGAAGCGTTCGGCGACGTCCGGCCAGACGAACTCGGCCCGCGCCCGCTCGTGGTCCCCGCGCAGCGCCAGCAGCTGGTCACGGGCCGCCCGGTAGCGCTGGGTGGCCGTTCCGCCGCCGTGCTGGGTTGCCGCTTCCGTGCTCATGCCGGCCTCCGCTCGACCCCGCGCACCGCTGCGCGGACGCCAGCACCGTACCGGGACGGTGGGCCGGGCGGCAGGCACCCGCGGACGGCGCTGGGTACTGTCGAGAGCGACGTGAGGAGCCAGATGCCAGCGACCCGGCTGATGCCCACCCCTGAGTCCGAGGACCTGATCGAGCTCACCCGCACGTTGGTGGCCAAGGAGCTGGCTCCGGCCAGCGCGGCGGCCGAGGCGCAGTCGCGCTTCCCGCGCGAGGTCTTCACCCTGCTCGGCCGCTCCGGCCTGATGTCCCTGCCCTACCCCGAGCCCTACGGCGGCGGCCAGTCCTACGAGGTCTACCTGCAGGTGGTGGAGGAGCTCGCGGCGGCCTGGGCCAGCGTCGGGGTGGGCGTCAGCGTGCACGCCCTCTCCTGCTTCCCGCTGTTCAGCGCCGGCACGCCGGAGCAGCTCGAACGGCACCTGGCGGGGATGCTCTCCGGTGAGCAGCTCGGGGCCTACTGCCTGTCGGAGTCCCACGCCGGCTCCGACCCGGCGGCGATGCGCACCAGGGCGGTGCGCGAGGACGAGGGCTACCGGATCTCCGGCGCCAAGGCCTGGACCACCCACGGTGGCGCGGCCGACTTCTACACGGTGATGGCCCGCACCTCCGAGGACGGTGCACGCGGGATCAGCTGCTTCCTGGTCCCGGCCGACGCGCCGGGGCTGAGCGCCGACCCGCCCGAGCACAAGATGGGTCTGACCGGGTCGGTGACCGCCACCATGGTCTTCCAGGACGTGCCGGTGGGCGAGGAGCGACGGATCGGCCAGGAGGGCCAGGGGCTGGCCATCGCCCTGGCCGGCCTGGACGCCGGCCGGCTGGGGATCGCCGCGGTGGCCACCGGGCTGGCCCAGGGCGCGCTGGACCTGGCGGTGGACTACGCCAAGCAGCGGGAGACCTTCGGCCGCCCGATCATCGACCACCAGGGGCTGGGCTTCCTGCTCGCCGACATGGCCGCGGCGGTGGAGTCGGCGCGGGCCACCTACCTGGCCGCGGCCCGGCTCAAGGACGCCGGACGCCCCTACCGGCGGCAGGCCTCGATCGCCAAGCTGGTGGCCACCGACAACGCCATGCAGGTCACCCAGGACGCCGTCCAGGTGCTCGGCGGCGCCGGCTACACCCGGGACTTCCCGGCCGAGCGCTACATGCGCGAGGCCAAGGTGATGCAGATCTTCGAGGGCACCAACCAGATCCAGCGCCTGGTCATCGCCCGCGACCTGCGCCGCTGACCCACCCCCCGACCGAGGAGCAGCCATGCAGATCACCGACGCCGCGGCCATCGTCACCGGTGGAGCGTCCGGCCTGGGCGCGGCCACCGCGGGCGAGCTGGCCCGAGGCGGCGCGCGGGTCTTCGCGCTGGACCTGCCGCAGGCCCTGGAGAACGCACCGCAGGTACCGGGCGTGACCTACCTCCCGACCGACGTGACCGACGCCGACCAGGTGCGCGCCGCCGTCCAGCAGGCCGCCGGCGCCGCCCCGTTGCGGGTCGTGGTCAGCTGCGCCGGGATCGGGCCCTCGGCCCGGATCCTGGGCCGGGCAGGCGTGCACGACCTGGAGCTGTTCGCCACCGTGCTCCGGGTCAACCTGGTCGGCACGTTCACCGTGATGGCGCTGGCCGCGCAGGCCATCGCCGCCACCGAGCCCGACCCGGCCGGCCAGCGCGGGGTGGTGGTGAACACCGCCTCGGTCGCCGCCTTCGAGGGCCAGGTCGGCCAGGTCGCGTACGCCTCATCCAAGGCCGGCGTGGTCGGGATGACCCTGCCGGCCGCCCGGGACCTGGCCCAGCACGGCATCCGGGTCTGCGCGATCGCCCCCGGGATCGTGGACACCCCGATGCTGGCCACGGTCAGCGAGGAGTTCCGCGCCTCGCTGGCCGCCGGCGTGCCGTTCCCGCCGCGGCTGGCCACGCCCGATGAGTACGCCCGGCTGGTGGCGATGATCATCGAGCACGACTACCTCAACGGCGAGACGATCCGGATGGACGGCGCGCTGCGGATGGCCCCGCGCTGAGCGACGCGAACGGCCCGCCGGTCAGGACCAGCGGTGGGCGACGTCGACCACCAGGCGCGGCGCCCGGCCCGGCTCGGTCAGCACGAAGACCCGGAACGGGAGCCTGGCCCGCACGCCCAGCCCGAGGGTGCTCTGGCCCTCGAAGCTGCCACCGAAGGCCACCTGCCGGAAGGTGTCGTACCCGCTGACGTCGACCAGCTCGGCCGGGTCGGCCGGCTGGTAGGTCGGCTGCCCGGTCTGCTCGTCGTCGGCCCGGTCGGTGACGATCTCCAGCCGCGCCCCGCCGCGCAGCGCGAGCACCTCCCCCTTGCCCTCGGTGCGCACCGCAGGGACGTACTGCACCCGCGCCCAGGACGCGCCGTCCAGCACCAGCCGGTCGTAGCAGGCGTGCCGGCCGGAGCGGACCCCGTTCAGGGTGTCCGGTGCCGAGGTGCTGGCGCTCGCGGACTTCTGCAGCGAGCCCCAGGTGATGCCGCAGTAGGGCGGCGGTGACGCGGCGGCGGCGCTCAGCGCGCCCGGCGCGCCGAGCCCGATGGCCAGCGCCCCGACGGCCAGCAGACGACGGATGGTGCCCATGACGATCTCCTCCCCAGGACCGGGCGGTCACCGGGCGGCGCCGCCTGCCCTGAAGACGTGCACCGCCGGCCTGGGGTTGCCCACCCCGGTGGCCCGGCGCGCTCAGCAGGTCAGCGCGCCGGCGCGGCGGCGTCCACGGCCGAGTAGGCGACCACATGGGTGAGCGGGATGTCGTAGTCGCTGCGGGCCCGCTCGACCACCTCGTGACGGAGCCAGGTGCTGTGCTCAGCCGGCATGGTGGCCACCACCAGCCGGTCGGGCCGGAACCGGGCCACCGCGTCGGCCAGCGCCCGCATCGGGCGGTAGTCCCCCAGCTCCCCGGCCACGCTCATGCCCTCGGTGCGCAAGGTGGTGACGGTGTAGTCCAGCCGGCGCTGGGCCGCCTCCCGGGTGGCCTCCCAGATGAAGACGGCGCCCTTGTACTCGGCCTGCCCGGTGTCGACCGGGTTCTGCGGTACGCAGACCAGGTACTCGGCGCGGCCCTCGGCGTCGATCGAGCGCAGCGCCGCCAGCAGCTCCTGCGCGGCCACCGTCTGGTTGGCCAGCACCAGCACCCGGCTGGCCGGGGCCTCGGCCTCCCGCAGGTCGATCGGCTCGACCGACCCACCCCGCCAGCGGGTGACCGCGTACAGCACCAGCACCGCCGCCCAGGACAGCAGGCTGAGCAGCAGCTGGGGCCGGACGTCGGGCTCGAAGGCCATCTGGGCCAGGATGGCCACGATCGCCACCACGGTGGCCACCGACAGGGCCGGGAACAGCCACATCCGCACCTGCAGCCCCCCGCTGCCGCTGCGCCGGCGCAGCACGATCTGGGACAGCGCGATCAGCAGGTACACGAACAGGATGACGGCGCCGGAGGAGTTGAGCAGGAACAGGAACACGGTGTCCGGGGAGACGGCGGCGGCGATCACGCAGAGGAAGCCCACCACGGTGGAGGTCAGGATCGCGGCCCGCGGCACGCCGTTGGCACTCACCCGGATCAGGGCCATCGGCGCCTCCCGCCGCGCGGCCAGCACGAAGAGCATCCGGGAGGCGGTGTACAGGCCGGAGTTCAGGCAGGACAGCACGGCGGTCAGCACGACCGCGTTCATGATGTGGTCGGCCGCCGGGATGCCCATGGTCCGGAAGGCGCTGACGTAGGGCGAGGCCCCGGGGGCGTTGGAGTTCCAGGGCACGATGACCGCGAGCAGGAACAGCGACCCGACGAAGAAGAGCGCGATCCGGGAGATCACCGAGTTGGTGGCCCGCGCGATCGACTTCTCCGGGTTGGCCGACTCGGCCGCGGCGATGGTGGCGATCTCGGCGCCGACCATCGAGAAGATGACCACGACGATGGCCGAGAAGATGGCCCCGACGCCCTTGGGGAAGAAGCCGCCGTGGGCGGTCAGGTTGCTGAAGTCCAGGTGGTGGCCGGGCCACAGGCCGAGCGCGAACAGTCCGCCGAGGACCAGGAACAGGCAGATCGCGGCCACCTTGACCCCCGCGAACCAGAACTCGAACTCCCCGAAGGAGGACACCGAGAACAGGTTGGTCGCGGTCATCAGCAGCATCAGGCCGAGGGAGAGCAGCCACAGCGGGGCGTCGAACCAGTAGGTGAGCACCTTGGCCCCGGCCACCGCCTCGAAGCCGACGACGATCACCCAGAAGTACCAGTACAACCAGGCCACGGAGAACCCGGCCCAGCCACCGAGCGCCTTGCGCGCGTAGTCGGCGAACGAGCCGGTGGAGGGGTTGGCCGTGGCCATCTCGCCGAGCATCCGCATCACCATGATGATCAGGACACCGGTGACGGCGTAGGTCAGGAAGGCGCCGGGGCCGGCGTCGGAGATGACCACGCCGGAGCCGACGAACAACCCGGCGCCGATCACCCCGCCGATCGCGATCATGGTCAGCTGTCTCTGGTTCAGCCCCTTGTGGAGCTGCGGTGCTGCGCTCACGTCTACCTCCGATGCCGTCCGAGCCGAGCTGCGGTGGAGCAGGAGTGGAGTGGAGCCGAGTGGAGCCGTCGCGGCCGAGATGCCGACCACCGTGGGTTGTGATCTTCCGACGAGGGGTCAGCCTGTCACACCGGGCGGCTGCCGTCACATAGTGAGACAGCCGGGTCGGGGCCTCGCCCGCATGCTGGGCCCGTCCCCGACCGCGGAGGTTCCGCATGTCCCTGCCCAGGCCGTCCGACGAGCCGGCCACGGCCGTCCCGGACCGCGACGCGGCGGTGTTCCGGCTGATCTACCGCAGCCGCGACCAGATCCCTGCCGAGCACCGACGCGAACAGCTCGGTGCGATCTTCAGCACCGCCCGGTCCACCAACAAGGCTCACCGGATCACCGGTGCCCTGCTGGTGGCCCAGGGCTGGTTCGTTCAGGCGCTGGAGGGCGCCGAGGATGAGGTCCGCCGGTTGTTCGACAAGATCGCCGTCGACGACCGGCACGACCAGGTGCAGGTGCTGGCGACCGGTGAGGTGCCGGGCCGGGTGTTCGGCCGCTGGTCGATGGCCCAGGTCTCAAGCGAGGGCGGGGCCGACATCCCGCTGATCGCCGGCACCCACGGCGTGCTGGTGGCGGCCGGTCACCCGGTCACCGCCGAGCAGGAGCAGGTGCTGGACGCCATGCGGGCCGCCACCCGCAGCTCCGCGACGGTCGGCTGACCGGGCCCCGCCCCCCTGACCCGACCCCGCCGGGGGCCGGCCGCGGGCTCAGCCCTGCGGCAGCACGATGCCGTACTCGTGGATCTTGCGGTAGATCGTGGCCCGGGACACGCCCAGCGCCGCGGCGGCCGCCGCCTTCGAGCCCCCGGTGTCCAGCAGACCGGCCACGATGGCGTCGCGCTCCATCGCCTCGATCGGGGTCAGGGTGCGGCGGCTGACGGTCCGGCACTGGGCGGGCAGGTCCTCCGGCTCGATCACCCCCGAACGGCGGTGCTGGACCACCCCGCGCAGCACCTCGAACAGCTGGCTGACGTTGCCCGGCCAGGTGTGCCGCAGCAGCAGCTGCATGGCCGCCGGGGAGCAGGAGGTGCGCGAGGCGTGCAGCCGGCCCAGCAGGAAGGGCACCAGCTGGTGCAGGTCCTCCACGTGCATCCGCAGTGCGGGCACCTGCACGGTGCGCGGGAAACGGACCAGCAACGGGGCCAGCCCGTCCTGGGCGGCGGCGCGTTCTGCGGTCGCCACCACCTGCAGCCGGCTGCCCTCCCGGCGCTCGGCCAGCAGCTCCACCACCTGGGCGAGGCCGGGCTCGGCCAGCCGGTCGACCCGGCGCAGCACCAGCAGCCCGCTGCGCTCGGCCAGCTCCCCGGCCAGCCGCGCGGTCCAGCCGGGCTGAGCCGCGTCGCCCGCATCGAGCACGTGGCAGCGCCCGGTGGGGCTGCGCCGCTGGTACACGGCCCGGGTGAGCGCGACCTTGCCGACCCCGTTCTCGCCGTCGACCAGGAGCCACTCCCCCGCCGACAGCGCGTCGTCGACCTGGTGCACCGCACGCAGCCACAGCGGTCCGCTGCCGACCAGCCCGGGCAGCGGCATGGTCAGCCGGGGCCGGGGCAGCGCTCGCGCGGAGCGGTGCTCGCGGGCCGCCTCGACCAGCCGGACCTTGGCCACGAACCCCGAGGAGCCGACCGCGCTGCACTGCACCCGCGCGGCGGAGCCGGACGGCAGCTCCACCGACAGCGCCGCGCTGCGGCCGGTGAACAACGAGTCACCGGCCTCCTGCAGCAGCGCCGCCTGGTCGCGCGGCTCCAGGGCGAGCTGGGCGTGGTCGTTCATCATCACCGTCTCCCCGCTCATCGCCAGCACGATCCCGGTGGTGTGCCGGCAGGCCCGCAGGTAGGCCCTCAGGAGCTCGTACTCCCGCTCCCCGCCGTCCATCAGCATCGCCTGCCGGATCTGGTCGGCGGTGGTCTTGGCCAGGGCGACCAGCAGCTGACCGGCATCCTTGCGCCAGCAGGTCAGGTTCACCGCGCCCACCGTCTTGCCGGTGACCGGGTGCTGGACGGGCACCGCCGCGCAGGCCAGCCGCTCCAGGTTCTCGGCGTAGTGCTCGTGGCCGAAGACGTGCATCGGCCGACCACCCTCCAAGGCGGTGCCGATCCCGTTGGTGCCGACCAGGCGCTCGGCGTAGCAGAAGCCGGGGGCCAGCTGCACCGCCTCCAGCCGGCGGTCAAGCTCGTTGTCGGGCGTCAGCCTGGTCAGCACGACCCCCTCGGCGTCGGTGAGGATGACGCTGATCGGCTGGTCCTGCAGATGGTCCACCAGCTGGCGCAGGACCGGCATCGCGCTGCGGGTCAGCTGGCTGTCGGCCTCGAAGTCGGCCACGTAGGTCTTGGCGATCCGGTCGGCGGCCACCTTCCAGCTGCGGGAGCGCCACCAGGAGGCCAGGATCGTGTCCCTGACCAGCCCTGAGGCCACCGGCTCGGCGTTCAGGAACTTCTCCCTGACCTCGGCCAGCCGAGGACCGTCGGCCGGCACCCCGCTCTCAGCCACGTCGCTGGGAGGACGAGCCATCGTCTGCCCCCTCCTGCCTTCGGACCGGTGGTGGACGGCGGCGAAACCTGGCGGACATCCGCTCTGCCGTCACACTATGCCGGGTCGACCCCCGGTCCGTCTCAGATTGAGACAGCGCGGGACCCGCCCCGAGGTTGTGATGCCGGAGGGCCCCGGCCGACGGGGACCCTCCCGTCACGGAGGTACTCGGATGGAGCCTGAGATGGCCACCGGCCAGCCGGAGAGCTACAACCCGTGGAGCGTCGTCAACCTGGTCTTCCACCACCTGGCCGAGCAGGGGCTGCACCCCCGGCTGGGGGAACCGGGCAACCCCGGCGCGGCGGCGACCGACCTGCTTCGTGCTCTGGGGATCGAGCCGCAGGCTGAGGGCGACCACCGGGTGCGGCAGGGCATCCACGCCCGGCTCTCGGAGCTGCGCGAGGCGTTCGGCAGCCAGGACTGAGCCCGCGTCCGGCCCGCCGGTGGTGTCTCAAGGTGAGATCTGCGCCGGCCCGGATCCGGGATGTGATCCCGGCATGAGCTTCGGCCCGACCCCGGGCCACTGCGCCGCCCGGCCCCTGCGGGTGGCACCGATCACGGCCGAGCGGCCCACCACCGCGACGGTCATCCCAGAACCGGGTGAGGAGTGAGCATGAGTCGTCAGAGCGTGGCCAAGGCCCACCAGAAGATCCAGGAGCTGTCGTGGGAGCCGCTCTACCATGAGCCGGTCGCCCAGTACGGCACCGACTACACCTTCAAGAAGGCGCAGAAGAAGGACCCGCTCAAGCAGGTCCTGCGGTCCTACTTCCCGATGCAGGAGGAGAAGGACCACCGCGTCTACGGGGCCTCGGACGGCGCGATCCGGGGAAACATGTTCCGCCAGGTGCAGGAGCGCTGGCTGGAGTGGCAGAAGCTGTTCCTGAGCATCATCCCGCTGCCGGAGATCTCGGCCGCGCGGGCCATGCCGCTGCTGTTCCGCAACGTGCCCAACCCCGAGCTGCACAACGGCCAGGCGATCCAGATGATCGACGAGGTCCGGCACTCGACGATCCAGCAGAACCTCAAGCGGCTGTACATGAACAACTACATCGACCCGGCCGGGTTCAACAGCAGCCTGCGCAACTTCCAGAACGACTACTGCGGCACCATCGGCCGGCAGTTCGCCGAGGGGTTCATCACCGGCGACGCGATCACCGCCGCCAGCATCTACCTGACCATCGTGGCCGAGACGGCGTTCACCAACACGCTGTTCGTGGCCATGCCGGCCGAAGCGGCCGCCAACGGGGACTACCTGCTGCCCACCGTCTTCCACTCGGTGCAGTCCGATGAGTCCCGGCACATCAGCAACGGTTACGCCACGCTGCTGATGGCCCTGGCCGACGAGAGCAACCACCAGCTGCTCGAGCGCGACCTGCGCTACGCCTGGTGGAACAACCACCGGGTGGTGGACGCCGCGATCGGCACCTTCATCGAGTACGGCACCAAGGACCGGCGCAAGGACCGGGAGAGCTACGCCGAGATGTGGCGGCGCTGGATCTACGACGACTACTACCGCAGCTACCTGGTGCCGCTGGAGAAGTACGGCCTGGTCATCCCGCACGACCTGATCGAGGAGGCCTGGAACCAGATCTGGAACAAGGGCTACGTGCACGAGGTGGCGCAGTTCTTCGCGACCGGCTGGCTGGCCAACTACTGGCGGATCGACCCGATGACCGACAAGGACTTCGAGTGGTTCGAGTACAAGTACCCGGGCTGGTACTCCAAGTACGGCAAGTGGTGGGAGAACTACAACCGGCTGTCCACCCCCAACGGTCACCACCCGATCGTGGCCGAGGACGTGGACTACCAGTACCCGCACCGGTGCTGGACCTGCATGGTGCCGTGCCTGGTCCGCGAGGACATGGTGATGGACGAGGTCGACGGCCAGGTCCGCACCTACTGCCACGAGGCCTGCCGCTGGACCGACGTGGAGGCCTTCCGGCCGACCTTCCAGGGCCGCTCGACCCCGAACATGGGCCAGCTGATCGGCAAGCGCGAGTGGGAGACCCTCTACCACGGCTGGAACTGGGCCGACGTGGTGACCGACATGGGGTACGTGCGTGACGACGGCAAGACCCTGGTCGCCCAGCCGCACCTCAACCTGGACCCGAAGAAGATGTGGACGCTGGACCACCTGCGCCGGATGCCTGCGTTGCAGAGCCCCAACGTTCTGCTGAACGAGATGACGCCGGCCGAGCGCCAGGCCTTCCACGCCGACTACATCCGGGGCGGCCCCGCCGGGCGCCCGGCGCAGCCGCAGCAGGCCTGAGGCGCCACCGTCCGGTGCGTGGGGGTCGGGCATCAGCCCGGCCCCCATGCACGACCCACCGACCGGCCTGAGGGGAACCATGTCCGACAAGCACGTCGTGCGCTTCGAGCCCGTCGGGGTGGAGATCGAGGTCTCCGAGGAACAGAACATCCTCCGCGCCGCTGCCGAGCAGGGCATCATGCTGATGCACGGCTGCAAGGAAGGCCAGTGCTCGGCCTGCAAGTCCTTCCTGCTCGAGGGCGAGGACGTCGAGCTCGAGCGCTACTCCACGTTCGCCCTGCCGGACTATGAGAAGGAGGAAGGCTTCACCCTGCTCTGCCGGGCCCACGCCTACGAGGACCTGACCATCGAGCTGCTGAACTACGACGAGGAGATGATCCGCTCCGGCCTGCCGATCCGGGAGGGCAGTGCCGAGGTCGTCGAGATCGAGCCGCTCACCCACGACCTGCGCCGGCTGGTCCTGCGCCTGGTCGACCCGGTCGACATCACCTTCTTCCCCGGTCAGTACATGGACCTGTCCGTGCCCGGCACCGACCTGGTCCGCTCGTTCTCGATGGCCAACACCACCGCCCGGGACGGCGGGCTGCTCGAGTTCGTGATCAAGGTCTACCCGGACGGCGCCTTCTCCCAGGTGCTCGACAACAGCCTCAAGGTCGGTGACCGGCTGGACCTGACCGGCCCGTTCGGCGTCTTCACCCTGCGGGAGGGGCACACCGAGGACCTGGTCTTCATCGGCGGTGGCGCCGGGATGGCCCCGATCCTGTCCCTGCTGCGGCTGATGCGGGAGCGGGGGGACGCGCGCCGGGCGGTGTACTACTACGGCGCCCGGACGGCGGCGGACCTGTGCTTCGTGGCCGAGCTGGAGGAGCTGGCCGCCACGCTGCCCAACTTCACCTTCCGGCCGGCGCTGTCCGAGCCCGACCCCGGCCAGCCCTGGGAGGGCGAGGTCGGGCTGATCACCGACATCGTCAAGCGCTACGAGCACGACCTGTCCGGCGCGCACGCCTACGTGTGCGGCCCGCCCCCGATGGTGGAGGCGGCCATGACGCTGCTGACCGCCCTGGGCGTCCCGGACCGGCGGATCTACTTCGACAAGTTCACCACCACGGGGGAGGCGGAAGCCCCGTGACCAGCCTCCCGACAGCGACGAAGGGATGGTCCCAGTGACCACGACAGCAGAGCCCCCCACCCCCCCGGCCCCCGCCGAGCGCAGCGTCCCCAAGCCCGCCTTCACCGACGCCGAGGCCGGCGCCAAGGTGTTCCCGGACTCCACCGCCCGTCACTTCAACTACTACACCCCGGCCAAGCGCAAGCAGACCCACTACGAGGACGTCACCGTCGAGGTGCAGCCCGACCCTCGGCACTACCTGTCCCAGGGCTGGTTGTACGGCTTCGCCGACGGCCGCGGCGGCTACCCGCTGGAGTGGACGGCGCTGAAGGCCTGGGGCTCGGACCGCCCGGTGCCCGAACGCTTCCCCGGCTCCGGCGGCAAGGGCTACGACTGGCCGGCCCACGGCTGGCACGAGTTCCGGGACCCCAACGAGGAGTGGGAGCTCAGCTTCTACCGCTACAACGCCAACGTGGTCCGCCAGATCTCGGCCAACGTCGACGCCGCCCGGCAGTCCAAGGCGTTCGAGCAGTGGAACCCCAACTGGGTGCGGTTCGTCGGCCAGCACGTCGGGGCCTGGATGCACGTCGACCACGGCCTCGGGCTCTACCTGTTCGCCAACGCCAACCGGCGGGCGCCCACCAACATGCACAACAACGCGATCTCGGTGAACAGCATGCACCGGATCCGCGCTGCGCAGGACCTGGCCCTGTACAACCTGACCCTGAGCGAGGAGATCCCGACCTTCGAGGGCTCGGCGCACCTGGAGACCTGGAACCACGACCCCGCCTGGCAGGGCGTGCGCCAGGTGGCCGAGGCGCTGACCGGTGTCGACGACTGGTGCGAGGCGATCTTCGCCGCCAACGTCGTCTTCGAGCCGCTGATCGGTGAGCTGTTCCGCAGCCAGCTGGTGCAGCACGCCGCCCCGCGCAACGGCGACTTCGTGACCCCGACCGTGATCGGCGCCGAGGAGTTCGACTACGCCGAGCGCGACCTGCGGTACACCACGGCGATGTTCCACCTGCTGACCAACGACAAGGAGTTCGCCGACCACAACAAGGCCCTGATGCAGTCCTGGCTGTCCACCTGGGTGGAGCGCTGCGTGGCTGCCGCCCGGCTGCTGCAGCCGCTGTGGTCCCAGCCGGACGCCAAGCCGCCACGTTTCGAGGACGGCCTGGACCGGGCCAAGAGCCGGTTCGCCGGCATCCTGGCCGACCTCGGCCTGGACACCCCCGAGGAGCTCAAGCGATGAGCACGTACACGACCGCCCCCAGTCCCTTCCACTCCGACTCCAGCGCCTCCAACATGTGCGGGGTCACCCTGATGAACAACCAGATCGGCCAGGTCGTGGCCGAGGTGATGACCGGCAAGCCCGGGGTCACCGTGACCCCGCTGCCCTCGATGATCCGGGTCGACGCCGTCCGCCGGATGGACTTCGACTTCGACGAGATCTCCGAGGCGCTCGGGGAGGAACCGGGCTTCTTCGACGCCGCGCAGTTCGAGGAGAACATGTCCACCCACTACGGCCGGATGATCCACGAGGACGACCGGACGATCATGTTCGCCAACCCGGAGGACGCGGCCGAGTTCATCGGCTTCGACCTGCCGGCGAGCAAGGCCTGACCCGGCCGCCGGGCAGAGAACAGGAGAGCTGATGTACCAGAAGGACGGCGAGAAGTACTTCGTGGTGGACAGCCACATGCACTACTGGGACGCCTCCCCCGCCAACTGGGTGGCCGGGGCCGAGCAGTACGCCAAGGGCTGGATCGAGTGCTTCCACGCCTACCAGGGCCTCGGTCCGCCCGAGACCCACTGGCCGATCGAGAAGTTCCAGAAGTACTCCGAGGACGACCTGATGAAGGACGTCTTCGAGGACGGCTACGTCGACGTGGCGATCTTCCAGCCGACGTACCTGACCGAGTGGTACCGCGAGGGCTTCAACACCACCGAGCGCAACGCCGCGCTGGGCGCCAGGCACCCGGGCCGGTTCATCGCCAACACCCGGTTCGACCCGCGCGACGGCGAGGCGGGCCTGAAGGAGCTGGCCGAGAACGTGGCCCGGTACGGCTCCACGGGCGTCAAGCTCTACACCGCGGAGTGGCGGCAGGGATCGCGCGGCTGGACGCTCAAGGACAAGGAGGCCTACACCTACCTGGAGAAGGCGGCCGAGCTCGGGATCAAGAACATCCACGTGCACAAGGGCCCGACCATCTGGCCGCTGGACAAGGACGCCTTCGACGTCTCCGACGTCGACCACGCCGCGACCGACTTCCCGCAGCTGAACTTCATCGTGGAGCACGTCGGCCTGCCCCGGATCGAGGACTTCTGCTTCATGGCCACCCAGGAGCCGAACGTCTACGCGGGCCTGTCGGTGGTGATCGGCGGCCTGATGCACGCCCGGCCGAGGTTCTTCGCCAAGGTGATGGGCGAGCTGCTGTTCTGGGTCGGCGAGGACAAGATGACCTTCGGCAGCGACTACGGCATCTGGGAGCCCCGGTGGCAGATCGAGGGGTTCGTCGACTGGGACTACCCCAGCGATGAGTACTCCGACTACCCGAGGGTCACCACGGCCACCAAGAAGAAGATCCTCGGGCTCAACGCGGCCCGGCTGTACGACATCGAGGTGCCGGCCGAGTACCGGCTGCCGGCCGAGGCCGGCCAGCCCGCCGCCCGCGAGGACGCCCAGCTGGTCGCCGGGTCATGACCACCACGGCGGCGCCCGACACGCTCCTCCTGCAGGCCCTGGGGACGGTGCGTGACCCCGAGCTGGACGAGCCGATCACGGCTCTGGGGTTCGTGGCGTCCGCCAGGGTGGGGCCGGACGGCGACGCGCAGGTCCGGCTGCGGCTGCCGACCTACTTCTGCGCGCCGAACTTCGCCTTCCTGATGGTGGCCGACGCCTACGACGCGGTGTCGGCCACCCCGGGGGTGCGCAGCACCGAGGTCGTGCTGGAGGACCACTTCGCCGCCGAGGCGATCAACGGCGGCGTCGCGGCCCGGTCGGGCTTCCGGGCCGCCTTCGACGGGGAGGCGGTCGCCGAGCTCGGCGAGCTGCGCACCCAGTTCCTGCGCAAGGCGGTGATGGCGGGCACCGACCAGGTCTGCGCCCCGCTGCTGGCCACCGGGGTCACGCCCGAGGACCTGGCCGGGCTCACCCTCGGCCAGGTCCCGGCCAGCGCCGAGCTGGACCGGCTGCGGCGACGGCGGGCCGAGCTCGACCTGCCCGCGGGCGAGGACGCACCGCTGCTCATCGACCCGGGCACCGGTGAGGCGGTCAGCCGGGAGGCGACACCGCTGCACCTGCGCAAGGGACGCACCACCAGGGTCAGCCTGGAAGCCAACGGCAGCGTCTGCCGGGGGATGCTGCGACACCGCTACGGGTCGCCGGGAGAGGGCGAGGACACACCATGAAGGCCGTCCGGTTGCACGAGTACCACCAGTTCCCGGTGGTCGAGGAGGTCGACGAGCCGACGATCACCGGACCGCTGGACGTGATCGTCAAGATCGGCGGAGCCGGCGTCTGCCGCACCGACCTGCACATCGTCGAGGGCCAGTGGGCCGCGGCGATGGGCGTGGCGCTGCCGTACACGATCGGCCACGAGAACGCCGGCTGGGTGGCCGAGGTCGGCGACGCGGTCAGCAACGTGGCGGTCGGCGACACCGTCATCCTGCACCCCACGCCGACCTGCGGGCTGTGCCGGGCCTGCCGCTCGGGCAACGACATGCACTGCACCGCAGGCTCCTTCCCCGGCCTGGACAGTGACGGCGGGATGGCCGAGCTGCTCAAGACCTCGGCCCGGGCCTGCGTCAGGCTCGACCCGAGCACCCAGCCCAAGGACGTCGCCGCCCTGGCCGACGCCGGGATCACCGCCTACCACGCCGTCCGCAAGGCGCTGCCGCTGCTCTACCCCGGGACCACCGCCGTGGTGATCGGCGCCGGTGGGTTGGGGCACATCGGGATCCAGTGCCTGACCGCGCTCAGCTCGACCACCGTGATCGTCGTCGACCGCAACCCCGAGGCGCTCAAGCTGGCCGAGCAGCTCGGTGCCGACCACACCGTGGTGGCCGACGGCGGCCAGGTGCAGGCCGTGCTCGACCTCACGGGCGGCGCCGGCGCCGAGGTGGTGCTGGACTTCGTGGCCGAGCAGGGCGCGGAGAACGACGGCTTCGCGATGACCGCCCGGGCCGGCTCCTACTTCGTGATCGGCTACGGCGGCACGGTGACCATCCCGACCCTGGACATCATCTCCACCGAACGGAACATCGTCGGCAACATCGTCGGCACCTACACCGAGCTGGCCGAGCTGATGGTGCTGGCCCAGGCGGGCAAGGTCACCCTGCACACCCACACCTACCCCCTGGACGCCGCCGTCGAGGCGCTGCACGACCTGGACGCCGGCAACGTGCGAGGGAGGGCGATCCTCGTCCCCTGACCAGCCGCACCACCAGCACCGCCTGCACCACCAGCACCGCCCACCAGTCCGCACCTGCCTCGCCGTCATCCCGGCCCGCCGGGGACTTCGAGCACCGCTGAGTCACCTCAGACACCCTGAGCATCTTCAGACACCCCTGAGCCACTTCAGAAACCGACGTCCCCGGAGGACCCGATGGCCAAGGAACTGCGCTTCGGCGCCGACGCACGAGACCTGCTGCTGCACGGCGTGGACCAGCTCGCCGAGGCGGTGAAGTCCACCCTGGGCCCCAAGGGCCGCAACGTCATCCTGGAGAAGATCACCGGCTCCCCGGTGGTCACCAACGACGGCGTCACCATCGCCCGGGAGATCCACCTGAAGAACCAGTTCGAGAACATGGGCGCCCAGCTGGTCAAGGAAGCCGCGATCAAGACCAACGACATCGTCGGTGACGGCACCACCACCGCCACGGTGATCGCGCAGGCCATCGTGCACGAGGGCATGAAGGTGATCGGAGACGGCGCCAACCCGGTGCTGGTCAAGCGCGGCATCGACATCGCCGTCGGGCGGCTGGTGGCGCACCTGCAGCAGGTGGCGCACCCGGTGCAGACCGAGGACGACTTCGCCCGGGTCGCCGCCATCTCGGCCAACGACGACGAGATGGTCGGCTCGGTGATCGCCAAGGGGCTGCACACCGTCGGTGACGGCGGGATCGTCACCGTCGAGGAGTCCCCGTTGCACGGCATGAGCGTGGACTTCGTGGAGGGCTTCACCTTCGACAACGGCTACCTCTCGCCGTACATGGTGACCAACCCCGCGGCCCTGGAGGCCGTCGTCCGCGACCCGTACATCCTGCTCTGCAGCGAGAAGATCTCCAAGATCCAGCAGCTGATGCCGATCCTGGACAAGATCATGCGCGATCCGCGGCCGCTGGTCATCCTGGCCGAGAACATCGAGGGCCCGGCGCTGAGCATGCTGGTGCACAACCACGTGAACGGGATCTTCCAGTGCATCGCGGTTCGCGCTCCCGGGTTCGGGGACCGCCGGCTGCACAAGCTGGAGGACATCGCCGCGATCACCGGCGGCGCGGTCTACAGCAAGCACTCCGGGTTCAGCCTGGAGACGATGACCATCGAGCAGCTCGGCCGGGCCGCGATGGTGCACGTGACCGCCGACGAGACCGCGATCATCGACGGCGCCGGCGACCCGGCCGCGGTGGAGTTCCGGCTGGCCCAGCTGCGCGCCGAGCTGGAGCGGGCCACGTTCGGCATCGACGAGGACGTGCTGACCGAGCGGATCGGGTCGCTCAGCGGCAAGGTCGCGGTGATCCGGGTCGGGGCACCCACCAACGCCGAGCTGAAGGAGCTGCAGCACCGGGTCGAGGACGCCCTGGCCGCCACCCGGGCGGCGATGGCCGAGGGCATCGTGGCCGGCGGGGGCGCCGCCCTGCTGCACGCCGCCCCGGCCCTGGACGACCTCGACGTGGTCGGCGACCACCGGGCCGGCGTGGAGATCGTCCGCCGGGTGCTGACCGAGCCGGCGTTCCTGATCGCGAGCAACGCCGGTTACGCTGGCCAGGAGGTGGTCGAGAAGATGCTGACCATGGACGTCGACGGCGGATTCGACGCCCTGGCCGGCCGGTACGGCAACATGATCGAGATGGGCATCGTCGACCCGCTGCGGGTGGCCCGTTCGGCTCTGCAGAACGGTGCCTCGGTGGCCGGTCTGCTGCTCACCACCAACACCCTGATCGCGGAGGAGCAGACCCCGTGGGGCGGCAGCCCGGCCCTGATGACCGAGTTCGGCGCCCTCGACGAGGGCCTGCACCAGCCGTCGCCGGACGCCAGCACGCCGCAGTCGCTGGGGCTGGGGCCGTCGGTCGGCTGAGATGGTCGCCCTGACCACCCGGGGCGACGTCCCCGGCCCGGGCCAGCCCGAGCGGCTGGGCCTGGTCGAGGCCCCGAACGCGCTGACGGTGATGCGGGCCCGGGGCCGGGTGCGCGGCACCGTGGCGCTGCTCGGACCGGCCTTCGTGGCTGCCGTGGCCTACACCGACCCCGGCAACTTCGCGACGAACTTCTCCGCCGGCGCCCTCTACGGCTACAGCCTGGTCTGGGTCGTGCTGGGCGCCAACCTGATGGCCATGCTGGTGCAGTACCTGTCCGCCAAGCTGGGCGTGGCCACCGGCGCCGACCTGCCCGAGCTGTGCCGCCGGCACCTGCCCCGCCGGGTCAGCGTGGGGCTGTGGATCCAGGCCGAGCTGGTCGCGATGGCCACCGACCTGGCCGAGTTCGTCGGTGCCGCCCTCGGGCTGAACCTGCTGTTCGGCGTCCCTCTGCTGCCGGCCGGCCTGATCACGGCGGTGGTCGCGTTCGCTCTGCTGGGGCTGCAGCAACGTGGGCACCGCCGGTTCGAGCTGGCCATCGCGGGGCTGCTCGGGATCATCCTGCTCGGCTTCGCCTACGACCTGGCGCAGGTCCGGGTGGACTGGCCCGGACTGGCCGCGGGCACGGTGCCCGAGCTGTCCGGGCGGGGCAGCGTGGTGCTGGCCGCCGGGATGATCGGTGCCACGGTGATGCCCCACGTGGTGTACCTGCACTCGGCGCTGACCAAGACCCGGGTGGCCTGCCGCGACGAGGCGGAACGGCGCGAGCTGATGCGCTTCCACCGGCTCGACATCGTGGTGGCCCTGGGCGGCGCCGGGCTGGTCAACGTCTGCATGGTCGTCCTGGCCGCGGCGCTGGTCCAGGCGCACCCGCAGGTCGCTGGGCTGGACCTGGGCTCCCTGGAGGCGGTGCACGCCGGGCTGGGGCGCTACCTCGGCGGCGGGGCGGCGCTGGCCTTCGCGGTGGCCCTGCTGGCGTCCGGGCTGTCCTCCTCCAGCGTGGGCACCTACGCCGGGCAGGTGGTCATGCAGGGCTTCATCGCCCGGCGGATCCCGCTGTTCGCCCGGCGGGCACTGACCATGCTGCCCGCGCTGCTGGTCCTGGGCCTGGGCCTGCCACCGACCCAGAGCCTGGTCCTGTCCCAGGTGGTGCTCTCCTTCGGGATCCCGTTCGCCCTGGTGCCGCTGCTCGTCCTGACCCGGCGCGCGGACGTGATGGCCACCCTGGTCAACCACCGGCTGACCTCGGCCGCCGCCGGCGCCGTCGCCGCCCTGATCATCGCCCTGAACGGCTACCTGATCCTCGGCGCCGTCCTGTGACCCGCCCCGCCTGGCGTGATCATGGGATCAGCGTCAGCGACCGCGTCGCCGCGAGGCCCGTGCCATCGCCCGGGCGAACCAGCCCATCGGCACCAGGTAGGAGGAGGGGAACAGCCGGGCCATGACGTCGGGCAGCACCGCGCTGGCCGAGATCAGCACCCGGCCCCGGCGGCCGGCCACGCCGTCCAGGATCTGCCTCGCCGCCCTGTCCGGCGGGTAGGTCAGCACCCGGTCGAAGGCGGCCAGCTGCTTGCGGGTCGCCTCCTGCGGCGCCCCGGCCGCGACCCGGGCGCTGGAGGCCACCCGGGTCGCGATCCCGCCCGGGTGCACGGTGGTCACCCCGACCTTGCGGACGGACAGCTCGCTGCGCAGCACCTCGCTGAACCCGCGCAGGGCGAACTTGCTGGCCGAGTAGGCCGACTGGCCCGGCGGCGCGATCAGCCCGTAGAGGCTGGACACGTTCACCAGGTGGGCGCCCGGCTCGGCGAACAGGGCCGGCAGCAGGTGGTGGGTGAGCAGCACGGGCGCCTCGAAGTTGATCCGCATCACCCAGTCGAACTCCTCCAGGGTCAGCTGCTCGAACGTGCCGGCCAGCGCCACCCCGGCGTTGTTGACCAGCAGCCCGATCGAGGGATGCTCGGCCAGGATCCGCTCGGCCGCTGCGGTGGCCGCCTCCCGCTCGGCCAGGTCGACGACGAGGGTCTGCACCGCCCGACCGGGGTGGGCCGCCCGCACCGCCTGCTCGACCGCGGCCAGCCCGGCCGCGTCCCGGTCCAGCAGCACCAGGTCCGAGCCGCGCTCGGCCAGCTGGTGCGCCAGCTGCTCGCCGATCCCGCTGGCCGCCCCGGTCAGCACCGCCGTCCGGCCCTCGAACCGGTAGGGCGCCAGCCGGCTCATCGGGCCACCTGCTCGCGGCGGTCGTCCCTGACGGGGACCGCCTGGTCGTGGCCGGCGGGTGCGGACGTGAAGGTCATCTGGCGGCGCAGGTCGGCGCGCGGGGAGGTGACCAGGTCGCGCAGGTAGTTCTGGCGCACCCGCCACGGGTCGCCCGGACCCTGCCGGGGGAAGTCGGCGATCGCCCGCTGCACGTAGCCCGAGGTGAGGTCGAGCAGCGGCCGGCGCGGGCCGCCCGGGGCCGGCGCCGGGCGGGCCACCGCGTAGCCGTGCCGGTCCATGAACCGCAGCAGCCGGACGACGTACCGGGAGGACAGGTCGGCGCGCAGCGTCCAGGAGGCGTTGGTGTACCCCACGCAGTAGGCGAAGTTCGGGATGCCGCTGAGCATCACCCCGCGGTAGGTCACGGTGCGAGCCAGCTCGACCGGCCGCCCGTCGACCTCGAGCCGGATGCCACCGAAGGCGAGCAGCAACAGCCCGGTGGCCGACACCACCACGTCGGCCTCCAGCCGGCGGCCGTCCACGAGCCGGATGCCGGCCGGCTCGAACCGCTGGATCGCCCCGGTGACCACGCGGGCCTGCCCGGAGCGCACGGCCCGGAACAGGTCGCCGTCCGGCACCACGCACAGCCGCTGGTCCCACGGGTCGTAGGTCGGCGTGAAGTGCTCGGCGACCAGCGCCTGGTCACCCAGCGCGGCGGTCGCGCCCCGCCGCAGCAGCCGCTTGACCAGGGCCGGACGGCGCCGGGCGAGCTGGTAGAAGCCCTGCGAGAAGGCGATGTTCTTGGCCCGGACCAGGCGGTGCGCCACGGCGGCCGGCAGCCGCCGGCGCAGCGCGTCGGCCACCGCGTCGGTGGCCGGCAGCGCGGTCAGGTAGGACGGCGAGCGCTGCAGCATCGTCACCTGCGCCGCGCCGGCGGCCAGCGCCGGTACCAGGGTGACGGCGGTGGCGCCGCTGCCGATCACCACCACCCGGCGTCCGGCGGTGTCCAGGTCGGCCGGCCACGCCTGCGGGTGCACGAAGGTGCCGGCGAAGTCGGCCAGCCCGGGGAAGTCCGGCTGGTAGCCGTGCTCGTAGCTGTAGTAGCCGGAGCACACGTACAGGAAGCGGCAGGACCAGGTGCTCACCTCGCCGCCGTCGGCCGGGCGGGCCTGCACCCGCCAGCGCTGCTCGGCGCTGGACCACGCGGCGCTCAGCACCCGGGTGCCGAACCGGATGTGCGGTGCGATCCCGCCCTCGCGGGCGGTGTCCTGGATGTACCGGCGGATGCTGGCGCCGTCGGCCATCGACCGGTCCCCGCGCCAGGGCCGGAACGGGTAGCTGAGCGTGAACATGTCCGAGTCGGACCGGACGCCGGGGTAGCGGAACAGGTCCCAGGTGCCGCCGATCTGCTGGCGCGCCTCCAGGACCGCGTACCGGGTGCCGGGCCGGTCGTGGCTCAACCGCCAGGCGGCGCCGATCCCGGACAGCCCCGCGCCGACGATCAGGACCTCGACGTCCCTCGTCACGTCATCGATGTCGTTCACCCGCTCATCCTGCGGTGCGGGCCACGCAGGCTGCGCGCCGGGGTGGGCCCGGGCGCACCAGGGGCGGGCTGGTCAGATCCGGGTGAAGCCGCGGGCCCCCGGGGACACCCGGCGGATCTCGCTGCCGAAGTCGACCGTGACGTACTCGGTGGTGACGCTGGTCACCCGGCCCATGCCGCAGCGGTCGGACACCACACGGTCACCGACGTGGAAGTCATCAGTGGTCGGGATCACCTCTTCCTGCCGGGCGAACGGGCTGGTCGCGAGATGACGGCGGGACGCCGGACGAGAGGCCATGACACCAGTGTGCGCCACCCGAGGCCGAATACACAGCCCGACCACGGGTTGACCTGCCCCGTGGCGGGTGCATGCCGGTCTGCGGACCGCTCGCGCGGCGGTTACCTTTCCCCTCGGACAACGGGCCGGGACCACCGGCCGGGGGAGCTTCTCGAGGAGCGCCGACACGTGCTCGACTTCGCCGCGGGCTGCGGACCGCAGGCCCTGCCACCGCCCGCCGACCTGGACGGGCTGGACGACCCGCACCGGGTGGCCGAGGCGTTGACGAGCACCAGCCGGGCCCTGGGCGGCCGGCTCCCCCGGCCCGGCACCGGGTCGACCTGGCCGCGCTGGTGCCTGCTGGCCGAGGCCACCCGCCGGGACGTCGCCCTGGGCCGGATGCTGGAGGCGCACACCGACGCGCTGGCCATCATCGCCGAGCTCGGCGGGCTGTCGGCCGCGCCGCAGCCCGAGCCGGGCCAGACCTGGGGCGTGTGGGCGGCCGACCCACCGTCGGCCCGGCCCAGGGCCACCCCGGCGGCCGACGTCGGGTGGCGGCTGACCGGGCCCAAGGCCTGGTGCAGCGGCGCGGGCATCCTCAGCCACGCCCTGGTCACCGCGCACGCCGCCGACGGGTACCGGCTGCTGGCCGTCGACCTCGCGGCGGGCCGGCGGGCGGGCACCGTCCGCACGGTGCCCGGCAGCTGGGCCTCCCCCGCGCTCACCGGGGCCGACACCCTCGCGGTGCACTTCCAGGACGCCGCCGCCGTGGCGGTCGGCGGGCCGGGCGACTACCTGGACCGGCCCGGTTTCTGGCAGGGGTCGGTCGGGGTGGCCGCCTGCTGGTTCGGGGGCGCGCTGGGGGTCGCCGACGCGCTGGCCGAGGCGGACCGGCGCCGTCCCCTGGACGCGCACGCGCTCGCGCACGTCGGAGCCGTGCACGCCGACCTGACGGCCTGCGCGGCCACCCTGCGCCGCTGCGCCGAGGAGGTCGACGCCGACCCCTCCGACCGCCAGGGCCAGGGTCTGGCCCGGGCCCTGGTCGCCCGCAGCGTGGTCGAGGCCGCCGCCACCCGGACCCTGGAGCGGGTCGGCCGTGCCCTGGGGCCCGGTCCGCTGGCCCAGGACCGCCGGCACGCCCGGCGGGTCGGGGACCTGACCGTCTACCTGCGCCAGTCCCACGCCGAACGCGACCTCGCCACGCTGGGCCGGGCGGCGCTGGACCGGGCGGCGCTGGACCGGGCGTCGCTGGACACGGCACCGGACACGGCACCGGACCTCAACGAGCACCGTGGCTGAGGGGCCGCACGCGCCGCCGGAGGAGCGGGCGATCGCCGGCGCCGGGACGGGCGAGGCCGACTGGCTGCCCTTCCTGGACCAGCCCGCCCGCCGTCCGGCGCTGCACCGCGACGTCGCTGCGGTGCTGCCCGGCGACGGGCCGGTGCTCGT
Source organism: uncultured Actinomycetota bacterium (assembly GCA_963821825.1). Classification (GTDB taxonomy): domain Bacteria; phylum Actinomycetota; class Actinomycetes; order Actinomycetales; family Kineosporiaceae; genus CAWGFD01. The sequence continues at coordinate 3,438,472 of CAWGFD010000002.1, forward strand.
GGTCGCCGCTCACCCCGACGACGAGGTGCTGGCCGTGGGCGGCACGATGCGCCGGCTGTCCGCGACCGGCGCCGACCTGCACCTGGTCTGGGCCAGCGACGGCGAGGCCAGCCACCCCGCCAGCCGCTCCGCGGCGGTGCCCGGGCTGGCGGCCACCCGGCGCGCGGAGTCGGGCCGGGCGCTGGTCGAGCTGGGCGTTCAGCCTGCCGGGCAGAGCTGGCTCGGCCTGCCGGACAGCGGGCTGGCGGCGCGGGAGCAGGAGCTCACCGACGCCCTGACCGGCGTCCTGCGCAGGCTCCTCGCCCTCGCCGAGGCGGCCGGGACGGGCGTGCGGGTGCTGGCCCCGTGGGTGCTGGACGGCCACCCCGACCACGAGACCTGCGGGCGGGCCGCGCTACGCGCCGCCGCGCAGGCGACCGGCCACCCGGCCGGGCCGGACGGCGCCGGACCGGAGGTCCGCGTGCTGCTCTTCCCGATCTGGCTGTGGCACTGGGCCAGACCCGGCGGCGACGGCGCGCCCTGGCCGGCAGCCGTCGGGATCGGCCTGTCCGAGACGGACCTGGCGGCCAAACGGGCCGCGATCGGCTGCTTCGCCAGCCAGGTGCTCCCGCTGGGCCCCGACCCGGCCGACGCCCCGGTGCTGCCGCCGTCCGTGCTGGCCCGCTTCCTGCGCGACCACGAGCTGCTGCTGCCCGCCCCGGCCGGCCCGCCACCGACCCCGCCGCCGCAGACCCGGCCGGAGCAGAGCCGGCCGGAGCAGAGCCGGCAGGAACCCAGGAGGACACCACGGTGAGCCTGCCCCCGGAGTACTTCGAGCAGCTCTACGGCCGGTACGCCGACCCCTGGGGGTTCGCCGACCGGTGGTACGAGCGACGCAAGCGGGCGCTGCTGCTGGCCGCGCTGCCCCGGGAGCGCTTCCGGTCGGCCTTCGAACCGGGCTGCAGCACCGGTGAGCTGACCGCCGAGCTGGCCGCGCGCTGCGACCGGCTGCTGGCCGTGGACGTCAGCGAGCGGGTGCTGGCCCGCGCCCGGGACCGGCTGGCCCCGGTCCAGGGAGCGCGGGCCGAGGGCGTGCAGCTGCGCCGGGCCGTGCTGCCCGCGGACTGGCCGCAGGAGGAGCACTTCGACCTGGTCGTGGTCTCCGAGGTGGGCTACTACCTCGACCTGCCGGCGCTGGCCACGATGGCCGACCTGGCCGCCGGCTCGCTGACCCCGGACGGCGTGCTGGCCACCTGTCACTGGCGTCACCGGGTGCCCGACTACCCGCAGACCGGCGACCTGGTGCAGGACACGCTCGCCGCGGCGGCCGGGCGAGCCGGGCTGAGCGAGCTGGTGGACCACGTCGAGGAGGACTTCCGGATGCAGCTGTGGGTCGGCCCCCAGGTGCCCTCGGTGGCGCGCGGCACGGGTCTGGTATGAGGCACCGGACGGCGCGCTCGCGGGTCGCGGTGGTGGTGCCGGCCCATCAGGAGGCGGCCACCCTGGACCGGTGCCTGCGGGCGCTGCGGGCGACCGGTCGGCGGGTGGGCCTTCGCCACCCCGGCGTGCAGGTGCAGCTGCTGGTGGTGCTCGACCGCTGCACCGACGGCAGTGAGCGGGTGCTCAGCCGCTACCCGGACGTGGACCGGCTCGCCGTCTCGATCGGCCGGGTGGGCGCCGTCCGGGCCGCCGGCATGGCCCACGCCCGGGCCAGCGCGCTGGCGGCCGGCCTGGCACCCGAACGGCTCTGGTACGCCTGGACGGACGCCGACTCGGTGGTGCCGGCGGGCTGGCTGACCGCTCAGCTGCGGGCCCGCTCGGCCGGCGCCGACCTGTTCGCCGGCACGGTCCGGCCGTTGCTGGACTCCTGGACCCTGGACCCGCGGGTGCTGCAGGAGTGGCGGGCCGGCTACCAGGAGGGCGACGGGCACCCGCACGCGCACGGCGCCAACCTCGGCGTGCGGGCCGACGTCCTGGACCGGCTCGGTGGTCTGCCCGGCCTGTCCGTCGGGGAGGACCGGTGGCTGGTGGACGCGGTCGACGCCGCCGGTGGCCGGGTGCACCGCAGCGGGTACGGCGTGCTGACCTCCGCCCGGACCACGCCCCGCTGCACCGACGGCGTGGGTCGCGACCTGGCCCAGATCGCCGACCGGGTCGGCCTCCGGCTGGCCGGCTGAGCCGAGCCGGACCAGGCTGCTCAGGTGGCTGCCTCGACCGATGAGCTCGTCGACCTGCTGGTCGTCGGGGCCGGACCCGCGGGCTGCACCGCAGCGCTGTCCGCCCTGCAGCGGCACCCGGGGGCGGTGGTCCGGCTCCTGGACGCCGCGCAGTTCCCCCGGGACAAGGCCTGCGGGGACGGCATCGCCCCGCACGCCCTGGCCGAGCTGGAGTCGCTCGGGGTGCGCGGGCTGACCCGTGGGCACGACGGCGTCCCGGGGCTGGACCTGGTCAGCCCGGGCGGGGTGCGGGTGCGGGTCCGGCCGCCACGGCCCGGGTACGTGATCCCGCGCCGGGTCTTCGACGACCGGCTGCTGCGGGCCGCGGTGGCGGCCGGTGCGCAGCTGGTCCGGCACCGGGTCAGGTCGGTGAGCACCACCCCGGACCGGGTGCTGGTCGACGGCGAGCACGCCGGTCGGGTGCTGGTGGCCGCGGACGGCGCGAACTCGGTCGTCCGCCGCGCCCTGGGCATCCGCCGCAACCCCGACCCGCACCTGGCGGTGGCCGTCCGCGGGTACGCCGCGGAGCACCCGCAGCCGGCCGGCGGCCGGGAGCAGCTGATCCGGATGCAGGAGCGGGCCTGGCCGGCCTACGCCTGGTCCTTCCCGCTGGCCGACGGCAGCGGCCGGGCCAACGTCGGCTACGGGCGGCTGCGCTCCCAGCTGTCCGGCCGCCAGGACCTGCACGGCGAGCTGGCCCGGTTGCTGCCCGGCCAGCCGGCCGAGGACCTACGGGCCCACCACCTGCCGCTGTCGACCTGGCGGCCCCGCCAGCCCGACGGCCGGGTACTGCTGGCCGGGGACGCCGCCTCGCTGATCAACCCGCTGACCGGGGAGGGCATCTTCTACGCGGTGCGCTCCGGGCGGCTGGCCGGGGCGGCGGCCGTCAGCCCGGGCGGCGCGGACGCCGGCCGGGCCTACCGGCGGGCCCTGCGCCAGGACCTGGGTGCGCACCTGCGCGACACCCGGCTGCTGGCCCTGGCGGCGGCCTGGCCCGGCGTCCCGGACTCCGCCTTCGAGGCGGCCGCGACACGCCCGGCCCTGATCCAGGCGCTGGTCGAGCTGGGTCTGGCCGACGGCCGGGCCCCGGCCGCGATGGTGCCCGCCGTCCTGGCCGCTCACCTGCGGCGACGGTGGCCCTCCGGCGGCGGCGGGCTCCGGGCCGGCGAGGGTCCGGCCGCCTGACGCGTCGGTCGGTGCCGCTGCGCTCAGCGTAGGCTCAGGGCTGACCAGCGACAGTGGCCCTGACCCGTAGGACCACCGAGAGGTGATGCACCTGATGTGCCCCGCTGGAGACCGTCGTCCCACCGCCCGCCCGGGCCGGCGCAGCCTGCTCACCGGGCTGCTCGGGGCCGGCGCGCTGGCCGCCTGCTCCAACCCGGCGAAGCCCACGTCAGCGCCGACGTCAGCGCCGACCGGCGCCGCCGGCGCTCCGGTGCCGGCCGGCGCCGGCTCGACGGCGTCCCCGCCGCCCCCGGCGAGCACCCGCAGCGGCGCGTCCCCGTCCGCCACCCCGTCCGCGTCCCCGTCCGCTGGACCCGACATCACCCGTGGGCCGGTCAGCGCCACCGGGGTCGCGCTGACCTTCCACGGCGCCGGCACCCAGGCCCAGCTGTCGGCGATGCTCGCCGCGCTGAAGGAGCAGGACGCCCGGGTCACGGTGCTGGCCATCGGCAGCTGGCTGGCCGGCGAACCGGCGATGGCCAAGCAGATCCTGGACGCCGGCCACGAGCTCGGCAACCACACCTGGAGCCACCGGACGATGACCCGCCTGTCGGCGAACCAGACCAGCACCGAGATCGACCGGGCCGCGGCCGAGCTGCGCTCGCTGACCGGCAGCCAGGGCCGGTGGTTCCGGCCCAGCGGCACCCCGCACAGCACCGCCCTGATCCGGGCCGCGGCGGTCCGGGCGGGATACGGTGCCTGCCTGGGCTACGACCTGGATCCGCTCGACTACACCGACCCCGGGCCGGCCGCGATCCTGCGCGCCTTCCGGGCCGGGCTGAAGCCCGGCGCCATCGTCAGTCTCCACCTCGGCCACGAAGGAACGATCCACGCCATGCCCGCCATGCTCGGAGAGCTCAAGCACCGCTCGCTGACCGCCGTCACCGCCTCTGACCTGCTGGTGGCGGCGTGAACCGGGGCACCGGGCGCCGGACGCTGCCGCTCCTGGCGGCCACCCTCGGCGGCGTCCTGGCCGTGGCCGGCTGCCAGTCCGGCTCCACCGCCGGCGCCCCGGCGTCCTCCGCCCCGGCCTCCTCGAGCCCGGCCGGGGCCTCCGCGGGCGCCACACCGTCCAGCACGCCGCCGGCCTCCTCGGCAGCGTCGGCCTCCGCCAGCCCCAGCCCGACCACCAACGTCTACGCCGCCGCAGCGGCCGGCATGATCTCCGCCACTGCGGCCCGGGCCAAGCCGCTGGTCTACGTGCCGGACACGCTCTCCAACCGGGTGGACGTCATCGACCCGGCCACCTACAAGGTGATCCGCAGCTTCCCGGTGCCGGCCACCCCGCAGCACGTGATCCCGTCCTGGGACCTGAAGACGCTGTGGGTGGCCGAGTCCGGGGGCGACAGCCTCACCCCGGTCGACCCGGTGACCGGCCGGCCGGGCAAGAACGTGCCGGTCGCCGACCCCTACAACATGTACTTCACCGAGAACGGCAAGGAGGCGATGGTGATGGCCGAACGGCTGCACCGGATCGACTTCCGCGACCCGCACACGATGAAGCTGAACCACTCCCTGCACGTGCCCTGCGACGGGATCAACCACGCCGACTTCACCGCCGACCGGTCCGCGTTCCTGACCAGCTGCGAGTTCAGCGGCAAGCTGCTGGTGGCGGCAGCCGACGGCTCGAAGATCCTCAAGGTGATCGACCTCAACCCGGTGAAGACCCCCGGCGCGGTGGACCCGGCCAAGGCCCGGCGGATGGGCGGTCCGGCCTCGGCGCTGGACCAGGGAGCGAGCTCCATGCCGCAGGACGTGCGGCTGACCCCGGACGGCTCGACGTTCCTGATCGCCGACATGCTGCGCAACGGCGTCTGGGAGGTGGACGCGCACACCATGAAGCTGCGCGGCTTCCTGCACACCGGCCAGGGCGCGCACGGCATCTACCCCAGCCGGGACGGGAACTCCATCTACGTCTCCAACCGGGACGAGGGCAGCGTGTCGGTGGTGGACGCCGCCACCCTCAAGGTCAGCGCGCTGTGGAAGATCCCCGGCGGCGGCTCACCGGACATGGGCGATGTCAGTGCGGACGGCAGTCAGTTGTGGCTGGCCGGACGCTACAACTCCGAGGTCTACGTCTTCGACACCCGGACCGGCAAGGTGATCAAGAAGATCCCGGTCGGCAACGGCCCGCACGGGCTGTGCGTCTGGCCGCAGCCGGGCCGGTTCTCCCTCGGTCACACCGGCAACATGCGCTGACCGGACTCACAGGGTCAGCCAGGTGGGGCGGTCCGGTCAGGCGGCGCGGTGCTTGCGGACCCGCCAGACGATGACGCCGACCACTACGATGACGGCGACCACGATCGCGGTGGTCTCCCCCGCCACCCCCGCCACCTTGGAGTACGAGGCGCCGGCCAGGTAGCCCAGCAGCACGAACCCGATGCCCCAGGTGAACCCGCCGAGGGCGTTCCAGGGCAGGAACCGGCGGTAGGGCATGCCGGCGGTGCCGGCCAGGGCGGGCATGACGGCCCGGAAGAAGGCCACGAACCGGCCCAGGAAGACCGCAGACCCGCCGCGCCGGGCCAGCAGGTCACGGGCGGCGTCGATCCGCTCGGCCCGGCGCTGCAGCACCTTCAGCTGCAGGACGCGGCTGCCCAGATGCTTGCCGACCTCGTACCCGACGCTGTCGCCGAGCACGGCCGCGGCCACCACGATCGCGGCGACCGCCACCACCTGCACCTGGCCGCGGCTGGCGACCACGCCACCGAGCACGGCGGCGGTCTCGCCCGGGACGACGAAGCCGACGAAGATGGCGTCCTCGGCGAACACCAGCAGGCCGACCACCAGGTACACCCAGATCGGGGCCAAGGACAGGATGTTCTGCACGAACCCGCTCATCGCGGGTCTCCGGCCGGTCCGCCAGTGCAGGTGCAGTTGGACAACAGAAGGTCTCCTCGGGCTCGACAGTGCCAGGGCACAGACATGGCAGCCTCGCACCGTGGCCAGCCCGACGCTCCCCGGACGGCTGAAAACCGGCTGAGAGATGGCTGAGGGCAGCGGGTGGACAATGCCCGGATGCCTCACCGCGCGCCACGCCCCGCGTCCACCGCTGCCGGGCGCTCCGGGGCCCGGCGGTGACCTTCCTGGCGCTGGCCCTGGTCGGCCTGGCGGCACTGCTCGGGCCGCTGCTGGCCCTGCCCGGGCGCTGGGGGCTGCCGGTGGTGGTCGGCGAGCTGCTGGCCGGGGTGCTGCTGGGCCCGACTGGCGTGCACCTGCTCGGTTCCGGCGACCCGACGTTCACCTTCCTGGCCGAGGTCGGGTTCGCCCTGGTGATGTTCGTGGCCGGCTCGCACGTCCCGGTGGCCGACCGGGTGCTGGTCCGGTCGGTGCCGCTCGGCCTGGCCCGGGCCGGCACGGTCGCGGTGGCCGCGGTGCCCCTGGCGGTGTTGGTGGCGCACTGGTCGGGCACCGGGCACGGCGCGCTGTACGCCGTCCTGATCGCCTCCTCCTCCGCCGCCCTGGTGCTGCCCGTGGTGGGTGAGCTGAAGCTGTCCGGACCGGCGGTGACCCGGTTGCTGCCCCAGGTCGCGGTCGCCGACACCGCCTGCATCCTGGCCCTGCCGCTGGCCCTGGACCCGGCCCGGGCGCTCCGGGTGGGTGCCGGCTCGGTGGCGGTGCTGGCCTGCGCGGCCGCCGCGTTCGTGGTGCTGCGGGAGCTGGACCGGCGGGGGTGGCGGCGCCGACTGCACCGGCTGTCGCACCGGCGCACGTTCGCACTGGAGCTGCGGCTGAACCTGGTGGTGCTCTTCGGGTTGGCCGCGGTGGCCGTGGCGGCCGGCGTCTCCGTGCTGCTCGCCGGTTTCGCGCTCGGCCTGGTCGTCGCGGCCATCGGTGAGCCGCGCCGGCTGGCCCGGCAGCTGTTCGCGCTCACCGAGGGGTTCCTCGGACCGGTGTTCTTCGTCTGGTTGGGCAGCTCCCTGGACCTGCGGGCCCTGGCCGAGCGACCCTCACTGGTCCTGCTCGGGCTGGCGCTGGGCGTCGCCGCGGTGCTGGCCCACCTGACCACCGCCGCCCTGGGGCAGCCGCTGTCGCTGGCCGCGCTCGGCGCGGCCCAGCTCGGCGTCCCGGTCGCCGCGGCCACCCTCGGCACCCGCCAGCACGTGCTGGCCGCGGGCGAGCCCGCCGCCCTGCTGCTCGGCGCTCTGGTCACGGTGGCCGTCGCGGCCGGGGCGGGCGCCGTGGCCCGCGGCCGCTTCAGCCGGCCGGTGGCGCCGGACGGTCCCGGGCGAACGCCGCCGCTGCCGCCATGAGCTCCTGGCTGGGCAGGAACGCCGCGTTCCAGGTCGCGACGTGAGCCAGCCCGGCCGCCACCCGTGGCTCACGGTCCAGGTCCAGCACCGTCTTGATGCCCCGGACCACCAGCGGGGGGTTCGCGGCGATCTCGCCGGCGATCTCCCGGGCCCGGGTGAGTGCGGCCGCGCCGTCGGGCAGCACCCGGTTGACCAGGCCGATCCGCTCCGCCCAGGCGGCGTCGATGTCCCGCCCGGTCAGCGCGAGCTCGCGCAGGTGCCCCTCGCCGATGATCCCGGACAGCCGCTGCAGGCTGCCGAGGTCGGCCACGATGGCGACCTTGACCTCGCGCAGGCTGAACCGCGCCCCGGCTCCGGCCACCCGGACGTCGGCGGCGGCGATCAGGTCGAGCCCGGCGCCGATGCACCAGCCGTCGACGGCGGCGACCACCGGGGTGCGGCTGGCGGCCACCGCCCCGACGGCGGCCTGCAGCCGGCCGATCAGCTCCAGCAGCGCCATCCGCTGCGCCGCATCGGCGTCCGGGCGCAGCATCGGCGCCCACGGTCCGGCCAGCGCAGCCAGGTCCAGGCCGTAGGAGAACGTGCCGCCGGCCCCGGTCAGCACCACCGCACGCACCTGCGGGTCGGCGTCCAGCGCGCCGAACACCAGCGGCAGCTCCCGCCACAGGTCCGGCCCCATCGCGTTGCCCGGCCCGGGCCCGACCAGGGTGACGGTGGCCACCGTCCCCTCCCGGCCGACCCGCATCGAGACCAGCTGGCCCAGGTCCATCGCTGCCTCCACCCCTCGCCCGACCCGTGCCTGTGCATGATGACCGACCCCGGCCGGCCGGTTTGGGCCGGTCGCCACCGGGCACACCTGAAGCATGGATCCACATCCTCTGGAGCACTTCATCACCGCCCAGGACTCCGGCGCCACCTTCGGGCAGGCGATGGCCGAGCTGCGCGCCGGGTCCAAGACCAGCCACTGGATCTGGTTCGTCTTCCCCCAGCTGGCCGGGCTGGGCCGCAGCAGCACCGCGCAGGCCTACGCCATCCAGGACCTGCAGCACGCCCGCGACTACCTGGCCCACCCGGTGCTGGGGCCCCGGCTGGAGCAGGCGGCGCAGGCCCTGCTCGACCTGCCCGGCGACAACCCGGTCCGGGTGCTGGGCCCGGTGGACGCCATGAAGCTCCGGTCGTCGATGACCCTGTTCGCGCAGGCCGACCCGGGCCGGGAGGTCTTCCCCGCCGTGCTGGACCGCTACTTCGCCGGCCGTCCGGACGAGGCGACCCTGCAGCTCCTCGCGCCGGGTGGGGCTCAGGACGCCGGGTAGGCCACCGGGACGTCCGGGCCGGGCCGGCGGTACAGCACCAGCGCCACGTCGTCCTGGGTGCCGTCCGGTACCATCCGGGCCAGCAGCCGGTCGGCGGTGGTGCTGAGGTCGCCGCACCGGCCCAGCTCGAGCATGGTGGCCTCCAGCCGGCGCAGCCCCACCGACAGCGACTCCTCCCGCCGCTCGACCAGCCCGTCGGTGTACAGCAGGACCGTGTCGCCGACCGCGAAGGGGACCTCGACCTCCTGGTAGGCGTCGTCCTCGACCACGTCCAGCGGAAGGCCGATGGCCTGGTCGAGCCAGGCGGCGCCCTCCACGCTGAGCAGCAGCGGCGGCGGGTGCCCGGCGGTGGCGTAGGTCAGGGTGCCCTGGGCCGGGTCCACCACCACGCAGCAGACGGTCGTGCACTGCGCCCCGGGCAGTGAGGCGGCGAACCGCTGCAGGCCGTCCAGGGTGGCGGCGGCGCCGTTGTTCTCCAGCAGCAGCGCCCGGCTCGCGCTGCGCAGCTGGCCCATCAGGGCCGCGGCGTCCAGGCCGTGCCCCACGCAGTCGCCGACCACCACGGCCAGCCGGCCGCCGGGCAGGTCGACCAGGTCGAACCAGTCGCCGCCGACCACCAGGTTCCCGGTCGCCGGCCGGTACCGGGCTGCGGCGTCCTGGGAGTCCGACAGCCCGGAGAGCACCGACAGCTGCAGCACCTCGCTGATCGTGCGCAGCTCCCCCAGCTGGCGGCTCAGCCGCAGGGCGGCGCCCATGGCGTTGGCCACCGAGCTGGCCAGCAGGTCCAGGAAGGACCGGTAGGCGGAGTCCACGGCCCGCAGCGGGTTGGTCCCGGCCACCAGGACCCCGACCGGCTCCCGCTCACCGGCGAGCAGCAGCGGGAAGATCAGCGCGTCGTCCACCTGGACCGCGTGCCGGCCGGACATCGCCTGCCGGATCGGGGCCCCGCCGACCGAGGTGGCGACTGCGGCGCGGGTGGTCGCCAGCAGCAGGGCATCGGCACCCATCCGGACGTGAAGGTCCACGAAGGGGACGTCCGGGTGGCCGCGGCCGAACACCTCCGCCACCGTCCGGCCGACCCCCGCGACGTCGACCGTGTTGGGCCCGAGGGCCGAGTTGAGGGTGGCCAGCAGCGCCATCCGCCGCCGGTCCAGCACCTGCTCGGTGGTCTCGGTGACCACGTCCAGAACACCACGGACGGTCCCCTCCTCGTCCCGCAGCGGGCTGTAGGAGTAGGTGAAGTAGCACTCCTCCGGGTAGCCGGAGCGGACGATCACCAGCCGCTGGTCGGTGGTCCAGGTGGAGCGCCCCTGCGTGATCACCTTCTCGAACATCGGGCCGACGACGTCCCAGATCTCCGACCACACCCGCTGGGTGGAGGCGCCCATCGCGGCGGGATGCTTGTCGGTGCCCAGCATCGGCCGGTACCCGTCGTTGTAGATCTTCGTCAGCTCCGGGCCCCAGGTGACCAGCATCGGGAAGCTGGTGGCCAGACAGAGCTCGACCGCTCCGCGCAGCGGCCCGGGCCAGGTGGACGGATCGCCCAGCGGGGTCGCCGCCCAGTCGACCGAACGAGCCAGGGCTCCGGTCTCCGAGCCCTCGGTGGCCCGCTCGAACCAACCCGGCAGCACCGGGTCAGCCTACCTGTGCGCCGGCATGGTCCGGCGCCACCAGAGCAGCCCGATCGCCCCCAGCGGGATCTCCAGCACCGTCACGAAGAGGCTGAACAGCAGCACCCCGCTGATCGCCGCGGCCGGGTCGGCGCCCAGCGCCACCAGCAGGCCCGCCGTCCCGGTCTCGGTGACGCCCAGCCCGCCGGGGGTCAGTGGCACGACCGACAGCAGCCGGCCGACCGCGAAGGCCAGCAGCACCCCGGCCGGGGCCGCCCCGGCCCCGGTCACGTGCAGGCACAGGACGAGCAGCAGGTACTGCAGACCCAGCTGGGCCCCGGTGCCGCCCACCAGACCGTGCCAGCGGTCCCGGACCGCATCCAGCCAGGACCGGACCGAGGCCCAGCGCCTCAGCAGCGGGCAGGCCAGGACGCCGAGCAGCACCAGTGCGGCGATCGCGGCGCCGCTGACCAGCACCACCGACCGGACCTGCGCCGGCATGGCCGCCCCGGCCAGGACGACGGCGAGGGCCGCGGGCAGCGGCAGCAGGAGCTTGCCCACCGCCATCGAGCCGGTGGTCAGCACGGTGTAGGTGGAGAAGGCGGCGCGGGAGAAGCCCCAGGAGCGCAGCATCGCCCAGTTCGCCGCGATCGACAGCGGCCCACCGCCGGGCAGGCCGCTGGCCACCGCGCTGCTGGCCAGGTTCAGCATCAGCGCCCGCCGGTGCCCCAGCCCGGGCAGCGCGGCCACCTGCACCCAGGTGTGCCCGTACATGCCGGCCCCCCAGACCGTCACCAGCATCAGCACGGTCGCCGGCCCCAGGCCGGAGAGCACGTGGCCGACCTGCGTCCAGGTGGTCCCGGTCAGGTGCGGCAGGAAGCGCAGGATGCCGGCCACCAGGGCCAGCCCGGTCAGCCACAGCGACCAGCCCCGCAGCTGCGCCCAGGCCGGGCTCATCAGGGCCGGGCCAGCGCGCGCAGCGGGTCGACGTCCGCGCCGGGAGCCGAGCGCAGCACGAACCACTCCCGGCCCAGGGCGAGGCGGAACAGCGGCCCGGGCAGGGCGAGCAGCAGCCGCAGGGTGCGCAGACCCGGCCGGGACTGGCTGCGGTGCGCAGCCATCGCGGACCGCTTCGCCCCGGTGAACGCGCGCACGTCCACCCGGTGGGTGATCCGCTGCGGGTCGGCGAAGGCCACCGCCAGGCGGCGGCGGCGCGCTCCGCCCGGTAGCCGGGGCAGCCAGGCGGTCGCGGCCAGCAGCAGTCTGCGGTCCACGGTCGCCTCGAAGACCAGCGACGTACCGGCCAGCTCGGCGGCACGCAGGCCGACCCGGTGCACCTGCACGTGGTCGGGGTGGCCGTAGCCACCGGCCGGGTCGTAGACGGTCAGGGCGTCGGCCTGCTCCTCGGTCAGCACCTCGGCCAACCGGGCGGCCGCCTGCTCGACGTCGACCTGGGCGAACCCGGCCGGACCGGCGGCCCGGCCGTCCATGCCCGAGTCCGGGTAGCCGAGCGGCACCACCCGGCTGACGCCGAGCGCGGCCGCGGCGTCCTGCAGCTCGGCCAGCCGGCGCTCGGCCAGGGTCGGCCCACCGGGCGGGCCCGGCGCGGCCAGGCCCTGCTCCCCGGCGGTCGCGGTGACCAGGACCACCCGGTGCCCGGCGGCGGCCAGCGCGGCCAGGGTGCCCGCGGTGAGCAGCGTCTCGTCGTCGGGGTGGGCGTGGAAGGAGACGATCGTGCGACGGAGGTCCTGGTCCTTGCTCACCGCCGCCCGTCCCGGCGATCCGCGAGCTGCCGGGTGGGACGGGGCCTGCGGAGCGGCTCGGCCACCGGCCAGGCGGTCAGCTCGGCCGCGGTGGCGTACGCGTGCCCGAACAGGGTCAAGGTGGCGTCCCAGTCGAACGGGGTGGGCACCGCGCTGTTGTGCCGGGCGATCCGCTCCCGGCGCGCGGTGTCGACCGCCAGGTCGCCCAGCGCGCAGGCCATCTCGTGGTCGTTGCCGACCAGCACCGCCTCGACGCCCGGCTCCAGCACCTCGGCGGTTCCGCTGTCGCTGCGGGCCACGACCGGCAGCCCGGCCACCCGGGCCTCCAGGGCGGCCAGCCCGAAGGACTCCAGGACGGTCGGCGCGACGAACACGTCACCACGGTGGTAGAGGTCGCGCAGCTGGCCCTGGCCGAGCCGGCCGGGCAGCTCGACCCAGTCCTCGATGCCGTGCGCGCGCAGGCCGTGGCGCACCGCGGCCATCCTCGGCCCCGCGCCCGCGACGACCGCTCGCAGCACCGGAGCCGGCCGGCCGGCGGCCGCGGCCTGGGCCAGGGCCCGGTCCCGCGCGCCGGCCAGGATGGCGGGCAGCGCCTCGGCCCGCTTGCGCCGGGTCATCCGCAGCGCCGCCACCAGCAGCACCGGGCGCGGCGGGGCGTCGGCGGCCGGCAGCGCCGGGCGCTCAGCCGTCCGCCGGGCCGTGGGCACCCCGGAGGGCGCCCAGACGAGGGTCTCGACCGCGTTCGGCACCACGTGCACCGCGGCTCCCTCGCCGAGCAGCTCCCGCAGCTGGCCCGCCACCCGCTCCCCGACGCCGGTCCAGACCACCGGGGCGCGCCGCCAGCCCAGCACCCCGGACAGGCCCTGGTAGAGCAGCTGCAGCCCCTCCAGCACGCTGTGCACGGTGACCACCGTGGGCAGGCCGCGCTCGGCGCGGGCCCGGATCACCCGGAAGCCCAGCGGGCACCAGCCGCCCAGGTGGACGTGCACCACGTCCACGCCGTCCACGCCGCCGGGCCGCGTCACGGCCTCCTCGAGCCGACCGGTGAGGCTGGCGGTGCGGCGCACCTGGATCGGCGCCCCGTCCTGCTTCGGCACCGGGCCGCTGGGGCCGCGGGTGGCGGTCAGCACGCTGACCTGGTGGCCGGCCGCCGCCTGGTGCGCGGCCAGCCCGGCCACCTGGGTCTCGATGCCCCCGAGCCGGGGCAGGTAGAAGTCGGTGACGTGCACGATGCGCATGAGCCCTCCACGTGCTGTGTCGGACGGACGACGTCCGGCCTGAAGATCCTCGGCAGCCCTGCTGTGCGCCACCTGTACGTCTGAGTCTCCGCTGAGTGTCCGCGGACCTCGATCATCTCGACGGCGGACCGCCCGGGACATCGGTGATCCCCCGGAGCCGACCCTGAACCGGCGCACCGGCCCGGTGGCCGCCCCGGCCGGCCACGCCGGGTTGCTCCCGGTCATCGAGGTCGCCGGGCCGGCAGCGCGGACTCCCCGGCCCCGGCCGGACGGCCGGGGCCGTCCACTCCGACGGCATGGTCCTGCTCATCCGGCTCGTCGTCGCGGCCCGGCGAATCGGGGTCGGCCCCGAGCTCGTCGTCGAGCTCGACCGGGGACGGCTCGACCGCCGGCAGGTCGATCACCAACCGGGCCCCGCCCAGCGGGGAGGGCTCGGCCCGCACCGAGCCGCCGTGCCCGCGGACGATCTCCCGGACGATGGCCAGGCCGAGGCCGCTGCCGCCGCTGGCCCGCTGGCGGCTGGAGTCCAGCCGGACGAACCGGTCGAAGACCCGCTCGCGGTCCGGCCCCGGGATGCCAGGGCCGTCGTCGTCCACCGTCACCTCGACCTGGGCACCGACCACCCTCACCCGCAGCTCGACCTGGCCGGCGGCGTGCCGGGCGGCGTTGTCGACCAGGTTGCGCAGCGCCTGGGTCAGCTTGACCGGGTCGCCGGTCACCCGGGCCGGCTGGGCGCGCATCCGCACCCGCAGCGTGCCGGCCGTCCGCAGCCGCCGCGCCTCCCGCTCGACCAGGTCGTCCAGGTCGACGTCGGAGAGCTCCAGGCGCAGGCCGCGCTCGTCCGCGCGGGCGAGCAGCAGCAGGTCCTCCACCAGGTGCCCCATCCGCTCGACCTCATCGGACATCGGGCCGCTCAGGTCCTGCCAGGAGGCGCCGGTCGGGTCGGCCGCGGAGACCTCCAGGCTGGCCCGCAGGGTGGCGATCGGGCTGCGCAGCTCGTGGCTGGCGTCGGCCACGAACCGCTGCTGGGCGTGGTGGGCCTCCTGCAGCCGGTCCAGCATCGCGTTCATGGTCAGCGCCAGCCGGGCGATCTCGTCGTGGGTGTTGGGCACCGGGACCCGGTCGTCCATCCGGCCCGCCCCGATCCCGGCCACCCGGGCGCGGATCCGCTCCACCGGGCGCAGCGTGCGTCCGACGAACCAGAACGTGGAGCCGCCGACGACCAGCAGCAGCACCGGGTAGGCGATCGCCAGCAGGGTCGCGGTGGTCGCCACGGTGCGGCCGGCCGCGGCGACGTCCGCGCCGACCACCACGGTGTACCGCCGGCCCTCGTGCACGGCGCCCTCGACGACCAGCACGGCGTCGTCGTCGGGGTCGAGCAGCTGGATCCGCCGCGGCGGCACCACCACCGTCTGCCCGACCGCCGGCCGGACGTCGCTGATCGGGGTGCTGGCCAGCCGCGCGCTCCCGCTGGCCACCACCTGGCCGTCGGGGCCGATCACCTGCACCACCTGGTCACCCAGCCCGCTGACCTGCAGGTCGGCGCTCAGCCCGGCCGGGCCCTGGGAGTCGACCAGCCGGGCCACCTCGTCGGCCCGGGCCCGCGCCGTGGTCTCCACCGCACCGACCAGCGAGCGCTCCAGCAGCAGGACGATGACCACGGCCCCGCCGAGCAGCGCCACCGCGACCACGGCGGCGGCGGCCACCGCCGAGCGCAGCCGGACGCTGGCCGACCACCGGTGCAACCGGTGCTCCGCCCTGGCCTCGGGGCGCGCGGTCGCGTCCATGCGTCCACTCTCGCCGTCCATCCCCGTCATCCTGTCACCGCCACGCGGGCGGCTTCTCAGCCCTTCCTCAGCGAGGATGGTTCAGGATGCTGAACGGGCAGGTCGAGAACCTGAGGACGTCGTGGACCGGGCAGCGCCCGGCCGGTGGAGGTGGTGACCGTGCGGGTCCTGCTGGTGGAGGACGAGGTCCGGCTGGCGGAGACCGTGCGTCGCGGACTCACCAACGACGGGTTCGCGGTGGACGTGGCCCATGACGGGCCGACCGCGGTCTGGGCGGCCACCGAGAAGTCCTACGACGTCATCGTGCTGGACATCATGCTGCCCGGCCTGAACGGCTACCGCGTCGTGGAGAGCCTGCGCACCTCGGGCATCTGGACCCCGGTGCTGATGCTCTCGGCCAAGGACGGCGAGTACGACCAGGCCGACGCCTTCGACCTGGGCGCGGACGACTACCTGACCAAGCCGTTCAGCTTCGTGGTGCTGCTGGCCCGGCTGCGCGCCCTGATCCGGCGCGGCGGCGGCCAGCGACCGGTCGTCCTGACCGCCGGCGACCTGAGCCTGGACCCGGCCCGCCGCCTGGTCGAGCGCAACGGCCAGACGATCACCCTGACCCCGCGCGAGTACGGCCTGCTGGAGTACCTGCTGCACCACCGCGGCGACGTGGTGACCAAGACCGAGATCCTGGACGCCGTGTGGGACAGCGGCTTCGACGGCGACCCGAACGTCGTGGAGGTCTACGTGCGCTACCTGCGCAAGAAGATCGACCTGCCCTTCGGCCGCCGGGCGATCGAGACGGTGCGCGGGATGGGCTACCGGCTGGCCGCCGACGGCGGCTGACCCGGCGAGCCGTTGCCCCTGCCGTAGTCTCGGCCGGTGACCAGCGCAGACCGGGCACCGGCCGACCTGCTGCCCGACCTGCTGCCCGACCTGGTGCCCGACCTGGTGCCCGAGCCGGTGTGCCAGGACGAGGCCCTGCTCGCCCTGTACCGGGTGGCCTGGCAGCTCGCCCTCGAGCACGTGGTGGAACGCGTGGGTGCCCCGCGCTCGCCCTACCTGGACGAGGGCTTCGACCCGGAGACGGTGTGGATCTGGGACACCTGCCTGATGACCCACTTCACGAAGTACGCACCGGCGACCTTCCCCGGGATCGAGTCGCTGGAGAACTTCTACCGCCCGATGCACGAGGGCGCACCGACCTCGCTGGCCATCCAGCACCCGGACAACCCCCCGCTGCTGGCCTGGTCGCAGGAGGAGCACGCCCGGCACACCGGGGACCTGGGGCGGGTCGACCGGCTGCTGGCGGCCGGGTACCTGCAGCGTCACTTCGCCTTCTTCGAGACGGTGCCGCCGGGCAGCACGTTCGGCTGGAGCCGGGTGCCGACCACGGTCCAGCGACTGCCGCGGGGGTACCGCTGGAGCGGGGTCTGCAGCGGGATGGACAACACCCCCCGGGCCCGGCACCAGGGCGAGGGCGGGACCTACGGCGACATCCTGTGGCTGGACGCGGCGGCGCAGCAGGCGCTGGCCGCCCGCAGCATCGCCCGGCTGGCTGGCTGGGTGGCCCGCGACGCCCTGGCGCGGGAGTACCAGGACCGGTACGCGGAGCTGGTCGAGCTGGTCGGGGACTTCTGGGACGAACGGGACGGCTTCTTCTACGACCGCCTCGACCACGAACCCTTCGACTTCCACCGGGTGGCCACCCCGGCCTCCTACTGGCCGCTGCTGGCCGGCGCCTGCAGCACCGACCAGGCCGCCGCTCTGGCGGCCAAGCTGGAGGACCCGGACTGGTTCGGCGGCCCGGTGCCCTGGCCCTCGGTGGCCCGCCACGACCCGGCCTACCGGGCGACCGGCCACTACTGGCGGGGCGGCGTCTGGCTGCCGATGGCCTACGTGGGAGCCCGGGCCCTGGCCGAGAACGGGTACCCGGAGCTGGCCCGCAGCACCTCCCGGGCGCTCCTGACGCACATGGCGCGCACCTACGCCGGCTACCGACCGGCCAGCATCTGGGAGGCCTACTCACCGCAGGACCCGGTGCCGTCCACCGGCAAGGACGACCAGTACATCGTCCGGCCCGACTTCTGCGGCTGGTCCGCGCTGGGCCCGATCTCGCTGCTGATCGAGCACGTGCTCGGGTTCACCGTGGACGCCGTCTCCGGGACGGTGCACTGGCGACCGGACGGCACGGGCCGGCAGGGCATCCGCCGGCTGCGCTGCGGGCCGACGCTGCTCAGCGCCGTGCTGGACGGCGACGTGGCCACGGTGCAGACCGACGCGCGGCTGCGCCTGGTCCTGGACGGCACCGATCACGACCTGGGCCCGGGCACCCACCGGCTCGTCCGGGCCGGCCGGGACGGCGCGCCCGGCTGGACCCGGTCAGCCGCCGGCGGCCCACCCGCCGGATGACCACCAGGGGCCCGCGGTCACCGGGCCAGGGGTCCTCAGCAGGGCGCCGAGGGCCCCGTAGCCACCCGCTCCACCGGTCCCGGTGCTGCGGTTCAGGTACCAGATGGTCGCCACCACCCCGATCACGATCAGCGCCGCGATCACCGCGAGGGCGATCTTCACCCAGCTGTACGGGCGCTCGCCGATCACCTGGCCGGTGTTGGCGTTGACGTAGACCGGCCACACCTTCCCGGCGTGCACGTAGCTGGCCACCCAGACCGGCAGCAGCACCAGCTTGAAGCGCACGTCCTGGTAGCCGGTGTCCATCGAGGCCACCTGCTGCACGTCGCCGCCGATGTCCCGCTCGCAGGCCCGCCGGATCTGCCCGCGCATCTCCGTCTTGGCCGCCTCCAGTCCGACGTCCGGGTCGACGCTGTACCGGGCGGCCTCGAAGCCGGACAGGTAGGCGCGGGTGTACGGCACGGCCGAGCCCAGCGTCCACGGCCCCAGGTCGGCCAGCAGGTCCGGGCCCAGCCCACCGCCGGCCGGCACCAGGACGTCGTCGAAGTCGACCCGGACCACCCCGCTGGCCGGCCACCACCTGGTCCGCTGCACCTGCCGGGTCTGGGTCTGCGGACGCCCCTGGTCGTCGGTCGTGGTGTACGTCTCGGTGACCCAGTAGTACTCCCCGCGCATGCCCGTGTAGTGCGTGCGGGTGGCGGCGTCGTAGGTCCAGTGCGGGGCGTACAGGCCGTGCAGTCCCTCGGCGGAGGACACCTGCTTGAGGCTGTTCGGGGCGAACCAGCGGCTGGAGGTCCAGCCGGTGACCGCCTTCTCGGCGTCCGGGCGGCCCAGGGTGAACGGGATCAGCGCCTCCGGGGCGATCAGCCCCTGCGGCTGGTCCACCTGCACCATCGCGGTCCGGCAGAACGGGCAGGCCAGGGCCAGCGCCTCGGTCTCGACGTTCGCGCCGCAGCGTGGGCAGGCCAGGACCCGGGCGCCCAGCGTGCCGACGTCCACCCGGGGGCCCTGGGCCCATTCCACGTAGTCGTGCTCCTGGATGGTGCCGGCACTGTGGATGTCCTGCTCGTGGCCGCAGTACGGGCAGCGCAGATGGGTGGTGCCCGGCGCGTAGACCAGGTGCGCGCCGCACTGGGCGCAGGCGAACGACTCGTCCTTCGGGCCGACCTCCACCCGGACCTGCGCGGCCGCCGGCGGCTGGGAGGTCTCGCTGCCGGCGACGTCCTGGCCGGGCAGCGGCGGCGGCGCCGGCGGCCGGTCCTCCGGCGGCTCCTGGCCGGGCAGCGGCGGTGGCGTGCTGGTCACTGCGGCGGCAGCGGCGGTGGGGTCTGCTCGAGCAGGCCGGCGAGCTGGGGCACGCTCGACAGCTCGGCCCAGGCCGCCATCCCGGCACTCCAGACCAGCGTGCTCGCCCTCACCGTGCCCGCGGCGAGCTGGCCGGCGAGCTGGTCGGGGGTGAACGGGCCCTGCTGGTGGCCGTTCACCCCGACGTACCAGGAGGCGGCGTTCGGCAGCGGCGGCGGCCCGGACGCCGCACCACCCGGGCCGGCCGGGCCGGCGGTGGCCTGACCTGGCTGGTTGGCCTGGTTCAGGGCGCCCGCCATCTGGTTGCCCAGCCCGAGGCCCAGCCCGGCGCCCAGGCCGGCCCCGGCCACCCCGCCGGGGTTCTCGGCGGCCAGCGTGATGGCGTCGGCGGCCTGCATCCGGGTGTACTGGTTCAGGTCGCCCAGCACCCCCATCCGGGTGCGGGTGTCGATCGCCTTCTCGACCTCCGGCGGCAGGCTGACGTTCTCGATCACGAACCGGGGCACGGCCACGCCGAGGGAGGCCAGGTCCTCGGTGAGCACCGACCCGATCGTGCGGGCCAGCTCCTGCTGGCGGGAGGCGATGTCCAGGGCGGCGATGTTCATCGCGGCCAGCGCGGTGACGAACCGGCTGACCACGTTCTGCCGCAGGAACTCCACCACCTCCTCGGTGCGGAACATGGGGTCGGTGCCGGCCAGCTCGCGCAGCAGCGCGGCGGCGTCCACGACCTGGAGGGTGAAGGCCCCGAACGCGCGCACCCGGACCATGCCGAACTCGGGGTCACGCAGCATGGCCGGGTTCTGGGTGCCCCACTTCAGGTCGGTGAACTGCCGGGTGGTGACGAAGTAGACCTCGGCCTTGAACGGGCTGGCGAACCCGTACTTCCAGCCCTTCAGGGTGGACAGGATCGGCAGGTTCTTCGTCTCGAGGGTGTAGGTGCCGGGGGTGAAGGTGTCCGCGACCTGGCCCTCGTTGACGAAGACCGCGACCTGGCTCTCCCGGACGACGAGCTGGGCGCCCATCTTGATCTCGTTGTTGTACCGCGGGAACCGCCAGACGATGGTGTCCCGGCTGTCGTCGGTCCACTCGATGATGTCGATGAACTCGCCGCGCATCTTGTCCAGAAGGCCCATCGTCGGTCCCGTCCTCGTCGCTGTCGTGACCGGGCCCACGCCCCGTCCCCATCCCAGGACGCGCGGCGCAGCCGGCCGGTTCCCGGCCCGATTCTGGCACGCTGACGCCGGGCCGGGCAGGGCAGGCCGGGCAGGCCCGGGCCGGGCTCACATGGCGCGCCGGTAGCGGCCGCCGACCTCGAAGAAGGCCTCGGTGATCTGGCCCAGCGAGCAGTGCGGCACGGCGTCCATCAGCGCCTCGAAGACGTTCCCCCCACCGACCGCCGCCGCGCGCAGCCGGTCCAGCGCGGCCGGCGCCCGGTCGGCGTGCCGGGCGTGGAAGTCGGCCAGCCGGGCCAGCTGGGACTCCTTCTCCTGCGTCGTCCCCCGGGCCAGCTCGACCGTGGGCGGCACGGCACCCTCTTCCGGCAGGAAGGTGTTCACCCCGATGATCGGCAGGCTGCCGTCGTGCTTGCGGCGCTCGTAGAGCATCGACTCGTCCTGGATCCGGCCCCGCTGGTAGCCGGTCTCCATCGCCCCGAGCACCCCACCGCGCTCGGAGATCGACTCGAACTCGGCCAGCACCGCCTCCTCGACCAGGTCGGTCAGCTCCTGCACCAGGTAGGAGCCCTGCAGCAGGTTCTCGGTGTCGGCCGGCCCCCACTCGGACTCGATGATCAGCTGGATGGCCAGGGCCCGGCGCACCGACTCGCTGGACGGGGTGGTCACCGCCTCGTCGTAGGCGTTGGTGTGCAGGCTGTTGGCGTTGTCGTAGATCGCGCACAGCGCCTGCAGCGTGGTCCGGATGTCGTTGAACCCCATCTCCTGGGCGTGCAGCGAGCGGCCCGAGGTCTGCACGTGGTACTTCAGCTTCTGGCTGCGCTCGCCGGCCCCGTACCTCTCGCGCATCGCCACCGCCCAGATCCGGCGTGCCACCCGGCCGAGCACGGTGTACTCCGCGTCCATCCCGTTGGAGAAGAAGAAGGACAGGTTGGGCGCGAAGTCGTCCACCGCCATCCCGCGGGCCAGGTAGCTCTCGACGTAGGTGAACGCGTTGGCCAGCGTGAAGGCCAGCTGGCTGATCGGGTTGGCCCCGGCCTCGGCGATGTGGTAGCCGCTGATCGACACCGAGTAGAAGTTGCGCACCTGGTGGGCGATGAACCACTCCTGGATGTCGGCCATGCACCGCAGCGCGAAGGCGGTGGAGAAGATGCAGGTGTTCTGGCCCTGGTCCTCCTTGAGGATGTCGGCCTGCACCGTGCCGCGCACCGTGGCCAGCGTCCGGGCCCGGACCTCCTCCTGCTCGGCCGGGCTGGGCGGGCGCCCGTGACCGGCCGTGAACGCCTGGAGCTGCTGGTCGATCGCCGCGGTCAGGAACATGGCCAGGATGGCCGGCGCCGGCCCGTTGATGGTCATCGACACCGAGGTCGTCGGCGAGCACAGGTCGAAGCCGGCGTACAGGGTTGCGACGTCGTCCACGGTGGCGATCGACACCCCGGAGGTGCCCACCTTGCCGAACACGTCCGGGGCCGGCGAGGGGTCCCGACCGTAGAGGGTGACCGAGTCGAACGCGGTCGACAGCCGGGTGGCCGGCTGACCCTGGCTGAGCAGGTGGAAGCGCCGGTTGGTCCGGGCGGCGTCGCCCTCGCCGGCGAACATCCGCGCGGCGATCTCCTCGCTGCGCTTGAACGGGAAGACCCCGGCGGTGAACGGGAACCGGCCGGGCAGGTTCTCCTCCCGCAGGAAGGTCAGCAGGGCGCCGTCGTCGGCGTCAGGGGGCAGCGCGACCCGGGGCAGCGAGCTGCCGGAGAGCGTCTCGTAGCGCAGTGCGGTGCGGTACTCCCGGCCGCGGACGGTGTACACCTGCTCGGCGCCGGAGTATGCCTGCCGGGTGGCCGGCCAGCCGTCCAGCTCGGCCAGCGCCGGCCCGGCCAGCTCCTGCTCGGCCCGCGCGGCCAGCGCGTCGACCTCCTCCCGGGCCCCGGAGCCAGCCGGGAGCAGGTCGGCGGTCGTCCGCAGCGCCTGCCGGCGGCGGGCCAGCGCGGCCAGCCGACGGGTCTGCGCGTGGTGCTCGCGCACGGTCTGCGCGACGTCGGCCAGGTAGCTGCGCCGGGCGGTGGGCAGCGGGGCGCTGAGCCCGGTGGAGGTCCGGGTGGTGACTGGGGCCAGCAGCCCGTCGGTGCGGGGCAGCCCGCGCTCGACCAGCGCCTCGCGCAGGTGCTGGTAGAGCGCGCTCACGCCGTCGTCGTCGAACCGGGCGGCGCTGGTGCCGAAGACCGGCATCTGCTCCCAGGGCGTGCCGAAGGCGCCCCGGTTGCGGACCAGCTGCCGGGCGACGTCGCGGTAGGCGTCCTGCGCGCCGGGCCGCTCGAACTTGTTCACCGCCACCACGTCGGCCAGGTCCAGCAGGTCGATCTTCTCCAGCTGGGAGGAGGCGCCGTACTCGGGGGTCATCACGTACAGGCAGGTGTCCACGAACGGCACGATGGCGGCGTCACCCTGCCCCACCCCCGGGGTCTCGACGACGACCAGGTCCGCCCCGGCGGCCTGGCAGGCCGCGATCACGTCGGCCAGGTGCTCGGGCAGCGAGGCCCCCGGCGACCGGGTGGCCAGCGAGCGGAAGAAGATCGGGCTCTCCCCGACCGCGCCCGGCCCGGCGCCCAGGCTGTTCATCCGGATCCGGTCGCCGAGCAGCGCACCGCCGCGCCGCCGGCTGGGGTCCACGGCCAGCACCGCGACCCGGAGCTTGTCCTGGCTGTCCCGGCGCAGCCGCAGCAGCAGCTCATCGGTCAGCGAGGACTTCCCCGAGCCGCCGGTCCCGGTGATGCCGAGCACCGGCACCGAGCGGGCGGCGGCCACCGAGCGCACGTGCTGGGCGAGGGCCTCGTCCCGGCCCTCCTGCAGCACGGTGATCGCCCGGGCCAGGGCCGCCGGCCCGCCCTGGGCCAGCTCCTGCGGGCCGGGCGCATGGACCGCCAGGTCGACGTCCGCCTCCCGGACCAGCTCGTTGATCATCCGCGGCAGGCCGAGCCGGGCGCCGTCGGCCGGGGTGAAGACCCGCACGCCCTGGGCGGCCAGCTCGGCCACCTCCTGCGCCACGATCACCCCGCCGCCGCCGCCGAACACCCGCACGTGCCCGGCACCCCGCTCGGCCAGCCGCCGGACCAGGTAGCCGAAGTACTCCAGGTGGCCGCCCTGGTAGCTGGACACCGCGACGCCCTGCACGTCCTCCTGGACGCAGGCGGTGACCACCTCCTCCACGCTGCGGTCGTGGCCGAGGTGGACCACCTCGCAGCCCTGGTCCTGCAGCAGCCGCCGCATGATGGTGATCGCCGCGTCGTGCCCGTCGAACAGGGCGGTGGAGGTGACGAACCGGACCGGGTGCACCGGTCGGTGCAGGGCGTCGTGGGTCATGAAAGTAGTATGACGTCCAACTATCGGACGTCAACGGGCTGCGGCGTAGCCTGGCCCGATGAGCCGCCCGCCCCTCGCCCAGGACCCGATCGCCGAGGCGCGCCGGCAGTGGGTCGAGCACGGCTGGCCGCAGGCGGCCCCCGGGATGGCGGCGCTCACCTCGGTGGTCCGCGCCCACCAGATCCTGATGACCCGGGTGGAGGAGACGCTGCGCCCGCTGCAGCTGACCTTCGCCCGCTACGAGCTGCTCACCCTGCTCTCCTTCACCCGCTCGGGCTCGATGACCCTCTCCCGGCTCGGCAGCCTGCTCCAGGTGCACCCGGCCAGCGTCACCAACGCGGTCGACCGCTGCCAGGACCAGGGCCTGCTGGAGCGCCGCCCGCACCCCGGCGACCGCCGGGCCACCCTGGCGGTGCTCACCGAGGTCGGCCGGGCGCGGGCCGACCAGGCCACCCGGCAGCTCAACGACCAGGTCTTCACCGACCTCGGCCTGGACGGGCCGGACACCGAGCGGCTGTTCGCGGTGCTGGCCCGGTTGCGGGCCGCCAACGGCGACTTCCGCCCGGACGCCGCGACCGGGTCAGGTTAGGCATACCTAACGTCCTCGGTTAGGCTCGGGGCGTGGCCGTTCTTCTGCACAACCACCGCCGGCAGCCCACCATGTCCAGGGTGAGGTTCTGGCGCGAGAGTCGAGTCGGCGCCGCGCTGAGCCCACCGCGGCGGAGCGGCCCACCCGAGCGGACGGATCAGCCGGCGGATCAGCCGGCGGATCAGCCGGCGGATCAGCCGGCGGATCAGCCGGCCGGGGCCACGTGGGCCCTGCTGGACGCGCGGCTGCACACCGACCTGCAGCTGTTGGAGGTGCTGCTGGCTCCGGCCCAGCGGCTGCGGCTGGCCGAGCTGGGGCTGCGCCGGGGTGCGGTGCTGACCGCCCTGGGCCGGACCAGCGGCGGCGGGCTGCTGGTCGGGGTCGGCGACGACCGGCTGGCCGTGGACGCCGGCACGGCGCGCTGCCTGCGGGTGCAGGCCGCCGGCGGGCAGGCGTGAACCCGGCCCGATCAGGGCTCCGGGTGCCGCTGCGCAGCTCGGCCCCCTCCTGCCACGGCGACGGCCCGGCCGCGCCCCTGGAGCCGGGCACCTCGGTGGTGGCCCTGGTCGGGGCGCCGAACGCGGGCAAGTCGACCCTGTACAACGCGCTGACCGGCGGCCGGCGGGTGGTCGGCAACTGGCCCGGCACGTCCGTCGAGGTCGGCACCGGCACCTGGAGCCCGGACGGCGAGCCGGTCCGGCTGCTGGACCTGCCCGGCGCCTACAGCCTGGACGCCCGCTCCCCGGACGAGGAGCTGACCCGCGACCTGCTGACCGGCGGCCCGCAGAGCGGCCCGCAGGTCACGGTCGTCGTCGCGGACGCCTCGCACCTGTCCCGCAGCCTGTACCTGCTGGCCCAGCTGCGCGAGCAACCCCGGCGCCTGGTCGTCGCGCTGACCATGAACGACGTCGCCGCGCGCCGGGGCAGCACGGTGGACGACGTCGAGCTGTCGGCCCAGCTCGGCGTCCCGGTGGTCCCGGTCGACCCCCGCCGGCGGCAGGGGGTCGCCGAGCTCGGCGAGCAGGTCGCCGCCCAGCTGCGCGCCCCGGTGCCGGCCCCGCGCGGGCTGTTGCCGGCCGGGCGCGCGACCGGCGGCGCGGGCGAGCAGGACCTCGCGGACGGCCTGGACGACGGCCTCGACGGCCTGGACGGCCTCGACGGCCTGGACGACCTGGACGACCTGGACGACAGCCTGGCCGAGGGGGACCCGGACGGCCTGGACGAGCTGGACCGGGCCGACGAACGGTTCGCCTGGATAGCCCAGGCGCACCAGCGGTCGGTGCGCAGCGACGGCCCGGCCCGGCGCAGTCTCAGCGACCGGATCGACCGCTGGGTGACCTCCCCGCTGGTCGGCCCGGTGGTCTTCCTGGCCGTCATGTGGCTGGTCTTCCAGCTCACCACCACGGTCGCCGCCCCGCTGCAGGACGGGCTCGGCGCGTTGGCCAGCGGCCCGATCACCGCCGGCGCCGTCTGGTTCTTCACCCAGACCGGGCTGGGTGGTGGGGTGCTTGAGGGGCTGGTGGTCAACGGCCTGATCGCCGGGGTCGGCATGCTGCTCACCTTCGTGCCGCTGATGACCATCATGTTCGCCCTGCTGGCCCTGCTCGAGGACTCCGGCTACATGGCCAGGGCGGCGGTCGTCACGGACCGGCTGATGCGCGCGATCGGCCTGCCCGGCAAGGCGTTCCTGCCGCTGATCGTCGGGTTCGGGTGCAACGTGCCGGCCATCTCGGCGACCCGGATCCTGCCCACCGCGCGGCAACGGGTGCTGACCTCGCTGCTGGTGCCCTTCACCTCCTGCAGCGCGCGGCTCACCGTGTACGTGCTGGTCGCGGCCACCTTCTTCCCCGCCCACGCCGGCAGCGTGGTGTTCGCCATGTACGTGGTCTCCATCCTGCTCGTGGTCACCGTGGGGCTGGCGCTGCGCGCCACCCTGTGGCGGACCATGGGCGCGGAGGCGCTGGTGCTGGACCTGCCCGCCTACCAGCGCCCGACGCTGCGGCTGACCGTGGCGACCACCTGGATGCGGGTCCGGGGCTTCCTGAGCACCGCCGGTGGGATCATCGTGGCCACCGTGACCGGGGTCTGGGTGCTGCAGGCCGTCCCGGTGGCCGGCAGCGCCTCCTTCGGCTCCGCGGTGGCGCCCGAGAACAGCCTGTTCGCGCTGCTCTCGCGGGGCATCGCGGCGGTCTTCGGCCCGCTCGGCTTCGCCGACTGGCACACCGCCGGTGCGCTGGTGGTCGGGTTCGTCGCCAAGGAGGCGGTGATCACCTCCTGGGCGCAGACCTACGCGGCCGCCGACCCCAGCGCCGGCCTGTCCCCGGTGCAGCTGCAGGACCACATCACCTCGGCGTTCGCCGCCTCCTCGGGCGGCGCCGGGACGGCCGCGGTCTGGGCGTTCCTGGTCTTCCTGCTCGCCTACACCCCGTGCGTGGCCACGGTGGCCGCCCAGAAGCGGGAGATCGGGCTGCGCTGGACAGTCTTCGGGATCGGGATGCAGCTGTCGGTGGCGTGGCTACTGGCCGCCGCGGTGTTCCAGGTCGGGAGCCGGCTGTGAGCGCCGCCCCGCTGCGCTCGGTGCTGGCCGCCTTCCGGGCCGGAGCGACCTCCCGGCACGACGTGTCCCGGCGCACCGGGCTGGCCCCCGACCTGGTGGACGCCGCCATCGAGCACCTGGTGGCCACCGGCCGGTTGCAGGCCAAGGAGCTGGCCTCCGGCTGCCCAGGTGGAGGATGTGGCTCGTGCGCCTCCGGTGCGCCCGACGGCGCGCCGGGCTGCGGCGCGCCAGGCCCCTCCGCCGGCCGCAGCGGACCGGTGCTGGTCCAGCTGTCGGTCCGCGGGCCGGGCGGCTGAGCGGCCCGGTTCGGCCGTCCCCGGGCGGGGCTGGTAACGTTGTCACTGCTGACGGTGCAGTCTGCACCGTCCCTCAGCGAGCGAGCCGCTCGCAGGTCGCCCGTGGTGCCTGCTCCTCACCGAGCCCGCCCCGACGCCGGAGGCCCGGGCACCTGCCTCCCGTCAGGTCGCTGCGGTCCTGCGCGTCCTCATCACGCTGCGGCCCGCCGCAGTGATTGGGCTTCCTTCGTGGCATTCAGCAACACCAGCACCACCCGTCTCGACCATGCTCACCGCGCCCGCCCGGAGCGCGGCGAGCGCAGCTACCGCTCCGAGCGCACGTCCCGCGACGAACGCCCGTTCGGCGACCGGCAGCCCTTCCGCGCCGGACCGGGCCGACCGGGCCCGCGCCGTCCCCGGCAGGGCAGCTGGGACCGCCCCGTGCGCCGGCCCGAGCCCAGCCCGCTGGAGCTGGCCATGCGCGCCGCCGAGCAGCTGCCCGAGCCGGCCGAGCTGGCCTTCAGCGCACTCGGCGTCCGTGGCCGCCTGCTCACCGCCCTGGAGCGGGACGGCAAGACCGAGGCGTTCGCCATCCAGGCCCGGCTGCTGCCGGACGCCCTGGCCGGCCGGGACGTGCTCGGCCGGGCCCAGACCGGGTCGGGCAAGACGCTGGCCTTCGTGCTGCCGGTGCTGGCCCGCCTGGAGGAGGGCGCGGACGGCCGTTCGGCGCCCCGCTCCGGTCACCCCCGCGCCCTGATCATCGTGCCGACCCGCGAGCTGGCCGCCCAGGTGCGCAGCGTGATCCTGCCCCTGGCCAAGGCGCTGCGGATGCGCGTCGGAACGATCGTCGGTGGGCTGCCGATCGGCCGTCAGATGGACGACCTGCAGCGTGGGCTGGATGTGGTGGTCGCCACCCCGGGCCGTCTGCTGGACCTGATGGATCGCGGCGCCTGCTCCCTGGACGACGTCCGGATCGCCGTCCTGGACGAGGCCGACCACCTGGCCGACCTGGGCTTCCTGCCGGCCGTCCGGCAGATCCTGGACGCCACCCCGGCCGGCGGCCAGCGGCTGCTGCTGTCGGCCACCCTCGACCGGGGCGTCGACCGCCTGGTCCAGGACTACCTGCGCGAGCCGGCCGTGCACGCGGTGCCGGCCCCGGCGCAGGCCGACTCGGCGATGGAGCACCTGGCCTTCACCCTGGGCTCGGAGCACAAGGTGGCCATCACCGCCGAGATCGCGTCCCGCCCGGGCCGGACGCTGATCTTCGTCCGGACCAAGCTGGGCGCCGAGCGGCTGGCCGAGCAGCTGGCCGCCAGCGGCGTCCCGGCGGCGGCGATCCACGGCAACCGGAACCAGGCCCAGCGCCAGCGGGCGCTGCAGGCCTTCTCCGACGGCAGCCCGCGCGTCCTGGTCGCCACCGACGTGGCGGCCCGCGGGATCCACGTAGACGACGTCGACCTGGTCGTGCACCACGACCTGCCCAACGACCACAAGGACTACCTGCACCGGTCCGGGCGCACCGCGCGGGCCGGGGCCAGCGGCACCGTGCTGTCCCTGCTCTCCCCGCGCCAGACCCGCGAGCTGCACCGGCTGCTGGGGATGGCCGAGGTCAAGGCCACCGTTCAGCCGGTGACCCCCGGTCACGAGGCTGTCCGGCGGATCGCCGAGTCCGGCGAGCCGGTCGTGGTGACCGTCCGCTCCCGGCCGGAGCGCGACCCCCGGTCCCGCCGTTCCGGCGGCCGGGGCCGGCCGGGCGGCGCCGGCCGACGCCCGAGCAGCTGACCACCGCGTCCGCCCCGGGCACCGACCCGGGGCGGACACCGGTGCGGACCCTCAACGCGGCCATCCCGCCGGCCGACGCCAGGCCACGCCTGGGCCGGTTACTGGTCGCCCCGCTGCGGACGGCGGGTCACCGGGCGGTCGGCTGCGTGCTGCCCGGGCCGGCCTCCCGGCTGAGCACCAGCACGGTGACGTCATCCCCGGAGTGCGGGTCCCCGACCGTCCGGACCAGCTGATCGACCGCGGCCCCGCCGTCGGCCAGCGCCCGGGACAGCCGGTCCAGCCCGGTCGACAGGTTCTCCCCGCGCCGCTCCACCAGCCCGTCGCTGTAGAGCACCAGCTGCTCGCCGGGCGCGAGCCGGTCGACGGCGGTGCGCGGGGTGACGTCCAGCCCGAGCGGCGGGGTGCCGGCGCCGTCCAGCCGCCGCACCTGCCCGTCCGCCATGCGGACCAGCGGGGGCAGGTGCCCGGCGTTGACCAGCTGCAGGCCGCCGGTCGCCAGATCGGTCAGCACCACGACCACGGTGGCCAGCTCGTCCGGCAGCAGCCAGTCCACCAGCCGGTCCAGCGCATGCACCGAACGCTCGCCGTCCGCGCTGTCCAACAGGTAGCCGCGCAGCGCGTAGCGCAGCTGGGCCATGGTGGCGGCCGCCTTCAGGCCGTGGCCGGCCACGTCGCCCACCACGACGGCGAGCCGGCCGTCGCGCAGCTGGAAGGCGTCGTACCAGTCCCCGCCCACCCGGCCGTTGGCCGAGGGCAGGTAGCGGCCGTCCAGCCGCCAGCCGGGTGGGCTGGGCAGCTCCCCCGGCAGAAGGCTTCGCTGCAGCCACTCCGCGTCCCGCACCTGGGCCCGGCCGCGCGCGTACAGCGACTCGACCAGGTGGGTGCGCAGGGTCGCGGCGATGCTCTGCTGCGGCCCGGTCCACGGCCGGCTGCGCCCGCGCACGGTCTGCCGCCAGCGTTCGAAGGACAGCCGGGGGCTGATCCGGACGTCGGCGCCCTCCTGCCGGGCGATCGCCTTGTTCTGCGGGTCGCCACCCCACTCCACGGTGTGCACGCTCTCCTGCCGGAACCAGACGACCGCCTGCCCGTCGGGCAGCGTGATGGCGAGCATGCCGGCCGGTGCGCCGGCCCGCTGGAGGCTGGTCGGGTCGGTCACCGTGTCGCGCAGGCAGTCCACCGCCACCACGTCCTCCTGCCCCGCCGCGGCCCAGGCGAGCAGGGCGCGGGCGGTGGCCGGGTCGGGCACCAGCCCCCGGGTGGCGACCTGGCCCTCGGCCCGGACCAGGACGCCGTCGGCGGGCACCAGGTCCAGCAGCCCGGGTGAGGTGAGCAGCGCCGTCTCCAGCTCCACCTGGTCGTCCCGGCTGCGCGCGGCCAGGTCGGCCAACACGCCCTGGGCCTGCATCGCCGCCTGCCGCTCCTCCTGCTCGGCCCGGTCGACCAGCCGCAGTGACAGCGCGGAGCCGAGGAACTCGGCCGCGGCCCGGACTCCGAACGGCGGGTCGTGCGGGCCGGAGTAATGGTGGCAGGCGACCAGGCCCCACAGCCGGTCCTCCCGGATGAGGGAGATGGACATCGACGCGGCGACACCCATGTTCTGCAGATACTCCAGATGGATCGGGCTGACGCTGCGCAGCGTGCTGTGGGTCAGGTCCAGCGCGGCGCCGGTCAGCGGGTTGACGGCCGGCCGCACCGGGCGCGGCCGGTACCGGACGTCGCTGATCAGCCGCACCCAGTTCTTCTCGTACAGCGCGCGGGCCTGCGCCGGGATGTCCGAGGCCGGGTAGTGCAGCCCGAGGAAGGTGTTCAGGTCCGGTCGCCGGGCCTCGGCCACCACGACGCCGTTGTACTCGTCGTCGAAGCGGTAGATCATCACCCGGTCGAAGCCGGTCAGGTCCCGGGTGGCGCGGGCCGCGATGTCGTAGAGCTGCTGCAGGTCCACCGCCCGGTTCAGCTGTCCCACCGCCGCCCGGACCGCCTGGTAGGTGTTCGGGAAGGCGAACGGGCGTGGCCCGACCGACGGCTCGAGCTCCACCACCAGCAGGCCGGCGCCCGGCGGCTGCGGCGGCCGGTGCAGCACGGCGTCCATCTGCTGCACCCCGGCGGCGGTGGGCACCTGGACCAGCAGCGGGTTGCGCTCCCGCAGGTCGCTGAAGGAGGCCAGGTGCGAGGCGAGCTGGTCGGCCACCGCCTGGCCCAGCACCTCGGCCACCGGCCGGCCCAGGGCCGCCCCGACCGGCGGGCCGATCATCTCGGTGAGGTTCTCCGACACCTGCACCACGCGCAGCTCAGGCTCGTGCAGGGCGAGCAGCACGCCCCGGGGCTGGATGGAGCCGGGGATGTGGATCGGTTCCCGCTCACAGTTGGTCAGGTCCACCGGCTGACCGGGCGCCAGGTAGGGCGGGCCGGTGACCTCCAGGCTCACCGGCCCGCCCGGGAGAGCGCGGCCAGCGCAGGCAGCTCGGCCGGCGTCGGACGGCTGGCCCGGCCGGGCCCGAGCAGGTCCAGGTGCTGCTCCAGCTGCCGGTGCTCAGCCCCGGTGGCCCGGCGCACCTCGGTCAGCTCGCTCCCGGCAGCCACGGGGACCACGCTCACCCGTCCTCCTCTGTGTGCAGGGCAACTGCAGCGGGCCCCGGTCTCGACCCGGCGGTAGGACTTCTCGATCGTATCCGCCGAACCCAGGCCCGCCCAGGAGTCCACGGTGCCGTTTCGTACGCTGTCCGGCCCCCCCGGGTCAGCCGCCGCTGGTCTCGCCCGGGCCGGTCCAGGCCAGCTGGTGCACGTCCAGGCGCCCGGACCGGAACCCAGCCTCACGGCCGGCCAGGTGCAGCCGCCACAGGCGCGCGAACGTCGCGTCGAAACCCAGCGCGGCCACCGCCGGGCCGGCCTGGACGAACCGTTCCTGCCACAGGGCCAGGGTCCGGGCGTAGTGCGCGCCGAAACCGAAGGTCTCCCGCAGGGTCAGCCCGGCCGGTCCGGCCGCGGTCTCGGCCAGGGTCCGCAGCGAGGCCAACGGCAGGTCGGTCTCCAGGTAGGGGTGGGTCCAGGGGCTACGCGACCGCGAGCCCGGCAACCGCTCGTGCGGCATCGTCACCACCTGCACCGCGACCCTTCCGCCGGGCGCGAGCACCGCAGGCACGGCGGCGAGGAACGCCGGCCAGCCACCCGCCGTCCCCACCAGCTCCCTGGACACCACCGCGTCGTAGCGGCCGGTGGCCTGCCAGGGCGCCAGCCGCTCGACGCTGACCCGGTCGCCCAGCCCCTGCGCGGCGACCCGGTGGCGGGCGAGGTCGTGCTGGGCCCAGGAGCCGGTCAGGCACCGGACGAGCGCGCCGCGGCGAGCCGCGCGCAGGGCCAGCTCCGGACCGCCGGTGCCGATCTCCAGCAGTCGGGTGCCGGCCCGGACACCAGCGGCGTCCAGCAGCCGGTCGACGGCGCGTCCCTGGGCCTGGGCCAGGTCGGCCCAGGTGGCGCGGGCCGGGACGGTGTCGAACAGCGCGCCGGCCCAGCTCATGGTGGCGTCCAGGAAGAGCGCCAGGAGGTCGGCGGACAGCTCGTGGGCGACCAGGCCGGGAGGCGCGGCAGGCTCCGGCGCCGAGGTCGCCCGGGCCCAGGTCGCCCGTGCCGGGGTGGGCCGTGACGAGCCGGGCCGTCGCGGGCCCGGCCGCAGGTTCCGGCGGTCGAGGGCCTGCAGGACACCGGTCAGGTCCTCGGCGTCCCAGTCCCCGGCCAGGTAGGCCTCGGTCAGACCGGCCCGGCCGCCGGCCGCGAGCCGGGCGTACAGGTCGGCCGGCCGGTGCACCCTGAAGGCGGGCGTCCCGACCGGCAGCGGCACCAGCTCGGCCGCTGCGCGGCCGAACCGCAGCCGAGCCAGCACCGAGGTGGGCCTGATCGCCGGCACGGTGGCCACCCGGGGCCAGCGCAGCGGGTCCACCCCTTGCCGCTGGCCGCAGGCCGGCTCGGGCCGGGCCGGGCCGGGCCGGCGCGCCTCCTGCGAGCCTGCGGCGCCGGCGGGCGCCGTCCTCGAGCGGGGCAGCGGGCTCATCCGGGGTCTCCGTCCGTCGCGACCGGCAGCAACCGCGCGGCGCCTCACGGGCGAGCGCAGCGGCCGCTGCGTCTTCTGCTGGTGGTTCGCAGCCAGGAGCGGTCCGGATGGGTGCGGATACGTCGGGATGGGTGGGCCTGGGTCGGTTGGGTCGGTCTGACCCGGGCTGTGGGTCCGGACGGGTCCGGCTCGGCTCACCCCTCGAGCCAGCGGGCCAGGCAGGTCAGGGTGACCCGGCCGCCGGTCTCGGTGAAGCCGGCGTCCCGGATGCTGACCGGCCAGCGGGTGGCCCAGGCGTCGAAGTCCTCGGCCGCCGGCTCGGCGACCTGCACCGGGCAGCCGGCCTGCTGCCAGGCGGAACGCAGTCCGGGCGGCATCCGCAGCAGCGCCACGTGCGCGCCGTGCGCGGCCTGTGCGGCACGCTTGCCGGTGCTCAGCGGCTCGTGCGGGGTGAGCGCGACCTGCACCAGCGGGCCGGGCACCGGCGGGAAACCGTGCGGTGAGTCCGGGTCCAGCTCCAGGCCGGTGACCTGCAACCGGTCCAGGTCCTTGGGCAGCGGGCGGGTCGGCGCCGGGACGCAGGCGTGCACGGCGAGCCCGTCCAGCTCGACGCTGACCCCCGGCACCCCGGTCGCCCGGGTGAAGACCGAGGCCCGGCCGCGGCGGACGAGCTTGCGGATCCGGCCGTCCTGCCAGCGCCGCACCGCGGGCTCCCAGGGCCCACCGGGAGCGCACCGCGGGTCGCACAGCAGCCGGACGGCGGCGGTCGCCGTGGCGACCAGCACCCGGTGGTGGGTGACGTGGGCGTCGGTCCGGACGGCCAGCTGCATCGCCCAGGGCACCTCCGGGCCGGGCCCGTGGCCGGCGTCGGGCCCGGACCCGGGATGCCCGACCGATGGTGGGGTGGGCGGGGTGACCGGAGGCTGAACGGTCAGGGCCGGTCCAGCCCTGGCCCGTCGACCGCGGCGGCCAGCCGGTCGAGCAGGTGCGCCTGGGCGCCGATGATCCTGGTCCGGGCCTGCTCCAGCGGCCACCAGGCCACCCGGTCCAGCTCGGGGATCACCATCCGGCGGCCCGACCGGGGCGGCCAGGTGATCGAGGTGGTGCCCGGGACGACGTCGGCGGGGTCGAGCTCGGCGGCCACCGCGAACGCCCGGACCACCTTGCCCCCGTTCTGCCGCACCGAGCCCAGGTCCAGCCACTCCCCCTCCGGCACAGGCAGCCCGAGCTCCTCCCCGAACTCCCGGGCGGCCGCCTCGCGGGCGCTCTCCCGGTCGGGGTCGAACTCTCCCTTGGGGATGCTCCAGGCGCGCTCGTCGCGGCGCTGCCACATCGGCCCCCCCATGTGGCCGAGCAGCACCTCCAGGACCGGGACGTCAGCGACGTAGCGGCGCCAGAGGATGACGCCCGCGCTGTGCACCGGCATGGCCGCAGGGTAGCGCGCGGGCCGTGGGCCGCCGCGGCGCACCCCGACCGCTCAGCCCGCCGCGGCCAGCCCCTCCAGCAGCCCTTCGGCCCGGACCCGGACCAGCTCCAGCAGGGGCTCGACGTCAGTGGCGGACAGCCGGCCGTCGGACATCCAGGCCACGTCGCCGGCGGCCAGCGGCTGCTCCGGGGGGCCGCCCCGGGCCTCGCCGCCGCTGCCGGCCCCGCCCTGCTCGAGGTCGACGCGCAGCAGGTGGTCGCTGACCCAGCGGGCCAGGTGCAGGGCCCGCTCCAGGGCACCGGCGTCGGGCAGCAACGGCTCGTGGTGCCGGCCGATCAGCACGCACAGCCGGGTCGGGACGTGCCAGGCAGCCAGCACCTGCGCCGCGGCGGCGTCGTGGGTCAGGCCGTAGCGCTCGTCCTCGGCGGCCAGGAAGGCGGCCGGGTCCCTCGGGTCGGGCAGGCAGACCAGAGCGCCGGGCCGGTGCTGGTGCAGCAGGGCCGTGCCGAGCCCGTGCAGCAGGCCGATCGAGAACGCGTCGCCGGTGGGGGCGCCGAGCGGGGCGGCGACCGCCTCGGCGGCGGTGGCCGCGGTCGCCGCGGCCCGCCAGAAGCCGTGCGGGGCCGCGTCCAGCCCCTGCAGGCCGGCGGCGGCGGCCACGGCCAGGCTGCGGATGGTCTGGAAGCCGACCACGGAGACGGCGAACGGCAGGGTGGAGACCCGGCCGCTGAGCCCGTAGTACGGCGAGTTGGCCACCCGCAGCACCCGGGCGGCGAACCCGGCGTCGCTGGCCAGCGCCCGCGACAGCTGGACGGCCGAGGCGTCCGGGTCATCGACCAGCCGGAGCACGCCCAGCGCCGTCGCCGAGCGGACCGGCACCAGCCGGGCCTCGAACGCGCCCACCGCGGCGGGGCCCAGGACGG
This sequence comes from uncultured Actinomycetota bacterium, assembly GCA_963821825.1. Classification (GTDB taxonomy): domain Bacteria; phylum Actinomycetota; class Actinomycetes; order Actinomycetales; family Kineosporiaceae; genus CAWGFD01. Next base: position 3,473,683 of record CAWGFD010000002.1, read on the forward strand.
CGCTCACGCCGCTCCCCCGCCGGCCGGCTCGTCCCGGACGACCATCCGGAACCGGCCGGGGCCGCTGGCCTTGGCCTCGTACATCACCCGGTCGGCGGCGCGCAGCAGGCTGTCCGGGGTGTCGGACTCCCCCGGGATGGCGATCCCCAGACTGGCCGAGATCCGCACGTCCTGGCCGGCCACCCGGAACCGCTCGCCCAACCCCTGCAGGTGCCGGCCGGCCACGGCGACCGCCTCCTGCGGGTCGGCGATGTGCCGCAGCACCAGGACGAACTCGTCGCCGGCCACCCGGGCGGTCAGGTCGTGCTCGCGGGCGCTGCGGTTCAGCCGCCGGGCCACCTCGATCAGCACCCGGTCACCTGCGTCGTGGCCGAGCTGGTCGTTGATCGCCTTGAACCCGTCCAGGTCGCAGAACAGCAGCGCGAACCGCCGGTCCCTGACCCGGCTGCCGTGCAGCAGGCCGTTCAGCACCTCCATCAGGCGGCGGCGGTTGGCCAGCCCGGTCAGCGGGTCGTGCGTCGCCTGCCAGGTGAGCTGTTCCTCCCAGGCGCGGCGGGCGGTGATGTCCTCGCAGGTACCGACGAAGCCGGCGGCCCGGCGCTGGGTCGTGGTCGGGGCGATCCGCAGCTGCACCCAGCGCAGCGGGCCGCGGACGCTGACCAGCCGCACGTCCAGCTGCCGCTGCTGGCCGCTCAGCACGTCCTGCAACGCCTCGAACAGGATCGCGGCGTCCCCGGGGTGCACGCAGTCCAGCCAGCCGGTGCCCACGAGGTGCTCGGCCGACCGGCCGGTCAGCTCGCTCATCACCTCGTTGACGTACCCCAGCCGCACGCCCGCCTCGGACAGGAAGATGCCCACCGGCGCATGCTGAGACAGCGTCATCAGCCGGTGCTCGGCGACCTGGGCGCGCAGCAGGGCCGCCTCGACCGCGGGGGTGGTCGGGTTCAGCCCGACCACCCAGCCCACGGCCCGGTCCTTGCCCGGCAGCACGGACACCGCCAGCCGCAGCCCGACCGGCCGCCCGTCGGGCAGGTCCAGCGCGCCGGCCGCCCCAGCGAGCCCGTGCACCACGCAGGTGGCCAGCGCCTGCCGCCAGGACCAGGACGGGTCGCCCTCCTGGCTGTCGGTGTCGGACCGGCCGGGCGACGCGGGGGCCGACTCGCTCCGGCACAGGTCCAGCTCGGCGGCGGACCGGGCACCGAGCAGGTCCAGGGCCGGGCCGTTGGCCCACACGCAGCTCAGCACGCCACCCGGGCCGTCGGCGTAGGCGAGGGCTGGGCCGCCGTGCTCGGCGGCCAGCGCACGCGCGCGCTCGACCAGCCCGGCCACCGGCTCCTGGACGCCCGCGGCGCCAGACACGGCCGGCAGCGGTCGGCGGCCCCGGAGCGTGGACTCCCGGAGACCGTCGATGGCACTCTGCTCGGCCATGTCACCTCCAACCCGTTGGGGTTGGTATCGGCCGCGGTGACCGGTTCTGAAGCATCACCGGGGGTTGCGACCCGACCGGAGGCCGACCAAGGTCCCGGTCGCGTCCGCGGGTGGACCGGCAGGGTGGAGATGTCCACCAGGTCGGGATCGCCCCGGCCGAACCGGAACGGAGGCCACCATGTCTGTCACCGTCAACCCGCCCTCGCCCCGGACCGAGCCGGAGCAGGGCGCCGGCACCGCTTCCGCCCAGTACGGCGAGATCGTCGTCGGCGTGGACGGGTCGGCCAACAGCCGCATCGCGCTGCGCTGGGCCATCGAGGAGGCGAGCCGCCGCGGGGCACGGCTGCGGGTGATCACCGCCTGGACGCCGGACCTGGTCGAGGCGGCCGGGATGGTCCCCGCCGCGACCCTGCTGCCCGACCCCGGGCTGCTGCGCGGGGAGGCCGTGGAGATCCAGAACAAGGCCCTGGCCGAGGTGCTGGGCGACCAGGTGCACAACCCCGACCTGCAGGTCCGGCACGAGGTCGTGCGGGGCCAGGCCAGCGACGCGCTGGTCCAGGCGTCGCGGACCGCCGACCTGCTCGTGCTGGCCACCCACGCCCGCGGGCCGGTCCGGCAGATGATCCTCGGCTCGGTCAGCCACGCGGTCGTCCGCCGCGCGGTGTGCCCGGTCGTGGTGATCCCGCCGGGGATGGCCGACAGCTGACCAGTCAGCGGCCGACGGCGTAGCCCTGGGCGCCCCGAGGGTTGGCCGCCGCCCGCAACCAGCCGGACTCCCCTGGGCCGGACCGCTCGCGGGCCACCGCGGACAGCCGGCCCAGGCTCCAGCCATCGACCAGCTCCACGTCGTGACCGCGTCCGCGCAGGTCGGCCACCAGCGGCGCCGGCCAGCGGTCCTCCAGCACCGCCCGCCCCGGGGTCGCCCGGCGGGGCGCGAAGGAGGACGGCGCGTGGTCGGTGTGCAGGTTCGGCGCGTCGATCGCCGCCTGCAGCTGCAGGGGCAGCCCGCGACCGGCCCTGGCCAGGATCCGCAGCACCAGCAGCAGGCTCCACTGGTCCTGCTGGTCGCCCCCGGGCGTGCCCAGCGCGACCCAGCCCTGGCCGTCGCGGCGCAGCATGGTCGGGGTCAGCGTGGTCCGCGGTCGCCGTCCCGGCACCAACGAGGAGGGCAGGCCCGGCTCGAGGCGGACCATCTGCGCCCGGGTGCCCAACGGGAAGCCCAGGGCGGGGACCACGGGAGAGGACTGCAGCCAGCCCCCGCTGGGGGTGGCCGAGACCATCAGCCCGTCGGCGTCCACCACGTCCAGGTGGCAGGTGTCGCCGCGCTCCCCGCGGGGAGTGGCCTCCTCGGCCCGGTCCAGGGTCGGCTCCCCCTCCCCCGCCCCCGCCGACGGGCCGGCCGCCGCCGCCCGGGGCAGGCCGGTCGCGTCGTAGTCCTCCAGCCGGGGCAGCACCGGTTCCCGGCCACCCGGGCGGCCGGGCCGCAGCCGGTGGTCGGCCCGGTCCTGCACCTGCGCGGCGCGCTGCCGGGCGTAGCCGGCGTCGAGCAGCCCGGCGACCGGCACATCGGTGGCCGCCGGGTCGCCGTACCAGGCCTCCCGGTCGGCGAAGGCGAGCTTCTGCACCTCGATGAGCTGGTGCACCAGCTCGCCCGCGGGCCGGTCGCCGTCGCCGTCCAGGTCGGCCCCGACCACGCCGAGGGCGTCCAGCATGGCCAGCTGCTGCAGCAGCACCGGCCCCTGGGACCAGGGCCCGCACTTGCAGACCTGCACCTGCTCGCCGGCCACCGTGGTCGACCAGGTCAGCGGCTGCTCCACCGGGGTGCTCCAGCCGGCGAGGTCCCCGGCGGTCAGCAGGCCGCGGTGCGCCCGCCCGGAGGAGTCCGGCCACTCCTGGCCGGCGCAGAACCGCTCGATCTCCTCGGCCACGAAGCCCTCGTACCAGGCCCGCCGGGCGACGTCGATCTCCTCCTCGCGGCTGCGGCCAGGGCCCTGCGCCTGCTCCAGCACCCGGGCGTACGTCTGAGCCAGCGCCGTGAGCCGCATCCGGGACCACGGCGCGGGAGCCGCGCCGGAGCTCAGGTAGGTCGCGCCCGAGGTCGGCCACTCCTGGCGGAATCTCTCGGTCAGGGCGGAGATGGTCGCGCTGACCCGGGGCAGCACCGGCGCGCCGTCGACGGCCAGCCGCAGGGCCGGGGCCATCACGTCGGCCAGCCGCCAGGTGCCCCAGGTGCGCAGCAGCGTGGTCCAGGCGCCGAAGGCCCCTGGCACCGTCGCGGCCAGCAGGCCGGTGCCGGGCACGGCGTCCAGTCCCAGGTCGGAGAACACCGCCGGGGTCGCCGCCTGCGGCACCGGCCCCTGACCGGCGACCACCGAGCATCGTCCGGAGACCGGGTCGTCGACCAGGATGGGCGCCTCACCGGCCGGGCCGTTCAGGTGCGGCTCGACCACCTGCAGCACGAACCCGGCGGCCACCGCCGCGTCGGCGGCGTTGCCGCCGCGTTCCAGCACGGACATCCCGGTCTGCGAGGCCAGCCAGTGGGTGGAGGCGACCATCCCGAACGACCCGGCCAGCTCGGGCCGGGTGGTGGGCAGGGCGGAGGTGGCATCAGGCATGGGCCCCACCCTCGCGCCTGCCCGCGCCGGGCGCCCGCGCAGTCGCCCGGCTCAGGCGGCGTCGCCCAGGTAGGCCTCCCAGGCCGGCTCGCGGACGTCCGCGCCCCGGACCACCCAGGCCGACCCGCGCGGGGCGTAGGGCTTGACCAGCAGCCGCCAGCCCTTCTCCTCCGGCGTGCGGTCGCCCTTGACGTTGTTGCAGCGCACGCAGCAGGCGACCAGGTTGTCCCAGCTGTCCTGACCGCCGCGGCTGCGCGGCAGGACGTGGTCCACGGTGTTGGCGTGCGCGCCGCAGTAGGCGCAGCGGTGGGCGTCCCGGCGCAGCACCCCGCGCCGGCTGACCGGGACGTCGCGCCCGCGGGGGGTGCGCACGTACCGGGCCAGCAGGATGACCGAGGGCCGGGGCACCGAGACGGTGCCGCCGATCACCGGCCGCCCGCTGTGCTCGACGATGGTGGCCTTGCCGGCCAGCACCAGGACCACGGCGCGACGGAACGAGACGACGGCCAGCGGCTCGTAGCCGGCGTTCAGGACGAGCGTGCGCATCGCGCACCTCCTGATCCTCCGGGACGCCGCCTGGCTGGCGGCGTCAGGGGACGTGCCGGAAGACCCTTGTCCGGTGGGGTGGCACCGTCGACGACCCGGCCCTGCCTCGCCCGGGGGCCTGGGACCCCCGGGACGAGGACGAGGCGTCACCCCTGGACGGGATGACGCCTCGAGGACGACCGGCTGCCGGCGACGGGCCCGCGGGATGCGCGCACGTGAGCGAGGCGGTGGCACTGCGTACCGCGTCCTTCACGTCGACCTCCGGGCTCGGGACCTCCGATCGCAGCCTAGAGACTTCTTCGCCGATGAGCACGCACTTTCTCGGCCGCGGCGGCCGCAGCGGGTCCGCGGCCGCCGCCGACCCGCGGTCAGGGCCGGGTGTAGACGGCCGAGGAGAACCAGATCGCGTGCAGCCCGACCGTGCGTCCGGTGCGCGGGGAGTCCCACATCATGCCGTGGCCGGCGTAGATGCCGACGTGGCTGGCCTGGCCACCGGAGACGTTGAAGACCAGGTCGCCCGGGCGGGCCTGGGAGGCGGAGACCCGCCGGGTGGCCCGCATCTGGGCGTCCGCGGTGCGCGGCAGGTGGATGCCCAGCTGCCGGAAGACGTACCCGGTGAAGCCTGAGCAGTCGAACCCGGCGGGCGTCGTCCCGCCCCAGCGGTAGTAGATGCCCGCGTACCGGGAGGCGATCGAGAGCACGCCCGAGCCGGCCCGGGAGCTGCTGGCCGCCCGCTGACCCGTGCTCCGGGTGGTGGAGGACTTGGCCGACGACCGGCTGGACCGGTGCGCCGGTGCGCTGAGCGCCGTCCGGCTGCTGGAGCGGGAGGCCCGGGTCGCCGAGGCCGCCCGGGGGCGAGCCACCGGCTTCGGCTTGGGCTTGGGCTTCGGCTTGGGCAACGCGGTGACCGTGGTGGTCTCGAAGCTGAGCTTGGCGCCCGCCGGGGCGGTGACCGATGCGCCGCTGGACAGCGAGGCCGGTGCCTGCAGGAAGGCCGACCCGGTGGCGACCGGGACACCGTCGACGATCCGGGCGGCGCCGCCGACCGGGGCGCTGTCGAGCGTCGCGGTGCTGACCGACGCCGCGCCGATCGTGCTGTTGCTGATCACCGAGGCACTCTGGCCGAGGGCGACGGTGGTGCCGCTGGGCAGCACGCTGACGGCGTAGGCGGGCAGCGCCATGGAGGCCACCAGGCCGGAGGAGGCGACGATCACCGCGCCACCTCGTCCGATGGCTCCGGCTCGCTCGCTGAGGGCCTCCACGGCACAGGTGAGGGGGGTGCTCACCCGTTGGGGCGCGCGATGGCGCGCGGACGCACGAACGGCCACTGTCTACCTCTCCGGCGCCTACGAGGTGAGCTGTCGGGTTCGGGTGGGAGGTGGCTTACCCGGTCGCTGGCGCGACTTGACCCCAAGACGGCCCTGGGTGCGTGGCCGCCGCGAGTGGTTCCCCCGCCTCTGCCATGCGGTGATCACGACCGGCGCGCGACGGTGGCAGAGCTCGGCGGCCGTCCCGCGTGCTCCGCCCGGGCGGTGGAGCGTGCGTGACGCTACTCCAAACCCCCGGGGATGTCACGTAAAGGTCACGATCCAGTATCGACCACGTAGCGACGTCGCTCAGCTACTCTCTGCAGCAGGTCGCTGATCGGCGGCACCTCAGGCGGCACCTCAGGCGGCACCTCGGACGGCGAACACATGTCCGGCCACGGCGTCCTCCAGGTCCAGACTGTGCTCTCCGACCAGCAGCCGCACCGACCGGCCGACCCGCTGAGCGTCGGCCCGCACCCCGGGACGGACGCCGGCCCGGACGAAGGCGGCCATCAGGTGGGGGTCGGTCTGCAGCGGCTCACCCAGCCGGCGCAGCACCACCGGGACCGCGCCGGCGCCGGGCTCGCACAGCTCGACGAGGGTGGACAGGCCCTCGCGGAAGCTGTCCTGCGGGGCGTCCGGGCCGCCCAGCTCGGCCAGCCCCGGGATCGGGTTCCCGTAGGGCGACTCCATCGGCCCGCTGAGCAGGCCGAGCAGCTTGCGCTCGACGTGCTCGCTCATCACGTGCTCCCACCGGCAGGCCTCGTCGTGCACCAGCTCCCACTCCAGGCCGATCACGTCGAGCAGCAGCCGCTCGGCCAGCCGGTGCTTGCGCATCACCCGGGTCGCGCGACGCAGGCCCTCCTCGGTGAGCTGCAGGTGGCGGTCGCCGGAGACGTGCAGCAGGCCGTCGCGCTCCATCCGGGCCACCGTCTGGGAGACGGTCGGGCCGGAGTGCGCGAGCCGCTCGGCGATCCGCGCCCGGAGCGGAACGATCCCTTCCTCGGACAGCTCGAAGATCGTCCGCAGGTACATCTCCGTGGTGTCGATGAGGTCGCTCACCGGCCCATTCTCGGGGCGCGCCGGTCGGGGGCGCCAACTAGCCTCGGCCGACGTGCGCACCTGCCTGCTCTGGCTGCGCCGCGACCTGCGGCTGCGCGACCATCCCGGGCTGCTCGCCGCCGCGGCGCACGCCGACCAGGTGGTGCCCCTGTTCGTCCTCGACCCGGCGCTGTGGCGTCCGGCCGGAGCGCCGCGCCGGTCCTGGCTGGCTCGGTCCCTGGCGGCCTGGGACGGCGCCGCCGCGGGCGCGCTGGTGGTGCGCCGCGGCGACCCGGCCGCCGTGCTGCCCGCCCTGGCCGCCGAGCTGGACGCGACCTGCGTGCACGTCAGCGCGGACACCGGCCCCTACGGGCGGCGCCGGGACGCCGCGGTGGCCCGGGCGCTGGGCGCCGGCCGGCCCCTGGTGGCCGCCGGGACGCCCTACGCCATCGGTCCCGGCACCCTGAGCACGGCCGGCGGGCGTCCGTTCACGGTGTTCAGCTCGTTCGCCCGGGCGTGGGCCGAGCACGGCTGGCCGGCCCCGGCCGGCTCCCCCACCGGGGTGCGATGGGCCCGAGGCGTTCCCTCCGACGGCCTGCCCGAGCCGCCGGCGACCCCCGGGCTGGAGCTCGGCGAGGTCGGCGAGGCAGCTGCCCACCGCCGTTGGCAGCACTTCCTCGACGACGGGCTGGCCGGGTACGCCCGGGACCGCAACGACGCCGCGGCCGATGCGACGTCGCGGATGTCGGCGCACCTGAAGTACGGGGAGATCCACCCCCGGACGATGCTGGCCGACCTGGCCGGGCGCACCGACCCCGGCGCCCAGCGCTACCGGGACGAGCTGTGCTGGCGCGAGTTCTACGCCGACGTGCTCTGGCACCGGCCGGACAGCGCGCGCGGCCACTACCGTCCCGAGCTGGCGCGGATGCCTCACGAGCCGCCCGGCGAGGCGTTCGCGGCGTGGCAGCAGGGCCGGACCGGCTTCCCGTTCGTGGACGCCGGGATGCGCCAGCTGCGGGCCGAGGGCTGGATGCACAACCGGGTCCGGATGGTGGTGGCCAGCTTCTGCGTCAAGGACCTGCACGTGCAGTGGCAGCACGGCGCCCGGCACTTCATGCGCTGGCTCAAGGACGGCGACCTGGCCAGCAACCAGCACGGCTGGCAGTGGGTGGCCGGGTCCGGCACCGACGCGGCGCCCTACGTCCGGGTGCTCAACCCGGTCACCCAGGGACAGAAGTTCGACCCGGACGGCGACTACGTACGCCGCTGGGTGCCCGAGCTGCGGCACCTGCCGGGCTCGTCCGTTCACGAGCCCTGGGCGGTCCCCAACGGCTACGCGCACGGCTACCCCGAACGGCTGCTGGACCACGCCGTCGAGCGGGTGGAGGCGCTGGCGCGCTACCAGGAGGCCCGAGATGCCTGACCTGACCTCGGCGGGGCCCGCACCGGCCTGGCCCCCTGGGAGCTGATCACCGTCTGGTTCCCCGCAGACGGTTCCGGACTGGCCGCGCCGGCCGCCCTGCTGGGGTGAGGGTCGCTGTGGCTCGGCTCACCCCCGGCCAGGGATGCACCTGCTGTCATTGAGCGTTCAACTCATCGTCCGGACCGACCGCCCCGAGACGAGGACACCATGACGATCACCGACGACACCCGCACCGACCTGCTGGCCCTGGACGCCCACGCGCAGGACCTGCTGTTCCGGCAGGCCCGGACCGCCAACGCCTTCACCGACGAGCCCGTTGCGGACGCCCAGGTCGAGGCCATCTACGACCTGGTCAAGTGGGCGCCGACCAGCATGAACACCCAGCCGATGCGGGTCACCCTGGTCCGTTCGGAGCAGGCCCGCGAGGCCGTGCTGAGGCACCTGATGCCGGGGAACGCGACCAAGACCGCGACCGCCCCGCTGGTCGCCGTGCTGACCGCGCACCGCGACTTCCACGAGCGGCTGCCGGAGGTGTTCCCGCACGCCCCGCAGGCCAAGGCGGTGTTCGCCGACGACTCCTTCCGGCACTCGGCCGGCGCCTTCAACGCCGCGCTGCAGATCGGTTACTTCATCCTCGGCGTGCGCGCCGCCGGGCTGGCCGCCGGCCCGATGACCGGGATGGACGCCGGCGGCCTGGAGGCCGAGCTGTTCCCGGCCGGCGACCAGCAGGTGCTGGCCGTGGTCAACATCGGCCACCCGGCGAAGGACGCCTGGTTCGACCGCAGCCCTCGGCTGGCCTACGAGGACGTCGTCACCTCGATCTGAGACACACCTGCCCGGCTGCGCCAATAGGTTGGCCGACCGGCGCTCCCCGTCGTACCGTTGCGCTACACGGGAAAGGAGGTGGTCCGATCTTGAGTATCCATCGGACGCGTGAGGTGGCTGCCAGCTAGCCGCTGTCCCAACCGGACGGATTGCCCGATCTCCGGTCTCCGACCTCTGGGTCGGCGGCCTGCGACTCCACGGCAGTCACCGCAGCCCGCGGGTGCCGCACCTCGTCCAGTGCGGCACGATCACGAACCGGCCGACCGGCCGGAACGGGTCGAGCCCGCGGGCTGTTGCCTGCCCGGACGCTTTCCGCCCTCGCCTCCGCCTGCTCAGCTCGCCTGCGTGATCATGGGCTTGGCGTTGTGATCAGTGGGCCAGGACAACGCTCAGCCCATGATCAGCGGGGGGGGGTGGGGTTCGGGAGGGGTGGGGTTCGGGGGGGGTGGGGTTCGGGGGGGGTTCGGGTTGGGTCAGGGGTGGGGGTGGCGGGCGTCGTAGTGGCGGAAGTTCGGGGAGGCCAGGGCCAGCCAGAGTGCGCCGGCGATGCAGGCCAGCCCGCCGACGGCGGCGGCCGCGCCCTCCCCGAACAGCTGGCCTCCACCGCCGGCCACCGCGTCGCCCAGCCGCGGCCCGCCGGCGACGACGACCACGAACACCCCCTGCAGCCGGCCGCGCAGTCCATCCGGGGTGGCGTCCTGCAGGATCGTGTTCCGGAACACCGAGCTGACCGTGTCGGCCGCGCCGGCCACGGCCAGGCAGCCGCAGGCGGCCAGCAACCACGGCAGCCGGGCCTGGGAGCCGTCGACGGCCCGGCCGGCGGCCAGCACGACCAGCCCGAAGCCGCTGATCGCCGCCCCCCACAGGGCCACGCAGACCATCACCACCGCGCCCTGCCGCCGCACCCCGCCGAGCCGGCCGGACAGCAGGCCGGCCAGCACCGAGCCGACGGCCGTGGCGCTGCCCAGCAGCCCCACGGTCGTCGCGCCGCCGCCGATCACGATCGCCGCCACGGCCGGGAACAGCGCCCGCGGCTGGGAGAGCACCATCGCGGTCAGGTCGACCACGAAGGTGGCGCGCACGTTCGGGCGGGTGCGCAGGAAGGTCAGCCCCTCCAGCACCGACCGGAACCCGGCCCGCGCCACGCGGCCCACCGGGGGCATCGCCGGCAGCGCGCGGACGGCGTACAGGGCGGCGAGGTAGAGCACCGCGTCGATCGAGTACACCGTCCGGTACCCGCCCCAGCCGACCAGCAGGCCGGCCAGGAACGGTCCGGCGGACAGCGACACGGTGAACGCCAGGGTGCCCAGCGCGTTGGCCGCCGGCAGGTGCTCCGGCGGCAGCAGGCGCGGGATGATCGCCTGCCGGGCCGGGTTGTTGACCGCGAAGCCGGCCGCCTGGATCGCGACCAGGACGTACAGCAGCGCCGGGCTGTTCAGCTGCAGCCAGGCCTGGGTGGCGGTCAGCAGCGACACCGACCACAGGACGAGCGCGGAGACGAAGGCGACCGTGCGCCGGTCGTGGCTGTCCACCAGCGACCCGCCGTACAGGCCGAGCAGCACCAGCGGCACCAGACCGGCCAGTCCGAGCAGGCCCACCGAGGCCGTCGAGCCGGTGATCGCGTACATCTGCAGCGACAGGGCGAGGACGGCCATCTGCTGGCCGACGTTGCTCAGGGCCAGGCCACCCCACAGCCGGCGGTAGGCCGGGCTGACCCGCAGCGGGGTGACGTCGGCCAGCAGGCCACCCAGGCGGACGGCCGGCGCCGGGCTCAGGGCTGGCGCCGTTCGAGCCGCCACGCCGCCGGGTCGTCCAGCCGGGCCGGGGCCCGGTCGGCGCTGAGGTAGACCAGCCGGTCGTGCATCCGGCTGGACCGTCCCGCCCACAGCTCGACCTCCACCGGCCGGACCCGGTAGCCGCCCCAGTGCTCGGGCACCGGGACGTCGTCCGGGCTGCCGGTGTCCGGCCAGCGCTGCGCCAGCTCGCTCCAGCGGGCCTCCAGCTCGGCCCGCGAGGCCACCGGCGCCGACTGGTGGGAGGCCCAGGCCCCGATCCGCGAGCCCCACGGCCGGCTGGTGAAGTAGGCCTGCGTCTGGGCCCGGTCCACCCGCTCGGCCAGCCCGCGGACGGCGACCTGGCGCTGGGCCGGGTGCCACGGGAAGGTCAGCGCCACCGCGGGGCGGGCGTCCATCTGCCGGGCCTTGCGCGAGCCGTGGTTGGTGAACAGCACGAACCCTGCCGGCTCGACCTGCTTGAGCAGCACGGTGCGGGCCGACGGCGCGCCGTCGGGGTCCACCGTGCTGAGCACCATCGCGTTCGGCTCGGCGACCCCGGCCGCCCGCACCTGCGCGTACCAGCGCTCGAACTGCAGCAGCGGCGTCGCCGCCAGGTCGCTCTCCAGCAGGCCCTCGTCGGCGTAGCCGACCCGCTCGGCCCGGTGGTCCCCGGCCGGCCCGGAAGTCAACCCATCATTCACAGGCACCAGTGTGGTCCTGCCGGTGAGCGTTCTCATACCGGGCACCCCGGGGGCGAGCGGGTACGCCCCCCTCGGGGGTCGCAGCACGGTCTGGCACCCTGTTGCCGATCACCACCGCTCGGGCCCGCCTGCCGCACCGGCCGGTCGCCGCACCCGCCGCAGCAAAGGAGCGCGCATGTCCGACTTCGTCCCTGGTCTGGAAGGGGTCGTCGCCTTCGAGACGACGATCGCCGAGCCGGACAAGGAAGGCGGGGCCCTGCGCTACCGCGGGGTGGACATCACCGAGCTGGTCGGGCGGGTCAGCTTCGGCCACGTGTGGGGCCTGCTGGTGGACAACGCCCTCAACCCGGGGCTGCCGCCGGCCGAGCCGTTCCCGATCCCGGTGCACACCGGCGACGTCCGGGTGGACGTGCAGTCCGCGCTGGCCCAGCTGGCGCCGATCTGGGGCTTCCGGCCGCTGCTGGACATCGACGACGACCGGGCGCGCGACGACCTGGCCCGCGCCTCGGTGATGGCGCTGTCGTTCATCGCGCAGTCCGCCCGCGGCACCGACCTGCCGATGGTGCCGCAGCGCGAGGTGGACCGGGGCCGGACGGTCACCGAGCGGTTCATGATCCGCTGGCGCGGGGAGCCGGACCCGCGGCACGTGGAGGCGGTGGACGCCTACTGGGTGTCGGCCGCCGAGCACGGGATGAACGCCTCCACCTTCACCGCCCGGGTGATCGCCGGCACCGGGGCCGACGTCGCGGCGTGCCTGTCCGGGGCGGTCGGGGCGATGAGCGGCCCGCTGCACGGCGGGGCGCCCTCCCGGGTGCTGCACATGCTGGACGGCGTCGAGCAGACCGGGGACGCGCTGGCCTACGTCAAGGGCGTCCTGGACCGCGGCGAGCGGCTGATGGGCTTCGGTCACCGGGTCTACCGGGCCGAGGACCCCCGCGCCCGGGTGCTGCGGGCCACCGCCGAGCGGCTGGGCGCGCCCCGGTTCGAGGTCGCCCGGGCGCTGGAGACCGCGGCGCTGGCCGAGCTGCAGGCCCGCCGCCCGGACCGGGTGCTGGCCACCAACGTCGAGTTCTGGGCCGCAGTGATCATGGACTTCGCGCAGATCCCGCCCCGGATGTTCACCCCGATGTTCACCTGCGCGCGCACCGCCGGGTGGTCGGCGCACATCCTGGAGCACAAGCGGACCTCCCGCCTGGTCCGGCCCAGCGCGCGCTACGTCGGCGAGGGCCCCCGCCCGGTGGAGTCGGTCACCGGCTGGGACGACGCCCGTGCCCGGGAGCGGTCGGCCTGAGCCGTTCGGCGATACTGGCCGACGTGATCGACGCGCCGGCCATCACCATCCCGCCCGACCTGCTGCCCCGCGACGGCCGGTTCGGGTCCGGCCCGAGCAAGGTGCGCCCCGAGCAGCTGGACCACCTGCGGGCGATCGGCGCGGACGTGCTGGGCACCTCCCACCGCCAGGCCCCGGTGCGCTCGCTGGTGGCCAGGGTCCGGCGCGGCCTGGCGGACTTCTTCACCCTGCCGGCGGGCTACGAGGTGGTGCTGGGCAACGGCGGCGCGACCTGCTTCTGGGACGTCGCCACCGTCAGCCTGGCCGGTCAGCAGGTGCAGGCCTGCGTCTACGGGGAGTTCTCTGCCAAGTTCGCCGCGGCGGCCGACCGGGCGCCGTTCCTGTCGGTGCAGACCGTGCGGGCCGAGCCCGGTTCGGTCGCCCCGCCGGTGGCCCGGGCCGGGGTGGACACCTACGCCTGGGCGCACAACGAGACCTCCACCGGAGCGATGGCACCGGTGCGGCGGGTGGCCGGCGCCGACCCGGGCGCCCTGGTGCTCGTCGACGCCACCTCCGGGGCCGGCGGCCTGCCGGTGGACCTGGCGCAGGCCGACGTCTACTACTTCTCCCCGCAGAAGTCCTTCGGCTCCGACGGCGGGCTGTGGCTGGCCCTGCTGTCACCGGCCGCGCTGGAGCGGGTTTCGGCGGTGAAGGCGGACGGCCGGTGGATCCCGGAGTTCCTCGACCTGTCGGTGGCGGTGCACAACTCCCGCCAGGACCAGACGCTCAACACCCCGGCGGTGGCGACCCTGGCGCTGCTGGCCGACCAGGTGGAGTGGCTGAACGGACGGGGCGGTCTGGCGTGGGCCACCACGCGGACCGCGGACTCCTCCGGCCGGCTCTACCGGTGGGCCGAGCAGACCTCCTGGGCCAGCCCGTTCGTGACCGACCCGGCGCACCGCAGCCAGGTCGTGGTGACCATCGACCTGGACCCGGCGCTGGACCACGCCGTGATCGCTCAGGTGCTGCGGGCCAATGGGATCGTCGACGTCGACCCCTACCGCAAGCTGGGCCGCAACCAGCTGCGGGTCGGCGTCTTCCCGGCTGTCGACCCGGGCGACGTGCAGGCCCTGATCGCGTGCCTGGAGCACGTGGTGCAGCGACTGGGCTGACCCGTGGCCGGCCGGTCAGGCGGGCGGGGCGGTGATCTCGTCCAGCTGGGCGAGCTCCTCGGCCGTCGGCCGCCACGACCCGGCGGCCACGTTGCCGGCCACCTGCTGCGCCGAGGTGGCCCCGGCGATCACGCTGGCGACGGCCGGCTTGGCGGCCAGCCCGCCGATGGCGACGTCGAGCAGCCGCAGGTCCCGCTCGGCCGCGAACGCCTCCAGCTTCTCCACCACGTCGAAGACCCGGTCGGTGAGCGCGTCCGCGCTGCCCCACGCGGCCAGCCGGCTGCCCTCCGGCAGCTCCTCACCGCGCCGGTACTTGCCGGTCAGCACCCCGCTGGCCAGCGGGAAGTAGGGCAGCAGCCCGACCCCGTACTGCTCCAGCGCGGGCACCACGTCCGCCTCCAGATCGCGCTCCAGCCAGCTGTACTCGTTCTGGGCGCTGACCATCCGCTCCAGGCCGCGGGTGCGGGACTGCCACTCCGCCTCGGCCACCTGCCAGCCGGCGAAGTTGGAGCTGCCCAGGTAGCGGATCTTGCCCGCCCGGACCAGGTCGGTCAGCGCCGAGAGGGTCTCCTCGACCGGGGTCAGCGGGTCGGGCCGGTGCATCTGGTAGAGATCGATCCAGTCGGTGCGCAGCCGGCGCAGCGAGGCCTCGACGGCCTTGACCACGTAGCGCCGGGCCCCGCGCGCGCCCCAGTCGGCGCCGTTGCCGTTCCCGCGGGCGGCGGCGTCGCTGCCGAACTTGGTGGCCAGCACCACGTCGTCCCGTCGGCCGGCCAGCAGGCGGCCGAGCCGCTCCTCCGAGGCGCCGTAGGAGTCGGCGGTGTCGAACAGGGTGATGCCGGCGTCCAGGGCCGCGTGCACCACCTCCCGGCTACCGTCCTCGTCCAGCTTCATGCCCAGGTTGTTGGTGCCCAGACCCACTGCGGAGACGGTCAGGCCGGACCTGCCAAGACGTCGGAACTCCATACGGGCGACCCTAGGTCGGCCACTGTCGAGCGGCCAGCGCACGCCTACCCGGCGAGGCCTCAGCGGCGTCCCCGGCGACGGCGGCCCAGCGCAGCGGCCAGCACGCCGGCCGCTCCGGCGACCACGCCGGCGCCGACCCACCACCCCGGCGCGGCCCACGGCCACGGCGCGCCCGAGCGCGGCGGGTCTGAAGCCTGCGGCCCCGCCGCACCCGACGTCGGCAGGCCGGCCGGCGCGGAGGCTGTCGCGGAGGCCGGCGCGGCTGCGGGCAGCGTGACCCGCAGCACCGGCTGCCGGACGCCCTCCGAGCCCAGCAGCACCCGTCCGTCGGCCAGCAGCGCCAGCCCCTCGCCCTGCTGCTGCGCCGGCGCGGACGTGGCGGCCGTCGCGGCCAGCACCCGGGACTCACCCGCGCCCTGGTCCGCCGTCCCGGTCGGCAGCGGCGGAAGACGGACCAGCTCGCTGTAGCTGCGCACCACCGGCTGCCCGTCCGGCAGCACGGCCCCGTCGGTGGCCAGCGACAACGGCACCTGGGCGAGCAGGGTCATGGTCGCCGAGCGGGTGGTGGGCCGGTCCGGTAGGCCGCCACCGGGCCACAGGGTGCTCGGCACGGCCAGCAGCCACGCCCCGAACAGGCCCTTGGTGAGCACGAACAACCGGCCGTCCCGCGGGTCGGCGAGCAGCGTCTCGGCGTCCTGCGGGCCCGGGTCGTGCGGGTAGCGCAGCCGCAGGGTCAGCCGCGGCGCGAGCCGCTGCCGGGCGGGCAGCCGCGCGGGCTCGTCCACCATCAGGATGTCGACGAAGGGGCGGGAGGCGGCGTTGTCCCCGATGTCCCCGATCGCCAGCAGCGGCGTGCCGTCCGGCGCGGTGACCGGTGCCAGCGCCTCCCAGTCCACGTTGCGGGCGGCCACCTGCACCGTGCTGACCGTCGAGCCGTCGGGGCCGACGCCGAACAGCTGGGCGGGGTTACCGGAGTCGTTCAGGGTCCAGAGCAGAGCGGGGTGGCGCCGGGAGGCGACCAGCGCCGACGCCTCGCTGATCGCGGGGTCGCGCACCACCCTCTCCACCCGGCCGGCGGACGCCGCGGCGGCCGAGACGGGGCCGGCCGTGGCGATCAGCGCCAGGACGGCGGTGGCCGCGGCCGCCCGCGAGGCCCGCCGGCTCACCCGGGCCTGTCCTGCTCACCGGCCGCCAGCCGCCGGGCCAGCGCCGGCTGCAGGTTCCAGGCGGCCACCAGCTCGGCGTACTCCGCGCGGCGCCGCTCGGTGGCCGGGGCACCGGTCCAGCGGGCGCGGATCAGGGCGTTGCGGGGGGTGTGCCGGGAGTCGATGAACTCGACCACCTCCACCCGGTACCCGTGCAGCCGCAGCAGGTCCGCCCGGACGGCGTCGGTCAGGACGTCGGCGAACCGCTCGCGCAGGATGGGGTGGCGGACCAGCGCCTGGTAGGGCTCGGGCGCCGTCCGGCCCTGCGCCTGGGCGCGCTGGATCTGGGCCTGGACGTCGTGGTGGCAGCACGGCGCGGCCAGCACCACCCGTGCCCCGGCGCGAACGGCGAGCGCCAGCGCGTCGTCGGTCGCGGTGTCGCAGGCGTGCAGGGCCAGCACCACGTCCGGTGAGTCCGGCAGCTGGGCCTCCCGGATGCCGGACCGGACGAAGTCCAGACCCGGCAGGTCGAGTCGACCGAGCAGCTCCCGGTTGCGGGCGATCACGTCGTCCCGGACGTCGACGCCGGAGGTGAGCACGCCGTCCGGGCACTGCCGGGCGAGCCAGTGGTGGGCGGCGAAGGTCAGGTAGGCGTTGCCGCAGCCCAGGTCCACCACCCGCAGCGGTCGGTGCTCGGTGGCGCACGCCTCGCGCAGCGACCGGGTGGCTGCGGCCAGCTGGCGCAGGAAGGCGTCCACCTGACGCCGCTTGTCGGCGTCGGCCCCCAGGGCCGCGAGCACCGGGTCGTCCGGGGGCAGCAGGTGCTGGGCCACCCGGTCGTGGCCGACGGGGCCGTCCGGGGCGGGCGGCGCCTGCTCGAGGTGCACCTGCGCCTGACCCTTCTTGGTCACCCGCAGCTGCACCACCCGGTCTCCGGCGCGCACGTACCAGGACCCGAAACCCTCGGCCAGCAGCTCGGTCACCGTGGCCTCGGCGTCCTCGGACCCCAGGTTGACCACGGTGGGCGCGCCTCCGGCCACCGTCCGGGACACCTGGGTGCGCTCGCCCCCGCGCAGCCCGACCCGGCGCAGCTCGACCCGGCTCCACCGGGGCCGCGCCCCACGCCGGGCGCCGGAGGCGACCGCCCGCACCAGGTCCGGGCCGGTCAGCAGCGGGCGCAGGTCCGCCAGTGCCGTGGCGAGCTCCTCAGGCATGGGCCCATCGTCCCAGGCCCGCCGGCCGGAGCCGGACGCCTGGCCGGCCGGGTCAACGGCCGGCGACCGCCATGGTCCGCAGCTGCACCGTGCCGCCGGCCAGGTGTCCGGCAGCTCCGTCGGTCTCCAGCGCGGTCAGGTCGATCACCCGTCGCGAGCTGGTCGGGTTGTCCACGAAGGCACCCGGCCCGGCCCCGGTCAGCACCACCAGGCGCTTGCGCATCCGGATCATTCGCGCCCAGGCCGGGTCGGGCGCGGACAGCAGCGCGACCGGCGCGCTGTCCGGCCCCCACACCCGCACCGTGTCCGACTCGTCCACGGTCACCCGCCAGTCGGCCACCGGCGGTGGCTCGGTGCCCGGGTGCACCAGCAGGTGCAGCCCGGAGGCCATCGAGGCCACCACCAGCGGGTCCAGGCCCTTGGCGCTGCGCGGCAGCTTGGTCACCGGGGCGGCGAGCTCGGTCTGCAGGTACAGGCAGGGCAGCAGGTCGTCGGCCGGGAGGAACCCGGTCTCCAGGTTCAGCAGCCGGGTGCCGGCGACCCCACCGGGCCGCCGGTCCGGGGTCTCCTGGGCCCCGGGCGCCAGCAGCACCTGGGAGGGCATGCAGGCCGCGTGCGCGAGCAGCACCCGGCGGCCGGCCGCCGTCACCTCCAGCAGCAGGGAGGCGTCCCCGCCGTCCCGCAGGTCACCGCCCTCCCCGCAGCGCGGGCAGGTGTAGGAGCCGGCCTCCTTCTCCAACCGATCGATCGTCGCCGGCAGCACCCACCGGGTCAGACCGGGCGCCACCCGCAGGTGCCCTCGCCGCTGCGCCACGTGCACCTCCCAAGACCGAACTCAAAGTGTGGGCATAGTTACACACCGCAGGCGGCTGGCGCATCCCGGCCCGCTCAGCCCAGGACGTCGGCCAGCGGCGTGTGCTCCAGGGCGTGCGCCTGGGCGACCGGCCCGTAGGTGACCGCGCCGGCACAGGTGTTCAGGCCCTTGGCCAGGGAGGGGTCGGCGCGCAGCGCCTGCGCCCAGCCCCGGCCGGCCAGCTCCGTCGCGTACTGCAGCGTGACGTTGGTCAACGCGTAGGTGCTGGTGTTGGGGACGGCGCCGGGCATGTTGGCCACGCAGTAGAAGACCGAGTCGTGCACCGGGTAGGTCGGGTCGTCGTGCGTGGTCGGCCGGGAGTCCTCGAAGCAGCCGCCCTGGTCGATCGAGATGTCGACCAGCACGCTGCCCGGCTTCATCCGGGAGACCAGCTCGTTGCTGATCAGCTTGGGCGCCCGGGCGCCGGGCACCAGGACGGCGCCGATCACCAGGTCGGCGTCCAGCACCGCCCGCTCCAGCTCGTAGGCGTTGGAGGTCACGGTCTGGCAGTGGCCCTGGTAGATCGCGTCCATCTGCCGTAGCCGGGCCACGTTGCGGTCCAGCAGCAGCACCTCCGCCTGCATGCCGAGCGCGATCGCGGCGGCGTTCTGGCCGGCCACCCCGGCCCCGACCACGACCACCTTGGCCGGGTAGACGCCCGGCACGCCGCCCATCAGCACCCCGCGCCCGCCCTGGGCGCGCATCAGGGTGTGGGCGCCGACCTGCGGGGCGAGCCGGCCGGCCACCTCCGACATCGGGGCCAGCAGCGGCAGCGAGCGGTCCGCCAGCTCGACGGTCTCGTAGGCGATCGCGGTCACCTTGCGCTCGACCAGCTCCTGGGTGAGCGCCTTGTCCGCGGCCAGGTGCAGGTAGGTGAACAGCACCTGCCCCTCACGCATCCGGTGGTACTCCGAGGCCACCGGCTCCTTGACCTTGAGCACCAGCTCGGCCTCGGCCCAGACGTCGTCGGCCTCGGCCAGGATCTGCGCACCGGCGGCGACGTAGGCCTCGTCCGGGATCGAGGAGCCGACCCCGGCGTCCTTCTCGAGGAAGACCTGGTGGCCCGCGCGGACCAGCTCGACCACCCCGGCCGGGGTGATGGCCACCCGGTACTCGTGGTTCTTGACCTCGCGGGGGATGCCGACCTTCATGACCTCACGCCTTCCGTGTCGAGCCTCGTCGGTGCCGCACCGAGCCTGGTCGCGGCCTGCCTGCCAGCAGAGTAGGAGCGGGACCACGACAGGTGGTGCCAAGTTGTGCTTCCATCCGGTTATACCGGGGCAGGTCGTGCCACCGGACGGCGAGAGAGGGGTCAGACGTGGCGCCCAGGCAGCAGCAGACGGCAGGCATGGCTCTGGACGCGATCGACCGCACGATCCTGCGCGAGCTGCAGTCTGACGGCCGGCTGACCAACGTCGAGCTGGCCAAGCGGGTCCGGCTCTCGCCCTCGCCCTGCCTGCGCCGGGTGCGGGCCCTGGAGGAGGGCGGCTACATCACCGGCTACCGGGCCGAGCTCGGCCGGGCCGCGATGCACCGCGGTCTGCGGGTCTTCGTGATGGTCTCGCTGACCTCCCAGCGGCAGGAGACGCTGGCCGCCTTCGAGGCGGCGGTGGCGCAGCTGGACGACGTGCTGGGCGCGCACCTGATGGCCGGTGAGGCCGACTACCTGCTCCAGGTCGCGGTCGCCGACCTGGACGCCTACCAGGCCTTCTTCACCCGTCGTCTCGGCGAGCTGCCCGGGGTGGCCTCGCTGCGCAGCCTGGTGGCGATGAAGACGGTGAAGGACACCACCACCCTGCCGGTGTGAGCACCCGGCCCGCCACCGGGCGGTCGCCGGTGGCGGCTGGGTGGCGGCTGGGTGGTGGCTGGCAGGGCTGGTGATGCTGGTGATCAGGAGCTGCGCCGCCGGCGGCCGCTGGTCATCGCCTCGGTCGAGGCCCGTTCGAGCAGCTGCAAACTGTCGATCAGCTGGTCCTGCTCGCCTGCGCTGAGCCGGTTCAGGGCCCGGGACACCGCCTGCCGCTGCCGCCGGGTCACCGAGCTGAGCACCTTCTTGCCCTCCGGGGTCAGCGAGACCAGGACCTCCCGCCGGTTGGCCGGGTTCGCGCCGCGCTGCACCCAGCCGTAGCCCTGCAGGCGGTCGATGGTGCGGGT
Source organism: uncultured Actinomycetota bacterium (assembly GCA_963821825.1). Taxonomy (GTDB): domain Bacteria; phylum Actinomycetota; class Actinomycetes; order Actinomycetales; family Kineosporiaceae; genus CAWGFD01. The sequence goes on from CAWGFD010000002.1 coordinate 3,494,118, forward strand.
GAAGGTCGAGGGGTGAACGCCGAGGGTGGCGGCCAGCACGCCGGCCGGTGCCGCCCCGGCCTGCGCGATGGTGGTCAGGGTGCGCATCTGCACCGCGGTCACCTCGGTGCCGGTGCCGCTGACGGCCTGGGAGGTCAGCGCGGCCAGGGTCTGGGAGGTGGACAGCAGCGCGGCGACGGCGTCTGCCTCCCCGGTGCGGGCCGAGCTGGTCGCCGGCCGGGCGCTGCGCGCCGCCGACGTGGCCGTCCTGCCTCGTCCCCGTCCGGCGGGACGCCCCCCGAGCTGTGCACCCATGCCGTCACTGTAGGGGAAGACCGGTGTGCCCCGGCAACGATGCGCCGCTCGTCACACAGCTGTCATGTGTCCTTGACCTGCGGTGCCATCCCGAGGGCCGGGCACCGTCCCCGGTCCGCCCACCGGCGCTCCGGGACCGGCCGGAGCCCCGCCGAGCAGGGACTGGCGCCACCGGGCCAGGGCCCCGCGCGGGGCGGACGGCGGCGCCGGCACCCGCCGGCCGGGGGCGACCAGCCGGCCCGAGTCGATGCCCTGCAGCAGGTCAGCGGTGCGCTGCAGCAGGGCACAGATGGATCGGGCGTACGGGCCGGCCTCCAGCTGGTCCCGCGAGGACAGCCCGAGCCGCAGGTGGTGGCGGGCGGCCCGGAGGTCGCCCAGCCGCAGGAACGTGTCAGCCAGGTTGGCGTGCAGGGCCGGGGCCAGGGCCAGCACCTGCGGCAGGCCGGTCACCCGCTGTGCCTGCTCCAGCGCCCGCAGGTGCCAACCCAGCCGGACCAGCACGTCGTCGTAGCAGTAGGCCGCGAAGTGTGCCGCCACGCACGCGTGCAGCGCGTCACCGGCGGCCAACGCCGTGTCCCAGGCGGCGTCGAACATGACCGCCGCGTCGTCCCGGTGACCGGCCCGGGCCCGGGCCAGGGCGGCGCTGATCCCGTCCTCGATGGCCCGGCCCACCGCGGCGTCCAGCGTCGCGGCCAACGCCTCGTCCATCCAGGGCGGCCTGGCCGGACCGCCCCCGTCCTGGGTGTTCATCCTGGGTCCTCCATGACCTGCCGACCGGCCGCACCGGCCGCAGGCCTTCCGTGGCCCACTGTTCCCATCGTCCGGGCGGCGACGGCCGTGAGCCGCCGAGCGGGTGGTCCGCTGAGCCGGTGGTCCGCTGAGCGGGTGCCCAGCAGACGCACAGTCGGCTCCCAGCGCCCGCACCGAGGATGATGGCGTGCTGGAGCCTGCTGTGACCACTGCGACCCCGACCCCGTCCACCCGGCGCCGACTCGGCGCCGAGGTGTGGATCGTGCTGGGCCTGTCCCTGGGGCAGTCGGCCGTGTACTCGGTGATCAGCCTGGTCGCCAAGCTGACCGCCGGTGCTCCGCTGGCCAGCCAGCAGGCGACCCTGAACGCCTCCGCCTCCCCCCGCCCCTACCTGGACCTGACCTACCAGCTGGCCGGGATCGCCTTCACCCTGGTCCCGGTCGCCCTGGCCCTGTGGCTGCTGTCCGGGTCCGGGCGCTCGGCGGTGCGCCGGCTGGGGCTGGACCCGGGCCGCCCGCTGCGGGACCTGACCTGGGGCGCCGGGCTGGCGGCGGCGATCGGGCTGCCCGGGCTGGGCCTGTACGCGGCCGGCCGGGCGCTGGGGATCACCGCCCAGGTGGTGCCCGAAGCGCTCAGCGCGGTGTGGTGGGCGGTGCCGGTGCTGCTGCTGCAGGCGGTGAAGAACGCCGTCCTGGAGGAGGTGGTGGTGGTCGGCTACCTGACCACCCGGCTGCGGGAGCTGGGTTGGCCCCGGGTCGGCGTCACGGCAGCCAGCGCCGTGCTGCGCGGCTCCTACCACCTGTACCAGGGGTTCGGCCCGTTCCTGGGCAACGCGGTGATGGGCGTCGTGTTCGCCGAGTTCTTCCGGCGGCGGGGGCGGGTGATGCCGCTGGTCGTGGCCCACACCCTGCTGGACGTGGTGGCCTTCGTCGGGTACCGCTACCTCGGCCACGCCCTCGGGCTGACCTGACCGCCAGCGGGCTCGAGGCTCGGGCGAGGCGCGAGCGGGTCCGCAGGCCCGGATGGGCCGGGCTGGACCGACCGCCTGGCTCAGGCCGCCGAGGCGGCGTCCCGGGCCTGGGCCGAGGCGACCTCCTCGCCGGCGGCCCGGCGCCGCTCGACCGGCGAGGCCGAGGGCGAGCGGACGGTGTTGATGGCCAGCCGCATCGGCTGCCGCACGGTCCAGTGCAGCCGGAGCCCGCGCACCGCGATCGCCCAGCCGGTGACCGCCACCGCCGTCGCCACCGCGGCCACGCCGCCGATCAGGATGGACCAGCGCGGGCCGAAGGCCCCGCCCAGCCACCCGACGATCGGCGCGCCGAGCGGGGTGCCGCCCATGAAGATCGCCATGTACAGGGCCATCACCCGGCCGCGCATCTGCGGGTCGGTCGAGATCTGCACGGTGGCGTTGGCGGCCGTCATCAGGGTCAGCGCCGAGAGCCCGACCGGAACCAGGGCGATCGCGAAGGTGGTGTAGGTGGGCATCAGCGCCGCGATGGTCGCGGTCACCCCGAAGGCCACCGTGGCCCCCACCACCAGCCGCAGCCGCGGGTGTTCCCGGCGGGCGGCCAGCAACGCGCCGCCCAGCGAGCCGATCGCCATGATCGAGCCGAGCAGCCCGTACTCCCCGGCGCCCTTGCCGAACTGCAAGCGGGCCATCAGGGCCGTGGTGAGCTGGAAGTTCATCCCGAACGTGCCGACCATGCCCACGATGACCAGGATCATCATGATGTCCGGCCGGGAGCGTACGTAGCGCAGCCCCTCCACGACGCCGCCGCCGCGCCGGGAGCGCTGCACGCCGCGCAGCTCCGCGGTGCGCATGTGGGTGAGCGAGGTCAGCACGGCGCCGAAGGTGAGGGCGTTGATCAGGAACACCGGCCCGGTGCCGAACCAGTGGATCAGCAGACCGGCGATGCCCGGCCCGATCAGCCGGCCGGCGTTGAAGCTGGCGCTGTTCAGGCCGACCGCGTTGGGCAGGTCCTCCAGGGGCACCAGCTCGGAGACGAAGGCCTGCCGGGCCGGCCCGTCGATCGCGGAGACCACGCCGAGCAGGGTGGCGAACACATAGACGTGCCACAGCTGGGCCGCCCCGCTGACCACCAGCAACCCGAGCAGACCGGCCAGCACGCCCGAGGCGGTCTGGGTGGCCAGCAGCACCTTGCGTCGGTCGAACCGGTCGGCGACCGCGCCGGCCACCGGCGCCATCAGCAGGATCGGCGCGAACTGCAGCCCGGTGGTCAGCCCGACCGCGACGCCGGAGTTGTTGCTGAGCTGGGTCAGCACCAGCCAGTCCTGGGCCACCCGCTGCATCCAGGTGCCGGTGTTGGAGACGATGGCCCCGGTGGCCCACAACCTGTAGTTGTAGACGCGCAAGGAACGGAAGGTGGGGCTCACGAGTCGGCGATCCTCCTCAGGATCTCGCTGGCCGCAGCCAGAGTTCGGCGTTCTTCGGGGGCGAGCTCGGCCAGCCGGCGGGCCAGCCAGGCGTCACGACGGCGCCGGGTGGCCTCGACCGTGGCCCGGCCGGGGCCGGTCAGCTGCATGAGGACCTGGCGCCGGTCCTGCGGGTGCGGGGCGCGCCCGATCAGGCCGGCGCCCTCCAGGCCGTTCAGGGTGCGGGTCATCGAGGGCGGCCGGACCCGTTCCAGGGCCGACAGCTCCCCCGGCGTGCTCGGGCCGTGCCGGTCCAGCAGGGCCAGCACCGAGTACTGCGCATCGCTCAGCTCGGCGTCGTCCTTCTCCGCGCGCAGCCGGCGGACGACGCGCATCAGGGAGATCCGCAGGTCGGCCGACAGGCCGGCGGGCCGGCAGCGGCCGGGGCGCACCGCGCCCACCTCGACGACGTCCGCACCTGCTCTCGTTCCCACATCATGAGCCTAACTCATTACCCTTGCTAAGCATTCCGTGGGCCCGGGACGCGGCGCCCTAGGCTGGCCGGGTGAGCGACGACCCCGCCCCCCGGTCGCTGCTGCCCGGCGCCGAGCCCCTGACCCGGGCCGGCCGCAGCTGGCCGGTGGCGCTGGAACCGTTGCCCACCAGCACCGGTGAGCTGCTGACCCCGCTGCCCGGACCCGGCCCTGGATGCGACCCGCAGCTGCTGGACCTGGGCCGCGCGCACCTGGCGGCGCTGCGGGCCGCCCGGCCCGGCCTGCACGACGGCGCGGTGCTCGCCCTCGCCGGCCGCGGCCCTGACCGGCGGCTGCTGACCACCCGAGGCGGCTACTTCGACATGCTCGCCACCTGCGACGCCCTGCGCGAGGAGGCCGAGCGCGGCGGCGAACCGGTCCGGCGCCGCCGGGCGCTGGCGGTGTGCCCGGACCCACTCACCTCCGGCACCGGCCGGTGCGCGGCGCTGGGGGTGAGCGTGCTGCTCACCGTGCCCGACCCGGTCGACGGCGTGCCCCGGGCGGTGCTGGGGCGGCGCAGCGCCGCGGTGGCCACCGATCCCGGCCGCTGGCACGTCGCGCCGTCGGGGATGCTGGAGGATGGCACGCTGGCGGACGGGCGCCCGGACCCGGCTGCCTGCACGGCCGCCACCGAGCTGGCCGAGGAGCTGGGCCTCGAGCTGCCGTCCGCGCAGCTGGCCAGCCGGGCCCGGGTGCTCGGGCTGGCCCACGACCTGCTCCGGCTGCGACCGGACGTGGTGCTCCGGCTGGACCTGCGGGCCGCCGAGGTGCCCGACGCCGCGGCGCCCGACCTGGGGCTGAGACCGGGCGTGGAGTTCGACCGGCTCGCCACCGTCCGGCTGGACGCGGCCGGCCTGCGCCGGCTCTGGCAGGGCCCCGCCTCCGCGCGGCTGACCCCGGCGGCCGCGGGGGCGCTCGCGCTGGCCGCGGAGCTAGGCTGACCGAGGGTCGAGAGCGAGGGTCGAGCCGTCCCCCGCCTGCCGGCGGGCCGAACCGAGGGCCGAGCCGTATGCCCCCTGCCCGCACCCACCACCGTTTCGCCTGCACCGAGCGGCCCCCCGTGGAGGTCCTGCACCCGGACGGGCGCTGGTACCCCGGCCGGCTGCACTGCTGGATCCGCGCCGCCCGTCCCGGCCGCGGCTGGCGGGCCGTGGTCACCTACCTGGCCGGCCCCGGGCTGCAGCACTATCGGGAGGTGCCGGCCGACCAGGTGCGGCCCCGGGTGCCGGCCGCCGCGCCGGGCCCGGGGCCGGCGCGGGTCACTCCTGCCGGTGCACCATCGTCGCCGTCGCCTGCGCCACCGGCCGGATGACCACGTGGTCGATGTTGACGTGCGCCGGGCGGGTCACCGCGTACGTGACCAGGTCGGCCACGTCGGCCCCGGTCAGCGGGGTCATCCCCCGGTAGACGGCGTCCGCCCGCTCCTGGTCGCCACCGAAGCGGACCACGCTGAACTCGGTCTCCACCATGCCCGGGGCGACCTCGGTGACCCGGACCGGCTCGCCCAGCAGCTCCAGGCGCAGGGTCTGCACCAGCGCGCTGACCGCATGCTTGGCCGCGGTGTAGCCCGCCCCACCGGGGTAGACCTCGAAGCCGGCGATGGAACCGATCACCACCACGTGGCCGTTGCCGCCGCGCCGGATCGCCGGCAGCAGGGCCTTGGTGACCCGCAGCACGCCGAGCACGTTGCTGTCGTACATCGTCTGCCAGGAGCCCAGGTCCGCCTCGTCCACCCGGTCGGTGCCGATCGCGCCGCCGGCGCTGTGCACGACCACGTCCACCTCCCCGACCTGCTCGGCGAAGGCGTCGACCGAGGCCTGGTCGGTGACGTCCAGCTCCACCGCCCGCCCCCCGACCTGCTCGGCCAGCTCCTGGCACCGGTCGACCCGACGGGCGGCGCTGACCGTCGCGAAACCCGCAGCGGCCAGCGCCCGTACCGTCTCGGCCCCGATCCCGCTGCTCGCCCCGGTCACCACGGCCACCCGGCGCCTGCCGGCCTCCTGCGTCTGCTGCGTCATACCTGCGTCCTCTCCACCGACGAGTGCCCGTGCCATCCCACCAGAGCGCGCCCCCCACCTCGACCGCAGCGGGTCGGCGCTGCCGGTCGGCGGTGTCGGTCGGTGGTGTCGATCACTGACAGACCGTGACCAATGGGTATGCTCAGGGTGGGGGCATCCGGCTCGTCCGGCCGGCACGTGGGAGGTTAGGTGCTCGACTTCGCCAAGACGTCCATCCCCTCTGTCGTGCTGGCCTTCCTGGCCGGCCTCGGCGTGGGCTGGCTGTACTGGGGCAAGATCCGCGCCGGGCGCCGGGTCGGGGTGAACCCGGTCAGCCGGGTCGGTGCCAGCGACGTGCTGCCGAGGGTCCAGGCCCGGGCCCTGCCGCCGGCCGAGGACGGCGGCGAGGGTGGCGCCGCGACCGACCCCGCCGCGGCCACCGACGAGGGCGCCGACCGTCGCTCGGAGGGCCAGCCCCTGGCCGAGCAGCACGACCAGCACGACGACCGGCACGACGACCGGGCCGGCGAGGATGGCGGCTGGACCCTGGGCACGGTCGAGCGCCAACCCACGCCGCAGCCGTGGGCCGGGGCTGCGGCCGGTCACGCGGTGCTGCCCGAGCTGGAGCCGGACGGCTACCTCCCGGTCCCGTGGCAGCACCCCGTCCCCGGGGCGTACGCCCAGCCCGAGCGGGACAGCTGGCTCGAGCCGCCGGACGGCCCTGGACCGGACCACGAGCCCGACCAGAACGACCAGAGCGCCCACCCCGACCACAACGACCCCCAGGACTGCGACGACTGGCTGGGTGACGGTTCCTGGCCGGCGGCACCGGACCTGCGGCCCTCGGCGCTGCCGGTGGACTGGCCCTCAGCCGGTGAGCCCGACCCGGACCCGGCCGCGCTGCGCCGGCTGCAGCAGGTCGAGGGGATCGGCGCCAAGTCGGCGCTCGCCCTGTACCGCGCCGGGTTGCGCAGTGTGGACGACGTGGCCGCGGCCGACCCGGAGCAGCTGCGGAACGCGCTGCGGGCCGACCACCTCCGGGCCGCCGCCAGCCTGGCCAGCTGGCCGCAGCGGGCGGCGGCGCTGCGCGACGGGGTGCCCGCGCCGGCGCCGCGGGCGGCCGTGGCGGACCCGCTGCTGCAGGTGGAGGGGATCGGCCCGAGGGTGGCCGACGCGTTGCGGGCGGCCGGGGTCACGCACCTGCAGGACCTGGCCCGCTGCGACGAGGCCACGCTGCGACTGGCGCTGCGCGGGGCCCGGTTGCGCGCCGTCCCGGGGATGGGCGCCTGGCCCGCGCGCGCCCGGCAGCTGGCCGCCGACGCGGCGCCGGACCTGGACGGCGTGGACCAGGACGGCGAACCGGATGGTCGGGGCGCGCTGCGGGAGCTCACCACCGGAGGGCGCGGCTTGTGATGGCCTGGGCGGAGCGCAGCGGCCCGGTCGCCCGCGGCGCCGGCGTGGCCGCGCTGGCCGTGCTGGCCGGCGTCGGGGTGGCGGTTGCCGGCAGCCTGGGCCGCGCCTCGGTGCTGGACAGCGCCCAGGACGTGCCGCCCGGCAGCGCGGCCCCCGGCGCGGTGGCGGCCGCGGCCGGCACGCCGTTCCTGCGGGTGACCCTCAGGCAGGGGCAGGTCTACCTCTCCGGCGCGGTGGGCAGCAGCAGCGCGCAGGCCGGGCTGGTCCGCGCGGCGCAGACGGTGGTCGGCGCCGGCGCGGTCCGGGACCGCACGCAGGTGGTCACCGGAGCCGGTCAGCGCGGCACCGACGGGTCCGGACCGACCGGCGTGGAGGCCACCAGCGTGAGCCGGCTCGGCCGGGTCCTGACCGCCCTGCGCCCGCAGGATGCCGTCGTGCTCGAGGTCACGCCCGGTCACCTGGTGGCCACCGGCACCGCCGTGGACGCCGCGGAGGTGTCCCGGTTCCGGAAGGCAGCCGCGGCGTCCTGGCCGGCCGGAGCGGTCACCGACCGGGTCTTCGCCGCCCTGGACCTGGACCCGGCCTCGGCGGAGGGCATCGCGCTGCGGCTGAGCGCGCTGCCCCAGGTGCAGTTCCGCGGCGACACCGCCAACCTCACCCGTGAGGGCTACCTGACCGTCGGCCAGGCCGCCCAGATCCTGGCCGCCAACCCCAAGGTCGACGTCCGGGTGGAGAGCGACACCGCCGGTGACGGGACGCCCGCCGCGCTGCTCGCGCTCAGCCGCCGGCGAGCCGCCAACGTCGTCCGGGCCCTGGTCGCCCGGGGGGTCGCGGCGTCCCGGCTGACCTCGCAGGGGTTCGGTGACACCCGGCCGCTGGTGCCGGACACCAGCGAGGAGAACCGGGCCACCGACACGAGGGTCACCTTCGTCGTGGTGGGGTAGGCCCGTGCGCCCTCCGTTCGTCCCGCCCCCGCACCGCCGCCTGCCCAGCCCACCCCCGCTCGACGTCGACGCCCGGATCCCCACCCTGGTCGGGCTGCTGGTGTGGCTGGTGCTGGGCGTGCTGGCCCTGGTCTTCCACGGCGAGCTGGTCGCCCAGGGCCGGGGCTGGTGGGTGTGGACGCCGTGGGTCGGCATGGTGCTCGGCCTGTACGGGCTGTTCTGGCTCAGCCGCCAGCACCGGGGCTGAACGGGCTGAGCAAGCCGGGCGCCCCGGCGGGGCTCGAGGCGCTGAAGGCCAGCTCGACGCCGACCGCCGCGACCGTGGCGGGGTCGGGGTGGGCCAGCACCTGCGCCAGCAGTGGGTGAGCCGACCAGGCCCCGGCCGCCCAGGCCAGCCCGCGCGCCAGCCCGGCCGCTGAACAGGCGTGCAGCAGCGCTTGGCCGCCCTCACCCTCCACCCACCAGTCGACGCTCTCGCCCTCCACCCGCAGCCGCTGGTGCTGCTGCCAGGTCCGGGGCGCGGCGGGCAGCAGACCGGCCACCACCGGCGGCACCGGCCGGCACCGACCGGGAGTCGTGGGCCGGGCCTCCCCCGCCCAGGGCAGGTCCAGCAGCTCGGCCAGCGCCGGCCCGCCGCCCCGCGGTGCCAGCACGAACCCCTGGTAGCCCGGCAGCTGCAACCAGCACGGGGCCTCCACGGTCAGCACCGCCTCGGGCTCGCAGAGCGCCGCCTGCCACGACCCGCCCGCGCGGCGCACCGCCCAGGTGCCCGGTGGCGAGGGCACCTGCGGTGCGCAGGCCGCCAGCTCGGCCAGCCGGTGCCACAGCCGGACCAGGCCGGCCACCCCCGGCTCGGCGTCCGCCCGGGCCAGACCGGCGACCAGGGCCGGCACCGCGCCGGGGGTCAGCTCCGGCACCGTCTGGAACAGCCCGAGCGCGGCGCGCGCGGCGACCGGCAGCGCGGGCAGCCGGGCCAGCTGGGCCAGCACCGGCGGCGCGGCCGGCAGCACGCCGGCCAGCACCTCCTCCGCCTCGGGCAGCGCCGCCGCGCCGGCCGGCAGGAACCGTCGGCGCAGCCACCAGGCGGTCAGGCCGCACACCTCCAGGGCGCCGGCGGCGGTCTGGACACGCGCGGGGCGAGTGACGGCTTCCCGCAGCGGCTGCTCGGACGCCACCGCGGCCAGCACCTGCGGCCAGGCCCGGTCGGTGACCAGCTCCAGGTCATGGACGGCCTCCAGGTCCGCGATCCACGCGCCCTCCAGCGGCAGTCCGGCCGCGCTCACCTCCTGGCGCACGTCGGCCAGCCACCGGTCCACCCCCGCCAGCTGGTCCAGCTCAGGGCCCTGCCCGGGCTCCTCCACCGCCAGCTCGTCCACCCGCACCACGACCAGCCCGGTCAGCACGCCGGCCCGGGCCAGGACCTGCTCGCCCCAGCGCCGCACCAGCGCCGGGTCGACCACCCCGATCTCCCGCGGGTCCAGCCAGGCCGCCGCCCGCGATCCCGGCAGGGCCAGGGCACCGGCCGGGGCCAGCTCGCCGTCCTCGTCGGGCAGCGCCAGGTCCGCCACCCAGGGCGCCACCGGTGTCGCGTCCTGCTCCGGCAGCACGGCCAGCAGGTCCAGGACGGCGTCCGCGACCTGCTGGGGGTCCTCGGCGTCCGGTGAGGCCTGCACCGCCGCCCGGACGGCGGGCAGCAGCACAGCCTGCCGCGGGCCGACCTGCTGGGCCCCCAGCCGCAGCAGCAGCGGGTGGGCGGCGTCCGGGTGCACCGTGCGCACCCCCAGCCTGGCCAGCGCCGCAGCGACCCGGGCGGCGTGCGGGTCGGTCAGCGGGTCGGTCAGCACGCAGCCGCGCGGTGAGCGGACGGTCCGGCCGTCGGCCAGCGGCACCGGCAGGCCGCTGAGCGCCTCCCGCTGGTCGGGGTCGGTGGCCAGCGCGGCCAACGCCTGGTAGCGCTGCCGCCAGGCCGCTGGGGAGCCGGCCGCCGGCAGCTGCTCGACCAGGTCCGCCAGCCGGACCCGGTGCACACCGAGCACGCCGGCGGCGGCCCGGGCCGCGGTGGGCACCCGGACCAGCCCCGCGACCAGGTCGGCCAACGCGCCCACCACCTGCTCGTCCGCGCCCGCGCTGCCCTCCAGAGCGACCGCGTCCCGGCCGCGGACCAGCAGCCGGCGGTCCTGCGCCGCCGGAAGCAGGGCCGCCGCGGGCGCCAGGTCGGCCACCCGGGCCCGCAACGCGGCGTCCAGCGCGCCCCCCGGCAGCCCGGTCGGGACCAGCTCCCACACCGGTTCCCCGGCCGTGGCCACCTGCTCCATCAGCTCCACCCAGGCGGTGGCCGCGTGCTCGGTCAGCTGGTCGGTCAGCGGTCCGGGCACCAGGTGCCGACGGGAGGGGTCCATCGGGAAGGTGGCCACCAGCAGCCCCGGCCAGTGCAGCGGTTCGGCGGACGCCGTCGGCGCGTGCAGCACCTGGGGGACGGCGAGCCCGCCGTCCGGGGCGTGCGGGCCGGGCCGGGGCAGCGCCCAGGTCACCTGCCAGGCCCGCCGGGACCGTTCCTCGACCGGCCGCCCGGCCAGCAGCGGCTCGGCCAGCAGGCCGCTGCGCCGGTGCACCCGCCAGCGCCGGTGCACCTCGCGCAGCACCCGCAACGGACGGCCCGGCAGCTGCACGCCGACCTCCGCCAGGGCGGGCAGCGCGAGCAGCAGGGTGTCGTCGACCTGCTCCAGCTGGCGCTGCGCCGCGGCCATCGCGTCGGCGTCCCGCAGCGGCAGCAGGACCGCCGTCCGGTACCCCTCAGGGGCCTCGCCGACGGCCGGGAACGGCAGCCGCAGCACCGGCACGGCGCCGTCCCGGCGGGCCAGCTCCTCGCCCAGCGCGGGCACGCCGGCCGCCGCGCGGGCCACCAGGGTCCGGGTCTCGGCCGCGGAGAAGCGCACCCCGCGGCCGGCGGAGAGCAGCACCGGCTCCTCGGTCAGCTCGAGCACCGCGCAGAACCCGACGCCGAACCGGCCCACCGCGTCCTGGTCGCGCTTGGCCGAGGCCCGCAGCGAGGCCAGGGCGTCCACCCCGTCGGCGTCCAGCGCAGCCCCGGTGTTGGCCGCCACCAGCACGCCGCCGTCCGCGGTCTCGGCCAGGGTGAGCAGCAACCGGCCCGGCACCCCGGCCCGGGCCGCGGCGTCGGCCGCGTTCTGGGCCAGCTCGACCACCGCCCGGCCGCGGTAGCCACCCAGCGCATGGTCCTGCTCGCTGTTGGCGTCCTCCCGGAACCGCAGCGGGGAGGCCGCCCACTGCTCGATCAGCCGGTGCCGGCGCTCCGCCGTGCCGAACGGGTCCGCCAGCCCCTGCCCGGGCCGCTCGGGCTGGTCGGCCGGTTCAGCCGACCTGCTCATCGGCGCCTGAGCGGGGCAGCACCATGGCGTCGTGCGCGAACTCGTCCAGCACCGGCTCGGGCAGCGAGGCCGGGGGCTGCTGCTCCACGTCGGTCTCACTGTGCGCACCACAGCCGAACCCCAGGCTGACCACCTGCCCGTCGGCCGGGGACCACTCGTTGGCGCAGACCCCGAACGCCTGGCGCAGCGAGCCGGCCAGCAGCAGCAGGTAGCCGCAGCTGGCGCAGGCGGCCTGCGGGGCACGCTCGCCCGCCGCGTTCGGCCCGGCCAGCCAGCGCTCGGCGGCGGCGTCCCGACCCTGCGGCGCGAGCACCCGCGGACGGCCCAGCCCCAGCTCCCACAGGGCCACCTCGTCGGCGTCCTGGTCACCGGTCTCCTCGTACCCGGCCTCCAGGTTCAGGTCCTGCTCACGCCGCGGCAGCACGTCGCCGGCGCCGAGGTCACCGGGGGCGATCCGGTCGGCCCAGGGCACCCACTGCGGGGACAGGATCGCCTCCTCGCCGGGCAGCAGGACGACCTCGCAGACGGTGACCACCTTGGCCCGGGAGGCCCGGGCCACGGTCACCGCCCAGGACCAGCCCCGGTAACCCGGCTGACGAGCGGCGAAGTGGTGGGTGACCAGCCGGTCACCCTCCACCCGGTGGCCGACGTGCTCGCCGACCGCGTCGGCACCGGCGGCCTGCACGGCCGCCTCCCGGGCCAGGTCCACGGCGGCCACGCAGGCGGCGTCGGCCGCCGGTGGGCGGGCAGCGCGGGCTCGGCTTCGGGCAGGACGGGCGGCCGGGTCGGCATGGCTCACGGGTGGCACGTCGACGATTGTCCCCCATCGCTTGCCAGGATGGGACGGTGACGTCGCCGCACCCCTCCCGCGCGGCCCGCGGCCACGGGGTCGCGGGCCTGGGCCGGCGTGCCCTGGCCGGTGCCGGCGCCGCCGGCCGGACCGGCGGCCGCGGGGCCCGGACCGCCTACCGGGGCGTGCGGGCCCTGACCCACGCCGGCGGCGCCGGGCCGGCCGGGCTGGCCCGGCTGGTGGAGCTGCACCTGGTGGCCACCTTCGCCGACACCCTGATCCTGACCTCGCTGGCCAGCACGATCTTCTTCTCGGTGGCCACCGAGACCGCGCGGGCCCGGGTGGCGACCTCGCTACTGGTCACGATGGTGCCCTTCGCGGTGCTCGCCCCGGTGCTCGGCCCGCTGCTGGACCGGGTGCGCCGCGGCCGGCGGTACGCGCTGGCCACCACGATGGTGGTGCGCGCGTTCCTGGCCTGGGTGATGGCCGGCAGCGTGTCCGGACCCACCGACGCCTCGATCGGGCTCTACCTGGCGGCGTTCGGGTTCCTGGTCTGCCAGAAGGCCTACCTGGTCACCCGGGCGGCCGCCCTGCCCCGGGTGCTGCCGGCCCGGTTCACGCTGGTGGCGGCCAACTCCCGGATCAGCCTGGCCGGGGTGGCGGCGATGACCCTCGGCGCGCCGGTCGGCGCCGGGCTGACCGCGTGGGTCGGCCCGCAGTGGGCGCTGCGGCTGGCCTTCGTGGTCTTCGCCGCCGGCACCGTCCCGGCCCTGGCCCTCTCGCCCCGGGTGGACTCCAGCGAGGGCGAGGTGGAGGCCCGGCTGTCCACCGACCCGCACCCGCTCACCCCCCGGAGCCCGGCCGCTGCGCGCAGCCCGGCCGCGCGCGCCCCCCGGCGCTGGAGCACCGGGCCGCGGATCGTCCTGGGCCTGCGCGCCAACGCGACCTTCCGGGCCTTCACCGGCTTCCTCACCCTCTACCTGGCGTTCCGGCTGCGCACCCACCCGCTGGCCGGGCTCTCGCCGACGTTCTCGGTGGCGCTGGTCATCGCGGTCGCCGGGGTGGGGGGCGCGCTGGGCACGGCGCTGGGCTCGGTGCTGCGCCGGCTGCGGCCGGACGCGGTGGTGCTCGTGCTGCTGCTGCTGACCGCGGCCGCCGCCTTCTGGGCCGCGCTGGGCTACTCGCTGGCCCCGGTCCTGGTGGTGGCCGGGGTGGCCGGCCTGGCCCAGGGCCTGGGCAAGCTGTGCCTGGACGCGCTGATCCAGCGGGAGGTGCCCGAGGACGTGCGCACCTCGGCCTTCGCCCGCTCGGAGACGGTGCTGCAGCTGTCCTGGGTGCTCGGCGGCGGCCTCGGCCTGGTCCTGCCGCTGTCCGGGCCGTGGGCGATGGCCGTCGCGGCGGTGCTCACCCTGGCGATGGCGGGCGTCACCGGAGCGGCACTGCGCCGGGCGTGAGCGGGGCGCCGGCGCCGGGGTCAGGCCTCGATGTCGTCGGCCACCGCGCGCAGCACCGAGGCCACCTTCTGGGCGCTGGCCCGGTCGGGGTAGCGGCCGCGGTGCAGCGACCCCGAGGTGTGGTCCAGCAGCTTGATCAGGTCCTCGACGATGACCGCCATGTCCTCGGCCGGCTTGCGGGTCGCCTTCACCACCGACGGCGGCGCCTCCAGCACCCGCAGCGACAGCGCCTGCAGACCCCGACGCCCCTCGGCCACCCCGAACTCGACCTTCGTGCCCGGCTTGAGGGCCGTGGAGCCCGCGGGCAGCGCCGAGGCGTGCACGAACACCTCGCCACCGTCGTCACTGGCGAGGAAACCGAACCCCTTGTCGGTGTCGAACCACTTGACCTTGCCCGTCGGCACGTCGGTACCCCAGCTCACTTCGTCTCGGCTGACGACCGTCGGTCGACGGTGCCCGGACCAGGCTAGCTCCTGCCGGCCCACGACAGGGGCCGGGCGGCCTGGATCAGGCCGCCCGGCCCGGGTGCTTCTCGTCGTGCCCGCCGACCCGTGGGCCGGCCAGGACCGGTGCTGCGCGATCCCCCGGGTGATCAGCCCTTCAGCCCGGTGCCGGTCACGCCCTCGACGATCTGACGCTGGAAGAGCAGGTAGAGCACCACCAGCGGCAGGGCGGCCAGGATGGCGCCGGCCTGGATGTCGGCGTAGCGCTGGCCGTAGCTGCCCTGCACCGTGGCCAGGCCTACCGGCAGGGTCATCAGCTTGGGGTTGGACAGCACGTACAGCGGCAGCAGCAGGTTGTTCCACACCGAGACGAAGGCGAAGATCGACACCGCGGCCAGGACCGGACGCGACAGCGGCATGACGATCGACCAGTAGAGCCGCCCGCGGCCCGCGCCGTCGATCCGGGCGGCGTCCTCCAGCTCCAGCGGGATGCCGTCGAAGAACTGCTTGAAGATGAACACCGCGATCACGAACGACACCTGCGGGAAGATGACCGCCCAGTAGGTGTTCAGCAGGCTGAGCGCGTTCAGCTCCTGGAAGATCGGGATGATCAGCACCTGGCCGGGGATCATGATGCCCAGCAGGATCAGCAGCAGCACGCCGTTGCGGCCGGGGAAGCGCAGCCGGGACAGCGCGAACGCGACCATCGAGGCGAACAGCACGGTCAGCGCCGCGGTGACGACGGCGGTGATCGCGCTGGCGATGTACCAGTTCCAGATGTCGCTGCCACCGAGCAGGCTGGCGTAGGAGTGCAGCGTCGGGTTCCAGTTCTTCAGGATCGCCGAGGCCCCCAACGAGGCCACCCCGTTGGTGGACAGCGACGTCTTCAGTGCGAACAGGCTCGGCACCAGCCAGAGCAGGGCGAACAGGACCAGGATGACGGCGGCCACCCGGTTGAACGTCCGGCCGCTGATCCGCTGGTCCTGGCGCGGCGGGGCCGCGGCCGAGACGACGGACCCGCCTCGGCGACTGGTGGCGGACGTGCTGCTCATCAGGCTTCCTTTCCGCTGCGGCGGTCGGCGAACTGGCGGATCACGGTGATCACGATGATCAGGAGGAAGAGCAGGACCGAGGCGGCCGAGGCGGCACCCAGCCGGTTGTCGGTGAAGCCGGTGCCGGTGATGAAGCCCAGGGCGACCTGGGTGGAGATGCCCGGCCCGCCGCTGGTCATCAGGTACACCTGGTCGAAGATCTTCAGGCTGGCGATGATCTGCAGCAGCACCACCAGGGTGGTCGTGCGGTTCAGCAGCGGCAGCGTCAGGTAGCGGATCTGCTCCCAGGTGCTGGCGCCGTCGACGGCCGCCGCCTCGTACAGCTCGCGCGGGATCTCCTGCAGCCCGGCCAGGTACAGCACGAAGTTGAAGCCCAGGGTCCACCACACGGTGGCCAGCGCGACGCCGACCATCGCCGTCTTCGGGTCGGCCAGCATGCCCGCCCCCGAGCTGAGCCCGAACCAGCCCTCGACCAGGGCGAACAAGCCGGTGTCGGGGGTGAAGATGAACACCCAGATCAGCGAGATGGTGGCCGAGGGCAGCACGAAGGGCAGGAAGAAGGCGAGCCGGAAGAACCACTGCCCGCGCTGCACCCGGTTGGTGAGGATGGCGAAGACGAAGGCCAGCACCACCAGCGGGGGCGTGGTGTAGAGCGTGAACTGCACCGTGTGCCACATCGCGCTCCAGAAGTCGGAGCGGGTGAGCATCTCGCGGTAGTTGGACACCCCGGCGAAGGAGCCCAGGCCCGAGCGCACCACCGAGGTGTTGAAGAAGCTCATCACCAGCATCCAGATCGTGGGGCCGATCAGGAACGCCAGGTAGAAGATGCCGAACGGCGCGATGAACAACCACGCTGCTCGTGAGTCACCGCGACGGTAGCGGGACACCTTGTTCTGCTGCGCAGGTTCTGCAAGCTGCGGCGTGTTGGACAGGACGGTCACAGCACTACCTCCGGGAGGGGGTCGAGAAGGGCAGCACCACGGGCGACCCGGACGGCCGGTCAGCCCTGCGGGAGCGGTTCACATCGGGCTCGGGGTGCGCAGGTAGACCTGCAGCTGGCTCTTGATCGAGCTCATCGCGGCCTGCGGGGAGATCGACTGCTGCTGGACCAGCCCGAACTGGGCGCCGGCGATGTTCTCGAAGGTCGACCCCGAGCCGGAGTACCAGGCCGGGTCGTCGTAGACCACGGCCTCGGCCGCTGCCGCATAGTTCGACTGCGGCTTCAGGTCCTTGTAGGCCTGGCTGTCGGCGACCGGCAGGTAGGCCGGGATGTGACCGCCCTTGGCCCAGGTCATGCTCTGGTCGAGCATCGACTTGATGAACCCCATGTGCTGCTTGCGCTGCTCCGGGCTGCGGTCCTTGGTGGGCAGCACGAACGTGTGCGAGTCGCCCTGCACCGCGGCCTGGTCGTACAGGGTCGGGATCGGGGCCATCCCGAACTTGAGCCCGCTGACGGCCTGCGCGGTGGAGATCTCCCACTCGCCCTCGATGTACAGGCCCGACTTGCCGGTGAACATGAAGCTCTCGGCCGTGGCGTAGTCCAGGGAGGCGTTCAGCCAGCCCTTCTTCACCCAGGTGGAGATCCGGTTCAGCACGTCCAGCGCGATGCCCTCGTCCACGGTCAGCTTGCTGCCGTTGTCGGACAGGAAGGGGGTGGCGCCCTTGTGCTGGTTGTACAGAGTCCAGAACACCCGCCACGGGGTGGCGAAGTCACCGACGTTGGCGACCGTCAGCGCCAGTCCGCCGGTCACCTTGCTGATCGCGGCCAGGGCCTGCTCGAACTGGTCCAGCCCCTCGATCGTCTTCAGGTTCCCGTCGCTGCCGACCAGACCGGCCTTGGAGCAGACGTCGGAGTTGAAGAACAGCACGATCGGGTGGGTGTCCAGCGGGATCGCGATGGTGTTCCCGTTGGTCTTCTGGAAGTCCCACGCCCGCTGGTTGAAGTCCGAGGCGCTCAGGCCGACCGAGGCCAGGTCGGCGTCGGTGATCGGGTCGATGATCCCGCCCTCGGCCAGCGGCTTGGCCCGGGTCAGGTGGGAGATCGCGACGTCCGGCGGCTTGTTGCCGACCGTGGCCAGAGTGAGCTTGGAGTAGTACGGGTTGCCCCAGGCGAACGTGGTGGCCTGCAGCGAGCTCGGCCCGTGGTTGGAACGGTAGCCGGCCTCCATGTCCTGCATGCGGACGCCGTCACCGCCGCCGAACAGGTTCCAGTAGATCACCGTCTTCGGGTTCAGCTGGGAACCCGCGATCCCGGCCGCGACTGCGCTGCCGCATCCTGCCAGCGGCAGGGCCAGCGTGGCCAGGCCCGCGTTCAGCAGGGACCGCCTGCTCAACGGACGTGGTTGTCCGTCCACCTGTGACCTCCTCGTCGGGGGCGGCATCGCGACACCCGGAGCTGCTCTGCATCCGGCGGCCACCCCTTGGTGTCAGGACCGTACGCCCCGACCCTGACTCAGGGAAAGAGGCGCGCACGCCTTTATGTGAGCGTTATCAACCGACCCGCAGCAGGTGCCCGGCGAACCAGCCGGGAAAGGCACGCAGATCCGGCAGGACGACGTCGGCCCCGGCCGCGCGCAGGGCGTCCTCCCCGTGCGGGCCGGTCAGCACCCCGACCCCGGTGACCCCGGCCGTCCGGGCCGCCTGCATGTCCCCCGGGTGGTCCCCGACGTACAGGGCGGCCCCGAGCTCGCGCAGCCGCGCGCCCTTGGCCTGAGCGAACAACCCACCGCAGACCTCGTCCGGGGCCAGGCCGCCGCGGTCCAGTCCGACGTGCTCCAGCACCGCCCGGACCGCCTGCACCGCCTTGGCCGAGACCACCAGCACCCGGCCGCCGGTCGCTCGCACGGCGCTGACCGTCTCCGCCGCGCCCGGCAGCAGCCGCACCCCCGGGATGCCGACCTGCGGGTAGAGCAGCCGGTAGCGGTCGGCGAGCCGGCCGGCGTCCTGCTCCGGGGCCAGGCCGGCCAGCACGGACTCCAGCGGCACCCCGACCAGCGGCCAGAGCTGCTCCGGCGGGACCACCACCCCGACCTCGCCGAGCACCTGGACCAGCGTGGCGGCGATCCCCTCCCGGGAGTCCACCAGGGTCATGTCCAGGTCGAAGCCGACCGTCGGTCCGGACGCCGTGCGCACCGCCACCACCTCCCGGCCGGTTTCGCCCCGGCCACCAGCCGCCGCCGCTGCCCGGCTCCGGCGAGTGCCCATCATGCCGGGCGACCGCCGCTCGCCCCGCCCACCCGGGGCCGCGCGGCGTACCGTTAATCCGATGTCCACCGCCGACCGCGCCCGCCGGAGCCTGGCCGACGACCTGCGCTCCTTTGACGAGCAGGCGCTGGTCGAGCTGCTGGCTGCACGCCCCGACCTGACCGTCCCGCTGCCCTCGGACCTGACCAGCCTGGCGGCCCGGGCCGCCGGCCGGGCCAGCCTGCAACGCTGCCTGGACGGCCTGGACACCGCGGCGCTGCAGGTGCTGGAGGTCCTCGCGCTGCTTCCGGAGCCGGCCACCGTCGGGGAGGTCTCCCGGCTGTGGGGCGCCCCGGCCGGGGAGCAGCTGGGCCGGCTGCGGGCGCTCGCCCTGGTCTGGGGTGGTCCGCGCTCGCTGCACCTGGTGCGCGCCGTGCGGGACCTGCTCGGCCCGCACCCGGCCGGCCTGGGGCCACCGCTGCGCGAGGCCCTGGACCGGCGCTCCCCGCAGCGGCTGGAGCGGCTGCTGGCCGAGCTCGACCTGCCCCCGGCGCCCGACCCGGACACCGCGCTGGAGCGGTTGGCCACCCACCTGGGGCAGCCCGAGCGGCTGTCCGCGCTGCTGGACCTGGCTCCCGAGGGGGCCCGCGAGGTGCTGGACCGGCTGACCTGGGGGCCGCCGGTGGGCCGGGTGCCGGATGCGGACCGGCCGCTCGGCGACCGGGCCACCGCCTCACCGGTGGAGTGGCTGCTGGCCAGCGGCCTGCTCGCGGTGGCCGACCCCGGGCACGTGGTGCTGCCCCGCGAGGTGGGCCTGGCGCTGCGCGGCGGCCACCCGCACCCCGGCCCGGCGGTCCAGCCGCCGGCGCTGGAGGCCACGCCCACCCGGCCCGGCCGGTGCGAGGCGGTCGGGGCCGGCGCGGCGGCCGAGGTCGTCCGGCTGGTCGGTGAGCTGGGCCGCCGGCTCGGTGAGCACCCGGTGGCCGAGCTGCGCGCCGGCGGGATCGGGGTCCGGGACCTGCGCCGGCTCGCTGCCGCCCTGGAGGTCGAGGAGCCGGTGGCCGCTCGGGTGCTCGAGCTGGCGTTCGTCCGCGGGCTGATCGCCTCCGACGGGCAGGAGGAGCCGCGGTACGCCCCGACCCCGGCCTTCGACCCCTGGCGCGCCGGCACGGTCGGGCACCGCTGGGTGGAGCTGGTCCAGGCCTGGCGGGAGTCCACCCGGCTGCCGGGCCTGGTCGGCACCCGCGACGTCAAGGACGGGATCCGGGCTGCGCTCGGGCCGGACCTGGACCGCACCGAGGCGCCCCAGCTCCGCGCGCAGGTGCTGGCCGCCCTGGCCGACCTGCCGCCGGGGCGGGCCGCGGCGGCGCCGGCCGTGCAGCAGCGGCTGGCCTGGCTGGCGCCGCGCCGCTCCGGGCCGGCCCGGGAACGGATCACCGGCTGGGTGCTGCAGGAGGTCGCCTGGCTGGGCCTGACCGGGGCCGGTGAGCTCACCCCCGCCGCCCGCGGCCTGCTGCGCGGGGACCCGACCGCGGCCGACCTGCTGGACCAGGCGCTGCCGGAGCCGGTGGACCACGTGCTGCTGCAGGCCGACCTGACCGCGGTCGCCCCCGGCCCTCTGGTGCCCGCGCTGGCCGACCTGATGGACGCCGTGGCCCAGGTGGAGTCCCGCGGCGGCGCGACGGTCTACCGGTTCAGCGCAGAGAGCGTGCGCCGGGCGCTGGACACCGGGCACAACGCCGACGACCTGCTCCGGGCGCTCGCGGCCGGCTCCCGGACACCGGTCCCGCAGCCGCTGGCCTACCTGGTCCAGGACACCGCCCGCCGGCACGGCCAGGTCCGGGTCGGCGCCGCGGGTGCCTACCTGCGCTCGGACGACGAGTCCGCGCTCAGCGAGCTGCTGGCCGACCGGCGCGCGGCGGCGCTGCGGCTGCGCCGGCTGGCGCCGACCGTGCTGGCCGCCGCGGCCGGCCCGGAGACCGTGCTGACCGTGCTGCGCCAGATGGGCCTGGCTCCGGCGGCCGAGGCGGCGGACGGCGCCCTGGTGCTGCGCCGCCCCGACAGCCACCGCACCCCGCCCCGGACCCCGCCGAGGCCGGTGCGCACCGGGCCGACCGCGCCCCGCGGCGCCGCGCTGAGCACCCTGGTCCGGGCCCTGCTGGCGGCCGCCCGCAGCCACGACGAGCCGGTCACCTCGGCGGCCACCCCGGCCACGCTGAACGTGACCGACCCGATGTCGGTGATCGGCTCGGTGCGCTCGGCGGTGGAGGACCGGGCCCGGCTGTGGCTGGGCCTGGTCGAGGCGGACGGCCGAAGGGTCCGGATGCTGGTCGAGCCGATGTCGGTGGACGAGGGCAGGATCACCCTGCTGGACCTGACCACCCGGGTGGTGCGCACCGTGCCGATCCACCGCGTGACCGGCGTCGGGGCCGCCTGAGCGCCGGGCGGTCCCCGGCCGGGGCGGGAATGCCGGGGCGCTCGTCCCTGCTGTGACACCAGGTACCCCTTGAAAGGAACTGCGAGTGCCCGACGGCCCACTGATCGTCCAGAGCGACAAGACCCTGCTGCTGGAGGTCGACCACGAGGACGCGAACGCCGCCCGGCAGGCGATCGCCCCGTTCGCCGAGCTCGAGCGCGCCCCGGAGCACGTGCACACCTACCGGCTGACCCCGTTGGGGCTGTGGAACGCCCGGGCCGCCGGCCACGACGCCGAGCAGGTGGTGGACGTGCTGCTGCAGTACTCCCGCTACCCGGTGCCGCACGCCCTGCTGGTCGACGTCGCCGAGACGATGGACCGCTACGGCCGGCTGCAGCTGCTCAAGCACCCGACCCACGGCCTGGTGCTGCGCGCCCTGGACCGGCCGGTGCTGGAGGAGGTGCTGCGCAGCAAGAAGGTGGCCCCGCTGGTCGGCGCCCGGATCGACGCCGAGCTGGTCAGCGTGCACCCCAGCGAGCGCGGCCACCTCAAGCAGACCCTGCTCAAGCTGGGCTGGCCGGCGGAGGACCTGGCCGGGTACGTGGACGGCGAGGCGCACCCGATCTCGCTCACCGAGGACGGCTGGTCGCTGCGGGACTACCAGCGCCAGGCCGCCGACGGCTTCTGGCACGGCGGGTCCGGGGTGGTGGTGCTGCCGTGCGGTGCGGGCAAGACCATCGTCGGCGCCGCGGCGATGGCCCGGGCCGGAGCCACCACCCTGATCCTGGTCACCAACACGGTCTCGGCCCGGCAGTGGCGCGAGGAGCTGCTCAAGCGCACCAGCCTGACCGATGAGGAGATCGGGGAGTACTCCGGCTCCCGCAAGGACGTCCGGCCGGTGACCATCGCCACCTACCAGGTGCTGACCCTGAAACGGAAGGGCGCCTACCCGCACCTGGAGCTGCTGGACGCCCGGGACTGGGGCCTGATCGTCTACGACGAGGTTCACCTGCTGCCGGCGCCGATCTTCCGGATGACCGCCGACCTGCAGGCCCGGCGCCGGCTGGGCCTGACCGCGACGCTGGTCCGCGAGGACGGCCGGGAGGGCGACGTGTTCTCCCTGATCGGTCCCAAGCGCTTCGACGCGCCCTGGAAGGACATCGAGTCCCAGGGGTACATCGCGCCCGCGGACTGTGTGGAGGTCCGGGTCACCCTGCCCGAGCGGGACCGGCTGCTGTACGCCACGGCCGAGCCGGAGGACCGCTACCGGCTCTGCTCGACGGCCGCGCAGAAGTCCCGGGTGGTGCAGGCGCTGGCCCGCCGCCACGTCGGGGAGCGAGTGCTGGTGATCGGGCAGTACCTGGACCAGCTGGCCGACCTCGGCGAGCGGCTGGACGCCCCGGTGATCACCGGGGAGACCTCGGTCAAGCACCGTCAGGAGCTGTTCGAGGGGTTCCGCAGCGGCGCGATCCAGACCCTGGTGGTCAGCAAGGTGGCCAACTTCTCCATCGACCTGCCCGAGGCCGGCGTGGCGATCCAGGTGTCCGGGGCGTTCGGCTCCCGCCAGGAGGAGGCGCAGCGGCTGGGCCGGGTGCTGCGGCCGAAGGCGGACGGGCGGGGCGCGCGGTTCTACGCCGTCGTCGCCCGGGACACCCTGGACCAGGACTTCGCCGCCCACCGGCAGCGGTTCCTGGCCGAGCAGGGCTACGCCTACCGGATCATCGACGCGGCGGACGTGCTGGCCGGCCGGGAGGGCGTCGGGGAGGTCGAGGAGTAGGCCGGCGGGCGGAAGCGGCACCTGCGTCACCTGCACCTGGGGGCGAGCTGGTCACCCGGCGTGGGCTGGGCCGAGAAGGCCCGGGCGACGTGCAGCAGCTGCCGGCGTCTGGTTCCCATCCTGGCAGCCGACCCCCACCGGCTGTCGGGGCGATGACCGCGCGCTGTGCCTGGTCCATGGGCCGGCTCGTCCTGTCTCCAGGTGGCACACAGCGCGCTCCCAGCCGGCGGGGACAGACTGGGGTCATGGTGAGAGCCGACACGCACGTGCCCGAGGCCAAGCTGCTCGTCGTCGACGACGAGCCCAGCATCCGTGAGCTGCTGACGGCCAGCCTGCGGTTCGCCGGGTTCGACGTGGTCTCGGCCGCCGACGGTGACCAGGCCCTGCGGCTGGCCGAGCAGCACCGACCGGACCTGGTGGTGCTGGACGTGATGCTGCCGGACGTCGACGGCTTCACCGTCACCCGGCGGCTGCGCGAGCGCGGCCGGGACATGCCGGTGCTGTTCCTGACCGCCCGGGACGACACCGGGGACAAGGTGGCCGGCCTGACCGTCGGCGGCGACGACTACGTGACCAAGCCGTTCAGCCTGGAGGAGGTCGTGGCCCGGATCCGTGCGGTGCTGCGCCGGACCGGCGTGGGCAGCGCCCCGGACAGCGGCCGGATGGTCTTCCACGACCTGGAACTGGACGAGGACTCCCACGAGGTCCGCCGGGCCGGGCACCTGATCGAGCTCTCCCCCACCGAGTTCAAGCTGCTCCGGTACCTGATGCTCAACCCCAACCGGGTGCTGTCCAAGGCGCAGATCCTGGACCACGTGTGGGCCTACGACTTCAACGGCGAGTCCGGCATCGTGGAGAGCTACATCTCCTACCTGCGGCGCAAGGTGGACACCGTCGACCCGCCGTTGATCCACACCAAGCGCGGGGTGGGGTACGTACTCCGCCTGCCGCCCGAGGCGTGAGCCGGCTGCGGGCCGTCGGCCGGCGGGTGCGCGGCTGGACGCGAACCCGGTCCGCGGAGCTGCCGCTGCGTACCAAGCTGCTCGCGATCATGCTGGGGCTGCTCGTCGCCGCGGTCGGCCTGACCGGCTGGGGCAGCCAGGAGGTGCTGCGGCACAACCTGATCGGGCAGGTCGACGAGCAACTGGCGAGCAGCGGTCGACCGCTGGCCGCCGACTCCTCCCGGCTGCTGCGGCTGTTCACCTCACAGGGAGTGGTGCGGGCCGACGGAACCCTGCCCTCCACCTTCGTGCTGCAGGTCACCGGCGACGTCGACCCAACCCGGCCCGGGACCCTGCTGCCCTCGGACCTGTCCGGCTCCGGGTACCCGATGATGCGCACCTTCGCCAGCACCTCGCTGCCCCCCACCGGGGTGTACTACACCGCTGACTCCGCCGACGGCGCCACCCGGTGGCGGGTCGCGGCGTACCCGATCGCGGACGCCGGCGGGGTGCTCAGCATCGCCCTGCCGCTGACCTCGGTGGAGCGGGCGGTGACCACCCTGCGTCTGATCACCCTGCTGTTCACCCTGGCCGCCGCCCTGCTCTCGGCCACCTTCGGCTACCTGGCGATCAGGCGCTCGTTCCGGCCGCTGCGCGAGGTGGAGGAGACCGCCGCGGCGATCGCCGCCGGCGACCTCTCCCGGCGCATCCCGGACCGGCCGCCGAGCACCGAGGTCGGTCGGCTGACCCGGTCGCTGAACGGGATGCTCACCCAGATCGAGTCCGCCTTCAACGCCCAGGAGGCCTCCGAGCAACGCACCCGGCGGTTCGCCGCGGACGCCTCGCACGAGCTGCGCACGCCGCTGGCCTCGATCCGCGGCTTCGCCGAGCTGTACCGGCAGGGCGCCGTCCCGGAGGCCGAGGTGCCACGGGTGCTGGCCCGGATCGAGGAGGAGGCCCGACGGATGGGCGGTCTGGTCGAGGACCTATTGACCCTGGCCCGGTTGGACGAGCAGCGGCCCAGCCGGGCGGAGGAGGTCGACCTGGCCGTGCTGGCCGCCGACGCGGTGCACGATGCCCGGGGCCTGGCCCCCGACCGAACGGTGCGCCTGGTGGGGCTGGCGCCGGGCGCCGGGCCGCAGCCCGTGCTGGTCGTCGGCGATGAGAGCCGGCTGCGCCAGGTGGTGGCCAACCTGGTCGGGAACGCGGTTCGGCACACCCCCACCGGCTCGCCGATCGAGCTGGCGATCGGCCACCAGGACGGCGCGGGGGTGCTGCAGGTGCGCGACCACGGCCCGGGCCTGACCCAGGAGCAGGCCGAGCGGGTCTTCGAGCGCTTCGTCCGGCTGGACGCCTCCCGCCAGCGGGGCACCGGTGGCAGCGGGCTGGGTCTGTCGATCGTGGCCGCCGTGGTCAGCGCGCACGCCGGTGGGGTCCAGGTACTGAGCACGCCGGGCGGCGGAGCCACGTTCCAGGTCACCCTCCCCCTCGAGCCCGCCGCCGAGGACGCTGCCGCACGGTCCCCACGGGCCGTCGGCGAGCGTCCGCGGACGGTCAGCGTCGACGCCCACCGAGCGTGAGCAACCAGTCAGCCCGGCATCGCATGCAGTCACCAGCCTCTGCGCGCGTGTGAAGTTCCTGACACCGGTCGGACTCTTTCACCGGTTCGAAACGCGGAAGACACCCGAGCCTGGCACGGTTGTCGCTAGCAGCCGAAAGCACTGGTTCGGCGCAGCAATAGGGGAGGTTTTCATGATCAGGTCTAATACCGTCTCCGAACCCACCATGTCGGCCCGGTCGCTGGCCAACCCGCAGCGGGTGCGGGTCGACGCTAACGGTGAGCCGGTCACCGTGGTCGTCCCCACCGAGGAATGACCCGGCCGGTCGACGCCAAATCGCTCGCAGGCAGGAGGGCGGCCCCCACGGGGGCCGCCCTCGTGCTGTCTGCACGCCGAGGTGAGATCCGGTGCCGGGCTGCGCATGATGGGGGCAGCGCACCCGGTGCCGACTCCCAGCCGACCCTCAGGGATGGCATAGGTTCGGTCCAGACGCCTGGTGTCTGATGGGGTTCAACGACACGTGAGAGGTGACCGAACGATGACGCAGCCCCCCGACCCAGACCGTTCCGGCTCGGGTGCTTCGCCGTGGTGGCAGCCGCAGGACCAGACCGGCCAGCCGGCGCAGTCTCCCGGGGCCGCCGCGGGCGGGTCCGACCCGGCCAGCACCCCGGTCTACGGTCCCGCGGGCTCGGACCCTGCGGCCGGGCCGGACGCCACCGCCGGCAGCCCCTCCCCCTACGCCTCGCCCTACGGCGCGGGCAGCGGGACGACCGCCGTCAACCCGCCGCGGGCTCCCCGCCAGCCCCGGCGCCCGAGCTGGGCCAGCGCCACCGTGATGGCGCTGGGTGCCGCCGTGCTGGGCAGTGCCCTGACCGCCGGCACGATCGGCCTGACCAACGGCTCGGACGCCGGCACGAGCACCACCGGCTCCTCGTTCAGCACCTCCTCCGGTGCCTCCTCCCCGGCCGCAGCGCCGGTCACCGGCAACCCGGCCAGCGCCATCGACTGGGAGGCGGTGGCCTCGGCGGTCAGCCCCAGCGTGGTGGCGGTGCAGCTGCAGAACGCCGAGGGCTCCGGGGTCATCCTGGACACCGAGGGGCACATCCTGACCAACAACCACGTCGCCGCAGACGCCGGCAACGGTGGCATCCAGGTCGTGCTGGACGACGGTCGGATCTACGGCGCCTCCATCGTCGGCCTCGACCCCTCGACCGACCTGGCGGTGATCAAGATCGACAAGCCGCCGTCGGACCTGACGCCGGCGGTGCTCGGTGACTCCGCCACGGCCAAGGTCGGGGACGCCGTGATGGCCGTCGGGAACCCCCTCGGTCTGGCCGGCACGGTCACCACCGGGATCATCAGCGCCACCGACCGGCCGGTGACCACCACCGCCAGCCAGAGCCAGCAGAACCAGAACCCGTTCGGCCAGCCGGGCCCGGCGACCGGCGAGACGGTGGTCACCAACGCGCTGCAGACCGACGCCGCCATCAACCCCGGCAACAGCGGGGGGGCACTGGTGGACTCCAGCGGCCGGGTGCTGGGGATCACCTCCTCGATCGCCAGCCTGGGCGGCGGCAGCTCCACCTCCGGCTCGATCGGGCTCGGCTTCGCGATCCCGATCGACATGGCCAAGAACGTCGCCCAGCAGCTGATCAGCAGCGGCAACGTCGACCACTCCTGGCTCGGGGTCACCCTGCAGGACAAGACGGTCACGGTGGACGGCGCCCAGCGCAACGCGGCGGGGATCGTCTCGGTCACCAGCGGGACCCCGGCCGACAAGGCCGGCCTGAAGCAGGGCGACGCGGTGATCAAGATCGACGGCACGTACGTCAACGGCACCGAGTCCTTCGTCGCCCAGGTCCGCGACCGGGCGCCCGGGGACAAGGTCACCTTGACCGTCGTCCGCGGCGGCAGCACCACCCAGCTGACCGCCACCCTGGGCAGCAAGCCGACCACCAGCCAGTGAGCCGTCGCTGACCCTGCGGTGACGGACACCGACGAGCACGACCCAGGCCCTCCTGCCGACCGGCAGGAGGGCCTGGGCGTGCTCTGGCTCAGCGCGCTGGCCGCAGCCGGACGCCCGGTGCAGGCCGACCCCGGGCCCGCTCACCGGGTGCTGACCGAGCTGCTCACCCGCTGGAGGGAGCCGCACCGCCGCTACCATGACCTGGAGCACCTGCAGGAGGTGCTGGCCGCCCTGGTGCTGCTCGGCGCCGGCCCCGCCGAGCGCCCGGCGGCGGTGCTGGCCGCCTGGTTCCACGACGCCGTGTACCGCGGCCGGGCGGGCGCCGACGAGCAGGACAGCGCCGCCCTCGCCCAGGACAGGTTGGTCGAGCTCGACCTGCCGCCCGCGGTCGGCGCGGAGGTGGCCCGGCTGGTGCTGCTCACCCTCGGGCACCGGCCGGAGCCGTCGGACGCCGACGGCAGTGCCCTGTGCGACGCCGACCTGGCCGTGCTGGGCGCGCCGTGGCCGCGGTACCTCAGATACGCCCGTGACGTCGAGGCCGAGTACGGGCACCTGCCGGCCGAGCAGTTCCGGGCCGGTCGCTGCCGCGTGCTCTCGGAGCTGCTGGAGCGTCCGCGGCTCTACCTCAGCGAGGCGGCGCACCGGCGCTGGGACGCCGCGGCCCGGGCGAACCTGCGCCGGGAGCTGGTGCTGCGAGCTGCCGGGTGACCGGCGGGCCCACCAGCAGCCAGCCCAGCAGTTCCGGCCAGGGCGGCCCGAACCGGACGGCCGCCCCACGGGAGGGCACCCAGTGGTGATCGTCCGGGGCCGGTGGCGGCCGGTGCCGGCCGCTCTCGCGTCCGGCGTCCGACTGCAGAGCCAGCAGCAGCTGGTAGTCCACCAGCGAGCCGTCCTCGCGCCGGGTGCGGAGGTGGCCGACCCGGCTCGGGTGCACCCGGCCGTCGCCCGGGCCCGGCCCGTCGGCGAGCGCCGCGGCGGTCAGAGGCTCATAACGCTGCACCAGCTCCTGCTCCCCGGCCGCCCGGGGCAGGGCCGGCTCGGCCTCGCCGGTCCGACCCTCGGGCCGGCCCGGCGGCCCGAACAGGACCTGGTCGGCCCAGGTCAGCAATAGGTGCACCTGAGTGACCGGGACCGTAGGGTCCGGGGGGGCCAGCGGGGAGAGCACCGCCTCCACCCGACGGCCTCCGGCCCGGCTCTCGCCCAGCACCCGCTCGCCGCGACGCTTGGGACGGCGCAGGCCACTGGCCCGTAGCCGGGCCAACAGCTCCCGTGACCCCACCGGCACCGCTCCGGCCGAGACCACCGGGGCGTAGCGCTCCTCGGGGACGTCGTAGTGGTCGCCCTCGAAGGACCGGGGCGGCAGGTCGACCGACGCGGCGAAGGCGTGCAGCTCGGCGAGCGAGTGGTCGCTGACCAGGTGCGACCACAGCCTCCCCCAGGCCGGCCAGGCCGGTGGGTCGATCAGCACGCTCACCCCTCCATCCTGCCCGTGACCGGTGGCGGCAGCCTGTGGACAAACCCCGGCCTGACCCGGCCGGCCTGACACGCTGGCCGTTGATCCGGGTGAGAGCACCCGGACGGTGGGAAGGAGTGCAGGGTGAGCCGGTTCGAGGTGGACAGCGCCCAGGTCGCCCAGGCCAGCGCCGGGATCCAGTCGTCGTCGGGGCAGATCCAGACCGAGGTGGACGCGATGATGCGGATGCTGCTGGCCCTGCAGTCCAGCTGGCAGGGCCAGGCTGCGAGCTCGTTCCAGCAGGTGGTGGCCGACTGGCGCGGCGTCCAGGAGCGGGTCCGGGCCAGTCTGGAGGAGATCCAGCGCGCCCTGGCCCTGGCCGGGCGCCAGTACGAGGAGGTCGAGGCGGCCGCCGCGCGGATGTTCGCCGGTTGAGCCGGCCCCGGTCAGGCTCACCGGGGCAGGCTCACCGGGGCAGGCTCACCGGGCCGAAGGGGGACATAGCAGGGCCCGTCCCGCGACGCTGACCTGCGAGGTCAGCCCCGGGACGGGCCCATCAGCGCCGATCCGGGCGCGCTCACCGCAGTGGCGAAGGAGCGACCCAGACCATCGTCAGGCGCATCCGACCGCGCTGGTCCGGCATCCGCACCCAGTGCGCGGCGAGCTGGCCGTGGTTGGTCCGCCGAGACTGGACCGGTACCGTCGTGGTT
The DNA here is from genome assembly GCA_963821825.1 of uncultured Actinomycetota bacterium. Classification (GTDB taxonomy): domain Bacteria; phylum Actinomycetota; class Actinomycetes; order Actinomycetales; family Kineosporiaceae; genus CAWGFD01. Next base: position 3,523,555 of record CAWGFD010000002.1, read on the forward strand.
GTCATGGCTCCACCTTCTGTTCATCTGCCGTTCACCTAGAAGAACAGTAGCATTCACCCGCCGACGACGCACGGCTGGACTGCGCCGGGCGGGGCAGCTCGCAGTGATCCTCGCCACCGGCGCCGTCGCGTACGATCGACGGTCGTGTCGTCGGGGTCGGGGCCAGGGCAGGCGCAGGATCCGCTGCAGCGCGAGCAGGCCCACCTGGACCGGGCCCGGGCCGAGCTGGCCCGGATGCGGCGGGCCACCCTGGCCCAGCAGGTGACCGCGGGTGACCGGGTCAGCGGTGAGTACCTGGCGCAGAGCCTGTTCCGGCGCGCTCAGGCCCTGACCGACGACCCGGGCACCGCGCTCTTCTTCGGCCGCACCGACCAGCTGGACGGCGCCACCTGGTACATCGGGCGCCGGCACGTGGCCGATGACCGGGGCGACCCGGTGGTCATCGACTGGCGGGCGCCGATCTCCCGCTCCTTCTACCGGGCCTCACGCACCGACCCCATGGGACTGCGCCGCCGGCGCCGGTTCGGGGTCGAGCAGGGCCGGCTGACCGCCTACGAGGACGAGGAGCTGGACCGGCGGGCGCCCGTCCAGGACGAGGCGGGCGAGGCCTACAGCGCCATCCTGGCCCGGGAGATCGAGCGGCCCAGGGTCGGCCCGATGCGCGACATCGTGGCCACGATCCAGCCTGAGCAGGACGAGATCGTGCGCAGTGACCTGGGCCTGACGGTGTGCGTTCAGGGCGCACCGGGGACCGGGAAGACCGCCGTCGGCCTGCACCGGGCGGCCTGGCTGCTGTACGCCCACCGGGAGCGGCTCTCCCGCAGCGGGGTCCTCGTGGTCGGGCCGAACGGCGCCTTCCTCGAGCACGTGGCTGCGGTGCTGCCCTCCCTGGGCGAGGTGGACGTGCGGCAGCAGACGGTGGACACCCTGGTCGCCGCCGCGCAGACCCCGGTCCGGGCCGAGCACCCGGTGGCCCTGGCCCGGCTCAAGGGCGACCCGCGGATGGCCGAGCTGGTCCGGCGAGCGGTCTGGGCCCACCTCCAGCCGCCGTCCGAAGGGCTCTCGCTGAGCCGGGGCACCCGGGTCTGGCGGGTGCCCCGCACCGAGGTCGCCGAGATCGTCGAGGAACTGGCCGGGCGCGGCGTCCGCTACCTGGCCGCCCGGGCGATGCTGGCCCAGCGACTCGCGCACGCCGTCCTGCTCCGGCTCGAGGCGGCCGGGGACTCCCCCGACGACCGGGTGCAGGACGCGGTCGCCCGCAGCCGTGAGGTCAGACGGCTGGTCGACGGCCTGTGGCCCCGCCTCACCCCGGCCGCCGTGCTCTTCCGGCTGCTGGCCGACCCGGCCTTCCTGGCCGGATGCGCCGTGGACCTGCTCGAGGACGCCGAGCAGCAGTTGCTCAGCTGGTCCCGCCCGCCCCGCTCACCACGTTCGGCCCGCTGGTCCAGCCAGGACCTGGTGCTGCTCGACGAGATCGCCGACCAGCTGGAGCGGGTGCCCTCCGTGGGCCACGTGGTGCTGGACGAGGCCCAGGACCTGTCGCCGATGCAGCTGCGAGCGGTCGGTCGCCGGTGCAGCACGGGGTCGGCCACGGTGCTGGGCGACATCGCCCAGGGCACCACACCCTGGGCCGTCGGCTCCTGGACGGTGGCCCTGGGCCAGCTCGGCCGCCCGGGTGCGGTGGTCGAGGAGCTCACCCGCGGCTTCCGGGTGCCGACCGCGGTGATCGAGCTGGTCTCGCCGTTGCTGCCGTTGATCGCGCCCGGGCTGAAGCCCCCCGTCTCGGTCCGCTCCGACCCCGGTCAGGTGCACCGGCACCGAGCGGCCGGCGCCCAGGGACTGTGGCCCGCCGCGCTGGCCGCGCTGCGCGAAGCCCTGGCCGCGGAGGGCTCGGTCGCCCTCGTGGTGAGCGACCCGGACCTGGCCAAGGCCGCCGGGGTGCTGCACAGCGCCGGCATCGAGCACCGGGTGCTGGGCACCCATCCGGTCGCCACACCCGCGGCCGACCAGGTCGTCCCGGCGCTGGAGGGCTCGCGGCCCGCGCCGCCCCGGGTCAGCCTGGTGGCCGCGACGAGCGCCAAGGGCCTGGAGTTCGACACGGTCGTGGTGCTGGAACCGGCCGCGATCGCCGCGGCCGAACCGGAGCCCGGGCTCGGGCTGCGCCGGCTCTACGTCGTGCTGACCCGTGCGGTCAGCACCCTGCACGTGGTGCACCTGGAGCCGCTGCCGACCCCGCTGGCCTGACCCGGGGCGGCTGTCCGCCCTCGACGAGCCCGGGGCCACCTGGGCGAGGACGCCGCCCAGGTGGCCGACTCGGACCGTCCGGCGCGCTCAGCTGCCGGTGGGCTGCACCTCGAGCTGGATCACGCCGTAGTTCCACCCGTGCCGGCGGTAGACCACGCTCGGCCGGCTGGAGGTGGCGTCGACGAACAGGAAGAAGTCGTGCCCGACCAGTTCCATCTCGTACAGCGCCTGGTCCAGGGTCATCGGCGCCGCCTGGTGCTCCTTGGTGCGGATCACCACCGGGCTGTCGCCCTCACCGGGGACCTGCACGTCGCCGGGCCCGTCCTCCTCCAGCACCGCGGTGCCGTTCCGGGCGGAGCCTGGGACCGCCGGCGGACCGGCCGGCTCGGCCACCACCTGGCCCTGGCGCACGGTGGCGGGGTTGTGCCGTCCGTGATGCACCTTGCGGCGGTCGCGTACCCGGCGCAGCCGCTCGGCCAGCTTGCCCAGCGCCAGGTCGAGCGCCGAGTAGGGGTCCTCCGCGCAGGCCTCGGCCCGGATCACGGGCCCCCGGTCGCGCACCGTGATCTCCACCTTCTTGCAGACCTGCGACTGCCGCGGGTTCGGCTCGTGGGAGAGCTCGACGTCGACCCTGCGGGCCGCCGGCGCGAGCTGCTCAACCTTGGCGAGCTTGTCCACGACCGTTTGCCGGAAGCGTTCTGACGCCTCGGTGTGCCGGCCGGTGATCACGATGTCCACGGATGACCTCCTTGGTCCTGTGCGCTCGATGAGCGGACGTGGTGCTCGATGTCCCGGAAACGATCACGCCCCCGGGAAGGTGCCGGACGACCTCACCTCCTCACCCATGCCCACCGGCCACCTGGCCCGGTCTGGGCCCCTCACGCTAGCCCTGCCCGCCCCAGGTCTCCACCGCCGAACGGCGGTTGGCTCCGCGGGCATTCTGTCACCTACGGTGACGCCAGCTGTACGGCTTGCCCACGGCGGGGGGTCGCGGTCACCGTGCAGCCGGCCCGCACCTCGCCGCCGCACGCGCGGACCACGGCGGCCGCCGCGGCCAGGCTCGCCCCGGTGGTCACCACGTCGTCGACCAGCACCACCTGGGCCCCCGACAACAGCCGGCCCGCGCCGCGCCGCAACCCGAAGGCGTCCTCGAGGTTGGTCCGGCGGGCCGCGGCGTCCAGCCCGGACTGGTCCAGCACCGCCCGCCGGTGCCGCAACGCCGGGATCACCCTGACCGGCTGCTCCCGGCGGTCTCGCAGACCGGCCGCGGCAGCGCAGGACAGGGCGTGCACCATGTCGGCGCCGCGTCGCCGCCGGGCTGCGGCCGAGCTCGGCACCGGCACCAGGACCAGCCGTCCGGACCGGTGGCCCCGGTCAGGCACCAGGGCCAGCGCCTCGGTCAGGGGGCGCGCCAGCACCTCGGTCAGGTCCAGCCGGCCGCGGTCCTTCCAGGCGCTGACCAGCTCCCTGACCGGCCCGCGGTACCAGCAGCCGGCCAGCACCGGGGCGCGCTCGCCCCAGCTGCGTGGGCGCAGCCTCAGCACCGGGCCCGCCAACCAGCCGGCGCAGGCCGGGCACAGCCGCACGTCCACAGCCGCGCACCCGGCACACCGGACCGGCACCACCAGGCCAGCCAGCTCCACGGCCGCTGCGCCGACCGCCCGGACCGCGCCGACCCTCGACCTCGACCCTGAACCGGGGACAGCGCTCATCCCGACAACCTGGCGCGGCCCGGCGCGCTGGGCTGCCCGGCGGCGTCCGGCCTGTGGACGCCGCGCCCGGGGAGGCCGTGGGACCGCGTCGGGTGTGCAGAGGACGCTGCCGTGCCGGCGTTGGGTGGGGCGGCCAACCCGTGCTAGCCGGGCAGCGCAGGGTCGCTGCCCTTGCCCACCTCCAGCCAGCCGCCGGAGCGGGACAGGATCCGGCCGTCGGCGGTGCCGACGTACATGATCGTCCCGCCGGCGGAGGCGGTGACGCTGACCGCGTCGTCGACGTTCAGGGTGCCGCGCACGGTGCCACCGACCTCGGCTAGCCAGGGCTGGGCGCTCTGGCCGTCCCGGCGGCCCAGCACCACCACGGTCTGCGGGCCGGCCCAGCCGACGTCCTGCACGCTCTGCAGGTCCGGGACGACCCGGACCGGGTCACCCAGCCGCACCGGGGTGGCGTCCTTCGCGCGCTGGATGGCCGCCACCAGCACCCGGACGCCGGTCCGGCCCTGCACGGCGACCACCACTCGGGTGCCGTCCCGGCTCACCCGTAGCGCCAGCACCGAGAGCTGGTCCAGCCAGGGCGCCTGCACCCGCTGCACGGTTCCGTCGGGGTGCACCGCCTGCACCGCGTCGCCACCGTTGCGCGGGGTGCTCCACACCCAGCCCCAGACGTCGAAGGAGGGGGCCGTCAGGTTGGCGCCGGACAGCAACGTCTGGGCCCGCGCAGAACCCGCCCGCTGGTACAGCAGACGGCTGCGGCCCCCGGTCAGCACCGCGAAGGCGGTGCCGTCCACCGCGGCGGCGGGCAGCTGCGCGCCCGCGACGTCCAGCCCGGCGACCCCATCGCTGCTGCTCAGGCTCCGGCCGCCGAGCCAGCTGAGCGTGCCGTCGGCCGTGACGTAGACCGGGGTGGTGGTCGCGTAGGGCGTGCGTTGCAGCTGACCGGCCGGCTCGCCGGCCGGGTTCGTGGCCCGTGAGGTGTCCCCGGAGGGGTCGAACGGGGCCTGACCCACCGTCATCTGCACCTTGGCCACCGTCGGCACCTGGTTCAGGGTGGCCTCGAGCTGCTGCTGCATGGCCAGCCGGTCGGCGGGGGTGGCGCTCAGGGCGCTCTCGGTGAGGTCGACTGTGGCGGTGTCCCCGGTGGTCGGTACTGCGCTGACCGCCAGCCGGGTGCCGGAGGGGAACCCGCTGCGAACGGCCGGCTCCAACCACGGCGCGGGGCCGGCGAGCAGGGCCCGGACCAGGGTGGTCGACAGCGCGGAGGTGACCGGGAACCACCGCACGTCCGGCACCAGGTAGGCGTGCTGACCGTCGGGGAACCACAGCGGGAAGGACCGGAAGGTGGTGCCGAACTCCAGAGCCGACAGCAGCACCCCGTTCGGCGCCTGGCTGATCCGCCACTCCCCCTGCACCCGTTGCAGGGTGAACTTCATGGTCGCCACGGTGCCGGCGACCGCCTCGGTGTACAGCCCGGTGGAGTCGATCGCCGCGCTGCGCCGCACGCTGAGCCGCACCGAGGCCTGCTGCGCGTCGGACAGCTGGGCGTCGCTGACCTTGCGCGCGTCCGTCGGGTGGCCGTCCAGCGCGGTCAGCTGCACGGCCGGGGTGAGGGCGTCGTCGTAGATCTGGACCGAGACGTCGGCCCGCCAGGTGGTCGACAACGGCGCAGCCAGGAAGGTGCGGGCGACCTCGTGGTTGTCGCTGAAGGCGGTGCCGGCGGTGACGAACCCGCGCACGATCGAGGTCGGGGAGTCGCCCACGCCGGGGCCGTTGGGCACGTAGCCGACCAGCCCCTCACGGGGGTCCTGCTCCAGCGACCGGCCGGCGGTCACCGGGCCCTCGGTGCTGATCGCCGCGCAGCCCGAGGCGCCCAGGACCACCAGCAGGGCCAGCAGCACCGCGAACGCGGTCCGGCGCCGGCTCACGAGCCACCGCCGGCAGGGTCGGACCGGTCGGACCGGTCGGACCGGTCGGACCGGTCGGACCGGTCGGGCACCCGGGGTAGCCGGTCCGCCCGCTCGGGCACCCGGGGCCGCGGCGAGCGCTGCAGCCCGGCACGCTCGGCGGCGGTCCGGTCCAGCACGGCGCGGTCCAGCACGGCACGGTCGAGCACGGCCTGCACGGCCAGCCCGTGCGGCGCCGTCGCCGGCTCGGCCGTCCCGAACGGGCCGAGCGGGTGGGCGAGCTCACCGTCGGCGGTCGGTTCCCAGACCAGCAGCGCGGTGCCCGGCGCGTCCGGCGGTTCCAGCGGTAGCGGCGAGCCCTCGACGGCGGCACCGGCGCGGCGGGGAAGGGTGAGCCGGAAGTTGGCACCCTCCCCGGGCATTCCCCAGACCTCCAGGCGACCGCCGTGCAGGTGGGCGTCCTCCAGCGAGATGGACAGCCCCAGGCCGGTGCCGCCGGTGGTCCGGGCCCGGGCCGGGTCCGCCCGCCAGAACCGGTTGAACACCCGGGCCAGCTCCTCGGCGTCCAGCCCGACCCCGTGGTCGCGGACGGCGACCGCGACCGCGTCGGCGTCGGCCGCCACCCACAGGTCGATCGGCCGGCCCTCGCTGTGCTCGATGGCGTTGGCGAGCAGGTTGCGCAGCACCCGCTCGATCCGGCGGGAGTCCACCTCGGCCATCGCGGCCACCGGGGGCAGGTGGCTGCGGACCGGCACCCCGAACCGGTCGGCCAGCGGGCCGAGCACCTCCACCACGCGGCTGACCAGCTCCCGGACGTCGGCCGGCTCGACCTCCAGGTCGGCCGCCCGCGCGTCGAACCGGCTGATCTCCAGCAGGTCCGACAGCAGCGCCTCGAACCGGTCGAGCTGGTTCTGCAGCAGCTCGGCGCTGCGCGCGACCAGCGGCTCCATCGAGGAGCGCGCCTCATGGATCACCTCGCTGGCCATCCGGATCGTCGTCAGCGGGGTGCGCAGCTCGTGGCTGACGTCGCTGACGAACCGGCGCTGCACCCGGGACAGGTCCTCCAGCTGGTTGATCTGGGACTCCAGGCCGGCGGCCATCTCGTTGAACGCCCGGCCCAGGCGGGCCAGGTCGTCCTGGCCGCGGACCTGCATCCGCCGGTCCAGGTGACCGGAGGACAGCTCCTCCGCGGCCCGCGCGGCGGCCCTGACCGGGGCGACGACCTGGCGGGTGACGACCAGCGCCACCCCACCGACCAGCAGCACCAGGACCGCGCCGCCGACCAGGAAGGAGCGCTGGACCAGGTCCAGGATCCGCTGGGTGTCCTCCAGCGGGTAGACGAAGTAGAGCTCGTACTCCCCGGCCAGCGGGATGTTCACCAGCGACCCGACGGCCAGCGCCGGGTAGCGCGAGCCCGGGTCGCCGGTGTGCTGCAGCCCGATGATCTCGTACTGCTGCCGGGAGGGGTCGGCGACCACCGCGCGCCGCAGCGGGTCCGGGATCTCGCTCTGGCTGATCCCCAGCGACACCCGGGCCGGCACGATGGCCGGGTCCTGGGCGTTCAGCGCGTGCACCAGGACCACGTAGCGGGTCTGGTCCTGCGGCGGACCCTGCAGCTGGAGCACCAGGTCGTTGATGAACGTCGCGACGGAGGTCTTGTCCCGGATCTCGGCCACGTCGATCCGGCCCTGGGCGTCGTCGCGGGTCAGCCGACTCGCCTCCAGCAGGGCGGCGTCCACCCGGGACTGCAGCAGGCCGTCGCGGATCCGCAGCAGCAGGAAGCTGCCGACCAGCAGCACCACGACCATCCCCAGCAGCATGGTCGAGGCCACCACCCGGGTCTGCAGGGAGGCCCGCCAGAAGTGACCGAGCTCGCCGGCCACCGAGGGCCGGGCGGGGCGCCCGTCAGCTCCGGGCACCCGGGCCGCGCGCCGGCGCGGGCCCTGCGAGCCGGTCGAGGAGGAGGCAGAGATCACCTAGGCCGGTCCCGCCTTGTACCCCACGCCCCGGACGGTGACCACGACCTCGGGACGTTCGGGGTCCTTCTCGACCTTGGAGCGCAGCCGCTGCACGTGCACGTTGACCAGCCGGGTGTCGGCGGCGTGCCGGTAGCCCCAGACCTGCTCCAGCAGCTGCTCGCGGGTGAAGACCTGCCAGGGCTTGCGGGCCAGCGCCACCAGCAGGTCGAACTCCAGCGGGGTCAGGGAGACCAGCGCACCGTCGCGGCGGACGGCGTGCCCGGCCACGTCGATCACCACGTCACCGATCTCCAGCAGCTCCGGCGGCGGCTCGTCGGTGCGCCGCAGCCGGGTCCGCACCCGGGCCACCAGCTCCTTGGCCTTGAACGGCTTCACGACGTAGTCGTCGGCGCCCGACTCCAGACCCAGCACGACGTCCACGGTGTCGGTCTTGGCGGTCAGCATGACGATCGGCACCCCGGACTCGGCCCGGATCTGCCGGCACACCTCGATCCCGTCCCGGCCGGGCAGCATGACGTCCAGCAGCACCAGGTCGGGCCGGGTGGTCCGGAACGCCTCCAGGGCCAGCGCGCCGTCCGCGCAGAACGAGGGCTCGAAACCCTCCCCGCGCAGCACGATCCCCAGCATCTCCGCCAGTGCGGTGTCGTCGTCGACCACCAGCACCCGGCCTCTCACGCGACCGCTCCCATACCGCCCATGGTCTCATCCGCCGGGCCCGGGCGCCGCGTCCTGCTCGGCGTCCCCCTCGGCCTGTCGTGGCCACATGCCAGGATGACCACAGCTTCGTCCCGGACAGAGAGGTCACCGCATGTCGCAGCCGCCGCGCTGGGAACCGCCGTCGGGCGGGGACCGGGCCCACGGCGCCGGCGCACCGGCCGGCGGCGGGCCGTGGCAGGCGCCCGGCGCGCCGACGCCGTCCGGCTGGGAACGGCCGGCCCCGCCGCCGGGCTCCCCCGACCCGCGCGACGGTGCACCGGGGGGCGGGGCACCGGACGACGGCACACCGGACGACGGCACACCCGCCGACGGCGCACCGGGGGGCGCCGGGCCCGGCGCGGACCAGCCGGCGTGGGGCCGGCCGCCGACCGACCAGCCACCCTGGGCCGCCCCCCGGCCCGGGATCGTGCCGCTGCGCCCGCTGAGCCTCGGCGAGATCTTCGACGGCTCCTTCCGCGCCATCCGCACCAACCCGGCCACCATGCTCGGCGTGTCCGCGGTGGTGGTTGCGATCACCGCGGCGCTGTCCCTGCTGCCGCAGGCGTGGGCGTTGCAGGGCGTGGTCACCAGCACGGCGCTGAACGAGACCTCGCCGGACCTCGGCGCCGCGGTCGGCGACCTGGCCGACGTGATCGGCACCTCCGCGATCAGCGGGGTGATCTCCTTCCTCAGCCTGACCGTGCTGTCGGCCCTGCTGACCGTCGCGGTGTCCGGCGCGGTGCTGGGCCGGCGGACCAGCGTGTCCGGGCTGTGGCAGCGCACCCGAGGCCGGCTGCTGCGGGTGATCGGGCTGGCCCTGCTCAGCGGGCTGCTGACCGCGCTGGCGGCCGGCACGGTGCTCGCCGTCGGGCTGGGCGGGGCCTACCTGGCCGGCAGCGGGACGCCGGCCGCCGTCGTCGCGGTCCTCGCCGTGGCGCTCTCGCTCGTCGTGCTGGTCCTGCTCTACGTGCGCTGGTCCATGGCGGCACCGGCGCTGCTGCTGGAGGAGATCGGCATCTGGCGGGCGTTGCGCCGCTCCTGGCGGGTCACCCGGTCCAGCTTCTGGCGGGTGCTGGGCATCCTGCTGCTGACCGCGGTGATCGCCGGCGTCGCCTCGGCGGTGGTCCGGGGCCCGTTCGGGGTGCTGGCCGGCACGGTGGCCGACGGCACGACGTTCGGCTCGGCGCTGGTCAACGTCGGCCTCACCTCCCTCGGCTCGGTGGTCGCCCAGACCGTGCTGGCCCCCTTCCAGGCCGGGGTGGCCGCCCTGCTCTACATGGACCTGCGGATGCGCCGGGAGGGCCTGGACGTGGAGCTGATCCGGGCCAGCGGGCCCGGACCGGCGGCGACGCCCGGCCGATGACCGGCCGATGACCGGCTGGTGGCCGGCTGCCGTGCCGGTCCAGCCCGACGGCGGCACCGCCCGCCGCTGGGCCGTGCAGGAGCTGGCCCACCGCGAGTACGCCCGGGCCCGGCCGGGCTGGCTGTCGCGGCTGTGGGGCTGGTTGCAGGAGCTGGTCTCCCAGCTGCCCGCGCCGACCGGCGTTCCCTCCGCGGTGGGCGTGACGGTGGCCCTGCTGGTCCTCGGCGCGGCCGGCTGGTGGGTGCTGCGCCGCACCGGTGGCGCCCGGTCCGGCCGGTCCCGCACCGCGGGACCGGCGGTCCTGGACGGGCCGAGGCAGAGCGCCGCCGCGCACCGGGCGGCGGCCGAGGCGGCCGCGGCGGCCGGGCAGTGGCAGCCGGCCGTCCTGCACCGGTTCCGGGCGGTGGCCGCCGACCTGGAGGAATACTCGGTGATCGGGTGGCGGCCCGGCTGGACCGCCTCGGAGGTGGCCGCCGCCGGCGGCGCCGCGCTGCCCGGCCTGCTCGGCGAGCTGGGCGCGGCGGCCCGGCTGTTCGAGGCGGTCGCCTACGGGGACCGGGGCGCCGGCCCGGCCGAGGACGCGCGGCTGCGAGCGGTGCAGGCAGCGGTCGACCAGGCCCTGGCTCAGGACGGCGCCGCCGGTCGCCGGCCCGCAGCGGCCGGGCCCGGCAGGGCGGGATGAGCGCGGCGCAGCCCGGGCGGGCACGGCGGGTGGCCGGCTGGACGGCGCTCGCCCTCCTCCTGGCGCTGGTCATCGCGGTGGGCGTGGCGACCTCGGTCGGCGGCAGCCGCGCCGCCCTGTCCCCGGACAACCCGGCCCCCGACGGCGGCCGGGCGCTGGCCCGGTTACTGGCCGGGCGTGGGGTGCAGGTCCGGCCCACGACCGCGCTCAGTGGGGCCGCCGACGCCGGCCCGGGAACGACCCTGCTGGTGGTCCGTCCCGAGCTGCTCTCCGCCGACCAGACGGCCCGGCTGGCCCGGACGGGCGCCGACCTCGTCCTGCTCGCGCCGGACGCAACCTCGCTGTCCGTGCTCGCGCCGGACGCAACCTCGCTGTCCGTGCTCGCGCCCCAGCTCGACCCGGCCGGGCAGGCGCGCGTCGCCGTCCGTACCCCGGGCTGCGACCTGGCCGCCGCCACCGCGGCCGGGGCGGTCCGCACCGGTGGGTCGCTGTACACGGCCCGGTCCCCGTTCACCGTGTGCTACCCCGAGCCGGGTGCCGCGCCGGCCGGGTCCTTCGCGCAGGGGCCGGGCCCGTTCGGCGCCGTCACCATCCTGGGTCGGCCGGCCCTGCTCAGCAACGCCGAGCTGGCCGCCCAGGGCGACGCCGCGCTCGCGCTGTGGTCGCTGGGCGCGCACCCGGTGCTGGTCTGGTACCTGCCCGACCCGCTGGACCTGGCCCGGTCGGGGACGGCGCGTCCGGTGAGCCCGCCGGCCGCCCTGGCCCCGCTGGCCGTGCTGGCCGGGTTCGCCGTCCTGGTCCTGCTGTACTGGCGCGGCCGGCGGCTGGGGCCGCTGGTCGCCGAGGACCTACCGGTCAGCGTCCGGGCCGCTGAGACGGTCGAGGGACGGGCGCGCCTGTACCGGCAGGCCAGGGCGCGCGGCCGGGCCGCGGCGGTGCTGCGCACGGCGACCTTGCGCCGCGCCGCCCGGGCGGCCTCGGTGCCGGGGGCGACCGACCCCGCCGCGGCCTGCGACCTGGTCGCCGACGCCGCGGGGCTGCCCGCGAGCGCCGTCCGTGACCTGGTGCTGGGCGAGCCGCCGCGCACCGACGCCGACCTGGTCCGGCTGGCCGGCCGGCTGGACCAGCTCGAGCGCGCCGTCCGGGCCGGTCCGGACTCCCCCGCTGCCCCCGTGCCCACCCCGACGACCCACGAAGGAGCCCGCCGGTGACCGAACCCAGCCCGCCGACCACCGACCCACGCCAGGCGCTGCTGGCCGTCCGCCAGGAGGTCGCCAAGGCGGTGGTCGGCCAGGAGGCCGCGGTCACCGGCCTGGTGGTCGGCCTGCTCTGTCGTGGGCACGTGCTCCTGGAAGGGGTGCCGGGGGTGGCCAAGACCCTGCTGGTCCGGGCCCTGGCCGCCGCGCTGGACCTGCGCACCACCCGGGTGCAGTTCACCCCCGACCTGATGCCCGGCGACATCACCGGCTCGCTGGTCTACGACGCCCGCAGCGCTGCGTTCGTGTTCCGCGAGGGCCCGGTGTTCACCAACCTGCTGCTGGCCGACGAGATCAACCGCACCCCGCCCAAGACGCAGTCCTCGCTGCTGGAGGCCATGCAGGAGCGTCAGGTCAGCGTGGACGGGGCCGGGCACCGGCTGCCGGACCCGTTCCTGGTGGCGGCCACCCAGAACCCGGTGGAGTACGAGGGCACCTACCCCCTGCCGGAGGCCCAGCTCGACCGCTTCCTGCTCAAGGTGCTGCTCCCGCTGCCCCCGCGCGAGGTCGAGCTGGAGATGCTGACCCGGCACAGCGCCGGCTTCGACCCCGGCGACCTGGCTTCCGCCGGCCTGCGCCCGGTGGCCGGTGCCACGGACCTGGCCGCCGCGGTGCAGGCGGTGCGCGGCACCCGGATCGGGCCCGACGTGCTCGGGTACGTGGTGGACGTGGTGCGCGCGACCCGGGCCAGCCCGTCCCTCGCGCTGGGGGTCAGCCCGCGCGGCGCGACGGCGCTGATGGCCACGGCCCGGGCCTGGGCCTGGCTGCAGGAGCGCGACTTCGTCACCCCCGACGACGTCAAGGCGCTCGCCCGGGCCACGCTGCGTCACCGCGTCCAGCTCGGCCCGGAGGCGCTCAGCGAGGGCGTCGACGTCGAGGCGGTCCTGGACGCGGTCCTGGCCTCGGTGCCGGTGCCCCGGTGACGACCCCGGTGACGACCCCGTGACGACCCCGGTGACGACCCCGGTGCTGACCGGCCGTGCGGTGCTGGTGGTGCTGGCCGGCGCCGTCCCGGTGCTGCTGCTGCCCCGGACGGCGACCGCACTGGTCTGGTCGGCGCTGGTGCTGGCCGCGATCGGGCTGGACCTGGTGCTGGCCGCCTCGCCGCGGGCGGTGGCCCTGGCCCGGGCCCCGGTGCCGGCGGTCCGCCAGGGCGGGACCGCCGTGGCCGGGGTCAGCCTGACCAACACCGGCCGGCGGCGGCTGCGGGGCACGGTCCGGGACGCCTGGCAGCCCTCAGCCGGGGCGCAGCACACCCGGTGGCCGGTCGACCTGGCCGCCGGCCGGACGGCGGTGCACCAGGTCGCGCTGCGCCCCACCCGGCGCGGTGACCGCCGGGCCGAGCACGTGAGCGTGCGCTCCTGGGGCCCGCTCGGGCTGGCCGCCCGGCAGGCCACCCTGCCGGCGCCCGGCCGGGTCCGGGTGCTGCCGCCGTTCGACTCCCGCCGGCACCTGCCCTCCCGGCTGGCCCGGCTGCGCGAGCTGGACGGGCGCACCGCCGTCCGTACCCGGGGCCGGGGCACCGAGTTCGACTCGCTGCGCGAGTACGTGGACGGCGACGACGCCCGGTCCATCGACTGGCGGGCCACCGCCCGGCGCCGGCAGCTGGTGGTCCGGACCTGGCAGCCCGAGCGGGACCGGCGGGTGCTGCTGGTCCTGGACACCTCCAGGACCAGCGCCGGGCGGGTGCAGGACGCCCCCCGGCTGGACGCCGCGATGGACGCCGCGCTGCTGCTGGTGGCGCTCGCCGAACGGGCCGGGGACCGCGTGCAGCTGCTGGCCATCGACCGGCGGGTGCGCGCCCGGGCCGGCTCGCCCGGCCGCGGGGCGGGGCTGGCCGAGGTGATGGCGGCCCTGGCGCCGCTGGAGCCGGACCTGGTGGAGGCCGACTGGGCGACCATCGCCCGGACCGTGCTGACCACCGTGAACCGGCGGGCCCTGGTGGTGCTGCTCACCGGTCTGGAGCCGGCCCCGGTGACCGAGGGCCTGCTCCCGGTCCTGCGCCTGCTCACCTCCCGCCATCACGTGGTGCTGGCCTCGGTGGCCGACCCGAGGGTGGCCGAGCTGGCCGCCGACCGCCGCGACGCCTACGCCGTGTACGGCGCGGCGGCCGCGGAGCGGGCCCTGGCCGACCGGGCGGCGGTGGCCGCCGACCTGGCCACCGCCGGCGTCCAGGTGCTGGACGAGCCGCCGCAGCGCCTGCCGACCCGGCTGGCCGACCTGTACCTGGAGCTGAAGGGCTCGGGCCGCCTGTGAGCAGCCCGGGGCCGCCCTCAGCGGCTCAGCCGCTGACCGGCACGTCGTCCTCCACCAGCTCGGCGCGCAGGTCGCCGGTCTCCCCGGCCGCCGCCGCCCGCCGGCCCAGCACCCCGACGTAGCCCAGGAAGGCCAGCCAGACGGTGGCACCCACCGCGATCCGGGCCCAGGTCGGCCAGGGCGCGGGCGTCACGAACGCCTCGACCACCCCGGAGACTGCGAGCACCGGCACCAGGCCGAGCGCCACCGTGACCATCGAGCGCCCCTCCACGGCCAGCGCCTGCGCACGGGTCCGTGGGCCGGGCTCCACCCACGCCCAGAACAGCGCCAGCCCGGAGCCGGCGGCGGTGAACACCGCGGTCAGCTCGAGCAGGCCGTGCGGGGTGATGAAGGCGAAGAACACGTCCAGCCGGTGGTAGACGGCCATCACCCCGGCGGTGGTGCCGATGTTGAGCGCGTTCTGGGCCAGCACGTACACCACCCCCACCCCGGTGACGCCCAGCGCGACGCACAGCGCCGCGATCGAGGCGTTGTTGGTCCACACCTGGCTGGCGAAGCTGGGCGCGGCGTAGGTGCTGTAGTAGCGGCGGAAGTCCTGGTCGGCGACCTGCTGGGCGGAGGGGTCGGACAGCACCCGCGCGGTCAGCTCCGGGGAGCCGACCACCCACAGCGCCAGCGCGGTCGCCACGGCCAGGCTGGCCGCGGCGGAACCGGCCACCCACCACCGGGCGCGCCAGACCGCGGCGGGGAAGGAGACCACCACGAACCGGGCCAGCTCCCGGCCCGGCGGCTCACCGACGCCGGTGACCGCGGCCCGGCCCCGGGCCACGGTGCGGGACAGGCGGGCGGCCAGCACCGGGTCACTGGTGGAGGAGCGCACCACGGACAGGTGCGTGGCGGCCTGCTGGTACAGAATGACCAGCTCGTCCACCTCAGCGCCGCGCAGCGAACGCGGCCGCCGCGCGCTGAGCCGGTCCAGCCGGTCCCAGGCCTCCTGGTGGACCGCGGCGAACGCGTCCAGGTCCACTGCCCCGCCACCTCCGGCTCCTCGCTGCCCCGGACCAGCCTAGCCACCGGTAGCGTGCCGCCATGGCCTCGGCAGGTGGGCAGCCGCCCCGCGCGGACTGGGCCGACGCGCTGCCGCTGGCCGAGCTCAGCCTGCCCCGCGAGCTGGTCACCGGCGAGGCCGTGGCGCTGGACCTGCGCCCCGCCTCGTTCGCCTCCCGAGCGGTGGCCCTGGCCCTGGACCTGCTGGCGCTCGGGGCGCTGCTGGTCATCGCCTGGGTGCTGCTGGCCCGGTTCGGCGGTGGCCTGGACGCCGCGGCCGGTTCGGCCCTGGCCCGGGCGGTCACCGTGCTGGCGGTGGTCGGCGCGCCGGTCGCGGTGGAGACCGCGACCCGTGGCCGGAGCCTGGGCAAGGCGGCGATGGGGCTGCGGGTGGTGCGCGTGGACGGCGGCCCGGAGCGGTTCCGGCAGGCGCTGGTCCGGGGCCTGCTCGCGGTGCCCGAGCTGTACCTGATGGGGGTCATCGCCCTGGTCGCCTCGCTGGTCGACGACCGCGGCCGGCGGCTGGGCGACCTGCTGGCGGGTACCTATGTGATCACCGAGCGCACAGCGGCACGACCCCTGCCGCCGCCGGTCATGCCCGCCGCGCTGGCCGGCTGGGCGGCGCTGGCCGACCTGGGGTCGCTGCCCGAGCCCTGGGTGCAGGCGACCCGGCAGCTGCTGGCCCGCGGCGCGGAGCTGGACCCGGTCCGCCGCGACCGGCTGGCCGCCGAGCTGGCCGGCCAGGGGCTTGGCCTCGTGCAGCCGCCGCCACCGCCCGGCGCGGCCCCGGACGACGTGCTCGCCGCCCTGCTGGCCGAACGTCGGGAGCGGGACCTGCACCGACTGCGGGCCCAGGGGCAGGGCGAGCAGGCACGGGCCCGGCAGCGGGCCCGCCGCTCCCCGGTGTCGCCCGCCGGCCCGCAGCTGGACGAGGACCCCTGGCGCGCTCCCCCGTCCTCGCCGTCACAGTGAGCGTCAACGGTCCAGGCCGCCCCCCGAACGGCCCGGCCGCGACGGGCGGCCGCCCGAGGGACGACCGCCCGTCCGCTCGCCGGTCCGGTGGCCCGGGCGGTCGGCTCAGTACCGGTAGTGCTCGCTCTTGTACGGGCCCTCCACGTGGATCCCCAGGTACTCGGCCTGCTGCTTGGTCAGCTCGGTCAGGTGCACGCCGAGCGCGGCCAGGTGCAGCCGGGCGACCTTCTCGTCCAGGTGCTTGGGCAGGGTGTGCACCCCGACCGGGTACTCCTGGCCCTTGGTGAACAGCTCGATCTGGGCGATCACCTGGTTGGAGAAGGAGTTGCTCATCACGAAGCTCGGGTGCCCGGTGGCGTTGCCCAGGTTGAGCAGCCGGCCCTCGGACAGCACGATGATGCTGTGCCCGTCGGCGAAGGTCCACTCGTGCACCTGCGGCTTGAGCTCGGTCTTGGTGATCCCCGGCGTACGGGCCAGGCCGGCCATGTCGATCTCGTTGTCGAAGTGGCCGATGTTGCCGATGATCGCCTTGTCCTTCATGGCGGCCATCTGGGCGGCGGTGACCACGTCCCGGTTGCCGGTCGCGGTGACGATGATGTCGGCGGAGCCGACGACCTCCTCCAGGGTGGCGACCTGGTAGCCGTCCATCGCGGCCTGCAGCGCGCAGATCGGGTCGATCTCGGTGACGATCACCCGGGCGCCCTGCCCGCGCAGCGACTCCGCGCAGCCCTTGCCGACGTCGCCGTAGCCGCAGACCACGGCCACCTTGCCGCCGATCAGCACGTCGGTGGCCCGGTTGATGCCGTCGATCAGGGAGTGCCGGCAGCCGTACTTGTTGTCGAACTTGGACTTGGTCACCG
Source organism: uncultured Actinomycetota bacterium (assembly GCA_963821825.1). Taxonomy (GTDB): domain Bacteria; phylum Actinomycetota; class Actinomycetes; order Actinomycetales; family Kineosporiaceae; genus CAWGFD01. The sequence goes on from CAWGFD010000002.1 coordinate 3,540,526, forward strand.
AGTCGTTCACGTTGATCGCCGGGAACAGCAGCTGCTCGGCCCGGTGCATCTCGTACAGCCGGTGCACCCCGGTGGTGGTCTCCTCGGTGACGCCCTGGACGCCGTCGGCCAGCCGCGTCCAGCGCTGGCCGTCCTGGGCCAGTGAGCGGCGCAGGGTGTCCAGGACGACCTGGTACTCCTCGCTGTCACCCTCGTCGGTGGCCGGCACCGCGCCGGCCTTCTCGAACTCCACGCCCTTGTGCACCAGCAGGGTGGCGTCCCCGCCGTCGTCCAGGATCATGTTCGGACCAGCGCCGTCCGGCCAGGCCAGGGCCTGCTCGGTGCACCACCAGTACTCGGGCAGGCTCTCACCCTTCCAGGCGAAGACCGGGACTCCGGCCGGCTGCTCGGGGCTGCCCTCGCGGCCGACCACGACCGCCGCCGCCGCCTGGTCCTGGGTGGAGAAGATGTTGCAGGAGGCCCAACGGACCTGGGCGCCCAGCGCGGTCAGCGTCTCGATCAGCACCGCGGTCTGGACGGTCATGTGCAGCGAGCCGGTGATCCGGGCGCCGGCCAGCGGCTGGCTCGCGCCGAACTCCTCACGCAGCGCCATCAGGCCGGGCATCTCGTGCTCGGCCAGCCGGATCTCATGGCGGCCGGCGGGGGCCAGGGACAGGTCGGCGACCTTGAAGTCGAAGGACATGCGGGGTTCTACCTCTCACGGACTGTCACGGACGAGGGCCCAGTGGGGCACGCTCGTCCAGGTGCACGGGGATGGGCGGGCGGCATGCGTCGCGAGACGACCCTGTGGATCGCCTCGACCTGATGCTCGCCCGGCGCGGCCCCTCTGGGCCTGCGGCATCACCCACGCCGGAAGGTGTCGCGCTCAGCACGACCCCTTCACGGTAGCAAGGGGTCCGCGGCCGGGCGAGCGCGCCTGCCCGGCACTGCCGGTCAGCCGCGCCCGGCGTCCGAGCCGCCGCCCGTACCGGCGCCGCGGTCGATGTCGGGCTCCAGGTAGATCATCCTGGCGATCGGGACGGCGTCCCTGACCCGCTTCTCCGCGGCGTCGATGGCGTCGGCGACCTCCGAGGCCCGGTCCCGCGGGCCGACCGCGATCTTGGCCGCGACCAGCAGCTCCTCCGGCCCCAGGTGCATGGTCTTCATGTGGATGATCCGGTCCACCCCGCCGCCAACCAGGGCCCGCTCGATCGCCTGCTGGTCGGCCCGGGTGGCCGACTCCCCGATCAGCAGCGAGTTCATCTCGACCGCCAGGACACCGGCCACCAGGACCAGCAGCGCCCCGATCAGCGCGGTGCCCAGCGCGTCCCACCGGCCGTCCCCCGTGACCAGGGTCATCACCACCCCGAAGCCGGCGAAGACCAGGCCGGTGATCGCGGCGGAGTCCTCGAGCAGCACCACCGGCAGCTCCGGGCCCTTGGCCGTCCGGATGAACTGCGCGTAGCTGCGATTGCCCCGCTGGCCGTCCGCCTGCTTCTTGGCGGTCCGCAGCGAGGAGCCCTCCATCACCACGGCCACGGCGAGCACGGCCAGCGGCACCCACCACCAGCGGCCCTCGATCGCTTCCGGCTCGACGAACTTGGTGTAGGCCTCGTACAGCGCGAACAGCCCGCCGAGGCTGAACAGCACGATGGAGACGACGAAGCCGTAGACGTAGCGCTGCTGCCCGTAGCCGAACGGGTGCTCGGGGGTCGGCGTCCGGGACGCGCGCTTGCCGCCGAGAAGCAGCAGCAGCTGGTTGCCCGAGTCGGCGAGGGAGTGGATCGACTCGGCCAGCATCGAGCTGGACCTGGTCAGCAGGAAGGCCAGGAACTTGGTCACCGCGATGCCCAGGTTGGCGGCCAGCGCGGCGAAGATGGCCACGTTGCTCTCGCCGCCGGAGGAGCTGTCCTCCTGGGCGTCCTGGGCGTCCTGGTCGGCGGGGGCAGCCTCAGACGACATGGTCAGGACTCTCCCAGACAACCCCGCCCCCGGCACCCCCCCTCCCGGTTCCCCGCCACCACCCCTCTCCCCCGCCTGGCGGTGATCATGGGCTTGCGGTTGTCCAGGGGCCCAGCCCGGCAACGCCAAGCCCATGATCACGGCACTGAAGGGGGTGGGGGGTGGGGGGTGGGGGGTGGGAGGCGGGGCGGGGGGGTCAGCGGGTGCGGTCGCGGAGGTCGGCCACGTGGGGGCTGGTCACGGGGTCCACGCCCTGGCCCAGCGCCAGGTAGACGCAGGCGAAGTCGGTCCGGGCGGTCAGGTCGGCGTAGCGGGCCAGCGGGTGCCCGGGGTCGGCCTGCAGGCTGCTGACCCGTACGCCGGCTTCGGCGGCGGTCTGCTCGACGGCGTCGGCGGTCCGGGCGGTGTCCAGCCACCCGGCGTCCCCGGCGCCGGGCTCGGGCGGGGCGTCGCGCAGCATCAGCAGCCGCAACCGGGTTCCGGGCGAGCTGTCCAGGAACGGGTCGGCGAACAGGTCCTCCGGCCGGGAGGCCAGCGGACCACCAAAGGTGGCGACCACGTCCCCGGCGTCGTCCGGGAGGGACCCGCGCATGGCCGGCAGCCGCGCGGTACGGGCCAGCATCGAAGCCGCCCGGGACGCCGCCACGGCACTGACCTCGCCGTCGGCCAGCAGCACCGGCATCGTCTCGGACAGCTCCAGGGCCAGGGCCTTGGCCGGGTTCACGAACGCCTCGGAGGAGGGCCGGTAGGTCTCGGCGTGCTCGTCCAGCCGGTCGGCGACCGTCTCCATCACCTGGGCGGAGGCTTTGGCCAGCCCCAGGGCGTCGAACCCGAGGACGAGCGGGGTGAGCAGGGACCAGATGGCCATCCGGGACGCGCGACCGGCCACCGTTGCCGCGGGCCCGACCGGCACGTGCACTCCCCGGGTGCGTTCGGTGACCGCCGCCAGCGGGCTGTCCGCGGCCCCCACGGTCATCACCGAGCAGCCCCTCCGGGCCGCCTCGGCGACCAGGCCCAGCGGGCCGGGGGCGCGGCCGGACATCGACACGCCGATCACCAGGTCGAGCGGGCCCACCCAGCCGGGCAGCGGCAGGCCGCGTCGCACGCTGACCGGCACCGGCGCGCCGGACCCGGTCAGCATGGTCAGCACCTCCCCGACCACGGCCGACCCGCCGAGGGAGGCGACGAGCACCGAGCGCGGCCGGTCGGCCAGGCCCAGCCGCGCCATCCCCGCCTCCCGGGCCAGCGTGATCCCGGTCCGGATCTGCGCGCCCGCCCCGGCCAGCGCCCGCAGCGCCCCGGAGGGGTCGGCGTCGGCCAGCGCATGCGGGTCGTCCAGCAGCCGTTCGTCGAGGGCCATCCTCGTGCCTCCTTCGACCTCGGGTGCTCAGGCCCGGCGGCGGGCGTCGTCGACCAGCAGCACGGGGATGCCGTCGGTGACCGGGTAGGCCAGCGGGCAGGACGTGCAGGCCAGCTCGGGCGCGCCGTCCGGGCCGGTCTGATCGGTCAGCCTCGCCCCGCACTGGGGGCAGCGCAGGATCTCCCGCAGCCAGGGTTCGATCGGGATCGGCCGGCTGCCGGCCGGTGTCGGCTGCTCGCTCACCGGCCCATCCTTGCGCACCGCGACCGCACCGCACCGCACCGCACCGCACCGCACCGGCGGCGCGCCGGCTCAGCTGCGGACCAGCGCCAGCACCTCGTCCCGCACCGCCGCCATGGTGGCGGCGTCGGCCGCCTCGGCGTTCAGCCGCAGCAGCGGCTCGGTGTTGCTGCCGCGCAGGTTGAACCACCACAGGCCGCCGTCCGGGCCGCTCTCGTGGGTGACGGTCAGCCCGTCCAGCCGGTCGGTGCTCACCCCGGCCCGGCCGGCGAAGGCGCGCTCGACCCGTGCGGTGACGGCCGCGGCGTCCGCGACGGTGGAGTTGATCTCCCCGCTGGCCGCGTACCGCTCGTAGCCGGCGACCAGCTCCGACAGCGGCCGGTCCTGCTCGCCGAGCGCGGCCAGCACGTGCAGCGCCGCGAGCATCCCGGTGTCGGCGAACCAGAAGTCGCGGAAGTAGTAGTGCGCGGAGTGCTCGCCGCCGAAGACCGCGTCGTTGGCGGCCATCTCGGCCTTGATGAAGGAGTGCCCGACCCGGGTGCGGACGGCACGGGCGCCGCACTCGGCGATCACCTCGGGAACGGTGCGGGAGGTGATGCAGTTGTGGATCACCACCCCGGACCGGCCGGCGGCCTGCTCCTTGGCGATCTCCCGTGCCGCGACCAGCGCGGTGATCGCGCTGGGCGTGACCACGGCGCCGCGCTCGTCGACCACGAAGCACCGGTCGGCGTCGCCGTCGAAGGCCAGCCCGAGGTCGGCGCCGTGCGCGGGCACCGCGGCCTGCAGGTCGAGCAGGTTCTTGGGGTCCAGCGGGTTGGCCTCATGGTTGGGGAAGGTGCCGTCCAGCTCGAAGTACAGGGCCACCACCTCCACCGGTGGCCGCGGCAGCCCGGCGGCGGTGCCGAGCACCGCGGGGGTGGTCAGCCCGGCCATCCCGTTCCCGGCGTCCACGACCACCTTCAGCGGCCGGCCGGCGGCCAGCTCGACCAGGGAACGCAGGTGACGAGCGTACCCGGACAGCACGTCGTGGTGGCCCAGCGACCCGGCTCCCGGGCCGGGCTCGCCGGTGAACGCCTCGTCCTCCAGCAGGGCGGCGGCGTCGTCCCGGACGGCGTCCAGCCCGCTGGAGCGGCCCATCGGCCGGGCGCCGGAGCGGCACAGCTTGATCCCGTTCCAGGCGGCGGGGTTGTGGCTGGCGGTCAGCATCGCGCCGGGGGCGTCCTGGGCCCCGCTGGCGTAGTAGAGCGCATCGGTGCTGCACTCCCCCAGCAGCACGGCGTCGAGCCCAGCCCAGCGGACGCCGTCGGCCAGCGCGGCGGCCAGGACCGGCGAGGACTCGCGCATGTCGTGCCCGATCACCACCGTCGCGGCGCCCTCCTGGCGCACCTGCCGGGCGAACGCCGCGCCGAGGCCGCGGACCACCCGGGGGGTGAGCTGGGTCGCCACCAGCCCCCGGATGTCGTTGGCCTTGACGATCTCCTCGAACATCTCCCGCACACTCACAGTGCCGGACGGTATCCGAACCCGGTGACGGACGGGGCACGGGCGAGCACATCCGCCCGCCCGGGTGCACGCATGGACGCCGGGCTGCGGTCAGGGACGGCGGGTGCGCTCCAGGACGGCCTGCACGTCCAGCTCGACCCCGGCGTGCTCCCAGGTCCGGTGCTCGCAGGTGTGGCAGCTGGTGAACTCCACCGGGGTGCCGTCGGTCAGGCTCATCGCCAGCCGGGTCACGTGCTGGCTGCCGCACTCCCGGCAGATCGCCGCGGCGCGGTGCTCGCGCTGGGTCAGCGATCCCAGCGGCGGCACCTCGACGGCGGGCCGACCGCGTCGCCGGCGGGCACCGGTCTGGCTCGGGTTCGGCGTCGCTGCGCTGAAGCTCATCCGTCTGCTCCTGAGTGTCGTGGCCGGTGAGGACCGGCCCGGTGGCCGTGGGAGCGCTATCGACCACCGCGCGCCGGCCCTTGAGCCAGCACCGGTACCGGGTGCAGCAGGGGGAAGGGTCAGGACGGCTGGTCGCGCAGCACCCGCAGGTGCCCCCGCCGTCCGGACCTCGACGACGGCCGCCTGGGTCGGGTCGGCCGGCTCCGGGCGGGCCGGCCGCGGCTCGCTGCGCGCGACCTCGCGGACGGCGTCGGCCAGGGCGAGCAGGTCGTCGGCCGGTGGCGGCGGGCCGTCGGGTGCCAGCCGGACGATCTCCCAGCCGCGGGGCGCCGTCAGCCGGCCGGCGTGGTGGGAGCACAGGTCGTAGCTGTGCGGCTCGGCGTAGGTGGCCAGCGGGCCCAGCACCACGGTGGAGTCGGAGTAGACGTAGGTCAGGGTCGCCACCGCCGCCGCGCCGCAGGCGGACCGGGAACATCGACGCACACCGCTCACGCGGGCAGACGCTACCCCTGCGCCGTCCGGCGCCCGGACCGGCACGCCGCGGCTACCCTGAGCAGATGGTCTCTCCTGCCGGCCGACGCCGCGCCGGGCGGCGCCGGGACCGCCGCGGGCGGGGCGTGCGCGGTCCCCTGGTGCCCAGCGAGCTGCCGATCTGGCGCAGCCGCTCGGAGGCCTTCGACGAGCTCGTCCTGGAGACCGTGGAGCGGCTGGGGCGCAGGCTGCCGGACAAGTTGGACAGCGTGGAGTTCGCGGTGGAGGACGTACCGCCCAGCGACCCGGCCCCGTGGGAGCACGGCGAGATCTCCCTGGGCCGGCTCTTCCCCTCCGAGGGCAGCCTGCCCCCGCGGATCGTGGTCTACCGCCGTCCGGTGGAGTCCCGGGCGGAGCCGGCCGACCGGGCCGCGCTGGTCCACGACGTGGTGGTCGAGCAGGTGGCCCACCTGCTCGACCTGCCGCCCGAGGACGTCGACCCGCTCTGGACCCAGGAGGAGTGACCCACCGCGAGTGACCCAGCGCGAGTGACCCGGCGCGAGTCGGGCCGGCTCAGCGCAGGCCGAGCCGCAGGTCCTCCACCGCTCGCACGGCCCCCGGCTGCGGCGGGGTCGCCGGCACCGCGGCCACGCCGAGGTAGGGCCCGCCGGCGTCCGCCCCCTCGGTGACCAGCCCGAGCACCGGGCGCCCGCCCACCGGCCGCAGCAGCAACCCGGTGGCGCCCGGCGGCACGGTGAGGACGGCCGTCCGGTCGGCGTCCGCGCTCAGGGTCACCGGCGCGGGGACCGGGTCCGGGCCCAGCACGCTGACCTGGACGGCGGCGGCTGCCGCGTCGGCCCCGGCCAGGGTCAGCGTGGTGCTCGGCGCGGGCAGGGTGCCGGCGCCGGGCCGGGCGGGCAGCGCCAGCAGGGTGGCGGTGGTGAGCGGCTGGCCGGCGGGCACCCAGGCCAGCTCGGCCGGCGGCAGCTGGGCGGCCACCCCGGCCGGGGTCCCGGCCAGCTCCCCGCCCGGCCAGGACCGGCCGACCAGCCCACCGGCCACCACCGGCACGTCGGAGGAGACCAGGACCGTGTAGTCACCGTCCGGCACGCCGGCCAGCAGCACGTCGGCCACGGTCCTCGAGGCGACGGTGATCACGTCCTGGGTGGGGCTGACCGGCCCGTCGGGACCGAGCAGCCGCAGCCGGACCACGGCGTCCTGGGTGCCGGGCACCGCGATCCGGACGGCGCTGGCGCCGGGCTGATCGGCGGCCGTCGGCGCCGGGCCGATGCGGCCCGCGTGCGCGGGTGCCCGCACCGAGACCCCCGGCAGCACCTGGCTGGTGGCCGGACCCGGTGCGGCGGCCACGTCGTCGGTGCCGCCTGGCACCAGGCCTCGGACCAGGGAGTCCATCATGGTGGCCGCCACCCGGCCGGTCCGGGCGTGCACGTGCACGGCCATCGCGGGCAGGCCGGGCGCGACGGCGTCCAGGTAGACCGACACCTGGCCGCCGGCCGGCACCGAGAGCTGCGCCAGTGTCGGGGTGGGCACCGGGCCGTCCGGGCCCAGCACGCTGACGCTGACGGCGGCCACGGACGGCGCGGGGTTGGCCAGCAGCAGGTTGGCCCGGCGCAGCGTGCCGGTGCCGCCGCCGACCAGCCAGCTGTCGGCCTGGGCGGGCAGGCAGCTGTGGGTGGTCAGTCCGCGCAGCTCGCCCGAGCCGGTCCAGGTGCTCTGGTCGAGCGCGGCGAGCGGGACCTGCGCCCCGTCGGCGGAGCGGGCCTGCAGGCCCCAGGCGCCGGCCGTCTGCGGCTGCTGCCGGGCCGTGGCCGCGCCGCCCGCACCGGTCACCGCCAGCGGGGTCGTCGGGGCCCCGGGCGCGGTGCGGTCCAGCGGCGCCAGCACCGCTCCACCTCCGGGGGCCTCCAGGCCCGTGCCGTCCCCCGCCGGCGTGCCGGCCAGCGCGGACAGCACGGTGGGGCCGGCCGGCAGCGGGTCGGCGCCGGCCGGCACGCTCAGCGTCTCCGGCCCGGGGCAGACCAGCTGCGGCCCGGCCCCGGCCACCGGCAGGGTGGCCACCGAGCGGGCCGCGGCCAGGTCGCCGGCCGCGTCGGGCATCGGCGCCCGGGCGGCGGCGACCGCGACTGCGGCGGCCGCGCCGAGCACGACCGTGGCGGTCAGCAGCCGGCCGATCATGACCGGCCGCCCGGGCCGGGCCCGTCGTCCCCGCCGGGCCGGGCGTCCCCGCCGGGACCGGTGGGCTCCCGCCGGGCAGGACCGCGGCCGACCGGCGCCGAGCGGCGGGGCGGACCGGCCACCCGGCGGCGCACCCCGGGCATCGGCAGCGCGACCAGCACGGCGAGCCCGACCACGGCCAGCGCCAGCCACCGCTCGGCGTCCTGCCACGGGCGCTGGTGGGTGACCACGAGGTTCCCGGCGGTGGCGGGCAGCCGGAAGCCCTGCGCCCAGCCGTCCACGGTGACCGGCGTCAACGGCCGGCCGTCCAGGGTGGCCCGCCAGCCGGGGTCGGCGGCCTCGGCCAGCACCAGCCGGCGGCCGGCCGCGCCGGAGGGCAGCCGCCCCAGGGCCCCGATCCGGCCGGTGGCGGCCGAGGAGTCCAGGAAGGCGGTGGTCACCCCGTCGGCGTCCAGCACCCGGACCCGGGACGGTCGCCCCGGCGCGCCGTCGGCCACCGTCCCCGGCCCGGTGACCTGGTTGCCGTCCGGCCCGGCGGAGCCGGAGACGGCCAGCTGCACCTGCCACATCAGCGCCCCGCTGGGTGCTCCGACCCGGACCAGGCCGGGTGAGGCGTCCAGGGCCAGCGCGGTCGCCTCCTCGGGGTCCAGGAGCAGCACGCTCGAGACGCCGATCGACAGCAGACCGGCGCGGGCGTCGGTCTGCTGGCCCGCCAGCAGCCGGCCGAGCACCGGCAGCACGACGGCGGCGTCCTGCTCCGGGGCACCGGCCGGGGCGACCGCGGAGGCCTGCCCGATCAGCGGCACCCCGCTGCGGGCCAGCTGCCAGCGCACGGTGCCGTCCACCGGACGCAGCACCAGGGTGCGGGTGGCAGCCGGACCCTGGGCCTGGGCCACCGCGGCCGCCGGCAGGGCGAGCGCGTCAACCCGGCGGACGGTGCCGCCCCGGGCGGCGGCGCCGGCCGTACCCACGCTCCAGGCCAGCAGCGTGAGGGCGGGCAGCGCCCCGAGCAGCACCGCGGCCACTCCGGCCAGGCCGGCTCGCGCGGCCCGCGCCGTCCGCTCCCGGCGCGGGGCCGGCAGCCGCAGCGGCGGCCGGCGACCCAGGGCGCGGGCCGCCGCCTCTGCGGTGCCCAGGGCGGCGCAGCCGGCGCCCAGGAGCAGCACCGACAGCCCGGGCCCGGGCCAGCCGCGGACCGCGCCGGTGGCCACCGTGGCGACCGTCTGGCGTTCGGCGGCCAGGGCGACCGCGAGCCCGCCGGCGCCGAGCAGGCAGGCGCCGGCCGCGGCCGGCCAGCGCGGGCCGACCAGGGCGGGCAGGGCGAGCACCAGGGTCAGCGCCGAGCCGGCCACGGCCGCCACGGCCAGCCAGCCGGCGGGGGTGCCCGGCAGCCGCGCCGGGAGCACCAGCAGGTCGTGGAGGCGCTGGGCGGCCACCCCGCCGGCGCCACCGAGCAGCTGGGCCGGCGACACCGGCAGACCCAGCAGCTGCCACCCCACGCCGGGTGGCGCCGGGGTCGGCCCGCTCGCTGCGCCGGGGTCGGCCAGCAGCAGCCGCGGCTGCAGCGCCACCTGCCGCCACCACGGCGACAGCCCGGCCCCCAGCACCAGCACCGTCCAGACCAGGACGGCCCGGGCCCGGGCCAGGACGGCCGTCACCAGGACGGCGAGCAGCGCCGGCAACGCCAGGCAGGGTGCGCCGGCGACCACCACCAGCAGGGCCAGACCGGCGCCGGAGGCAGCGGTCACCGTCCGCACCCCGACCCGGCCGCCGCGGACCACGCGGGCCAGGGCCAGCCCGGCCAGGGGCAGGACGACGTGCGCGGCGGCGGCGCCCAGCCGTCCGTCCGGGACGGCGGCCAGCAGAGGCGGGGACGCCGCCCAGACCAGCGCGGCCACCAGTCGCAGCCAGCGCGAACGGGTCAGCTCGCCTGCGGCCCACCAGGCGCTCAGTGCTGCCGCCGGCAGGGCGCCGAGCAGCACCACGAGCACCGCCGTGGTCGGCGAGGCGGCCAGCGGCAGGGACAGCACGGCCAGCACCGCCGCCCACGGGTCGGCGGCTCCGGGCAGGCCCAGGCCCACCGGACGCCAGGAGGAGGTGACCAGCCGCCACAGCTGCAGGCTGGAGGTCGGTGCCGGGAGCAGGTCCGGCCCCAGCACCACGTCGCCGTGCCGGCCCAGCGCGCCGCCCACGGCGTGCGTGACGGCGGCCACGCAGCCGGCCAGGACCAGCCCGAGGCCGATCAGCGACACGGGCCCGGGCCCGGCGCCGGCCGGCAGGGACAGGGTGAGCGGGCGCAGCTCCTCGGGCACCGGACCGGTCTCCACCGGCTCGCGAGGCAGCCCAGGGTCGGGGTCCGCGCCGTCGCCCACGTCGGGGCCCGGGTCCAGATCGGGCTGGAGCGCCGAACGGACCAGCACCGTCAGACGGTCGCTGCGCTCGTGCAGCACCAGCCGCGGGCCGGCGGTCAACGGCCGCAGGGTTCGCCGCGGCACCACCCGGGTAGCAGCCGTCCGGCGCCGGGCCCGCAGCCAGCGCAGCGGGTGAGCCAGCACACCGAGGAGTGCGGCCAGCTCGTCCCAGGCCGCCGACGGCTGCTTGAGCACCATCTGCACCGTCATCCGCAGCGGGGCGACCAGCACCGACCAGAGCAGGGCCAGCGGCAGCAACGGCAGCGGGGTCTGGGCCAGCCTCAGGTGCAGCGCGTCCCGCCGGTCGGCGCGGTGCCAGCGGCGCCGAGGGTGCTCGCGCAGGCCGCGGGCCCGGGCCCGGGCGTGGGAGACCACCGCGGAGGGCACCACCACCACCCGGTGACCGGCCAGCCGGGCCCGCCGGCACAGGTCGAGGTCGTCGCGCGCGTGGGCCAGCGCCGGGTCGGGGCCGCCGAGCTGCTCCCAGACCTCTCGCCGGACCAGCATGCCCGCGGTCGAGACGGCCATCACGTCGCTGCGCCGGTCGTGCTGGCCCTGGTCGACCTCCCGGACGTCGATGCCGCGCACCCGCCCGCCCATCACCGAGGTGGTGAAGCCGACGTCCAGCAGCTGGTTGGAGTCCGACCAGTCGACCTGCTTGCAACCCGCGACCGCGACCGAGGGCGAGGTGTCGACCACCTCCAGCAGCCGGGCCAGGGCCTGCGGAGCAGGCTCGCAGTCGTCGTGCACCAGCCACAGCCACTGCTCCGGGCCGGGGGCGGGCTGCTGCGGCCCGGTCTGGGCCGGCCGCGGGTCGGGCCAGGGCTCGATGCCCTCGCTGCGCAGCGCCGCCAGAGCGGCGTTGACGCCGTCCCCGAAGGAGGTGGAGCGGGGCAGGGTCACCGTCCGCGCGGTGGCCTCGGCCAGCAGCTGCGCGGTCGCGTCCCGGGAGCCGAGGTCGACGCCGACCACCAGGTCCACCGGCCGGGTCTGGGCCTGGACGGCGGCCAGCGCGCGGGGCAGGAAGGCCGCTCCGTCGTGACAGACCACGACCGCGATCACCTGACGACGGTCCGTGATGGCGGGCACCTGACCGACGGTACGGGCTGCGGGGCCCCACACCGGGCCCCCGGGGTTGGACCGGGAAGCCGCGAGGTCGAGCCCGACGCTCACACCGCGAGCTTCTTGAGGCGGCGGCGCTCGCGTTCGGACAGCCCACCCCAGATGCCGAACCGCTCGTCGTTCGACAGGGCGTACTCCAGGCACTCGACGCGCACGTCGCAGCCCAGGCACACCTTCTTGGCCTCCCGGGTGGAGCCGCCCTTCTCGGGGAAGAACGCCTCCGGATCGGTCTGGGCGCACAGCGCCCGCTCCTGCCAGGACATCTCCTCGCCGAGGTCCTCGGTGAGGACCTCCAGCTCGCCGTCCATCGCGACCAGCTCCTGCACGTGGCGCCCTCCTCGACCCTGGATCCCGCTCCACCGCACGACCGGCGTCACCCGACTGGAGGTCAACCGTTCGCACCTAACCGAACACAGTCTGTATCCGGCGTGCTCACCTTAGTGGAATTACACGCGTGTCGTACAAGCCGCGTCAAGCCATCCGCGTGCTACCCGCCGGTTTTCTGGGCGACACGCCGTGCACCGGCCCGGAACCGACCAGGGACAATGGCCGTCATGCGAATCACGGCCCTGGCCGGCGGCATCGGCGGCGCCCGCTTCCTGCGCGGCCTGCTGGCCCACCTCCACGAACGTCCCGGCGGACCGCACGAGGTCACCGTGATCGGCAACACCGCCGACGACATCACGCTGCACGGGCTGCGGGTCTGCCCCGACCTGGACACCGTGATGTACACCCTGGGCGGCGGGATCCACGAGGAGCAGGGCTGGGGGCGGGCCGGCGAGACGTTCACCCTGGCCGAGGAGTTCGCCGCACACGGCGAGGGCCCGGAGTGGTTCACCCTGGGCGACCGGGACCTGGCCACGCACGTCATCCGGACCCGGCTGCTGGGCAACGGCCGGACGTTGTCCGAGGTCACCGCCCAGCTGTGCGAACGCTGGCAGCCCGGGGTCCGGCTGCTGCCGATGTCCGATGACCGGATCGAGACCCACGTCGTGGTCGACGACCCCGAGCAGCCGGCCACCGGGGCCGGGCCGGGCGGCCGGGCGATCCACTTCCAGGAGTGGTGGGTGCGGCTGCACGCCTCGGTCCCGGCCCGGCGCATCGTCGTGGTCGGCGCCGACCGGGCCACGCCGGCCCCGGGGGTGCTGGAGGCCATCCGGCAGGCCGACGTCGTGCTGCTGCCGCCGTCCAACCCGGTGGTCTCGATCGGCACGATCCTGTCCGTGCCCGGCGTCCGGGACGCGGTGCGCGGTACCCGGGCACCGGTGGTCGGCGTCTCCCCGATCGTCGGCGGCGCGCCGGTCCGCGGGATGGCCGACGCCTGCCTGACCGCCCTCGGCCTGCCGACGACCTCGGTCGCCGTCGCCGGGTTGTACCGGGACTTCCTGGCCGGCTGGCTGGTCGACGACCGGGACAAGGCCAGCGTGGACGCCGGGGAGTTCGAGGCCGGCCTGCGGGTGCTCACCCGGCCGCTGCTGATGACCGACGTGCTGGCCACCGCGGAGATCGCCGAGGCCGCCCTGGACCTGGCCCAGGACCTGGCCCAGGACCTGGCCCGGGGCCAGGCCCACGGCCAGGCGGGCCGGACGACCGCGGGTGACCGTGGCTGACCCGGGCTCGCCCTACCCACGCCTGGAGGCGTTCGCGGTCCCCGGGATCGGCGAGGTCGCCGAGCGGGACGACCTGGTCGGCCTCCTGCTGACCGCCCTGGCCGCCGCCGGCCAGGCGCTGGTCGACGGGGACGTCGTCGTGATGGCCAGCAAGGTGGTCAGCAAGGCCGAGGGCCGGATGCGGGACGCCGACTCCCGGGAGCAGGCGGTCCGGGGGGAGACGGTCCGGGTGGTCGCGGAGCGGCTCACCCCGGCCGGAGTGGCCACCCGGATCGTCCAGGGCCGGGCCGGGCCGGTGATGGCGGCCGCCGGGGTGGACGCCTCGAACGTGCCGCCGGGCCGGGTGCTGCTGCTCCCGGTGGACGCCGACGCCTCGGCCCGGGCGCTGCGGGCACAGCTGCAGGGCCGGACCGGCAGGCGGCTCGCCGTGCTGGTCACCGACACCGCCGGGCGTGCCTGGCGGGACGGGCAGACCGACTTCGCGCTCGGCGCCGCCGGCCTGCAGGTGACCGACGACCTGCGCGGCGCCCGGGACGGGCAGGGCAACGACCTGCAGGTCACGCTGCGGGCACTGGCCGACGAGGTGGCCGCGCTGGGCGACCTGCTGAAGGGCAAGCTCGGCGGCCTGCCTGTCGCCGTGGTGCGCGGCCTGGGCGAGCTGGTCCTGCCGGAGGCCGAGGACGGTCCGGGCGCGGCCGCCCTGCTGCGGCCCCCGGGCGCCGACTGGTTCTCCCTCGGGCCGGTCGAGGCGGTGCGCAGCGCCCTCGGCGCGCCACCGGGCACCCCCGGGATCCCGCCTCGCTCGGTGCTGCCGGAGACCATCGAGGCCCGGCTCTCACGCGCGGTCGACCTGGCGCTGGGGCAACCACCCTGGCCCGGCGCCCCCCGCATCGAGGTCACCTGGACCGACGGTCAGCTGCTGCTCGCCGCGGACAGCTCAGCGGGGGCCCTGACCGCGCTGGGCGCGCTGGCCCAACGGCTGGTGGTGGCCGGCTGGTCGGAGGACCTGTGCCTGGACGTCGAACCGCCGGCCGGCCCGGACGGCGGGCGGCTGCGGGTGCGGGTGCAGGACCGGCCCCCCACCGGCGGCTGACCGGCGACGGGCGGGGGCGTCGACCCGCCGGCCGGCGGCAGCATCCCGGCGCCGGGACCGCCTGATCACCGGTGGGGGGTCGGGGCGAGAGGCAGGTGGGTGGGCAGCGTCATCCGGGGCGCCACCCGTGGTCGTCGGTGGCCGGCCAGCTCGAGCAGTCGCTGCACCCGGTACCGGTGGCCCCGGTAACGCTCGATCACCTCGGCGCAGCGCAGGTCGTCCAGCACCTGCCCGGTCAGGGCCCAGGACACGTCTCGGGCGACGTGGAAGTCGGCCCAGGAGAAGGCGTCGGGGTCACCGTGCGCGCGCTGCCGGACCTCGGCCGCGGTCCACACGCCCACCCCGGGCAGGCTGCGCAACCGGGCCGCCACCTCCGTCGGCTCGGTCAGGCCCAGGGTCTGCTCCAGCCGACCGGCCACGCCGGCGGCCTGCACGATCACCCCGCGCCGGGCCTCCTCCACGCCCGCCCTCAGCCAGACCCAGGTCGGGATGCCGGCCCAGGCGCGCGGGGTGGGCGGAACCATCATCCCGGCCGCGGGGCTGCCCGCCGTCCCGGCCGGGCCCGGCGCCAGCTTTCCGTACCGGCGGACCAGCGCGCGCCAGGAGGCGTGCGCCTCCTGGCCGGTGACCCGCTGCTCCAGCACGCTCGCGGACAGCGCCTCGAACACCGCGCGGCTGCGCGGCACCCGCCAGCCGGGCTGGGCGCGCCAGGCCGCCACCAGCTTGGGGTGGTCGGCATCCGGCACGAAACCGCCAGGGTCGTCGCGGTCGCCGAGCAGCTCCGGGACGCCGTCCAGCACCCAGTCCGCGCCCGGCCCCCAGGCGTGCGCCACCACCTCGCCGTCACCGGCCCGGACGGCCAGTCGCAGCAGCGCCGGGCCGTGCGGGCTGAGGGTGGCCCGCCACAGGGCGCCGTCGGCGCCGATCCGGAAGCAGGGGTCGCCCCGCCCCCGGCGTAACGGCGAGCAGGTCGCGACCAGCGACACCGGCCGGCCCGGCCGCCAGGTCCGCACCGCCGGGCCCGCTGTCCCCGGGCCGGACGTCGCCGGACCAGACGTCGCCGGACCAGACGTCGCCGGACCAGACGTCGCCGGACCAGACGTCGCCGGACCAGACGTCGCCGGACCAGACGTCGCCGGACCAGACGTCGCCGGACCAGACGTCGCCGGACCAGACGTCGCCGGCCCGGTCATGACCGGGCCGCCGTCCCGGTCCGGGCGGGCAGCTCACGGCGGGCGCCGAGCAGCGCCAGCCCGGCCGCGACCAGGTCCGCGGCGGTGAACAGCACCCGCGAGACCAGGACGACGACCAGCACCTCGCCGCGGCCCAGCTCACCGGCCAGCACCGCGGCCAGGGCCAGCTCACGCACCCCGGCCCCGGCCGGCGCGATCACGAACACGAAACCGACCGCCCAGGCCAGGCAGTAGCCGCCGATGGCCAGTGCCGCCGTCCCCGGGCTCACCCGCATGCCGAGCGCGACGGCCAGCACCCAGACCTGCAGACCGGCCCCCACCCACGAACCGGCGGCCCACCCGGTGGCCCGCAGCGTGCCCGCCGTGGACGTCCGGTGCTCCAGCGGTTCCCGCCCGGCCACGGCCAGGGCGCGGTCCACCACGGCGCCCAGCACCCGGGGATGCAGCAGGACGGCGAGCGGCACGACGAGCACCACCGCCCAGCCGAACCGGGCCGGCAGCACCCCGTTCTGCACCGGCAGGGTGAGCAGGACCACGCCGAACGCGCTGGCCACCGACAGCATCAGGGCCACCAGCGAGGCGGTCGCCGTCCGCCGTCGCGGGACGCCGTGGTCGGCGCCGAGCTCGGCCTGCATCACCATCGGCCACACGCTGCCGGGCAGGTACTTGCCGAGCTGGCCGAGGTAGAACACCCGGGCCGCGACCCGGACCGGCAGCACCGAGCCCAGGTCGGCCAGCGCCGAGCGCCACATCGCCCCGGCCAGCAGGACGTTCACCGCGGTGGCCAGGGCGGCGAGCAGCACCGGGAGCGGGCCCAGCCGGGCCGCGGCCGCGCGCACGTCGGACCACTCGGCGGCCACCGCCCACACCGCCAGGGCCACGGTCAGCACGCCGAACCCCCAGCGCGCCGGCCGGGAGCGGGCCGCCGTCAGCAGCCGTCGGGCCACCCGCCCGGCGACCCGCCGCCCGCTCACCGTCGCCCCACCGCGGTCACCGCCGGTTCACCGGGCCAGGCCGGTGAGCGCCTGCAGGTAGGCCGTCCACGGCCCGTCCAGGTCGGCCGGTGGCACCTGGGCCAGCATCGCCGCCACCACCCCGGGCTCGCCGAGGCGGCGCAGCGCCGTGCGCAGGGCCTCCGGGTCACCGGCCGGCACCAGCAGCCCGTCGACGCCGTCCCGGACCTGGTCGGCGAACGTGCCGACGTCGCTGGCCAGCACCGGCAGCCCGTGGGCGTGGGCCAGCAGCACGTTCTGCGAGGCGGTGCCGTGCCGGTAGGCCAGGGCGAGCACGTCGTGCTCGGCCAGCAGCTGGGGCACCCGCGGACCGGGCAGGTACCCCTGGACGAGCCGGACCCGACCGGCCAGGCCCGGCTCACCGGCCAGCCGGCGGACGTCCGCCCCCGCCTCTCCCCACATCTCCCCGGCCACCGTCAGCCGGACGCCCGGCACGTCACGGGCGGCTTCCAGCAGCAGGTCCAGCCCCTTGTAGCGGCGGACCAGGCCCAGGGCCAGCAGCCGGACCGGGTCGCCGGCGTCCAGCCGGTGCCGGCGCTGGCGGAGCAGGTCCTCGCGCTGCCCCGGGGTCGGGTCGCCGCCGGGCAGGTGCGGCGGCAGCGCGGCGCTCGCCACCCGGCTGGCACCGTGCTCCCAGGCCAGGCGTGCCTGCTCGGCCGAGTGCACCAGGACGCCGTCGGCCGCTCGCAGCAGCCGCTCGACCAGCCACGTGCCGCCCGGGTGCCGCTCGTGCGGCACCACGTTGTGCACGATCAGCAGCACCGGCGGCCCCCCACGACGACGAGCCAGCCGGGCCATCACCCACAGCATCGGCACCTGCACCGGGATCACCTGGACGAGCACGACCAGGTCGTAGTGGGCCAGCTCCCGCCCCGTCCGCCACCAGGTGGCCGGCCGGTCCCAGCGCAGTGGACGCCGGGTCGCCGGGTAGGGCGGCAGGTCCGGCCCGCCGGGCGGCACCGCCTGCTCACCCGGGTACAGGGACTTCGGGTACAGCCGGGACCAGGAGACCAGGTCGACCTGGTGCCCGGCCGCGGCCAGGTGGTGCGCGGTGGCGGTGGTGTGCGCGGCGACGCCGCCCTTGTAGGGGTGGGTGGGCCCGACCAGGGCGATCCTCACCCCGGTTCGTCCTCACCGACCGTCCCGCCGACCGTCCCGCCGGCCGTCCCGGGGTTCGGGCCGGGGCTCGGCTGGGCGGGCAGGAAGGAGTCCGAGGCCGCGCCGTCGCCGCGGGAGCGCACGACCAGGTCGGCGAGCAGCGCCATCGAGGCGATGATCAGCGAGGAGAGCACCAGCAGCACGGTGGAGGCCGGGAAGTAGAAGGGGTGGCGGACCATGTCGACCACGGCCTTGACCAGGCCGACCAGCATCAGCCACAGGGCCGGCGGCATCAGCACCTTGAGCGGGTCGAAGTACATCACCATCCGCAGCACCTGCAGGATGTAGCGGTAGGCGTCGCGGGTGAAGTGGAACTTGCTGACGCCGGCCCGCTTGGCGTAGGTGATCGCCTCGTAGCGGATGTCGTGCTGGTTGGACAGGAAGGACAGGGTGATCGTGGTGACGCAGGAGAACCCGGCCGGCAGCAGCCGCAGGTAGGGCAGCGCCACCTCCCGGCGGAAGGCCCGCAGGCCGGAGTTCAGGTCCGGGATGCGCTGGTTGGTCAACCGCTCGGCGATCTTGCGGATGAACCACTTGGCCGGCGTCCGCAGCCACTTGTGGGTGCCCTGCTCGGTGGTCCGGGCGCCGACCACCTGGTCGTAGCTGGGGTCCTCCAGCAGCAGGTCGACCAGCTCGGGGATCCGCTCGTTCGGGTAGGTCATGTCCGCGTCGGTCCAGACCACGATCTCCCCGCGGGCCTGCTGGGTGCCGATCCGGCGGACCGTGCCGGACCCACCGTTGCGGCGGAAGGCCAGCACCTTCATCGAGGGGAACCGGGGAACGGCCGCCTGCAGCACGGCCAGCGTGCCGTCGGTGCTGGCGTCGTCGACCGCCAGCAGCTCGTACGGCCGGCCCCACGCGTCCATCGCCGCGGTGATCCGCTCCAGCTCGGCCAGCACGTGGTCCTGCTCGTTGTAGCAGGGCAGCACGATGGTGGCGACCGGCCGTTGCGCCTGGTGCCGGGCGCGCCGGTGCACCGGCGCGCCGTCGGGATCGGGGACCACCTGGGTGGGGGCGGGGCTGGCGTCCATCGTGGGGAGGCTAACCGATGCCGGGGACAGCCTCGGCCAGGCGCACCCAGATCACCAGCCGCTCCGAGCCCTGCGGCCGGCGGGTCAGCAGCCGCTGGTCCTCCCGGGTGACCAGGTGGACCACCGTGCGGGGGGTCAGCCCGAGCTGGGTCAGCACGTCCGGCGGGGCGGAGGGCGCCAGGTCGTTGGCGGCCAGCAGCACCGGGGTGCCGCCGGCCGCGCGCACCCGGGCCGCCTCCCGGCCGACCGCGGCGGCCAGCTGCGTCCCGCTGCCCAGCAGGGAGGCCGAGGCCACCCCGCACTCGTCGCGCAGCACCTGCGGCCACTCCGCGCGGGCCCGGGAGTCCACGGCCAGGACGACGTCGCGCGGGCCGAGCGCCGCGCAGACCTGCCGGACGGCGGACAGCTCCCCCGCCTCGGTGTGCTGGCCGGCCACCGGCACGGTGGCCGCGGCGGTGGGTACCAGCACCAGCGCGCAGGCCACCACGGCGGTGGTGACCAGGGCGGCGGCCGGCAGCCGGCGCCGGGCCCAGCCGACCGCCGCGGCCGCCGCCGCACTGCCGGCCAGCAGCACCGCCGGCAGCACCACCGGGACCAGCCGCCGGTCGGCCCACGGGTGGTCGGGGGTGATACCCGGCCGGTAGAGGGTGAGCAGGGTCGAGCTGAGCCCGACCAGGGCCGGGGCGAACCAGGCGGGCAGCTCGGCTCCGGCGCGCCAGCGCCCGAGCAGCCGGTGGGCCAGCACGGCGAAGGCGACCAGCGCCATCACCAGGGTGGCCGGGCCGACCCACCAGCTGAGCCAGACCACGCTGTGCTCGGCGTAGGTCCGCCCGCCGTCCACCGCCAGGCCCTGACCGGCCTGCAGCCCGGCGACCACCTTGGAGCCGGGGTCCTGCGCGCTCTGCCGGACGACCTGGAACAGCGGGCGGAGCGCGAGCAGCACGCCGACCGCGACGACCAGCCCGGCCCCGGCCGCCGGCAGCCAGGCCGGGCCCCCGGGCCACCGGCTCCGGCGGCGCACCCAGGCCAGCGCCAGCCCGCTGACCACCGCGACGGCGATCCCCCCGGCGGCCAGCGGCAGCAGCGACCCGGCGAGCGCCTGCAGGTAGGGCCGGGAGAAGGCGAGCGCCCAGGCCAGCGCCAGCGCCTGGGCCCCCAGCGCACCCACCACCAGCGGCCGGGCGGTGCGCTGCCCCCGCAGCGCCAGCACGGTGGCCACCGGCAGCAGCAGGATGACCTCGCGCAGGGAGTCGATCCGGACCAGACCGGCCAGTCCGGTGACCGCGCCCGCCGCCGCGGCCAGCCGCGCCCGCTGCCGGTCACCCAGGTGGATCCCGTCGGGCACCAGCAGCGAGGTCCGCGGCCCGCCGCCGCGCCCGCGGACGGCGTCGGTCAGCAGCGAGCCGGCCGCCGCGACCAGCAGCAGGGCCACCGGCTCGCTGTAGGGCGAGCGGGCCGCGTGCAGCACGGGCTGGCAGACGGCGACGGCGGCGGTGGCCAGCACCGCGGCCCGGGGCCCGGACAGCCGGGCCGCCAGCCCGCCCACGGCCAGCACGGCCGCGGCGCCGACCACGGCCGGCGCGACGAGCAGCCCGGACCAGCCGGCCAGCCAGTAGCCCAGGCTCCACACCGCCGGGGCGCCGACCAGGAACTGCGGGACGACGTGCACCCCCGCCCCGCTGCCGACCTGGAAGAACGCCGGGCTGCCCACCGTGAGGGACGGGTCGGCCACCGCAGCCGGCCCACCCAGCGCGGCCAGGTCGACCGGGATCGGCAGCCCGTGCCGGGTGGCGATCCAGTGCGCGTACCAGGCGTAGGAGCCGGCGTCGCGGCGCAGCACCACGTGCTCGGCGTGGGTCAGCCCCGCCCACAGCCCGTGCCCCACGGCCAGCGCGGTGACCGAGGCCGCCGTCCAGACCGGCACCGGGGCGACCGGCACGGCCCGGACCCCCAGCACGAGGAGCACGACGAGGACGGCGAGCACCGGCCAGACCACCAGCGGGCGCCAGCCGTGCACCGGCACCAGCACCGCGGCGGCCACCGCGACGGCCAGCGCGACGCCCGCCGCCAGCACGCCACCGCGGTGCAGCAGGACCCCGGCGCGGCGTTCGCCGCGCAACGCGGGGACGTCCTCCACGGCAGGCGAACCTACCCCACGCCCGGCGGCCACCCCGACCCGCCGCGCGACCTAGGGTGGTGGGCATGAGCAGCGCCGCCCCGGTCCCCGGCACCGCCGACCGCCCCGAGCACGTGCAGGACCTGCTGGCGAGCCTGCGCGCCGACCCCGGCCGCCCACGGCTGACCTGGTACGGCCCGGACGCCGAGCGGATCGAGCTGTCCGGGCGGGTGCTGGAGAACTGGGTGGCCAAGACGGCGAACCTGCTGCTCGAGGAGGCCGACGCCGGCCCGGGCACCCGGGTCCGGGTGGACCTGCCCACGCACTGGCGGACGGCGGTCTGGCTGCTGGCCGTCTGGGCCACCGGGGCGGAGGTGGTGCTGGACGACGCGCCCGCGCATCCGGTCGACGTCCTGGTCACCACCGACCCGGCCGGCTCCGCGCTGACCGGCAGCCGGGCGCCGCTGGTGGTGGCCGTCGCCCTGGGCGCGCTGGCCACCTCCTTCGGCTCGCCGCTGCCGGACGGCGTGCTCGACGCGGCTGCCGAGGTCCGCGGCTTCGCGGACAGCTTCCAGGCCCCGGCCCGCCCGGACGGCTCGGACCCGGCGCTGACCGACGCCCGCGGCCACCTGACCCACGACCAGCTGTGGTCCGGGGCCTACGCCGCCGCCGACGAGCGGGACTGGGACGGCGGCTGCCGGGTCCTGGTGGCGGCCGACCCCGGGCTGTGCGGGCCGGCGCTGAGCACCACCACCGGCGGGGACGTGCACGCGCCGGTGGCGGCCCTGCTCGGCCCGCTGGTGGCGGGCGGGTCGGTGATCTGGCACCACGCGCCGCCGGAGCCGGGCTCGCCCGCCGAACAGGCCCTGGACGAGGCCGAGCAGGTCACCGACCGGTTCGACAGCCCCGGTCGGTGACCTGCTCGTGACGCCTCGCCGGGTGGCCCGGCGAGGTGGCGCTAGCTATCCGGCCAGCGCCACCCAGGTGGACGGCAGCCCGAGCCGGGCGGCCAGGTCGCGGCCGGTGAGCGTGGCGCTGGCCCCGGAGCGGGCGGTGGCGGTGGCCGTGGCCACCGCCAGGCCGCCGTTCAGGGTGGTGCTCACGGTCTTGACGTCGCTGAGTCCGAACGCCCGGGCCATGGTCGCCTGCGGCACGGTCTTGGTCCAGGTCCGGAAGGGCTGACCCAGCTGGACGCTCCACGGGTCGCTGACCCCGACCAGCATCGGGTCGTCGGCGCCCAGCGTGCCGGCCGCCAGGCCTTGTGCCCCGGACAGCGTCCACCCGCCGGAGGAGGCGAACCAGCGGGTGGCCACCACGTGACCGCCGCCGGAGATGGCGACGTCGGCACTGCGCCGCAGGGCCGAGTCCCAGGCGCTGTAGCCGCTGGCGCCCTCCAGCTTGTAGCCGTCGTAGGCGGGATCGGTGCCGCCGTCGTGGAGCTGGCAGCCGCAGTCCGCCGAGGCCGGGCGCTGGGAGGCCGCGACCGCGTAGCTGCGGGCCACCACGGCCTGGGCGACCAGGGCGCGCGGCGCGCTCGCCGCCCAGCTGAACGGCATGGTCACCACTCCGCGCAGGTAGTCGGCGACGCGCTGCACGGCGACCGCCTCCACACCGTCACCGACCCGGCTCACCTCCGTGAACCCGTAGCTCAGGTAGACCGCCCGCAGCCCTCGCAGGCCGGTGCCGATCACCTGGAGCTGACCGCCGTAGTGCCGGTCGGAGGTGTCGGTGACCAGGTTGACCCGGCCGGGGCCACCGGCGTTCGGCCAGCGCAGCGCCCCGTTGACGTACACCGCCAGGCCCGAGCCGACGGTGGAGGGGCGCAGCTCGACGATGGACAGCGGCGGCACGTAGGTCGCCACCCGGCCGAAGGACAGCCGCAGCCGGGCGTGCATCGAGGTGTCGCCGGAGCGGCGGATCACCTGCAGCTTCACCGAGGAGCCGGCGTGCGCGACGCTGGTCCGCACGACCCGGTCATCGTAGGCCCCGACGCCGGGCCGGCTGCCCGGGAAGTACGCGGCCATGATCTGGGACTCGTTCTGGCCGGCCAGCGCCCGGGCATAGGCCCCGTACCGGGGCATGCCCACGCCGTCCCCGCTGCCCGCCCCGATCAGGTTGAACGAGGCCGGCACCAGCGAGGCCGGGGGCGGCGTCGGGGTGGGGCTGGGGGTCGGGCTGGGCGGCGCGGTGTGGGAGCCGGCCATCAGGGTGGCCACGGCCGAGCGGATCGTGCCCAGGGTGGCGTACAGGTAGCGGCCCGGGCACTCGGTCAGGTCGACGTCGCGGTGCCCGGAGATCGCGTACTTGGTCACCACCGCCCCGAACGGGTACTTCGTGTAGCCGCCACCGGCCGAGACCAGGGTGGTCGTGCCCCGGGGGTTGATCCCGAACTGGGCGGCCTTCCAGGCCATCACCTGCTCGATGCCGCTGAGCAGCGCGGTGGGCGGGGAGGCGACGTCGAAGTTGCCCATCGTGGAGATGCCGTAGGTGTCGACGTTGAAGCCGCCGGCGTGGGCGCCCATCACCATCGCGGTGATCGAGCCCCTGCGGCCCTCGTAGACCCGGCCGTAGCGGTCCAGGACCAGGTTGTAGCCGATGTCGGACCAGCCCAGCACCTTGGTGTGGTAGGCGTAGATGGCCCGGATCTGGGACGCGGCCCCGGACGCAGAGTAGGAGTTCGAGCCTGCCGTGTGGTGCAGGATCAGCGCCTTGACCTGCCGGTTGTAGACCGGGGTTCCGCTGCGCAGGGACTCGTCCGCTCCCCACTGCGCGCGGGTGATCACCGTCGGCGCCGCGGGCTGGGCAAGGGCCCGCTGCGCGGCCGCCGGCCGCTGGCCGGCCGCCTGGGCGGAGAGCAGCTGGCCGGCCGACGGCGACGCCGCGGCCTGCGGCATCGGCAGCTCGGCGTCGGCGGCCGAGTGCCCGGCGTCGACCATGGTGATGCCCATCCCGGTCGGCGCGTGGCCCAGGACGCGCACCTGCAGGCCGTCGGCGTGCTCGGTGAGCAGCGGGCCGGTGCCGACCCGCCGCGCGGAGGCGCGCTGCTCGAGCGAGCCGGGGTCCGGGACGGCGTCCTCGATCCCGAGGTCCTCCCAGCCGCTCCACCGGCCGCCCTCCCGGACCCGGGCCTGGAAGGTGCTGGCGTGCACGTCCTGGCCCTGGGGCCAGGTCAGCGCCACCAGGTCGAAGGGGGCCACCGTGCGCTGCGGCGTGAGCACCGTCGCCGCGGACGGCGCCTCGGCGGCGGTCCCGCCGGCGCGGGCCGCGGCGGCGGCACCCGACGCGAGCGCCCCTGAGGCGGCCGCCCCGGTGCTCGGGGTCAGCGCGAGGGTGTGCACGGACGGGGCCACCGGGTGGGCGTCGGGCACGAAGGCGGAGCGCGGGGTCAACGGCCCGACCGGGTCGAGCACGACGTGGCCGGCCGACGGCTGGGCCGGCCCGGCGGCCGAGGCCGGAGCGGCCGAGGCGGCCAGCGCGGCGCCGGAGCCGACCAGCGCGCAGCCGGTGACCAGGACGAGCCCGGGAACGATCGAGGCGCGACGGATGAACGGGAAGGATCGGTTCATGTCTCGGCTTTCTGCATCGGGTGCCCTGGTCGGGCCCTACCGAGCGACCATCGGCAGCGCACAGTGACCGATGAAGCGAACGGGTGAACCGGTAGGCCGTCCGGGTGACCGCGTCGCGGGGGCGGACCGGTAGCGTTCCGGCGGTGAGCCAGGAGCAGAGCGCGCCCCCACAGCGGCTGGTCGTCATCGGGCTCGGCTACGTGGGGCTGCCGCTGGTCCGTGAGGCCTGCCGGGCGGGGCTGAGGGTGACCGGGCTCGACGTCAACCCGCGGGTGGTGGCCGGGCTGGCCGCCGGCCGCAGCCACGTCGACGACCTGTCCGACGCCGACGTCGGCGAGCTGCTCCAGCTCGGGCTGCAGGTCTCCAGCGACCCGGCCGTGCTCGACCAGGCCGACGTGGTGGTGATCTGTGTGCCCACCCCGTTGTCCGCCGAGGGCGGACCGGACCTGACCGCGGTGCTGGCCGCCGGCCGGACGGTGGCCGAGCACCTGCGGCCGGGGATGCTCGTGGTGCTGGAGTCCACCACCTGGCCGGGCACCACCGAGGAGCTGCTGGCGCCGTTGCTGGCCGGCAGCGGCCTGCACCCGGGCACCGACGTCCACCTGGCCTTCAGCCCCGAGCGGATCGACCCCGGCAACCCGACCTGGCAGCTGCGCAACACCCCGAAGGTGGTCGGCGGCCTGACCCCGGCCTGCACGCAGGCGGCGGCCGCGTTCTACGCCCAGGTGGTGGACACCGTGGTCCAGGCGGCCGGCACCCGGGAGGCCGAGATGGCCAAGCTGCTGGAGAACACCTACCGCCACATCAACATCGCGCTGGTCAACGAGATGGCCAAGTTCTCCCACGAGCTGGGCATCGACCTGTGGGACGTGATCCGCTGCGCCTCGTCCAAGCCGTTCGGCTTCCAGGCCTTCTACCCCGGGCCGGGGGTCGGCGGGCACTGCATCCCGATCGACCCCAACTACCTCTCCCACCGGGTCCGGGCCCGGTTGGGCTACCCGTTCCGGTTCGTCGAGCTGGCCCAGGAGATCAACGCCGGGATGCCGGACTACGTGGTCCGGCGCATCCAGGACCTGCTCAACGACAGCGCCACCGCGCTGCGCGGGGCCACGGTGCTGCTGCTCGGGGTGACCTACAAGGCCGACATCGCCGACCAGCGGGAGTCACCCGCCCGCCCGCTGGCCGCCCGGCTGGTGGCGAGCGGTGCGCAGGTGCTCTGGCACGACCCGCACGTGCCGACCTGGGACGTGCCGGGCGTACGGGCGGCCGGCGACCTGGACCAGGCGCTGGCCCGGGCCGACGTGACCGTGCTGCTGCAGCCGCACCGCGGCTACGACCTGAGGCACCTGGCCGCCGCCAGCCGGGTGCTGTTCGACACCCGGGGCCGGCTCCCAGCCGACCCGGCCCGGGGGGTGCACACCCTGTGAACGAACCGGCGAGCGCCCGTCCCGGGCCGCTGCACGTCGTGGTCGCCACGGTGGTGCATCACCCGATGGACGCCCGGATCATGCGCCGGCAGATCGGCGCGATGCTCCAGGACGGTGTGCAGGTCACCTACCTGGCCCCGTGGGCGGACACCCGGACGGGCGTGCCGCGGGAGCTGGCCGGCCGCGGGCCGGGCCGGGTGCACGGCGTCGACGTGCCCCGCTCGGTCGGCCGGGACCGGGCCCGGGCGCTGCGCCGGGCGCGGCGCCGGCTGGCCGAGCTGGCCCCGTCCGCGGACGTCATCCTGGTGCACGACCCCGAGCTGGTGCCCGTGCTGCCCCGGGTGGCACGCCGGCCGGCCACCCGGCCGGGCCCGGCCCTGGTCTGGGACGTGCACGAGGACACCGCGGCGGCGCTGGCCATGAAGCCCTGGCTGCCCCGTCCGCTGCGTCCGCTCGCCGCGGCCGGGGTGGCCGCGCTGGAGCGGGCCGCCGCCCACCGGGTGCACCTGCTGCTGGCCGAGGACCGGTACGTCGACCGACTCGGGAGCCACCCGGTGGTGCCCAACCTGCCCGTGGTGCCCGAGACGGTCAGCCCGGTGGGCGCCGACCGGGTGGTCTACGTGGGGATGATCACCCCGGCCCGGGGGGTGCACGAGCTGGTCCGGCTCGGCCAGCTGCTGCGCGGCGACGGGATCAGCGTCGAGCTGGTCGGTGAGCCGGCCGGCCCAGGGGTGCGGGATCTGCTCGAGGCCGCCGACCGGGACGGGGACGTCCGCTGGCACGGGCGGCTGCCCAACGAGCAGGCGCTGGCCCTCACCGACGGCGCGCTGGCCGGCCTGAGCCTGCTGCACGACCAGCCGAACTACCGGCACTCCCTGCCGACCAAGGTGGCCGAGTACCTGGCCCACGGCGTCCCGGTGGTCACCACCCCGCTGCCGCTGGCCGCCGAGATGGTGCGCGCCGCCGACGGCGGTGTGGTGGTGCCGTTCGGGGACGTCCAGGCGGTGGCCCAGGCGGTGGCCGACCAGGTCAGGGCGATGGCCGCCGACCCGGCGCTGCGCGCGGGGTACGGAGCGCGCGGGCACGCGTGGGCCCGGACGCACGCGGACTGGACGCCGCATGCCCGGCGGTTGGTCGGCCAGCTGCAGGCCTGGGCCGACCAGCGCCATGATCGACGTCCCGGGACGTGAAGCGACCCCTCGGCGTCGACCCACGTCCCGAGACGCTGATCACTGGGCTCAGCTGGTGAACGGCACCGTGACCCAGGTCAGCCGGCCGTCCTCGTGGGTGCTCACCCGCAGGTGGTCGTTGGCGTTGTCGGAGCCGTCCACGGTGATCCGGGTCATGGTGGCCACCGTGGCCTCCTGAGCTCGACGCCTGCTCCGGGCGACGCGAACACGTTGCCGCACACAGGGCCGGAACAGGCGACGGCGAGAAGAACGTCAGGTGTCCGGTTGCTGACCGGCCGTGGCTGCGCCCAGGTCCGACGGGCTGGTCAGGAAGCCGACCGCCCACGCGCCGTGCATGGTGGCGATCACCACCGGCAGCCAGAGCCGGGAGCGCCAGGACAGGCCGCGACCGACCACCACCGACCCAGCGCCGACACCCGCCGCGTAGCCGCCGGGCAGCAGGAAGGCCACCCGCAGGCCGGCCAGGCCGGCGGCCAGCCCGACGGTGACCGCGACCAGCGCCGCCGGCGGGGCGAGGTAGCGAAGCCCGGAGTAGCCGGTGTGTCTGCGCATCACCACCCGCCGCCAACGACCGTAGTCGCGGTACTGGGCCGCCAGCCGGCGCAGCGTGCGGCGCGGCCGGTAGGACACCCGCAGGGCCGGGTCGAACCAGATCACCCCGCCCGCCTGCCGGATCCGGTAGTTCAGCTGCCAGTCCTGGGCGCGGGCGAAGGAGGGGTCGTAGCCGCCCAGCCGGTCCAGCCACTCCCGCCGGAAGACGCCCAGGTAGACCGTGTCGGCCGGGCCGGCCTGGCCACCGGTGTGGAACCGGGCCGCGCCCACCCCCAGCGGTGAGGTCATCGCCGCCGCCACCGCCTGCTGGAAGTCGGTGCCACCCTCAGCGGCCATCACCCCCCCGACGTTCGCGGCGCCGGTCTCGGCCAGCAGCCGGACGGCGGTGCGCATGTACGCCGGGCCGAGCATGCCGTGGGCGTCCACCCGGAGCACGACCGGGTACCGGGAGACGGCCAGCGCCGCGTTGAGACCGTCCGGGGTGCGCCCGGAGAGGTTCGGCACGCTGCGGATCCGGTCGTCCTGGCGGTGCAGGGCGTCCGCGACCTCGTCGGTGCCGTCGGTGGAGGGGCCCAGGGCCAGGACCAGCTCGACCGGGCCCGGGTAGTCCTGGGCCAGCACGTGGAAGACCGCCTCGCGCAGATGCTCACGCTCGTTCAGCACCGGCATGATCACACTGACCCCTGGCCAGCCCCGCTGCAGGTCGAGGGGCTCGACGGGTGGGCCGGCGGCGGGCTGGGACGTCATCGTGGCGTCACGGTACCGGGTGCCCGCCGGCTGCTCAGTCGGCGGCACAGATCTGGCTGACGTCGGTTCCGGCCGACGCCGACGAGGTCGCCGACGCCGCGGCGGACGGCGACGGGGTCGGGGTCGGGACCGGCCCGGTGGCCCGGGTGGTGCCAGCGGTGCTCGCCCGCGCCGCCGGACGCTTCGCGGAACCGGCCTGGGCGGCGTCGATCGCCTTGGTCACCGTGGCCCGGATCAGGGCGAAGTCGGGGTGCGCCGGGTCGATCAACGGCGGCGTGAGCTGGACGTTGGTGATCTTCTGGCTCTTCGCCCTGGTGGCCAGGTCGACGAACATCGGCAGGTCGGCGGCGGCGATGTCGGTGCTCATCACCTGCTCGCCGGCCGCGGCGATGGCCTGGAACCGGGCCAGCACGGTGGCCGGGTCCAGCTGGTTGAGCATCGCGCTCATCACGCACTTCTGCCGCACCATCCGGTCGTAGTCGCTGGACTCGGCCCGGGAGCGGGCGTACCACAGCGCGTGGTAGCCGTTCAGGTGCTGGCGGCCGGGCTGGATGTAGCCGGAGATCTTCGAGGTCTCCCCACCGATCGGCACCTTGGCGCCGACGGTGATGTCGATCCCGCCCAGGGCGTCGATCAGGGAGATGAAGCCGCGCAGGTCGATCAGCACGTAGGAGCTGACCTTGAGGCCCAGTACGCCCTCGACGGCCTGTTCCATGGCGGCCGCCCCCGGGTCCTTGGCGCCCGGGAACAGCTGCTTGTGCTCGGTGCCCCAGGTGTAGAGGGCGTTCAGCAGGCACACGTCGCCGCAGCTCCAGCCCTGCGGCAGGGCCTGGGCGGCCGGCGTCCCGGCCGGGAAGTGCACGTTCTCCAGGTTGCGCGGCAGGGAGAACAGGACGGTGCGGCCGGTCTCGGCGTCCACGCTGGCCAGCGTCATGCTGTCCGGGCGGACACCCACCCGGTCCGGCCCGGCGTCCCCGCCCAGCAGCAGCACGTTGTACCGGCCGTGCACCTGGTCGGCCCGGGCGTTGCCGCCGAACACCGCGGAGATGAAGTCACCGGCGGCGGCGGCCCGCTGGCCGGCGCCGACGGCCACGCCGCCGGAGACCAGCACCAGCACCGCGGTCAGCCCGGCCAGCCCGCGCCGGCCTCGCGCGCTCAGTCGGCGGGCGTCACCCAGCCGCCAGGCGTCCAGGTACAGCCACGCCCACAGCGCCGCCCACGCGTAGCAGGCCAGGGCCAGCAGGCTGAGCACCAGCGGGTGGGTCAGCAGGCCCAGGACCAGCGAGCGGTCGAGCAGCGCCAACGCACCCAGGAGCAGGACCAGGGCTCCGGCGCCCAGCCAGACCCGCAGCGCGAACCGGCCCAGCCGGCGCCCCCCGGCCAGCACCTGGGCGGCGCCCGGCAGCACCGCGGTCACCAGCAGCAGGGTGACCGCGCGCCGCAGCCGCAGCCGCGGGGAGAGCCCGTGCGGTGCCCGCAGCGGGGAGAGCAGGGTGGCCTCGGCCTGGCCCTGGGTGACCGGTCTGTCCAGGACGGGAGGGTTCTCGCGAGGCACCGAGCCAGTCTGCCCGCCGTGCGTCACCGATCCCGGCAGCCGGGCGGGCACGGACGGGCGTGTCGTCACCCAGGGTGCGGGCCGGCCCCGGCCCGGGCGGCCGCCACCGCCCGGCTGATGCGCTGCTCGGAGACCGGGTGGGCGGTCCGGGTGCCGGGCGCGAACAGGCCGACCCGCAGCTCCTCCAGCGACCACCAGATGTCGACCACGTCGGGGGCGACCTGCCGCTCGGGGGCCAGCTCGGCCAGAAGCTCGTCGTAGGCGTCCTGCACCACGCCCAGCCGGTGGGCCAGCCCGGCGTCCCGGTCGGGGGCGGCCACCACCCGGTCCAGCCGGACCGCCGCGGCCTGCAGGTACCGGGTCAGGTCGGGTAGGCGCCGCACGCCGGACGCGGTGACGAAACCCGGGTGCACCAGGGTCTCGACCTGGGCCCGGACGTCGGCCACCGCCTCGCGCACCGCGGGGACCGCGGAGGAGGCCAGCGTCGAGCAGCGGGCCTCGACCTCGGTGCGCTGCCGGAGCACCTCGGCGACCTGCCGGACGACGTCCAGCACCCGGGCCGACAGGTCGGCGCGCACCGCCGCGGCCAGCGCCTCGAACGCGGCCTGGTCGCGGACCGGGCCACCGTGCCGCTCGACCAGGTCGTCCACCGCCGCCCCCAGGCAGTCCTCGAACAGGGCGGGCGCACCGGCGTGCGGCGCAGAGGCCAGCGCGAGCTTCTGGGCCCCGGAGAGCTGGCCCAGCACCCGCTTGGCCGGGTTGGCCGACCCGAGCACGATCAGCCGCCGGGTGCCGGCCCGGGTCGCCACCGCAGCCAGCGCCGGGGAGGCCAGCACCCGGACGGCGACCGTGTCCCCGGTGTCCACCAGCGCCGGGTAGCCCACCAGCTCCACCCCGGCCGAGCGCTGCTCGAACACCTCGGGCAGGTCACCGAAGGTCCACCCGGTCAGGCCCTCGCGCTCCAGGCTGATCGCCGCCCGGGCGATCGTGGCCCGCACCTGCCCGGCCAGCCGCTGACGAAGCTCGGCCAGGTCCTTGCCGGTGGCCAGCTGCCGGCCGCCGTCCTCGACCACGAAGGTCGGCAGCAGGTGCCCGGGCACCTTGGCCAGGTCGAAGGCGGCGGCCGGCACCGCGGGCACGCCCGCGATCCGGCCGAGCTCGCGGCCCACCGCGGACAGCAGCTCCTCCCCCACCACCCCGCTGCGGTCCGCGCCGAGCGCGGCCAGCACCCGGCGGGCGTGGTCCGGGGCGGGCACGAAGGCCGTCCGCACCGACTTGGGCAGCGAGCGGATCAACGCGGTGACCAGCTCCTCGCGCAGGCCCGGCACCTGCCAGGCGAAGTCCTCCGGTCGCACCCGGTGCAGCTGCTCCAGCGGCACGTGCACGCTGACCCCGTCGGTGCGCGCGCCCGGCTCGAACCGGTAGCTGAGCTCGTAGTCGGCGCCCTGGGAGGTCCAGCGGTCGGGGAAACGCTCGGCGATCGCCCCGGTGTCGGCCGAGCGCAGCACCTCCTCGGTCAGGGTGAGCAGCTCCGGCTCGGCCCGCCGGGCCTTCTTCCACCAGGTGTCGAAGTGCCGGCCGGAGACGACGTCCTCGGGGATCCGGGCGTCGTAGAAGCCGAACAGGGTCTCGTCGTCCACCACCAGGTCACGCCGCCGGGTGCGGTGCTCCAGCTCCTCGACGTCCTCGATCAGCTCACGGTTGCGGGTGAAGAAGGCGTGCTGGGTCTTCCAGTCGCCCTCGACCAGGGCGTGCCGGATGAACAGGTCGCGGCACAGAGGCGGGTCGATCCGGCCGTAACCGACGGTGCGCCCGGCGACCAGCGGCACCCCGTACAGGGTGACCCGCTCGCTGGCCACCACCTGCGCCCGCTTGGCCGACCAGTGCGGCTCGCTGTAGGTCCGCTTGACCAGGTGCTGGGCGGCCGCCTCCACCCAGGACGGGTCGACCTGGGCCACGGTGCGCCCCCACAGCCGGGAGGTCTCGACCAGCTCGGCGGCCATCACCCAGTCCGGCGACCTGCGGGCCAGGGCCGAGCCGGGCCAGATCGCGAACCGGGCGCCGCGGGCGCCCAGGTAGTCCCGCCGGGCGGCGTCGCGCAGGCCGACGTGGGACAGCAGGCCGGTGAGCATGGCCTGGTGCACCCGCTCCGGCGGCGCCGGGGAGGTGCTGGCGCTGATCCCGACCTCCTTGCACAGCGACCGGAGCTGGGCGACCAGGTCCTGCCACTCCCGGATCCGCAGCCAGGACAGGTACTCCCGCTTGCACATCCGCCGGAACGCGCTGCCGGACAGCTCCTTCTGCTGCTCCTTGAGGTACTCCCACAGGCGAAGCCAGGCCAGCAGGTCGCCGTCCTCCTGGGCGAACCGGCGATGGGACTCGTCGGCCGCCTGCTGGTGCTCGGCCGGGCGCTCCCGCGGGTCCTGGATGGACAGCCCGGCAGCGACCACCATCACCTCGCGCACGCAGCCCAGCCGGTCCGCCTCGATCACCATCCGGGCCAGCCTGGGGTCGATCGGCAGCCGGGAGATCCGACGCCCGGTCTCGGTCAGCCGCTTCCCGCCCGCGCCGGCCTCGGTGAAGGCGCCCAGCTCGACCAGCAGGTCCTCGCCGTCCTTGACTGAGCGGGAGTCGGGCGGGTCCACGAACGGGAACGCGCCGACGTCGCCCAGCCCGAGCGCGGTCATCGACAGGATGACCGAGGCCAGGTTGGTGCGCTGGATCTCGGGGTCGGTGAACTGCGGACGGGCCTGCAGCTCGGCCTCGGAGTACAGCCGGATCGCGATCCCGGCCTCGACCCGCCCGCAACGGCCGGCCCGCTGCCGGGCCGAGGCCTGGGAGATCGGCTCGATCGGCAGCCGCTGCACCTTGGTCCGGTTGCTGTACCGGGAGATCCGGGCGGTGCCGGGGTCGACCACGTAGCGGATGCCGGGCACGGTCAGCGAGGTCTCGGCGACGTTGGTGGACAGCACGACCCGGCGCCCGGTGTGCGCGGAGAACACCCGGTGCTGCTCGGCCGCCGACAGCCGCGCGTACAGCGGCAGGATCTCGGTGTGCCGCAGCTGGAGCCGGTTCAGCGCGTCGGCGGTGTCCCGGATCTCCCGCTCCCCGGACAGGAACACCAGGATGTCCCCCGGGCCCTCGGCGCACAGCTCGCGCACCGCGTCGCAGACCGCCCCGGCCTGGTCCCGGACGACGTCGGTCGCGACCTCGCCGTCCTCGTCGTCGTCCTCGGCCTGCTCGACCAGCGGCCGGTAGCGGACCTCGACCGGGTAGGTCCGGCCGGAGACCTCGATGATCGGGGCGCCGCCGAAGTGCGCGGAGAACTTCTCCGGGTCGATGGTCGCCGAGGTGATGATCACCTTGAGGTCGGGCCGGCGGGGCAGCAGCTGGGCCAGGTAGCCCAGGATGAAGTCGATGTTCAGGCTGCGCTCGTGCGCCTCGTCGATGATCAGGGTGTCGTAGGCCAGCAGGTCCCGGTCGCCGGTCAGCTCGGCGAGCAGGATGCCGTCGGTCATCACCTTGACCAGGCCGGTGTCGGAGGTGGTGTCGGTGAACCGCACCTTGTAGCCGACCACCTCCGGACCGGTCGGGCCGAGCTCCTCGGCGATCCGGTCGGCGACCGCGCGGGCGGCGATCCGGCGCGGCTGGGTGTGCCCGATCAGGCCGCGCACCCCCCGGCCGAGCTCCAGGCACAGCTTCGGGAGCTGGGTGGTCTTGCCCGAGCCGGTCTCGCCCGCCACCACCACGACCTGGTGCTCGCTGATCGCGGCCAGCAGGTCCGCCCGCCGGGCCGAGACCGGCAGGTCCGGGTAGCTGATCGCCGGCACCCCCTCGCGCCGGGCCGTCACCCGGGCTGCGGCAGCGTCCAGCCGGCGGCTCAGCTGCTCGAGCTCGCGGGCCCGTCGCGCGGCGTCGCGCTGCCCACGCAGCCGCTCCAGCCGGCGCCCGATCCGCTGCTCCTCGGCCAGGCTGACCTCGCCCAGCCGCTGCCGCAGGTCTGCTGCGGTGGGTTCGCCCGGACCCTGCCCGGCCACGGCGTCGCCCGCGCCTTCGCGGCGCACAGCAGAAGGACGTCCCGGCATGACCCCCCCATCCTAGTGCCGCCCGCCCGCCCCACCCTGCCGCCCGCCCTCCCCTGTGCGGTGATCATGGGGTTGGGGTTCCTCTCGCCGGCCTGGGGCAC
Source organism: uncultured Actinomycetota bacterium (assembly GCA_963821825.1). GTDB lineage: Bacteria > Actinomycetota > Actinomycetes > Actinomycetales > Kineosporiaceae > CAWGFD01. The sequence continues at coordinate 3,574,588 of CAWGFD010000002.1, forward strand.
GCCCTAGCCCATGATCAGCGCAGCCGGGCGACCCGGCGGGGGCCGGCGGTGCGCCGGTAGGAGGCGTCGACCAGCTCGGCGACCTCCTCCCAGCTGGTGCCGGCGTCCAGGTCGAGGCCGACCCAGCCGGAGGCGCCGAGGTAGGCCGGCAGGTAGCAGCGCGGATCGGCCAGCAGCGCCTGCCGCTCCTCGGGATCGGCCAGCACCAGCACCGACCGTTCGTGCGGCACCCACTCACCGTCCCGCCGGACCGACCCGCCGTAGTAGGCGAACACCTTGGTGGTGAAGAAGGCGGGGTGGCCGTGCGACACCTTCTCCGCCGCGTCCGGGTAGGCCAGCGCCAGCCCCCGCAGCCGGGCGAGCAGCGGGTCGTCCTCCTCGAACATCAGCGGGTGCGCCACCGCCCCATGATCGCGCCGATTCGCACGGATCCCACCCTCCGGCGTCGGATCCGTGCGAATCGGCGCGATCATGAAGGGGTCAGCCGGGCGGGACGACGGTGACCGCCTCGGGCGGCACCCGAACCTCGACGACGGCGCCGGTCGACGGCGCCCCGGTGGCCGGGACCGACGCCCACAGCTCGACCCCGCCGGGCCCCTGCAGCAGGAGCATCGTGTGCGTGCCCCGGTAGTCCACCCGCTGCACCCGGCAGACCACGCTGTCCGGCGGCCGGCTCTGACCTGCCCCGGTCGACGGCCCGGTCGACGGCCCGGTCGACGGCCCGGTCGACGGCCCGGTCGACGGCCCGTTCAGCCGCAGCGACTCCGGCCGGACCACCAGCAGGCCCGGCCCGTCCGGGCCCGGCGCCGCCACGGCCAGCCGGCCCAGAGGGCTCTCGAACCAGCCGCCGCGCCGCACGCCGGGCACCAGGGTGGTGGCCCCGAAGAAGCGGGCCACCGCCGCGCAGGCCGGCCGCTCGAAGAAGTCCCGAACCGGGCCGTGCTGCACCAGGCGGCCGGCCAGCAGCAGGGCGACCGAGTCGGCCAGCTCGACGGCCTCGCCCTGGTCGTGGGTGACGAACAGGGTGGTCAGTCCCAGCCGGCGCTGCAGCCCGGCGACCAGCCCGCGCATCTGCCCGCGCAGCTCGGCGTCCAGGGCGGAGAACGGCTCGTCCAGCAGCAGCACCCGCGGCCGGGTGACCAGCGCCCGGGCCAGGGCCACCCGCTGCTCCTGACCGCCGGACAGCTGGTCCACCCGCCGGTCCTGGTACCCGGGCAGCTGCACGAGGTCGAGCATCTGGGCGACCCGCTCGGCCCGTTCGGCGCGCGGCACCCGGCGCATCCGCAGGCCGAACCCGACGTTGCCGGCCACGCTCAGGTGCGGGAACAGCATCGCCTTCTGGAACACCGTGGCCACCGGACGGCGCTCGGCCGGCACGCCCCCGCATCGAGACGTCCCCGAACCGGACGTCGCCGCGGTCGGCGTCGAGCAGGCCGGCGACCAGGTTCACGATGGTCGACTTGCCGCAGCCGCTGGGCCCCAGCAGCGCGGTCAGCGAACCCGCGGGGAGGGTCAGGGTCAGGTCTGCCACGGCCGGACCTGGCGCGCCCGGGAAGGTCTTGGTCAGCCCGGCGAGGGTCAGCGTCGAGGCGCCGGTACCCGCCTTCACGAGCGACCCGCCGTCACGAGCGACCCGCCGTCACGAGCGACCCGCCGTCACGAGCGACCCGCCTTTCACGAGCGACCCGGACCGACCGGCAGCGCGGCCCGGCCGGCCCCGGCCAGCTCCCGACCGAGCAGACCGACCAGCAGCAGCGGGGGCAAGACCAGCAGCAGGGCGACCGCGGCCGCCTGGGTGGGGTCGCTGCCCCGCGCGTAGGCGAACAGCAGCAGCGGCAACGTCCTCACCACTCCACCGCCGACCAACAGGGTCAGCACGTACTCGCTCCAGGAGATCAGGAAGGCGAAGAACGCGGCCGCCGCCAGGGTCGGGCGCAGCATCGGCAGCGTGACCAGCACCGTGGTGCGCAGCGGGCCGGCGCCCAGCACCCGGGCCTGCGCCTCGTACCGCTCGTCCAGGCCGGCGAACCCGAACGCCGCGACCAGGCTGACGTAGGGCACGGTCGGCACCAGCTGCACCAGCACCACGCCCGGCACGGTGTCGGCCAGCCCGTAGTGCAGGAAGACGACCTGGGTGCCCAGCAGCACCGTCAGCGGCGGGACGACGGCCGGCGCGAGCAGCACCAGCCGGACCAGCGCCCGACCCCGGAACCGGTACCGGCCCAGCGCACGCCCGGCGGGCACGCCCACCGCGAGGGCGGCGAGGGTGACCGCCAGGGCGATCCCGGCCGAGGTGAGCAGGCCGGTCAGCACGTCGGAGGCCGGGTCGCCGAGCAGCCGCAGGCCGCGGCCGGTCAGCTGCTGGGGCACCAGGTCGGGGTAGGGCCAGCGGCCGGCCACCGCCCACACCAGCAGCGGCAGCACCGGCAGCAGCAGGCCGAGCAGCAGCAGGCCGACGCCGACCGGCCGCACCGCCCTCATCGACCGGCCCAGGACCGTCGGGCCGACCGCTCCAGGACGGCCAGCGTGAGCAGCACCACCGTGGTGACCAGGACGGCGACCAGGACGGCGATCGCCAGCGCGACGGGGCGTTGGCGCAGGTCCACCTGCTGGCTGTACTGGAGGGCCACCACCGGCAGGACGGCCGGGAACGGGCGGCCGAGCAGCAACGGGACCTCGTAGCTGCCGAAGGTGAACGCCAGCACCAGCACGGCGCCCGCGGTGACCCCGGGCCGGATGAGCGGCAGGGTGACGTACCAGAACCGCTGCCACCGGCCGGCGCCCAGGCTGCGCGCGACGGTCCCCAGCTCGGCCACCCCGCCGGTCAGGGCGGTCAGGGCGATCACGGCGACGAACGGGGTCTCCTTCCAGACGTACTCGGCCAGGATCCCCCAGCCGAGAGGGTCAGCGGTCAGCGCCGGGAAGTCCGCGGGCGAGCCGGTCAGGCCGAAGGCGTGGGCGAGCCGGGAGAACAGCCCGGAGCCGGAGAGCAGGAGCAGCATCGCGACGGCGCCGACCAGGTGCGGCACCGGCAGGGTGGAGGACAGCACGGCGCTGATCGCGCGCCGTCCGCGGCGAAGGCTGCTGACCAGCAGCGCGCAGCCGACGCCGAGCACGGTGGCCACCAGGGTGGAGGTCAGGCTGAGCCTCAGGGTCAGGCCGATCGAGGCGCGGACCGCGGGGTCGGCCCACATCGCCCGGTAGGCCCGCGGGCTCCAGGACCAGCCCGGCAGGTACGGCTGGTAGCCCAGCGACTGCGCCACCCCCAGGGCCAGGCCGCCGCCGAACAGCAACCCGACCACGGACAGCGCGGGCGCCAGCAGCAGCCCGATCCGGATCGCCCGGCGGGCACCGGTGAGCTCAGCGCTGGAGGACATTCCTGGTCCAGCCCTGCTCGATCGTCGCGACGTCGGCGGCGGGCAGCTCGGGCAGGGTGTGGGCGGTCAGCCGGCCCAGCGGCAGCACCGCTGGCCCGAGGTCGACCGCGGCTGACGCCGAGCGGGTGGCGGCCGGCACCGTGGCCAGGTCGATCACCGGGTAGATGCCGGCCCGGGTGAACAGCTCGAGCTGGGTGGCCGGGTCGAGCAGCTGGTTGGCCACCACCATCGCGGCGGCGGCGTGCGCGGCGTCGGCCGGGATGGCCACGAAGCTGGTGTTGGCGATGTTGCCGACGTCGAGGACGGCCTCCCGGGTTGAGGCCGGGTAGACGCCCCTGGCCACCTGGTCGGCCACCGCGCCGGGGCCGTAGGTCAGGTAGGCGGAGATCTCCCCCGAGGCGTAGAGCTTCTCGACGTCGCTCTGCGCGGCCGGATAGGTCTGACCGGACCGCCACAGGGCAGGTTCGAGCTGCTGCAGCCGAGGCCAGAGCGCGGCGGTGGCGGACCGCACCTGCGCGCTGGTGGTCAGGCCCGAGGCTCCCCCGGCGGTGTCATAGAGGAAGGTGCGGACCGCCATGGACCCGGTGAAGTCCGGCGGCGCGGGGTAGGTGAACCGGCCGGGGTGGGCGGCGGCCCAGGCGAACAGTGAGCCGACCGAGGCGACGTCGGCCGGGCCCAGCCCGGAGCTGTCGTAGACCAGCGCGGAGTCGGCCTGCTGCCAGGGCGACTCGCAACCGGCGACCGGCACCCCGAAGTCCTGGCTGACCGCCGGGTCGGAGCGGTCGACGTAACGGGAGTTGGGCAGGGCGGCCGCGTAGCCGCAGCGCCACAGCCGGGGCCTGCTGCCCGGTGGCGAAGTTCTCCCCGTTGATCCAGACCAGGTCGACCGCGCCGCCACCGGTCCGGCCCGCCTGCTTGGCCGCCAGCACCTTGTTCACCGCGTCCGCGGTGTCGGTGATCCTCACCTGGTCGACGCGCACGCCCTGGCTGCGGAGCCGGTCGGCCAGGTAGCCGCTGACGAAGGTGTTCAGCTGCTCGTCCCCGCCGTACATGTACCAGTGCACGGTCTGCCCCTGGGCCGCGGCCAGCACCGAGGGCCAGTCGGCGGGGTCCAGGGTCGCGGACGGGGCACCGGAGGCCGCCGAGGGCTGCCCGCAGCCCGCCGACAGCGCGAGCAGGCCGGCGGCCAGCGCCCCGGCGAGCGCGGTGCGGGTGCGGTTCACCGCCCTCCTCCGTGTGGCCGGTGACGGGCCGGTGACGTGGCCGGTGAGGTGCTGGGCGGCGGCAGGCTCAGCACCCGGGCGCCGATCACCACGCGCTGGAGGGCGGTCACGGCGACCGCGGCCGCGAACAACCAGATGATCAGCTCGGCGTGGCCGGGCACCAGCATCAGCAGCACGTACACCGCGACGGTCTCGGTGCCTTCCGCGACACCGCCGACGAACCGCAGCGAGCGCTCGTCGGCCAGGGCCCCGCCGGTGCGGTCCGTGCGCCGTTCCAGCAGGGAGGACAGGGCCAGGAAGGCGGTGCCGGAGACGTAGTAGGTGACCATCAGCACGACGCAGGCCAGCCGGGCCGCGGGCAGCGCCACGGCCAGGGCGAGCACGTAGCCGGCGTAGATGCTGAAGTCGGCCACGATGTCCAGGAAGCCGCCGCGGTCGGTGGCGCCGTGCACCCGGGCGACCGCGCCGTCCAGGCCGTCCAGCGCGCGGTTGGCCAGCCACAGGCCCAGGCCCAGCGGCCAGAGCCCGAACGCCACCGCGACGCAGCCGACGACGCCGAGCAGCCAGCCGGCTCCGGTCAGCGCCAGCGGGCGGACGCCGGACGCCGCCAGTCGTCCCCCGGCCCAGGCCAGAGTCGGCGTCAGGACGGCCCGCGCCCTGGAGTCCAGCACGCTCAGGCCGGCCGCGTGGCGCGCGGCCGGGCCACCGGGGTGACCGGCAGCAGCCGGCGCAGGGCCTGGTTCTCCACCAGGTCGAGCACCGCGTGCTGCACGCAGGCGGGCACCAGGACGCCGTCCTGGGGGTGGGCCATCGCGTAGTGGCAGGCCTGCAACCGTTCCTGCACGCCGCGCAGCTGCGGGTCCTCGCTGGTCACGCCGGCCTTCATCAGCTCCCACGCCGGGGCGACCACATCGGCGTCCATGAACTGGTGCATGACGAAGCTGACCGGCCGGATCCGCCGGTGCCGCAGCAGGTTCCGGACGCCGACCCGACCGACCAGGCGCGCGGCCCAACCGACCGCGAGGGCGGCGGTGGCCGGCCGGCGGACCAGCACGCTGAGCAGCTGCGCGGTCAGCAGCAGCGGCGGCGTGCCGGTGAAGGAGATGTGCCCGAACCGGTCCAGGAAGGCGTCCCGGACGAGGAGGTCGCGCGGCTCCTCGGCCTCGGCCCACGGGTACCAGGACGAGCCGACGTAGAACCCGTAGGCGGTGCGGTTGCAGCGCACGTCGCCGTTCTCGAAGGTCCGGTAGTCGACCGGTCGGCCGACGCCCCGCTCGATCTCGGCCCACACCGAGTCCGGGGTGGCGTCCCGGTAGCTCTCGTGCCAGCGGCGGTCATCACCCAGGAAGGCCGCAGGCTGGAAGGAGAACATGCCGTACCCGGCGTCGGCGGTGCCGGCGATCACCTGCGAGACCTGGTCCAGGTTGCGCGGGGTCACGGTCATGTTGTGGGCCAGGAAGGACCGCACGCCGTGCTCGCGGCGCAGCCGGGTGAACAGCTGCGCGAACGCCCGCCGGTAGGGCTGCAGCGACACCTCGTCGGGTGGCCGGGGGATCCCGCGGCGGCCGAACATGAACATGTCGAAGTGCGCGGCGAAGGACAACCGGTCGAAGCGACGGCGCCCGTCCGGGCCGAGGGCCAGCGCCCGCAGGTAGTCGTAGTCGAGGTCGCCGTGGGTGAAGCTCATCGGCTCCCGGCCGTGCTCGCGCATCACCCGCAGCGTGGCCGCGTGGTCCTCGGCCGGCAGCAGGCTGACCTCCCCGCCGATCAGCTGGGCGTGCGCTCGCGGCCCGCGCAGCCGGCGCAGCAGGCCCATCTGGGCCCGGACCTGCGCGACGGTGTGCGCGCCGTCCACCCGGACCTGGTTCGCGTCCCGGGAGTGGTAGCAGGGAGTGCAGGCCAGGTTGCACTTGGGGAAGACGCCGTGGGTGCCCTCGCAGCCGACGGCGTGCCGGCCCAGCACCTGCCCGGGGGTCCTGACCACGTCCGGCAGACCGGCCCAGCGGTCGGCCAGGGCCGCGACGAAGTCGGGGTCGCCCAACCTGACCCGGCGTTCGAGCTCCCGCATGCTCTGCAGCAGTCTCACCGCGTCAAGGTAACCCATCGCGCATGATTCATCACGGTTTCGCCGGTTCCCGGTGGGCGGGTCGGGCCCGGCGGCCGTCGACCTCGAAGAACCACTGCGCCGCCGCGCTGCGGATCCCGGTCGACCAGGTCGGGTAGGCGTGTACGGACTGGGCCAGCCGGCCGGCGAAGGCTCCGGTCCGCAGAGCCAGGGCCACCTCGTGGATCATCTCCCCGGCTCGCTCGGCGACCACGGTGGCGCCCAGCACCCGGCCGCCGGCCAGGTTGCGGGTCAGCGCCCGCGGCCCGGCGATCAGCGTGATGAACCCCTCGGTGCGGCCGGCGGTCACCGCCCGGTCCACCGCGCTCATCGGCAGGTGCGCGACCCGCCCACCGTGCCGGGCCGCCTGGTGCTCGCTCATCCCGACCCGGGCCACCTCGGGGGCGGTGAAGGTGACCCAGGGCGTGCTGGCGGCGTGGAAGCGCATCCGGGACGGCGGCCGGAGGGCGTTCATCGCGGCGATCCGGCCCATCTCGTCCGCGGCGTGGGTGAACGGCAGCCGCCCATTCAGGTCACCCACGGCGTAGACGCCGTCCACCGGCGTGCGCATGGTGTCGGCCACCCGCACGAACCCGGCCGGGTCGGTGCGCAGGCCGGCGGCCTCCAGGTCCAGGCCGTCGGTGACCGGCCGGCGGCCGAGCGCGGCCAGCAGCACCTGCCCGGTCACCGAGCTGCCGTCGTCCAGGTCGACCTCCACCCGCCCGGGCACCGGGTGCCGCACCAGCGCGGCCCGCCGCCCGGTCCGGACCTCGATCTGCTCCCGGGCGAACACCTCGGCGATCACCGCCCCGGCGTCCGGCTCCTCCACCGGCAGCAGCCGGTCGGCCGCCTCCACGACGACCACCCGGGCGCCGAACCGGGCCAGCGCCTGGGCCAGCTCGCAGCCGACCGCGCCGCCGCCGAGCACCACCACCGACGCCGGCAGCTCGCGCAGCTCCCACACGCTCTCGCTGGTCAGGCAGGGGCCCTCGCGAAGGCCGGGCAGGTCCGGCAGCACCGGACGCGCGCCGGTGGCCAGCACGGTGCGCGGCGCGGCCAGTCGGCGGCCGTCGACCACGGCCGAGCCGGGTCCGGTCAGCCGGGCCCGGCCCTGGACGACGTCGATGCCCTCGCCGCGCAGCACCTGTGCGGTCTCGGTGGCCGCGACCCGGGCCACGGTGTCGTGCACCCGCTGGATGGCCGCGGCGAACGGCAGCCCCTGGTGGGCGGCCTCGATCAGGGTCTTGGACGGCACGCATCCGGTGAACGTGCAGTCCCCGCCGACCTCGCCGTCCTGGACCAGGGCCACCCTCCGGCCCAGCCGGGCCGCGGTGCGGGCCGCCGCCATCCCACCGGCGCCGCCGCCGATCACCAGCAGGTCGTGGGTGGCGCCCGGGCTGCTCATCAGCACCGATCCTGCCCGGGCAGCGTGCCCGCGTCGACCCGGACGTGGCCGGCCAGCAGCTCGGCCCGGGTGCGCAGCGTGGTCCCGGTCAGCGCCTGCGGCCCGGGGTCCAGGCCCGGGTCGGAGCCACCGGCCGCGCAGGCCAGTCGGGCCAGCGGGGCCAGCCAGCCCGCGGCCCCGGCGGGCAGGCCGAGGTCGACCACGACCAGCCGGGCGCGGGGCGCCGCGGCGGCACGTGCCGCCGCCCAGGCCGGGCGCCAGGAGCCGATCACCGACAGCGCGTAGACGGCCAGCACGGCGTCCACCCCGGCCCGGCCCGGGGTGCGGCCGCGGACCTGCTCCGGGTCCAGCTCGGCCGCGTCGCTGCAGACCAGCTCGACGTTCTGCCAGCCGGCGGCCCGGCACCGGCGGCGGGCCGCGGCCAGCATGCCCGCGCTGGCGTCCACGCCGACGATCAGCCCGTCCGGCCCGATCAGGCGCTGCAGCAGTGGGAAGCTCAGGCCGGTGCCACAGCCCAGGTCCAGCACCACCGAACCGGGCCTCAGCCGCAGCTGCTCGATGCCGGCCCGCCGGCCGCGGCAGTACACCGGCTCGGCGGAGAGCAGGTCGTAGACCGGGCCGGACCACCGGTACCGGCGGCTGCTCCACAGGCTCACCGGCGAACCGTAGCCCGGCGGTGAGGGGTTCCGGTGCCGGCCCGCCCGGTGCGGCGGTGCAGGATCGGGGCATGGAGCTGCTGCAGACCCCGCCGGACCGGTTCGCCGACCTGGCCGACTTCCCCTACCCCGCCCAGCTCGCCGAGGTGCAGGCGCCGGACGGCGCACGGGCCCGGATGGCCTGGGTGCAGGCCGGCCCGGCGGACGGGCCGGTCGTCGTCCTGCTGCACGGCGAGCCGACCTGGTCCTACCTGTACCGGAGCATGATCCCGGTACTGGCCGACGGCGGCTGCCGGGTCATCGCGCCGGACCTGGTCGGCTTCGGCCGCTCGGACAAGCCGACCCGGACGGCCGACCACAGCTACGCCCGGCACGTCGGCTGGGTGCGCTCGCTGCTGGTCGACGTCCTCGGCCTGTCCGGGGTCACCCTGTTCGGTCAGGACTGGGGCGGGCTGATCGGGCTCCGGCTGACCGCCGAGCAGCCCGGGCTGGTCGGGTCGCTGGTCGCCTCCAACACCGGGCTGCCGACCGGCGACCACGACATGCCGCAGGTCTGGTGGAACTTCCGGCGCGCCGTGGAGCAGGCCGAGCAGCTCGACGTCGGCCGGCTGGTCGCGGCCGGCTGCCGGGGCGGGCTGAGCGAGGCCGCCCGGGCCGGCTACAACGCGCCGTTCCCGGCGGAGCGCTACAAGACCGGGCCGAGGGTGATGCCGCTGCTGGTGCCGACCCGACCCGACGACCCGGCCACGGCGGCCAACCGCCAGGCCTGGACGCGGCTGAGCGAGCTGGACCTGCCGGTGCTGCTGCCGTTCTCCGACGGCGACCCGATCACCTCCGCGATGGGCCCGGTGCTGGCCCGCCGGCTGCCGGGCGCCGCCGGGCGGGCGCACCCGGTGCTGGCCGGGGCCGGGCACTTCGTCCAGGAGGACGCCGGCGCCGGAGCTGGCCGGGCACGTGCTCGGGTTCGTCCGGGAGGTCACCGGCCGGGGCTGACCGGGCCTCTTGCGCCTGCCGCAGTCAGCGGCGGCGATGGGCCAGCTGCGGACCATGGTCCGGATGGCGGCCCGCGACAGCGCGGACACCCGGCCGCATCCTCAGCCGGGTCGCCCGACGTGATGCTGGCCGTCCGCCGCGTCGCGGTCCGCTCGCTGAGCCGTTCCTGCGACGTGCCCTCACAGGTCCAGCACCAGCCGGGGTCCCCGGGAGCGTGAGACGCAGATCATCATGCAGTCCCCCCGGCGGCGCTCCTCGGCGTCCAGGACGCTGTCCCGGTGGTCGGGCTCGCCCTGCAGGACGGACGTCTCGCACGTCCCGCAGGTGCCCTCGGAGCACGAGGAGAGCACGCCGACCCCGGCCTGCTCCAGCACCGACAGGATGGACCGCTCCGGCGGCACCAGCAGGGTGAGGTCGCTGCGCCGCAGCTCGACCTCGAAGGCGTCCCGGCGCACCGGGTCGGTCAGCCTCGCCGGCGCGAACCGCTCCACGTGCAGCGCGCCCACCGGCCAGTTCTGGCACTGCTTCTCGACCGCGGCCAGCAGCGGCTCCGGACCGCAGCAGTAGACCGCGGTGCCGGGCCGGGGAGGGTCGAGCAGCTCGGCCAGCGGCAGCAGGCCCTGCTCGTCCTGCGGCCAGGCGGTGACCCGGTCGCCGTAGCGGCTGAGCTCGTCCAGGAAGGCCATGGAGGCCCGGCTGCGCCCGCCGTACACCAGCCGCCACGAGCGGCCGGCGGCCTGCGCCGCCGCCAGCATGGGCAGCAACGGGGTGATCCCGATACCGCCGGCGATGAACAGGTGGTCCGATGCCTCGACGAACCGGAAGTGGTTGCGCGGGCCGCGGGCCCGCACCACCTGGCCGACCTCCAGCCGGTCGTGGACGTACCGCGACCCGCCCCCGCCGGAGGGGTCACGCAGCACACCGACCCGGTAGCGGGTCCGGTCGGCCGGGTCCCCGCACAGCGAGTACTGCCGGGTCGGGGCGCCGTCCATCACCAGGTCGATGTGCGCGCCCGGGGCCCAGGGCGGCAACGGGGCCCCGTCCTGGGCCCGCAACGACAGCACGACGACGCCGTCGGCGGCCGCGTCCTTGGCCTCCACCACCACCGGGACGGCGGGCAGCTCCCGGCCGGCCCGGACGGGTGGCCGGGCCGGGGCAGGCCGCGCCGAGCGGCTGAAGCCGACCGGCAGGCTGGACCAGACGTACATGTTGGGCGTGGTCCGGTAGCGCACCGCCGGGGCGGTGAGGGTGTAGTCGCCCAGCACCGGCAGCGCCTCCTGCAGCGCGACCTGCACCTCGAGGCGGGCCAGCGGGGCGCCGAGACAGCCGTGCACGCCCTCGGAGAAGCCCAGGTGACGCATCCGCTCCCGGCGCACTTCGAAGACGTCCGGGTCGGCGAACCGGCGCTCGTCCCGGTTGGCGGCCGCGTAGACCAGCACCACCCGGCCCCCGGCCGGGATCCGCACCCCGTGCAGGGTCACGTCCCGGGTCGCCGTCCGGCCGGCCAGCGCCAGCGGGCTGAACAGCCGGATCGCCTCCTCCACCGCGGCGGGCACCAGGCTGGGATCGGCGCGCACCAGCTCGCGCTGCGCCGGGTTGTCGGCCAGCGCCTTGAACACGCTGCCGGTCAGGCCGGCGGTGGACTCCACGCCCCCCAGGAAGAGCACCATCATCAGGCCCAGCACCTCGCTCGCCGGGGTGAGGTGCTCCGCCGCGAACGGGGTGCCGTCGATCTCGGCGTTGACCAGGCCGGTGACCAGGTCCTGGCGGGGGTTGCGGCGGCGCTCCAGGAGCAGGGCGCGGAAGTAGGCCTGGATCCCGGCGGTGGCCGCCTTGGCCGTCGGGGTCAGCCGGTGGTCGTCCGGCACCCGGTCCTTCAGCTCGTGCACCCAGCGCTCCAGCTGCCGCCGGTCCTGTGGCGCCTCGGCGGCAGTGGGCAGGCCGAGCAGGTCGAAGAAGACCTCGTTCGGCATCGGCCAGGCCAGCTCGGCGGCCAGGTCGACCTGCCCGCGCTGCCGCCACTGGTCGACCAGCCGGCGCACGGTGGCGCGCACGGCGCTCTCCCGCTCGGCGATCCGGCGCGGCAGGAAGAACGGCTGGACGACGGCCCGCACCTGGTCGTGACGGGGGTTGTCCAGGTCGGGCAGGAAGCCTGGGCCGCTCTGGTCCGTGGCGGTGTCGTCGATGTCGATGCCCTCAAAGCTGGCGAAGGTAGCCGGGTCCAGGGCAGCCGCCCGGACGTCCTCGAAGCGCGACAGCGCCCAGAAGTTCCACCTGCGGCTGTAGAAGACCGGAGTCTCCTCGCGCATCCACCGGTAGACCCGGAACGGGTCAGCCTGGAACTGCGCGCTGAACGGGTCGTACTCCACGCCACGCTCCTCTCCACCGTATAGATCGATCTACACGCGTTGCTCCCGTACCGTAGGCCTCCCCCACCCCCCGGTCAACGCCCTGAGTCGACGGCCCGCGCAGGCCGATGCTCCCGTTGGCCACCGGCATCGGGTGGGAAACGGGAGATTCGCGGTGGCGGACGGGAGCATCGCTGAAGAGGAGAGGTGGTGAGGGCCATGAGGAGGGCGCCGACGATGGCGGACGTGGCGGCGCGCGCCGGGGTCTCGCGGGCCCTGGTCTCGACCGTGTTCCGCGGGGTGCCGGGGGCCAGTGAGGCCACCCGGCAGCGGGTGCTGGCGGCGGCCCGCGAGCTGGACTACCGGATGGACAACCGGGCCCGGTCGCTGCGCCGCAGCCGGACCCGGCTGCTGGGCGTCAGCTTCCGGCTGCACGACGCCTACCACGCCGACCTGGTTCAGGCGCTCTACGCGCAGGCCGCGTTGTGCGGGTACGGGCTGGTGCTGAGCGCGGTGCTGCCCGACCCCCCGCTGCGTTCGGACCAGCAGGCCATCGACTCGCTGCTGGACGAGCGATGCGAGGGGCTGCTGCTGGTGGCCCCGCAGCTGCAGGACGTGGAACTGGACGCCCTCGGCCGGCGGCTGCCCACCGTGGTGCTCTCTCGCCCGCTGGTGGGCGTCGGTTGTGACGTGGTGCGCACCGACGACGGTGCGGTGATGCGGCTGGCCCTGGAGCACCTGGCCCGGCTCGGCCACCGGGACGTCGTGCACCTGGACGGCGGCGGGCTGCGCTCCTCGGCCGAGCGCCGTCAGGCCTTCGCCGAGCAGGTGGCCCAGCTCGGGATGACCGGTCGGGTGCTGGCCGGGGGCACCGGCCCGGAGGCTGGGTCGAGGGCGACGGCACAGCTGCTGGACCAGGACCGGATGCCCAGTGCCGTCGTCACCTTCGACGACAGCCAGGCGATCGGCCTGATCCTGGCCCTGCGGCAGAAGGGGGTGCGGGTCCCGGACCAGGTCTCGGTGGTCGGGTTCGACGACATCCAACTGGCGGCCGCACCGCCCATCGGCCTGACCACGGTGGCCCAGGACGTCACCGGGACGGCGCAGCGCGCGCTGGATCTGGTGGTCGACCGGCTGGACCACGGCGCGCAGGCCGGCCGGCAGCTGCTGGTGCCGCCCTACCTGGTGGGCCGGCACAGCACCGGCCCCCCGCCGTCACCCGGCCCCTCAACCGACCGGGGCGGGCACTGAGAGTCCGTCAGGGCTCGGGAACGGCCGGCGGGGAGGTGATCAGTCCGGCGCCCCACTTCTCCTCCACCCGCCCGATCCGCCACCAGGCCAGGGCCACCAGCCAGGTGAGGACGAACAGTCCGGCGATGATGTAGCCCAGGTTGGCGATCGGCAGGTTGCCCACCGCGGCCAGCGGGCCGGTGGTGATCCCGAGCTGGTTCACCACCACCCCGGCGAGCTCGACGATGCCGACGATCAGCGCCACGCCGACCGAGAGCACCGTCACCGTCAAGTTGTAGTACACCTTGCGCACCGGGCGGCTGAACGCCCAGCCGTAGGCGAAGTTCATGAACAGCCCGTCGATGCTGTCCAGCAGGCTCATCCCGGCCGCGAACAGGATCGGCAGCACCACGATCGCGTACCAGGGCAGCGCGATGGCGGCGCTGGTGCCGGCGATCACCAGCAGGCCGACCTCGGTGGCGGTGTCGAAGCCCAGGCCGAACAGGAAACCGATCCCGTACATGTGGCGCGGGTGGCGGACGATCCTCATGGCCGGCTTCAGGATGCGGTTGAGCAGCCCGCGGTTGTCCAGCTCGTGCTCCAGCGCCGCCTCGTCGTAGTCGCCGTGCTTGAGCTCGCCGCGCACCCGCCAGATCGCGATCATCGAGACGACGTTGATCAGGCCGAGCAGGATCAGGAACACCCCGGAGATCGAGGGCCCCCAGATCCCGGTGAACTGCTTGAGCCCCGAGCTGTCGCTCTGCACCTGCCCCAGCAGGCTCTTCACCCCGAAGGCCAGCAGCAGGCACAGCCCGAACACCACGCTGGAGTGGCCGAGGGAGAACCAGAACCCGACGCTGACCGGCTTGCGCTCCTCGACCACCAGCTTGCGCGTGGTCGTGTCGATCGCGGCGATGTGGTCGGCGTCGAAGGCGTGCCGCATGCCGAGCACGTAGGCGGTCAGGCCGAGCGCGAACCCGAACTTCTGGCCGTCGGCCGCGGTCAGGTTCTGCGGCTCGATCACCCCGCCGAGCACCCCCCAGCCGACCACGTGCAGCAGCAGGACGAACCCGAACATCGCGATCACGGTCGACCACTCGCGACGGGACAGCGCGCCGCGGATGGTCCCCCAGCGGGACACGGCGGGAGCGTCCACCGAGGTCTGGACAGAGGTCATGCCGGGACCGTATGCCGCCCCCCGCACTGTTGCAACCCGGTAGCAATAGGCCCGGCACCGCGATCAGGCATGACCATCCTCGATCAACCGGCGGCGAGAGACTGCTCAGTTTTGCCGGCTGGGCGCCGACGAGGCTGATGTTTCCTGCTCGACGTGGAAACACCTGACGTCTGGGGGCGAACACGTGATCCGGCTCCACCGAAAGAGTGAACGCCTGCAACCCGAAGGCCCAGCCACCGGCGCCGGGAGGGACGCCGGAGCGGGGCGGTTCCTCGGAGAGGTGCTGCGCGGGCAGATGCCCCTGGCCGAGATGGTGAAGCACCTGCTCGACGCCACCTGCCTGGCCGTGCCCGCCCAAGGGCACCTGCTCGAGGTCCAGCTGCCGGACGGCGGACGCCTGGTGCAGGCGCGCGGCCTCGGCAACGCCCTGAAGGAGGTGCTGGGCGGCGACGCCGTGCGACCCGGTGCCAGCACCGTGCACGACCTGCACGTCTTCGCGGTGCCGATCCGGGCGGAGGACGCGGGCGGACTCAGCGGCGTGCTGGCGGTCGTCGGTCGAGGGCAGCACCACTGCACCGCGGTGGACCTCGCCCGCCTGGGCACCCAGGCGGATCTCGCCTCGTCCGTGATCGGGATCCGGGCCAGGTCGTTCCGTGCCGATCGCCAGCAGGAGGCCGCGGCGCGCGTGCTGGCCGTCGGTCGGTCCCTCACCGCCGGGCGAGACCTCGCCGCGACCAGCCAGGCGGTCGCCGACGCCGTGCCGCCGGTGTGCGGTTCGGATCGCAGCGGCGTCCTGCTGCGTGACCCCTCATCGGGGACCCTGAGGGTGTCCGCCCTCGGCGGAGAGGCGGACCAGCCAGGCGACCCGCGCCGGTCCCGGGCCGCGGCCTTCCGGGTGGACCTGTCGGAGAGCGCCGAGCTGCGCGAGCTGGTCTCCAAGGGTGCCCCGGTGCTGATGAACTCAGACAGCTCGCTGTTCACCCAGGTGGTGCTGGCCGAGTTCGGCCTGTCCGCGGTCCTGGCGGCGCCGATCTGCTCGCTGGACGACGAGGTGGTCGGGATGGTCGCCGCGTCCTGGACCTCGGCGCCGCCGTCCGGCCTGGACCGGGCCCCGACCAAGGACCTGTGCAGCCTGGCCGCGCTGATCGGTGTGGTGGTGAGCAACACGCGGCTGGTCGAGCAGGCGCGCGAGCACGCCACGAGTGACGCCGTGACCGGCCTGGCCAATCGTGCGTCCTTCGACCGCCGGCTGCAGGCAACCGTGGGCCAGGACCAGGCCCTCGGCCGCCCGACCTCGGTCCTGATCTGCGCTGTCGGGGGGCTCGCACGGATCCAGGCGGCACTGGGCCCGGACGCCAGCGACGACGCGATGCGCCAGCTCGCCGGTCGGCTGCTGGGCCTGCTCCGCCGGGACGACACGGTGGCCCGCTACAGCGGCGAGGAGTTCGCCGTGCTGCTGCCGGGCGTCGGGCGCTCGACCGCCGAGGAGGTGGCAGCTCGCCTCCGCGCGATGGCCACCCTCGTCCACGTCGGTGGCGACGCCGTGCGGGTCGACCTGTCGGTGGGGATCGCCGGTACCGGGGACCCTGCTGGCCAGGCGGAGACCGTGACGTCACCCGATCGGCTGTTGCAGACCGCGCGCGAGGACCTGACCACCTCCGCAGACCTGTCCACCGTCCAGGGCGCCCCGGGCTCGGCCGCGGTCCTGCTCCGTCTGGAGTCGGACCTCCAGGCGGCCCTGCTCCGCGACGAGGTCCAGGTCCACCTGCAGCCACAGGTGGACCTGCGGAACGGTCGCGTGGTGGGCGTCGAGGCGCTGGCCCGCTGGAGCCATCCCCAGCACGGTCCGGTCGGCCCGGACGTGTTCATCCCCGCCGCCGAGGCCAGCGGCCTGATCCACCTGCTCGGCGAGTACGTGATGCGTCGCGCCTGCCGCGCGGTGGCCGACCTGAACAGCGACGGCCTCGACCTCGAGGTCAGCGTGAACGTCTCGGTGCTGCAGCTGCAGGCCCCCGGATTCGTCGAGATGGTGCACCGTGTGCTGGCCGACACCGGCGTCTGGCCCGGCCAGCTGACCCTCGAGATCACCGAGAGCCGGGCCCTGTCGGAGCTGACGACCGGCCGTCATCGCCTTGACCAGCTGCGGGCTGCGGGTGTCGGGATCTCGATCGACGACTTCGGCACCGGCTACTCCTCGCTCGGCCAGCTCAACAACCTGCCGGTGACCGAGGTCAAGATCGACCGCTCGTTCACCGCGACCCTCGACCGGGACCAGCGCGCGCCCCTGGTCGCCGGGATCATCGCGCTGGGCCAGGAGCTCGGGCTGCGGGTCGTCGCGGAGGGCGTGGAGACCTGCGCCCAGCTGCGAGTGCTGCACGAGCTCGGTTGCGAGCGCGTCCAGGGGTACCTGTTCGGACCGGCGGTCGAACCGGCGGCCCTGCGACGGCTCCTGCTCAGCGGACAGCGAGCGCTGCCGGCGGCCGCCGCCGCCGCGAGCTGATCAGCATGCCCGCAACGCCAGCAGACCACCTCACCAGCCTTCCGCTTACCGTCCGCCCACGGCGGCCTTCCCCACCTGGAGGTTCCATGTTCACCCCCAGCGCCGTCCGCGCGCCCGAGCTGCCCCGTGTGCTGCTGGTCGACGACGAAGTCGCGATCCTGGACGGCCTGCGTCGTCAGCTGCGTAAGCGGTTCACCGTGCACACCGCCACCAGCGGCGCCGAAGGTCTGGAGCTGCTGGCGACGCAGTCGATCGCCGTGGTGGTCTCCGACATGAGGATGCCCGGGATGGACGGGGCGACCTTCCTCTCCCACGCGCGAGGCGCTCACCCCGACGTCGTCCGGATCCTGCTGACCGGCAACGCGGACACGCGCGCCGCCATCGCCGCGGTCAACGACGGGCAGATCTACCGGTTCCTGGTCAAGCCCTGCCCGACGGACGCGCTCATCCAGGAGATCACAGCCGCCGCCGAGCTGAACCGGCTGGCGGTCGCGGAGAAGGAGCTGCTGCGCAACACGCTCCGGCGCACCGTCGAGGCGCTCACCGCCACCCTGTCGCTGGCCGAGCCGCTGGCGTTCGCTCGCGCCGCGCGGGTCAGCCGCCTGGCGACCGAGCTGGCCCAGGCGCTGCACGTCGAGGAGACCTGGGAGATCAACGTGACGGCCATGCTCAGCCACATGGGCGCCGTCACCCTCCCCGCCGACGTGCTGGCCAAGCTGGAGCGCGGCACCAGGCTGGACGCAGACGAGCAGGACATGGTCGCCCGAGTTCCCCAGATCAGCCGTGACCTGGTCGCCGTCATCCCCCGGCTCGAGGACATCGCCGAGGCGATCGGCTGGCAGCGCGCCCGCTTCGACGGAGCGGGCGCGGCCGTCGGCGTCCCCGCCGGCCAGGACCTGCCGCTGGCCGTCCGTATCCTGCGGGTGGCCTCCGACTTCGACCGTGGGATGGCTCAACGTCCGTCGGCGACCGACACCATCGCGCAGCTGAAGTCGGACGCCGGTGCCTACGACCCCGAGGTGATGGCCGCGCTGAGCCAGCTCTACAAGGTCAACGGCCCGGTCGCGGTCCCCCGCGAGGTCGGCGTCGAGGAGCTGCGTGAGGGGATGGTCATCGTCGATGACATCCAGGCCGCCGACGGGGTGCTGCTGGTCGGGCGGGGGACGCTGGTCACCGAGCCGATGATCCAGCGGCTGCAGAACTACGTGACCCAGCGGCGGGTGCTCGGCCCCTTCCTCGTTCAGGCCCGGTGACCGGTGATCTCGACCGTCATCGTGGCGCTGCGGGCGGCGCTCGGACAGCAGGTGGGAGACCTCGACCCACCGTCACACCTGCGGGCGCTGCTGGACGCCCTCCCAGGCGGGGTCTGCATCACCGACGCCGCCGGGCGGACCCGCTACCGCAACCCGGCTGCTGTGCGTGCGCTCGGTCGGCGGACCCAGCCCCCTACCCAGCAGTGGCCGGTCCTCACCGACGGTCGCACGGTCGGGATGGTGACCCTCTACGGTCAGCACGAACGGTTGCCCAGGCAGGGCCGCGACATGACCGGCGGCCTGACCCCGGGTCCGGAGGACCACCCCCAGGACGACGCGCTGATCAGTCTGGCGGCGGACGGCCGGGTGCTCGGCTGGGCCGCGCAGGCGCAGGCACTGCTCGGCTGGGCGGCCGACGAGATCACCGGGCTGGCCTTCGTCGAACAGGTGATCGCGCCGGCCTACCGGGCGACGACCGCTGCGATGCTCGCCCGCCTCACCCCCGACGCCCTCGGCGTCCAGCTCGGCCCGGTGGCCGTCCCGGTGCTTCACCGCAGCGGTCGCCAGGTCTGGGTCTCCTGCCGGGTCCAGCGGCTGCAGATCAGCGGAGCGGTCCGGTACGTCGTCCACCTGCGGGAACGGGATGAGGCACCCGTCTCACCGGCCGCGCTGCAGGAGTCCGAGGCAATGCATCGCCGGCTGACCGAAGGCAGCCTCGACCTGATCAGCCGGCACGCCCCCGACGGGCGCATCCTCTACATCTCCCCGTCCTGCCGGCCGCTGCTCGGCCGCAGCCCCGAGGAGCTGACCGGTCGTGAGGTCACCGGCCTGGTCCACCCCGACGACCTGAGTCGGGTGACCACCTTCCTGAGCCGGGCGGAGGCGACCCGGGACGGCCATGCCGCCGTCACCTTCAGGGCGCGGCACGCCAACCGCAGATGGGTGTGGTTCGAATGTCTCTGCTCGGTCCTGACCGGAGAAGGAGGGCAGGTGCTGGAGCTGGCGATGCGCTCCCGGGACATCACCGAGCGCATAGCCCGCTATGCCGAGGCACACCGGGAGTCCAACCTGGAGTCCCTGGGTCGGCTCTCCGCCGGTCTGGCGCATGAGATCAACACGCCCATCCAGTTCATCGGGGACAACGTGCGGTTCCTCGCCGAGGCCTACGCCCAGGCCGCCGAGCTCATCGGGCGCTACCAGCAGGTGCTCAACACCGCCGAGAGCCTGCCCTGGGAGGAGCGCCGCAGCCTGCTGCTTGCGGCCGAGCAGGAGGCGGAGCTGGACTACCTGCACAACGAGGTGCCCACCGCCATCCGGCAGACCCTGGAGGGGGTCCAGCGGGTCTCCTCCATCATCCAGGCGATGAAGATCTACAGCCACCCCGGGCTCAGCGAGCGGGCGCCGGCCGACCTCAACGAGGCACTGACCGCCGCCGCGACGATCACCCGGCACCGGCTCAAGGAGGTGGCCGACGTCGTCCTCGACCTCGGCGACCTCCCGCCGGTGTCCTGCCACATCGCGGACCTGAACCAGGTCTTCCTGAACCTGCTGGTGAACGCCGCCGACGCCGTCGCCGACAGCGGACGACGCGGCACCATCCGGCTCAGCACCCGCTGCGAGGGCGAGCACGTGCAGATCAGCATCTGCGACACCGGCACCGGCATCCCCGAGGACGTGCTGCCCAAGATCTTCGACCCGTTCTTCACCACCAAGGACGTCGGCCAGGGCACCGGACAGGGCCTGGCCCTGGTCCGCAGCGTCGTCCAGAAGGGCCATGCCGGAACGATCGACGTGAGGTCCAGGCCGGGCGAGGGCACCACGGTGACGCTCCGGCTGCCGCTGGACCGGCGCGACGACGAGCAGCTCCACCAGCTCCAGGCCGCCATCATCGCCCGTCTGCGGCTTCCCCTGGCGACCGAGGCGGGTGATGACAGCCAGAACGTCCACCTCGGTGAGCTGGTCCGCCGCGCAGCCGCTGTCACCGGCATGACCTGCGCGGCGATCAACCTGCTGGACGGCGATCGGCAACGCCAGGTCGCTGCCCACGGGCAGCCCGCGCAGGACATCGCTCGCACCGACTCGATCTGCGCCACCATCGTGGACTGGACCCGCGATGTGTACGCCTTCACCGACCTGAGCGCCGAGCAGGAGTTCGCGGACAACCCGTGGGTCGACGGCCGCCTCGGTCGCCTCCGCAGCTACGCCAGCGCTCCGATCGTGCTCGAAGGGACCACGATCGGAATGCTGTGCGTGTTCGACGAGCAACCCAAGCCGCTGAGCCCGGACCAGCGAGAACTGCTGCGTGAGCTGGCCGACGACGTGGACGCGGAGCTCAGCCGTCGGATGGCCGACCCACCGGTAGGCGCCCAGCAGTGAGCAGCAGGCCGGCCCCCGAAGCACGCCCGGTGTGATCCGCAGAACGGGACGCGAACGGACGTCCAGACGACCGTTCAGGTCCGGTTCTGGTGATCTTGGTCCGTCGATCGTGGCGGAGCCGTACCGGCTACCGCAGCAGCGCCCGGGCCATCACCATGCGCTGGATCTGGTTGGTGCCCTCGTAGATCTGGGTGATCTTGGCGTCCCGCATCATCCGCTCCAGCGGGTAGTCCTTGGTGTACCCGGCGCCGCCGAGCAGCTGGACGGCGTCGGTGGTCACCTGCATGGCCACGTCGGAGGCGTAGCACTTGGCCGCCGCCCCGAAGAACGGCAGGTCGGCGTCCCCGCGCTCGCTCTTGGACGCCGCCACGTAGACCATCTGACGCGCGGTCTGCACCGCCATCGCCATGTCGGCCAGCATGAACTGGATCGCCTGGAAGTCGGCCACCGCCCGGCCGAACTGCTTGCGCTCCTTGACGTAGGCCACCGCATGGTCCAGCGCGCCCTGCGCGATGCCGACGGCCTGCGCGCCGATCGTGACCCGGGTGTGGTCGAGGGTGGCCAGGGCGATCTTCAGGCCCTCCCCGGGCGCCCCCACCATCCGGTCACCCGGGATCGGGGTCCGCTCGAAGAGCAGCTCGCGGGTCGGGGATCCCTTGATCCCCAGCTTGCGCTCCGGAGCGCCGAAGGTGAAGTTCGGGTCCGAGCGCTCCACCACGAAGGCGCTGATGTTGCGCCCGCGAGGACCGTCCGGGTCGGTCACCGCCAGCACCGTGTAGTACTCGCTGACCCCGGCGTTGGTGATCCACGACTTCTGCCCCGACAGCAGCCAGCCGTCGCCGTCCGGCACCGCCCGGCACCTCATCGAGGCGGTGTCGCTGCCGGCCTCCCGCTCGGACAAGCCGTAGGAGAACATCGCCGCCCCGGAGGCGACCGGCGGCAGGTAGCGCGCCTTCAGCTCCGGGGACGCCGCGATGATCAGCGGCATCGTGCCCAGCTTGTTCACCGCCGGGATCAGGCTGGAGGAGGCGCAGACCCGGGCGATCTCCTCGATCACGATGCAGGTGGCCAGCGCGTCGGCGCCCACGCCGTCGTACTCCTCGGGGATGTGCGGGGCGTGGAAGTCGGTGGCCACCAGCGCGTCCAGCGCCGCCTGCGGGAACTCCGCCTTCTCGTCAACCTCCGCCGCATGCGGGGCGATCTTGTCCTCGCAGACGTCGCGGACCGCCTCCCGCAACGCCTCGTGGTCCTCGCCGAGGGCGAAGTAGGGGAAGTCGGTCACAGAACGCGCGGCACCGGGCATACCCGCGATGTTACCCGCGGGTAGACCCGGTGCGACAGCCCGCTCAGGCCAGCCGGGCGGCGACCTCCTGGGTGAACATGTCCACCCCGCTGCGGTCCGCCGGCAGGTCGGGGAAGTAGGTGATCGCGTACGTCATCCCCGCGTCCTGCAGCACCTTCAGCCGCTCCAGGATGTGCTCGGGCGTGCCGACCAGCTCCCCGCCGCGCAGCGCCTCGACCTGCTGGTCAGCGGCCTCCTCGCCGATCACCCCGGCGTAGCGGGCCCTCACCGCGGCCAGCTTGCCCTCGACCTCCTCGTCGTTGCGGCCGATGACCACGTTGTAGTTGGCGCTGCGGGTGATCTCCTCGAACGGCCGACCGAGCCGCTCGCAGTGCCCCTTGAGCACCTCCGACTTGTGCGTGAAGCCCTCCAGGCTGCCGTCGAAGTTGGTGTAGGAGGCGTGCTCGGCGGCGATCCGCAGCGTCTTCTTCTCCCCGCCGCCGGCCACCCAGAGCGGGATGCCGCGCGGCTGCAGGGGTAGCGGCCGGCAGATCGCGCCGTCCACCGTGTAGTGCGTGCCCTCGAAGCTGGCGATCCCCTTCTCCCAGGCCATCCGCATGATCTGGACGCCCTCGTCGAGCATCGCCAGCCGTTCCCCCGCGGTGGGGAAGCCGTAGCCGTAGGCCCGCCACTCGTGCTCGTACCACCCGGCACCGATCCCCATCTCGACCCGGCCGCCGCTGATCACGTCGATGGTGGCGGCCACCTTGGCCAGGTACATCGGGTTCCGGTAGCTCATGCACGTGCACATCTGGCCCAGCCGGACCCGTGAGGTCGCCGCAGCCAGGGCCGCCATCAGCGTCCAGGCCTCGTGGGTGGCCTCCTCGCTGGGCTCGGGCACGGTGTGGAAGTGGTCGTAGACCCACACCGACTCGTACGGGCCCTCCTCGGCGATCCGGGCCACGGCCAGCATCGTCTCCCAGTGCCGCTCGGGCGGGACGCCGACCAGGTCCATGCGCCAGCCCTGCGGGACGAACAATCCAAGTCTCATGATCGAAACCCTAGGACATGACGGGCATCACACCAGCGCACGGGTGAGCGGTCCTCACTGTCGGCATCGACCGGTAACCTGCACAGGTGCGTCTATCGGTGATCGGTTGCGGATATCTGGGTGCGGTGCACGCCGCGTGCATGGCCGACTTCGGTCACGACACGGTGGGGGTGGACGTCGACCAGGCCAAGGTCGCCGACCTGGCCGCCGGCCGGGCCCCGTTCTACGAGCCGGGCCTGCCCGAGCTGCTCACCCGGGCCGGCGCGACCGGGCACCTGGCCTTCACCACCGACATCTCCGCCGTCCGGGACCCGGCCGACCCGGACGCCCCGGTGGTGCACTTCGTCTGCGTCGGCACCCCGCAGCGGGCCGGGGAGTTCGCCGCGGACACCCGCTACGTGGACGCCGCGGTGCAGGCGCTGCTGCCGCACCTGCGGCCCGGCGACCTGGTGGTCGGCAAGTCCACGGTGCCGGTCGGCACCGCGGCCCGGCTGGCCAGCCAGGTGACGGACGCCTGCCCGGGGGCGTCGCTGGCCTGGAACCCGGAGTTCCTGCGCGAGGGGCACGCCGTCCAGGACACCCAGGCACCGGACCGGCTGGTCTACGGTCTGCCCGCGGAGCCGGCCGCCGCGGAGGCCGCCAAGGCCCTGCTGGACCAGGTGTACGCCACCCCGCTGGCGCACGGTACGCCGCTGATCTGCGCCGACTACCCGACCGCCGAGCTGGTCAAGACGGCCGCGAACGCCTTCCTGGCCACCAAGATCTCCTTCATCAACGCGATGGCGGAGGTCTGCGAGGCGGCCGGAGCCGACGTCACCGCCCTGGCCAAGGCGATCGGCCACGACGACCGGATCGGCCCGAAGTTCCTCGGTGCCGGGCTGGGCTTCGGCGGCGGCTGCCTGCCCAAGGACATCCGGGCCTTCATGGCCCGGGCCGGTGAGCTGGGCGCGGACCAGGCGCTGACCTTCCTGCGCGAGGTGGATGCGATCAACATGCGCCGCCGGACCCGGATGGTCGACCTGGCCCGGATCGAGCTCGGCGGGTCCTTCCTGGGCAAGCGGATCGCCGTCCTGGGCGCGGCGTTCAAGCCCGAGAGCGACGACATCCGCGACTCCCCTGCGCTCAACGTGGCCGCGCAGATCCGGTTGCAGGGCGGCGACGTCGTGGTCACCGACCCGGCCGCGGTGGAGAACGCCCGCCGGGCCTGGCCGCAGCTGTCCTTCGAGACCGACACCCGCAAGGCCTACGTCGGCGCGGACCTGATCCTGCTGCTCACCGAGTGGCGCGAGTACCGCGACCTGGACCCGGCGGTGGTGGCCAAGGAGACCCGCGGCCGCACCATCCTGGACGGCCGCAACGTGCTCGACCCCGCCACCTGGCGAGCGGCCGGCTGGACCTACCGCGCGCTGGGCCGCCCGCGCGCCTGAGGCGCGCAGCCTCCTGCGCGCGCCTGAGGCTGGCAGCCTCGCCGGTCAGGCGCGCTGCCAGGCCTGCCAGGCGCTGGCCACCATGTCGTCGACGTCGTGCCGCATCTGCCAGTCCAGGTCGCGGCGGGCGAGCTCGCCGGAGGCCACGATCCGGGCCGGGTCACCCGGCCGGCGGTCCTCGATCTTCGGGCTGAACTCGATCCCGGTCACCCGCCGGACAGCGTCCATGATCTGCAGCACGGACAGGCCCTCGCCGCTGCCCAGGTTGTAGACCGGCTCCAGCGCGTCGCCGCGCTCCAGCGCCGCCGCGGCTGCGACGTGGGCCAGGGCCAGATCCTGCACGTGCACGTAGTCGCGCACGCAGGACCCGTCCGGGGTCGGGTAGTCGGTGCCGAACACGGTCGGCGTCCGGCCCTCGGTGAGCGCCTTGAGCACCAGCGGGAACAGGTTGTGCGGGCTGGAGTCGTACAGGTCCGGGTGGCCCGAGCCGACCACGTTGAAGTAGCGCAGCGAGGTGTGCGCCAGCTCACCGGCCCGAGCGACGTCGCGGATCAGCCACTCCCCGATCAGCTTGGACTCCCCGTACGGCGACTCCGGCCGGGTCGGGGTCGCCTCGTCGACCAGGTCCACGTCCGGGGTGCCGAAGCAGGCGGCCGAGGAGCTGAACACGATCCGCGCGACGTCGTGGGCGGCCAGCTGCTCCAGCAGCACCACCATCCCGGTCACGTTCTGGGTGTAGGTGTGCAGCGGCCGCTGCACCGAGACCCCGGCGTACTTGAAGCCCGCCAGGTGCACCACCCCGGTGATCTCGCTCACGCTCAGCGCCCGGGCGACGCTGTCGGGGTCCACCACGGAGCCCTCCACCAGGGTGACCGGGCCGGGGACGAACTCCCGGTGCCCGCTGGACAGGTCGTCCAGCACCACCACCTCCCGGCCGGAGTCCAGCAGGCAGCGCACCACGTGCGATCCGATGTAGCCGGCCCCGCCGGTCACGAGCCACGTCATGGGCCCAATCTAGGGGTGGGCACCGGCCCGGGAGCAGGCAAGCCCGACCCTGAGGTGGATGTTCAGCCGGACGGCAGAATCGGCGTGCAGACTGGGGGCATGCCCACGACGACACACGTGAACGATCCTGAGGTGGTCCGCCGGCTGCTGACCGCCCGAGGAGCCCGCTGGGCGGTCGTCGGCCTGAGCGCCAACACCGAGCGGGTGGCCTACCGGATCGGCGGCTACCTGCGGGACCAGCTGGGCATGCAGATCGTCCCGGTTCACCCCCGGGCCGAGACCGTGCACGGCACGCCGGGCTACCGGACGCTGGCCGAGGTGCCCAGCGAGGTGGAGGTGGTCGACGTGTTCGTGAACAGCTCCCGCGCCGGGCGGGTGGTCGACGAGGCGATCCAGGTCGGCGCCCGGGCGGTCTGGCTGCAGCTCGGCGTGATCGACGAGCAGGCCGCCGCACGCGCCACGGCCGCCGGGCTGGACGTCGTGATGGACACCTGCCCGGCCATCGAGGCGCCCCGGCACGGGCTGGTCTGAGATGACCGACGACCGCAGCTCCGGCGCCGCCCGGCCGGACCGCCCGGGCACCCGCAGGCCCACCCCTGACCCGACCAGGCCGGGCACGGTCTACCGCTCCGGGCCCACCCTTCGCCGCCGCCGCCCGGCCGGCCCCGCCCAGCCCAGCCCCGGACAGCCCGGCCCGGCGCAGCCCAGCTCCGCACAGCCCGGCCCCGCACAGCCCGGCCCCGCACAGCCCGGCCCGGCACAGCCCGGCCCGGGCGGTACCAGCATCTACCGATCCGGTCCCGGCCTGCGCGCTCCCGGCGACCACGGCGCACCGGCGGCGCCGGCTCGCCCGTCGGCCACCCCGCCCGGCGGTCCGGCTGGTCCGGCCGGCCCGACCGGCCTCGGGCCCGGTCGACGCCGCCGGCGGCGCCGGCTGCGTCGCGGCGTCATCGCGCTGGTGGTGCTGGCCCTGCTCGCCTACCCGGTCGCGCTGGGTGCGGTGGCCTGGACGCACCTGGGCAAGGTGGCCGCGCTGCCCGCCGCCGACTCCCTGGCGAACACCCCTGGCCGCACCTTCCTGATCGTCGGCTCGGACTCCCGCCAGCAGCTCACCGACGCCGAGGCCCAGCAGCTGGGCACCGGCACCAAGGCGATCGCGGGCCAGCGGACCGACACCATCATGCTGCTCCACGTGCCGGCCGGCGGCGGCCCCACCGTGCTGGTCAGCGTGCCCCGGGACAGCTACGTGGCGATCCCCGGGCACGGCCACAACAAGATCAACGCGGCCTACGCCTACGGCGGGGCACCGCTGCTGATCAAGACCCTGGAGCAGGCCAGCGGGGTGCGGATCGACGAGTACGTCGAGACCGGTCTGGGCGGGTACGCCACCCTGGTCGATGCCATCGGCGGCGTGCGGGTCTGCTCGCCGCGGGCGATCAAGGACGCCAAGGCGCACCTGGACATCCCGCAGGGCTGCCAGCAGATGGACGGCAAGACCGCCCTCGGCTACGCCCGGGCCCGGTACAGCGACCCGCGCGGAGACCTGGGCCGGGTCGAGCGGCAGCGCCAGGTGCTGGCCGCGATCGCGGCCAAGACCCTCTCGCCGTCCACGCTGCTGCTGCCCTGGCGGGCCTTCGGCGCGGCCGCGGCCGGCGGTGACGCCCTCGTGGTGGACGACGGGACGACCCCGCTGGGCCTGTACCGGTTCGTGATGGCCATGCGCGCCGTCGCCGGCGGCAACGGGGTGTCGCTGACCGTGCCGGTCTCCGACCCGAACGCCACCCGCGGCGGGCAGTCCGTGGTGCTGTGGGACAAGGCCAAGGCCGCCAGCCTGTTCACGGCGCTGAAGAAGGACGACACCTCCGCGGTCCGCTCGCTGGCCGGGTGAGCCGACGCGGAGAGCCCGGCCGGCGTGAGCGCAACCACAGCCGCTCGGCGGCGCGGCGCACCGGGCTGTTGCCTAGCCTGGAACCAGGCCGTCAACGGCGATGGTGGTCCACCCCACCGCCCGCGACATCCGGAGGATCCCGATGACCGCCCTGTTCGCCTGGGTCGACTGGGACGTCTGGCAGGTTCCGCTGACCCTGCTCGGCTGCGCCCTGCTGGCCGGCCTGCTCGCCCACCTGCTCGCCCGACTGGCCCGCCAGGTCGGTCGCGCCCGCCAGGTCGAGGCACTCACCGCGCTGTACCGGACCTGCCACCGGTCCTGGCTCGCCGCCGCCGTCACGGCCGCCCTGCTGGTCGCCGCCGGCCCGCTGCAGGTCGGGCCGGACTGGACCCGGGTGCTGACCATCGCGCTGATCGGCGCGGCCACCTGGCTGATCGTCAACGCGCTGTCCGTGGTCGAGCTGGTCATCATGGGCCGGCTGCGGATGGACGTCCGGGACAACAAGCGGGTCCGCCGGGCCCGTACCCAGGTGACCCTGCTGCGCCGGATGGCCGCCGCGGTCGTGGTCCTGCTCGGGGTGGCCGCCGTCCTGATGTCCTTCCCCACCCTGCGCACCTTCGGCGCCTCGCTGCTCGCCTCGGCCGGGCTGGCCGGCATCCTGGCCGGCCTGGCCGCGCAGACCACCCTGGGCAACGTGATCGCCGGGCTGCAGCTGGCCTTCACCGACGCGCTGCGGGTGGACGACGTGGTGGTGGTCGAGGGCGAGTGGGGCCGGGTGGAGGACCTGACCCTGACCTACGTGGTGATCGCCATCTGGGACGAGCGCCGGATGGTGCTGCCGACCAGCTACTTCACCACCACCCCGTTCCAGAACTGGACCCGCAACCAGGCCCGGATCCTGGGCTCGGTGATCCTCTACCTGGACTACCGGACGCCGTTGGAGCCGCTGCGCGAGCGCACCCGCCAGGTGGTGCAGGCCTCGCCTCACTGGGACGGGCGGGACTGGGGTCTGCAGGTCACCGACACCACCGAGTCAGCCATGGTCGTCCGGGTGGTCGCCTCCGCACCCGACGGCCCCGCCGCCTTTGACCTGCGTTGCGAGATCCGGGAGGCGCTGCTGGTCTGGCTGGCCGAGCAGCACCCGTCCGCGCTGCCCACCCGGCGGGCCCTGGTGGACGGGCTGGCGGTGCCTCAGCCGGTCGAGCGCTGGCTCAGCGACGGCGTGCCCGCCTGACCAGGGGAGGCTCAGCCGCGGCGGGCGCGCAGCTTCTCGCCCTTGGCCGCCGCGTCGTCCCGTAGCCGGGCCTGGAAGGCCGACATCGCCGTCCGCAACCGGTCGGCGCCCTCGCCGTCGCCGGCGGCCAGGATCCGGACCGCCAGCAGCCCCGCGTTACGGGCGCCGCCGATCGAGACGGTGGCCACCGGCACCCCGGCCGGCATCTGCACGATGGACAACAGCGAGTCCATCCCGTCCAGGTGGCGCAGCGGGACGGGCACTCCGATCACCGGCAGCGGGGTCACGGCGGCGAGCATGCCCGGCAGGTGGGCGGCACCGCCCGCGCCGGCGATCAGCACCCGCAGCCCGCGACCGGCCGCCTCCGCGCCGTACCTGATCATCTCGGCGGGCATCCGGTGCGCCGAGACCACGTCGGCCTCGTAGGGCACCGAGAACTCCTCCAGCACCTCGGCCGCGGCCTGCATCACCGGCCAGTCCGAGTCCGAGCCCATCACCAGGCCGACGCTCATTCCCTGATCACCCCGGTGATGTAGTCGGCGGCGTGCCGGGCCCGGGCCAGACACTCCTGCAGGTCCTCGCCGTAGGCCGTGACGTGACCCAGCTTGCGGCCGGGGCGCACGTCCTTGCCGTACATGTGCACCTTCAGCGCCGGGTCGCGGGCCATCACGTGCAGGTAGGCCCGGTACAGGTCCTCGTCCTGGCCGCCGAGCACGTTGACCATCACCGACCACGGCGCCCGGGGTCGCGGGTCGCCCAGCGGCAGGTCCAGCACGGCGCGCAGGTGCTGCTCGAACTGGCTGGTCACCGAGCCGTCGATGGTCCAGTGACCGCTGTTGTGCGGGCGCATGGCCAGCTCGTTGACCAGCACCTGCGGGCTCTCGCCGTCCGCCGCCGGCACCTCGAACATCTCCACCGCCAGCACGCCGACCACGCCCAGCGCGGCGGCGATCCGCAGCGCGATGTCGGTCGCCCGGGCGGCGGTCTCCCGGTCCAGGTCGGGGGCCGGCGCGATGACCTCCCGGCAGATGCCGTCCACCTGCAGGGTCTGCACCACCGGCCAGGCGGCGGCCTGCCCCATCGGGCTGCGCGCCACCAGCACGGCCAGCTCGCGGACGAAGGGCACCTTCTCCTCCACCAGCAGGCCGGCCGGCCCGGCCTCGCTCAGCCACTGCCGCCCGTCCTCGGCCGCCTCGACGACGGTCACCCCGTGACCGTCGTACCCACCCCGGGTGGTCTTCAGCACCACCGGCCACCCGGCCTGGTCACCGAACGCGGCCAGCTGCTCCACCTCGTGCACCAGCTGCCAGCGCGGGCAGGGCACCCCCAGCGCCGACAGCCGGGCCCGCATCACGCCCTTGTCCTGAGCGTGCACCAGCGCCTGCGGCCCGGGCCGGACGGCGACCCCGGCGGCCTCCAGCCGCTCCAGCAGGTCGGTCGGCACGTGCTCGTGGTCGAAGGTGACGACGTCGCAGCCGGCCGCGAACTCGGCCACCGCGTCGGCGTCCCGGTGGTCGCCGACCGGCGAGCGGGGCACCACCTGGGCGGCGCTGGCGTCGTCCTTCTCGGCGAGCACCCGCAGCTGGACGCCGAGGGCGACCGCAGGCGGCTGGGTCATCCGGGCGAGCTGACCACCACCGATGACACCGACGACCGGGAACCCCCCGGCGGGACGCTGACGGGCGGCTGAGACGGGCACGTTGCGCAGGGTATCCAAAGCCGGAGTCGGTACTGTCGAGGCGGGTACCGGGCGGTGCCCGGCTGGGAGGAAACGGTGACGTCAGGCGCAGGTGCGCTGGTGGGCCGGCTGCGCGCGGCGGTCGACGTGCTCTACCGCGAGGTACTCAAGTTCGGCGTGGTCGGGCTGGTCGCGTTCGTGGTGGACATCGGTGGGTTCAACCTGCTCACCACCGGTCTGTGGCCGGGCGCCGGCGGTCCGCCGCTGGACGGGCACGAGAAGCTGGCCAAGGTGATCTCGGCCGGCACGGCCACCGTGATCGCCTACCTGGGCAACCGCTACTGGACCTTCCGGCACCGGCGGCGGGCCACCCCGCGCCGGGAGTTCGTGCTGTTCGTCGGCATGAACCTGGTCGGGATGCTGATCGCGGTGGCCTGCCTGACCGTCTCCCACGACGTCCTCGGCTTCACCTCCTCGCTGGCCGACAACATCTCCGGCAACCTGATCGGCATCGGCCTGGGCACCCTGTTCCGGTTCTGGGCCTACCGCACGCTGGTCTTCAAGGATCTCGGTCTGGTCGGCGGCGGCCAGGTGGCGCTGCCGGTGGAGGAGGACCCGGCTGCCGCGGCGGCGGTGGACGGCGCCAAGGACGACGCCCGGCGGGCGGGCTGAGCGTGCCGCCCGGAGTGCCGCCCGGTGACCCGACCGGCCGCGGCACCGACCAGCCGTCCGGGGGCGGGGACCTGCTGCTCCACGGCGCCGACCTGCTCGACCCGGTGGCCGGGCAGTACACCGAAGGTGTCGACGTGCTGGTCCGGGACGGGCGGGTGGTCGAGGTCGGTCCACGGCTGCGGGCCGGCGCGCACGTGCCCCGGCTGGACGCCTCCGGACGGCGCCTGCTGCCCGGGCTGGTGGACTGCCACGTGCACGTCACGGCCGCCACCGCCGACCTGGGTGCGCTGACCGGCTGGCCGGCCAGCTACGCGTGGGCGCACGCCGCGCGCACCATGAGCCAGATGCTGGACCGCGGCTTCACCACCGTGCGGGACACCGGCGGTGCCGACCACGGCCTGGCCCGGGCGCAGGCGGAGGGCCTGGTCCGCGGACCGCGGCTGATCTTCGGCGGCAAGGCGCTCAGCCAGACCGGCGGGCACGGTGACGTGCGCGCACCGGGCCGGCTGGCCCAGGAGGACCCGGACGCCTGCGTGGCGCTGGGCCGGGTGGTGGACGGCGTCGACGCCCTGCGGCTGGCCGCGCGCGAGGAGCTGCGGCGCGGCGCGCACCACCTCAAGGTGATGGCCGGCGGCGGGGTCGCCTCGCCCACCGACCGGATCGAGTCCTGCCAGTACTCCCCCGCCGAGCTGGTCGCGGTGGTGCAGGAGGCCGAGGCCGCCGACCGGTACGTGGCCGCGCACGCCTACACCCCGGTCGCCGTGCAGCACGCGCTGACCGCCGGCGTGCGCAGCATCGAGCACGGCAACCTGATCGACGGGGCCACCGTCGCGATGCTCGTCCAGCGCCAGGCGTTCCTGGTGCCGACGCTGGTCACCTACTGGGCGCTGCAGCACCAGGGCCGGGAGTTCGGGCTGTCCCAGGACAGCTGGCGCAAGGTCGCCCAGGTGCTGGACGCCGGGCTGGGCGCGCTGGAGACGGCCGCCCGGGCCGGCGCCCGGATCGGGTTCGGCACCGACCTGCTGGGCGGCATGCACCCGCACCAGAACCGGGAGTTCGCCATCCGGGCGCAGGTGCAGCCCCCGCTGGAGGTGATCCGGTCGGCCACCACCGTGGCCGCGGACCTGATCGGCCTGGCCGGGCAGGTCGGCGTGGTCGCGCCCGGTTCCTTCGCCGACCTGCTGCTGGTGGACGGCGACCCGCTGGCCGACCTCGGCGTGCTCGCCGAGCCGGCCGAGCACCTGGCCGTCGTCGTGCAGGACGGTCACGTGGTCCTCGACCGACGCGACCACCGACGGTGAACGGTGACCCGGCTGGGGGGCCGGGCCGGTCGCGGGCTAGTCGAGGCTGATCCGGCCGCCGCCGTGCCCGCTGCGCGCCACCAGCATCGGCTGCAGCTGGCCGAAGCCACGCACCGAGCGGCGCCGCTGCGGCACCAGGGTCAGCTCGGCGAAGCCGCTCAGCTCCCCCGCGGTGCCGGGGTCGGTGACCACCGTGCCGGGCTGGGCCAGCCCGGTCAGCCGGCTGGCCAGGTTGACCGTGACCCCGTACACGTCGCCCAGGCTGCGCAGCACCGGCCCGTGCACCACCCCGACCCGCACGTCGGGCACGACCTCGTCGACCGCCATCTGCTCGGAGATGGTCAGCCCGATCTCGACGCCCACCCGCGGCTGGGGGGCCATGAACAGCACCTCGTCGCCGACCGTCTTGATCACCCGGCCGCCGCCGGCGGCCACCACGTCCGAGGCCAGCGCCTCGAACCGCCGGACCAGCACCGACAGCTCGGCCTGCTCCAGCTGCTGGGACAGCCGGGTGTAGGAGACCAGGTCGGCGAAGCCCACCGTGGCCTCGCCGGTGGCCAGGTCCTCCGGGTCGCCACCGGCCAGCCGGTTCACCGCCGTGGCCAGGTGCCGGCGCCAGCTGTAGATGAGCATCCGTTCCAGGTACGGGGAGATCTCCGCGATCAGCTCGACGCAGTCCGCGGCGCCCTCCGGGCCCCGGGTGCGCACCAGGTGCTCGACCAGCGCCTCGCTCTCCCAGGAGGCCAGCCGGTCGGTGGTCTGGCCCAGCGCGCGGGCCACCGCGATCATCGACTCCTCGTCCAGCAGGCCCTCCCGGACCAGCCCGACGGCCAGGCTCAGGGCATCCGCGTCGCCCTCGCTGAAGGCCAGGTCGTCGTCCCCGACGCTGGGGAAGCCCAGCGCGCGCCACAGCTTGCGGGCCGACAACAGGGAGACGCCGACACTGTGCGCGACCTCGCGACGGCGCAGCGTCCGGGAACCGCCCCGCAGCCGCCGCTCCAGGGCCTGCGCGGGCGTGAGCTGGCTGAGCGGGATCGGCACCGGGCGAGGGTCCTGCTCGCGGGGGCCCTGGTGCGGCTCAGCGTCCACCGGCCCATCCTCTCCGACCCCGGACCGACACGCGGGCGGACCCCCGCCGCAGCGACCGACGAGCACCCTCCCCGGTCCGCAGGGGCGGCCCGCCGTCCGGCTCCTGCTCCGGCCCCTCCTCGAGAGCCTCGTCCAGCTCCTCGAGCTCGTCGTCTAGCTCGTCCAGCTCCTCGAGCTCGTCCAGCTCCTCGAGCTCGTCCGGCTCGCCGAGCTCGCGGTTCAGCTGCGCGAGCAGCGCGTGCACCTGCCGCACCCGCGGTACCCCGGCCAGCACCAGCCGGGTGCTGCCGCCCTGCACCACGATGGTGCCGAAGCCGAGCAGCCGCCCCAGCGCCCCGCGACGCCTCAGCAGACCCACCGAGGCGGGCAGCGCGACGTCGGTGCGTACTCGCCGCAGCACCCCGGTGCTGATCCACACCCGGCCGCTGCTCACACCGAACCGCGTGCACCGCCAGCGCAGGTACGGGCGCAGCACGAGCGTCGAGACCAGGACGGCGCCGAGCACCGCCAGGACGACCCGCCCACCGGCCTGACCCGGAC
Organism: uncultured Actinomycetota bacterium; assembly: GCA_963821825.1. Classification (GTDB taxonomy): domain Bacteria; phylum Actinomycetota; class Actinomycetes; order Actinomycetales; family Kineosporiaceae; genus CAWGFD01. The sequence continues at coordinate 3,608,397 of CAWGFD010000002.1, forward strand.
CCGCCGGCAGCCGTCCGGCCGCCCAGGTCAGCCCGCCGCTGACCGCGACCAGGACCAGCGCGGGGCCGACCAGGACGTGCGCGTGCGGGCGCAGCACCAGCAGCTCACGCTCCGTCGTCGTGCTCACCGACCACGCAGGTGGACGACGTCACCAGCGGCCAGCCGGTGCTCCTGCCCGTCGTCGCCGTCCAGCACCAGCCGGCCCTCGGCGTCCACCGCTCGGGCCAGGCCGGTCAGCGAGCGGCGGCCCGGCAGCTCCACCCGGACCAGGCTGCCGAGCGTGGAGCACCGCAGCCGGTACTCCCGGTCCAGACCGCTGGCTGCCGGGTCGGCGTCCGCCGCCTCGAACTGCTGCCAGCGCCGGACCAGGGCCCCCAGCCAGGCCTGCGCCAGCCGGGGCCGGTCGACCACGGTCCGGGCGGCCAGGCTGGCCGAGGTCGCGGTCGGTACCGGCAGCTGGCCCCGGGTCTGGCTGACGTTGATCCCGGTGCCGACCACCAGCGCACCGCCACCGGGCGCCTCGGCGAGGATGCCGGCCAGCTTCCCCCAGGCTCCGCCCCGCCCGGGCAGTGACGTGCTCAGCCCCGGGTCCCGGACCAGGACGTCGTTCGGCCACTTCAGCACCGGCCGCAGGTCGCTGACCTGCTCCAGCGCCTCGGCCACGGCCAGGCCGGCCAGCAGCGGCACCCACGACCAGCTGGGCTGCGGCCAGGGCGGGCGCAGCAGCACCGAACCGGTCACCGAGGTGCCGGCCGGGGTCTCCCAGATCCGGGCCAGCCGCCCCCGGCCGGCCCGCTGGTGATCGGTGAGCAGGACCAGCCCGGCCGCCTCCCCGGCGGCCGCCCGGGCCACCAGGTCGGCGTTGGTCGACCCCGTGGCGGCCACCACCTCCACCCGCCAGGCCGGGGCCTGGTCCGGGCCGAGTCGGCCGGGCTGGGCGCCGGCGGCGGCCTGGACGGCCGCGGTCAGCGCAGCAGGGTCCAGGCCCCGTTCCCCCTGCGTCCTACGGCCGACGACGTCCACGCCTCGAAGGCTAGCCCCGGCCGGTGTCCGGAGGTCGCGCGGCACGGGCGCTGTGCACCGGATCCGCACCGACCTGACTACCCTCACCGGCAGGACGGGCAACGAGCGTGCGGTGAAGGGCGGAGGCGGCGATGACGGCAGGACCGGCGGCCAGCGGCGGCACCGAGGTGAGCGAGGACGTCGACATGCGGACCACCGCCGGCCGGCTCGCCGACCTCGAGCGGCGGCACCAGGCTGCGCTGCACGCCGGCTCGGAGCGGGCGCTGACCAGACGCCGGGAGCAGGGCCGCAAGAACGCCCGGGAGCGGATCGAGGCGCTGCTGGACGAGGGTTCCTTCGTCGAGCTCGACGCCCTGGCCCGGCACCGGAGCGCCACCTTCAACCTGGCCGCCAACCGGCCCTACGGGGACGGCGTGGTGACCGGCCACGGCACCGTCGACGGCCGCCGGGTCTGCGTCTTCGCCCAGGACTTCACGGTGTTCGGCGGAAGCCTCGGCGAGGTCTTCGGGGAGAAGATCGTCAAGGTGATGGACCTGGCCATGAAGATCGGCTGCCCGGTGGTCGGGATCAACGACTCCGGCGGCGCCCGGATCCAGGAGGGTGTGGTCTCCCTCGGGCTGTACGGGGAGATCTTCCGGCGCAACGTGCACGCCAGCGGCGTGGTCCCGCAGATCTCCCTGATCATGGGCCCGTGCGCCGGCGGCGCGGTGTACTCACCGGCGATCACCGACTTCACGGTGATGGTCGACCAGACCTCGCACATGTTCATCACCGGCCCGGACGTGATCCGCACCGTGACCGGGGAGGACGTCGGGTTCGAGGAGCTCGGTGGCGCGCGCACCCACACCTCCCGGTCCGGCAACGCGCACTACATGGCCAGCGACGAGGACGACGCCCTGGACTACGTGCGGGCGCTGCTGTCCTACCTGCCCTCCAACAACCTGTCCGACCCGCCGGTGCAGGCGGTCACCGCCGACCTGGAGCCCGACGAGGACGACCTCGCGCTCGACACCCTGATCCCGGACTCGGCCAACCACCCCTACGACATGCACACGGTGCTCACCACCGTCCTGGACGACGGGGAGTTCCTGGAGGTGCAGCCGCTGTTCGCCCAGAACATCCTGGTCGGCTTCGGCCGGGTCGAGGGCCGGCCGGTCGGGGTGGTGGCCAACCAGCCGATGCAGTTCGCCGGCACGCTGGACATCGACGCCTCCGAGAAGGCGGCCCGGTTCGTGCGGGTCTGCGACGCCTTCAACGTGCCGGTGCTGACCTTCGTCGACGTGCCCGGCTTCCTGCCCGGCACCGACCAGGAGTGGAACGGGATCATCCGCCGCGGCGCCAAGCTGATCTACGCCTACGCCGAGGCCACGGTGCCCAAGGTCACGGTGATCACGCGGAAGGCCTACGGCGGCGCCTACGACGTGATGGGCTCCAAGCACCTGGGCGCCGACGTGAACGTCGCCTGGCCGACCGCGCAGATCGCGGTGATGGGCGCCCAGGGCGCGGTGAACATCCTCTACCGCCAGGAGCTCAAGCAGGCGATGGCCGACGGCGGGGACGTCGAGGAGGTGCGGGCCCGGCTGGTCGGGGAGTACGAGGACACGCTGGCCAACCCCTACATCGCCGCCGAGCGCGGCTACGTCGACGCGGTCATCGCGCCCTCGGCGACCCGCGCGCTGGTCACCCGCTCGCTGCGGGCGCTGGCCACCAAACGGGAGGCGCTGCCGCCCAAGAAGCACGGGAACATCCCGCTGTGAACGGGCTGCGGGTGGTCCGCGGCACGCCGACCGACCAGGAGCTGGCCGCCCTGCTGGTCGTGCTGGCCGCGGTCGGCGCGCCCCCGCAGGGCCAGGTGCGCGGCCCGGAGGCGGTCTCCCGCTGGGCCGATCCGGCGGCCCGGCACCGGCGCCCCCGCCGCACCGGGGCCGGCGGCGGCTCGGCCGGCCCGCACGCCTGGCGCACCTCCACCTGGCCCGGCTGACCGCCCGCCTCCCCGTGATCATGCAATCCTCGTCCGGTCGTGGGAACGTGCTGGCATGGCCACCACGGTGCGGCGACCGGTGTCGAGGATCCGCGACGGAGTCCGGACCTCCCGGCCGGACACCCTGGCGGTCGAGGAACCGCTGGAGATCCGGCTGAACGGTGAGAAGTTCACCGTGACCATGCGCACCCCGGGCCACGACCTGGACCTGGCGCTGGGCTTCCTGGTCGGCGAGGGGGTGGTCGCCGGCCCCAAGGACGTCGTGGCCGCGATGCACTGCCCGGACGCCGCGCGAGCCGCCGACGGCAGCCCGACCTACAACGTCGTCGACGTCGACCTGGCCGAGCACGTCGCGCCACCGGCGCGGGACCGGTACCGCGCGGTGAGCAGCGCCTGCGGCATCTGCGGCACCGAGTCGATCGACGCCGTCCGGACCCGCAGCGCCTTCGACGTCTCCCTGGACGAGGTGCGCGTGCCGCTGGAGGTGCTGGCCGCCCTGCCGGACCGGTTGCGGGAGGCGCAGCGGGTCTTCGACCGCACCGGCGGCGTGCACGCGGCCGGACTGTTCACCAGCGACGGCGAGCTGCTGTGCCTGCGCGAGGACGTCGGCCGGCACAACGCGGTCGACAAGGTGGTCGGCTGGGCCCTGGGCCAGGACCGGCTGCCGCTGGCGGGCACGGTGCTGCAGGTCAGTGGCCGGGCCTCCTTCGAGCTGGTCCAGAAGGCCGCCTCGGCCGGCTGCCCGGTGCTGGCGGCCGTCTCCGCGCCGTCCTCGCTGGCCGCCGAGCTCGCCGAGGAGACCGGGATGACCCTGATCGGGTTCTCCCGCGGCAGCTCGCTGTCGGTGTACTGCGGCGAGCAGCGGGTGCTGCTGCCTGCGTGAGCGCGAGCGGCCGGCCGCTACCGTTACCGCCCATGCCCGACACCCGGCCCGTGCTGGTCCTCGCCTCCGCCTCCCCCGCCCGACGCGCCACCCTGCTCAGCGCCGGCGTCGACCCGTTGGTCATGGTCTCCGCGGTGGACGAGGACGCCGTGGTGCAGCGCTACGGGGTCACCGACGCGCAGGACGTCGCCCTGGTCCTGGCCCGGGCCAAGGCCGAGGACGTCGCCGCCTCCACCGACCTGCCGCCCCAGGCGCTGGTGCTGGGCTGCGACTCGGTGCTGGAGCTCGACGGGCAGGTGCACGGCAAGCCCGGCGACGTCGCCACCGCCCGCCGGCGGTGGGCGGCGATGGCCGGCCGCGGCGGCGTCCTGCACACCGGCCACTGGCTGGTGGACTGCCGTGAGGACGGCAGCGGCGCCACGCTGGGCGCCGTCGCCTCGACGACCGTGCACTTCGCCTCGCCCAGCGAACCCGAGCTGGAGGACTACCTGGCCAGCGGCGAGCCGCTGGACGTGGCCGGCGCCTTCACCCTGGACGGGCTCGGTGGCGCGTTCGTCCGCTCCATCGAGGGCGACCCGCACAACGTGGTCGGGGTCAGCCTTCCGCTGCTGCGGGAGCTGGTCACCCAGACGGGCGTGCGCTGGACCTCGCTGTGGCGCTCGGCGCCGGCCGCCGATCAGCCGATCGACTGATAGATCGCGCCGTCCGAGCCGAGCACCTCCAGCACACCGCCCGGCCCGGTGCTCAGCTGCTTGGCCTTGGTCGGCAGCGCCGGGGCCTTGTTCCACAGCTGGTCCTGCTGCCAGCGCCAGACGGTGCCGTCGGTGGCGACCGCCGCGACCGCACCGTCCGCCGAGGCGGACACCGAGACGGCGGTGAAGGTGGAGGACCGGATCCAGTGGTCCGGCCGGCCTCGGTAGAGGTAACCGTCGATGCCGACCTTCCAGTAGTTGTTCACCGCGGCGATCGACAGCCACCGCATGGTGTCCGTGGCCCGGTGGTTGACACCGTTGATCCGGATCCACACCCACTGGTGCCCTGCGCTGGAGTCCTGGAAGCCCACGGTCCCGTCAGCGCCCATCGCGATCACCCCGCTGCCCGGGGCGCTCAGCCGCGACCACCCCTTGCCCGTCCACAGGTAGGGCACGTGGTCGGCGCCGCGCAGCGCGGCGAAGCTGTTCCCGCTGGCCGCGGCCAGCCGATCGCCCCAGCCGGACCCGGCGGCGGTGATGGTGGCCCAGCTGCCGTCGCTTCGACGCGAGGCGATGGTGCCGTCGGTCCTGACCATCAGCAGTGACCCGTCGGCCGCCGCCGCCACGGCGTTCGCCCCGGAGCCGAGCGTCTCCCAGCCCGCCGCCAGAGACACCGTGACCGCCGAGGGCGCCGACCGGTTGCCGGCCCCGTCGACCGCGACCGCCGTCAGCCGGGCGTGCCGGATGGTGGCCCCTGGCAGCGAGACCGACCAGGAGGCGGTGATGCCGGCGCCGCCACCGCTCACCCGAGCCGGGAAGGCGTACGGCGTCGTCGCCAGGAAGCCGTCCGCCTGCAGGTAGCGGCCGGTCGGGGCGTCCTGCACGGCGACGCCCACCCCGGCCAGCCCGCGGTCGTCGGCGGCGCTGCCGCTGACCGTGGCCGGGCCACGCACCTGGGCACCGTCCGCCGGCGAGCCGAGGGTCACCGTCGGCGGCGTCCGGTCCGGCAGTCCGGTCACCTGGTAGCCCCTCCAGGCGCTGCCGCGGCCGGCGAAGTCGATCGCCCGTGCCTCGATCACGACCGCGCCCACCGGGGACGGCAGACCGGTCACCACCCACGGGCGGCGGTGGCCGTTGTCGGACTCGTTGCCCACCGCGGCTTCGTAGCCGTGCACCGTGCTGTTCAGCGAGCCGTCCGGCTGCACGTACTTGCCGGTGGCCACGTCCTGCAGCCGGACCTGCACCCGCGCCACGCGGTAGTCGTCGGTGGCGTAGCCGCTGGCGGTGCCGACCGAGACGGTGGACCCGGCCGGTGGGTTCTGCAGGATGGCCGCCGGCGGCGCCTTCTCGCTCGGTTCGGACCGGACGCCCCGGTCGAGGAAGCCTCCTCGCCCGACCAGCACGTTGCTGATCCGGCTGCCGTCGTGCCCGACCAGGAGCCCGCGGTCGATGCTGCGGATGAAGGTGACGCCGGTGAAGGAGTTGTTCGACGGCGCGTCCCAGGCCACCGCCCGGCCGGTGGAGCGGTCGACCGCGGCCAGGTGGTAACGGTAGGTGGTCTGCGGCTGGAACACAGAGCCGGACTGCAGGTAGCAGGAGAACTGGTTGCCGCTCTTGCCGGGCCAGTACAGCGGGGACGGCGTGGACTGCTGGCTCTCGGTCCAGCAGAAGTGCCCGCCGAGGTAGACCGACGTGTCGTCGATGGCCACGCCGTACACCGAGTCGAACATCTGGGTCACCCACAACGGCTGGACGTCGCTGCCGCCGGCGACCGGGAAGGCGATCGCCGTGTCGTGCAGCGGTGGGAAGTTCCCCAGCACGCTGGTGACCACGAACATGGTGCCGTCCGGGGAGAGGGCACCGTCCACGATCCCGACGAAGTCGGGCTTGCCCTGGAACGGGGTCGCGTCCCACAGATGGGTCTGCCAGGGCGTGACCGCGGCGCTCGCGCCGGAGATGTCGATCACGGCGGCGCCCCAGCGGGTCTGGCCGCCGACCTTGTCCCCGCGGTGCATCACCACCAGCTTCTTGCCGTCCGGGGTGACCCGGATGGTGCGCACGATCGGGCCGTAGCCCGGCCAGTGGTAGCCGTCGGAGCGGTACCCCTCGGCCCGTGAGCCGGTCACGCCGACGGTGAACCGGGAGGACAGCGCACCGCTGGCCGCGGACAGTTCGGCCAGTCGCGCCCGCGGCTGGCCGTTCACGGCGGAGAAGTCGCCTCCGATGAACAGCCGGTCACCGGTGCGGGTCATGGTCCGGACGAAGCCGTTGGCGCCGGCGGTGAACGAGGTCACCCGGGCGCCGTTCAGGTCCAGCTTGGCCACCCGGTCCACCCGGTCGCCGTTCAGCTGGGTGAAGGCCCCGGAGATGAACAGGGTGCCGGGCTGGTCCCCGGCCTCGACGTCGTCGACGTCGGAGTTCAGCTGCGGCCGGAAGCCGGTGACCAGCGCACCGGTGTCGATGTCGAAGGCGACCAGGTAGGGCTGGCGCACGAGGGTTCCGTCCGGCAGCCGGATCTGGGTGAAGGTGCCGCCCCAGACCAGCGTGTTGCCGACCCGGTCGGCTCCGGCCACCTCACCGTCGGCGATCTGCGGCCAGCCGGCCCGCGGCGTGGTCGGCAGGCCGGCGCTGGCCGCCGGCCGGGCGGCAGCAGGCAGGGCGGCAGCAGGCAGGGCGGCAGCAGGCAGGGCGGCGGCGGGCCGGGCCGCGCTGAGCGGCGCCGAGGCCTGGGCGACCGGAGCGGCCCGGAGCCCGCTCAGCCCGAGGCCGACCAGCGCGGTCACGAGCCCGAGCACCACCAGAGGTCCGCGCACCGGCCTGCGCCTGCCGTCCTGCATCGGCCCGTCCCCGTTCGTCGCCCGCCGTGCCGGCCCCAGACCGGGCCCGACCGGCGCCGCGGACCGCGACGCCACGGGCAGCATAGGGACCACCCCGGACAACCGGGGGCGAAACCGCCCGGAGCGGCCTCAGGTCAGCTCTCGCGCCCGGCCAGCTGCTCGGCGTAGCGCGCCTTCACGTCGTTCATGTCCAGGGCCTTGACCTGCTGGATCAGGTCCTCCAGGGCGGCCTCGGGCAGCGCACCGGGCTGGCCGAAGACGGGGATGCCCTCCCGGTAGGCGACCAGGGTCGGGATCGAGGTGATCCCGTAGCGGCCGGCCAGGTCCGGCTCGGCCTCGGTGTCCACCTTGGCGAAGACGATGTCCTCGTGCTCGGCGGAGGAGCGCTCGAAGACCGGCGCGAACTGCCGGCACGGGCCGCACCAGGAGGCCCAGAAGTCGATCAGGACGATGCCGTCCTTGACGGTCTCGTCATGGGTCTGCTCGGTCATCGTGACGGTGCTCATCGGTGCAGCCTCCTCGGCCTCGCATGGTCGGCGGCGCCTGCTTCCCGGCGCCCAGCTCGTCACCGTCCAGAACGAGCACCCCGGCGGCCACATTCCCCGTCGCCGGCCATCACGGTGTCCGGCGCCACGCCGAGCTCGCCGGCCCGGCGGTGGCCCGGCGCTAGGCTCGCGCCAACCGGAGGGAGAGTCATGATCACCAAGGTGCTGATCGCCAACCGGGGCGAGATCGCGGTGCGGATCGCCCGGGCCTGCAGGGACGCGGGCCTGGCCTCGGTGGCGGTGTACGCCGAGCCGGACCGCGACGCGCTGCACGTCAGGGTGGCCGACGAGGCGTATGCGCTGGGTGGTCAGACGCCCGCGGAGTCCTACCTGGTGGTCGACGCCCTGCTGGACGTGGCCGCCCGGGCCGGGGCCGACGCCGTGCACCCCGGCTACGGCTTCCTGGCCGAGAACGCCGGTTTCGCCCAGGCCGTCCTGGACGCCGGGCTGGTCTGGATCGGCCCCTCACCGGAGGCGATCGACGCCCTGGGTGACAAGGTCAAGGCCCGGCACATCGCCGAGCGGGTCGGGGCGCCGCTGGTCCCGGGCACCAAGGGGCCGGTCTCGGGCGCCGAGGAGGTGCTCACCTTCGCACGCGAGCACGGCCTGCCGGTGGCGATCAAGGCCGCCTACGGGGGCGGCGGACGCGGGCTGAAGGTGGCCCGCACGATGGAGGAGGTCCCCGAGCTGTACGAGTCCGCCGTCCGGGAGGCGGTCGGCGCCTTCGGTCGCGGCGAGTGCTTCGTCGAGCGGTTCCTGGACCGGCCCCGGCACGTGGAGACCCAGTGCCTGGCCGACGCGCACGGCCACGCCGTCGTGATCTCCACCCGGGACTGCTCCCTGCAGCGCCGCAACCAGAAGCTGGTCGAGGAGGCGCCGGCGCCGTTCCTGACCGAGCAGCAGCGCGCCGAGCTGTACCGGGCCAGCAAGGCGATCCTGCTGGAGGCCGGCTACGTCGGCGCCGGCACCTGCGAGTTCCTGGTCGGGCCGGACGGCACGATCAGCTTCCTGGAGGTGAACACCCGGCTGCAGGTCGAGCACTGCGTCTCCGAGGAGGTCAGCGGAATCGACCTGGTGCGCGAGCAGCTGCGGATCGCCGACGGCGAGCCGCTCGGCTACGACGACCCGCCGTTGCGCGGGCACTCCATCGAGTTCCGGATCAACGGCGAGGACCCGGGCCGCAACTTCCTGCCCCAACCGGGCACGCTCACCCACTGGACGCCACCGTCGGGTCCGGGGGTGCGGCTGGACGCCGGGGTGGTGACCGGCTCGGTGGTCGGCGGGGCCTTCGACTCCATGCTGGCCAAGCTGGTGGTCACCGGCGCCGACCGGCAGCAGGCCCTGCAGCGCGCCGCGCGGGCGCTGAAGGAGTTCGTCGTCGAGGGTCTGCCCACCGTGCTGCCCTTCCACCGCGCCGTCGTGGTCGACCCCGCGTTCGCGCCGGCCGACCCCGACCAGCCGTTCAGCGTGCACACCCGCTGGATCGAGACCGAGTGGGACAACCAGGTGCCGGCCTGGACCGGGACGAGCGAGGCCGCCGGGCCCGAGCCGGAACGGTCCACGGTGGTCGTCGAGGTCGGCGGGAAGCGGCTGGAGGTCAGCCTGCCCGGTGGCCTGCTGGCCGGCTCCGGGACGGCGGCCGGCGGCGACGGCGCGGCCAACGGGCGAGCGGGCCGGCGCAGCCGCCGGACCGGCCCGGCGGCCGCGGTCTCCGGCGATGCCCTGACCTCCCCGATGCAGGGGACCATCGTCAAGCTGGCCGTCGAGGAGGGTCAGAACGTGGCCGCCGGTGACCTGGTCGTCGTCCTGGAGGCGATGAAGATGGAGCAGCCGCTGACCGCGCACAAGGCCGGCCGGATCAGCGCGCTGGCCGTCGAGGTCGGCGTCAGCGTGACCAACGGCGCCGTGCTCTGCGAGATCCAGGACTGACCGGCCCCGCCCCTCCCTCACGATCGCGCCGATTCGCACGGATCCGACGCGCGAGCGTGAGTTTCGTGCGAATCGTGGCGATCGTGGGGGGCGGGGTCACAGCGGCGGGTAGGCCTTGCCGGTCAGCTCACCGGTCTCGTAGACGGTGGCGGGCGAGCCGACGATCAACGGGTCCGGGGTGCCGACCACGGAGGTGTCCTTGTCCGGGTAGTCGACCAGGTTCAGCACCCAGCGCATGGCCTCCAGCCGGCCGCGCTTCTTGTCGTTCGACCGCACCACCGTCCACGGGGCGTGCTCGGTGTGCGTGTAGTGGAACATCGCCTCCTTGGCGTCGGAGTAGGCGTCCCACTTGTCCAGCGAGGCCAGGTCCATCGGGGAGAGCTTCCACTGCCGCACCGGGTCGATCCGGCGGATGGTGAACCGGGTGACCTGCTCCTTGCGCGAGACCGAGAACCAGAACTTGACCAGAATGATCCCGCTGCGCACCAGGAGGTTCTCCAGCTGCGGGGTCTGCCGCATGAACTCCTCGTACTCGCCCTGGCGGCAGAACCCCATCACCCGTTCCACCCCGGCCCGGTTGTACCAGGAGCGGTCGAACAGCACGATCTCCCCGGCCGAGGGCAGGTGCCCGACGTAGCGCTGGAAGTACCACTGGCCGGCCTCGACGTCGGTCGGTTTGGTCAGCGCCACGACCTGCGCCCCGCGCGGGTTCAGGTGCTCCATGAAGCGCTTGATCGTGCCGCCCTTGCCGGCCGCGTCCCGGCCCTCGAACAGCACGCAGAGCTTGAGCCCGGCCGCCTTCACGTGCGTCTGCAGCTTGAGCAGCTCGATCTGCAGCAGGCGCTTGGTCAGCTCGTACTCGTTCCGGCTCATCCGCTCGTCGTAGGGGTAGCCCTCCCGCCAGGTGTCGACCGGCCGGCCGTCCGGGCCGAGCAGCACCGGGTCGTCGACCTCGTCCCAGGTGCCGTCCACGGCCAGACCGCGCAGGTCCAGGGAGTCCTCCGACAGGTCCTGCAGGGAGGCGATCAGGTCCTGCAGCTCCATCACCGACTCGAGGTCGAACTCCTGGCCCAGTTCCTCGGCTCCGCTCACCGCCCCATCCTGTCCTCAGCCCAGCAGGTCGGCCAGCAGTCCGCGCACCAGCCGCTCGATCTCGTCGCGGACCCGGCGCACCACCTCCAGCGGCTGGCCCGCCGGGTCAGCCAGCGGCCAGTCCAGGTACCGGGTGCCCGGATAGAACGGGCAGGCGTCGCCGCAGCCCATGGTGATCACGACGTCGCTGGCCTGCACCGCCTCCCCGGTCAGCACGGTGGGCACCTGGTCGAGGATGTCGATCCCGACCTCGGCCATCGCCGCGACGGCGACCGGGTTCAGCGTCTCGGCGGGCTGGGTGCCTCCGGAGCGCACCTCGACGGCGTCACCGGCCAGCTGCCGCAGCCAGCCCGCGGCCATCTGGGACCGCCCGGCGTTGTGCACGCAGACGAACATCACCGACGGCTTCATCGAGCCACCTCCAGAGCCGGGGACGGTTCGGGGAACAGCCGCGGGCGCAGCCACAGCGAGGCGTAGACCAGGGCGAGCAGCACCGGCACCTCGATCAGCGGCCCGACCACCCCGGCCAGTGCCTGGCCGGAGGTGGCCCCGAAGGTGGCGATCGCGACGGCGATCGCGAGCTCGAAGTTGTTGCCGGCGGCCGTGAAGGCGAGCGTGGTGGAGCGGGCGTACCCCAGCCCCAGCGCGCGGGCCAGGAGCAGTCCACCGACCCACATCAGCGCGAAGTAGACCAGCAGCGGCAGCGCGATCCGGACGACGTCCAGCGGACGGGAGGTGACCGCCTCCCCCTGCAGCGCGAACAGCACGACGATGGTGAACAGCAGCCCGTACAGCGCCAGCGGCCCGACCCGGGGCAGGAAACGGCCCTCGTAGCTCTCGCGGCCAACGGTGCGCTCCCCGATCCGGCGGGACGCGAAGCCGGCCAGCAGCGGCACGCCCAGAAAGACCAGCACCGAGACCGCGATGTGCCCCACCGAGACGTCCAGCGAGCTGCCGGTGGACAGTCCCAGCCAGACCGGCAGCACCGACAGGTAGAACCAACCCAGACCGGCGAAGGCGACCACCTGGAAGAGCGAGTTGAGCGCGACCAGGACGGCCGCAGCCTCCCGGTCGCCGCAGGCCAAGTCGTTCCAGATGATCACCATCGCGATACACCGGGCCAGCCCGACGATGATCAACCCGGTCCGGTAGGCGGGCAGGTCGGCCAGGAAGACCCAGGCCAGGGCGAACATCACGGCCGGCCCGACCAGCCAGTTCAGCACCAGGGAGCCGACCAGCAGCCGCCGGTCGCCGCTGACCTCGCCGAGCCGGTCGTACCGCACCTTGGCCAGCACCGGGTACATCATCACCAGCAGGCCGACGGCGATCGGCAGCGAGACGCCGGCCACCGCGACCGCGCTCAGCGCCGGGCCCAGGCCCGGGACCATCCGGCCCAGACCCAGGCCCAGCGCCATCGCGACCAGGATCCACAGCGGGAGCCCCCGGTCCAGCCCCGACAGCCTGGACGGCGCCACCGGCCCCGACGGTCTGGGCAGCCCGGCGGCCGGCTCAGCAGGCACGGCGCGCAGGCACGGCGCGGGCGGCCTCGGCCAGAGCGGCCAGGACGTCGCAGGCCGGGTCGAGGGCGTCCGGCCGCAGCCGGTAGTAGGTGAACCGGCCGCACGGCGCGGTGTCCACCAGCCCGGCGTCGCGGAGCACCTTCAGGTGGTGGGAGACCAGGGTCTGCTTGGCCCCCAGCAGCTCCTGCAGGTGGGTGGTGCACAGCTCCTCGGCGGCCAGGGCGTGCACGATCTGCCAGCGGAGCGGGTCCGCCACAGCGGTCAGGATGTTCAGGGTGGACAACTCATCAGCGATGACTGGTGACACCAGTTCAGGATGGTGCATCGACCGGGCACGGTCAACCCACGCCGGCGGATTCCGCCCGCACCCCGGCCGCGCCGCCCGAGTCCCGACTGACCCGGTCAGCGCCTCGTCGAGCCCGCAGACGATCGCGTCGGTCGCGGTGGCCCGCACGCACCCGGAGGTCGACACCCCGGTCACCAGCGCCGTCTCGACCCCGAGCGCGGCCAGCCGGCCGGCCAGGTCGGTGCCGGCGAAGCCGGAGGCCCGCTTCGCCGGCTAGCTGTGCGCGGTCGGACGCCCCCCGGGGCCGGTCACCTCAGTGCTCGGCGTGCGCGTGCAGGCGCCTGGCCGCCTCGGCGATCGAGCCGGACAGCGAGGGGTAGACCGTGAACGCCTGCGCCACCTCGTCCACGGTCAGCTTTCCGGCCACCGCGAGGGTCACCGGGTGGATCAGCTCACTGGCCCGCGGCGCCACCACGACACCGCCGAGCACCTCCTGGGAACGGGTGCCGCAGAACAGCTTCACGAACCCGTCCTGCACGCCCTGCATCTTGGCCCGGGCGTTGGTGATCAGCGGCAGCATCACCGTCCGGGCCCGGATCTGCCCGCCCTCGATGTCGGCCTGGGTCCAGCCGACGGTCGCGATCTCCGGGGAGGTGAACACGTTCGCGCACACCGAGCGCAGCTCCAGCGGGGTCACCGCGTCACCCAGGCTGTGCCACATGGCGATCCGCCCTTGCATGGCAGCAACCGAGGCCAGGGGCAGTACCGCGGTGCAGTCGCCGGCGGCGTACACCCCGCGCACCGTCGTCCGGGAGACGCGGTCGACGGTGATGTGCCCGCTGTCGTTCGTGGCCACCCCGGCCTGCTCCAGGCCCAGGTCGGCGGTGTTCGGGATCGAGCCGACCGCGACCAGGCAGTGCGAGCCCTCCACGGTCCGGCCGTCGGAGAGGGTGACCAGCACGCCGTCCTGGGTGCGGGCCACCGACTGCGCCCGGGAACGGGAGAGCACCTGCACCCCGCGCCGCCGGAACACCTCCTCCAGCACCGCAGCGGCGTCGGCGTCCTCCCCGGGCAGCACGCGGTCCCGGCTGGAGACCAGCACCACCTGGGAGCCGAGCGCGTCGTAGGCGCTGGCGAACTCGGCCCCGGTCACCCCGGAGCCGACGACGACCAGCCGCTGCGGCAGCTCCTGAAGGTCGTACAGCTGCTTCCAGGTCAGGATCCGCTCGCCGTCCGGGCGGGCGTCGGGCAGCTCACGGGGGTGCGCGCCGACCGCGACCAGGATGGTCTCGGCGCTCAGCACGCTCCGGTCGCCGTCCTCGCCCCGCACCTCGACCCGCCCGGAGCCGGCGAGCCGGCCGCGACCGGTCAGCACCGTGACCCCCTCGGCCCGCAGCCGGCCCAGGATGTCCGCCGACTGGGCCTTGGCCAGCGCCTTGACCCGCTCGTTGACCACCTGCAGGTCGACCCGGACGGCGCGGTCGGCGGGCACCTGCCCGCTCCCGGCGACCACCCGGACGCCGAGCGCCACGGACTCATCGACCAGCGTCATCACCTCGGCGGTGGCGATCAGGGTCTTCGACGGCACCACGTCGGTCAGGACCGCCGAGCCGCCCATCCCGCTGGCCTCGACCACGGTGACCTGGGCGCCGAGCTGGGCGGCGACCAGCGCGGCCTCGTAGCCCCCGGGCCCGCCGCCGAGCACGACGACCCGGCTGCCGGCGGTCGCCGCGGCGCGGACCACCGCCTCGGACTGCTCGCCGGCGGTGCTGGACTGGTGGCCGTTGCTCGACGGTGGGCCGTCGGTCGATGAGGTCACCTGGGCATTGTCCCGCATCAGGGCCGCGGTCAGCGATCTCTAGGCTGTCCTGCATGGCCCTGTACGCGGCGTACGGCAGCAACCTCGACCCGGCGCGGATGTCCCAGCGCGCCCCGCACTCGCCCCTGCGCGGGTCCGGCTGGCTGACCGGCTGGCGGCTGACCTTCGGCGGGGAGGACCTGGGCTGGGAGGGCGCCCTGGGCACGGTGGTGGAGCACCCGGAGTCCCAGGTGTACGTGGCGCTGTACGACCTGACCCCGGCCGACGAGGCCGCGCTGGACGAGTGGGAGGGCGTCTCGATCGGGCTCTGGCACAAGATCCGGGTCCGGGTGCAGACCCTGGACGGCGAGGTCGGCGCCTGGATCTACGTCCTGGCCGCCTACGAGGGCGGACTGCCCAGCGCCCGCTACCTGGGCATGCTGGCCGACGCCGCGGAGGCGGGCGGCGCGCCGGACGACTACGTCACCGAGCTGCGCCGGCGGGATTGCTCCAACGTCGAGAGCTGACCGAACGGGTAGCCTGCCGCCGGTGAGCGCCCCGACCCTCGACCTGGACGACCCGGCCACAGACCCCAAGGAGGTCGCCGCCCGGGCTGCCGAGCGGCTGGCCGAGCTGACCGGCGCGGCCCGGCACGACGTCGCGCTGGTCCTGGGGTCGGGCTGGGCCCCGGCCGGGGAGCTGCTCGGCGAGGTGCTGGCCGAGGTGCCGGTCACCGAGCTGCCCGGGTTCGTGGCGCCCGCGGTGTCCGGGCACGCCGGGGTGCTGCGGTCGGTGCGGATCGGGGACAGCGAGCGCCGGGCGCTGGTGCTCGGCAGTCGCACCCACCTGTACGAGGGCCTGGGCGTGCGTCGTGTGGCGCACGGCGTGCGGACCGCGGCCGCGGCCGGCTGCCGCTGCGTGGTGCTCACCAACGGCTGCGGCGGTCTGGACCCCGGCTGGGCGCCCGGCACCCCGGTGCTGATCAGCGACCACATCAACCTGACCGGCGCCTCCCCGCTGGAGGGTGCGACCTTCGTGGACCTGACCGACCTGTACTCGGCCCGGCTGCGGGCGCTGTGCCGACGGCTGGAGCCGGGCCTGGCCGAGGGCGTGTACGTACAGTTCCGCGGGCCGCACTACGAGACGCCGGCCGAGGTCCGGATGGCCGGGGTGCTGGGCGGTCAGCTGGTCGGGATGTCCACCGCCCTGGAGGCGATCGCGGCCCGGGAGGTGGGGCTGGAGGTGCTCGGGGTGTCGCTGGTGACCAACCTGGCGGCCGGGGTCAGCGGGCAGCCGCTGGACCACGCCGAGGTGATCGCCACGGGCCGGGCGGCGGCGGAGCGGGTGGGCGCCATGCTCGCCCGGGTCGTGCAGCAACTGCCGTGAGCGAACCCTCGGGTCTGCCGCCGGACGCCGACCCCGGCCTGTCCCGGCTGGTGGCGGTGGCCGACCGCTGGCGCAGTGCCGACCCCGACCCCGGTACCCGGGCCGAGATCGAGCAGCTGTGCCGCCGGGCCCTGGCCGCGGACGGCGCGCCGGCCCGGGCCGAGCTGGTCGACCGGTTCGCCGCCAGCCTGGCCTTCGGCACCGCCGGCCTGCGTGGGGCGGTCGGCGCCGGCCCGAACCGGATGAACCGGGCGGTGGTGATCCGCGCGGCCTGCGGACTGGCCGGCTACCTGGGCGACGTCCTCGCGGCGTCCGGGCCGGACGGGCGCCCGCCGCGGGTGGTCGTCGGCCACGACGCGCGGCACGGGTCGAGCACGTTCGCCGAGGACAGCTGCGCGGTGCTCACCGCGGCCGGCTGCGAGGTGCTGGCGCTGCCCGGCGCGCTGCCGACCCCGGTGCTGGCCTTCGCCGTCCGGCACCTGGCGGCCGACGCCGGAGTGATGGTCACCGCCAGCCACAACCCGCGCCAGGACAACGGCTACAAGGTGTACCTGGGTGGGCAGGCCAGCGACGAGGACGGCCGCGGCGTGCAGATCGTGCCGCCGGCCGACCGGCAGATCGCCGACCGGATCGAGGCGGCCCCGGCCGCGATCGACGTCGCGATGGCCCCCGGCGGCTGGACCGTGCTCGGCCCGGAGCTGGTGGCCGCCTACCTGGACGCGGTCTGCGCCCTGGTGCCGGGTCCGCCGCCGTCCGCGCCGGTCAGCGTGGTGCTGACCCCGATGCACGGGGTGGGCGGGGAACTGATGGCCACCGCGCTGGAGCGGGCGGGCCTGGGCCGGCCCCACCTGGTGGCCGAGCAGGAGCTGCCCGACCCGGACTTCCCGACCCTGCCCTTCCCCAACCCCGAGGAGCCCGGCGCGCTGGACCTGGCGCTGGCGGCGGCCCGGGAACGCGGCGCCGACCTGGTGCTGGCCAACGACCCGGACGCCGACCGGTGCGCGATCGCCGTGCCCGACCCGGCGCCGGGGCCCGGCGGGCGGGTGGCGTGGCGGGTGCTGCGCGGGGACGAGGTGGGCGCGCTGCTCGGGGAGCTGGTCCTGGACCGGGCGCCCGCTCAGCCCGGCCCGGGCCCGGTGCTGGCCCGGTCGGTGGTGTCCTCGGAGCTGCTGCAGGCCATCGCCGCCGACCGCGGCGCCCGGTGCGCGACGACGCTCACCGGGTTCAAGTGGATCGCCCGGGTGCCCGGGCTGCGGTACGGGTACGAGGAGGCGCTGGGCTACTGCGTGGCCCCGCAGGTGGTGCGGGACAAGGACGGGATCAGCGCCGGGCTGCTGCTGGTCGAGCTGGCCAACCGGCTGGCCGGGCAGGGCCGCACGCTGCTGGACGCGCTCGACACGCTGGCCCTGCGGCACGGGGTGCACGCCACCGACCAGCTCTCGCTGCGGGTGCAGGACCTGTCCCGGATCAGCCAGGCGATGCACCGGTTGCGGGCCGAGCCGCTCACCGAGCTCGGTGGCGCGCCGGTGACCGAGTGGCTGGACCTGGCCGAGGGCGGCGTCCCGGACGGCTTGGGCGCAACCCTGCCGGCCACCGATGCGCTGGCGCTGCGGACCGCGGACGGCGCGCGGGTGGTGGTCCGGCCCAGCGGCACCGAGCCCAAGCTCAAGTGCTACCTGGAGGTGGTGCTGGCCGTCCCGGCGGGCTCCGGGGCGCAGGGCCTGGCCGCCGCCCGGGCCCAGGCCGGGCAGCGGCTGTCCGCGGTCCGCGCCCAGCTGGAGGAACGGCTCAGCGCGCTCGGCGCAGGGTAGCGGCGAGGGCGGGAGAACGGCGGGACTTGGGACTACTCCGGCTCCTGGAGCAGGTGCCGGAAGGCCTCCAGGTTGCGGGTGGACTCCCCCCGCTCGGTGCGCCAGGCCCACTCCCTGCGCATCGAGCCCAGGAAACCCAGGGCCAGCAGCTCGTTGAACGAGCCGTCGCTGGCGTGCAGCATCGCGCCCATCAACTGGTCGACGGCCTCCTCGCTGACCCCTTCCAGCGGCAGCCGGCCGACCAGGTAGACGTCGCCGAGGGCGTCGAGGGCGAAGGCGACCCCGGGCAGCCGGAGGTTGCGCTGCAGCAGCCACCGGTAGAACGCCTCGTGGTTCTCGTCGGGCCGGCGCACCACGAACGCGCTGGCGCTCAGGCCCTGCTCGGCCAGCAGCACGCTCACCGTGGTGCGCAGCTTGGCCTCACCGGGCAGGGTCACCACCAGCTCCCCGCGCCGGGCCCCGAGCTCGTGCTCCACGTCGGCGCCGGCCAGCCAGGCCTGCAGGGCCTGCTCGGCGCGCTCCAGCCCGGTGGCCGGGCTCACGGCGTGGCGGCCAGCGCGCTGTCCCCGCCGCCGGCGGCCAGCCGGCGACGCCAGCCCGCAGCCCTGGCCCCGGCCCGGCGCCGGTGCGCGGGGACCAGCCGGGCCCGGTGCCCGGCGACCGCGTCGGTGTAGACCTGCAGGGTCTCCTCGACGGTGGCGTCCCAGGAGAAGCGCCGGGCCTGGGCCAGCGCGCCGGCCGCCATCCGGTCCCGGCGACCCGGGTCGGCCAGCAGGCCGCCGATGGCCTGCGCCCAGCGCTGCGGGTCGTGGCCCGGCACCAGCAGCCCGGAGACGCCCTCCGCGACCGCCGTCCGCAGCCCGCCGACGGCGGCGGCCACCACGGGTGTGCCGCAGGCCTGCGCCTCGACGGCGACCAGGCCGAAGGACTCGTTGTGCGAGGGCACGGCGACCAGGTCGGCGGCCCGGTACCAGTCGGCCAGCACGGCACGGGTGGTGGGCGGCTCGAACCGCACCACGTCGGCCACCCCGAGCTCGGCGGCCAGCCGTTGCAGGTGCTCGGGCTCCTGCAGCCCGCTGCCGCTGGGGCCGCCCAGCACGGCCACCCGCACCCGCTCGCGGCCCTGCCGGCGCAGCAGCGCGGCGGCCCGGACCAGCACGTCGGGCGCCTTCAGCGGC
Source organism: uncultured Actinomycetota bacterium (assembly GCA_963821825.1). Lineage (GTDB taxonomy): Bacteria > Actinomycetota > Actinomycetes > Actinomycetales > Kineosporiaceae > CAWGFD01. The sequence continues at coordinate 3,627,358 of CAWGFD010000002.1, forward strand.
TGGATCCGGCCCACGAACAGCAGCAGCTCGGCGGGTGGGGCGCCGGCCGGGTCGGCCAGCCCCAGCCGGGCCCGGGCCGCGCGCCGGCCGTCCGGACCCCCCGGACTGAACACCTCAAGGTCGACCCCCGGCGGAACCACGGCCACCCGCCCGGGCGGAGCTCCGTACAGGTCCACCAGCTCCCGGCGCTCGGCCTCGGTGTTGGCCAGCAGGCGCTCGGCCGTCTCGACCACCTGCTCCTCCCCGATCACCCGGATCGCCGGCTCGGCAGCGTCGCCGTCGGCCAGGTTGGCGTTCTTCACCTTGGCCATCGTGTGCATGGTGTGCACCAGCGGCACCCGCCAGCGGTCGGCGGCCAGCCAGCCGACGTGCCCGGACAGCCAGTAGTGGGAGTGCACGAGGTCGAACCAGCCGACGTCGTGCCGGGCCTCGGCGCGCAGCAGCTCGGCGGCGAACGCGCACAGCTGCCCGGGCAGGTCGTTCTTGGACAGGCCCTCGAACGGCCCGGCCGGCACGTGGTGCACCAGCACCCCGGGGGCGGCCTCGACCACCGGGGGCAGCTGGCTGGAGGTGGCGCGGGTGAAGATCTCCACCGCGGTGCCCCGGGCGGCCAGCCGCCTGGCCGTCTCCAGCACGTAGACGTTCATCCCGCCGGCGTCGCCGGTGCCCGGCTGCTCCAGCGGCGAGGTGTGCACCGACAGCATCGCGACCCGGCGCGGACGGGTCGGCGAGCGACGCATGGCTACCACTTGACGACGGTAACCCAGCCCCCCGGCGGCGGCGCGGCGGCGGCCAAGGACCGGACAACCACCCGCGCCGGGGGGGCGAACTAGGCTCCCGGCATGCCCGCACGCCGGCCGGTCGGCGCGATCACCCGGGGGACCACCGCGCCGAACCGGCTGCGCCGCGTGGACCGCTGGCTGACCTGGGGCGTCGCGGCCACAGCGCTGCGCGCGGCGCCGGACCCGCTGGTGGTGGACCTGGGCTACGGCGCCCACCCGGTGACCACGCTGGAGCTGGCGGACCGGCTGGCCCGGGTCCGGCCGGACGTGCAGGTGGTCGGCCTGGAGATCGACCCGGCCCGGGTGACGGCGGCGGCGCCGCTGGCCCGGCCGGGCGTCAGCTTCGCCCTCGGCGGGTTCGACCTGCAGCTGCCCGACGACCGCCGGCCCGTGCTGGTCCGGGCCTTCAACGTGCTGCGGCAGTACGCCGAACCGGAGGTCGGCCCGGCCTGGGACCTGGTCGCCGGCCGGCTGGCGACCGGCGGCCTGCTGGTCGAGGGCACCTGCGACGAGATCGGCCGCCGGGCGACCTGGGTCGCGCTCAGCGCGGCCGGGGGACGCGCGGTGCCCCACAGCCTGACCGTCTCGGCCCGGCTGGCCGCTCTGGGCCGGCCCGGCGAGGTGGCCGAACGGCTGCCGAAGGCGCTGATCCACCGCAACGTGCCCGGCGAGGGCGTGCACACCTGGCTGCGCGCGCTGGACGAGGCCTGGGCCCGGAACGCGCCGCTGGCGCCGTTCGGGGTGCGGCAGCGCTGGCTGGCCACGGTCGCCGACGTCCGAGGGGCCGGCTGGCCGGTGCTGGACGGCCCCTCCCGCTGGCGGCTGGGTGAGGTGTCCGTGGCCTGGTCCGCGGTCCGGCCGCGGTGAGCCGGCGCGCCGTCAGCCGAACACGTGAGCCTGCCCCGGCCGCAGCAGCACCGGCTCGCAGCGCGGAGCCACCCGGCGCAGGGCCCGCACGAAATGCGCCCCCGGGGTGGTCATCCAGCCGCGCGGCAGGTGCCGGCCGGCCGGGGCGTGCAGGGTGCCCCAGTGCACCGGGACGGCGGCCCGGGCCCCGACCAGGGCACAGGCCTCGGCGGCCTGCTCGGGGTCCAGGTGCCCGGCGGACAGTCGCGGCCCCCAGCCCGACACCGGGACGACGGCGACGTCGACCGGCGCGCCGGCCCGCTCGGCCAGGGTCGCGAAGCTGGGCATCAGGGCCGTGTCGCCGGCGAACCAGACCACCAGCCCGGGGGCGTCGATGAGGTAGCCGTGGGCGTCGTTGGGCCGGTGCGGCATCGGCCGGTGGTGGTGGTCGGCCTCGACCAGCCGGACGCCGACCCAGCCGCCGGCCGCCACCGCCTGCCGGCCACCTGCCGGGTCCAGCGGTCGGCCGTCGACACCCTTGCGCTGCAACCACTGCGCGCTGGCCGGCGCGGTCAGCACCGGGACCTTCAGCGGCCGCAGCGACGACAGCTGGGCGTGGTCGTGGTGCAGGTGGGAGAGCAGGACGGCGTCCGGGTGCGCCCAGTGCTCGGGGTCCGGGCCGGGCCCGCGCCGACGTAGCGGCCAGGCGTGCCGGCCCAACAACGGGTCGGTCAGCAGCCGCACCGCACCGGCCGGGCCCGAACCCGCTGCGCCCGCGCCCGCACCGGGCGGACCGGTCAGGTCCAGCACCACCGTGGAGTGGCCGAGCCAGCGCAGGGTCAGCATGAGGCCTCCGCGGGCACCGGCGGTGCCTGCGGCCGGATGCCCTCGGCGCGCATCCAGACCAGCAGCTGCTCGTGCACCGCAACCGGCCCGACCAGCTCCCCGGCCAGCGGCCAGTCCGCGGGGTGGATGAGCAGCGCGTCGTTCTGCAGCCCGCCCAGGCCGCCGTGCGAGCCGACCAGGCCCTCGAAGGCCCGGACCCGGTCGTGGGCGTCGACGCCGGAGAGCAGGACGACGTCGCCGCAGTCGGCCAGCCCGGCCAGCCGGCGCAGGTCGGCGGCGCCACGCGGGGGGTAGCCGGCCAGCGGGTCCTGGCCGTCCACCCGGCCCGGGCCCAGCCAGTGCACCCCTCCCGGGCCCATCACGACCGGCTCCGAGCTCGGGCCGGGCACCATGACCAGGCCGATCGAGGCGCAGGCCAGCAGCCCGGGCAGCAGGCCCGGCCAGCGGGTCTCGAGCTCGTTCAGGTCCGGCCGCCGGGGCAGGCGGGGGAACCAGATCATGCCCAGGTTGCCGGAGGCGCTGACCGCCAGCTCGGGCGGCTGGCTCGCGCCGTCGCCCGCCGGTCGGGCCGCGGCGGCGGCCCGGTCGGGGCCGAGCAGGACGCCATCGGCCCGGCCGCGTCCGCTGCTGCCGCTGCGCCGGGCCGAGGTCAGCAGCGCGTTCACCGGCCCCCACTCCTCCCCGGCCAGGGCCTGCACGACCGACGACTCGGGCACCGCGCACAGCCGCCGGACGAGGGCGTCCAGCGTCTCGCCCTCGGTCTGGGCGAAGGTCGGGCCCAGGCTCTGCCCGTGGTCGGAGAGCACCACGGTGCGCCACGGCCGCCCGCTGCGCCGGGCGACCTGCTCGAGCAGGCCGAGCACGCCGTCCAGACCCTCCAGCGCGCGGCGGGACTCCGGCCGTTCCGGGCCGGCGTGGTGGGCGATCTCGTCGTAGTCGACGAGATCGACGAAGATCACCCGGGTCACCGGGTCGACCAGCCGCTCGGCGACCAGGGCCAGGGTCAGGTCGCGCAGCAGCGCGTTGGTGATCCCGCGCAGCAGCACGTAGGCGCCGCGCCGAGGCACCCGCGGCCAGACCTGCCGGGCCACCTGCCGGTGCCCCTGGTAGAGCTCCTTGACCATCTCCGAGACGGTCAGCAGCACCGCCCGGGACAGCACGAACGGGCTGGCGAAGAACCTGACGAACGAGCCGCCCGGGCCCAGGCCACGCCGGGCCAGCGCCTTGCTCATCACCAGCAGGCAGGTCTCGGCGTCCCCGCTGAACATGGTGGCGATCGCCACCCCGTCGTGGGCCAGCAGGCCGGTGCCGTCGCTGAGCCGCTGCTCCAGCACGGCGGCGTCACCGGGCCGGTTGCTGACCAGCAGCCGGCCGAGCCGCCGGTCCCACCAGCGGAAGGCCGGCACCTGCTCATCGTCGCCGTGCAGCAGGCCGGCCTGGCTGGCCGGGGTGGTGGAGGGCACGGTGGACCACCAGCCGCCGAGGCTGTGGCTGCCGGTCTCCAGCCAGCGCTGCAGGACCGGCGCCTCCCCGGCGTCCAGGGCCCGGCGCAGAACGGTCCGGGAGACCCCGTCCAGCTGCACCACCAGCAGCCCGGGCCGGCCGTCGGAGCGCGGGCCCGGCCGGCGCCGCAGCCCGGAGGGGCCGCGGCGCAGCAGGTGGCCCAGGACGTAGGCGGAGTTCGCGGCGCCCACCAGCCAGCGCCCGACGGCCATCACCGCGGCCGCCACCAGCAGCACCCCGACGGCGTCCAGCACCGAGCCGAGCACGATGCCCGGCGTCAGCCGCAGGGCCAGCACGACCACGACGAGCTGGCCGAGCAGGCCGAGGACCAGGGCGGTGACGGCGCTGCCCAGCCCCGCCAGCCGGCGCAGCGCGGGGCGGACCAGGGCGTCACCGGCGAACACGGCCAGCGCGGCCAGCGGCACCGGCAGCAGGCCGTCGGTGCGGGCGCCGTCCACCACGGCGATCCCGGCACCGACCCCGGCCGCGGTGGTCAGCCAGGACCAGAACGCGTCGACCAGGTCCCGCAGCACCGGCCGCCACCAGCGCGGTTGCGTGGCGGCCGCCGGCCCGGACGGCCCCGCCTGCTCGCTCATGCCGCGGCCGGCGCCGGTCGCCGGGCGCCGAGCGCGGCCATCGCCACCGCACCCAGCAGCGGACCGGGAGCCAGCAGCCAGAACGCCCACCGCCAGCCGGTCCGCTCGGCGAGCAGCGGGACGAGCTGGATCGTGACCACCGTCAGGGTGAACCCGATCGCGGTCTGGGCGCTGAGCGCCGTCCCGACGTAGCGAGGGTCGGCGGTCTCGGACAGCGCGGTGGAGAAGACGCCCGAGTCGGCGATCACCGAGGCACCCCAGACCGCCAGCAGCGCACCGGCAAGCCAGGGCCCGGCCCCGAAGGCCAGCGGGGAGAGCAGGCAGCAGCTGCCGCTGAGCGCCATCGCGGCGACCGCGGCGACGGGCCGGCCGAAGCGGTCGGAGACCCAGCCGCCGAGCAGGCAGCCGGCCGCCCCGGCCAGGCCGATCACCGCGAACGCGGTCAGCCCGGCGCCGGCCCGGCCCGTGGGCCGGCCGGCGGCGACAGCGCCGGCAGCCAGGAAGGTGGGCAGCCACGTCCACAGCGCATACAGCTCCCACATGTGGCCGAAGTAGCCCAGGTTGGCCAGCCGGGGGCCGCGCTCGGCGAACATGGCCACGGCGTACCGGGGGTGCGGCACCACCCGGCCGGGCGCCAGCAGCGGACCGGTCCGCAGCCACTGCCCGGCGATCCCGGCGGCCAGCAGGGTGGCGGCCGCCGCGACCAGCATCACGGCCCGCCACGGCAGGCCGGGCAGTCCGTCGATCAGGTGCGGCAGCGCCGAGCCGAGGGTCAGCGCGCCGATCAGGACGCCGAAGGCCCGGCCCCGGTCGGCGGGCGGCGCCCAGGAGGCCATCACCTTCATCAGCACCGGGTAGACCCCGGCCAGGGCCACGCCGGTCAGGAACCGCAGCGGGACGGCGAGCAGCAGGCCGTGGGCGGCCAGCGCCAGCGCCGCGGTCAGGACGCCGGCGGCCAGCGCGCTCACCGAGACCAGCCGGGTCGGGTGCACCCGGTCGGCCAGGTTGGCGAACGTCGAGCCGAGTGCGCCGAGCACGAAGCCGAGCTGCACCGAGGCGGTCAGCCAGACGGCCTGGGTGGTGCTGATCCCCCATTCCCGCTGCAGGGCCGGGACCACCGCCGAGGCGGAGAACCAGACGGCCAGCCCGAGCACCATGACCACCGCGACCAGGCGCTGCTGCCGGCGTCGATGCACGGGCCCTCCCTTCCTCGGCCCACATCATCACCCCACCGGGCCCTTGCGGGCGTCTCACAGCAAGCCGAAGGCGCTCAGCGGCTGAAGTTCGCCGACCAACCTGACGACGTAGGCCAGGCGCGGCCGAAACCGTCGTCGCCTGTCCGAGGAGTGCCCGTGCGCGTGCCGATCGCCCGTCCCGTCCGTCCGCGCGCCCTGGTGCGGGCGGCCGTCGCCGTCCTGGCGGTCACCGCCATGGCCACGGTGCCGATGGCCGGGGCCCGGGGGGCGGTGACGGGTCCGGTCGGGCGCTCGACGCCCCGCCTGGCCTGCGACACGCCCCTGCTCGGTGGCGCACGGCACGGCCGGGTCGCGGTCAGCGAGCTGGGCGCCCGGCTCGGCCGGGCGGCAGCGGCGAACGGCACCTCCGCCCACGCGCTGGCGGCGAACCTCTCGGCCGACCCCACGATGTGGCTGGACGCCTGCGGCTCCCGGTACGCGGTCGAGCCGGTGACCGAGCTGGCCGCCGGCACGTTCGGCGTCCGGTCGGCGGCCGCCGCGCCCTACCCCTTCGCCCAGACCTTCACCCTGCACTCCCGACCGACCTCCCACCGGGTGATCTACCTGGACTTCCTGGGCATGACGGTGTCGGGCACGCAGTGGAACGGGGAGTGGACGAACGGCGCGGCCTGGACGGCCCCCCCGTTCAGCCTGGACGCCTCCAGCTCCTTCTCGGCCACCGAGCAGACGATCATCCAGCAGGTCTGGCAGCGGGTCTCGGAGGACTACGCGCCGTTCGACATCGACGTCACCACCCAGGACCCGGGCACCGCCGGGCTGGTCCGCAGCTCCAGCGCCGACAACGCGTTCGGCACCCGCGTGCTGATCACCAAGGACACCGTCACCCGCTGCGGCTGCGGCGGCATCGCCTACGTCGGCGTGTTCGACGAAGTCGGCACCGCGTCCTTCCACCAGCCGGCGTTCGTCTTCTACCCGGCCACCGGCGGGGACGCCAAGGGCATCGCCGAGGCCGCCGCGCACGAGGCCGGTCACACCCTGGGCCTGCTGCACGACGGGAACGCCTCGACGCCGTACTACGCCGGTCAGGGCAGCTGGGCACCGATCATGGGGGTCGGCTACTACGAGCCGCTCACCCAGTGGTCCAAGGGTGACTACCAGGGCGCCAACAACCGGCAGGACGACCTGGCCGTGATGGCCGCGAACGGTGCGCCGCCGCGCGCGGACGACCACGGCGGCACGATCGCCACGGCCACCGACCTCGGTTCACCCCCGGCCCCGCGGACGGGGGTGATCTCGACCAGCAGCGACGTCGACGCCTTCTCCTTCGCCAGCGGCGGCGGCGCCTCGACGGTCTCGGTGACGGGGATCGGCACCGGCGCCGACCTGGACGTCAAGCTGACCCTTGAGCGGCCCGACGGCACCGTGGTGGCCACTGCCGACCCGGCGGTGAGCACCGTCAGCGAGGAGACGGCGGCCGGGCTGGACGCCACGATCAGCCTGTCACTGCCCGCCGGGCGGTACGTGCTGCTGGTCCAGGGCACCGGCTGGGGGTCACCGCTGAGCACCGGCTACAGCAGCTACGACAGCCTGGGCCAGTACACCGTGCGGGTGTCCACACCCGGGCTGGTCGACCGGCCGGCCGACCCGGCGCCCCGGCTGCCCGCGCGCGTCCGGGGGCTGAGCGTGGTCGCCACCTCGGTCGTCCCGGCCCACCGGGGCGGCACCCGGGGGTCCGGTCCGCCGGTGGTGCTCGCCGCGGGTGGCTCGCCGCGCGCCCGCGGCGTCGCGGCCCGCGGCGTCGCCGCCCGCAGCGCCGAGCAGGTCGCGGTCGTGGTCGCATGGCTCGCCGGCCGCTAGCCCCGTAGGTTCGGGCCATGCCCGGGATCCTCAGCCTTCTGACTCGGCGCGACGACGGCGCCTCCCGGATGAGCGTGGCGAAGTGGTCCCTGGAGCTGCGGGAGCGGTTCTGGTTCCTGCCGGCGGTGATGTGCACCGCCGCGGTGGTGGTCGCCGAGGTCGTGATCTGGGTCGACAACACCTTCCCGCTGGACTTCGGCGGGCTGCATCCGCTCATCTACCGCGTGGGCGTGGACGGCAGCCGGACCATCCTGGGCACGATCGCGGGGTCGGTGCTGACCGCCGCGTCCACCACGTTCTCGATCACGATGGCTGTGCTGGCCCTAACCTCCTCCAGCTACGGGCCGCGCCTGGTCCGTAACTTCATGACCGACCGGGGCAACCAGGCGGTACTGGGCACGTTCCTGTCGACGTTCCTGTACGCCCTGCTCGTGCTGCGCTCGATCCGCTCCACCCCGGACAGCAACGGCGACCTGGTGCCGCATCTCGCGGTGAACCTGGCCGTCGTGTTCGCCGTGTTCGACATCGCGGTGCTGGTCTGGTTCATCCACCACATCAGCGAGTCGATCCAGATCTCGACGCTGTCCGGGCGGGTCCGGGACGAGCTGCGGGAGACCATCGAGGGTCTCTACCCGGACGTGGGCGAGAGCGCACCGCCCGGCTCAGCGCACGCGACCAGCTCGGTGCCGGGCCTACCGGCCGACTGGCGGCGGCAGGCCACACCGGTACGGACCCGGCTGTCCGGCTACGTGGTCTCGGTGGACGAGCGGCACCTGATGCGGCTGGCGCGCAAGCACGACCTCACCGTGGTGCTGGAGTGCATCCCGGGCGACCACCTGATCACCGACGACGTGCTGTGCCTGGTGCTGCGCAACAACCTGGCCCACCCTGCGCCGGCCGGGCCGCCGGAGGAGGCGGATGAGGGCATCGCCGCCACCTTCAACATCGGGGATGCCCGCTCCCCGCACCAGGACGTCGGCTTCGCCGTCCAGCAGCTGGTCGAGATGGCGGTCCGGGCGCTGTCCCCGGGCACCAACGACCCGTTCACCGCGGTGAACGCCCTCGACGACCTGGGCTCCGGGCTCGCCCTGATGGCCTCCCGGCCGGTGCCCTCCCCCGGCCGGATGGACGAGGACGGCCGGCTGCGGCTGGTGGCTCCGCCGCGGGAGCTGGAGGACGTGCTGCGCAGTGTCTACCGGTACATGCGCACCTACGCCTTGGCCGCGCCCAGCGTGCTGCACCGTAGCGTGCAGCTGGCCGCGACGGTGGGTTCGCGGGCCAAGCACGACAGCACGCGCGAGCTGTTGATCCGCGAGGTCCGCACACTGTTCGCGGCCTTCGAGGCGACCGGGCCGATCCCGGTGGACCTGGCCGAGCTGCGCGAGCAGGTCGGGCGGGTGGAGGCCGAGCTGACCTCGGCCTCCGCGCCCTCGCCGACACCGATCGGATCTTGACCCGACTTTCGATCTAGGCAAGCATCTGCCCGGTGAGCACTCAGATCGATCGTCCGGCCCTGGCTCGGCTTCTGGAACGGGAGCGGTCGGTCTATCTCGGGCGTCATCCCCTTTGCGCGTCGGCGTACGCGGACGCCGGGCACCTGTTCGGCCGGGTGCCGATGACCTGGATGGCCAAGTGGAGCGGAGGCTTCCCGCTCTACCAGGCCGCGGCGCAGGGCAACCGGCTGTGCTGCCTGGACGGCCAGGAGCTGGTCGACTTCGCCCTCGGTGACACCGGGGCGATGGCCGGGCACTCCCCCGCGCCGACCGTGGCCGCGGTGACCAAGCGGCTGGCCGAGCGCGGCGGGATCACCACCATGCTGCCCACCCCGGACGCCGAGTGGGTGGCTGCGGAGCTGTCCGCCCGGTTCGGCCTGCCCCTGTGGTCGTTCACGCTGACCGCGACCGACGCCAACCGGTGGGCCATCCGGCTGGCCCGGTTGGCCACCGGCCGCTCGAAGATCCTGGTCTTCAGCTACTGCTACCACGGCAGCGTGGACGAGGCGTTCGCGATCCCCGGGCCGGACGGCCAGGCGGTCTCCCGGCCGGGCAACGTGGCGCCCCCGGTGCCGCTGGCGCAGACCACCCGGGTGGTGGAGTTCAACGACCTGGCCGCGGTCGAGCACGAGCTGGCGCACGGGGACGTCGCCGCCATCCTCACCGAGCCGGCGCTGACCAACATCGGCATCGTGCTGCCCGAACCGGGGTTCCTGGCCGGGCTGCGGAAGCTGGCCACCCGGTACGGCAGCCTGCTGATGATCGACGAGACGCACACCTTCTCGGCCGGGCCGGGGGGCGCGACGGCCGCCTGGGGTCTGGAGCCGGATGTGCTGGTGATCGGCAAGAGCATCGGCGGCGGCATCCCCTGCGGCGCCTACGGGATCAGCGCCGGGGTGGCCCAGGCGGTGGCCGGGCACCCGGACGCCGACCTGATCGACGTCGGCGGGGTGGGCGGCACGCTGGCCGGGAACGCGCTGTCGGTGACGGCGATGCGGGCCACGCTGGAGCACGTGCTGACCGGGCCGGCCTTCGAGCGGATGATCGACCTGGCCACCGCCTTCACCGCCGGCGTGCGGGCCACCATCGACGCGACCGGCCTGGCCTGGTCGGTGGCCCAGGTCGGGGCGCGCGCGGAGTACCGGTTCACCGCTCCGCCACCGGTCAACGGGTCGCGGTCGGCGGCCGCGGCCGACGAGGAGCTGGAGGAGTACCTGCACCTGGCGATGGTCAACCGCGGGATCCTGATCACCCCGTTCCACAACATGGCGCTGATCTGCCCGGCCACCAGCGCCGCCGACGTGCAGACGCACACGGCCGCCTTCGCCGAGGTGGTCGGGGAGCTGGTCGGGGCGTGAGCGGGCCGGCGCGGTGAGCGAGCTGGACGCCGTCGACCGGCGACTGCTGAGCGCGCTGCAGGCGGACGGCCGGGCGTCCTGGGCGGCCCTGGGGGCGCAGGTCGGGCTGTCCGCGCCGGCGGTGCGGCAACGGGTGCAGCGGATGACCGAGGCCGGCGTGCTGCAGGTGGTGGCGGTCACCGACCCGATCGCCCTCGGTCACCCGGTGATGGCGATGCTCGCGGTCAGCGTGACCGGCGATGTCCGCGAGGTGGCCGACCGGCTCGACGAGCTGAGCGAGGTGATCTACACGGTGCTGACCTCCGGCCCGCAGGACCTGCTGGTGGAGGTGGTCTGCCGGACGATGGAGGAGCTGCTGGCCCTGGTCAACGACCAGGTCCGCACCGTGCCCGGCGTCGGCACGGTCGTGGTGTCCCCCTACTTCCGGATCCGCACCCACCGGTTCACCTGGGGTGCCGGGGAGGGCTGAGCGCCGGAGCCCGGCCCGCCGCCGGTTTTCTGTGTGTGCCCTGTCCAGCGTCACCCGTTCAGGGCGTCAAGGACCCCCGGCGCACGGTCGATTCTTCGTTGTAGGACACCACGCGCAGGACGAAGGTCCCGCGCACGCACGAGGAGGTTGCAGTGGTCTCGGACTGCGAGCACGGCCCGGCCGACGACGAGTGCATGGACATGCTCGCCGAGCACGTCCCGCTGTCGCTGATCATGGACATCGCGGGGGCGGCCGACCCCAAGTCGGCGGACATCCTGGCCGCCGAGGGCCGCCCCGAGGTCGCCTGGTGGGAGCAGCCTGGCTGTCAGGGCTGACCCGATTTCACGACGGGTCGGTGCCGCTGCTAGTGTCATGACCCGTTCGCGCCGTTAGCTCAATAGGCAGAGCAGCTGACTCTTAATCAGCGGGTTCGGGGTTCGAGTCCCTGACGGCGCACCCTGTCTGACCTGCGGTTTCTCCTCTTGATCATGGTGTTCGACCCCCTCCTGAAGGCCAAACTGCCAACGGAATGCCAACGGAGCCGCGCTGGGTCGCTCGCCGACGGCGCCCACGAAGGCCCTCGGAACGACGTCGGCCATCGCCTGCGCAGCGGCCTGGGCGGCCGCCGGAAGCACGCTGGTGTAGGTGTCCGCGGTGATGGCCAGCGAGGAGTGACCCAGCTGCTCGGAGACCACCTTGAGCGGCACGCCGGCCTGCAGGGCGAGGCTGGCGGCGGTGTGCCGCAGGTCGTGCAGCCGGATCGGGGGCAACCCGGCGTCGTCGGCGAGGCGGTGGAAGGTCCGAGTCACCGTGGCCGGGTGCAGCCCGGTGCCGTCCTCGCGGGTGAAGACCAGCCCGGTGTCCTGCCAGGCATTGCCCCACTGCCCACGCTCGGCGTCCTGCATGCCCTTCCAGGTGCCCAGGACCTGGGCGGTGACCGGGTCCAGGGTGACCAGCCGGGCGCCACTGTCGGTCTTGGGCTGCCCGGTCTCCAGCTGCCAGCCCAGCTGCACGACCTGCTGGCTGATCGTGATCTGGCTCCACTGCAGGTCCACGTCCGCCCACCGAAGCCCCACCGCCTCCCCGCGCCGCAGCCCGCGGTAGGCGATCAGATGGAACAAGGGGTAGAGCCGGTCGAAGGTCGCTGCGTCCAGGAACGCGCCCGCCTGCTCGGCGGTCCAGACCGCCACCGACGGCCGCTGACCCGTCCGGTGCCAGGCCTCCACCCGGCCCGGCGTCCACACCACCGCTCTGGGCCGGCGGGCCGCCGGCAGCTCCACGTACGCGGCCGGGTTGACCCGGATCAACCGACGCCTGACCGCGGCGTTCAACGCTGACATCAACGTCGCGTGCACCCGCCGCACGCTGGCCACACCCAGCGGCCGGACCACGCCCCCGCTGCGCGCCGCCTGCAGCCGTCGCAGCGCTGGGGTCACCGCGCCCGACTCCCGGCCGAGCTGACGCATCGCGGCATAGGCGGCGCTGATGTGGGTCTCGCGCAGCTCGCTCAGACGCAGGTGACCCAGTGTCGGGTTCAGGTACAGCTGCAGATGCCCGGCGTAGGAGCGACGGGTGTTCGACCGCAACGCACCCTTGCTCTCCAGCCACTGCGCCAGGTACTCCTCGACGGTGAGCCTGGTGGACTCGGTGAAACCGTCCTGTACCGCCCGGACCGCCTCCTGCAGAGCATGACGGGCGTCCCGTTCGGTGGCGAACCCGCCCTTGAACACCTGCCTGCGGGTGGCAGAGGTATCCGCGGGCAGCTCGTGCACGTAGTACCAGGACCCGTGCTTCTTGGCGCAGTTCACCCGCTGCCCGTCCGGTCCACGCACCGTCCCGCACGGGCACCGCTTGTAGGTGTGGCCCTTCATCCGGCGTCCCGGCTCAGTTCGGTCAGGTCGAGCTCCAGGCCCTCGGCGGGTCGGGCGCTGGCCGGGACGGGGTGCCCGAGCAGCTCCAGCAGGGGCGCGGTGGGGATCCGGATCAGCTTGCCGAGCCGGAACACCGGGGTCGGCCACTGGTCCAGGCGGATCAGCTCGTACGCCTTGGCCGGGCTGAGCTCCAGGATGCCGGCGGCGGTGTGGACGTCGACCACGGCGGGCAGGGTGTCCAGGTCGGTGCGGTTCATGCGGGCCTCCTCGGCGAGATGGTGTCGTAGCTGCCCCGCCGCGGGCCAGAGGGCAGCTCGGTCGGGTTGGCGCGGCTGAGGGCGGTGGGGCGGCCGGTGACCAGGGCGACGTGACCGGTCTCGTGCCAACCGGCGCGCATGGCCAGGGCATCCAGCAGCAGCTGGGTGTTGGTGGGGTCCAGGCCGCTGGTCAGGTCCGCGAGGGTGTCGTGGGGTGGGTCGGCGGCGGTGCCGGCCAGGCTGGCGGCCAGCCGCAGGATCCGGGTCTCCGAGGCCGCGGCGGGAGCAGCGTCGGCGAAGTCGGTCACCGCGTGCCAGTGGACGCCGATGAACAGCCGGTGGTGGCAGATGTCGGCGTGCTCGATGTGACCGGCGTCGTCGTCGCAGACGTACAGGCAGGCGAGGCGGAAGTCGTTGCGGTGCAGCCAGGTGCGGTGAGCGATGAGCAGCTCCACGGCCGCCTGGGTGGTGTACAGGCCGTCGGCCCACAGGCGCAGTCCGTGCGCGAGGTGGTCGACGTCGAGCATGGGCAGGACCTGGTCGGTGGCGATGGTGGTCATGGTGGGCTCCCGAGGTGGTGTCGAGCGGGACTGGCCTATTCGTCGAGCGAGACGTGGACGTGGTCGTAGTGGCCGCCGGTGGGGCCGGTGGGGTCGTAGACGCCACCGCCGGTGTAGGGCCGCCAGCCCTCGGCGTTGCGGGCCAGAGACCAGATCCGGCCCTGCCAGATCACGTAGGCCACGTGCAGGGGGCGGGCGTAGGTCTGCAGCCAGCCGGCCAGGGCCCAGCCTGCCGCGACGTCGGCCGGGCCCGGGTAGGCGCCGAGCCTGCCGAAGGTGTAGTCGCAGGCCCTGCCCAGAGGGTGGTCGCCGCTGGGGTGCGGGGCACGGGCGCTCCAGCAGGCGACCGGGCCCTGGTGCGCGTGGGCGCTGACCTGGGCCAGCAACCACGCGGTGGCGCCGGTGACGCATCCCCCGGTGCCGGTGGGGTCGGCCAGCTGGCAGCCGGTCGACCCACCCGGGTAGGGCTGGGGTGACGACCCGTCGCCGCCGCTCGGTCCCGCGGCGATCGGCACGGCCGCGGAGTAGGCGACCACCCAGTGGTGGATGGCGGCCAGGTAGTGGGTGATCTGGTCGACGCAGCCGCTGCCGCAGCCGGCCTCCCCCGGGGTGGGGATGCCGGTGGCTGAGCCGGTGACCCGGGAGCAGCCGGCGATGTGGCACACCGCGACGGCGTCCAGGGGGTCGATCGGCTTGCCGGTGGCCGCCAGATGAGCGGTGACCAGGTGCAGGTTGGTGCACATCCAGCCGGTCGCGATGGCCAGGTGGGTGGCGGGGTCGAACACCGGGTGGTCCGCGGCCGGGGGTGAGGCCAGGCTCCAGGTCGGGCCAGGGCCGCCGGCCGCGGCCCAGGTACCGGGCATCATCTGGAGCAGGCCGGCCGCGCCGGCGGAGGACATGGCGGTGGGGTTCCAGCTGGACTCGGCCTGGGCCTCGGCGATCACCCAGACCACGGGCAGGTCCGGGCAGGTATCGGCCAGACGGGCGGACAGCTCGGGCAGCAGCTGCTGGGCCAGCGGCGGCAGGGCCGAGGCGTTGACCGCGGACTGTGCCTGGTCGGTGCCGGAGGCGAAGGCCGCCCCGATCAGGACCACCAAGAGCAGCGGCACAGCGCACACCGTGACCGCTACGCGCATCATGGCCGGATCCAAGATCGATTTGTGCCCTCACGCTCCACTACGGGCGTGCAGGCGGCTAGGGTCGGTCGCAGCAGAGAAAACCAGACCGGGACCCCACTCGGCGCCATGTCGACCGCTCCTTCATCACAGTTGATGAACTGAGACGACTGTATGCCGATGTGTAGATGACGGCAAGGGGTGCCGAACTGACGAGACGCACGTGGTTGCGGAGGAGAAGAGGGAGGTGGACGCCGGTGGCCGACCAGCCGCCTGACGAACCGTCTGCTGAGCCACCGACGCTGGCCCAGAAGCTGGACCACCTGTTCTCCGTCGTCCGGCCCGCCAAGGGCGAGTACACCTACGACTACGTCTCCAAGGCGATCGAGGCCGCCGGCGGCCCGACGGTCTCCGCGGCCTACATCTGGCAGCTACGCAAGGGCGTACGCGACAACCCGACCAAGAAGCACCTGGAGGCCCTGTCGGACTTCTTCGGCGTTCCGCCCTCCTACTTCTTCGACGAGGAAGACGCCCACAAGGTCGACACCGAGCTCGAGCTGCTCATCGCCCTGCGGGACCTGGACGTCCGGCAGGTGGCCCTGCGCGCTGCGGGCCTGTCCCCCGCCGCCCTGCAGTCCATCCGGGGCATGATCGAACAGGCTCGGCGCATCGAGGGACTGCCAGAAGGTCAACCCGAAGACTGATCGCTGAGTTGCCGACCTCATCTGCAGCCGCCTCGAGAGCGACAGGGTTCCTGAGCTGATTCAGTGATCTTGGACGGTGGCTGCCGTGTTGATCATGCAGCAGTTGCTGCGGTTTGGGCGTCGGTGAACTCCTCGGTGGTGGGAGTGCGGTCGCCCAGGGCTGAGCGCAGCGGCCGGCCCGGCTCGGGCCGACATTCAAGTGTGAAGGACGACGGCAGCTTGGACGCTTCGGCAGTCACCGCTGGCCGTCGCGCCCGGGATCGTTCACTCTCGGTCCTCACAGACGCAGCGCCGAGGGCGACCCGCGCAGGACGTTGGTGACGGCATGCCTGCTTGAACGTCACGAGACCTCCGGGTGCGGTGGTCATTGCGAAGTCAGTCCGACGCTCCGGGCTTGAAGTTCAGTAGTCACCGGAGCAGACTTCGCTGCGGACGAAAACGTGCGGTCGCTCGCCACGGGCACCGTTCGCCAGCGGACCTGAGCCGGGAGGGGGCGGCATGTCGCTCCGGGAGCTCGAACGTCGCTGCACTGACGTGCTCAGCGACGTCCAGGTGCCGCGACCGCTGGACGTGCCGCTGCTGATCGACAGGATCGCTGCCCACCGCGGCCGGCCCATCTTCCTGCGGTACTGCACCCGCCCCGCCGGTCACAGCGGCCTCACCTTGATGCTGGGTAGCGCTGACGTGATCTTCGTCGAGGAGCAGACCTCGGACCTGCACCGTCAACACATCGCCCTGCACGAGCTGGGTCACCTCCTGCTCAACCACACCCGAGGCCTGAACGTGGCCGACGCGCCAGGACGGTAACGCCGGCGCCGCAGCCGGGAGAGACGCGAGCCCGTCACTGGACTCGGCGTCCCTGGCTCGGCTGCTGCCGAGCCTGGACCCCGCGACGATCTCCAGGGTCTACGGACGTTGCGAGCCCGGAGACGTCCAGGAGCAGGAGGCCGAGGTCATGGCCTCGGTGATCCGCAGGCGTGCCGGCTCGACCTTCACCGCCGCAACGACAGACCGCCAGGCCCTCGGAAGGGTCCGACGCGTTGCCCGGGTCTGACGTCGTCCGTCGACTCCAGGACACCCTGGCTGCGTGCTGAGGTGGCCCATGGTCGACGACGCCGTAGCCGCGATCGGAGTACTGCTGTGGATCGTCGCTCTGCTGCAGACCCGCCAGGTCTTGCTCGCCCACGACCACGGGGCTCGCTTGACCCTGGCGTCCACCACCGTGGCGCTGGCGGTCTGCGCGACGTTCTTCACCACCGCCGTCAACCGATGGATCTCCGAGCTGAGCGGCGCCACGAACATCGCCGAGCCGATCGCCAGGACGGCCCTGCTGGTCGCCGCATGGACCGCACCGGTGCTACTCGCGCAAACGGCTCGACCGGCCCTCGCGACCCGGACGGCCAGGCGTGGCGGCGGTGCTCTGCTCCTGGCCGCCGCCGTGGTCTGGTCCTGCTACGTGCTGTCCCCGGCCGGGTCAGCGTTGCGCAGTCTGGACCGCGCCGTCCCGGTCGATCTATGGAGCGTGATCTACCACGGGGTGGTCCTCGCCTACCTCGTGCAAGCCCTCGCACGAGTGGCTTTCGGCGCCTGGCGGTACGCGGGCCTGTCTCCCGCCCCTCTGCGGACCGGGCTGGCGCTCATCGCCGCCGGCTGCCTGGTAGGTGTCGGATACGCGGTGGTGCGGCTGGCCACGCTTGCAGCATCGATCGGCTCGACCAACGCGGCCGCGGTGGAGGTGCAGGCGCTGCTGGGGCGATCCCTCGCCGTCGCCGCCGGCCTCCTGGTCGTCGCCGGCTGTGTCTGGCCATCTCTGGTCAGGAACGTGCTTGGGCTGATCCGGTGGTGGTGGTCCTGGCGCGCGCACCAACGGCTGTACCCCATGTGGGCAGCCAGCCACGCCGCCCTGCCCGAGCTGGCGCTGGACCCGCCGCGGGGACGTCTGCACGACGCGATGAGGTCGGACGTGCAGTTCCGGCTCTACCGTCGAGTGGTCGAGCTGCGGGACACCCTGCACGCTGTCTTCCCTGACCTGGACCGGGGCAGCCCCAGCCTGCCGCCGCGCGCCCCCGGGCAGTCGGCGCCAGAGGTGGATGCCCTGGAGCAGCGCATGCGCCGGGCGCTGACCAGTCATCTGGCTGACGGTGGCCAGATGTGGCCCGATGCTGAGGTGTCCGACCCCGATCGTCAGGAGGTCCAGTGGTGGCTGCAGATCGCCAACCACTTCCCCAGAAGCAGCCCGTCGACGACCAGGCACCGCTCACCCGCGACCAGGACGCGCCGGTGACCCAGCCCTCTGCCCCCCGCGAGGGGCCCTTGACCCTCGTCGCCCGGCTCGTCACCGAGGTTCTGGCGCCAGTTGTGCTGGTCTTCGCGTTGCTCATCGTCGTGGCCGTCCACGCCACCCGCAGCTGGGCCGAAGGCCTGGGCCTCGGTCTGCTGCTTGCCTTCTTCGCCGCCGGCCTCCCCTACCTCATCCTCTTAGCCGGGATACGGACCGGCCGGCTCAGCGACCGCCACCTGCGCGACCGACGCGAACGACCCGCCATGATGGCCATCGGCCTGGTGTCAGTCGCCATCGGCCTCCTGATCGCTTACGCCCTCAACACCCCCCACGAGGTCTTCGCTCTGGTCGCCGCCATGGTCAGCGGCGTCGCCGTCGCCCTGGCCATCACTACATTCTGGAAGATCTCGATACACACTGCCTGCGCCGCCGGCACGGTGGCGGTCCTGGTCCACACCTTCGGGTACTCCGCCTTGTGGGCCATCCCTGTCGTACTCCTGGTGGCCTGGGCTCGGCTACAACTGCACGCTCATGACCTGTGGCAGATCACCGCGGGGGCGGTCGTCGGCTACGTCGTAGCCTCCGTGGTCATCACGCTGGCCTGACAAAGGCGGGAAGGGCACGCGCTGCTTCAGGCGCTGATCGACCCGCTGGTCAGCGGTTGCCGCGGATGACAACGACGGGAAGGGCAGGCGCTCATTCAGGCGCCTGGCCTCGCTCTCCTATCTCCGGGAGTTGTCAAGACATAGGTGCGGGGCTTTCACCGCACCGCAGCGTGAGCGCGTGTTGATCCAGCTGGCCCGCCACCGGGACGGCGAGGGCGACGGTCAGATCCCTGTCGGTGGCGGGTTGCTACGAGCCGCTGGCCTCAACTCACCCTGGCAGACAGGGGGCAAGCGCCGTCAAGGGACAGGTAAGACCTTCACTCGCGGCGAGCACGCTTACAGGGTGGACGACAACGCTGTCTCCGACCGCGCCGTTTTCCTGCAGGCATCGGCCGGGCACTGTAGGCCCGGGCAACAGCACGGGGGCCGCGCTATGAGGTTGGTGCCACGTCTGTGAACCGTGCGCTTCCTGGGTTGCTGGTGCCACCGCCGGTGGTGACCGAGACCACCACCGCACCGGGTGCGCTGGTTGGCGGTGACACGGCTGTGACGCTGCTGTCGCTCTCGACCCTCAGGCTGGTTGCCATCAGTGGGCCGAAATGCACGGCCGTAGCACCTGTGAGGCCGCTGCCGCTGATGGTGACCGACGTCCCGCCTGACGTCGGTCCAGCGCTGGGGTTCAGGCTGGTCACGATTGGTGGCACGTAGGCAGGGTTAGCGTCGATGAACTGAGTGACCGGGCGCGGGGGCGGACCGACCTCGACACTTCGCCGCCGCGGGCCCGACGTGCTGGCCCAGAACTGGCCCACGACGGCGGCCTTCCCCGGCCTCCACCTGGTCGGAGCCGGACTTGGGGAAGCCGAACTGACGCCACACAACGACTTGGTCCACCCCCCAGTTCTCCGTCCCGATGTTGTTCAGGGTCGGTTTCCAACGGAAGCCCTCCGGGGTCCCCAGCGGCAGCCACTCCGACCACTCCGAGTGTGGACCGGTGCCGGCCGCCGGGCTGTGGAACGCGTGGGCGTCCGCACATAACTGGCCTGCGACCAGTAGCTGTTGGCCGGAGGCGGTTCACCGGTGGTCCAGACGAGATCCTCGGGCGTCAACTGGTTCGGCGCGTTAGGCGGCAGGCTGGAGGCCAGGAGTACGGCCTGATTGTCCCAACCACGCAGGACCTCCAGGACTCCGGCCCACTCCTGCGCCGACTGCGCTAACACCTGGTCCACGCGGTCGTGCCAGTCCGCCCGGACGGCGTCGGCGTCGGACACATTCATCTGCAAGTGGTAGCCGTCGGCGTCGTCGTCGTACCCGTGCCAAAGAATGCCACCGTCCCACGGGTCGTGCCAGACGTGGATCCGGCCGATGGCCCTGAGCCGCTGTACCCGGCGCAGCTCACGAGACGCTTGATGGCGGGTACCCAGCCGTGTCCGTGTCCACCGGGTTCGGCGTAGTCGAAGAGGTTGGTGAGGGACCCTGACCCATCCGCCGGCGAGATCAGCTCCTGTCGAATGGCCACCAGGGACCCCTCGTCCTGGCCGGGAAAGCCCCCCTCGCCAACACGGAACGTTGCATCCATGAGCTGATGCATCTGGTCCGCGTAAGCCTCGGCTTGCTCGTGAGGAATCCCGAGGTCACCCCTGATCCGCTGGCTCATCTGCCTCGTGGCGGCGTTCGCCGTCAGCAGGCTGTCCTGGTAGTCCTGCTCCTTGGCGTCGTCGAGCTCCGCTTTCCTGAGCAAGGCGGCCTTTCGCGCCGCAAGCATGCTCATAGCCCTGCTCGCCATGATCTGAGCGGGCAGGTTGGCAAGGAGGAACCAGAGAGCCAGGTCGTCTTGCAGGGGGATCCGATCACCCGTGCTGACGACACGGTCGTCCCCGGTCACCTGCGACAGGTCACTCAAGAGCGATCCGGTTATAGGTGCTATGAAGCCCCGGAGATGATCGATGGTCCGGTTCAATTCCGCGAGGTCGGCGGCCCATGCCGGGTTGACGTCGAAGTCCTTGATCTGCTTGCTGATCCACAACATGGCCCCGGCGGCGTTCTTCTCCTTGTCGCTGACGCCGATGCCATTGAGGAAGTTCTCGATCGCGGTGACCGCAGCGTCGAGCAACCTCTGCGCGTCAGCGGCGGTGAAGTTCGTGCCGCCGACCGCGAACCCGAAGAGGCTGCCGATCTCGACGGCTGCCGGGCCGAAGGGCGGCGGCAAGGCGCCCACGAACGCCGCCGCCTCCGCGTTCGCGAAGTCGAGCACCTTCTGCTGAAGATCATCACTAACCGCCACCTGCACCCTCCTCCGACCGCAACCGGTGTCGCGCGAGGACCTGCTACCGCCGCGAGGCTGTCAGTCTGTCAAGCATCGGAAGGGGAGGAAAGGCCGCTGACCAAAGAGCCCTTCGCGGCGCGGGTCCACCTCACCCCAGCCCTCCCGGACGGTCCGCCCCACGTCCGCGTCCACCCGGTCCGCGGCTGCGCCAGGTTGTTCCCGCCGGCCCTCGGGAGGCACCGCTTGACGAACCGACCCGAACTCAATGGGTAGCCTCGACCGCCTCCACGACACTGGCCGGGATGCGGCCCCGGTCCGACACCTTGTGACCGTTGGCCTGCGCCCACTCCCGGATCGCCTGCGCATCGCGCTTGCTCCGGCCGCTGGTGCCGGACGAGGCCAGGCCAGCCGATCGGGGCGGCCTGCCGGTCGAAGCGCCGCCGCCGCGCGCGTACCTGCCGCCCCGTGCGCCGGCCCTTCAGCAAGTACGGGGCGAGGGCCTTGCGTAGTTCGTCGGCGCGCTCCTCGCTAAGCCGATCTTGCCCAACGACCACGGAGCCAAGTTCGGCACGCGGCGACGTTGATCGGACGAGGCCAACGCGTTGTCCGCGACGGAGCAACCGCGCCTGTGGACCGGCGCACCCGCCGCCGCCAAACGCGCGACCCGCCCGTCCTGTCTTCCCAACCGAGGGCGGCCACTGGGGGGCTCGGCTAAACGAAGGGGGGCCGGACCCTGGTCATCTTGGCCCGAGAGGCCTACCGTATATCTCAGTAGTCAATATCGCGGATCGAGAGACTCAGGTGGAGAACCGTCATGCTGTTGCTTGCGGTAGCCCTCAGCGCCGCCCCCAACCCCGGCCCGGTCGCACCACCGGGCATGGCCGTGGTCGCCGACCAGTTCCTGGGCTGGCTGAAGTGGGTCGGTCTCGTCGCCGGCGTCGTCGGCCTGGGGATGTGCGCGCTGATGATGATCCTGGGACGGCGCAACCGGTCGAACATGGCGGTGGACGGTGCGGCGGGGATCCCGTGGGTGCTGGGCGGGCTGTCGTTGATGAGCCTGGCCGCGGCGCTGACGGGTGCCGTGCTGACGTAGAGCCGCGCTATGGTCACTGTCAGCCCGAGGACGGTCCACGGGGGAGGCGCGATGGAGCACCAGTCCAGCCAGTCGCTGAGCCCGGCTCGCCCGGGTCGCCGCACCGTGGCCCTGACCGCCGCCGCAGTAGCGCTCGCCGTCGCGCTGGCCGCCGGTGGGTACCTGCTCGGGACTCGAGGCTCCCCCGCCACCGCCCCACCCCAGGTGACTCCGGCCGCCTCCTCCCCAGCGCCGAGCCCGGTTCCGCGTCCGCAGGTGACCTGGCAGACCGTCGGTGGCGTCCTGCTCCCCTTCTCCTCCCTCCACGGCCCCCGGACCACGACCGACAACCAGGCCGCGGGCTACTCCCACACCGAAGCCGGCGCCGCGTTGTGCGCCGT
Organism: uncultured Actinomycetota bacterium; assembly: GCA_963821825.1. Taxonomy (GTDB): domain Bacteria; phylum Actinomycetota; class Actinomycetes; order Actinomycetales; family Kineosporiaceae; genus CAWGFD01. Next base: position 3,649,433 of record CAWGFD010000002.1, read on the forward strand.
CCAGGTGCTGCTGCGCACCAGCGCGACCTCCGGGCCCACGGTGTTCGAACCGGTGCTGGCCGCCCAGGTGACCGGCGCCAACGCGCCCGCGATGCAGCTGCTGGTCCGCCGCCAGTACGACCAGCTCGCCGCGCAGTACGACGTCACCGGCGGCGGTCCGTTGCCGATCGCCGACAGCCACGTAGTGGGCTACCAGGTCACCGCCTACGACGACCAGCAGGGCACCGCCAGCGTGGACGTCGTCGTGGACTCCCCCGCCCTGGCCGCCAAGGGGCAGGTCGTGTCGTTCCCGGTGCAGCTGCAGTGGACCTACGACGACTGGCGGGTCATCGCACCCCCGCAGGGCGACTGGGGACAGGTCGCCACCACCCTGGACGCCAAGCCCGCCGAGCTGTCCAGCTACGACGACATCACCTGAGCGACAGCCGTTCCAGCGGCCAACCTCAAGTTGCTCTCGGTCTGCACCAAGGACCGCTCAATCAAGCGCGCCACGAACCCGCGAAAGGAGCTCAGCTGTGGCCTGTCTGCCGGGTGCCCCCGTTCTCTGCACCAACCCGGGGCAAGCGGTCGGGAACGTGCTGGGCAGCGTGTTCGCCGACCAGATGCGCGAGGGTGCCGCGTGGGTGATCAAGACGACCATCGGATGGTGGATCGACGTCCCGGCCATCGACCTGGCCGCCTCGCCCGCCGACAAGATCCGCTCCTACGTGCTCTGGCTCGCGCTGGCCGTGGCCACCGCAGGCGTGATGTGGCAGGCGCTGGCAATGATCCTTTCCCGGCGTCCCGAGCCCGCGCTGCGGATCGGCGCCGGACTGTTCACGCTGGCGTTCTGGGCCGCCGTGGGGATCACCGGGCCCGCCGCCGCGCTGCGCGCCGGGGACGCGTTCTCCTCCTGGGTCCTCAACGCCGCAGCCCACGGCGGGGCCGCTGACCGCCTGGTCCACTTGGCCTCCCTGGACGGCATCGACTCAGCCGGCGCGGTCATCGTGCTGGGTCTGGTGATGATGATCGGCGGTGTCGTGCAGGCCATCCTGATGCTGTTCCGCGAGGCCGCCCTGGTCATCCTGGCCGGTGTCGTGGTCCTGGCCGCCGCCGGACAGTTCACCGGCGCCACCCGCCCCTGGCTGGGCCGGGTGATCGGCTGGATGCTCGCCCTGATCTGCTACAAGCCGGCCGCCGCCCTGGTCTACGCTTCCGCGCTCACCCTGGTCGGCGACGGCACCGACGCCCGCACCATCTTCGTCGGCATCACCATGATCCTGCTCGCGATCATCGCCCTGCCCGCGCTGATGAAGTTCTTCACCTGGGCCACCGGGACCGCCGGCGGCGGGGTGGGCGGCCTGGCCGCGCTGGCGGGTGCGTCCGCGGCGGCGATGCACGCCAAGGTTGCGCTGGACAGCATGGGTGGAGCGTCCCGTCAGGCAGAGCACATCAGCAACGACCTCGGCCCTCCATCCGGCCCCGCCGGCGGCGGACCCGGCTGGCGGGCTCTGGTGGTGGGCCGACCGGCGCCGGGCCGACGCCCCCTGCGACCCCGCCGCCGGCCAACCCCTTCGCCGGTCCCCAGTCCACCGGCGCGACCAGTAACGCCACCCAGACGGCAGGCGCCGCGGCGGCCCCCAGTGCAGCCGCGGGCGCTGCGGGCACCGGGGCAGCAGCCGGGGCGGGACCGGTCGGCGTCGGGGTCATCGTCGCCGGCGCGGCGGCCAGCACAGCCTCCCGCGCAGCGCAGACCGCGACCGACTCGATGACCGACAAGCCCCGTCAGTAGCCGTCCCGGCGGCCGCTGACACCCGACGCCACCCTCGACACCGCAGGAGCTCCCGTGGCCCAGCTCGAGTCCCATCCCACGATGACCGCCGGCACTCACCCGGTCCGCACCTACGGCGGCTGGCGTCGCACCCGCGGCATCGGCCTGTTCGGCAGCGGACCGATCGCCACCGTCGTCGTCCTGGGCGCCGTCCTGGTGCCGATGCTGACCGCCTCGATGTCCATCCGCGTGGCGCTGCTCCTGCTCCCAATCTGCGCGGCGGTGGTGCTGTTCACCCTGCTGCGGGTGGGCGGCACACCCGTCGGGCAGGTGGCCGTGCGCCGGTTGACCTGGACCATCGCCGTCGCCCGCGGCCGCACCCGCCACCGGGCGAGCTGCCTGACCCACCACGACCAGGCCTGGACCCTGCCCGGCCCCCTGGCGGACACCCGTCTGCTGTCCGCCCCCGACGGACGCGGCGGAACCTTCGGCCTCGTCTGGAACCGCCGCACCGGTCACCTGGCCGCCACCCTGCGGGTGGCGGCCACCTCCACCTGGCTCGTCGACGGCGCGGACGCCGACGCCTGGGTGTCCAACTGGCACTCCTGGCTGGCCTCCCTGGGCTATCTGCCGATGGTCCGCTCGGTCGCGGTGACCGTCGACACCGCACCCGAGTCGGGCACCCGCCTGCACGACGCCGTCACGCCCCAGCTGGACCCCAACGCCCCCGCCGACTGCCTGGCCCTGGTCCGCGAACTCGTGCACCGCTCCCCCGCGGCAGCCGCCGACATCGACACCCGGATCACCATCACCTTCGACCCCAAGGCCGCCGCCACCAAGCTGCGCGACCTGGACGCCGCCACCGCCGAGGTCTCCCGCCAGCTCACCGGCCTGGAATCAGCCATCGGCACCTGCGGCGTCGCCCTGCTCGGCCGCGCCTCCGCCGCCCAACTCGCCGCCACCGTCCGCGCCGCCTACGACCCCGCAGCCCGCGGCGAGCTGCACCGCCACCTCGCCCAACCCGCGCCCGCCGACCCTGACCCGGCATCGGCCGACGCTGCGGTCGAGTGGCCGCAATGGGCCGTCGCCGGCCCCATCGGCGCCGAAGAGACCTGGGATGCCTACCGACACGACTCCGGCGCCTCCATCACCTGGGGATGGCACGAAGCACCCCGCCAACAGGTCACCGCCGGCGTCCTGGCCCGGCTACTCTCCCCCGGCCGGTTCGCCAAACGCGTCACCCTCATCTACCAACCCCTATCCGCCGGACAGGCCGCGCGCGTCCTGGAAGCACAGGTCAACGCCGCCGCCTTCCGCGACGCCTACCGCCGCACCCAGAAACGCGACGAGTCAGCACGGGACACCGCCGACCGCCTCCAGGCACAACGCGCAGCCGCAGAGGAAGCGCAGGGAGCGGGGGTGGTGCGGGTGAGCATGCTCGTCACCGCCACCGTCGCCACCCCCGAGCTCCTTACAGAGGCAGCCGCTGACGTCGAGTCCCGCGCTGACCAATCCAAGATCAACCTGCGAAGGCTTTACGGGGACCAAGCCTTTGGATTCGCAGCAACACTCCCGGTGTAGAGGTCACCACCGTCTCGATGCTCTGTCCCTGGGGCGAAAGGCGGCGAGGCCACGGCGCTGACAGCATGCGAGAGGCTTGGCCAAATCTCGGGACGAGCTCCAACTGTCTTCATTTGAGCTGATGCACCAGGTAGTATAGCTACTGTGCTAGGGGTTGACTACCAAGCGACGACAGTCCAGGCGTGCGGTCTGTTCCCCTTCACCGCCGGCTCCGGCGCCCCGGCCTCGGGGGTGCCGTTCGGCCGGCACATGATGTGGGGTGAGGTGGTGTGCTGTGACCCGTTCGCCTGGATGGACGCGGGTCTGACCACCAACCGGGGTGTCTTCTTGCTCGGTCAGCCCGGCACCGGTAAGTCCAGCGCAGGTAAGCGGATCTGTCGCGGGTTGATGGCCTTCGGTGTCGTGCCGTTGTTCCTGGGCGACTCCAAGCCGGACTACACCGCGATCGTCGAGTCCGCCGGTGGTCAGGTCATCCGGATCGGCCGGGGTCTTGACCGGATCAACCCACTGGACTCCGGCCCCCTGGGCACCGCCCTGACCCACCTGTCCGGGCCGGCCGCCGACCGGCTGCAGCTGGAGGTCCGCGGCCGGCGGATCGCCGCGCTGCTGGCCCTGGCCTCCCTCGTCCGCACCAACTCCCCCATCACCAACGCGGAGGAGACAGTGCTGGGCGCGGCCATCGACCTGCTCACCGACCGGCTCCCGGCCGCCGCGGACCCCACCGTGCCCGACGTCCTGACCGTCATCCGCGAAGGCCACGAGCAGCTCGTGTCCGCGGCCGAGGTCGACACCAAAGCGCAGTACCGCACCGAGACCCGCCGCCTGCGCCAGACCCTGCGGATGCTGCTGGAGGGCAACCTCAAAGGCGTCTTCGACGGCCCCACCACCACCCCCATCGACCTGAACGCCCCCGCCGTCTCCGTGGACATCTCCGCCATCACCAGCTCCGGGGACACCCTGCTGTCCGCCGCCATGCTGTCCACCTGGTCCTACGGGTTCGCCGTCATCGACGCCTCCACCGCCCTATCCGACGCCGGCCTGGCCCCACCGCGGCGCTACATCGCCGTCCTGGACGAGCTGTGGCGCGCTCTGCGCGGGGCACCCGGCCTGGTCGACCACGCCGACGCCCTGACCCGCGTCTACCGCGGACGCAACGTCGCCCACATGATGATGACCCACTCCCTGGAGGACCTGAACGCCTTGCCCACCGAGGCCGACCGGGCCAAGGCCCGGGGCTTCATCGACCGCTGCGCCATCACTATCCTCGCCGGCCTGCCCGTCCGCGAGCTCGACCAGGTCTCCGCCGTCGTCCCCCTGTCCACCGCCGAGAAGCACCTGGTCGCCTCCTGGTCCTCCCCCGAGACCTGGCAACCCGGCGCCCGCCACCCCGGCCGCGGCAAGTATTTGATCAAGACCGGTCAACGCGTCGGAATCCCGGTTGAACTTGACTACGTCGGCGACGAGTCCGCGCTTTACAACACGGACAACCCAGCCCGCCGCCTGCCGCACGGCGCCGTTCTCGACGTCCGCGAGGACCCGACCCCGCCCCTTACCGCTGATCGCCAAGCGAGGACGACGTGAGCGGCGCGATCGGGCCATCCCCCGGGCTCCCCCGGGAGGCGGCCGTCCCGTTCACCATCCTGGGACTGTGTTGGGTCCCGGTCCTGGCCTCCGGCTTGATCTGGACCGCAGGACACACCGCATCATGGCTGACCGGGCACACGTGGACCGGCCCCACGTTCGGCGTCGACTTCGTCATGTCTTTGGCCCTCAACGGCGTCACACCCCTGTGGCCGGACGTTGCGTCCTGGCTCATCTGGACCATCGCCGCCGTGCTCACCGCCCTGCTCGCGGCACCCGCCCTCTGGCTCCTCCACCTGCGAACCCGGTCCGGACGACGTAGACGCGACCCGCTGAGCCACCTCAGCACGTCCACCGACGTCGCACACCTGACGGGGCTCCGGGCGACGGATCGGGCCCGGCGCCTGCGCCCCTCCCTTGCCGCACTCCCCCGCGGGACAATCGACCCCTCGCAGACCGGGATCGCCCTGGGCCGACTCGGTACCGGTCGCCGCGGCGCACCGGTGGTCCGTGCCTCCTGGGAGGACGTCGTCCTGGCCGTGATGGCGCCCCGGGCTGGCAAGACCACCGCTCTGGCCATCCCGGCGATCCTGAGCGCTCCCGGCCCCGTTGTGGCCACCTCGAACAAGTCCGACCTGTGGGCCGCCACCCATGACCACCGCCGCCAGCAGACCGGCGAACGAGTGTGGGTGTTCGACCCCCAGGCCATCACCGGCACCGCGCGCAGCTGGTGGTGGAACCCGCTGGCCGCCTGCACCACCGTCGAGCAAGCCCACCGACTCGCCGGGCACTTCCTGTCCGAGATCCGCGGTGAGCGCACCGGCAAGGACTTCTGGGCCTCAGCCGCCTCCGACCTGCTCACCGCGCTCCTGCTGGCCGCCGGCCTGTCCGGGCGGGACCTGGTCGAGGTCTACGAATGGCTCAACGACCCCGTGCTGCCCACCCCGGTCGACATCCTGCGCCGCCACGGCCAGAGCGGTGCCGCGGCCGCGCTCGAGGGACGGGTGCACGGGGCGCCCGAGACCAGGGACGGGATCTACGAGACCGCCCGCACCGCAGCCCAATGCCTGCGCGACCCCGCCATCCTGGCCTGGATCACACCCCCCACCGGCGTCACGGTCGAACGGTTCGACCCGGCCGCGTTCGTCGCGACACGGCAGACGCTGTACCTGCTGTCCAAGGACGGCGCGGGCGCCGCCGCACCCCTGGTCGCCGCGCTGACCGACCAGGTGATGCGCGCCGGCACCCGGCGGGCCGAGACCAGCGGCGCCAGCTCAGCCATCGGGCACGGCGGCGGCCGGCTCGACCCTCCCCTGGTCATCGTCCTGGACGAGGCCGCCAACATCTGCCGGATCGCCGACCTACCCGACCTGTACAGCCACCTCGGCTCCCGCGGCATCACCCCGATCACCGTCCTGCAGTCCTACAAACAAGGCGTCCGGGTCTGGGGCGAAGCCGGGATGGACGCCCTTTGGTCGGCCTCCACCATCAAGCTCATCGGCGCCGGCATCGACGACCCCCGCCTGGCCGAAGACATCTCCCGGATGATCGGCGACCACGACATCACCATCCGATCCGTCAACCACGGACGACACGGCAGCGGGGAGAACCTCAACCTGCGCCGGCAACGCATCCTCGCCCCCGACGCCGTTCGCGCCCTCCCCCGCGGCACCGCCCTGCTCTTCGCCACCGGATGCCGACCGGTCACCCTCACCCTCCAGCCCTGCTACGCGCCAGACGTCGGCTCGACGAAGCTGCGGAGGACGGGATGAGTGTGCACGTCGCGGAGGACGCCCGCGAGCTCGACCAGCTCCGCGCCGCCATCGACCAGCTCACCGCACGAGTCCACGGCCTCAGCCAGGACCTCGAGGAACTCGGGTCGCTCCTCGCGCCCGATGAGTCCGATGAGCCGCCGGCCCGACCGGCCCCGGCCGAACCTGCCTACCCGACGCTCGACGAATGGGTCGAGGACTACTTCCTGGCCACCTTCCACCGCCACCCCGGCGGAGAATTCCGCTGGTGCCACCAATGGCACGACCACCCCGAGGCCGTCACCCGCCTCGAGGCCCTCTGGCGAGCCTGGGAAGTCCTACGCCTCGACCCCGGCCTCGGCATAGCCACCTGGCTCACCCACCACCTCGACCCACAATTGCCGGTACTTATGGGGCGGGGTGGGACCTTTGCTGGCTGCTCAACGGGGCGTCATTCACAGTCAGTCTCCTCCAAGGCGCCGCAGATCTCCCCGGACACGCTGCCCCGGACGGCCAGGCGTGCACCGGGCGGGGCAAACCCCCCGTAGTAATGAAAGTACAAGATCGAGGCGAGCATCGACGGGCGAACCCAGACGCACGCCTCCGGCTTGGCCCTTGACAGGACCGTGCTGCACATCGATGCTGAAGAGCCCTGAGGAGCCGGTTCCTTCCCTAGACATTGGGAGCGAAATGGATTATAGCGACTGGGACAATTTTTTTGAATATTTGACCTCTGCAGCCGCGGCTATCCTTGGATTAGCATTTGTGGCATTCTCGCTCAGCCCGGAATATTGGAAGGAGACGGGGCTGCGCCACATGGTTGCGGTTGTCAGCCTAGTCGAACTCGCCATCCCTCTATTTTTCGGGCTCATCTATCTGCCTCCCGGGCATCATTGGATCACAGGAGGGAGAGTAGTTGGCACCGCCGGCTACTTGACCATTGCCACCCATCTCGGTGTGGCCGGGTGGTACAAGTTGCAGCAGGGTTACCGGTTTGGCTTGATGGATAGACTCCAGATCGCCATTGGCACACCAATGGTAGCGACGTCATTTAGTCTCATGCTTTGGTGGCCATCGCTTTCAGTTAAGGCATATACCTGCGTTTGGCTGATTTTCTCGGGCCTCTTCGAGGCCTGGCTTTTTCTACATCTGCCAACGGGGCGAAAGGCAAAGTGACGGAGGACTCTTCACCACGCGGACGGCCGGCAAGCTCGGGGCCAGCCCGCACACCGTGGGCGCCTACCGCCACACCCGGCGGCTGCTGCTGACCTACCCCGCGGACATTACCGGCACCCCGCCGCAAACCTTGGCCTGGCCGCTGTGACGGCCGAGCAGGTCAGCGCCTTCCCCACCCACATGGAGGTCGTCCGCGGCAACACCGCGACCACCCGCAATGCCCGACTGGCCGCGATCCACGCCTTCTTCGGCTAAGCCGCCTACCGACACCCCGAGCACGCCACCACCATCAGACGACACCGCCAGGCCCTCGGCGACCCGGGCCCCACAAGTCAGGTGCAGCACCACGATGGCTTCCAGCGCCCACCGCAGCCCGCGCCGGGACAGCTTCGAGCGCGTCGCGAGCCGCCTTGGTGGGGGGTCCTGACTGACGCCACACATACCCGCAGTCGATGCACCGGTAGTTGCGCACCGCGACCTGCAGCACGGTCGGCCGGGCAGCCCAGCGGCTCGTGCGCCAGCCTGTCGGCGGACCACGCTGTTAGACGTCGCCTAGCGTGAAGGTGACGGGCTGCTGTTCCACACCACCTCAACCTGCTTCAAGTCCGTCACTGACCCCGCCAGCGAGGGCGGGAGCGGTCCACTCCGGGAACTTCAAGGACGACCCCCGACCTTCGCAGACGGGATCGGTCTTGTCGTTAGGGAGGAGGGGGAGTGTCGACAGGGAGGCGCGGTGCTGGAGTGCGCTGAGCAGGCATAAGTCTCTCAAGAGACGTCAGGCTCGCAACCCGAAATTCGACCGGCCGCGTGGGGCTCAGGGCCGACCAAGTGACACCCGTCCTGAGTGGGGCAGCAGGGATACTCTCCCCATTGCGACTTCAGACGTTTCAACGGGACAAGGGTGGTACGCAAACTCGGTTGATACTTGACGTTCCGGGTTCGGCTGATGGTTGACACTCGCTCGGGTGATGGTTGACGGCTACTCGGTTGATCCTTGACATGATCGTCTTCGGGGCGTCGGCTGCGTCGCGGAGGTGGTGCAGGAGCTGGGCGTGGCTGAGCAGCGGTATCAGGCGGTGTTGGCGGTGATTCAGGACGGTCTGAGCGTCACGGAGGTGGTGGCGAAGGTCGGGGTCCCGCGGCAGACGGTGCATGCGTGGTTGTCCCGGTATGCCGGGGCGGGCGTGGTGGGGTTGGAGGACCGTTCGCAGGCCGGTCAAGTGCCGCGAAACACCGAGACTTCAAGTGGGGTGTGGTCCAGGATCGAGCGTCAAAGCCCCCTCTTCAACTGTGCCTTGTCAAGCACAGCGCACAATTCAACTGACTGACGGTCGCGTCCGGCGTCAACTTGTGGGCGCCGAGGGCACTCAGTCCGTCAATGTCTTGCCGCGGCTAGCTAGCCCAAATGTCGGCAATGGCACGTACAGTGACGACAAACGTCGGTGAAGCGGCGCGGCGCATGGGAGGTCATCAGTGAGTCACGGGGGACGTCGAACCGGCCGTGCGCCGTCGCAGGCGAACGGGACCGGATCACGCCGGCGGTGGCGCTGGTACAAGACGGCCGCAGGAGAGTCGGTTGCGTTGGATGAGTTCAACGACCTGGGGCGCGCAGATGGGACCACGAAGCGCATCCACACGAAGCTTGTCTCGGCGCAGCAGCGGTACCTCGATGGAACCATCCGTGCCGGCGGCGTGAAGCACCTCGGTGACGGCATCTACGAATTGATCACCCAGACCGGGACGAACCCGTACAGGTTGCTGTTCTGTAAATGGGGCCGGCACGGCGTCGTCCTGACCTGCTTTTACAAGAACCAACGGAAGACCGCTGCCGCTGACATGACGCGGGCCACGAGGCGGCGGGACGACTGGGTGCGCCGCTACGGCGAGACCCCCGCCGACTGAGGCCCAACCTGGGGAACCCGCTGTACGCGCCCAGACGCTAAGGCTAGTATCGGTTCGAGCCGATAGCGCTCCTGACTGATGCTGCCGTGCCGCTGACCAGGGGGTCAAAGTGTCCGCTGACCGTTCGTCGCTGTCTGCTACGGATCTTGACTGGGATGGACCCGACGAGCTTCAGCAGGTGGTCAACAGCCTGCTCCAGGACCCGGCGGCCGCCGCGCTGTACGAGGACCACGGGGATCTCAACCGTGTGATCGACAGTCTGGTTGCGCTTCGGCGCGCGCTCGGCCTGACGCAAACCGAGGTGGCTCGGCGGATGGGCGTTAAGCAACCGACGATTTCGGGCTTCGAGAACGAAGGCAGCGATCCTCACCTGTCGACCCTGCAGCGCTACGCGCGTGCCGTTGCGGCCCGGCTTTGCCTGCAGATCGAGATGCCGGCGTCCTGCGATTGGCTCGATCAGTCCCACTACAGCGCGCACGTTCGTCCCGCGGTGCGAGTAGCAGAGGCCAAGGTCCAGCGATCCACGACTGCCACCTCTGCTCGAAGGTGGTCGGTGGTGGCTGACGCCCTCGACGCACGAGTCGACGGCGACGGATTCGGGTTGGCTTCGTGACTGCACCGAGGAGCTCGCGACGGAGGAATCGCGCATGGCCGCCGGCCGTCTTGGTGGGCGGGCAGACATTAGGGACGTCCGACTGCTTAAGGCGAACGCCGAGGTCTTTCGGCTTGCCGACGGTGGGTCGCCAGTTGGCCTACGACCTGGACGTCGGACCAGAAGCGTCCTACGACCCCGGCGACAGGCACTTTACCGTTGAGGTGAATTACACGCTGCGTCTCGAGCACCGGGGGGTTGAGGCAGGCGAGGGCGATAACGACAAGCGACTACTCGCGTTGATTGCCTTTGTTTACGCCGGTCTTTTCGTGCTGGACATCGATCAGGACGAGGACGAGCCGACGGCTGAGGAACTTGCCGCGTACGCGTCTACTACGGGCCACTTTGCGTTGTATCCATACGTCCGCGAGTTCGTCCAGGACCTGACCGGACGTCTCGCTTTCCCGCCGCTCACGCTTCGAGTGCTGCGTCTGGACCTGCCCAAGCCGAGCGTGAAAGCCGACTAGCCTCACAGCCGGCTGTGTTCCCCGGAGAAGGGCGCCGGCGAAAACCGGCTCTTCGCAGTTGACGGTGTAGCTCTGGGCTGCGCGGAGTTCGCGGGTAGGGGTCGAGGACTTCCGGATGAGTGGCGTAGGAACCGTCATCATCGGGAGACCTCGACACCTACCCAGGACCGACGCGCCGAGCCACCTCCGAGACCTACACCCTCGTTTGTGAAGCCCGAAAGCCTGGCCGAGTTGGCGGTGGCAAGACCGGCGACGCAACTTTGCACGGGGGCTGCGTCCGCGCCGATCAACCTGAACTCTCACAGCCCAGTCCCCCACGTGGTCGGGGATAGCCGGCTCTTCGTAGTTCCGCGTGATCGACCGGTGGTAGAGGGCCCGTGGTCCTGCTGGGATGGGTGTTGCCAAGACATCCGACAGTGAGGTCCACGAGCCGTGTTCGAGCCTACGGGCTCGCAGCGTGATGCTGCGAGCGTGCTGTTCAACCTGCCCGACTACCGCGTCCTGCACGCCGTCGACGCCGACGACGGCGTGCGCCGGGTCGAGGTGGAGTCCACCGCGCCGCCGGGCTGCCCGGTCGTGCGGGGTGCTCGCCGCCGCGGGTGCACTCCCGCCGCCGGCAGCGGGTGCGGGACCTGCCGGTGGCCGGGCCGGTGGAGGTGGTGTGGGTCAAGCGCCGCTGGTTCTGCGACCGAGGCCCGCTGTGCCCGCGAGACGTTCAGCGAGGTCACCGACCAGGTGCCGGCCTTCGCCCGGTCGACCGCCCGGCTGTGCCAGGCGCTGGTCGCCGCGGTCGTGGTCTGCGGCCGGGCGGCCAGTGAGGTCGCCCGCGCGCACCGGGTGTCGTGGTGGCTGGTGCAGTCCATGCTCACCGCGGCCGCGGACCTGATCACCGACCCCGACGCACACGGTCGTCCGGCGGCTGGGCGTCGATGAGCACCGCTACCGCTCGGTCCGCTTCTTCCGCGACACCCACGGCGGCTGGCGGCGCTACGAGCCGTGGATGACCACCCTCGTCGACGCCGACACCGGCCGGGTGCTCGGCGTGGTCGACGGGCGCGACTCCGCCGGCGTCGGCGCCTGGCTGGCCGCCCGCAGCGCGGCCTGGCGGGACGCGGTCGAAGTGGTGGCGATCGACCCCTCGGCGGCGTTCCGCAAGGCCCTGCGCGAGCAGCTGCCGCACGCCGCGGTCAGCGTCGACCCGTTCCATCTGGTCAAGCTCGCCAACGACATGGTCACCGACGTGCGCCAGCGGGTCGTCCGCGAGCCAAGGGCCGCCGCGGCCGCGGCGTCGACCCGGCCTGGACCAACCGGCGGCTGCTGCTGCGCGCCGGGAACACCCTCGGCCCGCGGGCGCTGGCCCGGCTCAAGGCGACCCTGCGCGCCGACGACCCGACCGACGAGATCGGCGCCGCCTGGGGCGTCAAGGAGCAGCTGCGCCGGCTGCTGGCCAGCGGCTCGCCTGGCCGAGCGCGCACGAGCACAGGATGCGCCTCGGCGCGTTCGTGCTGGCCGCGAACATGCCCGAGACCGACCGGCTCTGGGCCACCATCGACGCCTGGTGGGAGGCGATCGAGGTGCTCATCGTCACCGGCGTCACCAACGCCCGCACCGAGGCCGCGAACACCGGCATCAAGCAGATCAAACGCACCGGCCGCGGGTACCGGAACCCGGCCAACTACCGCGCCCGTATCCTGCTCGCCAGCGCCGCCCGGACGGCAGCGTGAACACCCACTCAGCGGGACCGATCACCCGGAACCGGGAAGAGCCCCATTATTGCGCCCTTATTGTTATTGGGAAAGTACGAAAGGGCCTTAGGGTCCTTGACACTTCCTTCCTTCGGGGTGACGATGTCGCTGACGCTAAGACCAGCCGCCGACAGTTCGGCAGACGCGGGGGATGACATGGCAGAACTGACGCGCGACCACCTGCAGGCGGTTGTGACCGACGGGGACTTCGCGCTGGCGCGGATCACGGCCGCGTACGAGCCCGCAGCCGGCGACGGGAGCCGCATCTTTCCGCCGACGTTCCCAACCACCGCGACCAATCCTGTCCCCTACCTGCTGGAGGACCGAGTCCGCGACGGGGAGCGAGTCCGTGCCGTGGTCCTAGACCAGGTGCCGTCGCAGGCGAACCGGGCGGAGGAAGCCCTCTCTCGCGCACAGCGGGAGGGCAGGGTCACATTGCCGCTAATCCGTCTCGCGCACATGGGGCAGACCCACGTTGTCATGACGGGCCTGGACTTTCCGCACCGGGTGTTTGACGCCTACTTGCGCGACTCGATGCTGGACGGCAAGAAGTTTGACCTCACCGACCTCGGCAAACGGATCCAGGCCACGGACCACGACGACGCGACGGTGCTGCTGCGACACGATCCGGGCACCATCGCCTACGGCGGCTGGAACAGCCACCGGAAGGGTCGTCAAACCAAGTTTCCTCGCCAGTACGCCAGCGAGGTGATCGGGTGGAACCCGGTCGTTGGTTCACGTAAGGCGGGTCGCATGGACCCCAACAACCTGTCGGGAAGCCGCACAGGTGAGGGAGACGACTGGACCTACTCTGCCGTCAGCAGCCGAGGCGCGAAGGCAAAGCTGAGCGAGATCGGACACGGCAACATTGCGCCCAATGACGCCCACGGTGGGGTCACGGTTGAGGGCATTACGCGGTTCGCGACGCTGTCGCTGACTGGTTTGAAGCGGATCCGTTTTGGCGGCGCCACTGCGCGGGCGCACGATGCTGCGCACACGCTGCTCGCGGCCTACGCCTTGCTCGGTGACCGTCTGGCGTTCGGCGGACCCAGCCTGTGGCTGCGCAGCGGTTGTGAGCTGCTACCGACCGCGGAGTCGCTGAGCTGGCACGGCCGCAACGGTGCCAGCGAGGCCTTCACGCTCGAGCCGGCCACCGCGCTCGAGGTGTTCGAGCAGGCCAGGTTGGCTGCTGATGAAGCTCGGCGTCGGCTTCGCCCTAGATCCAGTGGAACTGGTTCCGTCGAAGGCGTTGGCTGCCGCCATCGACTTCAGCCTGACCAAGGCCGAGCCGACGGACCACTGACATGGCGATCGTCATCGACATCGAGCTGATGGCGGATCGGTACGACGCAGGAGCCGGGTCGGACCCGAAGGCGCCCGAGTGGCCGCCCCACCCTGCACGCGTCGTGTCCGCCCTTATGGCCGCGGCAGAAGGAGAGGAGGACACCGCAGCGCTGCGCATGCTGGAGCGGATGGAGGCTCCGGTCGTCCGGGCAAGCGAGGAGTTCTGGGAGTCAGGTACGAGCGGGTATGTCGTCACGAACCGACTCGAAGGCAAGAGCGGCCACCAGACCTACCCCGGACGCACCAGCGGCCTCAGGGAGCGCCGCCGGGTTTTCCCGAAGTCATCGCGGGTGCAGATCGTCTGGGACGTCGACCCCGAGCAGGAGACCGTGCGGCGCCTTGACAAGCTCTGCGGCCAGGTCCCCTACCTCGGTCGCTCGACCTCGCCGGTGTTGATCTCGGCCACGCGCGTCAATCAGCCGCCCATTCCCGATGGACTCACCGCTTTCACTCCGTGTACGAGGGACGAGGCCGACACCTGGTTACGGGTCCCCTACCCCGGCTACGTCGACGAGCTGGAGTCACTGTTCGGATCCGGGCTGTCGGCCTGGTTGGCCAGTGATGGCGGGCGGGCGCTGCGGCCCTATCGGCGTGGGGCCGTCCAGGTCGCCAACGCCGGGACTGACGCGGCCAGTCAGTCGCCATACCGCGATCTCGTCGTTCTGAAGTTCGACGGCGCTTTCCCAGAGGGACGACAGGTCAACCTGTTCACTAGTGCTCTTCGCAGTCTTGTCATGCGTCAGACGCACGACCCCCTGCCCGCGGCACTTCACGGCCACGGCGCCGACGGAGTCCCGCACGTGGCCTACCTCGGCCTTCCCACGATCGGTCACAAGAACGCGGACGGGCACCTCGTCGGACTCGCGGTGGCAATCCCCCAACTCGAGGAGTCCGAACGGGTCCGCATCCTTCGCGGTGCCGTGGGCCGCGGGCAGGAGACGTTCGGCCTCGCCGTGCCGGGGCTGAGGCGACCGGTGACTCTCCGCTACGCGCCCGTTGAGGTGAGCCCCCGCGCCGCGACCGCTGAACGATGGTCCTCACCATCTCAGCAGTGGGTGACCGCGACCCCGATCGTGCTGGACCGGTTCCCAAAGGTGCGAGGCTCCCTCTCTCTCTCCGACGCGATGGCAGTCGAGGTCGGCCGATCCTGCTGCGCCGCAGGTCTCCCCGCCCCGATCGACGTCACTGTGAGTCGGCACCCGCTCATCCCCGGTGCGGTCGACCTCTCGCCGCTAGACCTCCCCAGACGAGCCCGAGGACGGCTCTTCTGCCATGCACGGATTCAGTTCGAGCACCGGCTCAGCGGACCTGTCCTCGTCGGAGCCGGACGCTACTTCGGTGTCGGCCTACTGTCGCCCGAGGGGCTGTCATGACCCTGACCACCGATGACTTCATCGCGTTCTACACCGAGGTCCACGACCAAACCCCCTTCCCGTGGCAGCGTGACCTCGTCAAGCACGTTATGGACCAAGGTGCCTGGCCGAGCCTGATCGACGTACCCACCGGTCTGGGTAAGACCGCGTTGCTCGACGTGGCCGTGTTCGTGACCGCACTGACAGCCGGCGACACGGGGCCCGGACGACTCGGCCGCCGCCGGACCTTCTTCGTGGTCGACCGACGCATCATCGTCGACCAGGCCCACGCCCGGGCACTCCAGATTGCTCACACGCTCCGCATGCCCCCGATTGGCTCTGTGTCCGAGTCGGTGTCGCAACGTCTCGCGTCGCTCGCGTCCCGGCCCACCGACGCTGGCCCCAATCGCGGTGCCGACGACAGCCAACCACTGCACGTCGTGCGGATGCGAGGCGGCGCGACGTGGGACGCGAACTGGTTGGCGCAGCCGGACCACGTGGGCATCGTGACCGGAACGATCGACCAGGTCGGCAGCAGGCTCTTCTTCCGCGGGTACGGCGTGAGCCCACGACGTTGGCCCATCGACGCCGCCCTCGTCGGAACAGACTCCCTGATCCTGCTGGACGAAGCACACCTGTCCACGCCACTGGTCTCCGCCCTGAAGAGCGCACGCCGCCACGACCAACCCACGGACCCACTCAGCGTGCCCCGGCCGGCCGTCGTGCAGCTCACCGCCACGAGCAA
Source organism: uncultured Actinomycetota bacterium (assembly GCA_963821825.1). Taxonomy (GTDB): domain Bacteria; phylum Actinomycetota; class Actinomycetes; order Actinomycetales; family Kineosporiaceae; genus CAWGFD01. The sequence continues at coordinate 3,665,479 of CAWGFD010000002.1, forward strand.
CACCACTGCCGGCGGCAGCCCCGGCAACGCCAACAGCACCGATAGGAGCAACGGCAGCAAATTCGATGCTGACCACGTTTTCGTGCTCGATGTCGACGCACACCTAGGGCACGAGGCACCCATCGCACGTCGCCGGCTGCTTGCTGGGAAGCAACTCACCCTGCAGCAGTCTGCCAAGGGCACGATCGTCCGCGACCTCGCAGAGCGTGCCGCCCAGCACGCCCAGCAAGACGGGGCAGCCGCCGCTCGAGTGCTGGTGGTCTGCAACACGGTGGACCGAGCTCGCGCAGTACACGCACTCTTGGCCCGGTCCCTGCCCGAGACGTGCGACCTGGACCTGCTTATCGGTCGCAGCAGGGAACTCGACCGAGCGCCGCTCGTCGCGCGGGTGCTTACCCGCTTCGGCGCTGACGCAAAGCCGGGTCAACGCCCGGCCGTCCTGGTGGCCACGCAGACCGTCGAGGTCGGCGTCGATCTCGACGCGACCGCCCTGGTGACCGAGTGCGCCTCCATTGATGCGCTCGTCCAGCGCATCGGACGTGTCAACCGTCGGGGCGACCTGACAACCTCGCCCGTCGAGGTCCTGGACGCGGGCAGTTCCGACAGCCCTGTCTACGGAGCGGCCAAGGACGCGACCTGGTCGTTCCTGCAAGGCCGCACAAATGGTGCCGCAGGTATCGACGTCTCACCGGTCGCCTTGCGTGCTCTGCGCTCGCAAGTGCCCCGGGACTGCTTCGTCCAGCCCCAGCCGCCTCCGTTGCTGCTGCCGGCGCACCTCGAGGCCTGGTCACGAACGGCTCCCGCGCCCAGCAACGACTCACCCATCGAGGCCTACCTGCACGGCCTGGACGCAGGTCCCGCCGGAGTCTCGTTGGTCTGGCGCGACGGCCTACGCGCCGACGGAGGACTTGTCTCTGTACAGGCGGCCACGTCGCAGCTGACGGATCTGCCACCCCGATCCACCGAGACCGTCGAGGTCCCCCTGTCCGCCGTCCTGCGTTGGTTGTCAGGCCTGAAACCGGCCCCGGTCAGCGACTGGGACGCGGACGACGACTGGGACGACGTCGCCTTCGACGACACGGTCACGGAGCAAGTGCTGGCCCACCGCAGCGACTCCGAGGGCCAGATGCTCTGGCGGCCGGTGCCACCCAGCCAGGTCAGACCTGGGGACGTTCTGGTGGTGCCCGCGGAGCTCGGCGGGCTGGACGAGTTCGGATGGGCACCCGACAGCACCGAGCACGTCATCGATCTCGGCGAGCTGGCGGCGCTGCGAGCCGGCCGCGGCCTGCTGCGGATCGACAGTCGGCTGGCTCACCGGATGGGGATGCCCGCACTACCGGAAGCGGTTGAATCTATGATCCACTCCGTCTGCACCACCGACGAGCCCGCCGGCTTCGAAACGGCCACCGCTGCCATCCGTTCAGCAGTCCGGTCCTGGCTGACGAGCGGCCCACCCTCGGACACCAGCAAGTGGGAACGGCGCGACCTAGAAGACCTCGCGGTCGCCCTCACCGGCTCCCGCCTGGAAACCGAGCCCGAGCCCGTGACCTTGAAGACCGTCAGTAGCGCGACACGAACGAGTGGTTTCCACGACGGCGTCGAAGACGGAACCGTGAACGCTGACCGGCGCGTGACCCTCGACGTGCACCACCGTCGCGTAGGGGCCCGCGCAGCCGAGATCGCAGCAAGCCTCGGACTGCGGCCCGGACTCGCGGCCGCCGTTACCAATGCAGCACGGTGGCACGACCTAGGCAAGCTCGACCCGCGCTTCCAGGCCATGCTGTTCGGCGGGGACGTCGTGGCTGCCGCCGTGGCAAGCGACCCCCTGGCAAAGTCCGGGACTGACGCATCGGCGTGGGCCGAGCGCCGGCGGGCCAAACGGCTCAGCGGACTCCCGACGGGCGCGAGGCACGAGGCATGGTCGGCCGCACTGGTGGCCTCGCTCGTCGAGAAGACGGATGCGACGGAGGTCGGGCACCCAGAGCTCGTCATCCACCTGGTGTCGAGCCACCACGGTCACGGACGACCGCTGCTGCCCCCGGTGCAGGACGACGCGACACACGACCTGCACGCCCACGTCGACGGCCGCGATCTTCGAGCCGAGCTGCCCCGGTACGTGGACCTTGAGGCCGCCGAACGGTTCCACCAGCTGAACCGACGCTACGGGCACTGGGGTCTCGCTCTTCTCGAAACGATCCTCAGGTGCGCGGACATGACCATCTCGGGAGAGGGATCATGAATCAGGTCCGGCTGCCCGCCCTCGACGGCTACTCACCCCTGGGGGTCCTCGCAGCCATCGGCACGCTGCGGCTGCTCACCGTCTTCGCAGGCGACGATGCGCGACTGTCCTGGTCCGAGACGGACCTCACCGCCGTGCTCCACACCTCCTGCAGCGACGTGGACGAGGTGGTCTCCCGCCTCCAAGGCGTCGTGCGGGCCATCCCCGACAGATCCGTGCTTCCAGGTGTCGCCGCCGGCTTCCCCCCGCCCGGCGCCGCCCCTGACCGGCTGCGGGTCAAACAGACTGACTTGGTCGACGCTGCCAACGCCTGGTCAGCACAGACAAATGCCGAGACTGGGGCGTGGCTCGCCAGTCTGGTCACCGACCTCGGAGCCGACGACAAGGGTCACGTGCACATCAGCCAGTACACGGCGCCCGCGGGCAAGCAATCGATGTCGACGATGCTGTCCAAACCGCTTGAGCTGGTGCGCGCTGAGCCAGCCTACCTGCGCGAGGCGTTGGTAGGGTGGCGCCGCGTGCCAGAGGTCACCGGGGAGTACCTCGACCATCGAGCGATGTGGGACGCCGCGCAGTCGGGTGACGGCCGGGTGGGCGAGATGCGCGGGGTGCCCGGCGCGACATGGTTGGCCCTTATGGCATTCCCGGCCTTCCGCACCACATGGTCGGCGCGCCGGCGGCGACGGAGCAGCGGCTGGCACACGGTCACGGAGGGCCGGCGCAACGAGGACCAGCTGCGACTCCCCGTCTGGCAACATCCGCTCAGCGTCGCGAGCGTGGTAGCTCTTGTGGAGCATCCTGCCTTGGCCGAGAATCCCGAGGTCACACCCGCCCTGCGTCTGCTCGGCGTCCTCCACGTCTGCCGCGCCCGCCGCCACGCCCCTCCCGGGGCGAAGTCGGCGGGCGTGCTCACCCCCGTGCGATGAACGGGGTGCGCCCCGACCGCCCAGGCCTGCCAGACACCGTGCCGGCTCGGATGGTCAACCAGTTCGTCTACTGCAAGCGCCTCTTCTACCTCGAGTGGGTGCAGTCCCGGTTCACCACCTCGCATGACGTCGAGGAGGGGCTCTATGTCCACCGTGTCGTCGACCACAGCACGGGCGCCCTCCCCCACGCCGCCCAGGCCGAGGCATGGGAGGGTCGGCGCGCCACGTCGGTCCACCTGTCTTCGTCGACGCTCGGACTCAGCGCCAAGCTCGATCTCGTTGCAGGGGAGGCTGACGGCAGCGTCGTACCTATCGACTTCAAGAAGGGCAGCCCCGGTCCCGATGGACAGGCATGGCCGAGCGACCGAGTGCAGTCGGTGCTGCAAGCACTGCTCTTGGCCGAACACGGCTACCGGTGCGACCGCGCGGAGATTTGGTACGCAGCCACCAGACAGCGCGTGATAATACCCATCGACGAAATCGTCCTCACCGAGACCCACGAGACCTTGCGGGAGCTCTGGGCGGTCGCCGCCGCAGACCACGCCCCTGCGCCTCTCGTGAACAGCCCCAAGTGTCCCCGCTGCTCACTTGTAGGGATCTGCCTGCCCGACGAGACACTTGCCCTTCAGATCCGAGCACGCGAGCGCACCCCTGCACGCCGATTGATGACCGAGGCACCGGAATCTCGTCCGGCTTACGTTCTGCTGCAAGGTGCCGTTGTCGGAGTGCGACGCGGACGCCTCGAGGTGTTCCACGACAAGAACGTCGTGACGTCCTATCGGCTCATCGACATCAGCCAGCTGTGCGTCTTCGGCAATGTGCAAGTCAGCACCCAAGTCATGCGGGAACTCTTCGCACGCGAGGTGCCCGTGCTGTGGTTCAGCTACGGCGGCTGGTTCTTCGGAGCAGCATCTGGACTGCCTGCCAAAAACATCGACGTCCGCCGTGCACAGTTCGGCGCCACCGACGCGGTGGCGCTGGACATCGCCCGGCGCATGGTCGCAGGAAAGATCCGCAACAGCAGGACCCTGCTGCGGCGGAACGCTCGTACAGATGTCGCCAGAACCCTTGAGCAGTTGAAGAACCTTGCCATCCAGGCACGCAACGCTCCTGGCGGTCCCTCGCTGCTCGGCTACGAAGGAACTGCCGCACGCCTGTACTTTGCGCAGTTCACGACCATGATCTCGCCTGCGACTCGCGTCGACGTGTCTCCCTTCGATCAGAACGGTCGCGCCCGCCGACCCCCGCCCGATCCCCTCAACGCACTCCTCTCGTTTGGCTATGCGTTGCTCGTCAAGGACCTGACCGTCATCATCCACTCCGTCGGGCTCGACCCCTACCTCGGTTTCCTGCATCGCCCACGGTTTGGCAAGCCTGCGCTGGCACTGGACCTCGCCGAGGAGTTTCGTCCTCTGATCGCGGAGAGCATGGTGCTACAGGTGCTGAACAACGGCGAGCTCCGCGAGAGCGACCTGACACGGCGTCCGACAGGTTGCCAGCTCGACTCGACGGGCCGCAAAGTCGTGCTACGCGCCTACGAACGACGCATGGACCAGCAGATCACACACCCACACTTCGGGTATCAGGTCAGCTACCGACGTGCCCTTGAGGTCCAGGTACGTCTCCTTGCATCACACCTTCTCGGAGAAATCCCTGACTACGTCCCCTTCATGACAAGGTGATTGCATGGCCCGTCGACGCTACCTCGTCGCCTACGACATCCGGGAGACGAAGCGACTGCGCCGCATCTGCAGGCTCATGGAGGAGCATGGGGAGCGGCTACAGTACTCGGTCTTCATCTGCGACCTCGACCGAAGTGAACTGATCCACCTGCGGCGCCGGGGAGAAGACCTCATGAACCTTCATGTCGACTCGGTGGTCATCGTCGATCTCGGAAACCTCGATGAAGCCCGATTCACCTTCGTCGGCCAACGCCTTGGACTGCCCACCCCGGGAGCGCAGATTGTCTGAGCCCGCGAGCGCCCCTACGCCGAAACCGGTGAGCGCAGACGGAGCCTGTCAACCTCGCTGGGTCAGTTCTTCGTTCGGGTTGTTGAGTCGGTTGGGTCTGGCTTGTTGATCCAAGCGGTGCCGGGCAGGTTTGGGGGTTCGGGGTGCTTGCGGACGAACCTCTCGGGGTTCGTCGCGTAGGCGACGCTGAGGGTCTTGGCGCGGGCCTCTCGGACGGTGCTGGCATGGCCGTGGTGGACGTCGAACGGGGTGTGCATCCCGATCCCGGAGTGGCGGTGGTCCTGGTTGTACCAGCGGTAGAAGATGCTGCAGAACGCTCGGGCGTCCTCGAGGGATCCGAAGGTCTCGGGGAAGTCGGGCCGGTACTTCAGGGTCTTGAAGTGCGACTCCGAGAACGGGTTGTCGTTGGAGCAGTGCGGACGCGAGTGAGACTTGGTGACGCCGAGGTCGGCGAGCAGAAACGCGACCGGTTTCGAGGCCATCGAGGAACCGCGGTCGGCGTGGATGGTCAGCTGGTGCCGCTCGACTTTCTGCTTGGCGATCGTGTCGCCCAGCAGCCGCTCGGCCAGCTCCTTGGACTCCTTCGTGGCGACCATCCAGCCCACGGTGTAGCGGGAGTAGATGTCGATGATCGAGTACAGGTAGTAGTAGGTCCACTTTGCCGGGCCGGTGAGCTTGGTGATGTCCCAGGACCAGCACTGGTTCGGGCCGTGCGCGACGAGCTCGGGCTTGACCCGCGGCGGGTGCACTGCCTGGCGGCGCCGTTCCCGCACGCCGCCGTGGGTCCGGCGCAGGAGTCGGTACATCGTGGACTCCGAGCACAGGTAGCGGCCTTCGTCGAGCAGGAGCGCGTACACCTCGCCCGGGGAGAGGTCGACGAACCGGGGCTCGTGGAGCACCGCGAGGACCTCGGTCCGCTCGGTAGCCGTCAGCGCCCGCGGCTGGGGTTGGGGCTCACGTGCCGCCTGGGCCGGGGGCGGGCTCTTGCGGTGCCACCGGTAGTGCGTCGCGCGGGGTCGCCCGACCGCGGCGCAGGCAGCCGCCACACCCACCAGGGGCTCGAGTTCGGTGATCGCCTCGTCGGTCATCGCTCGCTGTCGTTCCTGCTGCTGTCGGTCGCGAGGGTGTCCAACAGAGCCGAGAGTTTTCCCTGCACCTCGATCACGCGGCGTGCCGTGTCCAGCTCCGCGGCGAGGCGCTGGTTCTCCTTGCGCAGCCGGGCTGCCTCACGTTGGGCCGGGTCGGCCGGCGCCGCCCCGGCCGGCTTCCCGAGCGCCGCGAGGGCGCCCTTGTCGCGCTGCTCGCGCCAGGCGCTGATCAGCGAGGTGTACAGGCCCTCGCGGCGTAGCAGCGCTCCCTTGCCGGCCCGGTCGGCTGCCTCATACTCGGCGAGCACGTCACGCTTGTACTCCGCGGTGTAGGTCCGTCGGCGTGCCCGCTCGGGGACCTCCGGGTCAGGAACATCACTCACCACTCCAGATTGCCTCGCCTCGCCCGGCTGCGGCACTGTCGTCGTCATCAGGGGAACTCCTTCCCCGCCCTCCAAGGCACTGATCAGGACGGTCCTGGTGCCTCACACAAGGCTGACAGAGAGGGGGACCGCTCGCTGGCAGGTCAGCCCTCACGTCGCCGGGATGAGCGCGCAAGAGACGGTCCTGCTCGGCCCACTACCGAAGACCGCTCGCAAACGCCACCGTCCCCGCAGGTCAAAGGGCTGTCATACTTCGAGCCCTGTTCCCGGTCCTCGAGACCGGGCTCCATCGCGGCACCAGCGACTTGAGGGTCAGGCTCGCCCGGACACCCAGCTGTTCCCGGTCCTCGAGACCGGGCTCCATCGCGGCACGCATGCCCGGCACTCGTCGGCGACCTGGGCGGTGGTCTGTTCCCGGTCCTCGAGACCGGGCTCCATCGCGGCTTGGCCATGTCAGGCTCCCTTGCGGCTGGTGCGGGTCCTGTTCCCGGTCCTCGAGACCGGGCTCCATCGCGGCCTCTCGAGGGATGGATCGTGGGTTGCTGTGACGCGCAGCTGTTCCCGGTCCTCGAGACCGGGCTCCATCGCGGCTACCAGCCCTGGTTCTGATCGGTGGCGCTGTCGAAGTACTGTTCCCGGTCCTCGAGACCGGGCTCCATCGCGGCCCCGAACCCAGACACGTCATCCTTACCGGAACCAGCCCGCTGTTCCCGGTCCTCGAGACCGGGCTCCATCGCGGCCCGTAGGTCGGAGCCGTGAACGACAGCACGTGCGGGTCGCTGTTCCCGGTCCTCGAGACCGGGCTCCATCGCGGCCGTCTCCCAGGCGGTAGCCCGCTGCGCTGCGACTGGCTCTGTTCCCGGTCCTCGAGACCGGGCTCCATCGCGGCATGCGGTGCCCCCACTGCCCGGGCCGGGGCCAGTGGAGCTGTTCCCGGTCCTCGAGACCGGGCTCCATCGCGGCCTGATGGGGTTCGGGTCGGCCGCATCGAAGCGGATCCACTGTTCCCGGTCCTCGAGACCGGGCTCCATCGCGGCAAGAGCCACGGGTCCATCCCCGGTGGCCGGGGAGCTGTTCCCGGTCCTCGAGACCGGGCTCCATCGCGGCTGCCCGTCCACACGTAGTTGCCGGACCGCGGACTGCTGTTCCCGGTCCTCGAGACCGGGCTCCATCGCGGCGGTCTGCTCGGGGACGACCCGGGAGCCCTTGAGAGGCCTGTTCCCGGTCCTCGAGACCGGGCTCCATCGCGGCTTGTGGGCGTCGAGGCTGTGCCGCACCTCGGCGATCACCTGTTCCCGGTCCTCGAGACCGGGCTCCATCGCGGCTGACCCCGCCCCCCGATCGGGAGCTCCCCCCGATGCTGCTGTTCCCGGTCCTCGAGACCGGGCTCCATCGCGGCAACACCCCGGGCGTGCAGGCGTACACCGGCCTGGCGACCTGTTCCCGGTCCTCGAGACCGGGCTCCATCGCGGCCTGAACGCGTACCAGCTGGCCGTCACCTGGTACTGCTGTTCCCGGTCCTCGAGACCGGGCTCCATCGCGGCTCGTTGAAGGCGTTGCAGGCGACGATTGCGGACATCGACTGTTCCCGGTCCTCGAGACCGGGCTCCATCGCGGCAGGACCGGCGATGAGCGGCTGACCGACGCCGAGAAGGACTGTTCCCGGTCCTCGAGACCGGGCTCCATCGCGGCCGGCCGTGGCCGGCGTTCGCCTTCCACGACTCGGCGACTGTTCCCGGTCCTCGAGACCGGGCTCCATCGCGGCCGGCCGTGGCCGGCGTTCGCCTTCCACGACTCGGCGACTGTTCCCGGTCCTCGAGACCGGGCTCCATCGCGGCCAGGTTGTCGATGTGCAGCAGGGTCGGCTCGGCGAGCTGTTCCCGGTCCTCGAGACCGGGCTCCATCGCGGCCCGTTCCCTCCAACCACGACCTTCGCCCCGCAGACGGCCTGTTCCCGGTCCTCGAGACCGGGCTCCATCGCGGCGATCTGAAGCCTTCCGCCCCGGCATTCGAGCCGGGGGCTGTTCCCGGTCCTCGAGACCGGGCTCCATCGCGGCAGGCCAGGGTCCCTGACCCGCAGGTAGTCGGCAGTGTTCTGTTCCCGGTCCTCGAGACCGGGCTCCATCGCGGCTCGATGACGTAGGGGATTCCAGCCTCCAGGAAAGCCTCTGTTCCCGGTCCTCGAGACCGGGCTCCATCGCGGCGGGTCCTGGGAGGGAGTGGGCTCTACAAGGTTGATGTGTTCCCGGTCCTCGAGACCGGGCTCCATCGCGGCGTAATCTTGATCTCCGCTTCCAGCCGGATCGCCCACCCGGCTGTTCCCGGTCCTCGAGACCGGGCTCCATCGCGGCGGGTCCTGGGAGGGAGTGGGCTCTACAAGGTTGATGTGTTCCCGGTCCTCGAGACCGGGCTCCATCGCGGCGTAATCTTGATCTCCGCTTCCAGCCGGATCGCCCACCCGGCTGTTCCCGGTCCTCGAGACCGGGCTCCATCGCGGCGGGGTGGTCACTTGAGAATCTCCTGTCGGGGCTTACGGCTGTTCCCGGTCCTCGAGACCGGGCTCCATCGCGGCGATAGCGTTGGGCGTTTGCTCGGCGAGCTCGGCGGCTGTTCCCGGTCCTCGAGACCGGGCTCCATCGCGGCGAGCAGTACGCGGATGGTGTCGGTGCCGCCGAGCGCGGCTGTTCCCGGTCCTCGAGACCGGGCTCCATCGCGGCTCGTGGTCGTTCATGGCCTGGCTGGCTCGTCGGGGACTGTTCCCGGTCCTCGAGACCGGGCTCCATCGCGGCGAGGAGGGCCATGCCATCCACGCGAAGTGGCAGCGGTGCTGTTCCCGGTCCTCGAGACCGGGCTCCATCGCGGCGCCTACAGGGTCGGGTTGGACGATTTGACCCCGATCGCTGTTCCCGGTCCTCGAGACCGGGCTCCATCGCGGCAGGTACGGGCTGCTCGGTGGCGCCGGGAGCGTCCCGTCTGTTCCCGGTCCTCGAGACCGGGCTCCATCGCGGCGGGTAGGACAGCCCGCGGAAAATCGCCAGCTCGCCGCCTGTTCCCGGTCCTCGAGACCGGGCTCCATCGCGGCGTCGAGAACGACTGCGGGTAGCAGACCACGTCGCGGGCGCTGTTCCCGGTCCTCGAGACCGGGCTCCATCGCGGCTCGCCGAGTCGTGGAAGGCGAACGCCGGCCACGGCCGCTGTTCCCGGTCCTCGAGACCGGGCTCCATCGCGGCAGGAAGTAGGACCAGGTCCCGGCGTCCCACGTGTTCGGGCTGTTCCCGGTCCTCGAGACCGGGCTCCATCGCGGCTCGTCCCACGCCACAAGGTCCCCAGCCTGAAGCTGGGAGCTGTTCCCGGTCCTCGAGACCGGGCTCCATCGCGGCAGGTGGTGCCCCCACTGCCCGGGGCGGGGCCAGTGGCTGTTCCCGGTCCTCGAGACCGGGCTCCATCGCGGCCCGAGCTGCTTGGTCGCCGGCCGCGGGTGGTTGCCGCTGTTCCCGGTCCTCGAGACCGGGCTCCATCGCGGCAGCTGGGCGAGCAGCAGGATGGGGACACCGAGGTCGAGCTGTTCCCGGTCCTCGAGACCGGGCTCCATCGCGGCGAGGCAGGGTTCGCGGACGGGGCAGGTCCGGCAGACTGTTCCCGGTCCTCGAGACCGGGCTCCATCGCGGCCACGACACCACCACGCGGGTGATGACGTCGGTGATCTGCTGTTCCCGGTCCTCGAGACCGGGCTCCATCGCGGCCTGTTTGCGCGTCAGCGCGGGTCGCCGCGGGGCGCTGTTCCCGGTCCTCGAGACCGGGCTCCATCGCGGCGGGGTGACCGGCGACCTGCTTGCGGTGCGCTTGGCCGCTGTTCCCGGTCCTCGAGACCGGGCTCCATCGCGGCTCAAGGCGCTGGGCCAGGTGAAGGCCCTCCAAGCGCACTGTTCCCGGTCCTCGAGACCGGGCTCCATCGCGGCGGCATGTTGGGGGCGAGGTAGTTCGACACGTCTGCCTGTTCCCGGTCCTCGAGACCGGGCTCCATCGCGGCCCCCCGGTCGTCCTGGACCCGGTGATCGCCCGGCTCGGGCTCTGTTCCCGGTCCTCGAGACCGGGCTCCATCGCGGCCCGTTGTGCGCCGCCTTGTACGCCTTGGGGTCTAGCTGCTGTTCCCGGTCCTCGAGACCGGGCTCCATCGCGGCTCGGTATCACCCCGGTCCTGGTGACCCGTGAGGGCCGCCTGTTCCCGGTCCTCGAGACCGGGCTCCATCGCGGCTCGCGCGTCGCTGCTGCCTTGTCGAGCGCCGCGCCCCTGTTCCCGGTCCTCGAGACCGGGCTCCATCGCGGCTCTGTGACGCTCACTGAGTGGGTGTCCAGCACCCGCAGCTGTTCCCGGTCCTCGAGACCGGGCTCCATCGCGGCTGGTTGCTGGCGGCGGCGAAGGCGACGAGGGGCACGGCGCTGTTCCCGGTCCTCGAGACCGGGCTCCATCGCGGCAGTGAGTCCTTGGGGATGCGGAGCTTGGCCCCGTCACTGTTCCCGGTCCTCGAGACCGGGCTCCATCGCGGCAAGCCCGCTCCCGCGGGCGGTCTTTAGTGATGTAGCTGTTCCCGGTCCTCGAGACCGGGCTCCATCGCGGCGAGGGCGGCGGTGGTGGCTCGCGGCAGGTCGCCGTCGCTGTTCCCGGTCCTCGAGACCGGGCTCCATCGCGGCGAGGGCGGCGGTGGTGGCTCGCGGCAGGTCGCCGTCGCTGTTCCCGGTCCTCGAGACCGGGCTCCATCGCGGCAAGCCCGCTCCCGCGGGCGGTCTTTAGTGATGTAGCTGTTCCCGGTCCTCGAGACCGGGCTCCATCGCGGCGAGGGCGGCGGTGGTGGCTCGCGGCAGGTCGCCGTCGCTGTTCCCGGTCCTCGAGACCGGGCTCCATCGCGGCATGAGGTTGGTGACGACCGGCGTTGCCGACGCGTCGAGCTGTTCCCGGTCCTCGAGACCGGGCTCCATCGCGGCTGGGTGTGGGCGTACCACGTTGACACGGTCTTGGGGCCTGTTCCCGGTCCTCGAGACCGGGCTCCATCGCGGCCTGCAGCCGATCCTCCGGCAGAACATCATGGTCGGTGCTGTTCCCGGTCCTCGAGACCGGGCTCCATCGCGGCGTGGTCGACGTGCTCACGCAGAGCCGCCGATCGAGAGGCTGTTCCCGGTCCTCGAGACCGGGCTCCATCGCGGCGACGAGCTCGGGACCGCGACCGGGCTCGCCGGGCTGGACTGTTCCCGGTCCTCGAGACCGGGCTCCATCGCGGCGTGGTCGACGTGCTCACGCAGAGCCGCCGATCGAGAGGCTGTTCCCGGTCCTCGAGACCGGGCTCCATCGCGGCGCTTTGGCCTCGGCTGGGTGAGCTTCGATACCGTCACTGTTCCCGGTCCTCGAGACCGGGCTCCATCGCGGCAGGTCGGAGGCGTTCAGGGAGCTGTCGAAGAAGCTGACTGTTCCCGGTCCTCGAGACCGGGCTCCATCGCGGCCGGTTCCGGTCGGTCCCCGGAGCGAGCTCGTCGCGCATCTGTTCCCGGTCCTCGAGACCGGGCTCCATCGCGGCGGGTTAACAGTTCGTCTACAGCCGGCGGCCCCACCTGTTCCCGGTCCTCGAGACCGGGCTCCATCGCGGCAGGATGCCCTCGAGCACGGCGGGATCGGTGTCCAGGGGCTGTTCCCGGTCCTCGAGACCGGGCTCCATCGCGGCAGGATGCCCTCGAGCACGGCGGGATCGGTGTCCAGCTGTTCCCGGTCCTCGAGACCGGGCTCCATCGCGGCATGACCTTGGCTGCCCACCCCCTGCTCTTGTCAGGGAGCTGTTCCCGGTCCTCGAGACCGGGCTCCATCGCGGCAGGAAGTAGGACCAGGTCCCGGCGTCCCACGTGTTCGGGCTGTTCCCGGTCCTCGAGACCGGGCTCCATCGCGGCGTGGTCGACGTGCTCACGCAGAGCCGCCGATCGAGAGGCTGTTCCCGGTCCTCGAGACCGGGCTCCATCGCGGCGGGGTCCACGCCGACGGCAGCAAGGTGCAGGTCGCCGCTGTTCCCGGTCCTCGAGACCGGGCTCCATCGCGGCTGCCTGCTTGAGTGCCTGGTCGGTTGGGATGAGGCGGCGCTGTTCCCGGTCCTCGAGACCGGGCTCCATCGCGGCTTCTGGGATGGGCAGCTGATCGCGACGGTCACCAATACTTGTTCCCGGTCCTCGAGACCGGGCTCCATCGCGGCGAGCCCGGCGGAGAATGCGTGGTAGCTGCTTAGGAGTGCTGTTCCGGGTCCTCGAGACCGGGCTCCATCGCGGCTTCCCCCCGCTGGACGCCATCACCTTCGGGTAGAGCCTGTTCCCGGTCCTCGAGACCGGGCTCCATCGCGGCGAGCCCGGCGGAGAATGCGTGGTAGCTGCTTAGGAGTGCTGTTCCCGGTCCTCGAGACCGGGCTCCATCGCGGCGGACGACACGCGGCATTCTTGGCCCGGAATTAGGACCGCTGCTCCCGGTCCTCGAGACCGGGCTCCATCGCGGCGGGATGTCGACGGTCGGGGTCGGGTAGCAGGGTGCGCCTGTTCCCGGTCCTCGAGACCGGGCTCCATCGCGGCATCGACGCGGGTGTTGATCTCCCAGGTGGTCGGGGCTGTTCCCGGTCCTCGAGACCGGGCTCCATCGCGGGGCTTGGTCGGCGGCACGCCTTCGCGTGAGGCCTCGTCGACTGTTCCCGGTCCTCGAGACGGGCTCCATCGCGAGACCGGGCTCCATCGCGGGGTGCAGACGGCCATGAGCCATGCGACGAAACCGCCGCTGTTCCCGGTCCTCGAGACCGGGCTCCATCGCGGGGCCCTCGGCGCGGCGCATGGCGGCCCGCCGCAGATCGACTGTTCCCGGTCCTCGAGACCGGGCTCCATCGCGGGGCCCTCGGCGCGGCGCATGGCGGCCCGCCGCAGATCGACTGTTCCCGGTCCTCGAGACCGGGCTCCATCGCGGGTGGGCCTCGCTCAATGTCAAGGGCCATTGAGATCTGCCCAGGGGCGGTCGTGAGACCTGCCCGGTGACGGTCACGAGAACTGCCCGGTGGTGGCCTGTCCGGGGTCTCGCACCACACCGTCGGCCGGTACGTCGCCGCCCGCGAAGCGGGCGCCCTGTCCGACCGGCCCGCCGCCCGGCCGCGGCTGATCGACGAGTTCCTCCCGAAGATCGAGGAGTGGATCGAACGCTCGAAGGGGAAGCTGCGCGCGGACCGCGCCCACGAGAAGCTGGCCGGCCTCGGGTACACCGGGTCCGAGCGCACGACCCGCCGGGCGGTCGCGGCGGTGAAGCGGGACTACCGCCTGGGCCGGGTCCGCGTGCACCGCCCCTGGGTGAGCGAGCCGGGGATGTGGCTGCAGTACGACTTCGGCGACGGCCCGGTCATCGACGGGGTGAAGACCACGTTGTTCATCGCGTGGCTGGCGTGGTCGAGGTTCCGGGTGGTCCTGGCGATCCGGGACAAGACGATGCCCTCGGTGATGGCCGCCCTCGATGTCACCCTGCGCCGCCTCGGTGGCGCCCCGACGTACGTCTTGACCGACAACGAGAAGACCGTCACCACCGAGCACATCGCCGGGATGCCGGTGCGTAACCCGGGGATCGTCGCGTTCGCGCGGCATTACCTGTTGACTGAACAGCGACACGCATCCATGCAGGTAGACAGGGTTTTGGCTGCGTGACTGGCTAAGTTGCGATCGTGGTCGACGACGCGAACAACAGGCTGGATCTGGCGAGGCTGGCGGTGCCGTTGGTCGGCGCGCTGGAGGCGACCGGGAACGAGGCGGTGCCGTTCCGGCTGGTCGATGCCGACGGCGCGACGGTCGAGCCGGTGGCCGCGTTCTTCGCCGAGTTGCAGGCATGCGGCCGGTCGACGGCGACGATCCGGTCGTACGGGTTGGATCTGCTGCGCTGGTTCCGGTTCGTGTGGGCGGCCGGGATCCGCTGGGATCAGGCGACCCGGGTCGAGGCGCGCGACTTCTGCCGGTGGATGCTGATCGCCGGGAAGCCGGCCCGGCCGCACTGGCGCACGGGCCAGGTCGCGGCCGGGTCGGGCTCGGCGAGCCAGTCCGAGCAGGCGCCGCAGGGGTCGGGGCAGGTGTCTGGGGGGTCGGGGCGGGCGTATGCGCCGTCGGTGCGGGCGCACGCCGAGACGGTGCTGCGCTGCTTCTACGGCTTCCACCTGGAGGCCGGGACCGGCCCGATCGTGAACCCGTTCCCGTTGGACCGTTCGCGTCGCGGCCGCCGGGCGCACGAGCACCACAATCCGATGGAACCGCACCGCAACCAGCGCGCTGGTGCGTATCGCCCGAAGGTTCCGGCCCGGGTCCCGCGGTCGGTCCCGGACGAGGAGTTCAACGAGATCTTCGCCAGGTTGGGGTCGCACCGGGACCGGGCGCTGGTCGCGTTCTACGTCTCCACCGGGGCGCGGGCCTCGGAACTGCTCAGCGTGACGCAAGGCGGCGTCGACCCGGGACGTCAGGTGATCAGCGTGGTCCGTAAGGGCAGCCGGGCGGTGCAGGAACTGCCGGCGTCCAGTGACGCGTTCGTGTGGCTGCGCTTGTATCAGGTCCAGATGGAAGGGTTGATCGGCAAGGGCCGTCGGCTGCCGTTGTGGTGGACGTCGCGGACGCCGACTCGGCCGTTGACGTATCACGCGGTGCACCGGATGTTCGAGCGGGCCTCGGCGGCGGCCGGCAGCCGGGCGACGTTGCACGCGCTGCGGCATACCGCCGCCTATCGGATGGCGCAGGACCCGGCGCTGCCGTTGACCGACGTGCAGTACGTGCTGGGCCATGCGTTGCTGAGCACCACTCAGCTGTACCTGACCCCTCGCAAGGAAGAGGTGATCCGGCGGGTGCTCACCCACCATGAGCAGGCCACCCGTCAGGCCAGCGCCCGCAGCAGCCCGCCTCCAGCGCCCGGATACCGTCCCGAGTCGTTGGCCGTGCTTTTCGGGACGGGACCGCGATGACCACAGTGAGCGCCGTCGTGAGGCCCTCGTCAGTCTCAGCGGCCCCTGCATCGGGGCCTGCATCGGCCCCTGCATCGGACCCTGGATCGGGTGCGCCGCCGTCAGCGGCACCAGACCGGGCGGTGAGCCTGGACGGCGCACGCGTCCGCGACACCGCAGCCGTCTCGGGCACCGGCGACGCGGTGAACGCCGTGACGGCGACGACGGGCGCGCCGCGGCCCCGGATGGACGACTGGCCGGTCACCGCGATGGACCGGGCGGCGTTGTCGGCGTTGCTGTCTGCGCCGCCGTTCGACACCGACCGGCCCACCGCTGACCGTCACCGATCCAGCCACGGGCTGGGGGTCGCGCTGCTGCTGGACTGGCTTCAGGACTACCCGGGCCGGACGTGGCAGCAGCGGTGGCTGGCCAGCGGCATCGAGGCCGACCCGTCGTGGCGGCAGGCCCTGGTCGGCTGGCTGCGCGGTCGCGGTCAGGACGCCGACTGGAGACACGACGCGTTCTTCCGGGCGATGCGGATCGCGATCGGCGCCGACGTGCTGCGGCCCGGGCTGCAACTGCTGGTCGGCGCCGGCTTCCGGCACGGCAGCTTGAGCAACGTGATGGCCCGTCACCGTGACCCGGCCGGGTTCGCGCAGCTGAAGGCGTTGTGCGCGGCCGATCCCGACGTGTCACCGGCGGCGGCCTCCCGCACCGTCTACCGGGCCACGCTCATCCTGGCCGGCAAAGGCGGCACCCTGGCCGACGTCACCGCCGGGGACGTGCTGGAACTGCTGGCGGCCGAGGCCGCGGCGCGCGGCACGTCGGTCGGGGCGACGCACCTGTTCTACCGGACTCTGCACGCGATGGGGGTCCTCGGCCCGGACGCACCGCGAACGTTGCGGGAGCTACGAACGCGGGGACAGCTGACCCCCGAGCAGCTGGTCGACCGGCACCGGCTGGCCTGCGGCCCGGTCCGGGACCTGCTGGTGGAGTACCTGCGCGAACGCCAACCCACCCTGGACTACACCAGCCTGGACTCCTTGGCCGGCTACCTGGTCGGCCTGTTCTGGGCCGACCTGGAACGTCACCACCCCGGCATCGACAGCCTGCACCTAGCGCCCGAGGTCGCCCAAGGCTGGAAACAGCGGCTGCGCACCGTCCCCAAGTCGATCCCCGGCGCGGACGGGCGGACCACGCAGACCCACGTGGCCAGGATCAACTACCGCGAATGCCTGACCCCGGTCCGGGCGTTCTACCTCGACCTGGCCCACTGGGCGGTCGAGGCCCCCGAGCGGTGGGCGGCCTGGGTGGCGCCCTGCCCGGTCGGCGCCGAAGAGATCAACCGACGCAAGGACAAGCGGCACCGCAAGTCCCGGATGGACGCCCGGACCCGGCAGCGGCTACCCGTGCTACCGGTCCTGGCCCGCAGCGTCAACCAGCGCCGCCTCGACACCGCCGCCGTCCTGGCCGCAGCCAGCCAGACACCTGCCGGGCAGATGTTCACCGCCGCGGGTCAGACCCTGCTGCGGGCGGCGCCGTCCCGGTCAGCGGCCGCGAAGGTGTGGGCGCAGGACCCGGACACCGGCGCCCGACGCGACCTGGGCCGCGAAGAGGACAACGCGTTCTGGGCGTTCGCCGTGGTCGAAGTCCTGCGTGCCACCGGCATCCGCGTCGAGGAGCTCACCGAACTGTCCCACCACAGCCTGGTCCAGTACCGGCTGCCCACCACCGGTGAGATCGTGCCCCTGCTGCAGATCGCCCCGTCCAAGACCGACGCCGAACGCCTCCTGGTGATCAGCCCGGACCTGGCCGACGTGCTGGCCGCGGTGATCGCCCGGCTACGAGGACGCGACGGAACGATCCCGCTGGTGGCCGCCTACGACGGCCGCGAACGCACCTGGTCCCCGCCCGCGCCGCTGCTGTTCCAACGCCGCATCGGCGCCGAGCAGCGTGCCATCGGCGACGGCGCCGTCCGCGACCTGCTGACCACCGCCCTGCGGCACACCGGCCTGACCGACCCCGCCACCGCCGAGGCGCTGCACTTCACCCCGCACGACTTCCGGCGCCTGTTCATCACCGACGCGGTGCTGTCCGGGCTCCCCCCGCACATCGCCCAGATCATCGCCGGCCACCACGACATCAACGTCACCATGGGATACACCACCATCTACCCCGAGCAGGCGATCACAGCCCACCTGGCGTTCCTGGCCCGCCGCCGCTCCCTGCGCCCCAGCGAGGAATACCGCGCACCCACCGATGAGGAATGGACCGCGTTCCTCGGCCACTTCGAACGCCGCAAGGTCTCCACCGGCACCTGCGGGCGAGCGTTCGACAGCCCCTGCATCCACGAGCACGCCTGCATCCGCTGCCCCATGCTCTGGCCCGACCCCGCCCAACGCGCCCGACTGGTCGAGATCCGCGACAACCTGCACGCCCGGATCGCCGAAGCCGAACACGAAGGATGGCTCGGGGAGGTCGAGGGCCTACGCGTCAGCCTCGCCGGTGCCGACGACAAACTCGCCCAACTCGCCAACCGTCGACCGCACCCCACTGGCACCGTCGACCTCGGCATCCCGCACAGCCACCGCGGCTGACCTCACGACCCCGCCACCCGCACACGCCAAGATCGAGTTCAGAGAATACGGGTTCGACGCGTTCTACTGCCAGCCCGGGAAGGAGGGGGCGCACGAGAAGGGCGGGGTGGAGGGCGAGGGCGGGCGTTTCCGCCGCACCCACCTGACCCCGCTGCCGCAGGTGGGCTCGTTGGCGGAGCTGAACGAGCGGCTGGTCGGCTACGACGCCGCCGACGACGCCCGCCGGATCGCCTCCCGGGCTCAGCGGGTCGCCGAGGACTTCGCCCTCGAGGCGCCGCTGCTGCGCCCGCTGCCCGCCGAGGCGTTCGAGACCGGGCTGAGTCTCACGCCGCGGGTGGACCGGCACGCCCGGATCACGGTGCGCCAGTGCCAGTACTCGGTGCCCGCGCGGCTGATCGGGCAGCGGGTCCGGGTGCTGCTGCGCGCCACGCAGGTGCTGGTGTTCGACGGGCGCCGTCAGGTCGCCTGCCACGCCCGGGCCACCGTGCGGGGCTCCCAGACCCTCGTGCTGGACCACTACCTGGAGGTGCTCGCGCGCAAGCCCGGCGCGCTGCCCGGGGCGACCGCGCTGGCCCAGGCCCGCAGCAGCGGGACGTTCACCGCGGCGCACGAGGCGTGGTGGGCGGCGGCCCGCGCTGCGCACGGCGACGCCGGTGGCACACGGGCGCTGGTCGAGGTCCTCCTGCTGCACCGCCAGCTGCCCGCCGCCGCGGTGACCGCCGGGCTGCACGCTGCCCTCGCGGTCGGAGCGACCAGCCCGGACGTCGTCGCGGTCGAAGCCCGCCGCGCGGGCACGGCAGCCGCCGCGGCGGCGGGAGACCCATCAGCCACCGGCGGCGCCGCGGTGCTGGCCCTGCCCGACCGTCCCCTCGCCCCGGCGGTCATCAGTCCGGACCTGCCCACCGACCCGCGACCCCTGCCTTCGGTCGCCGCCTACGACGAGCTGCTCAGCCGCCGCCCGGCCGCCGCGACGACACCGCCCCCCGGTCCCGACAGCCCCGACAGCCCCGACAGCCCCGACAGCCCCGACAGTCCCGACAGCCCCGACAGCCCCGACAGCCCCGACAGCCCGGGAACCCCTACCAGGCAAGGAGAAGCCGTGTCATGACCACCGCCTCCACCAGCACCGGAGACAACGGGCCCAGCCCGCCCCCGGGTCCGCCCTCCCGCCCCCCATCGCGTCCGCCTGCCCGGGCCGGCGGGAAGGGCAGGCCGGTGACCGACGAGGCCGCCGCGACCGCGATCGACGCGGCCTGCCGGGCGCTGCGCCTGCCCACCATCCGCGATCGGGTCGACGAGCTCGTCGGCGTCGCCGAACGCGAGCAGCACACCTACGCCGGGTTCCTCGCCGAGCTGCTGCTGGCCGAGTGCGACGACCGGGACACCCGCCGACGGGCCCGCCGCGTCCACGACGCCGGCTTCCCCCGCCCCAAGCGCCTGGAGGACTTCGACTACACCGCGAACCCGAACATCAACCCCGCTACCGTCGCCGCCCTCGCCTCGGGCGGCTGGGTCACCGCCGGCGCCCCGCTCTGCCTCATCGGGGACTCCGGCACCGGCAAGTCCCACCTGCTCATCGGCCTGGGCACCGCCGCGGCCGAGGCCGGGCACCGCGTCCGCTACGTCCTGGCCTCCCGCCTGGTCAACGAGCTCGCCGAAGCCG
This sequence comes from uncultured Actinomycetota bacterium, assembly GCA_963821825.1. Taxonomy (GTDB): domain Bacteria; phylum Actinomycetota; class Actinomycetes; order Actinomycetales; family Kineosporiaceae; genus CAWGFD01. The sequence goes on from CAWGFD010000002.1 coordinate 3,685,318, forward strand.
ACAACGACCGACAGCTCACCCGCGTCATCGCCCGCTACGGCCGGGTCGACCTGCTCTGCCTCGACGAGCTCGGCTACCTCGCCCTGGACCGCCGCGGCGCCGAGCTGCTCTTCCAGGTCCTCACCGAACGCGAAGAACGCGCCTCGGTCGCGATCGCCACCAATGAGCCATTCTCCGCCTGGACGAACACGTTCAACGACCCCCGGCTCTGCTCCGCCATCGTCGACCGGCTCACCTTCGACGGCCACATCATCGAGACCGGGACCAGCAGCTACCGCCTCGCCCACACCCGCGCCCGTCAGGCCCAGCCATGACCGACACCGCCAAGATCCACCGTCACCGGTGGGGCCACATCAAGCCGTCACGGTGGGGCCAGCGCGGGTTGACACACTCAGCTGCGCCAGCACGTCCTCGTACGAGCCCTCGGAGTACAGGCCCATCCCGATCGCGAAGTACGCCATCACCCGCGCCGGCAATGCCCGATGACGCTGCTGGGTCCGCCCCGCGGCCTCGATCACCTCATCGACCAGACCCGGCGGGAACACCCGGGTCAGCACTCCCACCGACACCAGGTCCGACAACCGACGATCCGACTCCGGCTTACGCCACCCACCACGAGGCATACCCCGAAACGACACCCCTGTAGTCCTAACTGAACGGTATTGGGGTTAGGCCCCGGTGTGTGGGGTGATCTGGCCGCTGAACACGGCCGGTCCCCTACCCATGCCGTCCAGCCGCGGGTCCACCTGGATGACGACACTGGTGGTGGACTCGACAGGCCGGGTGAAGGCGTACAGCACCTCCGAGTCCCCGGCAGGTGGGATCGAGGTTTGGAAGCCGTTCCCGAAACGGGGCTCCAGCAGGGGCATGGCGTTCACCCCATCGACGGTCGCTGTGACCCTAGTCAGCAGGGGGTCATACAGCTGCGGGGTCCCGTTCTGGATGTCCACGAAAACCACGAAGGCAGCCTGCCCGGGGCTCAGGTCCAGCGCGGCGTAGGGGACCACCTCGCTGACGCTGATCACCAGACCGTCGGTGTAGGTCACCGACTGCTTACCGATCACCGCCACATGCCGGGTTTCCTGAGCTGCTGCTTGGTTTAGGGGGTTCGCGCAGCCGCTGACCGCTAACGCTGCTCCGATCAGGGCCGCCGCTAGGGGGTCATCCGGCTGCTACGGGAAGATCGCTGCACGGAACTAGACGGTACCCGAGGGTGACCACGGAAGGTGCTCCCCGCGCCCGCGGGGATGACCCCAGCCGGAAGCAGGTCATAGGTCCGGCTGGGCTGTGCTCCCCGCACCCGCGGGGGATGAGCCCCTGGCCGTCCCCAGCATCCAGCCGAGCATGGGTGCTCACGGATGTTCATCGTCTCGACGGCCTCATGTTCCGACACGTCGCGGAAGCGCCCGCGACTGCGCGCACGTACACGCTGCCGGACGCTGCGTCGTACGGACCCAGCTGAGACAACACGGCAGTCGCGGCGTCCCCTCCAGGTCGGTGGCCAGCAAGTTGACGGCAGCCGGCTGCCTTCGCGAGCTGCGAGTCCAGGACAATCTCGACCAAGGGACGTCGTCGGTCGAGCAGCGCACACAACTCCATCTCTGCCGTGCTCCAGCAACCAGCTGGCGGCGTCGTGCCCGGCGGGAAGGGCAACCCCATCGACGGTGACGCCCGCCCGGCTCAGCGCCACCAGCGCCTTGAGCGCGGCCGCGTCGCCCGCAGCATCTCCGTCCATGGCGACGATCGCGGGGCCCCGCTTGGCCTGTCTCAGTGCTTCGACCACGGCCTGGCTGGCCACGGCGGTGCCGCACAGCGCGAGTCCGGCTGCGCGCCCGCCCGTTCCGTGGGTGATCGCGATGGCGTCGAACGGTCCTTCGACCAGAACCGGGAGCGCGCCGGCCTGCAGGAGAGGGGCCGCGATCGTGCTGCCGAACAGGTGCTCCCGCTTCTGGTAGAGCGCGGTGTTCGGACTGTTGATCCACTTGGGGGTTCGTGCCGGGTCCGCTCCGGGGTTCGCGCGGGCGATGAACGCGATGGTGGCGCCGGAGCCATCCTGGATGGGCAGCACGAGCCGGTCACGGAAGCGGTCGATGATTCTCCCGTTCGCGGTCCGAGAGGCCAGGCCGGCGGCCAGGGCCACCTCCGGGGCGACGCCGTGCCGGTCGAGGTAGTGGACCAGGTTGCGCCATCCGCGTGGTGCGTAGCCCGTCCCCCAGCTCGGGTCCAGGGCACCTTCCAGGCCCCGCTGCCGCAGGTACGCCGGGCACCAGGAGCCAGCCAAGGCCCGCCGGAAGTAGCTGTGTGCCAGTCCATGCGCGTCCAGCAGCGCCTGCCTCGGGATGTCGTCTCCCGCCTCACCGGTCCCCGCGGCGTCCAGCCGGTTCACGGCTCACGCTCGCCGGGAGCTGCTGATCACCCGCGCAGCTCGACCAGGCACCGGTGCAGCTGCCCCGATGGTGGCGGTCGCGTGCTGCCGGACCGCGGTGGTGATGTCGTACGGGAAGGCCACGCTTTCGGGGCCCCGGAGCCCAGCGGCCCGTGCGGGCACCTGGGAAGGCGTAGCCGTGCCGCCGTCGAGCAGTCTGCCCGTCGCCGCCTGCACCTGGCCGACGCTCGTGGCCTTCGCCTGCTGGTCGTTCAGCGTCGTCTGCTTGTCGAGGCGGGTGGCGCGCAGGCGGATGGTGGCCTCGCTGAGGCCGGCGATGACGGTGATGAGCTGGGTGAGGCGCTGTGTGGCGTCGGACGTCGGGTCGTGGTGCTGCTCGTCGGTGCTGGGCATCGTCGCTCCTGGTTCGGGCTGGATAGGAAGGAAGGGTTCTCAGGTAGTCCGTTGGCGGTCCGGGCGAGCTGGGCGGAACGGCTGGCCGCGCGTCTGAGCTGGGTGAGCATGCCTGGGTCCGGCTCATGCGGTCGCCAGCGCTTCCACGTGGTGGCGGTGGTGTCGGGGCTGAAGTCGATGGTCAGCCAGGTGCCGGAGGCCAGTCCTCGCTCTGCGGCGGCGACCAAGGCCTGGGAGACGCGCGCCATCCCGGTCAGGCAGCCGTCCAGGGCTTGCGGGTCGGCGGCCAGGCGGGCGGCGTCCCGGGAGACGGCGGCAGCGGATTCGGTGGCCTGCTGCACCGGGTGCAACGTGTTGCCGGTCAGGGAGGTCAGGCGCCGGGCCTGGCTGGCCGCCTCCCCGAAGCAGGACGCCAGCTCACGCAGTCGTTCTCCGAGCTCTGGACCGGCCGGGCAGACCGTGCCCGTCGATGCCGTCGGCCAGCGCGATGCAGGCCTTGGCCTGCAGCAGTCCGATCTGTGCCACGCGGGCCGGCGCCAGTGTGCCCCCGTTGATCAGCCGGGTGGTCTGGGCGAAGGCGGCCGGGATGTCCTGCACGCTGCGGACGACGTGCGGGCGTTCGTCGAGCGGGACGACGCGTCTCGGGCCGGCCGGGCTGCCGCTGCGGCGTGCGTCGTTGACCGCTTCGGCGGAGGCGTTGACGGCGACCAGGTGCGCGAAGCCGGCGGCCACGCCCAGCGCCTGAGACTGCTGGCCGGGGTCGAGGCGGGCCAGGGTCTGGGCGATGGCGGTGACGTCGGCCAGCCCCGCCCAGCGGCTGGGTTCGTCGATGACCTCGCTGAGGCCCGTGGTCCAGCAGTGGTGGGCCAGGACGGCGTGCCGGGTGACATCGTGCCAGGCCCGACCGGTCTCGCTGGCCGGTGCACGGGTCAGCGCGTCGATCACCGAGCCACCGGCGGTGGGCCACGGGTTCTGCTGCAGGCGCAGAGGCGAAAGCGTCGAGCGGGTGCCGGGCGATGGCGGCGACCGTGGTCAGGTCGACCCGTGCGGGTGCGCTCGTGCGAGGCCCGCGGCCGCCGGCGGTCAGGTCGGCGTGCACCTGGCTGAGCAGCTCCAGGCAGGCGCGGTGGGCGCGGTCGGCGATCGGCTGGTCGGCGGCCGGTAGCGGGCGGGGGTGGCGGCTGACGGCGTACAGGGCCTGCGCGAGGTCGCGAAGGGCGTCGTCGTAGGTGAGGGGCTGCAGGGTGGCTGATGGCGGCAGGCCGGAGCGGTCCGGTGTCCGCTCGTCGTGTGCCTGGAGCGCGGCTCGGGGGGTCACGGGTGCTCCCCGGCAGCTGAACCGGACAGGTCCGAGAATGACCGCTCGAGCGAGGTGAGCAGGGTGGAGACGTGCGTGTACCGGGCCAGGTCCCGGATGGCCGTCTCGGTCGGCGGGTACGCGGCCGCACGGTCCAGGGCAGCACGGATCCTGGGCATCGCGGCGCCCAGGTCGAGGGGGTCGAGGTCGTCGGTGACCGGCGGGTAGGGCGGGTGCACGTCGCTCAGGGTCAGCAGCGCCTCGCTGAGGACCAGGGCGTGGTCCAGGCCGGGGTCGCCGTCCAGGACGGCGGCGATCAGCCGGCGTGCCTCCTCGACCGCCTCCGGGACGGGCGTGGTCAGCAGGGGGCGCCGGGCGACAGGGGCAGGGATGCGGGGGGTGGTCATGGTCGGACTCTCCGTCTGGGAGCAGGTGTGGGGCCGGGATGGGCGACTGGGGTGTGGACAGGTGGAGCCGCTGCGCCAGTTGTGCACAGAGGCGGCGGATCGCTACCGGTGCTGAGCTGGTGGGCCGGGATCCGCTGCGTCGCCGCGGGCGTCAGGCGGGGTGCGGCTGCGGCAGCCACTCTCGGCGGAGGTGGACCGGTCATGGCGCTCAGCCGGTCCCGGGCGGCGGCGGCCGCGGCCGCTTGCGTCGCGCGGTGCTGGGCCGCCCGTAGCCGGGCGACGGCGTCGGTCAGCAGCGCCAGCTGCACGAGCAGGTCGCCGACCTGCGCGCCCTCCCGGGAGCGGCTTCGGCCCAGCTGGACCAGGCAGCGGGCCGCGAACCGCAACGCCTCCCCCGACACGTGAGGGGCCGGGAGGCGGGCGTGCAGCTCGCGGGAGGCTCGGTCGAAGACGTCCGCGGCCGCGGTCAGCGCGCCCACCTCGCGGTCCGCCGGCCGGGCCAGTGCCCGTCCGTCGACGACCCGGGCCGCCGCCGACAGCAACCGGGCGGCGGCGTGCGCGATGTCGCCGGCGGCGTCCGGGTCCGTCGCGGCCAGGTGCGTGATCTGGGCGCAGGCCTGCTGCGCGGCGTCACTGGCCCGGCGCCAGACGAGCTCGCGCTGGGCCGGTGTCAGGTCGCCACTGCCGGAGCCGGGCGTGAGCGGGTCTGGCGTAGCGCTGGACCACCGGGAGGCCAGCTGCGGCCAGGACAGGTCCGGCGCCAGCTTGCCGCCGCCGAACCAGACGGGGAGCCCCTCGCGGTTGGTGTCCCCAGGCAGCGCGACCGCGTACCCGGTCACCTGGTCGGGTCGCTGCTGGGAGTACCGGCGGCGCACCAGCAACCCCCCGGCCTCCAACCGGTCCAGGAACTCCTCCCCGGTCAGCGTGGCCGCGGCCGCGGTACGCACCTCCCGGGCCAGCCGCACCCGCGGCGCCTCCCGGGCGCCGGCCCGGGCCGCCTTCTCCCGCTCCCCCCGCGACGGACGCCGGGCGGCGGTCCGGTCCCGCGGCGCGGTCCCGGTCAGCCCGAGACGCTGCTCGGCCGCGCGGCAGGCCCGTCCGACGGCGTAGAAGTCGTTGCTGACCCGCGCCGGGGCGCCGTCCTGCCGGGCCAAGGTGACGACCAGGTGCACGTGGTCCTCCGCGTGCCGCACCGCCACCCATCGGCAACCCTCCCCCGCCCCGCCGTCCGTGGTCGTCCGAGGCTGGTCGGGGGTCGGTGAAACCGGCCTCGCGGACGACGTCGGCGGCGACCTGCGCCCACTCGGCGTCGCTCAGCCGGCGGTCGCCCGGCGCGGTCCGGACCGAGCAGTGCCAGACGTGCCGCTGCGGCGCCCGGACGGCGGCCTGCAGCGGCTGGTCGAGCAGCTCGGCCAGGCCCCGGACGTCGAACCACCGCTCCCCCGCGGCTCGCGGTGCCGGCTGCAGCCCGGCCAGCGCTGGCGCGTCGAGGTCGTCGCCGGAGCCGACGTCCCACGCGGACACCAGGTGTGGGTCGAGGTGCTCGTTGTGCCGGCCAGGCCCGAACAGGTACCGCAACAGGCCGGCGGTGTCCGAGCCGCGGGTCACCTTCCCGATCACGACGCCTCCCCCATCGCCGCCTCCGGGCCGACCCGGCGGCTGGCGGAGACCCGGCGGGCCAGCTGGCCGGCGGCAGCGTCCAGCTCCGACACTGCCTGCTGCGCGGCGAGGACCGCGCGGGCCAACCCCTCCGGTGCCTCACCCGTAGCGTTCAGCACCCGGACGGCCTGGTTCAGGTTGCTGCCCACCCGCCGGACCTGGGCCCGGGCGGTCATCACCTCCACCAGCGCCTCCCGGAACCACGGCCCGCCCGAGCTCTGCACGCCGCGGGCGGCGCTCAGGGCGGTCTCGGCGGCGTACCCGGACGGCGTCAGCCCGGCCCGGGCCGCGGCGGCGGCCAGGGCGTCGAACTCCTCCTGGGAGTAGCGCAGCTTCACCTGCCGGCACCGGCCCGGCAGCAGGTGGGCCCTGTCCCGACCGGGCGACCGCTGGCGCCCCGTCACCGCACACCCCCGCGCCCGGGGCCCACGACCGGCCGGCGGCGACGTGCACGCGGCGGCCGGCCGAGTGGGCGCCGCGTCTGGGGACCAGACGCATATCTTGCTCCCGCTCCGAAGGGTGTCCCGTTCGCCCACCGGGCCGACCTGGTCCTGGACGCCGAGCCGGTCACGAGGCCACCGCCCGGCGCTCGGTCAGCAGCTGGAGAGCCAACCGCGCCACCGCCAACCTCGACAGCGGCTCACCGGCGCGACTGAGGCGGTCGCGGGCCATCCGCTGCACCAGCACCCGCTCCCCGCCCGCCTCGGCCAGTACCGCCTCCAGCTCGGCCAGCTCCGCCTGCTCGGCCGGCCCGGTCGACACCCGGGCTGCCTGCTCGGCGGCGTCCCACCACGGACCGGCGGCCAGCAACCGCGCCGGCGACCGGGTCTCGCGGTCCGCCGCGACGATCAGCAGAGCGGGCACGACGGACGCCGCTGGCCACTGCTCCTCCTCCACCGCCCGGGTGACGACGCTGGCCAGGGTGCGGGACGTCCATCGCGCCACGGCCAGCCCCCGCTCGGACCGCAGCTGTCGCACCCGAGCCACCAGCTGCTCGAACCCGGCCTCGTCGGCCAGGCCCAGACCGGCTGGCAGCCCGGAGGCGGGAGGAGGGGTGATGCTCTGGGTAGAACACTCTGGGTTGGGCCGCACCGGTGCGGCCACCCTGGCCGCATCCTCGCGGCCAGGGGTAGCCGCAACCCTGCGGCCACCACCGGAGGTAGCCGCATCCGTGCGGCCACCCCCCGCGTGCGAGTCCATCGACCGGTGCCGGCCGGGCCGGGGTGGCCCGCACCAGGTAGGCGTTGGTCAGGTTCACGTTGTCCCGGCGCCGGTGGCGGACCGAGACCGCGCCGATGGCGACCAGCTCCTTCATCGCCCGGTCGACGGTGTCCTTGGACCGCTTGCGCAGCCGGGCGGCCAGCAACCCCCGGCTCGGCATCCGCTGACCGGAGGACTGCCCGTAGCGCAGCAGCACCGCGTACAACCGGACCGCAGCATCGGAGATGTCGGCGTCCAGCACCCACTCCGGCACGATCGCGAACCGCTGCTCCAGCTCCAGCGTCGCCCCGTCCTCGTCATCCATCACGGCCCCCACCCCGCAGGCCGAGCGGCCGGGGCCTCAGGGCCTCCCAGCGGGACGCCGTCTGCCAACGCCGTGCTAACGGAGCCGCTGCCACGACGTCGTGCACGACAGCACGCAACGACCCACGATCTAGCCCCTGGCCAGGGCAAACGACTACCACGGGTCCAGACCTTCACGAACCGATGGCGCCTGAAACGTCCTCTTAATCAGCGGGTTCGGGGTTCGAGTCCCTGACGGCGCACCCTGCCTGACCTGCGGTGTCTCCTCTTGATCATGGTTCTCAAAGGGGCCGAGCCGCGGCCGAGCTGACGACGCCGTGCTGACGCAGTTGCAATCTTGGTGCTCGAGCGGCCCCGTCCAGGGCCTCGGCAGACCAGGCGCGTCCAAGATCAAACATCGAGGTCAGGGCGTCCTGGTCACCACGCAACCCCTCTCTGTGCGCCTCCCCCTGATCGGTAGAGTGGGCCCGACCAAGGCCCAAGATGCCGGAGCTCAGGGTGTCCAGAACCGAACCGAGCCGAACCGCGGGCTGCGTCAAAGAAAAGCCACGCATGCAAGCACCAGAGGGTGACGTTATGGCCGACCACCAAGAGCCATCCGAGGGGGACGAGACGGCCTCCGGCGCAGGGCTCCCCTTGCGCAAGCACACACGCCGACAGAAGATCGTCCGCGAGCTCTTCAAGTTCTTCGGGCCAGCGCAGACGGGGTTGCCCCCTTACGCCACACCCGCGGAGCGAGAAGCGTGGCGACGCGCCAACGCCCCGTTACCCACGACGCCGACTCCCAAGAACCTGGCACCCCCCGGGTTCCGTTTGACGACGTACACCGACGCATCCGGGGTGGTTCGTCGCTCTCTGGTCCCGGATCCGGATCCTCCCGGTGGGGCGCCTGACTCGACCGCCAGGTAGGCGCGTCACCTGTACTGACCACCATGACCCGTGCCACGCCCGACCCCACTCTCGCCCGGGTCGTCCGGCTACCCCCCAACCAGGCCGAGGTGATGGCCAGCCAAATGGCGCCACCGCTCTGGCCCGTTCGGCACGGCCGCGAAGCTGACGCCGTCAAAGTCCAGGCTCTGCACGCCATGACCTGGACGCCGGACGCCCCACCAGGAGCCGAACCCGACGACTTCACACCCGGGGAGTTCTGGCAACACCTCACCACCCCGACCCGCCGACTGAGCGCCACAGCATGGGCGGAGCGCGAAATCCCGACCTCGGCCGGGTGCTCCCCGTCCTGCCGAGATGCACACTCACCCACTCCCCTGAGCACTGCTGGAGTGCGGCGGCTTCGCCTGGAACGCCAGCGTGCCGACCCGGGTGTCCAGGTCGCGGTGGCGGTAGCCGTTGCGGCGGTCCGTCCGCTCGCTGCTGCGCGCGCCGTGCTCACTTCGAGTCGGTTGTCAGAGATCACTCGAAGGATCACGCGGTGGCTGCGCCCACCTCAGCAGGACACGCTCGC